>CAVWRP010000032.1:0-188793 GCA_963757345.1 Terriglobia bacterium | reverse complement strand
ATGATTCGGCCGAGGCCCGGCGGATTCTGGAACGGAGCCAAATCGCGGTCACGTTTTTCACGGCGCTCGAAAAATGCCATCCCGGTCAGCTCGACAACGACCGGTACGGGATTGTGGTGTGCAGTCGCGAATGGCTGTCGCAAATGGGCGGTGCGCTTCCGCGCATGCCAGGCATCGCAACCAGTGGGAGCAATTCCGCCACGCGCACCAGAAGAACGCAAAGCTCTACAGCTTCGAACCATACGACGTATACCGGCACGAACCACGGAAAGTTGTGGAGCCGGATGCACAATGGCCGCCATCGGGCGTGCCTCTCCGGCCTTACGGGCTCCTGGTATTCGGAGCCAGCGGTTGGCGCGGCCGCTGCCCGCGCCCTGGACATTCTTCGGGCGCTGGTCGGAGGAGGCGAGGAGATTGAACCGCCGCTTCCGGACGATGTCTTTCCCGGCGAGCTGCATTCGCTCTATATTTCCGTCTTCCTGATCGGCGCCTGCGAGGATGCGCCGGGTCGGCGGTTGCCGAGCCGGATCGGATATCCGGATGCCGGTCGAAGCCGCATTGCGGGATAGCCGGTTCGCGCCGCCAGCGCCCGATAAGCCGGAGCGCATGGCCGTAACCGTATCTCTTCTTTTCAATCGCCTGGAGTCGGGGAAGATGTCCGCCGAAGAGGTCGCGCCGCGGTTCCGGCTCGGTAGGCAGGCGCTCGCCGTGTACCAAAATGCCGGGCAGAATCAACGCTACGGAACGCTGCCGCCGTTCGTCGCGATAACCAACAGCCTTGACGCTGCCGGATATGCCGCCGAAGTGATCGACAAGGCCGGAATCGCGCGTGTGCCGTATCACTGGATCCGCTTCCATTGCGCGACCTGGCTGGCCGATGGGCGCGGCGTCGAGTCGATCCAGTACGGCTTCCGCCAGCCCGGGGCTGCATTCCGCTTCGAAGAAACCTTGCGCGAGTTACTGAATGGCAGTGCGGATATCTGCTTCGCAACATCCGCGAAAAGAGCGGATTCGACGCTACCTTCGAACCCTTTCAGAATTGGATCTACCGTGGCCACGGCATGGCGCGCGGGACGCATGTGACGTGGATTCTGATGAAGGCCGGGCGCGCGCTGAACCGGCCCATGGCCATTGAAAGCGCCGGTAAGCTACTCGATGGTTACCTGCGAAGGTTCGCGAAACGGACGCCGGACTCGGCCGAAGAAGACGACAATCCACCGTCGGTCGCCGAACTGTCTTGATTCTCCTCGCCATTGCGGAGCCGATGCAGGCGACAGCCGACGGACACTTGTTCCGCGCATTGCGACGGCGTTGTGGTCGCATATCGATGTCCATGGCCGCGTCGCCACGCATCGCGATAATGATGCCGGGACCGATGAATTTCAAGACTACTTTCCCGGCCAGACGCTGCTCGCGCTGGCGGCCGCGGCGCTCTCCGGATTGGCGTCGAAAGACGAGGCACGCCTCCACAATGCGCTTCTCTATTACCGCCACCGCTTCCGCTACAAGCGGAACTTCGGGCAGACATCCTGGCTAATGCAGGCGGGGAGGCTTGGTGGGAAGCGGATGGAGAATCCGCCTGGGCAGAGTTTGTTTTCGAAATCGCGGATTGGATTCGCGATTTTCAGCTCGACAAAAACGGCGGATTCATCACTCGCCACCAGCAGGACGCGCCGGGTTACACCACGGCGCTCTATCTAGAGGGTCTGGCCGCGGCTGCGGCTCTTGCGTCCCTCACGGGCGACCGGCCGCGCTATCTGGGTTACATGAGCGCGTGGAAAACGGCTTCCGGTTTCTCCGGCAACTGACCATCGGGCCCGAGCACGACGCCATGTTGCCGAATCCGGCCTATGCGCTGGGCGGTTTGCGCCGGAGCCTCACGGCCAGCGAGATCCGGCTCGATTTCGTGCAGCATTCGCTCGCCGCAGCGCTCGATCTTTGCTTAAGTTTCGGACTCTCCGAAGCCAGTAATAGGTCCATGGGGATGGATCTCAATCAATCAAGGCAGGAACCGGTTTTGCAACCAGGAGACTAATAGCATGAACGAACACGATAAGCCAGAAGAGAAACCATCGAAGTATCCGCCGAAAGTACATCCGGAAGTGGCGCCGGAACCCAGCCGTCACCGGAAGCCCATCCCGGAGGTTGTGGTCGAAGTTGCGCCGGAAATCAAAACGGAAGTGGGCCCCGAGATTTACCCTGAAGTCCGACCCGAGATTCGACCGGAGATCAAACCGGAGATTCGCCCTGAAATCGGACCAGAGATTCGACCGGAGATCAAACCGGAAATTCGCCCTGAGGTCGGACCAGAGATTCGGCCGGAGATCAAACCGGAGATTCGCCCTGAAATCGGACCAGAGATTCGACCGGAGATCAAACCGGAGATTCGCCCTGAAGTCGGACCTGAGATTCGGCCGGAGATCAAACCGGAGATTCGCCCTGAAGTCGGACCTGAGATTCGGCCGGAGATCAAACCGGAGATTCGCCCTGAAATCGGACCAGAGATTCGACCGGAGATCAAACCGGAGATTCGCCCTGAAGTCGGACCTGAGATTCGGCCGGAGATCAAACCGGAGATTCGCCCTGAAATCGGACCCGAGATTCGGCCGGAGATCAAACCGGAGATTCGCCCTGAAGTCGGACCTGAGATTCGACCGGAGATCAAACCGGAAATTCGCCCTGAAGTCGGACCAGAGATTCGACCGGAGATCAAACCGGAGATTCGCCCTGAAGTCGGACCCGAGGTCATCGTCGAGGTGGCTCCTGAACGCGAAAGAATCCACCCCGAAGTTGCACCCGATCCTTCCAGGCGCAAGCCGCTGCCCGAAGCGATCACTGAAGTCGCCCCGGAAACCGCACCCGAGCGGATCAGGCAGCCGCATCCCGAGGTTTCCCCTGAAAAACCCGGTAAGCCCATTATGGAGGTCGCGCCGGACGTGAAGCCGAAACACCCGGCAGCCAAACCCATCCCCGAGATGGCGCCTGAGTAAAACAGCGTCGAGTGAGTGGTACGCGCGGCCGTCCGCGTGTACCATTTTGCTCTGGCCCAGTTCAACGATCCGTTTAGTAACGCCGTAAGGTCCACGTTTGGTCAAAAAACTCGAACGTGCTTAAGACAAAGAACGTGGGATTGTGCGTTTCGATGAAGAAGACCCAAGTGGCGCGCGTATCGTCCGGAAATTCGAAATTTGCCGCGCGCATAACAAATCCAGCCGAGCATTGTCACTTCGAGCTCCTGTTAACCAGGCAATGAATCCGAGAAGGAATGGCTGTCGGGCTACAAGCGTATCGCGTAGTGTGCGGAAATCCGAATGGCGTATGGCCCGGAAATTCGAATGAATTGACAGCCGGTTTGTGACTGGAGAACGGGTTGAGAGAATCGGAAGCAGATGGCGAGAATGCTCGATCCTTTTCAGTTCTTGTTGGTGTCGATTGCCGGTTGGATGAATCAGGACCAGCAGCAAGTGATCGAGTATCTGCGAGAGGAGAACCGAGTTCTGCGCGAGCAGCTCGGAAATCATCGAATACTTTTCAATGACGACCAGCGGCGGCGCTTAGCTGTACGAGCCAAGAGGTTGGGCCGCAAGCTGCTGGCTGAAGTGGCCACTCTGGTCACGCCCAACACTTTGTTTGCCTGGCATCGCAAGCTGATCGCCCAGAAGTACGATGGCCATGAGAAACGCGGACCTGGCCGCCCGGGAACTGACAAAGAACTTGAGAGTTTGGTGATTCGCATAGCGGAAGAGAATCGCGCTTGGGGCTATCGTCGCATCCAAGGGGCCCTGTCGAACCTGGGACACAGACTAGCGCGCAGCACCATCGCGGACATGCTTCGCCGAAATGGGATTGAACCAGCCCCGGAGCGAAGCCGCAAAACCACTTGGAGAGAGTTCCTGACACAACATTGGGATCACATTGTGGCCGCAGATTTCTTCACGGTCGAGGTCTGGACAGCCAGCGGACTGAGGCGCTTCCTGGTCCTGTTCTTCCTGGATTTGTCTAGTCGGAGAGTGGAGATCGCGGGCGTAGCAACCGGTGCCAATGGACTCTGGATGAGTCAGATCGGTAGGAACGTCACCGATGCAGTGGACGGAATCCTGAACGGGAAACGCTATCTGATTCATGATCGCGATCCGTTGTTCACGAGGGAATTTCAGAACATTCTCGCCAGTGTGGGTGTGACTTCGGTGAAGCTGCCGCCGCGATCACCGAACCTGAACGCTTACGCAGAGCGGTTTGTGCGCTCGATCAAAGAGTCGTGTCTGGATCGCCTGATCTTGTTTGGCGAGAAGTCGCTCAGAAGAGCCATTCGAGATTTCATTCTGCATTATCACGAAGAACGAAATCATCAGGGCAAAGGCAATCAGCTCTTGTTTCCTCGAGCTGTACTCTCCAAAGCCCCGCCGCACGCGAAGGTTTGCTGTGAGCATCGGCTGGGTGGACTGCTGAAGTACTATCACCGAGAAGCGGCATGAGGATCGCGCAAGAGCCGAGCCGATTGGCGGGGTTCTACGCGGCTGGATTGCTCTGCTTGGTGTCGGCGGTTCTGAAGCTCACGATCGAAGAGCACTGGTCCTGGTGGCGGGTTCTGCTTCCCCTCTGGGCGGTGTTGGGCCACAACATCTTATATATAGCCATTGGCTTCGCTTGGCTGTTTTTCGTCTCTCCTGGCCCACCGGGAGAAGGAGACATCACGATCCGGGAAGACCCTCCACAGCGCTATGAATTCGCGGCGATGCTGTGTTTCCTGCTGCTCGCCGATAACCTGCTCGCACGAATCGAGAGAGCGGACCAGCGGATGTGGGTGTGGCTGGGAACGGGTCAATGGCAGTTGCTCTTACTGTTCGCTCTTCTGAGCGTGATGTGCCAGCTTTTATTCTGGTCGGAGGTTGTCCAAGTAAACCATGGCTTCACCAGAAGGACGTAGCTAATCTCCAAGCTCGCAGGGGTCCGACAGCACCAATCAGTGTCAGGCATATAGATTCGATGAGTCTGCCGAGTCCAAACAAAATGCCTCTCGGAAATATCCGTTTCGCCACACGTTTCGGTTTTCGGGCCAAACGCCATAGTCCCTTATTTACAATCGCGGATCGTTTTCCCAAGCTGGCAGTCTGCTACCAGTCTTTCTTGCGAGATTTCAGCGTGCAATAGCGTGCAATGGTCGACGGCACGAATGGCAAATTTGGCATCGTGAGCAATGTAGAATCTGCAACTTGCACAGGCGCCGAGGTCGTCATGGGTTCGAATCCCCCCTCTTCGCCAGAATCACCCCCGCCTTTGATTAAGTGAGGTTTGGTCGGGGCGGTGTGATTTGAACACACGACCCCCTGCGCCCAAGGCAGGTGCGCTACCAGGCTGCGCTACGCCCCGACATTTACAGCTTCCTTCATTCTAAACCACTTACGATGGATGTGTCGTAAATAGGCTCTCGCTTAGGGCCCCAAAAGGCGAAGTAGTTGCTGATCTCAATATGTTGATCAGGCAGCGAAGGCTGAAAACACGTTGGATGAAGCGGATTTGTGCCGTTGGATCGCCCTTTGCCAGCCGTCGAATTTGTCCTTTGCGGATCATGTTGCATTACCTCATTGCCTTGAATGGTTTGCTCTGCCGCGGCAAAAGAGCAGACGCCGAGGCTCGCATTGATTCGTCGTTTGATCGCACGGTGATCCTGCTCGACAATATTATTGAGGTAGGGGACCACGCGGCAGCGACATCGCTGGCCGAGTGCCTGACTGGTGCGGCAAGCGCTTTGCGGAAGAATGTTTGAGCGGCAGACACATCGCGAGATTGCGAAAGAAGTGGCTGGTTGCGCCGGTTGAGTCCACGGCCCTATATCAATAGGTCCAGCGTCCGGCCACTCGTACATACGTTTCGTCCGTTCGCCACGAACCATTTGTCGGTTTTAGCTCATGCCGGATCCGCATATTCAGTTCGCAGCCACGAGACTGCGAGCCCGGTAGTGTGTAATGATGTACACACTGGACGTTTCACTTGGAGCACCTGCTGCAATGAGCAAACGCATCAATGTGATGATTGACGAGGATACTTGGAAATTCCTGGGCAGAGTTCCGGCGGGCGCGCGCAGCCGGGCTATCAATGAGGCGTTACGCGCGTGGGTCACTCAGCGTCGGCGCAATGATGCGGTACGTGAGATGGAGACCCTGCGCACACAATTGCCGAAAAGCAGCGCGGAGGAAGTGACGAGGTGGATCCGCGAAGATCGGGAGCACGGCCACTAAATGTCAGTTCCACTAGTGGTGCCTGATGTGTCGGTCCTTCTCAAATGGGTTCTGCCATCTGGTGGCGAGCCGGACGCGGACAAAGCGCTCCTCCTGCGGGCCGCGATCCAGGATGAGGCGGTGGACGTGCTCTTGCCGGCGCTGTGGCTCTATGAAGTCGGCAATACAATCGCGCGACGCTTCCCGACGCACGCTTCGAGCTTGGTGTCTGCGCTGATAAAGTTTGGGCTCGAGGAGGCACTGCCATCTCAAGTTTGGCTCGTAAAAATCCTGGAATTGACCCAGCGCTATGAAGTGTCGTTCTATGATGCGGCCTATCATGCACTGGCGCTCTTGCACAAGGGGGTCTTTGTCACCGCTGATATCCGGTACGTCAATCGGGTTAGAGACGCGGGATCGGTCATAGCACTCAGTGAGTGGCGGCCGCCTCTCACACGACCGCCTCGTAGTCGTAAGACAGGATTGACATCGTGAGCGAAGAGGGCTATCCGTGTCTCGAGACTCTGTCAACGGTCCCGTCGTGCGCGGATCGAAGTCGAACGCCTCTCGGCAGGGGAAGATTTCTGACCGCGGCAAGCTCAAGATCGGCGGTGACTGGAACGCCATCCGCATCATCGCGCTCTCGCAGAACAATCCTTTGAAGGCGATCGCTGAGTTCGTCGAAAACAGCATAGATGCGCACGCAAAGGTCGTCACGATCACGCGCGGCCGGGCGCACGGAGAGCAATATCTGTCGATCAAAGATGACGGTGATGGGGTGCCCCGCGATGAAGAGGGCCAACCAAACTTCAAGTACGTTGCGACCCACATTTGCGACTCGATCAAGCGGCGGCTGAAAGCAGAAGGAGTTGGAAACGGCCTGCAGGGAGAGTTCGGGATCGGGCTGCTGTCCTTCTGGACGGTCGGCGACCAGCTGACGGTGATCTCGGCGGGCAGCGACCAACGCTCTTACCAAATGATCATGAGAAAGGGCGACTCGGGCTACACGGTGAGCCCACGCCGGGTCTTATTCGCCGAACGCGGCACGGAAATTCGCATCGGCCCCCTGCTTGAGGGGATCCGCGTACTCTCCGGCGAGAAGATCCAGTGGTACCTGGCCTCGGAGCTGCGTGACCGGATCCGAAGCGCGAAAGTTCGTGTGACGGTCGTCGACAAGCTCGCACGCAAGCAGTACGAGGTCGAGCCGCGCGCATACGAAGGTCGGCTGCTGCATCAATTACCTGCGGTGCGCACAGCATTCGGCGATGCCTACGCAGAACTCTATCTGGCAGAGCCCGCCGACACTTGTCGGGTGGCGCTCACCCGCTTGGGAACCCGAGTGATCGAGGATCTGGCGACACTTCCCGGGCTCGAGCACACACCATGGGCCTCCAGGTATCTGCAAGGGCTTATTGACGTTCCGTTTCTGAACCTTACACCCAGCACGCGCAGTGGCATCATCCACGATGAGCGCTATGCAGCTTTATGCGAAGCGCTGCACCCTCTTGAGGGGCATCTGAGTGGGCTCATCGAGGCGCAACAGAGGGCGGAGGAAGAACAGGCGAGTCAACAGTCGCTGCGTGCGATTCAGCGCGCCTTCCGCGAGGCACTCCTCGCTCTCCCACCCGAGGAGTACGACTGGTTCGACATCCAGGCACGCTCCCGCATCGAGAGCGGACCGCTGCGAGCGAGCGCTGGCGAGGTCGGGTCGGCAACAGGAGAGGAGGAAACCGCCGATCTCGGCGTAGCAGAACCGAGTTTCAACTCAGGGGTATAGAGACAGTTCTTCGATTACGCGGGACGGCTATTCGGCGCTGTCATTTCACCTGCCTCCAGCACCATACCCGTGAGCGGGCGGCGACGCTTTCGCGCTCTGCCGCGGGATCGATCCCGCCGGCGCGTGGAGCAGGACCTGCAATTCTCCTGGGAGATCGCCACAGGTAGCGGCTCACTAGCCAGCACGATTGATCAGGAAATCGAGTACTTGGCGCCTTCTACGCCGGGTCTTACGAGCTTGAGGGTTTCGGTTAGGCAGCACGAGGTCACCTGCACCGCGGAGGCCTTAATAACGGTCACTGCCAGTCTCGAGACCACAATGAACGAGGCAATCGTCAACGCGCGTGGGCTACCGGGTTACACGTTCGAACGCGCGGCGGGCGAGCTGTGGAGATCCCGATTCGATTTTGAACGCAACCTCATTATCGTCAATAGCGGGCACCGGGACTTCGTGTTCGCGACTAAAAATCGTGCACTGCAGCTACGGTATTTGGTGCGCCTCTACGTTAAGGAACTCGTGTTGAGGAACTTCGCGGGTATTTCCCCAGAGCAGTTGCTTGAGCGGATGGTCGAATTGTCACTATATGCCGAAGAGAAGCTTAAATCAGGTTGACAATGTTGACAATTGGGCGGTCGCGTGTTGACGCGACACTGAAGTTACGTCCCAGAGCGGCTCGCCACGCACATTTGCGGTATCTGAGCTGTCCTACGCAATAATCCGATGAGCACGCGAAATGAGTGAGTTAGCCCTGAGACGATTGCACAGATGTTTAACGTCTTCAGCCGGCTTTCCAAGCTCGTTCGGAACCTGCGCGCGATCGTCAGTGACTGTTGAGTTTCTTCGCTAATATCGGGCGCCGCCGTTTGGCACTGGCGGCGGAAAATCTGCTCTTGCGCAAGCAGCTGGCTCTATTCCGGGAACGCGAGAAGAGAGCGCTGCCAACCACGCCTGCCGACAGGTTTGTATTTTCGAAGCTGGCCCGCTGGTTCGACTGGCGTAGCGCATTGGTGATCGTTAAGCCAGCGACTGTGATCGGCTGGCACCGCGCTGCATTCCGCCGTTTCTGGCCCTGGAAATCGAGACCGCTCGGTAGGCCTCGGGTGACTACCGAAATCAGGGACTTGAGTCGCCGTCTCTAGCAACTGAGAATCCAACCTGGGGAGAAAAACGCATCGCCGACGAACCGTTGTTGAAGCTCCAGATTCGGCTCTCCGCGCCGTCGCCAAGTACAGCAAGCAACTGCCCCAGCCACGCAGGTCGCGAGACCGGCGCTGGTCCACCTTCCTGAAAAATCACGCCCAAGCAATCGTGGCTTGCGATTTCTTCACCGCCGTGACCGCCGCCTTTCGCATCATTTATGTGTTTGTCGCCCTCGAAATCGGATCGCGGCGTCTGATTCATTTCAATGTGACCGAGCATCCGACATCAGAGTGGACGTTGCAGCAACTGCGCGAAGCACTGCCGGGAGATCAGGAATACAAGTTTCTCTTGCACGATCGCCACAAGACCTTCTCGGCTGGTTTGGACGAAGAAGTCGAGAGATGGGACATTACAGTGTTGAAATCGCCGGCGCACGCGCCAACCGCGAATACCTTTTGCGAGCGTTGGGATTATCTGATACCGCTGAATGAATCTCATTTGAAGCGCACGCTTCGAGAATGGGTGGCCATTACAATGGCGGCCGGACACATCAGTCCTTGGGCCTGGTATTCCAGACCAAGTTGAGCGGACGTTGCAGGCGGACAACGACCATAAACCAATATTCCGGAACAGACGGGTCATCGCGAAGTCAATACTCGGCAGTCTGCATCACGGGTATCGATGGGCTAATGCCGCCTGACGTAGTCACAAATGGTTGCGACTGCGCAAATTTCAGTACGTTATGGAATTCTTGCGCAGCACAGCTCTTCTTCAGGTACCCCGAATCGCAGCCCGGCCGCAGCTGCAGCGGCTTTGATCTGGTCGCCTTGGGGCGAGGCGGCACGCTCCAATAAGGTGCCTGGGAGCCCGCCGAAATCACTTATCTTGGTTTTCAATTCGGCCGTCCAGGCGGCTACCAAGGTAAGGAGCGAGGAAGCGTTCGGGGGAGGGAGTTGATCAGAAATCGCCCATCGGGCGAGACTGCGTATTGAGTATCTGAGAAGTTGGGACTAACAATCCGTGTTTGAAAAAGCACGTACGGACCGGTCGCCGATTTAGCGTTGCGGCGGCGCTTGGGGCCGCGCGGCACTATTGTGTGTTCGCCTTCTGTTCGACCATGGGCGGCACGTTCCTGGCGACGGGCTCGAATGATCATTTGAGTTCTCCTGGCCCCGTTTCACCGATCCACGGAAGCTGGACGGAGCAGAACCTCTACATTACTACTCCCTTACGGTCCCCTTTGGATGCCCGGGGATTGCACCGCAGACCAGAAACTCCCGGTCACATGGGACGAACAGACCGAGGCCGCCGTGGATCGTTAAAATGCCGGCGCCACGACATCCATAAGCGTTCAGAGCGCGGGCTACGGATCCGGATAAGAACAGGGGTTATGAAGCAGGGTATCCTTTTTGCGCACGACGTGAGCGCAACCCCTGAAACGACCATCGGATGAAATTCACTGAATTATGTAGAGGGATCGATGCTTGCGTCGCAACTCCCTCTCAAGAGGAGGAACCAGATGCCAGATGTCAACGAGTGCGGAGATTGGACCGCCACTCTCCATTCAGGCCGATTGAAGGTTCATGGCGAATGCACGTTTCCGACCCCGGGATTCAAAGTGCATTTGAAGAAGAAAGAGCCTCAAGGAATCAACCCCGCCATTCTGCTCCTTGAGAAGACCGTGGTAAAGCCGACTGGCATTGAACCGCAGCACGTCGTCACAATAGCCGTCAAGTTCGAGGAGCACACCACGGCGCATTACCATGAAGTCCAGATTTTGCCAGACGGTACGATGATCAAGGTCAAGCACGCCGCCGGCGCCTAAAAGGCTTCCGCCGGTCCTCATCGAGGGAACAGGAACGCTGTCGCGCCCTGCAGGCTAACCACCGTAGCGCAATGCCGTCATGGGATCCACGCTTGAGGCACGCCGCGCTGGTGCAACACAGGCGAGTGCGGCTACCAGGCTCAATAGAACCAGGGCGCTCAGCAGAACGAGAATGTCGCGAGAGCTGCCCTCCGCCCATCGGGCCAGCACATTGTTGAGAGCAAAAGTCAGCGCTACCCCAGCCGCCAGGCCGCTGCCGACACTGACTACCGTGGAGGCGAATACTACTCCCAGGACGTGCCCCGGTTGCGCACCGAGAGCCATGCGAATGCCGAACTCGTTCGTACGCTGCTCAACGGAGAACGAGACTACGCTATAAAGGCCGGTTGCCGCGAGCGCCAGCGCCAAAACCGCGAAAGAACCGAATAGCCAGGCAACCAGATGTTCCTGCGCCCACTCCGGCTGATCCTGAATCCAGTGCTCTAGGTCCTGTGCCTGTCCGCTGATCTGTTGGTCGGCATCGATTGAGTTCACCTGCTGGCCAACTGTGTGGAGCAGCGCCAAAGGCGAGCCGGCGGAGCGTACAAGGATCTGGGTCCACATGCGCATGCTCAGCGTATAGGGGATGAACGCCTCCGGCAGGATGGGATTTCGAAGACCGTCGTTGCGTTTGTCAGCGACTACGCCAACGATCAGTAGGCGCGCACCTTCCCCGGGAGCCGACAAGCTAAACGGCGGTTCGCTCTTCATCTCGGGAATCTTGAGAGAGTGGCCGAGTGCCCCATCCGGAAAATAGAGGTGAGCCATGGTTTGGTTGATCACGGCAAAACGAGCGGCCTTGTGGTTTTCCGTCTCGTCCCAGAGACGTCCCTGCATGAGCGGAATTCGCAGAATGGGAAAGTATCCCGGACTAACGAAATTGACGCGGACTCTCTGGCTGTCTTTTGGTGGTTTACCGACGATCTCGATGGTTGTGTTCCAGCCGTTCGAAGGCGGCGTGGCATTAGTGGAAATGGCGGCCATGGCGACGCCCGGGATGGCGGCGACTTTGTTGCGGATCTGTTCGAAATAAGCCGAACGCGCTTCCCACGTCGTATAGGATCCGTCGTGGACCGGAATGCCAACCGACATAATGTTGTGGGCGTCATAGCCCAAAGGCATGTGCAGCAGGCGCAGAAAACCTTGCATTGCGGCGCCTGCGCCGGCCAACATGACAAGTGTCAGGGCGATTTGTCCGGCAATCAGGAACGTATTCATCATGCGCCCGCGGGTCCCACCCGCAATTCGGCGCGTGCTCGATTGCATTACCTGCATAACGTCGGGGCGCGACAGTTGCACAGACGGCCATAGACCGAACAGGACGCCGGTGAGAAGAGCCAGCGCTACGCTGAAAATCAGCACCGGGATATTGAGTCGAATAGCGGCCTCATGCGGGAACGAATACTTCGGAAGCAGCTCGGCGATGAGGCCTACAGCGCGATAGGCAAGCAGCACGCCGAGGCCGGCGCCCGTTACTGAAAGCAGCAGCGCCTCGACCAGCATCTGCCGGATGAGACGGCGGCGACTGGCGCCGATTGCGGCGCGTACGGCGAACTCATTTTGTCGCGCAGTGCCGCGGGCCAATAAAAGAATAGATACGTTTGCGCAACCTATTAAGAGTAGAAAAGCGACGGCCGCGAACAAGAGATAAAGAGTGCCGCCGAGTTGTTTTTCGAAGTCTTCGTTCAATCCGACCACGTGCAATTTAAAGTGTCCTTGCGGAAAGTGTTTGGGCGTCTCGCGGGCGAACTGTTCAATCAAAGGCTGCAGCGCGGCGTTCGCTGCCTTGTGAGTGACTCCTGGTTTCAGGCGAACTCCGACATAGTAACTGCGCTTGGGGTCCTGAGTGACTTTCAAGGGAAGATAAACGTCGGCATCGTCCCAGGTAAAACGGGGTGCCGCGACTCCGACAATCGCGTAGGTCTTGCGGACGAGCTGCAGCGGGTGGCCCACGACGCCAGGATCGGAGCCGAAGTGACGCTGCCAGAATTTGTAACTCAGCACGACGACAGCCTGCGGATCCTGACCATCCACGGCGTCCGATGGCAGCAGCCCGCGTCCGAGTGCGGTGGGAACACCGAAGAAGTTGAAGGCATTCGAGGTGAAATAGGTCGCGTTGACGTCTTCGGGAAGATCGCGACCGGTGACCGTGAGGCTCCAAGCGTCGGAGGCGAACGCATCTTCTACAACGGGAGATTTCTTGATCACCTGCCAGTTGGCGGCAGTAAGGCCGAACCCATTTTCGTGGCCGCCGGCGTCGAGAAGCCGCATATGAACCATGCGGTCAGGTGACGCATAGGGGTAAGGATTCATCAAAATGGCATAAATCACGCTGAAGACTGCGGTTGTGGCGCCGATGCCTAAGGTCAGCGAGAGGATGGCGGTTAGTGTAAAACCGGGAGCCTTGATCAGTTGCCGGAAGCAGTAACGCAAATCCTGTAGCACGTTATTCATGAAATGATTCTTTTGTCGGACTGATAGAGGCGACGTGGCTTCTATTTCCTGATCGCTCGGGCATTTAGCGTGCCACGCGTCGGAATGCGCTAATTGCCCCTTTTGGCCCACAATCGACGATGCTGCGGGACGAGGAGCGCGTCCAGTGCTGGGATATTGTGTTCGAACTTGGGAGGAAGTATGTCAGCGGCGCTAGGCCTTCACCAATTCGCTTGCATGTGCCTGGATCTTTCGGATCGCATCCGCAATTGAGTCCATGTCCGATCGCGAACCGAGCAGCATCGTTTGGGTAAGCCAGACAGCTTCCTGGCACAAACGATCGTTGTTGGGACAGCGCGTTCGTTCTGCCCATTCGTCGAGCACCTGCTTAGGGTAGAGCAGCTTGTAGGTACGCGAACCCAAAGCGCGTTTCAGGAATGGCTCGTCGTTCAAGGGAGAATATCCGGCAGAGCAGGGAATACCCTCGGCTCGCAGGGCCCCCAGGAACGAAGTCCTCGGGAGTCCGGCAAACTGCTCTTGTTCGTACCGAAACATGTATAGATGATAGGCATTCCTTGTGCATCCTTCGTACATGCGAGCAGGTGCGATTCCGGGAATTTCTTTAAGCTGCGAAGTGAGGTACAGGCCGTTAGCCGTGCGGGTCTTTGCTTGTTCCTCAATCCGGGTCATCTGGGCGGTCAGGATCGCCGCCTGGAATTCCGTCAGCCTGAGATTTGCTCCGGTGCCGTCGTATGAGAATGCCGGGCGTTTCGGCTTCCGGCTGGTTCCGTTGTTATGAAACGTGAAGAAACGCTCGTGCAGATTGTCATCGTCGGTCAGAATCGCCCCGCCTTCGCCCGAGTTCAGATTCTTCGATGCTTGAAAACTGAAGCATCCGGCCCTGCCGTATGTCCCGACTTTTCGTCCACGCCATTCCGCTAAATGTGCCTGGCAGGCATCCTCGATGACTGAAATCTGGTGCTTCTCCGCAATATTCTGGATCGCGTCCAAATCACACGACGATCCACCAAGGTGAACAGGCAGAATTGCTTTCGTACGCGAGGTAATGCTCGTTTCGATTTTCTTGGCATCAATTTGGAGCGTTTCAATGTCGGTATCGACAAAAACGGGCAGTGCGAACTGCCGCAATACCGCATTGATCGTGGCGATGAACGTGTACGGAGGAACCACTACCTCATCGCCAGGTTCAATACCAATGCCGTTCAGCGCCAAGTAAAGAGCGCTGGTTCCATTCGCGACGGCGAGACAATTTTTGGCGCCGGTTAGTTCTTTATAAGCCTGTTCGAAACGATTTACGTGCTGGCCCGAGCCCCGGAACCATTCGCCGCTACGCAGCGTTTCGAGAATGGCCTCCTCCTCGACTGTGTTCGTAATAGGCCACGACGGGAACGGCTTCGTGCGGATCTTCGGACCACCAAGAAGCGCGGGTCTTTCTTGCGTCACGGTTACCGCTGCTTGCTTGGCCGAGCCTATAGCAATGCCCGCGGCCGGGGCGGCGGCAAGAAACGTCCTCCGGGTCAAGTCGCTCATCTGTGCCTTCTCCTTTCGCCTTCGTCTAGGCTATCGGACCTCCGCCATGAGGCGGTGGATCAATTTGAACACTTGCTCCTCGACCTGATCGGAAAACGGTCCAGGTTGACCATAGTAGATCATCGAATCGTCTGCTTCGTAACCGCCTTCGTGCAGAATGCGATCAGAAGGTATGTAGCACATCACATCATTGCTGTATCCGGCGACAACCAGATTCCGATGTGGAAATTCGCGCTTCGCTCGTATCGAATAATCGAGCACCACTTCTCCGCCAAGGGCTAAAATAGTTAGCTTCTTACCGAAGCCCACCGCGCCTGCCGGATAGAGAACAGAATTCACCGGTTGGCCGCGATCGTAACTCTCCAGCATCAATTTCGCCCGGCGTACTTCGAAGATACTCGCGCTCTTCGTTTCTTTTTCAAACATCTCGCGGCTGTGCGGAGCGAAAGCCAATTGTGTGGTCTCATATGCCGTGCGTATGGGTGGGTCCAACCTACTTGTCTTTCCGACAATCACCTTTTCCACAGCGTCTGCTAATTCGTTGCCGTGAGTTTCGGCGAGGGCAAGCGTACCTCTTGGCTCGGGATTTTGATCGCCTGCGCACAGTTGAAAAAACATTGCTTGAGTGCTCGGATGGGCCTGCTCGAGCCTGACCTGTGCATAGCCCGCATAGTCGCCGTCCACCTCATAGAAAGTCCCTCCGAGTGTCGTATTGTGACAGGCATATCCGAAGAGGACGGCGCGCAAGGAGCCGCCGCGGCCTGTGACACACAGGACCATGACCTTATGATCGACAGGCGCGGGAAAGCTCTTCTCCGAATAGCGCTCTTTCAATGAGGCAATCCGGCGATTGATGGCAAAGTCTGCTTCGCCCACGCCGTAGGAGAGAGTGGCAGGGGACAAATTACCGAGTGCTTCTCCCGCGATCTGAACGAGCTGAGTTTCCAGTTTGCTCGCGTAAGCTTTCGAGCGCGCAGAGTCTTCCGGATTCATGTCAAAGAGCGTCTGAAGATTCGACCATACGGCGGGACCGGAGTGCGTGTGGGACGAATTTAGCAACAGTTCACTTCGTTTCAGACCGAAGCCCGCCTTGCAGCGTGCGGCAACCGCGTCGGTGAGATTGCGAGGAAGCCCGATCAGGTCAGTCGTCACGATGACGATCCGGCCGCCTTTCCCGTCATCAAGCGCCAGTGCCTTCGCCCATAAGTCCTGTCGGACGCGGTCCGCTGAATGCGTTCGAGCTGCGTAACCCGAAAGCCAGACCGGCAGCTCTGGAGTAATCCTGGCGCGGCTTATTCCCGCACGAAAGCTTGCCGAATTGAGTTGCAGGACAGCAAGAAGCAATGCGCCCGAAATCCGGAACAGATATCTGGACGCGTTTGTGATCGAGATATGGAGACGAATCGCCATGGATCGATGGTATCCGCAAAGCCGCGCTCTGGTCGTTCGGATCGATTTCAGCAATGGGGCCGAGGCCGGAGCCCTGGTGCAGCTGAAGGCTGAGTTCGCCTCTCTACTTCAGGAATCCGCTAGCGTTGGTTTGAGCCGCACTCAGTTCATCGTTCAGCGGATCATCGAGCGCCAACAAGCGCCGCAATTCGGGGGAGAGCCCAGCCATAGTCTCCGGACGGAGTAGCCGCTTCTGATACTGCTGCTGTGGTTTGTCGAATCGGCAATAGAACGCATGTAGTGCTCGTCGATGATTCGGTGTGCGATTAGCCGTGCCGCCGTGCCAGGCGTGCGTATTCATCACCACAACGCTTCCGGCGGGTGCTGTAAGAAGAACTTCCTGCGGATGCGGAGCAATGAGATCTGCAAGCGAGTCCTGCGGAAGGATCGCCCACTTCTGCGACTCCGGAACGACTCTCGTTGCTCCATTTTCGGTAGTGAAATCGTCCAAAAGCCAAATCGTGTTGCAAACCCAGTAGCCCAGAGCGTCCGGCAGTGCCCCTGCGTCGCAGTGCAGTGGCTGTGCTTCGTTGGTATACGGATTCGCTGAGCGAGCATTGAAGCTGCTGAGCTTAAACCGGTTGCCGAGAATGTGACCGACCAGTTCCGTAATTCGGGGCACGGCAGCCAGCTGCTCAAAGATCTTCCCTTTGTCGATTAGATTGGCCAGCCGCCGAGATCCGGCCTCCTTGCGAAACTCCGACCCCGCATTCTCGCCTTCGAGTGTATAGAGGTTTTCGACCCGGTTTCGCACCTGTTCCAATGTATCGGGATCAAGTACGTCCTGGACGACAACGTAGCCGAGCGCGTCGAGACTGTTGCACTCCGTCGGCGTCATCTACACGAATTGTATTTCAAAACTGCAGGCGCATCGCAAACTGCAGAATTCGCGGATCAAAAGCGGTGTTGATCTGCATAAAGGTTGGCCCGAGCGTGTTCACGGGATTGTAGAGATTTGCGTGGTTGAAAGCGTTGAATGCTTCAGCCCGAAACTGTATCCCCAGGCGCTCAATCGGGTGAAATACTTTTTGAAGCGAAAGATCAGCGCTCGCGAAGCCGGGCCCGAAGAACATGTTTCGGGAAGTATTCCCGAAAGTCCCGGGTGTGTTGGGGCCGAAAGCAGCGGGACTCAGGTATTCTGCCACCTCCTCACCCCGGCTTCGGTCTCCGCTCAGATAGGGAGTTGCGACGAGGTCAGCGCGATCGGAGCCGACGCCGGAATACGAGTTATCAGAACCGCTGTAGACAGAAAATGGCTCGCCTGAGCGCAGCGTCAGAATGCCGGAAAGCTGCCAGCCCCCAATGACCGCATGAACAAACCGGTTCGCTGGATTGATGGGCAGGTTCCACAACCCGGACAGATTGAAGATATGTGTTTGATCGAAGTCCGATACACCACGATCAAAAGCCCTGTTGAAAGGATCGGTTACAGTCTGTCCAGTCTGCTTATTGTAGGAGCTGGTGTCAATCGATTTGGCAAATGTATAGTTCGCGAGTAAGGTAAACCCTTTTGAAAACCGTCGTTCCAGAGTAAGTTGCAGGGCGTTGTAACTCGAGTTATCCCCTGGTTCCACCAAAGTGACCTGGCTGAAGTTCGGGTAAAGAGGCCGGCGCTCATCGGTATTGGAAGTTGTTGCATCCGGTGAGTAGATGCCCGGATTGCCCTCCCGCAAACTGGCAAGATGTGTTCCTTTTGAACCGGCGTATGCTGCCCGCACGACGAACTGACCGGGAAGCTTACGTTCGAGAGTCAGGTTCCAGCTCTGCAGTTGAGCATTCTTCAAGCCTGTCGTGTACATGTATGCCACGTCCGGAAGCACAAACTGAACGTCCTTTGGAGGATTGATGCTCCCGGGGAACGGATTCGTAGTGCCGGCCCAGGGCACCGACAGGCTGTTCGCGGAGTTGCCGTTTATGATGACTACTGTTCCAAAGGGGGCCTGGTCCGCCTGAGAGTTAGTCGAAATGGTGTTGGGATGATCGTAGTAAATTCCATATCCGCCACGAATGGCGGTGGAACCGTCTCCAAAGACATCCCAACCGAAACCGACACGGGGGCCGAAATTCGCCCAGTCGCGATTGTAGCCGCCGACCGGAACTCCCTTGTCACCGATGTAAAGAATTCCGGGAGGCGCATTCGGGTATCGCGTGGACTGCTGGCCCGGGTAATAGGAAGCCAACTTACCTAACTCGTCGGTGTAAGGAAAGAATGGATCCCAGCGCAAGCCAAGATCAAGCGTGAATCGCCTTGTGAGGCGGATCGAATCCTGCGCAAAAAGAGAAAACATGTTGAATCGGGTGTTCTTGTATTCGCCAACACCTTGCTCGAGGTTGTAGAACTTCCCGATCATGAAGTCGGCGAGTGCGTTACCGGTAAACGGCGACGACCCGTCGAATGTGAAGTAACCATTCGCGCGATAGTTGTTATTGATATCGCCGAGCCCATGGTTCCAGTCGACGCCGGCGCTGATCTGATGACGTCCCTTCGACCATCGAACCGTATCATTGAACTGATATTCCTGCCGGAAGAACGTATTTGTGTCACCCGTATCGAGCAGGAAATAGCCATTTACCTGAAGATAGATCTCGGGCATCGAATCGTTGTACATATCTGAGCCGAGCTGCGCCAGACCCTTTGCGGGGTAAGTCGGTTGGTTGAGGTTGTTGGTCCGGTTGAACGAGAACAGGGCTGTGTTGACCAGATTCGGTGTAATGGTGTAGGTATCGTCGGCCGCGACACTTGTATTTCGCCAATTCGCACCGGGTGTGGACGAGAAGTAGTTTCCTGGCGCCAGAAAGGCAGTCTGATTCGCTTCCGACGTGAAGAACCGGCCCATCAGCCGGTTGCGGTCCGTGATGTTATGGTCGATACGCACCATGTATTGATCGTCGTCGAGGCTGTGCGGGATGGCATACGAAATGGTATCCGTACCAGGGGGCGGCGCGGGAATATAACTGTTCAGAACGGCAGCCGTGACCGGGCTGATATCAGAGGCCGGTATTTGATTGTTCGGATAAGGAATGCCCCCTTTGAAAGGGTTGTAGATCGTCTGCCCGATACCCGAGAAATCCCCGTTACGTTCTGCCTCTGTGGGAACCGGCTGCTCCACTTTGCTGGGAGCCTGTCGTGTACGCGTTCCCTGGTAGGAAAAGAAAAAGAACGTCTTATTGCGCCCGTCGTAAAGCTTCGGAATGAAAACTGGCCCACCGATCGTCGCACCGAACTGGTTCCGCTTGAGACCGTCGCCTTGTCCCGGCGTGAAGAAGTTGGATGCGTTGAGATCCGTGTTCCGAAGGTATTCAAAAACCGAACCATGAATCTGGTTGGTGCCCGAGCGTGTCACCGCATTGACGATCCCGCCCACATTTCGTCCAAACTCGGCGCTGAAAGTGTTGGTCTGAACACTGAACTCCTGCAGCGCATCGGGATTCGGCATCGGATTTGGGGCGTTGCTGTAATGATCGTTGTTTTCTGCGCCGTCCAGAATGTAATTGGTGGTGTTGGCGCGTCCGCCGTTGACCGCGACCGGCGTTACTCCGGGATAAGTAGTATCGGAGGTCACGTTTGCGTTCTGGTTGTCAGGCTGAACTCCGGCCACCAGCTGCATCAGTTGCGTTGGGTTTCGTCCATTTAAGGGTAGATTCTCGATGCGCTGTTGGTCCACCACATTCTTGAGCGTTATTGAGTTCGTGTCTACGGTTTCAGCCTGACCGGAGACGTCTACTGTTTCGGCTACGTTGCCTACTTCGAGATTGATATCGACCCGGATCGCTTCATTCACTTGCACGCGCAGACTGTTAGCAACAAATTTCTTGAACCCATTGGCCTCGACAGTTAGGGTGTATTCTCCGACGGGAAGCTCGCGAATGAAATACGACCCTGTGTTATCGGTAACCGCTCGGTACGAAGCATTAGTGCCATTGTTGGTTACCGAAACATCGATACCGGTTGCGACGGCGCCCGACTGATCCTTCACGACACCGTCGATGGAACCCGTAACGTCGGCGGCCCGAACCAGACCCACGAGGGCTAGCACCGTAATCAACAAGCCAGAGAAATTGCACTTTCTGCTCATAGGTGGGACTCCTTTGCTCCATTAAGACCTGGAGGCAACGATTTTAAATGTAGGGAAACTCTAACACAGAAGAAAACGAATAGCAATACTTATGAAATGCAGTTTTGTATTTGAAACGCGCTTCCTGGATGAGTCATGCAGATGAGGACCCGTCAGGAAGCACGCAAGTGTTCGGTCATGGCGCCCGCCGCGGTCAGAACGGCCGCCACCACACGCTTCTGGTTTGCGAACCGCATCTTGGGCATGGAAATGCTGATCGCAGCTACGGCATGTCCGTTTTTGCCGAATACCGGGGCGCTGAAGCAGCAGCCGCCGAGGGTGCTTTCCTCCATGTCTTTCGCATAGCCGTGCGAGCGGACAAGCTCGAGTTCTTTGGCAAGAGCCCGTTCCTCTACGATCGTGTGAGGAGTGAAGGGTACGAGTCCGAACGAGCGCAGGAGCTTGTCGCGACGCACGTCTTCCTGGAATGCAGAGATGCACTTCCCGAGCGAGCTGGCATGCGGCGGGATCAGGCCGCCGACCTCGTTGCCCATGCTGACCCGATGCGGACTGTCGATTACGGCGACAACTTCGATGTGATTCTCAAAAAGGAACGCCAGGCTGATCGTTTCACGGAACTCCTGGCTGAGGTTACGCATCAGGGGGCGCGCCGTCTCGAGCACCTGGCTCACAAGCTGATTTGCCATCGCGGCGGAGCGGGCGGGAGAGAAACGTTCGCCGTCCACGCGTTTCAAATAACCCGCGATCTCGAGCGTGCGCAAAATACGGAAAACAGAACTTTTAGGCAGCTTACTTTGCTGTGCTACCTGCGTCAAAGCGAGCGGATGCGTGCTCTGCTGAAAGAGCTCGAGAACACGCAGAGCATTTCCAATAGCCCGGGAGAAATAGCGGTCAGGTTTGGATTCCGCGTGGGGCGTGCGGCGGTCGACTTTTCTTGTTGGTATTGTCATTGGTTAGCCGGCGCCCGGCGCGTGCGCACGCCCTCACTATGCGATGATGTCCGCCGATGCCCGTTGTGAATTTCGCCGATAACTCCTCCGGAAAGTCCCTGAATCCGCTGCTTTCCTGGCTCAATCCTCCCGCCAACTGGGGGATTGAACAATCCGGAGAGTGCCTCCGGATCGAACCGGACGGCGAGACCGATTTCTGGCAGCGAACGCATTACGGTTTCCGGGCGAGCAATGGGCATCTGCTCAAGACCCAGATCGGCTCCCAAGGCTCGATCAGCTCGCACGTCACAATGAGTCCACGCCATCAATACGACCAGGCCGGAATCATGGTTTGGTTTTCGGAAGACTGCTGGCTGAAGACCTCCGTCGAATTTGAGATCGGAGAACCAAGCAAGCTTGGCGTCGTTGTCACAAACAGCGGCTTTTCGGACTGGTCTATCCAGGATTTTGTTTCGCCTGGACAGAACCCGTCTTACAATCTTAAAATTCGGAGGAAGCACGGCGATTTCTTTGTCGAATACCGTGCAATCGATAGCGAGAGCTGGCGACTTATCCGGGTAGCCCACCTGGCTCCCGAAAACGGCCTTCCGTGTCTGGCCGGAGTTTACGCGTGTAGTCCCAAGCATGAAGGTTCACACGCCGAATTCAAGTCTCTCGTGCTCGAAAGTGAAGGATAGCATCTCATTAGTTTCACATACAAAACGCAGTTTACATTATTGTTGACTCGTTTCAGAATCTTCTGATACAGTTAACCCACAATCGGAACCGAGCTTTCATGTCATATCCCTCCTCCGGCGTCCTAGCAGCATTGATCACTCCAGTAGACGAACACGGGCGTACGGATTTTGATGCCTTTAATGACGTGATTGAATTCGTGCTCGAGCGCGGAGTGGACGGCATTGTGGTCGGCGGCGGGACGGCAGAGTATCCTCACCTGCCAATTGACGACCGCGCGGAATTGGCAGCGCGCGCTGTACAGCGAGCGAACGGTCGTGGCAAAGTGCTCGTCTCGGTAGGCACTTCGTCGATTCACACTACACTGCGGCTGGCTCGCCACGCGGAATCTGCCGGATGCGATGGCCTGCTGATTCCGATGCCATATTTCTTTCGCTACGAACAGGAGGATTTGGCTGCATTCTGCCTGGAAGTCTGCCGAAGCGTCTCCATCCCTTGCTTGCTTTACAACCTCCCTTCCTTTACGAATCCACTTGAAGTAGGGACCACCATCAAGCTTCTGACTTCTATTTCAAATCTTGTTGGGATCAAGGATAGCAGCGGAAATCTCGATAGTCTCGAACAGCTCGCTCATGCGCGCAACGGCAATCAGTTCGCGCTATTTGTGGGCGACGACAGTTTGCTTCTCCCGGCGCTGCGTAGCGGGTGGGATGGTGTAGTTTCAGGAATTGCCTGCTTTGTGCCGGAGCTGATTGTAGCGCTTTACCATGCATACCGGGCTGGGGACATGGCAACGGCCGCCGAACACCAGTCGGCACTCGACACCCTTATCGAGCAGATTGTGCAGTTACCGATTCCGTGGGGAGTGAGAGTGGGGCTTGCAACGCGCGGTGTCCCAAGTGGCCCGTTGCACCTGCCTCTCTCGCCGGGCCGCCACAAGCAGACGCGAGCGCTTGAACGCTGGCTCAGCGATTGGGTGCAGGAGAAGCAGCTTACTCAGCGCGAGGTTTGGTCGAGGCTGTAAGTGGACTTAGACCAGGGATGATCAACGCGCGATGAAAGCAGAGCGCCCGGAACGGAGTATCGGTTGAGAGTCACAGGGATGATTCCCGCGCGTTATCATTCGTCCCGCCTTGCTGGGAAACCGCTGGCTGATATCCATGGCAAGCCGATGATTCAGCTCGTATATGAGGCAGCGCGCAGGAGCCAAACTCTCGATAACGTGCTCGTAGCAACCGACGATCAGCGAATCAGGGACGCCGTTCAGGATTTCGGAGGCGAGGTCGTTATGACAGATGCGCGGCATACCTGCGGAACCGAGCGCGTAGCCGAGGTAGCGGAACAGCTTGAGGCGGACGTGATCGTGAATATCCAGGGCGACGAGCCGCTTATTGATCCGAAAATGATCGACGAATGCGTCGACGTTTTGCGAGCGAATGAGGATGCGGGGCTTTCCACACTGATCAAGCAAATCGGAGAGGAAGCCTACGAGGACCGCTCCGTCGTAAAAGCAATCCGCGATCTTCGTGGCCATGCAATTTACTTTTCACGCTCCCTGATTCCGTTTCCGCGTCACCGCGTCGAAGAGTTTGTAGTTTTCGAACATATTGGACTTTATGCATATAGGAGAGAGGTGCTCCTTCATCTCTCCCGGCTGCCCCAGTCGCCTCTCGAGAAGATCGAAGGATTGGAGCAATTGAGAGCTCTCGAAAACGGGATCATCATTCAAACCGCTGAAACGAGTTGCAAAGGCGAGCTGGTTTCAGTCGATACGCAGGATGACTTGGAGCGTGTACGGCAGATCCTGTCTGAGGGAGTGCGCGGGTGAGGCCCTCAGAAGAGGCGTTGCGCGAAATGCGCGCAGGGCTACCGGACTCGACGCGAGAGTTTCTGAGTAATGCCATCCGCCGGATCGTTGACGTCAAAGCGCGCGGCGGCAAGGTCGTAGCCGTAACAGGAAGCGGGCCTAACATCCATGAAGGTGTGACCACTCAGATTGCTGAGCTTATTAACAAGAACCTGATCGACGGTGTGATTACCAGTTCGGCCGTGATTGCGCACGAAATGGCGGGAACCCTTGATCGTGTGAAACGAATCCGGATTGAGGACGGCCAGGAAATCGGGCTGCCGCTAGAACTGCTTCCACGCGGACAGGTATTTGAGATTACGTTATTGAGCGATGCTGAGCGGAAGGAATTGGAACGAGAACTTCCGAGTGGCTGGGATGTCTACGACCGCGTGACGGCAAGCGCCGGAAACGTTGTCATCAAAGCGGCCGGCAACATGGCGTGGCCTATGGGCTTACGGACCGAACGATTGGCTCGCGAGATACGTGATGCCGCTTGTCAGTACGGCGTTTCCCTGGAATATCTGGCGGGCCTGGGTTCGGGAGACTTAACCATGATGGGCGCAGGCGCAAAAAAGGGAGTCCCGGTGCTGGTTTCGATACCGCAATTGGTTGGGGGCGGCGCAGTTGGTCTTGCCCTTGCGGACACAATCCCCGTGACGCGTCGGGCACGCGAAATTGCAACGATGCTGGAGGGAGCCGACGTCATCATCGAATCGGCGATCGCCTTATCGCAGGAGATTCACGATGGGCCTTTTGAGACTTACACCGGCCATGGAATATGGGCCGCCTGGGACCTCATGCCAACCTACAGCCTCGAAGGCAAAACGCTGATCCGCATTGATCTGGATAGCAACCTGGAACGCGCCTGGAAATTGGAGCGTGGCAGCTCGGATATACAAAACGCGGTGAACCAAGGTCTGCCCAAGACCAAACGTACCGGCATTCCCTTTCGCATGGAGATGTCAGGCTTTGCACGACTGGAAAGCAGCATCCCTGTCACCGGCGATATCGGATCCGTGTGGCCTCTGATCGCGTCCAGTCTCGAGGAGCAACTTGGCGTCTCGCTTGATTTCATCTCAGGTCCGCAGGAAAGCGAATACGGAAACCAGATGCGAAGCTGGATCGCCGATGAGATACCGTATTTGAACCGTGCGGGCATGTATCAGGAGGCGAAACAACGTCTGACGCAACGTAACAATTCTGAAGCTGTGCGCGAGGCTTCAAAACAATCAGCATCGCGGACGTCGTACCATGGACGCCTCCAATAAGAATTACAAGTGGTTCGTCGTCGGGATGCTGTGGTGGATCGCATTCTTCAATTACGCCGACCGCCAGGCAGTCTATTCCGTATTCCCGCTCCTCGCTCGCGAGTTCCACATGTCCGATACACAGCTCGGCATGCTCGGGTCGTCCTTTGCGTGGGTTTACGGAATCACGGCGCCGTTCGCAGGCAGCATCGTTGACCGGGTGCGGCGAAAAACGGCGATCCTGACTGGGCTTCAGGTCTGGAGTCTGGTCTGTATGGCGACTGCAGTTTCCAGAAATTTTGTCCAACTGCTTTTCTTTCGTGCGGCCGAAGGTCTGGGAGAGACGGTGTACTTTCCGGCATCGATGTCGCTGGTGAGCGATTATCATGGCAAAGCCACCCGCTCTCGGGCGATGGGTACGCACCAGACAAGCGTGTATGTGGGTATCATCGCGGGCGGCTACTTCTCCGGACTGATTGCGGAGCATTTTGGCTGGCGAGCGTCGTTTCTGATTTTCGGGGGTTGCGGCGTTCTCCTGGGCTTCGGGATTCGCAAGTTCTTGATTGAGCCGGCGCGGGGCGCCGCTGATCTGGCCGACTTAGGTGCGGGAAAAGCAACAACGGCCACACGCCGCATGGCCTTTCTCGATTTCTGGAAGGCAATCCGGAGCAACCGGACCGTCTTACTGTGCATGGCAGCCTTTATGTGCGAGAATTTCACCGCCATGGTGTTGTTCACCTGGATGCCTACCTTCTTGTATCGCAAGTTTCATCTCAGCCTCGCCTTGGCTGCGCTCACCGCAACTCTGTATATCCAGATCACGAGCATGCTTGGTTCGCCGCTTGGGGGCTGGCTGGCCGACACGCTGCGCAAACGCATGCCGGGAGGGCGCATTCTGGTCCAATCAATCGGGATTTTCTTCGAGGCTCCATTTGCGGTCCTGTGCGCTCTGACCCACTCTATGAGTTGGCTAATCGCGAGCCTCCTTCTGTGGGGCATCTTCAAAGGTTTCTACGAAGCAAATATCTTCGCCTCGGTTTTTGACGCGATCCGTCCCGAGGCACGCGGCACGGCCACCGGGTTCATGAACATGATGGGTTGGCTCGCCGGGGGAGGCTCGGCGCCGGTCGTGGTGGGCATTCTGGCAGACCGGCTCGGGTTGAGCAACGCAATTGCGATTACCGCTTCGGCTTATGTAATAGCAAGTGTGCTGTTGCTCGTTGCTGCGCTTCGGTTTGCGAAAGCAGATATCGAACGAATGCGGGTAACGCTGGCGGCGGAAGCAGCGCCCGTAGCGAGTTAGAGATTAAGCGGACAAGGCATTTTTTGGGAGGTCTGGGTGGTATATCGTCCCCTGTATTGGTTACTGATCTCAGCAGCTTTTGTGAGCGGCATCTGGGCGCAACAAGGGCTTGAAGTTGGCGAGAAGGTCGGCACCATACATCTGATCTCACCCGAAGGGTTCCCTGTAGAAATGGACAACTATGGAGAACGGCGGGCAACGGTTGTCCTTTTCCTTTCCACGCGCGACGAAGGAACCGCTTCCGAAGCAGAGGCGATTGTCGCTCTTAACCACAAGCATCACGAACATCACCGTGTTCTTTTCGTTGGAGTGTTTTCTGAACCGGGAATCAAGGCAAAAGAAGTTCGGGCGTTCTGCCAGACGCACGGGTTTAATTTTCCGGTCTACCTCGATCCTGACTTGAAGGTTGCGCGGCAGTTCGGTGCCCGTGTCACTCCGGAGATGTTCCTGCTGGACAGCCAAGGAAAGTTACTTTATCGCGGTTCGGAGCAGGGAATCACTGGCGCCCTGACTGCGTTTCAGGCCGGCTCAGCGATCCCGCCGTCTGAACTTAAGGTCCAGGGAACCGAGCTCGGCAAAATGCTGGCGCCGCCTCCCATTGGTGATCCTTTTGCTTCGATCGATTTCTCATCCGAGTTGATCTTCACGAAAATCACCGGATACCCGGTGCACCATTGCTCGAGCATCACCGAAGCGCCGAACGGGGATCTTTTAGTGACCTGGTACGGAGGCAGCTACGAATCTTCCGACGATCAGGTTCTGTTTCTATCAAGGCGCGCGAAAGGTTCACGGGACTGGTCGAAGCCAACGATCATCGTTCGCAGTCCCGGCAAGCCTCCTGGAAATGCCATCCTGTTCACTGACGGCTCTGGCAAGGTATGGCTGTTGTGGGGCCGTATGGATGGTAGGCAGCCAATGATGCGCGGTACGGGTTGGGATCATTGCCAGCTCTTCTCCCGCACGTCTCGCGACAACGGTGCGACCTGGTCCGGGGACAAGCCATTCTTCGGGAACACGATGGGCTGGCTGCCGCGCAATCTTTCGATTTGGGGCTCCGATGGATCACTGATTGTTCCGATCAGTGATGAGCTGCATGGAAACGGAGTAGACCTTTCGTTTTTTGTTTCGACTAGGGACAACGGTGCAACCTGGAGTCAAAGCGGCATTATGCGTGGCGGCGAACAGCCGACCATCATCCAGCGTGCGGATGGAACGTTCGTCGCATTTCTCAGAGTGCGGCCGCGGATTGTGGCTGCTGAATCCCATGATGGAGGAAAAACATGGAGCACGCCCACAGCGACGCAGTGGATGAATCCCGACTCCGGCATCTCGATGCGCCGGCTCAGCAACGGTCACGTGATCTTGGTCTTCAACAACCAGGACAACGCGCGGACGCCGCTACACATTGTGCGGTCGACAGATGAGGCGCGAACATGGGAGAAGCCTTTAATTCTAGAAACAAATCCGGGTGAGTACTCTTATCCCTCCGTGCTTCAAACAAAGGATGGGAAGATTCACATCATCTATACGTTCCGCCGCTATTCGATCAAGCACGTGGAGATGAATGAGGATTGGCTAACACGTTTCGAACGGCCGGACTAACCTCGAAACAGGAGAAGAAAAGCGTGAGCGATGTCAGGGAGCCGGATTTAGCGAGGCAAGCGACGCAATGGAAACATCCTGTTCGCGAGAGGTTGAGGGCGGGGAAGCCCGTATTCGCCTTGACACTCACCACGAGCAACGTGGAAGCTGCGCTGCTCGGCGCGAGCTCGGGCTTTGACTTTCTCTGGGTGGAAATGGAACACTCCCCCATAACGCTCGAGACTCTGCGGACCATCGTGCTGGCGACTCGCGGCTTACGCGCCTCTGTTTTCGCGCGCGTGCCGGTCATCGAACTGTGGACCGCAAAGCGAGTGCTCGACCAGGGTGTGACCGGCGTCGTCTTTCCTTTTGCGTCGAACCGCGATCTGGCTCAGCGCGCCGCGCAAGCCTGCCGGTATCCTCCCGCCGGACTGCGTGGTTCAGGAGCGGGTCTCGCCGTAAGGACCTGGCCTCAACCAGGTTCTTACTACGACTCCGCAGATGCAAATATCTTTGTGGTGGCGATGATTGAAGAAGCCCGAGCCGTCGAAAATATCGACGCCATCGCCTCGACTCCTGGGATCGACGTTCTTTTCATCGGGACGAGTGACCTCTCGTTCTCACTGGGACTTCGGGGCCGTCAGAGCGAACCGCAACTTGACGAGGCAATCGATAAGATCGTCGCCGCCGCCCAGCGGCATGGGAAGTTCCTCGGGCGTCCCATGTCCCAGCCCGATCAGGTCGGGCGATTTCGAGAACAAGGTTTTCAGATGTTTCAATGCACCACGGAACTTGGCCTGATGGCGCAAGGCGCCCGGGTTCTGCTCGATTCGCTGGGAATCGAAGATGTTCCGGCGGACGAAAAGGTTCTCTATTAGATCGATTCCATTCTGCATCTTGCAGATGACGTTTCCCGTTAATGGCCCCATATCCACGCCGTGAATTTCTGAAACAGGTTGTCACCGCTGCCACACTGGCGCGCTCCGGCAATTCACTCGCTGCGTCTGTCGAACCTGTGGTCAAAGCGGATATGCGTGACTTGCGCACGGCGACCGTGGTGGTTGCGCCTGCGATGAGCGCACAGTCTCAAAAGGCAATTGCTGTGCTGCTCGAAGAGGCAGAGAAGCGTAGCGGCTTGCGTTGGCCCGTGCGCGCAGGAAAAGCGAACGGTAGTTCGGTGACTATCTATGCGGCCCTTCAGCAACGGTGGAAGTCGCTGGAAGGGCGTGCTGCAGCTCTTGAAGTGCTCCGGTCCAGTCCGGGAGCCGAAGGCTGTACCATCCGAAGCGGACAGGACAGCAATGGACAATGGATCGCGATCTGCGGAGCAGATGAACGAGGTCTGCTTTTTGGTGTCGGAAAGTTCCTTCGTTCGCTGACATTTGGAAGGCAGAGTGTTTACGCCCCCTCGGGCCTCAACCTCAGCACGGGACCCAAATACCGGCTTCGAGGGCATCAGCTCGGATATCGCCCCAAGACGAACGCTTATGATGCCTGGACAGTCTCGATGTGGGACCAATACATCCGGGATCTCGCGATATTCGGAACAAACGCGATTGAGCTGGCGCCGCCGCGTTCTGACGATGCACCGGACAGCCCGCATTTCCCTATTCCCCCGGAACGCATGATGGCGGAGATGTCGCGGATCGCCGACTCGTACTCAATGGATGTCTGGATCTGGTATCCGGCAATGGATAAGGACTACTCAGACCCGCGTACGGTGGAATCTGCGATTGGGGAATGGGCGCGAATTTTCAAGTTGCTGCCGAGAATCGACGCGGTGTTTGTGCCGGGCGGAGATCCGGGTGAAACGTCGCCGAGATTTCTTCTAGCGCTGCTCGAAAAGCAAAAGCAGAGTCTTCGCCAGTTTCATCCTCATGCGCAGATGTGGACTTCGCCTCAGGGCTTCCACGCTCAGTGGATGGATGAGTTCTTCGCAATCGTCGAGCGGCCCGATACGGCGAAATGGCTTGATGGAGTCGTTTATGGACCGCAGTCCCCCGTTGGCCTGGAGGACATGAGGCGCCGCATTCCGGAAACCATCCCCATACGCCTCTATCCGGACATCACGCACAGCGTGGAGTGCCAATATCCGGTCCCTGAATGGGATGTCGCGTTTGCGTTGACCGAGGGGCGCGAGGTAATCAATCCGCGTCCCGAAGGCCAGGCCAATATCCTGCGCCGATACTCGGAGAAGACGATAGGATTTCTGACCTATTCAGAAGGCTGCAATGACGATGTCAACAAGTTCGTCTGGAGTGTGTTGGGCTGGGACCCCCAAGTCAGTGCGGTAGACGCTCTGCGAGACTTTGGCCGATATTTTCTGGGTAACGAATATGCGGAAGGATTTGCACAAGGACTGCTTGCGCTCGAACGAAATTGGTGCGGCCCGCTGGCAACCAACTCTGATGTTCCCCTGACACTCGCTCAGTTTCAGGATCTGGAGCGCGCTGCACCGCCCGCCCTTCTCGAGAACTGGCGTTTTCAGCAGGGACTATATCGCGCCTACTACGACGCATATGTGCGAAGCCGGCTGATTGATGAGACGGCGCGAGTCCAGCGAGCCAGAGACCTGCTCAGTGCGTTTGAAGACATCGGGTGGCTTCCAGTCCCACCCGGAATTGGTGACCGGCTTGGACCGGCGCCGCCAAATGGTCTTGATCCGACGCCGATTCTGGCGGAGGCTGAAACGTTACTTTCGGCCAACGCGGATCCGCCGGGAAGACAGCTCCGGGGACGAGTGCGGGAACTCGGAGAGGCTTTGTTTCAAAGTGTCAGGATGCAGCTGGCTGTCACGCGGTACCAGGGTGAGGCCGTGGAACGCGGAACAAATCTGGAGACTCTCGACTATCCGGTGTCGGATATCGCCTGGATGCGACAGCGCATCGCAGAGATTCAGAAGCTGCCGGGCGCTAACGAAAAAGTGAAGGGCGCACTCGACCTCCTGAAACGTGCGGATCCTGGGCCCGGCGGTTTCTATGATCAACTGGGCAACCCGGCGAGTCGTCCGCATCTGCTGATCGGCGTCGGACCCGTGCAGGATCCGGAGTTTCGTTCTTCCGCCTTGACAGGATTTAACTATCCGGACGAGCTCGGAAATACGGCGCCCATCGCATGGAAAGCCTGGGCAGAATCTCTGTTTGATGCGACCTTGCAGATGCGCTATACCGGTCTCGACCCGCATGCTCGCTATCGCCTTCGTGTCGTCTATTCGGGGGACGAGCCAAAGAAGAAAATTCGCCTGAGCGCGAATCGCAATATCGAAATACATCCGCTCTTGACGCGTCCGTGGCCGCCGAAGCCAATGGAGTTCGATGTTCCGGCCGGCGCTATAACGGGCGGCGAGCTTCATCTCGCTTGGTCCCGCGAACCGGGGCTCGGAGGTAATGGCCGGGGATGTCAGGTGTCGGAGGTTTGGCTTTTTCCGGCGAGGTAACGGCTCATGGCTCTCTTGCAGCGGTCTGAGCTATTTGCTATCTGACCTGCTTTGGCCTGCTGCGATGTTCACCAGCAGGCGAACCGAACTCGCGGCGGCAAGTGTGACTTCCGCTTGCGGCTGCTCCATCGCCGAGAGCCTCCGTGTCTGCCGCTGTGCCCAATCGGCGGGCGCCGACCTGCCGGATCGGATGAATTGCAGCGCGCTCAAGCCGACTGCTCCGACTTCGGTCAAGTTTCTGGATAACGGCGCGGCTTCCTGGAGAAGAAAACGCTCACTAATCGAGGGAGACAACTGTCGATCATTCTCCTTCCAGGACCGCAGTACTTGCTCAACATGCATCCAATCCCCGGATGCCGGTGTCGACTGACCAAGACGGCGGATCTCCAACTCAAACCGCCGGAGCGGCAGGCTCTCGCCTCGCGCAGCATCCACCAGCCGGTTGAATGCGGACGTTTGCGAGTATCGCCTGGCCCGTTCTCGAATGTCGATTCCCAAGGGTTCAACCGCATCGGCAAGAACCTGCAACGGCGCAATCGAAGATTCTCCCCTTAAGCGTTCGAGCATCGGGTTGTAGCTGCTGCGGTGGGTTACGCCTCGCCAATCGAGCCGCTGGCTGATGGTCCCCAGCCGGCCATACATCGAAACGACATCGGTTACGTTCGACGGCGACCACAACCTCTCCGCAATCGCAGCAGTTTTAGGCCAGATCCTCGAATCGACAGTCTCCGTGCTAACGAATTCGGTCCACATGCATGCTTCACCACCGAGGATTCCGTTTGCGGTGTCGGCCGTCAATGCTTTGACTGGGCCTCCTTGGGGATCAATGCCGTAGTGATATCCCGCGTGGTCCAGATGATCAAGGTAGTAACCGAAGGACAGAATGGCGGGATGACCCTGCTTGGCCGCCGTAGCCAGAGATTGCTGATCACGCCAGGATTGAATCATGATGTCGTGCGGCAGCTCGGGGTGAAGGATTTCGTCCCAGCCCACCATCTTTTTGCCGTGCTTCCGGACTAGTTGCTCCAATCTCTGGTTGAAATAAGTTTGGAGTCCGTGTTCGTCCTTCAGATCGTGGCGGCGAATAAATTCCTGGATCCGGGCGTTGCTATGCCACTGCTTTCCGTTGACCTCATCTCCGCCGACATGAAAATAGTCGTCAGGGAAGAGCGCTGTCATTTCGTCGATTAGTGCGTCGATGAACCGATAGGTTTCCTCCTTCGTGGGGTCGAGAGTTGGATCATAAACGCCGAACGTGTGGATGATGGAATATGGACCGGGCCCCGCAGCCAGCTCCGGGTATCCCACCAGCCAGCTTGCGCAATGGCCCGGCATGTCTAATTCGGGAACTATTCGGATTCCGCGAGCCTGCGCGTATGCGATGAGTTGACGCACCTGATCCTGGGTATAGTAATCGCCGTCCGAGCCCAGCTCGTGCAGCTTGGGAAAGCGTTTGCTTTCGACTCGAAAGCCCTGGTCATCAGAAAGGTGCCAGTGGAACACATTCAGCTTCACTGCTGACATTGCGTCGAGATTGCGCTCGATCACATCGACCGGCATCCAATGGCTGGTGACGTCCAGGAGCAGGCCGCGCCATGCAAATCGCGGACGATCATCGATGTGGATGGCCGGAATGAAAAAACCGGTACGATCTTGAGAGACCAGCTGCAGTACGGTTTCAAAACCGCGCAGCACACCAACCTCTGTTTTGGCTGAGAGCTGCGCTCCGGTCGATGAAACGTCGAGAGTGTAAGATTCGTCCTCGTTGAGGGATTCGACCGCAGGCCCGCGGCTGGCGTATTGGACCTTTAGGTCCGGGGCTGCTTTCGCTGGGCGCAGACTGTCAAGGGGAATGCCTGTCTGAAGTGAGAGCTGGCTGAAAAAACGTTGAGCTGCCGCTCGGAGCCGCTCATCTGGGCTTGCCGGTAGCTTGACCCGGAAATTCTCATTAACGACCAACTGTCCTTGCTTCTGGACCATATGGGCCGGCAGTGGCATGAGATCCAGAGTCCGCTCTGCGGCAGTCGCGACTGGAATTGACGACCCAACGAGGATCGTGCATAGAACGATGGTTTTCAGTTGGAGCATTAATGGCTGCGCGTCAGGCGTCGCTAAGATCGATTGGGACGGGCGCTGTTCGGAATCCTCGGGTCCTCACTGCGTTATATGCCAGGCCAACAGCGAACCATAATCCACCGATAATTTTGGCCGGAGCGGGCAGACCAAACCAGATGGTTGCACAAAACGCAAAGCCGCTAAGTGGCACGATTGTAGCCCACGTGCGGTGGCGGGAGTGAACCCAAGATTCGCGCATCGCCGCAACATTTACGCCCATAAATGCCAGAAATGCGCCGAAATTGATGACCTCTGCCGCACGTTCGTAATTAAGCGCCAGAGCACCAGCCAACATCAGAATTCCGACTATCGAAATGTTATAGGAGGGAATCCGGCGTCCAGGTTGAATATATCCGAAGACAGCGCGCGGCAGAACATTATCGCGACCCATTCCGTACAGCAGACGTGACACTCCAGCCTGTGCGCTTAAACCCGCACCCAGATTCGCCACAATCAGAATGGCAGCCATGGCCTGAAATAGCATCGGTCCACCGACTCTGCCAGAGACGTCTAGGAAAGCCGTCTCGAGGTCCCGAAAGGATTTATAATCGGGCCAGACCAGCTGCGCCAGGTAAATCTGCAGCCCTCCAAAAAGTCCGGTGAATACGCACACCACCACAGTTGCGAGCAGTACATTACGACGAGGATTCTCGACTTCTTCGGCGAGTGTAGTGACGCCGTCGAAGCCTCCGTACGTCAGTGCGGCGAGTGACGTTGCCCCAATGATTGCCGAGAGTCTGAACGTGGCGGGATCGTAGAACGGTTTAGATGAGACGAGACCCCCAACCCCGGCCCCGTGGGTTAGAAAGTGTATGGCCATCGCAATAAACCAGAGGATGACCACGGACATGACAATCATTAGAACGAGATTTGTTCGAGCAGTGGCGCGCACGCCCAGGAGATTGACAACCGTCATCGACGCGGCGAGAAGAACGACCCAAAGCCAGTAAGAAGTCCCAGGGATGAGCCGTTGTAAGGTTAGCGCGCCGTAGATGGTGCAAATCACTGGCACCAGCAGGTAATCGAGAATCATGGCCCAGCCGGCGAGAAAACCGAGATGCGGGTTCAGCCCCCGCCCAACGTATGTATAGGCAGAGCCGGCAGACGGGTAAAGCGCAGCCATGCGGCCATAGCTGAACGCCGTCAAAGTCATCGCTACCATCGCCAGCAGGAGGGTCGTGACAGCGTGTCCGCCGGACAGCTTCTGTGCCAGTCCGAACAGGGGCACTGCGGCGATCGGCATGATCAGGATGATTCCATAGAGAATCAGATCCCACAGGCTGAGAACCCGGCGAAGACCCGGAGCGGTTGTCTCCTGGGTAGTTTCGGTGCTCACTTAGTAAGCTTCCCGTCTAGTCGCCGGCGAGTACCGCCAGGTCGTGGCGATCCGAGAGTTGATTGTCGCGCCACTAATTCGATTGGAACGATTACTTCCTCAGGTTCTGGCGGAACGGCTGTATAGATCAATGCGAGCGCGAGGGACGCTGCCCGTTCGCCGATCTGGTAGCTCTTCTGATCGATGCTGCTCAGTGGTACGCGCAAAAGATCGGCGTAGCGGATATTATCCACTCCGATCACGGCTATATCGTCCGGTACTTCGAGGCCTGCTTCTCCAATGGCGCGCAACGCACCTGTTGCCACCTCATCGTTGTAACAAAATACTGCTTCAGGCCTCGGTTGCAGTCCAAGGAGGCGCTGCGTTGCTCCCTTCCCGTGCTCTTCCGAGCAGTTGTCGCCCGCCTCCAGTTCCACTACATAGTCCGACGGAACTTTGATCCTGTGCTTTGCGAGCGCTTGCCGGTATCCCTTGAGGCGATCCTTCCCTGTGCTTACGTCGGGTCCTCGCAAATGCGCGATACGGCGGTAGCCCAGTGAAATCAAATGTTCGGTCGCGGTACGCCCAACCTCGGTATCGTCCACTCCGACGTAATTAGCCATGAGTCCGGAGAAGCGCCGGTCGATGAGAACGTAAGGCAGTCCAAGCTCGTGTAAACGCTCGAATATGGCGCTTTGGGCTGACAATTGTGTCGATGCCAAGACAAGAGCGTCAATCTGACGCGAGAGCAGATTTTCTACTTCGCGGGCTTCGAGGACCGGATCTTCTTCCGAGGAGGCAATAATCAGGCTATAGTCGCGCGGCCGGATAGTCCGCGCAATCGCTTTTGCGATTTCCGCGAAAAACGGGTGTTCGAGATCCGGAACCACGAGGCCGATCGTGAAGCTGCGCCCGGTGACCAGGCTGCGCGCAGCACGGTTTGGTTGATAGTGCAACTCCCGCATCCGGTTCAGTACGCGCTCACGCGTTTCGTGACTGATGTCGTTGTGGTTCCGGAGAACCTTCGAAACTGTAATTACCGAGACGTTGAGGTCGCGGGCAATGTCCTTCATTCGGACCGGTGCGCGGGCCATGTCTGACTCTAGCTTCCCCCTTCTTCAGCCCAACTAAAATTTCTTTCCGAGCGATATTCTTGACAGCAGCATTGCTCCACCGTTATTCTACTGTAACGATAACGTTAACGGTACAGTCAGTGAAAATGAGCAAGATCCTATGAATGTGCTTTCGTTCGGCGAAATCAACTTCGACGTGATCCTGCGGGGTTATAGGCAAATTGTTGTGGCTCCCGGACGCGAAACGCTCGTGGACGATTTCACGATGACGCTCGGCAGTTCCACCGCAACCACTACGGCAGGATTGATCCGGCTGGGGAATCGAGGTGCATTCGTAGGCTGGGTGGGAGCGGACTCGAGCGGCGACTTCTGCCTGCAATCCATGACTGCGCTTGGTATCGATGTGTCACGCGTCCGCAAGCATCCGTCCATTAAGACATCGATCACCGTCTCACTCAGTTCACCTGAAGATCGTAGTCTGATCAGCTATCTCGGAACGATTCCCGAACTCCGTGGATGCGATATCCAGGATCATTTCTTCCACGGTTTTCAGCACGTTCATAGCTCTTCCTATTTCCTGCAGACCGGAATGCAGACGGATTTTCAAGACGTTTTCGCTCGAGCGCGGCGACACGGCCTGACTACCTCGCTTGATCCGGCATGCGATCCCGATCTCCGGTGGCAATCGCGGCTCCGCGAGACACTTTCCGAAGTGGACGTGTTCCTGCCAAATGAAAGTGAGCTTCATGGCATCACGGGCGAACCGGATCCTGAAACCGGCCTTCGCGCGTTGCAGGGCGTGGCAAAGTGCACCGTCGTGAAGCTCGGACGCGATGGCGCGATGACGCTCGATGGCGGCCGGCCTGTACGCATGTCTGCACCCTCTATTGATGTGTTGGATCCAACCGGCGCAGGCGATAACTTTAATGCCGGGTTTCTTCACGCCTGGTTACACCAGAGACCGATTCGCGAAGCTCTGCAACTTGGCGTGGCATGTGGTTCCTTCTCGATCCGCGGAGTCGGGGGCACCGGCGCGCAAGCAACGGAACCCGAGGCGCTTGAACTCGTGAAGAATTTCGACGGAATCAAATGAAAGGCGGAATTGATTTCCACACCCACCCCGTACTCATCCGGGAAATGATCGCGCGTCACCCCGAACTCGAGCGTACTGCCCGAGAAACGTTCTTTATCGGAAATAACTTTCAGCCGCTCGAAACCATGCTGCTCGAAATGGACATCGCGGGAATCGACAGTGCAGTCGTGGTTCCGATAGACGCGCGAACGAGCCGCCATGAAACGGTTTACACCAACGAACAGATTGTAGAAGTCTGTGCCATGTCGTCGAGGCTGATCGGTTTTGCGAGTGTCGATCCTCACCGCCCTTCTGCCCCGGAAGAACTGCGGCACGCTATAGAAAACCTCGGCCTTCGCGGTCTGAAACTCGCTCCTGCTATGCAGGAGTATTTCCCCGATGACCCCAAAGTGTTTCCAGTTTATGAAGCGGCACAGAAACTGAACATCCCTATTTTGTTTCACGCTGGCCTGAGTTGGGAGCCCGGAAGTAAATTGAAGTTCGGGCATCCGATGCGCTTCGAAGATGTCGCTGCTGCATTTCCCGCTTTGAACATCGTGCTTGCACACCTTGCCTGGCCATGGGTGGTGGATGCCGTAGCGTTAGCTCTCAAATACCGCAATGTTCATCTGGATACCTCAGCGCTCTATTTCGACAATCCCGTAGACTTCCTGCGCTATGCCATGACGCAGCAAGTGCCGCTGACCGTCTTCGAGCGAAGTCTGAGAAATCAACTGATCTTCGGCTCTGACAATCCGCGAATTGAAATCAAGGCGATGGCTAAGGCTGTGCGCGCGCTGGGGCTCTCGGAGGAAATGCTGGAATCTGTATTTCGCCTAAATGCCGAACGCTTACTTGGGGGGCGCTCATGATTGTGCGCCTGCATCGGATCGAAGTCATTTCTCGAAAAGAGATGGAGATGATCAATCTCACAGATGACGTCGAACGTCTGGTGCGCGAGACCGGAGTTCAGGACGGCATTGTTTGCCTCATGACGGCTCATACGACTTCGGGCATTGTCGTGACCGAAGGTGTGGAATGCCTGGAGCGCGATATTCCGTTGCATCTCGAACGGCTCGCGCCTAAAAACGCTCCCGCCGGGTCGCCCGGGTACTACCACAACCGCATGCTCGATTTTGACGGACGGCTCGGATTCAATGCTGCCGACCATTTGAAAAGCGTGCTCGGTGGAGTGCACGCCATTTTCCCGATCGAAAACGGAAAATTGATTCGTGGCAGCCGCCAGAATGTCTATTTCGTCGAGTACGATGGCCCCCTTGCCAGAACCGTTTTTGTCCAGATACTTGGCGTTTCCGAGCGGAAGGAGACTACAACATGAAGACAGCGGTGGTGACGGGAGCAAGCGGGCGCATCGGGAAGAAAGTCGTTCCGCTCCTGCTTGCAAACGGTTGGCGCGTTCGGGCAACCGTTCACTCGACCGCGCTCCCGGAAGCGTGGGCGAGCGAGGTTGAAGCGGTCCCCTTTTCAGAAGCTGCCGCCGCCGATGCTATTGGCGGTGCCGATGCGATTATTCATCTCGCCGGCATTATGCCGCCCGCGGCAGACGACGAAATTTTCCGGACTAACATCGAAGCAACGTACGGTATTTTGCAGGCTGCCGCAAAGTGTTCACCGAAGCCGCGAGTAATATTCGCCAGCTCGGATGCGACATATTGCACGGGCTGGAGTCTCACAGCGTATTCGGAAGCTATCCGGGAAGACTCCGCGGAACAGCACCCTACGGTGTTTTACGGCGTCTCGAAGGTTGTGGGCGAGCGGTTCTGCCGCTACTTCCACGAAATCTGCAATGTTCCGTCGGTCTGCCTCCGATTTGTCTGGACGCTCGATTCGCCTGAAGTTCTGGAGCTCTTCACCGCAACCCCCTACAAAACCTTTCTTGTAGAGGAGGACTCCGCGAAGTGGTCGAACCCGGAGGTAATCGCAGCACCGCTGGAGCAGGACGGCACGCCATTCACCGAACATATCTGCGACTCGCGGGATGCCGCGGACGCTGTGCTGGCGGCGCTCACCAGCGATGCTGCTCTGGGTCACTCAATCAACGTTGCCGGTCCCGCTTCCTTTCGATATACCGAAGTCTCGCCTTACCTGGCCAAACTAATGAACCGCGAAGCAGTCGCCGCCCGCTGCGCCGGAATTCATTCCTACTCGCTCAGCATCGACAAAGCGCGTCGGCTCCTCGACTTCAAACCCCGCTATCGAGTGGAAGATTCGCTCGACGAGGCCTTGTCCTTGTTAAGTTCGCCCGCAGCTACTCAAATCCGAACTCCTGAATTGAACTAAAGATTTCAACATGCCGGAAACCATCACTCTCGAACAAAAGAATCTGAAAGCGGAGATCTTCTCTGCGCCCGTCGTCGCCGCTGAGCTGACACGGATGTGGAAAGAGAAAAGGTCTTCGATCCGCGAGATCGCCAAGGAGATTCACGCACGCAGCCCTCGAAACCTCGTTTTTTTCGGCAGCGGCGGATCCTCATCGGCGCTCTACAGCGGCTATTGGGCGGGCCTCAATTTCCTGAAGCTGCCCTGCCACTATGTGATTGCTCCGGATCTGGTTGCGGCGAGACCGGGCATTCTCGACGCGCAGTCGGTGGCGATTGCCGCCAGCTATTCCGGGAAGACAGTTGACACGTTGCAGGCCCGGGGTGTCGTGCTTGAAAGCAAAACGCCTTTATTTTCCATCACCCGTCGCGCAGATGCCGAACTGGCGAAAGGCGCAACCTGGTCTGTCACCTATGAATCGGTAGCACTTTATAGTTCGCCCGCGTATCTCACCATGCTTTTGGTGATCGAACTCGCTCGGCTGCGGGGCGAAAGCCTCGGGCAGGCTGACAAGCTCGAAGAAGCCCTGGAATCGTTGCCGGCACTTCTCGAAAAAATCTACGAACCCAGCCGTGAATTGGCTGCTCGCCTGGCTCCTCAACTCGAAGGCGGAAAGCTGGTTGTCCTTTCTGCGGGTGCTGCTTACACGCTTGGCTACATGATGGCGTACGACATGTTTGGGGAGTTTCTCAAAGACCACTGCGCCTACATCCATGCGGGCGAGTTCCGGCATGGTCCTCTCGAAACTGTGAGACAAGGCGAACCGACCATGCTGTTCCTGGTCGGTAACGATCAATCGCGCCAGTTCTCCGAAGCCGGAATCGCATTTTCTAAGGGCAACGGCGCGAAAGTCGTAGTCTTCGACGCAAAAGAACTCGCACCTGGCGCACACCCGCTTTGCGACGCCTTGATCCTCTATATCTCGCAGCTCTGGCTGCTTTACTATCGAGCGACAAATCGTGGCATCGATCTCGAAGACTACAAATACATGCACGTTGTGCCGTACGCTGCCGCGGACACTTATTACTGAGCACTTATGCTCGCCTTACAGATACGCCGTGTTGGGCAGCTCGAACTGCTGCATCTTCCCAAGCCGGACGTCGCTCCGAAAACTTTGTTGATGCGCGTCGCCGCGTGCGGCATATGTGGTACTGATCCGCACATCCTGCACGGAATGTATCCTGCGACTCTTCCTGTCATCCCCGGCCATGAATTTGCCGGAGTGGTGGAAGCCGTCGGAGAAGGAGTAGAGGGCTTTGCCCCGGGAGATCGGATCGCCGTGGATCCGAATATCGTTTGCGGTATTTGCTCGTTCTGTCGTCGCGGAAAAGTGCACTTGTGTAAGAATCTGATCGCCCTGGGAGTCAACCTCCCCGGCGGATTTGCCGAATTTTGCGTTGTTCCCGCCGCGCAGGCATTTAAGCTCCCTGACAATCTTTCCCTCGCCCACGCCGCGCTGGCGGAACCCGTCGGCTGCTGCTTGCGCGGAGTTGACCTTGCAAGTATTACCTCAGGTGACCGTGTCGCGATCTTCGGAGCCGGACCGATGGGAGCAATTATGATTCAACTTGCACGGATGCAGGGAGCGAGCGAAGTAATCGTAATCGATCCTCAAAAGACGCGCCGTGAGCGAGCAGGGAATCTGGGCGCTTCGTGGACCATCGATCCCACGCGGGAAGTTCTCCCCGATGCCATTCGATCCGAGTATCCGGACGGAATTGAAGTCGTTTTCGATTGTTCGGGCAACGTGTCGGCCGTGCGTCACGCTCTTCAGACGGTAATGCGTGGAGGGACTGTCATGATGTACGGCGTTTGCCACAAGGACCAGAATATTGAGGTCAATCCTTTTTGGATCAATGACGCTGAAATTACTATCCGTGGCTCTTACAACAATCCGAACACGATGTCACGCGCCATCGATCTGCTAGCCAGCGGACGAATCGATGGAGCCGCGGTAGCCACTCACTCATTTCCGCTGGATCGTGGTCTTGCCGCCTTCGACTCAACGGGCAGTGATGGATGCCTCAAGGTTTTGATAGCGCCCGTGTAGAGGGGAGATTCATGCTGAAATTCGCTACTGTCGCGAGCGGGTTCATATTTGCGTTCCTGCCGGCTTTTGTGGCCCATAAAAGTGCGCAGCTCGAAGCTCTGGAGCCGGGCGGCGGCGTGCAGAATATTGTTATCTACCGTGAGTCTGGGCGCTTCGCCGGCTGGCCTGCGAACCATGGGATCTGGCAGTGGGGAGATGAGATCGTCGTCGGCTTCGAAGCCGGGTTCTTTCACACGCGCCAGCAGGGAGAACACGAACACTCGATTGATTACAGCCGTAATGAAGAACATCTGCTGGCCCGCACAGTGGATGGAGGAGCGCATTGGACGATTGAGAAGCCAAGGGGCTTGCTCCCTCCTCCGAATGCAAAGATTGCCGGAGTTCCCGGAGAACCGGGCGGCCACGCAGTAGAAGACTTCACGGGAAATATCGATTTCGCAAATCCCGGTTTCGCTCTGACGCTTCGCATGGAGGACATACACATTGGCCCTTCACGCTTCTACTACACGCTGGACCGATGTAAAACCTGGCAAGGCCCGTTTCGGCTTCCGAACTTCGGACAGAAAGGCATTGCGGCCCGGACCGATTACCTGGTCGACGGTCCACGCGAGCTTACAGCTTTCCTGACAGCGGCAAAATCGAACGGCAAAGAAGGTCGCGTGATCTGTGTCCGCACAGTTGACGGCGCGCGAAGCTGGCAATTCGTCTCGTTCGTGACACCCGAACCGACCGGTAACGATCATGCCATCATGCCCTCTTCGGTGAGGATGTCGGGCAACACGATTTTGACTGCAGTACGATATCGCGATTGGATCGATCTATACCGGTCCGTCGACAATGGCAAAAGCTGGAGTTACCTGAATAGGCCCGCCCAGGGAATTGATAACCCTCCGAGCCTGGTCCACTTGAAAGACGGCAGGCTTGTTCTTACTTACGGTCGGCGAACCGCTCCCTTCGGTATTCGAGCGCGCATAAGCTCGGACGAAGGCAAAACCTGGACCGACGAACGCGTCCTTCGCAGCGATGGCGGCTGCTGGGACCTCGGTTACACCCGTAGCGTCCAGCGGAGTGACGGGAAGGTAGTGACTGTTTATTACTTCAACCAGAACTGCGCTTCGGAGCGCTTTTTGGCCGCATCAATTTGGGTGCCGTAGTCCCCAACGCCCGGCACTGAACATCTCGCTGCGACCTGCCCTTACTGCGCCGGATTAAAGAGTCCGACGTCAAACAACAAGTTGCTTCTTCAAGAGGGAGACGATCTGCTCCTGGTTCTTCAGAATCAACTGCTGATTCTTTAGTATTTCATCGAGAGCCTTTTGATTGCCCTTGATCGCCTTCTGGTTCTCCTGGATGGCGCCCTGGTTCTCGAGAATGGTCTTCTGATTTGCCAGAATCTGTTTCTGATTGGAGAGAACTTCCTGATCGGCCATATTCTCCTTCGTTTCGGATCGCCTGCTGCTTTACGTACATTTTCATTAAACCCTGGCACACCTAGCGCATACTCCGCCCTAAGCGTTACGGTAAGCCCACACGAGAGTGTACCTCAAAAGGCACCCAAATCACGGTGTCGAAAGGCCCTGCTCGAGCAAGCCCTGCCACTGCTGCTTCGTGTGACTGTCTCTCGTCGCGCACCGCGTTATTCGAAGCGCAGCGCCTCCGTTGGATTCACCGACGAGGCGCGGTGCGCCGGCAGTAGAGCGGCGCCAAGCGCCGTCGCGCATAAAACGAGAGTTGCAGCCGTGATGGCGGCTGGGTCCGTGGGCTTTACGTCGTAGAGTTGCGACTCCACCAGACGCCCGAGTGTAAAGACGCACGGAAGTGCGATTGCCACTCCCGCCGCGATCATTACCACAACGTCGCGGAGCACGAGCCACACTGTCGAAGAGCGTTTGGCTCCTAAAGCCAGCCGTATGCCGATCTCGCGCGTGCGTTGAGTTACCACGAATGACATAACTCCATACAACCCGACCAGGGAGAGCAGAAGGGCCAGCGTGCTGAAGCTCCCTGAAAGAGTGGCAAGCATGCGTTCGGTGTTGAGTGACCGGTCCACTTGTTCATCTAGCGTTCGGAAGTAAGTGAGCGGCAGCGCGGGATCGGCCTTGCGAACAATGGATCGAATCGATTGAAAGGCCGCTTCGGCGGTTCCCCGAGTCCGTATGTAAAAGCTGCCGCCGGTGCTGTCGCCCTCCAGCAGGGAGAAATACGCTTGCTCGGATTCCTCGCGAATCCCACGATAGCTGAAGTCAGACACGACGCCGACAACTTGAATGTTCGGCTTGGCGTCGGGTCCTGATCCTTCACAAATATATATTCCGAGAGGGCTGCGTCCGCCTAGGTAGCGTTTGGCAAAAGCCTCGTTAACGATAGCTGAGCGGTAGCCGGCCTCTCCCGCTGGCCGGGAGTCGTGTTCGCCGAAATCCCTCCCCGCCACAATCCTGGCCCCGAGCGTCGTGAAGAATCCGGGAGTGACAGCATTCAAATTGACATCGTCGGTGGTGATCCGCTGATTAGTTTGAATAGTCATTGGATCGTTCCAGCTTCCACCAGTCAATAACGGGAAGCGCGCCACGGCGGATACCTTGGCACTTGCGGAGCGACCGATTTCATCTTGAATCCGGCGGATCAGCCGCTTTGCATCGAGCGGCCGATATCCATTTCGAAGAGGATCGAGCCCGAAGGAGATGAGGCTGGATGTGGAAAATCCCGGACCTTTTGCCATTAGTGCGGTCAGGGTTCGCACGAACAGCGTTGCTCCGACCACGAGTATCAGTGTTAAAGCAATTTGAACCGTCACTATGGCCTTACGCAGGTAGACACCGCCGAAAGCAGTGCCGCCACGCTCTCGAAGCGAGGAGACCAGCGATCTACGGCCCGCCTGTAAGGCCGGCGCAAACCCGCTCAAGACACCGGCAGCCGTACTTACCAGGAATGCGAAAAGCATCAGGCGCGCGTCGATGACGGATTGTAAAGCGTTCTCCGCAACGTCGCGCGGCAGGAATGCTATAAGAGTCCGCGTTGCAAGCGGAGCTAGGATCACGCCCAACGAGCCACCGGCAATTGCAATCAGGAGGCTGTCGGCGAGAAGCTGCCTGCCGAGCCGCGCCCGCGATGCACCCAGGGCCAGCCGCGTGCTAATCTCTCGATCGCGAGCTGACCCACGCGCCAGGAACAGACCGGCAACGTTCAAGCAGGCCAAACCCAACAGCACTGCCGTCGCAATGAACAAAACCCAAAGTGGCTTCGACAGCCGCCGCCTGAGGCCGGAGTGACCCTGTGGCGCCGGAGCGAGGGTCAGCGTTGAGGCGAGAAACCGTTGCCGGCGCTCCGCCGTGATTGTTGGAAATCCGGCCCGGCGCGTGTCTTCGCGCAGCATTGCTTTGAACCACGGTTGCAAGCCTGCTTCAGCCTGCTCCACAGTGATCCCTTCCTTAAGCCGTCCGAGCACCTGCATCCAGCGCGTGCGGCGATCGAGCAAGTCGTCAAAACCGGGGATTGCCTGCGCCGACATGGAAGCCGGAATCCAGAACGACGGCACTTCGCCAACGTCGATGCCGTGGAAGCTGGAAGCGGCCACGCCGACAATCGTCATCGGGTGTTGGTTTACCAGCACTTTGCGGCCCACCACGTCCGGCGTGCTTCCCAGTTGGGTCTTCCAGAAACCGTAAGAGAGAACCACCACCGGACTCGCGCCTTTTATCTGATCGTCCATGCTGCCCAATACTCTGCCTAGCGCGGGGCCGACTCCGAGAACAGAAAAATAAGTACCCGAAACGATTTCCGCTGCTACGGGTCTATGCTCGCGACCAATCGAGACGTTCACGGTCGTGGCGGCCCGGCAGAACACGCCTTCGAAAAACTGGTTCTGTAGCTGAAGGTCCCGGCAGATCGGGTACGACATCAGATTCCAACTGCCAAACCCCGAGGCCGCCTGGTCTCCTTTCCAATCGATCAGTACGAGTCGTTCTGGTTCGTGGACCGGAAGCGCGTGCAGGAGCACTTGATCCACAAGAGAGTAAATGGCAGTGGTTGCGCCGATACCGAGTGCAAGGGATAGCACTGCGGTGGTGGTGAACGATGGGCTCCGAAGAAACGACCGCGCAGAGAAACGCAGGTCATACACTAAATCCCGCAGCCACCGGGTCAGCCAGACATCGCGCACTTCCTCCCGCACTTGGGCGAGACCTCCAAATTCAAGCGCGGCCCGCCTGTGTGCTTCCCGCGTTGTCAGGCCGGATCGTTCCAGATCCCGGACGCGGCGGTCCATGTGATATTCCAATTCGCGGTCCAGGCCGCTCTCCAGCTTGCGGCGCCGAAACCAGTTCAAAAGACGCCTCATACTCTGGCCGCCTTATGGAGAACGAATGTTGGCAATATCTCAACCTTCTACAGTTCACAATAATGTGTAATAGGTCGAAGGTCAAGGTGTTTGATAAATGAGCGTCGGTGCGAGGACACAGAGTCATCTTCCGGCATCTCCGCTAAGCTCGTAAGCACATGGGGACGAGACCCTTCTTAGGGGAAACCGGCGCGGGCTCTTCAAGGCTGCCTCGACGGCGCAGACGCATTTGGCTCTGGTTAGGTGTAACTGCCGCGTGCGTCTTACTGGCTCTGCTGGTGATTGTTGAAATCGTTCTCCACCATGCGGGCCCCATCCTGAAAGGTCGCGTCGAGGAGACTTTGAGTGCGCGCTTCGAAAGCCGCGTCGAACTCGAGAGCCTGGATGTCTCCGTCTTGCGGGGGCTCGAAGTAACGGGGAAGAGGCTGCGCATTTTTCCGCCGGCTGGTGTTGCCGCGACGGCAGCGAGCTCGCCTCTGATCGAGATCGCCGGCTTCAACTTCCATTCAGGAATAGTGGGGCTGTTCTTCAAACCGATGCACGTCTCGTCTGTGCAGGTCACCGGTCTTCAGATCAATATTCCACCGCGTGAAAGCCGCCAGCAGGTTTCGGAAAAGAAGAAGGGGTCCAAGGCCAAGATCAAGATCAAGGTCGACGAGTTTATCTGCGATCGATCCCGCCTGGTTATTGGAACGTCTAATCCCAATAAGGACCCGAAGGACTTTGAGTTGAAGCATATTGTGCTGCATGACCTCGGGCCAAACTCTTCCTGGAAATTTGACGCGGTACTCACAAACGCTGTGCCGCGCGGTGAAATCCACTCAACTGGGAACTTCGGACCATGGCAGACAGAAACCCCCGGAGACTCGCCCGTGAGCGGCCACTACACCTTCGAGCACGCCGATCTTAATACGATAGAAGGCATCGGTGGCGATCTCTCCTCGGCCGGCAATTTCAAGGGGCAGCTCGACAAGATAGTGGTGGACGGAACGACAGAAACCGCAAATTTTTCTCTCGACACTGCAAATCACGCAGTACCCTTACACACTCAGTTCCACGCGATTGTGGACGGTACAACCGGCGATACGTATCTCGAGCCGATAAAGGCTAAGCTGGGAAACTCGAACTTTACCACGAGTGGTGCCGTGATCAACATCAAAGGTAAGGGCCACCAAATTAACCTGGACGTTGACATCGCCGGAGCGGAAATCGCGGATTTTCTCGATCTTGCGGTGAAGACGGAACCTCATGTAATGCAGGGTCTGCTGAGCACAAAAACAAAGCTTCAGATCCGGCCTGGCAAGGAGAGCGTCACGCAAAAACTAAGCTTTCAAGGAGGTTTCGCGCTGAGAAGAATTCACTTCACTAACCCGGGCATACAGGACAAAGTGGACATGCTGAGCCTTAGGGCACAAGGTGACCCGAAGGAAGCGAAGCAAGGTGCCAGGGACGTAAGTTCGCGAATGAACGGAACGTTCCGAATGGCGAATGGCCTGATCGACTTCACCAACCTCGCCTATCTCCTGCCCGGAGCACGGGTGAACCTCGATGGTGCTTATTCGCTGGATGGCCAGAAATTTGATTTTCACGGAAAAGTGTTTACCGATGCATCGCTTTGGCGGATGGTCGATTCACGGTGGGCCTCTCTCGCGCTCATGCCCGTCTCGCCGTTCTTTCGCGGGAAAGGAGGAGGAACTGAAATCCCGGTAACCATCAGTGGCACAAAATCCAAACCGAAGTTCGGTCTGGATATGTTTGGGCGGAACAAGAAGAAATGAGAATGAGGCCAAAGTTGGCTTATGCGGCGTTCCTATGAACTTACTTCCCCCCCGCCGGCAACTTGTAATACTCGTACGTGCTTGTCCAGGTGAACTCCTTCCCCGGTTCGACAGAGATAGCGATAAAAGGCTCCACAGCAACCACACTGCGGATTGACCACAGAGACTCGCTTACTAATGGACGATCCGTCTGTATCGTCATGCCGGCGTCGAGCGCGTTGCTCTCAACGCGAACCTGGTTGTCCTTGGGGCTGTCGCTAAATCCCTGCATTGGAGTCGCTACCGTATCACGATCCTTCAGGGTAGTCAGGTAAGCAATTTGATTCCCGCGAATCTCCGCCAGGCTCTTGTCCGGCGGCTGTGGTGATTTGATCTGAAAGGGAACGGTAACGACAACCCCAGCACCAGTGGGTCGCCCGTCAAGAATCAGGAAATTATGGTTATAGACCGTGGTCTCGATAGCGTGGGTGCCGGTATTTCTGATGGTGTGCGACAAGATCATTTGCGGCTTTCCAGCTGTCAGCCGGATTGTCTTGCTATACACATAACCGAACCCCGAAGACGAATCCTTGAGCGTCTGGGAAAACTCGATCGAATCCCGTTTTCTCTTGACGTGCCATTTGCCGGGATCCGCGATGTCGTAAAGATGATAATTGTCGTACGGCTGATCGTCGGGTTTGCGAAGCGCTCCGATACCGATCTTTACGAAGTTGCCTCCCGGCTTCGCGTCATCCCAACCGAGAGGTTTGAACTCGTCCACCGGACCGGTGATCGCACTGCAGGGTCCGGCGACGATATCGCTACCTTCATACACGAAATCGTGAATGGAGGGATTGGTCTTGGTGAACCAGGGTCCGTAGTAATCGATGCCCTCGAATCGCAGGCTGTAGATAACGCCCGACCAATCGAAGCGGGTGCCGCGATAAAAGCCTCGCTTCGCTTCTGGCAGATAGACTTTGGCTTGAATCTGGCCATTTGTGATGCTGGTGGCCGGCGGATCGGCCGCCTGTAACAACCCGAGCGACAGCGTCACGAAAGTCAAAGCCAGACCTATTTTCATCACGAATCAACCGTAACACTACCAGGCATCACGGCCGCGGTTAACACCGTTATTGTCGGCTTGGCCTCCCACACCGGCAGGTATGATGGACGTCGAATTCAGTAGCAAAATAGAAGTGTCTGCTGAAGTGGAGATCATCACATGAACTTTTCAGATTTGCCGCGGCGGGAATTCATCAATAGCCTGGCCGCTTTATCGATAGCGGCGGCTCTACAAGGCGAAACACGCGACGGAGTGATCTATCGCAACCTCGGTTCGACCGGAGAGCGCGTGTCCGCGATCGGTCTGGGCGGTTATCACATTGGCGTACCGAGCGAAGACGAGGGCATCCGCATCATACGGACCGCTTTGGACCGCGGCCTCACGTTTCTCGACAATTCATGGGATTACCATGACGGCGAGAGCGAAGTCCGCATGGGAAAGGCTTTGCGGGACGGCTACCGCAAACGCGCTTTCTTGATGACCAAATACAACGGGCGAACGCGCGCATCGGCGGCCCAGCAGATTGACGATTCGCTGCGCCGCTTGCAAACCGACCATATCGACTTGATCCAATTTCACGAAAACATTCGCATGACCGATCCGGACAAGTACTTCGCGCCGGGCGGAGCACACGAAGCGGTGATGGCGGCAAAGAAGGCGGGCAAGGTTCGATACGTGGGCTTTACCGGCCACAAAGATCCAAGCATTCATTTGCACATGCTGGATATGGCCGCCAAAAACGACTTTCATTTTGACAGTTGCCAGATGCCGCTGAACGTGTTGGATTACCACTTCCGGAGTTTCGCTCATCAGGTCGTACCCCGGCTCGTAGCGGAGAAAACAGCGGTGCTGGGCATGAAGCCCCTTGCCTCTGGTTTAATCTTCGGATTGGATCAGGCCAACGCGGTTGACTGCTTACACTATGCGCTGAATTTGCCGACGTCTGTAGTGATGAACGGTTGTGACTCTCTCGCGCGCCTCGACCAGGCATTCCAGGCAATGAAGACATTCAAGCCGATGACTGAAGCCCAGGTGGAAGCTTTGACCGCCAAGACCAAAGAGGCGGCAATGGGCGGACGCATAGAACGCTTTAAGACCTCGGAAGAATTTGACGGGACAACCCATAGCCCGGCTTCGATGGGTTGATTCTCGCTGTCATCGCACGGGGCCTCGGTCGCCCATTCGATCCCGGAGGGTCCTATTTGCCGTCGCGTGACCGTTCCTGACAGAGGGGATGTGAAGCTTGCACCCAAATCTTAAGTCAAGCTGCCACGGATCTTCCGCGGCAGTTTAGCCAGCGCAATCTCGTAAGCACGCCGAAGAAGTTGCTGAAGTTCCGCCAGACTGAGTGCGTCTTCGTTCTCGAGGCCGACCCAACTTGCCCGAGCCAGATAAGGAGCCGGAACGATCCCGCTTCCTCAGATCTGCAAAGTCTTCGGCTGAGCACTTAAACGAAAGCCATACCGGACCCGGCTCTAATGCCGCAACGGCGAACATCTTGCCTCCGATCTTGAACACCAGATTGTTTTCCCATTGGACCGCCTCCGTCGCATGAGGCAATCCCATACAGAACCGCCGGACCAATTCGACCGTCATGCCGCTCTAACCCTTGTTCCGGCTCTCTTCACTCGCTAGCGGCATCGTCAGCCTGCCGCTAGCAAGTATGGGCGATACTGACGGGGACTACTTCGCCGCAGGGTCGTAGTTCAAGCTCGGCCCGAGCCATCGCTCGACCTCCGCGACGCTCATGCTCTTTCGTTCGTGATAATCGAGCACTTGGTCGCGATCGATTTTGCCCAGGTCGAAATAGCGCGACTCGGGGTGGGCAAAATATAGTCCGCTGACGCTGGAGCCCGGCCACATCGCGAAGGACTCGGTTATCAGCATGCCGGTATTCCTTTGTACATCCAGCAAATGCCACAGCTGGCCCTTCTCCGTATGATCCGGGCAGGACGGGTAGCCGGGGGCGGGCCTGATTCCACGATATTTCTCCTGGATAAGCTCCGCATTGCTTAGTCTCTCTGCACAGCCGTAACCCCACTCGTCGCGTACTCGTTTATGCAGGCATTCGGCGAAGGCTTCGGCCAGCCGGTCGGCGATGGCCTCGGCCATAATGGCGTTGTAATCGTCGTTCTCTGACCTGAACCTGTCGCACAGTTCCTTCAAACACATCCCGCTGGTTACCGCGAAGCCGCCGATGTAGTCTGCCAGCCCCGTTTCCTTGGGCGCGATAAAATCGGCCAGCGATCTGCATGGCTCTTTGCCTTCGCGGTTTGCTTGCTGGCGAAGAAAGTGGAACCGCTCCCGCACTTTCGTGCGTGTGGCGTCGGTGTACAACTCCACGTCGTCGCCCACGGCATTGGCCGGAAAGAAACCGTACACGCCGCGCGCCGTGAGAAGCTTCTTCTCGATGATGGTGTCCAACAGCGCATTCGCTTCCACAAAGATCTGGGTCGCCTGTGCGCCGTACTTTTCGTTTTCCAGAATACGAGGGTAGGTGCCTTTCAGCCCCCAGGTTTGGAAGAACGGAGACCAATCGATGAAATCGCGAAGCGCCGCCAGCGGAAAGTCACTCAGCACCCGTACGCCGGTAAAGGCCGGTACGGGAATGTCTTCGGAGCGCCACGTGATCGGAGTGCGCCTGGTTCGCGCGGTCTCCAGGGAGACTACGTTCTGCTTGGGAGCGGTGTGCGTCTTGCGCAGCGCCTCATAGTCCGCACGGTGCGAGGTTACGAACGCCGGCTTGCCTTCTTCGCTCAGCAGGCTGGTAGTTACCGGCACAGCCCTGCTCGCGTCAAGCACGTGAACCACGGGCTCAGTATAGTGCGGAGCAATCTTCACAGCCGTGTGCGCCCGGCTGGTCGTGGCCCCGCCGATCAGCAAAGGTAATTTAAATCCTTGCCGCTCCATCTCCCGGGCTACATGCACCATCTCATCCAAAGAGGGCGTGATCAGGCCGCTCAGGCCGATCAGGTCTGCTTTCTCTGTCTTGGCGCGTTCCAGAATTTTCTCGCACGGGACCATCACTCCCAGGTCGATGACCTCATAGTTGTTGCAGGCCAAAACCACGCCGACAATATTCTTGCCGATGTCGTGGACGTCACCCTTTACCGTGGCCAGGACGATCTTGCCTTGCGCCTTCACCACATGGCCGGCCGCCGCCATCGATGCCTTTTCGGCCTCCATGAACGGCGTCAGATACGCCACAGCCTTCTTCATGACACGAGCCGACTTCACCACCTGGGGCAAGAACATTTTGCCGGAGCCGAACAGATCACCCACTACTCCCATGCCGTCCATCAGTGGCCCTTCAATTACCAGCAAAGGGCGGCCAAACTTGGCCCGGGCTTCTTCGGTGTCAATGTCGATATAAGTGTCTATGCCTTTCACCAGCGCGTGAGAAAGACGTTCTTCTACTGTGCCCGTGCGCCATTCTTCGGTTTTCTTCTCACTCGCCTCTGAGTCTGAGCCCGCCGCCTTTAGTGCTTCGCCATGCTCCACCAGGCGCTCCGTCGCATCGGGCCGGCGGTTCAGCAGAACATCTTCCACCAGCACTCTGAGTTCCGGATCAATCTCTTCGTACACTTCCAACATGCCGGCATTGACAATGCCCATGTCCATGCCTGCTGCGATGGCGTGATAAAGGAACGCGGAATGCATAGCCTCCCGCACCTTGTTGTTGCCCCTGAAACTGAACGATATGTTGGAAACGCCTCCGCTCACCTTTGCGTGTGGAAGGTTGACCTTGATCCAGCGAGTGGCGTTAATAAAGTCCACCGCGTAATTGTTGTGCTCTTCCATACCGGTGGCGACCGTTAGAATATTGGGGTCGAAGATGATGTCTTCGGGCGGAAAACCCACCTCATCCACCAGAATCCGATAGGCACGTTCGCAGATGCGGATTTTGTCTTCGTAGGTGGCGGCTTGCCCTTGCTCATCGAAAGCCATCACCACCACCGCCGCGCCGTACTTCAGCACGGTAGCGGCATTCTGGCGGAATTTGTCCGCGCCTTCTTTCAGCGAGATCGAGTTCACAATGCCCTTGCCCTGCAGGCACTTGAGCCCCGCCTCAATCACCTCCCATTTGGAGGAGTCCACCATGAAAGGAACCTTCGCCACTTCCGGCTCGCTTCCCAGTAATTGCAGGAAGCGTGTCATGGCCGTGACCCCGTCAATCATCCCCTCGTCCATGCAGATGTCGATGACGTTGGCTCCGTTTTCAACCTGCTGCCGGGCGACGCTTACCGCTTCCTCGTATTTGCCTCCCTTTATCAGCTTGGCGAACTTGGGCGAGCCGGCAACATTGGTCCGCTCGCCAATCATCATGTAGACACCTGGCTGTTGGGTGAACGGCTGCGACCCCGACAGACGGAGAGGTTTCGTCTCCCGAACCTGCGTTTCGCCCAGGATCTCGGGTACGCTCGCACTGATCCTGGATTCAAGCTCTGCAGCATCCCCTAGCTCCCGCGGGTGCTTGCCTTCGAGCGCCTTGGCAATAGCCGCGATGTGATCAGGTGTGTTTCCGCAGCAGCCTCCGGCAATATTGATCAAGCCTGCCTGAGCAAAGTCGCTCAGATAACGGGCCATGTCCGGCGGCTCCAGGTCGAACCCGGTCGCCGAGAGCGGATTCGGCAGGCCGGCATTCGGGTAGCACGAAACAGCCGCACTGGATTTCCCGGAGAGGTCCTCCAAAAACGGATACATCAGATCGGGTCCAAGCGAGCAGTTGAGCCCAACCGATAGCGGCCTCATGTGCTCCACCGCATTCCAGAACGCCTCAATGGTTTGGGCGGAGATCATGGTCTCGCCGCCACGGCCCACCGCCGCCGAGATCATCACGGGCAGTTCCTTGCCGTCCTGATCGAAGACCTCGCGGATGGCAACGAGCGCCGCCTTGGCGTTCAGCGAATCGAAAATCGTTTCCACGAGAAGCAGGTCTGCACCGCCGGCGATAAGGGCGCGCACCTGGTGAAGGTAAGCCGTCTTCACCTGATCGAACGTAACCACGCGGAAGCCCGAATCGTCGGCATCGGGCGAGTTCGAAAGAGACACGGTGAGCGGTCCGATAGCTCCGGCAACGAAGCGCTGCCGCGAAGTCGTATTCGCGACACGATCGGCCCATTCGCGGCACTGCCGCGCTGACTGTTCGTTGATTTCCCACGCGAGGCTATTAAGAAATGGATCTTCGATGATCTTTTGGTAAAACGCCGGATCCTTTCTGCCGCCGTGTTCCCGAGGATCGTCGACAAAGAACTCGCTTTGCGTGATGCTCGTGGCGCCAAACGTGTTCGTCTCGATGATGTCCGCCCCAGCCTCGAGAAATCGGCGATGAATGTCGCAAATCATCTTCGGCTGGGTCAGGGAGAAGAGATCGCCGTTATTCAGCAGATCTTTTTTCGAATCCTTGAAGCGCTCGGCACGGATGTCAGATTCCGTCATGCCATAGGTGCGGATGGTCGTGCCCATCGCTCCATCGATGATGGCGATGCGGTTCTGAAGGATCTTGCGAAGTGGATGTTGGTCGGCTGTAATCATCTTTGCCTAAAGGCTTTCGGAGCGCAATCATCGACGATACCGATGCCCGGATGGAAGGCGCGGTTCTCTGGCCCATGACAAGCAATGCGTACTTTAATGATAGCGATAGGTGTACGTTCCGCTGCCGGAATCCACTACTTCCCGCGGTCCCTCGCCGGTTGGAGCAAACGGTTAACCTGGGCTCCTTTCCAGATCTTAGGTAATCCGCAGCGCCCTAGCACGCTCGGCAAGCAGGCGGAGGAGAGCCTGCGCCCAACGAGGAGGAAGCGAAAGCAGCAAAGAGCGAAGCCGACGCGCGGCTAAGCAAGATACGATCCTTTCCCGGGATGGAACCGAGTGTGTTGGGACAGAGTTCGTCGTCGAGTGACGATGACGTTCTGATATTCGACCGCAGGCCCGGACCAATACCGATTCCACCCTTTCCGCCCGATCCGAAGCAAATGCTCGTTCCGGGAATGCCGCCGCCACCGCCGTGGCCGCCTCCTGGTGGGGTCCCGAAACGGTAGATGGCGCCGTCGTGGTCTGGTTTCGCAAGGGGTTGGCGGGCGGCAGCTTAATCCGTGCGTGGCATCGCGCTTGCAAGCGCGAGAATCGCTCCGGCAAATAGCAGGGTGTCCGCAAAGTAGTTGATCCCCTCAACCCTGACTGCGGTGCTCGGGTCGGACATCTGTGCGATCAGGATCGGCCCATAGAGGAACAAAACAAGCAGCACAATCCAGGTACCGAGATAGGTTGCCGCCATTCGCGTCTTCTTGGCCAGCAGAATGCTTGTCCCCGCAACGAGAAGAATTGCGCCCGTCACATAGCCAATGAGCAGGCGCCCGGGAATCCACGCGGGCATCAGTTTTTCGAGCGGGACTCCGGGGCACCCTGCCGGGTGCAAAAAATGTTCAATGCCAAAAAATATTGCCGCGACTGCGATCAATACGCGGCCCACGGTAATGAGCTTGCTTCTGTGTTGCCCGTGCATCGCGTTTCCCGCAAGAATCCAGCCTCCGCCTGCGAATGACATTTCGCGGATGACAATCACCCATCCAAACCTGTCTCTGGGGCTGGCGAGAACTCGCGGGATATGTACCATCGCCACGAAAAGAAACATCATGATGCCGAAGAGCAGGCCGGACCAGCGCACCTGAATTTTTGTGGCAATGCTCAAGGACGCGCACAGCAGCGCAAAGCCGACGAAATACGCCCAAAACATACGCCACGGCATGTATGAGGGCACGCTGAGCATGATGAATTTTGCGCCTGAGAGATGCTCCGCGCCGAAGACCGCCAATGGGATGGCGAAACACAGACTGCTCAAGACAACGATCTTTTCCAGCCCGCCGGACTGCGCGATATCGGTCTTCGCAGCCCATAGCGCAATAAGGAAAAGAAGGATGCCTGCGCTGCACATCGAAACGGCCATGCGAGAGATCTCAAAAAAGGTGGCGAGAATGATTGTTTGTTGGCCCACCCTCCGCACTCGCGAAGGATGGGTCTGATTGATCGGTACAAAAGCCAGCAGCTACGCCGATGTGGCTGTGCTCCGCTGCTTGCTCATCTGACTCATGAACCCGCGCATCGTGGCAATCTGGCCCGGCGACCGTTTCTCCGACCACGCTTCGAAGCGTTTGGCCGCGTTTTCCATATGGACCAGAAAATATTGGTTCTTCCACATATCGCGACCCTGCTGCAGTCCGGGCCGAATGCGCTCGAAAACGCCGAAGAACTCGCCGCTGGTTTCGAAGAAGAGGTCCTCATGTAGCAGGTCATAATCGAGCAGAGCGCAGGCCTGCTCCCAGTAACTGATTACCATCATGAAATTGGTCCCGCCTTCGGTTCCGGGTGCGGCGATCCTCATCGACTCTTCAAAGGTCTCGGGCCAGTAGTTTTGGAAGAACCAGTCGCGGGCTTTGCGCAGGCGCTCTTCCCGGCGCTGTTCGTAAACCTGGAGGTGCAGCTGGGCTTGTTCGAAAGTCGGCTTCGTTTTCATTTTTCAGTCTCCTTTTTTGGATAGATTAGATTGTCTACCTATAAGGTAGTCGAACCGAGGTGGGCGAAATCGACACTACCGGCGATATTTCTTGCCCGCTGAGTTTTCGAAAGTAAGTAAGCCGTCTGTTCGGAGCGATTCCTGTGAGCTACTCCCAACGTAAAGTCAGCACAGGGTCGATGCGTGTCGCCCGGCGGGCAGGGACATACGCCGCCAACAGAGCGACTGCGCTCAGCAGAACCGCTACCAAAATGAGAATCCCAGGTTCCGAGGGTCTCACTCCATAAAGGAGACTTCTCATCAGCGGTGTCACTGCTATCGTGGCCAGAACACCAAGGCAAACTCCCACGAATGCCAGCATCATGCCTTCTCGCATAACCATTCTGCGGACATCTGACGGGCGCGCACCGAGCGCGATCCGAATCCCAATCTCCTGAGTTCGGTGCTTAACGGCATACGCCATCACCCCATAGATGCCGATCGCCGCCAAAAGCAGAGCGACCCCGGCAAAGATGCTGAGCAGGATCATGTTGAACCGATTGCGCGCGGTCGATTCCACGACGACTTCAGTCATCGCCCTTACATGCGCCACAGGCAACCCGCCGCTCGCTGTTCGAAGCTCTCTCTGTATGTCGGCGCTGAGCGAGGATGTTTCCGTTCTAGTGCGAATTACCCAGAATAGAGGTTCAAGCCTATTAGTAAGCATCGACATGTCTTCGGTCATCTGAGCCATCGGGACGTACATCATCGGTTTAGGCTCGCGGCTGAGCGCATCGTCCCTGACTTCGGCAACCACCCCGATAATCTGGCGCATACGATCTTCAAAGGGCGGACCCATACCTTTGCCAACCGTGATGCGTTCGCCCAGCGGGTTACCATTTCGCCACAGGAGAGGGCCAGGCCATCGAACTCCCCGGCTCAAACCTTGGGCCAACGCTTCATTGATCAGGACGACCGCCGGCGCTCGGGAGTCATCCCGATCCGTGAACATCCGTCCGCGAAGGAGCGGGATCCGAAAGACCTCGCTATAGCGCGGAGACACCATACACTCGTCCGCAGCGTACCCGTCATCCGGATGACCTTCGATGAGAAATGGCCCGCCGAACTTGTGTTCAAGAGGGAGCGAATATGTAGCTGCTAACGCGGTGACTCCCGGCAGACTCTCCACGCGACGCTCAGCATCGCGCACCAGCTGAGCCACGGCTGCCGTCGTCATAAAGCGGGAATCGTTGAGAGACATTTCCATCGTGAGAACGTGATGCGCATCGAAACCGGGATCAACCGCGGCCAGCTTTGCCAAACTACCAATTAGCAGGGCTGCGCCGGAGAGCAAAACGAGCGCCAGCGCCATCTCTGCAATCACCAGGACCGAACGACTCCTGATCTGGCGGAGACTGGTGCCTGTGCGTGTGCTGGTTTCGCTGAGAGCTGTGCGCAGATCGGTGTGTGAAGCCTGGAAGGCCGGTAGGAGCCCAAACAGAATTCCAGTGGACACTGACACGAGGAACGTGAATGCGAGAACGCGCCACTCCAGAATTACCGCTGAGCCGTGCTGACCGATCCGCGGGATGTCACCTGGATTCATTGCCATCAACGCGCGCAAACCGGCATACCCAAACGGCAGGCCAAGCGCGCCCCCGGCAAGTGCCAAAGCCAAACTTTCAACGAGTAGTTGCACGACGATTCGCAACCGGCTGCCGCCTAGTGCCGCCCGAATCGCTATTTCGCGCCTGCGCCCCGTGGCGCGGGCGAGTACCAGGTTCGCCACATTCGCGCAGGCGATAAGGAGCACGAACGTAACAGCGCCGACCGCCACAAGCAGCGCCGTCCGCACATCGCCTACGAGCGCGTCGTGCAACGGTTCGGCGGTGAAGCCTTCGCCATGTCCCTTCTGATACCAGCGCGCTTGCCTCTGCAGATACCGCTCGTTGTCAGGCTTCATTTGAGCCCTGGCCATCTCAATCGTTACACCGGGTTGAAGCCTGGCCGCCGCCTTCAGAGTATGCCCCCCATTGGTGCTGTTGGGATCCACTCGCAACGGAAGCCAGATCTCGGCTGTCGGATCCTGCGCAAAGCCGGCGCTCAGTACGCCAATCACGATGCAAGGTTCGCCTGCCAGAACAAGGGTCTTGCCTACAATGCCGTGGTCACCACCGAATCGGCGGCGCCAGAATCCGTTGTTGAGCACTACTAGCCGGGGGCCGCCGGGCTTGTCCTCCTCGTCGGAGAACGTCCGTCCCACCTCGATGGGTGCTCCGAACAACCGGAAATAAGCTGCTGAAACATGAAACGCTTTGATCTGCTCCGGTGGATCGTTCCCAGTGTGGTTTACTCCGGTTCCCGAATCGTAGGCCGCCACTTCTTTGAAAGCTTGCCGCTCCTGGCGCCAGATAATGTACTCCTGCTCGTTGATCGAATCAACATTTCTCCCCGGAGCCCATTCCGGAGAGGTAAGCATTAGCTGGACAATGCGGTCAGAATCGGGATACGGCAGCGGTCGCAGCAGCACGGTATTGACGACGCTGAAGATCGCCGTGTTGGCGCCAATGCCCAGTGCAAGTGTCAGCACTGCCGCGGCGGTGAAGCCGGGAGTTTTCGCCAGCATCCGCACGCCGAATCGTAGATCCTGCATCAGATTGTCGATCCAGTTCATGTGCCGCAGGTCGCGGCATTCCTCCTTCCGTTGCTCTATGCCGTCCATCCCACGAATGGCGGCATAGCGCCCTTCCTCTGGTTTCAGGCCTTGAGCGATGTATTCTTCAACTTTTCGGTCCATGTGATAACGAAGTTCATCATCCAATTCCTGTTCGACATTTTCGCGGCGGAAAAGCGATCGCCAGCGCAACGGTACGGTGTAGAACCAGTGTTCCCAGCGCATCTTCCCTCGGTTACCGATAGTAGAATATACTAGACTCCCATCGGTAAGCAAGGAAAATTCTAAACTTCCGCTAACGCGTACGGAAATTCAACCCTCGCTCGTTTTCTACGTCACCAGAATTTCCTTCTGGTCCACCAGCTTGCCGTTTTGGTATTCTTTCCGCACGCCCTCCCCGTGCAAATCCTTTTGATGGATGACCACGACCTTCGGAGGCTTGCTCGCGTCCTCTTCCCATCTCTTTTCCCGCCGCCGGTCCGCCTTCTCGCGCGCCTCGTTCAATTTGAAAATGTCGATTTGCAGTTGCAGCTTGGCCTTCTGATCGTCCACTCGCATGATGTCTTTCCGTAGCCCCTGCAAGACACTCCACGCCTTATGAAACGACCTTTCCGCGGAATTCTTGTAGCGCTGCGCAAGTTCCATCCTGTGCCGCCGCTCGCTCGTCCACTGCGTCGGATCCGGGCCGTCCGCGCTCACCAGCGCCGCTTCCGCTGCCAACAGCCAGCGGAACGCGCGCTGTGAAGCCAGTCGTTCAGGATCAACGTCTCGACCAGCTTTTCTTCCTGGTAATCGGCCGGCTGAAATTGTTTTCTCCATTCGGCAACCATCTCGTCGTACTCTTCTTGCGATTCGTCAGGCAGAAGTGACACTTTCATCGCGCGCAAACCGTGCTGCGTCGCATTGCGGCTGGATCGCGCCCGCCCCTCGGGAGTCTTTGGCCCTCCGCCGCGCTTCTTCTCTTCTGCCATTCAGCGCGATTGTCGCTTGGGGTGCTTTAGTATTACTTCGCTAAATCCATACAAGTAACTGAAAGAAAAAGTGTAATATATTTTCGAAATCGCCGTGATCATACGGCCATGAGTTCGTTCGGCAGAATCCAGCCAGCCCTACGCGGAGCCCCGACCCCAGTACGGAGCCCGGAACGCAGTGACGGATTCCTTCCAACCGATTCCGTGCCAGACCGTTCTAAGGTGGAGTATGCAAGCGAAAGCCCGGGCCTCGAAGGCTCGAGCCAGGAAACGCAGCGGGTTTTGGGAGCAGCGTTCCCGAATAGCTGGCGTGGTGGTAGCGGTGTTGGTCGGAGCGGTCGCGGTCTGGCTGTTTCGGACGCATTCTGGCACGCCTGGAGTGCAGCCGGTGCCGCAGACCGACGATCGCCCTTCCATGGTGGCGGGTTCCCAAAGTGTGCATTTCGAACCGACTGTCGTCGCCACGTTCCTGCTCCGGGCCTCACGCCGAAAGGTATGACCTGGATTACCGGCGGCGAGTTCTCGATGGGCGCTGCCGACGCCATCAACATGAACGAAGTTGGCATGCACGCAACAACGGATTCGCGTCCCGTGCATCGCGTCTATGTCGACGGTTTCTACATGGACACCACGGACGTAACAAATGCGGAGTTCACGGCCTTCATCAAAGCCACTCGGTATGTCACGGTGGCGGAACGCAAGCCGAAGGCGGAAGACTTCCCGGGAGCGCCCGCTGAAAACCTGGTTGCCGGCGCGGTGATCTTCACGCCGCCCGATCACCCAGTTCCACTGAACAATCACTACCAGTGGTGGAGCTATGTTCCTGGTGCGAACTGGCGTCATCCCCTTGGGCCTGCGAGTTCGATCGCCGGGAAAGGGAATCACCCCGTCGTTGACATCGCCTATGAAGATGCCGAAGCATACGCCCGCTGGGCTGGCAAACGTCTTCCGACCGAAGCCGAATGGGAATTTGCCGCCCGCGGTGGGTTGAGCGGCAAGCCCTTTGTGTGGGGAAACGAGTTCCGGCCGGGTGGCAAATGGATGGCTAACACTCATCAAGGGCAGTTTCCGCTGAAGGATACGGGCGAGGATGGAGTGATCGGGACGTCTCCGGTCAAAGCGTTTGCGCCAAATGGTTACGGCCTGTACGATATGGCCGGAAATGTTTGGCAGTGGACCAGCGATTGGTATCGGCCTGATTACTACAAACAGCTGGCGGAGCAGGGCGCTGTCGCACGCAACCCGGCAGGGCCGGACAGCGCGCTCGATCCATCGGAACCGAATCAGCCGAAGAAGACTCAGCGAGGCGGTTCCTTTCTTTGCACTGATCAGTACTGTTCCCGCTATATGGTCGGAACCCGCGGCAAGGGCGAGGTCAGCACCGGCACGAACCACCTGGGTTTTCGCTGTGTAATGACGCCGGCACAGTGGTCGGAACGTCAATCTGCAAAGCGTTCGGCAGAGCTATGAAATTGTGGTTGCGTTATTAACCGGTGTGCCTGCATAATCCGAACCTCTTTGTGATCTCAGGAGGACCCGGATCCGGAAAGACAACCGTCCTCCTGGAATTGGCGGCGTTCGGCATCGAGCACGCTCCCGAAGTAGCGAGACAGATTATTCAAGAACAGGTCCAGGCGGGAGGAAAGGCCCTTCCGTGGGACGATCGGCGAGCATATACCGACCTGATGTTGCGGCGCTCCATCGAGTCGTTCATCGCCCACACACCTGCTCCGAAGCCGATGTTCTCTGATCGCGGCATACCAGATAGTCTGGCCTATGCGCGACTGATCGGTTTGAGCGAGACAGCTTTCCTCGAAGAGGCCTGTCGTGACTTCCGGTATGCGCCCCTTGTTTTTCTGGCTCCGCCGTGGAAAGAGATTTATCAGCAGGACAGCGAACGGAAGCAATGCTTCGATGAAGCTGAGCGAACGTACGAGGTAGTGGCCGAAGTATATCGAGAGTGCGGATACAAGGTATTAGAAATTCCGAAAGGCGCCCCTCCGGCGAGAGCCCAATTCATCCTGGAGCAGATGCAGACCGGCTTTCGATCGACTATGCGTTGATTGCCGAAGCGTTGTGATGCCGCCGCAGGCAGTCATGATCAGCGTGACGGCGAGGAAAATTGCACCGCAGGATACGGATTCTCAGCGGTCGATTTTGTGGCCGGATGACGCGGTAGTCGTAAATGTGGTTGGCTATTCGAGAATCGTGTCCGATGATCTGAGTGCGAAATTGGCTGGTATGCTCTGTTCAAATAGCAGAGAGCTACTTGTGAAAAAGAAAGCCGCTCTCATTGTTTTCTTCGGGGCTGCGATTATCGCGCCACTCGCGGTTTGGTCCGAGCAGATACCCGTATTCAAATTCACCGAAAAGCCCGGACCAAATGCCGTAGGGCTGCGAGTTGTCGAGCAGTACGATTATTCACGTACCTACCGCAAGACCACGGACGATCTCGGTAAGGCTTACCAGGGTGAGCGTGCGCGCCCTTTGCAGACCCTCATTTGGTATCCGGCCGAAAATAGCAAGGGCAAGCCGATGACGGTCCGCGATTACACCGGCCTCTTGCCCGCTGAAACGTCGTTTGACGAGCCAAATCTATCGAAGAGCGACAAGGATTGGATTGCAGCCATGAAGCCGTCCTTGGAAACGGATGTCTGGGCTGTCCGCGATGCCAAGCCGTTGCCGGATCATTTTCCGGTCGTGATCTATGCGCCCAGTTTCAGTTCCTATTCGTGGGAGAACGCCGATCTTTGCGAATACCTCGCTTCGCACGGATATGTGGTGATCGCAAGCCCAGACTTTGGTGTAAGCACGCGCTCCATGACCGCTGATCTTGCTGGGATCAACGCTCAGGCCCAGGACATTTCGTTCCTGATCGGTTACGCTAAAACGCTAAGGAACACCGACATTTCGGAGATTGCCGTGGCAGGGTTCAGTTGGGGTGGAATCTCCAACTTGTTCGCAGCAGCCCGTGATAATCGGATAAAAGCTCTCGTTGCTCTCGACGGCAGCATGCGATACTATCCCGGGCTCGTCAAACAAGCCGACTTGCACCCGGAGCAACTGACTATTCCTCTGCTCTTCTTCACGGCAACCGGATTGTCATTGGAGGATCAGGCCCGTTACCTCGCGGACGCGAAGAACGTAGGGCCCAGCGTTCTTAATGGATGGATACACGGGGATCTCGTTATCGTGCACATGCTAGGCCTTGTTCATACCGAATTCAGTTCCGTGTACCAGCGCAATGAAGATGTTTGGAAGAGGCGCAGTCAGGAGCCCGCGGACGACTATGGCCGCGAAGACGGCATCGTCGGTTACGCCTGGGTAGCCCGCTACACGCTACAGTTTTTGAATGCTTATCTGAAGCATGACCCGCCGGCGATGGCGTATCTGAAAAACACGCCGGCTCAAAACAGCGTTCCCCGGCACGTTTTGACGGTGAAGTTTCGTGCTGCCAAAGGTCTTGCTCCATCTCTCGACTGTTTCCGTGCCGAGATCGGTCGCCAAGGTTTCAGCCACGCAGGAGACATCTACGCCGCAATTCAGAAAGAGAACTCCGACTTCAAGCTCGACGAGAATGCTCTCGATTCCTGGTCTCAAGATCTGATCAGCCGGAATTACCTTTTGGAAGCGACCGAGTTGCTCAAGCTGAACGCGCAAATCCATCCTGAATCAGGCAACGCGTACTTCAGCTTGGCCGAGGCTTACGCCAAATCCGGGCAGAAGCAACTCGCCGTCGAGAACTATAACAAGGCACTGCAGAAGGATCCCGATAACGAGAGCGTAAAGCAGAAGCTAATGGAATTAGATGCCACCGCGCACCCCTCCAACTGATCTCTAGCGAAAGGCGGCCCTGGACCCATTAACCTGTCGGCACTGCGATCAGGAATCGATTGCCGCCGGCCGCTCTGCGGAAATTGTCTCGGCTGAATCCGTTAAGCACGGACGCCGTTTGGTGCGGTGAATCGGTCGTCAACGACGTTCCCTGTATTGCGGGTGACCGCGGGCTCGAAGAGGATCACCGCCACTTCCAGGTCTGCACAGGTTCGATGCTCAACCCCTTTAGGGACGACGCAAAACTCGCCAGCGTTGAGAACGATGACACGGTCTCGAAATTCTAAGCGCATTTGGCCACGCCAAACCAGAAACATCTCATCCTCATGGTCGTGGTGATGCCATGGAAACTCACCTTGAAACTTGACGAGCTTGACTTCTTGCCCGTTTAACTCCGCGACGACTTTAGGACGCCAGTGCTCAGTGATCCGCGAGAGTTTTTCTTCTATTGACGCGGCTGTAATGAGCTCGCTGTCAGCTTCTGACTGCATGCGTGTCACCGGTTCGATATCTCCATTACAACGCTCCGCTGGTTCCAATCCTAATCCGGGAGACTCGGGCTCCGACCGCCTGAAAAGCGGCTCTCGCAACCTGCAACTAGCGATTCAATCCCGCAACCTCCGTCGGCATCTGAAACAATGTCTTGCCCGCCGTAACATAGAGCGTCCGCATATCCGGCCCGCCAAAGGCGGTATTCGTAATCGTGTCCTCGGGAACGGGCACAAACCGCAGCAACTTGCCCTGTGGCGAGATCACGTACACGCCGCACTTCGTATCCAGCGTCTCATGCGTTCCCCGGCGACGGTGCAATCCGGCTGCTGCGTATAGGTTTCCCTGCGTATCGATCGCCATGCCATCGGCGCTGCGACCGGGATAGAAATTGTAGTGAACCCTCATATTCGACACGGTTCCCTCCGCCGATAGATCATAGGCGCGAATTGCCCGCGCACCACCCTCTGTCTTGTGCGCCTCGATCAGATAGAGCGTCTTGTCATCCGGAGAGATCACAATGCCATTTGGCCACTCCGTGGCCGGAGACGCCAGTATCCGCGTGATCTTCCCGTTTGCATCAACTCTGTACACGGCCGGAATGCCCGTTGCATTCTTCGGCCTCGCCGGCTCCTGAGACACGGCGTCCGGAGCTGGATCCGTGAAATACAGTCGGCCCTTCGAATCGATCGTCACATCATTCGGTCCGTTGAACTGCTTTCCTTCAAATCCGGCTGCAAGGACTTCCACTCGCCCCGTCTTCATGTCCGTGCGCGTCAGGCGCGGGTTGCTGCGCTCGGCGTCTGAACTCTCACAGGCAATCAGCCGTCCCTCACTGTCAAACAACAAGCCATTGCTACGGTTCGAGTCCGCCCGAAACACCTCGTTCTTCTTCGTTCGCGGATCGAAGCGAAGAATGCGATTGTTTGTGACATCGGTAAAGTAAATGAGCCCGTCCGGCCCTTGAGCGGGACCCTCGGTGAATGCAACGGTCGTTGCCACCGTAAGTTCCGGTTCAGCGTGCATCGCCTTAGGCGCCTCTGATTTCGGCTGAGGTCGGTCTTTCTCACTCCCGCAGGAAGCGAGAAGGAAAGCAGGCAGCAGCAGAAGGAAACGCATGCGCAGCATGTCACTCTTCAGACGACCCGGTAAGGACTTCTCCCCGCCGGATTGACGAACCCATTTGCTTTTTCGGAACTCGTGATACGCATTTTTTCTGTGTCCCACTCGAGAAGCGTGCCGGGCATGCGCTGTGCAATACAGCCCAGCAGGAAAGCCTCGGTTACCGGTGCCTGGCTGACGAAATTCGCTGTGGGCTCGGGGCCCCCCTTACAGGCCGCGATCCATTGATCGATAGCGATGTTGCGGCGTTGCCGGTCAGGCGGCTCGTTTGGTGGCTGATATTTCGGAGATTCAGGATGAACCGCGGGATTGTTACCGTTAAATCCTGCAAGCAGGAGGCCCTTGTCGCCGACGTACATGATGCCTTCGCCGTCTTCACCGCCTTCGAACAGATGCTTCTCGGAATCGCGCAAACCGGCGGGACGAGGTGGCCGCAGACCTCCGTCGTACCACGACATTCGGACCTCCTGGCGCACCTCGGTCGCTGGGAAATTCAGGTACACGATTGAGGATTTAGGGAATGTCTCCCGGTAGCACTCGCTCGTGCTTGATTCTACGGATTTGGGCGGCGTTAAGCCGAGAATTGTGAACACGCCGGCAAAACTGTAGCAGCCCATATCGCCGAACGAGCCGTCGCCGAAGTCGTACCATCCGCGCCACACGAACGGCAGGTAGGCTTTGTTGAAAGGCCGTTCGGGAGCAGGTCCAAGCCAGAGGTCCCAGTCGAGACCTGTCGGAACAGGATCCACCGAAGAGGGCCGGTCAATTCCCTGCGGCCAGAAGGGCCGGCTCGACCAGTTGTGGACTTCCCGAACATGACCGATCGCGCCATCGTCGAGCCATTCTTTAATGAGTTTCGTGCTCTTTGAGGAAGGATTATTGACTGTTACCGACGTAGCTACCTTCATCTCCTGAGCGATCGCCGCGACACGATGTGCATCGCCGATATTGTGGGTCATCGGCTTCTGGCAAAGCACATGTTTGTGTTGCCTCATTGCGGCGATGGAAATGGCAGCATGCCAGTGGTCGGGTGTCGCCACGTATAGAGCGTCGAGATCAGACGTTTTCGCGAGCAACTCGCGATAGTCTTTGAAGACGCCGCAACCCTTGTAGGCGCCGCTGGCGGATCCCTTGCGCGAACCGTAATATGCCTCGACCAGGCGATGCGCAGGTGTCCGGCCACCCATCCCGAGGCTGGTCCGAAAATCGTGCGTGAGCTGAGCCTCCCCCGGCGACGACAGATCCGCGCCCCAGTTTTCGTACCCGGGGCCTAACAGCCGGCGCGCTGCTTTCAGTAACGCATTGTCTTCGTATTCAGCGTAGTTTTTGGCAGATTCGTTGCAATCGCAAACAGCGATGATCTGAACGTCGTCGCGTGCAAGCAATTCTATTGTGATAGCTAGGCCTTGCCTGCCCAGTCCGATCGAGGCAATAGTGACTTTATCGCTCGGTGCGACATAGCCGCGGCCTCCCAAAACGTGGCGGGGAAGGATAAGGAAAGACGAGGCAGCAGTGAGACTACCGCGCAAAAGATCTCGCCGCGAGACTACACCGTCATTCTTGTTCTCAATCATGAAGTGCCTCGATTTGGAACCTGCATGGACAATTCGGGATAATTAGTGAGTAGCTCGTCATTTCATGCATCTTGCCTGGTCAGGCCTTTTCTCCTTTATAGAGAAAAATACTACGGTCGTCACTCCTTCTCGTCTGTTGGCCGCAGTAGCTTATCAGCAGTTTACTCTCCGGCAACTGGAGCACGGCGTCCTCAGCTGGGAGCGGCCCAGAATCTTGAATCTGGGTAGCTGGCTGACTGCCTGTTGGCACGAAACTCGCTACAGTGGAACCGACATACCCCTCCTTCTCTCGTCCGGCCAGGAACACCTTTTGTGGAAGCGCACGATTCAGGAGACGACTTCAGAACTGTTCGATGCGGACGCGACCGCGGTCATGGCCGGCAAGGCGGAGCGTACTCTTTCCGACTGGGATTTATCGCACAACAACCCGCCTTGGAAAGACGGCAGCGACGCTCCCCACTTTCAACAATGGCGCAAGGTGTTTCGACAGCGATGCGCCGAGAACGGTTGGATGATCCGGCCGGATGTAGTACAGCTCCTTCCGGTCTGGATATCTCGAATGCTTTGCGCATTTGGCGAGTTTGCATTCCCGGTCGCCAAACGCGTCTCCCCTTCGTTCGAGCGTATCGTTCGGGCCTTGGGAGAGCGGGCGGAGGTGCAGCCGTTGGGAAGTGCTTGCAAAGAGCCTGTTGTGCACGGGCAAGGCTTCGAAGAATTTGGGGCGGAGATTGATTTCGCCGCTCGTTGGGCTCGGAATGCATTCGAAGAAAGCGAATCCGTCTCAATTGCGATTCTGATTCCCGATCTCGCCACACATCGAAGTCAGGTGGAGCGGGCTTTTCTGCAGATTTTTTATCCCGGGGCTTGCCGTTCGATTGTGAATGCGCAAGCGGCTGCTCCCGCAGCCGAATTGCGCGCATTCTATGTCCATGCAAAGGACGCTCCAATGGATGCTCCGCTGATTGCAGCGGCGCTGCTGGTGGCAGAATTGGCCAGACCGCGCATCCCCGTTTCCGAAGCAGGTGCAGTTTTGCGCACTGCATTTATAGTCGCGGCCGGAGAGGAACGGAGTCTTCGTGCGGCGGCAGACCTTCAGCTAAGGAGACGCCGCGAGCTGGATGTGACGCTCGCCGACCTCGAGCAGGTTGCAGCCCGCTGCCCGAAGCTTCTGAAATCCCTCCGTAATGTGCGGGGCGTGTTGAAGCGTGCCAAGACCACCGACACGTACGCGGGTTGGAGCCGCTTTTTCGTAGAACTGCTCCAGGCAGTGGGCTGGCCTGGCGATCACGAGCCGACCCGCACGGAACAGGACCAGCTCGAGAAGTGGAAGGATGCCGTTTCGAATCTGAGCGCGCTTTCGCTTGTTTCCGGGGGAGTGAGTTTCAATACTGCGTTGGATGAGTTGTGCCAGCTTCTTTCGGCACAGACGGAAGCGCCAAATCTTGCGGCGCCTGTGCAGATTCTCGACGCTTCGCAGGCGTCGGGATTGGGATTCGACAAAGTGCTCGTAGCCGGACTTTCCGAAGACATGTGGCCTCCGCCGTTCTTCGGCTCTCCCTTTCTCCCTTTGAAGTTGCAGCGGGAGCAGCAGGTTCCGGGCGCTTCGCCGCAGTCGCTGCGCGAAGAACGGGATCGGATGACGAGAGACCTGTTCGTCGCGGCACCGGACGTGACCGCCACGTGGACGCGACGGCTCTCCCCTCTCGCGAAACCATTCATTACCGCTGAACACTTTGAGACACCAATTTGGATGGGACAGAGCGCGTGGCAGTCCTTTAAACCGGCCGTCCTCGAAGAGGCGGATGATAGCCAGGCGCCGGCGTTTATCCCGACCGCCACGACCCGAGGTGGCACCAGCGTGATTCGTGCCCAGTCGCTGTGCCCGTTTCGCGCTTTTGCTGAATACCGTCTGCACGCCGCGTCGCCCGACGAAGGATGCCTCGGACTCGACAGTCGGGAGCGTGGCGGCAACCTTCACAAGGCGCTCGAAATTGTGTGGCAGAAGCTGTGCACGCGAGACAAATTGCGTGCCGCGACGCACGCGCAACTGGACGCATTAGTCGAATGGGCGGCCACCGAGGCGGTTGCTAACGATCGATCGAGCCCATTCGGCGAAGTCGTAGCCGCTGTCGAGGTGCAACGGCTGAAAGTCGTCATCCTGGACTGGCTCGCAATCGAAAAAGATCGCGCGCAGAATTTCACCGTCGAGACTGTGGAAGAGGAGAAATACCTTGATCTCGGTGGACTGCGGCTTCGTCTTCGGATTGACCGGATTGATCGGCTGGCGAACGGGCAGCTCTTGCTTATTGATTATAAGAGCGGCGAGCAGAAGCGCTCTAAGCTCGAATTGCCGCGCCCTCAGGAGCCGCAGTTGTTCGTGTATGCGGCCGGCCTCCCGGGCCAGGTGGACGGAATCCTGTTCGCTCAACTCAAGGCCCGGGACGTTCGCCCCGTGGGATTCACGCGCGACAAACATTTCAAGAGTAAGACGGTAGATGTGGAGGGTGCAGACTGGGAGGACTTTCTCGCCAAATCAGAAATCGAAGTCGAGCGGCTCGCGCGACAATTCAAGGCGGGCTATGCTGCTCTGGACCCGCGCAGTGGAGCGTGTGACTACTGTGCGCAAAAACCTCTGTGCCGCATTCAAGAGAGTCAACGCGGAGCAGAAGCAGAAGAATGACAGCCGATCAGCGGGAACGCACGGAGGCGCTTGATCCGTCGCGATCCTTCATTGTTCAGGCGCCGGCAGGATCGGGAAAGACCGCTCTGCTCGTGCAACGCTACCTGAAACTCCTCGCGACCGTGGAGAAACCGGAGAGCGTGGTTGCGATGACGTTCACGCGCAAAGCGGCTGCGGAGCTCCGGGAACGCATTCACGATGCGCTTCTGGCTGCACATCGAGGGAACGCTGCGCAGTCTGAACATGAAAAAGGGACCTCCGAACTGGCCGCCGCGGTTGTGAAGCAGAATGCCCGCCACGGTTGGAATCTGTTGTCTGACACTACCCGTTTACAGATACAAACCATCGATTCTCTCTGCGCCGCCCTTACACGCCAGATGCCGGTGGTTTCCGGTTTTGGCGGCTTCGCACGTGTGGTGGAAGATGCCACCGAGCTCTACCGTCGGACAGCCCGCGAGACACTCCGTGAAATGGCCGAAGGCAGCGCTACAGATAGACTCCTTCTGGCGCGCGTCGGAGTCTACTTCGACAGCGATTTCGTCAGCCTGGAAAATCAGATCGTCGGTATGCTGGCTCGGCGCGATCAGTGGAGATTCGCAATTGAAGAAAGCGACGCCCCGGTTGCCGACTTTTGTGAATTGCTGGAGCGCGCGCAGCATGCGCTCGTGAGTGTGTTCCGGGCGCGAGGAACCGTTGATTTCACCGCGATCACGCAAGCTGCTATAACCGTGCTCGGCACGCCCGACCAGCCTAGCGACCTGCTGTATGGCCTCGACTATCGCATCCAGCATCTGCTGGTGGACGAGTTTCAGGACACCTCTTATTCGCAATACGAGCTGATCAACGCGCTCACGGCTCAATGGTCCGATGGCGATGGTCACACCCTGTTTCTGGTGGGAGATCCCATGCAGAGCATTTACGGATTTCGCGGTGCCGAGGTGTCGCTATTTCTGAAGAGCTGGCACGATGAGGCTCTCAAGTCGGTGCGCCTGCACCGCATCTCCCTTAGCACCAACTTCCGGTGCACGCCCGAGATTCTCAGCTGGGTGACGAGGCACTTTGAGCCGATCATGTCGGAGGATACGGACGGAGCAGTCCGGTTCCGCGGGTCGGAAGCTGCGAGAGCCGGAGCGGGAGTGGTCCCTGAGTTCACTGCGCTGATTGACGATAAAGCCGGCGAAAAGGAAGCAGCCGTGGTTGCGGCCCGTGCAAAAGCGGCCTTGCAGCGGGGTTCCGTCGCCATCCTGGTACGCAGCCGGAATCACTTACTGAGTATCTTGCCCGCCTTGCGCGGGGAAGGCGTGTCTTATGAGGCGCTCGAGATTGCCAGGCTCGCGGAGCAACAGGATGTGGAGGACGTCATCTCGCTGACGCGAGCTTTGTTGCATACCGGGGATCGTATTGCGTGGCTTGCGTGTCTTCGAGCGCCCTGGTGTGGGCTCTCGTTATCCGATCTGTCTTTGCTGGCGGAAGACGAACGCGAGCGGAATATCCCCGATCTGCTCTTCGATCCGGCGAAAATTGGAGCTTTGCCCGTAGAAAGCCGATGGCGTGTTGCACGGGTGGGCGAAATTCTTCTTGGCGCGCTTAAGAACGTGGGACGCGTTCCTCTGCGCGGGCTGGTCGAAGACACTTGGCTGCTGCTGGGCGGCCCAGCCATTCTGCGCGAGGCGCACCAGGCGGAGGACATTCGAACCTACTTCGATCTGGTCGAGGAAATGGAGCAGGGCGGAGTGATTCGTGACTTCAGCCTGCTCGCGCAACGCATGGAATTCTTGTTTGCGAAGCCGGCAAGCGGCCCGGAGTACGTTCAGGTAATGACGGTGCACCAGGCGAAAGGCCTGGAGTTCGATACCGTGATCATCCCGCAACTGGCAGGAAGTGCGCGTCTGTCCGAGCGCGACCTGCTGGCGTGGAACGAAGAGGTCGACGAGCGGGGGCTCGTTCGGCTCACCGTCGCAGCGCAACCTCGCAAGGGTGAAAAGGCCGAGAAGTACGACGCAATTCGAAAATTGCAGACCGCCAAAGAACTGCACGAGCTCAAGCGGCTGTTTTATGTCGGCTGCACCCGCGCGAAGAATGAATTGTATCTGGTGGGGAGCACCAGAATGGCGAAAAACGGATCGGACGTACAAAAGCCATGGTCGACCAGCTTTCTCCGCCTGATTTGGGAGAGCGTGGCAGCGGATTTCGAGAGCGCTGTACGGCGTACGCCGCATCAGCGGAGTCTCTTTGAGCAGATCGCTCTCGCGCGACGAACTATCTTGCGGAGACTCCCGGCAGATTGGCGCAGCCCGCAGTTTGCAAAGTCGGTCGAGTGGAGGCCCGCCTATGTTCGCGCAGTCGCGTCTTCGCAAAATCGCTCGTATGAATGGGTGAGCGACACCGCGAGGCACGTGGGAACCGTCACTCATGAGATTTTAAAGCACATCGGAGAGACCGCGAAAGCCGCTGAGCTTGAACCTCTGGTAAGAGTGGAACTGCGGCGTTTGGGTGTGCCTGGGCCAGAGGAACCCGCTGCCGTCGAACGAGTGTTGCAAGCCGTCACAAAAACAGTCGAGAGCGAACGAGGCCGGTGGATTCTCGGCGAACACGCGAACAGTCGTCGTGAATGGCCGATTGGCGGCAGGGTCGGCGATCAACTCATTAGCGGAACCATTGACCGTTTGTTTCGTGACGAACAGGACCGGCTGTGGATCATCGATTTCAAGACGAGCGAACACCAGGGTGGCAAGATCGAACGATTTCTCGATGAAGAGCAGCGGCGTTACCGCGAGCAACTGGAGAACTATGCGACGCTGCTGTGGCGAATCGAAACGGGCCCGATCCATCTGGGACTATATTTCCCGCTTCTCGACGCGTGGCGTGAATGGGCATTTGCCGAAAGCAGTGTTTTGATCGCTCATTAGACTAAAAAAGATGGCAACCCGATTGACCGCCAACGTGAAAGCTGGCGGCTGTGCATCGAAGCTTAGCCCCAAGATACTGGATCGCGCCTTGCGTGCGGTTCCCCGCGTGACCAACAAAAGAGTTTTGGTCGGATATGACACCGCAGACGATGCGGGGGTCTACGATCTCACCGAAACCGGTGGAACACCGCTCGCGATTGTCCAGACGGTAGATTTTTTCACACCGATTGTGGACGATCCCTACACATTCGGAGGCATTGCCGCGGCCAACGCCCTAAGCGACGTATATGCAATGGGCGGACGTCCGATAACGGCGCTCTCTCTCGTGGTGTATCCAGGCAAAGGAGACATCGCAGATCTCGAAGCAATTCTGAAAGGTGGAGCCGAGAAGATTCACGAGGCAGGATGCGTGATACTCGGGGGCCACAGCATTTCAGAAGACGAGGTAAAGTTTGGTTACGCCATTACCGGCGTGATCGATCCCGAGCGCGTGATCAAGAATTCAGGCGCACAGCCGGGCGACGTGCTGGTCTTCACCAAGAGGATTGGAACGGGCGTGATATCCACTGCCCTCAAAAAAGGAATTGCCCGCGACGAACACGTAAAAACATCCATTGACCAGATGCTCGAGTTGAACCAGCGAGCATCGCAAGCGATGCTCGCTTGCGATGCCCATGCGTGTACGGATGTGACGGGCTTTGGCCTGCTCGGGCACGCGCGCGAAATGGCACTTGCGAGCGACGTCACCCTTGAAATCTCAGCCAGCTGCGTTCGCTACCTGCCTGGGGCAATCGAGTATTCGCAGGCGGGCGCGCATTCGGGGGGATTGAGTAATAACCGGGATTTCGTAGAAAGCTGCGTCAACATATCTGATGCAATATCGGTCGAAATTCACGCGCTCCTATATGATCCGCAGACCTCCGGAGGCTTTTTGATTTCGCTTCCCGAGTCTGAAACCCAAAAACTGTTGAGCCAATTGCCGGAGGCGTATCTCATAGGTCGTGTTACTGCCAGAGGAGGAAAGCCGCTCGAGGTGAAGGACTGATGAAGACGAAAAATCCACTGATCATCGCACTCGATGTCGACAGCGCGAAACAGGCGTTGAAACTGATTGAGGAGATCGGCTCGGCTGCCGAGTTTTACAAAGTAGGCATGGAATTGTATGCCGCCGGCGGAATGGATCTCGTCAGACAGGTGAACACACTGGGGAAGAAAGTCTTCCTTGATTTGAAGTTGTATGACATCGGCGAAACGGTGAAGCGGGCGACTCGTGTCATTTGCCAGAGCGGCCTGGTGCAATTACTAACCGTTCACGGGAGCGCCGTCGTGATGAAAGCAGCCGTGGATGGACGCGCCGACACCGATACAAGGCTTCTTGCCGTAACTGTGTTGACAAGTTTCGATCAAACCGACCTGGCGGATCTTGGTTACTCGGTTGCGATCTCCGAACTGGTAGACTTGCGAGTAAAAAAGGCGATAGAGAGTGGAATCGACGGCATCGTATGCTCTGCGCTCGAAGTAGCACGTGTGCGAGAGATTGGACCGCGTTTGACGCTGGTTGTTCCAGGCGTGCGCTCGGCCGGCGTCTCGCAAGGCGATCAGAAACGAGTGGCCACTCCGGCGGAAGCCATAGGCGATGGAGCGGACTATCTGGTGATCGGGCGGCAGGTAACGCGCTCGGAGAATCCGCGCAAAGCCTGCGAAGACATTCTTGATGAAGTCGGCGAGACGCAGTTGTTAGCGTCTCGCCGCGCGAACTAATTATTTAGGTTTCTGCTGAAGAATGTGGAGAAGCGCCGTGCCGTTCGGTGTTCCAAGACCGGTACAGCAATCCCATCCCGACGAGGCGTGAAACGAACCGTTGGTACCCTCTGTAATGTCACGCAACACTTTGTGCTGAGCGACGGTGCCATACAGTGTAGGGTTGAACCAGCCGAGATTCTTACTGAGCTGCTCATTGCATAGTGCGATAAGCGCCGCCCAAAGAGAAGCTACGGCGCTGGTGCCGCCCACAACGCCGGGCTGACCGTCTACCAGAACTCGGTATCCTGTTTCGGGATCCGCTACGCCCGCCACATCAGGGACTCCGCGGCCATTGGAGTTGTTTCCGCTGGTAGGCTTGGGCACTTTTACGATCTCCTGGTAAGACGGGGTAGGGAAGTAAGAGCTCACGCCGCCTCCTGTTGACCCGCCGCGAGTCCCGTCATTCCAAACCGTTTCGGAAGTGATCTTTCCCTCGCCGGTCGCGAGTCGCGTTCCGCCGCAGGCGATAACCCATGGGCTCGAGGCAGGAAAATCGACATGGTTCTTCTTGTCGCCCTCGCCATCGGACGAACCGTTATCGCCCGAGGCGACGCAAACGGTGATGCCGAGCAACGCCGCGTCGTGAAAGGCAGCGTTGAAGGCGTTCATTGCTTGTGAAGTCCATTCCTTCTCGGCCGGGCCCCAACTGATCGAGATGACGGAGGGCTTAAGCACGTTATCGTGAATTGCTGTATTGACCGCATCCAAGAATCCGGCATCGGTGTTCGGAGCGAAGTAGACAGCAATATTTGCGCCCGGGGCCACCGCTCCTGCCACTTCGATGTCAAGAACGACCTCGCCATTCATCGCTGTCCGGATCTCCTGCAGGCTTGTTCTGAGATCCATCCACCGAAATTGTGGAAACGTGAACATCACTCACGCCGAGCTGCTTCCAATACGCGGTCAGATCATCCTGTCGAAATCCGTCCCCGAGCTCAATCAACGCGATTGTCTGGCCTGTGCCTACACTCGTGGGAAAATCGTAAAGCTTGGCGATTTCGTTAGGGGTATGAGCGGGGATGTCGGTCGATTGCTTGTGCGCCTTCCGAAACGTGGCGGCGGGGCGTTCGTCAAAGCCCAGAACTGCTACCACGCGGTCACGAAGCATGGAGGGAATCTGGAGACTGCCTTCGCGCGTTCGGAAAATCCTGTTTTCAACGGCGGAAAGACGAACGTTGGCGGCAAAGAGTCGCGCCATTTGGCCGAGATTCCCCTCGAGCACCATGGTTCGTGCTTCGGGACGAACGCGAACAACCATTAGCCGATTCTGATTGGCGAACGCTTTGACAGCCTCGATATCGTCGAGATCAGCGGCATGCCGTGTCGAAAATTCCGCCCGTGATAATGGCGAGGCGACTGTGACCTCTTGCGGGGCCTCCGTTTTTCGGCGAAGCAACAGGGTGATACGGATGGTTTCATCGAGCACGAGCGCGCCCGCAGCCACCGAGTTTCGCGGATGTGTGCGTTGGCTGCCTGATAAATGAGAATGTCCGGACATGTTTCTAGCTCCCGCAAAGAAAATAACGTTCCCCTAGGCGCAGTTGCTTCAACTGACACATTGCTATTGGACGGTAATCACCACAAACAACATAATTTAGGAAATGCTTTTAACTCTCTTGTTCGTCCGTGATCAAGCTCTTTGACTTCGGGCTGACAGCGCGAGTGGAAAGCCGTTACGCTGGTTGCAGACGCATGTTTCGGTCAAAAGCTCTACTTCTTCCGCTCTTGTTTTCTGTCCTCGCTTGGAACGGGTTGGCGCAATCGCTCGACGCTCTGGTACCCGGAACCAGCAAGGCCGCGACCGCTCCGGCTGTCGTTGATCCACTTAGCCGGGCAACACCGCGTAGCGCGATCTACAAATTTCTGGAGGCCTGCCACAACGGTAAATACCCACTTGCCGCTCAGTATCTGGATCTTCGGAAACTTACTCCGAAGAACCGCACTTCACAGGGGCCGGAACTTGCTCGCGATCTAAGTAATCTGCTGGATCGAAATTATCGGTTTCAAGTGAGCAGGTTGAGCGATTCGTCCGAAGGCGATAAGAACGATGCTCTATCGCCGAATGTTGACGAGCTTGCGACATTCGATTTGAATGGTCAAGCTGTAAGACTCAACCTGGAAAGAGTCGAGCAGCAGGCCACCGGGATGGTTTGGCTTGTATCCTCAGACAGCGTTGCTCAAATTACGGAATTGAGCGACGATCTCGGCGAAAATCCGCTTGAAAGGCACATGCCTGCTGCCCTGGTGAATACGAAACTGCTGGGAACGCCGTTATGGATCTGGCTGGCCTTAGTTCTGCTGGCCATAGTGCTATCGGCGATCTCCCGATGGCTTTCGAGGCTTTTTATTGCGGTCCTGAAGCCAGTTGCCGGCCGCTACGTGAAATCCTTTTATCCGCAGCGGCTCGAAGCCGTAACCGAGCCTTTACGTCTGCTCCTCTCAGTAGTTGTATTTCGGGCGTGCCTGACGTTTATCGCGCCAACCGCACTGCTTCGCGATCTCCTGCTGAAGCTTTTGACATTGCTCTTCATGCTGGGAGCGGCCTCTTTGCTGATGCGGCTCGTAGATGTGGTGTCAGATACTGTCATCTCCCGGCTAGATCACCGCGAGCGCGCACTGACCTACTCGGTCTTCCCATTAGGCATACGGTTTGTGAAGATCGCGATCTTCTGCTTCGCCCTGCTGGTCGTGCTGCAGCAATGGGGCTACAATACCAGCACTATACTGGCGGGTGTCGGCGTCGGCGGCGTGGCAATCGCTTTGGCGGCGCAAAAGACAATTGAGAATTTGTTTGGCGGTGTCTCCTTAATCAGCGATCGACCGGTGCTTGTAGGCGATGTCTGCCAATTCGGGGGACTGCAGGGTACGGTTGAGGATATCGGTTTGCGTTCGACGCGCATTCGCACTAACGACCGCACCCTCGTCACGGTGCCGAACTCGCAGTTTTCGACTATGACGCTCGAGAATCTTTCGAAGCGTGATCGCATGTGGTTCCACCCGACGATCCGGCTCCGCCGCGACACCAGCCCGGGTCAGGTTCGTCAGATGATGGATGCGATCACTGAGATTCTCGAGAAGCATGAGAAGGTGGATGCTTCGGGCGTTCCATTACGCTTCTCCAAGATTACCGATCAATCGCTCGACCTGGATATCTTCGCCTATGTCCAGACGCCTGATTCGAACGAATTTCTCAAGGTTCAGACGGCGCTTTTATTACAGATTCTGGAGGCGTCCTATAGTCTCGGCATCGGTCTGGCTGTTCCTTTTCAGGAGGAGTACAACGTGGCTGTCGATACCGACCAGAAGGATTTACTGAACCCTTATCTTGCGTTTCAGGGGCGAAACGGAGCGCCGGCGAAAACCGAATCGAAGCCCATAGGGTCAGAAATCAGAGCATAGGATATCGAAGTAGATGCGAAGCGCTTTCCGGAACTGATCGAGCGGAATGTGCTCGCTGTCACTGTGCATGGTCGCGACTGTCGCTGTATCGAGCACCATGGGAATCAGGCCATATGCCGGTACTCCTCGCATGCGGAATTTTTGTCCGTCGGTACCGTACGGGACAACAATAGGCAGAACATCCGCCTCCGGATTCATCTTGCGAATCGCTGTTCGAATGCCATTAAAGAGCGGAGTGGTCGTGCTGCTCGGCTGAGGATCGTCCGGCTTGGGGGAGATGAGCTCCACTTTAACGTGCGGATCGTTGATGCGCGCTTTGATTTCGGAGATAAACTCTTCGGCATTCTGTCCCGGCAATAGACGGCAATCGATGGTAGCTTCGGCAACCGATGGAATCACATTCGCTTTAGGCGGGTCACCCACACCACTGCGAAGTGATGTGAGGGAGATCGTGTTCCCTTGAAGCGCATTCATGAACTTATTAGGCGATAGCTCGCCGAGTTCCTTGCGCATGTTAGAAACCAATTGGTTCGGATTCTTCGATGGAGGAAACTCCCGCGCTTTTTCGATGGCGCGCAGAAGTATGTCGTTGGCGTTATCCGGGATAGGCTGCGAGCCGTGTCCGGCAGTTCCCTCGGCGTGAACTTTGAGCCACAATACTTGCTTATCTGCCACGGATATCCCGAATACCAACTTGCCCGGGGAGTACAGGTCGCGCGAGCCCGCGCCGCCTTCGTCCAGCACATATTCAGGATTGAGCTCGTTCCAGTGATGATTGATCATCCAGGTTACGCCTTCAGTGCCGCCGGTTTCTTCGTCGCAATCGGCGAGGAACAGTATGTCGCGCGGCGGAACGATACCGAGTTGCTTCAGCAGCGAAAGGCCGGTGAATTGCATAATCGCCGTGCTTTTCATATCGAGAGAGCCACGGCCCCAGATGGTGTTGTCTTCGATCTGTCCGCTGAACGGATTCATTTTCCAGCGCGCCGCGTCAACCGGAACAACATCCATGTGATTCAGCAGCAGGAGAGGACGTTTGGAGCGGTCCTTGCCCGGCAGCCGGACAAGCAAGTTGGTCTTTCCGCCGCTGCCAGCCTCAAATGTTTCCGACTTCAAACCGATGCGCGCAAACTCAGCTTGCAGAAAAGCCGCGGTTTGGCGAGTATCCGCAGGCGGGTTTACGCTTGCGATCCGTATGTATTGCTGGAGCAGGGAGACTGCATGTTCTTCGACACGCGGCCAATCGGGCTCGGCCGCTGAGGATAACAGGCATAGCAGGAGGACAGATGTGACGGTTTGAAAGAGCTTCATGTTTTTGTGTCGGGCACGCCTGTGAGAGCGGATGGATTGCCATCCATACGAAACGCTTCGAGCAAGGCGCCGGCCGCAGGACTCATGGCCGGCGCGACTATCTCGCACTCAAGCCTTTCCCGTATCCTTTGCCTAAATGCGGTGCGCAGCGGCCCGCTCTGGAAGACGCCGCCAATGTATGCCACAGGGATTTTCTCACCGTCGCGAAAGAGATTGCGGTAGAGGCCCTCGACATACCAGGCCAGTACATGAGCGGCTTCAGCGAGGATTTCCTTTGCGATCTGGTCTCCGGATTCCGCGGCCGCAGTGACATATGGTGCGAGTGCTGCCACCTGGTGGCGAGTGTGCGGCCGGTAGAAGAGATGCAGAAGCTGATTAGCGTCTTGCGCTTTTGTCTTTTCAAGCAGAACGGCATGCAGAACAGTAGGCGTTCCCCAGCCCTCTTCGGCCTGCAAAGCAGCCCGGAGAGCGCGACGGACGAGATCGAAAGCGCCACCTTCATCTCCGAAGATATAGCCCCACCCTCCGGCGCGAGCGGTGCGTCCGGACGTGTTGCGGCCAAAGGCAATCGAGCCGGTGCCGGCAATGATTACGATGCCGGGCTCGCCCGAGGTCGCCCCGCTCAACGCGATCTCGGCGTCATTTGTTACTTTGAGCAGCGTACTCGATATCCACTCGCGGCAGTATTCGGCTTTATCTTCAGGTCCGCCGCTGAAACCGAGGCACGCAGAGGCGAAATGCAAGCTTCGATCGAAAGGTAAGTCCGCATTACCAGCCGCCTGAGCGATGCAATCTCCTATCACCTTACGAAACTTTTCGCGCGCTACAGCTTCCCTCACGTGATTGCAGGGACCGGCGCGACCCACGCCCAACACGCGTCCGTTTTCAGCTCCGATCAGTGCGGTAGTGCTCGATTGACCGCCGTCGACTCCTAAGTACAACCGGCCCAATTTTAGACCGCGTCCGAAATGCTCGCAAAGTTGAAATTATCGGCAAGGACCGCCGGCGCGAAAGACGATCCTGCTTCTGCGCCTGCGATCGGAATCGGCATACTCGTTTTGCGTGCATTTTGCAGGACACGAACTGGACTTTCATTCCAGCGGAAATTCATGACCGGGTCCGTGATCTTTCCTTTCTCAATCAGGAACACTCCATCACGCGTAAGACCTGTTACCTCCAGAGTTTGCGGCTGGAGAATTCGGATATACCAGAAGCGCGTTACGAGCAATGCCCGGTCCGCCGATTTGATCAGGTCTTCCAGGGTATTTGGTTGTCCCTCCAACACGAGACTTGACGGATACGGCGTTGGCTTGCGACCGGCTTTCTCCGCCCAGTACCGGTCCCAAAAAATATTCTTCATCACGCCTTTATCAATCCAGTCGATGGCTTGGTTCGGCAGAAGAGACGGGCCCCAGGGAATTGCTGAAAGCCGGGTGTTAAACGGATCGCTTCGCAGCGTGATGTATTCGGGGAAAAGCTTTTCTCCGGCCAGCGTTTCGCCTGGTTTCCCTTTGCGGCTGAGAAACGACTGACCTTGTTCTGCCGAGCGTGCGTCGATTCCGAAGCCGAAATAGCCAATCAAATCGCTGACCGCGGCCGGCTCCAGGATTACCGTATAAGCGCCTGGGTCGACCTTTCTCTTGCCGATCCCGCGGACGCACTTTTCGCTCGAGACGCGCGCGACCTGGTGGCCATCGAGATCTTTGATAAAGGACGAAACCTGCGTTGACCAGCCCGAGCTTGACCCCGCCGCATTTCGCATGGTGTTCGTAAGGCTTGAATCAGTGTATTGATGGAAGCCAAAAAGGCCGGCCTTATTTGCGACGGCGAGCGAAGTCGCGGTGCGCGTAATAAATCCTGCAGCAGTGAGCTTCTGAGATTTGGCGGCTTCGAGTATTGCTCCTACATGAGGAATCATGACGTCGCCGCGGGCATTAGCGGTGAAAGAATCGAAGTTATTCAGAGACGGGAACTTCTGCGGTCCTAGAGGCGTTACATGTTCCGGATCAGGCTTGGAGATTTTGGCGAGATCCTCCGCTTGTGACACGCCATGGCGCAGCTGCTCGTCAGACAATTCATTGATCGTGGCGTTCCCGGTCCGACCGTCCGCCGTTGTCGCAGTGACCGATACTTTCTGATCGACCTGATAGCCCGATGTCGTAATTCCGTTGTTTGCGAACCGAATGAATACAGTCTCGGTCGAGGTAAGGTCCACTTCGCACTCGGGCAATTTCGAATAGTTTAAGACACGGTCACTGAGGACCTTTGCTTCGTCTTTCGTGAACATCAGTTTCCCTCAATCAGTGACCAGGACGTTGATTTGGCGGAAGCGCGCGGGTGAGCAGCCATGACTCATTGCGTTGGTCTGTGCCGGCTCACCCTTCCCATCATTTGGCAAACCATACTGCTGCCAGAAGCTTCTCTCGGCGATGCCATCGCAGGCCTGCCAGAAGTCCGGTGTCCGCCCCTGGTAAGCGGCGCGCGATATCATGCTCCCCTTCCTGCCGCTCTTGATTTCCCAGAACGCATTGCCGCCGAATTGAAAGTTGTAGCGCTGCTGATCAATCGAATAGCTACCGGTACCATCGATTAGGACGCCATCGTCAATACCGGAAATCAGATCGTTGAGGGTAGTACCTCGCGGACCTGCTTCGAGCCATACATTTGGCATGCGTTGGAACGGGACGTCTGACCAGGAGTCCGCGTAACAACATCCGCGAGACTCGGTCTCACCGACAAGGTGAGCCTGGTCGCGGATGGTCTGGTAATGAACGAAGATGCCCTTTTGAATAATCGGAAACTTCGTTGTCAGAACGCCGTCGTCGTCATATTTGACCGTGGACAGGCCGAATTCCGTGGTACGATCCCCGTAAATATTTACCAAGTCGCTTCCCACACGAAACTTACCCATTTTCTCTGTAGTTAGAAAACTTGTCCCGGCGAAGTTGGCTTCGTAGCCGAGGGCGCGGTCGAGTTCAGTTGAATGTCCAATACTCTCGTGGATAGTCAGACAAAGGTGACTAGGTAAGAGAACCAGATCTTTCTTTCCTGCCTTCACAGGGGGCGCCTTCAAATGTTCAACTGCCTCCTCAGCAACTCGCGCGGCGTTCTCGCCGAGGTTCATTTTGGGAATGTATTCCCAGCCTGTGGCCAAGGGGGCGACCTGGTAATCGCGCTCGCGCGAGATTCCTTCCTTGAAATCCACTGCGGTAGCCGTAAGGAAGGGGTACGCCTGTACGATGAATTGCTGAATGTTGGAGCCTTCGCTGGACGCGAAATATTTGTCTTCGGAACGGAACCCAAGCGCACCGAAGGCGGAAAAGATATTGGGATTCTTCTTGATGGTGACGGCGGCATTGTGAATGAGTTCCAGCTTCTCGCCAATTGAGACGGAAAAAGGATCTACGTCATGTGGGGAAACCCATCGGTCGCGATATGACTTGGTAGGGGCTAGTTGTACTGGCGCGCTTTGCAAAACGGAGTTTGCTTTCGCTACTGTCACCGCCTCCCGGGTGACGCGCGCAATCTGTTCCGCCGTGACGATGGGAGAGGCTGCGAAACCCCATTGGCCGTTGACAATTACACGGACGCCAAAGCCGAAGCTCTGCTGATCCGTCACAAAAGGCACTTCGTCGGTTTTGTTGCCGCCACGCTCGGGCGAAAGCCGATAGCCGGAGAATTGATCCCGATACCGATTGATACGAATGTCGCAGTAGGTTGCACCCATGTGCTTGGCTTCTGCAAGTGCGGTCGAAGCAAGATTCTCCAGAGCAGGCGACGGCGCCGCAGCTGTGTCACCGGAGTTCCCAAACAGCTCATTAGCCGCGAGAAGCGAGATTGGCAAAACAGTTCTCTTCAAAAAACTGCGCCTCGATGAGCCGGCTTCCGCGCGGCAGTCCATCTGTTGTTTGAAGAAATGACTTACAGGATCGGATTTCATGCCAAAGTCTTATCCTTTGCGTAACATAAAGGATCCAGCGGACAATTCGCGCAACGCGGTTTGCGCGCGACGCAAATCTGCCTTCCGAAATGGATCACCTGATGGGCGAATAGAACCCAGCGATCCTGCGGAACGATCTTCTTAAGATCCTGTTCGATCTTGACCGGGTCACTGTGTTTCGTAAGGGCCAGTCGCTGTGAGATACGCTGCACATGGGTGTCAACCACCACACCCGAAGCGATGCCGTATGCTGTGCCGAGGACCACGTTCGCCGTTTTTCTCGCTGCGCCTGGTACTTGAAGCAACTCATCCATAGAACGAGGAACCTTACCTCCGAAATCAGCGAGCAGCTTTCGCGCAGCGCCAATCAGCGACCGCGCCTTGTTGTTGAAAAACCCAGTGGAACGGATGTCCTGAGCGAGTTCTTCCTGTGACGCGCTCGCAAAATCCTCGATTCGCGGATACTTTTTGAATAAGCCGGGGGTAACCTTATTTACTCGTTCGTCCGTACACTGTGCGGAAAGAATGGTCGCGACGAGTAGCTGCCATGGCCCTTTATGCTGAAGCGCACAGGTGGCTTGCGGGAAAAGGTTGTCGAGCTCGTTGAAGATCTTTTCGAGACGCGCTTTACGCTCGGCAGCGGTCCTTGGCTTAGGAACTTCTTTGGAAGGAGTGACGTGATGTACCGGCGTAGGCGCGGCTATTTCCAGGTCTGCCATGAAGAAAGCACCAAGATAGCGCAAACGAGCATCTTATTTGACAAAGACTGTGCAGACTTACACCCTTCGCTGTGAGATGTGGACCTCCGTTCCCTTGAGCCAGGCGTTTACCTTTTTCGAAGACCCGTACAATCTCGCGAAAATCACGCCCAGTTGGCTGAATTTTCAGGTAACGTCACAGCAGAGGGTTGAGATGCGGAAGGGAGCAGAGATCGAATACACAATTCGTTGGGTGAACCTTCCGATTCACTGGAAGACGAGAATTCTCGAGTATCAGGCCCCGGACATGTTCGTTGATGAGCAGATTGAGGGACCGTATTCCCTTTGGCGTCACACTCATACCTTCCAATGCTCCGAAAGCGGAACGCGGGTGGGTGACCGCGTGGAGTACGCAGTTCCGTTTGGGTTGGGGGGCCGGTTTGCACACTCGCTGATCGTACGGAGACAATTGCTCCAAATTTTTCGTTTCCGGCAGGAACAAATAGCGAGGCTGCTTGGCGGCGAATCTCGACAGACGATGCCGCCGCAGATCTCGCCATGACCGGAATTGACGACTAACTCGGAGTGTCGGTGAGCATAGTCTGCAACCGCGGGCTGACCTGGCGTTTTGCGCCGAACCATAGTTGCAAACGGTCAAGATAAAGATAAACAACCGGTGTCGTGTAGAGAGTCAGAATTTGGCTAACCATCAGGCCGCCCACAATGGTGATCCCAAGCGGCCGCCGCATCTCTGAACCGGTGCCGCTACCCAGAGCAAGCGGCAACGCCCCGAGCATTGCCGCCAGTGTAGTCATCATGATCGGCCGGAACCGCAGAAGACAGGCTTGATAGATAGCGTTTTTAGGGGAAAGATTTTCTCGGCGCTGCACGCCAAGGGCGAAATCGACCATCATGATCGCATTTTTCTTCACAATTCCGATCAAAAGAATGATGCCTATAAGAGCGATCACAGTGAGATCGGTGCCCGTCAGGAGAAGGGCCAGGAGAGCGCCGACGCCTGCCGAAGGCAACGTGGAAAGGATCGTGATCGGATGGATGTAGCTTTCATAGAGCATGCCGAGAACGATATAGACGGCTACCAACGCGGCAAGTATCAGCAGTGGCTCCGACTCGAGCGAAGCCTGAAAGACTCGGGCGGTGCCCTGAAAAGAGCCGTGCACGTTCGCGGGCATGTCGATGTCCTCTTCTGCCTGATTCACGGCATTGACCGCTTCACCGAGTGCAACGCCAGGGGCGAGTGCAAACGACAGTGTGATCGACGGAAACTGACCTTGATGATTCACTGTCAGGGGAGCCAAAACGGTGCGCAAATGGGTAAAAGTCGAAACAGGAACTGGCGTTCCGTTATTTGTCCGGACATAAATGGAATTGAGTGACGCGGGATTCTGCTGGAACTCCGGCAGGACTTCGAGGACCACGTGGTACTGATTGATGCCCGTATACATGGTAGAGACCTGGCGCTGCCCGAAAGCGCTATACAGAGTCGTATCAATGGCCTGCGGATTGATGCCAAGTCGAGATGCAGTACTACGATCAATAATCAGACGCGATTCGAGGCCGTGAACCTGCTGGTCACTGTTAGCGTCAAGCACAAGCGGGACAGTTTTTAACTTGGCGAGCAGTTTCGGAGCCCACTCGTTGAGATCAGCAAGCTTGTCTGACTGCAATGTGTATTGATATTGCGAATTGCCGCCACGCCCTCCCACGCGAATATCCTGCGCTGCCTGCATGTAGAGTGTGGCGCCGGGAATGCGCGCGAGCTTCCCGCGCAGCCGGTTGATTACCTGATCGGCAGACAGCTTCCGCTCATCGAGCGGCTTTAATTGAGCCCAGACTCTGGCGACATTCAGCGTGCCGCCACCGGTGAAGCCCTGAACATCATCGATCGCGGGGTCCTGCTGCATAATGCGCAGCAATTCGTGAAGCTTCTCTCGCATGGCGGTAAACGAAATGTCCTGGTCGGCCACAATAGCGCCGCCGATGCGCCCGTTGTCCTGCTGCGGAAAAAAACCTTTAGGAACGATGATATAGAGATAGACGCTGACAGCAATGGTTACCAGCGTGATGATAAGTGTCAGCTGCGGATGGCGCAGCACGCTTTTTAACGTACGGTCGTAGAAAGAGTGAATCGCATTGAAGCTCCGTTCACTCAGCCGGTACAAAAAATTGTGTCGTTGCTTGTTCTGGGAGCGCAGAAATTTCGCGCACATCATAGGTGTGGTGGTGAGCGAGACGATCAGCGACACTCCAATAGCGACAGTAAGAGTGACAGCAAATTCACGGAATAGACGGCCAACAATGCCGCCCATAAGCAGAATCGGTATGAATACCGCGACTAGCGAGGTACTCATCGAGAGCACAGTGAAGCCGATTTCCTTTGCTCCCTGCAAGGCGGCGCGGAAAGGCTTCCAGCCCATTTCAAGATAACGGGTGATGTTCTCGATGACGACAATGGCGTCGTCGACGACAAAACCTGTTGATACGGTGAGAGCCATCAGCGAAAGGTTGTCGAGTGTGTAGCCCAGCAGGTACATTGCTATGAATGTTCCGCAAAGAGACAAGGGAACAGCAATTCCCGGAATGACCGTCGCCCATGGGCTTCGCAAAAAAAAGAAGACGACGAGGACCACAAGGACCACTGCGACTAAGAGCGTATATTCAACGTCGTGGATCGAGGCGCGGATCGTCGTGGTCCGGTCCTGCGAAATCGCGAGGTGCATGGCAGGCGGGACAGAAGCCTGGATCTGGGGCAGCACCGCACGAATCCGGTCGACAGTCTCAATGATGTTGGCCTGCGGCTGGCGCGTAACCGCGAGAATCACATTAGGCTTTCCGTTATCAAGGCCATCATTCCGGGTGTTTTCGACGGAATCAATGACATTGCCCAAGTTCGAAAGTCTGACCGCCCCTCCGTCTCGATAGGTGACTATGAGGTTGGCGTACTCCGAGGCTTTGAAAAGCTGGTCGGTGGCGTTGATCTGCCATTTGAAGCGCTCGTTACTGACAGCTCCTTTCGCTTGGTGAGCGTTCGCATTCTGGAGAGTCGTTGCGACATCGGTCAGTCCCAGACCCATATTGTTTAGCAGGAGCGGATTGACCTGGACGCGAACCGCGGGACGGGAACTGCCAAAGACCTCGACTTGGCCGACACCTTCAATCTGCGCAATCCTTTGAGCGAGGACCGAATCGGCAAAGTCATACATATGCGGTCGATCGACGAGATCGGAACTTAGCGCAAACATCAAGACCGGCGCATCGGCAGGATTGGCTTTCCAATATCCGGGATTGCTCGGAAGATCAGCGGGCAACTGGCCGCGAGCGGCATTGATCGCGGCCTGCACATCCCGGCCTGCGGCGTCGATATTGCGGTCCAAGTCAAATTGCAGCGTAATCGAAGTGCTGCCAAGCTGACTTGAAGAGGTCATCTCGGTAACGCTGGCAATTCGACCAAACTGCCGTTCGAGCGGCGTAGCGACGGCGGATGCCATTGTCTCCGGGCTCGCGCCGGGGAGATTTGCATGAACCTGGATCGTCGGGAATTCGACTTCGGGCAGCGCAGAAACGGGGAGAAATTGAAACACCAAACCACCCGCCAGTGCCAAGGCCGCCGTTAATAGCGACGTTGCGACCGGTCTTCTAATGAACGGTTCAGAAAGGTTCATGGCTCAATCAATCGGCATGAACCGGCTCGCCGAATTGCGGGCGCGCGGCTCGTGGTTCGCTTCTGCGTTTCAAGCGTGAAGCCAGACGATCGAAGAACAGGTAAACGACAGGCGTGGTGTAGAGGGTCAGCACTTGACTGACGATCAAGCCGCCAACGATGGTGATACCGAGAGGGCGGCGTAGCTCGGACCCTACTCCCGTACCCAGGGCTAGCGGCAGACCGCCAAACAGCGCCGCCATGGTGGTCATCATGATCGGACGGAACCGCAGCAGGCACGCCTGGTATATCGCCTCAAGTGGTGACTTGCCCTCCTCGCGCTCGGCCTCGAGTGCGAAATCAATCATCATGATGGCGTTCTTTTTCACAATTCCAATCAGAAGGATGATGCCGATAAGCGCAACTACGTTGAAATCCTGCCGGCATATGAAGAGCGCAAGGATCGCTCCAACTCCGGCCGAGGGGAGCGTCGAAAGAATGGTGATCGGGTGAATATAGCTTTCGTATAGAACGCCGAGCACGATGTAGACCACCACCAACGCTGCGAGAATCAGCCAAGCCTCGTTCGCAAGCGAGTTCTGGAAGGCGGCAGCGGTTCCCTGAAAGCTGGAGTGGATGCTTTGCGGTAAGCCGATTTCCTGTTCCGCTTGCTTGATGTCGCGTACGGCCTGTCCGAGCGATTCATCGGCGGGCAGGTTGAATGAGATCGTCACTACCGGAAACTGGCCCTGGTGGTTGACCGTCAAAGGCGCAGCGCTTTGTTCGTAGTGCGTGAAAGATCCGAGTGGAACCACACTGCCGGAAGATGATTTTACGTAGATGTTCCTCAGATCCGCCGGCTCATTCCGATAACCGTTCTCCACTTCGAGAACGACGTGGTACTGGTTTAGCTGCGTGAACATGGTCGAGACCAGGCGCTGGCCGAAGGCATCGTAAAGCGTATCGTCGATCTGCTGCATGCCGATGCCGAGCCGCGCGGCAGTGTCGCGATCGATCACAAGAGTAGTCTGTAAACCGCTTTCCTGCTGATCGGTTGCGACGTCGCGCAAAGAAGGAATGGTCTTGAGCTTGGGGACCAGCCGGTTAGTCCACTGGCTAAGCTCGGCCGCGTCGGTATCTTCGAGTGTGTATTGATACTGCGTCCGGCTTACTCTGTCCTCGACGGTGAGGTCCTGAACAGGCTGCATGTAGAGGGTTATATCCTCGACTCGAGCCAGCTTCGGTTGCAGGCGTCGGATAACGTCGCTCGCAGTTACCGACCGATCCTCCAGAGGTTTCAAGTTGATCTGAATCCGGCCGCTGTTGAGAGTAGTATTTACGCCATCGATGCCGATGAAGGAAGACAGACTTTCGACCGCGGGATCTTCGAGTATCAGCTTGGCCAGCGTCTGTTGATGGCCGGACATGGCATCGAACGAGATATTCTGCGAAGCCTCCGAGACGCCCAGAATCACGCCGGTGTCCTGAACGGGAAAGAAGCCTTTGGGCACGATGATGAACAGGAAAATCGTAGCCACTAGCGTGGCCAGCGTGACGAGCAGCGTCATGGTCTGGTGCTTGAGAATCCATTGCAGAGTCGTGCCGTATTTTGCGATGACCCAATTAAAGGCGTGCTCTGATTTGCGATAAAACCAGGTCTGCTCCGATTCTTCTTTGTGCCGAAGAATTTTGGCGCACATCATCGGCGTGAGAGTCAGAGAAACGACTGCCGATACGAGGATGGTGATTGCCAGGGTGATCGCAAATTCGCGGAAGAGGCGCCCAACAATATCGCCCATGAAAAGGAGCGGAATGAGAACGGCGATGAGCGAAACCGTAAGAGAGACGATCGTAAACCCGATCTGCTCAGCGCCCTTAAGGGCGGCTCTCAAAGGCGACTCTCCTTCTTCGAGGAAACGCGAAATATTTTCGATCATCACAATGGCGTCATCGACCACGAAGCCGGTCGAGATGGTAAGCGCCATTAACGTCAGGTTGTTCAGGCTGTATCCCAGCAGATACATGACACCGAAAGTGCCGACAATCGACAAAGGAACGGCGACACTCGGAATGATCGTGGCGGCGAAGCTTCGCAAAAAAAGGAAAATAACCAGGACGACGAGCGCTACCGTAAGCATCAGCTCGAATTGAACGTCGGCTACCGAGGCGCGAATGGTCGTGGTGCGATCGGTCAGAACAGCTACCTGGATTGCCGAAGGAATCGAAGTCTTCAGCTGCGGAAGAAGCGCCTTGATTCGGTCCACCACCGCGATGATGTTTGCACCCGGCTGGCGCTGAATGTTCACGATTACCGCGGGCGTCGTGTTCGTCCAGGCGGCTTGATGGATATTTTCCGGACCGTCGACAATCGTTGCCACGTCCTGCAGGCGAACTGGAGCTCCGTTCTTGTAAGCGATGATGACGGGGCTGTACCCCGCGCTGGTGAGGATCTGATCGTTAGCCCCGATTGTGTAGGCCTGTCGGAGACCGTCAAAATTGCCCTTGGCTTGGTTGATATTCGTTTGACTGAGAGCCGTGCGAACGTCTTCGAGACTGAGCCCGTAAGCGGCAAGGGCCGTGGGGTTGATTCGTATCCGGACTGCGGGTTTTTGCCCACCGCCGATCGTTACCAGGCCCACGCCCGGAAGCTGCGAAATCTTCTGAGAAAGCGTGGTGTCGGCCAGATCTTCGACCTTTGTGAGCGGAACGGTTGAAGAAGTAAGAGCAAGGGTTAGGATAGGCGCGTCGGCAGGGTTGACCTTGTTATAAATGGGCGGGTTCGGGAGGTCGGCCGGCAGGAACGTACCGGCGGCGTTGATTGAAGCCTGCACCTGCTGTTCCGCGATATCAATGTTGAGATCGAGGTCGAACTGCAGGGTGATGATCGAGCTGCCATAGGAGCTGGTCGAAGTCATCTGCTTCAATCCAGGAACCTGGCCGAATGTCCTCTCGAGGGGAGCCGTTACCGACGATGCCATGACGTCGGGACTGGCGCCGGGATAAAACGTGGTGCACTGAATCGTTGGGTAGTCGACTTCAGGAAGGGCGGAAACGGGTAGCTGCTTATAGGCGATGGTACCGGCGATCAGGATGCCGGCCATCAGGAGCGACGTCGCGACCGGCCGGATGATAAACGGCCGAGAAGGACTCATTGCAACATACCCGACTTGGAAGTGTCGGGAGCTTGTCTTCCTTTACCTGGTTGCCGCAGACTGACTTTCATCCCCTCCGTAAGCTTTTCAGCCCCGTCGACCACCACTTTTTCACCGGCCTGGAGTCCCTCGTCAATAGAAACATCGTTGCCCTGAGTTAAACCGACTTTGACGGATCTCACGGTTACTGTACTGTCATCGCGCACGGCGTAGACGAAGGTGCCCGTAGGTCCGCGTTGAACGGCGACCGTCGGGATGATCAGGGCGTTCTTCTTGGTATCGAGCGCCAGCCTTACGTTTACAAACTGGTTCGGAAAGAGCGCCGAGTCGTTGTTAGGAAAAGTCGCCTTGAGTTTGGATGTGCCGGTGGTCTGATCAATCTGGTTGTCTACTGTCAGGAGAAACCCGTCGGCAAGCTTGTTGCGGCCCGCCCGATCGTAGGCTTCCGCTTTCAACCTGGCCCCGGCGCGCAGCTTTGCCAAAACATCGGGAAGCTGATCTTCGGGAATGTTGAAGAGAATCGAAATGGGCTGCAACTGGGTGATGACTGCAAGGCCGGTGGTATCTGCGGAGTGGACCATATTCCCGGAATCGAGCAACCGCAAACCGATCCGGCCGCTGAGAGGCGCGGTGATTTTGGTGTATGTCAGGTTCAGCTTGGCGCTGTCGATGGCTGCCTGAGAAGCTGCGATCACTGCCTTATCTGCCTCAATCGAGCCGCGTACTTGATCTGCTGTCGCGAGCTGGGTATCGAGCTGCTGTTTCGCTATGATGTTTTCTTTGAAAAGCTCGAGATCCCTCTGGTAATTCACCTGGGCATCTCGCAGCGCGGCCTCATCCTTGGCAAGCGTGCCCTTGGCTTGAGCCATGGTGCCATTGGCCTGGTCGAGAGCAACCTGGTACGGGCGAGGATCAATTTCGGCCAGGACGTCCCCCTTGTTGACGAATTGTCCCTCCGTGAAATTAACGCCGATCAATTGCCCGTCGATGCGGGTCTTAACCGTCACGGTATTGAAAGCGGTAACCGTGCCAAGGCCCTCCAGGTAAATCGGCATGTCCCCTTGGTGGACTGTGGCAGCCACCACCGGAATGTTGTGTGGCCTCATCGCGCCGCGTTTGGCGCCCATTTCCGCCTTCTTGGCGGTTTCGAAAGTGTAGAGCTTGTAGCACCCGTACGCGATTGAAGCGAAGATCAACAGCCAGACCCACCAATGGCTCTTCGATGGGGGCCCGGTCTCCTGATCCAAATCTGGGAGCGCCCTGACTTGTAAATCGGGCGCATAAGGCTGGCGTTCCGCAGGGGAACCGGTAGTTGACTCAGGTCTGGACGATTCGAGCGACGGTGGCTGTAGAGCCATTTTCTCCTCAGTTTTCAAAACAGCTTGCGGCTCGCAGCCGCCACTGGTCGTTGGGAATTAGGTCGAGAGCCAATATTTCAATCAGATACGGCTTCCCCAACCCGTTGTCTATCAAGACGAAGAAGATTCGCCTAATGTTACCGCCGTATGATGGCCCCATTATGTCTCCACAATCTGATGGACGCCGTTCGATTCCGTCTTAGGACACGATGTTATGTAGCGGGTTGCGACCCGCTAACCTAGAGACAGACATCTGATCGTAAAATGCGCGAGCGAACCCAGATTCTCGAGTTTTGGCAACAGTTGAAAAGCTGTGGCGAGGCTGCGGTTCTGGCGACGGTGGTGCGCACAGAGGGCTCTGCTTATCGCACGCCGGGTGCGCGTATGCTGGTGGCGCAAAATGGCCGCAGAATGGGCGCTATTAGCGGCGGTTGCCTGGAAGACGAGATCGTCAAAAAGGCATGGTGGCTAACTGTGAATGGTTCGCAGGTGCGCCGATATGACACGACTCCGGATGGCGAGATCGCGATCGACGGCTTCGGACTCGGCTGCAACGGAGTGATTTTCGTCCTTCTCGAGCGGGTTATGCCGGACCGGGCCCTGATCCTTGACCTTTTAGATGGGGTAAATCGGGCGCGGCAAGCGGCTGCAGTGGCGCATGTGATCTCTCCGCCGGAGTGGGCGGGACAGCGTCTCATGCTCGCACCCGACGGTGTGATCCATCATAATCTTGCATGTTCTGAGCAGGCAGACGAGGTGGCCTCGGCTCTGAAACGCTTGGAGGCTTCGAAGATCTTGATCACCGCGCAAGGGACTGGAGTTTTTCTGGAGACCATCGTGCCTCCGACACATCTCCTCATTTTCGGTGCGGGAGACGACGCCGTGTCGCTAAGCGAACTGGCATACTATCTGGGCTGGCGCGTGTCGGTATTCGACGGGCGGGCGCATTATGCGCGAGCCGAGAAGTTCCCGCATGCCAGCGCGGTCTCGGTTCGACTGTCCGGTTCTCCGCCGCCTGGGATTGACCGATGGACGGTGGCAGTGTTGATGAGTCACAGCTACAGCCAGGACCTGGACGTGCTTCGGGCCCTTGCCGATCAACCTTTACGCTATTTGGGTGTCCTTGGGCCCAAGAAACGGACGACACAGCTTTTGACGGATCTGAGCGCTGAAAGCTCGTCACCACCCCCCGCCTTGCATGCGCCGATGGGACTCGATCTGGGGGGAGACGGTCCCGAGCAGGTAGCGCTCGCCGTAGTGGCGGAGATTCAGTCCGTCCTGCAAGACCGGCGAGGGGGCGCCTTACGAGATCGAATGGGTCCCATCCACGATAGCGAGACGAGCGATCAACGAGCCTGGGTCCGCTCGATCGTTTGTGCCTAAGAGATGCCACGAAGTCTAACCCTACACGCCCTTTTCTTGTCGAGCTTCGCGCTGGCTCCGCTGTTTTCGCAGGTTCCTGCCGATCCACGAGGGAAACAAGTGATCGATTCGGCAGTCGCCGCGCTCGGCGGAGATCGTTTCCTCCAGTTGCGAAGCCGCATGGCGAGCGGTCGGGCTTATTCGTTCTTTCACAACCGGATCAGCGGGTTAGATTTGGCAACGGTCTATACGGAATATGTCGATCCGAAGCCTGCGAAAGGTGTGGCGCTTCGCGAGAGAGAGCTGCTCGGTAAGAAGAAAGACTATTCGTATCTGTTCCTCAGCGACCAGGGGTGGGACGTAACGTTCCGCGGCGCGCGACCGATCCCGGACGACAGCTGGGAGCGCTACGTCAGAACTACCGAGAACGACATCCTCTATATTCTCCGGACCCGTCACAACGAAGCCGGGATGGACTTCGATTTCATCAGCAGCGAAGTCTACCTGACCAGGCATGTGGAAATCGTCGATATAACGGACCAGACGGGCCACACAATCCGCGTCTACTTCGATCACAACACTCATCTGCCAGTCCGTCAGATCTACACTTATTTCGACCCGCTCACCAAGCAGCGCAACGAGGAAATTTCTGTTTTTGATAAATATCGCGATGTAGGGCAGGGCATTATGTGGCCCTACAGTATCGAGCGGGAAAAAAACGGTTATAAAACCTACCAGCTCTTTGCTGACAACGTCCAGGCAAACATTGCCATTCCCAGCGGGATGTTCGACCTGCCGCAGGGTACGAAGATGTTAAAGAAAGTTGACTGAATGAGAGGGGCATACTGCTACAATTTGTTCTCAAGTTCCCCGTTTTGAACTTGCACTGCTAGCGGCGATCCATGGACCTCGATCAGCTACATACCTTCCTGGAGATTGTGAGGCTAAAAAGCTTCTCCAAAGCTGCGCAGACGTGTTATCGCACACAGCCGGCCATTAGCGCCCAAGTCCGCCAGCTGGAACAGGAACTCAACACGACCCTCTTCGAGCGATTTGGGACGAAGATCTCGCTTACTGTCGCTGGGCGAATCTTCGCCGAACACGCCGAGCAGATCCTTGCGTTCCGCAAACGGGCACAGGACGCCATTAATGAACTCGAGAAGGTTCCACGCGGTGAACTGGTGATTGCGGCTAACGAAGCCACGTGCATCTATGTGTTGCCAAGCGTGTTTGCCGAGTTCAAGAAGCAGTTTCCGAATGTCCAGCTTCTAGTTGACCGGTCATACGGTACTCGGGTGGTGCAGGCGGTCCTCGACAATCAAGCCGATTTCGGCATCACCCAGCTTCCGGTGCAGGAAAAGAAGCTCCAGGTGGTCAACATTCATTCCGACGAAATCAAGCTGCTAGTGCCTCCAAAGCACAGGCTCACGAACCAGAATAAGGTTCTTGCCAAGGACCTGCTGGGCGAAGCCGTGCTGTTACCTAAGACGGGGACTACGCGGGCTCGCCTGAATGCCTGGCTCGACCCCGTCCTCGAGGAACTGAATATCTCGATGGAACTCGATTCCACCGAGATGATCAAGCGCTTTGTGATGGCCGATCTGGGAGTGTCTTTCCTGGCAGCTTCTCATTGTCTGGAAGAGGTTGAAGCAGACCGACTGGCTTGCGTTTCGCTAGGTCCTGAGACGATGATGCGGCGCGTCGGTCTTATTTACCGTCGCGATAAGTCGCTTTCCAAGGCGGCACTAGGTTTCATTGATGTAACCCTTCTGAACGCGGGTAACCAGATCGGAGTCGTACCAGAAGAAAGACGGCTGGCGTCTGGGACTTAGAATATAAGGGCCGGTTTCGGCGATTACGGAGCGAGAGCGTAGAATGGCAAGCTTGACGGCAAGGAGCGCGACAATTTTCATCGCGCGGGGGGACGGCACTCAGGTATACCGGTCAGTGGAAGATGTGCCCGTGGAGCTTCGCCGTAAGCTAATCGAAACCACGCGCGGGGTAAATTCCGCAACCATTCTCATTGCGGACAAGCGGGGGCGCGAGGAACTGGTCCGCGCGCTGCAAGGCCGGCGAAGCGATATCCGCTGCCGCCTGGTGGACACGCTGCGCTCGAAGCAGCACGAGTCTAAGAGCTCGGTGAGCCGGTTCTCCAGTCTGAAGTCCACGCGCGTCTGGCTTGAATTTCTCCTTCCCGTGATGATTGGCGCTTCGCTCTGGTTTTTGATCGACGCGCATTTTTAGATTCGTTACGAACTCACCTTATCCTGCCTTTGTGCAGACACCGTTCAGGTTCACTGGCTGAACACTTTGACCGGGGCGCGATGGCCCTTACTCAGTTTCAAGTCAGTTGTGTAAAGAATCGCGCCTGTTGCGAACGATCACCGGGAATTCCGTAATTCGCGGATTGCTTGTGCGGGACTACTTTTGGAGAAAATAGGCTTTGCTTGCTCTTTACGCTCCAGCCATTCCACCATACTCGGACGCTCGGCCGTGCGCACCAGTTCCCGCTTAATAAAATCTGACAAACTCATGCCCTCGCGCGCCGCACGCGCCTTAAGAATGCCGTGTACTTTGTCCGGAACATTCCTAATCTGCACCATTTTTGCCCTGTTCTAAGGATATAAACGTGTGCTCGACATACCCAACAACCAGGTTTTTGCATCCGTTCTCAATCGGCTGCGAATGCCTGCGGTCCAGACGAAGTTTTACTCATCCCGCAGCGCAGAACCCGGTTCTGTCCGGGAGGCGCGTGCCGCGGGCAGGTACGCGGCAAGCAGCCCCGCAAGAAGCAGAATGGCGGCTGCCGATGCGAAGTTCGCCGGATCATTCGCCCTTACCCCAAGCCGAAGTTTTTCCGAAAACGTCGCTGCAGCCAGTGCGAGGGCCGCTCCCGCAGCGAACCCGAGACCCAGAAGCTTGAGCATCTCCCGCAGGACCATGCCGAGAATACTGCGGCGATTCGCGCCAAGCGCCAACCGGATTGCAATTTCGTTCTTTCGCTGCACTACCAGGTACGTGATGACACCATAAAGACCGACCGTGGAAAGAAGCATGGCCAGGACCGCAAATCCGGAAGCCAGTTTCGACATCAGGTGCTCGGGCGCGAGTGATTCTTGAAACAGCTCTTTGAAATCGTATAGTTCGAAATGCGCTTCGGGATCCGCGCGAAGAATCGCTCTTGCCAGAGCGTTCCTGACCGAGGAAAGTGGCAGCTGCGACCGGATCACCAGCTGATCGGAGAGCGTGGGATGCGAATCCTGCGAAAGCGGCAGGTAGAACTGCGGCTGGAATGGCTCGTGGATGTCGGCGTACTTCGTATTTCCGACGACGCCTACGATCTGATAATTCTCTTCGGGCGTCGACGGAGTCGCTTCGACGCGAAACTTTGCACCGACGGGATTGTCTGTGTGGAAGACCTGACGCGCGAAGGCCGCGTTGACTATCGCAACCTTGGGCGCATGAGCATCGTCATGCGCATTGAAATCGCGGCCCGCAAGAATTGGGATACGCAGAGTATGAAAGTATCCGGAGCTGATCCGGCTCCAATGGGCCTCGCTGCCGGCAGTGAAATCCGCACCATCCCTCCAGATTCGGTCGCTCCAGGAGTTGCCAGCAAGGGGAACGATAACTGTGTCGGCGACCGCTACGACGCCAGGAACGTTGCCCACCTGTTCCAGGAGTGATTTTTGCCAAGGGATGACGGACACGGCTCCCGGGTTCGAGCGAATAAAACGGAGATCGGCGACGAGGAGCCCACGCTCTTCGAAACCTGTTTTGGCACTCAATAAGCTCTGCAAATTGCGAACAAAAAACAGAGCGCCTATTAAGAGGACAAAGGAGAGCGCCACCTGCAAGACAATCAGGATGCGACGCAAGCGGAGAGCGGCGGCTGCGGCGGTCGCCGTGCGTGTCCGGGACTTGAGAGCTTCACCGGCTTGCACGCTCCACGAGCGTAAGGCCGGGAGCAATCCGAAGAGAAGGCAGGAAGCAAGGGCGAGGCTACACATGAAGCCGAAGACTCGCCAGTCTGGACGAAGGTCGATCTGCGCTGCGCTCTGCTCACCGGCAAACAGAGCGAGCAACAAGTGGGCCAGCCACTGTGAGAGCAGCAAAGCACCGAGTGCGCCGCCCATCCCGATCAGACCGCTTTCGACCAGCAACTGCCGGATGATTCTCGGATGTGAACCGCCAATCGCCAGTCGAATGGCAATTTCACTGGCACGCGCATCTGCGCGGGCGAGCATAAGGTTGCCCAGATTGGCGCACGCGATCAGAAGCACAGTGCCGGCCAGCACGAGCGACAACCACAGGAGCCTCGAATAGTCGTTGCGCAATTCGGACATGCCGTTTGGAGCAGCGGTGGCGCTGAGCTTTAAGTTGAGATAATCCTTAACGCTGACCGCCGGATAATGCGCCGGCAAAGTACTCGCGAAGATGCCTGGTGAAAGTTGGTTGAGCGCTTGAGAGGCCTGCTGGATGGTCGTGCTGCTTGCGGCGCGGCCAAATACCGAGAGCCACCATTCTGTGCCGGCGTCCAATACGTTGTACCCGCGTATGGGAGCGATCGCGCAAACCGGCAAAGCGATCTGGAATCCGCGGCCAATGTCCATGCCGAAGAAATCAGCCGGCGTTACGCCAATTACCGGCACTCGATGGCCGACCAGCGTCAGCTCGCTGCCGATAGCTTTTGCGCTTCCACTGAACTCACTTTGCCAGAAGGGATAGCTGATCACTGCACCAGCAACCGGACAGCCGCGATAATCATCGGCTCTCGTAAACAACCGGCCGAGCCGTGGATGTATACCTAACACAGCGAAGAAGTCTCCGCTGATCCAAAGCGCGCGAACCGGACGGACCTGGCCTGAAGGAGACAGATTGATCTCGTCGTCAGCCCAGGCGAACATCCCTGAGAACGACTGCTGGCGTGCCCTGATCTGTTCCCATAGCGGATATGTCAGGCCGTTGGTGCGTTCACGAGAACCGCGTACGACGCTCATGTCTGAAACACGAACCTCGGACAATTGTTCCGGCGAGTACACGGGTAGAGTGCGAAGACGAATTGCGTCGAGGAGTTGAAAAATAGCGGAATTTGCTCCGATTCCGAGAGCAAGCGAAAGAATTGCGACAACCGTGAAGGCGGGCGTTCGCCTCAAACTTCGCAGGCTGTAACGCAGGTCCCGGAACGTGTTTTCGAGAAGCGAGACACCGCGGGCATCGCGCGTATACTCCTTAGCCTGCTCGAGGCCGCGCAAGTCGAGAGCCGCCTGGCGGAAAGCCTCATGGTTAGAAAGCCCTCGGCTTGCGTGTTTGGCAATCGAATGTTCAAGATGAAATCGGATTTCCTGATCCAGTTCGCGCTCCACGGCTTTGCGGCGGAACACGGCGCGAACGCGAATGAACAAATCTGAAAGCATGACTCACCCGTTACGCTTCTACAAGAGTCATCTTAAACCGTGCTCTTGTAGAAGTACAAGGGAAGAAGCAAATCATTGCCCTTTTCTCGTTCAATCCGCAGGTGGAGTCGCAACCAGGAAACGAAAATCACACCCTTTATCTGCCTGCAGGATTTCGCGGCGATAAAGGCCCGCGTAGCCTCTGTTCGGAGCAGGCGGGGCCGGAAGGGCGCAAGTGCGGCGGCGAGTCAGCTCAGACTCGTCTACCAACAGGTCCAGACGGCGCTCGCTCACGGAAAGGCGTATGCGGTCTCCATTCTGCACAAGACCAAGCGGACCTCCGGATGCTGCGTCGGGGCTGACATGCAAGACGATCGTTCCGTAGGCGGTACCGCTCATGCGCGCGTCTGAAATGCGAATCATATCCTTGATACCGGCGCGTGCTAATTTGCGGGGAATCGGCAGATAGCCGGCCTCTGGCATGGCGGCAGGACTCGCCGGTCCGGCGTTTTGCAAAATCATAAAGTCCTCAGGTTCTACATCGAGCGAATCGTCATCGACGCGCGCGGCCAGATCTTCAAGAGAGTGGAAGACGACAGCGCGTCCCTGCTTTTCAAAAAGCTTGGCATCCGCCGCTGCCCGCTTTAGAATCGCTCCCTGCGGCGCAAGACTGCCGAACAGCGCTACAAGACCTCCCTTGGATTGGAGCGGGCTGGAGAGCGGATGGATAACCGCCCGGTCCACGTACGGGTGATCGCGCTCGAGGCGCTCGCCAAGCGTTTGTCCGGAGACTGTGAAGCAATCGAGATGGAGCAAGGGTTTTAGCTCACGCAGTACGGCGCCGATACCGCCTGCGGCGTGCAGATCTTCCATATAGTGAGAGCCGGTAGGCTTCAGATCGACGAGGAGGGGAGTCGTGTCGGATAACTCGTTCAAACGATGCAAATCCACCTGGATGCCCGCCCGGCCCGCGATTGCGGTCAGATGAACGATGCCATTGGTCGAGCCTCCTATCGCAAGCAGCACTCGCAAGGCGTTTTCGACCGCGTCGGGTGTGATGACTTCGCGAAGCGTAGTGCCTGCGCCGGCGAGTGCGAGGGCGGCCCGGCCAGAAGCCTCAGCTGCACGCAGCCGATCGGCGTGCACTGCCGGAATCGCTGCGGTGCCGGGCAGAAGCACGCCAAGCGCTTCGGCGATCGCTGCCATCGTACTGGCCGTTCCCATAACGGCACACGTTCCCGCAGTCGTCGCGAGATTGCCTTCAATTTGGTCGATCTCATCGGCATCCACTTCGCCAGCGCGAAATTTGGCCCAAAAGCGGCGGCAATCCGTACATGCGCCCAGGCGCTCGCCATGCCAGCGTGAACTCATCATCGGACCGGTCACTAGCTGTACCGCGGGCACTCCCGCCGAAACCGCGCCCATCAATTGGGCGGGTACAGTCTTATCGCAACCGCCGACAAGGACAACTGCATCCATCGGCTGGCCCCGGATCATCTCCTCCGTGTCCATTGACATAAGATTCCGAAAGTAAAGGCTGGTGGGATTCAGGAACGTTTCGCCGAGTGAGATGGTTGGAAATTCCAGCGGCAGTCCACCTGCGGCAAGAACACCCCGTTTGACTGCAGTAACCAGATCCGGCACCATGCGATGGCAATTGTTGAATTCGCTATAGGTATTCACAATGCCTACAACAGGCTTGCGAAGGAGATCGATCGACAGACCCATGGACTGAGCCATCGAATAACGAAGGTAGCGAGCGAAATCCGGGTCACCGTAGTGCGTTAGCCCGCGGCCAAGGCCGGTAGAACGATCGCTCACGCTTTCCGGAAAGCTGGCAGGATTGGCATTGATCGAACCCGAACACCTGTCGCCTGAAAGAGCGCATTTCCGATAGCGGGGGCGATCCCCATGATCGGCGTTTCGCCTGCCCCGGCAGAGGGAAGATTTTTTCGATCCACCAGCACGACGTCAATCGGCGGCACATCTTTGAATCGGGGAACACGATACTGCGCGAGATGTGGGTTGAGAATCCGGCCGTTTGCAAAATCGATTGCCTCGAAGAGAGCGCCGCCCAGCCCCATGACAATTGCCCCCTCTATCTGATTCTTCAAGTGCTCAGGGTTGATGATTGTGCCGCATTCGAAAGCTTCGACCACTCGCTCGACTCGGATGTTTTTGTCCGGCGCGACTGAGATCTCCACGCAGCAGGCGAAGAAGCCGCCCTTTTCCATGCCGCACGAGAGGCCGCGGCCGCGGCCGGCCGAAGCCTTTCCGTTCGACCATTCAAAGCGCTGGGCTGCCGCCTTCAAGACCGCCTGCACGCGCTCCTGATTCAGATTCTTTAGCCGGAATGCGAGCGGGTCTATGCCTGCCGCGATCGCTAACTCATCGATGAATGACTCGCGCGCGAAATGATTCGCTGTTGCCGCGAGGCCCCGGTAAGAACCCTGGCGCAGCGGATACTTTGTGGGTTGGAAGTGAACGTTGGAATTTGCGGACTTGTAAGGGCTTTCCAGTCCCGACGGTCCGGAGTTATAGTTCACGAAATCCCAAGCCGATAGGGTTCCATCTCGCGTGACGCAACCGCGAACTTCGATTACACCAGCAGGCCTGAAGTAAGCCCAGGTGAACTCCTCTTCGCGCGTCCAGATCAATTTGACCGGCTTACCTGCCGCCTTAGCCAGCCGCGCCGCTTCGATGGCGCATTCACCCGTATGTTTGCCGCCATAAGCCGATCCCGTGTCCGGCACGATGACGCGCACATCTTCTTCCGCTATATGAAACGCGTCAGCCAATTCGCTGCGGACACCAAATGGCCGCTGGCTGCCGGTCCAGATTGTTACCTTCGCTCCGTTCCATTCGGCGATTGCCGCTCTGGGCTCGAGCGGCACATGCGCGATATAGGCCACCTGATAACTGGCCTGGAGCGTTTTGTCTGCCGGGTCCGGTACGGCTTTGTCAGTCTCGCTCACCTCGCCGGCTTTCCGGCTCGGATCGGTCTCTGTCGGATTTGCCTTCAGGTATTCGTATAGTCCGGCTGCGGAAATCTGCGGCTGCTCCTCCCATTTCGCTTTTAAGGCGGAAATTGCCTTCTGCGCGGAAAACTCGTCAGGCGCCACCACACCGGCGAAATCCCCCTCGTGAACCACGGTGACCCCTGGCATATTCGCCACAGCCGATGAGTCGAGCGACTTGAGCTTTGCGCCGAAAGACGACGGCCGTAGAATCTGCCCATACCGGACGCCGGGGCGCTTCGTGTCGGAACTGTAGCGGTGTTTGCCGGTGACAAAATCAGCGGCGTTGATCTTGACGAGACTTTTACCGCTTTGCTGGCGCTTTTGAACCGGTGTCAGCAGGTCTTCCCGGCCCACGACCTTGACCCAATCGACGCTGGACGCTAATTCACCGAAGCTGGCTTTTTGCTCCCAATTCCTGCTGGAAACGACCCCGTCGGAAACGTTCAAACCTGCCGTGTCCAGGTTCCATTTCCGGGCCGCGGTAAGGATCATCTGCTCACGGGCAGCAGCCGCCATAGCACGAAGCTGAGGAGCCATTGACGGCGTCGTCCGGCTGCCCACGGTTCCGAAATCGTAAGGCGTCAATGCTGTATCGGCCATAACCAGGGATACCGCCGCGGGGTCGCAACGCAATTCATCGGCGATCGCTTGCGTCAACGATGTGCGGATGTTCTGGCCAACTTCCGTCTTGCCGGTATATGCCGTTATATGCCCTGAAGTATCGATGTGGATCCAGGCAGAGACCGTCGTCGGAACAGGGTGTTCGGACCCATTGCGGCGATGAGCGCCTCCCGATTCCTGCGCCGGGGCAAAATCGTCAAACGCGAGGAGAACGAGCAGGCCGCTGCCAAAGCCTTTCAGAAGATCGCGCCGCCCGACTATGTTCCTCTGGTCAAGCATTGCTCAGATCTTTCCTGCCGCCTCATGGATGGCTGCCACAATCCGATTGTGTGTGCCACACCGGCAGACATTACCTTCGAGAGACGACCTGATCTGCTCGTCGGAAGGGGAAGGATTTTTGCGCAGCAGGGCGACGCTCGTCAAAATCATCCCCGGCGTGCAATAGCCGCACTGCATGGCATCGCAATCAATAAAGCTTTGTTGAATCGGATGGAGGCGGCCGCCATCCGCCAAGCCTTCGATCGTGGTGATCTGATGCCCTTCGGCTTCCCGGCAGGAAAGCTTGCAGGAGTGCCGCGGCGTACCGTCCAGGAGCACCGTGCAGGCGCCGCATTGACCCTCGCCGCAACCATACTTCGTACCGGTCAGATCCAGCTCGTTGCGTAGAACGAATAATAGCGGTCGTTCCGGATCGGTCTCAAAGTGCCGGTGAGCCCCATTGACAACCAGCGTCATGTCCTCATTTTAGGCCCGCGGTTCTGAGATCTAACCGGATATGCTGCCGCCCGCCGTTTCCCCTAAGGTTTTCTTTGAGACCAGCCGAAGAGTCAGGTGTGACGAACTCAACTAAGCAAAGCCCAAAACCGGCGGTACTCAGCCTTCCTGCGATTGATTCGACCGGGAAAACACAGGTCATTTCCTGCATGTTCCACGGAGTTGAGGATAAGCTGCTGACCGTTCAGACCCGGCAGACACTGCGCTCCTCCGATGCATTGGCCATCGAGTACAACGATTGTCTGTTTCTTGGTGAAGTCACCCGATGCGCGGAAATCTCGGACGGTTCCTGGCGTTCGGAAATCAAGGTTGAACAAATTCTCACTGGCCTGATGAGCCTGCTGAATCTGCGGGAGCGCCTGCTGGGCCAGGAGAGCAATCGTCATACTTCTTATTGCCACGCCGGCGTGTACGCCTAGGACTTCGATAACGGGAAGTACATCCGTTATGCTGCAAAAGGAATGCAGCATAAGGTAGCCATCTTCGGGGGCGGCGGGCAGCTGGGTGTCGAGTTATGCCGGGAGTTTGAACGGCGGCAATGGACGGTACAGCGTTTTGATCGCCAATCGCTTGATATCACCGACGCCGTTCGTGTCGAGGAAGCGATAGCCCGGGCCAATCCGGGTCTGGTGATCAATGCCGCGGCCTATAACCAGGTAGACATTGCGGAACAGGAGCCACTGGCGGCCTTCCAATCCAATGCTTTAGCCGTCCGTAACGTAGCAATGGCGTGCCGTCAACTGGGGTGCCAGCTGATTCATTACTCGACTGATTATGTTTTCGACGGAACCAAGGGTAGTCCGTATATCGAGAGTGACCCACCTCACCCGCTTGGCGCTTATGCAGTTTCGAAACTGGCGGGCGAACTTTATGCCCAAGCCTACCTTTCCAATCCCCTGATCATTCGTACTTCGGGCGTGTTCGGTCCCGGAGGCATGTTTACGCCGCGTGGAAATTTCGTCGAAGTCATGTTGCGGTTGGCCAAGGGAACAGGTGCGATCCGTGTTGTGGAAGACCATTTCGCTTCCCCGACGTACGCTCCTGCTATGGCCAAACGAACTGCAGACATGGTGGAGAAAGGGATGCATGGCGTTTACCACATGGGGGGAGGCGAAGCGATCTCCTGGTACAACTTCGCCAAGCTTATCTTTGAGCTTGCTGGCATTTCTCCCGTTCTGCATGCAACCGATGAGCGTCAGCACAGAACGGCGGCGCGGCGTCCCAAATTCTCAGCACTCAGCAATCAAAAACTGGAACAGGCAGGCATAGCAGCGATGCCTCCCCTACGCGAGGCTGTCCACGACTACATGGAAGCGCGACAGCACGCTACCGCGCATCGTTCGGCGTAGCGTAATAGCCATTCCGGGCTTGCACGCGGTAGTCCTTGTTGTCGACTTTGATTTCGATGTGCCGGAAACTTCCATCGCGTGTGGGATTCGTCGGAACGTACGCAATCGAATACTGATTTCGTAGTTCATCCTGGATCTCTTTGAAGATTTCGTTCAGCGGATGCTTCTTGTCGACACTGAACACGTGGCCTCCGGTCTCGCTCGACATTTTGCGCAGTTCACCTTCGCCGCCGCCTCCGAACATACCGGCCTGCATATAGAAGCCGTGGTCCACGTAATAGATGCTGTAAATGATCGAATCAGCCTTCTGCGCCGCTTCGATCGCGGTTCGGATGTTATAGGTGCTGCCTTGATCGTCCCCATCCGTAATCAGGACGATAGCCTTGCGACCGACTTCGCTTTTCAGCTTTTCGTCTGACGCAAGGTAGACGGCATCGTAAAGCAAAGTACCTTTCGGCGAGCCGGTCTGAGGAACAGGGCCGGTATTCGGGATCGGAATCGGGCCGAGGCCTGGAGATTGGCCATCGCCGCGCAGATCGTTCAAAGCCGAACTGAGCAAACGAGGCGAACTCGTGTAGTCCTGCAACAGGTCCGTGCTCTTCCCGAAGGAGATCAGGAAAGCTTCGTCCTTCTTACGAATGACGCTTGAAAAGAACGCTGAAGCCGCATCGCGTTCGATTTCGATGAGCCGCTCCTGGCTGGCGCTGATGTCGATCAGGAGGCCCAGAGTTAAGGGGAGATCTGTCTCGCGCGAGAAGTGTTGGATCGATTGCGCTTTGCCCTCCTCGAAAATCTGGAAGTTCCCCTTTTCCAGGTTGGGAATCAGCTGGCCACCCTTCTTAGTTTTCACCGTGAAGAAAAGATTGACCAGATCTACACCAACCCGGATCGTCGGCTCCTGTTCCTGTGCGGACGAGGTTGGCGGGGCTTGCCCCTGCGCGATCATCGTTAAGGTCAGGCAGGCAGCCGGTAGAATTCTAAGGCGGCCGGCGATTCGAGGACAGGAACTGCTCATCTCGATACGATTATCTCCAGATATGTTGGGGCGCTGAACCCTGTTGGGAGCGTCCGACGGGACAAACCATGAAAGCCGCAACTTTGCACCTTCGATCTGCCGACCCGGTACTCGCAGAAATAATTAAGCGAGTGGGACCTTGCACGATGCTGTCCCTTGATCCCACTTTCGAGACGCTGGCGCGATCGATCACGTTCCAGCAACTGCACGGCAAGGCTGCGGCAACGATTTTCGCGCGGGTCAAGAAAGCCGTGGGTAGAAGGTTCACGGCCAGCGGATTTCTGAAACTCACGACGGAAGAGCTCCGCGCCTGCGGGTTATCCCGTCAGAAAATCGCCTCTCTTACCGATCTGGCGGAAAGAGTGGCCGCGCGGCAGATCCGGTTTCGGAAACTGCAAACGCTCGAAGATGCCGAAGTCATAGCGATCCTGTCGCAGGTAAGAGGAGTGGGCGTCTGGACCGCCCAGATGTTCCTGATGTTCGCGCTCGCCAGGCCGAACGTGATGCCGCTAAGCGACCTGGGGATACGGAGCGCTGTGCAGAAAGCTTACGGTCTGAATGCGCTGCCGGACGCTGCGGAGATGATGCGCATTTCGGCACGCTGGCATCCGTATTGCACTCTGGCGAGCTGGTATCTGTGGCGGAGCCTCGACGGCGCCGCGGAGTTGTGACCTGAAAAACAGGATTGAAAGCGGCCAGATGCCGATGGAGCTCGACTGATGGAAGATCTTGAACAAATCCCAGGCTTCCTGTTTTTCGATCATATTGCGATCGCCGTGAAGCAAGGCGAATTGGAGCAGCAGGTACGCGCGTACAAGAGTCTTGGATTCTCTGAAGTTCACCGGCAAGAGGTGCTGGGAACGGATCAGGTGCGGGAAGTCCTTTTGAGAGTGGGAAACGGTCCCAATTTGATCCAGCTTCTCGAACCGTTGAGCACAGAGTCTCCGGTCGCCAAACAGATTGAGAAATCAGGCGGTCGCGGCAGCTTCGCGCATATAGCCTTCAGAGTGGCCGATATTCAAAAAGCCTTCGACTTCATGAAGGAAAAGGGATTCACGATCATCGATGAGAAGCCGCGCAACGGATCGCGCGGCACAAAGGTGTTCTTTATTCACCCCAAAACCACCGAGCAGACCGCTTTCGGCTATCTCATGGAGGTCGTCCAGGAGGGTGCCGAAAATGACTGAGCTGTTGGAGGAGAAATTCTTTCGCTATTTGCCGAGGTTTAACCCGCACTTGCGCCAGTGGTCAAGCGGAGCACGTTTTCCATGGACGTTTTACCGAACGAGCGCTCCGCCTTGCCATCTTCGAAAACCACCCATCCCCGGTTGAAGCCGTCGATCATTTCTGTCATGGCGCCAACCGATTTGGGAGCGAGACCCCACTGCTTGTATATCGACGGCCATTCGCTTCGATTGACTACTTGCGCGACGACTTTGCGGCCGAGTACGGCCTCGAATGCCCTGGCGACGTCATTGGGAGAGTACTGCTTTGGACCTTCCAGTTCGACTACACGCACCCCTTTTCCCTTGTCCTGAAGTAACTCCGCCGCCAGCAAGCCTACATCGCGCGTGGCAACCATCGGGATTGTGCGATCAAGCCGGTTAAGGAAGCTTGGAAGAATGCCCGACTTACGGCGCGCTTTCAATCAAACCAGTAAAGTTCTCCATAAACCAGGCGGCACGGATCGACGTACAGGAAGCCGGCAGATCAAAGAACATACGCTCCATGGCGTGAAGCTTCAAAATGGCGCCCGTTCCCTCTTCCCGTTGAGCGCCTATGGACGATAGCAGCACGGTCCTCGGCACTCCGGCTGCCGTGATTGCCTGCTTAAGACTGGTCAGATCGCGGAGATTCTCTGCAAACATATCCTCCGCGTTGTGGTAGGTCGGTGTCATGAGGTAGACCCCGTCTGTCCCCCGAAATGCCTTTGTCATGGCTTCGGTGTCTGATAGCTCCCCGATTGCCGCTTCTACGCCGCGGGCCTCCCAAAGCTCCGCTTTTGAAGCGCTCCTGAAAATTCCTCGAACGGACTGGCCTTCCGAGAGTAGTTGCTCTGCGGCGACATGCCCGGTGTTTCCGGTAATCCCAACGATGGCGTACATAAGTTCATTTGAACAGGAACACCTCGTCGAAACAGGGGGCACGTCTTATTGCAAAGCTGCTCACTTCAATACCTGTCCGACACTGATAGGGATGGGCGTCGGATTCGATTTCGGAACTACTAACAGCTCTATCGCTCACTTGGACGCTTCCGGCAGAGTCAATCTCGCCAAATTCGAAACGTTCGATAGTGTTACCGAAGCCTATCGGTCATTGCTTTACCTCAAGCGGATTGAAGAAGGCAGCCGGAAGACGCTGAAGTCCTGGAGCGGGCCCTTCGGAATTGAGCAGTATCTCGCCTCGGATGACGAGAAAGGCCGGCTCGTGCAGTCTTTAAAGTCGTTCCTGGCGAGCCGTGGCCTCCAGAGCACGGAGGTATTTGGGAAGCGCGTGCAACTCGAGGAACTGGTCGCGAGAATTTTGCGTGACATACGCATATTGGCGGAGAAGGCATTCGGGTATCCGATCCGGACGGCGGTTGTCGGGCGGCCGGTTCGATTCGTAGGGGCTCAAACCGAGGAGGATGACGAATACGCAGTTGCCAGACTGACCCATGCGCTTCATAAGGCGGATTTTGAGAATGTCAGGTTCGAATTCGAACCGATCGGAGCGGCATATCACTACGAGTCGAAGTTAGAACATGACGAACTGATTCTCATCGGGGACTTCGGCGGTGGAACCAGTGACTTTTCCTTGCTCAACGTTGGTCCGAGTTATAGAAGACGAGGAGCGGAGCCGAGATCGGTACTCGGGAATGAGGGTTTGGGGCTGGCGGGGGACGCTTTTGATGCAAAGATTGTACGGCGCCTCGTATCGCCCGCATTGGGGGCCGGCTCTGAGTTGCAGTCCGGTGACAAACGTCTGCCGGTTCCGGGGTGGGTATACCACAAGCTGGAAAGATGGCATCATCTTTCGCTTCTTAAATCTCATGAAACGCTCAACATGCTTCAGAGCGTGGCCCGGCAGGCGCTGGAGCCGGAAAAGATTCGACGCTTGATTTACCTGGTAAAGCATGACCTCGGATATCATCTGCATCGCTCTGTGCAACGAGCAAAAGTGCAGCTTTCCGCCCACGATCGGACGATTTTTTACTTCGCTGACGGTGATGTGGAATTAACCGCGCCAGTGAGCCGGACAGTGTTCGAGGAATGGATAGAGGAGGAGCTCAGGTCGATTGAGGCGAGCGTCAAAGCGCTGCTTGCGAAGACCGGAATCGACGCAAAAGACGTCGATCGCGTTTTTTTAACTGGCGGCTCATCATTCGTTCCCGCGGTGCGGCGCATTTTCGAGAATCGATTCGGCGCTGAAAAGATTCGAACGGGTGACGAATTCACCTCGGTAGCAAGCGGTCTTGCGCTTTGCTCGCTCGAGTGAGCGGCGACGCCATACTAAGGCGATTTGGGGTTGGCAGTCAGCCCGAGTGAACGCAGCCATGCTTCGGCAAGAGCAGGCCAGCCGGTCACCCGAGCGGCGGAAGGCCGAAGGCCGTAGCCGTGACCACCGTCAGGGAACAGATGCATTTCTGCCGGAATGCCGCCTTGCTTTAATGCTCGATAGTAGAGCAGCGTCCCTTCTATGAAGTTGTGATCGTCTTCAGTCTGAACAATGAAGGTCTTGGGCGTGTTTCGGGAGACCGCCGCTTCAGGTGCCAGCTCTATTCCCTTATCTTCTACCGAGAGATACGCCGGATAAATGAGCACGACAAAATTCGGGTGGCAGCTTAAAGCATCTGCGCCATCCAAGCTGGTATAGGTGCGCGCGTCCGGGCCGTGGCCCAGCACTGCCGCAAGGTGGCCGCCGGCCGAGAACCCGAGCACCCCAATGCGATTAGGATCGAGGTCCCAGGCTGCGGCATGGCTGCGAACTAAGCCTATGGCGCGCTGCGCATCCTGCAAAGGTGCGGCATAGCGGCTGGCGCCGGCGGGTTCCGGAACGCGATACTTCAAGAGCACTGCCGTCACGCCAATGGAATTGAGCCAGGTGCAGACCTCGGTGCCCTCCAGGTCCCAAGCGAGAATGTGGTACCCGCCGCCGGGGAAGACCACAACCGCAGCTCTCGACCGATGGCTTGTCGAGGGTGCGCGGTAAACCGTTATCGAGGGCGCGGTAACGTTTCCCAGACGAATTATGGTTTTGCCGCCGGGTTCGCCATCCTTGGCCGTCGTCAGATCGCGCTCTTGCTCGGAAGTAGCCCTGGGCCCGGGAGCTCCCTGAGGCCAGAGATTAATATTCTGGGAGCTCGCGATCTTAGGCATTATCGCCGCACAACTCAACCATGCAATCAGTGCCGCTCTGTGACACGTTAACGATTTCATTCGAATCTTTCATAATTTCGCACACGACTCCAGGAGCTGCAGGAGCGCATTGAAATCGTGAATTTGGGAGCGGTGCTACCCGGCCTTGTCGGTCAGCGCTGCCACACCCGGTAACTCTATACCGGCGAGGAACTCCAGCGAGGCGCCGCCACCCGTCGAAACGTGGGTGATCTTGTCGCTTACCCCGGCGCTCTTGATCGCCTTTTCGGAATCTCCGCCGCCTACCACGGAAACTGCTCCTGAACCGGCAATCGCTTTGGCCAACGCGACTGTTCCGCGATCGAAGGGGGGCATCTCGAAGATTCCCATTGGTCCATTCCAGATGATGGTTTTGGCCGAGGCGATCTGTTTCGTGAAGAGGTCAATTGTTTTCGGTCCGATATCCACCGCAATCTGATCCGGGCCGATCGACGCTACGGCCTGATGAGGCGCCTCTGCCTTTATTTCATGTACCACCACATGATCGACTGGGAGTACTAGCTTGTCCGAGTAATCTTTCAGGAGCTGCCGGGCAAGGTCGATCTTGTCTTCCTCCACAAGAGACTTGCCAACCGGCAGATTCTTGGCTCTGAGGAACGTGTACGCCATTGCCCCGCCGATGAGCAGCTTGTCTACAACTTTGATCAGATTCTGAATGACTTCGATTTTGTCCGAAACCTTGGCTCCTCCAAGAAGAGCGATGCAAGGATGATCCGGATTCTTTGTTGCGCGCGTCAGCCATTCAATCTCTTTGTCCATCAGTAGGCCGGCAGCGGCCAAAGGTAGAAAGGATACGATCCCGACGGTCGACGCGTGAGCTCGATGCGCCGAGCCAAATGCGTCATTTATGTAGAGATCGGCCAGCGAGGCGAGCTGCCGGGAGAAGTTGGGATCGTTCGCCTCTTCTTCGCGGTGAAACCGAAGATTCTCCAGGAGAATGATTTCGCCATGATGAGGAGTCATCGCGCTAACCTTATCCCCGACGGAATCCGGGGCCATCTTGACCTGTTTCCCGATCAGTTCCGAGAGTCTTTTGGCGACCGGCGCCAGACTCATGGACGGGTTAGGTTTTCCCTTAGGTCTGCCGAGATGACTCGCCAACACTATCCCGGCTGAGTGCTCGATAGCGTATTGAATTGTCGGCAGCGACGCCCTTATTCTCTTGTCGCTGGTAATCTCCTTACCATCGGCAGCCAGGGGAACGTTAAAGTCCACTCGAATAAAAACCCTCTTGCCGGCAAGATCCAGGTCTCTGATCGACAACTTTGGCATGGCACCATTGTAGAAATACAAAGAATACCTTTTCCCCGAAACGAGGGGAGGGCGGAGGTCTAGGCGATTCCCGGGCTCAGAATCAGAAATTCCTTTAAGAAAAAATGACCGCCGCCGACACTATAATCCGTAGACAGGGCTTTTAGTCCGATTGTACCGGTACCATCGTACTAGCAGACGTGGACCAGTTCAGCGGATTAGGACAGCTCGACACAAACGGGATGGCAACACTACCTATTCGCATTTTGATCGCCGACGGGCACCCGATCGTTTTGGAAGGGCTTCGAAAGATTTTTGCCGAGCACTCCACCATCGAAATCGTCGGAGAAGCAACCGACGGCATGGATGCTATTGAAAAAGCTGTCCAGTTAGAACCCGATATAGTCCTCATGGAGCTGAAGCTCCCGAGGGTGGACGGCCTGACGGTATTGCGCAGTATACAAACGCGGGCGCCAAAAGCCAAGGTAATCCTGTTTGCCGCGCCCGAACATCGGGAAGAATTTGTGGAAGCGATGAAGCTTGGCTGCTGCGGCATAGTGCACAAGGACGTTCCGACCTCGTTGATCGAAAAAAGCGTTATGAAAGTCCACGCCGGAGAGATTTGGCTGGATTCGAACACCACTGCTGCCGTGATGAGGAAGTTCGCGTCGCCTTCGGACCCGACCGCCCCGGTTGGTCCGAACGGGAAAGCTCCCCGCGAAAGGGCCCAGCTGAGTCAGCGGGAACGCGAGATCATCATTCTAATTGCCCAAGGTTATAAAAACAAAGAAATCGCCGAGAAAATGTTCATCACGGAACAGACCGTGAAGAATCATCTTCACAATGTCTTCGACAAGCTTGGCGTCTCCGATCGTCTCGAACTGGCGCTCTACGCCATTCATAACAGCCTTCACATCAGACCCTAAGCGCCCTCCGGCCAGGCCTGCCGTTTGCGCGGGATAACGCGCCCCGACCCGCCTTAGTCTGGCTTCGTTTTTACAAAAGCCACGAATTCTGCCGCGCTTGACGCGATGTCTTCGGCGAACGCTGTAAAATTCTGGTAGGCGCGACCTTGAGTACAGCAACTCCTCGCGTGCAAAATGTGTCACCCTCAGGTCGGGTGCACTTCCGTCAGCCTCTCTCTTAGGAGCGGACAAACTGCGCGACAATCAAAGCAGTCCGGAACGTGCGTTTCGAGAATCGCCTTGCCCATGAGCGGATTGCGAGATGAGATCACAAAGCGATTCATGCGTGGGACGCGTTCTGGCAGTCTGAAGGGCTCGGCCGCGAAGCTCTCGGCCACGGATGAGACACACGTTCCAACCGATCCCCGCGAGGGAAAGCAGTTCGGGACTTATCGTATTCTGCGCCGGCTGGGATCGGGCGGAATGGGCCATGTCTACCTGGCCCTCGATACGCGCCTCGGACGACACACCGCCCTTAAGTTCCTCCCCCCAGAACTATTCGCTGATGCAGAATCTCTCCAGCGCTTGGAACAGGAAGCCCGCACGGCTTCTGCTCTTAATCACCCGAATATCCTGACGATCTACGAAATCGGCGAATACAAGGGCGAACTGTTCATCGCTAGCGAATTCGTTGAAGGCGTAACTCTCAAGAAGGCCATTCAGCAGCGTGCCGTGGATCCTGAAATGGCGGTTCACATTGCTAACCAGATTGCGTCCGCTTTGATGGCTGCGCATTCGGCGGGAATCATCCATCGCGATCTGAAACCGGCAAATGTCATGGTGCGCCCAGATGGTTATGTCAAAGTAATCGATTTTGGTTTAGCAAAAACGACGGATGAGTCCCGGCTGGCAGGTTTGAGGGTTCGTGGACTGAGTTTTGAGGGATCGGTCGTAGGAACGGTCGACTATATGTCGCCGGAGCAGGCGCGGGGTGAGGAAGTGGACCCGCGTACAGATCTGTGGAGCCTGGGCGTACTGCTCTATGAAATGCTGACCAGCCAGCGTCCTTTCGCCGGTGAAACCGACAGCCACGTAATCGTTGCGATTCTGGACCGCCAGCCCCCGCCGCTGCCTAACCTTGGAGCGCTTCCCTCGGGCATCGGAAGGGTTGTCTCCCGCGCGCTCGTCAAAGACTCGAGCAAACGATACCAATCTGCCGAGGAGATGTTGCGCGATCTGGAACGCGTAGACACCTCATCGGCGAGACGCCGCATCAGTCGTTCCCTGGTACCTGGGCGGCGGGCGCGGCATGCTGGTCGATGGCGGTTGGCTGCTGCAAGTTGTGCCGTGGTTGCGGTTTGTGCGGCCGTTTGGTGGTGGGGGTTGGGCGGGAAAGAGCGTTTTTCTCAGCCTAACTGGTTCCGTGTCGATTCAGTCAAGCAACTCACCTTTAACGGTCGGACCTTACAGTCGGCGATTTCACCGGATGGGAAATACCTGGCTTTTGCTGTCGGCGACCCGGGCGGGATGCAGTCTCTTCACCTGAAACAGGTCGATCAGCCGTCTGACGAGATACGCATTCCTCCGCGCAAAATCAACTATCAAGGCCTCACATTTTCTCTGGATAGCCGTACAATCTACGAAACCGAGGAAGACGAGACGGTTCATCGGGGTAAACTCTTCACGGTACCGGTCGTCGGTGCACCTTCGACAGCACCGCTCGTTGAAGACATCGACGGCCCCGTGACCTTTTCTCCGGGCGGCGATCAGATCGCCTTTGTTCGATGGGATCCCGGGGAAAAGTCGGGCGCCCCCACGCGCAGCGTCATCGAATTAGCCACTGCTGACGGCCATAACGTGACGCCGCTCTTAAGTACGACCAAGCTCGAACTTATGAAGCACGTCGCGTGGTCGCCGCGAGGAGACAAAATCGCGGCACTCGGCCGCGACGCCACCAACCCGTCGGACCAGATGGCCATTGTGCTCGTGGACGTGAGGAGCCATAGTGTCGAAAAACTGCTCCCTGGCTGGACCGGTATCGGGCATCTCGTTTGGTCGCAGGACGGGCGTTCTTTGGCGCTCACCGCCTCGGCGAATGCGGAAGGGAAGAACCGGTCGCAGATACGCGAGTTCGCAACCGACAGCGGCCGCAAGCACGATCTCACGAAAGACGTCAGCGGCTACTCGAATCTTTCGATGACCAGTGATGGTAAGCGGCTCGCGGCTGTCAAGGTCGATCCCCGAGCCACTCTCTGGATTTCCTCCCCGCATGATTTTGCTCATGGCAGAAGCGCCATCGCTGAGTTGCAGGACGGAGGAAGCCTCGCATGGCTTGATGGAAAACAGCTCTTGGTCAATTCCCGGCGCACGGGCTTTCCAAACCTGGCTGTCTTTCCGATTGGCGATCAGATCGAATCTAACCTCACGAACGAACCGTTCCGAGAACAGCAAGCAGAGCCCGTGCCCGGCCGAAATTCCCTTGTCTTTTCATCAAACCGGTCCGGAGGTTTTCACATCTGGCGCTATGATCGCGCCGAGAATCGCTACGTCCAGCTCACTTACGGCCCTTCCTACGACAATACGCCGAGTGTCTCGCCTGACGGTAAGTGGGTTGTCTATACTGCCTGGCTGTCAACCACTCCGGGGCTCTACAAAATCTCAATAGATGGGGGTCAGCCAACCTCATTGGGCAATTTCCAGGCAGACAACCCGCGCATTTCGCCTGATGGTAAGTGGGTGGCATGCCAGGTCGAGCAATCGTCCGATCATTGGACCGTAGCCATAATCGGATTCGACGGCAAATCGGGCATGCGCCCCGTACCGAACGCCTCGGATCCGTTTCGCTGGACTCGGGACGGCAAGTCTCTAACCAGCGTCGTTACCGATGCGGGAGGCGTTTCTAATGTTTGGCGCATTCCGCTCGACGGAGGCGCTCCCGAGCAGTTGACGCGGTTCGAAGACCAGAGCATTCTAACGTTTGCCTGGTCGCCGGATGATAGCCGCCTGGCATGTATTCGTCTGCAGAATTATTCCGACGTAATGCTCTATCAGCGGCAATAATCTATCAGACTAATCTGAAGTGGCTGCGAAACTGCACAAGGTTTCGGTATAAAGGAGAAAATATGGCATCCAAAACCGTTTCAATCAAGTCTCGAGGACAGCATCCTCCAGTAGAGGAAAGCCAGAAGCCGAAGCCTACGGAGAAAAAGTCGGACGTCAAGACGCCGCTGGCTGCGGTCGCGAAGGGTCAGCATCCGCCTGAAGAGGAATAGTCGGGCAAGCTTCGGTCTGCCGCTACAACGTCGGGCAGCACGGAGCAGGCATTAACATTTCGCTTCTTGTCGGGGGCGCAGCACTATCGGAAAAGTTCACCAAAACCAGATTGGCTCTAGCTACCGTGCACCAACGTTCTATGTTCCAGCAGATCGCTTGTGTTACTCGCGATCTGCTCGTCTTCCTTGGCGGGCAGCGTTATCATCTTCAGGCCCGGGCCTAAGAATTTCAGTCCGGCGACGATCTCGTCGCGCAGGCCGTCCGCATGCTCACCGATGCCCCCGGTGAAAACGAGCAAATCGACACCCTCGAGGGCTCCCGCTAACGAGGCGATTGCTTTGCGCACCTGGTAGCAGAACATGCTTAACGCCAGATCGGAATCAGTGTTTGTGGGGCGTTGTCTGAGGAGTTCCCGAACGTCACTGGTGCCGCCCGAAATGCCTCGCAAGCCGCATTGATGGTCGAAAAGGTCTTCCAATCGCTCTGCGCTGTCGTATCCGTGCCGCAGCAAATAGACTGAAATCCCGGGATCCAGATCGCCGCATCGCGTTCCCATCATCACGCCGCCGGTCGGCGTCAGGCCCATAGTTGTGTCAATCGATTTGCCCTCTAGAATTGCGGTGATGCTCGAACCATTGCCGAGATGTGCGACGATCAGCCGCTCCGGCACAGGCTTGAGCTGATTGAGGATCGATTCGAGCGACAAACCGTGGAAACCGTAGCGCCGCACACCCAGCTTGCGGACCTCTGCGGGAAGAGCGTAAGTGCAGCTGACCTGCGGCATTGTGCGGTGAAAAGCCGTGTCGAAACAAATTGCCTGTGGTACTCCAGGCATGCTCTCAGCTGCAGCCCGCAAGACTGATAGCGCGGAAGGCATGTGGAGCGGTGCGAATTCGATTGCAGAGTCCAATTCTGCTTGGACCGTCGAATCGAGCAGTCGGTGAGTGGTTAAGTTCGGGCCACCGTGTACGAAACGATGGCCAACACCCTGCGGAGCCGGAAACTCCTTGAGCAGCTGGAGTCCGTGCTGAAAGGCGGCCGCGTGATCCTTTAGGGACAGTGGCAGGACAGCCGGCTTATTTTTGTCGTCTGCCTTCCGTAACCAGAAATGCGAGTATCGCGAGCCAATTTCCTCGGCCTCGCCCTCCACAATCAACCGAGCAGAGGCGAGGTCGACATCGTACAGACCAAATTTTAGTGAGGAAGATCCGCAGTTAAGCGCCAGAATGGGCCGCGCCATCAAAACGGCCATTTCCACTTCGTGATTTCGGGTGGATCGATGCCGTTCTCGTGCGCGTAATTAACATGATCGATAATCTGGTTTTGCAGCCAGTCCTTCACGTGCGCGCCGATTACCTGAAGACGCGGCACCCGGTCGATCACATCGATGGCGAGATTGAAACGATCGACCTGATTCTCAATTGCCAGCTCAAGAGGAGTGTTGATGTTGCCTTTTTCCTTGTAGCCGCGAACGTGAAAGTTGTGGTGGTTGTTCCGCTTATAGGCCAGTTTGTGAATAAGCCACGGATACGCGTGGAAGTTGAAGATAACCGGCTTGTCCTTAGTAAACAGGCTGTCAAAATCGCGATCAGACAAGCCGTGCGGATGCTGCGTGTCGGGCTGAAGTTTGAATAAATCGACTACGTTGACGAAGCGGATCTTGAGATCGCTAAATTTCTCGCGGAGAATGGCCACTGCGGCGAGGGTCTCCATCGTTGGAATGTCGCCCGCGCAGGCCATGATGACGTCTGGTTCCAGGCGGTCGTCGGTGCTGGCCCATTCCCAGATGCCGATGCCCTTGGTGCAATGCATAACCGCCGAGTCCACGTCGAGATACTGAAGGTGCGGCTGCTTATCAGCGACGATGACATTGATGTAGTCCTTGCTGCGGAGGCAGTGGTCCGCTACGCTCAGCAGGCAATTGGCATCAGGCGGTAAGTAGATGCGCGTAACGGTCGCGCTCTTGTTAGTCACAACATCGAGAAAGCCTGGATCCTGGTGAGTGAAGCCATTATGATCCTGCCGCCAGACAAGCGACGTAATCAAGAGGTTAACCGAAGAAATCGGAGCGCGCCAGGCGAGATCGAGCTTTGCCTTTTCGAGCCATTTCGCGTGTTGATTGAACATCGAATCGATGATGTGAACGAACGCTTCGTATGTCGAGAAGAAGCCGTGGCGACCTGTTAAAACGTAGCCCTCAAGCCACCCTTCGAGCGTATGCTCGCTAAGCATTTCCATGACCCGGCCGTCTAGCGCAAGTTCTCCGCCGTCGGCGTCTTCCGGTTTGTAAGCGGCGAGCCACGTTTTCTTTGTTGCAGCGTAAATCGCCTGCAGCCGGTTGGAGGCCGTCTCATCCGGTCCGAAAACACGAAAGTTCTGCATGTTCCGGCGCATCACCTCGCAGAGAAAGTGGCCCAGCACGTCGGTAGGGCTGGTTTCAGATGTGCCCGGCTTCTTGGTTGGCACCGCGAAGTCTCGAAAATTCGGCAAACGCAGTTCTTTACGGAGAAGACCGCCGTTGGAATGCGGATTTGCACTCATGCGCCTCTCGCCCTTAGGCGCCAGCTCCCGCAGCTTGGGAATCAACCGGCCATCTGTATCGAAGAGCTCCTCTGGTTTGTAACTGCGGAGCCAGCTTTCCAACTCCGCAAGATGTTTTGGATCGTGTACGTCGAGGATTGGCACTTGATGGGCCCGCCAGAAGCCCTCGACTTTGTGCCCGTCCACTTCCTTGGGTCCCGTCCAGCCCTTGGGAGAACGGAGAATGATCATTGGCCAACGTCCGCGGTCAGCCTTTTGCTTTTTCCGAGCTGTCTCCTGAATTGTGCGTATTTCCGTGAGGCAGGTTTCGACCGTTTGCGCCATTTTCTGATGCATAAGGGCGGGGTCGTCGCCCTCGACTACATGTGGCGTCCAGCCATAGCCGATGAACAAATGCTCGAGTTCTTCGGGAGTTATTCGGGCCAGCACCGTCGGGTTCGCGATTTTGTAACCGTTCAGATGGAGGATCGGCAATACTGCGCCGTCATTTATCGGATTTAGAAACTTGTTTGAGTGCCACGCGGTCGCTAGCGGACCCGTCTCGGCCTCGCCGTCTCCCACCATAACCGCAACGATAAGATCCGGATTGTCGAACGCTGCACCGAAGCCATGAGAAATGCTGTAACCGAGCTCGCCTCCCTCGTGAATCGAGCCGGGCGTTTCGGGCGTGCAATGGCTTCCGATTCCACCCGGAAAAGAAAACTCTTTGAAGAACCTGCAGAGACCTTCCTCATCCTCGCTCTTCTCCGGGTAAATCTCCGAATAACGGCCTTCCAGGTAGGAATTGGCCAACACTGCGGGCGCCCCGTGCCCGGGCCCCGAAAGATAAATCATGTTCAGGTCATGTTTCTTGATCAAACGATTGAGATGAATCCAGGTAAAGCTTTGACCGGGATCAGAGCCCCAATGTCCCAGCAGGCGATTCTTTATGTGCTCCAGTTTTAGCGGACGGCGCAGGAGTGGGTTATCCCGCAAATAAATCATGCCGGCGCTCAGATAGTTGCATGCCCGCCAGTAGGCGTCCATGAGCTGCAACTCATCTGTAGTGGCGGCTTGTGATGACGAAGAGGTGGAGTGTTCTGCGACCTGTGCCATGCTCCACCTGTATCACGGCCATCGGTCGCGCGCTTGAAGAATTATTTATTCTTGCTGTGGGTTATCTGGCTGATGAAGGCAGTCTCCTGTCTCCGGTACGACGTTCCATCCTCCCGGAAGATGTCGTGGAACCAGACGGCCGGTTGCCGGTCTACGTAGGGATGCTGCCAGGAGTCCCAGGGGAGATAGGTTTGCGATTTGCCTTCTACAAATCCCCAGTTGATCGCTCCCACTTTGTCTTTTGCCGCCACCGGCAGAATTGTTTCAAACGTGCTGCCCTTCGGACGAGCCATGTATTCCGTACAAATGATCGGCCGATGATAACTTCGGAGCCACTCAATCTCGGCCTCAAATTTTTCAGGACCGTCGTAGTTGTGGAAGGAAACGATGTCGGAAGAGGAAAGCTGTATTTTCGCCATCGGCGACAGAGTGTCTGGCTTAGACGGATCCTCATGCCAGATTCCGCTTGTCAATGGCTGGCGCGCTTCGGTCGACCGCGCCCACTCGAAAGCTTTCGGAAGCAGCACTAGCACTTGATCGATCTTTGCCTGTTTGTCGGCGCGGCTTGAACCATTTAAGTTGTCAGGCTCGTTCCAAATATCCCAACCAAGGATTCGATCATCCTTCGCGAAGGCGCCTACAATGCCTTTGACGTATTTTTCGAGGCGCGGATACTCGCCAGGATCGGCAAGAGCCTTGGCGCCCGGACTTTGTACCCAGCGTGAATTGTGAATGCCGGGCATGGGCGGCTGTTGGGGGCCTAGTTTCGGATTCGGATCCCAGCAGGAGTCGAACAGTACTATAAGAGGCCGGATGTGATGCTTCGCGCAAATTTCGAGAAATGTGTTGACGCGCTTCTCGAATCCGATGCTGTCCTGCTCCCAGAGCAGGTCGTGCAGAAAGACCCGCATTGTATTCATCCCGAGCCCTTCGGCCCATCCTAGTTCCTGGTCGATGCGTTTCGGGTCAAACGTCTCGGCCTGCCACATCTCCAGCTGATTTTCCGCATTGGAGGGAAGGAAGTTGCTGCCGACGAGCCATGGCTGTTTCGCATACCATTCGTTCGCGGCTCCCTCCTTCCAAGCGCCCAGCAAGGTTGCGCAGAAAATGGCGGAGGCTGTCAAAAGGCGAAACGGCACGGACATCCCCTGATTCTGTCACGCGTGTTTATGGGTCAAGCTCGAAGTTTACTTTGATCCATTACGCCAGGCGCGAACGGTACGGATCAATTCATCGGGATGCTCGATGACGAAGTCGGGCGGAAACTCGTCGAATGTTTCCGGTTGGAAACCCCAGGTAACGCCACAACTGCGCGCGCCTGCGTTGCGCGCGGTCTGGACGTCTACCTTGCTGTCGCCGATCATGAGCGTTTCCGAGATCGGTACGGTCGTTTCCTTTGCCATAAGCAGAAGACCCGCGGGATCGGGCTTTTTATTGGCGAATGTATCGCCTCCATAGACATGGATAAACAGGTGCTCGATTCCCAGAGCGGCCAGAATGTCGAAGCTGATCTTCCGAGGCTTATTGGTGAGTACTCCCAGCCTGTATCCGTCGCGGGCAAGGTCCTCTACCATCCCTCTCACGCCGGCGTAGAGTTTGGTGTGCTCGAGGGCATGCGCACGGTAATACTTCAGAAAGAAGGCTAGGGCTGAAGCTGCCGTTTCTTCGGAAGTGTCAGGTCCCATCGCGCGGCGTATCAGAGCCGCCGCCCCATTGCCCACGTACGAGCTCACTACTTTCTGATCGAGTGGCGAAAGATTGAAATGAGCGCGTGTGGCATTCGTGCTTATCGTGAGATCCTCGCTCGAATCGATGAGGGTGCCGTCGAGATCAAAAACAAGAAGCAATTTCTATTTTCAACTACAGTCCTGAGCGATGAGCCTGGCCTGTTGCGGGCTATCCCTGTGTTGATTCCAAAATCGCTTCAGATTTTGCCATTCCTGGAAGAACGAATCTTTGAGATCGCGCGGCGCCGCCTCTGCTAGTGCTGCCGCGATGTGTGCCGCGTAAGGCATCATTCGTGAGTTGGTGATGAACGTGGGAACGGGCGAAGGCACGAATGCGACCAGAATCGCGGCGATCGCAGCAACCACAAGAACGCCCCTTAAAAAGCCCGCAGCGAGCCCGAGAAAATGGTCGAACCAGGAAAGCCCGATCCATTTGAATAGATTTGCCAACAAGGCCGCAAACAGGGTTCCTGCGATCAGGATGCCGAAGAAGATGATCAGGAATCCGATCGTGTCCGCCAGCGCAGCGGTCCTTACGAAAGGCTCAACTTTTGCGCCCACAATGCGATAGCACCAGAATCCGAGCATAAACCCGGCCACCGTTGCGCACAGGCCGACTATGACGCGCGCGAAACCTGATCGAAATCCGGCGACTGACGATATCAGAACAATTAGCGCGAGTGCGAAATCGAACCAGTTGAAAGACATCGCTTCGGAGATTCTATCCGGTTCGGGCGCTCAGGTCCCGTCCCGTGATACGCTCGTAAGCCTCCTGATACTTTTCACTCGTCTTTCTAATCACTTCGTCGGGCAACGCAGGCGCAGGAGGTTTTTTATCCCAGGTAAGAGTCTCCAGGTAGTCGCGTACATATTGTTTGTCGAAGGAGTACTGAAGACCGCCGGGCTTGTATGTGTCAGCCGGCCAGTAACGTGATGAGTCGGGCGTCAGCACCTCGTCCGCGAGAACAAGGTCGTCGCCTACAAAACCGAACTCGAATTTGGTGTCAGCCAGTATGATTCCTCGTTCTGCGGCGTAACCGGCGGCTCGCTGATAAATGCGTAATGTTAGCTCCCGCAGCCGTTCCGCCAGACGGCTGCCCACTTGCTTTTCAACGTAAGAGAACGGCATGTTTTCGTCATGCCCGCTCTGCGCCTTTGCCGCGGGCGTAAAGATAGCTTCAGGTAACCGATCCCCATTACGCAGGCCTTTGGGCAAACCAATGCCGCAAACTGTTCCCTCCGCCTGATACTCTTTCCAACCCGAACCCGCCAGATATCCTCGCGCGACACACTCGACGGGAATCATGCGAGCCTTGTTCACCAGCATAGAACGACCGTCGAGCAATTCTTTGAAAGGGCCTAGTTGTTCCGGATAGGCATTCACATTTGCCGTCGCCAGGTGATTTGGCACTATGCTTTTCAGGAACTCGAACCAGAAAAGCGACATTTGCGTTAAAACGCGACCCTTGCAAGGAATGCCGCTACCGAGAACACAATCAAAGGCAGAGATACGGTCCGAAGCGATAAACAGCAGTGCCGTGCCGATATCGTAGATGTCCCGGACCTTCCCTCTGCCTACCAGGGGAAGGTTCAGTTCGGTAGAAACTAGGACACTGTCGCGACATTCCATCAAAGTTCAGTATCGCCCGCTGTGATGGTACACCTGTGGCGGTCGATCTACGAGGAACGTGCAAGAATGACCTTGATAATCCATCAAGTTGGAACAATTTCCCTGTAACATTTTGAAGAGATGTTGGAATAAAAGGAGAAGATTTTGGTCTTCTGCTTGCCCCTACTTTGGCTGAGGAGTAACCATGAATTCAGATCAATTCGAAGGCAAATGGAAACAACTGAAAGGCTCGGTCAAAGAGCGTTGGGGCAAATTGACAGATGATGACATCACGATGCTAAGCGGCAAGAAGGATCAGTTTGTCGGAAAGCTGCAGGAGCGCTACGGCATCACCAGGGAGCAAGCTGAAATAGAGGCTGATGAGTGGGCTTCGGCTGCTCATGCCCAAACGGCGGCCTCTCACAGGGCGACTGGCGTAGCGGCAGGACACAAGCCGTAACTTCCTTCGTAAAGAACGATGGCGCGGTCTTTGCTGCCGCGCCCCGGAACGAGAACAAATCATCAACCAGCCGATACACTGGGAACGAAAGAGGTTATCTCTGAGGTTCTCGGTTTGCAACGAACTATTTGAAAAGCTGAGTGTTATCGATGCCTGCGAGGTGATTCGTCGGCTCGGATATACGGGCATCGAAATCGCGCCATTTACGCTCTCAAAAGATCCTTCGTCCGTCACTCGCGCGGACCGTGCCACGCTTCGCGCCAACATGATTGAGAGCGATTTAGAATTCGTCGGCCTGCACTGGTTGCTGGCCGCTCCAGACGGATTACATGCGACATCGGCCGAGCCCGAAATTCGACAACGGACGTGGGCCTTTTTTGGGTATTTAATTGACTTCTGCGCCGATCTGAAGTTGAAGGCCAACGATTCGGCGTTTATGGTGTTCGGCTCTCCGAAACAACGCGCCGCCACAAACGGCGTCAGCCCGTCGGAAGGAGTCCAAATCCTGACCGAGGAGCTGGCTCGATTAGCTCCTCATGCGGAGTCGCGGGGTGTCACGATCCTTATAGAATCGTTACCGAGCTCTCAGACAAATGTTGTGAACACCCTCGAAGAGGCGGTACGGATGGTACAAGAGGTTGGCAGCCCGGCGCTCCGGACGATGTTTGACGTCCATAATGCCGAGGACGAAGTCGTTCCCCACTCCGATTTGATCCGTCAATTTTTCAATTACATCGAGCACGTTCACGTAAATGAAATTGACGGTCGGGAGCCCGGAAGCGGCAATTATGATTTTGGAACGCTTCTCTCGACGCTAATCACATTAAACTATAAGGGCTGGGTGTCTCTTGAGGTTTTCGATTTCAGCCGTGATTGCCGCGAAGTGGCTGATCGTGCGCTGCGGCATCTCGAACAGGCTCCAGGTGTTTTTACTTCCTTGAAGAATATATGAATCGATCTGTAGTCACAGGAGGGGCGGGCTTTATTGGCTCTTCTCTCGTCAGAGGCCTCCTCGCAGAGGGCCACAAAGTTCAGGTCATTGACAACCTCGCTACTGGCAATACCGGCAATCTCGAACAGGTCTCGAGTTCGGTTACGGTGCACCGGTGCGATATTCGTGACTATAAGGACATTGCGGGAATCATCTCGGGAGCGGATCGCGTCTTTCATCTCGCCGCGCTGCCTTCCGTGCCGAAATCAATTCTGGATCCGGTTTCGAGCCACGAAAGCAACATCGACGGCACCTTCAATGTTTTTCGTGCCGCGGCCGAAGGCAAAGTGGGAAGAGTCGTCTACGCAGCCTCTTCGTCTGCTTATGGGGACACACCGGTGCTGCCCAAAGTGGAATCGATGCTGCCACACCCGAAATCACCCTACGCGCTCCAGAAACTGGTGGGCGAATACTATGCCAGCGTGTTCTCGGACTGCTTTGGGCTCGAAACAGTGTCGCTTCGTTTTTTCAACGTCTTCGGCCCGCGCCAGGATCCCACCAGCGTTTACTCCGGGGTTCTTTCGATTTTCCTGACTGCGCTGATCGACCGAGAGAGTCCGATGATCTACGGCGACGGCGAACAATCGCGCGATTTCACGTATGTCGAAGATGTGGTGGCGTTGTTGATTAAAGCTTCGAATGCGGCCGGGGTTTCCGGAAAGCTATTTAACGCAGGTAACGGCAATCGCTATACCTTGAACGAGACCTGGCAACTCCTTCAGAAGATTGAGGGCATTTCCCTTCCAGCGCAATACGGTCCTTCGCGGCCGGGCGATGTAAGAGATTCTCAGGCCGACGTAACCGCCGCAGTCCGGGAGCTTGGTCATAAGCCGCGGTTTACTTTCGAGCAAGGATTACGGTTGACACTAGACTGGTACCGCACCCAGCGCACCATGCGAGTGAAGCCAGAGACGTTGTCGGCGCCGGCTGATGTGGTGGTTTAATAAATCTGTTGGAATTTGTTGTAAAAAATGATGTTTACCAGTGCCCAAGCCTCACTAAGATTGCTTGGCTGAAGCACGGCTTCGGGACCCGTCGCGGTAATCCGTACTCCGGCGTCACACTCCGGCAAATCCATTCTGACCGGGTTTGGAACGCTTCGGGGTTGGCCGATCGCGAACAGGAGGGCGACGCTCTGGTGACCGATAAGCCCGGTCAAACGATCGGCGTCAGAACCGCCGACTGTGTACCGATCCTGCTGGTAGATGCTCGCACGAAGGCCGTTGCGGCGGTTCATGCTGGGTGGAGGGGGACGGCGGCTCGCATAGTAGAAAAGACCGTTGAGCAACTCAGTCAACTCTACGGAACGCGACCAGCCGACTTGATCGCCGCAATCGGACCGTCGATCCGCGCGTGCTGCTACGAAGTGAGTCCGGACGTCGCAAGTGAGTTCTCCGCGTGGCCGGACACGGTGCAGCACTTTGAAGGAACGAAGCCACATGTGGATTTGGCGCGTGCAAATCTTCTGCAAATGGAGAATGCTGGCGTACCCCGAGGTTGCATAGCCGATTCGAAACTTTGTACTGCCTGCAGCGCTGATCAATTCTTCTCTTTTCGGCGTGAGCCCTCCAACCCTGGCCGTATGCTTTCCGTGATCGGTAGCTTCTAATGAAGCATGGACAGAAAAGCGACAGCGCAGTGGAAGGGCGATCTGAAATCCGGATCCGGCACCGTTTCTTCGGCTAGCGGCGTGCTCTCGAGCACTCCCTACTCTTTCAAAAGCAGGTTCGAACAAGGCACCGGCACAAATCCCGAGGAATTGCTGGCGGCGGCACACGCCGGGTGTTTTTCGATGGCACTTTCCTTAGCCTTGCTGGCCGAAGGACTCACGGCCGAGACGATCGATACAACTTGTACAATTTCTTTGGAAAAGGATGGTGACGGATTTTCAATCAAGCGAAGTCACCTCGACCTCAAGGCGAAAATTCCCGGTGCCTCGGAAGATGCTTTTAACCGAGCCGCTAGAAACGCGAAAGAAGGCTGTCCCGTTTCCAAGCTTTACGACACCGAAATTACTTTGAACGCTCAGCTCGTAAGCTGAGAAGCTCAATCCTCGTCGTGGTGGCTTGAAAGAGCCGCGACGACCGTCAAATCTTCCAGCGTGGTGACATCGCCGGTGACTCCGCGATTCACCACGATCTCACGCAGCAGGCGCCGCATGATTTTGCCGCTGCGAGTTTTTGGAAGCGCATCGGTAAAGCGAATTTCTTCCGGCCGGGCGAATGCGCCGATTTCCTTCGCGACCCACTGGCGCAGTTCCTTGCCGAGCGCATCTTGATCCCACTCGCCTCGCTTCAGAGTTACGAACGCGCAGACAGCCTGTCCGGTAATTTCGTGCGGCTTGCCGACAACCGCGGCTTCGGCGACGGCCGGGTGATGCACCAGGCTGGACTCAACTTCCATAGTGCTGAGCCGGTGACCGCTCACATTCATCACGTCGTCCACCCGGCCTAACACCCAAAAGTAGCCATCCTCATCCCGCCGGGCGGCATCGCCAGTGAAATAGGAACCAGGCACACGCGACCAGTATTGTTCTTCAAACCTTTTCGGATCGCCCCAGATGGTGCGGATCATGCTTGGCCATGGTTGTCGAATGACGAGGTATCCTTCGCGGGTGTCGGCGATGGTTTTGCCTTGAGTGTCAACAATCTCGGGAACGATCCCTGGTAGAGGCAGTGAAGCCGATCCAGGTTTGAGTGGTGTCGCGCCGGGTAGCGGCGAGATCATGATGCTGCCCGTCTCGGTTTGCCACCAGGTGTCTACGATCGGACAGCGTTCTTTGCCGATGACCTTGTAGTACCACTCCCAGGCGGCGGGGTTGATCGGCTCTCCTACTGAGCCGAGCAGGCGAAGACTCGACAGATCCCGTGAATTCGGCCATTGGTCTCCCTGCCGCACCAGCGCACGAATGGCGGTCGGCGAGGTGTAGAAGATCGTGACCTTGAACTTCTCTACGATTTGCCAAAGGCGATCGAAGGCAGGATAGTCGGGAGCGCCTTCGTACATCATCACAGTAGCGCCGGCGGCAAGCGGCCCATAGACGAGATAACTGTGTCCCGTAACCCAGCCAACGTCTGCAGTGCACCAATACACGTCGTCATCCTGCAGATCGAACACCCACTTCATCGACATGACGTTCTGCAATAGATAACCCGCAGTGGTGTGGAGAATTCCTTTGGGTCTTCCGGTGGTGCCCGAAGTGTAGAGAACAAATAGCGGGTGTTCTGAATCGACCTTCTCCGGCTCACAAACGGTTCCTGCCGGTAACGCTTCGTCCTGCTCATGCCACCAAATGTCTCGCTCCGGCTGCATAGCGATTTGCGCACCGGTTCGTTTGTAGACCACGACACTCCGCACACCATGCGAGCCGCGCAGAGCCTCATCCACTGCGTCTTTAAGGCGCACCTCTTTGCCGCGTCGCCATCCCCCATCGGCCGTAATGACGAGCGAAGCCTCGAGGTCCTGAATGCGAGCCTTCAGCGCCTCTGATGAAAAGCCGCCAAAAACTACACTGTGAATAATCCCGAGGCGGGCGCATGCCAGGAGCGCCACCGGTAGTTCCGGGACCATCGGCATGTAAATGATCGCGCGATCGCCCTTCCGAAAGCCGAGTTGTTTAAGAATGGCAGCGAAGCGCGAAACCAGCCTGTGAAGTTCTTCATAGGTGATGACTCGCGAGTCACCGGGTTCGCCCTCCCAGATTAAGGCGCGTTTCTTTTTGCGCTCTCCTGCGGCGTGCCGATCCACGCAGTTGAAGCAGGCGTTAAGCGAACCACCTTCAAACCATTTTGCTTCCGGCGGGTTCCAGGTAAGACCCTTCGTGAAAGGTTCAAACCAGTCCAGCTCGGTAATTGCAAGCTGTGACCAGAACTTCTCAGGATCTCGGTGCGCGCTGTCATAGAGTTCGCGGTAGGCATCCATTCCTTTTACACGGGCGCGCGCGTTGACCTGCGGGGCTGGCGGATATGTTTTGAGATCGTCGCTCATAAACGGACGGAGTTCCAGCGCCAGTTTAACGCAATGTCAAAGCAAGTTTATGATTTGCGGTTGAAGATCCAGAACAGCAGCGTGAGGACAACGCTTATGACGAGACAAGTCACCCATGGGAAATAAACGGTGGAATTTTTTCCTCGCCAGACAACGTCGCCCGGCAGGCGGCCAAATGGAATGTTGAACCGGTTAAGGGCAAGGACAAGCACGCCTATTGCTACCAGAGCAAACCCGGTAACAATCAGCAGACGTCCCATCGGAACTAGTGTACAGACCCGATTCGGTCAAGCGGCCAGAAGACGAAGACGGCCTTGCCATATATATAGCTTCGCGGGACGAAACCCCAGGCTCGGCTGTCGTTCGAAGAAATGCGGTGATCTCCCAGAACAAAGTAATCGTCCGGCGGAACTACTGTCGGGGAGTACGGCCGGTCGTCGCGGTAGTCTGGCGGAACATAGTTTTCTTCCAGCTTTTTCCCGTTCACCAGGACAAACCCGTCCTGTACGGCCACCGTATCTCCCGGGAGCCCGATCACCCGTTTAATGTAAGACTTCGTCGGATCCTCGGGAAACAGGAATACAACGGTGTCACCGCGTTTGATGCTTCCGATTCCAAACCTATAGCTGAACTGATTTATGAACAGGCGCTCCTGATCGTAGAGACTCGGCATCATGCTTGTCCCTTCAACCTTCACCGGACGGTAAAGAAAAAGGATCACCAGGATCGCGATCAAGACCGACAGCATCATGTCGCGCAACCACGCGACAGTTCCGATCAACACGGAACGCTGCACTGGCGCGGGGCCAGCGTTGGGAGCGACAGGTTCAGGAGCCACTTGACTCATGAAAGAAAGAGCCTGATTACTAGTTTACTAGGCGATGGTCAGGCGAAATATTGCGTGCCTGCTGACCTGTTCTGTAGGACGGAGCCTAAGTGTTTTTGGATAGCAGAAGCTAGGAAATCCCGAGCGCTTTTTCTGCTCGCAACCAGTCTTCTTCGTGGCTGCCGTGTGCGAACCCCCGCTCAACCCAGTAGCCATAAGCGAGTTCAGCGATTTGGTAATGATGAACGACACGGCGCGGTGTTTCGTTTAGCGGCTTGCTTGCAAACGGCTCAGATGATAGCGGCGACGCGGCCTTATGATGGTGGCTAACGGATGCCATTTCGCTTAATTCGCTCTTCTTCTTGGAAGATTTCGAGGCGCGTGGCTTTGAAGTAGAGACAACAGCCTCTTCTGATACTGGAGCTGTCGCTTCAGTCGCGACCTGGGACGTCTTTTTAGAAGGTTTCTTCAACTGCATGAATATATTTTAAAGCAGGCAAACAATTTTGTCAGTATTTGTTTCAGAGGGCGCACCTACTTTTCGGAAAAGGCGCTGCTGCGCTGGAGTGAGACGATCTCATCTCACGAAGCAACGTGCGTTAGCTTAAATCGAGCGCTAATTCAGAACACATCGCTTTACTGGGTTTGAAACAATAGTGCGATGTCCAAACCCCGGGAGGTAATAGTAATTGCAAGCGGCGATCTGCGATTGTCCGCGAACAAGGTCTGTTGGCCGGCGCAGCAAAAAGTGGAAGACGCTCTTTTCGGTGCGGTCCGATCCTTCGGATTCGAACCGAAGCGTGCACACGCGCTTGACCCGGTGAAACAACACGGGTTCATCGATTCGCAAAAGCGCGGCATGGAAGTGTTTCGAACGATTCCGCCGGATACGCCGCTAATTGTTATCGAAGCTGTCTGGCAGTACAGTCATCACGTGCTATCCGGTCTCATCACTCACCGCGGGCCCATACTGACTGTCGCTAACTGGAGTGGCGAGTGGCCCGGACTAGTGGGAATGCTGAATCTGAATGGCTCTTTGACCAAGGCCGGTGTAAAGTATTCGACATTGTGGTCGACGGACTTCACAGACGACTATTTTCTTTCGCGTTTGAAGTCGTGGCTCGGGGGGAAGGAAGCAGAACACGATTTGAGTCACGTGCGGCCATTCGATTTCGACCCCACTCCTACGGACGCCGCCTCTATGGGCCGGGAATTGGCAGCCACCCTCAAGCGAGATAAGGCGATCATGGGAGTTTTCGATGAAGGGTGCATGGGCATGTTCAATGCGATCGTGCCTGATCATCTGCTCAACCCCACAGGTGTTTTTAAGGAGCGGCTGAGCCAATCCTCGCTTTACTCAGCCATGCAGGTAGTTCCAGAGGAAGAAGCTGTGGCTGTGCGCACATGGCTCGACGATCGAGGTCTCAAATTTAAAACCGGTTCGAATCCCGAGACAGATCTTACCGACAATCAGATCCTCGACCAGTGCCGGATGTACATAGCCGCGGTTCGCATTGCCGACGAATTTGGATGCGAAACAATCGGGATTCAGTATCAGCAAGGTCTGAAAGATCTCGCTCCCGCATCCGATCTTGCGGAGGGTCTGCTTAACAATTCGGATCGGCCTCCGGTAAGGTCGGCGGACGGAAGATTGCTGTATGAAAATCAGCCGCTACCTCATTTCAATGAGGTGGACGAATGCGCGGGCCTGGACGCATTGATAACGCATCGCGTGTGGAATGCTCTGGGATTGCCTCCCGAGACGACGCTTCACGATCTGCGATACGGCGAAGACTACAACGGCCGATTTGTCTGGGTGTTCGAGATATCGGGCGCTGCGCCGGCGGCGCATCACATCGGAGGCTATTCAGGCTCGGTGAGCGAACGGCAGCCCTCAATGTATTTCAAACTAGGCGGAGGTTCACTGAAAGGTGTGGCGAAGCCGGGCGAAATTGTTTGGAGCCGGATTTTTGTTGAGGACGGCAGGTTGAAAGCCGATCTCGGACGAGCCCGAGTCGTTGAGCTGCCCGCGGAGGAAACAGAGCGGCGGTGGCGAATCACGACACCCCAATGGCCGATTATGCACGCGGTTCTGTATGGCGTGACGCGTGACCAAATGATGGCCAAACATAAGGCCAACCATATCCAGGTGGCTTACGGCGTGGATGCTGCAAGTGCAAATCGTGCGCTGGCGGTAAAGGCCGCCTTTTTCCATGAGTGCGGGATCGCAGTGAACATCTGCGGGACGGAGACCGGACTTTAACATGCGAGTTGCCTTGCTTGGGACCGGAGCGATCGCAAACAAACACGCTCAGGCGTATAAGAACATCGGATTTGAGCTCGTCGCATGCTCTAACAAGAGTGCCGCAAAGGGTCAGGACTTTGCAAAGCGTTGGGGAGTGCATTTTATCGCTGATTTTCGCGAATTGTGCGAATACCCTGGCCTCGATTTTATAGACGTCTGCACTTTTCCTGATTTTCATTTGCAGCCGCTCGAAATCTGTGCAGCAATACGGCGGCCGGTTCAGGTGCAAAAGCCCATGGCCACGAATCTGGAAACGGCGCGGCGAATGATCGACATTGCAAGGGCTGCGCAAATTCCCCTGGGCGTTGTGAGCCAGCACCGATTCGACGACGCCACAATTTTTCTGAAGCGCGCTTTTGCTGGCGAGCGCCTGGGAAAACTCCTTCAGGCGGATGCATATGTGAAATGGTTTCGCGACGACGCCTACTATAGCCGCCCGATTAAAGGCAGTTGGGAGACCGAAGGCGGCGGTGCTCTTATCAACCAGGCAATCCACCAGGTTGATCTTTTGCTTTACCTGATGGGTCCGATCGCGGAAGTTAGCGGGATGTGGCAGCTGGCTTCGGCTCACAAGATTGAGTCAGAAGATATTGTGAACGCTCTGTTCGCCTATGGGTCGGGGGCGACGGGCATAATACAGGCCTCCACCGCATTTTGGCCGGGCTATACCGAGCGCATCGAAATACATGGCACGAAGGGGACAGCTGTCATATCGGGCGACCAGTTGAGCCGCTGGGATGTTCAGAACGATGAAGCTATGAACGCCCGAGATCCCGCACCGGTGGCCCAGCACAAGTCGTCCGGATCGTCAGATCCCATGGCAATTGAAGTGACGACGTTCGAGCGACAATTCCTCGATTTCGCGGGGGCGATCGGCGAGCATCGGCAACCGCTGGTTGACGGTGACGAAGGCTATCGCGCACTTGAAGTCGTGCTTGCCGTATATGAATCCTGTCGCAAGAAGCGCCTGGTGAGCATCTCCCACGGCTGAGCGCTCGCGGAAGCTATAATGGCATCTTAGACCTTGTTGTCTGAACGGCTTCAGGAGCCGCCATCCCAAAAGAATGCCCCGGTCTAGCGCTGACCACTCTGTCGGAGTGCTCCCCACAATGACGTTGGACGCGGGGACAGATGAATCACATGCTTCAGAGCTCGTAAAACAGGTAATCGGCTTGTCTGCTGATCCGTCCCGAGTCACTAAATACTTTGATGAACTAGAAGAGCGGCATCCGGAAGCCTACCGGGAGCTCGCAGCCGATCGCGAGAAACTCGGCTGGTTAGGCCTCATATTTGCATCGAGCAAATTTCTGTCTGAGGAACTGCTCAGGCATCCGGATTGGATCTTGAAGTTAGGCAACTCGTCCCGCACATTCTCGCGCGCGGAGTACGAAGCGCGACTTGAAGAGTTTCTCGACGAACTTGGTGTTTCGAAACCTGGGGGCGTTGAGCTGGCGTTGTTTCGTCGCAAGGAAATCTTACGAATCGTAATTCGCGATTTAACTGGAATGGGTGAGCTTGCGGAGCTCACTGAAGAGCTTTCGAGTCTCGCAGATGCAATCCTTGGCTGTGCGTTAGGGGAAGTGGAAGCGGAGCTCATTCCGAGGTTCGGCTATCCATTGGAAGAAGATAAGAGCGATACCACCGCGCTCTTCAGCGTGCTCGCTTTGGGAAAGCTCGGCGGTCGCGAGTTGAACTACAGCTCCGACATCGACCTGATGTTTCTCTATAGCGCTAATGGCGAGACTTCAGGACCACACCCAATCACGAACAAAGAATTTTTTAAAAAAGTTGCCAATCAACTTACTAACCTTCTTTCCACTTATACTCCCGCCGGGCAATGCTACCGCGTAGATTTGCGTCTGCGGCCTGAGGGAAGCCATGGCGAGGTTTGTATCTCGCTGGCTGCTGCTCGAGAGTATTACCAGAAGCGGGCTCGCGACTGGGAGCTGCAGATGCTGCTCAAAGCCCGGGTGGCCGCCGGGGACGAGACGTTGGGCCGGGAGCTTCTGGAATCTGTCGCGCCGCTGATATATTCGACCACGCTTGATTTCACAGCCGTCGAAACAATGTCCGCCACTCGTGAGCGCATCAGAGAAAAGGCGGCGAACAAGGCGGCCCGGCGCGGCGGGATCGATGTGAAACTCACACGCGGCGGCATTCGGGATATCGAGTTTTTGGTGCAGTGCTTGCAGCGCCTCCATGGAAATCGTCAGAGCGCTGTGAAACATCAAGGGACACTTTTAGCGCTTTCAAGCCTGCATAACAGCGATCTTCTCTCCGCGACCGAATACAACCGTCTCGAGTCAGCCTATCGTTTTTTGCGAAGGCTCGAGCACGTGCTTCAGTTTGAGGACGATCGCCAGACTCACCTGCTGCCCTCAAACGCGGCCGAGCTGGAACATGTCGCGCGGCGGGTGTCGCGTAACGGCGTACTGTCGGGGTCCTCGGCTGCAACGCAGCTGTTGCGGGAACTGAACCAACATCTGGAAAACGTCCAGGCAATTTACGAACGAATTGTGCATGCGCAGCGGCCGCTGTATTACACGCAGTCCTTGTCCTATCAATCCATGCCCGAACTGCCAGACCCTGCGCAAAAGCACGATGAACTGCCGGAGAATGCTCTAAGCGAAGACCTCATCGGGACCTTAGGGAAGGTTGCTCCGGGGCTGCTGGAACGCATCAGAGCCGGCAGGGGGCGGAGTGTTCACAACGGCATTGCAGATTTCTTGGAATGGCTCGTGCAGAATCCCGTGGAGGCCAAGCTCTTTTCGGAGCGTCCTGCACTCGCGAATTGGATTGTTCAACTGTTCGAGTCGAGTCCCTTATTGGCGAATCAGCTGGCCCGTTATCCGGAGTTGTTGGACGAGATTCGACGCGCCGCTGATTTTCCGGAACGCCGTTATGCCTTTGAGGCTATGGCCGCACCGCTCAACGATATTGAAGGGCTGGGTTGGTTTTTTCGGCGAGAGATGTTTCGCACCCAGGCCGCGAGTGTCTGCCTGCCTCAACCCGTCTTCCATACACTGGATCAGACCTCCGCTCTTGCAGAGTTCGTCATTGCGCGCGCTTATCGAATTGCACTCGAAATGGGCTTGGACCATGCGCGGAGGCATGCTGGGCCGGAAAAGCCTTTTGAAGAGCCGCAAAACGAGTTGATGGTCGTGGCGCTCGGACGTTTGGGCATGCGTGAATTCGACGTCGGCTCGGACGCTGACCTGTTGTTCATCATTCCGGATACGGAGGCAGGTCGTCAGCGATTCTGGACGCGCGTCGTCGAGCGCTTGCTCGAGATTTTGTCTGGATACACCGAGGGCGGTCCCATTCTTTCGGTCGACACGCGGCTGAGGCCTGACGGACGCGAAGGACCGCTTGTCCAGTCTGAATCGAGGTACGTCGACTATTTTGGTAGTAATGCCCAGGCATGGGAGGGCATTGCTTACATGAAGGCCCGGGGAGTGGCAGGCGACACGGATCGCGCAACAAAGTTCCTGACAAAGCTGCAGCAGGTCGACTGGCGGAGGTATGGGCAAGGCGGACGATCCAAACTTGATTTGAGGCAGATGCGCTTGCGACTGCAACGCGAGCAAGGCGCTGAAGCCTCCTTGAAGGCGGCGCAAGGAGGCTATTACGATTCGGATTTCATCCTGATGTACCTGCGCCTTCGTGGCGCTGGCATGTTCTTCAAGAGTCTGAACACGCCGGAGCGAATCGATGTGGTGGAGAAGATGGGCCATCTCGAACGGGCGGACGCCGAGTTTCTCCTGGAAGCCACCACATACTTCCGGGCCCTCGATCATGCTATCCGGCTGGTCACCGGCCACGCGCAGGGCAAAATACCAGGCTCCCCGGAACAGCGGGAAATGATCGCCGAGCTCATGAACCGGTGGACGTCACCCAATTCGGCCGCGGCAAATCTCGACTCGGATCTGTTGGCTTTACAGGCCAGAATGCACCGCCTGTTCGAACGAGTGTTTGCTTAATACAAGAGAGATACAGTGCTGTTGAGACTGACCTCGTTGTCGCTTATTCCTCTTCGTCAACGTGCATATGAGCCTTGGCCGCTGCGATGATCTTTTCCGCCTGCAGCGTAGGCACGTAGTCGTAGTGATCGAACTCCATGTGGAACGAAGCGCGACCTTGTGTCTTCGAAATTAAATCGTTCTGGTAATTCAGCATCTCCGACATCGGAACCTGGGCGCGGATGGTTTGTATATTGCCGTTCAGGTCCATGCCTGCCACGCGCCCCCGGCGTGCGTTGAAGTCGCTCATTAAGTCGCCGGCGAACTCGACGGGAGTTTCCACTTCCACCTTCATTACCGGCTCGAGCAGCGCAGGCTTGGCCTGTTGCATAGCTGCGCGGAAAGCCTTGCGTCCGGCAAGCTTGAAGGCCATTTCCGACGAGTCGACGTCGTGATACGAACCGTCATAAAGCGTCACCCGAAAATCGGTAACAGGATAGCCTGCAATAAAGCCGTGCTCGGCGGCTTCGAGAATTCCTTTCTCGACAGCAGGCACGAACTGCCTGGGAATCGCTCCGCCGAAGATGTCGTTGACGAATTGAAACTTTTCTCCTCTGCCGAGCGGCTCGATTTTGATCCAGCAATCGCCAAATTGTCCATGGCCGCCCGTCTGTTTCTTGTGCCGTCCCTGAACGCTAGCCACTCCGCGGACCGTCTCCCGATATGGAATCTTCGGCGACTTTAACTCGACTTCGACGCTATAGCGGCGCTTCAGCCGGCTGACAACGATCTCGAGATGCTGCTGCCCGTTGCCGGCGAGAAGGAACTCCTTGGTTTGCATGTCCCGATAAAAGCGCAAAGACCGATCCTCTTCGAGCATTTTTCCCAGCGCGGTGCTCAGTCGATCCTCGTCGTTGCGGGTCTTGGCCAAAATCGCGTAAGCAATCGATGGCTCAGGAATCGGAACGCTGCGGTAAACGACACAGTTGGCTTTTTCGCAGAGCGTATCTCCTGTCAGCGTCTCCTTGAGCTTCGCAACCACGCCGATATCGCCAGCCCGCACTTCCGGCACGGACTGCATCGTCTTGCCGAACGGAGTTGCAATATGCGCCAGACGTTCATTGACGTTCGACCGCTGATTCGTCAGGTGAGCATCATCTCTCAAGGTACCGGCCATCACCTTAAAGAAGGTAAGACGTCCGGCAAACGGATCGGCCGCAGTTTTGAAAACAAACAGCGCCGCCGGTTCAGTAGGAGCAATGGGCTTCAGTTCCTCGCTTCCATCCTTCACAATCGGAATTCCCGGACGATCGAGAGGCGACGGGAAGATCTCCGCTATGAAGTTGAGCACCTGATCGCTGCCGATGTTCTGCGCGGCGGCCGCAGACAGTATGGGGAAAATATGGCGCTCGCGAACCGCTTCCTGCAAACCGCTCACGATGTGCTCGACAGGCAAGGTGCCAGTGGCGAAGAATTCTTCCATGAGTTCATCGTTGCCTTCGGCTATCATTTCGACCAAAGTTTCGTGCGCAGCTACGGCGGCCTCTTTGTAGGGTTCCGGAATTTCGCCTTCCGTACCTTTGCCATTGCCTCCCGCCTTATAGGAGAAACTGCGCATGCGAATGATATCGACCACACCCGAAAAATTCTTTTCCGAACCCATCGGCAACAATACGGGAACCGCTGCACGCCCGAATCGCTCGTGAATGTTTTCTACTACTCGCTCGAAGGAAGAACGTTCGCGATCGAGCTTATTGATCACGAGCGCAGTCGGAAGATTGAACTCCTGGGCGAAGTCCCACACTTTCTCGGTTGAGACCTCTATGCCGGCGACGCCATCCAGAATTACCAGCGCAGAATCGGCGGCAATCAGCGCAGAGCGGCTCTCGTTGAGAAAAATGTTGTAGCCGGGAGTATCGATCAGATTGATCTTGTTTTTTTGCCAGATGAGCGCCGCTAAAGCGGAATTGATGCTCAGTTTCCTGACGATTTCTTCTTCATCGAAGTCTGTAATCGCATTTCCGTCATCCGGTTTCAGGTGGCGCTCAGTTGCTGCGCCGGCAAAGAGCATCGCTGAGGTAAGCGACGTCTTGCCGCTGTGACCGTGCCCAACCAACGCCACGTTCCGGACATCGGAACTATCAAAAATCTTCATACCTGACCCTCCACGTATCGCAGGTATCCGCCATCCACAGGGTGGCCGAAGCCGAGAGCATATCAAACCCGTTCAGACGGGCTCTCACGAAATTGTAACGGGTGGCGCGTCTAGGCAGTCTGGCGGGAAGTGGCAACATCACTTTCCACGTCAATGACGGGATTGTACGTGAGGATGCGTCCGCAGCTTTCACAAAACATGATCTTGTCGCCGCGGCGAAGGTCTTGGAAAAATTGTGGCCGAAGCGAAATCTGACAGGCACTGCAACGGCCATCTGTTGCATCGGCGATCGGTGTGTTGCGAGTCTTTTTTCGAATCCGCTCGTATTCCGCATAGAACGCCGGAGTCAACTCCGCCGCAACCGCCTTACGCTCACTTTGAGTCGAGGAGAGGTCCGTTTGATCTTTCGCCGTCTGCTCGCGAGCGTGCGCCTTTTCCTTTTCGACCTGTAGCTTTTCCTGTTTCAGATCGCCTTCCGCGGCGGTGACATTCTTCTCGAGAGGCTCGGATTGCTCCATGAAGTCGAGAATCTTGTCCTCGGCTTTCCGAACCTCGCCTTCCGCGTAAGAAATTTCGTTTTGAAAGGCTTTGTACTGCTCGTTAGTCTTTGCGCCGAGCATCTGATCCTTCAGCTTCGAGACCTTAGCGTCGTGAACCTGAATGTCGCCTTCGAGTTTTTTCCGGCCGCGCTGATTCTCGATCAATGCGGCGCGATCTGCTTCGAGCCGACGGGTGTGCGCTTCGAGCTTTCTTTCAATTTCTGCGATATGTTTGGGGAGTGTCGCGATCTCGTTCTCGAGACTCGCGATCTTGCGGTCAAGCGCCTGAAGACGCAGCGCCAGAGCAAGGTCTTGCAGCATTAATTCCGGATTCTAGCATGCGCTTTGCCGTAGACATCGAGAAAGTGGGCTATTGTACGGATGCCATCGTAATAGTTGCTGATGCGATATTTCTCGTTCGGCGAATGAAGTCCATCGTCAGGAAGGCCAAAGCCCATGAGCACAGTCGGGATGCCAAGGTGCTCGGCAAACTCGCCGACGATTGGTATCGAACCGCCGCTGCGAATAAATACTGTCGGCTTGCCGAGCATCTCTCCGAAAGCCTGCGCCGCAACGTGAATGGCGGGGTGGTCCGGGTTTACCGAGATTGCCGGACCAGCGCTCAGCACCCGAACGTCTGAGCGGATGCCGCTTGGCGAATTGCTCTTAACCCACTCTCTGACGGCTTTGAGTACGCGTTCCGGCTTTTGATTAGGGACGAGCCGCAAACTCACTTTGGCGATTGCCTTGGCCGGTATGACAGTTTTGGCGCCTGTGCCGCTAAACCCCCCTGCGATGCCGTGAACTTCAAAAGTAGGGCGCGCCCAGAGGCGGGCTAACACCGATTGATCGGGTTCTCCGGCGAGGGCAGTCGATCCCACCTCATCACGAAGAAATTCCCGCTCGTCGAAGGGCAGCTTTTTCCAACTCGCAGTTTCAGCGGGGGCCGGCTCGGCGACGTCATCGTAGATGCCAGGAATGCGCAGACGTCCCTCCGCATCCTTTGCTTTCGCCAGCAATTCAATCAAACCGTATACTGCGTTGGGTACCGCGCCCCCGTACATGCCCGAATGCAGATCGCGCGCCGGACCATTCGCCTCGATCTCGAGATATACGAGGCCGCGCAGCCCGATGCAGAGCGTGGGAATGCCATCCGCGAACAGTTCGGTATCGGAGACCAGGGCAACATCGGCCTTGAGCTTTTCCTTGTGTGTAGGAACATATTTGGAAACCGACTCGCCGCCCACTTCTTCTTCGCCTTCGATGAGAAACTTAACGTTCACGGGCAATGCACCCTTCAATACCGAGCGCAGAGACTCGACTGCTTTGATATGCATGTACATCTGACCCTTGTCGTCGCAGGCGCCGCGAGCGTAGATGTTGCCGTCCCGGATACTGGGTTCAAAGGGTGGCGTCTTCCAAAGTTCAAGCGGATCGGGAGGCTGCACGTCGTAGTGGCCATAGCAAAGAACAGTTGGTTTGCCGGTGGCATGCAACCAGTCCGCATACACGAGCGGGTGACCGCCGGTCGGTATGACTTCGATATTTTCCATGCAGGCTTGATGGAGCGAATCTGCCACGAAACGAGCTGCCCGCGCGACGTCATTCTTGTGTTCGGGCAGAGTGCTGATGCTGGGTATGCGAAGCAGTTGTAATAGTTCTTCGAGAAAACGCTGCTCGTTTGCGGCAACAAAGGAGTCGACAATGGAGGGCAATCGGCTGAATCCTACGCTTCAAGTATACGGACGCGTTAGTCCGAGACCCGGATTGAAAAGACCGCTACCTCCGCGAGGAGATTCGCGCAGCGACGGACCTTGCGGTCGCCTTTCAGGAAGATCTGGCGTTCGATCGTCCAACCCTGGGCGCGGCAAAGAAGAATGAAATCATCGACGGTCAGGAAATGAAGATTGGGCGATTCGTGCCACTCATGCGGAAAGAGCTGAGTGCGGGGCGCGCGGCCGCTTATGAGGTGTGACAGCCGTGTGGTCCAGTGGCCAAAGTTCGGAAAAGCCACGATGCCATGTTTGCCGACGCGCAACATCTCGCGTAACACGGAGAGCGGATAGCGGGTTTCCTGAAGTGTCTGGCTCAGGATGACGAAATCGAAAGCCTTTTCCGGGTAGTCGGTAAGTCCGTGGTCAATATCGCTCTGATAGGCGGAAACGCCACGAGCAATGGCGCGACGGACTTTGTCCGGGTTAATTTCGACCCCTCGCGCGGCGACATTCTTTTGGTCCTGCAGCGATGCGAGTAACTCGCCTTCTCCGCAGCCCAGGTCCAGCACGCGCGAACCGGGCTCCACGAGTGCGGCGATCATTGCGTAGTCGGGACGGGTGCTTATCGAAGCTTCCACGTTGACAGACCGTCGAGCGGGCGATTTGTCGCATGCATCCAGATCGCGGCAGACGCTCGCCAGAAAACCGGTGATCATCTCGGTCTGTTCTTTGGTCTCGACTAAGAATGCATCGTGACCATAGCTCGAATTGAGTTCGCAGAATGCAACGTCGATATTTCGGCTGCGCAAAGCGCCGACGGTTTCAAGCGATTGGTAGGTCGGATAGAGCCAGTCAGAAGTGAAGCTGAGAACCAGGAAGCGGGCGCTTGTGCGATCGAATGCCGCCGATAAGGACGCGCGGCCGGCCGACAGATCGAAATAGTCCATCGCCTTAGTGATGTAAAGATACGAATTCGCGTCAAAACGATTTACGAACTGGCTGCCGCGGTGCCGCAGGTAGCTTTCCACTTCGAAATCAACTGAAAAATCGAACCCGAAAGCATCTTTATCGCGAAGCCTGCGACCGAATTTCTGGCGCATTGAGGCATCGCTCATGTATGTGATGTGACCCACCATGCGCGCGACCGCAAGCCCTCGTCCTGGTGGTTGAGCTTCGTAGTAGTTTCCTTCGTTCCAATCCGGATCGGCCATCACAGCCTGGCGTCCGACCTCGTTAAAGGCGATTTGCTGCGCGCTGTGTCTCGAACTGGCCGCGATGGGAATGGCAGCCGCAACAGACCCGGGATAGGCCACCGCCCACTCGAGCGCCTGCATGCCGCCCATGGATCCGCCCGCGACAGCCAACAGCTTCTCGATGCCGAGATGATCGATCAGCATCTTTTGCAGCCGGACCATATCGCCGATGGTGATGACAGGGAACTGCATTGCATAACGCTTTCCGGTCACGGGATCGAACGATCCCGGGCCAGTGGTACCGCGGCAACCTCCGAGAACGTTGGAGGAGATAACAAAATAGCGATTGGTGTCAAACGCCAGGCCAGGACCGATCATTGACGACCACCAGCCGATCTGTCCAGTTTCGCGGCTGATCCCGGCAGCGTGTGCGTCGCCGGAGAATGCATGCAAAACAAGGATGACGTTCGAGCGGGCGGCGTTGAGCCGGCCGTAAGTCTCGTAGGCCACGTCCACGTTGCGCAATGTCACACCACAATCGAGCGCCAGGGCAGGGAAGGCGGCGAATTGAGTTTCGACAGTAAATTCCGTCTCGGAGGAGGTCAACATGTGCGCGGATAGGGCAGAGAGTGCTGAAAATTGCACGATAACATGTAGCGGGGTGGTGGTTGGCTTCGATGCTGATAGCGATGCTTGCGTTTTTTCTCGGTGCGACAGCGCCGGATTCGGTTTTCGCAGCGCTTTGGGCCTATAACGGAACCTGGCAGGTCACGAAGAAAGATGCTCCCGCGAGGTCGAAGCCTGACAGCCTGCTAAATAATTGCGCGCTCGTTGGCACCTACTTTACCTGCCAGCAGACCGTCAATGGCGCCCTCAGTGCTTTGTTGGTTTTCGTCCCGGCAAAAACTCCCGGTAAATACTTTACGCAATCGATTATGCCCGACGGGCGCGCAGGCGGACGCGGTGATCTGACGATCGAAGGCGATAGGTGGACCTATCTGGGTACCTGGAATCAGGGTAAGAAAACCACAACCTTCCGCACGATAAACGTTTTTTCCGGCAAAACACGGATTCATTTCGAGCAGCAGGAATCGAACGACGGGAAGGAATGGAAGACCACCGGCTCGGGCGACGAAGTGCGAACCAGTCCCGGTAAGATGACGGTCGTGCGCTAGGCCGATCGGCGGAGCAAAAGGCAAAGCAACGCTGCAATGAGGCTGACGCCAAGGCCCGCGATAGCGTCCGCGGCATAGTGGTAGCGGCCGTAGATCGTGGCGATCGCCACGATCAGCGCATAGATCAGCAAGGTCCAGCCGTATGCCTTGTGTTCCGGCAAAACGAGAAACATGGCCCAGGCAACAGAAAAAGCGGCAGAGACGTGCGCGCTTGGGAAGACGGCGGAATGAATGGTTGCGTTACGAAGCAGGAACAAGTTCAAGGTGCGAAACACATTGTTGGCGACCGGCGCGCCCACTTCAGGAAAGGCGAGTCGCGGCGGTCGCGAAGGAAAGTACGGAAACAGAGCATACGAAACCAGCGTACCGGTCAAAAGGATGACATAAAAACGGTCCACTCGGTTTCGGCGGCCGATCACCCATAAAGCAGCGATGCAGAAACTTCCCAGGCCGTAGACGAGGACGTAGCACAGCTCGAGAAACGTGGGAATTATCGGGCCAAGCGATTCGAGAGCACGCTTGAATCCCCACTGATCCAGAATGACTCGGTCCCAGCGGATCCAGGCATGTTCGTAGAGGGAATTGTACTGAGTTGGAACGAACAGTTCCATTTGACGAAATGCCAGCAGTGTGAGCACCATCGGTAGCCAATCGCGAGCCATGTCCACGGCATGCCCGAAGCGAGTGGTTTGTGCCAACGCGAGGCCGCACAGCAGTGCCGCTACGGCTGCCAGCGTGGTAACCGGCTGCCAGCTCATGTGCGGCCGGTCGCGGAAGAATGGCATCAGCAGCGCTATGTATGCGAAGAACAAAAGCAGCACCCATTCGGAGTGCCGCAGCTGAAAACTTCTCATCGAGCGGCGATCAAGCGGCCTCGGGAGTCTTCCGCGTTGAAATCGCTGCCTGGAAGGGAAGCGCCAGACCGGCCAATAAACCGGCCCAAACTGCCCATGGCGTAAGAAGGTAACGATTGATCATCATTCCGGCAAGGATGGGGGCAGTGATTTGAGCGATCGACGTAAGGGATTGAGTCAGGCCGAGAATGACACCCTGCTCGCGGCGGCCAGCCTTTTGAGTGATCAGGCTGGTCAGCGCGGGACGCAATCCTGCGGCTCCGATCGACGAGATCGCCGTCACCCAAAGTAGCTGTCCAATGGTGTGGGTGAAACCGATTGCGGCGTAACCGATAAGCGAGGCGAGGAAGCCCAGCTGGACTACACGCCGTTCGCCGATCGCTTTTACCAGACGGCCCACCACGCCGCCTTGCATAATAATCCCAATAAAGCCGTTGAACGCAAAGATGTATCCAACCTCGCGAACCCCGACAGGCTGGCCGTTCCACAGGTACCGACGCTCGGCGAAGAGAGCAAAGCCAGAGATGAAGGTCGAAAACGAGAGTGAGAACAGAAGCCATTGAAGCAGGAGGCGTGCGAGTCCATGATCGCGAAAAAAGCGGCGGTATTCGCCCCAGGAAATGAGTGAAAGACGTTTGCCGCCCGGCCCTGTCTCGCCGTCGACTGAGCTCAAGTGATGGACTTCGCGACGCGGCAGCAGAAAGAAAGTACAAAGAATGCTGATAAACGAAAGCGCGGAGGCGGCGAGAATCGGCGCACGATAACCGTAGCGGGCAAGAAATGCAGAAATTGCAGGACCGACCAGGAAGCCAAACCCAAAGGCGACTCCGATTAAGGCGAATGCTTTGGCTCGATTTTCTGGTTTTGTGACGTCGCTGATATAAGCCTGCGCGATGCTAAGGTTCCCGGCGGTCGCTCCGTCGATTGCCCGGGCAAGGAAGACCATCCAGATCTGTGTTGAAAAAGCGAGCATCAAGAAGCCGGCGAGAGTGCCGGCCTGGCTAAGCAACAGGACCGGACGCCGTCCAATCCGATCAGATATTTGGCCGAGAATCGGCCCGGCCAGCAACTGGCAGGTGGCGTAAATTGCCACGATCATGCCGACCACCGTCGGAGAAGCGCCGAGCCGTTCCGAGTAAAAGGGCAGGAGCGGGAGAATTATAGTGAAGCCCAGTACATCGACCAGAACAATCAGAAAGATGGGCAAAAGCGGGGACGAGCTGCGGGATTGAGGCTTTGAATCGACAGCGCCGTCCTGCGTGGGAGTTTCTAGCGGCGGCGACTTCACCTTTTGATCTTAACGGGTGAACCTCTGGGACCGATTCGCCTTCGTCGCTGCCGTTGATATATATCCAATGAAAATGCGAGACTTAGACGTCAACCGTGCTATGAATCTTCACAAGTATCTCCTGCCTTGTCTGACGGTTTGCGTCCTGTTTGCCCAGGAACCGAATCCGACGCAATCCATCGGGCAGCAGTCGGCGCAGAACAACCAGGGCAACCCGATCTTCCGAGTGCAGGTAGTCTCTCGTTCGATTGCCGCAGTAACGTATCGTGACCGGAGCGGCTGGACAAAGGTCGATTTCCAGGGAACCGCATTGGCGCCGAAGGCAAAGGGGAACGCCCAGGTGCGCAGTCAGCCGGGTTACATGCAAGTGAAGGTGGATATTAAGGATTTGCCCTCGGCCCGAACCTTCGGAGATCTGTATCTGACTTATGTTTTGTGGGCTATTACACCGGACGGACGACCCTACAATCTGGGCGAAGTCCTGGTTGACTCGAACGGCAATTACAGCGGCCAGATGACCACCCAATTGCAGGCGTTCGGTTTGATAGTGACGGCTGAGCCGTATTTCAACGTTCACCAACCGAGCGATGTCGTTGTGATGGAGAACATCATTCGTCAGGACACAGAAGGAAAGTGGCAAACCGTGGATGCCAAGTTCGAGCTCCTGCCGCGAGGACAGTACACCTATCAGGTACCCGACAGTCAGCGCAAACCGGTTGACCTGAATGCCGATAAGAAGAGCCCGCTTGAACTCTATGAGGCGCAAAACGCCGTTCAAATTGCGAAGTACGCGAAGGCAGACCAATTTGCGCCGGAGCAGTATCACCAGGCGGAGAAGCTGTGGCAGCAGGCCCAGGACTATCGGGCGCGGAAGCAATGGAAGCCGGCTGTAATGACGTCTCGCGAAGCGGTTCAGAAGGCCGAAGATGCCCGCACGATCTCGCTACGCAAGCAGCAGCAACTGGCATTGCAGCACGAGCGTGAGGAAGCTGCCGCTCGTCAGGCCGCCGCCCAGCAACAGGCGGCCGAAGACGCAAAACGTACCCAGGAGGCTCGACAGCAGGCCCAATTGGAGGCGCAGCAGCGTGCCCAGGCGGAGGCTGCCCAAAAGCAGGCCGATGCCGATGCTGCTAAAGCTCAGCAGGCCGCAACCGAGGCCGAGCGTCAACGGCAGCAGGCAGAAGCCGAGAAGAATGCGCTTCGTGAGCGCCTGTTACAACAGTTTAATTCCGTCCTTCCCACGCGAGAGACGCCACGAGGTCTAGTAGTGAACATGCAGGATGTTCTGTTTGATACCGGCAAGTACACGCTAAAGACCCCGGCGCAATTGGCGCTGGCGCGCATCAGCGGCATCGTCATGTCGCACCCGGGCCTGAACCTGCAGATTGAAGGTTACACCGACAGTACCGGCAGCATGGAGTTCAACCAGCGACTATCCGAGCAGCGCGCAAATGCGGTACGAGATTTTCTCCTGACCCAGGGCGTCAATACCAACAACATGACTGCTCTTGGTTACGGTGTAAACTATCCGGTCGCGGCCAATGACACTGTTGCCGGTCGGAAGATGAATCGGCGAGTGGAACTGGTCGTGTCCGGCGAGGTCATCGGGACGAAAATTGGCGTTCCACCAAGCCAGGCTCCTCCGTCGCCTGTGCCACCCACAGCGCCTCAACCACCGCCTCCGCAATAGATCCAGGGCTTCTTCCCCAGAGATTCCGGTCCCTGCTAAGAAGCGAATGAGGACGGGGTTTGCGGCTGCCGCGGCAGGATTCCAGGCATGGCAGCGGGTAGCGTCGCTGTAAAGAACCAGAACTCTTCGATGGCGCGAATCACCCTTACGTAGTCGGCTAGATTGTACGGTTTCGCGATGTAACAATTCGCGTTCAGGGAATAAGCCTTTGACACGTCCTCATCGGAGCTTGAGCTCGTGATCACAAGAACCGGGATCTGCTTTAGATCGGGAGAGGATTTGATTTCTGCCAGCACCTCTTGGCCATTTTTTCTCGGCAGATTGAGATCGAGAAGAATCAGGTCCGGGCGACTCACAGACGTTTTGTCGGTCCGGGTCAGGCAATCCATGGCCTCAATTCCATCCCGCGCTACCGTTATTTCCACGTCAACTGCCGTTTCGCGCAGGGCCTCGCGAATTAATCGAACGTCACTTGGACTATCCTCAACCAACAGGATCTTAAGCCTTTTCATCTTCTGGTTTTTCAACCGGCAAGTTACAGGCCATTCTGAAAAAACCCGGCTAAGTAGTTGTTTACAATAGCCCCCACGTGCCGGGCGCCAAGTAATATTAAGTAAGAAGGAAATGCAACCGGCTTTCCGCAGGAAAAAAGCGCCTGCCAATCGATTTTCAGAAGCCGGCAAGTGCTCGTTGACATTCAATTAAAGGCTTTAATATCATGAAGATTGCGTGCCATGCATGGGATGACCGAAATTTAGGCCGGGAGGATTCTTGATCAAGCTGGACATAATTAACGAGGTTGTAAACCGCACCGGCATAACAAAAACCAAAGCGGAAATGGCCGTCGAGACAGTCTTCGAGACAATGAAGAAGGCGCTTACCGACGGTGATCGAATCGAGCTACGAGGTTTCGGTATTTTTAACGTGCGACCGCGGAAGACCGGTATCGGCCGGAACCCCCGGACGGGCGCTGAGGTCGCAATCCCTCCTGGTAAGGCGGTGCGCTTTAAGCCAGGCAAGGAATTGCAGACGCTCTAGCTGTAATTCATGTGCCCGAATCTGGTTTTAGCGACAGCGTCGAGAAGAGCGCCGAATCAAGCAGTACCGTAAGAAGCGGGCCCATCCCGCTTTCGCTGCAGGAGAGTGATGCGGCGATTCCCCCTGCCGCCGATGTCGTGCATGACGTCGGCTCCGATTCGCCAAAACTTGGGTTTGGAAGTTGGTGGCTTAACGCGGTTCTTTTCCTGATGACGGCGCTGACCACGACCTCCTTCGGGTCGGTTCTGGCCGATTGCTTTTCGCGAGGACGGTTGCTGACCCTCGATGCCCTTCTCGACGGATATCAGCGATTGATGAATTTCGAGTATCATCTGTGGGCCGGGATATCGTTTTCGGCATCCTTGCTCACAATTCTGCTCGCTCATGAGTTTGGTCACTTTCTGGAATGCCGCAGGCGGAGTGTGGACGCGAGCCTGCCCTATTTCTTACCCTCGCCCTCCCTCTTCGGCACATTCGGTGCATTCATTAGGATTCGCGCCCCGATTTACAGCCGTGAAGCGTTGTTCGACATCGGTATCGGCGGTCCACTGGCCGGCTTCGTTTTCATCCTGCCTTTACTGGTGGTTGGCGTCGCGCTGTCACGGACCGCCCCGCTACCTGCTTCGGAAGATTCGATCAGCTTCGGCACGCCTCTCCTGGTCTGGCTCGTCGAAAGGATCTTTCACCCAGGGGTACCTTCATCGCACATATTGCTCCATCCGGTTGCGGTCGCAGCCTGGGCGGGTCTGTTTGCTACCGCGATCAATCTCCTCCCGGTCGGTCAGCTTGACGGTGGCCATATTATCTATGCGATTGGCGGAGCAAGATGGCATCGCAAGGCAAGTCTCGCCTTCATTTTGGTACTTGTAATTGCGGGCTTCTACTACTGGCCCTGGTGGCTATGGGCGGGCGCTTCTTTCTTTTTCTTCCGGCGGCATCCTTTGATCTTCGATAACACGCCCATCCAGGGCCGGCGAATTGTCCTCTGTGTTGTAGTGCTGCTGATCTTCGTGCTTTCTGCTACAGTTGTGCCGTTCAAATGAATGAAGATTTCGGCGGCCATTATCACCTTTAACGAAGAGCGAAACATCGCCCGGGTCGTGGAAAGCCTTCGTTGTTGCGACGAGATTTTGGTGCTTGATAGCGGTTCGAACGATCGGACTGTCGAAATCGCCGGTAAGTTGGGTGCTCGAGTGGTCGAAGCCTCCTGGCAGGGCTTCGCGGCACAGAAAAACACCGCGACAGGGCTAGCGACCTATGATTGGGTGCTGTCACTCGATGCGGACGAGAGCTTGAGCGAGGCACTGGAGGCAGAAATCTGGCAAATCAAAAAAACCGGCCCTAAGTTCGACGGGTATACCGTTCCGCGTCTTGCCCAGTATCTCGGGCGCTGGATTCTTCACAGCGGATGGTATCCCGATCGGAAAATCAGACTCTTCAATCGGGCCAAAGCGAAATGGGTGGGCGAGTTCGTACACGAGTCGGTCCGAGTGGATGGAATCGTGGGGCACCTGCAGTCGAATCTGCTCCACTTTACCTGCGACTCCATCTCGGAGCATCTTCGCACCATGGATCGCTATACGACACTGGCGGCTCAGGAGATCGCTTCGCGCCAGAAGTCGGTCTCAGTGTCCCGGCTCCTTTTCGATCCGCCCTATACTTTTCTCCGCACCTACCTGCTCAAGCGAGGTTTTCTGGACGGCATGGAGGGATTGACCATCGCTTACATGGCGGCCTTCTATAACTTCAGCAAGTATTCGAAAGCGCGTCTGATGCTTCCTGGCCGCAAGCTTTAGCATAGTGTCTGCAGAAATTGGTCAAAAACCACGCCGCATTGATCACGATGTGCACGATTCCGGCAGGCCGCTGACGTGAATATCTTGCATGTCGATTACGGTCATGAGATGCGCGGCGGTCAGTGTCAGGCGCTTCACCTCATGAGGGGTCTCCGGGAACGCGGGCATATCTCGGAACTGCTGGCGCGCCCGGAAAGCCCACTGTGGGGAGAAGCACTGGCCGCCGGTTTTAGCGTGCGCCCGGCCAGTCTCCGTGTGCTTGCTGCTCGTTCTTCTCGCGCCGATCTGGTACATGCTCATGATGCCCGAGCCCACACCGTGGCCGCCTTTGCCGCGCCGCAGAAGCTGGTAGTGTCTCGGCGTGTGGCGTTCCCGGTTCGTCAGGGTTTGGGCTCTCGTTGGAAGTATCGCCGCGTCAGGCGCTTCCTGGCGGTTTCTCGTTTTGTTGAACAAGAGCTGCGCAATGCCGGCGTTCCGGCAACAAGCATCGACGTCGTCTATGACGGTGTGGAGCCCGGTCCCAATGCACGCGATGCCGGCGTTGGAGGTGCGGTGGTCGCACTCTCCCTGGAGGATCCCGCAAAGGGCCGCGACCTTGTCGAGCGAGCGGCCGTTGCCGCAGGGGTTCCGATTGTCCTTTCGCAAAACCTTAACGCGGATCTGCAAAACGCGTCTTTATTTCTTTACATCAGCCGGTCAGAAGGCCTTGGATCCGCCGCATTGCTGGCCATGAGTCTCGGTGTGCCGGTCATCGCGAGCCGTGTCGGAGGACTTCCCGAAATCGTGCATGATCGTGAGACGGGTTTGTTGGTTGAGAATGATTCTGATGCGATTGCGGCGGCCATATTGGAACTGAGAAAAGATGCTCCATTAGCGCGCCGCCTCGCTTGCAACGCACGCCATCTGGTTGAACAAGGGTTCACGCTCGACCACATGGTCGAGCGTACTCTCGAGAGCTATCGGAGAGCGGTATCTCGATAGATGCCCCTGGCCGTCCTTATTTTCAGTTTCGTTGCTGGCCTCCTCTTCGGCAGTTTTCTGAACGTATGCATTTATCGGATCCCACGCGATCTTTCAGTCGTCGTGCCGCGTTCGTTTTGCCCTGAATGCGGAGCCCAGCTCAGCTCAGCCGAAAATATTCCCCTGCTGAGTTACCTGATGCTTCGGGCTCGTTGCCGCCATTGCGCGCAGCCGATCGGATTGCGTTATCCGGCGGTCGAACTCCTTACGGCATTTGCCTTTCTTCTGACAGTGCTCCACTACGGTCTCACTCCCATGGCGTTGAAATGGATCCTGTTCGAAATGCTTCTTATAGTCCTCTTTTGGACCGACCTGGAGGAGCGAATTCTTCCCGACGAGTTGACTCTCGGTGGGACTCTGCTTGGCTTGCTCTTATCGGTGTTCCTGACTGTGCCGGGGATTTTTGGACTGCTGATTCTTCCGGATGCCCCTTTCAGATGGCAGTCTCTGTTGAACGCTACCCTCGGAGCCATCTTTCTTGCTCTGCCCATCTGGCTGATTGGGACAGTTTATGGACGCATTCGCAAGCGCGAGGCTTTGGGTTTCGGAGATGTGAAACTGCTCCTGATGTTAGGCGTCTTTCTAGGCCCCGAGAAGGGTTTATTAGCGGTATTCGCAGCCACATTGGTCGGTGCGCTTATTGGCGTCGTTCTACTCATCTGGAAAAGAGGAGAAGCCCTTTCCTATCCGCTGCCATTGGGAAGTTTTCTCTGTTTCGCGGCGGCTTGCATCCCCTTCTTATCAGGTAGGCTGGCGACGCCTCTTGATGTACCATAGAGCTTTACGTTATGAAGGAACTCCTTGAGTCGCTCTCCCCGAGCGACCGAGAATGGCACATCGCGCGGCAACTCGATCCAAAGCGCATGCCCGCCCATATTGCTATCATCATGGACGGAAATGGCCGTTGGGCCAGACAGCGAAATTTCCCCAGGCTTTTGGGGCATAAGGCCGGCATAGAAGCCGTTAGAACCACCGTCGAAACATGTGCATTGCTCGGCTTGGAGGCGCTGACGCTTTACGCCTTCTCCGTCGAAAACTGGAAACGTCCGATTCAAGAGGTGGAAGGGCTATGGCGGCTTCTACGCCTCTACTTACGCCACGAACTGGCGACACTGATGCGTAATAATATCCGGCTCTGCGCTATCGGGAGGCTCGAAGCGCTGCCGGTTTCAGCCCAGAACGAACTGCAGGATGTCATGGCGAAGACCGCGCACAATCAAGGGATGCGCCTCAACCTCGCCATAAATTACGGTGGGCGCAGCGAACTCGTTGACGCGGTGAACGCTGTAATAACAAACGCCACGCGTCAGGGAAAATTGGAATCGCTCAAAATCACGGAAGATGCCATTTGCTCGCATCTTTACACAGGCGGTCTAAAGGACCCCGATCTTCTCATTCGCACCTCCGGCGAAATGCGGATCAGCAATTTTCTTCTCTGGCAGATCGCGTACTCGGAATTCTATGTGACGGAAACGCTGTGGCCGGATTTCAACCGGCAGGAATTGCTGCGCGCCATTCTGGATTACCAGAACCGGGATCGCCGCTTTGGCGGACTGAACCGAACTTCGGCTATACACCTCGAAAGTCCCGCCATTCCTTTCGAAGAGGAAATTCTGGAACTTCCTATCGCATAGCGTGACCTTCCCGAACTCATGAAGCGCCTGGTTACAGCGATCGGGCTGTTGGCGCTTGCCTTCTATCTCATCTTTCTTTCGCCGGTGTTAGTGTTTCTGCTGGCTGCCGTCGCGATGAGTCTTTTTTGTTACTCCGAGTTCTCAGGATTGGTAAGTGCGCACGGCTTTCCCTCGCCTGGCTGGCTCGGCGCGGCCTTGGGATTTTTTGTTCTGCTCTGGCCGGAAGTTTCCGGAGTTTACATCGCCACGTTCCTTGGTATCAGCTTGTTCCTGATCCTGGCGCTGATTGTGGCGTTGCGTCGATCGGATCTTGCGTCCATTGTGCCCTACGTTTCCTGTGTCCTATTTAGCGCGCTCTATACATTCGCGCCGTGGCGCTTCTCGATTGATCTCCGCAAGCAGAGCGTGCACTTACTATTTTTTGCCCTTGCCCTGAACTGGGTAGGCGACTCTGCAGCTTTTTACGCAGGTCGCGCGTTCGGAAGACACCGTCTGGCTCCCATAGTCAGCCCGAAAAAGAGTTGGGAAGGCGCTATCGCTTCCGTTTGCGCTTCGGTTATCTTCGGCATTCTCTATCTTGGCCATTTTGTGCCCCGGCTCATCTGGTGGCAGATCATAATAATGGCCACCGCCGGGAACGTCGCTGGACAACTGGGAGATCTGGCCGAGTCTGCGGTCAAGCGCGGGGCCGGTGTCAAGGACAGCGGCACGTTGTTGCCTGGTCACGGCGGAATGCTCGATCGTGTCGACAGCAGCCTCTTTGCGCTGCCGACGGTACTCGCAATTTACTTGCTGATTATCGGTTTTAGGTCCTGAATCGAATATCCGGCCTTATGAATTCCCGCCGGTGCCATTTGGCGAATGTAGCATCTTCGAGAGGAACGTTGTATCAAAGCGTCCGGCGACAAAGTCTTCATTGCACAAAATACGGTCATGCAGAGAGACGCTTGTATGGATCCCCTCGATCACAAACATGCTTAAGGCACGTCTCATCCGAAAGATGGCTTCGTTCCGATCCTTGCCGTGCGTGATCAGCTTAGCCACCAGGGAATCGTAGTACGGAGGAATAATTCCGTCCGTATACGCCGCGGTATCCACTCGCACGCCGATGCCGCCCGGTAAATTTAAGCCTGTGATGCGCCCCGGAGAAGGAGTGAAAGTGATCGGGTCTTCGGCGTTGATTCTACATTCGATAGCGTGCCCTTGGAACGGCACAGGCTGCGGAACAATGTCCGCAAGCCTCTCGCCTGCCGCAATCCGGATCTGCGCCTTTACCAGGTCGATTCCCGTAACGAATTCGGTAACCGGGTGCTCAACCTGAATACGCGCATTGACCTCGATGAAGTACAGGTTCTGCTTTTCGTCCATCAGGAATTCGACCGTGCCTGCATTGGTGTAACCGATGCCCTTCATTGCAACTCGAAGCCGGTCCGAAATGGACGCCCGCAACTCCGGGCTCACGCAGGGCGACGGCGACTCCTCGATCAATTTCTGGTGACGCCTCTGGATGGAACATTCACGTTCCCCAAGCACTTCTACGGCGCCGTGCTCGTCACACAGTAGCTGAAACTCGATGTGCCGCGGCGCCTCGACCAGCTTTTCCATGTAAACGTCGCCACAAGAGAAAGATGCCATCGCCTCCGTTTGCGCCTGGACGAGCAGGCCTGGAAGCTCGCCCTCCGAGCGGACTATGCGCATTCCGCGGCCGCCCCCGCCCGCCGAGGCCTTCAGCATGATCGGGTAGCCGATCTGCGATGCCAGTTCCAGTGCCTCTTCGGGCGAGGTCAGTACTCCTTGCGACCCCGGAAGAATCGGCACTCCGGCTTCACTCATGATCGAGCGCGCACGCTCCTTCAGTCCCATCTGCCGGATCACGTCCGGTGTTGGGCCGATAAACTTAATTCCGGAAAGCTCGCAAACTTCTGCAAAATCCGCGTTCTCACTCAGGAATCCATATCCGGGATGCACAGCATCCACGTTCGTAATCTCTGCGGCGCTCATCACGGAGGCTACATTCAGATAGCTCAAATTGCTCTTTGCCGGTCCAATGCAGATCGCTTCGTCGGCGAATCGAACGTGCAGGCTATACCGGTCCGCCTCTGAGTACACGGCCACAGTTCTGATGCCAAGATCCTTGCAAGCGCAGATGATCCGAAGCGCGATTTCGCCCCGGTTTGCGATCAGGATTTTTTGAAACATTGAATTTCTGCCAACCTTCATAGAGGGCGAATCGTGAACAGCGACTCGCCATACTCCACTGGACGTCCATTCTCTACGTGCTTCGCGACAACTGTGCCGGAGACTTCAGCCTCGATTTCGTTCATCAGTTTCATGGACTCGATAATGCAAAGCACTTGCTTGGGCTCAACCCGGTCCCCGATCTTCACGAATGGCGGTGCGCCGGGCGACGCGGCATCGTAATAAGTTCCGACAATCGGAGACTTAACCAGCAGGCCCTTGTCTTCCTCGGGTATCTCATCGAGCGGAGGTGTCGGTGGCGTCTCCACTCCCGGCTGCTGAGGGTGAACCAAGTGATGCGCGCTCTGGGGTGGGGCGGCCATTGACACCGGCAGGACCGTTGGGAGCACGATCTCTTTCTCCCTCGCGGATGCATTCCGGATTTTGACGCTCCCGTCGCCCATCTTGACCTCGAGCTCCGAGATACCCGTATCTCGCACAATCTCGACTAACTTCTTGATCTCTTCTATCGTCATCCTTGCTCGCCCGCAGCAAATCTATGCAACAGCTACAGTACGACCAACTCTTTTCCCGTTGGCGTCAACACGTCACATCCGTGCGCTGTTACCGCCACCGTATCTTCAATCCGGACCCCTCCGAGCCCCTCCTCGTAGACCCCGGGCTCAATGGTGATCACCATTCCCGGTTCAAGCTTTACCTTCTCGCTCCTGCCAATTCGCGGCTGCTCGTGTATCTCCAGGCCAAGCCCGTGCCCTGTAGAGTGAACGAACAACTTGTCCAATCCGTATCCGCGCAGGGTATCACGCGCGGTTCGATCTACGTGAGCGCAGGAGACTCCAGGCTTTACTGCATCGATCGCCGCGAGCTGACTTTCCAGCACGGCCTTGTACATTCGGCGGATCTTGGCGTTCAGCTTACCTAAGGCGTAGGTGCGAGTCATGTCGCTGGCATAGCCAGCAACACTGGCGCCCATATCTACTAATAATAGTTGATTACCTTGTACCGGATGTTGGGTAGGATGTGCGTGCGGAAGAGCCGTCCGTTCGCCTGAAGCCACTATCGTCTCGAACGCCTTGTCATCTGCGCCCAGCCGGCGCATCCGGTATTCGATTTCGGCTGCCAGGTCGATTTCTGTCATCGCGGGCGTGAAATGCTCCAGCGCCTGCTCGAGAGCCACTGAATTCAGACGAACCGAAGCATTAATGGTACCCGTTTCCGCGGCCGACTTGACCATGCGGAGCACCTCTACCAGGCACCCCAACGGCTTCAAACGTATTCCATCGAGTGCACTTTTCAGTTGGCCGTGCTCCTCGAAACCGATGCGATTCTTCTCGAATCCGATACTCTTCAGCTTGAGTCGCTTCGCGCATTTTCCGATTTCGATCGTCAGCGGACCCTTCGCAATCCTGACTTCGCAATCTGTCTGCTGGTGCGCCTGAGTCGTATAGCGAGGATCTGTCAGAAGCAAAACCCGGCCGTGCGCGATGAGCGCTGCTCCGTTGCTTCCGGTAAAGCCCGTCAGGTAATTAACGTTTGGGCGGGCCGTAGTGACAAAGGCTTCAACCCCTGCCTCCGCTAGTAACTGCCATAAACGCTCCTGGCGGAAAAAGTGTTCGGATTTTGTCTCCGGACTCTTCATCTACGGCTTTAGAAGCAGCTTCCCGCTGGTCATTCTCGATTCGAGGTCGCGCTGTGCGTTCGCCGCGTCCTGCAGTCTGTATTCCTTGTGAATCTTCACCTTGAGGCGGCCCTCTTTGATCCACCCGAAGATTTCGGAGGATCTCCATCGGAGCTCCTCCGGATCGCTGATGTAGTTTGCCAGCGATGGGCGCGTGAGGAAGAGCGACCCCTTCTGTGACAGGACGAGCGGGTCTATCTCTCCGATGGGTCCGCTTGATTGTCCGAATGTCACCATCATTCCACGCGGCTTAAGACATTCGAGCCCTTTCGCGAACGTCGCTTTTCCTGTCGAGTCATACACCACGTCGACGCCAGTGCTGTCGGTAATCCGCTTCACTTCGCTCACAAGATCCTGCTGGTCATACCGTATGACGTGATCGGCCCCGTGCGCCTTGACCAGCGCTGCCTTTTCTTCCGTGGAACAGGTCCCGATTACAATCGCGCCGGCGATCTTAGCCATCTGGACGATTAATAATCCTGTGCCGCCGGCCGCTGCATGTACCACGCAGATCTGACCGGCGCGCAAAGGGTACGTCGAGCGTGTCAAATAATGGGCAGTCATTCCCTGGAGCATTACGGCGGCCCCGTTTTCGAAAGACGTCCCGTCGGGCAGTTCCACCAGCATCTTATCGGGAACTGCCGCATATTCAGCATACGAGCCGCGTACCATTGCATAGGCCACTCGCTGCCCGGACCGAAATTTCGATCCCTTGCCCGCTGACCGAATGACCCCGGCCCCTTCGTTACCGAGCCTCACAGGTGTCTCTGGAGCTTTGTACAGTCCCTGGCGGAAGTAAATGTCTACGAAATTTACGCCGATCGACTCGAGCTTGACTAGAGCCTCGCCGTCGCCGGGCTCCGGCTGAGGGACATTGATGTATTTCAGGTTCTCGGGACCACCTACCGGATCAGCGACGACTGCTTTCATATCTAGCTGATTCTACGATGGCCGAACAAAATCCGGCGCTGAAGGGAATTAGACAGCCCAGCTGAAATCGTGGGCTGCCGCGGAATCCGCCTCTTTTCTTTCGATGAGGCGCATCAACTCGAGACGCAAGGCATCCACCAGCGCTCGCCAACTCGCGTCAATCACGTTATCTGAGATTCCGACCGTGGCCCAGCTTCGCTGATAATCACTCCATTCCACATGCACGCGAACTCGGGATTCGGTACCACCCTTGCCGCCCAGGACGCGAACTTTATAATCCGTCAACCGGACGTTTGTAATTGCCGGATAGATCGAAGCCAGGCATTGCCGCAGGCATAGATCGAGCGCGTTCATTGGCCCATGACCCGTGGCTGTCGAGGAGTGGATGGACTCGTCGATACGCAGCGTCACACTGGCAGTGGTTATCGTTTCATCGGCGTCGTTCTGCAGCCTTGTCGTCACCTCGTATTTCATTACCTCAAACGGATAAAACTCCGGATGAGCCGCTTCGCGTACCAGTAGCTCGAACGTACCTTCGGCCGATTCGAAATCATATCCCTGATGCTCCATCTGCTTGATGCGCTGCAGAAGTTCGCGTCCCGCAACGTCGCTCAAGCTGTCTTTCAGGCCAAGCTGCTTCAACTTGTACGACACGTTGCCACGCCCTGAAAGATCGCTCAGAAGAACGCGCTGGCGGTTCCCTACGAGTTCCGGGTGGATGTGTTCGTATGTCGACGAGTCCTTCATCACGGCACTGACGTGTATGCCGCCCTTGTGAGCGAACGCGCTGTGTCCTACGTAGGCCTGCTCGCGCCGCAGCGAGAGATTCGCCAGCTCTGCGACATAGTGCGCTGTAGCGGTGAGGTTCTTCAAGTTTTCGCGGCCGATTGCGTGATAGCCAAGCTTCAGCTCGAGATTCGCGATGATAGAACACAGATTCGCATTCCCGCAGCGCTCTCCGTACCCGTTCATACAGCCCTGTACATGCGTCGCGCCGGCCTCTACCGCAGCCAGCGTATTTGCCACCGCGAGTTCGGCGTCGTTGTGGCAGTGGATCCCGATGACGCCGTCGAAACGCATGCGCACCGTTCTCACAATCTCGGCTACATGCTGCGGCAGAGTGCCGCCATTCGTATCGCAAAGGCAGAGTACGTCCGCCCCTGCCCGCTTGGCCGCCTCCAGGGTGTGCAATGCATACGTCGGGTTGGCAGCGTATCCGTCGAAGAAGTGCTCAGCGTCGTAAACCACCTCTCGTCCGTTATCGATCAGGTAGCGGACCGTGTCCGCAATCAGTTTCAGGTTCTCCTCTTCGCTGATACCAAGGGCGCAGCGTACATGGAAATCCCATGTCTTACCGAATATCGAAACCACCGGCGTCATCGCGGCCAGCAGCTCCGCCACATTGGGATCCTTCTCCACGGTGTTCTTTGCGAAGCGCGTCGCGCCGAACGCGGTCAGCTTCGAGTTTTTCAGCTTCAGGCCCTTCGCTCTTTCGAAAAACTCTTTGTCGCGCGGATTGGAGCCGGGCCAGCCGCCTTCGATATAGTCAATCCCAAGTTGGTCGAGCTTTTCAGCGATTAAGAGCTTGTCGTCCACCGAAAAGGAGACGGCCTCGCCCTGCGTGCCGTCCCGCAGCGTTGTGTCGAACGTGAAGACTCTCATAAACAGCTATTTTGGAAATGCATTTTGAACAACGATCCTCATTAAAACGAAAAGGCCACCTGCTGGTCTGCCCTGCCGGTGGCCTCTAAAACTTTTGGATGCAAGAGGTCTCAGGCAGGGCTGGTAATACCCGCGCTAATAAGGAGTCCGCCCTGAAGAAGCAAAGACATGAGACCGTAGAACTGATTATAAGACATGTCCTCGTACACTGACAGGATTATTCGGCCGATACGGCAGAAATCAGACGCCTTGCTATTCGCCATCGATCTGATCGGTACCTTCGTTTTTGCAGTAGAAGGCGCAATGGCCGCCATCGAGGGCAAGCTCGATCTGCTGGGCCTTCGCCTGCGAATGGCGGGAGTCTGGCTGCACTGGAATTTGCCCACGGCGGCCAAACCATACCTCAGGGGTAAAATCGAGGACTTTAGCGCATGAATCGAGCACAATTCTCTCGAGAAAGCTACATCTGTGTAACCTGTGGTACCGCCCAATTTGGCGAGAACAGTTCTCCTCCCGAAAGCTGCGGGATTTGCAGCCAGGACGACCGGCAGTTCGTGGGGCTGGATGGCCAGGAATGGACCACCCTTGATCGACTGCAGAAAACGCATCGCAACTGTGTCCAGAATGAGGAAGAGAATCTGTTCTCGATTTACACCGAGCCGTCTTTTGCCATCGGCGAGCGGGCATTCCTGGTAAGAACCTCACAGGGCAACCTGCTTTGGGATTGCTTCTCACTCATTGACGGTCCCACGGTCGACGCAATCCGGCGGCTTGGTGGCATCCGGGCGATTGCGATCTCACATCCGCATTACTATTCCTCAATGATCGAATGGAGCCTGGCCTTTGACAACGCTCCGATTTATCTTCATGAGGCGGACCGGAAGTGGGTTCTGCGTCCGCACGAGAATATTGATTTTTGGTCGGGAGATGCCCGGCGTCTTTTCGGCGAGCTTGTGTTGATTCACACTCCCGGGCATTTTGGCGGATATCAGGTCCTTCATTGGCCCGCCGGAGCTGCTGGGAAGGGAATCTTGCTTGCGGGCGATCAGCCCCAGGTTTGCATGGACACAAGCTGGGTCTCGTTCATGTACAGCTACCCGAACTACATCCCCCTCGGCCCATGTGCCGTGAGAGACATCGTCCGGCGTCTCGATCCTTACGAATTCGATCGCATCTATGGAGCGTTTCCGAAGCGCACCGTCCAAAGGCACGCCAAAAGCGTGATCGCGCGATCCGCTGAACGTTATCTGAAAGCCATAGCTGCTTGACTCACTTCGTCGCCGCGCCGATCAGGCGCTGATGAATCTCTCGTTCTGCCTTTGCTTTTTCCGGCTGCCCGAGCCGGTCGTAGACGCGCGCCAGATGATAGTGCGGCATTGCCTGCTTTCCGTCCAGCTCTATACTGCGCGCCAACTCCGTTGCAGCGCCGCTGTAATCGTGCCGGTTTTCGAGAAGCACGCCAAGCTCGTAATGCGCTTCCCAGTTGTTTGGATCCAGCTCAATCGATTTGCGCAGGAGTTCGGCGGCACGCTCGTGCTGTGAGCCTCCTGCCAGCAGCACCTTCGCCAGGACCAGAGGGGCCTTCGCATTTTTCACTTCACGCGCATTCCAGGCCTCATAATCCTTGGTAATTTCTTCGAGATGCGGCCCAGCCTGATCGAGCATTTTGGCGATGAACACGTAGGGTTGCTCGATGCCCGGATCGATCTGAATGACTTTCAGAAACTGGAGAATCGCTTCGTCGAAACGTCGCTGACCATACCGCGCTACGCCGAAGGCAAGTACCAGCTGCGCGTTCCCGGGATCCTGCTTTAAGGCTGTGCTCAGTACGTCCGCGGCATGAGTGAAGTCTTGCCTGTGCAGCAAGCCGTCCGCGTATTTGAAATAGAACAGAGAGAGCGCATGAGTAACGACGGAGTTATTCTCACCCGTCTGTGCGGCCTTCGCCGCCGCCGATTCCGCCCGTTCGGTTTCGCCCAGACGTAGGTAGGTCTCGGCAAGCGACGTCCAGACGAATGCGTTGTGATCATCAATACGCGATGCTTCCTCGAGTTCCGAACGTGCTTCCGTCAATTGACCGTGCTGGAGCGCGATCAACCCTTTCTGCAAAAGTGCCTTTGCCTGGCTGGCATCAGCCGGAAGCAGCAGAACCCATAAGAGAAGAGACAACTATCAACATAAAACAACAACGGCTGCCGTGCCGAAGCAGGCAGCCGTTGTGTTGTTTGAGGCTGTGTTCTAGAACTGCAGACGCAGTTGAAATTGAATGTGGCGTTCGGTACCCGCCGCGGTACTCGTAATCCTCCCGAAATTCGCATCGGAGAGGTTGTTGTCGGGTGTATTGAACACCGGAGTATTGAAGACGTTAGTGCCCTCCGCTCGGAACTGCAAAGCCCATCGTTCAGTAATAGGAAAGTCTTTGAAGATCGAAAAATCAAGTGTCTTCGTGGGAGGTCCATTGTTGGTTTGTAAACCGTTGTTTCCCTGGCTGAGCGCCGATGGCGGGCCAAGGTTGGCTGTATCGAACCATTGATTGGGAGTACGGCCGCCTGACGGTGCGTCGTTCGCGCTGCCGGAAATAACGTCAGGTCCGCAGAACGAACCGTTGCTTACGAGTTGACAGCCGTTTGCCCGGAGCGTGAAAGGTACGCCTGTGCGTAGCGTCAGGATCCCGTTGACTTGCCAGTCGCCGAGGACCGCCTGAACAAATCGGTTCAGGTCGGCGCCATACTGTCTGCCGCGACCGAACGGAATGTCATAGTTGAAAGCTGTGGTGAAATTATGCCGGATGTCCCACGCCGCGCTGCTATAGGACGTGGCGTAATTGAGCGGGTCCAGGTAGCCAAAGCCGGGCGAACCGGATAAGGTCGTGCCGGTATTTGCTAAAGCATGGCCGTAGGTGTAGGCTGCCTGGAACTGCAGCCCGGCACTAAGACGCTTCCGTAAAGAAGCGGTCATCGCCTCATAGTTGCCGAATCCAAAGGTCGCCGTGCCTTGAATGCCGCCCACATCTGGGGAGGGCCGGAGCGCATTACAAGTGACGGCAGGATTGGTTGTGAATACGTTGGGGCAGGCATTGAAGTCCGGTTGATACAACTGGTGCGCCTGATGGTTTCCCTGATACCCTAGCTCGGCGACCATCTGACCCGGAAGCTGATGCTGGATGGACAAATTCCATTCCTGCACCATCGGATTTATGAAATCAGTTGCCACGCTGCGGAACTGCAGTGAGGAAACCGGAAATCCGTTGAAGACATTTAGCGGGTAACCCACGCTGATGCCCCCAGTTGGATTACCGTTTGCGAAGAAGGGATCCGGCTGAAAAGAAGTTACCCCCGACGGACGATTTAATTGCGGTGACAAATTGAAAGGAGCGGATTCACCGCGGTTCGGGTTTCCACCTTGATTTTCCTCGCCTCCATAGAAGATGCCAAAGAATCCTCGTATCACCGTTTTCGGCAGTATGTTATAGGCAAAGCCGAGCCTGGGACCGAAATCCGCCTTGTCCCATGGAATCATGTAAGGGCCAACTTGATTACGCGAAACCTTGACATCGGGAAACAGGGCAGGGAATTGAATACCATTTATCGTCGCCGGACTATTGAAGTTTGGTGGCAGCGGCGTATTGGAGTTAGGACCAGCCGGTATGTAAAGCGTCCTGTTGTCGAGCACGAAGTTGGATTGCCTTGCAAACTGCTCTCCGATCGGGGAAAAGAGCTCGTATCGTACGCCCAGGGTTAATGTTAGTTTCGAGGTCGTCTTCCAGGTGTCCTGCCCGTAAAACGCGATCGCTTTCTTGGTGGACGAAATGAAATTCGTCGTCGAGATCTGGCCGTTGTTGATTGCGCCCAGCATGTAAGAAGCAAGCTCGTCGCCGGTGTCCGCACTGAACGTCCCGTTCTGGCCCCCGGCATCGTTGCCATTCGAAGGATACGCAGTCTCGGTTCTCGCAAAATTCATTTCACCGTGGGGAAAGGGAACCTGGAAGAACGGGAAGTGCAGTTCGCGGAACTCGGCGCCGAACTTCATAGCGTGATTCCCTTTGGTCACAGATACGTTATCGATCAGATCCCACTCGTTGTTGTATTCCTTCGTGGGAAGCCAGTCGTTGGCGCCGATCTGGCTGTAACGTCCTAAGTTTGTTTGGGGCAGACCTCCATTTAAGCGTTGTGGTCGGATTGTAACCCTGAATTCCGAACTCCGTAAACAGATCCGCATCTGAGTTAGCTTGAGTCCGCGCCGTCACCAGCCTGGTGAAGCCCACCCGCGCTTCGTTGACGAGTGTGGGCGAAGCGATGTGTGTCCAGCTGATCATTCCGTTGCGGCCCAGATCCGTCTCGCTCGTGCCGTTGAAGTTGCCGCCATCCAGCGCTCCCGGTAACGGCTGCACGCTGGTCTTCGCAGTGTCCGACCAGCTTATACTCCCGAAGATACTGTTGGAGTCATTCAGGCGATAATCGACACGACCGTCGCCCTGATCCTGGCCCAGGGTGCCCGGTGTCACGGTGTAGTAATCGTTCTGCGGATAAGTCCCGCCGAGTATGGGCCGGTTCGGTGCCGGGTATAGACTTGCGAGCTTAAGGGCGACCGGGTCCATCGCTGTTGTCGGAATCCTGTTTCCTGGGTAAGGACTCCTCGTGTACACCGGAGTCCCACCGCTGACCGGCTGAATGGTGCCAGGCAGACAGCCGGACGTGCAAGCAGTGCTGGTGGGATCGAACAGCTCGTTTTGAACTACGTTCTGCCCGTTAATCGACCCTATCGATTTTCCCAATAAATTCGAAAAATCGCCGCTTGCCATCGCTGGCGTTGGAATTGTGTAGAATCCTCCGTACCCCAAGTTCTGGATCGAACCGCCGGCGGTACTGATGCGGGTGCCCTGATAGTCGCCGAACATGAACAGTTTGTTCTTAATGATCGGACCACCGATGGCCGCGCCGAACTGATTCTGCTTGAACGTATTCCGGTCAACGTTATTAAAGTTGTTTTCCCAGCGGTTCGCATCAAGCACCGTGTTCTGAAATACTTCGAACAGCACGCCGTGAATCTGGTTCGTACCTGATTTCAGACTGACATCGAGGACACCCCCGGCCGCGCGTCCGTACTCTGCGCTGGCGCCGTTCGTAATTATCTGCATGTCCTGAATGGCCTCAACCGACGGCCCGATAACAAACGCAGTCTGGTTGATAAAATCAATCACGTTGACATTGTTGTCCACGCCGTTTAGCAGGAAGTTGTTCTCGCCGGTCGACCGCACGCCGTTCGCCGAAAACCCGCCGCCCAGCGCGTCGCGGGCTCCGGGTTCGGCTGGTACGACACCGGGTGAGAGGCGCGCCAGATAAGTGAATGTGCGCTGTCCGCCCAGCGGTAACTGGCTCACTTCGGTGGAACTCAGATTAGCCCCAACGGCCGGCGATTCGGTTTGCAGCAGTGGCGCCGCCGCTGTCACCTCGACAGTCTGGGTAGCATTGCCGACTTGCAGAGTAATGTTGGCTGTAACCGGGGTGCCCGGGCTGACGATGATTCCTTTTTGCTGCGCCTTCTGAAACCCGCTGGCCTCGATGTCTGCGGTGTAAGTGCCCGGAAGAAGAGCCGGGATTGTATAGGCGCCGCTATCATTCGTTTGGCTGGCGGTGACCACACCAGTGGCGTCATTGACCAGTGTCACCTTTGTGTTTGGAATAGCGGCTCCCTGGACGTCCGTTACGGTACCGCTTACAGTGCCGAGATCGCGCTGTCCAAAGCTAGTCGCGCATACCAGAAAAAACGTTAGAGCACAAGAAATGAGACGATGCCTACGTGGCATACGGTCCTCCTACATAGAGAAAATTCAGACCAGAAGCTGAAATGGATAATATCACAATACTAGGGCTTTTGACAGAGCATTATTGCACCTTTTGGCTGAGGCGGCTCTCATGGTTCCGGTTGAGTTGTGCCGAAAGTAAGCGAGGTTTCTCTTATGGCTTGGTACTGATCGCATGTCTAGCGCTTACATCAGCTGCTGCAGGGCCGTTCCGCGCCAGCTTTGAGGACATCGCAGAGTCCTCCGGGTTGAACACTAAAAACGTGTTTGGTGGCCTCGATAGGAAGGACTATATCCTTGAAACCACTGGCAACGGAATCGCGATTTTTGACGCGGAAGGCAACGGGCATAACGATATCTTCATCGCAAACGGTACGCGTCTCAATCCTTCCGGCGCGACTCAAAGCGGTCCGCAGTTCTATCGCAATCTGGGCGATGGGCGTTTCAAAGAGATCGGACACGCAGCAGGTTTCACCCGCGTCGATTGGGCGCAGGGCGTTTGCGTCGGAGATTATGACAACGACGGCAAACCTGACCTCTTAGTCACGTACTACGGACACAATGTCCTGTATCGGAACCTGGGCGGAGCAAAATTCGAAGATGCCACGGCAAAGGCTAACTTGCCCGTCACAGGCGTGCGCTACGGCTCCGGCTGCTCGTTTGTCGATTACGATCGCGACGGCTACTTAGATCTTTTTGTCGCAAACTACGTCGACCTGGATTTAGAGAAAACCCCACGTCCGGGCCATGGCGATAACTGTGTCTGGAAGGGCATCCCGGTCATGTGCGGGCCGCGCGGGTTGCCGCTTGCGCACAACATCCTCTACCACAACAATCACAATGGAACATTCACGGACGTCTCAGAAAGCGCGGGAATCCTCAAGCCTGGTGGCCGTTATAGTCTTGGCGTGGTGGCGGCGGATTTTGATAACGATGAGTGGCCCGATATCTACGTAGCTTGTGATATGACGCCAAGCCTGCTTTTTCACAACCGCCATGACGGCACTTTCGAAGAACGCGCCACGGAAGCCGGAGTGGCTTTCAATTTTGACGGTGCGCTGCAGGCCGGAATGGGGATCGCGGTGGGCGATTACGATGGCGACGGGCGGCTCGACATCGCTAAGACCAATTTCTCAGGAGACCTGACGTCGCTCTTCCACAATGATGATGGCCGGTTCTTTACTGACGTCTCGCGCGAAGCTGGTTTGGGCGCTCGGCAATACCTTGGATGGGGTACGGCCTTTGTCGATGTGGATGATGATGGCTGGCCGGATCTGGTTGTTGCGAACGGCCATGTGTATCCGGAGGTCGAAGGCAAACAACTAGGCGATACTTACTTACAGCCCACGATTCTCTACCGCAACCTGGGGACCGGAAAGTTCCGGGACATAACCGCTGATGCCGGACCCGCCTTTCGCACTCCACGCCCGGCACGAGGCCTGGCGGTGGGTGACATCGATGGTGACGGGTTGCCGGAGATAGCGATCGTCAACATGAACGCTGCTCCCAGCCTGCTCAAAAATCAAGGGCCGCACGGCCACTACTTGAACATTTCGCTGACAGGAACCCGGTCTAATCGGAGCGCTATCGGCTCGCGCGTCACGGTCAGCGCCGCAGGGCGCAAGCGTATCGCTGAAGTCATGAGCGGGAGCAGTTACTACTCGCAAAACTCGTTCACTTTACACTTTGGTTTGGGCGAGATTCGTAATGCCGATGACGTAGAAATCCGCTGGCCAAGCGGGATTGTGCAGCATCTTGAAAAGCAGGCCGCCGATCAAACTTTGAAAATCACCGAGCATGCCCCTTAACCGGCGAGAATTTCTGACGTCGGCGGCAGCCTTACCTCTGCTGGCGATCTCTGACGTTCGCCCCGTATTCGCCGACGCGCCGCGCCGTACCCCGGCTTATTTAGCTCTCCAGAAATTCATCCAACCCGGCCTTGACGAGTTTCCAGAGGAGAAGGAAGCCGCGCGGATTGTAGCCGAGCTTGACCGGGCTTTTCGGTCCGGGAATTTACCGAACGAACTCACAGGTCATTCCCCCTTCCCGGCCAGCTATCGCTCGATCGCCCCGGACGTCAAGGAATCCGTATTCGACCCCACAGACACAAATGTCCGTTCCGGCTGGCAGCGTTGGGTTCGTTTTTTCAAAACTGTCCGGCGCGCCCAGTTCTATGCGTTGCCCGGCGGGATCGTTCGCTTCGAAGTTGCGGGCGAGGACGAAAACGGGAACCTCGGCTATCGCGTAGGGCAGTGGAAACTGGGGTGGAAGAATGGCACGCTCGTCAGCCTGGTTCCCCTCGAGGAGCACGTTGCGTCCAGCCCGAGGCCTTGGTTTCAGGACGTTACGGGCGACGCGTTTTCCAGCTTGGCTTCGTTCCAAGCGCAGTTGGCCCGGGGAGTTCCCTACTGGCGCGCCCGTCTTGACCCCGCTACCGGCATCGATGTCTACGGCAGCAATGGAGTCTCAGTCGGCGATATCGATAGCGACGGCTGCGACGAGATCTATGTCTGTCAGCCCGGTGGTCTTCCAAATCGGCTCTTCAAGGTCCGGGAAGATGGCCGCCTGTCCGATATCACGGAGCAATGGGGCCTGGGCATTCTCGATGACACTTCCGCTGCTCTGTTTCTTGACTTACGAAATAGCGGACGTCAGGACCTTATTGTTTTAGCTGCGGGCGGTCCGCTACTGTTCCTGAACGAAGGCACGCATTTTCGCCCTCGTGAAGACGCGTTCCAATTTGCAACGACACCCGCCGGAAACTTCACCGGGATGTCGGCGGCTGATTTCGACCGCGACGGCAAGCTCGACCTCTACCTCTGCTGTTACGTCTATTTTCAGAGTGAGGCGCAGTATACGTATGCCTCGCCGTACCATGACGCGGAGAACGGGCCGCCCAATTTTCTGTTTCGAAATCGTTTGAATGCGGATGGCAGCGGATTCTTCGAGGACGCAACCGAGGAAACCGGCTTGAACGAAAACAACAATCGTTTCAGCTTCGCGCCGGCATGGTGCGACTTTAACGGCGATGGGTGGCCGGACCTCTTTGTGGCGAATGATTTTGGCCGCAAAAATCTCTACGTGAATAAAAGCGGTCGGTTCCACGACATGGCTGCCGCGGCGGGCGTCGAAGACATCGGACCGGGCATGAGTGCGTCCTGGTTTGACTACGACCATGACGGCAGGCCGGATCTTTATGTGGCAAACATGTGGACGGACGCGGGGCAGCGGGTGATCGCCGACTCTCATTTCGCTCCAACGCATACGGGCTCATTTGGAAATGCCTACCAGCGTCACACCATGGGCAATTCGCTTTATCGCAATCGTGGTGACGGGACGTTTCAAGAGACGACCAAGTCGGAGCATGCGAGTTTCGGGCGCTGGGCTTGGTCCTCGGGCGGCCACGATTTAGACAACGATGGCGAAGCGGAACTCTTCATTACCTGCGGCATGCTGACGAACGAGTCAACCACGGATTTGAACAGCTTCTTCTGGCGTCAAGTCGTGGCGCGATCGCCCACAGTTCACCAGCCTTCCGCGGCTTATGAGAATGGTTGGAACGCTATTAACCAATTCCTTCGCGAAGATTACAGCTGGAACGGTCGTGAGCCCAATGTGCTGCATGTCCGGCGCGGCGCTCACTTTTACGATTTCTCAGGTGTGAGCGGTCTCGATCATGCGGACGACAGCCGGGCGTTCGTGGTCACAGATTTCGACGGCGACGGCCGCCCCGACATCATCCTGAAGAGCCGGCTCGGACCGCAGGTTCGAGTCCTGCAGAATAATTGTTCAGGAAGCAATCGTGCGATCGCCTTCGACCTGCGCGGGACAAAGTCGAATCGCGACGCCATCGGCGCGCGAATAGAGGTTGATGGCAAGACCAAGTGGCTCGATGCCGGTTCGGGATTTCTTTCGCAGCAGAGCAAGCGAGTGCTGTTCGGTTTAGGTTCGCGAGAGAGCGCCTCCGAGGTTCGCATCACATGGCCTTCGGGAGCAGATCAGCGCTTTCACAACCTGCAGGCTGGGCATACCTATCGAATCGACGAAGGCTCTGCGGAGATTCAGGCGCTGGCGTTCCGTAAGCCTCGGCCGCTCGCTTCGAAGAGCGTTGCCGGGGACAACCGATTGTTGTTGCAGGACACCTGGTTCTTCGAACCTGTTCCGCTGCCGGAAAAGCAGAAGGGGCCCGGAGTGTTTCTGCTCTCTGAGCTGCCCGCTTCCGCCTCGCGCCGCGAACAGTTCGAAATCTTCCGGCGGTACCTGTTCGATTGGCGAACGTCTCTTAAAACGCCATTTGCGCTGCTCCTCAACCGGGATGGACACGCTGTAAAGATTTACTCGGATGCTCCGTCCGATCATCAGGTCCAGGCGGATCTGCGACAGATGGAGAACGCAGACCGTTTGGCCCTGCCGTTCGCAGGCCAATACATCCGCCGGCCCCATCGAGACTTCTTCAAGTTCGGCGCAGCCTATCTTTGGGCTGGCTACCCTGAGCAAGCTCTCCCCTATCTCGAACAGGTCCTCCATCGCCATCCAAAGAACGTGCGAGTGCAGGTGCTGGTAGGGCAAATTCATTTACAAGCCAATCGCCTTGACGCTGCTCAAAGCTATTTCGAAGGAGCGGTGAAGACGAACCCGAACTATCCGGAAGCCTGGGCGGGTCTGGGCGATGTCTGCGATGCTCGAAACAATCCGCAGGCAGCGCTCGAAAACTATCGGAAGGCGCTCTCATTAGAGCCGGATCTGTTCTATGCACTGATGAATGCCGGCCATGCCGCGGATCTGGTCAATTCTTTCGCGGACGCCGAATCGTTCTATCGGCGCGCGCATCAACTGGACCCAAAGTCGCCTGAAGCGTTTAACGGGCTGGGACTCTCGCTCGCAAAGCAACGTCGCGGCCCGGAAGCGGCGGAGATGCTCAAGAATGCAATCGAGCTGAAGCCGAGTTACGCGGACGCGATCAACAATCTTGGCGTCCTGTACATTCAGGAGGCGAAGGTAAATGACGCGATCTCGGCTTTTGAATACGGCATCCGCGTTGCCCCTGACGAAGATATACTTTATCTGAATCTCGGGCGTACCTATGTTGCCCAGGGAAGGTTCGATAAAGCTCGTGAAGTGATGCAGGAACTGCTCGATCGAAAACCGGACAGCGCCAATGCTCGCCGCATTTTGCAAGCGTTGGAGGGCCGCTGAATGATTCTTCGGACCGTACTTGTGTTGGGCTTCCTGTTTGCGACCCCTTTTCAGAACTCTGTTGACCAGATCGCCGCATCAGGCCGCTGCGTAACTCTGGCGGAAGATCCGGATGGGCGTCTCGGGACCGGGCCGAAGATTGCACCTGGACAGCCGCCTGTTTTGAGCTTCCGTTTTTATGAGGGGAAAGCGCATCATCGCTTCGGGAATTCGGATCTTTTGCTGGACGATGCGGGGCACTAAAGCGGCTATCGCCCTTTGCCTTCTGGCAACTCTTGCGCGACCTGGAACAGATTCTTTTCGGGATGAAGGAATCGCAGCGTTTCAAAGCGGCCATTATTCGGTAGCACTGGAAAAGCTGAAAAAAGCGAACGGGAACGACCCTTCGGTACAGGCTTTTGTCGGACTAACGGAAGCAGCTTTGAATCACTGCGCGGAAGCTTTGCCGAAGCTGCTGGCGGTGGGGGAAAACCCGGCCGAACTGCAGCGGCTTTCGAGGATCGCTGCCGTGAAGTGTTACACCTCCGAGGGAAATCAGACTAAGGCGTTCGCAATTCTGGAAGATCTGGAGAGGAAATTTCCAAGTGACCCCGATGTTTTGTATCTTCAGGCGAAGCTCCACATGAAAGCTTTCAATGACGCGACTTATGCAATGTTTCAGCGTGCACCAGGCTCTTACCGGGTACATGAGCTCTCGGCTGAAATTTTCGAGGTCGAAAATCGCTACTCGGATGCGGTAGCGGAGTACAGAAAGGCTATCGAGCTAAATCCTGCGGCGCCGGATCTTCATTTCCGCCTCGGACGCGCGCTGCTTCTCGAAAGCCACGAGCCCGCCTCGCTGCAAAAAGCAGCTGAGTCCTTTCGGGAGGAATTGAAGTTAAATCCGGAAGATGGCGCCTGCGAGTTCCAGCTGGGTCAGATCGCCCAGGTGCAAGGCCAGAAGCAGGACGCAAGACAGCATATGGAGCGGGCGCTTGCCATGTCGCCGAATTTCGTACAGGCGCTGATTGCTTTGGGCAAAATGGATACTCAGGAGAAGCAGTACCAGCAAGCTATCGCCCGGCTCACTCGCGCCACCGAGCTTCAGCCGGCAAACGAAACCGCTCACTATGCCTTGCTCACTGCGTATCGCGACTCCGGCGATATGGAGAAAGCGAAGGCGGAAAAAGAAACGCTGGACCGCCTGGCGAAGCCGCCAGCCGGCGAGTTTACCGATTTCCTGAACAAGCTGGGCGAAAAGCCGAAGCAGTGAGACGCCCCTGGATCGTTGCTCTGGCGGCTGTTTGCCTAGGCTCAGAAGCCGTGCGCATGCCCGATTTCCGTAATATCGCCCGACAGGCCGGCCTGACAGCCAGTTTCCCGAACGGCGGAGCAACCTCGAAAGAATACATCATCGAAACGACCGGCAGCGGTATCGCCCTTATCGATTACGATAACGACGGTCTGCCCGACCTCTTCGTTCTGTCCGGCAAAGGCGGGACAAACCGCATGTACCACAACGAAGGGCATGACCATTTCCTCGACGTTACGGACCAGCTAGGTCTGCGGAGCACAGGCTGGGCTGAAGGAGCGTGCGCCGGCGACTACGACAACGACGGTTTCACCGATCTCTTTGTGACCTACTGGGGAGCGAATCATCTCCTTCGCAACGTGGATGGGCAACGCTTTGAAGATGTCACCGAGCGAGCGCATTTGAAACAGGATCGAGTACGCTACAACACCGGCTGCGCATTTATCGATATCGACGATGACGGGAAGGTTGATTTATTCATCGCCAACTATTTGAAATTCGATCCTGCGACAACACCCCGGCCCGGCGCCAATTCTTACTGCTTCTATCGTGGAATTGCGGTGAACTGTGGCCCTCGCGGCTTACCTTTCGACCGGAACATCCTTTACCGGAACAATGGAGACGGTACGTTCACCGACATTTCGGAGCGGTCGGGCATCGCTGCCCCCGAGGGGCACTACGCGCTTAGCGTGCTGACGGGTGATTTCAATGAAGACGGGCGGACCGACATCTATGTCGCGTGCGACCAGACTCCGTCGCTCCTCTACATCAACAAAGGAGAGGGAAGGTTTGAGGAAGAGGGCGTGCTTCGCGGCGTAGCTTTCGACCAGAACGGAAAGGCGATGTCGGGAATGGGGCTTGCTGACGCAGACTATTCGAGCGATGGCCACCTGAGCATCTTTCGCACGAATTTCTCAGACGAATTTGAGACTCTTTATCGAAACCGCGGGAAAGGGATTTTTGACGATGTCACGCTCGATGCCGGGCTCGGTAAAAACACCCGCTACGTGGGGTGGGGAACGGGATTTTTCGACTTCGATAACGACGGCTGGAAGGATCTGTTGTTAGTCAATGGCCATGTCTTTCCGGAAGTCGAATCGCTCCATATCGACATCCACTACAAGGACCGCGCGATCCTTTACCGAAATTTCGGCGATGGAAAATTTGGCGACATTTCTCAGGAAGCGGGGCCGGCATTTGCGGAGCAGCACTCGTCACGCGGCGCGGCATTCGGTGATATGGATAACGACGGGATGATCGAAATCGCCGTCAACAACCAGAACGAGCCGCCGTCGCTTTTAAAGCAGTCGACGAGCTTTCCGGGGCACTGGCTTATTTTGAAATTGATCGGAACCCGTTCGAATCGGAGCGCGATTGGCGCACGTGTCCGCGTGTCTACAAAGGGACATCAGCAGATGGGCGAGATTCGAAGCGGCGGAAGCTACCTTTCCCAAGGAGACTTGCGCCTGCACTTCGGACTGGGCAGTGCGTTGAGCGCCGAAATCAAGATCGAATGGCCAAGCGGTCAACGGCAGGATTTGAAAGTTGCGAGCCTTGACCGCGTCCTCAGAATTGAAGAGCCGAAGAGCTGAAGGAGCGAGCACCTTTCAAAGAAGGCGCTACGGCAGTTCGTCGGGGGGGCCGCTCATCACTTCCCGAACTTCGATTGGCAGATTGAGCGGACCGCCGCCCGGTCCAGGTGCGGCTGATGCCCGCGCGGCGACCGCATAGGCTTGCTCGGGATTCTCGACATCAATGATCCAATAGCCCGCGAGAAACTCTTTGGATTCCGGGAAAACGCCATCGGTGACTGGCGTACCATCCTTCCCGGCTCGCACGATCTTCGCCTGCTGCGGATCGGCTAAGCCCTCCGCGCTTACCAACTCGCCCGATTCACGGAGAGCTTGGTTGAGGTTTTTCATGAACCCGATGTGCGCCCGGATATCGTCTGGCGGCCAGGCGCCAAAGACGTCATAACCATTCTTTGGGCAGTTCATCATCAAGATGTATTTCATGTTTGCTCCTTTTTAGTTTTGCGTACCCTATGTAACGCGTGTTCACAGATAAGTCGGAGCACGCGGGGCGTTCTCTACGTCGCTTGCCAAGGATTTCACGGAAATTGTGCGGCAGATTGGCAGCATCCGGCCGCCATCAAGCTATTCGCCCTTGATCCTGCCCCGAAGAACGGTAATCGAAGCTTTCGGCAGTGAATACACTTCACCTTTGCCGCCACTCACTGTGGACTTGACCTGCGGGCCATCCGGATCGGCATGTCCGTTCTCGCCATTCGGCCGCCACTGATAGTCGTTCGCTCCGAAGCTGATGCGGTCGACAGGTCCGCTGAAGTACCGGTCCGCCTTTCCTTCCGCGTCGGCAAATCGGATCTCGACGCCGTGCGCACGATCCCTATCCTTGTTCACCAGCATCACGGACCACTGTCCGTCCGGTCGTTCTACAACATAGGCCGTTACAAGGAGGTTTCCGAACTGATCCTTTGCGTCGCTCGTGGCACGAAATACGCGGTGCATCTCATCCACGGGCTGCACCCACTCGCGGTTGATCAGTTGGGCAGCGAAATAGTTCGCCATATAGTTCGTGACGTTGAAATTCTGGTCCACCAGAAACATGCCGAACGTGCCCCAGGAGTTGTTGCAGCCTCGGCTAAGCCGTCCCGGGATGTAGTGGAAGAAGTAATTTCCCGTCCCGCCGTTTGCCAATAGCGCTCCCGTGTAGTCCGCCCACCAGAGCGCTCCCATGATGTCCACGAAAGCTTCGCTGACCTGCGCGCCGAGATTTACTTCGGTGACAAAAATTGGCGTGTTCGGCGGCAAGCCGTCATCCTTGTAAGTCTGAATGATGTGGGCGATGTTATCGGGCTCGCGGTAGAGATCGTTCCAGGAGGTGTTGCAGGCCTCATATGGATAGTGCTCAAAGGAAAGAAACGAGAAATCCTGGATTCGATTGTGGGCGCGCAGATAATCGAAGAAGCGGCCCAGCCAGGAAACCCTTCCCTCGGAGTCGGGCCAGACCTCGACATCTTCGATGACACCTTCGAAGGAGGGGCCGCCCAGCTTCAGAGCCGGATCGATCTTATGAATCGCGGCGGCAAATTGCAGATATAAAGTAGCGTAGTCTTCCGGAAGCAGATGCTGGCCATCCGCTTCCTCTCCCATCTCGACATAGGAGATGGGATAGCCGCGCGTCTTTAGATACGAGATTTGCGCCGCCGCATCTTCCGGCGTGGAATACAGCACCGCAACGGGAACGATTGCGGGCAGACCACGTGTTACGCCGCTCGAATAAAACAGGTCGAAACCGACCTGGTCACCGCTGGCCTCGGTCATATCCGCTTCGGCATGCCATGGATCAATCGAGGAGCAGACCGTTGCCGACTGTTGCCGGTTGGGGACATGTTTCAGAATGTCGTGAAATTCGTCTTTCGGGGAAAGTATTCCGGCGTAGAGCTCGCTGATGGCAAAACCCAGACAGTTGCGATGGTCCTCCGTACCGTGAGTGTCACAGGTTCCGGAGGATTCGGTCATCCAGATACGCAGATAGCGCGCGGGGATCATCCAGGAGGCCAGCCGAAGGACGGCTGTTCCACCCTTGCCCTGGCCGACGGAACCGAGCGGGAACGTCTGCCATATGCCGCCTGAAGGCGGATTAAAAGGATTCCCTTCGCCTGTCCAGTACTGTACCCGGTATTTGTTCGCGTACGGCGCCGCCCAAGCGATCCGGATCGCATTGATCTCCACTTTGCTGCCCAGGTCGACCGTGACCCACTGCGGATGCTCCTCTCCACCTGTGAACGGCTTGGTCAAATACGGATTGCTTTTCCAGTAGGTGTTCATATCGCCATCGGTGAGGCGCGAGTATCCGGTGCCGTCGCCTCTGGTATAGCCACGGTGCGGCAGCGGGGCCGCCCAGGAATGACGAATCATTTCTGTGGGAGTTGCGTCACCTACGAAGTAGCCTTCCTTCGCCGAAGCGTTGCTCCATTTGCCCTTTGGATTCCAGTGCCACGCCTCAGCAAATAACTCCGTGTTCTGGCGGTAGCTGACGGGTTGCCAGCCCGCGGATTGGATCTTCTTGATGAACTCCGGCGTCATGACTTTGTCGGTAGTACCGCCGCGCAACCGGTCGATGCCAGCACCCAGCGAACGAAGCGGACTGAAGCTAACTACTTCATGCGAGGGGCTCGCGTCGACTAACACGTGTTGCGGCGCTGCACCGCGCTGCCCGAAGCTGACTGACGGCCAGACCAGCAGGGTAGCGCGGAGAATTTTTAGTATCGGCAAGAGGCCGATCCTGTGTTTCGAACTCATCTTTGGTACCCCTTTGGCGATCCTCAAAGTCCTCAAAGTCTTGACAGGATTACGATTCCGAACCATAATAATCCGACAACCCACGGCCGGTGCTTTACCACTAGTTGCAACGGCTTCAGCAACCGATCATGGGACGCCAGTAAGGGGGAAGGCGTATGAGGGAAGTTGTGCGGTCGTTGTTTGCTTCGATCAAAGTTAATTGCGGGCTGGCGATTCTGCTCTTGGTCAACTGCCTCGCGGGTGTGACGTGGGCACAATCCTACACCGGATCGATAACGGGCGCAGTAACGGACCCGTCAGGTGCTGTCATCCCGAACGCGCAAGTGAATTTAACGGATGAACAGAAAGGTTACGCGTTCACGGCGCAAACGGATTCTGCGGGCCGCTATCTGTTTCGAAATCTGGCGCCGGGATCGTATCGAATCGCGGTACAGAACTCAGGTTTTCAAACGCAAGAGAAGACCGGTATTAAACTCGACGTAAATCAGAGTCTGGCGGTCGACTTCGGGCTGCAGGTAGGAGCGGCAAGTGAACGTGTCGAGATCACCGGCGAAGCGCCGGTCCTGTCAACGCAGGACGCAACGACAGGGCAGACGGTCAATCGGAAGTTCATAAATGATTTGCCATTGATCTCACGTTCGGTAACGGACCTTGCGTTTCTGACTCCTGGCGTCACCGAAGTGGACTCAAACTGTCAGGGCTGCACTGCGAATAACTTCATCTCGAATGGCGGCCGCAACGCGACGTCCGACATGCTGCTGGATGGTGTGACTGTCAGTAATTTCGAGCAAAATAGCGGCATCCAGGTGCCGACTTACACACCATCGGTAGACGCCGTCGAGGAATTTACCGTGCAGCAGACTAACTTCGGCGCGGAATATGGCTTCTCGGGGGGCACCATTGTCAACATGCTTACACGCTCGGGAACGAACGAGTTTCACGGCAGTGCATATGAGTTCTTCCGCAACCAGAAATTGGACGCCAACAACTTCTTCAACAATCAAAGCGGCATTCCAATCGCAGCGCTGCGCAACAACAATTTCGGCGGCACCGTCGGCGGCCCGATTCGGAGAGACAAGACATTTTTCTTTTTCGACTACGATGGCACGCGCAGTCGGACGGCAGATACCCAACAGGCCGGCGTTCCGAGCGCTGCAGAACGGACCGGCAATTTTGGTGAGCTTTGTGGGTACTCGGGAGGAACTTTCGATGGAAGCGGCAGGTGTTCTTCCGACGATGGTCAACTATGGGATCCCTATACCGGCGTCTACAATGCGGACCTCGGGGGACCGGTCCGCTCGGGTTTCATCCCGTTCAACAACATTGCGACTTACAGAAGTCCCGGTAGTCCCGTATTGAACGGAACTTCCTATCAGCTCCAAAATCGACCCGGAAACCTCATTGATCCGGTCGCGCTCAAACTCATGCAGTTCTATCCACTGCCGAACGAAGGTGTGGGCAGTGCGGCTTACAACCCATACACGAACTGGATTGGTTCAGGATCGGATCAAGGAAGCAACAATCAATTCGATATCAAAATTGATCATCGATTTAGCGATAAGAGCCAGATCAGCGTCAAGTATTCCCAATTGTGGGGTTCCAGTCACGGGTTCAACTGTTATGGGAATGAGGCCGATCCGTGTACTTCAGGTCCAAACGACAATTCGGCACACTTGGCGGCGATTAACTTCACGCATAGCTTTAGCCCGACTGTCCTGCTGAACGTAGCGTACGGGTTCACGCGGGGCGCACCCTTCACACACAGCATCGCCGGTGACTACAAGGACTTCGATCCGGTGAAGCTGCTTGGCCTGCCCCAGTATATGGATACATCCGGAGTCCCGTTTATTCCCGCTATAAATCTGAACACCGGCTATAGCCAGCCGGATGGGACAAGCATTGGGACTCAGCCCTGGAGTTATTTGCGCCAGGGTCAGGAAACGCATCACCTTCTCGGTACTCTGAGTTGGGTGAGGGGCCAGCACGAGCTGAAGTTCGGCGGTGAATTCCGAGTGCACCGCGACAATTTCACTCAGCCCGGCATTCCGGGTGGGCAGTTCGCATACGATTTCACCGGCACGTCACAGGAACCGTTTTCCGGGGGTGGCGATTCACTGGCAAGCTTTCTGATCGGCAACGCGGGGCCGGGATCTTCGAGCAGCGGCTACGAGGTTCCGAACGCGGTTAGCACGCAAAGCTTTCAGACCGGAGGATTCATCCAGGACAATTGGAAAGTCAGCCAGAAGCTCACCGTCAATATTGGAATGCGCTACGATCTCGACTTTCCACGCACAGAGCGCTACAACCGGATGAACGGACTTGATCCAAATGTAATATCGCCTCTGCAAGTCCCGGGATTAGGAGTACTTCGCGGCGGTGAAATTTTTGCAAGCGCTAACAACCGCGCCCCCGGGTATGACGTCTCTTACCCGACTTTAGGTCCGCGCATTGGCATCGCGTACCAGCCGTTTGACAAGACTGTGATACGCACAGGCTACGGAATCTACTACTCGAGCGTGAGGTCAGGCGCGGCCGGCGTTGGTCCTCCTGGCTATCAGGGATATGACGAGTACACGCCCTGGATCACGACTTATCAGAATGACGGTGTAACCCCATTCGGATTATTGAGTAACCCGTTTCCTGCGGGTATTAAGCTCCCCCCGGGCAGCTCACTTGGGCTGCTGAACGACATCGGCTTTGGGGCAGTGGGACCGATACCCAAAAATCTAGATTCGGCCGTTCCTTACGAACAGAGCTGGAGTTTTGGCATCCAGAGAGAACTGCCGTCCAACGTGCTGATCGATGTGAATTACATCGGAAAGAAGGGCACGCATCTGTATTTCGCCGGGGCCGGCGGCTTGAACTATCTCGGTCCTCAGGTCGAGCATTATAGTCCTGATCAGATTGCCGGGCTCAATACTTACGTCCAAAATCCGTTTTACGGCGTTATTACGGACCCGAATAGTTCTCTATCGAATCCAACGGCCCAGGCATCTCAGCTACAGGTGCCATTTCCGCAGTTCACGGGCTTCAACGGCGATTCGCCCCCTTGGGCAAACTCGATATACAACGCATTTCAATTGCGAGTGGAAAAGCGCTTCTCTCACGGCTTTCAGGCTCTCGTTACCTACACCTGGTCAAAATCGATCGATGATGCCTCGAGTACGGATGGCAGCGTCACCTGGCTGGGAGGAATCTCGAATGGCCCGCAGGATCCGAACAATCGCAGGCTCGATAGGAGTCTTTCGACATTTGATATTCCCCGCGTACTGCAGTTCAGCTATACGTACGAACTGCCAATCGGCAGGGGCAAGGCGATCGGTGGCAACATGAATTCGTTTCTAAATGCAATCGTCGGAGGCTGGCAGACGAATGGTATCTGGCGTTTTGCCGACGGCAGGCCGCTGCTGCTCAGTCTTTCGGGAGATCAGCCGATTCCCACGTATCCTTTTCAGCGCCCGGACCTCACCGGACCGCTGCAGTGTAACGGCGGATCTGATTTCCTGACCAACTACTTTTCGAATCCCGAAGTGGCTATTGCACCGCCGCCGTTTACGCTCGGCAACGCCCCTCGCAGTTACGGAGGCTGCCGGACACCGGGTCAAAATAGTGCCACGCTTTCGTTGTTTAAGGAATTTTCGCTCGCCAAGATTCGCGAGGGAGCGAAACTGCAGTTTCGGATCGAGGCATTCAACGCGCTTAATCATCCGCTGTTTAATGCACCGGACACAACTGTTAACGGCGGAAACTTCGGCGTGATTACCAGTACGGCTAATTCGCCGCGCGAAGTGCAACTGGCCTTGAAGATGTATTGGTGAGGGCCGAGAATTAATAGCTCGTCACCAAACCGGTCACTTCGTTCCCGGCTCCGTGGACTCCTTGATCTTGTAGTAACGGCCTGGGGCGAGCCCGTGGACCGTTTGCCTTTGTCCGCTCGGCCATGCGATCTCTGCGCTTCCTTGGTTTAGCGCATGCAGCCCTAATCCAAAAATCAGGCGCTTGTCATGGGAGGAAAGATAACTTCCGCCTCCCTCGATCCAGCGGACGAGCTGCCGTGAGCCCGCCTGAATCGTCACTTTCGCGCCAATCGCGTCGCGATTGCTGCGCGTCCCTACAAGTTGTAATCCTATCCAGGCGCCCCCGCCTGTCCAAGTGTTGTGGAGCAGAATCGGCGTGTCAGCCAGTCGAGTGAAGATCACGTCGATTCTACCGTCGTTGTCGAAATCTCCGACGGCGAGCCCGCGCGCGCGGAACCTTTGTTGAAAGACAGGTCCGGCGAGCTTCGCCACGTCCTCAAACTTGCCGCTGCCGGTATTGTGAAGTAACAGCGGCGGCTCCCGGTATGAAACATCATTTCGGGTACGTTCGATCACCTCATTCAAGTGGCCATTGACCATCGCGACGTCAAGCCGTCCGTCGTTATCGTAATCAAGGAAATGCACTCCCCAGCCGACGAACGAGTGAGTCATGGTTGCCAAGCCTGATTCGGTCGTCCGCTCTTCAAAGGGAAAGTGGCCTGGGTTCACAAACAAGGCGTGATTCTCGTCGTTGAAGTTGGTGACCACGAACGACGGAGAGCCGTTCCCTGTAACGTCACCCGCATCCAGGCCCATTCCGGCGCGCGCGTTTCCGTCCATGTTAAGCGCTACTTCCGCTCGCAGCGCAGCATCCACGAACGTGCCATTGTGCTTGTTGATGAGCAGCAGGTTGGGCGAAGCATCGCGGGACACGAACAGGTCAGGCCACCCGTCCCCGTCGGCATCAATCGCAACGACACCGAGGGCACGGCCTGTGAGGTTGGAAAGACCTGCCCTTGTGGTTACATCCGTGAATGTGCCGTCGCCATTGTTGTGGTACAGGCGGGAAACGTCGCCGTCATAGGCAGTTTGCGCGCAATACGTCGGGGTGCCTTCATAGCGGCAATGCTGCGGGCCGTCGAATGAGAATCTCACGTAATTGGCGACGAACAGGTCGAGAAGGCCGTCGCGGTCATAGTCGAACCAGGCAGCGCTCGCGGCAAACTTCCCGCCATTGCTGACACCGGCCTTCGCGGTGACATTCGTGAATGTGCCGTCTCGGTTGTTATGGAATAGTGCGCTCGAAGGATACCCCGTGATGTAAAGATCCGCAAAGCCATCGTTGTCGTAATCCGCAGCGGCGACGCCCATGCCGTAAAACGGAATCTTATCGATTCCAGCCTTTGCCGTTACATCTTGAAACTTCCCATTGCCGAGATTCCGATAGAACGCGTTCCGTGGAGCGGTATCACCTTTCGCATGCCGCGTTTCCCCTCCGGTAATCAGACAAATGTCGAGCAGCCCGTCATTGTCGAAATCGAGGAACGCAACCCCGCCGCCCATACTTTCGATCAGGTAGCGATCCTGCGATTCGCCGCTCGAGTGTTTCCAGTGAATTCCGGCCGCAGCCGTAATATCGGTGAAAATGTCTCCGGCCAGGGCAGGTATGCAAGTAGCCATGCAGCAGACGAGAGCAATTTTTGTCGACACTAGCTTTGCCGGGCCTTCAGCTTCTGATAGCTCTCCAGTTCCCGATCCGCGTCGGAGTTGCGCCCGAGGCGCCGGTAAACCCGGCTCAGCGCAAAGTGCGGCCGGCTGTCGTCCGGATTCACCTGCACCGCTCGCTCGAGATTCTTCCTGGCCGCCTCGAGTTGACCGTCCGCCAGTTCGATATTACCCAGTTGGTACAACGCTTCAACCGAGGAGCCGTCCAACGCAATCGCCCTCTTTAGCAACTCGATCGCACGAGCCTTGTCTTGCGCCGCTCCGCCTTCGAGCAGCAAGCTTCCGTACGTCTCATACGTTTCGGCATCGCGAGGAAACTGGCGCATGAGTTCTTCAAAACCAGACAAAGCATGATCTCTGTCGCCTGCATGCCATTCGGCAAATGCGAGTTCGCGTTTCGTGTCCACGGATGGATGCAGCTCAGTTGCTCGTTGCGCAGATGTGACTGCCTGCGAGAAATATCGGAGCTTCATCTCAGCCTGGGATTTCAGTAAAGAGACCTGGTAAGAGTCCGGCATAGCGCCAGCGGCTTCAGTGAGAATCGTGAGCGCCAGCGGATAATCGTGTGCATCTATCGCCACGCGTCCGGCCATCATCAGAACTTGAGGGTTTGCCGGGCGATTCAGCACATTTTTGAGAGCCGCGCGTGCCTTCTGATTCTGATTGGTGTGATAGTACGAACTGGCAAGCGCGACAGATGCTTCCGGCTGATGCTCGGCAACGTCGGGAATGGACTCGAGTAGCGCAATGCTGCGCCGATAATTCTTCTCGTTTTCAGAAACCATGCCTAAAAGAAAAGTTGCGCCTTTGTCATTAGGATCCGCACGTAGCAGGAGCTCCAGGTCTCTCCGAGCCTCTTGAAACCGTCCGAGCTGCCACTCGTTGGCGGCCAGATTCCTCCTCAACATAGGCTCGTCCGGCTGGAGCTTCACCGCCTGCGCGAGAAAAACGTTAGCTTGTTTGAATTGCCCTTCCATTCCAAGAACGCCACCCAGACTGGTCAGCAGTGTAGGATTGGCCGGCGACAGGTCGACAGCCTTTCGTAACTCGCTCTCCGCGCTTTTCAGATCTCCGTGCTGAACAAACTCCGCAGCCTTGTCTGCGTGATTCTTTGCGGAATCTTCGGCGAGCGAGAAGGCGGCGCAAGCAACAAATAGCAGACAAGGCCGAGCATTCATTGGCCGGGCGGCCGAACCGCGAAGAGAAAGTCCTCTGCCGCGAAGCGCCTTTCGTCCGTGCCATTCGTTTCAGTCGCAATGTGTTTTATGGCCTCCATCTCGGCTCGTGACTTTTCCTCTTCGCCGAGAGCGCTGTATGCGTGGCGCAGCGCGTAGTGTGCGGGTACGAGAGAAGGTTGAAGCCGCGTAGCGTTGAGCAAATGGTGCACGGCCGCCGTATAGTCCTTCTGAGCCAACGAGATTTTGCCAGCGAGGAGATAGATATATGGATCGTCCGAGGTCAATGCTAACGCATGCTTAATAGCATCTTCCGCCGCGGCGGAATCCTGGGGAGCGGAATGAGTGATGGCGAGCGCGTCGTAATAGTAGGCTTCGGGTGTCCTGGCACCGAGAGCGATGGCTTTGTCGAGGGTTTGCCTCGCTTCCGCCGACTTCAGACTGATTTCGAGCAGCATTCCTTTCAATAGGTAAACTCGGTCCCAGTCGGGCCATTTCGCTTGAATTTTCGCCAGCAGCGCGTCGGAATCGGCATTGCGGCGCAGAAGGTTGAGCGTGAGCGCTTGGGCAAGTAACAGATCGCGGTCATTCGGCCTTACACGAGAAGCCTGTTCAAGGAACGTTTCGGCTTCGTGGTAAAGCTTGTGCTTCAGCAGGAATCCGACCGCCTCATAGTAAAGATCGACTCTTGTCGGTGCGGTGCGCAAACTCTGATTGAGGGCCGCGGCGGCCTCTTCAACCTTTCCTTGTGCATCGAGAAGCTGAGCCCGAAGAAGGTAATAGTCGCCACTTCTTTCCGTTTCTGGAGTCTCGTCCAGTTTCTGTAAGGCGGCGTCCGGACCCTGTCCTCGGAAGAGCAGGAGGGCAAGATCAATTCTGGTTTGAGCCATCGCCCGCGAAGCATCGGGATCGCCCGGACGTACTTTGAGGGCACTTTCGAGCGCACCCTCGGCCCGCTCCAGATGTCCACCTCGTAGAGCCGCCAGTCCAAGATTGTAGAGGATTTCAAAATTTTGAAGATCGGCCTGGCTCGCGCGCGAAAAAGCGCCTTCTGCGTCGCTATAAAACTTGCACTCGGCGAATGCCATCCCGATCGAGAACCCAAATTGTGCGTCAGCTACGCCGTTGGCGAGCTTTCTCAACGTCTGGCTTGCCTCGCTGCAGCGACCGCACAAACCGAGAGCACGCGCGCGTAACAGAAGCGTTGCGGGTTCCAATCCGGCACGGCCATCCAGGTTGTTTAGATAGTTAAGCGCCGGCTGGCCTTGTTTGTCCTCGACGCTCATTTGAGCAAGCTGCAGATTGGCATTCGCATGGTGAACGTCTACCGCAATGGCCTTCCGATACAGGTCCCGTGCGCGATTCCGGTCGCCGCTCGCAATATAGTGGTTTGCGAAATTATTGAGCACTTGGGCGGAAGCCGGTGCAATCTTCAGGGCCCGCTGGTAGTAAGATTCGGCGTTCTGATGCTGGTTTTGGGAATCGAGCGCCATACCCATCAGGACGAGCGCACCTAAATTATCGGGCTGATTGTCCAGAACTGTCTTGAGAATCCGCTCTGCATCTGACGGCCTGCCCGCTTCATAAGCTGCGGCGGCCTGGTCCATTGACGCCGGGCTCTCTTGCTGCGCGGCAAGCACGCTCCCCACAAGCAGGATGAGAGTAACCCTTATTGTTCGGAAATGGATGCAGGCGCGTCGTTGTGACAACGTTTGATTTTCACAATTAGAGATACCCGTAGGCAAGCCAGCCGCCATCCACGTACAGCGAATGGCCGGTGATGAAGCTGGCCTTTTCGCTCAGGAGGAATAAGACCGCGTCCGCTACATCAGCAGGCTGGGCCAGGCGACCCAACGGAATACGCCCCTTGATTTGTGCCTCGTTCACATTGCCCGCCGCTATATTGCGCAGCGTCATCTCGGTTGCCACATACGCCGGACCAACAGCATTCACTCGGATGCCTTTCTCCGCCCACTCAATCGCCAATACCTTGGTGAGCATCGCCACCCCCGCCTTAGCGCAGCAATAGGCGGCTCGGCGTGGAAATGCCGCCTCCGCATTCGTACTGGTTATGAACACTATTCCTCCGCCCGACGCCATCATCCGCCTGGCACATGCTTGAACGAAAAAAAAGGCCCCGTTCAGCTGCACATCCACCATTCGCGCCCAATCTGCGGGCGGCAAGGTAATGCTGTCGTGCGGCTTGCTGATCCCCGCGCAGTTCACCGCTCCATCAAGCCGCCCAAACCTCTCGATTGAAGCCCGCGCCAGATCCTCACATTGCTCGGGGCTGGTAATGTCGCAGGCGACGCCGAGCGCGCGGTCTTTGGCAGTGCCGATGCTGGCCGCCTTTGCCTCAGCTTGACTGCCATTCAGATCGGCGATCACGACTCGGGCGCCTTCTGAGACCAGCCGGGCGCTAACCTCTGCACCAATTCCGTTGGCGCCACCGGAGACTACGATAACGTCGTCTTGCATAGATCGAAGATTGAGGCTATCATTCAGGCGTTGCCGTGTGGGACGCTCTTTTTGGCTTTGCTAATGAGCAGGTGTCCTCCACGGCCAGCAGGCAGGTGTAAAGCCGTGCAAGCCACTGGCCGTCGGGCGCGTTGGCCGCTAACGATCGCATCGCTGGCAGTAGGCTCGGCATTCTTTGCGCTGTGGTTCTGGTTGTTGCCTTCCTGGCTCGGCTTCCAAGTTAGCGCTTCCAATTCCGCGCGATGGCGCTGGATCGCCAGCGTGCCCTCCGTGCTCGGGTTCGCGGTGGCACTACGATGCGTGTGGGACTTTGGGTGGACAGGGCAGGGAACACCGGCACCGATCGCTCCCCCGAGGAGACTGGTTGTTGTCGGGCTCTATCGATGCGTGAGAAACCCGATGTATTTGGGGTTCTTCGCAGGATGGGGTGGGCTTTGGGTCGTCTTCGGACGTGCGAACCTGGTTGCGACTGCGGTGGCTTTCGCCGCCGTAATAGGCGTTGGTCTTTTTGTGGTGTTTTACGAGGAACCAACCTTGCGCAAGAAGTTCGGCGCGGAATATGAGGAATATTGCAGGAACGTTCCCCGATGGGTGCCTCGGTTGCGCCGATGGATTCAGCCGGACAGTGCTACCCGCAATGGCTAGACTCTTTCCTTTCGGGACCTCTCTCAATCATCGAGAACGGGTTCCAGTCTTTCTTCCTGCTGAGGATGTAATTCATCGTGCTGCATCAGAGTCCTCGCGCACGCGTTCCAGCGCAAGATGGAATCGTCGTTCCCGGGAATTCGCAAGGTTTGCGCTTTTTCATAGCAGCGCATTGCCTTGGTAAACTCCTCATACGCCTTGAAGGTTGCGCCGGGGTGTCCATCGCGGAGACGTGCTCTTGCCGAACGCTCAGAGATAATTCCGGCATAGTAAGCCCGCTCATACTCTCCGTCTAGTTTTTCCAGAACTTCCCTTGCTCGGGATGCCGTGACTTCTGTGCCGAATTGGTCTGTCAGGGCAAGCAGGAGCGTCACCAATGCCGTTTGATTGTCAGAAGCGATCCGTAGGATATCCAGGCAAATACTTTCGGCTTGAGCGGGTTCGTTGAGCAGGCGGTAGCGTACCGCTTTCTCAAGCGCATCCGGGACGGCCTCTGCCGATAGCGACATCAGCTCGAACTGCATTTTGTCCTCCTTACTTCTTAAAGATGCGAAAAAGCTTCCGCAAAGGATCAAAATGGTCGTCTACCACGCGCTCCTTCAGCGGAATTATGGCATTGTCGGTGATTGTAATTCCCTCAGGACACACCTTCGTACAGCACTTTGTAATGTTGCAGTATCCGATGCCATGCTCACGACGCAGATCGTTTGTCCGCCGATCGCTATCGAGCGGATGCATTTCGAGAGCGGCAACATAAACAAGAAATCGCGGCCCGATGAACTGATCCTGCAACTTATGTTCGCGTAACACGTGGCATACATCCTGACACAAGTAGCACTCAATGCATTTTCGGAACTCCTGAACGCGATCGACATCCTCCTGGGCAATGCGCCACGTGCCGTCGGCATCGGGTGGCCGCGGTTTGAACGGCCGGATCGTCTTCTTCACCCGGTAATTCCAGGAGACATCCGTTACCAGGTCGCGAATCAGCGGGAAGCTCTTCATCGGCTCGATGGTGATGGGCCGGTCAAGCGGAAGGGAGTCGAGCCGGGTCATGCACATGAGACGTGGCATACCGTTAATTTCCGCTGAACAGGAACCGCACTTGCCCGCTTTGCAATTCCATCGCACCGCTAGATCGTTGGCCTGCTCCGCCTGAATGCGGTGCACCGCATCCAGCACCACCATGCCTGCTACGACCTCCGTCGTATATTCGCGGAACCCACCGCTTCCGTTGCTACCACGCCAGATATGAAATGTCACACCAGCCACGGGTCATCTCCTCATTTCATCTCTTCGATGATCTGCTTCAGGTCTGCAGGCATGGCCGTGAGCGGTTCACGCCCCACCCGCACCTCGCCGTTATCGTCTCGTTGGACGACAAGGTTGCAGCGGCCCTCTTGTTCACTCTTCGAGGGATAGTCTTCACGGAAATGCGCCCCTCGGCTTTCTTTCCGTTCGATCGCCGCGCGCGTGATGATCTCAGATACCGTGAGAAGGTGTCGCAGATCGAGTGCCGTATGCCAGCCGCCGTTATACTCACGGTTCCCGACCACCCCTACCTGACTGGCCTTGTCCGCAAGCCCGTTCAGCTTTTCGAGGGCGTCACGCATTTCCTCTTCGCGTCGCACGATGCCAACCTGGTTCTGCATTAATTCCTGGAGGTTCTTCTGGACGTCGTACGGGTTTCCACCCGTCCGCTCGAAGGGCTCGAGAGCCCATCGGGCCGCGGTCTCGACTTCCTCGGTATTTACATCAACCGTAGCGTTTTTTCGGGCGAATTCGGCGGCATGCTCGCCTGCACGTTTGCCGAATACCAGCAGGTCAGAAAGTGAATTTCCGCCCAACCGGTTAGCGCCATGCAGCCCGGCAGCACATTCACCTGCGGCAAATAAACCGGGCACGCTCGACATCTGGCTATCAGCGTTTACCCGAACTCCGCCCATCATGTAGTGCGTGGTCGGTCCAACCTCCATCGCCTCGTTGGCAATGTCGACGCCCGCCAGCTGTTTGAACTGGTGATACATGCTGGGAAGCTTCCGCTTGATGTGATCAGCCCCGTTCGGAAGGCGGCTTTTGATCCACGAAATGTCCAGGAAAACGCCGCCATGGGGACTTCCCCTTTCTTCGCGAACCTCGCGCATGATGCATCTCGCCACATGATCGCGAGTGAGCAGTTCGGGGGGACGCCGAGCATTCCGGTCGCCCTGTGTATACCGCCAGCCTTCGTCTTCATTATCGGCCGTCTGTGACCGGTAATTTTCCGGAATATCATCGAACATGAACCGGCGGCCATCTTTATTCGTGAGAACACCGCCTTCTCCACGTACCCCCTCGGTTACGAGAATGCCGCTTACACTCGGCGGCCAGATCATGCCGGTCGGATGGAACTGCACGAATTCCATATCCATGAGGGAAGCGCCCGCGGCGTATGCCAGCGAGTGTCCATCGCCCGTGTATTCCCAACTGTTGCTGGTGATCTTGTAGGCTCGCCCGATTCCTCCTGTTGCGAGTACCACTGCTTTTGCTCGAAAGAGCACGAAGCGCCCTCGCTCACGCTCGTAACCGAAGGCGCCGCTGATGCGGTCGGCGTCTTTCAGCAAAACCAGCACGGTGCACTCCATGTGAACTTCCATGCCGAGATGGATGCCGTGATCCTGTAACGTTCGGATCATCTCCAAACCGGTCCGGTCGCCCACGTGGGCGAGACGCGGGTAGCGATGACCGCCGAAATTGCGCTGCAGAATACGGCCGTCGGAAGTGCGGTCGAAGAGAGCGCCCCATGCTTCCAACTCACGCACACGATCCGGCGCCTCTTTCGCGTGCAGTTCGGCCATGCGCCAGTCATTGAGGTATTGGCCGCCGCGCATCGTATCGGCGAAATGGACTTTCCAGCTGTCCCGCTCGTCGACGTTGGCGAGAGCCGCCGCAATCCCGCCTTCCGCCATCACCGTATGCGCCTTGCCGAGCAGGCTCTTCGTCAAGAGACCTACCCGCGCACCATTCGCGGATGCTTCGACTGCCGCCCTTAATCCTGCTCCGCCTGCTCCGATTACCAGCACGTCATAGTCGTGCGTCTGGTATTCGAGCATCAAACAATTCTCCAGTCAGACCAGATCCCCATGGCGCACATCCGCACATACAGATCGGCGAACATGACGGAGAACAGGCTCATCCATGCGAACAGCATGTGTCGGCTGTTCAGGCACCCGGCGCAGTTGTAAGTTTTTCTGCGACGGGGCGACTTCGAGATTTCGTCGAGCCTTCCACCTACCAGGTGCCGCAACGAGTGGCATCCGAACGTGTAGCAGCCGAGGAGCACGACGTTTAGAGCCAGCACCAGCGTGCCCACGCCGATTCCGAACTGGACGCGGCCGGTAGCGGGATTCGTAAACCAAAGCGCCTTCCAAACGTCGAGAGCCAGGATCACCAGAAAGCCCAGGGCCAAGTAAAGGAAATACCTGTGCACGTTTTGCAGGATCAATGGAAACGAGCGTTCGCCCCGATACTTCTTTCGCGGCTCACCGACAGTGCAGGAGGGAGGATCGGCCCAGAAAGCCTTATAGTAAGCGCCGCGATAGTAGTAACAGGTTAAACGAAATCCGCCGGGAGCCCACAGGATCAGTAAAGCTGCCGATAACGGAGCCCAGGAGGGCCACCAGGTTGGCCAGCCTCCGAACCAGGCGTGCGTCGCATCACCAAGAATCTCTGGAGAATAAAAAGGTGAGAGATACGGCCCGAAACGGTAGAACTTGCCCTGAAACGCTGCCCAGGTGGCGTAAATGAGAAACAAAGAAAGTCCCAGGAACGTAAGCAACGGCTGTACCCACCACCAGTCACGCCGCGAGGTTTTGCCGAAACCCACGCTTCTCAGAGGGACATCAATTGAGGACAATACGCGGTCTTCCCACTCTCAGGATGGATAATGCTGAAACTAAGCCAGAATATCCTCTTGTCCTTTGGTTTTCAAGTGGTGAAGGCGGGGAAATGGATCGGTTCGCTTCTCAGATGGGCGCGAGGAACTCGAATTATGGGTCAGAAAATCGAGGCTTGAAAATAGAGTACCGGCCTAGGGTGACCTGGCCGGCACTTCACGACGGAGGTTTTGGGTGTTGAGCTATGAGGAGAACATCACTTGGTATTTCAGGCACAGCCTGACCGCTTCGACTCGTTCCTCGACCCAATGGACGGGACGAGCATACGCCGCCGCGAGTTCCTTCGTGGACACTCCGGCGAGGTTGAGATCATAAAGGCTAAACGCCAGAGAATCGTTGGCAAGAAGCATGATCGCGGGTTTCATATACCTGAGGTGTAGTCCCCCTAGGGAAAATCTCATGCCAAAAAATAAATTGGGGCGGATTCAAACAACTAGGAATTTGCGGTCAATTTGGATTTGCGTCGTCCATTCGGCATTGCATTCCCGGACGCAACTCTGGACGGCTCCCAAGAAAATGAGATCTGCGCTTTGGACGGTGACATTGGAAGTGGCCGGGATCTCCTCGCCTGTCACCAATGTCAGGCTTTTGCCCGCGGACTTTTGAATAATGCCGGTTACCTTCCGGTTTAGCGCGCTGTCACCGATCGAGCAGACGTTGACAACCACTGCTTCGGGTTGCGTGAATGTTGTTGCCACCACCGATGCAGTGCACGTCAGATGCCGATCTTCTCGACGTTACCGCACTGCATCTGGTGATCGGCTGTGATTACGAACCGTTTTCTCTAGCTGTTGCAATAACTTACAGCAACTGCGAGAGACGAACCAGTGAGGGCCGGCGGTCAGCGCTCGCTGGGTAACGGGGCTGGAGGCCGCCTTCGCAGCCGGTTGGCGAAAGGTCCGCTCCGTCATATCGTTGGGATCGGTTGATACTGGTCCGTCGCGCCATAACCAGCGCATCATCTCCGGCATAATCGCTCCGCCAAATTTCTGTCCATGCAGATTCATGCCCCACGTATAGCTCAGGTCGTAGCCCTTTTGCGTAAGGGCTTTCATCAGCCAAACATTCTGAGAAACGAATCTCGGTTTTCGTTGTAAATGCCGTCCTTGCCAGATCCACGGTGATCGTTACGACCGTCGCAGAGAAACACCCGAATCGGCTTCTTTTCATTCGCTAATACCTTTTCGGGATAGACATAGCCCCCACGAATGTCTACGAAACTACCGACATTACTCAGCACCTTTCGAAAATCGTTTG
>CAVWRP010000031.1:0-28539 GCA_963757345.1 Terriglobia bacterium | reverse complement strand
GTATCTGGCGTTTTGCCGACGGCAGGCCGCTGCTGCTCAGTCTTTCGGGAGATCAGCCGATTCCCACGTATCCTTTTCAGCGCCCGGACCTCACCGGACCGCTGCAGTGTAACGGCGGATCTGATTTCCTGACCAACTACTTTTCGAATCCCGAAGTGGCTATTGCACCGCCGCCGTTTACGCTCGGCAACGCCCCTCGCAGTTACGGAGGCTGCCGGACACCGGGTCAAAATAGTGCCACGCTTTCGTTGTTTAAGGAATTTTCGCTCGCCAAGATTCGCGAGGGAGCGAAACTGCAGTTTCGGATCGAGGCATTCAACGCGCTTAATCATCCGCTGTTTAATGCACCGGACACAACTGTTAACGGCGGAAACTTCGGCGTGATTACCAGTACGGCTAATTCGCCGCGCGAAGTGCAACTGGCCTTGAAGATGTATTGGTGAGGGCCGAGAATTAATAGCTCGTCACCAAACCGGTCACTTCGTTCCCGGCTCCGTGGACTCCTTGATCTTGTAGTAACGGCCTGGGGCGAGCCCGTGGACCGTTTGCCTTTGTCCGCTCGGCCATGCGATCTCTGCGCTTCCTTGGTTTAGCGCATGCAGCCCTAATCCAAAAATCAGGCGCTTGTCATGGGAGGAAAGATAACTTCCGCCTCCCTCGATCCAGCGGACGAGCTGCGTGAGCCCGCCTGAATCGTCACTTTCGCGCCAATCGCGTCGCGATTGCTGCGCGTCCCTACAAGTTGTAATCCTATCCAGGCGCCCCCGCCTGTCCAAGTGTTGTGGAGCAGAATCGGCGTGTCAGCCAGTCGAGTGAAGATCACGTCGATTCTACCGTCGTTGTCGAAATCTCCGACGGCGAGCCCGCGCGCGCGGAACCTTTGTTGAAAGACAGGTCCGGCGAGCTTCGCCACGTCCTCAAACTTGCCGCTGCCGGTATTGTGAAGTAACAGCGGCGGCTCCCGGTATGAAACATCATTTCGGGTACGTTCGATCACCTCATTCAAGTGGCCATTGACCATCGCGACGTCAAGCCGTCCGTCGTTATCGTAATCAAGGAAATGCACTCCCCAGCCGACGAACGAGTGAGTCATGGTTGCCAAGCCTGATTCGGTCGTCCGCTCTTCAAAGGGAAAGTGGCCTGGGTTCACAAACAAGGCGTGATTCTCGTCGTTGAAGTTGGTGACCACGAACGACGGAGAGCCGTTCCCTGTAACGTCACCCGCATCCAGGCCCATTCCGGCGCGCGCGTTTCCGTCCATGTTAAGCGCTACTTCCGCTCGCAGCGCAGCATCCACGAACGTGCCATTGTGCTTGTTGATGAGCAGCAGGTTGGGCGAAGCATCGCGGGACACGAACAGGTCAGGCCACCCGTCCCCGTCGGCATCAATCGCAACGACACCGAGGGCACGGCCTGTGAGGTTGGAAAGACCTGCCCCTTGTGGTTACATCAGTGAATGTGCCGTCGCCATTGTTGTGGTACAGGCGGGAAACGTCGCCGTCATAGGCAGTTTGCGCGCGATACGTTGGGGTGCCTTCATAGCGGCAATGCTGCGGGCCGTCGAATCGATCTTCACGTAATTGGCGACGAACAGGTCGAGAAGGCCGTCGCGGTCATAGTCGAACCAGGCAGCGCTCGCGGCAAACTTCCCGCCATTGCTGACACCGGCCTTCGCGGTGACATTCGTGAATGTGCCGTCTCGGTTGTTATGGAATAGTGCGCTCGAAGGATACCCCGTGATGTAAAGATCCGCAAAGCCATCGTTGTTATCCGCAGCGGCGACGCCCATGCCGTAAAACGGAATCTTATCGATTCCAGCCTTTGCCGTTACATCTTGAAACTTCCCATTGCCGAGATTCCGATAGAACGCGTTCCGTGGAGCGGTATCACCTTTCGCATGCCGCGTTTCCCCTCCGGTAATCAGACAAATGTCGAGCAGCCCGTCATTGTCGAAATCGAGGAACGCAACCCCGCCGCCCATACTTTCGATCAGGTAGCGATCCTGCGATTCGCCGCTCGAGTGTTTCCAGTGAATTCCGGCCGCAGCCGTAATATCGGTGAAAATGTCTCCGGCCAGGGCAGGTATGCAAGTAGCCATGCAGCAGACGAGAGCAATTTTTGTCGACACTAGCTTTGCCGGGCCTTCAGCTTCTGATAGCTCTCCAGTTCCCGATCCGCGTCGGAGTTGCGCCCGAGGCGCCGGTAAACCCGGCTCAGCGCAAAGTGCGGCCGGCTGTCGTCCGGATTCACCTGCACCGCTCGCTCGAGATTCTTCCTGGCCGCCTCGAGTTGACCGTCCGCCAGTTCGATATTACCCAGTTGGTACAACGCTTCAACCGAGGAGCCGTCCAACGCAATCGCCCTCTTTAGCAACTCGATCGCACGAGCCTTGTCTTGCGCCGCTCCGCCTTCGAGCAGCAAGCTTCCGTACGCTCATACGTTTCGGCATCGCGAGGAAACTGGCGCATGAGTTCTTCAAAACCAGACAAAGCATGATCTCTGTCGCCTGCATGCCATTCGGCAAATGCGAGTTCGCGTTTCGTGTCCACGGATGGATGCAGCTCAGTTGCTCGTTGCGCAGATGTGACTGCCTGCGAGAAATATCGGAGCTTCATCTCAGCCTGGGATTTCAGTAAAGAGACCTGGTAAGAGTCCGGCATAGCGCCAGCGGCTTCAGTGAGAATCGTGAGCGCCAGCGGATAATCGTGTGCATCTATCGCCACGCGTCCGGCCATCATCAGAACTTGAGGGTTTGCGGGGCGATTCAGCACATTTTTGAGAGCCGCGCGTGCCTTCTGATTCTGATTGGTGTGATAGTACGAACTGGCAAGCGCGACAGATGCTTCCGGCTGATGCTCGGCAACGTCGGGAATGGACTCGAGTAGCGCAATGCTGCGCCGATAATTCTTCTCGTTTTCAGAAACCATGCCTAAAAGAAAAGTTGCGCCTTTGTCATTAGGATCCGCACGTAGCAGGAGCTCCAGGTCTCTCCGAGCCTCTTGAAACCGTCCCAGCTGCCACTCGTTGGCGGCCAGATTCCTCCTCAACATAGGCTCGTCCGGCTGGAGCTTCACCGCCTGCGCGAGAAAAACGTTAGCTTGTTTGAATTGCCCTTCCATTCCAAGAACGCCACCCAGACTGGTCAGCAGTGTAGGATTGGCCGGCGACAGGTCGACAGCCTTTCGTAACTCGCTCTCCGCGCTTTTCAGATCTCCGTGCTGAACAAACTCCGCAGCCTTGTCTGCGTGATTCTTTGCGGAATCTTCGGCGAGCGAGAAGGCGGCGCAAGCAACAAATAGCAAACAAGGCCGAGCATTCATTGGCCGGGCGGCCGAACCGCGAAGAGAAAGTCCTCTGCCGCGAAGCGCCTTTCGTCCGTGCCATTCGTTTCAGTCGCAATGTGTTTTATGGCCTCCATCTCGGCTCGTGACTTTTCCTCTTCGCCGAGAGCGCTGTATGCGTGGCGCAGCGCATAGTGTGCGGGTACGAGAGAAGGTTGAAGCCGCGTAGCGTTGAGCAAATGGTGCACGGCCGCCGTATAGTCCTTCTGAGCCAACGAGATTTTGCCAGCGAGGAGATAGATATATGGATCGTCCGAGGTCAATGCTAACGCATGCTTAATAGCATCTTCCGCCGCGGCGGAATCCTGGGGAGCGGAATGAGTGATGGCGAGCGCGTCGTAATAGTAGGCTTCGGGTGTCCTGGCACCGAGAGCGATGGCTTTGTCGAGGGTTTGCCTCGCTTCCGCCGACTTCAGACTGATTTCGAGCAGCATTCCTTTCAATAGGTAAACTCGGTCCCAGTCGGGCCATTTCGCTTGAATTTTCGCCAGCAGCGCGTCGGAATCGGCATTGCGGCGCAGAAGGTTGAGCGTGAGCGCTTGGGCAAGTAACAGATCGCGGTCATTCGGCCTTACACGAGAAGCCTGTTCAAGGAACGTTTCGGCTTCGTGGTAAAGCTTGTGCTTCAGCAGGAATCCGACCGCCTCATAGTAAAGATCGACTCTTGTCGGTGCGGTGCGCAAACTCTGATTGAGGGCCGCGGCGGCCTCTTCAACCTTTCCTTGTGCATCGAGAAGCTGAGCCCGAAGAAGGTAATAGTCGCCACTTCTTTCCGTTTCTGGAGTCTCGTCCAGTTTCTGTAAGGCGGCGTCCGGACCCTGTCCTCGGAAGAGCAGGAGGGCAAGATCAATTCTGGTTTGAGCCATCGCCCGCGAAGCATCGGGATCGCCCGGACGTACTTTGAGGGCACTTTCGAGCGCACCCTCGGCCCGCTCCAGATGTCCACCTCGTAGAGCCGCCAGTCCAAGATTGTAGAGGATTTCAAAATTTTGAAGATCGGCCTGGCTCGCGCGCGAAAAAGCGCCTTCTGCGTCGCTATAAAACTTGCACTCGGCGAATGCCATCCCGATCGAGAACCCAAATTGTGCGTCAGCTACGCCGTTGGCGAGCTTTCTCAACGTCTGGCTTGCCTCGCTGCAGCGACCGCACAAACCGAGGGCACGCGCGCGTAACAGAAGCGTTGCGGGTTCCAATCCGGCACGGCCATCCAGGTTGTTTAGATAGTTAAGCGCCGGCTGGCCTTGTTTGTCCTCGACGCTCATTTGAGCAAGCTGCAGATTGGCATTCGCATGGTGAACGTCTACCGCAATGGCCTTCCGATACAGGTCCCGTGCGCGATTCCGGTCGCCGCTCGCAATATAGTGGTTTGCGAAATTATTGAGCACTTGGGCGGAAGCCGGTGCAATCTTCAGGGCCCGCTGGTAGTAAGATTCGGCGTTCTGATGCTGGTTTTGGGAATCGAGCGCCATACCCATCAGGACGAGCGCACCTAAATTATCGGGCTGATTGTCCAGAACCGTCTTGAGAATCCGCTCTGCATCTGACGGCCTGCCCGCTTCATAAGCTGCGGCGGCCTGGTCCATTGACGCCGGGCTCTCTTGCTGCGCGGCAAGCACGCTCCCCACAAGCAGGATGAGAGTAACCCTTATTGTTCGGAAATGGATGCAGGCGCGTCGTTGTGACAACGTTTGATTTTCACAATTAGAGATACCCGTAGGCAAGCCAGCCGCCATCCACGTACAGCGAATGGCCGGTGATGAAGCTGGCCTTTTCGCTCAGGAGGAATAAGACCGCGTCCGCTACATCAGCAGGCTGGGCCAGGCGACCCAACGGAATACGCCCCTTGATTTGTGCCTCGTTCACATTGCCCGCCGCTATATTGCGCAGCGTCATCTCGGTTGCCACATACGCCGGACCAACAGCATTCACTCGGATGCCTTTCTCCGCCCACTCAATCGCCAATACCTTGGTGAGCATCGCCACCCCCGCCTTAGCGCAGCAATAGGCGGCTCGGCGTGGAAATGCCGCCTCCGCATTCGTACTGGTTATGAACACTATTCCTCCGCCCGACGCCATCATCCGCCTGGCACATGCTTGAACGAAAAAAAAGGCCCCGTTCAGCTGCACATCCACCATTCGCGCCCAATCTGCGGGCGGCAAGGTAATGCTGTCGTGCGGCTTGCTGATCCCCGCGCAGTTCACCGCTCCATCAAGCCGCCCAAACCTCTCGATTGAAGCCCGCGCCAGATCCTCACATTGCTCGGGGCTGGTAATGTCGCAGGCGACGCCGAGCGCGCGGTCTTTGGCAGTGCCGATGCTGGCCGCCTTTGCCTCAGCTTGACTGCCATTCAGATCGGCGATCACGACTCGGGCGCCTTCTGAGACCAGCCGGGCGCTAACCTCTGCACCAATTCCGTTGGCGCCACCGGAGACTACGATAACGTCGTCTTGCATAGATCGAAGATTGAGGCTATCATTCAGGCGTTGCCGTGTGGGACGCTCTTTTTGGCTTTGCTAATGAGCAGGTGTCCTCCACGGCCAGCAGGCAGGTGTAAAGCCGTGCAAGCCACTGGCCGTCGGGCGCGTTGGCCGCTAACGATCGCATCGCTGGCAGTAGGCTCGGCATTCTTTGCGCTGTGGTTCTGGTTGTTGCCTTCCTGGCTCGGCTTCCAAGTTAGCGCTTCCAATTCCGCGCGATGGCGCTGGATCGCCAGCGTGCCCTCCGTGCTCGGGTTCGCGGTGGCACTACGATGCGTGTGGGACTTTGGGTGGAGAGGGCAGGGAACACCGGCACCGATCGCTCCCCCGAGGAGACTGGTTGTTGTCGGGCTCTATCGATGCGTGAGAAACCCGATGTATTTGGGGTTCTTCGCAGGATGGGGTGGGCTTTGGGTCGTCTTCGGACGTGCGAACCTGGTTGCGACTGCGGTGGCTTTCGCCGCCGTAATAGGCGTTGGTCTTTTTGTGGTGTTTTACGAGGAACCAACCTTGCGCAAGAAGTTCGGCGCGGAATATGAGGAATATTGCAGGAACGTTCCCCGATGGGTGCCTCGGTTGCGCCGATGGATTCAGCCGGACAGTGCTACCCGCAATGGCTAGACTCTTTCCTTTCGGGACCTCTCTCAATCATCGAGAACGGGTTCCAGTCTTTCTTCCTGCTGAGGATGTAATTCATCGTGCTGCATCAGAGTCCTCGCGCACGCGTTCCAGCGCAAGATGGAATCGTCGTTCCCGGGAATTCGCAAGGTTTGCGCTTTTTCATAGCAGCGCATTGCCTTGGTAAACTCCTCATACGCCTTGAAGGTTGCGCCGGGGTATCCATCGCGGAGACGTGCTCTTGCCGAACGCTCAGAGATAATTCCGGCATAGTAAGCCCGCTCATACTCTCCGTCTAGTTTTTCCAGAACTTCCCTTGCTCGGGATGCCGTGACTTCTGTGCCGAATTGGTCTGTCAGGGCAAGCAGGAGCGTCACCAATGCCGTTTGATTGTCAGGAGCGATCCGTAGGATATCCAGGCAAATACTTTCGGCTTGAGCGGGTTCGTTGAGCAGGCGGTAGCGTACCGCTTTCTCAAGCGCATCCGGGACGGCCTCTGCCGATAGCGACATCAGCTCGAACTGCATTTTGTCCTCCTTACTTCTTAAAGATGCGAAAAAGCTTCCGCAAAGGATCAAAATGGTCGTCTACCACGCGCTCCTTCAGCGGAATTATGGCATTGTCGGTGATTGTAATTCCCTCAGGACACACCTTCGTACAGCACTTTGTAATGTTGCAGTATCCGATGCCATGCTCACGACGCAGATCGTTTGTCCGCCGATCGCTATCGAGCGGATGCATTTCGAGAGCGGCAGCATAAACAAGAAATCGCGGCCCGATGAACTGATCCTGCAACTTATGTTCGCGTAACACGTGGCATACATCCTGACACAAGTAGCACTCAATGCATTTTCGGAACTCCTGAACGCGATCGACATCCTCCTGGGCAATGCGCCACGTGCCGTCGGCATCGGGTGGCCGCGGTTTGAACGGCCGGATCGTCTTCTTCACCCGGTAATTCCAGGAGACATCCGTTACCAAGTCGCGAATCAGCGGGAAGCTCTTCATCGGCTCGATGGTGATGGGCCGGTCAAGCGGAAGGGAGTCGAGCCGGGTCATGCACATGAGACGTGGCATACCGTTAATTTCCGCTGAACAGGAACCGCACTTGCCCGCTTTGCAATTCCATCGCACCGCTAGATCGTTGGCCTGCTCCGCCTGAATGCGGTGCACCGCATCCAGCACCACCATGCCTGCTACGACCTCCGTCGTATATTCGCGGAACCCACCGCTTCCGTTGCTACCACGCCAGATATGAAATGTCACACCAGCCACGGGTCATCTCCTCATTTCATCTCTTCGATGATCTGCTTCAGGTCTGCAGGCATGGCCGTGAGCGGTTCACGCCCCACCCGCACCTCGCCGTTATCGTCTCGTTGGACGACAAGGTTGCAGCGGCCCTCTTGTTCACTCTTCGAGGGATAGTCTTCACGGAAATGCGCCCCTCGGCTTTCTTTCCGTTCGATCGCCGCGCGCGTGATGATCTCAGATACCGTGAGAAGGTGTCGCAGATCGAGTGCCGTATGCCAGCCGCCGTTATACTCACGGTTCCCGACCACCCCTACCTGACTGGCCTTGTCCGCAAGCCCGTTCAGCTTTTCGAGGGCGTCACGCATTTCCTCTTCGCGTCGCACGATGCCAACCTGGTTCTGCATTAATTCCTGGAGGTTCTTCTGGACGTCGTACGGGTTTCCACCCGTCCGCTCGAAGGGCTCGAGAGCCCATCGGGCCGCGGTCTCGACTTCCTCGGTATTTACATCAACCGTAGCGTTTTTTCGGGCGAATTCGGCGGCATGCTCGCCTGCACGTTTGCCGAATACCAGCAGGTCAGAAAGTGAATTTCCGCCCAACCGGTTAGCGCCATGCAGCCCGGCAGCACATTCACCTGCGGCAAATAAACCGGGCACGCTCGACATCTGGCTATCAGCGTTTACCCGAACTCCGCCCATCATGTAGTGCGTGGTCGGTCCAACCTCCATCGCCTCATTGGCAATGTCGACGCCCGCCAGCTGTTTGAACTGGTGATACATGCTGGGAAGCTTCCGCTTGATGTGATCAGCCCCGTTCGGAAGGCGGCTTTTGATCCACGAAATGTCCAGGAAAACGCCGCCATGGGGACTTCCCCTTCCTTCGCGAACCTCGCGCATGATGCATCTCGCCACATGATCGCGGGTGAGCAGTTCGGGGGGACGCCGAGCATTCCGGTCGCCCTGTGTATACCGCCAGCCTTCGTCTTCATTATCGGCCGTCTGTGACCGGTAATTTTCCGGAATATCATCGAACATGAACCGGCGGCCATCTTTATTCGTGAGAACACCGCCTTCTCCACGTACCCCCTCGGTTACGAGAATGCCGCTTACACTCGGCGGCCAGATCATGCCGGTCGGATGGAACTGCACGAATTCCATATCCATGAGGGAAGCGCCCGCGGCGTATGCCAGCGAGTGTCCATCGCCCGTGTATTCCCAACTGTTGCTGGTGATCTTGTAGGCTCGCCCGATTCCTCCTGTTGCGAGTACCACTGCTTTTGCTCGAAAGAGCACGAAGCGCCCTCGCTCACGCTCGTAACCGAAGGCGCCGCTGATGCGGTCGGCGTCTTTCAGCAAAACCAGCACGGTGCACTCCATGTGAACTTCCATGCCGAGATGGATGCCGTGATCCTGTAACGTTCGGATCATCTCCAAACCGGTCCGGTCGCCCACGTGGGCGAGACGCGGGTAGCGATGACCGCCGAAATTGCGCTGCAGAATACGGCCGTCGGAGGTGCGGTCGAAGAGAGCGCCCCATGCTTCCAACTCACGCACACGATCCGGCGCCTCTTTCGCGTGCAGTTCGGCCATGCGCCAGTCATTGAGGTATTGGCCGCCGCGCATCGTATCGGCGAAATGGACTTTCCAGCTGTCCCGCTCGTCGACGTTGGCGAGAGCCGCCGCAATCCCGCCTTCCGCCATCACCGTATGCGCCTTGCCGAGCAGGCTCTTCGTCAAGAGACCTACCCGCGCACCATTCGCGGATGCTTCGACTGCCGCCCTTAATCCTGCTCCGCCTGCTCCGATTACCAGCACGTCATAGTCGTGCGTCTGGTATTCGAGCATCAAACAATTCTCCAGTCAGACCAGATCCCCATGGCGCACATCCGCACATACAGATCGGCGAACATGACGGAGAACAGGCTCATCCATGCGAACAGCATGTGTCGGCTGTTCAGGCACCCGGCGCAGTTGTAAGTTTTTCTGCGACGGGGCGACTTCGAGATTTCGTCGAGCCTTCCACCTACCAGGTGCCGCAGCGAGTGGCATCCGAACGTGTAGCAGCCGAGGAGCACGACGTTTAGAGCCAGCACCAGCGTACCCAGGCCGATTCCGAACTGGACGCGGCCGGTAGCGGGATTCGTAAACCAAAGCGCCTTCCAAACGTCGAGAGCCAGGATCACCAGAAAGCCCAGGGCCAGGTAAAGGAAATACCTGTGCACGTTTTGCAGGATCAATGGAAACGAGCGTTCGCCCCGATACTTCTTTCGCGGCTCACCGACAGTGCAGGAGGGAGGATCGGCCCAGAAAGCCTTATAGTAAGCGCCGCGATAGTAGTAACAGGTTAAACGAAATCCGCCGGGAGCCCACAGGATCAGTAAAGCTGCCGATAACGGAGCCCAGGAGGGCCACCAGGTTGGCCAGCCTCCGAACCAGGCGTGCGTCGCATCACCAAGAATCTCTGGAGAATAAAAAGGTGAGAGATACGGCCCGAAACGGTAGAACTTGCCCTGAAACGCTGCCCAGGTGGCGTAAATGAGAAACAAAGAAAGTCCCAGGAACGTAAGCAACGGCTGTACCCACCACCAGTCACGCCGCGAGGTTTTGCCGAAACCCACGCTTCTCAGAGGGACATCAATTGAGGACAATACGCGGTCTTCCCACTCTCAGGATGGATAATGCTGAAACTAAGCCAGAATATCCTCTTGTCCTTTGGTTTTCAAGTGGTGAAGGCGGGGAAATGGATCGGTTCGCTTCTCAGATGGGCGCGAGGAACTCGAATTGTGGGTCAGAAAATCGAGGCTTGAAACAGAGAGTACCGGCCCAGGGTGACCTGGCCGGCACTTCACGACGGAGGTTTTGGGTGTTGAGCTATGAGGAGAACATCACTTGGTATTTCAGGCACAGCCTGACCGCTTCGACTCGTTCCTCGACCCAATGGACGGGACGAGCATACGCCGCCGCGAGTTCCTTCGTGGACACTCCGGCGAGGTTGAGATCATAAAGGCTAAACGCCAGAGAATCGTTGGCAAGAAGCATGATCGCGGGTTTCATATACCTGAGGTGTAGTCCCCCTAAGGAAAATCTCATGCCAAAAAATAAATTGGGGCGGATTCAAACAACTAGGAATTTGCGGTCAATTTGGATTTGCGTCGTCCATTCGGCATTGCATTCCCGGACGCAACTCTGGACGGCTCCCAAGAAAATGAGATCTGCGCTTTGGACGGTGACATTGGAAGTGGCCGGGATCTCCTCGCCTGTCACCAATGTCAGGCTTTTGCCCGCGGACTTTTGAATAATGCCGGTTACCTTCCGGTTTAGCGCGCTGTCACCGATCGAGCAGACGTTGACAACCACTGCTTCGGGTTGCGTGAATGTTGTTGCCACCACCGATGCAGTGCACGTCAGATGCCGATCTTCTCGACGTTACCGCACTGCATCTGGTGATCGGCTGTGATTACGAACCGTTTTCTCTAGCTGTTGCAATAACTTACAGCAACTGCGAGAGACGAACCAGCAAGGGCCGGCGGTCAGCGCTCGCTGGTAGCGGGGCTGGAGGCCGCCTTCGCAGCCGGTTGGCGAAAGGTCCGCTCCGTCATATCGTTGGGATCGGTTGATACTGGTCCGTCGCGCCATAACCAGCGCATCATCTCGGGCATAATCGCTCCGCCAAATTTCTGTCCATGCAGATTCATGCCCCACGTATAGCTCAGGTCGTAGCCTTTTTGCGTAAGGGCTTTCATCAGCCGAACATTCTGAAGAAACCAATCTCGGTTTTCGTTGTAAATGCCGTCCTTGCCAGATCCACGGTGATCGTTACGACCGTCGCAGAGAAACACCCGAATCGGCTTCTTTTCATTCGCTAATACCTTTTCGGGATAGACATAGCCCCCACGAATGTCTACGAAACTACCGACATTACTCAGCACCTTTCGAAAATCGTTTGGCTTTTCCCAGGCAACTGTAAATGCGGCGATTGCGCCCGAGCTCGATCCTCCAATTCCATGCTGCTCGGGGTCTGTCGAGATGTTGTACTCCTTGCGCAGGACCGGCATGAGTTCGTCTGTGATCACGCGGGCGTATTTGTCATCGAGTGTGTTGTATTCCGTTACGCGATTGGTCGTGCCGTCGCCCCAACCGGTTTGGGGTGAAGGCTCCGCCTGCTCGGGCGTGCGGCCCGGATTGATGAAGACTCCGAGCATCACCGGGATTTCGCGGCGGTAGATCAAATTGTCCATTACAATCTGTGCTCTGATGTCGCCATTCGGGTCTTTGAATGCCTGACCATCCTGATAAACCATCAGCGCCGCTGGAGTCGAGGGATCATACTGCGCCGGAACGTATACCCAATATGTATGCTGAGTGCCAGGGTATACCAGACTCGGCAAGTGATATGGGCCGCGTACGTCGCCCTTTGGGACGCCATCCTGAGGCATCGAATCTGGTCCTAAACGATATTGCGAGTCTGGGCTTGGCCCGGGCGGCATCGGTTCCTGTGGGCGGGACGCCACCTGGTTCTGAGGCGTTGCCGCCTGTTTCGTTCGACTTTGTGCACAAGCCATCACAGCGGCTCCCGCCAGTATCAAGGCGAGTGTGGCTCCTTCTGCTTTTTTCATGATTGCGGAGATCCCTGAAGATAGACTATACAGCCTGAAGCAGAACGGCGCTGTCATCATGGGGCAATGGACATTGCGGGCTGGGAGAAAATGTATCGCTCAGGTGAGCGCGGAAAGGAAGACGCGCCTACCATCTTGCTCGTTGAAGTTGCCGGGAAACTCGCTCCCGGGATTGCGATCGATCTGGCGTGCGGCGCGGGACGGAATGCGCTCTACCTGGCAGAGCGCGGCTGGGAAGTAACGGCAGTAGACGGGTCCGAAAAAGCAATTGAACTCGTCCGGCAGCGCTCGGCGGCACGAGGCCTGCACATCAGTACGAAGGTGGCCGATCTGACGGCCCTGAACTTCACCCTCCCACCCGATGCGTTCGATCTCATCCTGATCGCTTTCTATCTGCAAAGACATCTGTTCGCCAAAGCGAAAACAGCACTTCGGCCGGGGGGTGTCGTGGTAGCAATCGCGCACACGCCGGAGCCGGGCGAAAAATGGAACGAAAAGCGGGCAGCACCTGGTGAGCTACGCCAATTTTTTCACGGATGTGAAGTTCTTTGGGAATACGAAGGGCCATCTCGCGATCCTGCTCATCGCCGGCCTGTTGCCGAGATAGTAGCTCGCCGGATGGCATAGTTGACCGAAGCACATTTCTTTAAAGAGATTTCCAAATGAAAGACGATTTATCACGCCGGCAATTACTCAAAAGTGGTGCGGTACTCTTGCCATCGCTGCCTGCGCTCGGCGCAAGACATTCGATCCTGGCATACGTAGGAACCTACAGCTCGCCACAAGGTCCGGAGGGCAGCAAAGGAAATGGCCAGGGCATTTATCTTTTTCGGATGGATCCGTCTACGGGCGCATTAACAAATCGCGAGTTGTTTGAAGACAAGTTCAATCCTTCCTGGCTTGCTTTTCATCCATCCGGGAAGTATCTGTATGCGGCCAACGAGATTTCAAACTTTGAAGGAGGAAGCCGTTCCGGCGCGGTAACGGCATATGGCGTCGATCACTCCTCTGGACATTTAATCCGGCTGAATACCGCCAGCTCGCAAGGTGCGGGCCCCGCGCATCTAAGTGTTCACCCCTCGGGCAAGTATGTGTTTGTAGCAAATTATTTTGGCGGTACATTCGCCGTGCTGCCGGTCCGGTCTGACGGAAGACTTGACTCTGCCAGTGACGTAAAGCGTGACACTGACCCGATTGGTCCCCTGCACGCAGCGAGTGCGCCTGAGGGCAGCTTCGCGATAAGCGGCCATGACCGGCCGCACGCGCATATGATACAGCCGGATCCAGCCGGCGCTTTCATTTTGGGGAGTGACCTCGGGACAGACCGAATTGAGATATGGAAGTTTGACTCCGCCGCCGGCAAGCTGGATCCCACCGCGGGCAAATCGGTGGCCGTGCCTGCGGGCGATGGTCCCCGCCACTTTGTCTTCCACCCCAATGGCCGCTGGCTGTATTCGTTGCAGGAGGAAGGCTCGACGCTAATCCTGTTTGACTACGACAGCGCGGCAGGCACACTGGCTCGGAGACAGCAACTCTCCAGTCTGCCTCCCGGTCTTACCGGCACCAACTTTACTTCGGAAGTTCGTATTTCGCATGATGGGCGATTTCTCTATGCTGGAAATCGGCTGCACGACAGCATTGCTTATTTTTCGATCGGTCCATCCGGAATGCTGACCTTCGTGGGAGAGACCTGGACACGCGGCGACTATCCAAGAAGCTTCACGATCGATCCGACCGGAAGCTTTCTTTATTCGTGCAACCAACGCAGTGATGCTGTTACTACATTCCGTGTCAACCGTGGAACCGGCGAGCTGACCTTTACCGGACAGTACACGCCAGTCGGCACGCCGTCGATTATCGTTTTTCTAACTTGACGAGGGCATATTACAAACTTTGAAGCCCGTGGGGGAACTTTGTAACGGCCGTCTACGATTGTCACTTGGCTATTCTGTACCCATGCGACAACTGCAACCGGAAAAAGCCCATTTTCTGCTACAAGACATTTATCTACCAGGTCTTGAGAATGAGCATCGGATCACAAAGGCGATCATCGGGGCCATCCCAACCGACAAGGGCGATTATCGTCCGGACGAAATTTCAAAGAGCGCGCTGGATCTGGCTTGGCATATCGTGGCGACGGAGATACGGTTCATGGATGCTGTATCTGCCGGCGAGTTTGATTTTTCGCCAAAACCCCGTCCGGAGTCCGTGAAGAATTCAGCGGACCTGGTTGGATGGTACGAGAAGGATTTCCACACTCGCTTTGAGAAGCTGACGAAGTTATCCGGTGATCAACTTGTAAAAATCGTAGATTTTCGAGGCATGTTTCAGCTGCCCGTTGTGATGTATCTCGGCTTCGTGCTCCATCATTCGATTCACCACCGAGGACAGTTGTCGATGTACTTGCGGCCGATGGGGGCAAAGGTGCCTTCAATGTACGGCGAAAGCTACGATGCTGCCGAGGCACGGAAGGCCGCGGCGTTGAGTGCTTAGCGCAAAACAGGCGGCCCAGGCAAAGGGCAGCTTCGTGTCCAGTCTTTTCATCTCAAATCAAGTGCTGCGATCTTGCTTCTTGCTTTTCTTAGTCAGCTTGAGTTCCGCCCTTGCTCAGACAACGCATCCCGAAGTGAAGTACAAGCTCCCTCTCAACGAGCTGAAATTCACCTATGGGCCTGCAAAGCCGGTACTGGAAGTCGAACCGGGGACCATTATCAACACGAACACAACGGACGCGGATGGCAACATGGCAAAAGCGGCTGGCGTAAAGGTACAAGGTCCCAATCCACTTACTGGTCCCTTTTACATCCGGGGCGCCGAGCCCGGGTCTACTTTAGTCGTTCGCTTCCTCGGAATGGAGGTTGACGGCACCAAGGGTTGGGGCACTGCTGGTCCTGGATTTGGAGCGCTGAACAGCAGTCATTACACGCCAGTCCTCGGCGGCCCCATCCCGAAACGCGAGTGGGTTTACGACATTGACAAGACAATGAACGTCGCGATCTTCAAGGCGCATGATTCGGCATACCAGGTCAAGATCCCGCTTCATCCCTTTCTAGGCTGCGTAGGTGTCGCACCCGCGGATGGAGAAGCGAGGAGCTCAATCGTACCCGCGGAATTCGGCGGCAACATGGACGCACCGGAGGCATCGGTCGGTAATACGTTATACCTGCCCGTTAATGTTCGGGGCGCCCTCTTGTTCCTGGGAGACGGGCATGCCGTTATGGGTGACGGCGAAGTGGATGGGACAGCGGTAGAAGTTCCGATGAAGGTTCGCGTGCAGGTGGACTTAATCCGGAATCAGAAAGTAACCTGGCCTCGTTTCGAAAACGAAAACTACCTGATGGCTGTCGGTATTTATCGCCCTCTTGACGATGCCCTCCGCATAGCCTTCACCGAACTCATCGGCTGGATCCATGATCGGTACGGCCTATCCGAGATGGACGCATACGAACTTCTTTCGAAAGTTGCGGAGGTCCACTTGGATGAAATGGTGGATCCAAATTACGTGATCGTAGCGAAGATCAACAAGAAATTCCTGCCGCCGGCGAAAATCCGGCGGTAATTCTGGTCCTCACCACGTCGTTACCAGATTTCAAGCTCGAGTTTTCGGTGATGGTTTATTAGTTCGAAATCTGAGCGGTTAGAAGTGATGAGCCGCGCACCGAAAGCTCGAGCCGTGAGTGCGATGAGTACATCAAAATGCAAGTCGCGGAGCTTGTCTGGCGTAAATCCTTTCTCACCGCAAATCCTCCCCAGTAGCTGGCCCGATTCCAGCCAGTTCTTTTCAGTGGGAGTCAGGACGGGGTGATTTTTCTCTAGCGCTCGAAGGAATTCACGCTCCCCGGATTTGGTAGCGCCGCGCCACAATTCCGCAAGGACAACAGCTGATGTTCGAATGAGACCGGTCACCGAATCTATTCGTTGCTGATGACGACCGGTGCGTAGATGATCGACGAATATCGAAGTATCAAAAATGATGAGATTACTCACCGTGCCCGGCGAACGACAGCTTCCCGGCGTTTTTACGCATCAACTTCTTGAATCGTTTCAGCGCTACAATCTCCCGAAGCGCGCTGTGAACTGCTTCGGTTCGAGATTTTACACCGAGCACCTTGGCCGCCTCGTCAGCGAGATGAGTGTCCAGTCTGATTGATGTAATCGTTACAGGCATTATTGCTCTTAACTTTGTATATACATAATATCACACATGTATATACAGCTGAATTTCTTCTTAGCTTTTGTTCATGCCCGGTCGGTGCAAGAACAAGCTCACGTCAATGTCGTTTGTTCGATTCAAGATCAGAAGGTCACGTTTTCACTTGGTATAAGCCGCGGCCGGGAGTGCCTGAATAGCGGGGAATGTTGTGCACGCAGCCAGTCGCGCGTTGCGTTTGGCGAGAGCATGCTCGAAAACAGGTAGCCTTGAAGATACCGGGTTCCGAGATGAACAAGCCGCTGGGCCTGCCATTCCGTCTCGACACCTTCTGCAACTACCTGGAGTCCGAAAGTCTCTGCTGTCATGAGGATGAGTTTCACGATCGAACCGGCGTCAGAATCGAGTCCATCCACGAAAGATTTGTCGATCTTGATCCGATCGATTGGCAACCTCCGCAGTTCGGCAAGGCACGAAAAGCCGGTACCAAAGTCATCGAGCGAAATCTTGATGCCCTGCTGCCGCAACTTGTTAAGGGCTGGAATTACGCGGCGGTCACCCGCGAATACCCGCTCCGTTAGTTCAAGTTGTAAACGCTGGGGTGGAAGCCCTGATTCCTTGAGGGCCGTTAGAACATCGGTCAGCAACGTTCCGGATTGTATTTGAACGGCGGAGACATTCACCGAAACAGAGGGTGGACGATCACCGGGCCAGGATGCGGCTTCGCGACAGGCCTCGATCAGGACCCATCGACCTATTGCGGTGATGCCGCCAGTCTTTTCTGCGAGCGGAATGAATTCGTCGGGAGATATGTTGCCGCGAGCGGGATGCTTCCAGCGAGCTAATGCCTCAAAGGTCTCACAAAAGCCGCTCGAGCCATCGATGATGGGCTGAAAAACAAGAGACATTGTTTGTCCGTCGATCGCTTCTCGCAGATCGCGCTCGAGGAGATGTCGATCTGTCAAACAGCGACCAAGCTCCGGGTCGAAGACCCTGATCCTCGAGATCTTTTCTTCTTTGCTCGCGTACATCGCAATATCCGCCGCCTGGATGAGTTCTTCCGCGGTTTGGCCGTGTTGCGGAAAAAGGGCTATTCCGATGGTTGCTTCCACCGTGACCTTGCCTTCGTCGATTTCGATCGGATTGCGAAGGGATGAGCTTAGTACTCCTGCAAGCTCAATTGCTTCGATGGAGCTCTGGATCCCTGGAAAGGCAACAACAAATTCGTCGCCGCCCCAGCGACCGACTTCGACGGAGCGGGGCATCCGTTGGACCAGCCGTTGTGCGACCACTCGCAGTACATGATCGCCGGCAGGATGCCCCATCAAATCGTTTACTTCTTTGAATTTGTCGAGATCGACGAAGAGCACAGCTAAACTATGACCGCTTTGTGCGGCGTGCTTGAGGGCATGAATCAGACGATGGGCCAAGGTCGGGCGATTGTGAAGACCGGTGAGCGAGTCGGTCGAGGCTAAGTAGGCCAGCTCCTTCGCGTATCGTTCTGTCTGCTGCATTTCTTTCTCGAGATCTGCAGTTCGATCACGGATGCGATCTTCCAGGTTCTTGTTCGCTTCGCTAAGCGCAGCTTGAGCAGCCTGCAACTCTGCGTTGACAGATTCCGTTCGCTGACGCTCCTCGTCCATTCGAATCACAAGCGCCTGATTCGTGTGGCTTAACAAAACAGAGTTCATGGTGGCGCGGTGGGCGACTCGCGACGACACGACCATGACGACGAAAAACATCAATCCGAGACAACCGAGAAATGTGTTCTCACCCCCGGGAAAGAAAAGAAACAGAACAGATGCGGGCAGAACCAGAAATGCGCAGAAAATGAGGGAGAGGATTTTTGAAGGAGACAACACAGTAGCGCTGCCGCCAGCCATACCGCAAAGGACGATGGCCGTGTAAGCGCGGCCTGTCTGATTCAGCTGCGCCAGAAATGCCACCGGGAAAACGGCCCAGAGCGCAGCGGTCGCGGTAAGTCCTAATCCAAACCGGCGGACCTGTGTCCTGCCTTTCCGATTGCTCGAAACATTCAGGCGGTGAAGCAGAATATCTAAGCCACGAAGAAGCAGCACGCCCGTCATCGGCAGCCACCAGAACATGAGTAACCGCGCATTGACCTGCTGCCTGGCGATGAGTGCCAACCCCGAAGAAGCAAGCAGAGATACCAACACGCTCCCAATTCCATGGCGATAGAGCAGATCGGCAGCATCCTTTTCGGCGGCTTCTCGAGCGGACTTCGCGGCGCCGCCCCAAAGTGAAGCTATTTTCGAAGTACGCTGAAAAACCCGAAACAGCCCCTGCTGGGACATTTGGGTTGAGTTCACCGCAAGGTTTTTGCCACTACCTAGCGCCTGGTATAGCCAGTCTTTTGACGGACCGTCTTCCGAGGAATGTGCTTTTCGAGAATGCAGCGTTCGCAAAACGACCTTCCAATTTAGATTTAGAAGCAATCAGCGAACGGACGCTTCGAAGAATCCCGGGAAGCCCACGGGATCAGTAGCGAGGGAATGTAACCAGCATAGATTGATCACGGGATCGAATCAAGCGCAGGAAAGAGCGCAGCTTTGGAGAAGGCCTGCTCCAAGCGCTGATAACGATGGAGAGCCCAAGGTTAAGTACTCTTGGGGCGGCATATTTGGCGCTGATTCCTGTTGGAGTTTGTAGCAGTCCGCGGTTACACTGAACGGAATGCAGAGATGCAAAGCAAGGCTATTGTTGCGAATTAGTTACATAGCGCCTGCAACATTTCTCATATGTAATGCACTCGCTCAGGAGCTGCCGGAACCACCTCTATCCGGATCCGAGAATGAGCGCTGGAACCTGTTTTTCCAGGCGACATCGGTCGGGCAATATCATGGCACGTTCACTTCTCCATATTCGAGTCCTTACAGCCTGCAGAATTATATGGAGCGCGATGTTTCTTTGACGACGACGCTATTTTTTGGACTGCGGCTCGATCAGAACTCACAACTCTACTTCGATCCGGAGATTGCCGGAGGGCGTGGTTTCAGCGGCGTCAACGGGCTTGCGAACTCTTCGAATGGCGAACTCCCGCGCGTTGCCTCGGCTGCCCCCAAACCGTATCTCGCGAGGCTCTATCTGTCACACGATTTCGGTTTTGGAAGTGAGAAAGAAATCTTTGAAAGCGGCGAAAATCAGTTGGCTGGGGAACGGCCCATGATTCGCTACACGATTGTCGTCGGAAGGTTTACGCTGACAGATTTTTTCGATAACAACAAATACTCTCACGATCCTCGGACACAGTTCCTGGGCTGGGCCGTGATGTACAGCGGCGCTTGGGATTATGGCGCGGACGTCCGCGGATACACCTGGGGCTGGGTAAACGAATTTCATACGAAGGACTGGTCCCTGCGATACGGAAGCGGCGCAATGCCGAGAGTCGCCAACGGTCTACGCTTTGATCGCAGAATTCTGACCGATCGCAGTGATGTCATGGAGGCGGAGCGGCGTTACCAGATCGGAAAACGGGATGGCACGATCCGGTTCCTCTCTTACATCAACCATGCCGATGCTGGAACATACCGCGATTCGATCAAGCTCGTGCAACAGAACGGGGGCGTTCCGGATATCACGGCGACCCGGAAACCCGGCACACTGAAATACGGTTTTGGCCTGAATGGCGAGCAGGATCTGACGAAGGATATCGGCGTTTTTGCCCGTCTCGGATGGAATGATGGAAACACCGAGAGTTTCGCTTTCACTGCAATTGATCGGCTGGCGAGTGGAGGCGTTTCGGTGGGGGGACGAAGCTGGAGAAGACCGGATGACAGGGTTGCCATGGAATTTACAGCCGGCGGCTTATCGAGTATTCACGCCGAATATCTGGCACTTGGCGGCCATGATTTTCTGATCGGAGACGGGCGGCTTCGATATGGCCCGGAGTGCATTTGGGAAGGTTATTATAACGGCCGTCTGTTTCCTGGTTTTTTTGCCGGATTCGACCTGCAGCATGTAAACAATCCGGCATACAACAGGGACCGGGGCCCGGTTTGGATTTCTTCCATCCGTTTGCACATCGAATTCGGCAAGAATTTGTTCTTGCGGAAGGCTGCGCCTTAAATTATTGACTTGCTAGAGCGTTAAGGTGCCTTCGGCGACCGGGGTGACGTGCCCGCCAACTGGAACGGCCGCGTCTGTGTCTGTGGACGAGACTTCAAAATACAGGAGACTGCGCCGTCCCATCTTTGTTCCTTGCTCACTGACGAACCGTCCGTGCCCCGGCTTCGGCAGCAGGTTGTGGCGTGACATAAAGGCTGCCAGCGGACCGGTGGCGCTACCGGTTGCAGGGTCTTCGATAATGCCAAACTCCGGCGCGAACATGCGTGAGTATGCTCCTTCGCTCGTAGGTGCAAATACAAATAGGGCGAAGTGGCCTTCTGATGGTCTTAACGCGTTGAACACGGATGTATCGACTGAGCAACGATCCACTTGCTCTTTGCCCTTCATCGGGATGAACAAACAGGGGTTACCCGCGCCGACTACCTGTGGCTGGACTGGAAGCAAATCCGTTATGCTGAGCCCGAGCGCTCGGGCGCACGTCTCCGGATCGTACATCTTTTCGAAATGAATAGGAGGTGTCGAGAGCCAGATAAGGGGCGGCTCGCCGGAGGTAATCCGGATGGGTATTTCACCGATTTTCTCCTGGACCGAAAAGGATTCGGCGTTACCTGGAACACGACCATCCGACCGCAGGACATAGCTCGCACCTACGGTTGGATGACCTGCAAAGGCCATCTCGCGGGTTGGTGTAAAAATCCGAAGAGAGGCGACGCAGTTCTTCAGAGTGGCAGGCGCGATAAACACGGTCTCGGAGAGATTCATTTCCCGGGCGATCCGCTGCATGGTGATATCGTCGAGGCCTTCCGATTGCGGAAACACGGCGAGCGGATTTCCTTCGAGCGGAACAAGCGTAAAGACATCGACAACCCGATAGCGATACGAGCGTTTGCTTGGCATAAGTTTGGCCTGTCTGAAGCGCGCGTCTCAGGCAACCAAAACGGCAGATTCGGTGGCTTCTTCGGCTACGTTACGCGCGTTGCTCGTTTTCAGGAATGACCGAAGCACTTCGGCGACACTCCAACCCTGGCAGCAGCAGCCGCGCGGAGTGTAGGGCGGTTCCGCATCAAAGATCTCGCTGATGGACCCAACGCAGGCAGAGCGTAGATGATCGCGGAATCCGTCGAGGAAACCGCGCGCAGTCGTCACGTCGCCCGGATGAACCCGCAACCACGCATCAATGAACGGTCCAATGAGCCAGGCCCAGACGGTGCCCTGATGGTATGCCGCGTCGCGTGCTCTGAGATCACCGTCGTACGTAGGCTTATAGTCGCGTTCGCCGGGTGCGAGAGAGCGTAATCCAACCGGTGTCAGGAGGCGCTGTGTAGCGACGTCCAGTACTGACGCCCAACGCGATTCGTCTAGTACAGGGTAATCGAGGGAGATGGCGAACAACTGATTCGGCCGGCAGTGAGTATCGTTTTTGCCGTTTTCGGAATCCACAACATCATAGAGATATTTCCCTTTCGCGTACCAGAACCGTTCGTTGAATGACTGGCGCGCCTTCGCAGCGTGCTGCGCAATCCCTTCCGCTTCCTCTTCGCGATGGACTTGGCGCAGCCATTTTTCGAGAAGACGTAGTGCGTTGTACCAGAGAGCATTAATCTCGACAGCCTTGCCACGCCTGGGAGTAACGACCCAGTCATCTACCTTGGCATCCATCCACGTGAGCTGGTAGCCGGGGGCGCCCTGCACCAGCAGGCCGTCGGCAGGATCGACGTGAATGTTGAAACGCGTGCCGCGGAGATGGTGGCCAACGATGTTAAGCAGCTTGGGAACGAGCTGCCGGAGCAGATGATGATCGTGAGTCTGCTCATAGTAGCGGTTCACGGCGTGGAAGAACCAAAGTGTTGCGTCAGCCGTGTGATACAGGCCGCTGGTTTTACCCTCCGGGAACATATTGGGAATGAGCCCATCCCGAATGTAATGCGCGAAGGTGCGAAGAATATAGCTGGCTTCGACATGGCGCCCAGTCGAAAGCGTAAGACCTTCGAGACAGATCATGGTATCCCGACCCCAATCGGTGAACCAGTGATAGCCGGCAATGATCGATCGGATCTCGTCTCCCGCGGCGCGGGCTCGTACGGTGTCTTCCTGCCTGCCGACAGGCCTGAAAAGAAATTGATCCGCAGCCCAGACCAGTTCGCGCGACAATTCGTCGGAAGTCGCCAGTTGAGCTTCGAGCAGGAGACGGCCTTTGCGTTCGTGTTCAGCGTCCCAGGCTTGCCGCGGGCTCAAAGTCGACATGACCTCCCAGCTCTCGGTCGAAGCGACGATCGTCGCATCATGCGCGACATCGATTTTTATGGTCCAGTAGCCTGGGCTCCAGAGATCGCCCTCCCAGGTGTAGCCGCGGCTGTGTTCGACCTCGTACATGACGTCGTGGATTTCGTGCGGGTCAACCGTGACAGCACCCGCTGAGCCTATGAGTTTGATGCGCAGCGGCGGAATATCCTGCGAAGACTTGAGTTCGTAGTTGTGATCCCGAACGGTAAAGGTGTAGGATTCGATCGGTGTGTTGACCGGAGCTTCATGGGGGCGCATGCTTACCGCCGCACGAAGCTGCAGCTTGAGCGCAGGTCCGGAGACCACGCGGTAATTCACATAAGTAGTGTTCTGGGTATACGGTAAGCAGACGCGCTTTTCCAATGTGGTGCCGTTGACATGGAAAGTCCAGATCGGCATTCCTGCGTCGAGGCGGAAGTTTGTCAGGTATTGCGGGTTATCCGGGTACTCGCCGGCCTCTGTGTCTAAGCCGTTCAAGGGAATGACACGGCCGTCGGCCCCCACGACTAGTTCCAGAATGTCGTTGAGCATCATCGTGCGACCAAATGGCGCCGGCAGTGCGGCGATCAGATAACCATGAAATACGCGGGTGAGCGTGCCGGATATCGTTCCCGAGGCGTACCCCCCCAGGCCATTGGTAACGAGCCACTCGGTCTCAAGCAACTGACCGCGTTCTTCGTCGGTTAAAGGTGTGTCGGGAGTGTGTGTAAATAAATTGTTCATTCGAGAAGCAAGTCGCGATGAGGATTATGCGTCCAAACTCACTGGATGCAGGACCACTGCGGCGCGGCCCGGTATTTTCCAATTTTCGTTCGAATCGAGGGGGGCAGTGCCTGCGCCGCCATATTTCGGGTCTTCCGAAGACCACAGTTCGGCCCAACGCATGCCCGAATTAGGTGCGAGCAGGGGCTCGGGAGCTGGATCAAATTCGAGGTCGACATTCAGATTGACGATCAAGAGACGGTCATTTTCAAACCCAGGTGAAAAGTATCGCAAAACGAAAGCCGAATGGGACAGGACGGCACCATCAATACCGTCTTTTGCCTGTTGGCGGAAGATCGGGTCCTTTTTGCGGAGCTGCAAAAGGTCACGGTGCAGTGAGTAGCTCTCCTGATGTTTTTCAATCTCGGAATGATCGAGTTTCGAGAGCCTGAAGGTTTCCTCCGTGCACGGGTCAACAAGGCGCTCTTTCATTTGGGCTGTTCGGAGCGAACGCCATTGGTCGAGAAACTCGATGCGGCCAAGCCGAATCATTTTAGCGAGGTCCGACTTGTGATCAGCGAAGTAGAAAAAAGGGCTGGAAGAAGCGAATTCCTGTCCTTGAAAGAGCATGGGCGTACCGGGAGCAAGAAGTGTAAGTGCAGTCAGGGCGCGCAAAAGGCCGGGAGAACTGAGCGCGGACACGCGCAGACCTGTGGCAGAGTTTGCGACCTGGTCGTGATTTTGTATGAAGTTGACCATGGCCCGGCGAGGCGACTGAAGGCTTAGAGTACCGCGCCTTTTCTTCTGCCAACGATACCATTGTCCCTGGTACAAGTAACCATACTTGATGGCGGAAACGAACTCCTGAGGGCGACCACCGTAATCGGAGTAATAGGCATCCGTTTTACCAGTCAGAGCGACCATCGCGGTGTGGTGAAAGTCGTCATTCCACAAAGCGTCGAGACCGAAACCACCCTCTTCGGGAGACTTGATCAGCAGGATGTTTTGGGGCTCGTTCTCTCCTATGATCACGATCGAGCGAGGCGCTGCCGCGCTGCGAGCACTCGTGACAATCTCTGCGATGATGTGGGATTTGGAAGCATCGTGGATGTCCTGGGTGGCATCGAGTCGCAGGCCGTCGAGGTGGAACTCGCGAATCCAGTAGGCGGCATTTTCAAGGAAGAAGGAGCGGACCGGGCCGCTGCAGTCACCATCAAAGTTGATGGCGTCCCCCCAATCCGTAGTGTGCTTTGCGTTGAGGTAACCAGACGAGTACTTGGGCAGGTAATTACCGTCGGGCCCGAGGTGATTGTAGACCACGTCCAGAATCACGGCAATGCCAATAGCATGAGCCTGGTCGACAAATTGGCGCATCTCGTCCGGAGTGCCATAAATCGAGGCGGGAGCATAAGGTTGAACACCGTCATAGCCCCAGCCAAATCCTCCGGGGAAATCGGCGACCGGCATTACTTCAATCAGAGTTACACCCGTTTCGTGAAGGTAAGGCAGCCTTTTGGCCGCAGCACTCCAGGTGCCCTCTTCCGTAAAGGTTCCGACGTGTAGCTCATAAATGACTTGACCGGCCAGTTCTATGCCCGGCCAAGTGCCATCGGACCATGAGAAGGCGGTCGAATCGACGACTTCGGAAAAGCCATGCGGGCCCGCAGGCTGATACCGGGACGCGGGATCAGGCCACGGCTCCTGATCGCCCATTTGATATTTGTACCTGGCACCGGCCTCTATGCCGGGCGCAAAGGCGGAGAAATAACCGTTTCTTCCGACAATAAGCGGGACAGGTTTCCTGGAGCCTTCAAATACCACGTGAGCGGACGAGTGACCGGGAGCCCACACGCAAAAATGCGTCCCACGCTTTTCAGGCTGTGGCTCGGCGCCGACTTTGAGGGTCCGGCGAAAAACACCGGCGGACTTGCCGGCACGGCTTTGTGGTTTGGATTTGGGCATTCAGCTTAAATAGCGGGCTTAGGAAATAGACACTAGAAGCTTGGCTTATTTCTATGTTAGAAAGGTTCCCGCCCGGTGACTAGAGGATAGCCCGGATCGAATGCACGCGAACTGCTGTGCATTAGCAAAAAAGCTGCTCTAAAGTCCAAGTCGCTCTTTCAAGGTTCGAACCCTATCGCGTGCCACGGTAAGTTCGGTGTCCTTGCCGTCATTGAGGCAAAGCATCATGCGGTCTGAGAACCAGCTATACAGCTCGCGCACGTAGTCAAGATTGGCGATGGTGGCACGGTGGATACGGACAAAGCGTGCGGGATCGAGCACGTCCTCGAGTTCGGTAATCGTGTAATCCACAACGAAATCCTTTTTCTGGGTGGCCGCGTAAGTCAGTTTGTCATTTGCGTAGAAGTGAGTCACGCGGGCGACCTCGACAAACTCAATCCGATCGCCGACCCTGGAAGGAAGACGGGCCGGAAAGGAACGCTTCTGAGGAAGGGCGGTCGCGATATGTTCGAGCAACTTTTCCAGTTTCGGGCGGGGTTCGAGACCCTCGCGAATTCGATCCAGCTTCGAAAGAGCACGATCGAGCTTCTTTTCGTCGATGGGCTTGAGCAGATAGTCGATTGAATTTACTTCGAATGCTTGAAGAGCGTACTGCGAATAGGCGGTTGTGAACACGACGAGAGGCTGGGGCTCGATGCGGGCAAGCATCTGGAAGCCCGACAGATCAGGCATTTCAATGTCGCTGAAGAGAACATCGTACCGCGCAGTCCGTATTTGCTCGATGGCCGCCAGCGGATCACTGCTTGCGCCGACTACATCGACACGTTCTGTTCGTTCGAGAAGGCGAGTGAGGCGTCGGAGAGCAAGAGGTTCATCATCGACCAGAAAGGCTCGGATGAGATTCATGCCGGTAAGCGCACAGCGGTCGGAACCAAATGCGGGAAATCAATTGCAACAACCGTTTGACCGCCGGAGCTGACTATCTCGAGCCTTGCGGATTCCCCGAAAAGAGCGTGCAAGCGCTCCTGTAAATTGTCGAGCCCATGGCCCGCAGGAAGTTCCTGGTTCGCAAAGCCAGGACCATCGTCTTCCACTTCCAGGCGCAGACGACCGCCGCACTCGCGAGATTGAACGGTGATGCTCGCGCCGCGGCCTCGCGGGCCGACAGCGTACTTGATGCTGTTCTCGACGAGCGTTTGGATCGAGAGCGGGGGCACCGGAGTTTCTCCGAGCGCCTCAGGGACGTGAATGGAATAGCGGAGCCGGGGACCAAAGCGGGCTTTCTCAATCTCGAGGTAATCCTCGACCACCTGGAGTTCTCTCGAAAGGGGGACAAGACCTCCGGGGGCGACGTCGAGCGAAAAGCGAAGCAGTTCAGCAAGCTGGGTGAGAATCCTTTCTGCGCGCAACGGGTCTTCGTGAATGAGCGATGAAACCGAGTTAATCGTGTTGAAAAGGAAATGCGGGTGAATGCGTGCTTAGAGAAGAGAGCCGGGCTTCCATAGCAAGCTTGAGCGCTCGCTCATGTTCGAGCTCCTTGGACTGAAGCTGCATGGCGGTGTTCTTGAGGCGCGCCTGCTGCGCTTCATAGAGAGAGATGAACGAGGTGGCAATGGCGGAAAGAATGAGCGAGATACCAAGCGAGCTGCGAAATTCCTGCCAGTAATCGTATTGCGGCCCGGTAACTGAGCGAAGGACTAATCCGGCCAGCAGGCAACCCATGAGATTCGCAAGCAACACAACGATGCCGCGAATACTCGAACGCGCGAGTGGAGACCGGCGAAGCGTCCGTGTCCAAACGACCGGCAGTGTAAGACAAATCGGAATTCCAATCAGATTGGAATAGACGACAGCGTAAAAGAACTGGTGGAGCAGAAAACCAAACGTTGTTTGAGGGTCAAAGAAGCTTTGAAACAGGGGTACCAGGAAGGCGATAACGGCATCGAGCACCAGCACCCGGCATAGCCATTTCAAAATCGACTTACGCAAGAGCACCAGCTTCCAGGGTAGTGCGAATCTCAGCGGGAAGCGCCATCAGGCGACGAAAGGCTTGTTTCCGCCGACGGGAGGCGGTGGAACTTTCGCCCGAAGAAATCCGCCGTGGCAGCGTACGCCTCAACCCAATGGCGGTGCAACAGAAAATCGTGAATCTCGTTGGGGAAGACGAGTTCTTCCATCGGCACGTTGCGTTTGCGTAGCGCTTCGACAAGCATCACCGTTTGACTGAAGTCGACATTGCGGTCGTCATCGCCATGAATGAGAAGGACGGGTGAGCGCCAGGTGTCGACCGACGCCATGGGCGAAGACTCGAATGCGATGCGCGCCGCTTCCTGGCGAGCCGTCACTTCCTTGGGATCGCCACTCAGTGCACCGCCGGAGAGCGAACCTCTGAGGCTGCTCCAATCGTGAACGCCGTGAAAATCAACGCCCGCGGCAAACAGATCCGACGCACGTGCGAGAGCCATCGCAGTGAGATAGCCGCCGTAGGAGCCGCCCCAGACGCCGATCTGAGCTGGATCAACGTCGGGTCTCGATTTCATGAAAAGTCCTGCGCCGATAACATCCCGAAACTCTGTGCCGCCGCGAGCGCCATAGTCGATCGCCTCCCGAAAATTCAGGCCGTAGCCGATGCCGCTGCGGTAATTGACAGAAAGAACTACGTAACCTTGGCTTGCGAGGTACTGATTCAGAGCGTAGGCATTCGAGTAGTAATACATGTAGTGAAACCCGAGTAGCATCTGACGCCGCGAACCGCCATGGAAGAAGATGAGAGCCGGATGGCGTCCCGTGCTAATTGGCGGACGGAATAGCTGTCCATGGATTACCAGGCCGTCCGCTGCCGTAATGAGAACAGGTTCCGGCCTGACGAGCGATTTAGACGGAAAATCTGCTGGGGCCGCCGGACCGAGGTCGTGGGCCTCGCCGCTGGCCAGACGGACTGCGACGTGCGACTTCTGATTGTAAGAAGACGTCAGGAAGGAAGTTGCGCTCCCATCGGAGGCGGGTTGCGGCGACCATTCGATCCGTTCACCTTCGGTAAGCGGCTTCGTTTT
>CAVWRP010000030.1:0-84957 GCA_963757345.1 Terriglobia bacterium | reverse complement strand
GTTGCTCCTCAACCGAGCAGGCAATCAGCAATTGTTGCGTTAGGTCCCGCCTGCGTCAGGAAAACCGCCATGACTGGACACCGATCGGTGCGTGATCGTGCAGCATACGAGGGCGGTCGATTCCGGGGCAGGCCTTGAGTGTGCCTCGGTGGCACTTTTCCAAAGCAGAGATCGGATAGTAAGTCGGCTACCTGATGCTACCTCATGTCACTATATCCAACTGGCACCTACAATTTTGTGTTAAACCCCCTGGCGCTTAAGTCTTGGTTACAACTTACCTAACTCGGAGATGATGAAGGAGCTCTTCACATGGACGTTTTTGAATGTCTTGCTAACATGCAATGCTTTTGTCCCTTGTGTCGCGATGGCCCAGACGATAGCCTGAATTCCTTTTCGGGTACATGGAAAGAGGATCCATCGCAATCCGTCGATCCGGTGAACCCTAACAAGGTGCTCACGTATAGGCGAAACCCAGATGGGTCGATGACACAAACATTTGTCTGGGGAGCTGATAAGGGTGACAGCAGTAGGGGTCAATGGGTTAACGACAGAGGCACTGACTTCAGGGGAACCGCTTGTGTTTAAGTCCGTTTTCCATAAGCAGAATTGGCTTTGAGAAATGGTAGACTGCCACGCCATGCCTTCGGCCCGGTCGGTGCTTGTCATTGATCGAGAGTATGCGCGCCGTCGAATTCACCATTTTTCATACAGGATGTTCGGGGCAAGGCCTTTCCACGGTGCTACCATCGGCGCGGATGAGTTTCTTCCTCAGAACGACGCTCGTTCTCTTGCTCGCAGCGGCTGCGATATCCGCTGCGGACTTGGGCGGCATTTGGACCGGTCCGGCCGCAGGCCGTCACGGGAAGAAGGATGATGTAGCGTTCCAGTTCAAAATGAAAGGCCGGATGCTCACCGGCAAAATGTTCGGCGACGAATTCGATTTCCCGATCGAAGATGGCTCCGTTGACGGCAATAAGGTGAGGTTTTCGGTTATGGCCACCAACTATTACAGCGGTGCAAAAATCAGGTTTGTGTTCACCGGCACAATCACCGGCGATGCGCTGGAACTTACACGAGAACGGATTTTGACCCCTGGGGAAGAACCCCCTGAAGAGGGTCTCAAGCAAACGTTCACCTTAAAGAAACTGACGTCCTGATCCGCTGCCCGGGCGCCGCCGAGATGGGGCAACGTGCTTCCGCACGCTGTTTTTGATATGGTGAGAGGCAGATTCCGTGAAAGCGAGAGGCCGACCACCGGCATGCAAGGAATTGACGGAGTCGCCGAATTTCCGGGCCAGTCGCAATTTATTCGCAGTCTCAGCCGGACATATCTTTTTAGCTCTCCAGTTGACGGGCGGCAACGCCGCGGCCCAAGCGGGCAATGCAAAGTATTCCTTTCATGATGGGACGCAATTCATTGCAAAGTATTGTTCGACGTGTCATTCGGGTAAGGCGCCAGCCGGACATTTCAACGCTGCAGACCTGACTATCGAGGCGAGCTTTCGCGAAAAAGCCGAACCCTGGAACCGGGTAATTTCGCGCGTGAAGAACAGCGAAATGCCTCCCAGGAATATGCCTGCCCCATCGTTAGACCAGCGGGAAGCTTTCGTGAACTGGGCTCAAAGTTCATTGCAAGCCGAAACATGTGCTTCCGGGATATCGCCCGGACCCGCGCCGATCCGCCGCTTGAGCCGGACCCAGTACAGCGCGACCATTCGCGATCTTCTGAATCTGCACGTGGATGCCGGTAGCGAGCTTCCTGCAGATGGGGCGGGGGGAGAGGGGTTCGATAATGCCGCCGAAACCTTGTTCCTATCTCCTATTCACGCGGAGAAATATTTAGACGCAGCGAAGCTCGCACTCAGCGCTGCCGCAAAGGATCCGCGATCCAGCGCAAAGTTCCTGATTGCAAGACCCGGACCGGGCGTTACATCCGACGAAGCGGCACGATCCATTCTGGTGGAGTTTCTCGCCCGGGCGTTTCGCCGGCCTCTCGAGGATGGCGAACTGACGTTTTATCTCAAGGTGTTTCGCGCTGCCGAAAAGCGCGGCCAGTCGTTCCGTGACTCGATTCTCTTTACCTTAAGCGCCGTTTTGATGTCGCCACAATTTCTGTTTCGGTCTGAAGCCCCGAACACAGGAAGTGAGATGCAGCTGCTCGACGACTACGCCTTGGCGTCGCGCCTTTCCTATTTCCTTTGGGACAGCATGCCCGACAGCCTGCTGATGGCGCTAGCGGAGAGGGGAAGGCTGAAGGATCCCGAAATTCTGAAAGGACAGGTGGCTCGCATGCTGCGCAATTCGAAGTCTTTCGATTTTGCGCAGAGTTTCGTCGAGCAGTGGCTTAGGACGCGCGACTTGGGAAGAAGCATTCAACCCGATGCCGGATTATTTCCTTCCTGGAAGGACGCTGAGCTGCAGGGGGACATTCGATATCAGCCGGTCTTATTTTTCCAGGAGATCCTCGCCAACGATTTATCGTTGCTTAATCTTTTGGATTCGAAATTTACGATCGCCACCCGAAAACTCCAAAAACTTTACGGACTGGATATTAAGCAGAGAAAAGATTCGCAGCCGGAACGCATTGAACTGCCGGAGGGGAGCCATCGAGGCGGCCTGCTTGGCATGTCCGCCGTTCTTGCAGTCTCTTCGCATCCTCAACGTACGAGCCCGGTTTTACGTGGTAAATGGGTGCTCGAATCCATTTTGGGAACTCCACCGCCTCCACCTCCGCCGAATGTTCCACCGCTCGAAGAGGGCGCTGCCCAAGCCGCGCATACTTTACGAGAACGGCTGGCGCAACATCGGGCCAACCCGGTTTGTGCCGGTTGTCATAGCAGGATCGATCCGCTGGGCTTTGCTCTCGAGAATTACGACGTCATGGGCAAATGGCGAACCGAGGAAGCGGGAAAGCCGATCGACGCCAAAGGCGAGCTGGCGGACGGCACAACTTTTGACGGACCGGAACAGCTAAAGGCTGTGCTGCTCCAGAGAAAGGACATTTTCCTAAGAAATCTGACAAGCAAGCTGCTCGGTTATGCACTGGGACGCGGTCTTTCCCTGCAGGATTCCTGTACGGTGGATGCGATAGCAGCCGAAGTAAAACGGAACAATTACAGCGCCTCTTCTTTGATCAACGGTGTCGTTCTTAGTACGCCTTTCAGATATCAAATGGGCACGAGAACGCCAGGCCCGGATGCTAAACAGACGCTGACCGCCGATAATACTCAAGAGGGACAGAGGACGCGATGATTATCCCGCGCAAACGAACAATCTCACGGAGAGCTGCCCTTCGAGGCGCCGGAGTGGCCTTAGGTTTACCTTGGCTGGAGGCATTGACACCCGCCGCGTTTGGCGCGTCCAGAACGGCGGATGCCCCCGTCCGTCTCGCCGTCCTGTATATGCCGAATGGTGTGAACACCCGGCTGTGGACGCCGGAGGGCCAAGGACGCGACTACAAGCTTTCGTCGGCGCTCGCTCCACTTTGCGACCTGAAAGACCGGGTGACGGTGGTCAGCAACCTATGGAATGCTGCGGCAGACACGGGCGATGGTCACTATGTCAAGGAATCCAGCCTGCTCACGTGCACGACGATCAGCAAGACACTGGGTGTCGATATCAATATGCACGGCGTCTCGATGGATCAAGTCGCTGCAAAGAAGGTGGGCGAGCAGACGCCGCTTCCTTCTCTTGAATTAGGGATCGAACCCGAGGCTACCGGGGTCGACACCAACGTAGGCTACACGCGCGTGTATGGATGCCATATCGCATGGAGCAGTCCCACGACGCCGTTGGCCCGCGAAACAAACCCCCGTTCGGTGTTTGAGCGATTGTTCCGGGCGGCGGGACCGCGCGGAAGTGCAACAAAGGAAGATACGCTATTACTCGACCGTGTGCTGGGCCAGTCGAACCAGATGCGATCGGAACTGGGCGCCGCCGACCAGAAGCGTTTGGACGAATATCTTTCGATCGTGCGTTCACTCGAAAAGAGATTGGAACGGTCAAACGATCCCAAGCGCAATAAATGGAAACCGCGCGTTGCGCTGACACCGGCAGCAAAGCCCACCGACAGCCCGCAAACGCATGCGGAGCACGTTCGCCTGATGCTCGACATGATCGCGATGGCGTTTCAAAGCGACATCACGCGCGTAAGCACCTTCATGTTCGGCAACGCGGTGAGCGGAGTGAATTTCCGGTTTCTCGAAGGCGTGACGGATTCGCATCATGAAGTTTCCCATCATTCGAACAACCCGGATAAGCTGCGCCAGTATGGGTTAATCAATCGCTGGCATGTCGAGCAGTACGCGTATCTGTTGCGCAAACTGCGCGACATGAAGGAAGGCGAGTCCTCCGTCCTGGACAATTCGATGGTTCTGTTCGGTTCAGCTTTGAGCGATGGGAATTCGCACAACCCGCACAAGCTACCGCTTGTTCTTGGCGGTCGCGGCGGTGGCCGGCTGGCGACAGGACAACACCTTGCCTACCCGGACGATACGCCAGCCGCGAATCTTTACGTCTCGATGCTCGATGCTTTCGGCGCTCCAGTGGAACGCTTCGCAGACAGCACTGGGCGGCTCCCAGGCGTGCTGGCCTAAAACCTGCCAATCTGAGCCAAGAGATTTCGCGGGTGCTCGATACGCGCGTCTGTCGCAATTCGTACGCCCGGCAAAATGTCCAAATGCCCCTGATTTGCCCCCGTTTATCAAATAAGGGTGAAAGCGCCACCTTAACTGTATTATTATATGATTTTTGCTGAATCCCAATGTCGCTTGTCCTCGCCCCTATTGACTGGGTCGTCTGCATTACCGCGGTTTTCGCCAGTGTTGCTATAGGCTTGACCCTCGCAATCCGCAAGGGGGCTAGCGAGTCGGGTTCTCAATTCTTCCTGGCGGGACGGCATCTGCGGTGGCCACTCGTCGGGGCCTCGCTTTTTGCAACGAATATCGGGGCTGAGCACTTGGTCGGACTCTCGGGAGATGCCTATCGCTATGGTCTGCGTGCGGGCGCAGTCGAGTTAACAACTGTAGTTTGTCTGGGGCTTGCTTCCGCCGTATTATTTCCCCACTACATCCGAAACCGGATCTTCACCATTCCGGAATTCCTGGAGTTGCGGTACAACCGTGCCGCGAGAGTTTTCTTTTCAGGGCTCATGTTGGTTATCTGCATCATGACGAAGATGGCCTTTCATCTTTATGCAGGTGCGCTGGTGCTTCACGGACTGCTCGGATGGGGCGTGATGCCGATGGTTGCTCTGATGGGAGTTTTTGTCGCTATAGTCACGATCATCGGCGGCTTTACGGCGGTCGCCTACACGGACTCCATACAAACCGGCATCATGATTCTGGGCTGCAGCCTGGTTCTGTTTGCAGGTCTGGGAAGAGTTGGCGGCTGGCACAACCTGGTCCTGCGCATGCCGGAGGCGATGCACATCGCAGGTCCCTACAACGATCCGAATTATCCGTTCTGGGGAATACTGCTAGGCGCTCTCTATGGCGGCGTTTTCTATTGGGGAATGGACCAGGTGAACGTTCAGCGGGTGCTTGGGGCCAGAGATCTGGACCAGGCCCGCTGGGGTTCGATGTTCGCGATTCTGCTCAAGCTGTCTCCGGTATTTATTTTTGCCTTGCCGGGTGTCATTGCGGCCGCTCTTTTTCCCGGGCGAGATTCGAAAACCACCTTTATTACGCTCCTCAACGAGTTTCTTCCTGTAGGAATTCGCGGCCTCCTCCTGGCGGCTCTTCTCTCCGCGCTCATTGGATCCTCGCTCTCCGTCATGAATTCGATTTCGACACTCGTTGTCCGGGATTTTCTGCTGCAGTTTCGAAAGACGACTTCGGAGCGGTCCCAGGTCTCGCACGGCCGAATTGCAATTCTCGTGAGCACGCCACTCGCGATTGCCGCCGCCTACCTGATCTACACGACTCCGGAAGGCTTGTATAAATACCTCCAGGCCATTTCGATCTACCTTGTAATGCCGATCACGCCCGCCATCTTCTTTGGCATTATGAGCAAACGCGTGACCGTACAGGGAGCAATTGCGTCTGTCGTTGCAGGCAGTGTCTTAGCCATCCTGTTTGTTTCCGATCAGCTGATCGGATCTGCAACGGCATCACATCTTTTTCCCTGGCTCCACGGGAAGCTCACCCTCAATTACACTTACAGGGGCACATGGGGAACAGTCGCTGCAACCGCGATCCTGTTCCTGGTATCGGGCTTCACGAAGCCGCGGCCGCGGCGTGATCTGGAGAAGCTGACCGTCGACTGGAGCGCGCATGCGGAATCGTTTCGAGGGATTACCGATTGGCGCCTGCAACTCGCCATCCTGGCGATTGCCACGATCACGCTTTACGCGTGGACCTGGTAGGAGAACCCTTTTCCCATGTCAATGAGAATCGAGATTTCACGCCGCACGACATTGAAATTCCTGTGCCTGACGCCTGCCACGGTTGGCGGCGCAATTGGGGCTTCTCAGGCGGAGCCGTTCAAAACGGACGCCGAACATGAGTCGCTCACGGCGACACTCACCTGGGAGTATCCCAACAAACGCGTGAACAACAGCTTGCTTCCCTATTCCGGCGTTCATCTCAAAATTTCGCCTCATCCAGATATGGCCGACCCGATCGTCGATACCAAACTTCCGGACCACGTGACGTCCTTCCGTCTCGCAGTTGCGCCGGAAAGCACCTACTATTGGCGGGTCTTGCCCTTCGACAAAGAGGGTGACGTATCCGATCGAATGTCACAGGGCAGTTTTGTTTCGGGCAAACCTGTGATCGAGAACACAGAAAGCGATCAGATCCGATACCGCAACCCTCGCATCGGCGCTCACTGGGAGGTTGGGAAGCAACACAGCGTGATCCCATTTGTGGCAACCGAGCCGCTGTCCCCGTGGTTCCGGAATAAGAGCTACCGCGATGCCCCTCCTCCGAAATTCGAGGACATCAGGGCACAGCTGCCCGTACCTGTCTTAGAGGCAGACCCGGCTTATCTCGACGCCTATTGGTACTGCTGGAAGACAATGCTCGAGACGTGGTGTTTCGCCCCCTCGGCTGACGATCACCAGTCGGTTTCCAATTTGATCGGTATCCGCACTTGGGCTTACTGGGGCAGCACTATGGTCTGGGATACAGCGTTCATGCTTCATTTCGCACGCTATGGACATGGCGCATATTCTTTTATTACTGGCTTGGACAACTGCTACGCCCGCCAGCACGAGAATGGCTTCATCTGCCGCGAGTCAGATCGCGAGAATCGCGAAGTATACGCCGGGTTTCCGTTGAATCCGGCACTGTTTTCGTGGGCAGAGTGGGAATACTTTCAACTCTCGAATGACGAGGCGCGGCTGAGGGACGTCCTCGTGCCCATCACTAAGCATTACGAGTGGTGGATGAAGTATCAACGCCGGCCGAACGGCTTGTACTGGACAGACGGCTTCAATGAAGCCGACGATTCGCCGCGCAATGAGCTGATGTACTATGCAGCTTCCGCCACCTCCTATCAGGCCCTCGCCGCACTCTATTTAGCGAAGATCGCGGAAAGGGTTGGACGGCGAGACTTGAACGATTTTTTTCTGAGCGAACATTCGGCTCTGGGTGCGCTCGTGAACAAACATTTTTGGGATGCCCAGCATTCGCTTTACAACGATCGCACCAAGGACGGAAGGTTCATCACGGAGCTGCAACCCGGTGTGTTTTGTAAGCATGCCCATATGTTCTGGCCGTTGCTTGCCGAGATTGCAGATCAAAAAGGCGTCGAAGGGCTGGTTCGGGAGCTGCAGAATCCGAAATCATTTTACAGATCGAGCGGCGTACCGAGTCTTTCAGCAGATAGCCGTGGTTATCGCGAGGATGGCCAATATTGGAAAGGTTCCGTTTGGCCGCCGGTGCAATGCATCGTTCAGGAAGGCCTGCGCGTAACCGGGCATTGGAATTTAGCGCAGGATATCGCTCAAAAATACTCCAAGGCCGTTCTGGAAGCGTACGCAAGAGAACGCACTATTCCAGAGAATCTTGCGCCCGATACACCGAAGGGCTATGGGGTCAAGGATTTCGTCGGATGGGGAGGCATCGGCCCCATCTCCAACCTGTTCGAATTCGTGATCGGGCTGCAGGTAAATGCGTCGGAGCGCACGATTGAATGGCGCATCAGCAGGACGGATCGTCACGGCGTCACAAACTTTAAAGCAGGCCATGCAACTCTCAGTTTGATCTGCGACGGCCGCCGGAGTTCAGCCGATCCGTGTCGCGTCACGGCGGACAGCGACGCCGAACTGACGCTCAAGGTGTATCGCCAGGACCGGCTTACGGTTCATCCACTGAAGCGCGGACACAACGAAATCACCGTGGCCTGACAAAACCTGGTCGGCTGCCCGGCCCCTTCGTTAAGTCTTTGCGGCAAGGGCTTTCGTGGGAAGCGCTTTCGATTCGAGGCCCGCTTTGGCCAAAACCCAATACACGACGAATCCTGCCACCGCGCTATACACAGCGGCAGGTTGTGAATAGGTCTTCAACGCTTCAGAGACCGGAAGGAACGGAATGATCCCCACAAAGAATCCCACAAGCCAGGCGGCGTACCCGGCCCAATTGATTCCCTCTCTCGGGCCTGCCCATTTCTTGCCGGAGAGGAGATAGTCGGCCAAGATCGCCCCGCAGACGGGGCCGAACGATGCGCCGATGATTTGAAAGAACGGCACGAGATGAGAGGCGAGACCGGTCGCCGTCATGATGATTGCCACCGTTACGCCGACAAAAATCACCAACGTCCGGCGCAAATTCGGCAACATCGTAGAGAAGCTGTTTCCCATGATGAACGCACAGAAACAGGCTCCGGGAACGGACGCAATGGCGTAAAGCAAAAACATGGCGCTTGCGATGGGTCCGCCCACGATTCCGATCAGCGCATCGAAAGTGTAAGAACTGAGCTCCGGATGGCGACTGTGTGCTCCCGCAAGTGCGACCAGCGTGAGGCCGCCTGAGAAAAGGATCGCCAGTCCGATGCCAACAACCCCGCCAAGCCGCACATCGCGCTTGTTTCGATTCTCCATACCGAAGTCGGCGCCCGCCGCACCAGCAGTCGCGAAAAAGCCGGTCACAATCTGGATCAGAAGCGCAAAGCCGAGAAACCCTTGCGGCTCCGCCGGAACATAATTCTGGAATCCGGACTGGGTCTTGAAGAAAACTACGAGAATGACAATCAGCGGCACTGCACTCACGTAGAGCGAAACGCGCGAGACGTAAGCAATGCCCGCGGCGGCGATCCAGGCAATAGCGTAGCCCCAGGCAACCGCAACCAAGGTGTAGGCCAGAGTTCCGGATTCCGCGGAAGCGCCAAATCCCTTGAGCAGGAACTTGGTCGCAAGATCGGTAGAGACGCCGTACCAACCAACCTGCAAGGCTCCCATCAGGAGTCCCGGAATGAGGTAGCCGCCCCGTGCGCCGAAAGTCGAACTGCCTATTACGTAAAGTGGCAAGCCCGTCTTCATGCCGAGCATGGCGGGGCCGTAGTAATAGAGAACCACGCACAACAGCGCCGCGGCACACAGAGCAAGGAGTGCCAACGGAAGCCCGGCATGGTTTAGCGTGCCGCTGGCAATTGCCTCATAAAATCCAATCCACAGGAAGATGCCTGCGTAACTGGGCGCGGTGTTCAAGTACCACGGACGCCGCGAAGTTTCGGGTCTCGGGGTGCTCTTTGCGATGTAGTCTGGTATGTTTTTCGAGAAAAGTTCGTTATGCATGGGGGCCGCGTTGCGTCTTACAACGTGCTATGTTGCGCTCGAACCGATTCGTATCCTATCATGAATCGGCACTCAGGGACATCTTTTCTGTGCCCAACAACTTTTGATTGCCTTCGCTAACGGCACTATGAGGCCGACCAGACAAATGGGGACGGCTCTCTCGCTCGAATGCGCGCACCACAGGGGCGGATTATCCGGGAGCGGCGCACTGTCTAAATATTGAAACGTATGAAACTCGGAATTTTTACGGCACTTTTTTCGAATCTGACTCTAGACGAAGTCATAGCCCGGGTTCGGCCGCTGGGTATTGAGGCGCTGGAACTGGCGACCGGGAATTACGGTACCCCGGCGCACATAAAGCTCGACTGGCTGGATCATCCAGAGAAGCTGAAGGAATTGCGCGCCAGATTGGACGACGCGGGACTGATCATCAGCGCGCTTGGCTGCGGCGGCAATGTCCTTCATCCGGATCCTTCGGTCGGTCCGGCAAATGCCGAGACCAACCGGCTGACAATTTTGCTGGCGGAAAAACTTGGCGTCTCGACCGTCATCGATTTTTCAGGGTGCCCCGGCGATTCAGAAGCAGCCCGCTATCCGAACTTCGTAACCGTTGCATGGCCGCCCGATTTCCCAAAGATCCTCGCGTGGCAATGGGAGGCAAAAGTAATACCCTTCTGGCGTGAGCGGGCGAAATTCGCTAAAGATCACGGGGTACGGATCGCCCTCGAGATGCATCCCGGCTTTGTAGTTTACTCGCCGGAAGGCTTATTGCGGCTGCGAGCCGAAGCAGGTGACGCGATCGGCTGCAACTTCGATCCGAGCCATCTGTTCTGGCAGGGAATCGATCCTTGTCTCGCGATCAGAAAGCTCGGCGCCAGCATTTTCCACGTACACGCAAAGGACACGCGCGTCTATGACGCAAATGTTCGAGTGAACGGGATACTTGATACCAAGCCCTACAGCGACGAGGCCAACCGTTCCTGGCTATTCCGCACAGTGGGCTATGGGCACGGACCCGAGATCTGGACGGACATAATCTCAACTCTGTCTCTGATCGGCTACGATGGCGTGATCTCAATCGAGCATGAAGACAGCCTCATGTCGGTCGAAGACGGATACGAGAAGGCGGCTGCCTTCCTTAGGCAAATCCTCATCCGCAAAAAGCTTGACGCCATGTGGTGGGCCTAGCGGACTTCCGGTGAACACTGGCGCCCGAAGCTATTCAAGAGCCGGCATCTGCGTTTTTCGGCGGGCACTCTCCGTCTGAAAAGCGACGAGCTGTTTGCGCGCCAGCTCTGGTTGACCCGTTTGACGATAAAGCTCTGAGAGGCGGTAATGCAGACGGTAAAGAGACGGATCGCATGAGAGAGCCGCTTGTAATTTTTGGATAGCCTCCCTGGTTTGTCCTTTTGCGGCGAGAGCCTTGCCCAGATCACCCAGCGCATAAGCGTCCTCCGGATAGCGGGCGATCACCTGCCTGAGAAGAGGAATGGCCCGGGCCTCATTTCCGGTTTGAACGTAAGCGCGGCCAAGCAGGGCCATCGCCAGGCTGTTGTTCGGACTGAGAGCGAGTTCTTCATTCAACTCTTCGATCGCGTTTGCCCAATTCAACTCGTCCACGTATAGCTGCGCGATGGCCAGGTGTACTTGCGGCAATCCAGGTCTCGCTTCCAGAACTGCCCGGTATTCTCGAACCGCATCATCGACGCGGTTCTTGGCTCCGAGTGTTCGAGCCTTCAACATTCGCGCCCGGTAAGAATCGGGATGTGACTGCACCAAAGCTGCATAACTGCGTTCGGCAAGCTCCGATTGGATCTCCAACTTTAAAAGCGCCACGGATGGAACCTGGAGAGCCGACGCCGGCGCTGCTTCGAGAACCGATTCGGCTGTGTCCGTATTGCCTTGGAGCAAATAGCACCGCGCAAGCAGATAAGGCGCAAGCCAGTTCGGTGTGGACCGCGCACCGATCGTTCGCAGCGCGGCCACAGCGGCCTGAATATCGCCGGCCTGGAAGGAACGAACCGCAGCGCCAACCTGTTGCGCGGGCCCGCCGGCGAATTGATCCTTCAAGATTTTGTTCACGGCGGAGTTTGCAACCAGAGGCAAATCCGTTGGAGCGGTTAGCCGGGGAACCTTCGCCCAGGACGAACGGTAGCTCTTGCGGTCGTCGGCGGTGGTCGCGGACGCGTCGGCAGCTTGAGCCTGTTCCTGGTGGAGTTGATCGAGGAACGGCCGCGGAGGGTTAAGCTGCCGGAAGCGCTCTTCCACTTCGCGCGCCAGATCCGTTATGCCAACGCTCCGCAGCAGCACTACAAGGCGAGCATAGATTTGAGGGATTAACGGATCGATCTGCAGTGCGGCAAGATAACGCTGGATCGCCGCATGATCGCCGCCCTTGGCTTCGGACGACAGGGCCATCGCCCACTCGTAAAGAGCCGAATCGCGGCTGCTCTTATAGATCAGCTCACCACTCTGCCGGATTCCTTCCGTGTAGGCTTCGCCAAGCTGGTACAGAATTTCGGGATCGTCGGGATAATAGGCAAGCGTACGCCGCAGTTGCTCTGCCGCGGCTTCTGGTTGCTCCAAGCCAGACAACGCAAGGGCACGATAGAGGCCGGCCTGCCTTTCTTTGGGATCCTGTGCCAGCGCAGCGCCGAGCGGTTTGAGAGCTGCCCGGTAGTCCTGTGTCAGGCACAAGCTCATTCCCAGCAGCACCTGGGCCTGAAGCATATTCGGTTTGACAGTTAGAGCGCTGCGGAAGACCTTAGCGGCTTCCACGTAATCGCTCTGCTGCTGATAAACGATACCGAGATTCAGCCACGCTTCCGCGAAATTCGGATTCCGGGCGACGACCAGGCGATATTCTTCGGCGGCCTTTTGAAACTGCGAATTTTTTTGAGCATCCCGCGCCTGTTCGAAGTGCGTGACGGTCCATTCATCAAGCTGCACTTCCGGTTCGGAAGCTACCAAACAACGGGGCGCGGCCAACCATAAGAGAACCGTTGCTGTGCTGAATACGATCCTGCTCCAAAACCGGAAGCGTTGTTCTCTTACCGTCGGAAGCACACCCAGGTCACCAAATTACCTTCATAACCAATTGTCCTGTGCGGCCTGGACTCGCGGCAGATATTGAGCCGAATCCGGGGTCGTCGATGTTGGTATCGGGATTACTGAAGTTATGCCGGTTGAAAACATTGAAGAAGTCGGCGCCCAGCCTTAGATTAACCCGGCCTTCCCAGAAAGCTATGTTCTTCGTCAAGGATATGTCTTCGTTAAGAGTCGGGCACCCTCTGACATTGCCAAGCACTCGAGCCGCATTTCCAAATGTGAGCGGCGCCGGATTTGCGAAGGCGGCCCGGTTGAAGTAAGCGTCACTGGAGGGATCAAAACCCTGGCAGCCCACACTGGTCCGCGGATCGACTCCGAGCACCAAGTCCGGCCGCAAGGTCGGCTGACTGAGCGCCACGCTGTCGCCGGTGGTTGGCAGCCGGCCACTCGTAGTGACGCCCAGAAATCCTCCTTGCCGGTAGGTGAGGATACCAGACGTGGACCAACCACTTAAGATGTATTTGCTGAAAAAATTGTTGCCGTTAGCGAAGCGCTTACCAGGTCCAAAGGGCAAATCATAGGTATAGCTGGCAACCACAGCCTGCGGAGAATCGGCGCTGGAGGGTGCTTTCTCGGCCCGCCGGTTGTCTGCGTTCTGAGGTCCCGCGGCAAAATAGCCCGGCGTGCTGTCGAGATCGGTCAGCGTTTTACCAAGTGTGTAACCGACGAGGAAAGTCAGGCCTCCCGAGAAACGCTTTTGGACTTTGACCTGGCCGGCGTGATACGTCGAATTTCCAATTGGCGACGAAATCCCGTTAATCCCCTGATATTGGGGATAGGGACGAAGGGCTTGCGCTACGGAGCCCTGAAAACCGGCATACGGAACCGGGATGCCGACGGCGACCGCGGCGGGAGAATACACGCTTTGGGTCAAGAGACTGCCAAGCGATCCATACCGGTTGAAGTCAAGCTGGTTGATCGATTCTGCCGAGGTAGTGGAGATATGACGTCCAAGGTTATTCAGGTAAGCCACTTCAAGCACGATGTTGCCCGGAAGCTGGTGTTGAATACTGATGTTCGTCATTTGAACTTGCGGAGGCCGCGCGCTGTTTAGTCCTACAAACGAAGTTCCGCTGCCATTTGTAACGGTAGGGTCGATGGTTGGGCTCGTATTGAAACCCCCAAGCGGAAAACCGTTGTCCCAGTTGAACGCCGGCGTTATCCCCTGATCCTGAGAGGCAACCGTGAATTGCGGATTGAAGCCGTAATGTTGTTGGACCTGGGCCCATTGATTCTGACTGACCGGTCCCGTGAATAACCCCCAGCTGCCGCGCACCACCGTCCTGCTCCCGAGCTGGTAGGCAAATCCGATGCGTGGAGCGAAGCCATAAGGCCAGGTCGCTCCATAACGGCGCTTCCCCAGCCGGCCGGGCCCGTAGCCCAAAAACGTCATCGCACCAAGCCTGTTGCCTGCGCCAGGATTGGGAACGGTGGGATCGAATTCGGAAATATCGTCATGGGGCTCGACCAGTTGCGGCTGATAGTCGTAGCGAAGACCATAATTCAGTGTCAGCTTCGACGTGACTCGGAACTCGTCCTGTAAATAAAAGCCCAAAGCCCACTCGCGCTGGCCGGTTTCCTGTGGCGCCTGAATCGTAGAACTATCCACCAGGCCTAACAAGAAGCTCGCATAGCTGTATCCCGTCTGCTGAAAGCCCGGTTGACCGGTCTCGAGCGGGCTGAAACCAAACAGCCCGTTTGATTGATTGAAGGTGGGAAAATTAGCGTTCCATCGAAGGTAGTTCACGCCGAACTTCACGTTATGCTTGCCGGCGAATATCGAGACGCTGTCGATGTACTTCCAGTTCGTATCGGCCTCGGCCTGTTTACAAACATGGGTGCCAAAATAAGGCTCGCCCGGGTATCCGGGAATGGTGAGCTGAGGGCTGCAAGGGTAGAACGTATTTTTTAGACCGATGGTGTTGGCGCCGACTGCCTGATCCGCGTTCGGTTCACCGGGAAGCGAGGCGCGGTCCAATCCAGCCGAAAAATCATTCACGATAGTCGGCTTGAGGGAAGTGTTGACGGCGATTCGCACGCTAGGTGTGAAGTTGGTGCCGAGACTCCCGCAGTAAATTGAGGGCAACACGCACGGTGTAACCGAGTTCGAGTTGGCAAGCTTGTAACTCCCCGATAGGCGGCTGTTCCCCAGCATCTGATCGATCTTCAGAAAGTAGCTGGCCTCATCGTTGATACCGCTTGGACTGGAGCCCACGAAATTGTTGCTGATACCGGGAATCGTTGGCGCGGGCAATCGCGATTGCCAATTTTGGGACACGACGCTAAGTTGACTGCTGGGAATAATGTTCCCCGGGTAAGGACTGCGCACAAATCCGTTCTGGCCGTTGGGCCGAGTGGAATGCGGGTCATAGAGCGCTCCGGAGAATACCTGATTGCCCGTTGGGTCGCTGCCCTGAGCAGATCCGAGCAATGCGGAAAAGTCGCCCTGACGAAAGGCCTGGGTCGGCAGAGTCAGCACTACTCCGGACGATCCGTTGTGCTGGATGAACTGCGAAAAGTTGCCGAAGATGAAGGTCTTGTTCCGCCCGTTGTACAAATGCGGAATCACCACAGGCCCGCCCGCCGTAAAGCCAAATTCATTCTGCCGCTGAACGGCTACGTCTTGGGCGAAAAAGCTTCTTGCGTCCAGAACGTCGTTACGGAAATACTCATAGGCGTCGCCGTGAAAGTCGTTCGTTCCGGATTTTGTGGTGAACGACATAAAGGCTCCGCCGGTCAGGCCGTATTCGGCGGAAACGCTGTTCACGACTTTGAACTCGCCAATGTTTTCTACAGACGGCGGCCGCTGTGCCACGCCACCCACGGCAGCGTTATATTCGGCGGGCGCTCCGTCGATGACGATTTGGCTGTACATTCCGACGCCGCCCATAATATTGTTCTGAAAACCGGCGTTAGATACTCCCGGAATTGTAGCCAGGTATCCGTAAAGGCTGCGCTTGCCACCATTCACCTGCAGCGGCAGATTTTCGAGCGATTTAGTTTGCAGGTCTGCTCCGTAGGCGGAGCTGCGTTGTTCGATTAGCGTGGACTGCGCCTGCACCTCAACCTTTTCCGTGATGCTGCCCGGAGTTAAAGTCATGTCGGTCCGAACAGCTGCGTTGGAGGTCAGGACGATCCCTTGGGCGACTCCTTGCGTGAACCCCTGCTTCGAAACCGAAACAGTGTACTCACCGAAAGGAAGGCCGGCGAAATTATAGGCTCCACTGCCGTTGGTGACGGTGCTAAAACTCGCTTGCGTGCTATTTTGAACGGCGGTAACGGCAGCCTCCGGGATGACAGCTCCGCTGGAATCGGTGATCGTCCCGTTAAGGCTCGCGCGGTCCAGCTGGGCGAAGCATGGCAACTGGGACAATAGGGCTACATACAACAAGGTGTGCAATCGTTTCACGTGAGTCTCCTTCACAACCGGGGAAGTCAGATTGGCTAATCGTTTCCAGATATGCTAGTACAAGACGAATGATAATACCATAGGATTGAATAATGTTACAACCCCAGGTGGAACAGAGCGAGGCTCTCGGCTTGGTGGGCGTCGTTTTGGTAGTGTAGATTGCGTCCTTTTGGGGCAAATAGCGACAACGGATCGAGAGCCGCCGGTGACCGGTCAGTTTTGTAATATAATATGCTAACTACGGTTGGCAGCCCTCCTTCGGCACTAGCCGGGGAGCGCGCCCGCTGAAACAACGAAAGGCTACAGTGTCGAACACGAGACGTCATTTTCTTACGGCGAGCGCAGCCGGCATTCTTGCTTCATCGAACGTTGCGTTGGCTCAGAAGCCAATCTCCCCGAACGATCGTATTCGCCTGGCAACCATCGGGCTGGGAGGCATGGGCACCACCGACACGCATTCGTCGCTTTCCGTTCCCGGCGTAGAGCTTGTCGCGATCGCAGATCTTTACGAAGGCCGCCGAAGACGAGCGAAGGAGGTTTTCGGCAACGACATCTTTACGACTCGCGACTATCGTGAAATTCTCACCCGATCGGACATCGACATTGTTATCGTGGCGACTACCGATCACTGGCATTCGCGCGTTACGATCGACGCCTTGAATGCCGGCAAGGATGTCTATTGTGAAAAGCCGATGGTTCATTCGCTCGAGGAAGGCAGAGCCGTCATCGCGGCCGCAAAGAAAACCGGCCGGATCATGCAGGTCGGAAGCCAGCGGGTGAGCTCGATCGTTTATCAAAAAGCAAAAGAGCTGATCGAAGCTGGGGCGATCGGAGAGCCGAACATGATCCAGGCCTGGTGGGATCGAAACAATGAACTGATGGCTTTCAAGTCCTCAATTCCGCCGAATGCCTCACCCGAGACCGTCGACTGGAACCAATTCACCGCCAACACGGCGAAGCGGCCATATAACGCAGAACGATTCTTTCAATGGCGTGGTTATAGCGACTACGGAACCGGAGTCGCCGGCGATCTTTTCGTCCACTTGTTCTCGGGTATACACTTCGTCCTCAGCCAGCCGGGGCCGACGAAAGTCTATGCCACGGGTGGAATCCGTTTCTGGAAAGATGGCCGGGACATGCCCGATCTGATGCTCGGGCTATACGATTATCCGCAAACCGGCAAAATGCCGCCGATGAATTTATCACTGCGAGTGAATCTCGAGAATGGCGCATCTGAAAATTCAGAATTTCATTTTGTAGGCAGCGAGGGTATCCTCACAATCGGTAAGGGTGTCACCGTCTTGCGGCATCCGCGGGAGCGTGAGCCCGGCTATGCCGTCGAGACCTTTCCCGAGAAGCTTCAAGATGAGTTTATGCGTGAGTACCGGGAGAAGTATCCGTTGCCCCCGCCGAGTCCCGATGCCATGCAAGCCGACAAAATCGAAGAGTACCTGCCGCCCGAGAAATACAGCGACCACAAGGCCCACCACCTAAACTTCATCAATGCTGTCCGCACGCGAAAGCCTGTCGTTGAAGACCCCGTGTTCGGCTTACGCGCCGCGGCGCCGGCGCTATTATCAAATATCAGTTGGGCAACCGGGAAAGCCTGCACATGGGACCCGCAATCATTGGAAATGACGTGACGGCGGCGATGCCCTATTAGCGGGCAAGCCTTGATCGAGCAGTGCAATTGGTTTGGATGTACCGCTGTTTTCGTTTTCTAGCCGCTCTCGGCGGACTGCTGTATATTGCCCGGGTATCAGTCGCACAAGGCCCGGTGGCAGACGAGACAGCCAAGGACTATCACGATCGCGCGATCCAGCTGACCTCAGTGGCTGACTCGCCCGAAGCGGCGGCGTGGTTTCGAAAAGCCTGGGAAATGGATCCTTCGAATGGCGTTTACGCGCATGACCTGGCGGTCTACTACATCCATCATCACGACTATTCCAATGGTCTAGCGGTGATCACGGACTATGTTAAACGTAGCGGGCCAACCGCGCTCGGATGGACGCTGCAGGGCGAATACCTTTTTGAGCGCAAACAATTTGACGCCTCTTATCAGTCGCTGCGCGCGGCGCTCGATCTTTCGAACAAGAACTATCGCGCACACGAGCTGCTGGGTTTGATTTTTTCGCTACAGCGGCGATATGATCTCGGGCTCGAAGAATTGAAGATTGCCGCCGCGCAGAATCCGGACAGCGCGCAAACCCATTTCTATTGCGGCCGTCTCTACTATCGGATGGCGAACTATGCGGCCGCACGCGACGAATTCAAGTCATGTTTGACGCTCAAACCGACCTATCCGCAAGCCACCGAAAATCTTGGTCTCGCGCTGGAGGCTATGGGCGATGCGCCGGGCGCCCAGGAAGAGTACCGGCAAGCGATCGCCTTCGATAAAGCAGGGAAGACGCCGCGCTCCGAATTTCCTTACGTCTGCCTAGCCGCGCTATTGCTGAAAGGCCCCGGTCACGATGCAGACGGCGAGGAACTACTGAAGGAAGCCTTGTTGCATAATCCCAAATCGGCGTGGGCTCATTTTGAGCTGGGCCGGCTCTATTTCAAACAACGGGCCGACGATGCCGCAGCGAAACATCTTGTGCTCGCGGCGCAGCTTGACAACACTTACTCGCGGCCCCATTTCTTTCTCGGAAAGATTTATCAACGAAGCGACCGCCTGCAAGAGGCGCAAACCGAATTCGCCCGATTCAAGGAACTGGACACGAATCCCGACAATCGCGAACCGCAAATAACGCGTTAATCCGTGGGACGCTATGCCAAGATGTCGTGAACCACACGGCCGCCTTGCGGGCCTGTCAGCCGCACATCCAACCCTTGATATTTAACGGTAAGTTTGGCGGCATCGATTCCGAGCAGATAAAGCAAGGTCGCATGGAGATCGTGGACGCTTACGGGGTTCTCGACGGCCGCATAACCCAGGTCATCGGTCGAGCCAAAACTGAAGCCCGGCTTAACGCCTCCACCGGCCAGCACGTAGGAGAAGCCGCGAATGTGATGATCCCTTCCGTCTCCACCCTGCGACATGGGTGTGCGCCCGAACTCTCCTCCGAAAATCACAAGCGTGTCATCGAGCATTCCGCGCTGCCGCAAATCGTTCACAAGCGCCGCTGTCGGCCGATCGACTTCTTCCGCCTTATACTCAATTCCCTTTTTTAATTCGCCGTGATGATCCCAGTCGCGATGGTAGAGCTGAATAAATCGAACGCCTCGCTCGGCGAGCCGTCGCGCCAACAGGCAATTCGAAGCAAAGGACCCGTCGCCTACTTTGGCTCCGTACGCTTCGAGCACACTTTTCGGTTCATTGCTCATATCCATCAGTTTGGGCACGCTGGTCTGCATCTTGAACGCCATCTCGTATTGGGAGATGCGGGTCTGAATTTCGGCATCATGCAGCATCGAGTCCTCGATGCGATTCAGCGCGTTGATCGTATCAATTGAATCCTTTTGTGTCGCCGCACTCATGCCCGGGGGCGTGTTCACGTAAAGTACGGGATCGCCTACCGAATTAAACTTGACCCCCTGAAACTTGCTGGGCAGCGTTCCGGCAGACCATTGCCGGGCGGCGATCGGCTGCATCTGGCCTCCACGGCCGGCGGACATCAAAACGACAAATCCGGGAAGATCTTCCGCCTCGGACCCAAGACCATACAGGACCCAGGAGCCAAAGCTCGGGCGGCCGGTGATGATCGAGCCCGTGTTCATGATGGTGTGTGCCGGGTCATGATTAATCTGTTCAGTCCACATCGATCGCACGATGCAAAGATCGTCGGCAATTGTCCCGATATTCGGGAAGAGTTCGCACATACTCTGTCCCGACTTGCCAAAAGTCTTAAACCCAAACTGCGGACCGAAGCACTTCAACTCCTTTCCCTGGAGTTGGGCGATCTGCTGTCCCTTGGTCACGGATTCAGGCATCGCCTTGCCATTCATCTCCACCAGCTTCGGTTTGAAATCGAATGTTTCGAGATGCGACGGACCGCCCGCTTGATAGAGGAAGATGACGCGGCGGGCTTTCGGCTTGAAGTCAAGCGGATTGACTACACCCTTGGATGAGGCGTCGAGCGCGCTCGCGAGCAAGCGCGGGCTCAGCAAGGAGTTGAGTGCCACGAGGCCGAGCCCGGCCGCTCCGCGTCCTAAAAATGCTCTCCGCTGAACGGAGTGAAGGAAGTTTTCATTCGACATGGTCCGGGTTCCTCAGTTCCTGGTGATCGTCTCGTGGAGGTTGAGAATAGCCCGTGTCACCGTGGTCATCGCGGCCAGTTCTACGACGTCCCGTTTCTGTGGCAGCGGCGCTTCGCCCAGACTGACGAAGACGCGCGCCTCCTCCGGTGCAGCGCGGAAGCGTTCCAGACTGGTCTGGTACAGCCTGGAAAGAACCTGCTGCTCCTGACTGCCCGGCCGCCGGTCAAGCGCACGGTCGAACGCCCAGTTCAAGCGTCCGTCAAAACCGGAGCCGGCGCTTGCCATCGTTCGTTCGGCAAACACCCGCGCGGCTTCGACGAAGGTTGGATCGTTCAAGAGCACGAGCGCCTGCAGCGGAGTATTAGATGTACTCCGGTTCACGGCGCATTCTTCGCGGGTAGGCGCATCGAACGCGAGCAGACTCGGGTGCAGGAAACTGCGCCGCCATTCGGTATACAGCCCACGCCTGTAAAGATCGCCACCCCGGCTCGAGGAATATTCCCGCCTGGGGAAATTGAGCGCGGCAAGGTAGCCGTCCGGCTGATAAGGCCGCACGCTGGGACCTCCAAAGTGATTCTGCAGAAGGCCCGATACTTCGAGAGCGATGTCACGCACGTTCTCGGCGTCGACTCGAAAATGTGCCTGACGGGCCAGCAGGCGGTCTTCAGGATCTTTCTGCTCGATCTGGGGATTCGTCTCCGAAGATTGCCGGTAGGTATGGCTGAGAACGATGGTTCGAATCAGATGTTTCACGTCCCAGGAGTGGGTCCCTGCCGCATCCCACTCGGGATGGATGAACTCGGAGGCCAGCCAGTCCACTAATTCAGGATGCGTAGGCCACTCACCCTGGGAGCCCAAATCATCGAGGACCTTGGAAAAGCCAGTTCCAAAGAATGTACGCCACGTTCGGTTTACAAATGCCCGAGCGGTGAGTGGATTCTGGTCCGACACAAGCCAGGTCGCAAGATCGAGCCGATTCGCCCTTCGGCCGCCGAGATCCAGCTTGCCGAACCTTTCGGGAACGGCCGGCTCCACAACAGACGCCGAATCGTCCATCCAATTTCCGCGCGGGAGAATTCTCGTCTCGCGCGGCGTGGTCGCAACGGTCGTCACCACCCAAGGGATGGAAGCATTCAGAATATTGCGCTCGGCTTCCAAGTTGTCGAGTTGGGAACGCAAGGGCATCAGTCCCGGCTCTGCCCATTCGAAGTAGTCCCGCAACCCGTTCTTCTGGACGTCTGTGCGTTTATCGGGCACCGTTTTGAGCGCAGCGATTGTGTCTAGCGATAGCCCGCTCGCCCAGTTCTTAGCCTTGTCTTTGTCGTCGCTCGTCGCAGCTTCGCCATTTGCCGGCCATGAATACTCTGCAGAGGAAAGCGCCAGACGAAAGCGCCCGATTACGGCGCGCCGCCACTCGGTCGAGTTGTGCCGGAGGCGGACCACAATTCTGCTTTCCGGTCCTGTCGTGATCCTTTCCGAAAGACGCAATGCGAGGAATTGGTTTGTGGCCTCTCCCCGGAGGGTTCCCCAACCGGTTTCGCTGCTGGCGTCGAGCACCGCGGCGGCGGGCATGCCGTTATTGTGCGGCTCCGTGCTGGTCGCCAGCACGAAATGGAGTTGGCGTGACTTGCGCTTCGGCTGTTCGAGCTCCGCTTCCACGCCTGTCAGAACAAAGCGATCCGCGCCGCGCGCGAGACCGTTGCCGGGCAGTGATTCATCCTCGACAACGCTTATACCGAGCGCGGTCCAGGCCCCAGAGCCCGGCCTAAGTGTGACGACGAAGGTCTCGTTATCCGGGTTGACGCCGTCCGCCACTACCAGGCCCTCTTCAAAGGGCTTTTTTTGCGCCTGCGCGTCGCCGCCCTTCGCGCTGGGTGCTGGTGTGCCGGCGGGTTTCTGATTATGGACGGTTAGCGTGGCGCCATGTAAGGCAGATGCTGCCTCCGGATGCTGGAAGTTCCACGCCAGTTCACCCGCTTCCCAACGTTTCAAGAGAGCCTGCTCCTGCTGCGGCGAGCCGATAGGCGCCTGCTGCAGTTTTGCGGTCATCTCTGCCTTGACGCCCGCTATCTGAGAGTTCAGCGCATCTCGTCGTGCCGCCTGTTCCGGCGTGGGGAGTTCAACCTGCGTGCCCCAGGCCTTGTCGCCAAAATCAGGAACCAGACCCGTCTCGGTGATGTCGGCGAAAAAAGCCTTCATCGAGTAGAAATCTTTTGTCAGGAACGGATCGAATTTATGGTCATGGCATTCCGCGCAGCCCATCGTGCTGCCGAGCCAGACGTTGCTGAGCGTACGGACGCGGTCCGCGCCATATTTCGCCAAGTACTCTTTCGGTTGTATGCCCCCTTCGGCCGACGTCCGGTTCAACCGGTTGTAGGCGGAAGCAACTCGCTGGTCGATTGTTGCAGCGGGGAGCAAGTCGCCGGCCAGCTGCTCAACGGTGAACTGCTGAAACGATTTGTTATCGCGAAAGCTTCGGAGTACATAGTCGCGATACGGCCAGGCGGGAAACAGGTTGTCGCCATGGAATCCGCACGTGTCGGCGTATCTGACAGCATCCAGCCAATGCATGGTTTGTTGCTCGGCGTAAGCCGGGGAGGACAGCAACCGGTCGACTACCTTTTCGTAGGCATTTGACGCGCCGTCGTTCTGAAAGGCTTGAACCTGTTCGGGCGTCGGCAAAAGGCCGGTCAGGTCGAGGGAAACACGGCGAATCAGCGTGCGCCGATCGGCTTCGCCGGAAGGAGTCAGATTTTCTTTGGCGAGTCGATCCTGTATGAAGTTGTCGATCGGATTGCGAATTGGTGCGAGCGCTTGGGCGATCACAGGGACGGGCGGCCGTTTGATTGGCTGGTAAGCCCAATGGCCCTCGTAAACCGCGCCTTCGGCGACCCAACGGCGAATCGTTTCCTTTTGCGCCTCGCTGAGTACCTTATGAGCCGATACTGGCGGCATTCGAACTGCGGGATTCGGTGCAAACACACGTCGAACCACTTCGCTCTGGTCGGGCTGGCCAGGAACGATGGGGATTTTTCCGTCAGGAAGTGCTTTCACGGCCATTTCGCGAAGATCCAGCCGCATGCCGGCCCGCCGGGAACTCTTGTCGGGGCCGTGGCAGCGGAAGCACGTGTCCGACATGATCGGGCGGATGTCTTTGTTAAAGGAGATGCGCGCGGGCTCGGCGGCGGTCGCGAGGGTCACCGCCGAAAGCGTTGGAAGAGTCAACCAGGTGAAAAATTTCAGCATCGCCTGTGTCCATAGCCTCTCTATTTATTCGTCGGTCCTGGCTTTCGACTCGCATCTGCCGGGCAGATCTGCACATATGATAATATCATTCGCAATGCGCCTGGAGAAGCTTCGGCCGTGCATGACCAGAAACCATCTTCGAAGAGGAATAGCACGTTTCGGCCTGAAAATGACGCCGCTTGTGCTGGCCGCGATGCTGACTCGTCCGATTCTCGCCGATGCCGGGGACAACCAGCTCACCTCGCAGGAGCAGAAGGATGGCTGGATCCAATTGTTCGACGGGAAAACCCTGAACCGCTGGATGACGAGCGACTGGCAGTTGAGCAAAGGGCCGGTCGAAGACGGCAGCATTAATCCTCACAATGCCGGCGCGTACATGATGGTCTATGAGGAGCCCTGGGAGAATTTCATCCTGGTCCTCGACTTCAAAATCAGCGCCCATTGCAACAGTGGAATTCTACTCCGAACCAGCCCCTTACGGGCCTACCCGGGGTGGGATGTCGGGTACAACGCAATCGAAGTCCAGATTCTGGACAGCACGGCCACCGGCTATTACGATACCGGCGCGATTTACGACTTGTCGAAGCCCAGAAAGCAAGCGATGAAGCCTGTCGGCGAGTGGAATCACATCGAGATCAAGTGCAACAAGAACCTGATTGACGTCCTGCTCAATGGCGAGCACGTGAACCATATCGATCTCGATCTATTCACGCAACCGTACCTGAGGCCGGACGGGACAAAACACAAGTTTGGTTTTGCTTACAAATACCACCCGCGCCTCGGTTATCTCGGGCTGCAGGATCACGGCGCTAATTGCTGGTTCAAGAACATCAAACTCAAGCCGCTCTAGGCGGTCGTCAACCTCGAATCAGCCGGTGGCTTCCTGCGAGGTTTTTTCGTCGGCGCGCGGAACCTGGGTGCTGGCAATTCTCCAGAAGCGCTCCGCGGTCTTCATGTGCGCGATCATCGCCAAGCGGGCCCTCTCGGGATTCAACTCCTCAATGGCCTTGAAGATTCGATAATGATCACGCAAGCCTTCTTCGGCTGCCCGCGGCACATTGCCGGTTCGCTTTCGCTGCTCAGAAAGCGGCTCAAGGATCAGTTGGAAGACACGAACGGCAACCGGATTTCTCGCCGCCTCTGCAATCGCCATGTGAAACGCGATGTCGGCTGCGTAGGCTGCACCGTTTGTTTCGATCGCCTGCTTGTGATCGTCGAGTGCCTTTTTCATCGCTGCCAAGTCCTCATCGTGAGCTCTCTCGGCCGCCAGCGTGCTCAGCCCGACTTCGAGGATTTTTCGAAATTCGATCAGCGCGTCTGTCTGTTCCTCGCTGATAGCGTCCGAAAGGTGTTCCGCAGTAAAGAGTGCAAGCTTCGAAGGCTGAAGCAGCACCGCCCCGATCTTCGCTCGAATGCTGATGAGTTTCAGCGACTCCAACGACTTCATCGCTTCGCGAACGCAGGTGCGACTGACGCCCAGACTCGCCGTTAATTGCTTCTCGGTCGGCAGCCGGTCCCCGGGCTGCATATTATTGCTCTTAATCAGACCGAGAATATGATCGATGACTTGAGAGGTAAGTGTCTTTCGTTGTAACACAAGGCAGACTGCTTAATGTATATTGTACTACGAAAACAATGGAGGCCCAGGGGCAGTAGTCCTAGTCCTCACGGGGTAGAGCCGTGTCTGCCACGCAAGGCCAAATACCATATAAGATGATGATATGACCCAATTTAAACTGTCAGCGATTAGCGTGATCAGTCGGACGCGCTCTCTGCGGTGCATTGGCACCCAAGCCTAACACGGCAATTCACGCATGAAGATCACAAATGTAGAGGTCACGCTGACCGCGGCCCGGTGGCGCAATTTCTCCTTTGTCAAGCTCACAACCGACGAAGGCATTGTGGGCTGGGGAGATGGCACGCTCGAATGGAAGGAAAGCCCGGTTCGCGACCTTATCCTCGATTACGGACGCCGCTATCTCATCGGGCAAGATCCCTTCGACATCGAAGATCTTTGGTTCAAGCTTTACCAGATAGAACACAATACCGGGCCGATCATGTACGCGGCGATGGCGGGCATTGAGACGGCCATGTGGGATATCGTCGGCAAGGCGACCCGGCAGCCCGTCTATAACCTCATCGGCGGCAAGGTCAGGAAGAAAATAAAGGTCTACGCGAACGGCTGGTATCCGGATAGCGATGATCTGGGCGTATGGGCTTCCCGTGCTCTGGAGGTAGTGGGGCGCGGCTACAAGGCAATGAAGTTCGATCCTTTCGGCCCCGGAGGCCGCGAACTGTCGAACCCGGAGCTCAAGCGCGCTTGTAAAGTCGTTGAGGCGGTGCGGAACGCAGTCGGAGAAGACATCGCTCTGCTCCTCGAATTTCACGGAAGATTCAGCCCCGGGATGGCGCTCGAAGCGATTCGCGCCATGACTCCCTACAAACCCGGTTGGTGCGAGGAGCCGATCCCCGCACACAATCATGAATCGATGGCGCAGGTTGTAGCGGGCTCGCCATTGCGAATAGCGACCGGAGAACATACTTACAGCCGGTTCGGATTCCTCGATTTGCTCTGGCGCAAAGGCGCGCACATCGTGCAGCCCGACATCATTTACAGCGGCGGTTTGCTCGAGTCCAAAAAAATCGCGGCCATCGCGGAGGGATTCTACGTCAGCGTAGCGCCGCACAATTGCCGCGGGCCGTTGGGCACCGTCATCGCCATGCATCTGTGCGCCAACATTCCGAATTTCATGATTCTTGAAACCTTCGAGGACTACGATGTGCCGTGGCGCTGCGATCTCACGCCAGGAACTCCTCGGGTTAAGGACGGATACTACGATTTACCAGTGGGTCCGGGTTGGGGCGTCGATGTCGATGAAGACTTAATCCGGGCTCATCCCGAGGACCCGAACGCAAAGATGAATATGTTCGCAGCCGGTTGGGAAGAGTTAATGTGCCGCTGATCGGAAATTAACCCTTTCGAAAATGCCGTTTGCGGCGGGAGTCTCGACTTCAACGTTCCCGGACGATAACGGCGCACGCGTTTTTAGCGATCTCAATCGAGAGCTTGTTGGGCGTGTGCGACGTGTGAGAACTCCACTCCTTTCCATCGCTCGTGCTGAGTATTTTCGCGCTACCCTTCGCGAGTGTTTGAAATCCAACTTCGACAACCACCGGTTCGTAATCATTGAGGATGACCAGTGTGTCGGACTTCGCCGAACGAAATCCCAACCAGTTAATCTGGCCGTGGCTGCCGCGGATATTTATCTCTTCCGGGCGTAGATATAGTTCGCCCGGATCGCCTAGGACCGTACCGGCCAAGCTGGAGGAATCCACGTGAACTTTTCCGCTGGTGCGACGGCTTACCTCGTTCAACAGCCATCGTAAACAGACATAGCTTTGTTGGGCCGAGATCCAATCCACCCAGTAAGTAATCGTGAAGGGTTCCTCTAACGGAACAAATTCCGTAGCCTCAAGCGGCCAAATTGCGCCACCGAGTTCTTGAGCGTTCGCCTCCGCGGGCCAAATGCCATTCGCCGTGTTCCGGACCACCCACCAACCCGGTGTTTTCGCCGCGCCGGCGAATCGGTGAAAGCGCTCGTCGCCCGAAATGCGGTAAGCAATTTGAGCCGCAAGACCGAACATCGGCGCTACATAAGTAGCGGGCGGCCATCCCCACTGCTCGTGTGCGTGGCCGTAACTATTGAAATAATCCCGGCATGCCACGGTCCTTGTCCAAATCCAGGTAACTGCATTTCGCGCGGCCTCAAGTGCAAGCTCCGATGCGCCCATTTCATCGAACACGAGAGTCGCGACCGCCAGTTCGTAACTCTCCCAGCTCAAGCGAACTCGACCACGGGCGCCGGAAACGTCTTCCCAGTAACCACGGCCGATATGTTGGGACAGAAATTTTTGAGCGAACCACTCGCGACCGCGTTCGGCCGCCTCTTGGTACTGCTTTTCATCGGTCAAACTGCCATAGCGCCAGAGCGCCCAGATATTCCATATATTCCCGGCGTCTTCCTCGTCTGTGACGGGACTGCCGTCGTCATGATAGGCGTAAATCCAGCCGCCATTGCTCTTCTGGATTCGCATCAGCCAATCGAGTCCCTGCTTTGCCGCTTTTAGCGGAGCCTGATCTTGCTTTCCGCTAGCCACGTAGTAATGCAGGAGCGTACAGACAGCGGCGCCTGTCGCGTGCGGTTCTATCCAGCGGTTGTCCGCCTGATCGCCGCCTCCGATTCCGGCCATGGGCGATGCGACCGGGCCATCAAACAAAGGACGCCCGTCCATCTCAGGCGCGACGTACTGGGAGTAGAAAGCGCCAGCCAGCGGACCCGCAGCTACCCGGACACCTGGATATTCGAGCAGCCATCTTACGCTAGCCTCAGCGCGTTCGAGCGCCGACCGATCACCGCTCATCCGATACCAGCTATATAGCGCCGGGATGCTGTAAGTCAGTCCATAAAGAACATAGACGTAATCGCGTCGCGGAAAACTGGTGATAACTCGCATCTTCTCGCTCCAAACGCCCGGATTGTGAGCAAGGTACTTCATCTCCCGAGTCGCCGTTTCGACCAATGGCGCGAATTGACGGGGCCGCTTGAAGTGATAGATCGAATCTGCGACGTGAAGAAATGAGTCGAACCAGTTGCCCGCCACCGCAACAATCGAGAGTTCAACGGTTTGGTTCCCCAGACGTTGCCGGACTACGGCATCGTCTCCATCGATACCTATAAGGCAACGGTCACGATCCGGTACAACGGCAAGCGTGCCGTGATTCGTTTCGAGCGCTGCCATTCGGGTGGGAGCTTGCCAAGCGCCGATCGTGGTACTTCGCGATTGTTCTCCGTAAACTCCCGGCAGCATTTCGCGGATCGGGTTCGAGCTGTACACGTAGGCGGGAATGAATCGAAACTTCACTCCGTCGGCCTTCAAAACGGCCGCCAAAACTCCCGGCCCGGACTGGCTCCCGTTGGAGTACTTACGGAATCCGGCACGGAGCGCGGATCCTTGCAGCCGAACCTCGCATTCGAGCGAATCATCGGGCTGACGGCTTCGAAGGAGTACGCTCGCATCTTTCCTGACAAAGGCCTCGAATTTCAGCGGTTCATCGTTATAAGAGATGTTTAACGATGCGGGAATGGCGGCAGCGCCTTGCGCGGGAGTGATGGAAAACGACGGTACGCCTTCAACGAGCGACCATTCGATTTCGAGATTTCCATCCTGAAGCCGCCCCCGGTCTGCGATTTGTCCGCCTGCGCCAGTGTTTGAACGCCGAGACGGGCTTTGAAGCGAGCACATCTGAGGTCGAATGTTCTTAAAGCTGCTGTCGGTGTATGTCTCGATCTGGTAACTGCGTAAGCCGTGAGCGCCGGGAACCAGGCCGACGATCTCGATCTTGTAATAGCGCGCCGCGGTGGGATTCGACACGGTGAGGATCTGAGGACGCAGATCCGCAAGGTCTCGCCAGGTTTCGATCCGTTTCCAATCACGGCGGTCCTGGCTCACGTGAAGGTTCACCGATCGGAAAGCGGTTGAAAGAAGCAACGCGTCGGCGCGGTAATCTTTCACGTCCGGATTGTAGAAGTAATGCGCGAAGCCTGTAACCGAAATCGGGCTGCCGTAGTCGAGAGTGCAAAAGAAGGGGTTCGATTCGGAGGGCACGCCTTCCTGGATCCAGCAGTGCGAGAGCGAATTCGGGTGAATCGACCCGCCGTATCCGTCGAAGGCGAATTTCGCTCCGGTATGCCAGTCCTCTTTCAGGTCCGGATTTTCCACTTGTACCGGTGTCGAGGCGTAATCCCGCAACCCGCTCGAGACGGGCTTTTGATTTACGCTGCCGGAAAGCAGCGGCTCTAATCCTGCTACTCCCGCGATGCTCAGGAAGGATCTTCGATTGACATCAGTCACGCTGAGGGCTCCTCGTCTATGAGACAGACTTCATCTTGTCTACCCAGACGCGCTTCTGGGATGCTATTCATACGATAATATTATGAATATGCCAGGCGCCACGAAATTTGCCGGTCGGTGTGAAATCTACCCATGACTCGCCGCACCTTTGCCGCAGCTATGTCCGCCGCCTTGGGTACTCGCTCCAGGTCCGAAACGGCCGCGGCGGAAGGCGCTGGCGACACAGTTGGGGCTCAAAACGATACGCGGGCGGTCACGCGGTTTCTGCCGCTTTCGCCTGGCTCGACGACTCCGGATGGCTGGTTGAGTCGCTATATCCGGATCAATGCGGATGGTTGGGTATTGCAGTATGCGCGAGCGCGAATGCCCGAGGTTTGGGGACGATATTGGAACAGGACCGATAACCCTAAGCTCGGTTTTTCCGATCACGACGAATGGATCAATCCGCCTGACTACGGTGCTTACTTCGGAAATTCGCTTGTCCGTTATGCTTCGGTCTGTCCGGAATCAGCGGCAGCGAAGGAAGCAATTGAGTGGACGGAAAAACTCGTTGCCTCACAGGATGACGATGGCTACATAGGGGGATTTACTCGAGCCGCACGCTGGCAAAACTGGATCGAAGTATTTGTGCAGTCGATGCTGCTCGACAGTCTTTTGCATCGCTATGGGGCGACGGGCGATCAGCGCTGCCTGCAGGCCAGTGAGCGAGCTTTGAAATTGATCATCAGCGTATTCGAAAAGCCGCCGGAAGGGAGTGAGCCAGGCATTTTCCAGGAACACGGAACGATCGTGGTCCGACAAGCAGGCGCCTTATACGAACTTACCGGGAAGCCGGAATACCGGCAGTTTGCAAAATCGGTGCTTGACCGTTGCGGCCGCGTTAACGACTACCTGGCGGGCGGCGACAAAACCGCACTGCATCACAACGTTGTCGAGGCGGAGCATGTCGGCCTTCCGGCCGCTGTCTACGAAGTAACCGGGGAGGAGCGGTATCTGCAAGCGAGCCGGGCCGCTTGGAAGATGATGCAGCGATATCTGTCCCCGGACGGCACTCCGTTCGGCAACGAAGAAATTTTCCGGCACGGATCGCGCGCCAACGCGGAACACTGCGGCGCAGTGGAATGGATGATCACCAGCCACTCCCTGGCACGAATCACCGGCGAGGTCAAGTACGCCGACGCCGTCGAACGCGCCATGCACAACGGGTATGCGGCTCCCAAAAGCCCGGACGGCATGACTCTCGGCTATATGCACAGCCCGAATCAGCTGGTGGCTTCAGAGTGGAGCCAGCCTCACGACAACGATGGCGACGTGGATTGGTGGGCTTCGCGCCAGCATTACTCGACCGCGCACGAACCCCTCTGTTGTAACTCGAACGGCCCGCGCGGGCTTCCGTTTTTCGTCGAATCCATGGTCTGGAGATCTCGCGATGGACTGGCGATCGGATATTACGGACCTTGCCGCGTCAAAACCCGGCTCGCCGGCGCCGGCGACATCTCGATCAGCATGGAAACCGCGTATCCGTTCGAGGACGAGGTCACGGTTACAGTGCGCTCCGAAAATCAAACGCGTTTTCCGATCGATTTTCGGATTCCAGGCTGGTGTGTTCAAGCATCCGCCGAAATCGGCGGCCAACACGACCCTCTCGCGGCAAAACCGGGTACGTTCTTGCGGCTTGAATTGCCATGGGGCCAGGAGCAAACCGTAAAATTGCGTTTTACGAATCACGTTGAAGTCTTGCGGCGGAAGAGACCGGAATTTCGTATCCGTGCCCAGTGTGCAGCCGTCAATCGCGGCGGCTTGTTATTCAGTCTCCCGGTTGCAGCTGAATGGTTGCCGTTCACGCCTCCGGCCCATGCTCCGGGTAAGGATATTCGCGCATTCCGACTCCTTCCCGAAAAGACCGCAGTCTGGAACTACGCGCTCATCGTCGATTCTGAAAATCCCAGCCGCAGCTTCACTCTTCAGAAGCTAACGGTTCCACCTGATGGAAAGCCATGGGACCATCATCCTCCGATCGGGCTGGCCGCAAAGGCACGCCGAGTTCTCAACTGGTCAATGGAAGGCGAGCCAAACCACCTGCTAACTCCAGGCTTCCCTTTCACTCCGATGGAACTTTCGAAGGACGTAGAGACCGTGGTGCTTGTACCCTTCGGATCGACACGCTTGCGAATGACCTATCTGCCGATCATCGACGCATAATCTGATTGTTGGAACGTAATCACGATTGGCGGAAGCATTACTGCGCTGTGTAACCGCCGTCTAGAAGCCAGTTTGAGCCTGTCGCGCACGCGCCACCCGCGCTGAATAAAAAGCCAACCAGCTCGGCAATCTCACCGACCGTTGTAAAGCGTTGAATGAGAAACCTGCTCAACATCTTTTCGACGTCGATCTCGCCGCGTTGGATCATTGCCTCGGTGAAATCTGTTCGAACCGCTCCGGGTGAGATGGCAACCACGCGTGCCCGGCCTGCATATTCGACGGCGAGCGCCCGCGTCATCGCCACCAACGCGCCTTTTGTTGCCGAATATGCGGCAAGGCTAGTATTCCCTGCGACCGCGTTAACGGATCCGATGTTTACGATGCAGGGGTCCAGCGCGAGCGGGCCCAACTGCGTTACAAACTGCTGCGACAAAAAGAAGGGTGCCCTTTGATTGATGGCGACCACGCGGTCGAATTCCTGAACCGTCGTTTCTGCGACTGGTTTGTGGAAGCTCCAGGCGGCGCAATTTACTAATCCGTTTAGCTCCCCGAACTCTTCGACGGCTCGACCCACCAACCGAAGCATTGAATCCACGTCAGCCAAATCGAGGACCTCCGCGGACGCCCGAGCCTCAAAGATCGGCTCCGCGACTCGATCAATCACCGATGGATGACAGTCCGACAGGAAGACTCTCGCTCCCTGAGACGCAAGGTGGCGAGCGATGCCAAGGCCTAAGCCCTGGGCCGCGCCGGTGACAAGAACAAGCCGCCGCGCTAAACGCTGGCTCATCACAATTGCTTCAGGTTTTGTAAAGCGGCCCTGAGTTCTTCCCTCACCGATTCGTCTACGGGTTGAAGGGGCGGCCGGGAGATGCCGACGTCCAGTCCTCGCAGAGCCGCGCTTTCCCGGCAGACGGCCAGCCAGTGGGGATTCGAATGATCAGTGCCCATGGCTCGATACTCAATGTGAATGATGGGAAGAATGCGGTACCAGAGCTCTCGCGCCTCGTTTAGCTTTTGGGCGGCGAGCAGACGGTGAATACGGACCGCCAGAGCCGGCGCGATCATCGGTATTCCACTGATCCATCCGTCGGCGCCCGCGGCGAGAGCACCAAATGCCACCAAGTCGATTCCGGCGAAGATCGGAAATTCGGGGCCGCACAAAGACCTGGTGTCTTGAATACGGCTGATCTCTGAATGTGACCACTTGACGCTGTGCACGACGTCTTCCGATGCCAGCACTCGGATTTCTTCAGGCGTCACCTCGATGCCACTCAACGAGGGAACGTTGTAGATCATGATAGGCAGACCGACGCGCTCGCGAATGCGTCGAAAGTAGTCGAGCACATCTTTCTTTGGCGGCCGGAGGAGGAACGGCGCCATCAGCATCAGCCCGTCGCAGCCGATCGACTTCGCATGAAGGCCAAGCTCGATGGTGGAAGCAGTGCTGTAATCGCTGGTTCCCGCAAAAATTGGAACCTTGCCTCCCACCTCTGCCACAATCGCGTCAAGCACTTTCATTCGCTCAGCGGCTGTCAAAGCCACCGGCTCCCCGGCGCTGCCGAGCGGAGCCAGTCCGTCCACTCCTTCATCGAGGAGAAACCGTACGAACCGTCGCGTGCCTTCTGGGTTGATGGCTCCATCTTGATGGTACGCAGTGATCGTCGGCGAAAAGACACCGCGCAATTGAGGCAGTTTCGTTAGGCTTGCCATATTCGTTTTGAGTATCGATGGCTACGGGCTGGTTGGATCTGTCAATAAAAGCGTGCGGTTCCGCTACGCAAAACCGACTAAATCGCTAATCATCATATCATATTTTATTTGCGATTTTTCGCGAGTACGTACCTTTGGAGACCTGCGGTTTATAGAAAACTCTTGGGAGGATTGTCTACGGTGAGGTTGCGTAGAACCTGCCTTTCAAACTCTGGCAAGGCTTCGCAAGCAGAGCTTGACTCAACGGTTCCACGGCAGGGTGAACTGGAAAGGCAACCCAGATGCGTTCAGGACCGACCGTTAATTTTCAGTCGATTTGAGCGTAGGGATCGCCTACTTAAAGGGGTCGAGCTTGCACAGACGAAAGACAGTCCTGGCAATGATGAAACTCTGGACCTCGCGACAATTGTCGACTTAAACGGTCAGAGTGTCGCGATTCAGACTGTGAGACACAGCAAACGTCACAGCGGGTCTTCCCGCTGCTCGCTTGTTGAAACTCATTTCATTTGCGTAGAGCCCGCATACTCTATTATTTTCTCGATAAGAGTATCCGATGGGATAGGCTTCGTAACTTTTCCGGTGAGAATGTCTTTGCTGGTGACCTTCTCAGCATAGAGAGACTTATTTGCGTCTTCATCGGGTCGAAGTGTTCCGCCCTGTAAGGAAAGGCCACCAAAAACTCCCCTTGAACGTGACCAGGATAGGATATCGGCCTTCATGGTCGCATCGGTCTCTGCAGTTGCATCGCGACCCACCGGTCCTGCGGCAACGGAGGCCTCACCGCCGAGGGTGAATTTGCTTGACAAGATACCCTGCATTCCCTTTTGGCTCATGACCAGCATGATGACGTCGGTTGCGGAGCCTCCGGCCTGAAGCCCAAAGCCACCGCCCTCAATGCGCATGCCGGCCGGTGCACTCCAGCCGCCCGCCGCCTTGCGGCAAGAAGCATATCCACGGCCGTATTTGCCAGAAAACATGAATCCCGCCTTCTTCATTCCCGGGATTACCACGACACAGCTCGCTTTCTTGAACAAGTCGCTCGGAATCGCCTTGTCGGGAGCCGATTGGATTTCGGTTAAGACTTCTCCGCATGCTTTCAGCCGCTGAATGTCCTCGTCTGCCGCTGCCGAAAGAATGGTTGTCAAACTGGCGGCGATGAGAGTTGCTGATATCAATTTCACGTTTCTAGACCCGCTTTCCGAACATTCTATTAATGTCGTAGAATACCGACATTCTATTCTGTCGTAGTGTACCGCTTCGGTTTCTGCTCGTCACGAGGGTCACCTGAAAATATCGCGGTGATGGGATTTGGCGATACCCTCCGGCAGCTTTTATGGCGGCGCAATTCCCCCTTCCTCCGCCCTCTGTCGCATTTCAGACGATGTTCGCGCTTGCTGATACTCCGCGAAGGCTTGCTTCGCCATTCCGGTCTGACCCGTCACCTGATAGGCGCGAAACAGCTGGAAATGTGTGCTGCCATCCTGGTCGCTCGAAAGAGCGGCTTTCAGGTGTGCGACAGCTTTCGGGGCTTCTCCGGCGAGCAACAACGCGTGACCGAGCGCAGCGTGCGCGGGCACGAATTGGGGATCAAGGCGAACGGCCCTTTCGAGATAAGGAATGGCCTTCTCGAATTTCTCAAGATTAACCAGACTGGCGCCGCACAAAAAGTTCAGCTCGGAGGAATCGGGCCTGCTTTCGGTCATTGCATACAAGAGAGGCAAAGCCGCGTCGAAATCCTGACTCCGATACAGCGAGCGGACCAGCCCCACTTGGATCTCGAAGTTATCGGGAGCAAGCTTCAGAGCCTCGCGCCATTCCGCCACAGCTTGCAGGTCGAGACCCTGGGAACCGTGTTCTCTGGCATCGTGCATGTGTCTTTCAGGTGAGGAAGGCAGGCGCGTCAAGTGATCGTAGGCCTGGTGCGCGAGTGCCGTATAGGCTTTCGACGCCCAATAACAGAATTCGGCGCCCTCGCCAGAGGATTCGACGATCTCCCGATAACGTTCTGCGGCGTAATCGCATGCCAGTTTCGCGGTGACACAGTTCGGAGGCGGGAGTTCCCGCTCAGCCGCTTCTTCCACCAAGGCCCAGCCGGCGTGACCAGTCTGTTTATAGATCGCAGCGAGAGATGCATGCAGGCCCCGCAGCACGCCTGGGCTCGCCAACGCGCGCCGATAGTAAGCAAATGCCGTGCCGTATCGCCGCTGCGTGAGAGATGCGTCTCCAGCCAGAGAGAGCCAATAAGCCGAATCAGGGGCGATACGTTCCAGTTTTTGGAAAAGACGGCCGGAAAGTTCTTCGAAAGTGCGTCCCAAACCAAACCAGACCTTCGGGCTTTCACGTGCGAGGTTGGACGCGATCTGGAATTGAACAGCAGCTTCTTCATATCGACCCAACGCCAGTAAAGACTCGGCCATGATCATGCGGGCGTCGCGGTTGCGCGGCTGGGCGGCGATAACCTGTTCAATCGCCGGAAGGGCACGGTTATATTCCTCCAGCTCCGCGTAACTCGCGCCGAGAAATAGTTTTGCCGCCGAGGAATCAGGTTGCAGGTTCAACGCGGCTTCCGCGTCCCGGGCCGCATCGCGATAACGCTTGGCCTTGAATTCGGTGATGGACAGGTTCACCAGAATGTCGGGATTGTTCGGAAAGGCCTTTACCAGTTCCTGGTAAATGGGAATCGCCTTTTCGGCTTGGCCCGAAGCCACGAGGGCCGCAGCCTCTTGTGCCTTTTGCGCCACGTCGGATAACTGGGCGAAGATCGAGCTGATCGAGAGCAGAAGGAGAGCCACCCGCATGTTGGGTACGACCGTTGCCGACCTCGTTTCCGCCTGACCTCCGATTACTTACGCCAGATCCGGTCTAACTCTCTTTCGAGTTCCGCGTCCCAGCCGAGTACTTCATTGCGCTGCTCCCTGGCTTCCCTGATCAGGCGCAGATTTCGCGCGGTGGTTTCGGCCATCCAGGCGACAGGCCTGGTCGCGAGCGCTTGACCCAAGGCCCTGCGACTCAATACCCTGTCAGCTGCAAGGACATTGAGCTCAACCAAAGTTGCGTGATCCCAATAGTCGGATACGCCCGCAGCCATTTTTCGTTCGACTGCGTAGCGAATGAGCGGAATGAGCGGCTTTGCGCGCTCATCGGGCGGGTCTTTAAGTGTCATCAGAGTGACGGCGTTAATTCCTGGATACGCATCGCGCCAGTCGAACTCAAAGCCTCGGAGATAGGTTTCAATAGCCCTGTCGAGCATGCCTTCAGCCTCAATCGGGTTCGCCGCTTTGGCGGCCTCCCAGTGATCCTTATAGACGCGGCCCAGGATTCCGTACGTCTCACTGCTTGGGCCGCGCTCTTTGATGAGCGTCGTCAGAACTCTTTCGGCCTCCTCTCTCCGGCCAGTGCGATTCAGGGCAAGAGCGTATTGCTCGCGAACGAGGATTGTCTGCTGCAGGTGCCTGGGGAGCCGCCCGAACAAACGAATCATGTCCTCCCAGCTCTTCACGTCACGGTAGGACAGCAATAAGTCGATCAGCACTCCGGCCTCCTCGTCTTCGAGGTCGCCAAGGCTCTTCTCGACGGCTCGGACGTCGTCGGCCGCGCTTTTGCGCGCGACCGCCAATCGCTCCTTCTGTTTCTTCGAGTATTCCACGCGGTCTCGGAATGTGTCGGCCTTTGAGTGGTCTAAATCGGCGGGCTTAAGCCCGTCGAGCAGCTGGAAAATCGGACTGTCCGGCGCTTCTTTTTTGGCTTCTTCAAGGAAAGTGGTCAGAGCGTTCTTCGCGTTTGGGAGAGCCGCTGGATCGGGCGTCCCAGCGGCTACCAGCTTGTAGTGAATAGTGCGAAGCATCTGGATATCAAACGGCAGGCGCGCTCCCTCGGCTATGATCTGAACGGTGCTGTGAGGTCGAGCCGCGTGGCGGACACCAAGTTCATAGAAGACATTGGGATTGAATTGCGTCAGATCGACAACAGCGAATCGACAGAGAATAAGTCGTTCAAACATCGGCTTGTGAATGATTCCCGAAGTCGTCTCCTGGTCCGCGCGGAGCGGTTCCAGATTCGCAGCGGTCACGGCCGGCACAATGAGGTCAGCATATATGGCATCAAAATCGACCGTGGATCCATCGGAATTCGGCTTCTTACCGAAGGGCATCAAGATGAAACAGAGTTGCTTTGGCATATTTGGCAGGCTGGATCTTGAGTTTCAATTATGATCCGAAACCCCGGCGCAGAAGTGAGTACTTAAAGAGGAGACACGAGGCGGAGCGTGGGATTCGGGTAAGGCTCGCGGGCCGGGCGTGATAGGATCTCAAACCTGGAGAAGTACAGATCATGATCTTTCGCCTTGGTATGTCCGCGACTCGGTCAAGCGTATTCAAGAGCTGCTCGCGGGCCGGAAGCTCTATACCGGCCCTATCGATTCTTCCTTCGGTGGCGGTCTGGAGTCGGCGGTGAAGAGCTTTCAGAAGCAGCGAAATCTCCCACCAACGGGATTCGTGGATGGGACAACGTGGGCGGAAATGTTCCCCGGCGAAGCCGCGCCTGTTTCGAGCCTCATGAAAAGTTCTCTGCTCGATCGTTGTCTTGCACTGACCAGTACGTTTGAAACCTCTAAGTATCCACCCGATAGCTTCCTAGGCCTGACTGGTGACTTCGACGGCATGGGCATCAGCTTCGGTGTGTGTCAGTGGAACATCGGTCAGGGCACTCTGCAGCCGCTGCTGCAACAGATGTTCGAACAGCACTCGGACGTCGCTCAAGGCATTTTTCATGAGCACTTTGACACAGTGAGAGCGCTACGTACTGCGCCCCTTACGGACCAACTCGCCTTCACTCGCTCCATTCAAACCAGGGGACAAGTGAATGAACCCTGGAAGGGAATGCTATTCACACTTGGCCGGACGCCTGAATTCCAGGGTGTTCAGGCAAATCATGCCTCGAGCTTTTACAACCAGGCTGTCGAGCTGTGCGGCGAATATGGACTAATCTCCGAGGGGGCTGTGGCTCTTATGTTCGATATCGTGACCCAGAACCATTCGATTGGCCCGGTCGTGAAGGCGGCGATCCTCGCCGATTTCTCCAAACTTGCTGCAAATGAACCCGAGAGCGAAGTTACGAAAATGCGTATTGTTGCCAATCGGCGGGCAGCGGCTGCCAAGCCGGAGTACAGGGATGACGTGCGTACGCGTAAACTAGCGATTGCGAATGGTGTTGGTAGCGTGCACGGCCTTACGTACGACCTCGCAGATATGTACTGCATTACGCTCGATCCATTTGTGGCGACGCCGGCCGGAGTTCGGTGAAACCGGTACCTTCGCTTAGACTCAGACAATGCGTTTTCTTCACGAGTCGGCCTTGTCTCGCAAAGAATTACTTGTCCGGGTTGGAAAACTGACTCTCTTTGGACGATTGGCAATCGCGATGCCGCCTGACCAGAGGGCCGATTCGGTAATCGTTCAAGCCGGGAGGCGCGTGGATGCAATCAACGCGGAAACAGCCCGTTTTCCTTCCGCAAATGTCAGCGTAGTAAAGGAGCGTATTAAGGCCAGGTTTTTGCAGGATAAGCCCGCGGCACTGGTGACTTCGGCGGCTTGTGGCACGGACCTTATCGTTCTGGAAACCGCCCAAGAGATGAAGGTCGAATGCTTCATATTGTTGCCTTCGCCTCCTTCAGCATTCCGCGCTTCTTCCGTGGCCGACCGACCAGGAAACTGGGGAACCCTCTTCGATCAAGTGACGAAGAGAGCGAATCTCGAAGTTCTTAAGTTGCCTGAAGGGCAAGAAGGCTATTTAGAAACAAACTTGAGGCTGCTTGACAAGGCGCAGGCGATAGCAAGAAAACGTCACCTGGAAGTCATCGCAATGGTGGTGTGGGATCAAAAGTCGCGAGGAGCCGATGATGTCACCGGGCACTTCCTCGAACAGGCAAGAATTCGCCATTTGGCAATCATTGAGATCCCAACCTTATAAGGAGACGCCGTTTGGGACTCCACACTTCAACTCTCGTTTGCGAATCGAACCCCGAAGCATCAAACGTGAGCGGTAAAGTAGAATACTCGTTCACCAAAAGGGCAGGGAATTATCTCCATGGAGGCCAGCGTGCCCGGCAGCATCACGAAAACGTTCCGCGATAAGCTTGAACCCGCATCTCGAAAGAAATTGCTGGCCTTGGACGGAGGCGGAATTCGGGGAGTCATCACCCTGGAGGTGCTGCAAGGCATCGAGCAGGTGGTTCGCGAGAAACTCGGGCACCCGGATGCTGTCCTGTCGGATTACTTCGATTACATCGGCGGAACGAGCACGGGGGCAATTATTGCTACCTGCCTGGCCCTGGGCATGACTGTCGATGAAGTTCGACGATTTTACGTTACAAGTGGGCCGGACATGTTTAGCCGCGCGGGTGTTCTCCGCCGCTTTTATTACAAGTTCGATCAAGACCGCCTGGCGGCACAGCTGCAACAGGTCTTCGGAGCGGCAACCACGCTGGGATCGGACCGGCTGCGGACTTTGTTGATGATGGTCATGCGCAACGCTACAACCGACTCGCCGTGGCCGCTTTGCAACAATCCGGGTGCACGTTATAACGATCGCGCGCGAGAAAACTGCAACTTGAACCTTCCGTTGTGGCAATTAGTGAGGGCTAGCACCGCTGCCCCAACGTACTTTCCGCCGGAACTTGTGCAAGTCGGCAAGGCCAGCTTTCTCTTTGAAGATGGAGGCGTCACGATGTACAACAATCCATCTTTTCAACTTTTCCTGATGGCGACGGTGACCCCGTATCACTTGGGATGGCCGACCGGCGAAGACAAAATGCTCCTGGTTTCCCTTGGAACAGGCACCAGCCCGCAGGCAAACGCGAATCTGAAGCCCGGTGACATGAACCTGCTTTACAACTCGGGCTCGATCCCATCAGCTTTAATGTTTGCGGCACTGAACGAGCAGGACTTTCTTTGCCGTGTTTTTGGAACTTCTCTGGCCGGCTGTGAGTTGGACCGAGAGGTCGGCGACATGCGAGCGCAAGGGATCCCCAACGTATCGAAGCTATTTACGTACATGCGCTATAACGCCGAACTGAGCGAAAAGGGCTTGTCTGACCTCGGCCTCAAGGGCATTCGGCCCGAGGATGTGCAGAGCCTGGATTCGATCGACCATATTGCCGAAATGCAGGAAGTCGGAAAAGCGGTAGCCAAGCAAGTTCACAGCGAACACTTTGCCGGATTCTAAAAGCCGCGCGGGGGCTGGGCAGTGGCTTCTGACGATTGTGTCGCCAACCTTTTGCTGAGGGCCGTCGGGACGATACCGGTGCGAACGGCATCCTTAGCCAGTACACTGGGAATATGGCCGAACGCAATACGTAACCCCTGCCCTCCCAGTGGCTGACGACTCAGCGAGTCTCGAAGTGTTGTTTCGATTATCGATGAGCAGGTTGCACGCGGGGAACGCAAGCTCACCGAGTTAGGGAAATGCCTATTGGAATCGCGCCGACACATCGAGCACAGCGGCCTTGCGTTATTGAATCGCCGGGAATTAGACTGCGAGCGTGCCGAGCGCAGGGGCGGAGCTCCGAACCAGTAAAGCATGCGGCGATCGTTCCCGGACAGCGGCGTTCTTATTGATGCCGCTCGTGGTCTTCCACCGTTCGATCGCATCGCCTTCGAGTACTTCGATAATCGAAGCCCATTTACCGTAATGGATTGGTCGAAGCGGTCTACCTAAACGCAGACCTTTAATTCATTCTGCAATGTACTGAGTGTCCGTAAAGAATCAAAGGCATACCGTTGTGCCTGCTTTAGCAAAGTGCTCTTGGTGGAGGCGGCGGGAGTTGAACCCGCGTCCGAAAAAGCCCGCCGCGCAAAGACTACGTGTGTATCCGATTCTTAAATATTCGGCAACTGACTAAAAAACCGGCAAGAGCGACAGCCACCTAGTCCGATTGATCTCAGCACATGGCTCCGGACCGAAGCCTGACGCCTATCCTGCAAAATGACGCTTACTGGCCGACGCGCAGGCTCATCGACCGAAGCGCACTACCTAGGTTTTAATTAGGCAGCGTATGCAAACTGCTGTGTATTGGCAGTTGTTGTTTTCCGATCGTTTTACGGGAGCTCGGAACCCGACACGCCTTCACGCAACGATTCAATCCCGTCGAATCCGTTGCGCCCCCAATGAGAGAGACCTCCATTTTATCAATTTAAAGAAGAATTTGCACTCCGATAGAATAAGCGTGCGATCATGCAGAGCGTTGAAGCCGCTCCCGCCATCATTCCATCACTACGGGACGAGGAGGCCCAAGAGCACGGACGCCTGTTCCATGTAGTGCTCCTCGACGACGACGAGCACACCTACGATTACGTTATCGACATGCTTCAGAAGCTTTTCTTTTTTCCGCTCGAGACTGCGTTTCAGCACGCGGTCGAGGTCGACACCACCGGGCGAACTGTCGTAATCACGTGCGCTCTTCCCGAAGCGGAGTTTGGCCGCGACCAGATTCAGTCCTTCGGAGCCGACCCCCGCATGCCTAAATCCAAAGGTTCCATGAGCGCCATTGTGGTTCCGGCTGGGAATACTACGACCGTCTAAGAACGAGAATTCTGCGCCGTTTCTTCACCCGCGAATGTGGGGAACGTCGCTGAAATGTGGTCGTGCCACGTTAGCTTATCCTCATCGACCAAGGCCCAAATCATACCGATGCCCGCTGCCGTGAGACCCAGGACGCTCCCGATCGCCCGACCGTATCGACGAGCCCTCGAAGGCCGCCGGCCGTCGAAATCTACCAGCTCTAAGCCTACGATTCGCATACCGGGAGTGTCTTGTCCGGCAAACGCCCAGAGAAGCTTATAGACCAGCGGGATGGTGAGCAAGGCTCCGGCCGAGAAAGCGAGGGTTTGCTTTTCGAAAGTCATAACCCCGCCAGAGTACAAAAAGATCCCAATAATGATGGCGAATCCGCATGCCATGAGCAACGCATCGAGGAAAGCTGCCTGGAGGCGAATTCCGGCAGGCGCCACCGGCGCGTCGCAAATCAGATGCGTTCGCGGCTGACTCACAAGGGCATCCTGGCCTTGGAACTCCAGATGGCGCTGATCGCTCGAGCGGCCCCGTCGAGCCTTCGCTCGCTTGCTTTCGACCCTCGCGTTTCTGAGGGGCTCTGGACGAGAAGATAGCGCCCGCAGGCGGATCGCCTCACGGTCCGCCGGAGATCTAAGCGAATCTAAGGGAATCACGCGACCTTCGGCTGCCGGGGCTGTGAACAATACTTGTTGTCCTTGACTTTCCGGAGCGGCAGCTGTCCGAGGAGCTAGCTCCGCTATATGCGCGAAATCGTAAGAGGCCGCCGTCGCCGCAGCAGCAATCGGGTACGTTGCGGGAGAGATGCGTCCCGGCACAGAACGAACGCGACGGCCGCAACGGCTGCACCGATGCTCGTCGTCTAAAATCCAAGTCTGACAATGCTGGCAAGTCATTTCCCGCCCTTTGTTGCTGCTCCCTCTTTCAGCCCGTTGCCCTCAACGCACTGGGCGTGTTACGGTTCTCGGTTGAGCCCTTCTTCGTCGAAGTCCTTCCGAGCTTCGATTTCCGCCTCGTCCGCCCAAGCCAAACCCCTACGTTTTGTATCTACCAGAAAATCTGACGTTTGTCTAGAACAATTGTGGTTTAAGTTGTTCTTTTCGTTGGCGCTTCTCGCTTTCGCAGTCAACCGACCGCTCGCAGCGCAGGCGGCTGGCGCGGGGGCACAGAAGGCAAATCTGCCTCCTCGCGATGAAATCTGGTACGGGAGTATTCACCAGGATTCGAATGGAGAATGGCGGTATCTCAAACGTGACGCCCGCTTGCAAACCTCTGAGATGCTGATCTCGGCCGACGAGATCGATTTCAACTCCGACACTCACTGGGCGTATGCACGCGGTCACGTGCACCTCGAACACTACAAAACCGGAGACGTCATTAACGCCGAAAAAGGTGAATTCAATCTGGAGACTGACGAAGGGAAATTCTATGGCGTAAGCGGCACAGCGCCTCCCAAGATCATGACCAATCCATATGCGCTGACAACCAAGAATCCGTTCTACTTTCAGGCGCTATGGGTCGATCGCATCAAGAATCGCTACATTCTTCACAAAGGCTTCGTCACCGATTGCAAGATTCCCAAGCCATGGTGGATCTTCGATGCGCCGACTTTCGATATCGTTCCGGGAGACCATGCGATCGCAAGAAGCGCTTTTTTCCGAATTAAGAACGTCCCAATTTTTTACCTGCCCTACTTTCGCAGGCCCCTCGGAAGAAACCCGCGCCAGAGCGGTTTCCTAACCCCCAACTTTGGTCACACCACACTATTCGGCTATATATACGGCCTTGGATATTACTGGGCAATCAATCGAAGCTATGACATGACAGGCGTATTGCAGTACTTCACGCAGCGCGGTCCAGCTCTCCAGTACGATTTTCGCGGTAAGCCGAATGATGTCACGGACTTCAACTTCAACCTGTACAGCGTGGACGATCGCGGCCTTCCTAATGGCACCCCGAATCCAACGAAGCAGGGTGGTACCCAGTTCGAACTCACGGCGAAGACTCAGATCTTCGGCTTTTCCGGTCGCCTCGACTATAACTATCTAAGTTCGTACCTGTTTCGCGAGGTCTTTTCTTATTCATTTGCGAGCGCGATTCAGAGTGAGGTTTACTCCCTTGGATATCTCCAACGCAGATTTAAGAACGATATTTACACCTTCAACATCGTCTTCGAGCGGGATCAACTTTTTGAGAGCATCACCCCTTATGGTGAGCCGGCAAATCAGGTAGTAACTCAGAAATTACCATCCTTCGAATTCTTGAGCCGGGATCAGAATCTTGCGAAGGCTTCCCTGCCGGTCTGGTTCTCTTTCGATACGAGCGCAGGGCTCCTCACCCGAAGCGAGCCGACTGCATTAGGGCCAAATAACGTACCGATCTCAATTCTAAACTCAGGTCCTGTGGGCCGCATTGATGTCGAGCCGCGTGTTGCAACGAACTTTCGAATCGCCGGTTTCTCGCTCACACCGGCCATTAGCTTTGGCGCCACCGCTTACACCAACAATTATTCGGTCAATACTACCGACTACACTACAAATCCCACCAACCCCGTTACCACCGCGGCATTCGCTTATACAAACCTGTTCCGTAAGGATGTCGATTTCACCCTGGATATGCGCGTGCCCACTATCGAGAAAATTTATGTGCCTCCAAAGTGGCTGCATCTCGGCCCGAAGCTGAAACATGTAATCGAGCTCGACGGCGCGTACGAATATGTCACGGGAATCCAGGAGTTTCAGAAAATCATCCATTTCGATTCGACCGATGTGCTCTCAAACACAAACCAGCTCACTATTTCACTGACTAACCGCATCTATAAAAAGGACAAAAACGGAAAGGTAAATGAGATCTTTACCTGGCGGCTCAGTCAGGCACGCTATTTCGATCCAACCTTCGGTGGCGCCGTTGTGTCAGGACCGCCCGGAATCGGTGCCCGCAATGTAGTTCTTGCGTCGGACGAATTGACCCCGTTCCCTTATCTTGCTGGCCCGCGTAACTATTCGCCGGTGGTCTCTTACCTGAGCGTCAGCCCTTATCCGTTCCTATCGGTCACCTGGCGAGCTGACTACGATCCGCTATACAGCAAGATTGTCGCCCAGGTCTACGGCTTCAACGTTCGTGTTGGCAAGTACTTCGCTTCCGCTTCGGACAACGCACTTTCTACCCTGCCAGTCCTGCTTCCGGCTGCGAATCAGCTTATTTTCGGTGGCGGATACGGATCGAGCAACCGTACGGGCTGGAATATCGGGGGAGCAGTTGATTATGACAGAATTAACAACCGTCGCTTATACGATCTGATACAGACGTCCTACAACACAAATTGCTGCGGATTCAGTTTTCAGCTCAGGCAGTTCAATCTCGGCATTCGCAATGAGAATCAATACCTGTTTTCGTTCTCGATCGCGAACATCGGCACCTTCGGCAGCTTACAGCGGCAAGAGCGAATCTTTTAAAGGATTGCTTTTAACGCTGAGGGTTCCTGGGTAAGCTCAGCATGTTGGCCATCAAGCGAAAGGCTCCTGGAACACCTTCCGGCAATTCGCGATAGAAGGCATATGCATTGTAGATGTAGGCGCCCTTTCCGTACCTGGCGAAAAGCAGCCCGCCCTTCTGCGGTGCCTGACCCGGATCATGCGTCTCGAGGAGAGCGCTGTAACGCTTGTCCCATGAAGTCAGAAATTTGGATCCCCTCTCTTCGACCCACCCGTGAAAATCCGCTTTCGTAATCTTGTTGGGCCAGTTGAACAGAGGGTTTGCCGGATCGAGGATTTGAACATCGCTGGCTTCGTCCACGACCTCTTCGGGCTCGTTCCCCATCGTGTACGGATACGGCCCGAAGTTGTGGTCGAACTCCGGCGTGTTGTACTGCACGATAAGAACTCCGCCATTCTTCACATAGTCGAGCAGCCTGGTGTTGTAAATAGCTAGCTCAGGGCGCGCGGCGTAGGCCCGCACGCCGAGAAGAATGACATCATACTGGCTCAGATTCGCGCCGGCAACGTCACGAGCCGTCAGAAAGCTCATGCCCAGCCCGAGTTCGCCAAGAGTAGCCGGGACATCGTCTCCGCTTCCCGTTACGTAGCCGATTTTAAGATTCGGTGCGACCGCGACGTCGGTCCCGGTCGCCTTGTATTCGGAGCCTCGATACAGGAAATAGGGACGAAGGCCAGGATAACCAGCGATCGCATAGCCTTCTCTGTAGTCCCTTCCTGCATAGTTTGCGATTGCGTTGATAGTATAGGCTGCGTTCTTAAGGCCGGCGGGCTCGACGTGAAAACTCAGCGCCTGGTTCTCGCCATCTTGGGACGTTTGGAAGACAGCTAAAGGCGAATCGCTCTTCCAGCCCGGCGGCAGGCTCAATTTGACCGAACCCTTCGCTGGACCTTTCACATTACTGTGTATAGTGACCGATAGCGGGAATGACTTCGCGTCGAGAGGTATGATTCCCGCATTCGGGCTGACCTGTATGGACACAGCTGGTCCTACCGTTAACGGTTCATAGACGACACCGGGGCCGGTTTCCCTGTGTATAGTCTGCACCACCTGGCCGGTTTTCAGCGTCAGGCCATCGTATTTGATTTCCACCCAGGCGTTTAGCGGATAGGGTGCGAGCGACCGATTCGGATCGGGAGCCCTTCTGGATATAGTAGTAGGGCTGCTTAATGGAAGGGCGGGTAAAGTAGGGCCGCGTGTAGTCTGCTCTCTCGGCAATGTCGACCCCGAAAGTCTGCTCGACGCTTTTATTTTCGAGGAGCCGCCGATTGCTTCGACTCTTGTCGGCATGAATCGAAAAGCCGTCCGGTTGGGGAGAATCGAGAGAAATGCGCTCGAGCGTTACGGGCAGACTGGCTTGTTCTGTGACACTCACCTGCACTCCGAAATGCTGGCCTGGGATCGCCATCCGAAATGTATCGGGGTCGCCCATAAACAGAGCAAAGAGCGGGTTGACTTCTTTATCGGAGCGAACTGTTGCCCGAATCGAAATTCCAAGCGTTTCGAGCAGGGCATTGTTGAACTGTGTCCGCTTAATTTCGAGCTCATGCAGAATTTCGTCCCTCGTGGTTTCGGAAAGCCCGCTGGTTTTCGTCTTCTCAATCAGCGCGTCGGTAGTCCTAAGCCCTTCTGCAAGATAGGGTGCGCAACCTTCAGGGTGCTCCACTCGAAACGCCGCGGTGGCCTCTGCTACGTGTGACTCGATCCGCTGCAGAGACTGACTAAGAAACGCGCGCTCATTCTCCGGAGCTACTGATGCAATGCCGCGAAGGGTTACATCGATACCGTCGAAAAATGATTGTTCGTGATCAGTGCTCACGACGCGCGATGCAAAGCGGTGATAAGGCGCATCCACCTTACCTGCGCGGGGAATGAACGGACCTCCATTTTGCGATTTCTGCAAACCAAGTCCCTCATCTGATAGCTGGAGGTAGGTGCTGCCGAGCACAGGATCGTAGGCGCCCTCAGGAATACTCACCGTTTCAGCAATGCCCGCTTTGTTCTCGCCGAAGACAGGCACCATTGCGTAGTACTTCAGTGGTTTCCACGGGCGAAGTCCCTGTCGGATTTGGTCCGGAAATTGATTTGGATCGCCGGCTGCCTCGAACACTTCTTTCGTAACTCTGCCTGCCATCTGATGATTGCCGTGCCCGTCGCTTTCGCCGCCGACGAACACTGAGACTACAACGAGCGGTCGAACCGTCCGAACCACGCGCACCGCATCGCCCAGAACTCTAGTGTCCGACCATTTGGCAACCGCTTCGTCAAGCGTCTTCGAAAATCCGTAATCGCAGACACTTGTCCAATACTGGTCGACGCCGTAATAGCGGCCTGCGGCGAGCAACTCCTGAGTTCGCACCAGTCCGAGGGCATCCCAGAAGTCAGACGACATGACGTTCGCCCCGCCCTCGCCCCGGTTCAGTGTCAGCAACGCTACGCGCGCCACAAAGCCGCGTGATTCGAATGCAAGCATGCCGCCATCCTCGTCATCCGGATGCGCTGTAATCATCAGCAGGCTCGCACGCGTGCGCAGCTTTTTCAAAGTCTGCCAGAGAGCTGCAGCTCCACGGTTCGCTGAGATTTCGAGAGGTGTCAATGCGGGTGAGATCGATGAATCATAGGGCGCAGCCGGATAGCTCCCCGCAACGAAGCCGAGCAGCAACCCGGCGAGTCCGAGTTTCCTTGACATGGTTCCTAGGATGAATGGTTACACGATCCGGCGATCGATGTACCCGTAAACCCCGGACTGCTGGACGGGCCATCGCGGGCTTGCGATTAAAGCACCCGCGCCGCGCAACGGGTCTGCCGCAGGCGACTGACAAAGCCCCAGCTTAGAAGTGTCGTTCCGAGAAATACCAGGGTCCCTTTCAGGATGCCCGGCATCGAGGCCGGCAAGAGGGCATATTGCAGCCAACTCACAAAGGCGTAGTGAACCAGATACATGCCGTAGGCGTTGTTGCGAAGGCTATCGTATATTGTTCTGCGCGTTCTGGTGAATCTTACAAAGACGGCGAGGAGCGCGAAGCACGATGCAGCGCAGGATATGGTGAACATCAGGCTGCCCAGAGCCACGCTGTACCGCGCGCTCGCATGAGAAAGTGTGGCAACAAAAACCACAATCGAAAGTCCAAAAGCCAGAACCGCAAAGGCCGACCACCGGAACCAGTGGCGCGCCAATTTTCCGGTCGCGGACAGAAGACCCCGATCCAACCCGAAAATACCCGAGCTCATGCCCGCAAGAAAATAAACGAAGTAGTGGATCAATCGGCTTGTCTGAAAAACGAATGGTCCGAACTCAGTCCAGCTCATCGGACCGACGGCCAATGATAAAGGAATGTAGGCCGCGGCTGAAAACGAGAGCAGCATCCAGAAGAATCGGCTAGGGTGGTCGGAGCTGCCGCATGAGAACTTGCCAAGGATCACGTTCCGGCGCGCCGACCTTGAAAACAGAAATGCTACCGCGCAGTCGAATGCCAGCAGCACCCAAACGAACCAGGCCGGCCCGGATGGCCATGTGCCGAGAGACAACCATTGGTGTGCGAAGCCGGAGAAGCCTCTACCTCCGATTTGCAGATAGGCCGGATAATAGGCGAGCGGCGCAATGATTGCCGCTGCGATTACAAACGGAATCCCCAGCCGGCGCGCCCGGTCATTTGCGAACTGAGCGGCGCCCTTCCTCTGCAAACCATTCCACACGAAAAGCCCCGACAGAAAAAACATGAGCGACATGAAGAAGATGTCGTTGAACCCGGCGAACAGGCCGAGCAGAGAGGACTTATGAGAATCGACGACCGGGAAGGCTTTCCACCAGCGTGGCTCGGTGAGCAACGACTTTGCCGGGACCGGCGCCAATTGCACATAAGCAAGCACCGAATGGTGAGCGAGAACGAGGAGGGTAACGAACGCGCGCAGATAGCCGATGGCAAGATTGTCTTCGGTCTTGCGAACAGGCGCTGGAGCGATCTTGTCCGGCACTAGCCGATCTGAGATTTCTTGAACCTGGCCACTCATATTGTCCAGTCTAGAGGTGTTTCGAGCGCAGGCAGCTGTGTTTTTGACAAACAACACAGACAACCTGACGAACAACCGGAGAAGCGGATGAAAAGCTCCCAGCTAAAACGGGTTGGACATCAAACCCTTGAGTTTTTCGCGATATTGCCGCCCCGAATGAACGATCGTGCCGCCGCGTAGTGTGACTTCGTATTCGCCGTTCGGTGAGGGCTGAATTTCTTTGATGCATTTCACGTTCACGATCACGGACCGATGGATTCGAGTGAAGATCGCGGGGTCGAGAGACCTTTCGACGGCCGACATTGTGCCTGGAAGCAGATGATTTTTTCCACCTGCGTGCAGAAGAACATAGTTTTCGGCGGCTTCGATCCAATCGATTTCCGTTACCTCCACTAACATGGTTTTCTGGCGCGAACGTACGGCTACCCGATCCGGATAGCGGCGCGGCGGCGCCATGACTTCTAGTAGCGAGAGAATTTTCTCACTGTTTGAATCAGGCAGAGCTGCATGAATGCGCATCTTTGCTCGCTCGAGCGTCTTTCTAAAGCGCGCTGCAGTTACAGGCTTCAGAAGATAGTCGATCGCGTTGGCTTCAAAGGCTTGGATCGCATATTTGTCATGCGCAGTGACAAATACGGTGGCCGGCATTTGAGATGGTCCGATGGTTCTCACTACTGACATGCCATCCATTTCCGGCATCTGGACATCGAGGAAAACGAGATCCGGGCGCGACTCGCGAATCATTTTTACCGCCTCAATGCCGTCTCGCGCTTCTGTGATCTCAGATATCTCGGGATCCTCCGAAAGCAGCATTCGCAACCCGGCTCGGGCCAACGGCTCGTCATCCGCGATCAGCGTCTTCAAGCTCATATGAGGCCAGAGGCTCCCAATCCGCGGCAGTACCGGCGGGGCGGTATGGCAGGAGAATCGTCGCGATAGTTCCTGCTTTCTCCCCGGAAGCTAATTCAAGGTGTGCCGCCTCCCCATAAAGTTGTTGCAGCCGCGCTCTCGTATTGGTAAGGCCGATGCCGTGTCCCCGGCCGATGAAACCGGTCGGGAGTCCCGGACCGTCGTCTTTAACTACGATCTGTAGTCCGTTCTCTTCTTGCGAAGCCTGAATCAGGATGTGTCCGGCTGAAGAGCTGCGGCCGATACCATGGCGAATAGCATTCTCAACAATCGGTTGCAGGATCATGTGTGGCACATTCGCGTCTAGTGTCGTCGGGTCGGTCACAATTTCTACGCGCAGCCGGTCGTGGAAGCGCACCTGCTCTATGGAAAGATAAAGTTTGAGGTAAGTCAGTTCCCGGCGTAGCGGAATCTCCTGGCTATCGACGTCTTCCAAAAGTAGGCGCAGCAGATCGCTAAATTGCGCAATAGTATGTTCGGCCTCAAGGGATTTCCTTTGGCGTACCAGGACTGTGATGGCGTTGAGTGTGTTGAATAGAAAATGAGGCTGCAACTGCATCTTCAAAGCGCCTAGTTGCGCCTGTGTAAGTTGAGATTGCAGCTCGGAAGCGCGCAATTCGAGTCTTAAGGCTTCTTTTTCACGCTCCTGATAACGGCGATAATACTGCCACGCATACTGTAAACCGAGTAACGTCCAATAGGTGAGGAACGTCTGGTGAAATCCGATGATGAGCAGGAAAATGATCGCTGCCACGGGCGTCTTCATGTATGCCGGAAAGACGCCAATTCCCCACAGAAGGATGCCTTCCACTCCTAACTGAATCAACGTAAAAGCAATGCCGAGAAGCAGGTGTTGCAGCAGGCGCACCGGCCAGTTCCGACGCTCGAAGGCAAAACGGCGTGCCAGCCAGAAGACTGTCGGGGTCAGCAGTGCGAGAAGAGACGAGCCGATTAACCAGGAGATCAGGTAATGCCACCACGGCGTCGGCTCTCCTGATGCGAGCTTTCGAGTCAAATCCTGGCTAAAAAAGAAAAGGCCAACGAGGACCCAGACGACGAAACAGAGACCATAGAGTCGCAGCCGTTTCGACATTGCGGAACCCATCCGGTCTGTAGGTTACCTCAAGTCGGAGGTCAACGCGGCGGTCGAAAGAGTATAGCCGCGGATCGTGGAATGCTTTTACTCGTATCGCAAAGCTTCGACCGGGTCGAGCTTGGCGGCCTTGCTCGCCGGCCAGATACCAAAGAAGAGACCGACACCGACGGAAACAATAATACCGGCAATTGCGGCCCACGCAGGCACCGAGATGGGCAGTGAGGTGAAGACAAGCTTTGCCAGGCTGGCTATGACCCATCCAAGGCCAAGTCCGGCTATTCCTCCCAGGCCCGTCAAAACCGACGCTTCCAGCAGGAATTGAGTAGTGATGTCACGCCTTCTCGCGCCGATGGCCTTACGGATGCCAATCTCACGGGTGCGCTCCGTTACGGAGACCAGCATAATATTCATAACGCCGATTCCGCCCACCAGCAAGCCGATTGAGCTCAGAACGATCATTACTAAGAAGGTCATGGCGGTTATCTGGCGGAATTGCTCTACCATTTGGGTGGCAGTCGTTATCTCGAAGTTATCCGGCTTGCTTGGCGAAACGTGCCGCTGGATTCGCAGTATTGTCCGAATCTGGTCGAGAGCCGCCGGAAGCATTCCATCGAACGCGGTAACGCTGATGGCCACATCCTGCGCGTTCGGATACATTTTCTTCATCGACAAGAAAGGCACAAAAACTCGATTGTCCGAACTGTCGAAGAAACTCGCTGTAGGTCGATGCATGGTGCCGATGACCTCGAACACCTGGCCATCCACATTGATGGACTTGCCAATGGGATTTTCGGGTCCGAAGAGGGCCTTGCGGACATCTGCGCCAATCACAGCTATCGGCGCATGATGCCTAGCCTCGAAGTCGCTGAAGAAGCGGCCCTCTTCCATGTCGACCTGACCGGTTTCCGCGAACGATTCCTCTACGCCCCGTAATTGGGTCTGGTAGACGGCATTACCCTTGTGTTTCGTCACGATCGGATTGTGATTCGGCCACGCCATTGCCGAAACGCGCTGACATGCGCCGCATTCCTGACGAACGGTGTCTATATTTTCGTAAATGAACTGCTTGCGTGCGCGTTGTTCGGGAGTCAGATCCGTGGTTCGGAACGCCGGTTCGCGTGTAACGATAATTGAGTTCGGGCCGAAACTCTTGAACACATTCGTAACCGCACCGTCGAATCCTGTAAGAATCGAACCAACTGCAATAATTGTCCCCGTACCAATCACCACTCCGAGCATTGTGAGTACACTACGCAGCTTGTGCGCTCGAATCGTGTCGAGGGCCAGCATGGTGTTGTTACGAAGAGCTGTAAAGAAGTTCATTTAGTCCGCTCGCAGCGCCGCAATCGGATCCAGTTTCGAAGCCTGCCGGGCCGGGTAAATTCCGAAAAACAGGCCAACAGCAGACGAGAGACCGACTCCGACAGCAACAGAAATCAGCGGCATCACCATAGGCAGCGGAGTCGTTTTTTTGACAATCACGGTTAATAGATAAGCTGCCAACACTCCGATCAGGCCGCCAATCGTCGCGAGCACCGCGGATTCCACGAGGAATTGATTTAGAATATCCTGTCGTCGCGCACCCACAGCTTTTCGAATTCCGATTTCATAAGTTCTTTCGGTCACCACGGCGAGCATGATGTTCATGATGACGATTCCGCCTACCACGAGAAAGACCGACACAACACCGAACGCCATTCCGGCAATGGCGCCGGTGAGATTGTTCCAGGCATTTGAAAGCGTATCGGAACCGAAGATGCTGAAGGTGTCATCCTCTTTAGGCCTGATGTGGCGGAAGGCGCGAAGCAACATGCGTACTTCGTCCTTTGCTTCGTTGAGTTGATCAGGGTTTGTCGCCCTAGCAAATATTGCAATATCGTCATGAATACTGTTTCCATATGTTTTGAAATACGAATACACCGGTATCATGACGAAGTTGTCCTGTGATTCGCCGAAAACAGTTCCCTTTGCTTTCGCTACGCCCACGACCGTATAGGGAATCGAATCAACCTTTATCACCTTGCCAATGGGATCGACGCCCGTGAAGAATTTGTCAGATACATCGGTTCCGATAAAGGCCACCGGTGCGTGACGGCGAACCTCGGTATCAGAAATCTCACGGCCGGTCCCTACTTCGATGTTGCTGAGTGACGGAATGTCGGCGGTAACGCCCTCCAGGCCTACAGACCTCATTGTTTCGCCGGCATAGCCGACCGTGACGCTCTTATACGTCTCGAGGCCCACATCACTAAGAAGGCGGGCGTTTTCTTTAATGAATTCGTATTCGACGGGTTTAATTTGAGGATTACGCCGTTGCATTTCCAGGAATTTCTTTGGATCCCAATTCCCGATAAACGCGATGCGTACTACTTTGAAGCCATTCGAACCCATGTCCGACAGCTTGGTGGCGATGTAGACGTTCATTCCGTTAACGAACGACGTGACGGCAATAAGAGTACTGGTCGCGAGGATGATACCGAGCAGCGTCAGGAAGCTGCGCAGTTTGTTTTTGCCGAGCGATTCGATTGCAATGCGGGCGGACTCCCAAAAAGATGCGCTCTGCAGGAGTCGGGGGCGCGGCATAGTCCTCTGAGTAGTTACGTCTGCCATCTGAAAAAGTTCCCGATAATCTATTTGCGCCCGTCGGGAGAGGAGCGCTTACTCACCTTAAAACGGGTTTCCAAATCTTCCTGAAGACTGCAACCGTGTCCTGGCTTGTTCTTCACCGTCACAACACCATTTTGGACCTCTGGGACGCCGGAAACCACTTCTCGATACCAGCCGTTGTAAAAGGCGCGAACGGACTCCTGAAGCAACGCGTTCGGCGCATTGAGCGAGAGGTGGGTGGAAGCGGCGAACACGACCGGTCCGGTACAATCGTGCGGCGCCACCGGCAGGTGCCATGCTTCCGCCATAGCAGCTATTTTGCGAGCCTCCGAAAGCCCCCCGCACCAGGAGATATCAAGCATCACAATGCCTGCAGCACCCGTTTCGAGCAAGTCACGGAACGCCCAGCGCGTAGCCAGGGTCTCAGAAGCACAGATTGGTGCAGTGGACGCAGCCGCGTATCTCTTCAGACTGCCCAAGCTATCCATCTTGATCGGATCTTCATGCCAGAAAGTCCGAAACGGCGCAAGTGCTTTTGCTATCTGGATCGCTGGTAAGAGCTGCCACAGGGAGTGGAACTCGACCATGATGTCCATCTTGTCGCCGACCTGCTGCCTGATTTTCTCAAACGGCCGTAGCGCTTCAGCCAGGTCCTCGCTCGATATATAGTGGCCTCTCGTCTTCTCGGCCGCAGGATCGAAAGGCCAGATCTTCATCGCTGTGATGCCCTCGGCCAGAAGCGATTGCGCCAGGTCCCCGGCGCGTGTCAGGAAATCGTTAAGATCGTCGAATCCTGTTATAGCGTTATCCGATACGCCGCCGGAAAGTCCCCAATTCCTGGTGGACTGTGTCTCGGCCTTGCGCATATAGCTGTCGCCGGCGCAGGTGTTATACGTGCGAATACGGTCGCGTGTCCATCCTCCGAGCAACTGCACGATGGGCTGGTTGACGCTTTTTCCGAATAGGTCCCACAGCGCGATATCGACGGCGGACGCCGCGCGCATCTCCACCCCTGTCGAACAAAACCCAAGATAGCCCTTCATGTCGCGAGCGATCGCGTCAATGGCCAGAGGATCGCGCCCAACCAACCACGGCGCTACATCGTCATGAAGATACGCTTCTACGGCGCTTGCGCTGAAGAAAGTCTCTCCCAGACCACTCAGTCCCTCGTCCGTCTCGATTCGTACCCAAACCAGCTGGGGGAACTCGGCAATCCGGATGGTTTCAATACTTGTGATTTTCACGCCGGCTTCTATCGTATTAGAGCCGTCCGTCTGCGCGGCCGGCAGAATGCTGTTCCGGCCGCTACACTGTCAGGATGCTGAGAATCTTTGCCGTCTTGCTCACTGCAACGGGTGCGGCACTCTGCGCCGAATCTTCCGATCAAGGGCCGCTTCTCGCGGTCCAGCAGCTTTTCGACGCGATGCGCACCCACGATGGAACCGCGGTCCGCTCCTTGTTTGTACCTGGAGCCATGCTGTTTTCCATCCGTCAGGATGGTACGCCGGATACCACGCCGTTTGGTCAATTTGCGGATCACGTTGGCTCAGGCAAAGGTGTCTGGCTCGAGCGGATTTGGAATCCAAAAGTCTTGGAGCATGATTCCGTAGCCGCCGTATGGGCGGAGTACGATTTTCACTTGAATGGCAACTTCAGCCACTGTGGCATCGACTCGTTCAGTCTGATCAAGACGTCTGCCGGCTGGAAGATCACCTCCGTCTCTGACACCCGCCAGAAATCGGGCTGTACGCCGAGTCCTCTCGGGCCGCCGGCGAAATAGTGTCGGGTGTCGGTTACACTCTTATTTCTCCTTAACTATGCGGACACCCGTTCTGGTCGCTTTGATTCTCGCTCCCTCCTTCATTTCAGATTTTGGGAGCGCGTTAGCTGCGGAAAATCCCTTTACACAACGGGAAGTAATGGTTCCTTTGCGGGATGGCGTTCATCTGCAGACTGTAATCTGGACTCCCGCCAATCAAAGGTCTCCCTTACCGATACTGCTTGAACGTACGCCGTACGGTGTCCCCGAAAAGGCACCCACGGAGATCCCGATCAATCTTAAAGAATATGCGCAGGACGGCTACATCTTCGTTTTTCAGAACCTCCGCGGCCGCTTCAAATCCGAAGGAACTTTCAACCTGTCAGAGGCAGCCGATCTCAAAGATCCAAAATCGACCAACGAAACGACCGATGCCTATGACACGATCGATTGGCTCGTAAAAAACGTTCCAAACAATAATGGCCGCGTCGGAATTTGGGGTGTGTCTTATGTGGGATTGACGGCTGGAATGGCCCTCTTGCAGCCCCACCCCGCCTTGAAGGCCGTTTCAGAGCAGGCTTCACCCGTAGACCAGTGGATGAACGATGACATGCACCGCTATGGCGCGCTGCGCGAGAGCTATGCCCTGGAGTATTCGGTTCTCGAACAAGCGGATAAAAATAAAAACACGCACTTCGACTTCGATGTGTACGATACGTATGCCTGGTATCTGCAGCTCGGCTCGCTTGCGAACGTCAACAAAAAGTATCTGCACGGCAAGATCCCGTTCTGGAATTCGGTTGTTGAACATCCAAATTACGATGAATTCTGGCGCAAGGAAGCGTGGGTCGACCAGCTTCATTCCACTCCGGTCGCGAGTCTCAATGTTGCCGGATTTTGGGATCAGGAAGACCCCTGGGGCCCGTGGCAGATTTTTCGCAATTCTGAAAAATCAGATCCCGAACACCAAAACTTCATCGTTGCCGGACCGTGGTCTCATGGGCAATGGCAGGCGCACAAGGCAGACCATATCGCTGGCATCTCGTTCTCCGGACATGAAACCGCGCGAGAGTTTCGGGAGAACATTGAGGCGCCGTTTTTTCGTTACTTCCTGCACGGCAAGGGTGAGAAGTTTCTCTGGAAGGTGACGACTTTTCAAACGGGTTCGAATGTCTGGAAGTCCTATCGTCAATGGCCTCCCGAAGGTTCGGTTGCTAAGAACCTCTATCTCCACGGCGACGGTACACTCTCCTTCGACGCACCGCCGAGCGACACAACCAAAGCCGATTTCGTGCAGTATATTTCCGATCCTGCCAAACCTGTTCCCTATCGTCCAAGACCTATCTCTCCAACCTACCCGGGCGGCGACTGGACCACGTGGGAAGTTGCGGACCAGCGTTTCGTCGATGGACGTCCGGACGTGCTCTCATTTGTGAGTCGACCACTTGATCAAGAAGTTGCCGTTACGGGCCCTCTGTCCGCAAAGCTTTACGCGTCAACTTCCGGCACCGACAGCGACTTTATCGTCAAGCTGATCGACGTCTATCCGGAAAATATGCAAAAAACTGGTTGGGGCGAAGACGGCCCGAAGCCCGGTGAGTATGGCCAATCGCTGAATGGATATGAACTGCCTATCGCGATGGAGGTCCGGAGAGGGCGCTTCAATCAGAGCTACGAACACCCCACGCCTTTGATTTCCGGTCAACCAGCTGAGTTCACCATTCCCTTGCGTGATCACGATCATGTGTTTCTGAAAGGCCATCGGATTATGGTTCAGGTGCAATCGAGCTGGTTTCCGGTGATCGATCGCAATCCGCAGAAATTCGTGCCCAGCATCTTCTACGCGGACGCCGCCGATTACGTGACAGCGACGCAACGGGTCTATTGTTCACCAAAGCTTCCTTCTCATATCGTGCTGTCGGTCGCTCCTGGACGCACAGTTTTCTAACAAGCGATATCCTTACCGGTAATGCAAAGGAAACTTGCTCTTGTCGCCTTATTGGTGGGTGTGTTTGCTCCAGGCCTATGCCGTGCCCAGTCGAACGACCTGAGCGCCAACGATAAGGATTTTATTGAATTTGCGGGCGAGACTGATCTTCTGTCGTCGCGTCTTGGACAGCTGGCACAGACCCGTGCGAAAGCTCCCGAAGTTCAGCAGTTCGGCAGGATCATGGAGGCTCATCACAGTGAGGAGCTCAAGACTCTAGCCGGTATCGCCAACAAGAATGGCGGGGTTGCCCCTGACACTCTGGACGACGTATCCGCCAATACGCTCAAGCAAGTTAGCAAGTCCAAGTCAAAATCGTTCGATCATCAATTCTTAAAGGCGGTTGTCAATCAGCACGAGAACGCGCTGGTTTCCTTCAAGCGGGAGGCGGACCACGGCTTCAATGCGGACCTCCAGGCTTTCGCGAAAGATGCTTTGCCGAAACTGGAAGAACATCTCAAGGAGGCGAAGAAACTCGACGCCGGAGGAAAATAGACAGAGCTCCGAAATCAAGTGGATCGAACTGCCACTCATCGAACGTTTTACGCCAACTTGGTCACTTCATCGGCTGGCGTACCGGAGGGCCCGGTTCGCAAGGTCTTTGCGGATACTCCCAGGGAGCAATTTGTCGGTCCCGGGCCATGGCGCATTTTGACTTCGGGAGGTTATATTCTCACCCCATCGGACGATCCGGTATTTCTCTATCAGGACGTCCTCGTCGGCCTGACTTCGGAAGGAACCATCAACAACGGACAACCCAGTCTGCATGCCCTGTGTCTGTCGGCGCTCAAAATCAAGCCAGGGAATGTAATCGTACACGTCGGAGCCGGAACCGGCTATTACACAGCAATGTTGTCGCAGCTTGCGGGCCCCGATGGTTCAGTCATAGCCTTCGAGCTGGACCCCGAACTCGCGCGTGCCGCCGAAAATAACCTGGCGAGTTATATAAATACAACAATCCACGCCCGCTCTGGATCGAAGCCGCCGCTCCCGGATTGCGACGTGCTTTATGTGAATGCGGGGGCCACTGCGCCGCTCGATGTCTGGCTTGACGCCTTGCGACCTCATGGCCGGCTCCTGTTCCCGCTTACTCCCGACGTGGGCTTCGGCGGCATGCTTCTTGTTACGAGCAACTCGGGCGACCATTTTCGTGCACGCTTCCTGACCCGCGCGATGTTTATTCCGTGTGTCGGCGCACGTGACGAGAAGACTGCGAAAAAACTTGCCGACGCCTTTAAGCGGAGTGACATTCAGACCGTCCGATCGCTTCGCCGTGGGAGTACTCCGGATAGGACTTGCTGGGTGTCGGGTGACGGTTGGTGGCTCTCCACTTCTGAATCTTGATAGATAAGATCACGTTACGGACGAATGATGAAAACACTGAGAATCGGAGTTGCAGGATTGGGGCGCATGGGAGCGATCCATGCCCTCCATGCGTGCGAGCTGGCGCGCGAAATTGCGGGATGCGAACTCGTAGCTTTTGCAGAGCTGGATGATCGACGTGCGCGCCAGATCAGCGAGGAGATCGGACAACAGGTCCGCATTTTTCCTTCTGTGGAGGCGCTGGCCGAAGCCCGCTTGTGCGACGCGACGGTCATTGTCACGCCCACAGATCATCATCGGGTGCATGCAGCGGCCATGATCGCCGCAGGCAGCCGGGTGCTGCTCGAAAAGCCTCTGACCGGCACGCTCGAAGAAGACCGCCGTTTTGCAGCGGAGCTCGACCGTGATCATCCGGAATCCCTCATGCTCGCTTTCCAGCGGCGATTCGACGAACCTCTGCTCTACGCAAAGCAACTCATCGAAGGCGGCGCCATCGGCCGCGTGTTCAAGATCTATTCGGCACTTGAGGATTCGAACCCGGCTCCCAACGGGTACCACAGCGGCGGTATTCTGCCGGACATGGCCGTGCACAACGTCGATGAGATCTTATGGTTGTCCGGTCGCATGCCTTCGAAGGCGATGGCGATAGGGTCGCGAATCTACAGCCACGGGCTAACGACGTGTGTAGAGGACTTCGACGACGCTTCGCTGTACTTCTGGTTTGAGACTGACCTGATGGCGCAGATACAGGTGAGCCGCAACCATGTTTCCGGTTACCGCGTGGAGACCGTGCTTTTTGGCGAGCACGGCCAAGTGCAGGTCGGCCATTTTGAACAAAAACCATTCGAAATCACCGTAAGGGCGTTTGGGAAGCGCGGCCGGCCGAACGTGCTGGCGGATCGCACGTTCACGATGCGGAATTATGGACGGCCTTTGCCCGAGTTCATAGACCGCTTCGGGCCAGCTTATAAAGCGGAGCTGGCGTCCTTCATCAGGTGCTGCCAGCAAGGCGCGCCGTTTCCAACTACGCATCGGGACGGAGTACGCGCTCAAGAAGTCATTTCCGCCGGCATGAGAGCGCTCTTCGACTTAGACGACGCGGCACAGATCGAAACCTCGTGAAAGGTTGGCTGCCGGAACGAGAAAGTGCGCTTAAATCTCCGCTTCAGCCGTTTGATTTCTGCGTCCGTGATGCGCGCTTGCCCTACCCTTGCTTCCGTTATTCTTCTGCTCTGGCCGGCGATGGCCCAAACCGCGAATGATGAGGCTATAGCGACGGTTTCCCAAGCCCGAATGCAGGCGATCCGGAATGAGGTTCGAACTCCGTATAAATATGGCGTGGTGCTCGAACCGCCTGCCGGCAAAAAGGTGGATTGCCCCGCTGTCTTTCGCTACGGCGGCAAGTGGTACATGGTTTACGTCCAGTTTGAGACTCCGCCCACTTTGGGATACACAACCCAACTCGCCGAAAGTCCGGACTTACTGCATTGGAAACCGCTTGGCACTATTCTGGACCGCGGTGGCCCGGACACCTGGGATTACGCGAATGCCGCCGGCGGCATCGCCCTGTTCGATACGAAATGGAACGGCAGCAATACGCTCCAAACATACAAAGGCCGTTATTGGCTCTCCTATATTGGGGGAAAAATGTTCGGTTACGAACAGACTCCGCTTTGGATCGGTATGGCTTCGACCGATAATCCGTCGAGGGCTCGGCTTTGGCAGAAACTGCCCTCGCCCGTATTAACGACCAAGGACGCCGACGTCCGTGCCGGACTTGAAACCCTCACGCTGTATAAGAGCTTCGTGTTCCGCGATAAAGCCAGAACGCTCGGCGCTCCGTTCGTTATGTTTTATAACGCCAAAGGAAGCAGTGAACAGATTTACACGGCTACTTCGACGGACCTGAAGACATGGAAAAGGTACGGTGCCGTGGCGGCGGTGGAAAACCACCCTCCAGCCGGCCTGTCTCGAGGTGTTATCACCGGTGACCCACAGATCGTCCGTATGAAGGATTTGTGGGTGATGTTTTATTTCGGTGCGTTCTGGAAGCCTGGAGCGTTCAACACCTTTGCTGCCTCCTACGATCTCGCGCATTGGACGAAGTGGAATGGCGACAATCTAATCGATCCCTCTGAGCCCTACGACGCGAGATATGCGCACAAGCCCTGGATCATAAAGCACGATGGAGTGGTTTACCAGTTTTACTGTGCTGTCGCTGCTGACAAAGAGGAACATCGAACGATAGCTCTGGCAACTTCGCAAGACATGAACAGGAATTGACGGCCGCTGGGGCCGCCACTTTTGTGCCGGCCGAAATTCCGTTCGAATTTTCAAATTCTCGCACTCTTGTCTATCCTGGCCTCGCTTGTTCGACGCACGAGTAGGGCCCCGGTTCGATGAGTGAAGACTCGAGGCGCCCTGTTTGATAGTGAAAGAAAGGAGAAAAGTGTAATGAAAGTAATGGTGGTCGTGAAGGCGAGCGAGGAATCGGAAGCTGGAGTCATGCCCAGTACGGAAATCCTGACTGCGATGGGCAGGTTCAACAAAGAGTTGGTGGAGTCCGGTGTAATGTTGGCGGGCGAAGGGCTCACGCCATCTTCCCGGGGGAAACGCATCAGGTTTTCGGGGGCTCAGCGTACCGTCAAGGATGGCCCGTTCACCGAGACTAAGGAACTGATCGCGGGTTTCTGGCTCTGGCAGGTCCGGTCAATGGAAGAGGCCGTCGAATGGCTGAAACGGGCACCCTTCGACGGAGGAACCGAGGTGGAACTGCGCCCGGTGTTCGAGCTGGAGGACTTCGGCCGTGAACTTACCCCTGAGCTGAGGAAGCAGGAGGAGCACATGCGCGAACAGATTGAGAAAAAGAAGTCGTAATTGGCGGCCCGAGGATAGAGGAAAGCCCTAGCGCATGCACAGGATTCGCGATCCTGTGCGGAACCACAGTTCCAAAATGGTAGTGAAATCACGCTCTTATTGGACACATGAACCCGGTTTGATCGTCGGTTTCAAAGCGGCTCGCCTGAATGCACTCTGGCGCATGACCTCGCTCTGCCGATCGGTGAATTTAAGCCAACCTTTAGTCAAACGTTCGAATTCTGTTTGCCCCCAAGGACCTTTCATTATGCCTCGGGGCGAATGGTCAGTCGACGCGAGAAGCACGTGTCCGATCTCATGCGCCATGGCATACGCAAGAATTTGTGAAACCGTCGCACCTGCAGATACTGCCAACCATTCGAGCTGCTCGATCCGATCATAGAAGATCGTGACGTCGGGGCCGCTCTGGGCATGCGGAAATGCGGATCCGAGCAGCATCCCAGGGAAGGCACCTCGCGGCATTCCGCGGACCACGCAAAGGACCAGGCAACCTCGCTCGTCAACGGGTTTGACCGTGGGGGCCACACTGGGGCTATTTGGATGGCTCGTGCGTCCTACCAGCGAATCAGGGAAGGCTCTATGCCAAAGAGTAGGTATTCCAGCTGCCAGGAGAATGGCGGCAGCTTGCTTCGCGGCGTGTCCTAAAACCCCTGACGACACATCAGCTGTGTTGTGAACATCGATGCAGAGCGTCGATTCGACTGTGGGTTGAGAATAACCGTTCTGCCCGAATGCGGTTCGCCGTCCCAACAAAATAGTTCCTACGGCGAAACCTATTCTTAAAGATTTCTGCCGCATGATCGACGGGAAAATGAGCTGCGCAGCTTGTCTCATGACGTCGATGCTCGAGCGGATCGCGCGTTACGTCGAGAGCCGGTGAATGTTCGTTCAGAGGATTTGTAGTGTTCAGCAGATGTTCGTCAAATGCGCTGAAAACAAAGGGTAAGTTTGTCAAAAAGCGGTCTAGCAGAGGAGGCCCGAATCGGTGTTACAGTGGTTACACCCCTGATAGTCATATGGACATCCGGCGTCGAGGGCGCGCGCGATTCGGTCCTTTTGCTCTGGACCTAGAAACCGGAGAACTGCGGAAGTACGACATCAAAGTTGTCCTGCAAGGCCAGCCCTTCGAAGTGTTGGCGGTATTGCTGGAGAAACCCGGCGAGCTCGTTACGAGGGAGGAGCTAAAGGAGCGACTCTGGGGCAAGGAGACGTACGTCGACTTCGACCAGGGGCTCAACAGGGCGATCAAGAAAGTTCGGGCAGCGCTGAATGATTCGGCGGATATTCCGAAATACGTTGAAACATTCGCGAAACGAGGGTATCGGTTTGTTGCGCCCGTGAACTTCGAGTCGGCGAGTTCGCCGATCCCGGCGATCGAGCCAGAGCCTCAGCCGGGAGCACGTGTGCCAAAGAGGTGGATTAAACCCGCCATCGCTGCCGGTGCCGTGTTGGCTGTTGCTGTTATCGTGTGTTTGCTCCTGTTACGTCATGAACTCGCTGGGGCATCGCACTGGAGTCTTCGCCAACTTACAAAAAATTCCGCAGAAAACTCTTTGACCAGCGCGGTCATCTCACCGGATGGCAATTATCTTTTGTATGGCGACTTAGCCGGCATTCATCTCCGGTTGATATCTACCCAGGAAACACGTACTTTCGGCAGACCCGCGGAGGTCTCAGCCCAAGATGGTTGGTTTCCGGTTTCTTGGTTTCCAGATCAGTTGAGGTTTGTCGCCGTAAGCGCAGTTTCTTCGCAAGAAGGTTTCAAGATTAAGAGCTGGATTGTATCCGCACTTGAGGGTGGAATTACCCCGCTGCGAGAGGACGCATTCGCCCAATCGGTCTCGCCCGACGGATTGAACATCGCATTTACAGCCGGAGGTCCGTTTCTGGATCAAGAACTCTGGGTGACGGGCACCCTCGGAGAAAAGGCCAGGTCTCTTGCGTCTGTCGGCGAACAGGTAGCGTTTAGTGACATACAGTGGTCCCCTGACAGCGTTCATTTAGCTTACGTAAAACAGTATTTTTTAGATGGAGTACCGTACCGGAATGTCTATTGAGAGCCGTGATCTGAAGGGCTCGCCGCCGGAAACACTAGTGGCGCAAGATGACGAGTTCGGAGGCCTGTGCTGGCTCTCGGATAGTAGGCTGGCTTATGGCCGTCTCGAAGGCGGCACCAACATGTGGGAAATCGCCGTCGAGTCGAAGACGGGAAAGGCAATAGGGCACCCGTACCGTGCAATTAAGTTGCCCGCGATCGACATGATGAAAATAAGCAGAAGCCGCGACGGGAAGAAAGTAGTTTTTTGCAGGAGGACGAACCACTTTGACGTATATGTTGGGGAACTCGACGCCAAGGGGAAACTCCGAGAGCCACGACGGTTGACTCTCGACGAGGGTAACAATGTCCTGTGGGCCTGGGCGCCCGACAACAAGTCGGTCATCTTTACATCCGATCGCAGTGGACCGACACTTATTTACAAACAGACAATCGATGAGAGAACAGCAGAACCAATTGTCAGTGAGGGCGAGCGCAATCAAGAACCACGCATCAGTCCCGACGGCCGCTCGATTGTGTATCTAGTGCTTAACGCAACGGGTCGCGGTGCAAAGCTAATGCAGATTCCACTTTCGGGAGGTCCTCCTCACTTATTGCTGAATTCGAATGATGACATGGATTACACGTGCGCACGGGCACCAAAAACTTATTGTCTGCTGCGGAGTTATCTCACGACCGGTCAAGTGAGATTTCGTACCTTAGACATGGCGAATGGTAGGGCAGCGAGACTTGTTCACAGGCCGTAGCATGGGATATTGTGGCGGATTTGCTATATCGCCGGATGGGTCTGAAATTGCCGTGATGAGGAGTAATTTTCGGAAAACTGAGATTGAGTGTTATTCGGCTTCGGGGCAGCTCAAACAGAAGCTTGTAGTGAAGGGTTGGTATAGGCTTGGAGGGCTAGAGTACTCGGCTGACGGGAAAGCGTTCTACAGTGGTTTTTTCGGGATGATGGGTGCGACTCTGCTAAGAATCGATCACACAGGGCGCGCTGAACCTATTTGGTCAACGCCGGGCTCAACCCACGGAACGTGGGCGGTGGAGGCGCCCGATGGCCGTCATTTGGCATTCTCGGCGGATGGCTCTACCGAGAATGCCTGGATGTTAGATAACCTTTGAGACCTCGATGCCGTGCGGTTCTTCCAAATCAGATAAAGCGCGTCACACGCCAAAGTGCTGCGCCACAAGCGAAGAGCACGAACAACATGGCGGCGCTTAGCGCTGCGAGCCAGCTGCCTTCGATCTCCATGTGCGGGATCTCGGCGAGCACGCCCAGCACTACGAAAATCATCGTGGCGGCAGCTATGAAGAACCAGTCGATCCAGCTACGCCGCGTTGGCTCATGGTTGGGGTCGCGGCCCTGCATACGGGTCATCACGAATTGCGGGTCGAGACGATAAAGGTCAATCTCGCGCTGGGCAGCCTGCTGCCAGCTGGAGTATTCACTTCGGGATGTAGAGGAAGTGGCAATCGCAACCGCCCCCCCAGCCATAAGCAGGGAGCCGCCGATGACCTCGGCATAGACGCTGCTGCCCAGGCCTCGTAACTCATGGAACACCAGGATGGCCCAAAGCAGACCCCAAAGCTGGTTAGTATTCGATAGCGGGATGCCCCGGCTGATTCCTACGTACTTGGCGGCGTAGTTCTGAAAGAGGTCGCCGACCACCCAGAAGAATCCGCCGAGAAGCGGCCAGAAAAGAATGTGGCGATTGACAGAAAGTTCGTGCAGCATTTGGCGAGGGCCGCCGAGGAAGCCAATCGCCAACAGGGTGACGGTGATGATCTCGCCAAACGTGAAAAGAGTCAGAAACGTGAGCGGATTCATGCCGGTAATGTATGCCTTCCGGTAAGGGATGTACATGGAGCCGAACATGAGCCCGGCGCCAAGTGCCGCAGCGATGCCACGAAAAGGATTGCCATGGGTCGATTGTGCGGCGGACGCAGCGGAGATCAGAATGGCGCCGAGAAATATGACAACCGCTCCGCCTACCACACCGGCTTGGCGAATCCGCGATGCGCGATGAAGTTCTTTGAATAACAGGATGCCCCAGAGGACGCCCACCAGGCTGTTGGAATTCCATAACGGAAACGCAAGACTTAAGCCGATGTCGCGAACTGCAAAGATGGTCAGCGTATTGCCGACGGCCCAAAGGCAGCCAGCCATGACGCCCCAGACGACAAGATGAGGCACACGCCGCACATCGGAGAAGGTTTCCGCTGTGCCCCGAATGAGCGCAGGCAGGCTCCAGCGCGACACGAAAGCGCCCGAGACCATCATGAAGGAGATCACCAGGGGAGAGACGGAGACCGTGACCAGCTTGGTCGGGGCTTCTGCCGCGGCAAGCCAGAGCGCGGCGGAGATGCCGCAGAAAATACCGAGATTGTGAAGCTGACGCCGCCGGCTATCGTCGGCAGTTTGTGTTGAAGATGCGTGAGCGGTAGCCATGCTTTAAAAAAGGCGCTATCGAACCCACGAGAGAATCGCCAGGCCGACCATAAGAATGGCGAGCGGGACCCAGAATTGTATGTCAAGCCAGATCGTGGAGACCCAGTGACTGGAAGAGGACGAGGGTTTGTTTGATGGATCGTTCATGCGTCGTCAGCAGACCGGTGTCCAGCATATCGAAACAAAGATATCGAAACAAGAAGCTCGTCCGAGAGATCGAATTCGGTGCGGGAGCGCCGGAAAACAGAACGGAATCGGAGTCCGATCTTTCTCAGTAACCGCATCGTGACCTCAGCCTTTCACGGGCAGAACGATACCCGAGATCGCCCCCGACAGGCGCTTCCAACCGGCCGTTTCCTTATCGAGCTGCTTGCGGCCCTCTTTCGTCAACGCATAGAATTTCACTCGGCGACGGGTCTCGCTGATAGACCACTCGGCCGAGATCCAGCCTTCTTGTTCCAGCTTGTGTAGGGCGGGGTAAAGCGAGCCGGGGCCCACTCGGAGAACATCGTTTGACATTTGTTTGAGACGCTGCGAAAGAGCCCAGCCGTGCATTGGTTCGAGGGCAAGAATCTTGAGGATCAGGAGCCCAAGCGTTCCCTGGACGAGATCGGTAGGTTTCATGACGGCTGTTATCGATATCCGATAACAGCGTACAACGAGTCTGGCGAGGGCGCAAGGCAGGAAAGTTGTACTATTTTCGGATGGCAGCGTTTCAACCCAAAACTGTTTCTTCCGGCCGGGCGCCACATCGCAGCATTTTGGCGGGGCGCTTTTCGCTGCTATTCATTTTCCTGCTGGCTTCTCTGATCTTCTATCCGTACGCACAAACGAGCTACCCGCTTTACTGGAGCTTCCGGATACTGGCCGGAGCAGTCACTTTGCTGAGCGTCTATGCGGTCAGCGTTCGGCGGGGCCTTCTGCTCTTCGCGGCCCTGCTGGCGGTTCCCTCCCTGATGGAGCGGGTGGCGCTTCCGGCGGGGGATCGGAGCATTTTATCGATGTTAAATATCGTGCTCAGCTTCGCGTTTGACCTCTTTGTGGTTGTTGTGATTTTCCGTCGCGTTTTCGCAAGGGACAGGCCCACATCGGAGACGATCTTCGGAGCGTTGTGCATCTACCTTCTGATCGGTTACGGATTTACGAGCATGTATGCATTCGTTGAGAGGTTGACGCCTCATGCCTTTTACCTCGATCCCTCGAGCAACCTGCACCAGGCACCCGACAGGTTCGATTTCATTTATTACAGCTTCGGAACAATTACCTCGCTGGGGGCGTCGGGCATCACGCCGGTCTCGCTGCAGGCGCGTTCGCTGACGGTGATCGAGGCGATTCTTGGAGTGTTGTATCTGGCGGTCCTCATCGCCAGGCTGATGGGCGCATACCGGCCTCCCCCTGCCTGAGTACCCGCCGTTTACTCAGTGGGTCATTGCATAAACGATGTAGTTCACACCGATACGGAAGCCGAGCGCAGAGTACTGTTCAGGATAGAGCGGATTGTCGGCGTGCTCCCAGGAGTCGCCGAGGTCCATGTTGTGGCAGATGGCTACCATGAGCCGGCCATGGTCGTCGTAGATTCCGCGCCAGCGAGCGTCGAAACCGTCCCACTCATAGGTTCGGCGTGAGCGAATGAATTGAGCACCGGGTACCTGGTAACGTTCATCGAGGTCGTAAACCGTGTGGAAGATGGGGTCGTCACTCGGAATGTCGACAACGGGGCGATTCGGAAAGACCTTCTTCATGCTTGTAACAAACGTGTTCCATTCCCAGGTCCCATGGAAGTCGTCGCACATGAAGAAGCCGCCACGTTCGAGATAGTCACGAAGCTTGGCTGCCTCCAAATCGGTGAGATCCCAGTGTCCGACTTCGACTGCGTATAACCAGGGCCAGTTGTAAATATCATCATTGTCCTCAGCGGCGACGGGCTCTTCCACCGAACGGGCATCTATTCGTGTGAGCCGGCGAACCGCCGCGGAGAGATGGCGATCCGAACGCGGGTAGTCGATCGTCCAGTTTGGTCCTCGACCGTAGATCGTGGGAACGGCGCGATACATGAAGCGGGCGAACACCCACTCCGAGGGGATGTTGTAATCCGGAGGAATCGGGAACTCGTCATATTCCCAGCCAGGATACTCGCGAAAAACGCCCGGCTGCTGAGCTTTGCGAGAGCTGCGGAGGCCCACCCGCGCCGCGTCGTTTGGCAGACGCTCGGGATCGGCGAGCGGAAGCGTAGCGCACAGTGCGCTGAGAATGGCGATAGCGGCGAAGATCAAAGGAGAGCCGCGTAGCAAGCGCGAGACGATCGATTTCATGAGCGCTCGACAGCCGCCATGCAACCATCATTGCCGATCTGAATCGAACGAGCAGCCGGAAATCTTCGTACGTGATACAAATGCAGATAGCTTGCTATGAGAAGGGCCCGGTTTGCCAAGCGAATGCCGCTCGTCCTGTCCTGCCTGATGGGAGTCGTGCAAGCACCGGCAACCTTTGCGCAAGACGCCGCACCGGCCGAAGCCGAGCAGCAGAAGATCCTCGGCGCGATCCGGCAATATTCCGAAGACTACATAGCAAAATTGCCGAATTTTGTCTGCCAGCAGATTACCGAGGAATTTGAGGCCGATCGGAAAGGAAAGCATTGGCGCAAGCAGGATGCTTTGAGCGAGAAGCTAGTGTTCAGTGGCGGACGGGAACAACGGACGTTGGAACTGGTGAACAACAAGCAGGTGCGCAATGGCAATGTGCGCGTGCGTCGAGTGCTTTCGACCGAGGGCGAGTTTGGCATTTTGCTCAGTAAGATTTTCGACGAGGATTCCGCCGCAACGTTTTCCTGGGGCGGCTGGGATACCGTCCGTGGGCATCGGGTCGCCAAATTCGACTATGCGATTGACCGGAAACATTCGAGCTTAAGCCTGACAAACTTCATAAAGGCTACCGTGTCCTACGGTGGTTCGGTGTACGGCGATCCTGAAACCGGGGCGGTTTGGCGCGTGACGAGCGGTTCGACCGAGATTCCCGAAGCGGTGCAGATTTCAAGCATCGCGACCACCATCGAGTACGAAGAAGTGTCTATCGGGACTCAAAAGTATTTGCTTCCCGTGACCGCGACGGTGCTTGTGGTGGCCGCGCACGATCAAACGAGGAATGAACTGCGCTTTGAGGGTTATCGGAAATTTGAGGCAGAGTCGACCATTTCCTTCGGAAGCCCGGAGACGAGCGATAACAACGGAGCCGACAAAACACCGAAACCTCAGCGGTGAGGTGAATTGGCGAAAGCTTCCTAAGCCAACGCTAACGCCATAACCTGGTCGACAGCCCGTTGCGCTTCAAGGATAGACATTCGGTGATCCATAATGCCGGAAAGATCCGAATTGGCGAAGGCGATGCGACCGTAGGGGCTGTGACGGAGGATCTCACCGGGCGCGGGTTTGCCGTCAATACCGAAGAAAAAGCCAGGCTGAGGGCTGAGATACGCATGCCCCCAGCGATTGAGAATAATGCCCGCGAGATCCCGGCGTGCGTCGAATCCGGTACGCGCGAAAAGCATGGTGAATTGCTCGCGAATCCGCTCTTCGTAAACGCGGAACGGCGTTGAAAACAATTCCATGCGGCCTCGCGCAGTTTGCTTTTCGATGCTCTCTCCGGGATAAGAGAACAGAATTTTCAGATTGATAACAGCCGGCATGTCGGGCGAGATGGTCGCGGGGTCAGGGCCAAATGTGGCGACCTTGCGCATGGTGAGATAGTTTCCGAATCCCTCGAACCACTGGCATTCCGTAAGGCCCAGCTTATAAAGAAAGCGCCAATTGCGAACGGCGATGTTCGCCATGAGGCAAGGTGCGCGATGGAACTGCTCGTAAGCCTCGCGGCAACGCTCCGGCATATCACGCAGGACATGTTTCGTAGTCCAACTTCCACCGGCCATGATGACGCTGCGCGCGCGAACGCGGTAGAGCTTACCGCCTCTCGTGTAATCCACGTGGACGGAAGAGGCTTTGGTAGGATCCCCGTCGTGGCGGACCGAGACGACTGTCGCATCAAGCCGAATGCGCGCAGGCTGTCCCGAGTTATCGAGTGCTGCAAGGTCGATGGTGCCGCGACAGATGCCCTCCATGGTGGCAGGGCCTGAAATGGCAGACGGAAGGAGCTGTTTCAACATGTGCCGGGCCACGCCGGCGTTGCCTCCCGGAAACATCTGCGCCCCCTGATCGTAGCGCCAAGGGAGGAGAACATCCGCCGCGTATTCGGCATAACCGGAAAGCACGTCCGGGCCAAGGCCGGAGCCGCCTCCCGTGATGGGTGAGAGAAAAGAGCGGATGGTAGCCGCGCTCAACCCATATGTTGCGGTGAGGTGCTCTTCGAGCGTGATGCTGTCGAGGTGGCGGGAGGCGGCATCCCCGTGAGTCTTGGGCTGGAAGCGATGAGTCGAGAATGGACGTCGGTCATTTTCGCGCATCTGGAGTAATTCGCGGCGCGCGCGATCCGGGATAGGAGCGTCCTCCAGACGTTTGCCCCAGGGGTCAATCAGCCAGCGACCTTCGGGAGTGCCAAAGCGGGAACCGAAGAAGAAACCCGACGTTCTGCCGCCGACCGGATACGGAGCGTTCTCGATTTGCATCGCGGGTTCGGGACCGGCCCATCGCTGATAGCGAAACTTTACCCAATCGATTTCGACGGAATCGTAAAAAGTGGAAAGAAAGCTGTCAGCCAATGGAGGAAAGCAAGCGGCGGAGCCCTGATGCGCGACAAGACGCCTGCCATCGACGCAAAACTCGTTGCGTTTCGCTTCGCCACCAAAGACCGTATGGTTATCGAGCACCAGACAATTTTTTGGTTTAGCCGATTTTCTTTGAAACAGGAGTGCCGCAGCCAGCCCGCTAATGCCGCCTCCGACAATAACGCAATCGTATTGCTCGCGTGTATCAACCGGTGAATAGGACTCTGAATCGAAGGCTCCGTCGCGAATCTTGTGACCCGCTGTAACGACCTTCCAGGTGTTGCCATTCGAACTGGCATAATCGCCAACGCCGCCATAGCCGGTCCAATCCTCCTCTGCTAACAGTTGGAGAGGAGTCGCAGATCCGAGAAGAAGACTTCCGGCAGCGAGTAGAGTGGAATTAAGGAGATCCCGGCGCTCGATCGGAGTGTCGAGTCCGAGCCGGTGGCTTTCGTTTTGGTCAGACATGACGATGTTTGCCGAAAATTTTGGGTTTATCTAAGCATCTAATATAGTGTGGTTGAGCATTGCAAATTCCGTCGTCCGTCGCGCACGCCACGGGGGAGCACGCTTTCCGGAAGGATCTCGACGGCACCGGAAACTGCGCGTTTCGTGCGCCGGGCAGCCCCTGCTTTTCTGAAAGAGCTTTCCAAGGAATATAAGAGACCAATCGCTTCGGCGCCGCGCCGTCCACGCCCGCAGCTTTGGCCGGACAAAGGACTTCATGCGGCATGGCTGGGGCATAGCACCGTGCTGCTAAAAATCGACGGTTTCACTATCCTGACGGACCCGATCTTCAGTCTTCGTGCGGGGCTTAATCTCGGTCCTTTTACGCTCGGCATCAAACGGTTGATCGAGCCCGCACTTCAAGCCGATGCCTTACCGGACATTGATCTCATTCTTCTTTCGCACGCTCACATGGATCACTTCGACCTGCCAAGCCTGCGTACTCTCGAAAGCCCCGGCACTCACGTGGTGACTGCCTACCGGACCGCTGATCTCCTGAGGCGAAAACGCTATGCATCCGTTCACGAATTGAGTTGGAATCAGACGGTACGAATTGGACCAGCCGAGATTAAGGCATTCCAGGTTGCACACTGGGGAGCACGCATGAGAAGCGACGTGTATCGCGGGTATAACGGCTATGTCGTAACGATCGGAGGGCGGCGGATTCTGTTCGCGGGAGACACTGCGCACACTTCCGCATTCAAACAGCTCAAATCGTCACGTGAAATCGACTTGGCAATCATGCCCGTGGGTGCTTATGACCCTTGGATTCACGTGCACTGCAATCCCGAACAAGCTCTCGCCATGGCCAACGACGCTGGTACGCGATATATCATGCCAGTCCATCACCAGACCTTCCAGCTCAGCCGTGAGCCAAGGCTCGAACCGCTGGAACGTCTAGTAAAGGCCACTGGCGCCGACGCATCTCGTGTTTGTGTACGCGAAGTGGGCGGCGAGTTCTCGCTGAACTAGCCAACCATGACCTTTATTGGTTGGGTGTGGGTACTGGTCTTCGATCTGCTGTCGGGCTATTCACGGGAAGCGCTGCTGCTGGTGCCCCGCCCGTTGAAGTCCCTGAATTCTCCCGCGTGAGATAAACGCGAAACGGCGTGACCTGAAACGGCATTTTCTCCTTGGCGGAGGCCAGAGAGGAGGTTTGGGCTTTCAACAAGCGCAGTTTATCCGACCAGGGATCCACCAGAATGCGAGATCCCAGAGGTAGAGCGGAGATTTGGTTTTTGTCCCGAAGCTGCAGTTCGGGAGCGGTATCCATAAGTCCGGAAAGACGGAGGTCTTTCTTGGTGTCTGACATGCGATTACCAAGAAGAGGCTTAATCAAATGAGGTACGTCGTCACTCCGGGCGGAGAGCATCCGAAGAAACAGACCAACACGGGGTAACTTATCGCCATAGGGCGAGTTCTTGAGAAACTGCAGCGCTTTCTCATCGGCAGCGTCCTCTTCGGCTCGGGATCTGCTAAGCGACACTTTTTGCAGTGACTCAGGATCATCGAAGAGAAGGCGGTCAGCGAACGCATATTTGGTATTGACCGAGTGCGCAAGCATAACGTGCGCGAGTTCGTGAGCGAGCACGGCAGCGAGCGAGGCTTCATCCGGAAGAACGTCCACTAAGCCGCGACTGATCAGGATGGTGTGATTAACTGCAACCGATTCTAGCGGCGTCGTAAGCAGGACGCGAGCATGGACGGGCGGATCGGAGCTGAGGTTGTTAGTTACCTCGATGTTGTTGAGAACCGTGTTCAAGACCTGATCAACTTCGCCGGCGGGAGCGACGAGTCCCGCTCTTTGCAGCCGGTCGACCACATTATCCTCGGCCTGGGTCTCCCACATTCGCTGCTCTTGAACGGGCGAGTACCCATTAGTGTTCGATTGGCTCTCATCGCGAACACCGAGCGGGCTGTCAACGGTGAGTTCGGTGAAGGCTTCCTGAGCCCGGTCTCGCGATGTTTCATAATCCCAGAGACGTGTCTGCGCGCGCATCGGAGCGGTGCGGACCGGCCCCCATCGATAGCCCTCATCCTGCGCGTAGATATACGTAGGCAGCCACAAGCCGCCAGCGTTTACCCGCCAGGACTCAAAGTGAGAAAACTCGTTATTCGGAGAAGGAAGGTAGTGGCCATTAAATCGGACGATGTTGTAATTTCGGTCTTCGATCCAGATGCGCCCTTCGAAACGGCGTTTTCCGGCGCCAGGAGCAGGCCGGATATCGAGAACAAAGCAGCGTACGTCTCCCAGAAACTCTTTGCGGACAAAATCGAACTGGTAATGGGCGCGGTCGAACCCCGATGAATCGAGGAACATTTCATCGGCGAATCCACCAGGGAAATATTCCGTGCTGAAGAACGATTTGAAGAAATGCGGGACTGCCTTGACAACGTTTCCTTTCGGTAGGAAAGAATCGTCGACGACTCCGTTGCTGATGTTCAGCTTGCCTAAGAAGTAGAAATCGTGATTCGGGACAAGGCCGAGGTCGGGATCTTTCTTCATCTCCTGTATGTACGTTTCGATAACGGGCTCCTTGGACCGAAGCCGATCGACCAGCACATGCTCGCTATTGATGGCACGATTAATGACTTCCTCAAGATTGCGAGCGGGAGTCGAATTAGCTTGCCAGAGCACCTTGTTAAGGTCTTGCGAAGGATCCGAAGCCGGGGCCTGTTGTGCGGCGGGGGCAGGGGGAGTTTGAGCGCGAGCCAGCGATACCATCGTCGCCGCGAAAAAAGCCATTTGAATGACCTTGAAGTGTGCTTTTCTGCAGGAAAGGAGCATGTGTGTGTAGAGCTAGATCGTTAGGTTAATTCGAATGTGATGTGAATGGTGGCCGTTGTATCCACTGGTACACCTCCCCGGGTTGCGGGTCGAAAGCGCACCTGCAAGGCAGCCTTCTGGGCGGCCTCGTCGAGTCCATGACCAAGACCGTGTACAACGCGTACGATTCGAATTGACCCGGTAGACATAAAGACGACATCGAGAGAAACTTGCCCCTCCAGTCGCATATTGCGTGCTTCGTCGGTGTAGGACGGCTTGGGCTTATACAGGATCTCGACAGGCGTGAAGACGGGCTCCGTCTGGCGGCGAGGACGCGGGGCGGCCGCCGAAGCCGCGGGAGCCGTCGCAGGATCGCCAAACCCACCCGTCTGTACTTTGCCCGCAGAATGGCCCGTGCCGCCGGGAACACCGCCCACATCCCCGCTGCCAAATGTGGTCTGGCGTACACCGGAAGCACCCTTGCCGCCGCCACCCACCCTTCCGCCTCCGCTCGGGAGATCAAAGGAGCCAACTTGCGCCAGCATTGCCTCGGATGGGCGGGAATCAGCAGATGGGAGGACACCGTTAGGATCACCAAACCCCCCTACTTTCGTTGTCTTAGGCGTGAGGGGACCCTTCGCGGTATCGGTCGTCTCAAATGATCCTGTTTTTACAGCAGGCTTGGGAGCGGGCGCAAGCTTGGGTTCGAGTATTGGCTGATGCGTTGGGCTCGGCGGGGCCACTTTCAATTCCGGCGCAGCCGCCATGATCCGCGGCTTCGGCACCTCGACAGGTTTCGGCTCCGCCAGCTTGGGGAGAAGAAGCGGTTTGGACGGCGTTTCATTACGGACCATGACCGGTGACTGCACGTGTGGAGGCGGCTTCGTTTTGGTAACAGGTGTTGGAGCGTATTCTGGAAGACGTGGTGCAACCAGCGTCACGGTCTGGGTTCTTTTTAACTCGTCTCGCATCACTGGCACTGTGATCAATAGCGCTGCCAGAATGAGGATTCCGTGCACTATCCCGCTGGTGGTGTAGCTGCCCCAGGAAGACGTCGGGACGTGCGTCGTCTTGAAAAGGCTCTGACTTAGAACTGGTTGCCGTTTCTTCTGATTTAGACCCATGGTACGCCCTGACGCCACTTCCCCACGATAAGCACCCGGCGGATTCGTATTGAAGTCATTTGACCGAAGGGACGGTCCGACCCGACGTAGCTCAGAGTCTTTGGGGTTTGAAACAATACGCTCCCCAAATGATTACGATAGCGCAGTTTGATCAACTTTTGAGGCGATCCGCGTGTTTTGCGAGTCCGAAGCCGTACCAGGGGTTCAGCTTATGCTTCTGAGGCGGGCAGGATATACTCAGTTTCAAGAACTTAAGCGCTGGAGTGGCGGAACTGGCAGACGCACGGGACTCAAAATCCCGCGCTCTTCACTGAGCATGTGGGTTCGACCCCCACCTCCAGCACCAGGAAAACATGGGAGTTAGTTGATTCTGTCCTTGCCAGCGGCAACCTCGCCGTTCGCAAATTCATTCGCAAATTTTTGGCTTCCTGATTGCTTGGTGCCAGCTTTGGTCTCGCACTCAGCGATTTGAAGCCAGTGCCGTTCAAGAGTAGCGCCGGTATCCATAGCGTCTTTTTCGGTCGTGATGTCGTACCGATCAAAGACAGAGCGGGTGCGGTGGCCGGAGATCTGCATCGCACGTTTTTCTGGGATCCCTGCGAGCACCATGTTGCGAATCGCAGTTCGTCGCGTATCGTGAAAGATTAGCTCCGGCAGGCCGGCATTTCGCCGTCCATTCTTAAAGCCGGTGTAGAAATTCTTCAATTGTCGTCCCTGGTATTGGAAGAAGAAAGGACACTTCGCATCACGCTGAGCCATAGCCATCTCGACCATCGCTCGCATCTCCGGATGGTAAATCGGAATCGTGTGAGGCTTTTTGTTCTTGCAATACTTCCCGGGGATCTTGATAATCGGCATGGTTCGCGTCCAATATGGAAGCACCCACTCCCAACGGAATTTGAGCAGCTCGCCCTTGCGGATACCGAGGTAATAGGCGAAACACCAGAGCATCTGGAGATGAGTCGCCAGTTTTTGCAGGAGAAGTCGGTACGCATCGTGCTCAACGAAGCCTTCGCGAACGTTGTGCTCCGGTAATTTCTTGTATTTGGGAAGCGGTGCCGGTATCTTCTTACGGTCAAATCCCAAAGCAAAGGAGCGTCGCAAATTTGACAATTCGCGATTGATGGTGGCAGGTGCGGCACCCTTGCCCAGTCGTTCGTCCACATAATCATCCAGGTCGTCCGTCGTAACCTTGGCCGCTTCCCGTTTACCAAAGAAGGGTAGAAGATGCTTTGTGATCTTCTTCTCTTGGTCAAGGATGTTCTTTGGGTCTCGCTGCATGCGCCGCATGTCGGCGAGATGAAGCGAGAAGAGTTCCGAGCACGGCATGAGTACAGGCAGGGTGTCCTGTGCATCCAGTTCTTTTATCCAATCGCCTAGCGATTGCTCGGCAGCCTTCTGGTCGACTGCGTCTACCGTCTTCGATTGCTTCTTCGATGCCCACTTGGGCTTGTACTCCAGCAGCCACTTGCCGCTTGGAATCCGACGGCAAGTACCTGTTCCATACGTGCGTCGGCGCTTTCCCCGTTTCCATCTTTCTTCCGCTGAAACGACTGAGCCCCATTTGGGTACTTCGGCTGAGCCACGATCACCGTCAAGGATTGCTGCTGCCTTGCTGAGTTTGTCGTTCATGCGGAACCAAGGCTACTACAAGTGTTCGTGCATGTCAGTACTGGTCCTTACCCTTGCTCTCTTCCACGAGCTTATCCAGTTCCCTGATATCGAACCTTGTGCGGCGGTCGAAACGCACGGCAGTCAGTTTCTTCTCAGCAATGAGCCGATAGATCGTGTCTTCGCTTGTGCCGAGGTACTCGACTGCTTGGTCCATGTCCAGGACTCGGCGCCGCGCCTCTTGACGGTACTCGAGGCGATCCGCGATAGCATCAGCGATGGCAACAAGGAACAGTTCGAGAGTTTCACGAGCGTCCGTCGCGATCTTGCTCATTTAATTCTCCGTTTGCCAAGCATCTGTAATCAAAATGCTGTCGAATTCCGGCCATGCCTCCGAGTTCAGTGCCACCGCGTTCGCGATGGCGTCAATGAGAGCGTCACCAGCCGAGAGCGCTGCGAAGTTGGAGTTGGATGCGAGATACGGCTGTCCTATGGGCCCGATACCGTTAAGATCAAACTCTGGCGTCCGCATAGCCTCCAATCCTTCAAAGGAATGCACGAGGCGAATTTGGTCGAGCGGCTGCAATACTCATATAGGTTTTTCACCAACGCATTGCGTGACACTACCCGATTTTTCGTCCGGCGCCATGATTTTCCAGGATTGTGCTTGATGGCTGACTCCGTCGCGCATTATGGAAATGCCTTCCGGCCCGAATTGCCGTCCAGCACGTTGCGAAAATGCATTTCCCAAGCGCCAGCGGAGCGAGTCTTTATTGATATCTCCAGCAAGAGCATCTGGAAGGGCTTCAATCAAGCGATACGCAGCAGATGTCGGCTCGTGACTTCTCGTCTCCGTATTCCATTGCTTCTGTTGGATTTTCTCGACAACCTCTCTGGTCAAGAATTTCTCGCCAGCGAAAGTTTCATCCAGTGCCTTGAGGAACAACTCCCACTGCAATGTGTCGGCATCCGCTTCCTCAAACATATGGTCGGCATTACCAAGAAATCCTGTAATGCCGGCATTGTGAAGGATTCCGCCAATGGTTCTGGCCCATGTTTCGAAGCCACCGAAACGTTTACTGCAAGGCGGGATAGGTTGTCCGGCTACGAACCACGCGCGTGCGAGCGTGAGCAATGCACTCAGGAGCGCTGACCGATGTGCTTTGATCCAAGGCAGAAGAGGATCGTGCTTGAAGTCTGCATTGCGCTCGAAAGGCTTCGGACATTTAGCATCCATTCGGATCCAATAACAACGACGCGGCATGTCGCCGCTCAACTGGATGTTATTGCCAGTGACGATCCAGGAACAGCGAACATCGAGCAGTCATAGTTTGATGCGTTGCCATTGCACGATCTGCATGGACTTCGGCGGTAAGAGTTTTGCAAAGATCGTCAGAATCAAGGCGTTGAGCAACGTTGTCGATGATAACCACGGCTGGTCCATTAAGCAGGATGCTTGTTAATTTCTTGCCCCATTCTGCCTTCTCTTTTGGTTCTGAGAAAAGTGCGCCCGAACGACCAGTGGCAATCGTAGAAACAACTTCAGCTAGCAAAGTCTTTCCCGTGCCCTGGGCTGTAGCGCTGAAGAGAGCAAGAGGAGTACATCCCGAAATGGCTGGGCGACATACAGGCGTCAACAAGGCCGCCACCGCATTTGCCCGGCTGGCTTGATCGACATACGGAAAATCGCCGATTGCTTCCTCTATCAAAGCGACAGACGCGCTGATGTTCTCTCGGAGCAGGATTTTCGGGAACATCTACTTTGAAGTCCTCAACCGGCGCGTAATATAAGCCGGTAAGGCAGTCATAACCATCAGCTTCGATGATGCTTCCGTTTGGCCGCAGGGCGGGGGCTTCGATTATGCCTGCCAATCCCGGAAATTTCCATTCGGTTGGCGGCCGGCTGAGGACATCGCGGACTAAATCCATCGGCGGTGAGACATTCCAAGTTTGTCCTTTGGGACTCAGCTTGTAGAAATCAGCAGCACGAGCCAATTGCCCGCGAAGTGCGTGTTCATTCAGTTCGTTGCTGACAGGTCGACGCTTTTCATCCTGGACGACTCTGACCATGCGCCCACTCCGGACAAAGAGAACAGGAGGAGTATTCGCGGTTTGTAAAGCTCCCAAACCCTCTTTTGTCAATTCTGGGAGCTGACGATTTCCGACCTTGATTTGTGGACGAAGGTTTGAAAACGCCGGACTATCTGACCCTGTCGGTTTTGGAGCAGAGTACTGACCCGGACTTTCATCGTTTCGGACCGCCGCTGACGGTCCTGGGGGATAAATTTTGAATAGGTCTTTTATGGTCTGGCCGCTGCATCCGTTGTGTTTGCATTTAAACCCAGGGGCAGCGCCAGGTCCGAGCATGAGTGACGCTGAGCCTTTTTTATGGTCCGAATTGAATGGGCAGGTGTCTAATTCCCAAATGATGCCTCCTGGATTCGATGACCAGGGCTTACGTTTACTTACCTCGAATCCGTGCTCCGCTAGATAGGCTTCCATGTCGAAGGGATTCTGGTTGACTTCGTTGCTACTGGCTTTTGTTCGAGTAATCGTCTCCGAGGCTGTGGTTGCCGTCGAGCTCCGCACGAGTTCAGTGACTGGAACCGGCGGGACATCAAGCACCCGGCACCTCCAAGATTCTGCTCACCCGGTGCGGATATTCTCGAAGATTGTCGCCTTTACGTGAAACCGTGCCGTAAGCCTTCCAGATCCTGGCTGCATTCGAAGGAGTTACGTCAACCCTTACGATGTCGTCCGAATAGCACTTATGTACTTTTGACAACGCATCTGCGATGAATGCCAGGGAATCCTTATCGTTCGGAAGATCGATGCGATAGAGCAGATGGGCACCGTTCCCAGAATCGGCGACGATCGGGTTGCCCCATTCGGTCTTCAGATCATTAGAGACGAGGTAGGCCCGATCAATAGCTGCAGTATGTTGCTTCTCATTCGAAGAAACGCCGGCCGGGCGTACCGGGTCAAGATCAAGAGGAAGCCAGTTTCTGCGGACGATGTTGTTGTCGGCCGTTGTAAGCTCCACACGTTCTTTGAGCCGATTGCACGCTCTCGCTAGTAGCTGCGGATCGAGCCGGTTGAGTGTGCAATAAACCGCTTCTGCACAGTAACATTCCGCCTTATAAATGGCATTAGCAAGTAAGTCAGGGTCATCAAAATATCCGGAGACGGTTCCAAATCGCAGTGTCTTTGGGACGCGAACCTCGACGACATCTCCTCCCGCAAAAAGAAGGGAGATGCCGCGCCGGATGTCTTGAATGTCTGGAGATGGGTTGAGCAATCCGGGCGAGGGGTCACTCATGTCAACTGCCTTTCCTCGGTTAGGCTATTCAGTTGAGAAATGTCCTTAGGCCTGCCCACTGAAAGTTTGCTTTCGATATCCCGCACGCTAAACTCAGGCATGAGCTGCTCGGGGCCTGGCATTTCTTCGAGAAATGACTTTGCCGCTGCGGACTCGAGCGAGCCAACAAGCAATCGCGTTTGGATCTCAAGCGAGGCCTGCTCGACACGGAACTTGGCTTCTTTCTCAAGGTGAGCGATTTCCGCGTGGGCTACTTTGGTTAGTTCGACGCGCCGCTCTCTTAAGGCATTTTGCCCACGTTCGAACCAGTAATGCCGAAGAAAGGGCGCAAACTCGCGTGGGATGCCAAGTTCGGCAGACCGCGCTGCAATATCTTTGTTCGCCTGATCGATCGTGACCTTCACGATCTCGTGAGCCTGCTTCCACACCCGATCCTCGTCAAAACTAAATTGCCGTGCGAGCTGCGCTTCAAAATCAGCTTTTCGCTTGGCGGCCAGGACACCAACTGCTGCCTTAGCCAGCCTTTCGCGTTGTCGACAGAGCTTCAGCAGGTTTTCGCGTTCAGCACTTGCCATAGATCCTGAGTTCATCGTGCGCCTCTTTTGCTTGCATCAGCCGTGTCTTTGGGACTGTGTGTCGTATGTCGCACACTCAGTCCCATGTGCCCACGGCACCACAAATGTTTTCCAAAGCCTATGAACCAGTGTCTGCAGGGCAATAGTCGACGACGATGTTCCGTTCTGGGTACCCGTTCTTAGCGCTTTCAATATCAACCTTTACTCGTCCAGACCTACCCAGGAAATCTTCATCGAGCAAACAACCAGATTTGTACTTCTCGGCGAGGCCGCAAGCCATCGCCGCCCGCTGCAATTTCGGACGCCTCATTGTTGAAAGGAGGTAGTCGCTGAGAATTCGTTCGACGCCGTTACCGTCCGATATTCGCAGCGTTAACTCGATCATGAGGTTACCATTCTTGCTTGGCTTTTCGATGGCTTTGATAACTTTGAAGTAGTAACTGTCTGACGGCAGCGGTTTTGTATCAGTGTCACTTAGTGGTTTGAAATTCATTTTTCATTTACTCCTTGTATTGGTCATTGCCAGCTCTGGCTGAGCCGGCCTGACAGAAGCCGTCCTCGAAGAGCGACGCTCCTGTTGATAGATAAACGTCTTTGTTACTTAAGGCTTTCAATCCCTGAAAGGCCAAAGATAAGTCTGCTCTTGGTCTGACATCATTCAGGCCAGACAATGAGCAATCGGTCTCCGCCTTTGGCCAAGGTGGGGATCTCATGGAGATGAAATCCAGAGCTCCCAAATCGAGAGTGCTTTTATGGTTAAGCTTCATGTGAGATCGTCCTCCTCTGCATGCAACTTTTTCTGCAGCTATGGTTTCAAGTACACGCTTCCTGTTCATCTTGTTCTCAGAGGCCTGTTTTGCCGGATGTGTTGCGGTTGCAGCGATCCGAAAAGTTCTACTGATACTCCTGGAGAAACTTAACCGCTCTATCGCTGCAACATTGAGATGTCAAAGAAGGCAGCCGACCTATGCAGAGCTGTTCCACGTTTTCCAATCCCGGGTTTTTGTACCCATGAAATAGGGGAGCAAATGGGTCGAATTAGCGAGGCGCCGTTCCGAGCGTGAAAGTTCATACTCACACTCTTCGACGCTGTCGCATTTCAGAAGTGCGGGCCTGTGCGAACTCCGCCAGGCACTGTGCTGAGTGCAAATAGACGAGGCAATTGTCTAGTTGCGCCAGGGTAGCGAGTATCTCATCGATTGCGCCTGGCCTTAACTCCTCAAGTTGATTTAAACCAAATGTTAAGTCCGAGAGGTGCCTACTTGCATGCCTGAGAGTCCGCAGGATCTGGAGCGCCTTGGGGACATCTCTTGTCGCCGACGGATCAGACGAGTTGCTTTCGGGAGTAAGCATGATGACATCACCAGCTAAGTCGACGTTCGAAACGATGGCGGTGTCGGACGCGCCTCGGATCAACGACCCGGTCCGAGTTGGTTGATCTAGTATCCCGAGTTTGGACGGTATGCTGGTCGATGTATTCCAGCAGCCATGCGACTTTGTAGCGCACCGAGCCGTGCGATTTTAGATACTTCGGTCCTCGCCCCTCGAATCGATACCGTCGCAGGGTGGCAGCCGGAACTCCAACGACATGCTGTGCGATCGTGTCCTGTACCCACCGGTTGGGATCTTGAGAGATCTCGTCGAGTTGTGTCCGTGTTGGAAGAGAATGTTCAATGCGTTTTCGGTTTTTGCATGCGTTTCCGATGCATTCATGACCATGCAGGCTGTTCGTGTTCAAAAATTATCATTACCAACATGTTGGTCGTCAATATGGGTAGTGTTGGTTTTTGTTGGTTGATGCGTTCGTCCGAGTCAAGTGCGGCTTTTTGAAGACGCAAACATCGCGAAGCTTCCGGAACAGTTCGCATATGTTCCCGCTCTTTCGTATTTTTGGTTTGCGTCCGTTCAATAACTTGCTGTAGTCCGCTCGATCGATGTGAGCCGCTTCTAAGATGTCCTTGAGCGTGACCTGAATCCCTTTATCCGAGCATTCAACCCGGTAGTCAGCGACCATGGTGTATACTTCCAGATCCCAAGAGCGTCCTCGCGGATAAACCTGCTCACGCTTCATGGCGCGGTCTCGATCTACTTCATTTTTGACATCTGCAACGGAAGCAACGCCGTTCGTCTGTGATGCGACGTCTCCCTCTACATGTTGATCTCCTTCATGGCTCGATAACGTGGGAATTACGGGACTTTGATCCTTAGGCTTATCAATCCCGAAAGGCTGCGGTGACGCGGCCGGGCATTTGAGATGCATTCCTTCTAGGAATTTGTACTCGCTTTCAGATTCCCGCAACTCGGACGCGAATTGTGAGAGCCATCGATACATTAGCCGCAGAGCATCACGCGCTTCCTCAGGAACTGCAAAAGGAGGAATTCGAGCAATTTCCGCCACGGTCTCGGAGCGGGCCAACCGATCGCAAAATCTGGCGACGTAGTTTTGAAGCTGCCAGGAAGTCCAAAAATCTGCTATCGCCGTAGCACATAAGCCTGGAAGAATCTTATGGACAACGTCATCAATCAGGAAAACGCACCGAATGAGAATCGAAGCAAGACCCCCGTCGTTTCCCGCGGCGAACGGACGGTCCAGCCACAGCGTCGTAACTGCCTTTTCTATCTCAGGGAATCGCCAATCAGATCCTAGGTAACACGTAAAAACTCCACTACGATTTTTGAGCCCACGCTCAAACTCTTCCTCCAGTGTCAATTCCAAAACGGGGTCAAGCAGATTAGCAGAAAGGAAGTTCCGGATGGAGAGAACGGCTGGCGAGCCGGAGTGCTCAACAAGGTACGACACCGGCACGCGCCTATAGCCACGTCCGCATACGTCTTCTTAATGAGATTTGGAGGGTACGAGAATGGAGGCCTCTCTCCGCGTTCGATCTGCCGCTCTACCTCGGCGCGTTGTTTCTCTCGCTTCTCTTGCCGAGACCTTAGCTCCTTCAACAAAGCTGGGTCGGCTCCTTTTGGCGGGCGTCTCTTCCCCACAGAACGCAAAAACCGCCCGGCCGAAGATTTGGACGCGTACGTCCTTACTGGGTCAGTTGACTCAGGTGGCGGACACACGGGATATATTAAGTGTTTCGGAGAGGACACAAATCGCCTCCTTCAGCGATTCCCTTATCGTGCGGCGCCGCCAACTGGTCAGGAATATACCAGCTTGTCGCCCCGTCGAGCTAGGCGGCTAATAAAAACATAACCGAAGCCTTTTGTTGTTGCAACACAAGAGCGGCCGTTCCTGACGGTGGTATATATCGATAGCTCTATTCTTGCCTTTGGCTCTTCGCCCGAGTGGCTGGAGAAACGACAAACGCGTTCCGAGCTCCTTGGAATGCCTCCGGAAGGGCTGCTGCGGTATGTTGTGGAATCTCTTCAACGTACATACAATGGCGGCTGGTAAAGAGAGGCTCGTGAAAGCTTACCCACTTGGCGCGAAGCCGATAAAGATTTGAATTTAGACGTTCAAGCTTTGATCACCTTGCTGCTGGAAAAGCGACACTCGGAGCTGTTTTCATCTCTATCATCTCGGACCCGGACTCTTGTATTCGAACTCCGTGATATTCGACGTCGGCATGCTCATCAGGAGGTCTTCGATGCACGGGAGGTTGATCGTGCTCTTGACACTACTGAACCGCTCCTTAAGGCAATTGGCTCTCCGGAAGAGGCGACCGTTGTCAGG
>CAVWRP010000029.1:0-80401 GCA_963757345.1 Terriglobia bacterium | reverse complement strand
CCGATTGCGGCGATGCGAGTATCTACGAATGAGAACACGATATCGCCAGGCGACACCTCCCGCATCGATTCATAGAACGGGTTGCGCGCTCCGTTGGCATTCCGCTTAGGAGACCAGAGATACCCACCGTGAATCTCTTGACGATACGTCTGGTTCTGATTCACCCACCAATAGCGCATGGCTTGGTGCCGGATTACTGGCAGAGTAGCATGGCGATACGCGACGTGATGGCGCTACAATGCACTTTCCATTCGGCTGTTTATCGCCGCAGCCCGTTGGCGAACCTTGCTTATAATCACTAGCATGTCTTCGGGCGAGAGTGCGCAAAGCTGGCTCGAAAAGGGCGCTGAGGCATACGCATATATGCGGCTCGATGAAGCCGGACAGGATTTTCAGAAGGCCGTTGAAGCAGATCCCCATTCTGCGAAAGCACAGTTGTCTCTGGGGGTCATTCACGTATTTCAATATCAGAACGGACTCGCTGAGCAACATAACCAATTACAGGTACCCGACGAGAGCGGAAATCTCAGGCCGTTGACAGACGCAGAGATCGTGGCCGAGGCTGAAAAGGAACGTGCTCAGATTATCGAGCAGAACGCCACTAATGCTCGGAGCGCAGAGGAGCACCTCAAAAAAGCGCTCGAACTGGAACCTCGCGATGAGCAAGCAATGGAATACTTGGGCCTACTGTATTTTTGGTGGAGAGAGCCAGACACTAGTAAAGACTTGAAGGCGATAATCCTTCGGCAGCAACGCTGGGCACGGCGCGACGATGCACGACAACTCTATACTCGCCTTGCGGAAATCAATCCCCATCACAGGTTTGCTACCTATGTTTGTGGTCGCATCGATTACGACAAGGCGTTCACGATCATTCGTTCCACAAAAGGGTTTCCGCGTCCTCCTCTTTCGGATGAAGAGCGCCGTCGATCTCTTCGCGCCGAGGTTGGCCCGCTCTTGCAAGAGAGCGCCGCGAGCTTTCTGCGCTCGCTAGAAGTTAATCCGAATAGCATATCCGCGATGACATCCTTGGGCAATGTAAGAGGCGATCAAGCCTATATCGCCGAATCAACAGAGGAGGCCGCTAGACTTAGGGCTGATGCGGATGAGTGGTATCGCAAGGTGTGGGAGATCATCGAAGCCGATGCCAAGGCCAGTGGACAGCCTTGGCCACCTGGCGATACAGGGGCAATAATCTTTGACCCCCTTCCGGGAAAACCAGTGATCCCACCGTTTCCGCCTGAGCCTCGCTTCATGATTCCGCTCGCAGGATCACCGCCACTCCCCACCGGCTGGTCCGGGCCAATTTCCTTTCAAATCCGGCCCGACCGCCTTTGAAATCTATGTGTACTGTGTGGATTGGAGAAGGAAGAAGTAAGAATAGATGGCCTACGCTGCGGCCTTGCGCACGACACTCACAGCGTACACTTCGCTTTCAATGTCATCGCGCACGGTCGATCCGAGTGATGCTTTGTGATCGAACGCGATGTCTTCGAATGTGGATCACGCCTCGACAATTCACTCAGTACTTTCGATTCTTGACCCCGGTGCATCGGGACCTATCCTCCGAGGGTATGCCTGAGCCGATCAAGTAGGAGAGATCTGCCCGATCTTTGCCGGTTCTTTCACCATCACAGAGGATGGCTCGGTGTGGCTGCCCGATCTGGTCGAGGTCCTCAATAACGTAAACGAGGTCGAGCGCCGCGAAGGACTTGGCCTACTTCCGCAAGCTGGCCGATGGGTCGGTAGAAGCCGACCTCTCACGCCCGAAGAAGCATGGCTGGATCTTCAGACCTGAGAGGAAGATGTTCTCGATCCATTACCTGCCCGTAAGTCGCGAGATGACCGAAACCGTGTCCTAAACATGAGCGCCAGGGTCCGTGGTTGATGTGCCTACGGCACACCTTCGCGGCGAACGTGCCTCGGTTGCATGGATCGCGACTAAGCTATTTTGCTTACGTTATTTCGAGTTCTCTGGCCCGCTGCTTGGCAGCTCTTCTCAAGGCAGTGAGTGCAGCATGAAACGCGTGGTTGCGATTTTTTGATCCAAGTTCAACGGCAGATCGACACTCTCGATCAGGGCTTTCTCAAGCTCCCAGGGCCTGTCGCAAACATGAAAGGTTACGAACGCATTCCCGGCCATCCATTCGGATATTCTTGTCTCGCCCGGCCCGAGGGTCATACGTTTGCCGCTACCTACACGGCGCAATTCGATCTGTAGCTTCTTAGCCAACAGGCAGCCTAGCGTCAGCCTGAGTGTCGAGCCTTCGGCATTGCCTCGATAGTGATATCTAACTCGATGCCATAAAGATTGTTTGCTCGGCGCTTTGCCGTTGGTCGGCGGAGCTGATGGCGCGATACCGATGTACAGTAGTGTGTTGCCGTCGTGCTGAATACATCCAGTTGTAGGCACGCTTGGCGGAATCTCCCGGAAATACCATGCGTATACGCCCGGTGCTCGCGGTATCGGTGATGCTGCCGTTAGCACTTCCTCGCGAGACCACAACCGACTTGGCGTAAGTAGCTTCGAGCGCGCCTGCACGTCCTCAGTACTGAGTTGGTTGTGAATCTCCACGGTTCCATTCGGCCAATTGCCAAGTCAATTCAGCCATACAGCTCTCTCTCGCCGACGACTGGCTCTGCATCGTGTTGTTTGCCAGCTCGATGGGCAGCGCCGAACATGCTGCCACGCGCAGACTTCACGGGAGCGAATTTCATGAATCCGATAGGCTCTGCAATATCGTCGTAGATCGCTTCCATTCCGCCCTGCATCAGGTAGGTCTCATGCCAGAAGCCGGTACCGCCCGAATCTTTGAGAAAGCCCTTCCACCATTGGCGATGGGGTTCCGAGCGGGACCAGGCGAGAAGCGAATCCATGTCTCGCCAGTATTGCCGCATACCGACATGCATCGGAAACAGGGAATAAATCACGTTCTCGTGCAAAAGCAAGCCGTCTGGCTGCGCGGCAACTGAACTGGAGATCTTAGGCCCAAAGCCGAGCAGAGTCTTCAAGCCGGTCAGACGATTGACGCGCATTCCGAGGTAAATGACGACGAGTTTCGGATACGAGGAAAGATCGACTGTTCGGCGGTTGACTGCTGTGGGCATAAATCAGAGGGCGCGCATGTAGCCAGACGTGGCCGCGCTTGGCGGATTTCCCCAAAATACCAAGCGGACACGCCACGAAGACCTTGGGACAGCGGAACTCTTCAATGGCGGCTCTTCGCGGGAGCACAAGCGAGCTGCGGAAAAGACGTTAGAGCCAGCCCGTCATCGATTTCATCCAGCCGCCAGTTCATTCTAAATCTGATGAGTCAGAAGGTCGAAGGCGCGCCGCCAACATCGCGTCCGCCCAGCGGTATGCCTCGCTAGCCAATTTCTCATGCGCCACGCCCTCGGTGTGTTTGTCTGGCCGCGCCGCAAAGGCGACAAAAGACGGGATATGGCTTAGCAATGCTGTTAACGCCGCTGCCGCGAACTTGCCCCGCAACTCTTCTTCGTGTTCGTTGTTGGATGTCTTCACGTTCCACAGTCTAGCCCTTGCAGACGGTTACTTCGTTTAAGCGACAGAAGCGGCTCTACACTGATCCCGCATCGAAGGGATCGGCGGCTTGGACACGCGGCGGAAGCTTCGCCACGGCGCGGACAGCGAGGGTACGTTAGGTGGCCTCGTGAGCCTCGCTGAAACGGAGACGCTCGAATCGAGCGGCTCTTGCAAGCAGCCTTTGAGAGCTTGGCAATCCGTCCGTCTGATCCACTTTGCGCCGAGACCCAACGTGATCAGACGTTTCTGTCACTTCACGGTGCAGCCTGCCACAATTGTCTTTTCCTCCCGGAAACATGCTGTGAGCGTGGCAACCGCTATTTGGATCGATCTGTATTGGTGCCAACACTTGAGCATGGTGACTTCGGGTTCTTTAGCAACTGACCGCCAATACTGGCGCGCATTCTGATGTGATCCCTTCGTAGCGGAACTCGAAGCGTTGCGATCCTGTCATCGCACTGCGAGTTGCAAGCGCGACCGTGGAGGAACTGGCTGAAGTATTCGCTGGCCGAAGATTGTGCCGAGCAGCGGATCGCGGCAGACCAGGGTGAGTGACGAGCTAGGCCGTCATTACCACCGGTGTTCGCGTATGAGCAGTTCTACGCAAATAGTGTAGCCGCAACGACCGACTGGGCCAACCAACTTACATTGAAACGCTCTGCTGCTTGGTCGATCTAACATGGCGACAAAAACGTGGGAATCGATCATCGGTTTTGGTAGCTGACTTGGTCGATAGGACGAAAACCCCCGTCACGAATAGTTTGCTGAAACGCAAGCTTGGCGTGACCAAATGTGGGCCCTCGCCCACCATCCCTTCAATGTTGGCGTCCAGCGAATGAGATCAGTGGGAGGTCGCGGTTGAGAGCTTATATGGCAGCGTTTCAAGATCTACTATTGGTGTCCGAAGTTCCTGATTGGCTAAGCCTGCTACAACCCTTGTACCGACTGAAGCCTGAGAAGGTTGTCTTCGATGTCGAATCTGATTCTGAAGACGACGGGGAACTGGAAGATAGGCCAGGCAATCGAATCGTTGAGTAGTGGGTTGAGGTTCGTCGTTTCCATACTGTCCGATGACTCCGATCCTCTATAGCGAGGATGGCACTCGGGCCAAACAACGGTTCTCGCGCCCTCTGACGTTGGACTGCCGCCTGGAGCCTCACCCGGTCGCGTGGCATCTGAGGGCTTACGTCTGGAGATGCGAGATGAGGATTCGAGGACGGAGGACCACCTCTCGATAGGCGCGATTAGACCCGGTAACCTAGAGAGCGATGGCCGTACAGGCTGAAGCACGATCAAAGGGCTTCCATGAAGGTACGACAACGCTTCTCCTGATCGCCCTGTTCAAGCTGCTCAAGGGTGCACTGCTGGTCGCTGTGGGGATCGGCGCGGTCAGACTTCTGCACCGGGATGTAGCGGACACGGTGATGCACTGGATTAATGTTCTGCGCGTGGACCCGGATAATCGGCTGATTCATGGCTTGCTGACCAAAGTCCTGTGGGTCAGCTCGAATCAACTCAAGGCGCTCAGCGCGGGAACGTTCATCTATGCTGGTTTGCTGTTGACCGAAGGAACCGGTCTCTTGCTTCGAAAGAGCTGGGCCGAGTATTTCACCATCATCACGACCGCAGCGCTGATTCCGCTGGAGCTGTACGAAATTGCAAGGCACTTCACGGTTGTTAAGGTCCTAGTGTTGGCTGTGAATGTCGCAATCGTCGTCTACCTGGTTGCGCGTGTCCGGCAAAGGCGAAACGAGGGTCAGGCTGAAAACCGAACCGCAGCGGCTCGGCTGGAAGGTGCCAACTAAACGAGCGCCAACGGACGTGTTCCGAGCGGCTGGCAGGGCAAAGAATCATCGGCCAAAAAAGTCTTATGTGGGCGGGTTCAAATTGGCTTTGGTGACGGCCACCCCCTGGACAATTCGGTTCTAAGACGGCATCGCGTTTTGGGGCTGCTGCTCGCCGCATGTGCCCTCTTCCATTTGATGTACGGAACCGTGTACGGAAGCCTGCGTCGAACTCACGGTTTATCGAGATTTCTCAGCAGTGTTCATGCTGACTAGCTAAACGCACAAACACCTTTCTGGCCGGGCACTTGATAGCATCAGTGAGCACTGCTGCAAACCCTATCCCGATAACTTACAAGCAGGAGGTCCACAGTTCGATCCTGTGACCGCCCACCACGTAAGCCATTCCGTGCGCAATATTTAGACGTTTTTAACATTACTGAACTCTCTTTAGCTGTTTGCAGATTACGGGCAAAATTAAGAGTTTTTCTTCCCCCCTACTCGGCCGGGCCGCTGCAAGCACCGCGCCTAACCGTTCAACGGCCTCGCGGGCATGGTCCTGGATCTCTTGAATGTAAACCTCGAGTGCTGTCGTCGCTCGGGAATGCAGCAGGTAAGTTTGTACTTCCTTGACTCCTAAATGCTGGCTCAAATGCGTTGCGCACGTTCGTCGACAGGTACGAAACTCTATACCGCTGATCGCAGGTTCTTCCGTGATCCTTTTCAGAGCCGGACGCAAGATGTCGGCGCGATAGTTGCCGAGACGAAACACTCCTCGTTTCGCGTTTGGAAAGATAAACTCGTTATCGGACCGGACTCTTTGAACGTTCTTCCAGTCGGCTAGGTCCTGTCGGAGCGACGCAGGTAGCGCCACAAATCCACTTGATAACTTCGTTTTCAGAGTTGGATAGAGTTTGCCACCAACAGTTGCCTCGTCCAGGTGAAGAGCGAAGCCGTTAACGTTATTCCAACGGAGTGCAAACAGTTCACTAGGCTGAGCCCGAGCACTACGCTGATGCGCATAATGAGTTGCTCGCGGCGCGGCAGGCTGGAGAGGACGGTTCGTGCGCTTCAGACGTGGCCGAAACGTTTATCCAGTTCTGGGCCATACAGCTGAACCCACCGCCAGATGCAACTGGCTGTAATTGCCAGTCCTCGCTCGGCAGCCATTTCGGCCAAGTGCGCGAAGGAAATCGGATACCGAAGATACCGTCGTACGCACCACAGGATCATGTCGCCACGATAGTGGCGCCATTCAAAGGAATTCGATGGCGTGATGGGCAGCATTTACCCTGTCAGCACCTCTCTAAGATTTCGCCACGGAGCGGCACAGAGAATCACTGAGAAGTTGCGTTGCTAGACCACTCTTCATTGGTGACAGTCGTCACGGTCCGTTTAGGTTAATCGCCCATCCGAGCCCGGCCGCAAGCCCAAGTAACAACAGCGCGAACCGGCGTGAGAACGACTGACTACTTAGTCCGAGCTCCTTATAATGTCTTATAAATTACTCCGTACTGCGCGCTCAATTAGACTGTGCAGTGCCATTTCTTTGATGTGCGTCGTCACAATGCCGGCCCTTGTTCAGGGTCAAGCCACACGTACGGTTGCAAGCAGTGAAATAGGTTCTATTTTTGCTACGCCGAACGGGTTCGATTGGACTCAGGTGGGTGCCTATGTAGGTGCGCCGAAGTCCGAGTTATTCTCTTACATGATTCCGAGCGCCATAAAAGTTGTTCACACGCGTTTCCATGTATTCAAGGAAAGCGATGAATGGACTTGGAACTATTTCCCCTATTCCGGCTTTCGCGTCTACGAAGGCACGGAGATCGCGGCTGGCAGGGCACCGCTATTCGTTACGGCTTATTACAAGGGAAAGACCCGACAGGTGGTTTGGCAGTGGTCGTTGGGTTTACAAGGAACATCGCTGAAACCGACGACACCGGAATCAGCCTGGGAGTATGCGGTAAATGTTCAGGACGACCGCTTTATTCGCTACTGGATCCAATACGTGAATGGACTGCTGCAAGAATATTCTTCTATGAAGAATATCTGGGTGGGTGTGGACGAAGCCGCGTTTATGCCTGGGCTGTATGGCGTTATTGACGACAACGGGAACTTCGTAGCGAACGTTAAATGGGATGCTCCGTTCCCTCAGACAGCGGCCGATTACTACAAGTCGATCGGGTATTTCTTTACGCGGGTGAAGCAGCTTGCGCCGAGCTTCAACATAATGCCGAATTCAGGCGGAATTGCTGACTGGACTCAGTTTGCGAACACCTTTGGAAAAGCGCAGGGTATGATGCTTGAAGAGATAAATCCCGAAGATTCCGCGTCAGATTACTACGTTCGCAGCCTCCAATATAGCCAGCTCGTGGCCTATTCCAACGAGAGCGCACACAGCTATCCGATGATCTTCGCTTCGTTGGTTCCGGGATCGAACCAATCACGAATCGTAGACTCGTACATCATGTATCTTTTGGTGAAGGGTCCAAACACTTTTTACGCACCCGAAATTGCAGGGACTTATAACGCCCTGCCGCCTTCAACGTATCAGAAGATCGGTCAGAGCTTGGGTCAACCGATCAGTGCGCTACGCTGTCAACCCGCACCGCAACGTACAGCGAGCAGCGGCTTGTGCGTGTATTCCCGGGATTTCCAGAACGGAACCGTTTTCCTGAACTGGACGGGCACAACGCAGAAGATTTCGCTGCCAGTCGGCAAGAGTTATCTCAATTCGAGTAATCAACCGGTGTCGAGCGTTACTCTTGGCGACTTGCGTGCCACTTACGTATTAAATCATTGAAAGGGGCGCCGCTTGAAACACGGAGCGAAGCCGAAACGTTAGCGGTTATTCGGTCTGCCTGCAAAGACGGGTCGTTCAGGCAAAACAAAACGGTAGGCCGGAAATGGTCTTGGTTCATCAGACATAGAATTCAGGACCGATCCGGCCTCTCTTTCGCTATCTCCGCTGAGCTCGAAATACAATTCGCGATTCAGCACCCAGCAGCCGATGTGAAAGGGGTTCGTGTCCGGAGAGAAGTGACGCTTGAACTGAAACAAAGAATCTTGGCGGGCCCCAATGCCCCCTCCCAAATGAAAGATCCGGTTGCCACGGGCCGTCGCCCAGCTTCGGGTTCCATCGAGCAGAGGTTTCAACGGGGAATGGGACGTAAAACGGTCGTCGATTCCAGTCAAGTGGGCATGTACAAAGCCACGGTACTCCATGACGAGAAGTATCGCTGTGATTTGACCGTTAAGACGCGCCGAGAGTAGAGAACAACGATTACCCAGAGAATGGACGAACTTCACCAGCCAGTCGCGATCAATCATATATTCGCCAGATGCCTGTCGACGATTCATCGTTTGCGTGTAAAGTTCAATGAAATGCGAAGCTGTCGCTCCAAAGTCGACTTCGTTTATTTCAAATCCTGAAGCATAAGCCTTTCGAAGATCATTGCGTAGATTCTTCTGATATTGCTGAAATTGTTCGGCATCAGACTTCAGAAGATCGATCGAAACCGTATTGCCGCATAAAATTGCCGCGGGGCCATTGAACAATGAGAGTTCGTCGCGTACGCCCTGCGCGAATCGGGCGTTTTGCAAGAGAGGATGAAAGCGAGTAAATGCAGATATCACGCCACGCTCTCGCCAGGCGCCAAGCAACTCGTTCCAAGCTTCCTCGAGGAATTCTGGTGAAACGTTCGATGATGCTAAGGGCCCACCGTATCCGTAGACGGAGGTTACGTCAAAGTACGACAGTCCTTCACGTCCCAGCACATCTTCCAGCGTGCGAAGAACATAGGGAAACAGAAACACCATTCCGCTCTTCCGATACGAGAAAAGAAAGGACTGTTGAGCAGCCGCATGGGGTATAGCATTTGATTGGCCGCTTGGCCGGCAATCACTAACCCCGAGGCTAGAAGTCATATGGTACTCGGGAGTGTGATAGATATCGTGCGGAACGAGTTCTATCAGATCGGTCCAGGATCGACTGTTAGCCGGAACGATCTGGATCTCTGTTGTCATTCTTTTCTTTTGCAGTTAGCTAACGTTTGCAAAGCCTGTATTCCGCCACAAGACAGGAAAGACGGCGTCATCGCTATAGTCAGGCAACCCCCGTGCATCTTTGCGACAGATTATGTCATTGAAAAGATGAACGGGCCGCCCGTCGACCCGAAAGCAAGGCTTATAGTGGTTGGCGCCGTCCTGCATGTGCAATGCGAGAGCAACACGCGCACGAGTACCCCGATTTGGAAAACTGCCATGGATGGTTCGTGAATGATGGAAACTTATTTGCCCGCGTTCCATGGAAAGTAATTTACAGGCGAACTGATGCCCGGCCTCCTCTACCAAACCCTTCAGGGCCTTCATGTCCTGAGAATGAAATGAAAGCTTTCCGCGATCGATCTGATGTGACCATTCATGACTGCCATCTATTACGGCTAGTGGACCCAACTCATCGGGGCAATCTTGAAACGGAATCCACGCAGTGAGCAATTCCTGCGAGGAGCAGGTGCCCCAGTAGTCTCCGTCCACGTGCCATCCTACTGACGACCCGGTTTCCGAAGGTGGCTTACAAACGATCTGATCGTCAAAGAGGCGGATCATATCGGAACGTGCCAGTTTAGCCGCAATGGCCCCAATGAGAGGATGCCAGGCTAGCTTCTGTACCCGCCGGTTTTGGAGTGAAATGTACTCATTATTTCTTGTACCCTCCCCTTCACCGGGCATCCAATCGACATAACCTTCATTCACTGGCAGTCTGTTGTCGCGGTGACCGGACCAATGCTGTTCCAGTCCCGCAATTCCATCTGCAATCAACTCGTCCGGTAGAACTTTTGGTGTAAGAAACCACCCGTGTTCCTTATAAAATCTAACATCCTCCTCTGACGGTTGGTAGCCTATATTTTCCTCGCGTAGTGTGTTAATGGTATTAAGCATTGTATTGGGACGGTCTTCTATCCAAAAGCGTAGCTTGGCACAAGAGAATATCCAAAAGCTAAATCGACCGAAAACAGCCAGCCATCGCAGAGATGACTTGAGGAAGGCGCCACAAATCCTGCAGCTCAACGTGAGGACAATGCTGGGTCGCCGGTTCGTGCGCATGGAGGCCGGCAACACGTCTGATGCGAATGGTCAGCCAACCCCGCGCAAGAGGAGCTGTGAAATCTTTCACAGGATTGTCCGCAACGTATATGAACGTATCGGCTGATGAACCCAATTGATCTTCCATGAATGCGAAAGCCCGTTGATGCGGTTTGTGAAACTCTTCGCCCCAGGTACCGGTACACACTATCCTGGAAAGCGTGCCGGATAAGCCGAGGCTCTCGCATTTCGCTTCCTGTGCAAAAGGACGGCCGTCAGTAATCAATCCGAGTCTCGCAAAATCCTTCACCTTCTCTAGGCAATGAACGGAGTCTGCAGGTAAAGATATCTCCGGAGAATGACTTCTGTAAACTTCTATCATCGCGGAGACAAGATGCGGATCGGGGGTACAGCCGAGAGCTTTCACTGCATCGTGAAAGGTTTTGTTCCCGGCGCCGGCGGCAAAAAGTTCCGAAGCCCGTTCGGCGAAACCCGAAATCTTTAGCGTGGATTTCACCCACTTTCCTACCGCACGAAACCCACTATGAACATAATCTCGTTCGAGATACAGTGTATCGTCGAGATCAAACACTATGCAGAGATGTGACATTCTCTTTGACACGACAACGTGATTTTCCCGGCTCAATGAAGATCGCTTGGTCGTAGCGGAGCATGACGAGTCCCTCTTGCCAAGAGTCGAAAGGCCCGGTCAGTTCCATTTCCAAAGAGTCTTCTAGTAACCAACGTGTAATCGTCGCTCCAGCGCGGTGGGCTAGCGGATAACCCCCACCGAAGCGCGCGTTGATTTCGATAATTCGTATCTCGCCATCCGGTCTGAGAAAGCATTGAACATTCATTGCGCCGTAAGCTCCGGGTAATGCCTCTATGAGATTTCGAATGAGGTGAATCATCGCTTCGTGGCGAACCGTGATCCCCTTGGCGACCTCGCCACCTCTGATTTCCATGCGCCGGTGCGGCACTGCGTCGATGCAGCGTCGTCGACGATCCATGAAGACATTCACTGTAAATTCCTGACCTTGGATGAATTCCTGCAAGATCATCGCTGGATTACTCGCTGCAGCATGCAGGTCCTCGAGCGACTCAACAATTCTTACACCACAGGATGCACTCCCATTCCTGGGTTTCACCACAACGGGGAAGTCCCAAGGTGCCGGATGCTTGAGAACTTCCAGCGGGGTGGATTGTCGAGGCGCCGGAAAACCGTTCGCCACCAGCCACTCGTGAGTGAACACCTTGTCTTCGCAGAGCGCGATTGTCGTGGGATCGGAAACGCCAACTATCGTGCCCGCTTCTTTGAATACTTCCCGTGAAGTTGCGTAGTAGCCCAGTTCCGTATCAATCGTCGGCACCAGCAAGTCGATTTTCTCGATGCTACAGATCTCGAGAATATGGGGAATAAACATTGGATCGGAGCATCGCGGCACCACGTAGAATTCATCTGCTACTTCACCAGCCGCCGAATATTCCGTAGCGTCAACCGCGATCACTCGTCCCTTTAGACCAAGTTCGCTCAAACTCTCCCTAAACGACTCCAGGAGGGCGACTCTGCGGCCTGCAGACGAAATCAATACGTTTGTCGGCAAAGCTCCTCCACCACAGCGGGCCGGTAAATCAAACTGCCGACTGTTGCCAGCTCGCACATCGGATTACTTTGATTAGAGCGTCGATCAAAGTAATCCGGTTCCATCTCATTTATAAGTTTCATTTTTGAGGTTGTGAGGAATATTGAGATTGCGACCTTAATACATCGAGCGCAATCTCAGGTGTTTCAGGTATCACAGCGGATGAGCGCTGGGTCGCCAGTATCCAAAAAGTGCTGGCCATTATGTACAAGTCCAGCGGAAATGAAAGATTATCCACATAAAAAAGGTCATATGCAAACCTTTGCTCAAAGGTAAGCATTTTACGGCCGTGAATCTGAGCCCATCCCGTGATGCCAGGGCGAACATTGTGACGACGGCGCTCTTCGCACGTGTAATAGTCTGTGTAACTCTCCAGCAAGGGGCGTGGACCGACCAAACTAAGATCCCCGCGAAGAACGTTTAGGAGCTGAGGAATTTCATCGAGGCTTGTTCGCCGAAGGATCCGCCCGCAACGTGTGAGGCGGAGCTCGTCCGACAGCAGTCTCCCGGTCGAATCGCGACGATCGGCCATCGTTCTAAACTTGAGACAAGTAAATAGTTTCTCGTTCCGCCCCGGACGTCTCTGCCGAAACAAAATTGGCTTTCCCATGGTGACTCGGACGAAGAATGCCGCAACTAACATCACGGGTCCGAACGCAAGCAAGCCGACTAGAGAGCCAGCTACGTCGAAGAACCGCTTTAAATGTAGATACATTGTCTGGCGTTAGGTTAGGCCGAAGCGGCTGACGCTGATAGAACCGGCTGCTCAGCAGAGTCGAGCACGTCGGTACGCGAGAACAACACCTTTAACACTTCGACACTCGGATTGTATTCCAAGACCAGCTCTTTCATCATCAGCAGCAAACCCGGGGCATCACGCAGCTCACACAGTGTCCGCATTGTGGAGATCCTACTATGAAGCAGACCCCACGGGATGTTCGGGCCAGCAAACACCTTTATTTTCTCGTGATAAGTAGGGCAGGTGTTTTCCTGATAGCTGCTCAATTCCTCAAAAAGCTTTTCGCCCGGGCGGATTCCCGTGAACACGATGTCAATATCGCGTTCGGGCTGCAGACCGGAAAGAAGGATCAGTTTTCGAGCCAAATCAAGGATCGTGACTGGTGTACCCATATCGAGAACGAAAATCTCACCGCCTTTCCCCATAGTGGCAGCCTGCAACACCAACTGCGCGGCTTCGGGAATGGTCATGAAGTAGCGCTGCATATCCGGATGCGTGACAGTTACCGGCCCGCCAGCTGCGATCTGCCTTTTGAAGACCGGGATGACGCTGCCGTTAGATCCTAGGACGTTGCCGAAGCGTACTGAAACGAACTTTGTTTCCTCTGCCTGCACAGATTTAACGATGAGTTCGGCAAGCCGCTTCGTTGCGCCCATGACACTGCTTGGACGAACCGCTTTATCCGATGAAATCATGACGAATTCAGCAACATTGTGGTCGGCGGCTGCCAAGGCGACGTTGAGCGTTCCGAGTACGTTGTTTTCTATCGCCTCAAAGATATGAGCTTCCATCATGGGGACATGTTTGTAGGCCGCCGCGTGAAACACCACTGAAGGCTTGAACTTTCGCATGATCTCGTCCAGCCGTTCCTGATTTTGAATGTTCGCCACCACGCCGCAAAATGCCAGGCCGGGGTGATTATGCCGGATCTCTGCGTCGATTTCGAACAGTGGAGTTTCGGCAATGTCAAGAGCGACTATCAGCCTTGGCCGAAAACGAGCGATCTGCCGACACAATTCGGATCCGATTGATCCGCCCGCCCCGGTCAGCAGGATCACAGCATCTTCCAGCGTGTTCCTAATAGCTGCTTGCTCAAGGCGGACGGGAGCGCGGTCCAGAAGATCCTCAACGGCTACATCCCGGATCTGCTGCGAAAGGGCGTGTTCTTTCAAAAGCTCCGGTAAGGTCGGAATCGTTCTGCATGTTATACCGGCGGCGTGGGACTTTTCAAGAATGTGAGTCATGCGCCCGGCACCAATTGAAGGAATAGCAACAAGAATTTCCTCAACTCGATGAAGGACGAGCAATTCTTCAAATTCACTGCCGGTACCCAAGATCTTTTTGCGATTTACCCGCATGCCAGTTTTCTTGCCATCATCATCGATAAATCCAACAACATGGTAGCCAACATTTCCCCTCTCTCGAATTTCGGAGGCGAGGGTTGCGCCTGACTGACCGGCGCCGTAAATTAGAACTCGTTTCTGACTTCGCGACCCCTTCCCGGGGCGTTGCCGCCCAAGAATGCGTGGCAACAAGAGGAGCGTGCTTGTGAAGTAACTGCAGAGCAGTAAGTCCAGGAGGAATACTGACCTCGGAAAGCTTGATGGAGCTAGAGCATAAATGATTGGTATTGCCACGCAGGATGCAATGACATTTGCTAAAGCAATCGATAGTAGATCCGGAATTGAGGCGAATCGCCAGGACACACGGTCGAGCGACAGCAAGCGAAACACAAAAAGTTTCAGGATGATCCACGTGCCGATCGCCCATGCCATTTGGGTCAGGACGCGAGACGATAGGTCAAGCTCGAAACGAAGCAGAAAAGCGAGCGCTCCGGAAAACAAGAAAATCGCGCTGTAAATAAGGCTTGTAGCAAATCGATGCTTTGCTAAATATCTTGCATTAATAGAAAGATTTTTCACGAACAATGTGTACTCTCTGCGAAACAATTACGAAGCGTGACAAAGTTGCCCATGAGCCGCTCTTGAGGCCTGCCGGACGGCTTGGACTACCCGCGCCTGATCCTCTTCGGTAAGACTGCTAGAACTCGGAAGACAAATTCCTCGAGCGGATAGATCTTCGGCGACCGCACCGCCGAAACATTCGCAATCGCAATAAAGCTCTTGCAGATGCATCGGCTTCCACACCGGGCGCGCTTCGATATCGGCCTGATCCAGCTCTTGAATGAGTTCGTCGCGCGAGCAGCCAAACTCCGAAGAATCAATCAAGAAACAGCTCAGCCAGTTTGTGTGGAACCCAGGCGCGTGCTGAGGCATTAGCGAAATGCCAGGCAGGTCGCGAAAGCACCTTTGATAACGGAAGGCAATTGCACAGCGTTGCGCAATCCGAAGCTCGAGCATTTGCAGCTGCCCGCGCCCAATGGCCGCCAGGACATTACTTAGTCGATAGTTGTATCCGAGATCAGAATGTTGATAAGCCACGCCTGGATTGCGGGCTTGCGTCGCCAAATAGCGTGCCTTCTCGATCCATTCCCGATTGGCTGAAACCAGCATGCCACCGCCACTGGTCGTTATGATCTTGTTGCCATTGAATGAAAAGACACCAACTTCGCCGAAGGTGCCTGCTGTTTGTCCTTGGTAGGTCGCTCCCAGAGCCTCAGCGGAATCTTCTAAAATCGGAACGCCGAACTCGCCGCAAACATTCGCGATCTTATCCATTGCGGCACATTGTCCGAACAGATGAACAACTATTACCGCCTTGGGTAGCCGGTTGTATGTTGCTTTCCGTCTGAGTGCCTTGGCGAGAATTTCGGGATCGATGTTCCAGGTTTCGTAATCCGAGTCGATGAAGACCGGTGTGGCGCCCTGGTAACGAATTGGATTTGCGCTTGCCACGAAGGTCAGATCCTGACAAAACACCTCATCTCCCGGACCGACTCCGAGGAGGCGAAGGCCAAGATGAATAGCCGCTGTTCCGCTCGAAACAGCGAGAGATGGCAACCCTAGTCGTTTTTCGAATTCTTGTTCGAAAGCCGTGATGTGAGGACCGACCGTGGAGACCCAATTTGAACGAAATGCCTCCGCGACTAAACGCTCTTCGAGCGCGCCTAAATGAGGAACAGATAGAAGTATTCGATTCATTCTTATATATGTGTGGACTTTATAGGAACATGTGAGAGACTTATAGCCGGTGCTTGGGGGTGGAGATCAACTCCGTGAGACCTCTCTGAACGTTTAAAAAACCCGCCGCAAGCACCAATGAGCAAAAAGGAGACAGACAGAAATGAAAGGTGTTAAAAAGCGGGCAAGCTTCCGAAAACGTGCAGCCTGGCTCGCACTCTCAACGCTATTGACGGCCTATGCTATTTACGCGCAAGCAACAAGAGCCCAAGTAGGCGCGATCTTTACGTATCCGAACGGCGTTTCGTGGACGGGCTTAGCTGCTTACGTCGGCCCACCCAAGTCACTTGATTTTTTCAATATGACCCCCCAAGCCACAAAGGTCATTCACGTTCGATTTCATATATTCCGTGAGACCGACCAGACAGAATGGGCGTGGTTTCCGTATTCAGCGCTCCGCGTTTACGAGGGAAAGGAGATTGCAGCTGGAAGAAAACCAATTTTCGTAACCGCCTTCTACCAGGGGAAAAGCCGCCCAGTTGTTTGGAACTGGTCATTAGGTCTGCAAGGCAGCGACTCCGGCAGACCGAAGACTCCCGAAAGCCAATGGGAATACGCGGTCAATGTGGCTGATGATCGATTCATTAATTTCTGGATAAACAGTTACATTCGTCCGAATATTCTAAGTGGCTATGGGAGCCTGCAAAATGTCTGGATTGGTCTCGACGAGTGCGCATTTATACCGGCGTTATACGGCGTCATTGACGATTCGGGCAATTTCATTTCGGGCGTGAAGTGGGACGCGCCGTTCGCCCAGAACGCGACGCAGTATTACCAGTCCATCACTCGCTTCTTCACCCGTGTTCGCCAGCTCGCTCCAGACCTGAAGCTGATGCCCAACTCAGGGGGTATTGCAGATTGGACACAATTTTCGAACGTTTTCGGCGCAGCACAAGGACTTCTCGTTGAAGAATTAAATCAAGCGGCGAGTGTTCCGGCAGGTGGCATGTACACAAGAAACCTCCTTGTTTCTCAGCTCACAGCTTATGCGGGGGAGGCTAGCAGTGGGCACACTCTCATCTACGGGTCGGTAGTGAGCAGCTCGGATCGAACCAGGATCACGACATCCTATCTGATGTATTTGTTGGTACAAGGTGCGAGTACTTTTTATGCCCCGGCAATCGCAAACACTTACTACACGCTTCCCCCCTCGTTATATAAGACGATCGCCTCAACTATTGGGAGTCCCACCGGAGCACTCCAAAGTCAACAGCTACCTGGCACTCCTTCTTATGATCCAGGTCTACGGACCTACTGGCGTCAATTTCAGCATGGGCTGATTTACTTGAATTGGACTGGATCTACTCGGACCATTAGCCTTCCTGCGGGTCATACTTATTTCTCGGTAGCCGGTAAGGTAGTTACTACTCTCACACTACCGGATCTAACCGCCGGCTATGTGACTTTCTAACCTCGTCATTTTCATTTTCCAGGCGCGGTCGACTCTCATTCCTGGCTATCGATCGCGCCTGGACAGAACCGTTTTGGTGTACCGCGACATCGACGAGTGAGTGGATTTCGTGTCGGGAGTCAAACTCAGTAGGCCTCGGCGAATTGGGATTTAAAACACTTTTGTAAATGTCGTGTACTTCTTTCGCGGTCCGCCTGACATCGTACATCCTCCGCGTCAATCGGCAGCCAATAGCCGCCATCTCTCTGAACTCCGTCAGATTGTCCATCACGTCAAAAATCGCTTCGGCGAGCTTCTCTGGCTGCCGCGGGGGCACGGTCTTTCCTGTAACTCCGTCGATAATTACCTCTGGCAAACCGCCTACATGAGACGCGATCGTGGGAACGCTTGCAAACATGGGTTCCGTCACTCCACCGGTATTCTCGGAAAGCGGAACGTGAATTGCGCAGTCGAAGTCCGGCCACGCTTCCCGGACAATGGAATGGTCTAAAGCACCGGGCATCAGAATTCGCCCTTGTCCGAACCGTTCTGCTCGCTTTCGAAGCCTCTCCGCGTAGGCACGGTCCGCATTTCGGAAGCCCGCGCCAACCAGCACGCCTACTGCATCGCTGCGCTTCTGAGTCACAATCCGCAAAGCGTCGATCATGTCCTCATGACATTTCAGGCCCACTTTTTGTCCAAGAAAGTATTTTGGCTTATAGATCCAGCTGATGTTACCTATTACAAATTGCGCTTCTGAGATTCCTAACCCGTTGCGCAGGGCCCCTGTCCTTTCACGACGGTGGTGCTCGACTGGGGAGCCGTAGTAGCTCATGAAGACGCGAGCCGAATCAACACCGGCCTGCCTCAGTAAGCGCTCAATGCATTGGCTCGATGCGATCCAGTAATCCGCCTTTCCCGCGCTTAAAAGTTCCACTTTTCGATAGATCAGGTGCTCGAGGTGAAGCGGACCTGGAATTTGAAAAATGCGGGGAATTGGGTGTTGCTTTCCTAGCGCCCGCCGAAGCGTCAATGTCGTTCCAACAAAGTGACTGTGAATGATGTCTGGCTTGACCGCATCGACCAGTTTCCGAGCCACACGGAAGACATCAGGTTGTTTCCACAGAGACCGAACGGGGAAATCGAGCTGAGCTTCGTGAATAATCGCCCCTGCCTCGCCCCACTCGGCCACTTTTGACCCTCGCCGCGAAGGAAGGGCTACGTGAATTTCAACGCCGAGTTGGACCAATTCCCGCGCGAGCCAGGCGGCCCAAGGAGCCCCATCTGCGGTTTTCACTATGTGGAGAATTCGCATCGTCAATTCACCAATTGGCGCTCCGCGATCCAGCCACGAGTTTGTTCCAGAAGATAATCGAGGAATTCACCTCGTTTTCGGTCGAGTGCCGAATCAGTAAATTCCCTGGCGCGCTTGAGATTGAAGGCGGCTGCACTCTCCATTAACGATGGGCTCCGTAACATCTGTTTGAGCTTTGCAGTCAAAGCCGCCGCATCTCCTCGTTGCACAATAAAGTCACGCTGTAGCAATTCCGGAATGCCCCCAACATTCGATCCTATACAAGGAAGCGAGCGGCCCATGGCTTCGATCATTGCCCGTGGTAACCCCTCGGTCTTGGAAAACAATACGAAGAGCTGTGATTGGTCCAACTGATCTCGCACAGGTCGCCCCGCACCAAGAGCGCCATGGAAAATTATGCGATTCGATATCCCCTTTAGAGCTGCTTCGCGCCGGAGTTGTTCAAGACATCGACCGCCACCCACGACAGACAATTCAATGTCCATTCCTTCTGCAACACATTCGCTCACCGCTCGAATCAGTAAGTCAACACCTTTATAGGGTTGGTCGAGGCCGCCTACCGTAATGACCCTCAGCGGCTTGTTCAGCCCGTCGAATCGCCGCGGCGAGTCGAGGAACCATGACGCATCGAGCTCCATATTGAGAAAAGAGGTCGAGAACGCGTTACGGGAGCATGGATAAAGACGTTGTAAATAACCACCCGTGACGTAACTGACCGCGCAAGCGTCTGCGCATTGCTGCTTCTGCGAGCGTGTGAACCACCACCTCCACATCGGGCGTAACGGGTGCTGGGTAGATCCCTTCGCAAAGACGTTCAAGGGATCACCGATTACTTCGAGCCCGTAAGGTCTCCCCGACCGTAACTTGCTCCTCATTGTGCACGCGATTTGCGAGCCCACTCGCATCACCAGTGCATCGGATTCTCCTAGCGCTGCGCGCGCGGCCTTTCCCGCTGATCGGATACGCCGTAAGTACTGTAGGGGCCCTAGGTAATATGGCAAAGGTGCAAAAGCCACGCCGTCTCCGTCCGCACGGCTCCATCCTTCCTTTGCCTCAGCTACGTCCATTGTCCGAGCAATCACCCGAACCTCTTGAAACGCCCCGAGATAGCGCTTCGTGAAGGAATATCCTGATGGACCAGCAGACCAATAGTATCCGTCGGGAGTTCGGAGAAATCTTTCTTCACACGTCAAGCAAAGGCGCATATGATTTTTACGGAATACAAGGCTGCGCAGCGGCAACGGGAGGTCTCACGACAGACCGGAGAATTCGTACCCGCTTCGTACTGATTAAGATAGTCAGGCCAGTAACGAAGCCCTGCTTGATGAGCGAAAAGACCACGTTATCGAGATCAGAGCAGATCGACCAGATACAGACAAGGTAGGTCAAGAATGGAACAACTAACAAACGGGCATCGTCGTGATGCAGGCAGTCGATCCAGTATTGCAACCGCGTGATTACGAACGCCAGAACCATAAACGCGATCGGAATAGCAAAGTAACCAAAGTTCAGGAGCGCCTCCCCCGCTAGACCATAAATACGTGTCGACCACAACACACCGGGTGTGTAGACACCCGCGCCCCAAATCAGATCTGAACTAATTTCTTCTTTGCTGACCAGCGAAGTGGGCCTGAAACGTTGAGGAAGGAGCAGGCCAAGTGCTGACACATAAGTCTGCCCATTTGCGAGCTTGAAACCGTTGCTATCTGTAACTGATTTGTACAATAAATAGGCTTGGACATCGGCCCGCCCCAGATCACCTAGGATCAATGCGTGCATAGAGCGATGTGACTGCTCTTCCACAGCAGCACGAGCTTCCGCACTCGCGAAGGCGGTACTAATACTTTTCCCGTCCTTGTAAAAGCCGTATACGTACATAAAGCCCACCATCACGAGAACACCGCTCAAAATCGTGATTCGGGAAATCGGCTTCACGAAATAGTGATACGCGCCGACAGCCCAGAAGATTCCCTCGGCGGTGTTCAGTCGGCTGCCTCTTAGGCCGCCAAAGTAAATCTCGAGACAAAAAAAGACGAGAGCGCAAATCCCGAACTGAAAATTTGTGGCTACGAAGCCCTTCTTACGTGCATATATCGCCGCTGTGAACGCAGCGACAATCGGAAAACTCTCGGAAACCATGAAAATCCAACCCCAACCTGCGAAGTGATCTTCGTGCCCCGGGTAACTCTCCTGGAAAAGGGCGACAAATCCAGATAAACCACCTGACTTCGCATAAACCCAAGATTGAAGCATGGCGGTAACCAGAAGGACACCCACGACAACGGCCGGAAAGATTCGAAAGTCAATTACCCAGATGAACTTTGTCAGGTTCGCCTTCCGCTTATTTGAGCATAGATAGAGAACAGCCCGGAAAGCGATTAGGCCGATGAAATTCAAGACCGCCGCACCGCCAAGCCAGTCGCGCCAATCGGCCGGTGGCACTACCTCCCACATCCAAAAATTCCAATGAACATGGAGAAGAGGAGCAACGAAGAAGAAAAAATATCCAAAAATACCGAAAACGCCCATCAAGTCGAAGGCGTGCACTCGGCCCAAAACCCAGTCTGTTCCATCCTTTGCACAAAGAATTCCACACGCTAGCACCGGGAAGACGAACCAGTGCAAAAACGAACCCGAGGATGCCACGAAGCCCAGTAATATCGCAGCGGAGAGTGTTGCCCCGACAACCCAGGAACTCCACCCGGAAGACGGTCGAACGTGAAGTCTGCCGGCTGATTTAGATAGAAATGACATTCGTCGTGTCGACGGCGGAGCCAAGCATTGCGCGCCTTAAAAAAAGAAGGTTCGCCGAAAGCTGAATTGCGCCAGTAATGACCACGGCTAACGCCGCTCCGGTAATTCCGAAACGAGGGATCAGAGCGACCGAAAGAAGCAAAATAGCTCCGCAGCATACAGCTAAGATAATGGGTTGGATCTTGATGGAGCGTACTGCCAGCAGACCTCCATTCGAAAATTCCGCCAGGTAATTTAACGCCGCCGCGATCATTACCAGCACGAGAATGTGTGAATACTCAGCGTACTCGGGTCGGTAGATCATTCGAAGAATCGGTTTCCCGGCCAAGAGACTGATAACTATTCCTCCGATTCCCATCGCGAGCCCGATTAGCATCTGCCGGACCATTAAACGAGTGAACGATGACCCACGTCGTTCGACGTACAGGCGAGAAAGCTGCGCCACACAGGCCTGCGCGAGAGCAACAATTAACGTCCTTCCAGCGACCAGGAGGTACATCAAAGCCGCAAAAATGCCGAGCGTGGCTGTGCCGTTATAGTGCTCCAGGAAGTATCTCGGGATGCTGCTAGTTGCCGAACTAAACATGGCCGCCAGCCCAAGCGGGAAAGCTTGCCAGAGAAGGCGTCTCATCTTCAATCTCTCCTGCAGGGTCTTCTTCAGTGCTAATAGCACGACAACGGGTTGCCTTCTCAAAATTGTGAGATGGCTGCGATAATCCTTGAAAAGAAGTACTGCTATGTTGCCGACAAGCAGTCCCAGAGTTGCTCCGAAAACCGAATGAAAGAACTGGACCAGAATGCTTGCCATTAGTAAGGAGCAAGCCCCGCGAAGCACCATTGATTTGGCCGTTTGATCCATTCTGTCCATCCGCTGATATTGGCCGTATTTGATGTCGCAGAGCGCTTCTACAGCCTTGGCAGCTCCGACAACAATCACAACCTCAGACAAGTGCAAGATCCGACTTACGAAAAAAATCAACACGAACGCGGTGGTAGTTGTGAAGAACCGACACACGAAATACTCGCCAAAGGAAAATTCGCCCTTCGCATCGGTTGCCTGCAGGCCAGTCAAACCCTGATTCGCAAAGATCATGATCGGGGCTGTAACCGCCAGCGCAAATGCGAATTCTCCGACCGCGGTCGGGTTCAGCAGCTTAGCTAGGAGGATCAGGAAACCCCACTGGGATACGGCGTAGAGAACGTTGCCGGCGAAAGTCCAACTGAAGTTTGTTCGAAGCGATAGAGGAACTGGTCGCCGTGACGTGGACGAAGAGGTGCCGTCCCGTTCTGCCGCAAATGTCGGTGTCAACTTGACTTTGAGTCCAGCGGTGAGGATTGAGAAGGCTTGCGTATGCTGGCGTTTCTGCCATAGGTCGGGTAGTAATCCGAATCGCCGGAAGAAGGACTCCAGTCATTTAGGACGGTGCCCAGCAGTGTGACGCCATCCTCATGCAGACGCTCAAGCGACAGCAGGGCGGCATCACGATCTGTTTTTCCGGCGCGGACTATCAAAATCACGGAATCAGAAAGCTTACCGAGCACCCTGGCGTCTGCAATCTGCAGCAGAGGTGGCGTGTCGACCAACACGAAATCGTAGGTTTCGCGAAGCTCTCGAAAGATTTCTTTTAGCCGCCCGGAGAAAAGAAGCGGTGCCTGGCCCCCGCTACCGCCCGCAAGAAGCGAAAGATTAGGAATTCCGGTTTGTTGAACAAACTCTGAGAGCTTTACTCGAGATCCTTCCGACAATCGAAGGAGATCGGCTAGGCCTCGCTCGTTTGAGCAATCAAGCCTTTCATGAAGCTCTGGCTTGTAGAAATCTCCATCCACGACAAGAACGCGCTGCTGCATCCGTGCCAATACGACCGCCAGGCCAGTTACGACCGTTGTCTTACCCTCGACCGCCCCCGGACTCGTAAGAGCAATAACACGGCGCTCACGGTGCCCTTCCGACAGACGCAAGGAAGTCAGGATGGACCTATAAGCCTGAGCTGTGACCGAAGGCTGCTGGTTTGAAGTGACAAGCGCTAACCGTGCTAGGAGCTTGTCTTCGTCGGAGACAGTAAGCAAACGTGCCTGCCACGCGTCCCGCTGCTTCATCAGCGTCTTGGTAGTGCGAATCGCGCCGAGTTCGGAAACCCCGGATAGACTCTTGAGTTCTCCCGGCTGCATAATCTTGTTTTTGCCAGCAAAGAAGCTTACCCAAGCTGCACCAAAGAGAAAGCCGCCCACCAAACCTACGGCTGCGTTTACTGGAGGATTCGGCTTATAAGGCTCGACCGGCACTCTCGCCGAGTCGACAACCCGAATGTTGTTTGCGCGAAGGGCGGCCGCCACGCTGGCTTGCTTCGTTCGTTGCAGCATATCGTCATAGAGCTGGCGATTGGATTCGACCTCGCGCTTCAGCATCTGGTATTCGACGGTCTTTGCGCCCTCTTCGTTCACGAGTTTCGATTGCTCGCCGTATTGTCTCTCCAGCAGTTTCTCGCGGCCGAGCGCAGCCAGATAGTCATTCTCAATCTGTCTCAAAATCGTGGAGCGTTCTTGCGCGAGCGCATTTTGAAGTACATTGATCTGTGCCTCGATGCTCCTCATCGTCGCGTACCGTGGTGTATAGTTTGTTCCGAGGTCTGCCTTCTGCCTACGCAGATCCGTGAGCTTATCTTGCTGTACTCGAACGGCCGCGTCGCCGGAGAAGAATGGCAGAGATTCAGGTGGAGCGCTTTTCGCTAGAGTGTACTGTGATTCCTTGCTCATCCGATCTGCTTGCGCCCGCGAAAGCTCTTCCTGAACCTGCCGCAGCTTTTCACCGGAAAGGCTGGTGCTCGCCATATCAACATTACTTGGGTTGGAGCTACCGCTCAAGTATAGGAGCCCGGCGCTCCTGGTGTAATTCTCGAGAGCTCGCTCCGATTTCACAAGATTCTGCCGAGTATCATCCAGCTGGTGATTGATCCAAGCACTCACATTTTGCGTTAGCGTGCCACGCGACTGGAGGTTTTGCTCCAGTAATTCGACTGCTAGGGTGTTCGCGAAAGCCGCTGCCCCCCTAGCCGTGTCCGACGAATAATTGATTTCGATCAAGCGGCTGCGTCCGATTTCGCGAATCTGAAGATTGGCTTCGGCTGCATCAATGGAGGTCTCGAGCGGATCGCCCGGAGCGGAGGGCCGCCCGAGCAATCCTTTAATCTTATGCAGCAAGCCGGCTTTTTGGAGTGTTCTGACCAACCCAAGCTTCAGAACAACTGGAGCAAGCAAACTCCTGCTTTGCAGCCGACGGATATACGTCTGAATTTCGTCAATGGAGACGGCTGCCGATTCCTGAGAGATTGGAGTGACATTCTTCAAATTCAGAAAATCTTCGTTGACTTCTTGTATCTCGAGCAGCGCGCCTGCTTGATAAGCGGGCTTCTGTAAAGAAGAGGCTGCGAGACCAAGAATCCCGCCGGCCATTGAGAGCATTATCAAGGCACGGATGTGGCGACGAAGTAGCTTCCATCGCTCTACTAACAGATTGTCGCGGATATCGAGTGTGATGCCATCGCTTAAAGACAGAGAATGCGAACCACTCGCTGCCGAAGGTGGCAGTTCCCTGTTGTCGAAGTTCGAAAGTATGGAAGACATTCTCACCAAGGCCGGTAAATGGCCGCACCGATCGCAGCTTGCAAGGCGGCCTCGGCAATTTTGCCACCTATCGTTTTAACTGTGTTGTCGGGAACGAAGAGAATATCACTGCCTTGCAGGCCCAGGTCATTCGATTTCCCGGCTAATATATCTTTGACATTTAACGGCACTTCAAGCGGCTTGCTTGTTCCGTTGGAGCGGAGAATCCTGCTTTTCTTAGCTGCCGCTTCTTTTGATAGGCCGCCCGCAAGAGAAAGCGCCTGCAGTACAGACATGCTTTTTCGTTCGTTTAGGATAAAGCCGCCGGGACGATTCACAGCGCCAATAACATAGACGAGATCTGCCGTCGGAATGGAGATCACGTCGTTGGGCTTCACTTGAATGTTCTCGCCTGGCATTCGTCCGTCAATCAATCCCTTAAGGTTTAGATCCGCGACATAGAACTTTCCGCTGCCATCGAGACGCGCATCCGCGAGCGGAATAGCACCCCACTGTGCCCGTCGCGTAATGTGCAGTCTGTCGCTCGCATCCGAGCGCAGCCCCTTCGCCATCGAAAGCACTTCAAGCAGCATCTTTTGCCCTTCAAGCTGATGGACCCCAGGCTCATTTACTGCGCCAATAATCGACACGGGTTGTGAACGAAAAGTTTGTACATCTACCGATATCTGTGGTTCGTATACATATTGTTTCAGCCTCTCGATAATGTCTGCCTTGGTCTCGGCTACTGTTCGACCACCCGCCCGTAGCCGACCAGCGAGCGGGATGTCGACGTCGCCTTGTGGGTCGACTCGGTACGTCCTGGCCACAGTCAGCTCTGCAACATTCGACACGTAGACGTTTACCTCGTCTCCAGGACCGAGTACATATTCGCTGGCACCGACCCTAGTTTGAGCGCTCATAAGAGCGGTCGAAAGGCAGAAGATCGGAACGCTTGCCCACACAGGCGCAATAAGGCCCTTAATGATTCGAAGCATTATGCAGCTAACTCCAGGCCAAAACGGATTGTCGATCGAGTTTCACGGCGACAGACCGCTGCAGCAGGTGAATAGAGACCACCAGCCACCGTTCGTTGGTGGCATCTACAACGAAGCCGCGGATGCCTTTAAGAGGCCCGTCGCTCAATGCAATTTCCTGTCCCGGAGAGAAATAGTCCGTCGGAGCAACCGGCAAGCCGGTTAATAGCAAGTGCTTCACAGACTCGATCTCTTCTTCTGGAATGGAACCCGACGCGGATCTCCCGGCAACGATTCCGAATACGCCAGGAATCGAAACTACAGGGAGTGGGGATGAGATGTCGATCCGACAAAAGACGTACCCGGGAAAGAGGGGTACATCGAAGCGACTTCCGTTACTGTGAACCCTAGGATAGGTGGGAACGAATGTATGAACTGCTCGCCCAGAAAGGCTCCGAGCGACTTTTTTTTCGTGCCTGTGTTTTACGTAAAGCGCGTACCATGGAAGGCAGGTTTCTTCAGAACAACAGATCATTACTCACTGGTCGATTTGGCAGTTTTGTGTAGCAACGAGAAGCGGTTTTAAAGTGCGCTCCGCCCTCTCGCTAAGCCCCGAAAAATTATACGGGTATTAGCCAGACTATTATTTTTAGTACAAACGCAACACTGACAGTTTCGCAGTGTCATAAAACAACTTTATTGTCAGGGTCTATCTGCTCGCTGTCAATGGCTTGATTTTCAGTTCACAGGAACTAAGTCCTAGTACCCATAGATCAATAACAATATATTTTTAAACTCTTGTTTTAACGCAGCAACTTAGCTCTTGATAGTACTTCTTTATCAAAAAAAGATATGTTCTTCATCTTTGCGGTAGCGCACTTGGCGACCTCGATAAGGTCGTCGTCTGGCGGATACTCGATCGGTGTCCATCCCGTCCTCTAAAAGCCATCGGTACCCAACGAGGAGATAATCGCCCATGCAATATGCTTCACTATCGATTCGCGCGGTCATTCCGACATTGAAGAAATGCTTGCCTCGAGAGGCGTAACGGTTTGCTATGAGGCGATCGCTTGTGGTCCGGCAAGTTCGGACCTGACTATACCTGAGGGTTGCGGCAAAACAGGCGGCGCGTCGGTCGACGCCGGCAATATGAAAGTGTTGATCCGCATCTGCGAAAACTTCTTTACCTGAGGCGGCCGCCAATCAAAACGGTCAACTTGTGGATAGCTCATCTCCCGTAACCAAGTATAGCCCGGCGCCCTGCATTCTAGAATCCGATTATGGGTGGGATCGTGACTTAGCTCTTTTGGAATTGATGCGCTCCAAAATGTCGCGCACCACTCTTCCTCGGTAATCTCCATACCGCCCGTCACTTCCTTGACCTTCAGCCAAGGGACACCTATGTATTCCGTTGCCATAACTTACCGCTTTATTGTTGCCTTCTCTAGCCGCTTGCAATCTGGCTGTGAACCAAGACAGGATTTTCACGCTTGACCGTTTCCTCCATTGCTTGTACACGGATCTTGATATTTTGTTAGGCAATTATCTCTTCTAAATAAGTATCCATTGGCTTTCGTTCAATACCGAAATACAGATCCCGCATAAACACGGTGAACAAAGATATTTTTATTCGCAAAGCAAGCCGAATTCCAAGCAACGTCAATTGCTGGAAAAGCATTTCGATCAGAATCGATTCCTTTGGAACTAGTTTCTATCTAGCTAGATAGAAGGGGAATTCCGTCGTACGAGCGCACAAGTTGATAGGGTAAATGTGCCCATTAGAGCCTCAAATCCATTTAGAGGGCGCCATTATCGTGGCGGATTGTTTTGTGGTGCATTCGCGGGTATGTTCGTTACCCAATCTCGCTGGCCGCATATGTCCGAGATGACTTCGGAGCGTGCCGCGAAGCAGGCCGTGATTCTGCCAGGTGAAAGGCCATACGTGGCGATCTCTTCTCTCCAGGCGTACAGGGTATGGCCGAGCACCACTAGTGGGGCGAGCCCGCAACAACGCAGGTGAGCTATATCACGCAGGAAGCGATGAGCCAGTTGGAGGCATTTTTTCTGATTGTGAGGTTTCTCCAGCAGCAGATAGCAGAGCCTTTGTTTGAAGCGGTAGACGGATTCCAGAGCTGGCCTTGCCCGCAGATAAGCGGACAGGCACTGAGATTGATTTGGGCTGAGGTTAGGGCGGTTACGGCGCATGAGCGAGAGCAGGCCGCGGCTTTTCGCCCCGGTCGGATCGAACTCTTTCCAGCAGGCCAGGAAATACGCTCCGTCGACTAGCGCGATGGCCTCGGGCACGTGCTCGAAGAACTCGTCGAGAATTACGTAAGGTCCTCGGCACTCAAACTCTCAGAACCTTACCTTTAGTTCTATCCATGCCCGCCGCGGTGCGCCCGGCGCGAAGAACGTTGCGCTCTGAGCCGCCGCGTTTCCTTCATATGGCCCATCTGTGTAAGCCGGAAATGGAAGGGATTGGATGGCGCCCTGCGCCGTCAGTTCCGTGTTCGACAGCCACGCAGCGGTGTCGTATTTGTGATTGAAAAGATTGTCGATCTGAAGGGCCAGCTGAAAATGATGCGTAAGGTCATAGTGGACGCGGACGTTGGTTATCGCATAGCCAGGCGAAACGCCCGGTCCGAGATAGTACACGCCGTCGGCTGAGTATGCATTATTCTCGTTGCCGCGGGCATAGGAGCTCGACGCGATTACCTCGCTCATTTCGAACATTAGCTTCGACGTCGCCTGCCAGATTGCATAAGCCTTTCCGGTGTTTTTGGGAATTACTGGGATGCGATTGCCAGGATGAACAGTGATGGTGCCGGGAAGTCCTGGATAACCTTGCAGCGCAACATCGTTGGTGTTATTGGCTGAGCCGTCCAATGTTTCAGGACTCTGATACGTAGCCGACAGAAAGGTCCAATTCAGCCCCCAGTTGACCGGTCCAACTCGACCATCCAGATCGGCATCGAACCCCTCTCGCAGGGTTTTAGCGAAGTTTTGAAAGTAGCCCGTCCCGATTATCGGCGCCGCAATGAACAGAATGTCATTGTGATTTTCACCTCGGAATGCCCCTGCATTCCAATTCAGATTGTGACAGTGCGGAATCTCAGGTTTGCCGCGCAGCCCCAGTTCCCAACTGTCAGTGACAACTTGCTGAAGCGGCGGATCGGACGATAATGAATTTGGCAGACTGCACGGAGCGGTCGGATCAGCACAACCAAGTTCGATCGATGTGGGCGCGCGGCTGCCCTGGGAAAACCTCGCATAGGCATTCACACTCGGGACTGGGCTCCATGTAATGCCAACGGCAGGGTTGAATCGCTGAAACGTATAGTCCCCTGTCAGTGAGCCAGATCCTGCAATCGGGTTCAACAAATCGAGGTTGTTCACGGTATCGCGGTTGTAGCGACCGGAGACGGTCACGTTCACGTTCTTCCACAGCGTTAGCGTGTCGGCGAAGTAGAGACTCCAATTGGGGGAGTGGCCGTGCAAGCCGACTTGCGAATCCACTGGATCGCCGTCGGCATCTACAGTGGAACCATCCTGCCACGCCGGAACGCTGACGAGCGAATAGTTGGGAAGGACATAAGCGAAATCTGCGGTCTGCGTGTAGTTGACGTTATTGCGGTCGAGCGAAGCACCCGCTGCCAACTGGTTACGCCCGATCCGGGGAGATGTGATCCAGGTGAATTGCCCCGAGAACCCGTATTCATGCTGCACCTCTTTGGAGTAAACGTTCACGCCGTCGCAGGTGCTGTCCGGGCTGCCTAATGACACCGCCTCTGCGATACAAGGCCATTTTGGGAACGGAGTATTCGTGATGTCGGCGCCGCTCGTTGGAAAACCGGTGTAGCCTGCAGCGCTTAAAATCTGCTGTTGTTCGAGCGTCGGCTGGTAAATGAGATTGCCCTGGGCGTCGTCATTGAAATTCGGATTAATTGCTTCAGTACGAATGTTGCGATACCAGGCGTTACCAGTGAATGTGAGATTGTCGCTGAAACTATGCCGTGCCATGAAATTGAACGAAGGGGAGCGATTTGCGGTGCTGTCGGGCACCGAATAGGCGCTCGTATAATTAGCCGCAAGCAAACGATAGTCCTGCACTCCATTTCCGAGCAGGGTATTGTATGCGTACGACATCGTCAGCGCCAGATCGGTCTTGACAGTACGCCAGCCGAGGCGCGCGAATCCTTGGCGAACGTCCGAAGGCGATGCGTATCGCCATCCTGATTCGTGAAATCCCAACCCGGACAGAAACCAGTTGAAGCCTGTCGCCTTCCCTCCGCCCCATTCACCCTCCACTTCCTTACGTCCGCTGCTGCCGTACAACGCATGTCCGCCCCAACCCGGATGGGTGAGGCCGCTTTTGGTCGTTATAGACAGCGCGCCTCCGAGCGTGTTCAGACCGAATAACGGATCCGACCCCGGTATCAGCACCACCTCAGAAATCGCGTCTTTGGAAATGAGGTCCCAGCTGACGACATCGCCGAAGGGCTGGTTCTGGCGCACACCGTCCAGATACACTGAGAGGCCTTGCGGCGTACCAAGTAGAGGCGAGGCAGTGTAGCCACGGAAGTTCACATCGGGCTGGAATGGATTGCCCTGCATCTCGTTGAGAAAGACGCCGTTCAACTGACGGTTCATGAAGTGGCTCAGATCCAGTGCACCGCTATTCTCGATATCAACGGCAGTCGCGGTTTGCACAGGCGCCGCAATCTGATCGATCTGAAGATTCGTTCCAGCCAGCGGCGTCTCAGAGATGACATTAATCTTTGCGCTCTGGGCGGCGAGTTCCATAGCAATCGTCCGGACCACGGGAGTTGCGGATTGAACATCGACGGTGACCGTTTGTGTGGCGAATCCGGATTTGGAAATACGCAGCCTGTAAATGCCAAAAGGCAGGTCTCCGATCGCGGCCGCTCCCCGCGCGTCTGTCTGAAAATCACGCGCCACGCCGCCCGCGAGGCTCTCCAATTTCCCCGCCGTTTTCATCGGAGCTCCCGAGGGGTCTTTGACCTGGAGACGGATCTCCCCTTGGGGAGCCTGGGCATGGAGGATCGCAGCGAACAGCACCAAAGCACGGACAAATTGACACAGGACCTTCCGCAGGTGGCAGAGTTGCAGAGTCTCCATGTACAGGAGGTCCTTCTGCTGTTGTCCTGTTCAGTCTTTTTTTCGTCGGTGCTCGAAGAAGGTTGCGCAACTAGCGCAGACTTGCAAGTGGCCGATCCGTGTGGAAGTACTTCTTGTAGGCTTCAATCCAGCCACCCGCGATTTCCCGCTGCGCAGTCGCCAGATCCAACTGGCCACCGCAAACCAGACCGCGCAAGTGATCTTCCAGTGCGTCCTTTACCTGAGCATTCCAAAGCTTCGACCGATTGGGCTCGGGCCAAAGATTGTGGATGTCATCAGCACCTCCAAGCGCAGGCGTGATGAGGTAATCGACTTCGTATCCTTCGGGGTCAGCGGTCGGGATGCCGTATTCGTCAAATACTCTTCTTTGGATTGCTCTAGGTACCGCCTTGTTCTTTGCACTGGTTTCACGACAGACTTCTTGCTGGCCCAAGAGAACGGTTGCGCCTGGGGTAAAGATCGGGTTCGGAACCGTGACATCAGCGGATGTTGCGTGTCGCTGAGAGATCCGAAAGAAAGCAGATCCTGTAATTCCGGCGACGACCAGTGCCGCGATCGCCACCACAGCCCAACTAGTTCGCCGAGGGATAAAACTAAGCCACCGCGGACTCTGCCTTCGCTGGCCGTCGGCGAGTTGGGCCAATCGTGCTTTTAGCAAAGCGCGCGGGCCATCGGAAGAAGCGACATGGCTGTTAAGGCTCTCGCGATGGAAATGGACGAACTCTCCGATTGCAGACTCCAGTTCCTGTCTTCGCACGCGGCACGACCAGCATGCCTCCAGATGCGATTCGACGCGCCGCGAATCGCGGGCGGAGAGCTCGCCGTCGACAGCCATGAGCAATTCCTGATCCGACAGGTGAAATTTTCGAGACATACAAATCACCTTTGTGTGGCGCGGGCAATGAGCGCCAATGATCGCTGCAAGGATAAGGAAACCTTCCCCAGAGAGACTCCGAGGATTTCCGCGATTTCACGATACCGAAGTCCTTCGGCTCGGAGGTGTAGGCAAAAACGGTGCTGCTCTGGCAAAGCGCGTACAACCGACTCTAAACGCGTCTGTGCCCGGTTGAGCGCGAGTTGATCCTCCGGATTCAGAGCCGGATCAACCGCCGATTCCTCTACGGCGGTAAGCGGCCCACCTTTCTCATTCTCTTTCCGGGAGCGCATTTTTTTCTTCAGTGCAAGATGGTGGGCGGCGCGGAATAACCAGGCGCGTGGGTTCTGCACTAATCTGCCGCGCAGCCATTGCTGAAAGAGATCGAGGAAGACTTCCTGGATCACGTCTTCCGAATCATTAAGAGAGAGCGGGAAACCGGACAGGTACCGGAGCAACGGAGCACGTGTTTCGTCGAAGAGTTGCACCGCCGTCTCCTCGATGGCCGATGGGGACGCCTCTCGAGTCTGATCCACGAGAATCTCAAAGGCTCGGATCGATTTTGGTAGCGAATTCAGCATCTGGGCTTCAGCCGTACCACGTCTTCCTTTGTCTGTATAGGTCGTAAAGAACCGTTTTGTTCAGCCTTTTTTTTGGCATTTATCTCACCTCCAGCAAACTGAATCGGCGTCGGCCCAACGCTATTACGCCCATAATCCTAACCGGCTATTCTTGGCCGACGGTGATTGTGCAGACGCCCGAATTCGACCGGCTCACCGATATAGGATTGGATACTAATGACCCTCTTCCAATTGCTCGCGCTAATGGTTGTCTTTTTCGTGACGAGCGGCGTAAGTGTCGTCACGGGTAGCACCTCGGTCATCACGGTGCCCGTGATGTTCCAATTCGGAATCGATGCGCGGGCAGCTGTGGCGACCAATATGTTTGCGCTCACCTTCATGAGCCTCGGAGGTACCTTGCCGTTCCTCCGCGACAAAATGGTGAACCGAAGCCGCTTGCCTCTCTTAATCGCCGTAACGCTAGTGGGCTCTGCAATAGGCGCCCTCCTGCTACTCGTCATTCCTCCTGCATTCGTGCGAGCGATCGTCTCGAGTGCCATGATCGCACTCGCCATTTTCTCAGTCGTCTACAGGCGCTCCGGTGTCGCGATGTTTGGAGATTCAGGTCGAGATATGGGGACGGCAGGCTTCGCCGTGACGTTCCTGCTGGGAATTTATGGCGGTCTGTTTAGTGGGGGCTACGTTACGATACTTACCGCAATTTTCGTAGCGATGTTTCGGATGACGTTCATTGAAGCCATAGCAACCACTAAAGTGGTCAACATTTTCTCTTCCGGCATCGCAACGGCAATTTTTATGTGGCGCGGGCTGGTGGACTACCGGCTCGGAATAATTCTCGGCTCGACAATGTTTGTAGGTGCAATGCTGGGAAGCCGCTTTGCACGCCGCCTGGAAAGCCTGTCACTCGAGCGCATCTACCTTACAGCGGTTTGGCTTCTCGGCCTAAAGACACTCCTTTTTGATGTATTTCAAGTTCACAGTACGGATGTGCCGCAACTATCTTCGCCAAGCCGTTGAAGCGAAGCAACTCGGCAGTGCTTATCGCACTGCTGTACATATCCGTCTGACGGACCCGGATTGAATCCTACCATTCCAGATAGAAAAACTATGATATCTTCGCCACAGGGCAATGAGGACGCTGACCAGACGATCATTTTTACAGGCTGCCTCAGCCGCTCCCTGGGCGGCATCGCTGCTTCCTGCGGCCACTCCGAAACGGCCTAACATCATCCTGATCATGGCGGATGACATGGGTTTCTCGGACATCGGGCCCTATGGTTCGGAAATCTCCACGCCGAATTTAGACAGGCTGGCAAGCGGAGGAATCCGCTTCACTCAGTTCAACAACACGCCCCGGTGCTGCCCATCAAGGACTGCTTTGTTGACTGGTCTTTACAGTCATCAGGCGGGCGTGGGGCATATGACGCAGGATTACGGACTGCCGGGGTATCGAGGCTTTCTGAATGAACATTGCGTGACGATTGCGGAAGCATTGAGGCCCTCCGGCTATCACCCGCTTATGGTGGGAAAGTGGCACGTGGGGGAGAAGCATCCACACTGGCCAATGGATCGCGGCTTCGAACATTATTTCGGGTTGATCGCGGGCGCGGACAACTATTTCCGTCCGAAGAATCAAATGGCGCTTGATAACGAATCGTGGCGGAACACTGATCCGTCTTATTACATGACGAATGCTTTTGCCGATCATGCTGTGAAGCTGATTAGCGAGTATGCCTCCAAGCCTGACCCCTACTTCCTGTACCTGCCATTTACCGCTCCGCATTGGCCGCTGCATGCATTTCCCGAGGACATTGCGAAATATCGCGGAAAATACATGAAGGGCTGGGATGTTCTTCGCCAGGAACGGCATGAACGCCAGGCCGCCAAGGGAATTGTCGATGCGAAATGGGGCATCACTCCGCGCGATGAGGTGGTACCGTCATGGTCCAGCATCGGTAACAAGGAAGATTGGGATCTTCGCATGGCTGTCTATGCCGCGCAAGTGGACCGGCTTGACCGCAACATCGGGCGCATCCTCGACGAGGTGAAAGAGACAGGCGAAGAAGAAAATACCTTGATCATGTTTCTGGCCGATAACGGCGGCTGTGCCGAGGAAAACATTGCTCCTGAGATTTACGGGAGTCCAGGCAGGTACGGCTGATTCGTTTACCAGTTATCGACGGCCGTGGGCTAACCTCAGCAACACGCCGTTTCGTCTTTACAAGCACTGGGTCCACGAAGGCGGCATCTCGAGTCCGTTCATTGCCTACTGGCCGGCTGTGATCAAGCAGCAGAACGCGCTGCACCATGACCGGGCGCACATGATTGACCTGATGGCCACTGTTCTGGATGCAGCGGGAGCTCAGTACCCTGCCACTCACAAAGGGGACCAGATTCACCCGCTGGAAGGCAAGAGCCTGCTTCCGACCTTCCAAGGCCGCCAGCGCGACTTGCACGATGCCGTCTTCTGGGAACATGAGGGAAACAAGGCCGTGAAGAGCGGAGAGTGGAAGCTGGTGTCTCGCTATCCGGATGGATGGGGCCTGTACAATCTGGCGGAGGACCGCACGGAAATGCGCGATCTTTCCCTTGATCATCCAAAGAAAGTTGCTGAACTGGCGCGACTTTGGAACGATTGGGCGGAGCGGAGCAACGTTCTTCCCTGGAGCCAGGCGGTGAACCTCTCATGAACTGCGAAGTCCTTTAAGACTGATGTATCCACACTGATGGCTCCCGGTCCCTCGCCAAATGTCCGCCCGGCATTACCAAACGTGTAAGCGGCCGGCACCGCGAATGCCGCCGTGTTGAACCACTTCGCTATCGACTATCCGCCGGGAACGTTGTTGGGATCTCCAACCACATTGGGCGGTTCTGTTGCGAGAAGGAGTTCGTACCATTTGTAAGTTCGACCGCCTCCAGCGGCGTGCCGCTTCGCAGCTCCGCGATGGTTCCGATAGACCAGCCGCCGACAACTGAGTTGAGCCACTTGGCTCTGGGCTGGTAGGCGTGGCCCGCGCCAAACGGCAGTTCATAAACCGAGCTGAAAACAAAGCGATGACGGATGTCGTTGCCGGAAAGTCCCCAGTTATTCTTCTGGTTGTAGTAGTTGGCGAAAGCGCTTGTTGGAAAGGCCGCCAGTTCATTCCGTGAATCGATGTTGTCTTGGAATTTCGACCAGGTATAACTCGTCTGGAAGTGCAAGCCTCTGGAGTACCGTTTCTGAAGGGCAATATTGAGACCGTTGTATTTCGAACCGCCAATGGAGCCCGCCACCAACTGTACATAGCTGTATTGCGGGAAGGGCCGCTCGATCTGGGCATTCCCCGCACCCAGCTGGCCGGTGGGAACCTGATTGATACTTTCGGCATCCGGCGCGGGCAGGTGATGACCGACGTGCCCAGGTAACCGACATCAGCCAGGAAGCCATTGCCGAGTTGGCGCTGGATGTCGAAACTTGCCTGATAGAGATAGCCATTCACGCGATTTGGATCAAAGAACATGATGGCAGTAGTGGGCTTGGTGCCTACCGGCACGGCTCCATACCCGGGAGTTAACTGGCTGAGAAGCGGCGTGGTGGCTCCTGGAAATCCGTCTGACAGAAGAAAGGCCGGAGTAACTCCATTGTTGCCAGAAACGTAAGAGGCTTGCGAACTGAAGCCGGTGTTGGTGACAATGGGCGTTGCCTGATCATACTCCGGCAAAAACAGGACCGCACCGCCTCCGCGGATTACCCATTTTTCCGTCGGGTTCCAGGCGAAACCGAGCCGCGGACCGAAGTTGTTCTTGTCCCATTTGTGAGCGTATTTGCTTTGGCCATACAAGCCGGAAAACGTGATCACGCCCAGGGTTCCCGACACTGGGTTCAGTGCGTTTGAATCGAACCCGTTCTGCCGGTTATTGGTTTCCCAGCGCGGCGTGTCCAGGTCATAGCGCAGGCCCACATTGAGGGTGAGTCTTGAAGCTACATGCCAGTCGTCCTGAATGAATGCGCCGTAAGTGGCAGCCCTGGTGTTGAGCGGTTCTGTTGCCAGCACGGAACCTGAGTAGGTCCAGCCCAACAGAAGTGACGCCACGGCGTTATTAGTGGCTAGCGTGTTGTAGACGAAGGATCCTCCGGCGGTGGGTGAATAAATGTCCTTATTGGCCGAATGCCGTGTTTCAAAACCCCACTTCACCTGATGTGCGCCGCGGACCCAAGTCATTTGGTCAACCCATTGCGTACTCACAATGGGAGTTTGCAAACGCTGTTGCTGATTGGTATTCCCAAGCGCCGAATATCCGCTTACGTTGATGGTTGGAGCAAAGGTCTGATTAACGCCCGTAATGCCTAAGTCGGCATTGAGCTTCGAACCCGCGCCCGTCGAGATAGACAGGGCCTGGCGTCGCTGGTAACCAAATCGAAATTCGTTCAGAAGAGTTGGCGAGAATGTATGCACCTCGTCAATCAGGGCGTCGTAGTAATAGTTGTGCGCCAGGTTTGCGGTTGGATCTAGAGCCGCAATCGGAAACACTGCTCCAGTATTGGTATGGTCGGTTTGCGCAAGCAAACCCCCATAGAGCCGGTCCTTTTCATTAAAGACATGATCGATCCGGGCCACATAGTCGTCGAAGACTGCGACGGCCAACTGGTTGGCGCGGTAGTTGCCGCTGCCGGTGCCCGCTCCCGCTACATTGGGCGTTGGGTAATAGGATGCCAGCTTTGAGCCAATCGGGTCCAACTGATTTGCCGGAATCAGGTTGCCTGGGTAAGCCTTTCCTGTCCTGGGATTGGAATTCTTCCTCAGCATTTTGTCCCCCTGTAAAAGTCAACTTCTTTCGTGACTTGAGCGGTCGGTTAGAGACAGCAGCGGTGCTGAAATATATGTGTCCCGGAACTCTTTCACATTTATTCTATTGACAATAGGTACTATCGAGCTTTGAGTCAAGCTGCAGTTCGAATAAAATTCGACATCCCTCTAGAACCTAATGTATTTGGCCTTTGGCCGTTTAGACGGGCGCTATCTGTATAGTGTCCTTATGGACTTAGGACGGCAGCGGCAGTCAACGACGGCTGTTAAATATTTTTCCTATTGACAATATGGGATACCCACGAGATATTCAAATTCAATCCATACTATCTCGATTGGGCTTGTCGAACCACATGGGAGGTCCCGATCAGATTTCAGAAGGAGAAGTGAATTTGCATCGACGGTTTACGGCATCGGTGCCGTCCGTGGCGGTCCTTGCCGGCTGCTTATCCCTTGGCGGATTTCTGGTTTCGGCGGCTCTTCCGCCGCGCGCCAAAGCTGCCACTGGTCCGCAGTCAGTCACCACAGAGCAGACAGACTTTTTTGAAAGAAACATCCGCCCCATCCTGGCGGATCGCTGCTCTGACTGTCACTCGTCGCAGACTCTAGCCTCGGGCGAATTGCGCGTCGATAGCCGCGAGAGCCTGCTGAAGGGCGGTAAAACCGGCCCAGCCATCATTCCAGGAAGGCCCGATGAAAGTTTGCTGTTGCAGCGTGTGACGGCGGAGGATCCGAAAAGGTGGATGCCAAAGGGTTCGAATGAACCGCTGCCCGCTAATGAGATAGCGGCGTTGAGATCGTGGATTGAGCAGGGAGCTTTCTGGCCGGAAACCAGGCGGCCCTCGACTTCAGAGCCGATCGCAGATCACCCTGCCCGTGTGCAGCAAGCTTCGAAATCGGCTGTCTATCCGAGGGCTGCGACTCCCGGGCAGCTTGCCTATTTCGAAAAGAAGGTGCGACCCATCTTTATCAACCACTGCTACAACTGCCACTCCGATGCATTCAAGGAGGCGGGCGGCTTGCGGGTGGATATCGGCATCAGCATCTTTGCCGGTGGTGATGAAGGGCCGGTGATCATTCCCGGACATCCGGAACAGAGCATTCTGATTCAGCGGGTAAAGGCGAAAGATCCTAAGAAACGCATGCCGCAGGAAAGTAGCGAACCCTTGCCGGCGGATGAGATTGCAACGCTCGAAAGCTGGATCAAAGATGGAGCTGCTTGGCCGGACGAAACGGAGAAATTACCGCAAACTCCCGCCAGGATTTTGGCAACGTATCAGAAGTTGAAAGCGCACCACTGGGCGTGGCAGCCTCTCAGCGATCCTGCTGTGCCGGCGGCCAGCGGCACATCCTGGTCATCACGCGATATTGACCGCTTCATTCTGGCGAAGCTTGACGAGAAAAAGCTGACGCCCGTGAAGGACGCTGATCCAGTGACTTTGGTTCGCCGTCTTTTCTATGACCTGACCGGCCTCCCGCCTTCACCAGCGGACGTTAGGAGTTTCCAGAAAGATCATTCGGAGCAAGCCTATACCCGGTTTGTGGACAGGCTGTTGTCGTCTCCGCAATTTGGTGAGCGCTGGGGCCGTCATTGGCTTGACGTAGCTCGCTATGCGGAGTCTTCGGGACCCTCCAGAAACATGCCTTATCCGAATGCCTGGCGCTATCGCGACTATGTGATCGACGCTCTGAACCGGGACATACCGTACAACCGCTTCATCCAGGAACAGATCGCCGGTGACCTGCTTCCGTCTGGAACTCCAGGCGAGCGCGACCGGCTGGTAACAGCAACTGGCTTTCTGGCGTTAGGGCCGCAAGACGTGAATCAGCGCTTCAAAGCGCGCTTCAAGATGGACAACGTGGATGACCAGATTGACACCGTCACCCGCTCAGCCATGGCGCTGACGGTTTCCTGTGCGCGCTGCCACGATCACAAATTTGATCCGATTCCGACAAAAGACTACTACGCGCTGGCAAGCATTTTCGTCAGCACTGACGACGCCGCGGGACTCGGCAGCCGAATGGGCGGCGCGAGCCTTCAATACTATGAACCGAAGCTGCTTGCCTATCTCAGCACTGCATCACAAGTGCCGCCGGTGCCCAAGGAGCGGATTGAGAAATTGAGGGCCGAAACCGCGGAAGCCAAGAAGGCAGTCGATGCTCTTCCGGTAAATGTGGGCGGCCCGCCGCTTAGCCCTGAAAATAAGAAAAAAGAAGCTGAGATCCGAAGGCGCTATCTCAGCCTCAAGGAAGACCTCCAACTCATCAATGACCTGGGCGAGCGCGGCTACGGTATTCACAGCGCGCGCGAAGGGGTGATCACCGACACTACAGTTCGAATCCGAGGCGTGGAAGAGCGGCACGGACCCGTTGCTCCCCGGGCTGTGCCGTCGTTGCTGACTCTGGCCTATACGCCGCAAATCCCGGAAGGTCACAGCGGCCGGCTGGAACTGGCGCGATGGATTACAGATCCGGAGAATCCGCTCACCACGCGTGTCTATGTGAACAGAGTCTGGCAGCATTTGTTTGGCACAGGCATTGTCAGCACAGTAGATAACTTCGGCTCGACCGGGGATCAACCATCGAATCCCGCCCTGCTCGACTACTTGGCTCGAAATTTCGTCCGCAATGGTTGGTCCACCAAGAAGCTGGTTCGAGATATCGTGTTGACGCGCGCATACCGGTTGGGACCTGCCGTTCCATCTGGATATCTGGATATTGACCCGGAGGATCGTCTCATCTGGCGGCATGCTCCCCGGCGTATGGAATCGGAGGAGATCCGGGATAGCATTCTCGCCTCTTCCGGGCAACTGGATCTGGCGCATCCAAAGGGTTCGCCGTCCATGGCACTGAGGATGATAGAGATTCGGGATGACGGTCCCGTGGTCCAATCCATTCTGGCAGCAGCACACCGCAGTCGTTATCGCAGCATCTATCTGCCTTTGCTGCGGGGAGAAACCCCACGCGAGTTAGCTGCGTTCGATCCGGTAGCACAAGCGCTGGTAACCGGTAAGCGCGAAGAGACCAACGTTCCCTCGCAAGCGCTATTCATGCTGAACTCGCCATTCGTTGGCAACCAGTCCCTGTCCCTCGCGCAGCAGTTGCTATGCAAGAAGCAAGTCAGTGAAACGCAGCGGATTCGCCAGGCTTACCGACGGGTTTTCGGCCGCGACGCAACCCCCGCTGAAGTATCAAGGATCAGGCTCTTCCTGACTCGTTATCAAGAGAAGTGGGCTGCATCGCATGCCAGTCCCACTGCGCTGCGGCCTCATCCTGTGGCTGCAATCGAGTCCGGTGTTGACATAACAGCCGGCATTGTACGGTCCGACAGCTTGAGTCAGGACGACGAAGTGGACGATCCTAAGCGCGGGGATGCAGAAGGGTATGCAAGGCTTACGCCCAGCTCGCCGTCCGAAGCGGCATGGGCCGCATTCGTTCAATCGCTCTACGGCTCTGCCGAGTTTCAATTCATCCGTTAGTCGAATATTTTGCAAGTTCCGGAGAAAACCAATGTTTCAAGAGAAACCGATCATTGCATCACGCCGCACCCTGCTTCAATCCGCCGGTGCCGGGTTTGGTCGTCTTGCGCTGGCTGGACTGCTCGGCTCGCTGACCAGGCATTCTCTGGCGGCGGAGCGGATAGCAACGAACCCGCTCGCTCCCAAAACGCCGCCGCTACCGGTGAAAGCAAAAAAGATTATTTTTCTGTTCATGGAAGGCGCAATTTCGACGGTAGATACCTTTGAATATAAAGCAGAGCTGGAAAGGCGCAACGGCAAATCCGGACCGGGCGGTGGCACCATTACCGCTTCCAAGTTCAAGTTCAAGCAATACGGCGAGTCGGGGGCCTGGTTCTCTGAACTGCTGCCCAATATCGCTACTCATGCGGACGAACTTTGCTGGCTGCGCGGGCTCTACACCGACACGCCGGCCCACCCGCAAGCGGTAGTTCAGTTGCACACAGGCAGTGCGAACGCGTCACTAACCCGTCCGAGTTGGGGTTCCTGGCTGCTCTACGGTTTGGGCACGGAAAATCAGGATTTACCGGGCTACGTAACCATTAACCCGCCGATTGCATTCGGGGGAGCGGCTAACTATGGCAGCGCCTTTCTGCCTGCTTATTATCAAGGAACCGCGATTTCCGATCAGGGGCAAATGCCGAATATAGAGGCGGCAACGGCTAAGAATCTCGAACGCGAACAGATCGATTTGATCCAGGATTTGAATCGAAACCTCAGCACGCAGCCCGGCGCGCCCGAGGCGGTGGATGGAGTTATCAAGTCGTACGAGCTGGCGTTCCGAATGCAGGACGCTGTTCCGTCGTTGCTGGATATCTCCAGGGAGCCTCAGCATGTACTGGATGCCTACGGAGTGAAGCCTGGGTTGGAAGGCTCTTTCGCGCGCCAGTGCCTGATGGCGCGAAGACTTAGTGAAGCGGGCGTCCGGTTTGTCGAAATTCGTCAGCCCGGCTGGGACCATCACACAAATTTGCACAACGGTCTGATTGAGCAGAGCCGCCGGGTAGATAAAGCCACCTCCGCCTTACTCTCAGATCTGGCGCAGCGCGGCCTGTTGGAGGATACCGTAGTCTTGTTCGGTTCCGAATTCGGCCGGCTGCCCACTTCGCAGGGTGCCGACGGACGTGACCACAACATTACCGGCTATTCCATGTTCCTGGCTGGCGCCGGAGTGAAGAAGGGGTTTAGCTATGGCGGGACCGATGATCTGGGAATGGCCGCCGTGGATGGCCGCATGCATATCAATGATCTGCATGCCACCTTGCTAGCGCTGATGGGTATCGATCACGAGCAATTGACCTACCGCTATGCCGGCCGCAACTTCCGGTTGACTAACGTGGCGGGGGCGATTCAGAAGCAGATATTTGCGTGAGCACAGGAGTCCGCCCAAACGGGTTCGAGTTCGTAGCGGTATCAGGCAGACCGAGGCAAGTCAATAAACGGATTCTCAACCCTCACGGTCCCGTAGAGCCGGTCATGCTGAAAGTCCTCAGTCAGGATTTCTGCGAGTCCATAATATTCCGCGTGGGACCAGATTTGCGCGTCAAACCAGCTCAACTGGTACGCGGCGCACCCGCGAATCGCGTTTCGCACGATGGCTTCGTTGGGATAGAGAACGGTGAACTGCCTCAAGAATTCCTCGGCTTCTCTCAGCGCTTCCCTTTGTTCTAGGATCACATGACCGCGAATGGGACGTGTAACAGCGGCAACGAACTCGATTATCGCCTGGTGGGGAACTCGCACGCTGTCCTCATGGATCCCCCGCCTGAGAATGTCCGTTGCAATTTTCTGCTTTTGCGGGAAGCGGGCATCAAATCGGTACACCAGAACATTGGTGTCAATGAGAGCGGCCACGACCGTACAGATCCTCTCTAGTCCAGCCTCGATTTTGATTGGGTCGTTTCGATTTGGCAGTCATGGATCGTATGCGTTGACGTTCCGTAGCTTGGTCGAACAGCCGAAGTTTGCTGCTCTTGTCGTCGGCGTCGATCGTCTTTCCAGCCGGAACCACCCGGATGACTTCGCCAGCGGGCACCCATTCAATATCGTCGCCAGGATGGATTCCGTACTGCTTGGCGATCACCTTGGGCACTGTGACTTGGTATTTGGAGGTGACTTTGGCCATGGAAAAAAATCTTCGTCCTTACTATAGCAAGGACCCGGTCCTTGCCAATCAATTATGCCGGCTAACCGCCCCGAGAAATAATCTAGTAATTCTATCTACAACTGGCATATTCTCTAAAGAAGCCTCGGTTACCAACGTAAACTAGCCGGCTCGTTTACCGTGGCCCATAACGCAAACGCCACCAGCGGCGCGCGACAAGCGAATCCGTCTAACTTGCTAAAACCACGTATATTTTGACGGCTTGTGCCGCGCGGAATATCGGGCACGTTTTCACAGGTACCCAAAAAAGCCTTTTCTCCATTGACTTTGACTTCGGTAATGCCGTAATGTCGATAGACATGATGGAACTGTATTCAGGCCAGGCCAGAAGAGTGCGGAAGGCGCTTACCCGCAGTGCGATGCTTGTTGTGGCTTTTCTACTGGTATGCAATGCACCGCTGGGAGCCCAGGTGGACACTGGCACCATTTCAGGGGTGATTCGAGATGCTTCGGGAGGTGTTATTCAGGCGGCCCGAGTGAAAGTAGAAAACGTCGAGACCGGGATCTCGCTTCCGTTTGTCACAAACAGCGATGGATTCTACTCGGCGACCAGCCTGAAGGCGGGAACGTATTTGGTTTCCGCAAGTGCGCCCGGATTTAAGACTCTTTCCAGGAACGACGTTGCTTTGCGCGTTCAAGATCGCATTTCGGTGGACTTCCAGTTGCCCTTAGGTGAAAGCAGCACATCAATAGCTGTCGAGGACAAATTGCCGGCGCTTGAAACCGAAAGCTCTTCGCTCGGTGAGGTGGTCGAACAACGAACCATCCAGGGCCTGCCTTTGAACGGCCGTAATTATATTCAACTCGCCACGCTCGCACCGGGCACCTCGCCTTCACAGCGTTCGAACGAGCGCAATACGTTCGTGGCGAACGGCGCCCGATCTATTCAAAACAGCTATCTGCTCGATGGCATCGATAACAAAAACAAGATTGTGGGATTCGATAGCTCATCCGCGCAGTCCATCGAACCGGTGATTGATTCCGTACAGGAATTCAAAGTGCAGACCAGCACGTTCTCGGCGGAGTTTGGGCAATCGGCGGGCGCAGTGGTCAATGTGACGACAAAGTCGGGCACCAACCAGCTTCACGGCAGTGCCTTCGAGTTCCTGCGGAATTCTTTCTTTGACGCGGCGCCTTACTTTCAGCCGCCTCGAACAACCAATCCGCAGTTTATTCAGAATCAGTTCGGGGCCACCTTGGGGGGGCCCATCATAAAGGATCGAACTTTCTTCTTCTTCGGCTGGCAGAGTTCGCGCGAAGTCAATGCCGCCCCGCAAGTGACATCTGTCCCGACCGACGCACAAAAGGCGGGACAGTTTGCAACGCCGATCTACGACCCGGGCAGTACCGTGCCCAACCCGAACGGAACGGGCTATGTGCGTAGTGGCTTTCCAGGGAATAGGGTGCCGCTCGATCGATTCGATCCCGTCGCCTTGAACCTGCTTGCGCTCTATCCTTCGCCGAATCTTTCAGGCAAGAACAACTTCTTCTCGAATCAACGGGAGAGCGTCGACAACGATCAGTTCGTCGGACGCATGGATCACAAGATCCGAGAAAAAGATACTGTGTTCGGCCGCTTCTCGTCCACCAACAACACCAACGTACTTCCAGCCACACTGCCGCCTCCCGCAAGTCAGCCGAGCATTGTTACTCCGGAAGCGCACTCCTTTGCCGCTAGCGAGACGCATATCTTCTCGCCAACGCTGCTGAACGAAGCTCGTGTCGGATACCAGGAAACGCGTGAGACGCAGAACATCAACGGCCAGCGTTTATTCGATCAATATGGGATTGTTGGCGCGCCCGACATCCCGACCGTGCTCGGGTTGCCCACCTTCGCCGTATCCGGCCTGGCTACCATCGGAACAACTGGTCCAGGCACTCTGCTCACACCTGCCACCGGCTCCGGAAATCTCCCCATCGACAAGCAAGGGCGCACGATTCAAGCGGATGACAATCTTTCGTGGATTCGCGGCCGCCACACGATTAAGTTTGGATTCGACTTCCAGCAAGTCACTCTGTACGCTAATTCCACCTTGAACGCGAGGCCGGCCTATACGTTCTCCGGCGTCTACACGCAGGATCCGCAAAACCGCTCCAAAACAGGCGCTCCTTTCGCCGACTTTTTGCTCGGTCAAACCAGCGTGGCGACCGTCTCTACCAGGTCCCTCAGCGAGAGCCGTCAGCATATTTATCAAGGCTATGTGCAGGACGACTGGAAAGTAAGCACCCGGCTCACCCTGAACCTCGGCCTGCGCTACGAATTGCCATTGCCGTTCTATGAAACGGAGAATCAATACTCGAATGTGATTCTCGAACCTGGGCCGCTCTACGGGCAGATTCTCGACGCAAGCAACGCAGCTCAGGCCGGCTATCGAAATTCTTTCGTCAATCCCAACTGGCATAACTTTGCGCCGCGTCTCGGCTTCGCCTACCAGGCAACGCGAACCACCGTGATTCGCGCTGCTGCCGGGATCTTCTATGGGCGAGATGAAAACGTGCCGGTCGCCCGCCGCCCCACCAATAATCCGCCGTACTTCATTCAGTCGACCTATACTTCTGACCAAATCGACCCGAACCTGATCCTCTCGCAAGGCTTTCCCCCCAACGCACTCGACCCCGCGAACGTGAAGGCTCCCTCGGTGAACTCATACCTTCGTCATTCACCGACGCCATACGTCCAGCAATGGAACTTCAATATCCAGCAGGATATTGGCGCGGGCTTCGTCGCCCAAGTCGCGTATGTTGGATCGAGCTCTCACGACCTCTACTATCCGAACCAGATAGATCAGCCAGTCCCCGGGCCTGGGGCCATTCAGCAGCGTCGGCCTTTTCCGCAATACAGCGCTCTCTATGCGTACGCTCCGCTGGTCAGTTCGAATTTTGAATCACTGCAAGCGCAGGTGGAGCGCCGGTTCCAGAATGGTTTGAGTGTGCTCGCCGCCTACACGTTTGCGCATTCTATTGATAACGGCTCCAGCCAGGTCGACAGTGGCGTTCCAGCACCTCAAAATGCCCTTGACTTCAGTGCCGAGCGCGGCAACTCCAATTTCGATGTCCGCAATCGATTCGTGGTGAGTTCTGTGTATGAGCTCCCGTTCGGCAAGGGGAAGCCCTTTCTGACTACTTCGCGTATCGGTAATCTGATCGCGGGGGGCTGGCAGATGACGGGCATCTTCTCGGCTCAAACCGGCCTGCCGTTCACGCCGGTGCTTAACTTCGATCCTTCCAATACCGGAACCACCGCACGGCCAAATCGCATCGGTGTCGGCAGCCTTCCGAGCGACGAGCGAAGTCCGCAACAATGGTTCGACACCTCGGCCTTCGCCACACCCACATCTTTTGTCTTTGGCAATTCGGGACGCAACATCCTCCGCGGACCCGGCTTCCGCAATCTCGATCTGGGTCTCTCGCGCTTGATACGGCTGACCGAAAGAGCGAATCTGGAATTCCGCGCCGAAGCGTTCAACCTGTTCAACACTCCGCAGTTCGGACTTCCCAATGCCACGCTCGGAGTTGCCACTACCGGAACGATCTCCTCGGTTGTCAATCCGCAACGCCAATTGCAGCTCGCCCTGCGGTTTGCGTTTTGACTGGTGGCGTCCGCTTGCCGGAACCTGGGTAAGTCTCCGCTATGACACGGCGCGATCTTATACGGCGCGCTTGCGCGATGCCCCTCGCAGTTTCTGCGGCAACCGTTCGCCGGCCCAACGTTGTACTGCTCGTCAGTGACGATCAAGGCTTTGGAGACATCTCACTCCATGGCAATCCGGTTTTAAAGACTCCCAACCTCGACCGCATCGCGCAGGAAGGGGCGGAGTTGACCGAGTTCCATGTGAATCCCGTTTGTTCTCCCACACGGGCCAGCCTGTTGACAGGTCGATACTGCTACCGCACAGGAGTCGTCGACACCTATCTCGGCCGCTCGATGATGTACAACGACGAGGTGACCGTGGCCGAAGTGCTTCGCAACAGCGGCTACAGGACTGGGATTTTCGGCAAGTGGCATCTCGGTGATCACTACCCCATGCGCGCCACCGAGCAAGGTTTCGAAGAGTGTCTGGTACACCCGGGCGGCGGTATTGCCCAACCGTCGGATCCACCGGAGGGCAACAGCTATTTCAACCCGAGACTCACCCACAACAACGAACCGGAACAGCGCGCGGGCTACTGCACGGACGTGTTCTTCGATGCCGCGCTCGACTTCATCGAAGCGAACCGCGACCGGCCGTTCTTCGCTTACATCGCCACCAATGCTCCCCATGTTCCGCTGCAAGTAGATGAGTCGTTCGTGAAGCCGTTCCGCCAAGCCGGACTGGACGAGACGACCGCCAGAACCTATGGCATGGTGGCTAACCTGGATGAAAATGCCGGCCGCCTCCTAAAGCATCTCTCCAAGCTCGATCTGGAGCAGAATACGATCTTCATTTACATGAGCGACAACGGACCAACGCCGGAGCGCTTCAACGCGGGGATGCGCGGCATCAAGGGCACTGTGTACGAAGGTGGCATTCGGGTCCCGTTCTTCCTCAGGTGGCCGGGAACCGTGCAGCCCGGCGTCAAAAGCGATCGCATCGCCGCGCATATCGATTTGTTTCCCACTCTGATCGAGGCCTGCGGCGTCAAGCTGCCAACAGACAGAAAAATCGATGGAACGAGTCTGCTCTCGCTGCTTCGCTCCCCAGCCGGGCAGGCCACCTGGTCCGAACGCACGGTGTTCTTTCAATGGCATCGCGGCGATCGGCCCATACCGTACACCAACTGTGCTGCGCTCAGCGGACGCTACAAGCTCGTCAATGGCAATGAGCTCTATGACTTGAGAGCTGACCCAAGCGAGTCGCGCGACATAGCTCATTCCAATCCTGAAGAGGTGGCTCATCTGCGAACGCAATATGACAAATGGTTCGAAGATGTAACATCGTCACGCCGCTTCGAAATGCCTCGCATCTTCCTCGGCACGCCATTCGAGAATCCGGTCTTGCTCACGCGTCAGGACTGGCGCGGACCGCAAGCCACCTGGGATGCGCAGGGACTTGGATTCTGGGACGTCGACGTTCGTTCGAGGGGCGTCTATGAGTTCACGCTGCTGTTTCCAGAGGCGTCAATAGCGGGTGAGGTGCGGGCTTCTCTTGGCGGCATCAAGATGACCGCGCCGATCAAAGCAGGTGCCTCAAGCGCACGCCTTACACTCCCTAACGTTCCCGGCGGCCACGGTCGCGTCGAGAGTGCGCTTATCACGAGCGGTCCACCCGTCGGTCCTCATTACGTCAGCGTGCGAAAGCTCCCCGCCGCCTGAGCAGATTGCTATTTTCGCGTAGAAGCATCGGCCAGCCATCGGGCTGCCTCCGTGGCCAGTTGATCCGCCACCTCCGGTGCTTTATGTCGAAGGTTGGTGGTTTCACCGGGATCGCGCACCAGGTCGGAAAGGAAGAGCGCGTCGTCTCCAGTTAGTGGATGCGAACCTGCCTCGCTGCCGTCGAAATCCGTGCCGTTCTTTACCAGCTTCCAATTGGCGCGCCGAATCGCGAGCTGATCGCCCGACGACCAATACAGCGCTTCATGCGGCGTGCGGGCTTGCGCCGTGGCCATAGGGAGCGCATTGCGGCCATCGATAACGCGATCGTTCGGCAGCGGCGCACCCGCCACCTCACAGAAGGTGGGCAGCAGGTCGATGTGGCATCCGACTTCCTGAACTACCTGGCCGGCAGGGATTTTGCTGGGCCAGTTCATCAGCATCGGCGGATGCAAGCCGCCGTCGAACGCGCTGAACTTAAACCCGCGATAAGGAGCATTGCTGCCCGCGGTTGCCGGTTGCTGATTAAGTCCCGCCCGTTTTTCACGCGTCGCTCCATTGTCGGCAGTGAAGACCGTGAGGGTATCGCGGCTCAACCCGTTTGTATCAACCTCGCGCATGACTTCCCCGAGAGCGCCGTCTACCGCCGAGAGCATGGCGGCGTACATGGCTCGCTCCGCGGGCAGGCTGCGAAATCGATAGCGGTAGCGTTCTGGCGCGTGCATCGGATAATGCACGCCGTTGAACATAACGCACAAAAAGAATGGGTGCGCTTTGTGCTCGCGGATGAACGCCACAGCCTCGCGTGCAAACAGTTCCGTGGAGTATGTTCCGTCTTCGAAAACTTCCGTTCGATCGGACCAGAGATCGTGATAGTTGACGGTCTTCGGGTCGCCCCAGTAGTAGCGGTGCGAGTAGTAGTCGATACATCCCGAGTGGAAGCCGAAGAATCGATCGAACCCTCGCGAGTTTGGAACCGTGGACTGCGTGGAACCGAGATGCCATTTGCCGGCTAGCGCCGTTGCGTAGCCTGCCTTTTTCAGGCAATCCGCAACCGTGACTTCGCTCTCCGGAAGCGGCGTGCCATTGGTGGTTAAACCTGCTCGAACCGGATATCGTCCGGTCATTAAAGCTGCGCGGGATGGCGCGCAGACCGGAGCAGCCGCATACCAGTTCGTGAAGCGTGCCCCGCCCTGTCCCAGCCGATCGATATTGGGCGTGTGCAGATCGTGTTGCTCCGAGGCAATTCAGGTCGTGGCAGCCCATATCGTCTGTCAGAAAGAGGATGATGTTCGGCGGTCGCTCTGTTGCAGCACTGGCGGGAGCCGCAATCAGAGCCGCCGTCGATGTAGACAGGAAATCACGACGGGATAGCATCGTTGGGCCATTGTAGCGCACGCATTTAACACTTTGTCTATCGATTTACAAGGGATGCTATTCTAGCGTTCATTGCCCATGATTAGCCGACGAAACTTCCTTGTCGTGAGTGCCGCCGGAACCAGCTCACTACTGGCAGCCACCGCTAAGATTCCGAATATCGTTTTTATTTTCTGTGATGATTTAGGTTACGGAGATCTGGGTTGTTACGGCTCGGATATACGCACTCCGAACATCGATGCGCTTGCCGGGCAAGGCGTCCGATTTACGAACCTGGATTCTGCCGATCCGGTGTGCTCACCGTCTCGCGCGGCGCTTCTGACCGGGCGCTATCCGACACGTGTTGGTGTTCCGCGAGTCTTTTTTCCGCAAGATACCGATGGGCTCGCTCTCGACGAGAAGACGCTGGCCAACGTGCTGAAAGAACGCGGTTATAAGACCGCCTGCGTCGGGAAATGGCATCTTGGCCGCCCGGAGCGATATTTACCGACCAACCGCGGCTTCGATCATTACTTCGGAATTCCCTACAGCAACGATATGAATCCCCGGTCGCTGATGAAAGGTACCAGGGTCGTGGAAGAAACGGCAACCCTCGAGACGCTTACCGGGCGCTACACGCAGCATGCCGTTCAATTCATCCGCCAGTCGGCAGGCTCGCCATTCTTTTTATACATGCCGCACACCTTCCCTCACATTCCCCTGGCAGCTTCCGATCGTTTCCGAGGCAAATCGAAGCAAGGGCTCTATGGGGACGTGGTGGAAGAGATCGATTGGAGTGTCGGCGAGGTGTTGCGGGAGTTGAAACAGCAAGGACTCGAAAACGATACCCTGGTGATGTTCAGCAGCGACAACGGTCCCTGGTATCAGGGCAGCCCGGGCCGGCTGCGCGGCCGCAAAGGCACCACCTATGAGGGCGGAGTCAGAGAGCCCTTCATTGCGCGCTGGCCCGGGAAGATTCCTTCCGGCCGAACCTGCGGCGCGGTCGCCTCTCTTATGGATGTGTTCCCCACCGTTACGAAGCTGTGCGGCGGCACTTTACCTGCAAAGCCCCTGGACGGTGTCGACATATGGCCGCTGCTCTCCGGTACACAGGAAGCTATCGAGCGCGAGCCGCTGCTCTATTTCGACAACTGGGATTTGCAGTGCGCGCGCTGGAAACAATGGAAACTGCACATCGCGCGTCATAACACCGAGCCTTACGATGCACCGCCGATAGGCGGGCGTCATAACTATGTGCTGCCGAAAGCGGAACTCTACGATCTGAGCAAAGACCCGCAGGAGAGTTACGACGTGGCCCCGGAAAATCCTCAAGTCGTAACCGAGATACGCGGCCGCGTCGAGAAATTGCTCGCTGGGTTCCCCGAGCCAGTGCAGCGCGCGTATGCTGAATCGCAATCTCGTAAAGTGAACCCCGCCTTGCCGACCGGTTCAAGGCCGCGTACTAGTCCGGCATCATAAGCGGTGATGTCCGGCAGCAAAACCCGATCTAAATGATAGACATCGTTCAGGATGCCTTTGGCAGACCGGTGTAACCAGAATCGAATCATATTCTTCCGGAAACACTAGTAATCCGATCTGAATTGGTTTAGAATGCAGATAAGAAGGTGGATCACGCATGATTCCAACTCAGTCGTCAGTTGACCCGCTACCCAGGCCGAAAGGGAAAGTGATTATGTTCCGGCCGCGCGTGCCCGCACCCGCACTGCGGCTGAGCGCTGAAATGGTGAGTCAGGACAGGCTACGGCGTGTGCTGAACTTACAGGCCGAAGAAGCGCGGGTGGTACGCGAGTTGAGGGAACAGATGCTCGCTTTGCAAGCGGATATTGCAGCCGGCGCGTCTGTTGAGGAAGGGGCGCTGACGTTTGATTGCGAGATTCGGAACGTCAAGCGCGCGGCAGGTCAGGCAAAGAACGGATAACGGACCAGTTCAGCGCTATGTGCTAAACCGGCCCGCAAGGAGCGGCTTTTAGGCGGCCACTGCCTTCTTCGCCATCTTCATACATAGCTCGGCGCAGCGTCGACACTCTTTGGCGCAGTTCATCATCATCGGACTGCTCTTGGCCATCGATTCGCACATGGTCGCGCACGTGTTACACATTTCAGCGCACATTCCGCACATCTTCATAGCCATGTCTGATCCGCGCATCATGAAGTCGGCGCACATGTTGCACATCTGAGCGCAGTCCATCATCGTCCGCATCATCTTCGCGTCGCAGTTGTCCATCTCCATGCAGGTCATCTGCATTTCGGTACAGCAGCGGTAGCAATCAATACAGGATTGCGCGCATTCCCGCATCTCGGTTGACATTTCCATCATGGTTTGCTCCTTTGTTGGGTGCAGCCCGCCGATTTGGGAACCACCCTCCACCCATTTATACCCCAGGACCTATCCAGCTTGCAATAGATAAATGATTGAAAAATATACCACTTAATTCCCATCTACAAAGTAGACTGATCAGGAATGGAAGATTGACTGTTTAATCCATAGGAATAGTGGAGTATGCTTGACAGGTGGGATATGAACACCCTGTCAAGGCGCTGTAAATATGCCTTCCGCGCGCTGTACCATCTCACGCGCGAATATCAACAAGGCCCCGTTTTGATCGCCACCTTAGCCCGGGAAGAGCAGATCCCTCGTAAATTTTTGGAAGCAATACTCTTGCAGCTCAAAGCCGCGGGTATCCTGGACAGCAGGAAAGGGCGTCGGGGCGGCTATCTTCTCCGCCTGTCACCAGAGCAGGTCACCATGGGAAAGGTCGTCCGCCTCCTGGACGGTCCTCTGGCTCCCTTGCCATGTGCCAGCGAAACCGCGCTACGTCCTTGCGCCGAGTGTCGGGATCCCAAGACGTGCCAGACCCGTATCATCATGCGCCGGGTCCGTGATTCGATTTCAAACGTCCTTGATAATACGACTCTCGCCATGGCGTGTGACGCACCGGAAATCGAGGCCCCAAGTTCTTACGAGATCTAAACTAAAGGCCGTTCACAACAGTCACAGCTCTTGCAAATTTTCCCATCCCTCTCTATCTATTTGGCTTAACCTCATTTCGAACATCTGTGGCGATCCGTTTCCGCCCTTCGCCGTGCTAGCTTCAGGCTGCCCATTTCAAATCGAAGGATCGCCTCTATGTCCACACCCGCTCAGATCGCCGCCAATCAGGCCAACGCCCAGCTCTCGACCGGCCCCACTTCGGCCCCCGGCAAAGCCAAATCCTCTCTCAACGCCGTTAAGACAGGTTTAACGGGCCGCACCGTCCTGCTGCCCTCCGAAGACGCCGCTCTCTACGAACAGCACGTAGCCAGTATCATGCAAGAGCACGCGCCCGTAGGCGATGCGGAGCAAACCCTCGTCCAGTCGCTCGCCAACACGCAATGGCGTCTACTGCGCATTCCCTCGCTCGAAATGGGTGTCTACGCCCTCGGCCGGCTCGAATTCGCCGACCTCTTTGCAAACGAAGACGAGTCCGTTCGCACCCACCTCATCAGCGCCAAGACGCTGCTGGTCTATCAGCGCCAACTGAATAATCTCGGGATTCAGGAAAACCGTCTCCGCCGCCAGCGGGAGAAAGATTCCGCCGCTCTCGAGGAGCTCCAGAACAACCGCAAAGGCCAATCCAGCGAGTCCGATAGCCAGTCCGACGAACAACTCGACGTCGCCGCCCGTATCTATATCGTTGCTGTGCAGACCCATTGCCTCGACTCCTTCGACCCGAAAGCATTTGGCTTCGAATTTTCAAAGAAGCAAATCGAGGCTCGCGCCCTTCAGCTTTTCCCCACGCTCCGCGCCGCGTGACCTGGCAACCTTTTCGAAAACGTAACTGAGCCGCGCACATCCACCTGGACCAAGCAATATCCTGTAACCAGATAGGTGTATAGGGATAATTGGCTGGGCTTCGATTCCTAGTGAATATTCCTCGCTGCCCTCTGTTCGCATAAGGAGTTGCGTCTGCTCAGAAATAGTCTTTTAAATCAATCTCTTGAGATTGAAGGCGCAGACAGGAATCGAACCTGTGACTAGCGGTTTTGCAGACCGCCGCGTTACCGCTTCGCCACTGTGCCCCACTGGAAGCAGCTGCTTCTGAACATAAATATAACATTGTCTATCGGATTTATAATTTTTGTCTTGACACTTCCGGAAAGGCGACTTACTCTATCAACTATGAGGAATACATTAAACTCGATGGTCCTCAAAATTCCCGCCCGGCGCTGCTGTTGTAGCCGCTAACAGACTGCTCCTTTAGCTCCAGTTGTCCCTTAGAAATTTCCCCCCTCCGAGGAGTTTTGTTATGAAGCTACGTCAATTGGCATTTCTGTTTTGGGTTGCAATGGTTAGCTTTGTGGCTGCCCGATCAGTCGGTAAGAACCGCTCCAACACGGATCTCACTGGCAACGCTCAGCAACTGCAAAAGCGAATCATCGCTATAGACAGTCATCTGGATCTTCCGTTCGATTACACCTCCGCATCGATTGACGGCCAGACACAGTTCGATTTGCCAAAAGTGGCGCGCGGCGGTCTAAAGGGAGCCGCCATCGCGATCTTTGTGCCGCAGGGCCCGCGGACGCCGGAGGGTTATGCCCAAGCGAGGCGGGATGCAGAGAAGAAATACCAACTCATCAAGCGAATCGCGGAACAGAACCCGAGCCGCGCGGAATTGGCGTACTCGCCCGAGGACGTCCGGCGGATCGCGGGTGAGGGCAAGTTCGCGCTGGTCATCAGCTTGTTGAACGCGTATCCGCTCGTTCATTCGATCGGGCTCGAAAAAGCACCGCGAAACGAGCTGGGCGAACGCGACCTGCCCGTCTCTCCGAGCGATCTCGAACAAATCGACGAGTGGTATAGAAAGGGCGTCCGAATACTTGGTTTTGTCCATGCGGGGCACAACGATTGGGCCGACTCTTCACGGCCGAACGCAGGTTTAGGGGATGGTCCGCAGGAGCACGGTGGTTTGTCGGAGCTCGGCAAACAAGCCGTCGAGCGCCTCAACGACTTAGGAGTTCTGATCGACGTGTCTCAACTATCCACTTCTGCTTTCCGGGAGGTGTTGGGCTTGACCAAGGCACCGGTCGCAGCTACGCATTCCGCAGTGAAGGGGTTAGTAGACACTCCGCGGAACCTGAGCGACGAGGAACTCGGGCTGATCGGGAAGAACGGAGGTGTTGTTCAGATTGTTGCATTCAGCAGCTACCTGCGCCCGCTTCCGAAGGATCTGCAGGACCGGGTGAAGGCACTCGAAGCGGAATACGGCTTGTCCGGAGATAAAGCCGGCCCGGCCCTCTCGGATGCGCGGAGGAAAGAATATTCCGAACGCTACCACAAGATCGTCTCCACCGCGCCCAAAGCCACCTTGGCGGAATTGGTGGATGCCATGGATTATGCCGTGAAGCGGATCGGCATCGACCACGTTGGCATCTCATCCGATTTCAATCACGGCGGCGGAGTGATCGGCTGGGAGAACGAGGGTGAGAGTGTCAACGTCACGGCCGAGTTGCTGCGCCGCGGATATTCGGAAAGTGACATCGCGAAACTCTGGGGCGGCAACTTTCTGCGCGCGTGGGCGGGAGCTCAGAGGGCAGCGAAGGCCCTCCAGGCACGGCGTTAAGAGAGCGAACCGCATGAGATTGATCGTTTCCGCGTTTCTGCTATCGGCCGTTGCCTCGACGCAAACATTTCAAGGTTCGCTGCGCGGCCGTATCTTGGACCCGAGCGGCTCGGCGGTGCGCGCCGCGAGTTTGATCTTGACTGATGAGCGGACGGCCGTAAACCGTAACACGACCACTAACGGTGAGGGCGAATACGTTTTCTCCGCACTCACACCTTCTAGCTACGCAGTTGCGGTGGAGGCAACCGGGTTCAAAACAATCGAGCGGCACGGTGTGGCCGTAGCCACTCAAGCTGCAGTGACACTCGACTTGCAGCTAGAAGTGGGTCAGGTCAGCGAGCAAGTAAACGTGACGGCTGACACACCATTACTTGAAGCAGCCAATGGATCCACCGGGCAGGAGATTGACGCACAGAAAATCACGGATCTGCCTCTTCTGGGGCGCAATCCGTTCCTGACGGGCAAGCTGGCACAAACGGTTGTGTTTGCCGGCAATCCGCAATTCACCCGGATGCAGGACCAGAACGGAAATTCACAGGTTTCGGTTGCCGGCGGTCCGATGCGGACGAATAACTACCTGATCGACGGCATCTCGATCACCGATTCCAACAATCGCGCCGTGATTCTTCCGTCTCCGGAAGCCGTTGAGGACCTCAGGATTCAGGCAGGTACCTATGACGCCGAGGTCAGCCGCACTGGGGGCGGCACGTTTAACACGTTGCTTCGCTCCGGTACAAACGATCTGCACGGAAGCGCGGTTGGCCACATTCGGGAAACGGACTGGCTGGCTAACAATTTCTTTGCGAATCGGGCTGGGCAACCCATCCCCGACCAGCCTTTCCGCGACTGGGCTTTCTCGCTTGGTGGTCCGGTCGTGATCCCGAAGGTGTATGACGGACGCAACAAAACGTTCTTCTTCGCGAGCGATGAATCCTACCGGCAGACCCAGGGTTCGACGACCGTGCTTTCGGTTCCGACGGCCCTCGAACGCGCGGGCAATTTTTCCCGCAGCTTCACCAAGAGCGGACTCGAACAAATCATCTATGATCCGCTCAGCACTACGGCATCCGGAGAGCGTACGCCATTTCCGGGCAACATCATTCCGGGGCCAGATCTGAACCCGGTGGGTGTAACGCTGGCCTCTGTGTATCCGTTACCGAACGCACCGACTTCGTATTACCAGGCTCCGAACTATAACTTCACCGGCAGTTTTCCCAATCGCGGCGACCAGAGCGTCTTTAAAGCCGACCAGATTTTTACGTCGTGGCTGCGGGCGTCGGGTTCATTCGTCTATCAAAAAACATTCGAGACCGACTACCCGGCGAACATTTTCCCCAACCCCGGAACTCCCAACCAGACGTTGTGCTGCGATCGCAAAATCGACGCGACACAGGCCAACGCGACCATCACGCCAAACGCCACGACTGTCGTGACGATCCGTTGGGGATTCAATCGCTTCTACTCCAAAGCCACACAGCAGAGCGCGGGTTTCGATCTGACTTCACTGGGTCTGCCGGCATCCCTGGCTCGCGAGACCCCGAATACTGCTTTCCCGGCGATCACCATGGGCGGTGCAGTCAATGGCTGCTCGACCAGCACCACAAACGATTATTCAAACTTCGGCGGCGGATGCACGAATCAGGACGTCTGGTATTCGCGCAACTTCAACACGACCGTTGCCAGATTGCTTGGTAAACACAACCTGAAGGCGGGTTTCGACTTCCGCACGCTGCACGATTTCGGCACGCCTGCGTCGGGTCCGACGAGCCTGGGCTTCAGCGATGTTTTCACTCGCGCGACTCCGCAGTCCTCGACGATCGGCGCCGGCAGCAGCCTCGCTACGCTTCTGCTCGGATATCCGACGAGCGGCAACATGGCGGTCGTCACCAGTTTCAACGATTTCATCCGGTATTACGGCGGGTTCGTTCAGGACGATTATCGCGTCACTCCGAAGCTGACGCTGAACATCGGTGTTCGGTTCGAGTACGAGTCCGGGATACAGGAAGAGAGCAACAGATTGATCGTCGGGTTCAATCCAACGGCATCGAACCCGCTCCAACAAACAGTTTCCAATCCCAAAATTCTTGGCGAAGTGGAGTACGCGGGGGTGAGCGGTAACCCGTCTCAAACCGGCGATGCGCTTCCAGTCAGGCCTGCGCCGCGGCTTGGTTTGGCCTACAGTCTCAACGACAAGACCCTTGTTCGAGGGGGATACGGCATCTTTTGGGCACCCACCTTCTTTAATTTTCAAAATGCGATCGGGTACAGCCAAACCACATCAATCGTGGCTTCCACGAATGGAAACTTCACTCCGGCCGTATCGCTCTCGAATCCCTATCCGGCCGGCCTGCTGCAGCCTACAGGGAACTCACTGGGAGGTCTCTCGGGCATCGGGCAGGCGGTAACGGTGTTTGACCCCGGCGCACAATCGGCGGGATATGTTCAGGAGTACTCGCTCGAAGTGCAGCGCCAGGTTCCGGCTGGGTTCGTGCTCACGATCGGAGCGTTGGGTTCTCACTCGCTGCACCTTTTAGAGAACGGGCAGAACATCGACCAACTCAATCCTGGGTATTTTCCGCTCGGTCACGCTCTTACCCAGAGCGTTCCGAATCCGCTCTACCACAACGGAGGGGTCGGCAGCGTAGGCACGGCCAAGGTCACGCGCGCTCAGCTGCTGCTCCCGTTTCCGCAATATACCTCCCTCACGCTCGCCGACGCTGATACTGCTTCTGCCCGCTACTACTCGTTCTACCTGCGCGCACAGCGGCGATTCGCCAATGGTCTTAGCCTCCTCGCTTCGTATACCTGGTCGCGCAGCATGGACAACGTTATCGGCTTGAATCTGGCGGGCGCAAGCCAGATTGCTGCCGTTTCAGGCGCGCAAAACGCCTACAACCTCGGAGGCGAATGGAGCTTATCGACCCAGGATGCGCCGAACCGCTTCACAACCGCAATCACGTATGAGCTGCCGTTCGGACGGGGCAAGCCATTTTTTGCGAACAGCTCGATCCTCGATTGGACCGTGGGTGGGTGGTCTGCAAATGCATTCGGCACGATTCAATCTGGTTTCCCGTTATCGATCACGCAGCCTAACAACAACAACGTGGTTGGCGCTAGTTATCAGCGACCGAACGCCACCGGCCTTGCGCCCGCCACTTCCGGATCGACGGATCAGCGCATCAGCGGTTGGCTCAACCCGGCGGCTTTCTCGCAAGCGCCCCAATTCACGTTCGGTAATATCAGCCGCTTTATCGATGTGCGCGGCCCAGCCTTATTCAACTGGGATCTGTCGCTCTTCAAGAGTTTTTCGATTCGCGAACGCATCAGGGCGCAGTTCCGGGCGGAAGCGTTCAATGCCACAAACACGGCGTACTTCGGCAATCCGAACACGACGCTGACCAGTTCTACATTCGGCGTCATCTCTTCTCAGATCAATAGCCCCAGGCTCCTGCAGTTAGGCGTGCGGGTCAGCTTTTGAAAGGAACATGAGTAGCGGGAAACATCAGCGATTGGCGACGACCAAGAGAGCGCGGGCTGCGTTTTTCCTCTCGGCGGCAGTCGGCTTGATAACGGCTCGTCTCGTATGGAGCGCAACCGGAGACTCGTCCGCGCCTGTTCGCGTTGTCGTGAAGAATCAAGGCTTCCTGCCGTTCGCCGACGCGCCGATCGACTACCGTTCGCAATCGTTGCGCGACCCGGTTGCCAAACTCGATAAGCAGCTGGAACGCGGCGAAGCCAAGCTGCAATATGACTCGAAGTACGGGTATCTGAAATCCGTGCTCGAAGCACTGCGCGTACCGGTAAGCTCGCAAGCATTAGTTTTCTCGAAGACCAGCTTCCAATTCCCCAATATCACGCCCGCTACTCCGCGCGCGCTCTATTACAACGACGACGTCTACGTAGGCCGGGTGCAGAAGGGCAAGTTCCTCGAGTTCGTCTCGTTCGATCCGATGCAGGGAGCCATCTTTTACATCATGGACGAGCACCGGTCCGAGCATCCCCGGTTTGAGCGAGCCGAGGTGGATTGCGTACAGTGTCACGTCGCGCCATCCACGCGCGGTGTGCCCGGTGTCATGTTGCGCTCTGTTTTTACCAAGCCATCCGGTTATCCGGCTGCGGGCAAGCCATCATTTGTCACCGGGCAGGAAAGTCCGCAAAGTCAGAGGTGGGGCGGATGGTTCGTAACGGCCGGCAGCGGCGCGGTCGCGCACATGGGAAACGTCGCCATTCCCGACGCGAACGATGCCGGAGCGTCTGACGCGCGGCCGGCAAACCTCGCGAGTCTCGCCGGACGCCTCGATACTACGCCCTATCTGACCGGATCGAGTGACATCGTCGCCCTGATGGTCCTGGCTCACCAGACGCAAATGCACAACCTGATCACGCAGACGAATTATCAAACGAGGTTGGCAATTCATGCGCAGGAGGTCAAGAACAAGGAAGCAGGCCTACCCGCCGGCACGATTTCAGATGCTGCTCGAAACCAGTTTGAGGAACCAGCGGAACACCTGGTGCGCTATCTCCTCTTCACGAACGAGACGCGGTTGGAGGCTCCGGTTGTTGGCACGTCGAGTTTCACGAAGGAGTTCGCGGCGCGTGGCCCGAGGGATGCCCGCGGACGTTCGTTGCGCGTGTTCGATCTTCGCACCAGAATTTTCAAATACCCCTGCAGCTATCTCATTTACTCAGAGGATTTTGATGCGATCCCCGCGCCCGCGAAGCAATACATCTATCGCCGGTTATTCCAGGTCCTGAGCGGCCGCGAGCAAGGCCCTGAGTTCGCCTCGCTCTCGAATGAGGATAGGCGGACGATCCTCGAGATCCTGGTCGCCACGAAGCCCGGATTACCTGACGAGTGGAAGCAGTTCGTTCAAAGGTCCGATCAGGAAGTGTCTGCCGCGTCTCGCCGGCGCGGTGTAACCGTCAACTCTAACCAATAGGAAGGAAGTATGAACAGAAATAGTATTTCGAAAGCTAGAAAAGTGCTGGACTTGGCTGCCGTTGCTCTCGGCTTCAGCGTCGCCATTTCCAACCTGCAAGCTGAACCTCATGCAAGCGAAGCCTTGGATGGGCGTTGGGCGGCGACTATCGTTCACGGAGGCGTGGCTGTCCCCTTTCGGCTCGACATTTCCGGCAACGGAAATCAGCTCCAGGGTAAGTTGTACAACGCGCGCGATGACTATGAAACCACGACGAGCGCATCTATCGAAAACGGGACACTGCATCTGAATTTCGAGCACTATCTGACCAGCATCACGGCGCAGGTGAAAGACGGAGAACTGGACGGGCAGGTCACCGTAACTCGGCGCAGCCCGATTCTGATCACGCCGGGGCAGTCGGCGGCCGACTCAAAGGTCTCTGACAGCACGAGCCCATTCCACGCTAAACGGTACGTGCCACCGAGCCCGGCGACCGTGGCGAACGTGCCGAACATCGACGGGATCTGGGAGATTCCACACGACTCGCCTAAAGGAGAAAAGGCCTGGCGCTTGATTGTCCAACAGAAGGGCCCGGAAATCTCCGCCAGTATTCTTCGCGTGGACGGCGATACCGGCGCGCTCACCGGCGACTGGCAGAACGGCAAGTTCATCGCCAGTCATTTCGATGGCTCTCGCCCCGGCCTCATAGAGATCACGCCGCAAAGCGATGGATCGCTGCAGGTTGTTCTAAATGCCGAACCGCGTAACTTCCCTCTGACCGCTTATCGGCCGGAAGTGGCACGCGCCAAGGGACTGCCGGAGCCGGCGAACTATCTCACTCACACGAGCGTGAGAGATGCGAATGAGGTATTTACTTACAGCTTCCGCGATGTTACCGGTAAGCTTATTTCGAACGAAGACCCGAGGTTTAAGGGCAAGGTGGTCCTCGCTATAGTTACCGGCACCTGGTGCCCTAACTGCCATGATGAGGCCAAGTACCTTGTCCAGCTCTATGAGCGATATCACAGCAAAGGTGTGGAGATCGTAGCTCTCGATTTCGAGGAAGCCGATCAACAGGCCTCGCTCACGCGGGTCCACGCCTTCATCAAGCAGTACAAGATCCCATACACCTACCTGATCGCGGGAACGCCGGATGAGATGTGGGACAAAGTGCCGCAGGCGGTCAATCTGAATACCTGGCCGGCCACTCTTTTTGTTGGTCGCGACGGTCGAGTGAAAGCCATCCACTCAGGATTCGCCGGGCCCGCGAGCGGTATCTACTATTCACAGCTCAAGGATGAGTTCTCATCGATCATCGACCGCCTGGTGAAGGAGAGCCCGGTGCAACAGGCAAAGGCTTCCATCCAACCGACGGCGAATCTGGCCATCCGCTAAGGCTTGGCTGTTGGAGGGTCCGCAAGGGAGGGGTGGCGAGCAAATTCGACAACCCCTCGCGGGCGGGCCGAGCCCGATAAATAAAAGATTTATGAAAGTGTTCTTTCTGTGCTGGCTCGTTATGTTGGCGCCAGGCGTTCATGCTGAGGATCGCAGTTATTGGATTGATCCGGCCACGCGGCTGATGTGGGCTGCCGCCGATAACGGTTCCGGTATTAGCCTGAGCCAGGCAAAGCGCTATTGCAGTGAATCTGCTTTGGCCGGTTTCAAGGATTGGACGCTGCCGTCCATCGATGAAATGCAGCAGATTTTCGGCGGCGCAGAGAACCCGGAGGGGCGTCATGTGAAGGGTCCCCTCCGGCTCACAGGATGGGAATGGAGTTCCACGCCGGGGCAGCAGGATGGCGAGGGCTGGGTGCTCGATTTCGGCGACGGCGCAAGAGCCTCGGTCGCGGCCGGAGACTCGGGCTTGAATCGAGCGCTGTGCGTGCGGGGACGCCAGCCATGAATTAACCCGGATCGCCGTCGCGATGAGTGCCTGCCGAAGCGGTGCGGGTGTTCCGCTTCCAGTCTTCTGTCTCCGGTCCCTTAAATTAGGTGCCCCGCCGGGAGGCGGTATGAACAGTTCTGCCCAGGGTGCATTCGTAGCTATCTCACGACCAAATAAGGTTCCAGTGGTTTCAGCTTTTGTGGGCCTACATCTCTTTAAGATACTCATGCACGAACTGGACGGCCATCGCGCCTTCGCCGACCGCCGAAGCGACTCGCTTCACGGATCCGGAGCGCACGTCTCCCGCGGCGAAGACACCCGGACGGCTTGTTTCCAGCAGGAATGGCGGCCGCGCGATGCCCCAGGATCGCGATCGTGCAAGAGCTGTTCCCGTACGGACGAATCCTTTCGCGTCGCGCTCAATCTCCGAAGGCAGCCAATCCGTTCGAGGTGTCGCCCCAATGAAACTGAATACCGCGGGAGTCTCTATAGTTCGCTGCTGCCCGGTCTTGTTGCCTGCGATCTCGACCGTCTTTAGATGACCGTTTCCCAGCATCTGCCGGATCACGGTGTTGCAGAGCAGCTCAATATTAGCGGTCTGCTCGATCCGGCGGACTAAATAGCTAGACATATTCTTGTTCAGGTCATCGCCGCGAATAAGTAACAGCACCCGGCTCGCGTGACCCGCCAGAAAGACGGCCGCCTGACCTGCCGAGTTGCCGCCGCCCACGACAATCACGGGGCACCCACGGCAGAGCAGCGCTTCGGCGGTGCTTGCCGCATAATAGAGCCCTGTACCTTCGAATCGCTCAACACCGTCGACGTCGAGCCGCCGATACTGAGCACCCGTTGCAATCAAGAGGCACTTGGCCGTCACGAGCTCGTCGCCGCCGGCGTCGAGAGTCGCATACCCGTTCTCGAAGGTTAAACGAGTAGCCGCCGTGGGGATGGAGAGGTGCGCTCCAAATTTATTTGCCTGGAGGGTCGCCCGATCTGTCAGTTCGGCGCCAGTCAACCCAGTGGGAAAGCCCAGGTAGTTTTCAATCCGCATGCTGCTGCCCGCCTGGCCGCCCGGAGCTGTAGAATCCAATACGGCTGTGCTTAGCCCTTCCGACGCGCCATAAACCGCGGCCGCCAAACCGGCCGGCCCCGCCCCCACGACGAGCAGATCAAAAACGGTCTGCTCCAGCCGCTGATGAATGCCGATTTCATTCGCTAAGCTCTGGTTCGACGGATTGCGCAAAAGCAGCATATGCGCGCAGGCCACGACCGGCGTATCGGCCTCGGTGACACCAAACTCCTTCAGTAGGCGATCCACTTGCGGATCTGTCTCCAAATCTACCCACGTAAAGAGCACGCGGTTCCTGGCAAGAAAATCGCGCACGCGAAACGTATCCGGGGAGTAGCGCGACCCGATCACACGCAGGCCGATGAAGTCAGGTGACTCGCGCATTAACTGCCGGCGCGCGATAAAAGCCTGAAGAATAATATCGCTCAGGCCAGGGCACTGATTCAATACATGCCGCAGAGCCTCGCCTGAGACCTCGTATACTTTGCAGTCGCCTCGGGCAATCGCCGTGATAATGGCGGGCGTGCCTGTCAAATGTGAGATGTCGCCTGTGAACTGGCCTTTCCGGTGGACGGCGATCGTCTTCGGTACTTCGCCGGAGTAGTCGAGGATTTCAATCTCGCCCGACTTAACAAGGAAAAACTTGAACAAACGATCACCGACGTGGATAAGGGTTTCACCATCGCTAAATTGTTTTGGGGCGACGGTCGCACAGTTGGCCAACTGGGCAATCTGGTCCGCATCCAGGACCGGAAAGGCGATGGAATGGAGAGTATGTTCGGCCATGGCGGACTTGCTTACTCCTGCTCTCCAAACACCTTCGCGTAGCTCTTGCCGTATGGATAGAAACGATCTTTCTCGCGCCGCTCCCAAGCGGACTTCATCTCGGGAGTGGTGATGTCCCAATCCGGGCGGCACTTTCTTGAGACTGCCCTTAGATCCTGTCGCAACTCTTCAATAGTCGGCCGGCCAAAGTACCAGTAGCCTAGGTAGATCTTAAAGACCGTGAGTCCAGGCTCGAGGACAATCGTGTGCGGAATCATCGGATTATGCGTCGGATCGGTGTACTCGGCGATCTCAAGATCCTTTTGCACCTTGCGTCCCGCATCGGACAGAAATGTCCAATGCGCTCCCACGCCAGTACGGTATTCGTTCGTCGTCACCAGGTTGTCAGTGCTAATGGTGACCAGGCGGCAGTAACCGACTTCCATCTCGCGATGGAGTTCAACCAGACCCTCGGCCTGCCGACGATCTTTCGGACAAAAGCTTCCTCGGCTGAGAACCACGATCATCGGATCGGGCCCTTGCAAATCTGAAAGCTTGCGGTGCTTACCCGTGTGATCAGTAAGCTCGTAATCGGGAAATACCGCACCCGGCGCAATGTCTGCTCGCATGAAACACAACCTCTCCTTGGCGAGACGACACCCAGTCTGGCCTTTGCGTTCATTTTATCCGGCATTTCGTTCGATGCCTGCCTGTTAACAGATGGAGTTAGCAGAGGTAAAGACTCTTTGCCACCATACAGGAGCCTGACAAGATTCCATTCAAGTAGAATGTACCGGTGCAAGGTAATCCAAAAGTAATCGCCGCGCTGAACGAGGCGCTAAAGGAGGAATTGACTGCCATCAATCAGTATTTCCTTCACGCCGAAATGTGTGAGAACTGGCACTACGACAAGCTCGCAGAGCATATCAAGAAAGAATCAATCGACGAAATGAAGCATGCGGAGGCGTTGATCGAGCGAATTTTGTTTCTCGACGGGACGCCTGCGCTCACGGAGCCGATGCAATTGACAGTTGGCTCGAATGTCAAAACCCAGATCGAAAGCGATCTGCAGCTCGAGATCGAGGCCGTCGCAATGTACAATCGCTTTGTTCAGCTGGCGATCAATGAGGGCGACAATGCCTCCCGCGAACTGTTCGACAGATTGCTTCGTGACGAAGAGGGACACGTTGACTGGCTGGAGGCGCAGGTCCACCAGATGACGGAATTAGGTTACGAGCGTTATCTTAGCCAACAGATCCGCGACGAAAAGTAGCAAACGCGCACTTTCAAGTGGCTGACGGTCCCATATAATCCGACAATCTGCGCTGCCGAATGTTTAGGACATCGGCTGAACTATCAGCACGGTAAAGAGCGACATCGAAAGCTGCTATTGTTGAGCCAGCCCGTTAAGAGTTCGAAAACCCAATGGCTCAGCTGTACAAAACGACAGGGGAAATCCTGGAGATCCGGCCAAGGGATGGCAAACAATTTCTTCTTAGAGATGTTCAAGAACTGATGGGCGTGGGTGTCATTTGGACACTGCGAATCGATGAAAACCTCCGAATGCTTTATTTTAAGGATGCTCTGCCGAGACAAATGGCGTTTAACGGAAATGCTTCGGTAAAAGCGCATGTAACAGGAGCTCTTAATGAAGATCTTCATGGAAACATCATTTTCGCTGACGTAGCCGAGCTTTTTTGGGGAGACCAATTCAAGACGAAGAGGTGGAATAGGCGCTAAAAAAGAGCGTCGAGCTGAAGTCTATCGAACGCGCTTGAGGTACCTCGGAAACTCCTCCCGCAGGATGAATCGTGAGGATTCGCACGGATGCTCCTGTTCCCGCCGTTAGAATGTCGCGTTGCTGCTGCCGGGATTACGGTTGGAAGTTGACGGGACCGGGAATGCAGCGGGTCAACTCATCGCGAAAAAGTGTTTGGCTTTCGCCGGCTGACCTGCAGGCTGCCAGGGAGATTCAGGCCGGCATATCGCCCCTCTCAGCTCAACAGCAGCAGTTATCGGCCGACCAGCAAGAATTGAGTCAGCAACAGCAAGCGCTGCAGGAGAACGAAGCTAAAACCGCAGCCGCCACGGAGAAAGCTCAAGACTCGGCCAATCTCGCGAATCCCAGCGCATCGACAATTCGAATAAGTATACGACCAAGTACAAGACCGATGTCTACTTCGGAAATGACCAGACTTCTCTGTCTGCGGAGGCGAAAACCAAGCTTGACGGTCTTGCTGCTCAGGCCCTTTCAACCAACGCTTACATGATTCAGATCGCCGGCTATGCCAGCAGCACCGGGTCGCGTCAGGTAAACGAAGGTATTGCGCAATAACGGCAAGAGCCGAGAGCGCCATCCGACTCCGTTGGACGAAAGCGATTCCGGGAAACCAGCGCAGATACTCTTAATCAGACTGCAATAGAGGAGCGCTATTGACCAATGTCTGGCCTGTCGCCGGTGCCGATTGCAGCGGCTAGCGAAGTTGATTTATTTGGGCCGTATATTTGATAGGCACTAGTGTGAAGAAATGAGTCTATAGTTTCAGATCTTCATCATTTCAAGCAGCAGTTCATTTGCGCCTGAGCGGTTTGCCGGACAGTTTCAGAAGGTAATTCTCCGACTCTCTAAATTGGCTACAATTGACCCGCAACCTAGTTATGGCCAAGCCACGTATATTGATCGCCGAGGACGAAGACACAATTCGCGAAGTTTTGGAAGCGACCCTCAGGAAGGAGGGTTACGAAACGATTTCCTGCTCCGACGCCGAGCAGGGCATGGACCTCCTCATGAGGTCTTCTCTAAATCTCATCATTACGGATTTGCACCTGCCAGGCGCTTCCGGTATCGATTTGTTGAAGAAGGCCCAAAGTGTTTGCCCTGACACCCCTGTGGTAGTCATGACCGCGTTCGGAACAGTCCAGAGCGCAGTGGAGGCGATGAAAGCCGGGGCCTACGATTACATCACCAAGCCCATTCATCCCTACGAACTCAAATCGCTGGTAAGCCGCTCCCTCGAACACCACAAGCTCATCGAAGAAGTAGATGTTCTGCGCAGCTGCCTGGAACGCAAATACGGGTTCGAGAACATTATCGGGTCCTCAGCGGCCCTTATGGGGAAGTTAGAGACCGCGGCGCGCATTGCAGGCGCTGACGTCATTGTGCTGGTCCAGGGAGAGACCGGTACTGGAAAGGAACTCGTCGCGAAGGCGATTCACCTTCGCAGTTCCCGCCGGACCCAACCATTTGTCACCATTAACTGCGGTTCGATACCACCGGAATTGCTGGAATCGGAGCTCTTCGGTCACATGAAAGGCTCCTTTACTGGCGCGCTGTCACACAAGAAGGGCAAGGCTGAGGTGGCTGATGGGGGCACTCTGTTCTTGGACGAAATCGGCGAGATGCCTCTGGGGTTGCAAGTAAGAGTTCTTCGACTGATTCAGGAGCGGGAGATCGAGAAAATCGGCGCTACGAGCCCAACCAAGCTGGACGTGCGGATCATCGCGGCTACACACAGAGACCTAGCCGCAATGGTCAAAGCCGGATCATTTCGAGAGGATCTGTATTATCGGCTGATGGTGGTTCCGATCCTGTTGCCGCCGCTTCGCGAACGAGCGGAGGATATCCCGGAACTCGTAAAGCACTTCTTCATCAAGTTCAAGCTCAAGCATGCGCGCGAGGAACTGACGCTTCCGTCGGATCTCCTCTATCAATTCTGCAACTATTCATGGCCTGGGAATGTGCGGCAATTAGAGAACGCCATCGAACGGATTGTTCTCCTTGCCACCGGTTCCGAAGTCGCTGCGCGTGATCTCCCCGAATTTCTGTACCTGACGCACCCGCATGCACCGATGCTTCCGGCGGTTCTCCCTGATACTGGTGTGAACCTCGGCGCAATGGAGAAAGAACTCCTGATGCGAACGCTTGAAAAGTTTGACGGTAACCAATCGCGTGCTGCCCGCTTCCTCCAGCTGAGCCGCAGAACCTTTGCTTATCGGCTCGAGAAGCACGGCGTCTCAGTAACAGAGGAGGTCCGCGCCCGCAAGAAACTCCTGGTTAAAACGAGGGTCGTGGAGAGGACGCTGGAAACCTGAAACTCCGTTCCGGCTGATTTCGCTCGCCTACCGCTATTCGGGTCCGCCCTTCAGACGTATCTCAAACCGACTAATTCTTACCCGCCAAATTCGTGTAATCTAGTACTCATACTAGTCTGCTAGCCTGAGGCTGCGGCCGCATCTCGCATTTGAGAAGCGGTTTTGTGTCGAACACGCGTCCTGGGTAATGGGCCGTCTCGATAGAGCACCATTGAAGTGATCTCGATAGCAGGAGATGCATGGACCGTTACAAAAGTCCCGAAATCGCCGTTCGCTGCGGAACGGACGGGATTGTCATAGAAGTACTGCGCACTTGGGTCAGGCTCGAAGGTCGCCTGCTGCCGGGACAACATCTCGCCAGTATTGCCGACACGGCGGGCCGATCGAAAATGTTGAACTTCGTACGAAAAATTGTGGACTCCGGAGCGGCACTCGATTGGGAAGTCGATATCGCGTTCGATAGCGAGGTCGTCCCATTGTTTTTTTCTGGGTACCGGACTGCTGTCGGGATGGTGGTCATCGGGTCCGCAGAATCGCGATCACTAACAGATCTACACTGCGATTTGTTGAGAATTGCCGAAAAGGAGCACAAGGGTCAGGGCGATCGGATGGATCGATTGAACCCCGTCTTGGGCGAGAAAATCGGTGATCACCTGGCGCGCCTAGACGGTGAACTCCTAGCCGCCCAGCAGGAGGTGGTCAGGAAGAACCTCGATCTGGAGAAACAGAAAGTCGAGACCTTCCAAAACCTGGGAATGATCGCCCACGGCCTACGAAATCCCGCCAGCGGCATTCTCTCGGCCACCGAGTATCTGATTGAGGATGCTGGCGAAGCGCTCGGACAAAAACATGTAGCGCTGCTCCAAAGTGTCGCACGCGCAAGTGCGTTCATATTGCAGATGATCGATGAAGCTTTGGATTTCTCCACAATCGAATGCGGCAAGCTCAAGGTGGATCTTCAACCGACCGATCTCGTGGCACTGGTCAAACAGAGCCTAATCCTAAACGAGCGGCAAGCCGAGTGCAAGAAAATACGTCTGGACATGTTTTCTGTAAGACCAGCGATTATCGTCGATCTGGACCCGGTCAAGTTCACTCAGGTGATAGACAACCTTGTGAGCAATGCGATCAAGTTTTCGCGTAACGATGACAGAATCGAGGTTCGGATCAGCGTTATGGCCAATACCGCGTCGATCTCGGTTCGCGACGAAGGATCCGGCATGTCCGCCGCTCGAGTTGACACTATTTTCGAAGCATTCCGAAGCACCGGAACTGGGAACGGATCTATCAAGGGCGGGACTGGGTTGGGACTGGCTATTTCCCAACGAATCGTCGAAGGACACGCCGGAACAATCAAGGTAAAGAGCGAGGTTGGAAAAGGGTCGACATTCACAGTCGGTTTGCCTATGGCAGCGGCCGCGAGTATTAGACCAATGGGCCGCTCGCGGCTTTTCGAAGTGAAAACAAAAGCTGCCGCGGCGGGAAAGACATAAGCAAAACGGGCCTTGGCGCCTGAGACAGAAAAGCTTCAGCCCCGCTGTAGGGATTCAATTCAGTGACGGCGACTTACCAACAAAGTCGCTCGCTGAACTATTGAAGTGAACAGCCAATAGCGTGAGATCGTCCTCCGGCTCTCGACCGGAGGCGCGGTCGGACCAGCCATCCAACTCATCGAGCAAGCTATCAACAAATTTGGTCGCCGGGAGATCGTGATTCTTTTCGATGAAAAGCTGGACACGCTCTGTGCCAAATTGCTCTTCCGAGGAATTCGTCATTTCCACAATTCCGTCCGTATAGAGGACACACCAGTCGCCTTCCTTAAAAGGCACTTCCACAGCGGAATATGTAGCCTCTGGAAAAAAGCCCAGGAAGAGCCCATTCTCCAAGACCTGGCGAGTTGTTCCGCTGCGGTGGCTCCTCATCAGTAGAGGTGGGTGCCCGGCACCCGCATAGGAAATGGTTTGCTTCCCCGTGTCTATCAGCGCATACGCTGCAGTGACGTAATGGCCTTTAAATTTTCCGCAAAGCGCCTCATTCAAGCCCAGCAGAACACGTGCCGGATCGCACGCGTTGGGACGTTGTGCGGCAAGCGCAATCTTAAGCATGGAGGAGATAAGCGCGGCGGGCATACCGTGGCCGGATACGTCAGCGACCAGGATGCCGATTCGTTTCTCGTCCAGAACGATAAAGTCATAGAAGTCGCCCGCCACCGAAGTCATAGGGACATAGCGGGCAGCGATATCCAGCCCTTTGAACTGAGGGATCTCACGCGGCAGGATAGATAACTGAATCTGCCGCGCGGTCTCAAGCTCGCTCCTGATAGCCAATAATTGCCGCTCCAGCTGCTCTCGCATCCCACGAAGGACGAGATGTGTATTCACTCGCGCCTTCATTACGGCTGGCGAAAACGGCTTATGAATGTAGTCGACGGCTCCAACGTCGAATCCCTTCGTTTCGTCTTGAATCTCGGTCTGACCGGTCAGAAAGATCACCGGGATGTCCCGCGTTTCTGGGGCAGCTTTCAAACGGGTACAGACCTCGTATCCGTCCATCCCCGGCATCATCACATCGAGCAGAATCAAATCAGGCTGAGGCGCGGCATTTGCCAGTTCTAAAGCCTTCGCGCCGTTCGTCGCGATGCGGATCTTGTATGTTTCTTTGAGAATCGAGTTCACTACCTGGATGTTCTCGGGAGCGTCGTCAACTGCCAGCACAACTTTCTTTTCTTCCAGGTTCATCAGTGTGGTTGTCCCCCATTCGCGTTGAGTTCAGTCGCAATTTGTTCCAGCTTCGTTCTCGCTGTGTCGAATTCGAAATCGCTGACTGCCACGCCGAGAGCTTCAAGTAAAGAATTGTTGATGTGTCCCTTAACTGCTTTTCGCAGATCGAGAAACGCCTCCCCGGCATCGCCGTCGTTTGCCTCAAGCAAAGCCTTCAGCCGTGCCAGTGCGGCCGAGGCCTCCTCTGCCACGAACGGCGATTCTCCGGCTCCATTCCTGTCTACAGGTAGAACGTCATTTAATGCTTCGCGAATGGCACGTACCTGAGGCCCCAGCAGTGACGCGAATTGATGGAGGACGGCCGGAACTGCGGGATCTTCTTCGCGGATGGCCTTCTCCAGACATGCCGCAGCTGTTTGTATTTCCGTGATTCCGATGTTACCTGCGACGCCCTTAACGGTATGAGCGATGCGCTCTGCCAGCTTGCGGTCACCACCTTGAAGGGCCTCGCCAATTTGAATGCCCGTATTGCCCTGCTTCTCCGCAAACTGATGCAGCAGGTCCACGTACAGTTTCTTATTGCCTGCTACACGCTTAATGCCGTCGGCTGAGTTGACACCCGCAATCTCGGGGACAATGGTGCCATCTGCTTCTTTCACCTGTTTTGGTGGTATTTCTGGAAAGCTCGCGCGCGGTTTCGCCCAGCGCGTTAAAGTCGTGAAGAGCACGTCAGGATCGATTGGCTTGCTTACGTGATCGTTCATGCCCGCATCGAGGCAGCGTTGCTGCTCCTCCACTAGAGCGTGAGCGGTCATGGCGATAATCGGCAATGTCTGGAGGCGTGGGTCAGCGCGAATCAGTTTCGTGGCTGTCAAACCGTCCACTTCGGGCATCTGCAGGTCCATGAACACCACATCGAACGGCGGGGGACCGTCAAGTCCCGTTAGGAATTTCAAAGCTTCGCCGCCATGGTTCGCGACAGTGACGATAGCTCCTACACTTTCTAGTAACTCAGTCGCGACTTGCTGATTCATCTCGTTGTCTTCAACCAGCAAGACCCGAACGCCGCTTGCATTCTGCGTAGGGGCGACTTCTTTCACGGGCTGCATCCGTTCATCGTCATGCCCGACGACGCCAAAGGAATCCATCAGCGTGTCATAAAGTACCGAGGGATTGACTGGCTTTACAAGGTAGTTCTCAATCCCGATCTCCTCGGCTTCGGCACGAATTTCCTCGCGCCCGAAAGCAGTTACCATGGCAATCCTTGGTATATGCTTCAGACGATCTCCACGCTTGATGATGCGGCTCGTCTGCAGGCCGTCCATGCCGGGCATGTGCCAATCCATCAATACCAGTCGGTATGCGTCCAGGGAATCCGCGGCAGTTAACTCCCGGAGAGCTTCCTCGCCGGACGACACCGACTCTGGCCTCAGCGCGAATCCGCGTAAAGTGTCACAGAGGATCTCGCGCGCCTGTGCGTTGTCATCAACCACCAGAACACGGACGCCGGCCAGATCCGGCACGAAACGCTTGCGCGCAGGGTGTGACGCTCCAATGCCGAAGCAGGCAGTGAAGTGAAACGTGCTGCCCTTACCGTATTCGCTCTCGACCCAGACGGTACCCCCCATCATTTCGACGAGTCTCTTCGATATGGAAAGGCCGAGACCGGTGCCACCGTACTTTCGGGTAGTGGATGTGTCGGCTTGGGAAAACGCCTGAAAAAGCTTGGCACTCTGCTCCGGTGTCATTCCGATGCCACTGTCCCGGACTGAGAACTTCAGCTTGACTCCATTCGCCGTCTGCTCCTCGAGCGCGACGCTTACCACGATCTCGCCGTGTTCGGTAAACTTCACGGCGTTGTTGACGAGATTGATCAAGATTTGGCCCAGGCGGAGCGGATCGCCCACCAGATCTGGGGGAAGGTCGTGGTGTGCGGAAATCAAGAATTCCAAATCCTTGTCTTGGGCCTTCTGACTGACGATCGAGCACAAATTGTCCAGGACATCCTCGAGGCGAAACTCTGCCTTCTCCATGTCCAACTTGCCGGCCTCTATCTTTGAGAAATCGAGAATGTCGTTAATGATTCCGAGGAGGGCGTGAGCCGCGGATTTGACCTTCGTTAGATAATCTTCCTGTTTTTGGGTGAGCTTCGTTTTCAACGCCAGGTGGGTAAGGCCGATAATCGCGTTCATTGGCGTGCGGATCTCGTGGCTCATATTGGCGAGGAAATCGGATTTGGCGCGGGTGGCGGCCTCGGCCGCATCCTTAGCCCGCCGTATCTCAGCCTCGGCCCACTTGCGCTCGGTGATGTCTTTGACATTTCCGACAAGGATGTTCCGTCCGAGGAATTCCGCGAGATAGACTGTCCCCTCGACATCGAAAGTCTCACCGTTCTTCGGACGGTATCGGGCTTCGAAGGTCACAACGTGTTCTTGCTTCAGCCGGGCGATCAAGCCTTGCAGCTTCTCTACCCCAAAGTCCTGGTCGATGTCAGAGATCCTCATTCCCAGGAGTTCTGCGCGTTCGAACCCCAGACTGCGGCAGGCAGCTTCATTCACGTATTCGAACGTGCCATCCGCGGGCCTCGCCCAGAACACCGCGTCGGCGGCATTGTCCACGGCGTATTGCGTGAATCGGGTTTGTTCCAACAGCCTTTTGGTTTCAATGTTCCCGGAGAGTATTTCGACATTCAAGGCCACCGTTGGTAACAGGGCATCCAGCAATGATCTTTGCCGTTCTGACAAGGAAGCAGCGGGGGCCAACTCTAGCACCGCCACTACGTTGTCTTGTTTGAGGACCGGCATGTAAAGCAGGTGCCGGGCTGTTACCGTTCCAATCCCGGCCGAGATTTGGAACTGGCTGCCGGGGTCCGAGCTGAGCACTAAAGTGCGCCGCTCAACAGCAGCCTGCCCCACCAACCCTTCACCCAAGGCGAATTCTCGCGGCTCTCCCACGCGCTCCAGTGCAAAGCCACCAACTCGGGCGAATCGCATCCGACTTTTATTGCCGAGATAAAAGGCTCCGTAAAGCAATTCGAGGGATTCCGAAATCCGCGACAACAATATTCCGGAAAACGCTGCAAAATCTTCAGCCGACTGTAAGCGTTCGGTAATCGCCGCTACCTCGCCCTTGATCCAGCCACTTGTGTCCCGCTCGCGGGCCGCCGATTGCAAGGTACGCAGTGCCCGGCTCATTTCGCCAATCTCATTGGAGAGGTCAAGATTAGGAATCGGTTGATCCAACCGGCCTTCTGCTACTTCCAACATGTGGCCGCGAAACGCCAACAGAGCAGCTATGATCTCGCGCTGGATAACATACATTGCCAGCACGAATGCCGGAACCAGGCCAAAGCCGAGGATGGACCAGATGATCAAAACAGCATGGTGAGTTGCAGCTGTGAGATCGTCGGAGCGTTTGTTGACTGATTTGGCTCCTTGTTCAATAAGATCGACATTTGCCTGCCGAGCTCGCTCCAGCTCGGCATCCACGCCTCCACGCATCAGCTGCATTGCTTTTTGATCGTCATTGGCCAATGCCGCGAGACGGACGGCATGCGAGTCCGAGACAGCTTGATTGAATGCAGCCAACGCCTTTTCGATCGGCCGGGCGAGATCCGGACTCTGTTGGAGCGCCTTTTGAGACAATGCGTTGTACTCCGTCGCGTCCTGGTCAAGATCGGCATCGGTGAGCCGCTTTCTGTCTTGTTCCGCCTGTGCTATTTCCTTATAAAGGCCCTGCCAGAAACGGTTAACCCGCACCCGCGTTTCCGTCAGACTCTTGAGAGCCTTTTCGCCCTTTTCAATCAGGTTGCTGTAGTCCGTGTCGGCCCTGATCATGGCGATCGAGCCATAAACTGTCGCTGCGATCACCATGATCACCAGCGGAAGTAAGGCAACGAGCAGCTTTGTCCGGATCTTAAGGTTTGCCAGCGGACCCATCTATTCAGTCACGTCTTTCGCGATGTCGCAACTCGCTCGCATTGTTACCGTTTGGCGAGATTTTTTGAAAAGTAGCCGCCGAGCCCGACCGTAACCTCTTTGAGCCCGCGGTCAAGATTTCGATTCAGCGTCGCCACTACCTCCGCGACTTTCTTTCCTTCGACCGGTTCGCTCCGCGAGTAGAAGTGGGACCAGACGACCGCGCCTGTTTTTCGGTCCAGAAGGTCGAATTCCATGGAGACGAGCGCGGAGATGTTCGTATCGTCGACTTCTTCGAAATCGTAGAGGCTGCCCCGCACCACGTACTGTCCTGTCGAATCGCTCATTAAGCCGTTCACTGACGAGTATGCGCCCGAGTCGCGAAGCTGCCGAATCAAGCTCATCTTCAACATGTCAACCGGCGGCTCCTCCCAGCGATGATTGGCATATGTGCCGATTCCGTGGGTTCCCACTCGATAAGCGTAACGTGACAACGCCTGTCAGCGCCAAGGGTCATTTAGAAACGGCCGCACTGCTCACACCAAAATCGAAGTACCCCATGAATGGCGGTGCGCCTATAAGATATTGGCCAGGCTGTAGCGGGTTCTTCGGAGTAATCTCGACCGTGTTAGTCGACGTCCGCTTGATCTCAGCCGGCTGAACTCGCTTTTCCGGCATCCAGTCGTCTGAGCCTCGGCCCTTGGACGCGCAGGGACCTGCACATGTCTCCAGCTCCCTATGGTCCTTTTTTACGTCCAGGGTTCCGATCATGATCGCGCTCGGGTCAGAGCTTGGGCCAACCAGGGCGCAGAAAACGGGCCGGGGGCCCACTGTCAGAGACGCATCGGGATTTTTAAACGTAACGATTTGCGTGATCCCGGCGCGGTGGCTAAGGGGATTTTTAAGTGCCTCTCTCATTGAAATGCCGCTTCCGCTTCCCACATGCGAGGTCATTACCATCGCTTGCCATGCAGATCCGTCCCAATACGTCATCACTGCGCCTACCGTGCAGGGAGGCCTCTGCGTTCCATTAGCCGCACTCGCTGCAGGTGCCGCCGGTGTCTGAGCAATGCCCGGTTCGGCGTTGCTGGCCGAGGGCGCCGCGCCACTCCTCGTAAAGTTCAGTGGCATCGGGCGGCCGGTGTTTCCAAATGCCTGAAAGCGACGTGCGGTCGGCGCTGAGCGTGCCCATCCATTCGCCCCGCACGTTGGGCACGGTGAAGCTGAGGGTCTGGCCGTTAATGCCGATGTCGCTACAGGCAAGCGCGAACATGTTTTGATCCGGGCTGTCCACGTTCGCGCCGACGGTTCCGTCCGCGCTAACCGTGATGTGCAACTTCACGTGAAGGCCGTTTAAAGTCCCGGCGTAATCTCCCGCGAAATCATTTTTCTGCTGCGCAGGAGAAGATCGCGGAACAAGCATAGCCACCGCCACGAAGGCAAGAAGTGAAAGATCGCAAAAACCGCTTCTATGCGCCCCCCTGTGCGAGGTGCAGACAAGAAATTTCATCCAGAACCTCCAGATCACTCACCGTCCAGCGCTCAGTATATGAAGATTCGGGCCGGCCGTACCTTTGTGTCTCATTATTTTTGTCAGACCTCCCCTTCCGCCATGGTTCCAGCTTTGACCCCAACACGTCGTCAGGACTCTGCGCCAGGATGAGCATAGAAATCAACAGGGTGGGCCAAAGCCTCGTGTAACGTTTGTAACGTCGAGGTAACGTTGCTGTTGATGCTCGGGTAAGTCATTGATTCGCGGCGCGATCACATTTACGGGATGGACAGATCTATACGGCGAACTACATGGACTCCATGCTCATCCTGCACGTTAGAAAGTGGATGTTCGCTCAGTTTCTGCGTCTCGCGTGGACTGCCGACAAACAGGTCATTGCCGACACAATCGCCCAGATCGTACAGTTGCAGCACACCCTCATACGCGAACTCGACGGCAAGCCACTAGTGCTTGCTCGCGGGATTCCTGCCGCAGACGAAATATTGCTTCTGCTAAATCATGCCCCTGGCAACCCGATTGAGCCGGGCGGTGATCCGGCAGTATGCCCCTTTACAGAAAGCGCCGACGCTGAATGCGGCGATTGCAAAACTAATCGCCAACCGTGAAATCCGGGAGGAGGATAACGGCGAGCTAGCCCTTACTCCAGGCGGTCAGCATCGCGTGATGCACGATGTTATTCCCAAGCACACTCCCTGAATTGCGAGGGATAGTTGCGGAATGCATCATCATGTCGTCGGCAGTAACTCCACAGATGCTGACGATGGATTGTATCGATATTTGACGATCTCATTGGATCCAATCTTCGAGATCGCGTCGTCGATGGCGTACAGCGGAACAAGGAACCACTCCCTGGGGATGATAGGATTACCAAACCTATCGGTGATGGTGATGTTCAGGCGTGCCGGTTCAAAAAACGTATGTATCAAGTTTTCCAGCCGCGCCCGGTTGATATTGGAGAGTTCATAGGTGGCGACGACTTCTACGTCAGCCATTAGAAAAGTGGGGTCGAGCTTGGCGTTGACGAGTCGCTTCTTTATGTCGCCTCCGGTTACACCGATCTTGTGGATGACATTCCGGTTTTCCTTGATCGCCGGATAGTCGGATTGCTTCGCAGCACGTAAATTCGTCCTGTGCCAACATCGCCGTCCTCCGTCACATCCGAAACCAAGGGGCGCTTTTCATCCATACTTACCGTCTCCAGCACCACCGCCATCCTGCTCTTCATCGGAGGACAGGGGGCCGAGAGATGGATCAGTAATGCGGCGACCGGCATCGTCCTTATATAACGCTCTCTGGAGCGAGCGCATCAGCAGGTCGCTCTCTGTGCGGTTGTCATAAATTACGCGAAGGCGGGCGTCGGGTTTTCCCCCTCACCGATGTCTTGATCGCTTTCTCCGACATCGGCAACATAAGCAATCTGGCCGCCGAGGATAAAAAAATTTCCCTGTTCGATGCTGGCGTCCACTTTGAAGCGGCGGGCCTGCCATCTACCAGACTTTAAATCGTCTTGCACGGCGCGGAACAGGGGCTTGAACTTGTCGAAATCGGCGCAGGGCGCCCGTTTTGCAACCTCTTCGGCTGCGCGAATCTCGCTTCGGCAGATGCATTTGAGGAAGACGGCTGTGTTGCAAATCACCGCGGATGATCTGTTAGCGTGAAGCTCGATGGTTTGCAAGCGAGCAGCACTATTCCGAGGGCGACATTTTAGGATGAGATTATCGTGCTCTGTGTTCGCTGGTACTTGCGCTACTCCCTCAGCTATCGCGATTTGACGGAGATAATGTGCGAGCGGAACCTCTCGATAGATCCATCTACGATCTGGAGATGGGTGCAGTGTTACGCACCCGAATTGAATGAGCGAATTCGCCGAGAGCTGAAGCCGACCAACGGTTCTTGGCGAACAGATGAGAGCTATGTACGCGTCGCGGGGCGCTGGACCTATCTATATAGAGCGGTGGACTCGACCGGCGCAACGATTGATTTCTTGCTTTCAGAGACTCGCAATCTGACTAGTGCCCGGCGCTTCTTCCAGAAGGCCCTTGCCGGCTCCTGGACATCCTCGCCCGCGTGTCATCAATGTGGATGGAAATCCTTCTTACCCCACCGTTATCGCGGAGCTTAAATACAGCCCTTGTTCTCGGTAGAAGATGCCGCTGTCGCATTGTTCACTTATCTCAATAACATCGTGGAGCAGGATCACCGCTCGATAAAACGACGGGTCAACGCTAGTCTCGGCTTTTCCTCGTTCCCCTCGACGGCGCGCAACGCACGATTAAGGGGTATTGAAGCGATGCACATGATTGTATGTCCAGCGTAAGGCTGGTGTATTCAGCGGGAGTCAAGCCCGCCAGGGCAAGAGTCAGAGGCCCTGTAGCTTGGATAGTCAGGAGGAAGGAAACTAAATTCTGAAAGTCTATTGACAAAGCCATCCCTGGGATGGTGAGCGAGTCATCGGGCCGTAACGAAAGTGAACGCGGAGGTGGCCTCGAAATCATGACCTCAGAGGCCGAGCTCTCGATCATGGAGCGAAGGCAGCATGGACCGTCGCAATCTGACCGATGCGGCGGAACACTCTGGCGGGGTAGTAGCGACAGCACGATGACAAGGATATGCCGAGCAACTGGAGAAACCCTCCTCGCCCCGTCGCGAAATCGACGGAGCAGAAACCCGTATAACCGGCGACACCGGGAAATCGGGGAACGGCGAGAGGGTGACGGATGGGTCCGCAGTAGCGGGGAAACAGAGTAATGTCTGTGGAGCAAAGGGACCCTGCTGTTTGTGACGGTTCCAACAACATGGAAGGCAAGGGTGAGATGACAAAGGCACCTGACAGTTTGCAGGACCTGAGGCGGAACCTATACGTCAAGGCGAAGGCGGAACCAACCTGGCGTTTCTGGGGCCTGTACGTCCATGTCTGCAAGACGGAAACGATTTATGAAGCTTATGAGAGGGCAAGAAGTAACAATGGGGCACCCGGCATAGACGGGGTCACGTTCGAGGCCATCGAGGAAAGCGGAGTGGAGAGTTTTCTGAAGCAGATACGGGATGAACTGGTTTCAAACACGTATCGGCCCATGCGGGCGCGGAAGAAGGAGATTCCCAAGGACGGGGGCGAGAAAGTCCGCGTTCTTTCGATTCCCGCAATCCGTGATCGCGTAGTCCAGGGGGCACTCAAGCTCATTCTGGAGCCGATCTTCGAAGCCGATTTCCAATCGGGGTCGTACGGATATCGTCCGAAACGGACAGCGCATGAAGCGGTGAACCGGGTAGCCAAAGCGATTGTCGAGGAGAAGACTCGAATCATTGACATCGACCTCCGCGCCTACTTTGATAATGTGCAGCATTTTCTGCTCTTAGAGAAGGTGGCCCGACGGGTACAGGATGATGCGGTCATGCATTTGCTCAAGATGATACTGAAAGCGACTGGGAAAAAGGGAGTTCCGCAAGGCGGGGTAATATCGCCGTTGCTCAGCAACCTCTACCTCACTGAGGTGGATGGAATGCTGGAAAAGGCGATTGCCACCACGCGCTACGGGAAATACACCTACGTCCAATATGCACGTTTTGCGGATGATCTGGTGATATTAATTGACTCTTATCCGCAACATGAATGGCTGGTGAAGGCGGTGGAAAAACGACTGCGGGAGGAGTTGGTAAAATTGCCAAGTCAGGATCAATGAAGACAAGAGCAGGATGGTCGATCTGGCGAAGAATAGGGAGTTTCTCGTTCCTGGGCTTTGAATATCGTCGCATGCGCAGCCGTAAGCGGGTGTGGCGACCTTACTATGCGCCGAAGCTGAAGAAGCGGACGGAACTGTTTGCAAAGCTCAGGGAGATCTTCCGACAAAACGTCGGCCAGCCCGGGAGGAAGGTGATTGAGATGATGAACCCGGTCCTTCGTGGTTGGGTGAACTACTTCCGGGTCGCAATATCGCATCGATGCTTCTCGATGATCAAATACTGGGTAGAGAAGAAGATTCGGCGGCATCTGATGCGTGCCAGAGGGCGCAAGGGCATGGGCTGGAAGCGGTGGAGTAGGGAATGGATCTACGGAACACTTGGGTTGTTTAACGACTATCGAGTGGGCCAACAGTTGATCTCGAAAGCAGCCCCGGCACCACACGTCACATAAACCTTGTCACGAAGCAAGCAGGAAAGCCCACTGCGGGAAAACCGCACGGTGGGTTTGATGCGGCGGGGACTGGAGACGGGTTTACGGTTCA
>CAVWRP010000028.1:0-63297 GCA_963757345.1 Terriglobia bacterium | reverse complement strand
GTCAGCTACAATGCGCTGCCAGCCTGGGGGGCTGCACTGGGTATGCAGCGGCTACTGCGCGAGAGCGGACTGCGGCTGAGTTCGCGCAGTGACCGTCAGGCCGAGGAGGGCCTGAAGCTGGTAAAGGAGTTGCACGCCGCTGACGCGTCGCAGTTCGCCCGCTCGCCATGGCTCATCGCATTGTTGCAGCGCATGGAAACGGTGCCGACGCAGTACCTGGCACATGAATATATGAACAGCTCCTGGGCGCCATGCTTCCATGCCGAAGTCGCGGGGGCATTCGCTGACGCGAAACTGGAATGGGTTGCCTCGGCGAACCTGGTCGAGAACTTTCCCGATCTGACGTTGAGCGCGGAGCAGCGTGCGGTCGCACGTCGCTTCGATGACCCGCTGTTGCGCGAGTTGGTCAAGGATATCTGCCTGGAGCGTTCGCTGCGGCACGACGTGTTCGTCCGCGGCGTCCGGCGGACCATCCCGGAAGTTCGCGACGCGACGCTCCGGGACTTGTCGCTCGCGCTGAACATCAGCCCAGACGAGATGCCGTTCGAGGCAGACATGCCGGCCGGCCGCGCAGCGTTGAGCCGTAGCTTCTATCGGCCAATCACCGAGGCGATGGCATCGGGCCCGTGTCGGGTGGGTGACCTGCTGGCGCTGCCGAACCTGGAGGGCAAACGCGACAACCCAGCGGAGTTGATTGGTATTCTGGTGGGCCTCGATATCGCGGAGCCGGCGTTGCGACCTGGTGCAGATCCCGGACCCCAGGCGATGCGCTTTAACCGTGTGACTATGACGAGCCTGATGCGGACCGAGAACATGGGGCGCCCAATCGCTGCGGCGACCTGCGTCCTCGGGACCGGTGCGCCGTGTTCATTGTTCGACCTGTACGTGATGGAGCGCGTGCAGGCGGGCGAGGGCGAAGCCAGCATCGAGAATTGGGTGGGCGATATTGGCCGCAATCTGGACATCGAAGGACGCGGCAGGTTGCGCGAGGTGCTGCAAAAAGCCTTGCATGTGCGGTTACCGATCATGCGCGCCCAGGGAGTGTTCTGAGCGCGCGATGGATCATGCTCCGCTTCTCCTACAAAGCGGTCGGAGCGGTACTCCTATTCAGCGACCGGCTATGTCATCGCCCGCACTGCGAGACAAATTTGGGCGGCATTATCCCGGCCGACACCGCAGCAAGAAACGCTGGCGGCCCTCGAGCACCAACTCCTTTCGCTGGTTGTGCACCGTGCTGCGAAGACCCACCACGCCTGTGGTCCGGTTGGGCGACAATTCATCCACCTCAAGCGTGGGATACAACGTGTCGCCGGCGAACACCGGCTTCAAAAAACTGCTGGACTGCTCCAGGAAACCCACCAGCGAATCCTCGGTGATGAACGGAAACAACCCGGCCCCGGCGCGGTCTGAATCAGCGTCTGGAAGCCGTGTGCCAGCATTCCTGGCAGTCCATGCGCGCGGCAGTATTCGATGTTGTAGTGGATCGGATGGTTGTCACCGCTCGCGGCCTGGAATGCCAGAAACAGCGCATCCGTCATCGTCCTGCTCGGTAGCCCGAAGCGTTCGCCCATGCGGAAGTCTTCGAACCAGCGCTGCTCCGGCACCATGCGATGCGCTGCCGGATCGAATTCGCTCATACCGCCCCGGCCAGATGCAACGCATGGATCTCCGCCGGTGTATAACCCAGTTCCTGCAGCACCCCGTCGGTGTGCTGGCCAAGGGCCGGAATATCGCCCATCGCTGCCTCCACGTCGGTGAAGGTGAATGGCGGCAGCAGTGCACGCACCGGTCCGCCGGGCGTATCGATCTCACGCCATCGGTCGCGCTCGCGGAACTGTACATGGTCCCACACATCGGCTGGCTCGTTCAGCCGGCCGTTGGCGATGCCGGCCGCGTCCAGCTTCGTCACCACTGCCAGCGAGGTCATGTCGGCGAAGTAATCTTCGATCAGTCCTGTCAACTCATGGCGATTCTCGCGACGGGCATTGTTGTCGCGGAACCGCTTGTCGGTCGCGAGGTCCGGCTGCTCCAGCACCTTGGTGCAGAACGTCACCCATTCGCGCTCGTTCTGCAGGCCGAAGATCACCTGGCCGTCCTTGGTCTGGTGCGCACCATACGGCGCCAGCGCGGGATGGCTGGTGGGGGAGCGCGGCAACGGCGAGTTGGCATATGCCATGCGGTACATAGGATAGGTCATCCACTCGGCAAGCGCATCCAGCATGGCGATCTTGACGTTGGCGCCTTCGCCGGTCCGCCCGCGTCGTACCAGTGCGGCGAGGATGCCCGACAACGCGTACATCCCCGTGCCGATATCGGCCGCCGAAATGCCGACGCGCGAGGGGGTGTCCTCGGTACCGGTGACGCTGATCAGACCGGATTCCGCCTGAATCAGCAGGTCATACGCCTTCTTCTGCGCAAACGGCCCGCTCTCGCCGTAGCCAGAGATGTCGCAGACGATCAGCTTCGGATGCCGCGGCGACAGGTCCGCGTGGCTGAGGCCGAGGCGGGTGGCGGCACCGGGTGCGAGGTTCTGCAAGAGGACATCGGCGGTGCCGATCAGCCGCTCCAGCATCTTCGATGCATCCGCGTGCTTCAGATCCAGCGTGACGCTGCGCTTGCCGCGATTCAGCCAGACGAAAAAACTGGCCTGGCCGTGCACGAAGCTGTCGTAGGAACGGGCGAAATCGCCCTCCCCGGGACGCTCGATCTTGATGACATCGGCGCCGAGGTCCGCCATGTGGCGGGAACAGATCGGTGCCGCCACGGCGTGTTCAAGCGCGACGACCCGTATTCCTTCGAGGGGTAGCACGATCCGGTCCGCCTTCCTGGATTTCCGACAGGCAGGAAAGCGCCGCTGGTGCCCAGTGTCAAAGCGCGACCGAGGCGACGGCCGACAATGCGTCGGCGATGCCGGGTGCGCAGGCGAGGATTGGGTTGCCCGCGTTTGCGCCGTCGCCGGCCATGAACGGACTGACGCGCGCGCCAGCCTCGGACAAAATGGCGAGTGCGGCCGCGACGTCCCACAGGTTGATGTGCAGTTCCACATAAGCGTCAGTGCGGCCGGCGGCGACATCGGCCAGGCCCAACGCGCCGGAGCCACCCAGACGCGGCATGGTGCCGGCCGCGATGATCCGGTCAGCGAGCGCGATGAAGTCGGCGTGCGGCCGGCGCCGCGACCAGCCAAGCTCGATGGTTGCGCGGGCCAGATCCATGGTCGCTGCGGCACGGATCGGTGCACCGTTCAGCGTGGCACCGGCGCCGATGCAGGCGGCGAAGGTTTCGTCCAATGCGGGAGCGATGATGACGCCGATCACCGGCGTATCGCCGTCGAGGCAGCCGAGAGAGACGCAGAATCGCTTGCCGCCGCGCATGAAATTTGCGGTGCCGTCGATCGGATCGACCACCCAGCGCAATGTGCCGCTTCGCGCGCTGCCGCCTTCCTCGCCCTGAAACCCATCGACCGGATACGCTTGAGCCAGACGTTCGGAGAGCAGGCGTTCCACCGCGCCATCGGCCTCGGTGAGCCAGTCCTGCGCGCCTTTCAGTTTGGCAGAGGACGCACCCGGCGGCGGACGCATCCGAAGAGCGAGTGCTGCGGCTTCCGTAGCCAGGCTGATGGCAGTGTCGAAACGGTCGGCGAGTGCGGTCATCGGATCCCCGCGCGCATAAAGCTCTGCACAAACTGCCGCTGGAACAGCAGAAATGCCACCAGCAATGGCGCGCTGGTCATCAGCGTGGCGGCGGTAACGATGGACCAGTCGATGCCCTGGTCGGTGGTTGCAAAGACGGCAAGGCCAACAGTCAGTGGTCGCGTGGTGACCGAATTGGTGATCACCAGGGGCCAAAGGAAGTTGTTCCAGTGATAGCTGACGGAGACCAGGCCATAGGCAATGTAGGTCGGCTTAGCGAGCGGCACATAGACCCGCCACAGCCGCGCCAGCAGCCCGCAGCCCTCCAGTCGCGCCGCATCGTCCAGCGGCTGCGGGATGGTCAGGAACGTTTGGCGCAGCAGGAAGATGCCGAACGCGGAGCCGAGATAGGGCAGCGCGATCGCCAGAATTGTGTCGGCCAGATGCAACTGCACCAGCGTGCGGTAGTTCTCCACCAGCAACACGTCCGGCATTACCATGAGTTGTAGCAGCACCACGGCGAACAGCAGGTCGCGCCCGGGAAATACCGTGCGCGCAAAGGCGAATGCGGCGAGCGTGCACAGCACGAATTGCGCGGCCAGGATCAGCGTGACCAGCATGACGGTGTTCAGCAGGTAGCGGGTGAACGGCGCGGCCTGCCAGGCGGCTTCGATGTTGGCCAGCGTCAGTGGCGCCAGCGGCGAGAAATGCGTGGCGTAGATCGCCGGATGGAACGCGGTCCATACCGCGTACAGCAGGGGCAGCATCCAGATCAGGCCGAGCAGCCAGGCGCCCAGCGTCTCCAGGGAGCGGCCGAATGTGCTGTGGTCGGCGGCCATCATCGGTAATGGATCCGCCGTCCGATTACCCCGAATTGGAACGCGGCGGCGAGTGCCATAATGGTCAGCAGTACCACGGTCGCGGTGGCCGCGGCTGCGGTGTCCCAGAAGCGGAAACCGGCCTCGTAGACGTAGTACAACAGCAGCGTGGTAGCATTGTCCGGGCCGCCGCGCGTGTTGATAGCTCCCGCTCCGGGCTTTCCAGGACTTCCGATTCGACTTGGTCGACCAATTCGGACAGGCTGGCCATGCTCACCGGACGCTTTTCGCAGGCCCGGAGCAGCCCGTTTAGAACTTTTTGCCGATCGAAGGTTTCCCGCCTTCCGTCTTTTTTGATGACCATGGAGGGCACTTCGTCGCAACGTTCATAGGTCGTAAAGCGCCTTTCGCAGGCAAGACACTGGCGGCGGCGTCGAATCGAGTCCCCTTCCTTACTCTCGCGGGAATCGATTACCTTGTCTTCGCGGTGGCCACAGAACGGGCAAGTCATACTCTGAGCGACGGGAGGATTCTCAACTGTCTGAATTTACAACACTGGGATGGCAATAGGCGAGCTCCGGGAGGACCAGCAGCAAGTTGAATGCCGATTGAACTTCCGCGGTTCCAGATTCGTAACTGAGAGTACAAGCCGATGCGGACTCAGGACCAAAAGTAGGCAACCCACCTGCGCGGCTCGTAAAGGAAATATGTCAGCCGCTGCTATAGCGTCCGTTTCGCTACACTTAAAGGTTCCGTTCGGAAAAAGCAAGTCGAGTCCCTCCTGGCAGAGGGAAAGCCAAGGACAAGCGACAGCAGCGCGACCATTGGATGCTGAACCAAATCTGATAGCGCGGTGCCTGGGTGGGGAGCAGGGTGCTTGGGAGGAGCTCGTCCAGGTCTATACCAAACGTGTCTACGCTATCTGCTACCGATTCACCAGCAGCGATTCGGAAGCCCAGGACCTGACGCAGGAGGTTTTCCTGCGGATCTTTCGTACCCTTGGCAGCTTTCGCGCCGGCGAGGGCTCGTTCACTGTCTGGCTCACCCGGTTGACACGTAACCTGCTGGTGGACCATTATCGCCGCACGAAGCAGGAGCGCGTTACCGATGCAATCGAAGAAAAGCTGACAGTCCTCGAAGAGAAGACAGCCAAGCATTCGCGCGCTGATGGCTTGCTGGCCGGGCGCGAGGCGGGTGAATTGCTGCAGACAGCTTTGCAGAAGCTATCGCCCGAATTGCGGGAGGCGGTAATACTACGTGACCTGCAGGAGATGGAATACCGGGAAATCGCACGTGTTCTCAGCGTTCCCGAAGGAACGGTGAAGTCGAGGTTGAATCGAGGGCGGGCTGAGCTCGCAAGAGTCCTGCGCCGCAATAAGGTAACGGTATAGATTCGACGCGGAAGTATTGTTATGAATTGCCCGGAGTTTGAAAGCATACTGGCCGACTACCTCGACGGCACCCTGACGGGCGCCGAGCGAGCGATGGTCGACGAGCATCGGTCGAGCTGTTCCGACTGCCGCGCCTTCATGGCGGACGTTGCGGACGGGCTGGGGACGCTACAGAACAGCGAACCGATCGAACCGCCGGATGAGTTAATCACACGTATTGCTTATCTGGCCCCCCGCGGAGCGATTCGCGACCCCCTTGAGAATCCTGGCTTTTTCTCGCGTTTAAGCCAGCGGTGGCTGCTTCCTATCCTGCAGCCGAGACTCGCCATGAGTATGGCAATGACCATTCTGTCGTTCGCCATGCTGGTGCGGTGTTCGGGTGTGCAGGTGCAACACGTGCGCCCGGCCGATCTCAGCCCGGTTCGCGTTTGGTGCGGAGTCGAAGATAAGGCTCTCCGGGTGCGGGACCAAGCGGTGAAGTACTACGAGAATCTACGCATTGTGTACGAGGTAGAGGCTCATCTCAGGGACCTTGAAGAGCCGCAAAACACGGTCGTGGCACGGCCGCATGCGCCGTCCAGCAATTCGCATGCAGACGCAGGCGGTTCCAGCCGCCCGTCAAATCAGGCGCCAAAACGCGCGGGGGATAAACCATGAACTGCTATTTTCATCCAGAGACACCGGCTGTCGCATTTTGCCGTTCGTGCGGCCGATCGCTTTGCAGTGTCTGCCAAAGGCCGGCGGAGGGCACCGTCTTTTGCCAGGACCACGTGCCCGTTTCGGCCTACGGCTCGCAGTCCCGACCGGACCCCGCAAACCCGTATTCGCAATCCACGCCGGGACCCTCGCCTGTCCCGGTTCGAACGTCCCCGGGATTGGCTTTCGTTTTGGGCTTCATCCCGGGAGTGGGAGCAATTTATAACGGCCAATATCTTAAGGGCCTGGTGCACGCATTGGTCTTCGGACTATTGATCACGATCATCGACAACACACCCGGCGCAAGCCAGCCGCTGATCGCGATTCTGCTGGCAGCGTTCGTTTTCTACATGCCTTTCGAGGCATATCACACCGCGAAGAAGCGCGAGATGGGGTTGGCACCGGATGAATGGTCGAGCATCCTGCCTAAGAGCAGGCATCTCGGGCGGGCGCCGATTGGCCCGATTGTCCTGATCGCGATTGGCGTCCTCTACCTGCTGAATTCGCTCGATCTGGTCGACTTCCGGCAAATTGGGCGCTTCTGGCCGATCATTCTGATTTTGGTCGGGGCCTACATGCTGTATTCGCGCGTGACCACGGCGAACGCCACACCGCCAGCAAACGGCCAGCCCTACGTGGATCCGCGCGCCGGGGCACCCGGCCCGAATGATCTGATGGGAACGCCCCATGAATAGCCGCGGGGCGATGTTCGCACAGGCCGCGAGGGGTCCCGTGCTCCTGATCACGGTGGGCCTATTGTTCGCGCTGGAGCAATCGCGGGTTCTTGCCTTTTCACGAAGCTGGCCCCTGCTGATTATCGCGGTTGGCGTCATGAAGCTCATTGAACGCCTGCTGGCGGGAAACGCTCCTTACCAACCTCAGCAGGTACCGTCAAACGTCGGTGTTCCCGCTGCCTTCCACGCTTACCCGCCGGGCCCACCTGCCGGCCCTCCGCCTCCGGGAGCGCCAGTACGATGAGACCCCGGGGCTCGGTCACCGGACCGCTGTTCATCATCGCCCTGGGAGTGATTTTCCTGCTGCATGCGATTTCGCCGCAGTTCCCTCTGGTGGATTGGCTTGGCCAGTACTGGCCCTACCTGCTGATTCTGTGGGGCGTGATCGCGCTAGCGGAAGTTTGCATCCGAACACTGCGTGGGGCGGCCATTCCCCGGAACGGCGTCTCCGGGGGCGCCTGGTTCGTAGTAGTCCTGATCTGTTTTGTAGGCTTCACGTTCTTCGAAATGCGCCAGCCGGACAATTGGTGGCAGAACACGAATTGGGGCCGCGGCTTCGACAACGCCTTCGGTCAAGAGCACCAATATTCGGTCAACACTACGCAGAAGCAGGTGGGCGAGAAGCCGCACATAATCGTCGAGGATTTTCGGGGAGACGCCAAAATCGTGGGCGTGGACGGGAAGGAATTAACTGTTTCCGGACAAAAGACGATAAGGGCGCTCGAGGAGCGCACGGCCGACCGGACCGACGCCAACACGCCTGTCGAGGTGATGGTTGAAGGGACAAACATCATCGTGCGATGCAATCAGGGCCGGGCGGGATATCGAACTTCCATCACCACGAATCTGGATCTGTCCATTCCGAAGGAGGCGAGCCTGGAAGTGGCGAACTCGGCGGGAGATCTTGAGATTTCATCGTTATTGGGCGATGTGAAATTGCGCAGCGGCAGCTCGGGCATGAGGCTGCAGGATATCGGCGGAAACATCGCGGTGGAAACGCGGCGCAGCGATCTGGTTCGCTGCACCAATGTGAAGGGCAATGTCGATCTGCGCGGCCACGGCTCGGATATCGAACTGAACCGCGTTGGGGGGCAGGTCTCGATCAGCGGCGATTACACGGGGACGATTTCACTGCGCGGCGTTGATAAAGCGGCGCGCCTGCAGAACAGCCGCACCGATCTGCAGGTCGAGCACATTCCGGGAGAGATCCGGCTGGATCGCGGCAGCATGAATATTCAAGACGCCGTTGGGCCGCTGCGGGTGAATGCGCATTCGACAGATTTAAGTCTCGAGAATGTTTCAAATGCGATCGAGATTTCTGTCGACCGCGGCGACATCGATCTGAAGCCGGGCCGGCTTCCTCTTAGCAGAATGACGGCGCGCGCGAACTCGGGAAACATTGAGCTCGCACTGCCTGCGACCGCAAATTTCGCGCTGAGCGCCAATACGGACCGCGGCCAGGTTGAAAACGATTTCGGCGATGAATTGAAGGAGCAGACTTCTGGACGGGGCGCCCGGCTTGAAGGTAGCGTAGGCTCCGGTCCGAGTATCGATCTGGTCACCGGACGGGGAACGATCACGGTGCGCAAGGACGGCGGGGCGACTCCCACGACCGTGGCGGTTGCGCGGTAGCACCTAGGCTGAGAAACAGCAAGCAAGGCACAATTGCTCCAGCCTCAGCTCCGAACGTCGAGATGTTCCAAGTTCAGCTTTGCGAGGTGATTGCCTTTTTCCAAGGCTTTCTGATACCACTGAACTGCCTGTGACCTGTCTGGAGTTACGCCCAAGCCTTTTTCGTAGACCCAGCCCAGATTGTTCATTGCCATTCCGCTGCCTAGGTTCTCATCGCGATTTGCGGCGTCTTCAAACCAATGGATCGCCTGCTTGGGATCTTTGTGCCGTCCGAGACCGTTCAGGAACATCCAGCCGAGGCTGTTCATGGCTAAAGAACTACCTTTGGAAGCGCCTTTCTTGAACCATTCGAATGCCTGCTGGTGGTCTTGCGGAACAATGAGGCCTTGCTGGTAGAGCCAGCCAAGATTGTTCATCCCGTCGCCACTAAAGTGTCCTGCTGCGTTCTGAAAATAGGAAAGAGCCTCCTGGGTATCCTTGGCCACGCCCCAACCGCTCAGATACATCCAGCCCAGATTGTTCATCGCGTCGCCATTACCCAATTTGCTGGCTTTCTTGAACCATGCCAAGGCTGTCTCGAAGCTGAGTTCTGTACCGGATCCGCTCTCGTACAGAAGGCCGAGGTGGTTCATCCCGTCGCTGTTCTGCCGCGCTGCTGCCCTGGAGAACCACTTTTTTGCTGCCCTATAATCCTTGGAGACGCCGAGGCCATCGCGGTATAGCAAACCCAAGTAGTCGTCGGCTTCGCCGCTACCCCGCTGCCCGGCATTTACAAATTGAGGGCGCGCCGCCACGTACTTTTTCAACTTATACAGATCCTTGCCTCGTTCGAGGAGGTCGACGGCAGAGATGTTGTCCGAATCCGGTTTCGAAATATGGCTGAGCGCCGCTATACACGCAGCACCTATCAAGATGCAAATACTCGACCAGATAGCCAGCCGACGCCGGGACTGCGCTTGTGCGGATTTTTGAACGTCCGTTGAGGAGTGTGGCTGCTTACTGATATTGGTCTGCCTTGGAGAGTCGGGTCGCGGACCGCCTGGCACTGAGCGTTCAGGTGCATTCCCGATGACCTGCCTATCCAGAGCAACCTCTCTCACAACCTGAATGATGCCTTCTGCGGCCTCCTTCAGCAGCCTTTCTCGAGCCCTTCCATCTACAGAAACCGGCTTGCCATCCTTCGGCAGGACCTGGAGGGAACTCAGCTCGGGCACATGCTCCCAGGAAGAAAATCGTCCTATAACCGGCACAATTCGAACGAATCTATCTTTCTGACGCTCAAGAACTTGCCTTAGTTCAACATCTCGGATATACGTCGAATCGATGAAGTCCGGCGTTACAATCAGCACGACGACTTCGGCTTCGTTTAACGCCAGCAGCAGTTGCTTCTCCCATGGGGTGCCGGGACTAATGGCTCGATCGTGCCAGGTTTTGATTAAGCCTTGTTGCCGAAGAGGCGCAAGATGCTGATTAAGGAGGCGGAGCAAGCTCTCGTCTTCATGGGCGTAGGAGATGAAAAGGCGTACGGAATCCGCCCGCCCGGGCGAAGTAGCTGCAGAAGCCATGACACCTCCAGATCGATTTCTAGTAGCACATTTCCGGCCAAAGTCCCGAAGAGTGAGCTACAGCCTGGCAGGATCGCGCCAAGGACTTGCCGCTTTGCAACCCGCGTAAGCGTGTTTATGCCCGGAGGAGGGAACTCTTGGAGTAGTAGTCCGTGTCCGCCACTCTCCGATAATTCTCACTGCCTCCGTGCAAAAGATCGCTCACTTCCGAAGCGGTCAAGTATCGACATGGGGCTGATGCATCGATTCGCTGAACCACACCGGCGAGGCCAATAAGCATTTCTTGTTCCGCTCGCGTCATGGGTTCGCTGCAGAGGACGCCCTCATCGTCTATCAGCCGAGGCCCGGTTGTGCGCTCGCCCACGCCGTACAGTTCTTCTAGAGGAGAGAATGCGAACGAAGGTACAGTTCCAGGTAAGAAAATAGCTTGACAGGGATACAGCACGCCTCCGGACAGAATGCGTCGAGAGATCCGATCGGTAGCTAAAGCATGTACGCTTTCACACTCTGAGAGAGACCATGATGGCCCCGAAAGGGTTTGCATTAACAGAGCGGGGTGGGCTTCCGGCGGCCGGCGCGGTTCGATTGCGAGACAATCTTCAACTTCAGACAGCAATCTCTCGGCGGAATGGCAACTACTGCCGCACACTACCAGTCCATGGTTGCCCAGGACCAGCACGTTCGTTTTAGGGAAACACGAAAGAACGTGCTCGATGCTTCTTGCAAGAGAAGGGCCCGACGGTGTGTATGGAATCCATTGCCAGTCAAACCCCCGGAGCCGCTCACTCAGATGCTTTGGTCCGTCTTCCCGAACGGCCCAGGCGATTGTATTCACTGAGTGCACATGAACAACTACCTTCTGGGGCAGTACGACATGCATGGCAGTTTCTATCGACGCCCCGGTACACGCGGGTGATTTCGTCTCCGTCTCCGGGATCGCTGTGCTCTCCTTTAAACACCTTCTGGCCCTCGCCAACCTGACCGGAATGAGAAAATCATCTGCGTCAGCATGTATCAGCCATTTGCCCGATGCCTTGATCCACAGGAGATCGTCGATCTTGATCGAAGTGTTTCCACTGCTCGCCTGAACCAAAAGCCGATTGCTGCCAAGACGAGCGGACAGGTCTCGGAGAGCCCTTAGTTCAAACCGCTCGCTCGAAATGTCTATCTCTCTCATGCGAATGTCCCTCAGTGCTCAACGTAAAATTCGAAATTCCGGAGCTTTTGGTGGCATTTCAGGGATTCGCTTCGATCTGAGCTGGCCGATCTTGATGGAGGCCTTGAAAATTGCTCCCACGGGAACAACGCCAGCCAGTTTGTGGGCCGCGACAGCCGCTAAGCCCATCGAAGCAACGCAGCCACACGATTCGCAATCCGGATTGCCACCGAATTGGCATGGTGTAATTTTCGTGCTGAGATCGGCTGAGATCGTTTGCGTAGTTAAAGCAAACACACATTCCTCGGGACTGTGCGGAGGCGACGCCATCTGTCGAATCAGTCCTTCCGGCATGTCGAGCTTGGCATATTCTCTCCGTAGCTGTAACAGTTCCGCGATCACCTGCCGGCGTTCCTCGGAGGTCAAAATTTCCGGGAGATCGTCGCCTATCTGCGGTGTAAAGAGGCTGAACCAAACTTTGCGAATTTCGGGTCTGGGCGTCCAGAACTGCAGAAACTCGCGCAAGTAACCCGGGCGCTTCATGAGCTGTCCGGTGATGGTGGAATGAATTGTAATATTCTGTCCTGCGATATTCTCGAGAATTCGTTCGTAGGTTGCCGGCTTGCGTCGGAGATCGTGTTCTGGCTGCAAGCCATCAATCGAAACAACGACATTCATGTGAGGCAGCGTTGCCCAATCCCGTGGCAGTACCCGGAATGCACTCGTCACGATCTGTACGTGAACGCCGCGCGCGAGCAGAAGTGGAACCATGATTTCCAACTCGCGGTATCGAACCAGGGGATCGCCGCCAACGATCGAAAGATGTAACGGTTTCAATCGATCAACCAACTCGATAACACCATCTACCAGCTCTTGTCCTTTATAATCATTGAGCTCGCGGAGGGTCACGCCTCCACCCAGATGGGCATCTTCGTACGCATAACATCCAGGACATCGGAGTGGGCACTCTCGCGTAATTTCGATGGAAAGGGAAGGCCGCTCACCCTTCAGAATCTTGCTCCATGCTTTAAGAATTTCTGATGTCTGCAAAGTTCAACCTTTTGTTTGGAATAGTCAGGATCGAGCAAACAGTGTTTGGGGAAGCACGACCGGTGTTTGCCCGGACAACAACAATTCGAAGACTCAGTGCTTCAGCGGCTGAGACGATCGTCAGGCGGGACAGCAAAAGCCGGCTGTGCCCAATGCTCGTGAGTTCAGCATACGGAGCAGCACAAAAACCACTCTCGAGTCGTCTACTCATTCAGTGCCCTGGAGCCTCGGAAATCCGACTTAGCCCTCTGGCGGAGAGGAATCGGCAGCCTGGAACGCCAATCGTGCGAAGAAGGGCTCCGGGCTAGCCAGGTCCAGCTCTGAGACGTAGCGGTTACTGATCGCAAGCGGCGGGAAAACCGCCCACGCGGTGTAGATCCTGTTGGGAGGCGCTACCGCATGATGATGGGGTTGAATGGAAATAGAAGATCCGGAGCCGAGGTTCAACAATTCCGGGCAATCCGGCACGTTGTCCAGGTTCGCAGAAAGTAGAAAGATCGCGATTGCGAGTGCGATCAGTTTCGAATATCTGGAACCACAATTCAGGATGAAGCCGCCAGCCTTATGTTAACTCGCGCGATAGTTGCCCAACAAACGATCCGGTTTTCAGCGGTCGCCGATCAATATCCGGATATCTGTATCACGCGACTTAGATCCGCCCGAATGGCTGCCCCCTTGGCGGCGCAGCGATGCCACGGCGACGCCTGGGAGCGCTCGTTGGCAAGCTAGGCAGCCAGGCACTAACTGATGGCTCAATCAACGCAGGGAGGGTCTTATCGGGAAGCTGCAGTACCTGGTAATTCAGGGTATAAACGGTGCGCCAGAAATCCACACAAAGTTTCCCTCCGTTTACATTCAGACTCGTTGAGATTGGCTGGGTGTCTGATTGCGCAGGGTGATAGATGTCCAGTCGGAAAACGCTATCGGCACCTTGCGACAAAACATACAGGAAGCCTGAGAACTCAACCGCCGTGTCAAGGTAAGTTGCACCATCTGTAGCGTCCAGCGGGAGGAAATAAGACGTAGTCTGATTCTTAAAGTACTGGATCGGATTGCCTCCCAGGTCAAAGGCCTGAATGCGATTATTTCCGCTCTCGAGCACCAGAATCACGCCCTTGGGGGAAATGGCCGCCGCTGAGGGCGACATGATCAGCCCTGGCCGCGATCCTGGCCGGAAACCGCCCGCCCCAGATAGTTGTTTTGGGCATCAGCTTCGCTTTGCGGGGTCAGCGGGAGCTTCAGGACTTCAAGTTTGTGGTTCGAGTTGTTGATACTCACCGCATGCCCGGCGGGATGTAACAACAAGGCGTCCGACGACATATTCAGCATCCCGAAGGCGCTGCCGGACGATGGATTGTTGAAAGTTGGCGGATTGGCGAGATTGACTTGCCGTATAAAAAGCGAATTCGTGTCTAAAGAAGAAGTTGGCTTGATCCTGGCTAAGTAAGCTGTAGGTCAGCTTCATCCCCGACACTGCGCCACCCTGTTGACCGCAGGGAGTACTGGCAAAGCCGCTCTGAGCGTTAGCCACGTCGGTATTCAGGTTTGCGGCCTGATCGAGCTGCCCCGGGACATGGGCGGAACAATCGAGCAGTCCACTGCTATAGGCTTGCCACGCGTATCCGACATAGCCGGGCGAGCTTGTCTGTTGCCGAACCGTGATGGCGCGGAGCACACCGAGGCTGCCTGGCTGCTGTCCGCCGGAGGGTGGGGTATAGGCGGGCGGCGTCGGCGTGATCATCCAGACGTGATTGCCTGAGCTATCTAGCGTAGTAATCTGCTTGTGCGTGTAAACAGTTCCCTTTTGAATGGGAATTTTAAATCGCGTAAGAGTTATAGTCCGAGGAGCATCGGAAAGGTTCTCCTGCGGGCCTGTGGTTCCCTTAGCCACACACCAGTCACTGAGGCCGATGGGCTCCCCGTCCGTCTGCGCGTAAAAGCCAACACTGTATTGATAGTGCCGCCTTGCGGCAAATTAGAGAGCGGGACCATAATCGATGGCGGATAAGGCTCGGCAAGTGTCACCGCCGGGAGATAGTGCGGCGAGGCCGAATCGAACAAGTAGTTGACTTTGTAGTAAAGCGTGTAGCCGCTCGGCAGTATAGGAAAGCCTCCAGCAGAAGGTAGGATTGTCAGCGTTAAATTGTGGCTACGAACAAGGTCGAACTCATAAACCGGGGGCGACAGGCCAGCCTCAATGGTCGTCTCGGCCAATTGCACTGCCCCGATAACCGCAGCGGCAACCCGAGCGATGATGCCTACCACCGGTATCATCTCTTCTGCCGTAGCCTCGGCGACATAGGCAAAGATGACTGCGACAATCTGCGTGAGACCTTTGCCTGCCAATCCGTTCAGGAGCGCTTTGATGAAGGCGATCCCAATTTTGAAGATATCGAGGCTGGCGCCATTGAGTTCGGCGCTGATCCCGGCCAGGATGTCCTGCGCGATCATTTGACCCAGAAGCCCACCAAACAACTTGACTATCGGGTCAATACCACTTGCGCCGATCCCCATGAAAAAAGCGACCAGGCCGTAATTGACCGCTACAGTCATGCCGAGACCAAGAATCCTCGCATCTTGCGGCCCGACGACCGAACCGTTGTAGCCTAGGCCGCCCAAATAAATCTTGAATGTGCTCGCCGCACTGGGAAACGTGACGTTAATGGAATAGCTTCCGGGGGCAACCGGGATCCCCGCGACCGAGAAAGGGGGTGGAAGAAGTCCGGCGAAGTACGCGTTGTCGGAATCGAGGTCCAGAGACTCGATCGGCACGTTGTTATCGGGGAAAATCTGACTGCGGTTCAGCTGCGATAGCGGAATGATCTGGCCGCTCGGATTGAGAAATTGCACGTACATCCCGAGGAAGCGGAGAAACCAATTTGCAAAGCCGTTGAGCCCGACGAGCACACTCCCGTCACTGTTGTTAGTAATCGTCGGAGGGGAGAGCTTGATGCCGGCGGATCCGTCTATTAAGTTGAACTGGACTGTGGAGGCATCGGCGTCAACGCTGCTATTCAGCGTACGAACGACACCGGCCGCAGCCTGAATTCCGTACCGGCGACGCGTTGCAGAAAGCGGCAAAGGACCCCGCGTTGGGACCCCTCTTCTCGAACGCGGCCACATACGCGCTGTCCGGGATCAGCTGGACCATACCGGTCATCTCCCAGGTTCCAGTCGATTGATCGATAGGCTGCTGGCTGTATGCCAGTGAGCAGATATCGCTCGAAAGGACAAGCCCGGAAAGGTAGTGAGTAATGCGCGAGGACGGCACGGCCGACAAAAACCTATTACGGGTTTTAGCGGAGGCCAGGACAAACGGATCTTCGGAGGTTCTTGTCAGGCGGTGCCTCTTACCACCAACGACCAGAAACACATCCCGATCGGGCCTCGCGTTTACAAAGCTGAAGAACAGTCTGCGCGACCAACTGACGGCTCCCTTCGAGGCGGGTACTGCCGCGAGAAGAGCGCCCGCGCCGGTTGCTTGAACGAACCGACGCCTGGACATTCGACCCGATATCGAGTCCCTGTCAAATATTCGACCGGGCCGGCAGTGGATCTCGCGCCGGCGGATGCGCTTGAGCACCTCCTTGCAGTTGTTGCTGAGAAAAATCGGATTTCGCTTCAAGGTCTGTTGCATGCTTTACCAGAGGACGAAAGGGTCACCTTTGCATTGCGCCCCGGGGAAGACGTAACGGGATAAGTGGCCGGGGACTTATACCAGAACGGGGGCTGATCGGGTGGCAGCGGGCCTGCCAGGAGCGAGCTTTTCCAATGCGGATTACTGCCACTCGCATCTGCGTTGCCGCAAGGGCCGCTGCTTCCATCCGGACAACTCAGGTTTCCATTCGTCCCGGGAACAGTGGAGGCACTGAGATAGTAAGTCTCGGCGCAGACGTTTGCGCCGCCAGGCGGCAGATGTTACCCGACCGATCGAAGTTTAAAGGACTTTGTCCGAAAACTGCATTATGGAGATATCCGTGTTGGTAAAGTCAGCGCAGGTCAAGGTCGAGTAAGTGAAGTAGGTTGTCGAGTTGAATTTCGCGCCTCGAAAGCATGTGCCCATCAAGTCGGCATAGGTGAAGTCGGTGGAGAGCACCGGGTTTGCAGGATCATCATTAATGATGGCGTTTTCAAAACTCGCGTTTTAGAGGGTTGTGCCGAGGAACGACACAGCGGTCAAAGTCGCGCCGATGAAATTGGGACCGGTGAGATCCTGATGCGAAAAATTTTGGTGGTTCAGATTTTTTCCGGCAAAATTCTTTCCAGGCGGCGTTACTCCACAGTTGCCGCCTTGTTGCGCCACGGCTGGAGCAGCGAGAAGCAAAAGGCCGATGATGACTTCGACAACGACGCCATGCCATCTTCCAGCTAAGGTAAGGATGCCTCGATCTGGATCTGTGTGCATGTCGCGCCCCCAGTGTTGCCTTGCGGGCCGCTGCCGCCCTGGCCTCCCGCAGCCGCTGTAATACCGGGAGTAGTTCCCGCCCCAGCTTTGCCGCTAGACAGGAGGGTGCGGCTGATGGTCAGCGCCGAACTGTTTGCCACAGTCATCCCGATGCTGGGTTGGCTGGGCTGCGTTGCGTCCGCCCCGATTATCACGAACCCCAAAAGCAATGTTTTTGTATTGATACTGGTGGCAGCGAAAGCCGGCGAGCCGGTTACGATTGTGCGGTAGCGCGTGTCCGAGTCATCAAAAACACAGCTGCCATACACGTCCACTCCGTTCGCAAGATTTATGGGGGTTGCGACGGAGTAGCTTCCGTATTCGACAAGAAACGGCACATCCTGAGCCGATGCCGGCGCAGCGATGGATCCCCTGCTGAATGGTTTTACAGAGCGCTTGGGACGAGCCGCAGGTATCGCTGTCTACGCCATGCGGCGAAACCGCAATTATGTTGTTGTAGACAAGAGGAACCGTTCGCACATGGCAGCTCAAAGAACTGCCAGTCTTCTGATCCACGGCCCTCCGCCGAACGGCTAAAATTTTGGATTAGCGCCGTCTTCGCAAACGACGCGTCGCTATCGTACCAAAACCCAAAACAGCGATGAGAAGGGTTGATGGCTCCGGAGCGGCGGCAGTCGGGTCTGCCAGCATCAGGTTATCAATCGCAAAGGCAGGCGCGTCTGAACTGAACGTGAGTTCGACGCGATCAAAGGCAAGCGTGCTCTGAATGCCAGCGAAACCGCCAGTAAAGGTTGGGTCGGGCACCCCGTCAAACGATAAGGAACCCAGCGCCGTCGCACCGTTGAAGGCGGTAACACTCGTTGCGCCCGTCACCGGATCGCCACTCAGAATTGCGAATCCATAGCCAAAAAGCTTTACTGCGGAAGGCAATGTGATATCAAGGACTCCCGTGGGATCGCCAACCGAAACAACATTCGGAGGCGAAAGATGATTCGTACTGCCTGGCCCACCGTCTATTTGGACCGCCCCGCTCGTCGGAACTCCGTTTAGCAAATAGGAGAAATTCGCTCCACTGACTGTAAGGCCATTCACTTCCGTGCCATCGGGGATACCGGTGAAATCAATGGTGGTTGCGCCTGTGGGAAAAGCACTCTGGGCAATCGAAATAACGCTTGCAGGTGCGTTTGCGGCAAGCAAAAACCCCACGGCAAGGCTAAAAAGACAACGATATCTGATATCTCTCATTAGTTTAATAGGAATAATCTTCAGTCTAGTAGGAATACTCTTAGTTTAGTAAGAATACTTTAAAGCGGCAAATGCGCCTCCGTCAAGGACAGATTTACCAACGGCTCTGAATGAGTGCCCGTTGAGCTGATAAGGTCTCAAAAAGCTGGCGACAAAGCACTCATCTCGGGACGTACTCAAGGTTTTGGTCGGAGTTTTCCTAAATCTGCGAGGATCCGCGCATGTGCAAGTGCGGGCTTGAATTTTGCGCGTGGGAACGCGGACACAGCGGTCTTTAACGAACCGTGGCCTGGTTAACGCTTCAGCATCGTCCCAAAACGGGGACGCGCATTAAGATTGAAAGTGATGCTCAACTCGTTGCGGAAGGCCTGCTGGAACGGATTGCACAATACCGCTGCGAGCTTCGGATTCGGGGTTGCTTCCTATCGCCAGCCGGAAAGGCTGCCGGCGTTCGAAGAAGTTCGACGCGCGAAACACAAACGGGAAATGCTCCTGACTCCGCTTGAAGCTGCGCAACTCTCGTCGCTTGTGCGGGCAACCGCCAAACTGGGGACAGCAATGGCCGAAGTGGGAGTTTTTCAGGGCGCCTCCGCACGGCTCATGCACGATACCGATCCTGACCGGGCGCTTCACCTGTTCGATACCTTCGAAGGACTGCCAGAGCCCGCTCAAACCGATACCGAATTCCGTAACGGACAGTTTGTGAAAGGCCAATTCGCCTGTGCGCTGGATGACGTGAGGAAGTATCTTGGTCCATCCAGCGCGGTTTTCTTTCATCAGGGCTTTTTCCCGGACACGGCTGAACCCTTAAAAGCAGAGCGCTTTTCGTTCGTCCACACGGATGTGGATCTCTATGCCAGCACGCTCAGCGTACTCGAGTTCTTCTATCCGCGGCTCGTTCCTGGCGGTATGCTCCTGTCACACGACTTTCACAGCTGCCAGGGGCCGCACCGGGCCATTTCCGAATTCTTCGCCAACAAGCCGGAGCCCATCATCGAACTGCCGGGCGACCAGGCCGTGATCGTTAAGGTCTGAAAAGACGGTTACGATCGAAAAATGGGCTGCCTACCCCGCTGAATAGTACTTATTCATCCGTGGTCAGATCCGCTTTTCGTGTAACATATCAGCCCATGAGCTCTCCACTTCCTCCTGTCCAGGAACCGAATCCCGCAAACATCTTTGCCGCCCTCAGCGCTTATCAACGATCGGCCGCGTTGAAGGCTGCGATCGAACTTGGAGTATTTACCCAAATTGCTGCCGGCACCCGCGACGCGAAGGCCATAGCCAAGGCCGTCAACGCTTCCACACGGGGTACTCGCATTCTTTGCGATTACCTCACAATCAGCGGATTTCTTGCCAAAAACGGCGACCAGTACTCGCTGAGTGTGGATGCGGCCATGTTCCTCGACGCAAAGTCGCCAGCATATCTTGGAGATGCCGCACAATTCATCCTCCACCCGCGCTTAATCGCTCCGTTTCTCGATTTGCGCGAAGTCGTGCGTGCCGGAACAACTACGTTACCGGGCGAGGGGACCGTCAGTCACGACAACCCGATTTGGGTAGATTTCGCAAAGCAGATGGCGCCCATGACTTACCCGACCGCATTAGAGATGGCGGAGCTGGTTGCCGGCGACGGAGATATACGGGTTTTGGACATTGCGGCTGGGCATGGGCTGTTCGGAGTCAGCATCGCTCGGCGAAATGCGAAGGCGCGGGTGACCGCTCTCGATTGGCCCAACGTATTGAGTGTCGCGAGTGAAAACGCTAAAAAGTTCGGCGTAGCCGACCGGCACTCAACGCTTCCCGGCAATGCGTTTGACGTGGAATTTGGCAGCCCGTATGACCTGGTTCTAGTTACCAATTTTTTCCATCATTTCGATCCGCCGACTTGCGAGCAGCTGATGCGTAAAATCCTGGCGGCACTTGCTCCCGGTGGACGCTGCGTCACGCTCGACTTCATTCCAAACGAAGATCGGGTGTCGCCGCCCATACCGGCTGCATTCGCAATGATGATGTTGGGGACAACGGCGGCGGGAGACGCATACACGTTCGCCGAATACGACGCCATGTTTCGCAACGCCGGATTTCAGTCTTCCACTCTCCTCCCACTTACCAAGGCGCCGCAGTCAGTGATCGTCAGTACGAAAGCCTAGGATGCGCCGTGAGGAAACCGCACTCGATGTCAAACCGTAGATGCGGTGCCTCAATTAGAGCGACTGACTGGAGGGACAGTCTCCAGCCGAAACCCATTCGCTCTGTCAGAATGCAAATGAGGGAGAGCTTATGGCGAGCACTGTCTGGCGGGGTTTCATCACATTTGGTCTGATATCGATTCCCGTTCGGCTGTTTCGCGCTGCCCGTGCTGAGCGTGTCAGCCTTCGACGACTCTATCGCGCCGAAATACCAGACCGCGCTGCGACATCCCGCCGGCAGTTTGAAACTGAGGAGGACGACGCGCCCCGCGCGCCGATTACTGAAGCTCCCATGAGCGCCGTACGTCCGGCGTCTGGACAGGTGCTTGCGCCGGTTCAGCAGGTCTCGGTCCGCAATGGATCCGATGACGTTCTGGCAGAGAGATCGATTGTAAAAGGGTACGAATACGAGAAGGATCGTTACGTCGCAATCGAGCCCGAGGAACTGAAGAGCATCGCACCCAAGACCGCTACGGAAATGCAGATCGAGGAGTTCGTCAAGTTGAGCGAAGTGGACCCAGTCTACTTTGAGACTTCTTATTATGTCGTCCCGGAACAAGCGGGTCAGAAGGCATATGCCCTCATTTACAAGTCCTTGCAGGTCACAGGACTGGTGGCGGTTGCGCAGTTTGCCATGCACAGCCGGGAGCATGTCGTGATCTTGCGTCCAGCCAGTAAGGGCCTGGTTGTTCACACGATGTTTTTCAGTTCGGAGGTTCGCGCGGACGAGGAATATGCGGCTGACACGACCGCAGTCACGCAGAAGGAACTCGGTCTGGCCCAGACCCTGATTCATTCCCTTGCTGGACCCTTCGAACCACAAAAATACCGCGACACTTATCGCGAAAAGCTGGAAGCGATTATCGCGAGCAGGGTCGCAGGGCAGGCGGCCGCACTACCGAGTAAGCCTGCGCGCGCCGCATCCGTGGTCGATATCACCGAGGCGCTGCAGAAAAGCCTTGCTGCCCTAAAGAAGCCCGCCGCTTCGGAGGAACCTCAAGGCGCCACAAAGAATGCCGGCTCGCAGCGCAAGAAAGCGTCTCGCAATGCCGGGTAGCCGAAAGGCTAACTTCGTGCACGGGCTATGCCAGCTACGCTTTATAGTTGGACCTCGAAACTCCGCTGCAGTACGTGAAAGGAATTGGCCCGGCACGGGCAGAGATGCTGGGCGCAAAGGGATTGGGAACGGTCGCGGACCTGCTGTACTACGCGCCGTTCCGCTATGAAGACCGGAGCAACACAAAAACCATAGCTCAGCTGGCGCCGGGCGAAAAAGCCGCCGTGACAGCATGGGTGGCTTCAGCAAAACTGGCTGGATTCCGCGGGCGTTCCTTGGGACTCTTTGAAGTGGAATTCGATGACGCAAGCGGCGGGGCGCTACTGGGACGCTGGTTCCACGGCGAGCGCTATCGCGACACCCTGGTGCCGGGTACAAGGGTGGCCCTGTTCGGTAAGGTTGAGCTCGATCGCAGCCAGGGACGCCGCCTCATGGTGCAGCCCGAAATCGAGATTCTGTCGAGCGAAGACGACCACGAGGAAACGCTGCACAGCGGCAGGATTGTTGCAGTGTATGAAGCGACCGGTAAGGTTTCAACGCGAGTCTTCCGCGCATTGCTCGATCGCATCCTCAAGAATGTTGAGCTGCCTGCCGATGAGTTGCCGGCGAGTGTGCGTGAGCGCATCGGACTCCCTGATCTGGGGACATCTTTGCGTGAAGTGCACGTGCCGCCCTCCGAGACGAGCTTGCAATTACTGAACGAATTCCGAACGCCTGCGCAGACGCGCCTGATTTTCGATGAGTTCTTTTGGCTGGAGTGCGGCCTTGCGCTGAAGAAGACGAAGTCGCGTCAGGCCGCCGGTATTGCGTTTGAAATTACATCCCGGGCGCGCGAACAGATCCGCACGTTACTTCCGTTTAAACCGACCGCGGCGCAGCGGCGTGTGATGCAAGAGATTGCCGACGATATGAAGGAGCCGCGTCCCATGAACAGGCTCCTGCAAGGAGATGTTGGTAGCGGCAAAACGATTGTCGCTGCGCAGGCGGCGGCTATAGCGATAGAGAACGGATACCAGGTCGCGCTACTCGCACCGACGGGCATTCTGGCGAATCAGCATCTTCTCTACTTCAGCAAACTCATGGAGAGCATTGGCTATCTGGTGGCCTCGCTTACCGGTTCGCAAACGGCCCGCGAAAAACAACGCGTCAAGCGGCTGATTGCGGACGGATCCATCAAAGTAGTGGTTGGCACGCATGCGCTCCTACAGGAAGACGTCTCTTTCGCGCGGCTCGGTCTGGCGATCGTAGACGAGCAGCATCGCTTCGGAGTCCGCCAGCGGCTGGAGCTTTTCAAGAAGGGTATGCAGCCGGATGTGCTCGTGATGACCGCAACACCGATTCCGCGAACGCTGGCGCTCACGATGTATGGCGATCTTGACATTTCATCGATCGATCAACTTCCGCCGGGACGCAAGCCAGTTGTCACAAAACACGTTCCCAAACATGCCGTGGAGGGCGTTTACAGTTTTCTTGCGCAGCAGGTCAAGGCCGGACGACAGGCATATGTCGTCTATCCGATCGTGGAGGAGACTGAAACTACCGCGGATGCAAAGGCGGCAGAAACCATGTATGCACATCTTGCGCGTAACGTTTTCCCCGATCTGCGTGTGGGACTGTTACACGGAAAGCTCAACGCGGAAGAAAAGGATGCGGCGATGCGCAGCTTTCAATCGGGACTGACCGACATCTTGGTGGCCACTACCGTTATCGAAGTAGGCGTGGACGTTCCCAATGCTTCCGTCATGGTAGTCGAAGACGCGGAACGTTTTGGACTCGCTCAATTACACCAGTTGCGGGGCCGGATCGGACGTGGTCCATACCAGAGCTACTGCGTCCTGGTCACGGGCAAGATGAACGAGATCGCCCGCGAGCGCATCCGAACGCTGGTGGACTCGCATGACGGTTTTTATATTGCCGAAATGGATATGAAGCTGCGTGGCCCTGGAGAATTTTTCGGCACCAGACAGTCGGGTATTCCAGGATTGCGTCTGGCGGACCTGATGCGTGACGGCGACATTCTGGAACTTGCCCGACGCGAAGTGGAGCAGCTCATTAGCAGTTCCCATGGCGGGGAGGAATTGCGCGCCGCCAATCGCTACATCCAGGAGCACTGGCAGCGCCGCTATGGCTTGGTTCTGGTTGGTTGAACAGAATGCGTATCATTGCCGGCGAGTTTCGGAGCCGGAAGCTGAAGACAATACCGGGACTTAGCGTGAGGCCGACTCCAGACCGGCTGCGCGAATCACTGTTCAGTGTTCTTTCTCCGCGGATCACCAATGCGATTTTCATCGATGCTTACGCCGGCAGTGGAGCCGTCGGCATTGAGGCGTTGAGCCGGGGAGCAAAACAGGTTTTCCTGATCGAACGCGACAAGCGAGCCCTGGCGGTGATTGAGGAAAATCTTGCGGCGCTCGGGGTTGGCGCCCGCGTCACAGTGCTTCGCGGACGAGCCGCCGACCTGCTCAAAAAACATTCGGCCGACGTTGCTTTTCTGGATCCTCCTTATAGCAAGGAGAACGAATATCGCGACTCGCTGCTGGCGCTTTCGAAAGCAGTGTGCCCTTACTGTGTTGCGCAGCATCCTTCGAGCCTTGTCCTGGATGACGCGTACGGCGAATTAAGAAGGATTCGCGTCTTGAGGCAAGGCGACAACTCGCTTAGTTTTTTCGAGCCGTCAGGTACAAGTTAAATTATGCGGATTATCACGTGGCTGGCGGCTCTCTCGGTCGCACTCATTGCTTCGAGTCAGACATCGCCTCCCCGTCGTGTGTTCTTCCGAGTCAGGGCAGCAGCGGCCATCAGTGTACCGCTTAGCGGCAGGCTTTTGATCTTTTTGAAAAAGGGATCGGGAGATATCAAAGTCGACACCGCCGAATTTCATCCGGAAGACGCGTGGGTTACAGCTCGAGAGGTGGACGCACTTGAGCCGGGCAAATCCATAGAGGTCGATGCCGGCGAGACCGTGTTTCCGAAGCCGTTCTCAGTATTGGCGGCCGGCGACTACGAAGCACAGGCGGTGCTCGATGTGGATCATAGCTACAATTACAGCGGCCGTGATCCGGGGGACTGGATCAGCGGTGTTACAGCTTTGGCGCAATGGGTGCCGGGCGAGGGTTCGGAGCCTGTTTTCGAACTCGACCGGCATCCGCCGCCGAATTCAGAGAGCGTAGCGCGACTCAACAAAGCGCGATCCGAGGTAAAGCCCGACATCGCGAGATTAGAGGAAATGACCAGTCCGCTGCTCACGCGCTTCTGGGGGCATCCTGTGCAAATCAAGAGCTGGGTAATTTTGCCGCCGGGCTATACGGCAGCAACACACGCGCGTTTCCCGACCGTGTATTGGACCCACGGCTTCGGCGGCAGGCTTGACTATTTGCTTAGCCAGGGATTGGGCATTCGAAAGCGTATGGACGATAAGAAGATGCCGCCCATGATCTGGGTGATGCTCGACGAATCGATTCCGCAGGGGACCCACGAATTTGCCGATTCAGTGAACAACGGCCCCTGGGGCAGCGCGCTGACAACCGAGTTTGTGCCGTATCTCGAACGGAAATATCGTATGGATGCGCGTGTTTCGGGACGGTTTCTAAACGGCCACTCGAGCGGGGGTTGGGCCACGCTGCAGCTGCAGATCAACTATCCGCAGACGTTTGGCGGCACTTGGTCCACTTCACCCGACCCAAGCGATTTCCACGATTTCACGGGTGCGAATCTCTACGCCCCCAATGCCAATGTCTACAGGAAACCGGACGGCTCACCCATACCGCTTATGCGTGACCACGGCCAGGTAATGGCAACGTTCGAGCAGTTCGCCAAACTGGAGGCGGTACTCGGACCATACGGAGGACAGATATCGTCGTTCGACTGGGTGTTCTCTCCGAAGAGTGCGAACGGCGCGCCCCAGCCCATGTTTAACCGCGAAACAGGCGCCGTGAACCCGCAAGTAGTGGAATATTGGCGCGATCACTACGACCTCGCTCACCTGGTGGAAGAGAAGTGGAGCACGTTACAGCGCCTGTTGCGTGGCCGGATCCATCTCTTCGTCGGAACGGCCGATACGTTTTATCTCGACGGTTCTGCCCGCAAGTTCGAGGCTGTGCTGAACAGGCTCGGCACAGACGCCCACTTCACCTATGTACCGGACCGGACGCATTTTGATCTTTATGCAATAGGAGAGGACCGGCAGGCATTGTTCGATCGCATCGCCGCGGAGATGTACGCAGTCGCCCGCCCCGCGGGGACAGGCAACCGCGAGATGGCAAGCAAGAGTACCGGCAATTAGCCGGACGAACCCTTTCTTGGAGCGGCTTCTGCGCGCAGCCGTCTTTGTTGTTGGCAAGGACGTGCAGTAATGCATATATACTGGCACCTTCTTTATTGATCAGAATCCCTTGAAGGAGAGATTACCTATGAAATCGTTGAGCAAAATGACGGTGGCCACCGCAGTGCTAATGGCTATTTCCGCTGCGACGCTCTCGGCTCAAGCAACCGATACGAGCAGCACTCCGTCCGCCACGACGGCTGCAGTACGGACTTACGACGATGCCAGGCATGGGTTCGACTGGGGCTGGCTGGGCCTATTGGGGCTCGCTGGTTTAGTGGGACTACGCCGCGGAACGACGACCGTTTATAACGACCGGACCCATGGCACAAACCGACCGTAGGGGAATCTTTCGGTAGTAGCGCAAGAGATTCGGGAAGGGTATCAACACCACTTACGGATGCGAATAGCCCGCCGCAACTCTGACGACTGATAACCGCTTGAGCTGTTCAGCGATCAGCTTTCCCGATCACGGCTGATTCGCGATAGTAAACGTCGTACTCGATGTGTACTTTTTTCCGTCTGAGGAGATCGCCCGCGCCTCGAGCGTGTGGGTGCCATTCGCAAGCGGAGTCGTATCTAATTCGTAATCCCAGCCGACGTTCGGGCAACCCGTGGCGGAAATGCGGCCGCAGACATCTGGTCGCTGACCGCCGTATGTCGCGGCTCCATTCAAAACGCCGTCAACCAGTATCTCGACGCTGACGACGGTCGGGCCTCGCCGAACCAGCGCCCAGCCGCCGATAGGCGAAACGCCGGTAAGAAACTGCCCGGTACTCGGCGTATCGATCCCGATCCGCAGCGGGCTCGAACCCGCGTTCGCTGTCCGAAAGCTTGTGGTGAAGGTTGAGTTACGTCCCTGTGCAGTGGTGCCGGTCACCGCCAGCGTGTGAGTGCCATCGCCGAACAGAGCTGTATCGAGCGGGAAGTTCCAACCTACGTTCGGGCAACCCAGGGCGGAGATTTTGCGGCAAACGTCACTTCTGTTTCCCCCATAGAAAGCGTTGCCAAGGGGAACCGAATCGACTGCGAGCGCCACGTTCCCGATGCCCGAAAGCTGGTCGATCGCCCAACCGCCGATTCCCAAAGCGCCGCTGAGCGGCCCGCTCTGTGGGTTCGGCGTGTCGATGGACACCTTCATCGGAGTGTTTGTTGCCCAGTTCTCCACCGTGAAGACCAATGAAAGTGTGTTTGTGTCGCCACCTGCAGTAACCGTGATTGTGACCGTATGCGTACCGTTGGCTAGCTGCGTGGAATCAACATCGAACGTCCAACCTACGTTCGGGCAGCCGGCGGCGAAAGGCTGAGGCACACAGACATCCGGACGCGGCGTGCCATACGAGGCTGTACCACGAACCACACCATCGATAGCAACGGTCACGTTATTAACTGCCGCATTCAGATCGATTGCCCAACCGCTGAAAGTGACGGGCCCGAGCAGAATCGAGTTTTGCTCTCGCGGCGTATCGATAGAAGCCAGGATCGGGCTGGCAGTCGAGCTATTCGACACCGAAAAGCTACGCGTTGCAACAGTAGATTGGCCGACGGCAGTGTACGCAGAAACAGCCAGGAAATGGGTACCGTTGATGAGACGTGTGGTGTCGAGACCGAAGTTCCAGCCCACGTTCGGACAGTTCGGCAGCTTCGGGTGAGAGCGGCAGACATCCGGGCGCGCTCCGCCATACGACGCGTTCCCGTACGAGATTCCGTCGATGGTCACAGCCATACCGCTGATCGGTACCGCGGGTGCGATGGCCCAGCCACCCAAACCGGCATATCCGCTCAAAGCGGCATTCTGGGCAGAAGGGTTGTCGATCGAAGTCGTGATCGGATTGGCGGCCGCGTTAGCAACCGTGAAGTTCTGGCTGATCGTGGCATACTGACCGACAGCGCTGAGCGAAGTGATTGCCAGCGTGTGAATGCCGTCAGCGAGTTTTGACATACGGGCAGTTGGGGTCGCCGCGCTGGTGCGAACATACATCGGAACGGTTTCCGCGGTAGTCAGCGAGCCCGTAGGAAATTCCATCGATCGAGGCCTCCACCTGGCTTATCGTGGAAACTGTGCTGAGGGCCCAACCACCCAAATGAGCCGTGCCGCTGAAAGCAGGGCTGCTCGTGTTTGGAGTATCAATGCTGATTTTGGTTGGATTCGAGGCCGTCCAGTTTGCCACAGTAAACGTTGACGAATTGGTGTAGACCTGTCCGCTGCTACTTGTAACCGTGACCGCCAACGTATGCGGCCCGGTCGCGAGCGAGGTTGTGTCGAGCAAGAAGGACCAGCCGACATTCGGGCAGTTCGCGCTGCTATAGAGAGCACACAAATCGGAACGCGGGATCCCATAGGTGGCGCTGCCATGAGAAACGGCGTCGACCGAGATCGCCACCGAAGATACTGTGGGGGAATCAGCAAGCGCCCAGCCCGAAAAAGGTTGTTAAACCGATAACGGACGAATTGAAAGATGAGGCCGATTCGATGCCGATCCGGATTTGTGGCACTGGAGGAGGAACATAAGTCCAAAAGCCTATCAGGTTGCTGACATCAACAGAACCCAGACCTGTCGCAAGGTCATATCCAACACCCGCTTGATACGCAGCTGTACTGCTTCCGTATCCTAATTCACCCGGAACGGCATTGTTGCCGTCAGTGATGTCCCGGAAAATGCAATTGCCGTAGACGCGCGCCATCGTGTTAGAAGTGTTGCAATAAGCAAGTTGGTCGAGAGCCGCCAAGCGGTACAGGTTCGAAGCAGCTTGTCCCTGCCGCGAGCCGGTGGCTTTTACGATATTTGCCATGATGGCGGCAAAAGAGGGTGTGGCGGCGGACGTACCAGCGATCGCGGTGAAGTAGACTCCTCGCCCTTAACAGTGCATGACCCAGCCAGGCACAGCAAATAGGGATCGTGGCCGGCCGATGTAAGAGAAATGTCCGGCACATCTCGTGCGCGATCGTCCCGAATGCCGGCGACGCCGGCCTGCCATATAGGCTTGCTGAAGAAACTTACTAGCGCCTCCGCCGCCGGCCCAAATCCGGGCGTTCGATGCGCATTGAGCGACCACGCAGCTTTCGTTCCAGGCTATTTCAGGAATTTCGCCGCTAATCGAGCTGTACTGATATCCGTTGTACCTCCAATACGCCTCGTTGCCATTTTCGTTGAGTTGTGTTCCTCCAACAGCAATATCGTAGGGAGTCGCCGCTAGGAGATTTACCGACACGGGTCGTCTGGCGACCGTTTGCGATCCAGGATTATCACATCCAGCGGCGCCCGAATCACCGGCAGCTACCGTATAGGTGATGCCTTGTGCAGCGGCCTGTTGGGCAAGCACAGAGTAGAACCGGGCTTCTGACTGCGTGAAATTGGCTTCGCAGTCTCCGTAGCTCTCTGTCATGACATCGGCGAGATTGTGGTTGACAATGTATAGCTCTGACAAATCGACTCCATCAGTGGTGTTTGTCGAAGCGGATTCCGACCTGGAAACCGCGGGATCGAAGCCAGCTTGTGATTTTGGCAATATCCGCGTCTGCGGCGCCGAAGCGCTGACCGAACTCCTGAGGAGTAAGCCACTTATGGTATTGGGTCGACGATGGATCAAGTTGAGCTCGCACCAGCAGATCGAGCGCCTGCTCACGATCCGGACTTGAATTCAAGACCAGGAGCATCCTATCCATCGGAAGGCTTGCCGGCGCGGATCCACGATCGAATTCCGCGCGGGCCAATCGGTGGGTATTGTGCGGCAGCGTCACCGGACGACTGTTATCTATCTCATGCGTGATGAGACCCTTGGCAACGTTTTGCGGAAGAGCAAGCCGACTTGAAAGTAAAAACGAACCCAGTATTAGTAAAGAAGAAGAAAAGACCCTCTAAACGAACATGAAGCGAAGCTGACCTTAAGCTATGTGGGCAAAAGGAAACTTCTCTCGCAGCTGCCGTTCTTATTTTTTGTAAGTGCCGGAAGACAAAGTGGGTTCGTTTTACAATCACGGCTGATTCGCGATAGTAAACGTCGTACCCGATGTGAATTGTTTACCGTCGGAAGATAGAGCCCGGGCCTCGAGTGTGTGGATGCCGTTCGCAAACGGGCTCGTATCCAATTCGTAATTCCAGCCGACGTTCGGACAACCCGTAGCGGAAACCCGGGCACAGACATCGGCTCGTAGACCGCCGTATGTCGCAGTGCCGTTTGAAACGCCGTCAACCAGAATCTCGACGCTAACGACTGTCGGGCCTCCGCGAACCAGGGCCCAGCCGCCGATCGCGGAAATGCCAGTAAGAAGTTGCCCGGCGCTCGGTGTATCGATGCTGATCCGCAGCGGGCTTGTGCCGGCATTTGCTGTCTGAAAGCTAGCGGTGAAGGTAGAGCTCCGTCCTTGTGTAGTAGTGCCCGTCACCGCGAGTGTGTGAGTGCCGTCACTGAAGAGAGTTGTGTCGAGGGAATAGTTCCAGCCCACACTCGGGCAACCGAGCGCGGGCATTTTGTTGCAAACATCGCTTCTGTCTCCTCCATACGAGGTATTGCCGAGCGGAACGGAATCGACTGCGATGGCTACGCTACGGATCGCCGAGATCTGATCGATTGCCCACCCGCCGATTCCCAAGGTTCCGCTGAGTGGTCCGCTCTGCGAGTTCGGCGTATCGATGGACACCTTCATCGGATTGTTTGTTGCCCAATTCTCCACCGTGAAAACCGAAGCAACGGTGTTCTTATCGATACCTGAGACAACCGTGATCGTGACCGTATGGGTACCGTTGGCTAGCTGCGTGGAATCGACTTCTAAAGTCCAACCGACATTCGGGCAATTGGCAGCATTCGGATAAAGCGCGCACACATCCGGACGCGATGAACCATACGAGGCTGTCCCGCGAACCGCACCATCAACGGCAACGGTCACGTTATTAACCGCCGCATTCAGATCGAGTGCCCAACCGCTGAAAGTGACGGGCCCGAGAAGGATCGAGTTTTGCTCTCCGGGCGTATCGATAGAAGCCAGGATCGCGCTGGCAACCGAGCTATTCGATACCGAAAAGCTCCGCGTAGCTAAGGTAGACTGGCCGCCGGCAGTGTATGCCGTGATCGCCAGCACATGCGTGCCGTTGATGAGACGTGTGGTGTCGAGACCGAAGTTCCAGCCCACGTTCGGACAGTTCGGCAGACCGGGGTGAGAGCGGCAAACATCCGGGCGCGCTCCACCATACGACGCGTTTCCATACGAAACGCCGTCAATGGCGACGGCGACACTGCTGATCGGTACGGCGGGTGCGATGGCCCAGCCACCCAAACCGGCATATCCGCTCAACGCGGCATTCTGTGCAGAAGGGTTATCGATCGAAATCGTGATCGGATTGCCGGGCGTGTTGGCCACCACGAAATTCTGGCTAATCGTGGAGGATTGACCGCCTGCGCTGAGCGACGTTATTGCCACAGTATGGCTACCGTCGCGTAGTTTCGTCGTGTCGAGCGCAAAATTCCAGCCGACATTGGGACACCCGGCGGCTCCGGGGCGCCGGTTACATACATCGGAGCGGTTCCCGCCGTAGTCAGCGAGGCCATACGAAGTCCCGTCGACGGAAATAACGACCTGACTAATCGCAGAAAGCGTGCTCAGGGCCCAGCCACCAAAATAAGCAGTGCCGCTGAATGCCAGGCTGTTCGGATTCGGATTGTCAATACTCATTGTGATCGGATTGGAAGCGGTCCAATTTGCCACAGTGAAGGTCGAGGAAGCAGTGTAAACCTGTCCGGTGCTGCTTGTGACGGTGAGGGCCATCCTGTGTCCTCCGGCTGCAAGCGCGGTCGTGTCGAGAAAGAAGGACCAACCGACGTTCGGACAATTCGCACTGTTGTAGACTGCGCAAACATCGGAGCGCGGAATACCATACGTGGCATTGCCATACGGCACGGAATCTACCGATACGACCACGGAAGAAACAGATCCTGAATCCGCGAGAGCCCATCCGGAAAGGGTAGTCAATCCGATAACGGTGGAATTCAGAGCAGAAGGCGATTCGATTCCGACGCGGATTTGCGGCGTCACCACTCCCGTCCCGTTCCAGTTATTGACAAGGTTCGCAACATCGACTGAGCCGAGTCCCGTCGCGAGGTCGTAACCAACTCCAGCCTGATATTGAGCCGTGCTGGTTCCGTATCCCGCTTCCCCAGGGACAGCGTTATTGCCTACAGTTACATCCCGGAAAATGCAAGTAAGAGCCGGAGGTCCGGACATGTTCGAGCCGTTGCAGGATGCAAGCTGTTCGCCGGCAGCCAATCTGTAAAGATTAGCGGCCGCCTGGCCTTGACGAGCGCCTGTCGCCTGAACTACCAAAGCCATAACCGCAGCGAATGCGGGCGTGGCCGCCGAGGTCCCGCTTACGCCCGAAAAAGTGCTCTGTCCACGTCGGCTGGTACACGAGCCATCCAGGCAAAGCAGGTAGAAGTCGTGGCTTGCGGAGGTGAACGATACGTCCGGAATATCGCGCGCACCATCTGTGGGTATCCCGGCAACCCCAGCCTGCCACGTCGGCTTGGTGAAGAGCTTGCTGGCGCCTCCGCTTCCCGCCCAAATGCCTGCGTTCGAGCCACACTGCGCCGTGGTACAGCTTTCGTTCCAGGCGTCTTCAGGGATCTGGCCGATGGCGGACGCGAAGGACGACGTATTGTTCGCACCCCAGTAAGCACTGTCGTTGCCGTTTTCATTGAACTGAGTCCCGCCCACTGCGATGTTGTAGGGTGTGGCGGCCAGTACGTTAACCGAGACTGCTCCGGACGCTACAGTAACGGAACCTGGATCGTCGCAACCGGTAGCGCCCGAGTCGCCGGCGGCCACGGTGTAGGTGATTCCTTGAGCCGCGGCCTGCTGCGCGAGCGCGGAATAGAATTGCGCCTCGGCCTGCGTGTAATTGGCTTCGCAGTCTCCATAGCTTTCCGTCATGACTTCGGCAAGGTTGTGATCGACTATGTACTCCTCGGAGAGGTCGACACCATCAGTTGTATTCGTCGAAGCAGAAACGACCAGCTTGACCGTTGCATTGGGCGCGAGAGCTGCGGACCACGAAGTGTCCAGGACCGCTTCGGCTTCATCGCCATCCTCGTTGTCGCCCGGATCCCTGCCGTTGACGACAACCTTGGGCAGATTACCTGGCACGCCAAAAGCATTCTGAAAATCCTGGATGTCCGACAAATGAATGTTGCTTCGCGCTACCACAGCGATCGTGCTTCCTGTACCGACAATGCCGTTTGCGGTCAGGGGACCCATGTTGTACAAGATGGAGAAATCGGCAGGAGAGAGAGCATGTGTGCCGTCTGATGCGGTGAAGTGCGGACGCAATCCAGTGGCTTCTACCCTGGCGGCGTTCGGCTTCAGGCTGTCGATCTGCGAACTTTTACGAAAATTATGCAGCGTAGCGATGCCCGCTACCACCGGAGTCAGCACATCCGGAATCTGCGGATCGCTCGAGTTCGCCCAATGAGATTTCCCGTTTACAACATACTGATGAATGTCGGTATGAAAAGCCTGCTGAACCTGGGCAGCGGTTCCGGAAAATTCGATCAGGTTGCGACCGCTCGAAGTTGTCCCAACCTGGAAGCCGTGGGATTGAAGCCAGCTCGTGATCTTCGCGATGTCCGCATCTGCCGCACCGAAGCGCTGACCGAATTCCTGCGGCGTCAGCCAATTGTGATATTGAGTCGATAATTGATCGAGTTGGGCTGCGAGGAAAAGATTGAGAGCCTGCTGGCGCTCGGCGCTGCGGTTTAAAACCAGGAGCATACGATTCATCGACAAGGTTGCGGGAGCGGTGCCCCGATCGAATTGTGCGCGCGCCAGACGGTGTGTGTTGTGCGCCAGCGGAACCAGCCGGCTTTCGTCTATTTGGCGCGTAATGAGCTTCTTGGCAGGATTCTGCGGCAGGGCGAGCTCCGCCGATAAGAGGAACGAAGCCATGGCAAGCCAGAGCGGATACGTGCGCCGAAACATAAGTAAGATTAACTTTAGCCGGGTGGCCTAGAAGACGGTTGAATTCGAACCGCAGTTGCAGGTTTCTAAGGAGGACAACCGAAGTGGGTTCGTTTTTACAAATCTTTATAATCAACCGGTCAGGCGAGCCAAGCGTTCGGCTGCGGCTTCCAGTGTCTCCAGACGTTTGGCGAAACAAAAGCGAATGAGATTTTTGCCCTGCTCCGGGTCCGAGAAAAAGCTGGAACCGGGTACGGCAGCCACGCCCACCACATTGATCAAGTGTTCGCAGAATGAGACGTCGTCGCGGAAAGGAAAAGCGCTGATATCGCAGAGCACGTAATAGGCTCCCTTAGGAACGAAGCAGCGAAAACCCGTTTTTTGGAGAATGTCCACTATAAGGTTGCGCTTGGCCTGGTAGTTATGCCCGAGGCGAGAGAAGTACTGGTCGGGAAGGTTGAGGGCTGTCACACCGGCTTGCTGAAGAGGGGCAGCCGCCCCCACCGTGAGGAAGTCATGGACCTTTCGAATCGAGGGCGTGATTTCCGGCGGCGCAATCACCCATCCCACACGCCAACCGGTTACCGAAAAGGTTTTGCTCAGACTGTTCACAAGAACACAACGCTCGCGCAAGCCCGGCAGGGTGATGGGTGGGACGTGTTGTGCCTCGTCAAACAAAATGTGTTCGTAGATTTCGTCAGTAATCAGGAAACAGTCAAATTCCTCGCACAGGCGGCCGATCTCTGTGAGTTCCTCGGCGGAGTAAACCCGCCCGGTGGGGTTGTTAGGAGAGTTGACAATGACCGCGCGAGTTCGGCTGGTGAAGGCGGCACGCAGATCGGCGGAATAGAACTTCCAATCTGGCGGATGAAGGGTAACGTAACGGCAGACCGTGCCGCTCAATAAAGAATCCGGCCAATAGTTTTCGTAGAAGGGCTCGAAGACCACAATCTCGTCGCCCGGATTCAGGAGCGCGAGCATAGTGGCAATCATGCCTTCGGTGGCGCCGCAACAGACTGTGATCTCGCGCTCCGGATCAAGATCGAGCTCATAAAAGCGACGGTAATAATTGCGGATCGCATCGCGGAACGGCTTGGCTCCCCAGGTGATCGTGTACTGGTTGATGTCGTCTGCTATTGCCTGGCGTGCGGCCGATTTAACTTCATCAGGCGCTGGAAAATCTGGAAAACCTTGGGCTAGATTCACTGCGCCCGAGCTCAAGGCCTGACGAGTCATCTCGCGAATTACAGACTCTTTAAAGCCGGCTATCCGATCGCTTGCGGTACGGCGAGGTGCGGCAATTGCCATGCAGTGATTGTAAACGGCGCCGGGTCTGAATCAGGGGCTGTTCTGTTCAACCGGCGGGTGCCGAATTCGCCTGGCTGCACCAGTCGAAAAGTAACCGCCACTCGGCCATTTGAATATCGATTGCAGCGCTTTCGGCCTGGCCACCGCTACTGCGTGCTTCGTCGCACCAGCTGACAAAAAGAATAGGATCCCATGTCGTCTTTAGACGCCAGTGCGCGGGACCGCGGTCGTTCAGAATTTCTTGCGCGCATTGAAGGAGATCGGGGAAGATCGGATGTTCGCTTAACTGGCCGAACCAGTAACGCGCATTCGAGGAATCAGGTTCGATGCGATGGAGCATGCCGTGCCAGTAACTCCCTTCCGAGGATGGTATGTCTTGCGCGATGAGGTGGCCTTCCTTCCAGCATCCGAGCCGAAGCAGCAAACCCGCCTGGGCAGCTTTCGCATTTCGGGCACCGGGAAAGAGAACATTTGCTTTCGATGAGCCGGTTTGGCAGAGACCCGGCACAGGTCGTAGTGAGGCCTGAGTCAACGGAAGGTGTGCGGGAGCTTGCGCAATGAGACGGGCTACCTCGGGCGATAGAAGTGCCATATTCCAGTATGGTCCGGCTTGAGTCCCCGGAACGAAGCGCTGAGTTCTATAACATCAAGCCAATGCTCCACTAAAGCGCGCGGCCTCGATTGAGTTGCTCTGCCACTATTTCTTGGGGAAGTCCGGAGATGCCTTGATTTCACGAATCTGGAGAATGTGGCGCTGGCAGTGGGTCGAGATACCTAACAGGCACTGATAGGCATCTGTGCCCCACTCCGGAATCCCGTGACCGCGAAGATCGTCGTCGGTCGTCCGCGCATAATCGAGCATAGTTGCGTGAAGTTTTCGAAAGCTTTCCACACCCTGGCGGACATCTGAGATCTGACCCTTGGGCTCTTTGCGCGGCTCGGTTTTCTGGTGTTGCACACGATCGATGCCGTACCAAAGGACATCCTCGTCCGTCGGCGGCTTTTCCAATTTTCTGGGAGGCTGTTTCACGCCAACCTGGAGTTCCTGCCAATAAATTGGTTCGGCGACGACCAAGTGTTCGAGGGTTTCGAGAACCGTCCACCTGCCTGTGCCCGTTCGAAAGTTCAACTGAGCAGGTGAAAGATTTGAGACTTCATCGACCAACCAGCTTTCGGTCATTTGTATGTGAGCGACCACATGTTCGCGCTCTGCTTTGGTCATTGGAGCAGCGGCAGCAGATTGAAGACTGGCAACCGCGATAAAGACTGAAATAATGATCGATTTCATGATGGGCATTCGGCAGTTCTGAAGCCATTGTTCCGGCCGAGCCGCCGTTGAATCAAGGCGCGTTAGAAAAGCGTTAGGCAGGTTTTAGATTGCGGCATCCGCGTTCCGCTGCGCCGCAGGTGGCTCCGACAGAAGAAGCGGCGGGGGCTGACGTCCCGCCGCATTATTTTAGACAGGATCCGAGATGAGGCCTAAGACCTGCTTCTCAAACAGCCGTTGATAGTTCCCTCCGAGCCTTCGAACCAGGCTACTGTGGGATCCTTCCTCGACAATCTGCCCATGATCGAATACGAGAATGCGGTCCAGCATCCGGACGGTCGAAAGGCGATGCGCGATCACGATTGACGTTCGCCCCACCATGAGCCGTTCCATAGCATCCTGGATGGCCGCCTCCGATTCTGAGTCGAGGCTCGACGTTGCTTCGTCGAGCACAAGGATCGGAGTGTTGGCAAGGAATGCGCGTGCCAAAGCGACCCTCTGGCGCTCACCTCCCGACAGTTTCACACCGCGTTCGCCAACAAGCGTCGCATAGTTCTTCGGCTGGGCCTGAATAAAATCATGAGCGTTTGCCAGACAGGCGGCCTCCTCGATCTCACTGCGAGAAGCGTCAGGGCGGGCATAGGCGATGTTTTCGGCAAGCGAGCGATGAAACAGAATCGGGTCTTGCGGAACAAGTGCCAACTGAGCGCGCAAAGAGTCCTGCCGCACCAGCGAGATATCGTTCCCGTCAATGAGAATCCGGCCACCGTTCACATCATAGAGTCGATGCAGAAGCTTGACCAGTGTGCTTTTACCCGAACCGGAGTGTCCGACCAGGCCGACGCGCTCGCCCGCCTCAATTCGTAGCGAGAGGTCATGGAACAGTGGTGTGAGATTACGCCCATAGGTGAAATTCACGCTGTCAAAAACGATCTCGCCTCGCGAGATTCTTAGAGCGGGAGCCTTAGGAACGTCAGCCACGCCGAGCGGCTCAGACTGAAGCTGCACCATTTCTTCCATTTCATTGACGCTGCGCTGCAGATTCGCAACGTGCTGCCCGATGTCGCGCAGATAGCCATGCACGATTAAGTAACTCGTCAAGACAAAGGCCACGTCGCCCGCAGTGGCCAGCCCCCTCCACCACAAGACGACTGCGTAGAAAGTTGCGAGCGTACGTAGCGCGAGTAGCCCTGTCGACTGCACGGCGTTGCTTCGAGTTGCAAACAGCCAGTGCCGAAATGTTCGTGCTTTCCACTTAGTCAAAATTCGACCAAGACGCTCTTCTTCTCTCGACTCTGCGCCAAATGATTTGACCACGGCATTACAGGTCAGTGAGTCAGCGAGAGCGCCTCCGATGCGTGTATCCTGTGCATTGGACAAGTGCGCCGCCGGCGCAACGTAATGAACAGAGAGCGCGATGGAAATGGCAGTGTAACAGGTTGCAGCTAAGGCAACCAGCAGTCCCATACTTAGCCAACGGACTCCCAGAAGTATCGAAGAGCCTGTGAGAACCAGTAGCGCCGGCAGTAGAGCGAGCAAGATCGTATCATTCATGAGATCGAGCGCCCACATTCCTCGCGTAATCCTTCGCACGATCGCGCCGGCGAAATTATTTGCCTGCCAATCTGTCGAGAGACGCTGCACACGCCAGAGAGCGTCGGAGGCCATCCGCGACATGAGAGCGACAGTCAAGCGGCAGACGCCCGCAATGGCTATGTAACGGGCGGCAATCAACAACACGCCGAGCACCACCATCCAGCCGACGGCATTCCTTGCCACATGCAGCACGGCTACGCGCGACGTCCCAGGGGTAGCAACCGCATCCACCAGACGCCCCGAATAGACAGGCAGAAGCAGATCGGCCGCCGTGGCAACCACCATGCTGACGGCAATTAAGAAAACAGTGCCCGGCCGGCGTTTCCAATGGCGAAGCAGAAACGCGAGCACCTCGACGATAGTTTTCCGAGTAACAGATTTAGAAGACATGCGATTTACGAATCGGTACGCGACCAGGCCAGGCGAAATCCGCTTTTCGAGCAAGGATTACGCAAATACAGGAGTTTTTGGGATAACTTGCCGAGGAAATCGGTCCCGAGGAAACGCTGAAATTGAGCGGTAATCTAGCCGGACGGCTAAGAGTTCTGCAGAATCAAATGAAGCGGGAAGCGCTCAATGACGCGAAGGAACGAACTGCCGCAGCGTTTTTGGCAAGACTGAGCTGGCGATGCTTTTCATTTGCGGCACCTCGAAATTGGGATAAGACCTTTTGAGAATAACAAGGAGGACCAGTAAATGGCAAGGCGCGATTTTTCTCCGGGTAGATTTTTTTCATGAAAGCCTCAACTCGACAAGTGGCGAAATTGCCTTTCCATATGGCCTGGGCTAAACTCTCTCACGTGGGACGGGCTGCTGGATTGGAACTGCTCGAGAGCTTCCTGTCGTCTGCCGAATGCGATGCGATTCTCGCTTCGATCGACGAGTACAGGAGCCGCTACGATGTTCCGCTGATAAGCCGCCCGGACCGGAAACGACCGCTTTTATATAGCGTGATCAACGGCGAAGAGATCCGGGCGAGACTCCTGACAATCCAAGCGCTTTACGAAAAAGTTCTGCCAATCGTGCAGCGCGCGGCCTCCGAAGACGTCGTGCCATTGAACAATCGCATGGTGGGCGTAAACGTGAACATCACGCCTCCCGGCGGAGCCTACCGATGGCACTACGATCGTAATGCTGTTACGGCGGTCCTCTATCTGAATGAAGTGCAAGGCGGCGAAATCGAAGCCCATCCCAACTACCGACTTCTTCTAACGGGTTCAAGATCATCTCGAATGCAGGGATATGTCGATCGGCTGCTTCAGCAAGATATATTTCTTCGCTTGTTTGGCAACAAGCGCACCATTGCGCCAAAGCCCGGACTGCTCGTGATAATGCGCGGTGATCGCTGTCTGCATAGTGTAAGCCCCGTTTCTGGTTCTCGCGAGAGAATCTGTGTGGTTATGTCGTTCGACTCTGCGGGTGCGGTGTTCCCGCAAGAGGCCGCCCTTAACTCGTATCTGTATTCATCGCAAGCATCCACTGCTAAGGGCGATCCGAACTATTCGTCTCGGTGAAACGATTCACGTTCGTTTTATGGCTTTGCCTGACGGCTTGTTCCCGCAGCAGAAACGGAACAATCATTGTCGGGTCGAAAAATTTTACAGAACAACTTCTTTTGGGGGAGATCGCCGCGCAGCAATTAGAGCGTAAACTTCACGTGCCGGTGAAACGGAGGCTAGGTCTGGGCGGCACATTGCTCACTCACGGGGCAATTCTAGACGGCAGCATCGATGTGTATCCGGAATACACCGGAACCGCGGCAAGTGTCGTATTAAAGCAGAAGACTTCGGCTGATCATGAGCGAGTCTATCAGGCTGTCAAAAACGGCTACGAGCGATTTCACCTCGTTTGGTTATCGCCGCTGGGTTTCAATAATACCTTCGCTATGGTCGTGCGTACAACAGATGCGCGTAAGCTTCCCCAGGCTACTCTCTCAGAGGCACGATCCAGACCTTGGAAACTGGGAATAGGGTTTGAGTTTCTGACCCGGCCCGACGGGCTTGGCCGCCTGGATAAGTTCTATGACATTCACTGGAGCGGGCTTCCAAAGAGCATGGATCTGGGCCTGCTGTACCGCGCGCTCACCGGCGGGCAGATCGACATGGCCGCCGCCGCTTCGACGGATGCTCAACTGAGCCAGCCCCAATTCACCATGCTTAAAGACGATAAGGGCGCCTTTCCTCCTTACGATGCGTGTTACGTCGTGCGGCAAGACCTGCTGCAGCAAAGGCCGGAAGTCGACAGGGCCCTTCGGGCACTTGAAGGCCGAATCAACGATGGGACGATGCGGGGCTTGAATCGCCTGGTGGACATCGAGCACCAGCCGGTCGCAAAGGTGGCCAGAGATTTCCTCACGACTCTGCCTTGACGGCTCTCACTTCCTGACCACCTTGCAGGTAGATTGAGATTTTCCGGCGAGCGAATCCGAGGAGAGTGTGGCCTCACCATGCGCCTCCCACCAAGTCAGTTCCTGGGCGGTGTAGCGCGCGCCCGAACCTGACATAACATTCGTGAAAATCAATGAATTTCCGGAAATCGGAACTACCACCAAACTGTTACCTCCGCCATTGATGTATTCGACGGGGAAAGGTCCGGCCGGAACACCGATCTTCGTACCCGCGGCGTCGCAATTATATTGAACTGTTTTGCGCGACAGAGTTGTGGTTCCGGCAAGATGAATGGTGAGGTCGGTAGCGTAAACAACTTGCGATGCGCAGACGAGCGCGGCTGCCAGAAGCACACTCTTGAACCGCCGTTTTGCGGGGCAAGACGAGAAGAAATGAGTTAACCCGGTCATATAAGCCTTTCAACGTATAGACGCATCAATTGCCAGTAGGTATGATCCCGATATTTTCGAACATGAGGGTGTCTGTTCGACCCAACGCCGCCGGACTGCGACAAGAATCGCGCGCGACACGCTGCCATAATAGAGCATTGTGATCCGGTGAAAATGCGCCGAGGGCTCGTATCGCTGCTGGTCTTGCTGTTCAGCTTTCCGCTGATCGCGCCGCTCCTTCTGGCGAATTCCTCGCGGGATTTGCCAGCCTGCTGCCGACGCGGTGGAAAGCATCATTGCGTTATGGGCGGGGAAGCCGCCACTGCGTCGAATCGGGCCGCATTGCAGTCCAGATGTCCCGTCTCCCATCAAACGCAGTATCCAGCCGTTAGCCGTTCCGACATGGGCTTCGTGCCGGCCAGCGGGCCACGCAGAATTTTTCTTGCGGCTCGGTCGCTGCCGAAGGCAAGCAATTTTGCCTACAAGCCTCTGGCTGACGATGCCGCGCTTACGCGCGGCCCTCCTTCCTCAGTCGAATAGCCGCTCCGCTCTTATAGCGGGTCTCTCTCATAAATCAGGAAGGAATTTCGTATTGCGCCCCTCGTCTATTTGCAAGGCGATTGTTATCGCCTTTCTCTGCGGAACCGCAGTCTCCGGTCAGGAATCGATCAACAATGCAAGCATAAGCGGCCGTGTCGCCGATGAGAGCGGGGCGGCGGTCGAGAACGCGAAGGTGTCTGCGCGCGAGGTGGACACCAACGTAACGAACAACACCATGACAAATCACGAAGGGCGCTTTCGCTTCCCCTACCTCAAGGTAGGACGCTATGAGCTGACGGTTCATAAGGAGGGATTCGCCGACCAGGTGCGGAACCTTACGCTGACGATCGGATCGGCATTTGAGCTGCCCATTGGGCTTGGTCTCGCGTCGACGCAAACAAGCGTCACTGTCACCGGCGATGCAACCGTACTCGAGGCCGCGCGATCGCAGATAGCGGGCACGGTATCGAGGACCGAAATTCAGCAGCTTCCTTTAAATGGCCGCAGCTTCCTGGACGCGGCTCTGCTCATTCCTGGAGTCTCGCCAACGAATACAGCCGCGAACCAGCTTTTCGCGGAGACCGCCGCGGTTCCCGGACAGGGAATCTCGATCGGCAGCCAGCGCAACTTTTCGAACAGCTTTATCCTGGACGGACTTTCGAACAACGATGACGCCGCCGGACTTGCAGGCGCCTTTTATGGACTGGACGTTATTGAGGACCTTCAAGTGGTGACCTCCGGCGGCCAGGCCGAGTTCGGCCGCGCGCTCGGGGGCTATGTAAACGTCGTCACCAAGAGCGGCACGAACACATTGCACGGCGATCTGTACGGATACCTCCGCAATAGCAGCCTTAACGCGGCCAACGCTCTCTCAAATACCGTGCTGCCAATGACCCAGGCACAATATGGAGCGAGCCTGGGTGGCCCGGTCATTCACGACAGGACGTTCTACTTTGCCAATTTCGAACAGAGGCAGCTCAATCAGTCTGGCCTCGTGACGATATCGCCCGCAAACGTCGCGGCGATTAATGCTCATCTTTTTGCTGTTGGATACCCGGGGCCGCAGATCTCGACGGGCATCTACCCTAATCCCGTTCACAGCACGAACTTCTTTGGCAAAGTGGATCACCGGTTTAGCGAAAAGGACCAGCTCAGCGCGCGTTACAGCCTGTATCGTGTTACCAGCGTTAATTCGAGGGGTACCGGCGGTTTGAGCGCCGCGACTGCTTCCGCGAATCTGAAAGACACGGATCAGATTGTCGCGGTGAGCAATATTTTTACATTGTCGCCGCGAGCTGTGAACGAAACGCGCGGGCAATTCTGGAACAGCAATTTGCAAGCTCCGCCTTCCGACCCTATCGGGCCTGCAGTGAGTATTTCGGGAGTGGCTACTTTCGGAACACTTTCCGGCTCGCCCACTGCCCGCAGGAACAAGCTCGGCCAGCTCGCCGACAATTTTTCTTATCAGGCGGGCGCACACGCGATTCGCGCAGGAGCCGAGTTTCTCTACAACGACGATACGATCACCTACCCACGGTCATATCGCGGCAGTTACTCCTTTTCATCTCTCACCAACTTCCTCGCGGGAACGTACAATAATTCCGGCTTCACCCAGACGTTCAACACCAACACGATTCATCAGACGAATCCAAACGTTGGTTTCTATGCGCAAGACGAGTGGAAAGTGAACAACCGTCTCACGTTGAATCTCGGCTTGCGCCACGATCTGCAATTCCTCAAAACCATCGAGACCGATACCAATAATGTCTCTCCGCGCGGTGGATTCGCGTGGACGCCCTTCGCCTCGCGCAAGACGGTGATCCGAGGAGGCTACGGTCTGTTTTATGACCGTGTGCCGCTGCGCGCCCTGGCAAACGCGCTGCTCTCGGCGAACAATACCATAAATCCTGCAAACCTTAGCCAGGTCAGCATCAGTCTTTCATCCACGCAAACGGGCGCGCCAGTATTTCCAAATATTCTGAATGGCCTTACGATTCCAGCGGGAGTTCTCTTCAACTACTCGACGATGGACCGGAATATTCAGAATGCCTATTCTGAACAAGGCAGCTTTGAAATTGAGCAACAACTCGGCGGGAAGAGCACCATCAGCGCGGGATACCAGCACGTGCGTGGGTTGCATCTCATCCTCTCCGCCAATCAGAACGTCCCGTCGTGTACAGCGGCTGGAACGAATAACGGATGCCGTCCAAATCCGTTGATCGGAAATGACAGCCAGTATTCGTCACTCGCCGATTCTCACTACGACGCTCTACACGTCTCCTTCGTACAGCGTCCGGCGAAGTGGGGCAATTACCGTATTTCTTATACATATTCCAAGGCACTCGATAACGTGGGCGAGTTTTTCTTTAGCTCGCCGATTAACAACTTCAATATCTGGCAGGATTACGGCAGGTCGGATGACGATCAGCGGCACCGGCTGATGTTCGACGGATCGATCCATTCGCCGATGAGCAAAGCTGCGACTACATGGGAGCGACTGAGCCACGGCTTTTCCCTGAATGCATTGTTCCAATACTATTCTCCCCTTCCCTTCAACATCACGACCGGGGCCCAGACCATTCAGGCAACCACTGCGCGTCCCACGATCAATGGAGTCTTCATAAACCGCAACGCCGGGGAAGGATTTGATTTTCTCAGCCTGGGAGCGCGGCTTAGCCGCTCTTTTCAGTTGACTGAACGACTGAAAATGGAAGGGTTGGCAGAAGGATTCAATCTCACCAATCATGTTAATGGCGTGAGCCTCAACGGCACGTTCGGAACAGGAATGTATCCGACGAATCCTTCGCCAACCTTCCAGCGGGTAACCGCAGTCGGAGATCCCCGTGGTTTCCAGTTTGCGCTTCGATTCGGGTTTTAGGACGCGGCAATGGTGTGGATAGTAGCTTCGGTTTTGATGACCGCAACCATAGGCCCGATGGGTCCGGATGCTCCCGCACGCGAACCACAGTTGGCCGTTATTGGATCGACCGCTGCATTAGCATTTGGCGCCGGGCACTCGATCTATTTCAGCCGGTCCACAGACTCCGGAAAGACGTTTTCTGTGCCGGTAAAAGTGGGCGACGGCGCAATTATTCCTTTGACGCGCCATCGCGGTCCGCGCATCGCGTTCGCCGGCTCCGTTATCGTAATTACGGCCGTTGCCGGGAAAACCGCCGCGGAGGGCGCCCACTCGCACGGCCTGCCTTCTGACGGGGACTTGATCGCATGGCGCTCGACCGACAGCGGAAAGAGTTGGTCCAAGGGAATTTCGATTAACGACGTTCCAGGAGCGCCAACGGAAGGACTCCACGGCCTGGCAGCCGACGGGAAAGGACATCTGTTTGCGGTTTGGCTCGACAAGCGTAGTGACGGAACCACACTGTACGGATCGCGCTCAGACGACGGAGGACTGACATGGTCAAAAAACATGCTTGTGTATGCATCGCCCGATGGCACGATCTGCGAGTGTTGCCATCCCTCCGTGGCTTTCGATCGCGACGGAAAGATCGTGGTGATGTGGCGCAACTGGCTTAATGGATCGCGAGATATGTACCTGGCGCGGTCGAGCGAGAACGGTGCCTTTTCCGCACCCCAAAAGCTCGGTGAAGGCACATGGAAACTGAACGCGTGCCCGATGGATGGAGGAGGCGTGGCGACGACAGACGCCGGAGTTGTAACAGTATGGCGACGTGAGCATTCGCTTTTCCTTGATCGACCGGGCAAGCCGGAAATGGAGATCGGAGAAGGAACGGACGTATCGATTTCACGCGCTCATGACGGCGTTTATGCAATTTGGACGACGCCCGCGGGCATCGTCGTTCGAGCGCCAGGCGACACAAAGGCACGCTCGCTGGGCATCAAAGGTTCTTTTCCATCAGTTGCCGCGCTGCCCGGCGGCGGCGCGATAACGGCCTGGGAAAACGACGGACAGATCACGATTCAATCCGTGCCGTAGGTATGCGGGAGCGGCCTTCTGGCGGTCTGAAATGTCTGCCGTTGACGGACTCCTACACCGCACTGATTGTCCGAGCCACTACATCGCTCTAACAAGCTTTCCGTTCACGCCTGTGATATTCTGTTATCGCCGCACGGGGAGGCCAGCCTGTGCTTGGTACTGGTCTGAGTCCTACCCCCTTTCACTCGCGGCGCGGCCGGCCCGGATTCGAGCTGAGACCTGGGCGAGTGAGTAGGCCTCGCAGGCTGCCGTTCATGACCTCACGCTTGCCTGGTCATGGAGGCGAGACAGTGTTTAGACTGGACGCAGACAAAAAGGTCCATTTTTGCGATGGTGTAACGCGCCGCGATTTTCTACACGCGGGTTCCCTCGGCTTTCTAGGCCTTACGCTTCCCGAGTTCCTCACCTTCAAGGCCGCTGGGGCCGTCGATCCGAAGAAAGACGTGAACTGCATCCAGTTGATGCTGGTGGGCGGCCCAAGCCAACTCGATACATGGGACATGAAGCCCGAAGCGCCGGCTTCCATTCGCGGACCTTACAAGCCGATCAAGACTAACGTTCCGGGCATTGAAATATGCGAGATCTTCCCGCGCATGGCGAAGCATGCGGACAAATTTGCGCTGCTGCGCTCGGTCTATCACACGGCGGCGGCGGTGCACGACACGGGTTGCCAGATGATGCAGACCGGCAGGTTGTTTCAGGGCGGACTGGAATCGCCGAATTACGGGTCGGTGCTGAGGTTTGAAAAAGGCGCGCGCGGCGATATGCCACCTAACGTCCTGATCCCTTATATGATCGGGCAGCTCGGGGGAAACCTGCCGCACGGCGATACAGCCGGATTTCTGGGCAAGGCCTACGACCCGTTCGTATTGAACGCCGATCCGGCCGAGGCGAACTTCAAAGTGCCGGACATGCTGCCGCCCGATTACATCTCGGCCGTGCGCGTGGATCGCCGCCGGGACTGGCGCCAGGTGATCGACCAGTCCGTGAAATATTTTGAAGAATCCAATCAGGATGCCAAGCTGATGGACTCGACCTTTGACCAGGCCTACACGTTGATGACTTCGGCCAAGGCGCGCGAGGCCTTTGACCTCAACCAAGAGACTGAAGACATGCGCAAGCGTTATGGCCTCAATCGCTTTGGCCAGGGGTGCTTGCTCGCGCGGCGACTGGTGGAGAGAGGCGTGCGCTTCGTGACCATCAATATGTTTGAAACGGTCTTCAACGACATCACGTGGGATATTCACGGGTCCGCTCCCTTCAGCCCGATTAGCTGTTACAGCGAATTGATCGGCCCGATGTTTGACAATGCGTACAGCTCGCTGCTCGAAGATCTGAGCCACATCGGATTGCTCAATAACACGCTAGTGCTCGCCACGGGCGAGTTCGGACGCACGCCGCGAGTGAACCCGGCGGGGGGCCGGGACCACTGGCCGCAGTGCTGGACGGTGGTTATGGCGGGCGGTGGAGTGAAGGGCGGCCAAATCGTGGGCTCATCCGACTCGATAGCCGGCGCACCCAAGGACCGGCCCGTGATGCCGGGTCACGTGGCAGCGACGGTCTATAAATGCCTGGGCATACCGGTCGACATGGAGCTGAAGACTCCACAAGGCCGCGTAGTGCGCCTGGTGGATCACGGTTTGGACCCGATCGATGAGCTCTTAGTATGAAACGCCGTGACTACTTAGTTCCGGCCGCGCTCCTAGCGTTGCTCGCTTGGCCGTATGCGGCGGCGCACGCTTTTCAATCGAGCCGCGGCGATGCCACCTATCACCAGACAGCCAAGCCGAAGACCGGGCCGCCGGCCCAGCTTTCGGAGCCAGCCGCGGATCACGCCAGCTACCCGAAGGCCGCACTCACAAGAGTCGAAATCCTGCCGGCTTCAATTGAACTCATTGGCCCGCGTTACAGCCAACGGCTGGTAGTGGAGGGCACGTTTGCCGATGGGCATCAGGAGGACTTGACGTCGCAAGCGCGAATCGTCAGTTCCGACGGCGAAATTGCGGTGGTCGATAAAGATGATTTTGTCGTCCCACGAGCAGACGGCCGCGCGACGATTGCGGCGGCAGTCGAGGGCCACCGGGCCAGCGCACCTCTCGATGTACGGGATTATTCCAAGATCACACCGTGGAGTTTTCGCAATGACGTGCTGCCCGTGATGACCAAAGTGGGCTGCAACTCCGGGCCGTGCCATGGCGCGGCGGCGGGCAAAAACGGCTTTAAGTTGACACTGCGGGGCTACGATCCGGAAATCGATTACTACACACTCACGCATCAGGCTCTGGCGCGCCGGACCGAGCGGATGGAACCGGCCAAGAGTTTGATCCTCCTCAAACCCACTTTGACGATTCCGCACGGCGGCGGAAGGCGTTTTGTACTCGACTCACCCGAGTACAAGGTCATTTCGGGCTGGATTGCTCAAGGAATGCCGGCCCCGCAAGAATCAGACGCGCGCGTAACAACGATACAAGTGCTGCCGCGCGAGGCCTCCCTGCGTTCGGGCGGCGAGCAGCAATTGGTTGTGACGGCGACGTTTTCCGACGGCCGTACCCAGGACGTGACTCGCTGGGCCAAGTATGACAGCGGCGATGAAGGCGTGGCCACTGTCGATAATCAAGGCCACGTTACGATGCACAGCTTCGGCGAAGCTCCGGTCACGGTGTGGTATCAGAGCCACGTCGCCTTTTCGCGGCTGCGCATTCCCTACCCCTACAAACTCCAGGAGACCCTGTTTAAGAATGCGCCGCGGCACAACTATATTGATGACGCCATATTGAAGCACCTGGAAGCGCTGCACATTCCGCCGTCGCCTCCCGCAAGCGACTCAGAATTTATTCGGCGAGCCTATCTGGATGGCGCCGGAATTCTGCCCAAACCCGCCGAAGTGGAAGCATTTTTGCGAGATTCGTCTCCGGACAAACGGAACCGGTTGATCGATGCGCTGATGAAGCGTCCCGAATTTGTGGATTACTGGGCATATAAGTGGTCGGATCTCCTGCTGGTTTCAAGCAACCGTCTCTCGAACGAGGAGATGTGGAGCTACTACAACTGGATTCGCGATAGCGTTGCGTGCGACAAGCCGTGGGACCAGTTTGTCTATCAGATTGTCACCGCCACCGGCAATACGATTAAGAATGGCGCGGCCAACTATTGGGTCATCCATCGCGATCCGCTGGACACTTCCGAGAACATGGCGCAGGCGTTTCTTGGCATTACCATCACCTGCGCGCATTGCCACAATCATCCGCTGGCCAAGTGGACTCAGAAGGACTACTACGGCATGGCCAACCTATTCGCTCGTGTCCGGCTGAAAACTTTTTCGCCGAGCGGAGCGCGTGCGGGAATAGGTCCACTTTTCAATAACGTAACAGTCTACTCGGCCCCCACCGGCGAGTTCACCGATGACCGTTACATGACCGTGCTGCCGCCGAAACCGCTGGACGCAAAAGCCCTTCCGGAAACGATACCGGGAGATACACGAGTTTACTTCGCCAAGTGGCTCGCCGCGGCCGATAACCCATTTTTCGCCCGCAGTCTGGTAAACCGGCTTTGGCGGAATTTTATGGGGCGCGGACTGATCGAACCCGTCGACGATCTGCGGGCCACGAACCCGGCCACGAACGATGAATTACCGGACGAGTTGGTTAAGGACTTTACCGCTCACAATTTCGACATCAACTACATGATTCGCACGATCATGCAATCGGCCACCTACCAGGCTTCGTCAGAGCCCCTGAAGGAAAACGCCCACGATGACAAATACGGCTCGCACTATCTCATCAAGCGTCTGCCGGCGGAAGTGCTGCTGGACGCCTATTCGCAGGTAACGGGGGAACCGGAAAAGTTCGATGGGTATCCTGCCGGCACCCGCGCGTTGCAATTACCGGATACGGCGGTAAAATCTTACTTCCTGAACGCCTTCGGCCGGCCCGTGCGGGAGCAGACGCGGGAAAGCGAGCGCACCTCCGTACCTACCATCACCCAGGCACTGCATATTATTAACGGCGACACGCTCAACAATAAGGTGCGTGCGCCCGAAAATTCGATCAATGCACTGATAAAACGCGGTCTTTCCGATGAGCAAATTGTGAACGATCTGTATTTCGCTTCTTTCAGCCGTTACCCGAAGGAGACGGAAGGGGCCGCGCTGGTGAAGGCTCTTCATTCAGCCGAACAACAAAAGATGTCAGTAGCCGATGACCCACGCCGCGACGCGCTGAACGATATGCTGTGGGCCATTCTGACTAGTGAAGCGTTCATGTTCAACCACTGAGCTGGTATTGGATTTCATGCAAACCGCCTTCATCGCAGCTATCTGCACGGTTCTCCTGGAACTGCCGGCGCACGCTGCCTCGCCGCCTGGTTTTAGTTCGGATGTTGCGCCCATCCTGCAAAAGAACTGCCTTGCCTGTCACTCCGGCGCGGCCAAGATGGGCGGACTCGTGATGGAGAAATTTGACCTGCTGATGAAAGGCGGCGCACATGGGCCGGTGATCCTTCCGGGCAAGTCCGGTGAGAGCCGTTTGGTGCTGATGGTTGAGGGAAAGGTGCAGCCCCGCATGCCATTCGGAAGCGATCCGCTCTCGGCCGCAGACATCGCGACCATCAAAGCATGGATCGACGCGGGCGGCATGGGCCCATCAGCGGGGAAGGCCACGGTCCTCGCACCGCTTGCGATACCGGACATCAAGCCCGAAGTTCCAGTGGTCTCGCCCATCCTGTCGCTGCAATTCTCTCCTGATGGAAAGCTTCTTGCGGTGGGCGCTTATCGAGAAGTCCGGCTCATCGACCCTGCCACGAACAAACAGCTCGCTACGCTTCCTGGTCACGCGGATTATGTGCGCTCCATCGCCTTCAGCCCGGACGGAAAAACGCTCGCCGCCGCGGGCGGCCTGCCCCAGCGCGGAGGTGAAATCAAAATCTGGGACACCCAATCGCACCAGCTCGTCAAAACCATGCAGGGCGATAGGGATTGTATCTATTCCGTGGCCTGGAGTCCGGACGGGAAATTGATCGCTTCGGGCAGCTACGACAAGATGGTGAAACTTTGGGATGTGACGTCGGGGAAAGAAGTCCGCAATCTTCAGGATCATATCGACGCCGTGTTTGCGGTGGCATTCAGTCCTGACGGGAAGCGCCTGGCTTCGGCCTCTCAGGACAGGACCGTAAAGATTTGGGACGTCGCTTCCGGCCGGCGCCTGTACACGCTGGGCGACGCCTCGGACGGTCTGACGAGCATCAAGTATTCGCCGTCCGGCGACCGGATTGCGGCAGCCGGTTATGACAAGACAATTTACGTCTGGCGGCTGGGCGATAGCGACTCCAGCCTCATTCAGTCGCTGATTGCGGATGAGGACAGCATATTGGCTCTGGTCTGGACACCCAACGGTAAGACGATCATCAGCAGTTCTTCAGATGGCTCCATTCGTTTCCGTGATGCGGCTACGCTCGATCCTCTGCGGGTCATCGACCACCAACCCGATTGGGTGCAGGCGCTCAGCATCAGTCCGGATGGAACCCGGCTCGCTGCGGGCCGCTACAACGGCAGCTTGACGCTCTATGACACCAAGACGCAAAACTCCCCTGAGGGAGAGTTGAGGGCCGCCACCCGAGACCGGGACTGAGACGACGAAGGCGAAGGGTACGGGAGGGTTTCCAATGACAGTCAAGGTTTTCGTTTCGGGCCTGATGCTCACGCTGGGAGGTTTGCTCGTGCTGCCATTGGGCGCGGACGGTCAGATTATTCCGCCGACCATTTCCAAAGTCTCGCCGGCCGGAATGCAGCGAGGCCGCGCAGCTACGTTCACGATCGACGGCCGAAGCCTCTCCGGCGCGAAGGATGTTGTCTTTGACTCGCCTGGGATGACTGCGCAGATCTCTGGGGTTACCGTGGTTCCCGAGAAAATCACCGGCCCGCGCGCGGGCGTGGACCTCGCGGCCCAAGTGCCGACCGGCAAGAAGGAAACGGCCCAGTTGGAAATTACGGTTGCGAAAGACGTGGAGCCGGGAATCCACCGGTTCCGGATTCAAACGCCTCTCGGAACGTCGAACATGGCCGTGATCGCCATCGATTCGCTGCCGGAAGTCCACACCCGCGAGAAATCGCCCGAGGGTACCGCGGCACAACCGCAACGCGTCGAGTTGCCAGCGACCCTGGTTGGCACGATTGCAGCACCCGGGGACGAGCACAACTACAGTTTTGAGGGAAAGGCGGGCGAGGAGTTTGTATTCCAGGTTGTCGCCTCGCGACTGGACTCAAAACTCCAGTCGCTCTTAGTCTTGCGCGATTCTTCAGGCAAGCAATTAGCCGAGGCCGGCCAAAACGAAAATAGCCCGGATGCCGTACTCAGCTACAAACTGCCAGAGCAAGGCGTATACATCATAGCCGTCGCCGACCGGGAGAAGGGCGGAGGGACGGATCATTTTTACCGAGTCAATGCCGGGCCTCTTCCTTACATTACCGGCGTCTTCCCGCTGGGCGTGCGCGCTGGGGCACCGGCGCAGGTGGCGGTAAGCGGAGTAAATCTCGAAGCTCATCAGGTAGACGTCCACACACCGAAACGGGCCGATGGTTGGACAACTCTTCCGCTCGAGATGAAGAGCGGCCAAGCATCGTCGTTGAACAAGGTAATGCTCGCAGTGGGAAACGAGCCCGAGATTCTCGAGCGGGAGCCGAATGATACGCCGACACACGCGCAAATGGTTTCCATGCCAGTGACTATGAACGGGCACATTGACGCCAGCACGAAGGCTGGCGGGAAATCTGACGAAGATTATTTTCGGTTTCACGCGAAGAAGGGTCAGAGTCTGGGCATTCAGGTGGCGGCCGCCAGGCTAGGCTCACCGCTCGATTCCGTGATAGAGGTGCTCGACGCACAGGGCAACCCGATTCCGCGCGCCACTGTTCGATGCCAGAACCAGACTACGACCACCCTCGCCGATAGAGATTCGAGGACAACCGGTATGCGGCTGGTATCCACTTCCGGCCTTCACGAAGGGGATTACCTCATGATTGGCGACGAGCTCGACCGAATCGCCGTCATCCCCGACCAGCCTGACGCCGACATCGAGACGGAGGGAGCCGGTGGCATACGGATCGCTTTTTTGGGCACATCGCCAGACGTGCATGCTATTAATACACCCGTATATAGGGCCGAGATTCTTCACGCCGGCACGAAGTTTCCGCCGAACGGTTTGCCAGTGTTCCACCTGACGTGGCGTAATGACGATGGCGGTCCCGAATACGGAGCGGATTCCAAGCTCGATTTTGTCGCGCCGGAAGATGGTGACTACATACTTCACCTCAAGGATGTCCGCGATCTCCAAGGGCCAGATTATGCGTATCGTCTGACCATTCGAGATGCGTATCCCGACTATCGACTCGCCGCCGATCCGGAGAACCCTAACATCCCGCGCGGGGGATCGATTCCAATCTCGGTTATAGCGGACAGGGCGCCCGGTTATCAGGGTCCTATTGAGATTGAAGTGCTTGACCTTCCGCCGGGTGTGGCGGCGGGCCGGGCTATGATTCCGGCGGGACAGAATTCGACCGTAGTCGTTCTCTCCGCAGGTCAAAAGGCTTCAGTAGGAATGCTTGCTTCGCCAATAAGGATCGCAGGGCACGCGAGCGTGGCGGGTCGCGATTTGGTCAGGGTAGCGAACGCAGGCGCGACATTGCAGCTCGCTTCCGTGATTCCTCCTCCCGATGTGTTGGTAACGGCGGAGCCGACTCAGCTTGCGATTCAGCCGGGGAAATCCGTTACCGTTACGCTGAAAGTCGACCGTCAGAACGGATTCAAGGGCCGGGTTCCATGTTCGGTCGAGAATCTACCGCCCGGCATACGTGTGGTGAATGTTGGATTGAACGGTGTGCTTGTGACGGAGGCCCAGTCCAGCCGCACATTTACGCTGCGTGCCGAAGACTGGGCCAAGCCCATAACCCAGCCGGTCTACGTGGTGGGCAGGGTGGAGTCCAATTCCCCAACAATGCATCCATCCGCTCCCATACTCCTACAGGTTGCTACTAGCGAGGTAAAAGGAGGGGGGTAAGTCTTTTTTTAGTGTATGGTGCGGAGAGGGGGACTTGAACCCCCACGGAGTTACCCGCTAGCACCTCAAGCTAATTGTCCCATCCGACCGTGCGCCGTTTCAACAACTTGCGGTCGCAGATTGGGTCGGATTGAGTGGGATTGTTGGGCATCAACGGCACATTAGTGGCACAAAACAAGGGATCGCGCCTGCGATTCGTGTCGATCAACAACATTAGTGGGATTCCGCCAAGCTACTGGGTCTTTGGAGGCAGTCGGGTCCATTGCCCGTCGCCTCCCTGGCGAGCTAGTAATTTCGAAACGGAAGCTCCGCCAAGCGGAAGCGGTTCAGCTTGTCCGACTGCACCGGGAAACCGCAGCGCAGACTCTGGGCTTCGCTTCACGGCCCTTTGTCCTCTGCGGACTGCCGACTAAGCGCCCGCTCAAAGGCGCATTGATGCACGAACGCCGGAACGGCCAGTTTCTTTTGCAGGTCACCGGCCATCCGCAATACGGTGTGCCTTGGGGCCAGGACCGGCTGGTGCCCATTTTTCTTGCGACGCTTGCCATGCGACAGCGTAGACAGACTATTACCTTTCGCAGCGCAGCAGAAATGCTCGATGTTTTCGGAATGCAGCAGGGCGGTTCCCAGTACCGCCGGTTGATCGCAGCGTTCCAAAGGGTATTCGGAGCGACCATTTTTTTCGGCACCGATAGACAACGCGAGAGGGCGACCGTCACACATCACGCAAGATTCAACTTCATGCGCGAGGCGCGGATCTGGTATTCGCGTGATCCGAGTCAAGCCACGCTGCCAGGCGGCTTTGAAAATGAAATTGTCTTAAGTGACGAATTCTTTCGGGAGGTAACGACCCATGCGATTCCTACGGATCTCGATGCTGCCAAAGCGCTCTCTTCCTCGCCTGCGGCATTGGATCTGTTCATGTGGCTGTCCTATCGGTGCTTTACGACAAAGGGCCAGGAACGAATCCCAATCTTCGGGGCGTTCGGGCTGGCCGCACAGCTCGGGAGCTCCGACTATGCTCGACCGCGCAAATTCCGGGAGCGTCTGGAACGATGGCTTGATCTGATCCGTACACTGTGGCCCGGATGCCCGGCTTGCATCGACTCGGGTGCTGACCACCTGATAATCCAGTCTGCCGAGGCTTTGGCCAGAAAGGGAGCATAGATGGCATCGGCATCGTTCGCACCTGATTTAGCGCGATATCGACGTATTTCTCTCGCCGAGATAGATGCCGCTGTTTCCGCTCGCCTACGGGCAACGCGTGGCCTGGGGAATTCGCAGCCCGCCTGTTTCAACCGTCAAGTCGCAATGTACCTGGCCTAAACTGTCGGTGGCTGGACAACCACAGTGATCGGCCGCTTTTACAATGGTCGTGACCACTCGACCGTTTGTTACGGAATTCAGCGGATTGAAACCCTGCGGGAAAGTGATCCCGAGGTGGATGCCCTGGTAGTGTCGCAAGCGGCAGAGCGCGGCTGGTAAGGTGGGCGGAGTGCGAACGAATCGGCCACCGATGTTCCGAGGACGACATTTCCAAGATGAACTGATTGTGCTGTGTGTGCGCTGGTATCTCCGGTATTCGCTCAGCTATCGCGATCTCGAAGAGCTGATGGCAGAGCGCAGTTTGAAAGTGGATCATTCAACGATCGCTCGTTGGGTTGTGCGGTATGCTCCGATCCTGAACGAGCGGATGCGGCGCCATCTCCGTCGTCCGAATCGGTCCTGGCGGGTGGATGAAACGTACGTTCGTGTGGCCGGCAAATGGACCTATTTGTATAGGGCACTTGATTCCGAGGGCAAAACCATCGATTTCATGCTGTCGCCTTGTCGCGATCGTATCGCAGCCAAATACTTCTTTCAGCTTGCGTTGTGGCGGATCGGGCATCTTCGGCCACGAGTGATTAGCGTCGATGGGCATCCAGCCTATCCGTCTGTGATTGCTGAACTGAAGCAAACAGGGGAGCTGTCGAAGGCCTGCCGATGCCGCCCTTCACCCTATATGAACAACATCATCGAGCAAGATCACCGCTTCATCAAGAAGCGTATCGTTGCCAGTCAGTGGTTTCGCTCTGTGCAAGGCGCGGTGAACACGATCCAGGGATACGAAGCAATGCACATGATTCACAAGGGACAGATCCGGTGGTTACAGAAGGGTGATATCGCAGGTCAGGTCCGATTTGTGAACCGTGCCTTCGGGCTTGCCACCTAATCTCGCTACCTCTCCCTACTCGTGCCCGCACTAGGTTATTTGCGACACTATCTTTTTTTCTGTTTCGCGATCAACTCAAAGCACACTCTCGATTTCTGCTACAGCCCATGCTTTCGTTTTTTCGAATGCTTGCTCGGCTGAGTCAAATTGCGTTCCCATTGTGAAAACCCGTAAGTGTTCATACGAAGAGTCGGTGAATTTCAGCCTGCCTTGTGCCGTCCACTTGCCAGCATGCTCACAGCTTTGAAGCTCCAGCACACATCCTTCATGCTCGAACAAAAATTGTTTCTGCATTGGACCAACATACCGCAGGAACTTTCTCGATTTCAATCGCATTCCAAGGACAAAGACAGGAGTACTCTCCCGCCAGCCAGTACGACTGGCTCGAGGCTATTCCTATCCTTGTTTGTTGGCTGTTAGACGCTGCTGGTGCTGCGTGCGAGCGGCTTGTCGCTCTTAGCATAGTCGGCTGACGCTTCGCCCGCGGATGATATATCTTCCGCGCCCGTTTCTCTCAAGATTTGTTTTGCGCGGCTCACCCACTCGCTGTTGTCGCAGTGAATGGAAACCAGGATGCCGCCTTCTTTTACACGGCCCTCATAACGCTTCGCCTCAAACTCAGGGATACCCATTCCGACGAGCGCTCCAACGATGCCGCCAACCACTCCCCCTGATCCGAGACCGGCCAAAGTCGCCATGATTGGTCCGGCGGCGATGAAGGGTCCAACCCCAGGAATCGCGAGTGCTCCGATGCCCGCCAGTAGACCGAGCGAGCCGCCGATGGCGGCACCTGTCGCGGCCCCAGTGGCGGTTCCTTCCGGAGCCTTGGTGGCCTTTTCATGTGCAAAATCTTTGGTGCCGACGTTGTCCTGCAATAGAGCCGAAACGTCTTCGTTTCTAAATCCTGCGGCCAAAATCCGATCGACTGCCTCTTCCGCTACCGGCCGGTCCCGATAGATTCCGTAAACAGCTGTATTCTTTCCTGCCATAGTTAAGTTCCTCTCCTGTTTGATTACTTAGAAGCTGCGACCGTGATTTCACTCGTCACATTTTCTGCGCCAGCCACTTGTGTGGCTTTGTTTTCGACTGCTTTCTTCTCTTCCTCAGATTCAACGGGCCCCTTCAGAGTGACTTTGCCGCCCGAGGCGATGATCTTCACGTTATGAGCATCGGTTGAGAGCGATTTATCTTTCACGACCAATCGTCGCAGTGCGATTGACCAGCGAACGACACGTCACGAAGGTTATGCGGTGAGTCAGCGGAAGCGCAAGCGTGTCGAAGAAGTCTTCGGCTGGATGAAAACGATCGCGCTGCAACGAAAAACCCGGTTCCGAGGGCCGGATCGAGTCGGATGGATGTTCACCTTTGCAGCAGCTGCTTATAACCTGATCCAAGATGCGAAACCTGACGGCCCAGCCTGCCTGAAAACGAAGCAGCGGGCACCCTCGGCGCCTGATCAGGCAATCACCGCATCGCCGGATCAGACTTATCCACCGCAACTCAAGTCAAAATAAACCGGAAACCAATTACCAACGTGCCCCAGAGGTCGCTTTTCAGCGGCCTGCTAGTGCTTTCAAATCGTGGTAGTCCATAAGAACTATTTTGGTGAGCTGCCGCCCACCGATTTCGGCAGCCCTCTGCTCTCCTCCAACCTTGCATCCAGTAGACCCGAAGAGCGTGGATGGTGAAGCAGAGAACGCGGTACCAGTACACCTATTCTTTGTAGAGTTGCGATGATGCCCCAGCGTGTCGGCTTTGTCATTCGTCTGAGGTGTTGCGAAATTCGCCCTAAGTGGAAGCGCCGAGATGGTAAAGGCGAGGATTCAATTGTGTACAACCAGAGGCTTTGCTCAATCCTTCATCAGGAGGTACTGCTGCTCTGCCCTCACCCTTCCCGTAGCTCTCACTTGTAACGAGTAGCGTTGGCACTAGTCAAACGGGCAGATGCCGAACAAGATTCCAGCTGAAGAGCTAAGGCGAACACAGGCGAAATGCACTGCCTTGCTCCGTTTACAAGAAGATTATCACCATGTCATAAGCTCGCTCGAACGGAACTACGGCGCGAGAATTCATGAGCAGCATGTTCGAAAGGTCGTTGGGGGTGGCGCGGGACTCGAAGAGATTCTGCTTGAGGAAGACGGGAAAAATCACTTCATCTAGCGCACTCGAAACAAGTACTGGCACGCCGGCTTTACCCCGAATTGCGATACGACGGCCTGGCGCGAGTCTCAAGCGGTCCGCAGACCCAAATCCAGACGATTTGATGATGTTTTGATACGCCACGCACCTAATGCAGAGGCCATTGCGGCAAGCGCCATCAGGCCCAGAACACTCAGAGAAATCGTCAGGCCAAACATGATAAGCAAAATCCGCGATCAGAGACGCTTTTCGTCCACCTCGTACGCCTTGTCCAGACCGGTCATTATGGCCCAGGTTTCCTTTAGAGCTCCCCAAGCCGCATACACGGCTGCCAGTATGGCTCCAGTGCTAAAGACGGCTCTCGCGTTTGGCTGCTGAACAAGGCCAACTTCTCGTAATGCCTGTAAACAGGCCTCTGTAATTCAAACAAAGTCTGGCATCTATGTTCTGAGCCCAAACTTCGCAATAGAACCTTCTTGTTTGTCTTCCTCTAGTCGCTGAATTTGTGCCAGCATCCCATGGGAAATAATCCACCGGTGCGATTTTGCGGCTTGCGAGTCTTGCAGCGGGGTTGCTGGCTACTCGAGCGTATAGCGTAGGAGTGCAGATTCACGCGCTGCTCTGAAGCGCCATCGTTTTTGCCCTTGGCACGTGTCAAGGCTGAAATGGCCAGAGCTGATAGCGTCTCCGGCAGTTGGAGTCTGTCAACCGTAGTATCGATCTGGGCCTGCCCCTCGCGTGAGACAAACAGTTAAGGCACTGTTTACCGTTCGATGAAAAATGATCGACCGGCAAGACGACTTTAGCGCACAATGGCGGATGGTTGGTGAAGCGGAGGCGGGCGATGCGGGAGCGCAACCCGCCAAGGAATAGCCAGCCGGAAACTCATCCAGACGATGAGCGGGGACGCCGGTCATGGTGGGTGGTGAATACGAAAAGAGTCCATCGGCTGTATCACGAAGAAGGTCTGCAGGTCCGCACCAAGAAGCGTGGCAAGGGAGCCGCACACGCGCGGGTTCCGTTGCCAGCGGCGGCGGGGCCGAATCAGCGATGGAGTATGGATTTCGTGAGCGATCGATTGACGGATGGGCGCTGGTTTCGCATCCTCACCGTGTCGATCAATACACGCGGGAGTGCTTGTGTCTCCATGCGGATCGATCCCAATCGGGCGAGAAAGTAGTGGAACACATGAGGCGTCTGACCGCCAAGCGTGGCGTACCGGAATCGATCACTACCGATAACGGCAGCGAATTCGCAGGTCAGGCGATGGATGTTTGGGCGCATCAAGCGGGAGTGAAATTGGACTTTATCCGGCCCGGCCGCCCCGCCCAGAACGGTTATATCGAGAGTTTCAACGGCCGGCTACGGGACGAATCCCTCAACACAGAGGTGTTCTCGAACCTGACGGACGCACAGCAGAGGCTGCAATGTTGGCAACGCGATTACAATCAAACGCGGCCGCATAGCGCCCTCGCGGACCGAACACCAGAAGAGTTTGCGCGCACACTCGGGTGTAGGCCCTTCACCCTCTCAAGCGTGAATACGGCAGCGCCTGTGGCCTGTCAAGGGTCCGCTCGCGCCGGGCAAAAAACGGCCGCCCTTGACAAACCGTCGGCGCCGCCTTCTGAGCCTGAGATGAGGGCGAAGGGCCGCTCTGAACGGCCACTCTTGCTTGAGGGACTCAATTGAGATACTTTAGTCAACAGAAAGCCCGAATCATCGGGCTCCGGACCACTTCCGAGATCCGAATCTCAACTTTCCCGCTGTCTCATTTTCCGGGTCAGGCCATCGATGAATTTTGAGCCTTAACCGTTTGTCTCAAATTTGGGGGCAAGTCCAATCATGCTCGTATTGCCGTTCTTTGTGCGGGCCAAATAATCAAATAATCCTTGCCAAGTGATCATTCTCTGCTACACGCCGCTTACATCCCCGTAACTCTACAAGGCATAGACGTACAAGTACCGCCGGCATGTGTTAAGTGGAGTGCCGTAGCGCATCTACTGAATGCAGGGTTGGAAGACGCAAACGGCTGCCGAGATTAGTAGGACGGCTCAGTCGATGCAATTACGATGGACTACCACGATTTGAAGATGTCCGAGCTGGAGCAAGTTGCGGAGGAGAATTTGAAGAATGCGCTAGTGGCGCTGGATCGCGGCGAAGGTGCTGCACGAGGAGAGGTTCGGCAATGGATGATCACGCTAGACAACATTCGCCAAATGAAAACTGTCGTAGCGCGAAGGTCTCCCCGTCCTCTTTTAGAGGTTTAGTTTAGTGCGGACAGATTCCACCGCTATGACGACATTAAGAGTGGAGCCGCATTATGGCCGTTGAGATGGAGTGTGAGACCAAGAAATCCGGCGACGTAGCCGTCGGAGAACCGTTGGCCACACCTAATGGGAGTTTCGCCAGCTGCCAATGGCCGTTTGAATGGGATTGAACATAGCTGACAAGTACAGCATTGAAGCACCGTGTTCGCCGGCGAGGCGGACATTCAACGGCGAAATCTAATTTAGGTGGAGGTACTAGGACCCCGCGGTATCTCGCGGTCCCGAATTCCATTGCAAAGAAAGGCTGTCAGTCGCCAATGACCGTCCCTGAAACCAGAAGTACCGCGGCAGTAACCGTAATCTCGGATGATCGGAAGAGGCCATTTCTGTCCGCTTGGTGGTCACGTTCCTCTGGCATGAGCACCTTTGAGTAGCCGTCCGAATGCCAAACCAGCATCGCGTTAGCAATGTGACGATCGTTGACCTGCTTCGACCGCACACAAAAATCCTCTTTGCAGGCGGCATCGCGGTAATCGGCGAGGGGATCGTAAATCTACTCGAGCCCTGGCCGCTGAAAGTTGTCGTGGACAACGTAGTGAAAGCCCAGGCAGTAAAAAGTGGCTGGCTGAATCACCTGATCCTTTCGGTTGCTGGAGCCGATAAGCTCGCGATTCTCACACTTGCGGCGATCTCATTTCTGGTGATCGCCTGCGTGGGAGCCATCTGCTCCTATGTCGAAAAATGCGTCACGACAAGTGTTGCGCAGTGGGTGACACACAATCTGCGGCGAACGGTCTACGCCCATATTCAAAAGATGTCGCTCGCCTACCACGACAGAAAGCAGATCGGAGATCTTCTCAGTCGAGTCACGAGCGATATCGATGCGGTGCAAAGTTTCGTCGTCTCCGGGCTGATGAGTGCCGTCGTGAATAGCCTGATGTTGGTCGGCATGGTCGGCGTCATGTTCTACCTGAACTGGCGCTTCACACTCATCGCTCTCTCGGTGGCTCCCGTATTAGGAGCAGTAGTCTATACCTACACGCGACAAATCAAGAAAGCATCGCGCGCGGTCCGGAAGAAGGAAGGTGAAATCGTCTCCGTAATGCAGGAAGTCCTTTCCTCTATTCGTGTTGTAAAGGCCTTTGCGCGGGAGGACTACGAACAGCATCGGCTGGAAGAGCAGAGCCTGGAGGGCTTGGAAATTGCTCTGAAAGCGCGAAGCCTGAAAGCGAAGCTGTCTCCGATGGTCGAAGTGATCGTCGCAATCGGTACGGCTCTGGTGCTCTGGTTTGGAGCACGCATGGCGCTCAAGGGAACGCTTTCGCCTGGGGCGTTAATCGTGTTCCTTTTCTACTTAGGGAAGCTGTTCAAGCCGATGCAAGAGTTGTCGAAGATGACAGATGCTTATTCGAAGGCCGCAGTCGGTTTCGAGCGCATTCGCGAAGTTCTGGACACGCAAAACGAGGTTAAAGACATGGCGAGGGCCAAACCGCTATTGCATGTCAAGGGCGAAATCGAATTCGATCAGGTCACATTTGGTTATGAGAACGAAGCACCTGTACTGAAGGACGTAAGCTTTACGATCAAATCCGGCCAGGTGGTCGCCTTAGTGGGACCGAGCGGTGCCGGAAAGACTACAATCATCAGCTTGATTCCGCGGTTCTATGATCCCAATTTGGGTACTGTCAAGATTGACGCTCTCGACGTAAAACGTCTGCAACAGAAATCACTTCGACGTCATATCGGGTTTGTTCTGCAGGAAACACTGCTCTTCAACACCACGGTATGGGGCAATATCGCTTACGGTAAACCTGCCGCAAGCCGAAATGAAATTCTGCGCGCAGCAGAGCAGGCCAACGCCGACGAATTCATCCGCAAGCTGGCGGATGGATATGACACCATTGTCGGCGAGCGCGGAGTGACTCTCTCCGGTGGCCAACGCCAGCGGATTGCGATCGCACGTGCAATCATCTGCGATACGCCCATCCTGATTCTTGATGAACCCAGTTCTGGGCTCGATGCTGCATCAGAAAGGCTAGTGTTTGAGGCTCTCGACAGGCTTATGGAGGGTAAGACCACGGTAGTCATAGCACACCGCCTTTCCACGATCCGCCGCGCCGATTGCATCTTCGTCATTGAAGAAGGCCAGATTGTGGAAAACGGAAATCATGAGCAGCTCTTGCGTGCCGGTGGTCTTTATGCTGAGCTGAACGAGCTGCAGTCTGCGAACGCGGACGTCCAAACTCGGTTCCTCTAGGAGGGAGCATTCCACAATCGGGAGATCGTGTTTCTCACAACCCCTTCAGCTGCTCGATTCTAGTTTGCAGAGTCTGCGTGAAGGCAGCTGCATCTGCCTGCGCGTAGCCCGCGGCTCGGAACGCGTCCAGAATCTGGGTTGTGGATAGCTGGCCTAGCAGCTGCCCCATCCATCTGGCATCGGCGCGATCGATATGTCTGCCGATCCAACGCAGCCGCGCCCTGCGGCCATACTGCCAAGGATTAAAAATGTAAGGAAGCGAGGCCAGACTCGGTGTTGCAAAGTCTACGTACTCAGGGCTTACTTTGGTCATAAACTTTGATCTTTGGTACGAATGCAAGTTTCCTTTAGCCGTTTTCTTTTCTAACAGAACCCCGGAACTTCCAAAACTCGCGCCCAGATCGCTAACCTCATACACGCGCCCCGCCGGCTCCTCCAAGGTTGCGTTGTTTTCATCTTTCGAGTCCCAGTTGTTGATGAGCGCCATCATCACTCGCAATCCATTCAACTCTCGGGTTCCTCTGAAAGGTCCGTTACGCCACGACCACGATCCGACCTTTTTGTGATCCTTTTCTTCCCTCTTCAGACGAAGACCCCGGATTGTTGCGTCGACCCGGACGAAGTTCTGCCCACGATGCAGATGCGCGGGTAGATTGCGCATTTGCACGCTGTCCCGGTAATAATCTTCGTCCGCGTAATAGCCGACTGCCCAGAGAAGCCGCGAAGCAACGGTTTCCGGCTGCGACTCGACACCCAGCTTTACCTTCCAATGCACTCCATTCTCATCGCGAACATCAAATTTTGGATTGGACCCGCTCAGATCCTCTTTTATAAAAGTGAAGGTTTTTCCAGGCTGGTGTTTTTCTCCGCCGGGTCCGTAGAATAGATTTCGTGACGAAAGGTCGGCGGGTGCCGCCCAGAGTTCACCCACGATCGCCTTGGTAGTTCCTACAGAGCGACCGTCGTTTGTACCTGCTGTTTTTGCAAGTACTCCCTGTTCTGGGAAGAGGAGTATTGCGCCAATGAGAGTTGCTATTCCATTGATTCTATTTGTCATGACCCAGGCGTCCCATAGTTCGTTTGTACTCTGCG
>CAVWRP010000027.1:0-716014 GCA_963757345.1 Terriglobia bacterium | reverse complement strand
AGGTTCTCGAGTTCCGTGGCCATTTCCGTCACCGCTGTCTTATGCGCATCGACGAGACGCGAGTCTTCGAGCGCCTGCACCGAGACTGCCTTCGGAGCCGATACCGTGAAGTCGTAGAGATTGCGAGCGGTCGCTATCTTCTCGCCCAGCCCGTTGAAACGGTCCGCGCTCTGGCGGGGCCGCAGGAACTCGCCCGTCGCGGGGTCGAGGCCCTGCCGGATGGCGTCGAACGGTTCCATGCGAACGGCGCCTGTGAGACCGAGTAGTTGAGCGCCACGACCCATCCATTCTCCCGTGATGGTCTCGCCCACGGCATAGTAGTCGTTGTTTGACAGGTGACGGGCAGCATAGCCTTCCCCTCCGGTCATGGCGCGGATCGTCAGCATAGTTAGCCGAGGCTCATCAGCAGTCTGCTTGACGAGCCTTCCTCAGGCGCCACTAGTGGCGGCTCTGGAAAGCTCGCCGCATCGGGCGGAAGCTCAAAATCGCGGCGCGGCACCAGGCGCTTGATCGAAGCCGGATGCTTTTTGGGCAAACTGAGGAACGGGATTTCGACCGGCACCGCGACCATGCGGCCATTCTTGAAACCACGCTGCACGAAATAGGCATGGAGGTCGCTCATGCCCTTGATCTCGGTGGCACTGATGGCAGGTTCGACCACTTCGGCGATGCGCAAGCTGTTGCGGTCGCGTTCGTAGAAAGACGGCGCAGGATTGTGTGTCTGCTCGAGCCGTAAGAGCTTGCGTTTCCCGCCGATGCGTTCGAGCAGATCCGCCGAATCCGGGTCGCTGGTTGCGAAAATCCATTTCGTGTAGGCCTGGCTGAGAATCGTCCGGGTCTGATCGCCATAGAGATGCTTCAGCTGCTCCTGGTTCTGGATGCTGGCAATGATCTGGTGACCGGCCGAACGCAGCATGGTGATGCCGTCGTGCAACCGGGTCAGGGTCTGCAAGGTGTGCAGCTCGTCATAAATCAGCTTCGTGCGTTTCGTCGTTTCACTCGAAAGCAATCCGAGAAGGAACAGATCCATCCACATCGAGAGCAGCGGCTTCAGGGCATCCCGGGTATCGGAGTCGGACGAGATAAAGACCCAACCTTGCGGATGGCGTGTCCATTCGCGAATGCAGAATTCCTGGCGGCCTTCCGCTAGCGACGGCATCATCCAAAGCGGATCGCCGGCGAGCGCCAGCGTGCCGAGCACGCCGGCGCGCTGCTGCGGCGAGTTGGCCGGAAGCGTATATTCGTGGATCGTTCCCTGGACGCGCCGTTCGATCTGAGGGTAGTTCGCAATCCAGGAACCTAGTGTTTCGGTGTCGGGCCGAAACTCATCGAGGAGATAGGCTCCGAGGCTGACCGTCCATTGATTGAAAATATCGGCCGTCGGATCACGCACCACTGGCGGCGGAAACAACGAGGTCATGACCGTCTTGTAGGTAGCGAGATCGTAGCCTTCGCTCGAGATGTTCCAATACGCGCAGCGGTCGTCCGTCGGATTGAGGATGGTGTCGCCGCGCTCAGGCCGGTAGAAGCGTGCCAGAATCTCGCCGCCCTTGGCATCATTGACCACACAGTTGATGCCGTTGGCTTCCGCATCGAGCAGGTCCTGATAGGTCAAACTGGTCTTTCCCGTTCCCGTGTCGCCCATGCGGAACTGATGCGAGGCTTTTTTCGCCGCAGGCAGTCGAATCGAACTCCAGCGTGTTTTCGCCATCCTGTCAGCGGTCCTTCCACGCTTTGACGGCATACTTCATGCTGTCGCCTTTTACTTCCTTGTTGTATTCATCGACCGTTGTAACGATCGACCCATCGAATGGAACGCCCACCACGATCGACGAGCGATAGCGGTAGTCGACAACGAAGCCCCAGACGAACGCGGTGAGAAACGTCAGCAACGTCAAGGTGAGCGGCCACTTCCAAACGAGAGCCGGCGTATCCGGGTAGACAGGCTCGACCGCACCGTTGTCGTAGACCCACGAAGCGGGACGGGCATTCTTCGGATACCAGCCATGACGGATAATTTCGGAATCCAACCGATGATCGACGTTGCCGTAACGGAGCAACGCATAGCGCAGCTGCTCCGTACTCATACCTGTTTCCTGTCCCGGCGCGCCGCGGAACAGCGAGAGAGTCGAGACCTTCGATCGGATGGCAGCCGCACAATACTCGGGATAGCGCCGGACTTGCTCTTGATGCAACAGCCCCCAACCGCCGCAACTGAGCGGCCAAGGGGAGATATTCGTGATCGCCGGTTCGCTGGAAGAGATTGGGCGGTTGATCAAATCAGCGGATTGAGATGACTTTGGCGGGTTGATATTTATCAGCGAAGGCGTCTTTTACGATACGTGACAGCCTGCGTTGCCTAGAGGGTATCCATGCGCTGTAGTGCTTGCGAACGATGTCAGGGGTATCGCCAAGCAACTGCGCAACGTCTTCAACCGAAACCTCGTGTTCTAGCAGAATGCGTGCGAAGGTATGCCTAAACAAATGAGGCGTGGGATGAATATGTTTCCAAGGGCCTGCGAGTTCGAAGACTTCACGCAAGCGTCTATCACGCCAAATTTGGGTCATTTGCTTCATGTTAAGCGCGGTTCCGGCCTGGAAGATCAAAGGGCCATATTGCTTTTCCCGCGCCCGCAGTCTCTCCGCTAACCAGTCGGGAATCCATGTATAGATATCTGCGCCATTCTTTTGCGCACGAAGGAGGATATTGTTGTCGTCGAGGCGATCCTGAATGTTGAATAGAACGATATCGCTAATTCGTAATCCCGTATGGATGGCAAAATTGATAAAGTCTTTCAGGTCTTCGCCATCCCAATCGCAACGCTGGCTGCGTTTGATCTTGTCGCATGCTTCATAGAGCCGCTGAATATCCTCGTCACTGAAAGGCGTCCTCTGTTTCGGGATGGATGAGCCTTCGGGTGCTTTCAGGTCTTCGGTCAGATGTTCGGTTATCCATTTGCGTTTGAGGCAAAATTTGACGAAGCTTTTGAGGCGGTCCAACTTCTTCGCCCGCGTTCGGATGCCATCATGCCATGAAACGTAAAAAGCGTCGATGTCCGTTATGGTGAGTTGATCGATAAAGACAAAGCCACGGTCAGCAGCGAAAGAGAGAAGCTGGTTCGTCATGGTGCGGTATTTGGCAACCGTGTGCTTCTTGATGTTGGCGGTTTCTTTGTGGAAAAGGAAGGCTTGGACTGCATCGGCGATTGTGGTACGTCTGTTTGCAGTCTCGTCCACCGAGGCGGCTGGCGGTGTGGAAGCAAGCCCTCCGTCAGTCCAGCTTCGCGCCACTTCCCACTGAGCGATTACAGACTTGGCCTCTTCCCAAGCCCATTTGTCTGTACTCTGCCTGCGATATCTTTTATCGAGCGTTCCGGAGGCCGTTATCGGGCATTCACAGCGGCGGAATCCCTTGCGTCTTTCGTCGAGCTCGCTGGAAATAAAGTCTTCTGGATGGCCGCCCTTACATTCCCGGCGGTGCCTCCGGTAGAGGTGAAGGCCCATAGCAACATCTTACGATATCGCACGATGGAGTTGCTAGAAATCGGTAAGTTATTGCAAATATTTGGCGGAAGCTAATGGGAGTCGAACCCACCCGTGACAGCAAAAAGTGCCGCGCTCCGGTTTTGAAGACCGGGCCCTGCACCGGCAGAGTCTAGCTTCCTACGGAAACCTCGGCTGAGTCCTGGGCGGGGAAGAGCACCGCGCTCATCGCATACCGTAGTTCTTCCAAACCCTTACCCGTAACGGAGGAAATCGTATAAAACGGGAATCCGTGCTCAGCAGCTTTTTCTTTGACGGCGGCGATGCGCGTCGGATCATGGGACATGTCCACTTTTGCGGCAACCACGAGCATCGGCTTCTGCAATAGCTCGCTGTTGAACTTGGCCAGTTCTCCCAGAATGACGTCGAAATCGCTTCCCGGTTCGCGTCCGCTGAGGTCGGAAACATCCACCATGTGTACCAACAAGCGAGTTCGCTCGATGTGCCTGAGGAACTGACTCCCCAGCCCGTGACCTTCGTGTGCGCCTGCGATTAATCCGGGAACGTCGGCGAGCACAAATGTGTGGTCGCCGGCCTGTACGACTCCCAGATTGGGCTGCAGCGTCGTGAATGGATAATCGGCAATTTTCGGTCTCGCGGCCGAGAGACGGGAGATCAATGTAGACTTGCCTGCGTTCGGGAATCCTACCAATCCGACGTCGGCGAGCAGCTTCAACTCAAGCCGCAAACGCAGCGTCTGACCTGACTGACCCTCCTCATGCTCGGTCGGCGCCTGGTGGGTCGAGGTCGCAAATCGCGCATTTCCACGGCCACCTCTGCCGCCCTCCGCTGCAGTGAAGGTTTGTCCCGGCTTCGTAAAATCGAAAACCTGTTCTCCCGTGTCGCCGTTGTAAACGATCGTGCCTACCGGAACGGGCAATTCGATGCTCGAACCCTCGCGGCCTGTCCGATTGCTCCCTTCGCCGTGGCGACCTCTTTCGGCCGTGTGTTCGGGATTAAATCGAAAGTGGAGCAAGGTGTTGTAGTGCTCGCTGGCAACGAGCACGATATCCCCGCCTCGACCACCGTCACCCCCGCTCGGACCGCCTCGTGGAACAAACTTTTCGCGCCTGAACGCCAGGCAGCCATTTCCCCCATCGCCGGCCTTGACCGAGATTGTTACTTCATCAATAAACACAGGGATGACCCATCAGAGAGCGACCGCGGTTGCAATGTCCCTCGCGTGAGTTGGGCTTGAAATGGAGAGCGCCCAGGATTAGCTCTGAGTGGCAATGACATTAACGAACTTGCCGAGCCTGCCACGATCCCGAAACTCAACCTGGCCCGGTACGGTCGCGAACAACGTATCGTCTTTACCCAACCCGACATTCTTGCCAGGTTTGTAGCGCGTGCCCCTCTGACGCACAATGATTGATCCGCCGCTTACGACCTCACCCGCATATACTTTGATGCCGAGCCGTTGTGAGTTCGAATCCCGGCCGTTCTTTGAACTTCCTAATCCTTTTTTGTGTGCCATAACAATTTTGTCAGGGCCAATCTAGGCCAAAATCTCCTGAACCTGGACCTTCGTGTAGTTCTGTCGATGGCCGATTGTTCTCTTATATTGCTTCTTCCGCTTGAACTTGAAGACCAGTACCTTGTTGCCCCGTCCGTGGCCCGCAATAAGACCCTTGACGACTGCTCCCTTTACGGCCTCGCCCAGTCTTAGTTCGCTTGACTCGTTCGAGATTGCCAGCACACGGTCGAACTGCACCTCGGCGCCGACGTCGCCGGCGAGTGAATCTACTTCTATGGTCTGGCCAGGCGCAACACGATATTGCTTACCGCCTGTTTCAATGACAGCGTACATTTTTACCTTATTTGCGAATGGGTCTTGAGATCCGTGATGTGCGCCCGAACTATGATCATCGTCACGCAAAATCTGGATCGAAATCCTGGACGAGAATATGACAGTTCCATAATACCTGAATGCTGGCGAATCTGCTAGTCGCCCCCGGAACGAGGTCCTCTATTTCAGCTAATCTACTCCGGTTCGCTCTTGTGCATGTACTTGATGCAATGCTTAAAGAGAAGAAGATTCGGCGCCCCGGTGCGATTCAGCTTCAGACAGTCTCGGTCGTACCATTCAATGACGCCTTCCAGTTGCTCCCCATCTGTGAGCACCACCGTCATGTGCGTCTTGCCCTGCATCTGCTTTGAATAATAGAACTGTTCGGCGTTGGTCTGATCCGGCGGCGTGCTTTTCTTGGCTACTGGGGGACGTCGGCCAATATCCTTCATGTCCGCTGACGGCGTCCGAACCGATTTTCTTATGAGCGAGTCCACGCGCCCTTCCTCCAATTCACCTCTTGGCCGCTTGTACGGACCTGAGCTCAAGCTCGAACTGCTCAGATTCCGTGTAGCCGAGGCTGGTCGTTTATTGTAACAATCATAGCGTCAAGCGCTGCGAGCTTCTGTATATTTCGACGTACCATGAGTACAAGTTCATCTATTGCCTTGACGGCCCGCCGTAGCCAGCCTTGGTCTACGACGGCTGCGAGATTCAGAATTCTCTCCCGGATGTCCCGATTTTTCGCCAAGGGCCGGTCATAACAGACGGCCAGGATGTCCTCGAGCAGCGAATAAGCATGCTTGATATAGAACTCCAATTTTTCTGACTTTCGTGAAGCGAAAATCTCAGACTGCTGTATCCAGGAGGCAAACGGAATTCTCCCCGCGGCACACTCGAAAGCTGCCAGCATGAGGGCCCGACGCGCACTGAAGACCTCAAGGTCAAGCGCAGCCGCTATTCCAGGGCAGCCTTCGGAAACGGCCACCCTCATACCCGCATCTTTTAGCTGACGCCCGTCTACGAAAAGTTCCATTTCCGGGTCCGGCAGCCGCGATAGGGGCAGCGTTACCGCACGCGATCGTATGGTTGGGAGGAGGTCGTAGAGATTTTCCACCGTCGCTACAAGGATCAGGTGCTCGGGCGGTTCTTCGAGCAGTTTGAGCAAGGAGTTCGCCGCCTGCTCGTTGGCGCGTTCGAGGTGATCGATCAGAAAGACTCGATGCTTTCCGTGCAGTGGCCTGAACTGCGCTCTTTCCCGAAGCAACCTCATCTGTTGCATGGTGATCTGCCGCAGTGGCCCCTCGGGCGCGAAGGTAACGAAGTCGGGATGAGTCGAAAAGAGAAGAGGATCATCGGCGCGTTTTTCGGCGGGCCACTTTTCCCGCTGATCGATGGTCTCGATATTTTCTGAGCGGCTGAGATCGTCGTGCTCAATCCTGGACGCTCCTCCCAGTAGTGCCGCCGCGAACCGCCGAGTTAACGTAGCCTTGCCTACCCCTTCCGGGCCGCTTAGCAGAATCGTTTGTGGAATGTGCTGCTGCTCGATCATGTTGGCCAGCGTTCGAGCAACCGGCGTGTTGCCATAGAAGTTCGGGAATGGGGTCATATCTCGACCACCGTCTTCACCTGACACCAAACCCGTTCGGCGACCTGCTCGGCAGAGCCGGTTCCGTCAACCATGCGGAAGCGTGTGGGCTCCAACGCGGCAACCGCGCGGTAACCCTCGACAACTTTGGCGTGAAAATCGAGCGAGTGCTGATCGATCCGGGTTTCGAAACTTGCAGCCGTTGTCTCTTGATTGCGCCGCCGCGCGCGGGCAAGACTCGCTTGCAAGTCCACATCGAGGCCAATTGTAAGATCCGGAAAGAGACTACCGAGAGCCAGTTCGTGGGCAGCTAAAACCTTGTCGAATCCGAGTCCACGCGCAAAACCCTGGTACGCAAGAGTAGAATCCGTAAAGCGATCGCTTACCACTATTTCGCCACGATCAAGCGCGGGCAAGATCACCTCCGAAGCTGCCTGCGCGCGCGAGGCGAACATGAGCAACAGCTCCGCCATCGATGTCATCTCGCCATTGGAAGGATCCAGAAGAATGCGCCGAATCTGTTTTCCAATAGCGGTCGAGCCCGGCTCCTGATTCTCTACAACTTTCAGTCCAAGCTTGCGCAGACGTTCGATGAGCAGACGTACCTGGGTCGATTTCCCGCTACCTTCCGTGCCCTCAAAGGACAGAAAGATTCCCCGTCGCACCGCCGTCATGCCTCAAAAACTCTAGTCATAGACAAAGTGAAACAGAGTTTTCAAGTCTTCCCACGCTTCTCTTCGCGCCTGTTGATTGTATTGGCGCAGCAAGTAGGACGGATGGTACGTCACCATCACGGGAATATCACGCCATTTGTGCCACTTGCCCCTTTGCCTGGTGATACCTTCCTTGACATCAAGCAACGCCTTCATGGCTGTCGAACCCATTGCACAAATAGCTTTGGGTTTGATTGTCATCAATTGGCGGTACAGGAATTGCCCGCAGGTCTGCATCTCATCAGGAAGCGGAGTTCGGTTGTCGGGCGGTCTGCATTTGACTACGTTGCAGATATAGACGTCTGCGCGGGAGATCGGGATGCCTTCTTTCGACGCCGTGTTGTCGATCATCTGGGTCAGAAGCTGACCTGCCCTTCCGACAAAGGGCAGACCCTGCTCGTCCTCGTCAGCGCCCGGACCCTCCCCTACAAAAACCAGCGCAGAGTTTTCGTTTCCTGAACCGAACACGATAGACTTCCGGCCTTCAGAAAGCCGGCAGCGTCTGCAGTCGCCAATGTCAAGCCTGATCTGGCTGAGCGTATCATTGGCGGGTCCGATGCCGGGAAGGATGCCGGCGATTACTTTCTCAGGCGGATTCACGGCTGTGGGCGCCAGGGGCTGATTCCGGTAGAGGACTTCAAAACCCAAATCCCGGTATAGCTCGAGATAACTGCGAATCTCCTCGCGAGTCATATTTAGAGATTGCAGGGACGGTCAGACCGCGTTATCTGCCGTCTGCAAAGAAAGCCGCAGGGTCGCCACCTGGTCGAGGATGCTCTCCGCTACCTGCTTTTTTTCACCCGGTCCCACGTGGACGGTTTTGCCCGTGCGAGTGATGATGTCCACTTCGTTATGGTCCGATTCGAAACCTAAGCCATCTCGATTGACGAGATTGGCGACCAGCATGTCGCAATGTTTGGAAATCATTTTACGCCGTGCTTCACTGATCAGATTCTCTGTTTCTGCGGCAAACCCGATCAGCAACCGGTCGCCCTTCTGCTGGCCGACCTCCGCCAGAATATCGGGCGTGGGATCGAGTTCGAGCGAAAGGCGGGCGGCAGTCTTTTTGAGTTTCTGTTTGGAAACTTCGGCTACATAATAATCAGCCACAGCGGCGCTTTTGATGATGATGGTTGCGTTCTCCAAATTTGCCAGCACCTGTGTCCGCATCTCCTGCGCGGTCCGCACGCCGACCACCTTCACGTGACTTGGAGCGGGCAAACTGACCGGTCCGGAGACGAGGGTGACATGGGCCCCGCGCCGCGCTGCCGCTTCGGCCAACGCATAACCCATTTTGCCGCTGGATCGATTGCTGATGTAGCGAACCGGGTCAAGCGCTTCCTGCGTAGGCCCCGCGGTGATCAAAATTGATTCACCTGCCAAATCTTTTTTCCGCTCCGTTAGCAAATCGAACTCAGCCGCAATCCGCAGAGGATCAGGGAATCGTCCAGTTCCGGTCACTCCGCAAGCCAGCCAACCATCATCGGGATCGATGATAAAGCAGCCGCGAGCGCGTAAGGTTTCAAGGTTTGTCTTGGTTGCAGGATGCTCCCACATCGTCGTATTCATAGCGGGAGCCAGGATCACCGGCCCGGCAAAGGCAAGGTATAGAGTACTCAGAAAATCATCGGCCTGACCCGTCGCAAATTTTGCCAGGAGATCTGCCGTCGCGGGCGCAACAATCAAGGCCTGATGCCGTTGCGCGAGATCGATATGCTCGACAGCACTTGACAGAGTTTCCGCTGAGCTTTCCTGCGAAAACAACTCCGTCACTACCTTTTGACCGGTCAGCGTGGCGAAGGTCAACGGCTGAATGAATTCCCGTGCGGCGCGAGTCATTACCACCTGTACTTCGTGGCCCTTCGTTTGAAGCGCGCGAACCAGTTCGGCGGACTTGTAGGCCGCTATACCTCCGCCCACTCCCAAAACGACGCGCATGGTGTCACGCCCCGGTTATTCGGCGACTAACGGCTGTCCTTCCTGGTTGAAGTCTGTATACGGCACCAGGCCGCGGCGTGTCTCTTCCATCGCCAGAGTGGTCGGCTTTTTGTTAGCTGCCGGCAGGACGCTCCGCTGACCGTTTTGTAGCTGACGGGCGCGCTTGGCCGCTACGATGATAAACCGATAGGTACTGCCGCTTTCATCTTCCGGAATACTGTGCATCGCATTCGGTCTTGCTTTGTCTGCCATCGTTCTCTTCTCCACTTCCGTCATCTTTCAGTTAGCGAAATAATGACGGTGTCCTTTCTTCAAAACTTTTCAGGATCGGGCGAATCTGCTCTTCCATTCGGCTTCGCCGGATACGCTCTGCCCGGACAATCGCAGAAAGAGTCGCAGCTGATTCTTCTACCTGATGGTTTACGAGCACGTAATCGTACTGCTTATAGTTGCGTAGCTCTTCTGCCGCGTCTTTCAAGCGACGTTGAATAACCGCTTCCGAGTCTTCGGAGCGCGATCGAAGTCGCTGTTCCAGTATGTCACGGGAAGGAGGCAGGACAAAAATCGTAACCGCCTCCGGGATCCTTTCTTTTAATTGTCTCGCACCTTTGACATCAATGTCGAGGATGAGGTCCTTGCCTTCGGCGCGCGCCTGCTCCAGTACCTCGCGGTGCGTCCCGTAAAAATTGCCAAAAACCTCAGCATACTCGAGGAATTCGCCTTCCTCAATCCGTTTTTTGAACTCCTGGGGCGCGATGTATACGTAACTCTCGCCCGGCTTTTCATTCCCTCGCGCACACCGGGTCGTGTAGGAGACGGAAAATCGCAGGCTTGTATCCCGCGCCAGCAGGCGGGAGACCAACGTGGATTTACCGGAACCGGAGGGCGCTGAAATAATGAAAACTGTCGTCATGCAATAGGAGGAGGCCCTTGCCGGCGGCCGCATCTTACGCCTGCGGCGCACATGCTATTCAAGATTGAGACCCTGTTCCCGTATTCTCTCGATATTAGCTTTCATCGATAAGCCGACATTCGTGATTCTCAGACCCAACTCTCCCGCGTTTCCGCTCTTCGAGAGTACGGTGTTGGTCTCGCGGTTCATCTCCTGAAGAAGAAAGTCGATCTTCTTTCCGATCTCGCCACCTCTATGAAACAAATCGAGTAGTTCCTTTGTATGCAGACTCAGACGGACAACCTCCTCCTGAATATCAGAGCGGTCAGCCAGTAACGCGGCCTCCTCCACCACGGTGCTCTCGCTGATGGAAGACCCGGCAAGCAGTTCTCCAAGCCTTTCCCGCACCCGAGCCTGCAAATAGCGGGTAGCTTCTTCCCGAACGGCTGCCACTTCAAGTGTTGCGCGTTCGATTTCGTTCGCCAACGCCTTCAATTGATCCACCAGTTCCCGGCCCTCGCGCTCTCGATGTTGATTCAACGTCGAGACGCACCTGCCAAGGGTGTCCAGCAACTCCGGAAGGAATGCTTCGTCCAATGCTCCAGCAGATGAAGTAGCGGCCCAGACGCCGGGTGCGCCGAGCAGGACGTTCAGGTCGGGCTTGGAATCGAGGCCGAATTCCTGAGCGGCTGAGCGGAACGCGACGATGTAGCGGCTGAGAATCTCACGGTTGAATGACCCTTGCTCCTCGCCTACCGTACGCGCGAGCGATGTGCGAACTTCGACGTGTCCGCGGGCGATTCCTCTCTTGAGAAGCGCCCGCATCTCGTTTTCAAAGACCGAGAGTTCGTGACCACCCTGGAAATGGAGATCCAACCCGCGGTGATTGACCGCGCGCAGAGTGATGGTGAGCTCACCAAGGCTCGTTTGGCAACGCTCGGATGCAAATCCCGTCATGCTGCGAACCGCGTGTTGCGCTGAGCTCATCGGTCGATCAGTTTTCCGCGAGCGCCTTTGAATCGGCGAACTGCAGCTCGTACAAACGGCAATAGAGGCCCTTTGCTTCCAATAGCTGCTCGTGTGTCCCTGTTTCGGCGACCCGCCCGTCGTCGAGCACCACGATCTTGCTCGCCCTGCGAATCGTTGAAAGACGATGCGCGATGACCAACACGGTTCTTTTCTTCATCAATTCCGTGAGAGCTTGCTGGACGAGCTGCTCCGACTCCGTATCGAGATGGGACGTCGCCTCATCCAGAATGAGAATCGGCGCGTCTTTGAGCAGGGCGCGGGCAATCGCGAGCCGCTGTCGTTGGCCGCCGCTCAGTTTTAAGCCCCGCTCGCCGATAACCGTTTGATACCCTTCCGGCAGTCTGCGAACGAACTCGTCGGCCAATGCCGTTTTCGCCGCCGCGATGACCTCCTCTTCCCGGGCGTCCGGCCTTCCATAAGCAATGTTGTCGAACACGGTGTCATTGAACAGGAATGTATCCTGCGAAACCACGCTTATGTTTTCTCGCAAACTCCTCAATTTGTAATCGCGCACATCGACGCCGTCAATCTGAATCGTGCCGGATGCGACGTCATAAAAGCGGGGAACGAGGTTGATAAGCGTGGTCTTACCGGCGCCGCTCTGCCCCACCAGAGCCACAATCTCTCCGGCCCTGACATCGATGTCGACTCCGCTGAGCACCAGGCGTTCCGGAGCGGAAGGATAGGCAAAAGAGATGTTGCGAAATTGAATCCCCTTCTCCAGCCTGGTCAGTTCTCTTGCATTCTGCGCGTCCAGCACGTCAGGCTGTGTATCGAGATATCGAAATACCGTCTGCGCGGCGCCGGCGCCTTGTTGAAAGATGTTGTGGATATTGGTCAATCGCTTGATCGGCTCGTAGAGCATCACCAGCGCAACTATGAAACTGGTGAAGGTGCCCGCGGTCATTGCCGCAACTTTAACCTCTTCGCGCCCCAGATACAGCAGAAACAGGATTGTGAGCGCCCCGAACAATTCGATAATAGGCGAAGCAAGTGCCTGGTGCGCAATGTAATTCAGGTTGCCTGCCTTCCAGCGCTGCGATGCAAGGCGGAAACGTTTCGACTCAAAGTCTTCGGCGCCGAAGCTTTTGACGACCTGGTGGCCGCTGATAGTCTCCTGGAGTATTTCGTTGAGCCCCGCGGTCATGTCCTGGGCATGCCGCGTCGTGCTGCGAATTCGCTTGCCCAGGCGTACCGTTAGAAGCGCGACGGCCGGGAATACAATGAGGCTGATCAGCGAAAGTTTCCAGTTGATCGAGACCATCGCCAGCAGCAGGAAAAAAGCGGTAAAGGCCTGCCGTAGCCAGTCAGCCAGCATAGTCGAAACGGAAACCTGGATGCGATCCACGTCGTTCATGATCGAGGACATGATTTGTCCCGTTGTCTGAGCTTCGAAGAAGCGCGCGTCCTGGTGCAGCACGCGGTCAAAGACTTCCAGCCGGAGGTCCATGATCGCGCTCAGGCCGACCCAGTTGATCAGATAGTTTCCCAGGTAATCGCACACGCCTTTAGCCAGGAAGCAGGCCGTGATGCTGAGCGCCACCATGGTCCAGATATTGTGGACAGAGGGCGGAAAAAAGTCATTGAGATAGACGACGAACCGGGTATGGGGAAGGGAGAAGAGCTCGGCCGGCGTATCGGGTGCGTTCGTATCGAGCACCCTGGGAAACACCAGCCGGATTAGTTCGACCACCAACCCCTGGGAAAGGCCCACGACCGCCATGAACACTACCGACGCCAGGAGCGCGGGGATGTAGGACCGGGCGTATCCAAGGAGCCGGAAAAGTTGCCTCAAGCGGGCGCCTCGGCGAATGCTCGAAGACGTTCGACGGCCGCAACGACGCGCGATACGCTCACCGACTCAAATCCCTCGCGAGACACAACAATCTCAGACTCCGTTTGCCACGGCTCCCAAACCGCCGGATCCGAACTACTGAAGAGGACTACGCTAGGAACCCCGAAGGCGGCGGCGATATGCGCCGGGCCGCTGTCGTTCCCAATAAACAAAGCTGCGTTGGCGAGCAGCGATTTCACGTCGGACAAATTGCCCTGCAAGACCGTATGGCCCCGGAACGGCGCGGGATCGTCTTTCGGTCCGGCCAGAAACACCGGTTTGATATTCCAAAGCTCCAGATAACGGCCAACTTCACAGAATCGCTCGGCCGGCCATCGTTTTTCCGGGGACGACGCATAGGGATGCAGTACCGCATGCCTTTCGGCCATCGATGGTTCCGATGCAAAGAGTTGTGCGCGGGGAACACCTCGCAGGGGCACACCGAGAGCGAAAAAAGCGGATGCCAAATGCTCGGCTGTGTGCACACGCCGCTGAATGCCCATCACTTGCTGCGCCCTGGGAATCTTCAGGTTGTAGGCGAAGGTTGCCGTATGATGTGCGAATCCCGCGCGCCAGCGGGCGCCTGAAAGTGCGGTGATCCATTGGCTGCGTGTGCCGCCATGCAGATTCAGGCAAAGCGCCGGCTTCCATTTCCTTACCGTCTGCCAGTCCGGCCGCAGGATTTCCGTAATCGCCGGGTTTCCCGCAAAAACCTCGCTGAAATGCGGCTCCGCCGCGATGCCGATCTCAAGGTCCGGCCTCGCCTGCTTCAGCAGAGCCAGGCCCGGCGTCGTCAGAACGCAATCGCCTAAAGATCGCAGCCTGATGATGGCCGCTCGCGAGCCCTGCGGCAACTGGTCCAGCACCGTCATATCTAACGACTAAGGTTCGATCGTAGCCTGATCGATCAGCATTACCGGAATATCGTCGCGCACCGGGTACACCCGGTGACAGCCGACACATTTGAGGCCGCTGCCGTCCTCCTTCAGAAGAACCTTCGCCTTGCAGAAAGGGCACACCAGGATATCCAGCAATTCTTCACTGATTGCCATGAATCCTTCAGTCTATCAACGGAAGTAACGTCTCAAAGAACAACGATCGGGATATGCAGCCTGCGCAGCCTGTAAGCCGGTTTCTGTATCCGCTCCGTTGAAGGTCAACGAAGGCGGCGGCAACCATTCCTCTAGGCTCTTCATTACTGAAGAGCTCCAGCGACCTACCCGGAAGTGGTAACGGAGCGGGCCGCTCCTCCTCCCCTATTTGGTCTTGCTTCACATGGGGTTTTCCCTGCCGGAACCGATTACTCGGCCCGCGGTGCGCTCTTACCGCACCTTTTCACCCTTACCCGTCCATTGCTGAACAGGCGGTATATTTTCTGTGGCACTGATCCGTAATGTGCGCCTTGGGATGAGCCCGCGCCTCTCAGCGAGGCGAAGACCCAACGATGAGCCCGCGCCTCTCAGCGAGGCGAAGACCCAACGATGAGCCCGCGCCCCTCAGCGAGGCGAAGACCCAACTTCGATCGCACATCCCCGGCCGTTAGCCGGCATGCTGCCCTTTGAAGACCGGACTTTCCTCCCGACTCACCCGCAAAGCAGGTTCATCCGGCGGTTGCCCGGCTTGCGCAGGCCAGATCCAGTATTGCACCGTCTGGCGCTCCTGCTCGAAAAAGTGAACTCCAACCGGCTTGCGATTCGTATGTTATGGGAAACGGCCCTTCTCTAAGGAAAGACATTGAACTCATTCGCCAGTCATTTCAGGTACGCCATCCGCCGGCTTTTGCGTGTTCCGCTGTTCACTTCCGCCGCGATTTTAACGCTTGCGCTCGGGATCGGCGCCAACATCGCGATTTTCAGCGTGCTGGAGGGAGTCCTTCTAAAGCCGCTGCCTTATCCCAGGCCGGAACGGCTGGTGAACCTCGATCACAGCGCCGCGGGCATTAACATTCCCAACCTGGGAATGGCGCCCTATCTTTACTTCACGTACCGGGAAGAGAACCGGTCCTTCCAGGATCTTGGCCTGTATACGGCCGACAGCGTAAGCGTCACAGGATTGGCTGAGCCCGAGCGGGTCAAAGCACTGGACGTTACCGAAGCCGTCATTCCCTTGCTCGGCGTCCGGCCCATCGTCGGACGCTCCTTCTCCCGTAAGGACGCTTCGCCGGGTAGTCCGGACACGATTATGCTGTCCTACGGTTATTGGCAGCGGCATTTCAGCGGAAGCCGCGAGGTGCTCGGAAGGCGCTTGATGGTCGACGGGAAAGCGAACGAAGTGATCGGAGTCATGCCTCGCGATTTCCGCTTTCTCGATATCGAGGCCGACATAATCCAGCCTTTCCAGTTTGACCGGAGCAAGACCTTCCTGGGCAACTTCAGTTACCGCGGCTTAGCGCGATTGAAGGAGGGGGTTACTTTACGACAGGCAAACGCCGATGTGGCTCGCATGCTGCCCATCTCTAACCGAAAATTTCCGCCGCCGCCGGGTTTCAGCGTGAAGCTCTTCGAGAATGCCCATGTCGCTCCTCAGCTCTTACCGCTAAAACAGGATCTCGTCGGTGACATCAGCAAGCTGCTCTGGGTCTTGATGGGCACAATCGCTGTCGTTCTGCTCATCGCCTGTGCTAACGTGGCGAATCTCCTGTTGGTAAGAGCCGAAGCGCGTCACCTCGAACTACTGGTTCGCACTGCGTTAGGGGCAAGCCGCGCGCGCCTGGCTGCGGATCTCCTGGCGGAAAGCGTCACACTTTCCGTGCTGAGCGGCCTTCTCGGTCTCGGGATAGCTCTCGCCGCTCTGAGGATGCTCATCGCTATCGCGCCTGCCGGGATTCCCCGGCTTCATGAGATTGGAATCGATGGCCCAGTTCTGTTCTTTACCTTGTGCCTTTCGCTGGTCACCGGATTGCTTTTTGGCTCGGTGCCGATTCTCAAGCACCTGCGTGGGAGTCTTAATGCCGGTCTCCGCGAAGGAGGCCGCACGCTTAGCCAGAGTCGCGAGCGCCATCGCGCGCGCAACGCTCTTGTGATAGTTCAAGTCGCCCTGGCAATGGTTCTTCTCATCAGCTCGGGTTTGATGATTCGCACCTTCCGTGCTTTGAGCACCGTGCAACCCGGCTTCCGGTCGCCAGGCCAGATCCAGGCGATGCAGGTGTCCATCCCCGAGTCCCAGGTGCGTGAGCCGGAGAAGGTGCTGCGCATGCAGAATGACATGCTGAACAAGATCGAACAGGTACCCGGCGTCCGGTCCGTTGCGCTCACCACCGCGGTTCCTCTTTCCGGCAGCTCGAGCAACGATGTTTTGTTCGCTCGTGACAGGATCTATCGGGAAGGCGAACTCCCTCCGGTCCGACGCTTCATTAACATCTCTCCAGGTCTTCACAAAACGCTGGGGACACCCATAATTGCCGGGCGCGATTTGACCTGGACCGATCAGTACAAAGCAATGCCGGTCGCGCTGGTTTCTGAGAATTTTGCCCGGGAGTATTGGCATGATGCCTCCGGCGCTCTCCACAAGCAGATTCGCGAAGGGATGAACGATCCCTGGCGCGAAATCGTCGGCGTAGCGGCCGACGTCCACGACGACGGTCTCGATAAGAAGGCGCCTACAACCGTTTACTGGCCGCTTATCATGCATGATTTCCAAGGCGCAAAAGTCTCCTGCCGGCGGACGGTTTCGTTTATTGTGCGCAGCGATCGCACCGGATCGGAAAGCTTTGTCGGCGAAATCCGGCGCGCCATCTGGGCGGTGAATCCAAATGTTCCGGTGGCCGAAGTCCACACTCTTGACGAGCTCTATCGCAAGTCAATGGCGCGTACCTCATTCACCCTGGTAATGCTCGCCATCGCGGGCGGCATGGCGCTCCTTCTCGGGGTAATTGGAATTTACGGTGTGATTGCCTACTCCGTTTCGCAACGCACCCGCGAAATCGGTATCCGTATGGCGTTGGGCGCGGAACAGCAGATGATGACCTTCATGTTTGTCCGGCACGGCGTCATGCTGGCCAGCATCGGCGTCGGGATAGGTCTCTTGGTGGCTCTTCTGGTCACCCGGCTCCTTTCCACGTTGTTGTTCGGAGTGAGCGCCATGGATCCCCTCACTTACCTGACGGTTCCTGTTTGTCTGATTGCGGCGGCCTCTCTGGCAAGCTATTTTCCGTCGCGTCGCGCTGCCGGTATTGACCCGGCGGTCGCGCTGCGGCTCGAGTAACGCAGCGGCGTCCACCGTAAACTGAAATCAGATTACGCCGTGAGACGTGTCTTTGTTCAGAGCTTTGGATGCCGGGCTTCGCAGGCCGATGGTGCGTCCGTCGAGGCGGCCTTTGAAGATCGCGGCTTCCGTGCGGTGCGCAGCGCCTCCGACGCGGATCTGGTGGTCTTCAATACCTGTACGGTTACCCGCCAGGCCGACGTCGAGACGCGCCGCCTCATACGCAATGTGCATCGCGACCATCCAGAAACGGAAATTCTTGTCACGGGCTGTTACGCGCAGCGCGCGCCCGAAGAGCTTACCCAGCTCGAAGGCGTTCGCTCGGTTATCGGCAATTCGCACAAAGCCCGCATAGCCGATCTTTTCTGTGAGCCGGGCGAAGACTATCACGGCCGGGTTCTCGTGGAAGATTTCGCGCGCGGTGCTGCCTTCGACGCTGCGCCGGTGCGCGGCATACGAGAGGATCGCACGCGGCCCAATCTCAAAGTGCACGATGGATGCAGCAATCGCTGTTCGTTCTGCATCATCCCGAGCGTCCGCGGCCCAAGCCGCAGCGCGAGCCTCGAAAGCGTCCTCACGCAGGTTGGCGATCTGGCGAACCGTTACGCGGAAATCGTTCTCACCGGCATAAACCTCGGGCGCTGGGGGCGCGATCTGCCGGCCGGTTTGCGTTTTGTCAATCTACTGCAGGCTATTCTCGACAAGACAGCCGTGCGCCGGCTCCGCATCAGTTCCGTCGAACCGATGGATTGGTCGGACGAACTGCTGGCGCTGGTTGCACGCGAGGAACGGATCGCCAAACATGTTCACATCCCGCTGCAATCCGGCTCCGACGCCGTCCTCAAGCGCATGTACCGCAAGTACCGTACACGTCACTACGCGACGCGCCTTGAACTCGCCCATCGCCTGATGCCCGACGCCGCTGTGGGAGCTGACGTGATGGCAGGTTTTCCAGGCGAGACCGAGCAGCAATTCGAAGAGACGCTCCGTTTCATTGAAGAGCTGCCGTTCACCTATCTGCATGTCTTCACCTATTCCGAACGCCCGGGCACGCCGGCTTCCCAATTCGGTGAGGTTGTCCCGGTGGCCGTGAGGCGTCAACGCACGGATCGCCTCCGCGAGCTTTCTGAGCGTAAGCACCAGGAATTTCTTCACCGCATGTTGGGCCGTACCCTGTCGGCAGTCACGCTCGAGCAGCGCGGAATTGCGCTTTCGAGTAATTTCCTGAAAATTGAAATGGCGAAAGAGCGGGAACCGAATCAGATCCTGGATCTCGAAATTCGCGGTTTCTCCGAGCACGGCTTGCGCGAACGCAGCCTGCTCCCCGTTCTCGGATAGCCCGGCCGATTCGGAGGCCCTCCCAGGGGCCTCAGATTGCTCCGATCGGCAATTTTTTCTGAGATTCACACACTCTGCGTGCTTACTAAATATGCAGAGGACGAACCCCAATATGCGCGCTGTGCTTGGCCTTGCCGCCTATTTTGCCTTTCTCTTCATGATTATCGAGAGAATGTAGAATTCTGGCTGGGCTCACCTCTTGTAGCCAAATTTCTGCAGTAAGCTCACTCGCGCGTCCGCGTGACCTGCTGTTTCTACGCCTTTCGGTGAGCTGCCGTCGATTACACCCAGCACGCCACGACCCTGATCGGTCTCGGCGACGATCACTTCCACAGGATTCGCAGTGGCGCAATAAATATTCGCCACCTCAGGTACTGCCTGAATCCGGCCGAGCACGTTGATCGGAAATCCGTTCCTCAGCAAAACCACGAACACGTGTCCGGCGCCGATGGCGCTGGCATTATCGACCGCGGCTTTCTTCAGGGATTCGTCGTTTCCATCAAAACGCGTCAGGCAGTCGCCTGAAGCTTCATTGAACGCCAGGCCGAATTGCAGGTGCGGAGAGGTGTTCACCATGGCTTCGTAAATGTCTTCGACGGTCTTGATAAAGTGGCTCTGCCCGACTATGATGTTCGCCTCTTCCGGGATCGTCAGTCGTATGCTTTTCAGTTCCATGAACTTGAGCATAGCGGGCGATTTGAGATTGCATTCCTATAATTGCCGTAGTGCCCAAGCATGCGAAGAAAGAAGCCTCGTCTTCTGCCCCGCACGAAACAGCTAAGCATTCTGGCCTTGTCCAGGATCGTTCGCTGCTCGACCATATTCGCCGTCTGCCGCACGCCCGGGCCACCTACAAACAGCTCGTTCGCGAGCTTCACTTGCAAGGCGAAGACAGGAGTGTGCTCGACGACGTGCTCGATCGCCTCGTCGACAAGGGACTGCTTGTCGAACTGCGCTCCGGCCACTTCATTGCTACCGGGACAAATCCCGAATACGTTGCCGGCCGGCTTTCCATTCATCGCGACGGATACGGATTTCTCATTCCCGATACGGCGCTGACGGGCGCTCGCGGGGACGTTTTCCTGCCGCCGCCCGAAGCCGCGAAAGGCATGCACGGCGATCGCGCCCTAGTGCACATCGCTCGCGTTGGTGGTGAGGGCAGGGCAGAAGGCGAGATCCTTCGCATTCTCCGTCGCGCTCATGTGACCGTTGTCGGCGAGTTTCACGTGCGTAAACGCGGCAATTTTGTCGCACCTGCGGACGACCGCCTCCAGCAGTGGATCGAAATTCCAGAAGGTCTCGAAATCCCGGCCCGCGATCTCTCCGTCGATCGGGTAGGATCCGTCTCTCCGCCGAAGATCGAGTCCGCTGAAGATCTCGACGGGATGATTGTGAACGTCGAAGTTCTTGAGTTCCCTGAAGAGGGCGCCGGAGCAGTGGGCCGTGTCACCGAAATTCTCGGCTATCCGGACGACTTCGGCATCGACGTCGAAATTATCATTCGCAAGCATCACTTGCCGCACGAGTTTCCCGAAGAGGCGGTTCGTCAGGCCAGGCAGATTCCAGGCGGAATCGATCCGGACGAACTGCGGAGCCGCCGCGACTTTCGCTCGCTCGACGTGGTCACGATTGACGGAGAAACGGCCCGGGACTTCGATGACGCGGTCTGGGTAGAATCTCTCGCCAACGGCAATTTCGCCCTTCAGGTGCACATCGCAGACGTAAGCTACTATGTCCGGCCCGGTTCAGCGATCGACCTGGAAGCGCTCATCCGCGGTACGAGCGTGTACTTTCCCGATCGCGCGGTCCCCATGCTGCCGGTGGAACTCTCAACCGACATCTGCTCTCTGCGTCCTCAGGAGGACCGGCTGGTACTTTCGGCCCTTCTTGAAATCGATCATCGCGGCGAGACCGTGGCGCAACACTTTACTCGCGGAGTTATTCGAAGCGCCGAACGGATGACCTACACCGGCGTGTTTCGCCTGCTCGAAGGCGATCCGGCCATGCGCGAACGCTATGCGCGTCTGAACGAACGATTCGAGCTCATGCGCGAGTTGGCTCTCATTTTGAATCGCAAGCGAGTCCGTCGGGGTTCTATCGATTTTGATATGCCGGAAACGAACATCGAACTCGATCTTTCGGGTCAGATGATCGGCGTGACGCGCGGCGAGCGTAATATCGCTCACCGCATCATCGAAGAATTCATGCTTGCCGCAAATGAGGCTGTGGCATCTCATCTCGAGACCTCCGGGTTGCCGTCTCTATACCGCATCCACGAGCGTCCTGACGCCAGGAAGGTGACGGACTTCGAGGAGATCGCCGCTCATTTTGGCTACTCGCTCGGGATTGGCGCGCTTCCTGTCAAACGATTCGATGTAAGCCGGCGCCGCCCCCATAGCCGAAGCGGTGGACGCAAAGGTCAATCTCCCCAGCGGCTGCAGGAAATCGTGCTGCCTCAGGAAATCGAGATCTCGTCGCGCAATTATCAGCGCCTGATCCAAAAAATCGCCGGCAAGCCCGAGGAGCGGATTCTGAGCTACCTGATGCTGCGTTCCCTCAAGCAGGCGCGCTATAGCAACAGGAACGAAGGCCATTTCGCCCTCGCCGCGCCCGCTTACACGCACTTTACGTCGCCTATCCGGCGCTATCCCGATCTGATCGTCCACCGCATCCTCGCGCAGCAGCTGGCGGACGGTCCTTCTCTGCTCGACGAGGGTGCCTTATATGATCTCGGCGTCGACACCTCCTTCACCGAGCGCCGCGCTGGCGAAGCGGAGCGCGAACTCATTGAGTGGAAAAAAGTGAAATTCATGGAAGATCGTGTTGGCGATGAATTCGAGGCGCTCATTATCAGCACCACCAAATACGGCTTCTTTGTTGAGCTGACGGAGCTGTTCGTCGAGGGTCTCGTCCCGATTGACATGCTGCCCGGCGACCGTTTTACCTTCCAGGAAAACGCCCGCCAGATCACCGGCGAACGGACCCGCCGCGTCTACTCAATTGGAGACCGTCTTCGGGTCCGCCTGGACCGGGTTGATGCCGTCGAAAAGAAGCTGCAGTTTGCGGTTGCCGCTGAAGCGCCTTTTCGCGGCAAGCGTAAAGCGAAAGTTCATTAAGACCGCTCGCTTGCGGCTAGTCGAGCACCTCGACGAACTCGCCGACGATCTGATATTTGTATTCCTCCGAATCGAGATCCCAGGAGGGATAGGCTGGGTTGAGGCTTTCGAGCCGGATACGGGTCTGTTCGAATCCGTCTTCGGAAAAGCGTTTTTCGCTCTTATAGCGTTTAACCGTGTACTGGTTATCGTCGGCCAGTTCGGAATTGCGTACCAGCACCAGGCGATTGTTGCGTGAGCCGACAACGTTACGGCGGAAGATACACAGGCTGCCGTCCAGTATGCGAGGTTCCATCGAGTGCCCCTGGATGCGCGCCACAAACATATCCGCATCCAGCTTGAGGTTCTCCGGCACTTCGATCCACTCTTCTGCCGTTACGTCTTCCGGATTAGTAAGGAAAGGCCCGGCTGCCACTGCCAGCGAGTATCGCGGGAGGTGCGTCCGAAACTGCAGAACCTCGCTTGGCACGTGTTCCCGATACAGCTCGCCGAGCGTTCGATCAAACCCGCGCACCGTCACCGCTTCCCGGTCGCTTATCCGGATAGATAATGAGGCCTCGTGCTCCAGCTGCTCGAGCACCGCGGTGCCGCCCCTCCGTTGCGCTTGGGATTCCAGATCCTGACCCAGTTCCGCTAACACCTCGGCATCTTCATCGCTTGCCACCAGGTGAAGATCGCGCCTTAAACGAACATAGAGCGCATCGGTTGCGGGATCCAGCAGCAGAATGCCCAGAGTGTTCACTCCGCGCCCGGGTAGATCGGTCATCAACAGCGAGAACTCGCCGGGCTTAGGCGTGTAGTCACTGAAGCGAAAAACGCGCGCAGGCATCTCGGACCTAGGTTACGCTCAAGAGTTCAGCTTAACGCTTCGAACTCCTCCCTCCAATATCCCCTTGCAACTTAGGGGTGAGCCGCGCTCGCGCGCGTTACCGTGCTGGCATAATAGCCGCGCCGGGCCCGGACACGCACCTCGGGGAGATCGACTACGACTTTGACATTCCGGTAGGCTTTATCGGAGGGATTTTCCGGCACGTAGCGAATGATGTACTGCATGGTGACTTCTCCCGCGATATCGGCTACCGCATGGTACATCTTATTGTCGACGGCCGATCGGTAAGCCCCGGTACCCACCGTCAGAGCATAATTACCGTCGTCCGAGGGATGGGAGAGGTAGCCGTCGGTGTCCTTATACACATCGCCCAGCGGGTACACGACGCGGCCGCCTGTCTCGGTTGCCAGGCGCACCAGGTTTTCCGTGCTGGCATTGGTAAACCCAAAAGCCTCCGTGCTGATGCCGTAGATCGTCACCAGGTTTCGCTGTGCCAGCTCGACCACTTCGTTCAGCGAGTGTTTGCTCGCGTTGTCATGACCATCGCCCACGATAACGATAATCCGTCGCGGCTCGATCGGCTCGCCCTTGATGAGCTTCCGGCTTGTGCATGCCAGATAGATTGCGTCATACATCGCCGATCCGCCGCCCGGCTTCAGCTTTCGGATCTTCTCAACCATCGGCTCCGGATCGCCGGACGTATCCACGGCAATCTCAGCATCTTGTGCATAATCAATCAGATAGCCGGAATACTTGGCATCGCCGGTTAAGAGCGTCTGGATCAGCTCTGTGGTTGCGTTCTGAAAATTCTTCCAGTGGATCCGGCTCGAGTTGCTCATGTCGAGAAGGAAGCCGATAACGACCGGCTGGCTTCGTTCCCGGGTAAAATACCGGACACTCTGCGTTTTGCCGTCCTCAAAAACGGAAAAATCCTTCTTGTCGAGGTCGGAAACAAAGCGCCCTTTCGCATCGGTCACAGTGACGGGCACAATGACTTCGTTTACCGATACTCGGATGGAAGCATCATCCGTTTTGATAGGGGCTGCCGGTATAGCCACCGTTCCCTCACTCGTTTTCGGTGATGCTGAGCCGCTCGCGGCGGGGTTGTCGGCGGGCGTCTGCGGGGAAGAAGCGGAATGGACCGGGGCAGCGTTCTGCGCCGATCCTCGAAATTGGACACACAGAGCTACCCAAAATCCAGCCGCGATCAGAATCGGCTTTCGTGACTGCATGTAAGGAAATCGCCTACCGGGATTATACCGACTTCAGCTCTAAGTCGGTTTTTACCTCTTCCGCCTTTGTCCTTTCGACCGGGTCGAGCGATTCGTCGCCCGAGCGCTGCCGCAGTTGGACGAGATGACCATTGGGTCCTCTTGCGATTTCCTCGGAAGCCTTCGGAGGCGCCACCATTCCGTCCTCGCCCTGTTCTGTGAACCACAGACACCATACGATCAGCAGACAAATCTGGATCGCCATCATGGCGAGATTGATCCAGGTGCGCGCGTTCTTATCTCTTTCGTAGAAATCATAAAGGAACACACTGCCGAACGGAATAGCGCCCCCATAAAGCGCCAGGAGCCAGCGGTGCAGGGCTACGTTGCGTCGCATGCTGATAGGGAACAACTTGAACCACAAAACCTGTGCCACGAGGAAAGCAAAGACAGTGAGGCTCTCCCAGCGCAGAACCTTGAGGAGGTAGTAAGTTTGAGCGGGTTGCCACAGCCCCGCTTCGGCAAAGGGTGTAAGCAGGAACGCAGAAATAATTGCCCCGAATGTGAACATCATTCCAAAGGAGTTGTGTGCCGAATCCCGGACAAATGGGTAATGTTCCAGTATCTTTTTCGTCAGTTCGAGGACCGCGAGCGCCAGCGCTACCAGCAGAAGAATCTCGGTGCCGGCCCAACACTTGCCATAAAATTTCGAACCCGGATTGACACTCAAAAGAACAGTCATCTGTCCCCATTCCACCAGCAGGAACGTGACAAACCAGCGATAGCCGCGAGCGAGTCTTCGGTGGAAAAGCAAGGCGAGGAGGGTGGCTTCTGCTGCTACCCATCCCCACCGGAGAATATCCGTTGCGAAGTTCAGCAAACCTAGGATCTTAAGAAGACTCCCAGCCAGAAGGCTATGGCGGCAGCAATGTTTGTCGGACCGGAACGGGTCATCGCCAGTTCGACCGGGGGCGGGTCCGGATTCGGCAATGGGCCGCTTCCCGCAAGCAGATTTGCTGTCGGAACTGTGCACAGCAAAATCGCAGAACAGGTAAGCAGTCGAAGGTGTTTTTTCAGGGGCCGAACTCCTTTGGCTTCCAGCATACTTTAGAAATTAGGGCCTTGTCCCTATGAAATCCGCGTTAATATCCATAAAAAGCCTCAATTGTGCGGAATATCCCCGGAATATCAGTAAGGCAAGTACTAAAATAAAAGTACTAGAAAAGAGCGTGGCAGTCGTTGGCTTTGTTTTTTCGAACCGATTTCTCGAACCAGTTATCGAACCGTGGGTGTTTGCACATCGGGAGCCAGGATTGCTTCGATGCCTGCTGTGGCGTCGACCGATGGCAGCCCCTCGATGGTCTGAACTGTGAATGTACTCGCTGGAACTGAGGTAGTCTTTCGAAGCGCCGAGCCACCCGACGGGTCGAGCGAAAACACGTTCACTTCGACAGGCGCCTCAACCGTATCGAGCGCCATAGCTGAGCGCTGCAGGCGGATGAACGCTTCGTGGGCATCATCGAGGAAGCTGCCGAAAGAGAGTTGCAAGCCGGTGATGACCAGTTGCTTCGCACCCACCAGCGCTACCCTCCGTTCTTTGAGCAACACAACGGCAGAGTCCTCGGGCGGCTTCGCGAGCTGTCCGATCGCCTGGCAGACGGTCGCATCGCTGAGGGGGTCTCGGATAGCCTGAACGAGGGTTATCTTCGCATGCGGGAATGAGGCTTCGATCCCTGCGCGAATCGAAGAGAACCCTTCCAGCCGCGACGTGAAGCATGTCGTGGTGAGAATGTGATCCGGCGCCACTCCCACCGCCTGCTCGCTGCTTTTGAGTTTCATGATGGCCTCTTGCAGCGTGCTGCCCTCTTGACCGGCAAAGAAAGCAAGTCCGTTCGGATTTGCCACCTCACGCGTGGAAACGACCGCCTCGATTACCACTTTTGCCGCTTCTTCACCGAGGCCACCCACTTGTACTACGCTGAGCACCGGAAGCGGCAATTTGTGTTCTGTAAAAAGCTGGGTTACCTCAGCCTGTACCCGTCGCGCGTCCCCGGCTCCCGCAACAAACGCGCGTAATTTGATGATTGTCTCGCCGCGTGTGTCCCGAATCAGGTCGTTCAAGCTCTGCCGGATTTGAGCCGCCAGCCCACCGGTCTTCAGCAGCGACGACAGATGGAAATCGAGGGTGTTCGTATCGGCCTTCAACGCCATGGGCGGTTGCGGCGGCAAGGGCAAAACCTGCGATTTGGGTTCTTCGTTCTTGCGCTTTTGAGGAGCGCAGAAGCAGAAACACGAAACGACGGCGCCCAGTGCGACTAACCGCCAGACATCCTGTACCACCGACGTTTTCAGCTTCACGCTCGTTAGTCTTCGGCCTCCTCTGATCCCGCCGCGACTTCGCCAAACCTATCCTAGCGTGCTATCCCATTTCCGACGTGCAGTTAACACGAAGGGCCCTTGCTCATTTGTGAAGCGGTTCGATTGGCTGATTCCAGGCAGTCCAATTTGGTAGAATAACAGCAAATTGCACCTGCCCGACCAGATCGTTCTCGATGACGCCTCGTCCGTTCCGATTTACCGCCAGGTGGCGGAATCGATTGAAAAGGCGATTCGATCCGGCTTCCTGCAACAAGGGGAAAGGCTACCAGCCACACGTGAATTGGCTGGCTGGCTTGGCTTGAACCGGACCACCGTCTCGGCGGCTTACGCCGTGCTGGAAAATGCAGGCCTCCTCGATGGACAAGTAGGGCGGGGAAGCTTCGTATCAACCATCTCCGACCCCGCGAGTTCGTTCGGTAAATCCTTTGATTGGGAGGGGATCCTTCCGCCTCTCGACCCGCTGAGTTCACCGCCCGCGGGAATCGCAATCAACTTTGGGAGCTCGCGGCCTGCCGAATCGTCTTTCCCGATTGCTGAGTTCCGCACGTTGTCGAAGGAGGTAATCGACAGCCCGGAAGCAACCGAAATTCTGCAGTTAGGTTCTCCTTACGGATACCCGCCGCTGCGTAAATATCTTCTGGCGCAAGGTACTGCCGCCGGAATTGCCAGACCTGGTGACGATCTGATCATTACGAATGGCTGCCAGCAGGCGTTTGATCTTCTTTCTCGAATCTTCGTTACCGCCGATACGTCGATCGTGCTCGAACATCCCGTGTACCATGGCCTCCTGCGCGTCTTTGCGCGCTCCGGCGCGACGCTCCTGCCGGTCTCGATTCGTGAAGCCGGTCTGCGCCAGTCCGCGCTGGAGGACCTGCTATCGAGACACCATCCACGGTTGATGATCGTTACACCGGACTTTCAGAATCCGACTGGTTTGACGCTCACCCTGGATCAGCGCAAACGGATTCTCGCAGCCGCTCAACGCTTCGGCGTAATCATCGTCGAAAGCGAAATCTATCGCGATCTTCGCTATACGGGGGAAACGCTCCCCTCGCTTAAACAGCTCGATAAGGCCGGTACGGTAATCTCGATCGGAAGCTATTCGAAAGTTGCGTTTCCCGGCCTGCGTGTCGGCTGGATCCTCGCTCCGCATCCTGTCATTACTCGTCTTGCCGAAGCGAAGCAAACGAGCGACCTTCATTCTGATCAGCTCTCGCAAGCTGTCCTGCTTCGCTTCGCGGAATCGGGTGCCTTGGCACACCATTTGCAGCGCACTCGCGAATTGGGCTCGGCACGTCTGCAAGCGGTCCTCGAAGCGTGCGAACAAGAATTTCCGCCCGGAACGCGATTCACGCGCCCCGAAGGCGGCATGAATCTCTGGGTGGATATGCCGCCCCCGCTTACCTCTGAAGAATTGCTGAAAGCGGCTGAAGAGCGCGGCGTGAGCTTCTTAACAGGTAGCTGCTTCTCTGTGCGTCGCACGGAAAGGCACGGGTTGCGCATCAGCTTCGGTGGCCTGCGGCCCGCCGACATCACTCGCGGGATCGCGATTCTCGGCAGCATCGCCCGAAGTCAGCTGAACACTTATCGGGCGCGGGCTCCGGTCGAAGCCGCGGCCGCTTTAGTCTAAGGAAGGATTTTTACGAAGGAGATTGCTCATGAATTTTGGAACTGATCAATTCCGCCTCAAAGTAGGGCTGGCTGAAATGCTCAAAGGCGGCGTAATCATGGATGTAGTGAACGCCGAGCAGGCAGTGATCGCCGAGCGCGCAGGCGCTACTTCGGTGATGGCACTCGAACGTGTACCGGCAGACATCCGCAAAGAGGGCGGTGTTGCCCGCATGTCGCAGATCCGCATCATCCGCGAAATTATGACTTCAGTGTCTATTCCGGTTATGGCCAAGGTCCGGATTGGACACTTCACGGAAGCCCGCATCCTCGAAGCGCTCGGGGTCGATTACATCGACGAAAGCGAAGTTCTTACGCCGGCTGATGAAGAGCATCATGTCGACAAGCACGATTACAAGGTCCCTTTCGTGTGCGGTGCCCGGAATCTCGGCGAGGCTTTGCGCCGAATCGCCGAGGGGGCTGCGATGATCCGTACGAAAGGCGAGGCCGGCTCCGGAAACATCGTAGAAGCCGTTCGTCATATTCGGACGATTATCAAAGAAATGAAACAACTGACCGTGCTTGGCAAAGAGGAATTAGTGCACGAAGCCAAGAATCTGCAGGCTCCACTCGAGCTCGTCAAGTATGTTGCGGAACACGGTAAGCTGCCGGTCCCGAACTTTTCTGCGGGAGGAATCGCAACACCTGCCGATGCCGCGCTTGTCATGCAACTCGGGGCAGAGGCAGTTTTCGTCGGCTCCGGCATTTTCAAGTCCTCGGATCCCGAGCGACGGGCCAAAGCAATTGTTAAGGCGGCCACTTATTATCGCGATCCGGTCAAGTTGCTCGAAGCCAGTGAGGAACTCGGCGAAGCGATGCCCGGGCTCGAGATCTCAAAATTGCCCGAAGGCGAGTTGATGCAGACACGCGGCTGGTAGGTTTCGGAACATCATGTCACCAGAGATCGGGGTGCTTGCTTTGCAGGGGGATTTTGAAGCTCATCGCAGGGCGATCGAACGGTCTGGTGCGCACGCGTTCGAGGTTCGGACAACGGCCGACCTCGAGCGTTCGGATGCACTCATCCTGCCGGGCGGAGAAAGCACCACGATGCTCAAGCTGCTCGACGCGGAGGGACTCTTCGAGCCACTGCGCTCTTTTGGCGCCCGCAAGCCGGTCTTCGGAACGTGTGCCGGCGCGATTCTGTTAGCGGCTGCTGTCTCCCATCCGCACCAGCGTTCACTTGGTCTGATGGATTTATCGGTAGAGCGCAATGGCTACGGGCGACAGATTGACAGCCGTGTCGCGCACATCGAATTGGAGGGCATAGAGCGTGAGGCGGTATTCATCCGGGCGCCTATAATCCGGCGGGTCGGACCCTCGGTAAAAGTGCTGGCCACATATCAGGACAGCCCAGTCCTCGTCGAACAGGGGCGGCATCTGGCCGCGACATTTCATCCCGAGCTGAGCGCCGGTTCCGAAATTCACCAGTACTTTATTGCGAGACTGCTGGACCGAGGGAAAGAAAGCCAAGCTGTCCGATACACTTGAAGGGCAGGCTGAGGGCGCGATTTTCAAGCGATCATAAATGCCAGGTCCTTTAAAGCACGTTTTGTTTTTGTGTATCGGGAACTCGTGCCGGAGTCCGATGGCTGAGGGTTTTGCGCGAGCGTACGGTTCCGATGTAATCGAACCGCACAGCGCGGGATTGGCTCCCGCGGCGATCATTCAACCTATGACGAAGCAGGTCATGGAGGCAAAAAATATCAGCCTCGACGACCAGCACGCAAAAGATCTAAGCCAGATTGATCTTCACGACATCGACCTGGTAATCAATATGAGCGGTCGCTCACTTCCGACTAATCTTCGAATTGAGGTTCGCGAATGGCGCGTCGAAGATCCTATCGGACGTGATGAGTCAACCTATATTGGGGTGCGCGACCAGATCGAACATTTGATAATGGGGCTCATACTGGACCTCCGTCGCGAAAACCGGTTGCCGACAAAGCCACCTTCTCTTCGCTCGATGCTGCGCCGCCCGAGCCGCGCCTCTCGCTGATTCGTCGCTGAAAATACAAAACGCGGCACCGTAGTGCCGCGCTCAAGAGCGAATCGATCGCCCAGCAGACCTTACTTGGTCGTGCTGGTGGTGGCCGTGTCAGAACCCTTCTTCTTGTGGTGCTTGGACTTCGTGCTCTTCATCGTGCTGGTGCTTGTAGTCGCAGTGTCTTGAGCGAAAACAACACAGCCCGAAAGCAGCGAAAGTCCAAGAGCAGCTGTCATGATTTTCTTCATCGTTGAGATATCTCCTAATCTGCAGTTTGGATAGCACTTTGTGCTTCCAAGGCTATATTGGCAGACTTAAGGTGAAATAGTCCTGAACTTCACATTAAACTCACCTAATGTCCGGCCAGTCTACAGACTGCCTGGCGATTCCCATTACTTCCAGCTATGTAATTGAATTCTAAGCTTTCGACCCGTGACCGGCCGAATGGGAGACCGATAGGTGAGCGCGCGTGGCTGGCTGCATGTGCCTCTTCGCATTCAGCCGGAATCTTTCATCGACACGCAGGAATTGGTAGAGACTAGAGCTGGTGAGACTACCAGCCTGCTCATATGGTACTAAGGGGTCCACCAAAATTTATGTACATGAAAGCAGCTGTTCTAGCGACTCCGGGACAAATCGATTCCAAGCCGCTGCATATTGAGGAAAAATCCATTCCGGAGATTACATCCGGGTATGTACTGCTGAAAGTTCACGCGTGCGGCGTCTGTCGCACTGACCTTCACATTGTCGAAGGCGAACTGCCGGTTAGAACCCCCGACATTATTCCGGGGCACCAGATAGTCGGCGTTGTGGCGGGTGGCGAGACACCCGAATTGCCGCTCGGCGCGCGGGTAGGCGTGTCCTGGATCGGCGGAATCGATGGTGAGTGCTTTTACTGCCGCCGGGGGCTGGAGAATCTATGCGACGCTCCGACCTTCACCGGCTACAGCGTGCCCGGCGGGTATGCCGAATACACGCTGGCCCGGACCGATTTTGTATTTCCCCTTCCGACCGACCTTGATGACTGGCAGGCCGCCCCGCTTTTGTGTGCCGGTATCATTGGCTTTCGAAGCTTGCGCGTCGCGGGCGTCGAGAACGGAGATCGCGTCGGCCTATTCGGCTTCGGGGCTTCCGCGCACCTGGCGATCTCGGTCCTGCACTCCTGGGATTGCGAAGTTTATGTCTCCACCCGAGGCGAATCCCACAGAAAATTTGCTGCTTCTCTGGGCGCCCGTTGGATCGGGAGGGAGGATGAGAATCCTCCCGTGGAGCTGGACCGCGCGATTACCTTTGCACCGAGCGGCGATGTTGTCGTCAGGGCTTTAAGTAGCCTTCGAAAGGGAGGTGTTGTGGCGATCAACGCCATTCACCTCGATCGCATTCCTGAGTTTGACTACGACCGGTTACTTTGGGGTGAACGGCAACTGCGCAGCGTCGCCAACATGACACGCACTGACGCCAGAGATTTTCTCCAGATTGCCAGCTCAATCGGGTTACGACCTAAGGTCACTTTGTTCGGTCTGGACCAAATCAATGAAGCGCTGCTTGCCGTAAAGCACGATTCCATCGATGGCGCAGCGGTCATTCGCCTGAATGATGTCCCTTGACGCCAGTATCTGATCAGAAATTAAAACGATAGCGTACCTGCAGGTAGATCTGTCTTGGATCAGCATAGTGAGTTCCGCCGAAAGTTAAGCTGTTGTCCAGCAAAAATCTTCTGTTCAGCATGTTCAGCGCGGTAACGGATACCGTAAGTCGCTCTCCGAATGTCTTGCCAAGTGAGAAATCAAACGTGGTGTGTCCTTCAAGATGCCCCGGATAATCAAGCGAACCATCCGTGAATCCGGAGCCGTAATACAGATTTCCGCCGGCGCTGATCTGATAAGGCAATCCGAAATTAAATCCCGCGTGCAGAGTGTTGCGTTGGTCGTGATCGAGGAGGAAGTATCCTTCCTCGGGCGGTGCGAAGTCTGTGAGGCCGCCAGAAACGGCGCCAGAACCTTCCGCGTTCGCATACGCGTATGCCAGATAAACCTCGCCCCGATGGAACAAACGGGGAGAACGCACGGCGACCTCCCAGCCGTACAAGCGCGCGTTGTCAATGGTCAGTGGAAAGAAGACATTGGAGTTACCGATGACATCGTGGTCAAAGTAGTTTCGAGCGCGTTGATGGTAATTGTTAACGTCGAAGGACCAGCCGCGTACAGGGATCGTGAGGCCGAACTGATGCTCCTCGTCGCGCTCGCCGTGCAGCGGGATGTAACCTAATCCCTGACTGACGGCGTAATCAAGCAGCGGTCCGCTTACTGTGGAAAGAGGAGGGGCCTGGTAATATCGCCCCCAAAATCCGCGCAAAATCCAGTGCAAGCGAGGGATACGAATGGAGCCGCCCAGTCGGGGATCGGCCGCGTTTTCCGAGATGGCTCCTCCGAAATGGGTGAGTCTGGCTCCGCCTACAAGCGTGAGCCACGAAAAGAGTTGGTACTGATCTTCCACAAATACAGATTCGAGCTGCCCCGTCGACGTATTCCTTTGGGCCAACAAATCTCCTGAGCCATCGTTCGCGATCAGCTTTATCTCCTGTGCATCGCGTTGACCGTAGTCATAAGTGCCGAGTACCAGGTTCTGGCGCTTCGATACGGCGGACAGCGATATCTGTCCGCCCGCGTACTGCGAGGCTTGGTGTTGTGTCGTGCTGACAGGTACATCGTTTGGATCGCCATCGTAATCGGCGCGATTGAAATGATAAAAGGGCGAGGCCGTCAGAAGAATATTGGGAGCGAAGGTGTGTACCCATGAGAAGCTAACGGCTGCGTCCCGCTCCCGTTCGACGTCACTGATGCCAAGAGCTTCCGCATCAGGATCATTCGGAATCTGGTAATCGTCACCCCTGACAGTGCTGACGAAACGAAACTGATTGTTCTGGTCGGCATTGTAGATGAGGGTCGCCATGCCGCCTAAGCCCCAGACGCGGTCATGCAAAACGTCTGGACCGGGAGTAGATAGCCCGTAGTCGCTTCGATTGCCGTTTAAGCTGCCGAAGTACGCGAATTTCTCCGTATGGCTGCCGAAGTTGACTTGATCGTTGGTTTGATGAAAGGAACCATAGGTCGAATAGAACTCGCCCTCGTTGTTGCGTTCGAAACCAGTACGCGGTATGACATTGAACACGCCGTATGTCCGGTCGCCATAGGCAGAGGAGTATCCCCCGCGTTCGGCTTCTAAGTAATCGATATCTTTGGGATCAATCTGCGGACCCACATTGCTTGCGATGTTAGTGTTTGGTATGGGCACGCCATCGAGCGCCCATGTTACCTGATGGCCGCCTCGGACGTGTAGCTGGTCGTGGGTCATCCAAGCGCCAGGAACATAGTCGGTAATCATGGCCATACTGTTCGTCAGGTCTGCCCCGGGAGTATCCCGAATCTGGTTTCGGCTAACAATGGTGGTAGGCGTCATGCTCTCTTCGCCGACGGCAAGTGATCGGTCCTCAACGTTGACGATCTCCGACTTTGTTCCGATGGCGAGTTGAAAGTGGAGAACGGGAGCTTGTCTCGAAGAAACCTGAATCTTCTGGGCAGATGACCGGAAGCCGACACGCGTAACTGTCACTTCGTACTCGCCCACCGGAATCGTCACGGTCTCGAAGGAGCCATCCGAACTTGTTGTTACATTCTGTTCGAAATCGGAGTTGACTGCCTTGATGAGTACGTGCGCATCAGGTACGGGACGATGGTCTGCGTCGTGAACAATACCTCGAAGAGCACTTAGGACCGAACTCCACCCTGGGCAGGCGAAAATGGCCGACAGTGCAAGTACCTGCGAGTACCTGGAAATTTGGGCTTTCATCCGAACCTTTCTGTTTGTTCTTTTCAGAACTGGCAGGCACAAAACGATGCCGACAAAGACAGATTGGGTCTACCCGAGATCGGCCTATCGTTTTTAGACGTCTGGTTTGCTACGAAAGGAGGAAGGAGGGAGGGCCCCGCTTCTGATTGGAGCCGCGGTAAACAGAGTAGTAGCCAGCTTCCGGCCGCTGGATCGTCCGCACTCCAATTTTCAGGGCCGGACCGAGGCCACCCGAAATCGTTGGAGCGCAAATCTCCAAATGCGCCTGTGCTACCACGCACGGAAAGGACGGACATGTCTCGGAAACAGCGATTAAGTATGCACCTGAGACATCGGATTTCCCCATGCGCAAGCTGCAGTGATGCTTTCCCGTCTTACGGCAGCACGTGGGGAGATTCGATAGGCTAGATGCGGTAACGGCCGGCAGCATCAGCCAGGAGGCGAACACGAAAGCTAAAACAATCGCGATGCTACGGCGCATGAAAGGACGAGTGTACCGCAAAATCGTTCGAGGCGATTGTCAGCGAGAACGAATCTCAAAGTCTGCCCGGCAGCCGTGGTCGACCCACACTGACCCAGGCTGAGTTCCCCAACTGTACCCTTTGCTGCAGGCGGAGCCGCTTCGCTGTCTGGTAAGGCGCACCTGGCCGTTTGTCGGATTGCCGCACCAGTTACGCTTGCCGTTGTCTGAAGAGCAGGTAATCGTCTGGACTGCGTAGCCGGGACCTCCCGGGTATCCGCCGCCCGGTGGTCGTCCAGGGTAGCCGCCTGATCCACCTCGCCCAAGAGCGAATTCGGCCCGACAGCCTTGATCAACCCAGATTCCCCGCTCGGTCCAGCCCCACGTTCGTCCTTGAGTGCATCGGGCGGAACTAAGCTGATTAACAAGCGTGACACCTCTACTGGTATCTGCCCGGCACGTATTACGTTGTCCGTTGTTTGAAGAGCACGTGATTCGGGATTGGGCGTGAAGCATGCCGACCGTTAAGAGCGCTGCCCCGGCGAGCTTCAGGAATGAGTGCATAATTCCTCCATTTAGTGTACTTACTCGAGCCTTGTAGCTCATCGAACTTTCAGGCGACTGACTCCCGGCTTCGGATGCAAACCTGTTATTGTCTTTGACGTGAAGGTTCTGGCGGCGCTGTTGTTGTTCTGCTATACGACGCCCTTGGACGCTACCACAATTGCTCAATGGACCTTAGTGCGAGATTCCCACTTCGAGATCTATTCGCAAGCTGGAGAGCGCGACGGAAGAACTGCCCTGCTGTGGTTCGAGCAGTTGCGCACCTTTTTCCTCAAGCAGCATGGCGCACAAGCCGGCGAGAATCTGGAGAGCCTTGGCCCGGTGCGAGTGATCGGGTTCGAATCAGCAAAGGAATATGCGACATTCCGGTTGCATCCAACGGCCGACGCTTATTTTCTCGGCGGAGACGGCGGGAATTACATCGTGATGCCGAGGCTGAGTTCGGAGGAGTTTGGCGTGGCGGCGCACGAATATGCACATCTCGTGATGCATTCCATGAGACTGCGGCCGCCATTGTGGTTAGCCGAAGGCATTGCTGAAATCTTTTCCTCGGTTCGCATCGGCGAGCGGGACTGCCTGATTGGCGGGGATCTTCCAGCGCGGACGCAGTGCCTGCGTCAGAGGCGATGGATTCCGCTGGCGCAATTGCTTTCTGCCGCCGAAAACTCTCGGATTCCGACTGATCGCCATGAGGCGGATCTCTTCTATTCGGAGAGCTGGGCATTGACGCATATGCTGGTCTTCTCGCCCGTCTACGCTGAACGGTTCAACCGATTAGCGCAGGCGGTGGCATCCGGCCAGTCTGACGCAGAAATGATCGTCCAAATTTACGGCAAACCTCTGGACGCCGTCGCCGCGGACCTGCACGCCTGGATACAGAGACCAAGACCCGGAGTGGCGCTTTCAGGCTCGCCCACTATCTCTCAGCGAATGAAAGTTTCCCGGTTGAACACTTTCGAATCGCACCAGATGATCGCGGATCTGCTCCTTGCGTGTGCGGAATTGGACCGCGCGCAGGCGGAGTATGAGGAACTCGCGAGACAGGAATCCGGGAACCCGACGGTTGTCGCGGCGTTAGGAACTATAGCATTCCGGAAAGGCGATCCAGGCAGAGCGCGGACGGAGTGGAAGCGGGCAATGGATCTTGGCATTCGAGATGCCAAGTTGTGTTTTCAATACGCGATCCTCGCGGAAGACGCCGGCGTTTCCACGGATGAAATCAGTAAAGCCCTCGAGCGGGCTATCGAGATCGCACCGAACTCAGATGATGCCCGGTATAAATTGGGCTTACTCGAGAACAACCGAGGAAATTATCCGGAGGCGCTGCTGCAGTTTCGAGCCATGCGCTCCGTGCCTGCGGGTCGAGCCCTTGGGTATTGGACAGCGGTTGCCTCGGCCCTCACCGAGACGGATCAACGAAAAGAGGCAAAGGAGGCGGCGGCCAAAGCAATGGCGGCCGCGACAAATGCCGACGAGCGGGCTTTCGCTTTACAGTTAGCCTATGTGGCCGGTACTGACTTAACCGTGCAGTTCTCCCGCGATTCAAACGGGAACTTGCAAATCGTGACTGCGCGGAAACGCCATGGCGATGACGACTGGAATCCATTCATCGAACCGGGCGACCGCATTCTGTCGGTTCAAGGCCGAATCAGGAAAGTGGAATGCAGTGCGGGAAGGATCATCGGATTTAAGGTCCAGGGTTCATCTTCAACCCTGGAAGTAGCCCTGCCCGATCCGCAACACGTGTTGATTCGCGGCGGCGCTCCCGAATTCGTGTGCGACGCGGAAGATGGAAGGGAGGTTGCCATCGAGTATGCGGCCTTTGAAAAGCGTGCGGGGTCGGACGGCGTTTTGCGCGGTATGCGATTCCGCTAAACGCGAATTTACTTCTTTGGGCTCCGGCTCTTGATGAGCGCAAGAGCCTCCTGGTACCCTTCGTCACTGTGCAGCTTGGCCCAGCCTCCTTCCTGAGAGATTTCGTCGGGATCGTTATAGCCGTGGTCAATCGCTTTGTGCAGATCTGCAAGCGCGTCAGTCCGTTTGCCTGCCGCTGCCTCCACAGTGGCCAGGTTGTACCAGGCGAATGCGATTTCCGGATGGTTGTCGCCGAGCGCCTTGATTTCCCCTTGCAAGGCCTCGCGGTAAAGCCGTTCCGCCTCAGCGTAGCGTTTTTGGGCAGCCAGAATGTTGGCCAGATTTTCGATAGCAAATTGCGTGCTCGGATGATTTGGACCAAGCGTCCGCCGCTGTCCTTCAAGCGCTTCGCGCTGAAGCGGCTCTGCTTCAGCGGGTCTCCCTTCGGCTAGCAGCGTATTCGCGAGATTGCCGATCGCGAGAAGGACGCTTGGATGATCGCTCCCGAGGACGCGTCGACCGATTTCGAGTCCTTGACGCTGTAGCTTCTCGGCGTCCGTAAGCTTACCTTGCTTGTAGTAGACATACCCGAGGTTCTGCATTGAGCCGAACGTATCGGGGTGGTCACGACCGAGCTTTTGCGATCGAAGTCTATACAACTCCTCCCAGAGAGCCGCCTCTTTCGCGTACTGACGCTCGCCATCGTAGGCGATAGCAAGGCTATGCAATGTACTGAGTGTCTCCGGACTATCGCGGCCAGAAACACGAGCCAGGTCATCGGCTACCTTAGTCAAAAGTTTTTCAGAATCGACGTAGCGACCCTGTTCTGCGTAGAGCATGCCGAGATAGCTCTTGGTTCGCAGAGTCTCAATATTGGTCGGGCCAAGCACGCGCTCCTGCCTCTCGATTGTTTGCCGATAGAGCTTTTCGGCCTCAGGGTACTGAGCCTGGTACTCAAGCGTTCGGGCCAGTAGACGCTGCGAGGCGAGCGTCTCGCGACTGTCTGGCCCAAGAACCCGCTGTTGAAGACCAATCGCCTTTTCGAGAAGTTTTCGAGCCGGCTTATAAAGTCCCAGACCTTCGTAAACATTCCCCATAGTGAACATTAATCTGGCCTGCAGGGAAGGCTGGTTGGTCAACTCAGTTTCGATTCGGCGTGCGCCGTTATCGAGAACCTCGCGCGCAGTGATTTTGTTCCCGCGAGATTCGTCGGGGTCCGAGACTTTGAATGCACCCACAAGGAAATCGGAGACACGTTCGGCCGCTTGAGCCTCGCGGTTTGCCCGATCGCGTTCGCGGGCAATGCGCGCTGATCCGACGATCAAAGACACAATGAGAGCGAGGATCGCTGCTGCAATGGCTGCTGAGGTAGCTACCCCGAGGCGGTGCCGTCGAACAAATTTGCGGCTGCGATAGATGAGCGATGGCGCAACCGCCTGAACAGGCTGATTGTGCAGGTATCGGTGGATATCGGCGGCGAGTTCCGAAGGGGAGTCATACCGACGGGAGCGCTCCTTCTCAAGGGCTTTCAAAGCGATCGAATCGAGATCGCCTTTTAATTGTTTCCCTAAGTCAGCGGGTTGGGTGCGACGATTGCGGGCCGTGACCGAAGAGTCCGCGGTGGAGGTCCGAAGCTTTGTACTGGGCCGTGGAGCATCTTCCTCGCGAATGCGGCGTAGCAGTTCACGGAATGCCTGATTACGAATTTCCGTAAGATCCAGCGGCAGAGCTCCAACCAGTAATTCGTAAAAAACGACCCCCAGAGAATACACGTCTGTGCGAGTATCGATATCTTCCCCGCCTGAATCCGCCTGCTCCGGGCTCATGTATTCGGGTGTACCGATGAGTGCGCCCAAACGCGTAAACATCGTTTCGGCAGTCAGACGTTGGGAGGTTGCCTTAGCTACGCCAAAGTCAATGATCTTCGGAACCGGCCTGCCGTCGACCTGGGCGATGAGGATGTTTGATGGCTTCAGATCGCGGTGGATGATAGCCTTCTGGTGCGCATGCTGAACGCCCTCGCAGACTTGAACGAAGAGTTCCAGCCGGTCCAGCACGGCAAGGCGGTGTTTGTCGCAGTAATCGGTGATGGGGACGCCGGCGACATACTCCATCACGAAATATGGCATGCCCTCCGGAGTGGAACCCGCATCGAACACCTTCGCAATCGCGGGATGATCCATCAGCGCCAGGGCTTGGCGCTCAGATTCGAATCGCGCCACGATCTCGCGAGTGTTCATTCCCGCCTTGATTAGCTTCAGGGCGACCCGACGGCGTACCGGTTGCTTTTGTTCGGCCAGCCAAACCTCGCCCATGCCACCCTCCCCGATACACTCCAGCAAGTGATAGGGCCCGATTACTCGAGAGGGCGCTCGAGCGGTATTCAGCAAAGTGCTCTCTGGTTCGGTGTTCGGTGGTGTAGGCGCGTCCGGCACAAGTAAGTCCAACGGCGAGTTACTGCATGAAATACTGCATTTTATCGTGCAAGTAATTGATTCGTTCTAGACGAGACGGATTTCGGGTACCAGCATGCTCCAAAACTTTCAGTGACTGCACGCCAGTTGGCTGTGCCATTGTTGTCTAAAGCCGGAGTTGCGGTTCGGTCACTGCGCCATGAAATGATGCAGAGCGATTGAAGTTACGAAGCTTATGCCAGGAGTGAGAAAAAAACCTTGACGCTAATGCTATTGCTCTTCCTTGCCGCAGGCAATCCCGCTCCTCGGGAATCGGTTCAAACTCCGGCCGCCAATCAGCGGGTGGCGCTTCCCGCGCTTCCTCCACCGGCAAGCGTGCCGAAACCCGGAGCATCGACCGACGGTCCCTACGCTCCTTTGCCGATCCTGCAAGGCGGGGTGGTTATTCCGCTGTATCCTCCCGGCTCCCCTTTTCTCAAAAGCGACCGCGTTCGTGAACCTGAGCAATACAACATGAGCCAAACTGTGCCCGGGCGCATCAATAGCATCGTTAACATTCATAACCCGTCTATTGAGATCCACCGCGTCGAGTCGAACCTGAATACCGGCTCCGCCGTGATACTGATCGCAGGCGGCGGACATAAGACTCTGAACGTGGGCAGCGAAAGCGCCGATCTCGTTCCTTTTTTCTACAACTACGGTGTCAACACCATCATTCTCCGCAATCGTCTGCGTCGCGACGGTTACAATCCGCAAACCGACGCAGTGAACGATGTGCTGCAGGCCATCCGCATGGTTCGTGCTTATGCGGGTGAGTGGAGCATCGATCCAAAGAGGATCGGCGTGATGGGATTTTCGGCAGGAGCAGAACTGGCCGCTTCGGCAGCGGTGCTGTTTCCGGCTTTCAACAAAGCAAATAACGGCAACAATGACCCGTTACGCGGAATCAGCTCACGCCCCGATTTCGCAGGCCTTATTTATCCTGGTCCATCGCCGTTTGCACGCGATCGGACGCCCCCTCTCATTCCTCCAAACGTAGCGCCGGCCTTTCTCGTCTGCGGAGGCCCGGGCGACCAGATACATGCGGTCTGGACGCTTGAATATTTCCGAGCAATGCTCGATATCGGTGTGCCGAACACGGAGATGCACATCTACGGTAATGGCCGTCATCCTGGAGACGCTTTGCCAGACGGCACGCGCATGACTGGCGGCCTGACCGATCGGAACAATACGCCTTTCGGGACCTGGCAGTACCGCTTCATAGATTGGTTCCGCGATTTGGGTTTTTTGCAAGCTCCAGGCGTGGTCACCAAGGCGGCCAAAGACGTCGCGTCCTTTGCTGATCAACCGACGCGTGGGGACCGTAAAGTTCAAGCTAATCCCGCATCGGGAAACCCGGCTGCCATAGGGGAAGGGGAGTCGCTCTTTCGGGCCAATTGTTCCCCCTGCCATGGTTTTCGCGCGCGGGGCGGCGGACGAGGGCCGGACCTCACGATGGGCACTTTCGTCCATGGTGGTCAAGACGGCGATTTATTTCGCACCATCAGCCAAGGCGTAGATGGAACCGATATGCCCGGCAGTGCTTTCGAAGAAAGCGAAACATGGGCGCTTGTCGCTTACATTCGCTCGCTGGGATCGTCCTCGCGAGCCGTCGTTCGGGGCAATCGGGTGGCAGGCGAACAGATCTTTTTGAAAAAGGGCTGCTCGAAGTGTCACATGGTCAGCGGGGAGGGGGGCCGGCTGGGCCCGGAGTTGACTCGCGTTGGTTCGGCTCGGTCGATTGAGTACTTAACGCAAGCCATACGAAAGCCAGATGAAGATCTCACCATAATTCCCATTGACCCGAATAACCACTATGCGTTTCCAGTGGAATGGGACACAGTCACGGTAGTTACAAGCGACGGGACAAAAATCACCGGAACGGCAAAGAACGAGGATGAGTTTAGTATTCAGCTATTTGGAGAAGACGAAAGATTGCACCTGCTGCTTAAGAAGGACTTGCGTGATGTGCGACACCAACGCCGCTCGCTGATGCCCGCTTATACCGAGCAGATGCTGAACGCATCCGAATTACAGGATCTACTTTCTTTTTTGAATGGGTTGCAGGGGGGAGATAAATGAGCTTGCATCGAATGCAATGGGCTATTAAGCGTTCTCGGCGCATTTTGCTGACAACCGGTTACCTTGTGACGAGCACTCTCACTTCGCAAGCGCAGGTTACGTTCGAGCGGATCCTGGACGCTGAGCACGAGCCCCAGAACTGGCTTACCTACTCGGGCACTTACAAGGGCTGGCGATACAGCAGTCTGGATCAGATCGCGGCTTCCAACTCTCAAAACCTGACACTGCAATGGGTATTCCAGACTGCCGCTCTGGGACAGTTCGAAACAACGCCTTTGGTGATCGATGGGGTGCTTTATGGAACCGGGCAAGCCAATCGTGCGTTCGCGGTCGACGCCCGAACGGGCCGTGCGATCTGGCGTTACCAAAGGCACCTGCCTGACAAGCTTCAACCGTGCTGCGGGATGGTCAACCGCGGGTTCGCCGCGTCGGGTGACAAGCTTTTCATGGCGACGCTTGACGGGCACGTGATTGCGCTCGACCGAGTTACAGGCAATGTCGTGTGGGATGCTACAGCAGCGGATTCTCGGCAGGCCTATGTCTTCACCGGCGCTCCGTTGTTAGTTAGGAACAAAATTATCGTGGGAGTGGCCGGCGGAGAATACGGGGTGCGCGGATTCATCGACGCATACGATGTCGAGACCGGAAGACGTGCCTGGCGTTTCAACACGGTTCCGGGCCCCGGCGAACCCGGCCACGAAACCTGGGCGGGGGATTCCTGGAAAACTGGCGGAGCCCCCGCTTGGATCACAGGGTCTTACGATCCCGAGCTCGGGTTGGTTTATTGGCCGACTGGTAATCCATCACCAAGCGACTACGGCGGAGATCGCAGCGGCGACAATCTGTATAGCAACTGCATGCTGGCGCTCGACGCGGATACCGGCAAACTGAAATGGCACTATCAGTACACACCGCACGACCTTCATGACTACGATGCGACGCAGATTCCGATCCTGGTGGACAGGCCGTGGAATGGCCCCCCGCGGAAGCTGCTCGTACATGCGAACCGGAACGGATTTCTATATGTATTGGATCGATCGAACGGTGAGCTCCTTTCCGCCAAGCCTTTCGCGAATTTGACTTGGGCCACGGAAATCGGCAAAGACGGCCGGCCGGTAGAAGCCCCAGGCGCCAAACCGACGTTGGAAGGAACGCGGGTATGCCCGGGAGCGCTGGGAGCCACAAACTGGTTTTCGCCTTCGTACAGCCCGAAAACGGGACTCCTCTATGTGTCCACATCCGAGGAGTGCGACGTCTTCGCGGCCGCACCGCAAAAATACCATGCGGGGCACGATTTTTTGGGCAGTGTCTATGTGCCCGCAAAAGGGGAGAAAAGCAGGGGAGCGATCGAGGCGATCGATCCTTTCACCGGTGAGAAGAAATGGAAATTTCAGTACACTTCGCCACCCAATGGCGGCGTGCTTTCGACGGCGGGCGGTATTGTGTTTGCTGGAAATTCCGAAGGTAACTTCATCAGCTTCGATGCAGTCTCCGGCAGACCGTTGTGGCATATGCAGCTCGGCGCCGCCATCTATTCCTCGCCAATTACGTTTGCCGTAGATGGCAAGCAGTACGTGGTCATTCCAGCCGGCGGCGCTCTCTTCGCGTTTGCATTGAGTAAACCGGGTGGGGCAGATGGGCGAGCCCAGCCGTGATCATTCCCCGCGCGCAGACGTCCGCAGCAGTTCTGCCAGCCTCACGCTGAGCTCTCCCGATTCGGCCTCATGCCAGACCCAATTGGCGAATCGCTGCTCCCGCTCCGGCGAGATTGTCGAGTTTCATCTCGGAATACTTGCGTGACAGGATGAGGCCGTCAGCGCCTCCACGAAATGCCGCCAGCACTGCGTCTTCAATCCCCCGCGGCGAGCATTTACTGTGATCCGGGGCGGTCGGAATATCGATGTCGATTCCTGGCCACAACAGGGTCTTGGCACCGGCAAGTCCCGCACGCGCCCGTTTGGTCTCGCGCAACACGTAATCGCTCGACAAACCTGTCTTCGGAATTTGGTTGTATGCCCCTTCGCGGCCGTAGTTGAGAATTCGATAGTGAAACTCCAGAAGCTCGTCCTCCGGCACGTTTCCGTATTGCGTCTGGCTCACGTTTTTGATGTAGCTTGCCATTCGTTCACCGGCACAATTGTGATAAATAACGATCTTCAGAAAATCGGAGTAGGGCGCGATACGCTGCAAGTCCTGCTCGGCCCGGTAGATCGGGCTAAACGAATTGTTATGCCAGATGTGCCAGCCGACGTTCACGGAAGGCCTTACCGTTTTTGCCTTCTTGTAAATCGCCTGATAGGTATCGCGCAAACTGTCGTGCCAGAGGTTCTCCCAGGCGAGCAATTCGGGATAGGTCAGCATGAGCCGCCAGAGCTCCACATGGTAACCATCGACCGGACTCTTTCCTGAGTGAGCCGCTCGAGCAAATTTCTCCAGTTCGAGAAAACCGCTGCGTGCGCGATCCACCCGAATCCCTTCTGCTGCCGCCTTGCTCTGACAAAAACTGCAGAAGCACGTCACCCGGCCCGGATCTCCGGCGCCTCCGTGGTGCGAGCCCAATGCATTGGCGAACGCCCCTTGACGCTCCGAGCCCCACATAATGCCATCGAGCTCCCAGGAGCGTACGTAGTCTTCCACAAGATCGAGCAAAAAGTTACGGTAGCCTGGGTTGTTCAAACACAGGGTGCTCGCATTGCGGCCATGAACATCTCGCTCCTGCAGCTGTTCCACGCCCGGAATATCGGAACGAAAGACGTCCTCGAACCACGCGATATTCTTAATCCCGCGTTTTCGTGATTCGGGAAGCACTTCCTCAAACAGGTCAAACGCGCCGAGATCAGGCGCGCGAACGTTCTGTAGTGGTGTATCTCGATAATACTTCGAATGAATTGCTGTATAGCTTCCGCCGTGAAATGTCCCTTTGTCGTATTCCTGCTTGCCATGATCGGGCAGCGGTTGTCCTGGGACTTGCCTCCCGGCGATCCCGCGGCCGTAGGTAAAAGCGGCGAGGAAGAGAGTGTTGACGGAAGCTTTCTGTTGCAGGATGTCGAGCACCCGATTGACTCCCTCGTCCGCAAAAGAAACGGCACCCACTTGGATACCAATCACCTTCCTGGCTTGCGAGTTCGGCGTTTGTGCTTCAAGGCTTGTAGCGGCGGCCAAAGCTCCCGTTGATTGCAAAAGAAAGTCGCGTCGTGTTGCTTCAGACAAGTGCGGCCACCTCGTAGTCGGTTACGGCGGGAATAGTAAATTCGACGGTTCGTCCAATCTGTGAAAACGGAATTGTCTTTCCGGCGCGCAGAAGCTTTACTTCTGATATTTTCGTGTCCTCAACCAATACGGTGCGGACCTTCTGGACGCCTAACGGGTAGGCGCGATTAAACCATCCTCTGAGCATGTCGGTATTCGTGTAATTAAGTACATGGACAGCGTAGCCCGCTTGCGTCTTCCATGCAAAGATTTCCGCAATACCGTCGCCAGTCACGGAAACAGGACTGGAATCGTGCATCATCCAGCGAATCGAGTTGACCAGCAACTGGCAGAGATCGGGATTTTGCGACCTCCAGTAAGCGCGGTCGATATCGCCTGGAAAATATACAGTGCGGCTTTTACCTCGTTCATTTAGTACGACGGCCGGATTGTTGGTATGTGCAACGCGCGGGTATACCATCTCCGGAGGAAACGCCGGAAAGGGCGGCAGCACGGTCAAAACCGGATCTCTGACGGGCGAGAGAGGGATAGAATACTCGGCGAATGGCAGCAGCTCGGTCTTTTGGAAGCCGTGCAAGATTTCGTGTTCACGCTCGATACGCGCGTACGACGCATTGCCGTTCGGACCGACGCGTTTTCCTGCGATGTTTGCACCGAACACCTCGATAAGCGGCCAGTTGCCGAAGCTCTTTGAATTTTCATCGTAAAAACCTGTCTCAAAAGTCGCCAGCAGCGAGCCCCCTCGATGCAGGAAATCGCCCAATTGGTCACACTGCTTTAAGCTGAGCAACGCAGTGTTTGCCAGGATAAGAGCGTCGTATTTAGCGAGCGTTTCTTGCCCAAGATCGTCCTCGTGTACGAAATCGAAGACAAAGCGACCGTTCAGCAAGACCTGGTACATGCCCTGCAGGAATTCGCTCGCGTCATGGCCACCGGGCGGCTGGTAAAAGGCGTTCGTGCGTTGCGAGAACACAACAGCCAGATTGGCAACAGACCCGTGATTTATGAAGTGCTGCTCGTTCGCGGCCAACCAGCTGAAGAAGTCTCTCCCTGTTTGCTCCCATCGATGATCCTCAGGTTTACCGCCCAACCAGTGATACCAGGGAGTCATGCCGCTGGCCGTTGTTTGAGCCATCCACATGGTGGCTTCGAGAGGAGACTTTGAGGTGTGCCTCCAAAGCGGGGCGGCATTCGAATACGAGCCAGTCACATTCGTGATAGTGCGCCCCTTCATTACCGACTGTGCTACCCGGCCTTGTTGAGCGCAATCCCAAATTGGCGTTGTCCCCGAACGACCTTGATGATCAGCATTGAACCAGCCAGCTGTTGTGGCGATCCGGTTGAGATTGGTGACTGCACGGATACCGCCGCCTAGATTGCCGACGTACACGCTATCGCTCTTCTTCTGTCGCGCCGTGCTGTCCCACAGTTTCCAGATCTCGAGAACCCTCGCGAGATGCTGTTCATGGCCTTCTGGAGTTGTTCGATCGGCGAGCTTTCGACAGGCATCGCAATAGCACTCCGGAGGCCCATCGGTGCTCGGCCAACCATTCGTGAAAAAGCCATCCACGTCATACAGAGAGTTGATTTCGTGAATGATCGCCGGCATCTGCTCCGTAAAGTATGACGAGTACATGCAGGTCTTATAAAGCCAGGGCGATTCGGAATTCATCACCGGTTTGCCGGCATCGGTTCTCGCGACCCACTCGGGATGCGCCTTATAGGCCTCTTCATACACTTCGTTGCAATCGAGACGCGCGACCACACGCATATGTGCCGCTTTCGCAGCTTTAGCGAAGTCGCCGAACAGATCGCGCTCCCCGAGAAACTGGCTCCGATGATGGTAAGGAATTTTAGTCGGATAGAACGCCATGATGCCGCCGGCGTTTAGAAGCAATGCGTCGAGCTTTAGACTTGACCAGTAGTCGATCCACCATTCGATATCCAATTCGAGGGGATCGCGCTCGTTGAAGTTTGTCTGGCCGCAGCGCCGCATGCTCGTATACCAGGCGTCCGACGATTCGTCCTTGACGGCTCCAAAAAGCCGGGTCGCCAGCGCGGTTGCAGAAAGAACGCGAACGGCTTTACGCCGGGTTATCTCGTTTGCGAAATCACTCATTGTCCCTCACCAGAGATTATCTTCGTAGGGCGCTCAAGACTTACTGCCGACGCGCCGTAGTCATGCCTCAAATGGCAAAAAATTGACGCTTCGACCCAAACTCTCTGCGAATTTTCGTTCCGGTCGACACTGTCTCAGTAGCGCCATATGAAACGGTCCTCGATCCGCATTATTCCGTTCCGAGTTGAACGGCGATCGCTGCTCGCCCTCCCCTTCACGATGCAGGATGACATCCGCGTGGCACAAATCTCCGGACTACCGGAATTTGAAATCGCACGTGCCTTTCGCCGGGCGCAATGGAGCGAGCTTCCGGCCTTTCGGCCCGAAGTGTTGATTGGTTATGGGTTTGATCTCGACCGTTTGGCAGAGAAAGTGGCGAATCGTCAAATGGACCTCGCCACAGTAGACCGCGCGATTTTTGCACTCACCGACTGTGGCTCAAATCCGATAACCGATGCGCTCCGGGATCGGCTCTGGCAGGTATTCGGTGTGCCTGTATATGAACTTATTGTGGTGCCCGGCTGCCGTCTGCTCGCCAGTGAGTGCGAAGCTCACGACGGATGGCACCTACAGCCCGGTACAGACGCCTATCAGGTGAAGGGTGAAGTGATCTATGACATTCCACCCGCAAGGTACTTACATAGCGGCTTTACAGGCGAGATCCAAACCGCTCGCTGTGAGTGCGGTCGTCCTACAAATCGGCTGAAAAACCTCACACCATGCCTGCCGCAGCCCTATGACAGGCAGCTCGCAGCGATCGCCTGAGTCGGATTTTCCACCCAACCGGCGGCGGTTAAAAGCATCTCACCCGTGTGATGCTACATTGCTGAAGACCGTGATCGACAAACTCCTTGTCCGAAGAGCCGTGTTGCCTTGCTCGTTTGTGCTCCTAGGCCTCATTTCTGCCGGCCCAGACGCCTCCAAAATTCGATCAAGCCTCGGTGGCTCGTGGCCAACAGATTTTCATTGCCAATTGCGGATTCTGCCACGGTCCGCGTGCCACGGGAGGCGAAAAAGGACCAGACTTGCTACGCTCTGTTCTCGTTCTTCACGACGATGGCGGCCAAAGCATCGGTCAAGTTATTCAGAACGGCCGGCCCGATAAGGGTATGCCTAAATTTTCGATGACACCGCAACAGATTGCCGATATCGCGATTTTCCTGCATAGTTCCGTTGCCGCCGCCGCCAACCGCGACGATTATAAAGTTCTGAATATCGTTACGGGAGATGCCAAGGCGGGAGAATCGTATTTCAACGGCCCGGGTCATTGTACTTCGTGTCACTCTGTCACGGGCGACCTGAAGGGGATCGGCGCTAGATATGAACCGCTCGCTTTGCAGGATCGAATCGTTATGCCCCGTGAGCGCGGCCCCAACGAAAAGGGTGAGCCTTTGAAACCTTTTGTGACCTTCACGGTTTCCACGTCAAAGGGCGAATCCCTCTCAGGGGTGCCGGTGAACCTCGATGACTTCAACGTCGCCCTCATTGATGCCGCCGGCGACTATCATTCGTTTGTACGTGAGAACGAAAATAATCCCCATATCGAAATTCACAATCGCCTGGCGGCGCATTTAGAGATGCTGACGAAATACAAAGACTCTGACATTCACAACCTGACGGCGTACCTGGTGACCCTGAAATGAGAAGCCGCCAAATCCGCTTGGCCCTCTTTCTTGCGCTCCTCTCAACTTTGGCCGCGGCGCAGATATTCAATCCTACGCTGCTCACCAAAGCTCCGACGGATGCCTGGCCTACTTATAACGGTGACTACTCCGGTCGCCGCTTCAGCACGCTTGCTCAAATCAATCAGGAAAACGTCAAGCATCTGACGCTCGCGTGGGTTAATCGAATTAAAGTTGGTCCTACCAACCGCGCGATCGTCGGCGGGGAAGGTCCCGCTCCGACTGAGGCCACGTCCAACAATCCCGACATTTCAACTATTAAGGCAACGCCGCTCATGGTGAACGGGATTCTATATTTTGCGACGCCCGATAACGCGTTTGCGGTGGATGCGCTTACCGGTCACGAGCTGTGGCACTACTTTTGGAAGACTCGCGGCGGTGTTCACATCGGCAACCGCGGTGTGGGCATGTATGGCAATTGGTTGTTCTTCGAAACGCCCGACAATTATCTCGTTTCACTCGACGCTAAAACTGGCAAGGAACGGTGGCACAAGGAGATCGCCGACGTAAAACAGGAATACTTCTCGTCGCCCGCTCCGATCATTGTTGGTAACCATGTTCTGGTCGGTACGGGAGGCGATTCGCTCGATGTTCCAGGATTTCTCGAAGCACATGATCCCGAAACCGGGGAGATTCAGTGGAAATGGTGGAGCGAGCCTTTGAAGAAGGGCGATCCTGGTTCGGAAACCTGGCCCGACGAGTACGCGATGCGGCACGGCGGAGGTATGACGTGGCTTCCGGGAACCTACGATCCTGAACTCCATCTCTATTACATCGGCACCGGAAACCCAAACCCTGTGCTTACCGGCCGTAGCCGGCGCGGCGATAATCTCTACACCTGCTCGATCGTCGCTCTGAATGTGGACACCGGAAAGCTAGCCTGGCATTATCAGCCATCGCCACACGATACGCACGACTGGGATTCGATACAAACACCAGTGTTGATCGATGGAGAATTTGAGGGAAAACCGCGCAAGATGTTGGCCCAGGCCAATCGCAACGGTTACTTCTTCCTGCTTGACCGCGCTAACGGAAAAAATCTGCTGACCGCGCCGATGATCCAAACCATGAATTGGTCCAAAGGCATCTCTTCGAGCGGGCAACCGATTCCCGACGATCGCAAAGAGGCCACCATCGAAGGCGTACTGGTTTCGCCAAACACAAGCGGGGCCACAAATTGGCCGCCGCCGAGCTTCAGTCCACAAACAGGGATGTTCTATGTCGGCGTATCGGAGTCGTTTAGTATGTTCTATCTCACCGACACCGATCCGCATCCCGAAGGCTGGGGCGCTGCCGAACGCGACGCAGGCTCGTATGGCGGAAGTCTGATTGCCATCGATTACAGAACCGGGAAGATCGCCTGGAGACACAAGTATCCTTCGGGCGGCGGAGCTATCGGCATGCTGAGTACAGCCGGAAAGCTGCTCTTTACGGGAGACGGCTCCGGTCATCTCTTAGCTTTCGACGCAAACAAGGGCAGTATTTTGTGGCACGCGGGGCTCGCCGACGACTTAAGTAACGGGCCTATAACTTATCTGATCGATGGGCACCAATACCTGCTCGTCGGCGCCGGCGATTCGCTCTATTCCTTCACAATCGCTCCTTAGCCTCTACGCAGTGCCCGTTGATAAGATGATGGGCGCTCAATGAAACTGACCTTAATCGTTGGCTGTGCTCTTCTTGTTGTTTCTATTTCGGCCTTTGCTGCCGACTCTTTTTCTCTTAAGAATGGAGATCGTGTTGTCTTCTATGGCGACAGCATCACAGATCAACGGCTCTACACCGTCATAACCGAGACATACGTTGCCACTCGCTATCCCGATCTTGGCGTCACGTTTGTTCACTCGGGCTGGGGTGGCGACAAGGTGAGCGGTGGCGGCGGTGGCCCGATCGATGTTCGGCTGTCCCGGGATGTCGTCGCCTACAAGCCGACGGTCATGACGATTATGCTCGGCATGAACGATGGACTCTATCGCCCGGAAACTGAGGCGAACGACCGGATCTTTTTCGATGGGTATAAACACATCCTGGAGTCAGTTCGAAGCGCACTACCCGGCATCCGAATCACTGCAATTCAGCCCTCGCCGTATGACGACGTAACTCGTGCACCGAACTTTCCAGGCGGCTACAACCAGGTCTTGATTAGTTTCGGCAAATGGATCGGCAACTATTCAGAAAGCAACGGGCTGAACGTCGCCGATCTCAATACTCCTGTAATCGCGATGCTGCGGCGCGCAAACGAGCTCGATCCAGTCATGGCACAAGGCATCATCAAAGATCGCGTTCATCCCGGCTTCTCAGGTCATCTGATCATGGCCGAAGCGCTGCTTAAATCCTGGCATGCCCGTCCCTTCGTATCGTCCGTTTCCATTGACGCAGCCTCTCAACCCAAAGTTGAGTCGGCAGAACATGCGCAGGTAACCGATCTCGCGAAAGGCGCTACTCTCTCCTGGACCGAAACCGAGGACGCCCTCCCCTTACCCTTTCCGGAATGGCAGGGCGGCGGGGAGCAAGGCAACGTGGGTCTGGTGATTCGGAGTTCCGACGTGGCGGAAGGATTGAACAATGAGGCCCTGAAAGTAACGGGGCTCAAGAGTGGTGTGTACACGCTGAGCATCGATGGAGCCAAAGCCGCGACGCTAAACGACGGTGAACTCGCCCGAGGAATCAACCTCGCGCTCTATTCCACGCCCATGACGAAACAGGGCAAAGAGGTGTACGATCTCACCGTCGCTCACTGTAACGTGCACAACGATCGATGGCGAAATGTTCAGGTCCCCCTAACCGAATACAATCTGGCTCAGGCTCCTGCGGCGATGCAGTCGGCGGACGCGCTCGAAGAGGCCATCTTGCAGAAACGAACCCAAGCCGCAAAGCCTAGAGCCCACAAATATGAACTAACACCGGTAAGTTAGCTCACAGGTGTAGCGGTGAAGGGCGCTTTTCTAGCCATAGCGGTCTGTGCTGTCAGTGCGGCCGGTCCAGTCGTAGTTCAAGTAAAGGTTGATAAAAGGACTGGACCTGTAAAGCCAGTTTGGAATTACTTCGGTTACGACGAACCGAACTACACATACGCCCCTCACGGTCACCAATTGATTGCAGAGCTGGCAAAACTGGGACAAACCCGCCCGCAAATTCGCACGCATTTCCTTCTTACAAGCGGCGACGGGACGGGCGGCCTCAAGTGGGGTTCGACAAATGCCTATACCGAAGACGGTGCCGGCAGACCGACATACGACTGGACGGTCGTCGATCGCATTCTCGACACATATCTAGCTTCCGGCGCGGTTCCGTTCGTCGAGATAGGCTTCATGCCGCGGGCGCTTTCTTCCCGCCCAGATCCCTATCATGCCCCCTGGCAGCCGCACGGCAAATCGCAAGACTATTACCTAGGCTGGACCTATCCGCCGAAGGACTACCGGAAATGGTCGGAGCTGGTGTATCAGTGGGTGAAGCATTGCGCCCGGAAATACGGCGAGGCGCGAGCCGCGTCGTGGAGATGGGAAGTCTGGAACGAACCCAACATCGAATATTGGCACGGAACGCCGGAAGAGTACGACAAGCTGTACGATTACGCAGCCGCGGCGGTGAAGCGCGCTATCCCGCGCGCGCCGGTGGGCGGTCCGGCTTCAACCGGGCCGGCGAATGCCAAAGCCGGGCAATTTTTAGCGCAATTTCTGGAACATTGTTCCTCGGGCATGAACGCGGCTACGGGAGAACGCGGCGCGCCGCTCGACTTCATCAGTTATCACGCTAAAGGGCGGCCCGAAGTTCTGAATGGGCACGTTCGAATGGGACTTGGACAGGAGCTACGCGACGCCAACGAAGGTTTCGCGATCGTGCACCGGCTTCCGAAATTTCAAAACCTGCCGATCGTTTTGAGTGAAGCCGATCCGGAAGGCTGTGCCGCTTGCTCGGCGCGCGTGTACCCGCCCAACGCGTATCGAAATGGAACTCTTTACGCGGCCTACGAAGCCGCTGCCCTGAAGTCAATGCTCGAGCTTTCCAAAGTAGCCCACGGCAACCTGGAAGGTATCCTCACGTGGGCATTTGAGTTCGAAAATCAGCCTTATTTTGATGGTTTTCGAACACTCGCTACCAACGGCATTGACAAACCGGTACTGAATTTTTTTCGTATGGCCGGTTTCCTGACTGGGGATCTGGTTGCTGTTGAAAGTAGCGCTGCGATCTCCGCGCAGCAGATTATGGAATCTGGCGTTCGGGATGAGCCGGACATTGACGCACTTGCCGCGCGTTCCGAGCATAAGCTGGATATTCTCGTTTGGAACTACCACGATGACGATGTCAATCGACCAAATGCGGAGATTGATCTGCGTATGACAGGGTTTCCGCCGACTGTCCGATCCGCCACTGTGCAGCACTTCCGCATAGACGGGGAACACAGCAATTCGTACACAGTATGGAAACGGCTTGGTTCACCTCAACAGCCCACGTCCGCGCAATACAGAGAGTTGGAAAGGGCAGGGCGCCTGCGAGTTCTGGAGCCTCCTCGCAAGATTAAATTGCGAGACGGCATGGCGGATGTCCAATTCAGCATTTCTGTGGAGGCTCTTTCATTGCTTGAGTTGACCTGGTAGCGACTGATGCTTGAGAACGCTCAAGCTAGCTGGCCGCCGTCGACGAAGAGCAGCACACCATTGACATAATTCGCATCGTCGGATGCCAGGAACAAGGCCGGGCCAGCGATGTCCTCCGGTGTTCCGAGTCTGCCGAGAGGAATCAATCCGCTCTCCGGCCCATACTTCTTTAAGAATGCCGGTTCCTTGAGAACGGGTTCGGTGAGACGGGTTTTGATCAGACCCGGACCAACCGCGTTTGAGTTAACTCCATATGGACCCAGTTCGCGCGCCAATGTCTTCGCCAGGAGAAAGAGTCCTGCTTTGGAAGCGTTGTAGTGGGCGAGTTGCGCCTCCGCGTCCCAAGAGTTTGTGGAAGCCATAAAGACGAGTTTTCCCTTGCGACGGGCGACCATGGAAGGCGTGATGGCTCTCGATACGAGGAATGCGCCACGCAAATTCGTATCCAAAGTGTTGTCCCAAATGGCTTCGCTCATCTCGAGAAACGGCGCCGTGGGTGCGATGCCCGCAATGTACATAAGAATGTCAACGCGACCCCGAAATCCCAGCGCCTTTTCGGCCATACTCCGGACTTGCGCAGAGTCTCGAACGTCACATTCAATCAGACAAGACAGCGATGCCTTGCTGCTCATCTCAGCAGCCGTTGCGGTCATCATCTCGCGATCTATATCGGCGATAATGACCTCTCCGCCTTCTCTGCCCAAACGGAGCGCTATGGCTCTGCCGATCCCCTGAGCTCCGCCAATGACAAGCGCTACCTGATTTTCGAACCTCCGCAAGGTGTTTGTGCCATTTATCATGCCGAATCTGTTCTAGCTTACGCGAGGGCGTTTGGTCATTTTAGAAAAAATGAACCGCCAGGCGATTAAGATGACTCTAAGCCGCGAGGTGCACGGGGTACCCTTCCTTCAAAAGGATCGAGGGTGCGATACAAGAAATGGTGCACCCCGGCGCGCGAACATAGAGCAACCGAAGATCAGGACTCCCATTGATCAGGCCCCCGGCATTGGCAGCAAGCTTACCGTTTCCGAGCAGCTGGCGAGAAGTGCTTTGTCTGGGAACGAGAGTGGGGGTATTCCTTTGGACTTCGATCGCACTACTGGGCCAGGAACTGCAGCCGCGCGCCTACTTCCCGGCGCCAGTTGGACTGAATTTCTTCGGTATCAGCTATTCGGGCAACTCCGGCGGCCTGCTTTTCGATCCGAGCTTGCCGGTCGAAGATGCTCACGTGAATGCGAACATTACGACGATTTCGTGCGGAGAAACGCTTAACCTGTTTGGGAGATCCGGTCAAGTACTCGCCGTGCTGCCGTATGTGGTCGCGGATCTAAACGGTAAGCTAGCCGGTATTCAAATGGCCCGGCACCGCTCCGGGCTAGCGGATTCGACGTTTCGTCTCGCGGCGAACATTTACGGCGCACCAGCAATGCACGCCAACAAATTTGCAAAATACAGACCGAAAACCCTTGTGGGCGCCAGTCTAACAGTTATCGCGCCGACAGGTCAGTATGACCCCAACGTACTGATTAACGTCGGAGCAAACAGGTGGGCTTTCAAACCCGAGCTGGGCATCTCGCGATTCGAAGGCAAATGGGAATTCGAAGTAGCGCTAGGAGTCTGGCTTTATACAAAGAACACCAGCTTCTACGGACGAAACGTCCAGACGCAAGACCCGCTTGGAAGTATTCAGGCCCATGTGGTCCGAATAATGCCGCACCGGACCTGGCTGGCATTCGACGGGACTTTCTACACGGGAGGCCGGACCTATGTCGGCGACGCGATCAAGGCGAACTATCAGGGCAATACCCGCTTCGGAGTGACGCTCGGAATTGCCGTCGGACCGCGGCAAGCGCTGAGATTTGCTTACTTCAAAGGAACGACGACGCGGGTCGGTTCCGATATCAGCTCGATTTCAGTGGCATACCAGGTGATATGGAACAGAGGCCGGTAAGCGACCGGCCGGGCGCCTTAAATGCCTTGGCGAACCATTAAGTAAGATCCCAGAGGTATCTAACGAGTTCGCTGATCCGATCTGGTTTCCAGGATGGCGGTAGTTTCCGCTGCAAATCCCTCATCAAAGGTGGCGGTGGAACCACAAACGACTACCTTCAAATTTTTGGCTGCTTTGAAAGGCACAAGATTGCTTGTCCCCCATCGCATTACGTCCACTTTAGCGCCGGCTTCTAAGGCCGTATAGGTCCAACAGGGCGGCTGCTCCGCTCGATTCCATTTATTTCTCTCGAAGTTGATGGAGAAGAACCTTTGTTCAAAAAAGCCAAGGGTCTCCGCAAATAGCGCGGAGGAGAACAGAGCCGCAACGATGAGAATCAATGGTTTCCTGCGCACGATTCCTCCAGGTTCCAAGACTATTGTCACCGAACGAAACCCACCTTTTAATTCGCGCTTCGATTAGACTTTTCCTAGAGGGTCGAGAGGAACGACGATATGGGCAAGCAAATCGGGATACTGCAAGGCACCCTTGACATGCTGATTTTAAAAGCAGTATCTTTAGGGCCGCAGCATGGATACGGCGTACTTCTCCGTATTGAGCAGTTGGCAAAAGGAAATTTGCAGATCGAACAAGGTTCACTCTATCCAGCGCTCTATCGACTAGAGCATCAGGGTTTAATTGAGTCCGAGTGGGGCGAGAGTGAGAACAATCGGCGGGCCAAGTTTTACAGCCTTACCAACGCCGGCCGAAAGCAATTGCGAACCGAAACTGAGAACTGGAACCGCTTGGCGGATGTGATGGCTGGAATTCTACAAGCAGCTCCCGAAAACGTCTGAACCAGAAATGAGCCCCGTTAGCGGCTACTCTGGTGAATGATGGAGTTTGTGACGATTGATGCCTGGCCCGCTTCCGAACCGCGAGATTACCGTTCGAAACTCGAAGCCGGCAATGTGCTGTATTTCCCAACGACGCCATTTTATTTGCCGACGGAAGCTCAGGAATTCTTAAGAGGCTTGGATTTTGCCGGGAGTCCTGTTCACAAGAACATTGCATATCGTCCGCTCAGTGACCGGGTCACGGGAATCGAGAATAGTGAGGAAAGCGCGGGCCGACTTCTCGAGATCATGCGGAACTATTCGGGAGCGGTGATCGAGTTTACCAGTCAATTGCTGCCGCAGTATGCCAGCCATTGGAAATTAGATTACGCCAGTTTCCGCCCGCTCGAAGAAGAGGGACGAAACCTGCCTTTAAATAAGCGAAACGACCTGTTGCACACAGATGCGTTCCCTTCGCGCCCAACCGAAGGCGATCTCATCCTTCGGGTTTTCACAAACATCCATCCATCAAAGACCCGCAACTGGATTACAACGGATCCCTTCCCAGTGCTCGCCAAGAAGTATGCGCAGGATGCCGGCCTCGATTCAATAGCGGCGAGAGCGCATTCAAGCTCCGGCCACCTCTTAAATCGCTCGACTCGCTTTCTGCGGGGGGTCGGGTTACCTGTGGTACCGCGTTCGGGTTACGACAGCTTCATGCTTCGCTTTCACGAATACTTGAAGAGCAATCAGGATTTCCAGTCGAATTGCCCGAAGTACCATTTCGATTTCCCGCCGGGTTCGACCTGGTTGACTTTCACTGACGTTCTGCCGCATTCCGTGCAATCCGGCCAGCATGCCCTGGAGCAAACGTTCATCATTGCGCGGAAATCTTTAGCATCCCCTGAGAACGCGCCTGTCAGGGTGCTCGAGAGACTTTGCGGACGTTCCCTGGTGAGAGCTTAACGGGCGAGCCACCATTTGCGGAAGGCGAGCCAGCGTTCGCCACCGGCGGCTTTCGCCAGCTTCTTGGCATTCCAAAAAGCGGACTCACGCCACAGGGTGGAGGGCTCCCGCCGAGCGAATTTAGCAGCTAGGCCGGCTGGCGAATCGCGCTGCAGACCGAAACGGCCGATGATCAGACAGCCTTCTGAACGCGAGCACTGGATAGTGGGCTCTGAATTAAAAAGTGTACGAACGCCGGCCCGCGCTGCGAAATAGGCAACGCGTCGCGAGTAGAATCCTCCGGGTACGGAGGCAGTATCGACACCTGTTCCCAGGATGTCCTCGAGAACACGTACGCTTCGTTCCCATTCGAGCTTCAATTCGTCGTCGGATAGATGCGAAATCCGGAGCGGGTGCGAACAGGAATGCGAGCCGATGACATGGCCCCGCTTCTGCAAAACACGGATGTCTGCAGAAGAGACGAAACCCTGCGTCCCAATGAAATTTGTGGTGACAAAGAAGTGACCCTTCCAGCCGCGCTGATCCAGCCTGTCGGCTGTGGTGACCGCACTGGCGCCACCGTCGTCGAAGGTCAGAAGCACGGGGATTTGCGACTTGTTTTCATTTCGGTCGAGCAACTCGACGATACTGTGCCGCGGTAGATTTTGTGAGGTCGCAATCGCGTCCAGATGCTGTTCGAAATCGGCGGTCCGCAGTTTATAAATATCCGCGCCGGCGCTATTGAAGCCGCTCCCTTCCGCTTGGCCAGGATCAGTGACGTCGTGATAGAGAAGGGCGACAGCCTTCATTGCGAACCTGACGCCGCCCGTTTCCAAGCGAGGTAACGCGTGAGCCACGGCTGCCCCCAGGCGGCCGATTTGCGTCCGGCTGTCGAAATAGTTGCAGCCGTGCCTTCATGAATCTCTTCGAGTTTCTTGCGGATAGCATCCAGATTATCGAACACCACACGATGCTGTATGATCATGTGCGACTCGTTTCGCTCGTCGTAGGGATAAGAGAAATAGCCGAACACCGGACCGGTGTCCACACCCTTGTCGATGCGCAGCAGGGTCATACCTACACGATCGAGATCCCGCTCGGCAAGCGCCCAAAAACAGCCATGTGCATTGCGGTATTCCGGACATATCCCAGGATGCATGACGAAGGTGCCCACGCGCGGAATGGAGAAGATGCGTTCCGCCAGCAGAGTTTTGCAACGGGCGATCACAATGTCCGGGGCAGCCACCTGGATGAAGTGTTGGCTCTCGGGCGAATTGGGGCTTGCGGTAATAAGTTCTCGCGCCTCCGATGGCGGGAAGCGGGAGGCAATTTGATCCAACAGGGCGCGCTCCAACTCGCCGTCCTTGGCCGCCAGCCTCAACTTGTAATAAAGGCGAAAAGCAAGAACATCCAGGAAACGAAAAAACCCAATCCGTTTGATTTCACGGCGGATTCGTGCCCGCATGCGACCCCCTTCCTCGCGAATCACGACTACTCCGCTTAGGTCCGAAAACGACGCCAACCATCGCGCCATACCTTCCCGGTTAAGTGAATCATCGTGATGACAGATCAGGACAGTCCTCATGTCAAACGTGGATCAGGAACCAGGCGGGGGATTGAACACTCATTTTAACCGACGCCTGATGCGCCATGGCTTGCAGGCTAAACTTGCCGTAGAAATGTTGCGAACGGTAAGGGCAACGCGTTATGTGACGCCTCTCCGCGAAGGTGGTTCGCTGCCGGCGATCGTCGAAGCTGACGACCTTGGCCTTTACGTTGTGAAATTTCGCGGTGCAGGGCAAGGTCCGCTGGCGCTGGTTGCCGAGCTCATCGGGGGTGAGATTGGACGAAGGCTTGGCCTGCGGATACCTGAGCTCGTGTTTGTTGAAGTCACTGAAGATTTGGGCCGAAACGAACCAGACGAGGAGATCCGCGATTTACTACAGGCGAGTCACGGATTGAATCTCGCGCTCGATTATCTGCCTGGTTCCATCAGCTTCGATCCTGCTGCTGGTGATAGTCCGAGCGCAGAACTCGCCTCGCGGGCAGTATGGTTCGACTCTTTCATTCTGAATGTAGACCGTACCGCGCGGAACCCTAACCTGTTGTGCTGGCACAAATCCATCTACTTCATCGATCACGGTGCGGCGTTGTACTTCCATCACAACTGGGCCAGCGCCGAACAGGTCTCTGGGTCACGCTTCGCGGCAATTCGTCAGCACGTTTTACTGCCCTGGGCAACGGGCATCCGCGAGGCATACGCCGAATTTCTGCCGGCCCTTACACCAGACGTTTTGGCTGGAGTTGTTTCGCTCGTCCCCCCTGCGTGGCTCGAACCGGTGACACCAGCGACATATCTGAATATTCTGTTACGCCGCCTCGAGGCTGCTCCCAACTTTACGGAGGAGGCGATCCGTGCCCGAAATGAGCCAGTTTGATTATGCCGTGCTGCGGGTGGTTCCGCGCGTTGAGCGTGAAGAATTCCTCAACGCGGGAGTCGTCCTACTCTGTACGCGACAGGACTTTCTAGCGGCTCGCGTCCATTGTCCTGAGCAGCGTCTTCGCGCCATTTGGCCGGATCTCGATATGGATTTGATCAGGTCGCACCTGGAAGGCGTGGTGCGAGTCTGCCGGGGAGATGCGAACGCGGGTCCGATTGCGGGTCTAAGTAAGCGGGAACGCTTTCACTGGACAGTGGCTCCGCGCAGCACCATGATTCAGGTCTCGCCAGTTCATAGCGGTCTTTGCCTGAGGGCTGAAGAAAAGCTCGATCAGCTATTCAAGCAACTCGTCGAAGCGTAGAGGATCGCTCAACGTTCCTCAAGAATGTCTCGTTTTGGTGAATAATTCAAACGCCAGCCGAATTCGAGCAGCGGTCTGGTCGCGAGTGCGAAGTTCGTTACGACGGTAACGAGCCTGGGACTTTGATAGTCACCAGGCTGAAGTTTTTGCCACACCTCATACGACGTGAGCTTCAGAAATTCGGCGATCTCACTTTTGGCGTGATTGTCAAAGCCACGGGGAAGCCGCGTCAACCGAGCCTCCCCGGAAAACTCCAGATCGTTTTTCGCAAGTGACTTAACCAGCCGCAGGAATAGCTTGGGATCGGCAAGCATGGCGTTGCGCCAGGCCTGTAGAAAAGGACGTTCGGGCATCCAAAACCCGGCTGCGATGAAGGCTTCGTCCGGTGAAATATGTATGTAAATTCCTCCCTTGCCTTTGACACCGTGCATGGTGGCGCCCACATGAGTTTTGAGTGGCCGCTTGTCCGCGCTGAATCGGATGTCCCGGTAGACGCGCATCACAGGATTTTTATCGTTTGCGACGACCTTGAGCCCGTGCTGCCGACAGATCGAGGAAGTCTCGGCTATTAGCGTCGCCATGGGTTGTTCTACATGTTCTTGATAAAGGTGTTTGCGCGTGCGAAACCATTCACGGTCATTATGTTTTTTTAGTGCTCGTAGAAAGCGGATTCCTTCCTCGGGGAAGCCCTGAAAAACCGGCGCAGACTCGGAAGGATTAAGTGCTTCTTTGACGCTTCTTGACACGCTTGTCATTATCGCCGCCGTGGAAAAGCCCAAAACCTTGTGAAAGGTGAGCCGACCGCATAGCGGCGCAAAAACCCAGTAGAAGGGTGATTCCGATCTCTTATACTGCCTCTTTGGCGACTGACCTCGCAGGACGCTTCGCCGCCTCTTTCAAGGCCTTGGCCGTGATATGGCTCATTTCAGGATTGATCTTTTCGATCATCGTAAAAGGCCCTGGAACCATTGCCATGTGGATCATCTGGGGAAGTGCGGTCTTCATGGCCGGCTGGCTCGTGGTGGCGCTTCCTCTCATCGCTTTCGGAGACCGAGTTTCCCGGATTCCGGCTTGGCTGCTCGCGTCCCTTGGAGGTTCCGGCGGTGCACTCCTAATGTTGTCTCCCAATGTACTTATCCGGATAATAACGCCGCGAGTGCACTACGCGCCATTTTCGATTCGAGGTCTTGCATGGCCAGGTTTGGCTTTTGCACTCGCAGCGCCGCCACGGCGTTGTATCGATTCTTTCTGAATCGGACGCGAGTTTGCATGGAAAAGACCGAACAAGACGCCTGAGAGTGTCCGTATCTGAACGTCGGAGGCGCGGAATCGAACGCGCGATAGCCGCATTAATTGTAGCGTGCTTCCCGCGCGTCGTGCGCTCATACTAAATCCACTTACGGTCATGCGCGAGGAGAATTGAACATTGTTTGCGACAGGTCGATCATCTGCTGCGAATCCCTCGTTTCGGTGATTACTTCCCAGACTCCCTCACAGATGGCCGTCTGTTCGATTTCTGTTTCGCGATCCCTGAAATCCTACTACTCCAGCTAAACTGGTAGCAAACGTCTTATTATGCTCGACGGTACGCTCGCCAAAGTATTTGGCACGAAACATGAACGCGAAATCAAGGGTATCCGACCCCTGGTGGCTGCAATCAACGATCTCGAGCCCCAACTGCAAAATCTCTCGGATGCTGAACTGGCCGCCAAGACGCAGGAGTTCAAGCAACGCTTAGCAAATGGGGCTGGTCTGGATGACATTTTGGTCGAGTCCTTCGCGGTATGTCGGGAAGCCGGGCGGCGCGTTCTCAATATGCGCCATTTCGACGTACAGCTAATCGGCGGTGTGACACTGCATCGGGGCCGCATTGCCGAAATGAAAACGGGCGAAGGAAAAACGCTGGTGGCTACGCTACCAAGCTATCTCAATGCACTCGCAGGAAAAGGCGTCCACATTGTGACGGTCAACGACTACCTTGCGCGTCGTGACTCCGAATGGATGGGCCGGATTCACACCTTCCTCGGGATGACGGTAGGCACGATCGTCCATGATTTGGATGACCAGGAGCGCCGTGACGCCTACTATTCCGATATTACCTACGGGACTAACAACGAGTTCGGCTTCGACTATCTGCGCGACAACATGAAGTTTCGCCTGGAAGACTATGTGCAGCGGGAGTTCAATTTCGCGATTGTCGACGAGGTCGATTCCATCCTGATTGACGAAGCGCGCACCCCATTAATTATCGCTGGTCCAAGCGAAGAGTCCACCGATAAGTATTACCGTGTCAATCGCATTATCCCGGCCCTAGAGCGTGGCGAAGTCATCGAAGGCAAAGAACCCGGCCAGTCCTACACGACCGGCGACTTTACGGTGGACGAAAAGCACCGCAGCGTTGCTCTTACGGAAGAAGGTGTTCTTAAGGTCGAAAAACTGCTTAATACGGGAAACCTGTACGACCCGGCCAATATAGAGATGAATCATCACGTGCAGCAATCGCTGCGCGCGCACATTCTTTACCAGCGCGACCGTGACTACGTCGTGCAGGAAGGACAAGTAATCATCGTTGATGAATTCACCGGCCGTCTCATGCCCGGCCGCCGATGGAGCGACGGATTGCACCAGGCCGTCGAGGCCCATGAGGGTGTCAAGATCGAGCGTGAAACGCAGACGCTCGCCACTGTCACCTTTCAGAACTTCTTCCGCATGTATAAAAAGCTAGCCGGGATGACCGGTACGGCAGATACCGAGGCGGCAGAATTCAGCAAGATCTACAACCTCGAAGTGACTTCGATTCCGACGAACAAGCCCCTGATTCGCCTCGAGAATCCAGACGTTGTCTACCGCACCGAGGATGAGAAATTCCGGAATGCCGCCAAGTCTATCAAAGAGCTCAACGAGAAGGGGCAGCCTGTGCTGGTCGGCACCATTTCGGTCGAGAAGTCGGAAAGACTATCCGGGATTTTGAAGAAGATGGGCGTCAAACATGAGGTGCTGAACGCCAAGAATCACGAGCGCGAGGCGCACATTGTGGCGCAGGCGGGCCGCAAAGGCGCCGTTACCGTTTCCACCAACATGGCAGGGCGCGGAACAGACATTCTCCTCGGCGGGAATCCGGATTTTCTTCTGGAAGACCGCTTGAAGAAGTCCGGCAAGTCCGTGGAAATGCTGCCGCCGGGCGAGGTGGAAGAGATTAAGCGCCAAGTTGCCCAGGAGATCGAAGCCGAGCGCAAAGACGTGATCTCAGTGGGCGGCCTGCACATCCTCGGCACCGAACGCCACGAATCGCGCCGTATCGATAATCAGCTCCGTGGACGCGCTGGACGCCAGGGAGACCCGGGCAGTTCGCGTTTCTTTCTTTCCCTGCAAGACGATCTATTGCGCATTTTCGGCGGGGAACGCATGCAGAACCTGATGCTACGGCTCGGAATGGAAGAAGATGTGCCGATCGAATCCAAGTTGATTACGCGGCGAATAGCGGCGGCCCAGCAGGCCGTGGAGGCGCAGCATTTCGCCTCGCGCAAACACGTGCTCGAATACGACGACGTCATGAACAAGCAGCGGCAGGCTGTTTACGGCATGCGACGCCAGCTCCTCGAGGGTAACAATCAGAAAGAGCGGATTACGGAGATCGTTCGGGGTATCTCCGGCAGCTTCGTGGATCAATTCTGCCCGGAAAATGTTCGCTTCGATCAGTACGACCTGACAGGCCTGCAAACAGCGGTGCTCAATCAGTTCGGCGTCAAACTTGATATCGCCAGTTTGTCCGGCGTAAGCCGCAATGAAGTAGAAGGTACAGTCAACGACATTCTCGCCGAACGCTACGACGAGAAGGAGCGCATGATCGGCCCCGAAAACATGCGTCAGGCTGAGCGCATCATCATGTTGAACGTGGTGGATAACCAATGGAAAGACCATCTGCTTTCCATGGATCATCTGAAGGAAGGCATCGGCCTGCGGGGTTATGGACAAAAGGATCCGCTGATCGAATACAAGAAGGAATCCTTCGACATGTTCCAGGACATGATGGATCGGATCGAAGACGAGACCATCAAATTCCTGTACTTCATGCGTATCGAAACCGGCACCGGTGCGCCCGCGCTGCCATACCCGGCGGAGCCCGAAGACGAAGAAGAGATCTTTGAGGGCGTACCGACAGCCGATGCCGACGCTATAGTTGCTTCCGAAAAGGCCAAATTACTCGAAGAGGAAGCCAAGCGTGAGGCGCAGAAGTCGGTACTCGATCTCACGCGTAACATTCAGCGGAAAAAGGATCGTGAAATGGCGGAGCTCCAGCTAACTGGCAGCAATGGAACCGGCCAATCCAAGACGGTGTCTAATGACAAGGGACCCAAAGTGGGCCGTAACGACCTCTGTCCATGCGGCAGCGGAAAGAAATATAAGAAATGTCACGGCGCTGCCGCCTAACAGCTACCGCTTTCCTCATCTTCGGCGCAGTCCTCTGCGCGGATGACCAGGCTCTATGGCGCGAATACGGCTTGCTTCACACCGAAAACAGCAGCCAGGCGAAACTCTCGGTCACCGTCTATGAGATGAAGGACAGCACTGGCGCTCTTGCGGCATGGCAATGGCAGCGTCCATCGGATGGCCGTACTTGCGACCTTGCTCCATTTTGTAGCCAGGACCCCACCCGCACGGTGCTTTCCGACTTCAATTACGTTGTCGTAATGGAAGGCGGGACGCCAGGTAAACAGAATGTCGCTGCTGTCATGAGCGCCCTGCCGCCCAAGAAGGACAGCTCCTTACCGGCAATTCTCACATTCTTGCCGGCTGAAGGACGCGTGCCTAATTCTTCACGGTATGTGTTAGGGCCTGTATCGCTGCATGCCTTTGCCGGAGATCTCAGCTCAGCGAAATTAGGTTTTGAGAGCGGAGCGGAAGCCCAGATCGCCGAGTACCGACTGAGCAAACCAGACAAGGCCGTCCGGCTTGCGATCTTCAACTATCCGACGCCGGAAATGGCTCGCATTCACGCTGCCGAACTCAAGCGCGTGGCAAATGTTCGCGTGAAGCGATCGGGAGTGCTTGTGGCGCTGGTCCTTCCAGGAGCAACGCCCGAGGAGAGTGACACTTTGCTTAGCCGAGTGCAATACGAGGCGAAGGTGACTTGGAACGATGTTCCTCCTCCAAGCCCAATCAAGCCTCTCTACCAGCTTCTGATCAACATCATTTACTTAAGCTCAATCCTCGGTGCCCTTTGCCTGCTTGCCGGACTAATTTATGCGGGAATGCGGATGTACCGCAGACGTTACGGGACACTCGATGCCGACGAGTCGATGACTACACTCCACCTAAGCTGACAAACCGCGGCGTGAACTGCCCGCATGAGTTTTTGGTAACGCCCGGAACCGCCCGATTCTCAACCTGAGAACAAGGCAGAACAGACCAACATAGGTAACATGCAAGGAAGGCGTACAGGCGCTGTCATGCGCGAGTCCGTTCCGTAACGAATGTCGGGACTGATAGAGCAAAGTGTAACCTGTATAGTGCTGAACTACTATAAGGAGTCTGACGACGCTCTTGCAAGCTCACACTTTTGCGCGGGCAAATATTTCACGCCGGAGTTTTCTTTCTGGAGTTGTAGCAACTGCCGCATACCCATCCAGGAGATCTGCCTTGAGAACCGTTGCCTTCGATTATGCCGGAAAGCTGCCGGTAACCGATCTGGAGTTTCTGGCAAAATTCGACGTGGTAGTGAGTGGCGGTGTCCTGACTGCCGATCAGCTTAAGATTTTGCAGACGGCAAAATCCCAGTTGGTGCTGTATTTGTGGTCGTCAGCCTTGTATCCCGGGCAAGGTGCGCAGGACGGCTGGCAAAGTAAGGTAGAGAAAAACGCCAAATCGTGGCTACTGTCTCCCAAGCCTACAGCGGGCGGCGCTGCGTCAGCGGGAACCGGAGCTCTTTGGTATGATTTCGGCAACAAGGAACTGGCGTCGGCCCTTGCCGAGCACATAAATTCCTTGTTGGGCGGCCTGGGCTACAAGGGCGTATTTCTCGACACTCTTGGGCAGCATTCACTTCCCCCAGATCTCCTGCGCGAATACAACAAGCGTCATCCTCACCTGGAGTACGACCGGGCGCAGGCGGGGCTGATTTCGAAGCTTCGAGAATATCTGGGAACCGGCGGCATCATATTCACAAATCAGGCTTATCGCCGCGCAGATGTTTTCCTGCCTAACGTCGATTTTGATCTGATTGAGAACAGCGCAACCCTGGTTGAAGCGAATGGCGAGACAAAGCTAAGGCCGTGGTATGACGCTGCGTCTCCGTGGGAGTCTGTCCAGGTGCCCCTGACAAACCTGATACTCCCGGCCGCCCAAGCGTTTCCGCAAACGCAGTTTGTGCACCTGAACTACGCGACCGGGCCCGGTCCGATGTCTACTCGCGCGCTTCGGTATAGTTACGCCTGTGCGAAGCTGGTCGACCAGATTTCCTTTACTGCCCCTCCTCACATTCAGGAGGTGATACGCGACACCATCTACTTCAGTAAGCTGGGAGACCCCTTAACTTCTTCGTACGAAGAGGATCGGGAAGCGGGCGTTGCTTGGCGGCAGTTTCGCAATGGCGTTGTCGCCGTTAATTCGTCGCAAAAGACATATCGGATCCGTTCGTTGGGGCTGAACCTGCCAAATCCTCCTCGAGGCTACATTTTCTTGGGTGCGCGCCGCAAAACCGGAGCTTGAACTCCCCAACCCGTCGCGCAGCGGCGAAGCAGTCCCCACGTTCCGCAGAAAGTCGCAAGAGAAGATCGCCTGTTCCTTGCACTCCTAGGTCGTAATCCCATTTTCTTGAGAGGACGGACCTATCGCTTCCACTAGTGATAGTATAAGCAAACAAGCTATTCATTAAAGCTGCTTATCAGTGTATGCAGCATGTTAATGACAAAATATCACAATGAGGGTTTTATGTCCTATCGATTTCTCCGTGCGAAAGGTGTTGTCACCTTCGCATTTCTAGTATCGGCCTGCATGGCGCAACAAACACAACGCCACAGACACAAGCCAACGCCGACACCTCCTCCAGCACCGCCACCCGTTACAACGCCTGGATCGCCATCGAACGTCTGGCATCCTAGCGGAAAAATATCCTGGCAGTGGCAGCTTACAACTCCGGTTGATCAAACCGTAAACGTTTCCGTATACGACATCGATTTGTTCGACAACGATGCGAAGGTCGTCACTGCGCTTCACGCAGCCGGCCGGAAAGCTATCTGCTATGTCGATTTTGGAACCTGGGAAGATTGGCGCTCCGATGCTGCCCTCTTTCCGGCTTCAGTGAAGGGATCCAGCAACGGCTGGCCTGGAGAAAAATGGCTGGACGTGAGGCAGCTTAGTGTCCTTCAACCGATCATGGGGACGCGCCTGGATCTCTGTAAAGCAAAAGGATTCGATGCTGTCGAACCAGATAATATCGACGGGTACGAGAACAAAACCGGATTTCCGCTGAGCTATCAAGACCAGATTACGTATAACAGCTGGATCGCGAGCGCGGCCCATGCGCGTGGCCTTTCAGTCGGCTTGAAGAATGACGTGGATCAGGCGACCGATCTGGTTGCGAAGTTTGACTGGGCTCTCGACGAGGAGTGCAGCAAGTACGGCGAGTGTCAGGCGCTAGAGCCGTTTGTTACCGCGGGAAAGGCGGTATTTGAGGTCGAGTACAGCGGGGACACAACCAAGTTCTGTCCCGTTACGGATGCTCTTGGCTTCAATTCTATGAAGAAAAATCTCAATCTTGACGCCTGGCGTCAACCCTGCCCATAAAAAAAAAGCGGCAAAGGGCCGAAACGCAGTAGCTCCTTAAGGGAGCTCAACTGCGTTTCGGCCCTTGCCGCTGGTTCGCCCGGAACTGGTCAGTTCGGGTGAGCTACTGAGGTGACGAGAGTGTGAAGGTTGGTGTGCCGTTCGGCATGTTGATATGAACGATGGTTTGACCTCCGTAGGTCTCGCAGGTTGCCCCGGACGGCGGACAAGTCACTCCGGTCATTGTGATGTTGGCTGGATTGGCGACCGTAACCGTGATGCTGCCTTGTGCCGTTCCTGTACCTGAAGGACCTGCTGGAGTCCAGGCAGCAGTGACACCCGACGCATTATAGGCCATGCGAGCTTGCAGTAACTGGCCAATGGCAGCTTCACTCAGGCTGGTAATGGGCAGGTTGCTGAGGGCTGCGAATTTGTTGATAGTTGCCTGAATCGTATCCCTTAGGAGCGAATTCGTTCCAGAATAAGAGAAAAGGTTGCTTTGGTGAAACATGCTCGGAAACGCATAGTTTCGGAGCATGATGTAGAGCAAATTCTGACTTTGGTTATCAGTAATTTGCGCGTAGGTCAGATTGCTCGTGAAGAACGGATTTCCGTTACCATCTTTGGAGATTCCGTTGGGCCCGTAGAAATAGTTAAATTCATCAGTCTGCGACCCGGGTTTATTCGATGCACTTGTGGTGGTGTTATAGAAAATGTTGGTAGCGTAGCGTGGTATCTGGAAAACAGCGGGGTTGAATGCATTTGGTATCCCCGTGTTTGCGCTGGGCGGCGCTTGGCCGGCAATCGACGCATCGGTAACAAGGTACTTAAGGCCGTTGGCCGCGGCTGCGGCAATGAAGTTGGGATTGGCGAGTCCTGAAACGTTCGGCGTAATCATGGAGGTACTGTCATAGTTGGAGCCGAGCTTTAGAGTTGTAGCGGCGGCATTATTCTGCGTGATTTCGAAGGCAGATTGAGCCTGCGTTGCCGGCGTGCAGATGCCGCTATTCGGTACCGCGTCATAGCAGTCAAGATTCTCGTGATCATAGGTGTGGCTTACCCAGAAGAAACTCTTTGCCAACGAGGTCGCGTTGGGAACTAGCGTATCGTTTCTCGGTTGATATCCGCCGCTCCTGACCGTGCCGATGCCATTGATTCCAAGTGTGACCTTGAAACCAGCGGTTTGAGCTTTGGAGTTTAAGGTTGATTCCCAGTTGGCAATGTTCTGCAGGTCTGTGCCGGTAATGCGAACAACGGGGCATGCGCCGGAAGTATCGAACGTCGGATCGGTTTGAAAGCCTGACGGCACGCAGGACTGGGGAATGGCCGCATCGAAAAGGTCGTCGTTAATAAACACGTCGTCCACTTGCGGGGAGAGATAAATCTTCCTTCCCCCGAGGAACATTCCTTTCGTCACCCAATTGAAGAGTCCGTAATTCAAGACAAGAGAGTGTAGAAGACTTGGATTGTTATCCATGGTGAGCGCCAGGTATTGCTGGCCCGTCGCGGCCGTATGGATTGCGCCCACAGTGTAAGCCGTTCCATTGAAGTTTCCAGTTAGTATTGGAGTCGTCGTCTCGCCCGCAGCTGCGACAGTAGTGGCGCCATACATGTAGGCGCCTATCACAGGAATGTTGGCGTTAGCCTGCAAATAGGAGAAAGTGCTCTTCGCTAGCGCCTGTCCCGCGGTAAGGGTAACAGGAACCGGCGCGGCAGCTGTGGTGCTTGCCGAGACACCAGCATACGCTAAACCGTATCGCGCCTCTGGCCAGGTATAGTAACTGACTGTTCGTACGCCAAATTGCGCGGTGAATGCGTCCATTGCAGCCCAGTCCGCCGCGCTCAAAGTGCTCTGACAGACGCCTGAAGCATTGCAGTAAGCGAGGTTTCCAACAGTCATGACAATCCCGTAATAATTCGCAGTTGCCGTGGTACCGGTCGTGGTGCTGAATACTGGCAAGGAGCAAGTAACGTTTAATCGGCAAACCGATGGGAAGTAATCGTAAGGGATTCCGATTTGATCCAGAAATGCTGTAATGGCTGAATAACCCGGCTCGAGCCATGGCGAAACAGCCAGATCCTGAGGAGTGTTAATCCCGATCACCAGCAGCTTCATGATTTGCGGATCATGAATCCCTTGCCGTGCGTTCTTGGTGACCGGTTGCCGTGGCAGTCCTGCTACTCGCGGCTGTGCCTTGGAAGGGCGTATCCTGGCGAACGGATTTGGGTCGGAGGGTGGATCGCCGCGCTTAGGCCCTGCTTGGCCGATCTGTACACAGAGCAGCGTAGTCACGCCGAGCAGTGCGCAAAGCGGCCGAAAAAATAATTTGTTTACTTGGTTTGTTCGAATCATAAGATTTTCTCCATAGTTTTCGGAAAAGATAGAACGGACTGAGACAGACGCTAGATACGTGAAGCGTCCGCCGGGACTGTCAGACTGGAACGCCGGTCCTGAAACGAGATACTCTGTGACAGGGAGACTGCTCAGTCTATGCGATCGGGGAATTTCCCCTAGTGCAAAGGTCTTGAGAACTCAACCACCGGCGTGCGTTGTCGCCAGATGGTAAACAGACAAATTGTCGTCCTGATAAAACAGCGAGAGATTCTTATGTGTGCTCAAGTAAGTGTTGAGCATTTCGGCCGCCTGGTATTCAAGTGAGGCGCGACCATTAGGATCGCCGTTAAGAAACGTTGACCATTCGCTGGCCTCAGCGGGAGCATAGCGCCACACGGGCTCATACGTTCCGTTGCGCGAGCCGAGGCGGAGTGGCCTTCGCTCGACAAAGAAGAAAACGTCTGGCATTTCATAAGGAAAGGAAAAGCTCGCCTTCGAGACGTCGGCCTGCCGAAACTTGGTGACGAATTCGCTCAGTTCCGTATGCCAGCCATGTCCATATGTGAGAGCCAGTTCCTGAAACGGCGAAACAATGAGCCATTCATTCCTGTGAAAATCGCGGGTTATCTTTTTGCAGGTACGCGCGGCAGACTCATATTGAGAGAGTTGAGGATCAGGATTTGCCCGATGCCAAAGCATCAGAACGGATGCAACAAAAACCAGGGAAACCACTATGGCGAGTGGCTGCCCGGAAAACTTGAGGTGCTTCCGAAACTGAAGAGAAAGGTAAACGCCGGCGAAAGCAAGGCAGCCGATGGCGATAGGAATCCATTCGCCGGGTGCGATCATGAGGCCGGTTCCTGCGGCGAGCAGAGCATATCGGAAAGAGTAGGGCCATAGGGCAACGGCTGCAATCGTGTAAACGCTCGCAGTGACTCCCGGGAGCAATTCGGGCTGCATATAAGAGGCCTCAAAGGCCAGACAAAGCAAAAGTCCGAGAGTAAACATGGCAGCAAACGACGTCCGCCAAATCTGCCAAATGCAGATGGCCAGCAAAGCGGCCAACATCGCACTCAAAACGGGTCCCGCAAAGCGAATGACGGAAGCCGCATCCAGGCCTGAGAAGCAGACGAGGGGCGCCAGGAAGGCGACGGATCCATCCGGCGACCAGGGCTTGCCTTCGGTGAGCGTTGCAAGAGAAATAGTCCGAAGGTAATTTTCCGGGTTGCTGAAGCTGACGTGTTGGATCGGCGCTCGCGCATAAGCGAAGAGAATCAGCGTAAGAAGAGCAGCTAGAAAAGTTGCCGAATCGGAGAAATGAGCCGACCGAAACCGGAAAGTCCTGAGCTGGTTCCGGAGTTCTGAAGATTGTTGAGGTTCGAGCAGCGCGATAAGGGGCCGCCAGATGCTTTGCGCGTACTCTTCCTTCAAACCCGCCCGGATTTGTTGAGCTACCAGAAAGCCGCGCGCTGACCATACCAGACAAGCTCCAACGATTATTCCCGGCAAACAGAGGCGAATTGAACCCAATACCAGCCCCATGATTTCTGCTGCAAAGGAAGCGAGCGCGAAGCCTTTCAGGACGACTGGAATCCAATCGGCCGGGGGTCGGTCGAAGGGCTCTCCACGCCAGACCTTGTAGCCTTGCGCGAGCAATGGCAAAGCCAGAAATACCAGGACAAACGCAAACAGGACTCTGAGAAGATCAAGAACCGCCAGTGCCGTCATACGGTTGCCGCGAAGTAGTGATAATCGAAGTTCAGAAGAAGCTTGCGACAATACCAGCCGGAGAAACATGCCAGCGCGCAGGTACCTATATCGAAGCCGACAATCGCGAGGTCATATGAAAACAGTCGCGAAAGAAGGTAGCCGGAGCAGATGTTTAGAACCAATGCCCAGCCGACTGAAACCAGAACAGACATCGGCCGGGACAAAGCAAACAGCAAGGCAACGTTCCACAGCCCGACCGCGAGCAGCGGAACTGCCAGTAACCCGAGCAGAGCAACGCGCAGGTCTAACAGATCACGCAGAGGGTGAATTTGTTGAATTGCGATCACAGATACCGTGGTCGACAGAACAAACAGCACTCCGAACACCAGCAACTGCTTACTGTAGAAGGTCAAGAGAACTTTTTTCATTGCCTCACGCCCGTCCAGCCGGAACTTCTTCTGTTCGGATGTGACTGCCCGATAAAAACTGACGAGCGCAGAGTGCACCCAACCGACCTGTATGATGAACGCAAACAGACATATATCTACGGCCGTCTCGTATTCACCTCGAAATTGGAGCGGAAGCGCCGCATTCTCCGTTCGGGCGCTCCAGGCTATGATGCGGTCCGCGAAGAGAAACACGTAGTAGATGAGGCCATAGCTGAAGAAGGGCCACAGCGTATAAAACAATTGCCCGGATGAGCTCAGGCGAGGTGCTTCTGAAGGCCGTGCCCCGAGACGCTTGAAACGAATCAAAGCAAAAACGATGCAGGACAGGGTTGCGGCACCGATTCCGGTAATTTGCGCTACCAGTACCGGTATCCCGAGGCGCAGGTTTAAGACCACGACGATGCCGGTCCCGATAAGGGTGGCTAGAGCAACGAGAATTTCCCCATCGATAACGTACAGCGCGGCACTGACGAGCAGGTAAGAACCAATGCCAAGATGAAAAGCGGTGCACCAGCCAAGAAGTCTTAAAGGGAGCCAGCCGAAATAGGCGTTCGCCATCCAACCGGCCGCCCCGCAGCAAACGAGGGCTAAAAAACCCGCCTGAGCAAAGCTGGAACAGGCACGATAGCATTGGGAAAACTCGCCACGCTGTTTGTGAAAGTGGCCCTGGCGCCCGATTAATTGAATAAATCCGCCGCTGATCGCAAAACCCGCCACCGTCGCGATTGCGATAGCGGCAGCTTCGTTACCAGTGAGATTCCCTCCCCATAGAGATACTTTCAGGAGCAAAACGGCCAGGCAGCAGCAGATGAGCGGTGCCGCAAAGGCCATGCCCTTGAAATACTCTGCAAGTCTGCGTGACCGCTTCACTTCCGGTACTGTAATCGGAACCTGTGCTTGTGCCATTGGCAGACACGCATCAGCCAGGCTCCAGACGTCGCTGTGTCCGTATGTGGAGCGGGAAATGGCCGCGGTTATTCCTTCCGCTTCTAGCCGAACGACAAGATCTCTTAAATCGAGTGGCGGCGCCCAGACCGAAGTCTTAGATGGCGGTGGCAGTATGCACTTTGGGAATAGCTCTCTCATAAAGTAACGATTGGTAAATCTCTTTAAATCGGCCTACTGCTTGTTTGGTCGTGTAGAGGGAGTGAGCGCGTTTCTGAGCTGCTTCTCCCAGCGCAAGCCGGCGACTGTGAGCCGTTTCCGGCTGTTCCAGCAGGGACAAAAGAGCCTTCGCCAAAGACTCGGGATCGGCTGGAGGAACAACCAAACCGGTAGTGCTCAACATTTCGGTGATATTGCCGACGTCGGTAGCCACCACTGGGAGGCCGCTGAACATAGCTTCGAGAATGCTGTACGGCATTCCTTCGGATATGCTGGGCAGACAGAAAATATCGGCGTCTCTCAACGCTCCGGCTGGATTCGTCGTGTTGCTGAACTCAACGGAGTCTTCCAGCCCGTTGTGTGCGATGATTGCGCGGCATTCCTTAAAGTATTCCTGATCGACAATCTCTCCCAAAACTCTGAACCGCACAGGGCGGAAGCGCGACCGGACTATAGCCGCGGCACGCAATAGAAACTCAATGCCCTTCAGCCGATAGACGCGGGCCATGGTAACGATGACTGGCCTATCTCTGCGGGGACGAAGCGCCGTCTGGAAACGCTCCGGGTCAGTGCCGTTGGGTGTGATCCGGATCTTCGATTCCTTCGCGCCAAGCTCAATCTGCCACGATTTGTTAAAGTTTCCCAACGCTGTCACGAAATCAGCATAGTGATAGTTCATCCTCACTATGGATTCGTTAAATGCGAGCAGGAAACGGCGGCATGCGTCGGACTGACCAACCCGCATCAGCGACAGGTACAGTTCACGCATATATATGCCGTGCTCAGTAAGGAGAAACGGAGAGCCATTCAAAATCTTGTTCAACACACCAGGCACACTCGAGAGTCCCGACATCGATCCGTGCGTGATGTCGGCTCGCGGTAAAGGCGCGGCAAGGACGCCCAGAAATCGCTGCATCCAGCGCATACAAGTTGTTGCGTCATGAATTGTGAGATCCTGTCCGCCTGGAAACGAACGCTCACATACCCGCAGAAACACATCCCACGCTTCTGGCGAAGTCATGGTCTTAGCAAAGTCAAAATGTTTGAAATAGAGATGCAGATCCAGGAGCGCCCTTGCGAACTTTTCAGGATTTTTCCCGCCACTCACAACGCAGTCGACGGCTTGATAGAAACTTCCGAGAAACTCCTTGCGAATAACGGTAACTGACGTCCGAGCCTTCCGTTGGTAAATCTCTGCGAAAGTACCTTCCTGAAATCCCGGTTCCTGCGTTGCCCATAGCGCTACACGACGTGTTCCACTCACGTTCAAAGGGATCGGATAGACGGGTTTAGAGTTCGTTGAGTTCGTAATCGCAAAAATTTTGAAGTCGAACTCGGGCAGACCACGAATGAGCTGGTCACACCAAACGCTAACCCCGCCCTGGCTGAAGGGATAAGTCCCTTCCGAGCACATCAGAACGGAAACCCGCGCCATGCAGCCTCCGAATGGGGGAATTGAACCTCAGCAGCCAGCCCGACCAGTATTGTGGAATCCGAAGGGCTATTCATTGTGATTCGGACGGTATACGCTGACTGGTCTTGACTTGGCATGAGCATTACGGCTGAAATCGGGGCCGTGGTCTGCAGGGGAGGTTCTGTAGGAACGCGAACATCGACTCTTTGCCCTACCATGAGCCTGCGGGCCAGTTCGGCAGCCACCGGCACATCCACGTCGAGAATGTCGAGTTGTCCAACCTGTAGCAGGGGCAACCCGGAAGGTATTTGATCGCCAACGCTAACCGAGGTTTTTAGCACGGTGCCGGAAACGGTTGAAAGAACCGTTTGAGAAGTACGCCGTTGCGAGGCGATGCGAAAGGCGGTGGCGGCTTCGCGTAACTCTGCCGTAAGATTCATCCGCTCGGCTCCTGAGCCTGATCCCCCGTGCTCGAGGGCTTCGACGCGAGCTGCTGCAATTTCTCGCTCTTCCTTTAGCCTCGAAAGATGCTCTCGTTCCGCGCGAAGATTTCTGAGCTCTACGTCTTCCACCGCTTGTGCCTGCTGAAGTTCGGCCTCGGTGGCGAGTTGTTGGTGGACAAGCGTTTCCATTTGTCGGACCTTCTGCACAGATGCCTCGTATCGGCTCTTCTGTTCATCCAACGAGAAATCGGAAAGCCGCTGCTCCGCCGCATGGAGAGCGCTATTCGCAGACCTCAAATCGATATTGCCGTTCGAAACGGAGGTGGCGCTCCCGTGAGCGGCGAATCGCGCCTGAACGTCCTGCAGCCTTATGCTCGCCCTTTCGAATTCCATCTCGAATTCTGGGTTATGGATAGTAAGCAACGGGTCGCCCGCCTTGACCTTCTGACCGGGCGAAACGCGCAGGGAGGTCACCTGCCCGGGAAATTGCGAACTGATGGCAGCGAAGCTGTGAGGTCGGATGGACCCCGCAAGCGTCGTTTCCGGCTTCCTCCCGTTTCGTTCAGCCAGAGATCTGGAAACGGGTTTTGAGAGAGCCAGTGCAATTCCTGCGGCGACAATGCCCCAAACGGCCAACTTGAGAGACCGCTTTACGTATGGAGATCCGGGTGTTGAGAGATCCGAGCGCATTTCGTTTTCCTTTCTGAAATAGCTGTTCACTGAATTCGTTCTACTTAGATCACGACCTGGGATGAAAGAGAAAGGTAATCGTGTGATCGCTGGGGATGTTCTTGCCGCGAAGCTGTGCCGGTTCGAATTTCCACTGCTTGGCTGCCGCGACTGACTGGCTAACCAGCGTTTCGTTCATATTCGCGGGGGGGTTCGGTACGCGCGCATCAACGACGCGTCCCTCCTCGTCGATACTTACTTCTACGTGGACTTCGGCATTCGAATTAATGATCGCCGACTTTGAAGCTATCGAGTCAGGCAGTACTTGATTTAGCGGCTCAGGCGGCCGATAAGATACGGCGTTCTTTTGCTCACATGGAGCGGTGCATGCGCCGGTATTCGACTTTGCGTTACCGGGCAACGCATTTTTCGAAGCAGGCTGCGAAAATTGGGCCGGTACTGCCGGCTTGAGGGGCGTAACCAAGATTATTGAAATCCGGGACGGTGTAACAGGCACCACGACGGGCGTGCTGACTACCTTTGGCTGCGGTTGCGCTGTCGGCAATGGAGTAGCTGTTTGCCTGCGAGTCTCTTGAAGAGAAGTAAGCTTTTCCGGGTCGCTAAGCGCCAGTGCGGTAAAAGCCGTGCGCTTCCATTCCAGTTCTGAGTGGCTGCGATCAAACTCGGCGCGCTGGGCGTCACGCTGGGCCCAAAGTTCGTCGCTGCTAGGCTGCAGGCCAACTTCATTTCGTTGCGCAGTCAAAGCGTGCAATTCAATTGCCAGCTGCTGTTTCCTTTGCGCAATACTCAGACGCTCCGCGGCGAGCTTGGCCCGCTGTACGTTATCTTGAATTTCGTACCGAACCGTGAGTTTTAGATCCTTGAGTTCGTTCTGAACGCGATCAAATCGCGCCTGTAGGAAGTTGTAGGTCGCCTTCTCGTCACCGGTTTTTCGGAGCGGAATGTAGAAACCTGTCTCTACATGCCCTACATTCCCACCCAGCAGATATTGTTTTGCCATGTCTGGGTACTCCCCTGTGAAATTCTTCAGGTACGCGTATCCAACAGAAAAATAATCGAAGTGAAACTTCCGTTTCAGACCCGCCGTGGAGAGTCCAGCAATCTGCTGGCCGATCATGTTGAAGTCTTTCTGGGATTCCACCGCGGCTGATATGAGCTCCGCCGAGCCGGGTAGGTCATTAACGGAAATTTCTGAAAGATCGCCAGTGCTAACCTGCAACTCCTTCTGCACCTCATTTAATCCGAGCGATCGCGCTAGCCCTACCGCTGCTGCCTGCATTTGGGCCTTTGCCTCAACGCACTCGCTCTCGAGGGCGTTCACATCCTGCTCAAACCTGATGACATCGAGTCTCGTGATGCGGCTTAGCGAGATCAGCGATTGCATCTTCTCGCGATCATTGCTCCGGGCTTCCAAGCTGCTGCAGGCTCGCACCGTGAGATCCTGCGCTTCCGCCAGGGAGAAGAATTGTTTCGTTGCCTCGATGCGTGAGGTAATTCGGGCTTGAGATCGTGTTACTTCTGCTTCAACGACGGCAAATCGGGCCAGTTCCATGGTGAGCGGGGATGGAGCGGTCCGGTGGTTTACAGAGATGCTGCCACCCAAGCTAAGGGCCAAAAAAATAGGGTTTGAAAAGCTCAGTACATTGAACTGCGGCCGGAAGTCCACATGCGTCTTGGCGAGCGCCTCGAGCATCTGCAACTCAAGTCTTGCCGTGTTCACGGCCGTGTCTTTATCGTTTACGTGGTCGTCCGCCCGCTTAACCACGTCCGACAAATGCCAAGGCCCGGTGTTGTCTGCCGCGTTCGCGGCGACTTGACCGGAACATAGAAGCAACGTAACCGCAAAAACTACGTTTCCTTTTGACACAACGCCCCTTCCTGTATCGTGCTGTTTTTTATTACGCTCGCGAGTCGCTTATTGCACTCGTCCCATCGATTTGCATGGTGAGATACTTAACGTCCTAGTCGCGGTAGCCCGCAAGAGTGCGGCTGACCAGCTCCACGACAACGCGACTCTGGAAGTAATTTCCCGCCGCGATCATCATTTCTGCGAGACCGACGCCGAAGCCAAAAGGTCTGCTGTTCTTGGCCAGTGAAACGCCAACGTCCCAATCCCCGCACCTTGCCGCACTGCCAGGCGATGCGATCTTATCGTGGATCTATTGAGTTGTCGGGATTCTTTCAACATCGACGAGACCCACATCCAGAAGAACCGACCTTCGCAGAAGGTTTATTGAAATGACGATTCGCGATCGATTGATATTCCGATCCAGTAACAGTCCGGTGACTCCTGCCAACGGGCCGTGCGTCACGCGCACAGTATCGCCAAACTCCAAATACGGGACGGATTGCAGTGGGAGTCGAGAAAGGGAGACGACACGCAAGCTACGGATTTCAGAATCGGGCACAATGGCCGGGGCGCCTCCAAACCCTACAAAGTCGAGAACCGACGGAAGCTGAGCTATCGACCTCGTAGTGCTCGGAATCACTTGGCAAAAGACGTATCCGGGAAAAACGGGAATATCATACTGCCGCACGCGGGCGCCGTACGAGTGCGTCGTAGTAGACAGCGGCAAAAACGCGGTGTAACCAAGTGAGCACAGTATTCGTGAGACATTCTTCTCATGACGGGCACTTACACGAAGGACGTACCAGTGGGCATCTTCCCCTGCGCGCTCTTGAAGACAGAGGTCTTTGCTCCCGGTGCGGGTGATCGTATCGGAAGATTGCGAGCCAGGATAAGAAGTGACTGTAGACAAAGCTATCGCAGCCTCACGTCCCAGACGGAGTCCCTTTCTGTTTGGAAAGCTACTTACCTGCAACTTTGGGACCATTTATTCAAATCGTCGAAAGCCTGTGACGGTTTGAATAATTTGGGCCCGTTTCGAAAGACAGCGAGTGCCTGATTCGTTAGGCTGCCAGCATCAGAGGGTGAAGAAGCCATTCTCAAAAGTGGTACTCTCATTCCACTCATGCGGCAGTGGTATCGGCAGACGAGGAACTCTTGTTAGTGAGCGCATCGATTGTAGAGTAAAGCTCGTGGAGCTCACCAGTTTTTTGAAGATAGGCGTCAAAGCCCGCACTCTTCGCCTGAGTGTCTTGCGAACGCCTGCCAAAGCCTGAAAGAGCGATAGCGGGGATCGAAGAGAGAAGCGGCGTTCGTCTGATCTCGCGAATCAGATCGTAGCCATCGGAGTCGGCTAGCTTAATGTCGGAAATGATGAGGTCTGGCAGCTCTCGCCGGGCGAGTTCAATCGCGTCGACAGTATTTTGAGCAGCCAGCACTGTATGGCCTTGTGCCTCGAGATCTCTTTTGAGAATGCTCACGGCATCCTCTGTGTCGTCCACCACCAAAATTCTAATGGACTCACCAGGCACGGATACCGGCTGATTGATCCTCCGGAAGGGTTCTGCACAGTCGAAGGCAAGCGGAACTTTGACGTGGAACGTGCTTCCTAATCCTCGGCCCGAGCTTTCAGCCCACACGCGGCCGCGATGCTCGAGCACAATCTCGGATGCCACGGCTAAGCCCAGCCCCGATCCGGATTTCGGACACCGCCAGGAAGGTAGTGTCTCGCGCTGGAAGGGGGCGAAGATATCGACCAGTAGTGCCGGGTCAATCCCGATCCCATTGTCTTTAACCGCGATATGGGCCTGTCCCTCTGAGGACGTCGAGGTGACGAAAACCGTGCCTCCAGGATTGCTATATTTGATGGCGTTAATCAGCAGATTCTTGAATACTTGATGAATTCTAACCTGGTTGCCGCAGATACTGAGCGGCTCGGCGCACAGTCGGCTAAGGGTCGAAACGCCGTTTACGGCCGCCATGACTCGAACATCCTCGAGGCATTCTTCCAAGAGTTGGTTGAGATCAAATACGTGTACCGAACTCGCTGATTCGAATGCTTGGTCAGACGCGGGAGGGTAGTCTTTGGTTAAGCGATCCAGAATGTGAACATTTCGTTCGATAACCCGAACGCCTTCGGCACACAACTTATCGCCGGCTATCGCAGTGTTGCTGCTGAGCGACGGGATCCAACTCTTAATCGAAGAGATTGAGTTACGTAACTCATGGTTATAGACGGCAAGCTGACGGTGTAACAACGAGGAGTCTTGCCCGGCTAACGATGTGCTGGTCTCCTTCTCGGAGTCGCACTCCGAAGTTGTAAGATGAAGCTGCACTACTTGTTGAAGGACACGGCAAAGCTCCAGGTTAGTATCGGAAAAGCGCCGTTCCGAATCAGTCAGGAACAGCACAATACTCCCCAGCAGACCCGTATTACCGTGAAGAGGCAGAATCGCTGCGGAATGGGACTTAGTCGATCGTAAGCAATCCAGATGGCTTCGACCGGCGGCAGCCTTTTTAAGCAATTCTTCCGTTACATGACAAACGCCGATCTGCGTGAAAGTCGCAAGGTAGCGCCGTCCATCAACTGAACCAAATGCCGTGTGATTCGCCAGGCGGCCTCGGATCTCGCAGCCGGGGTGTACGAGCGCGGTTTGCTCGGCTCTTGCACCCGGTGGGAAAAGAATGCCGATACCCCAGTCCGCAAGGCGGGGCACACAAAAGTGCGTGATCGTGGCGATAAGGTTACTACGCATAACAGCGCAATTAGCCCTAAAACCTTCAGGCGTTGAACTCGGGCAGGATCCAGACTCCGACCCTACAGCGTTCCGCGATCGAAGATGTGCCTATATGTTTAGAATGTCGCAGCAAACATCGCGACGAATGAGTAACTCGCACCCGCTACCTCCGATATGTCTAAAGTCAAACTTGCTTCAACTCGCTGAAGCTCACGAAGTTGCCCCTATTATAGTGGTGAAGGTTTTATATGGCAAGGGGGGTGTTTGTCCTCCCCGGGGCACGCCGGGGGTACCTAGGCGGGAGTGGGCCGTGGCCGCAAATGTTCCAGCTCGCGTGATCGCCACAACCGTATAGCGCCTTCTCGATCCGCAATTCCCAGTTTGGAATACAAGGTGCGGACGTGCCAGCGAACAGTCTCCCTCGTGATGAAGAGGTGCGTGGCGATTTCTCGATTGCTGTGTCCGGCAGCGATCAACTCGAGAATTTGCGCCTCCCTCGGAGTAAGTTTTCGTGATTGTGCCTGCCGATCCAACTGAAGCAACTCCCGAAGGAGACGCGCCGTTGTCTTTCGCGGAACCTACAGTTCGCCGGCCGCAATCGATTGGATGGCTTTTCGCCATATTTCATGAGCACTGTTCAGGCCTAAGATCCCGCAGCAGCCCCGTCGGATGAAGGCATCAATCGAATGAACGTCAGCGTTCGAGCCAGTGATCACTAAGACCGATGCGGTTTCGAATAGTGAGGCGCCATACGTCTTTGGACGCGTCAGGCGCTCGAGAAAACTTGGGTTTGTGAGCAGAACAGCCGGGCCTATTCTTTCCGAGAGAGAAACGACCGTCTCCGACGCGGAAGGGCTCTGCACCAAGACGAAGATTTCATTACCCTGAAGAACCGCATGAGCGCGAAACATCCGGTTGACCTTCAAGGCAAATGACCGGAATCGTCGTTTTTACCCGCGGCACAGCGGCCACTCGGATCTCCTTCCCTATTCTTGATTTTGCGCTTTTCGGATCTGCCGTCCCTTCCCTCAGACAGGCTTTGACCATGATCACATACAGGTTTCCTACCGGTGTGGAAGCTCCTGTCCGATCTCTAATTTATAAGCAAACGTAAATTGCAGCTGGTACTTAACAATGAAGAATTTACTTGACTGGTGAGGCAAGATACACGAATGTAGAGGAAGCAAGCTAGCAACAGGTTCAAAGTCAGCTCTTAGGCTCAGTTGTTGCAGCAACCGGCTGGGGTTTTCATGCTCTATAGTCGGATTGATGTCGCGGCGGCGGGAAACCGCCCACAGTTCATCGGAGGTACTGTGAAGAGACGTGCAGGGGGACAAAGAATCGAGGTGACGACCGCCTCGACGATCGAGAAGTATTTTCAGACCCTCGGGTTTTCGGTTCAAGCCACCTTGGCCTTAAACCAGGAACCAGGGGCTTTTACGGATCGATCCGAAACTCAATGGTTTTGGATCGCCGTTCCGACCAAGCTTGAATTCCGAACCGCTGAAACGAATAGCAGCGTCTTTGTGCCAATAAAGGACGGTTCAGAGGTTCACGAGATCGTACGTCTCGACGGCAAGAATATCGCCGACCTCTTTCGCTCCCCAGCCGCTGACCAGATTCTGTTTTTTTTCACTAACTTTGGGTTAACACTCAAGTTGCGCCGCGAACTGGAAGCACTTCAAACGAGTCATGCTGACTTGCGTCGCATGTTAAGGCGAATCACCCAGGAATACAGGGATCTGAGGTGGCTGAGCTTGATCAAAACGCGACGGACAGCAACCCTTATTCATGACTGCAGAAACATTTTGAGTTGGGCGCGAAACAGCGCTCAATGGATGATGACAGGAAGAGTCACCTCCTCCCAAAGGGAATGTCTTTCGGTGATCTCGGGCGATCTTTCCAAGCTGGGAACGTTAGTAGACCGGTACGAGCATGTCGAGGAACTCGACGTGCTCCGCGTACAACAGGTCGACCTGGACCGAGTCTCACGCGACGCCATCCAGTCGGTAGAGGCGACGGCACTCAGAAAATCAATTCAGATCGTACCGCTAATCGACAAAGTGCCCCCCGTCGTTGGCGACCGAGGGCAGCTACAAAGCATGCTAAACCGAGTCTTGGTGTCCGCCATAACCTCGGCTGAAGCAGACACAGTAGTTTATTTAAGAGTATTCAGAAGGGCAGACGAGATATACCTTCGAGTGGAGACGGCGCTCAGGACTTCCGGGTGCAAAGCCGCAGGCGAAACGGGCTTCGGAGTTGTTGCGAAAAGTGGTGATTCTCGAACTGACCCTGCCGTGGCGATTACGGTCCAGCTACACGGAGGGCGATTCACGTCAAGCCGAACTCCCGAACAGTGCAATGCAATGATTGCTCTTCCTGTAATCAGTTCGGGCCGGTTGCAGACCGAGGTACTGCAGTGAATGGCAAAGAGTCTGTGCTGGTCGTCGACGACGAGCCCAGGATACGGCAGGACCTGACCCGCTATCTAGTCACTCGCGGATACAAAGTCGAATGTCTCGATTCGGGTGCCTCAGTAATACCTCGACTTAAGGCTCCAAAGCCGCCATCCATAGTACTACTTGACCTGATGATGCCGCCGGTGTGCGGCCTCGATGTGCTTGCGGAAATGCTTAAGCTTGAGCGGCCAGTTCCGACGATTGTGGTTTCGGCCGTCGGGCAGGTGAGTACGGTTGTGCAGGCCGTTCGCATGGGCGCGCGCGATTATTTAGTGAAGCCTCTCGAAGGCGGACAGATAGATGCTGCCATTCGGAGTGTGCTGGATCAGGGACCAAGGCAAAGCGGGTCGGACGAGGACCTTTTCTCGTCCAGTGAGAAGTTCCGAAAAGTAAGGGACATTGCCATTCAGGTGGCGGACACCGATCTTCCCGTTTTGATCCTTGGCGAATCGGGCGTAGGGAAGGATGTTGCAGCGCGCTCCATCCACTCGCATTCACTGCGAAGAAACGAGCCGTTTGTAATTGTTAATTGTGCGGCCCTGCCGGGCGAGTTACTCGAATCCGAATTCTTCGGCTATGATACTGGGGCATTCACCGGAGCTCTTCGTGACAAGCCTGGTAAGTTTGAGCTAGCCGGCAAAGGGACTCTGGTTCTAGATGAAATCGGAGAAATGACCGGCCACCTTCAGGCAAAACTTCTCCACGTGCTCCAGGACGGCCAATACACCAGACTTGGCGGCGTTCGTCCACTGCAGTTACAGGCCCGTATACTGGCGTTGACAAACCGGAATCTCGAGAATGCAGTCGCTACCGGTGAGTTCCGACGCGACCTATACTTCCGCCTGAACGTAGTGCGTCTCGAACTGCCGCCTCTTCGAGACCGCAGAGAAGATATCCCAAAACTTTGCGAGTTGTTTATGAAGAAGTACTCGCAGGAGTATCAAAGAAAGCCTCCGGCGCTATCTCCTGAGTTGGCGGCCGCCTTTTTACGCTATTCGTGGCCGGGAAACATACGGCAGCTGGAAAATCTAATAAGACGGTATGTCGTAATCCCGGATCCCGCCACCTTGCTGGCTGAGGTCACTGAGCACGAGGTTCGACCGCTGCTTACATCCCAATCGTTCTCGTCCCTCAAGGACTGTGCCGCCGAAGCGGCCGAAATTGCCGAAAAGGAACTCGTGTTTCGCACGCTGACCGAAGTGCAGTGGAATCGCAAAGAGGCTGCCAAGCGACTAAATATCTGCTACAAGTCGCTCTTAAACAAATTAAAGCGCTGGCAATATGCAAGCGGCGAGCGCCTTCTATCAGTCGATCCTTGAATGAAAGCGCAAGTCGCTCTACCGCCGTCGATTGTTCCCTCACGGATTAACCCGTGAGTCTCCAAGAATACTAAACTTGTAAAGCGCCAAGCCAGTCGGCAGGGTTTTAATCCTATCGACAACCGTTAAGGTCGTAATCTCACTGCGCCTTTCACTGGCGTCGACCCACCTTTTGGCGTTGCGGTTCTGGATCCATCGTAGCTCCCTCTGTAACGGCGAACGACCGCAACTCGATCCTAGTTTTACGAAAGGCCCGCAACATCAAGGGGATCTGAGAGTTTCTCCTTTTTCAGGGCACGCTCCTCATGAAGTCCGCCGCGAATCGCAGATCGGCTTAAGATCCAAGCTGCATTTCACTTAAGAGGGGAAAAATTGGCGCTGAAATTACTTTTGCCGATGGCACCTGTCTTGATCGCGCTTACGCTGCACGAGATGGCACATGTCATCATGGCAACCGCCTTGGGCGTGCGAGTGAAGCGAATCGGCATCGCTTGGCGCGGCCCCTACATTGTGCGGGAATCCGGAGAACCAAAGGCCAAATCTGTGTATCGCCTTAGCTGGACCGCCTACGAACGTGGTAGTAGCGATCCTGTTTTGGAATGCCGCCCCGGCGTTTGCACATATCAACATGGTTCTCGGTTTGTCCAACCTGCTTCCTATTCATGGGTCCGACGGGGCTCGGGTTCGGGCAGCGATGCGGGAACTGAAAACCGGACCGGGCATCGCGGTCTCAGTTGACTAGCCGTAACTCGTATGGCCCGAAGCTCAAACGAGTTATAGTGAGCTTGCGCAGCAACGTCGGCAGGTAGATGTAACAACATTACTTCAGCAGCAGCCCCCGGACGTGCCAGCGGTTCCGACATGTGAACACCTGTATGCTTCAGCCGCCCTGCGCGCGTGACCTGAGCTTATGCAATTCCCGTCTTGCCTCGGCTGCGCGTAGCTCCCGCTCAACCGCCGAATTCAGACGCGTCAGCCTGTCCTTGAGCAGATAGTCATGAGCCCCGGCCTTAATCATCTTGACTGCTGTTTCTTCGCCGATGATTCCAGAAAGAACGATGAACGGTACGTCGATGTGACTCTGCGTAAATACCTGAAGCGCGCTCTCCGCGTTAAACGCAGGTAACAGATAGTCACAGAGGATCAGATCGACTTTCTGTTTCTCTAGCGCCTCGCGGAAGTCGGACTCGCGATCAACCCGAATGGCATCGACCTGGTATCCGCCGCGTTTCAACTGGCGCAGGACCATCTCAAAATCATCTTCATTGTCTTCCAGAATCAGAACGCGCAAATTCTTTTGGTGTTCGCTACTCATGCATTCTCGTTTAGCTCCATCCAATAAACACCCAACTGGCGGACCGTCTCAACATACCGGTCGAAATCAGTCGGCTTTTGAAGGTAACTGTTTGCGCCGCTGAGATAGCAGCGATGACGATCAATCGGCTCAAGCGACGAGGTCAAGATCACTACCGGTGTGAGACTGGTTCGGTCATTCGCACGGACGCGTTTCAAAACATCCAGGCCAGAGACTCGGGGGAGGCTCAGATCCAGCACAATGAGATCGGGCTGATGCAGGCCTTGCAGATCGTCTTCGAAGAGCCAATCCAACGCAGCCTGTCCATCACGGGAAACCTGGATATCGCAGTTCGCGAGATCTGCTTTGCGCAGACCACGTAAAGTCACCTCCTCATCGTCGGGATTATCCTCCACTAGCAGTAGCAAGCGCTTCACCGTCATTTTCTGGCACCTCTTCCCGATGGCTTGGCAGCACGAAAAAAAAGGTTGCTCCACACCCGACTTCGGAGTTAGCCCAAATGTCCCCGCCGTGACGTCGAACAACACGCTGCACAGTGGCTAAGCCTATGCCTGAACCGGGGAAGTCCCGTTCACTATGAAGGCGCTGAAAAGGGGCGAACAAGAGGTTATTGTGACGCATATCGAATCCGACCCCGTTATCGCGGACGAAAAAAGTTACCTTGCCAATCCTTTCATCTTCGATACTTCCGAACTCGATTTTGGCCTCCTGCGAGCGGCCCGTGTATTTCCATGCATTGCGCAGCAGATTTTCCAAAGCAATCTTTAGCAGCCGCAGGGATCCCCACGCGTTGAGTCCCGGTTGGATTATCACGCTTACACTACGCGCCGGTTCTGCGGACCGCAATTCCTCAATGATTTCATTTGCCAGTTCCGAGAGATTCACGGTCGACTTGTGAAGTTTTTCGCGGCTCAGGCGTGAAAATGCCAGCAGGTCATCAATCAGGCTGGCCATCCGTTGACTGGCGGCGCGCATCCGCTGGATATAGCCGGTGACTGGCGGACTCAATTCCGAGCTGAAATCTTCGATCAGGATCTGACCCAAATTATTCAGATTACGAAGCGGCGCTCGCAAATCATGCGAGGCGGTGTAGGCGAAGGTGTTCAATTCGTCGTTTGCCGACTTCAGTTGCCGATTGGCTTCGACCAATTGCTGTGTGCGCTCATCAACTGTCCGTTCGAGCGCCTCCCGATATTCCCGCAGCTCGATCTCTATTTGCTTCCGTGAATCGATGTTTTCGCTCGTGCCGTACCAGCGGAGGATGCGACCCTTGTCATCTCTTCGCGGAAACGCCCGCGAATGCATCCAAACGTGATTTCCGTCCGTAAGCCGCAAGCGGTGTTCGACGTCGAATGGCTCGCCAGTTGCCACAGAGTTTACCCATGCTTCCGCTGTCCGTGTTCGATCCTTTGCATGAAGCGCGTTGATCCAATGGGCGGATGAATTGGCGTCCGGGGGCAGACCAGTCAAGACAGACCATTTCTCGCTTAAGGAGAACAGGTTTCCCGACTCAGAGGCGGTCCACGGCAGTTGCGGGCTGAGGTTCACGGAGTAACGATAGTGTTCTTCGCTCTCCCTCAGGGCTTGGGTCATTCCTCGCCGTTGTCGCATGTCCCTTTCGAGCACTACGGTCCCAGCCAGGAGCAGGGCCATCAGGCAAATTATGCCTCCACTCACGAGCTGTCCAAGCGCACCCCGGCTAGTCTTGAGGCTAAGCGTCTTTCGAGCCAAAGCAAGCTCTTCGGCTCGTTTCAGCGCTGTGATGTCTCGCCGGATCTCATCCATGATTTGTTTTCCGCGATCAGTCCTTATGACGACCAGCTCCGGATTTAACCCCTGATGGCGTCGCATCTCGATCGTTTCGGCAAGTTCTTTCATTTCCTGGGTTGTGAGCGCATGGATCTGCTGCAGGATCCTTTCGCTTTCTTCAGTCGGTGTCGTCGTCCGTCGCAATTGCTCCTGAGTTCGTACAAGTTCGCTGCGCGCTGAGAGGTAAGGTTCGAGGTAGCGTTCATCTCCGGTCAAGACGTAGCCGCGCTGGCCGGTTTCGGCGTCCTTGAGGGCGGAGAGAGCTTGAAAGGCTGAAACGTACGCCTCGTAACTTCGGTCGAACGAAGCCATGTCACTATACAAGTGGGCGAGGGCCCGCTGAGTGCTTATGGCGAGGCTGATAAGCACAACCAGAGGAGCTCCGATCAAACATAAGCGCCAAACTACGGCTAGATTGTTCTGATTTCGATTTCGCATTTATACCCTTTGAAGCGTGTGCTTTTCGCTCGACGCAGAAGGGGGACCAACGTCTATTGCCGAGAAGAATTGCGTGCGATTTACCTTGCGAGCTATTATATTGCGTAAGCTAAGGTAAAGGAATTCGAATCTTGAACTTCCCTTGCTGGTCCGCTAAAGAAAGCTTCTGGATTTTCCAGAAAAGCTTAGTTTTACGTGCCGAAACATACCCATATGGCGCCAGAAAGGCGGACCCCGTCCGTAGCAGGCCAGCAGGAGAGCGGCCTTGAGCTTATTGTTGCTCGGCTCGAGCGGGAAAACGCGACACTGAAAGAGTCTCTGCACGCGCTGTCTCACGATCTTAAGGAGCCTGTTCGTTCGGCCAGTCTCGGTGTCGAACTGCTTGCCCGGAGTCTGGCGGGCAAATTGGACGAGAAAGAGAACATGTTGCTTAGTTCGGCGCTCGGCGCGGTCAATCGAGCCCGACGCCTGCTGGACGACATGTTGGCTTACAGCAGAACCGGTTGGCAGCCGCAGTTTCAAGTTTTGGAAATTGAGGAAGTCCTTCGTGCGGCCCTCGAGAACATTGCATTTCTCATCGAAGATAACGAGGCAAATGTCTCCTGGAGCCATCTACCGGCGGTTAACTGCGATCGGATTCAGATGGTCCAGCTTTTCCAAAATCTGATTGTGAACGCGATCAAGTATCGCAGCACCGACGCACCTAGCATTGTCATCGCGGCCGAGAAACAGGGCGAGTTCTGGCTATTTTCGGTTCGTGACAACGGTATCGGTTTCGAACAGAGTAAAGCGGAGAAGATCTTTCAAGTTTTCTACCGAATCGAACGGACAGGCGAGAGTGGGACGGGGATCGGCTTGTCGATTTGCCGAAAGATCGTAGAAGCCCACGGTGGAAAAATCTGGGCCGAGAGCGACATCAACAAGGGTTCAACCTTCTTCTTCACGCTTCCTGCAGAGAACGAGCAAATCGCTGCAAGTCGACAGAGGAGTGTCGGCCGTGGCGCCGCGGGCGCATAACAGGTGCCTGCGGGTCGCGACTCCGGTGCGAGTGTCACTCTGAGTGATTCGAGAGCACGGCGAACTTATTGCAAACGAGTTAAACAAACTGTCGGAGCCTCATTGTGCTTCTCAGTCGCGGACGCCACACAGTGAGGGGAGATCAGGCCGCGACGGCGTCTTCACTTCCGCCGGCAGGTTTTCTTCCTGAGAGGTCGCAGGGCTGTCCACGGATGAGGCACCGCGAAGCAGAGGACCGCGATGGTCGCGGAGAGCCGCACGCATGATCAGCTGCGTGGTCTTCAACTCTGGCCACAGTCCTGCCGCCACTTCGTGCCAGTCGACATCATTGTTCTTTGGCGCAGTCAGCTGCTGGTCCTGCTTCCGACGGCGCCACCACATTCGAGAATTGGCCTCCCTACCAAAGCTTGAGATAGGTTACGTCTGATCAGGTCCTCCGCCAGGACCGAGAAGACCTTCCCCAGAGGGACGCCGTAGCTGAAACCGTGCTCTCGAACTCAGACGTTGCTGAGGATGATCAAATTCCAAGATCTTGACGGAACGAACTTCCGTAGAGGACTTGGGCATGGAAACCGATTCGCTATGTCCAGGCGTACTCGAAAGATGGCCTGCCCCTTCCAACCGAAATACCCCAACCTCAAAGCGCGTTAACCCACGCTAACCAAATTTGCGGCGATAGAGCCCTGGTCCTCGACAATCTTGTCCGACCAACGCTGAGATGTAGATTCCCGCCCTACAGGGATTGTTCCAAGCTGCCGATGGTTTCTGCAAGGAACAGCCCTATGTACTTGAATATCTTAATTCAATCTATTTTCACTCTCAGCGGTAGTGCACTTACGTATGCCCTATTGCCCGGAGTAAGTACGCGAACTCATTTTTTCCCAATTGCCTCAGCCATATTCTTACTCCTTTTGGCAATCTGCAAACTACACTTTAGAGACAATCTCCGGAAACCATTCCATCCGAAAAATGTGGTTTCTCGCGGGGTTCTGCTCTTTTTACCTTTTGTCGGCCAAAGCGCCGGCTATGGCCAAGCCCTTGTGGTCACACCAAATCCTGCATCTGTCCGCCAGGGCGAGTCTCTCACCTTCAAATCGAACCAACCGGTGGCATGGTCGCTCGCGAATGGGAGCAGCGGCAACTTGATTGTCAATTCGACAACCTCCGCCACCTACACTGCGCCGAACGTAATCCTGCCGCAAGGAGTTTCGGCGGGTTGTCAGACAACGCCCAGCGATTCCGTTTTCAATACGCGAATAGATAATCTCCCAGTGGAAGCGAACTCCGCCTCGTGGATCGCAATCATGAACCCCAAAGCTCTCAGCGTTCAACCCGATTTTGGGACAAACGTCGTGGATGCCTCGACGACGATGGTGAATGAGGCTTTCCTCTACACGCCTGCTAACAATGGCACGTTTCCTTTGGCGGCCGCGGAGACCGGGAAAAGGCAGACCGGCACCTATCAGACCGATCTCAGTTCGGGGAGCACAGACCGGCACGCTATGTATGTTGATCCGCGCTCTTGCAGTTTTTACGAGGTTTATAAGCACCACTTCACCCCGCAACTATGCGGCACAAAGACGTGTACCGCGACGAGCGGAGTTTCCTATCCATGGAGTTCCTATACACTCCCAACCCTCACTACTCAAGCTTCCAATCTTATTTTCCATCCGTTGCTTATCCGTCTTGCGGAGCTAAAGGCAGGCGCCATCAATCATGCCTTGTCCTTTACCGAGAGTCAGTATTCCCTGCATGCACTTTCCTACTGGCCAGCCAATAGCGTCCTTGGATGCAAGAGTTGCGGGAACGGGCCGCCCTACGGCGCACGCTTTCGGCTCAAGCCGAGCTTTGATATCAGCACGTTCAGTCCGAACGCGCAAGTGATTCTGCGGGCGCTTCAACAATACGGTATGTTTCTGACCGATGCTTCAGTCGGCGGTGCGGTGCTATATGCCGACACAGACGTAACACAGGACCCGACTGTCGTTAAGGCCTTCGCGGAAATCGCCACTGCGAACATCACGATGACATCCTTCGACGCGGTCGATGAATCGAGCTTCATAGTCAATACAAAATCGATGCAGGTGAATCCTGCGAACGGCTATCAGACGCCGGCGAACTATGCGGTGCTGAACCTGACTCCAGCCAGCGGCACACCGCTTTCCATTCCGATCGCGCTCGGCAGCCAGGCTCCTGGGGTTCCTTCGCCGACGCTATTCATCATTGCGGGGACGCCGTCGTACAGCTTACGGAGCTGGGTTGGCGGAGGTTCTAGCGCACCCTTGACGTGGAGCCTGCTAAGCGGCACAGGAAGCGTGACGCCCGATGGCTTCTATACTCCCCCGACCTCAGTGGCCGCTCCAACTGCGGCAGTTCTCCAAGTGGCTGCCAACGCAAACCCGGCTCTGTCCACTCGGGTAAATGTAACGGTTCTGCCTTCCGGCACGAATCCAACGGGTAGCATTCGCATCGATGTCGGAAGCACAGTTAGCACCAAGAGTTCCGGTAACACGAAAACCTGGCTTGCCGATATCGCCTACGAAGGTGGCCTGGACAAACTTATTAATGATTACCCGAAGTGGCTGAACCAAACCGATCCGGATGCCAATGTGTACCAGTCGTTCCACTACACCAGCGGCAACGACCTCACGTATTCGCTCGGCGTTCCTAATGGCAATTACAAGGTGAGGATGATGTTCGGAGCTCCTTACAACGGGAAAAGATGCACAGCACCGTGCAGCTACGACGTCTTGACGTATCCGACTAACTGGGGGCCTTACAACCTGATTGCCAATGGACAGGTGGCAGCTCACAATTACGATTTTGGTGTGTCTACTGTGCATACGAATGCCATGCCGGTCGATACGTACATTCCAGCTTGGGTCACCAATAATCAGCTGACTATCTCGGTTCGCGGGTATCGTCCCGATTCCATGCCTGGCTATTCGCTTATCATGCCGGTGCTTGAAGGCATCGAGATTCTGCCGGACAACGCATCGCCCCATCTCTCGATCGATTCCCAACAGCAGACAAGCGTACCGGCTGGAACAAGTCTACAACTGTACTCTGTCGGTTGGTACATGAACAATTCGGCAATCTGGGCGATTGTTTCGGGCGAGGGCAGTATCGATCAGCGGGGAGTGTACACCGCTCCGGCCATTGCACCCACGGCACCGCAACCGGTCGTCATCCGCGCGACAAGCCCGACTAATTGGAACAGCTCGGCAACCATTCAACTGACCGTCCCGGCAGCTAATTAGGAAAGGATGCAAGCACATTATTGAACGTAAATCGACCCTAGCCTAATAGTCCAATTTCGACCCGGGAGGCGGCTCTAACCGCTTCCCGGGATTTTTAATTGACGGGGATTTTCTTAAATCCAGTTCCCAGGCGGCGCTACCTCAATCCAAGGTCCATCGACCGGGCTCGCATGCAGTGTGACTCGCCGCAGATACTTCTTCAGCAAACCAAACTTCTCACCGATTGTCGCCTCACTTCCGTCAAAGGAAGCCATCTGGTGATCCGCAGGCGACTGAACGGCCAGTAAATCGGTCAATTCTTTTGCAATTCCCGACCGCTCGCGCTCGTCAGGCGGTACTTCATAATCAGGTTCCACAACTACCCGCCCGATTCTTGACGATGTCGGTTCAATTGCCTCGAACGCGCTTTCGAGGAAATCTTCTAGGTCAGGATGCATAGCTTACATCTCCCGCCGGTTCTCGAGCGAACGTGACATCGTGACCTCATCGGCGAACTCCAGGTCGCTACCTACGGGAATTCCCATCGCGATTCTTGTTATGCGCGGACCAAGTGGTTTCAGCAATCGCGACAGGTACACAGCAGTTGCTTCGCCTTCCACCGTCGGATTTGTCGCCAGGATGATTTCTTGCACTTCGTTTTGATGCAGACGATCTACTAACCCTTTAATGCGTAACTGCTCAGGCCCAATACCGCGTAAGGGCGAAAGTGCTCCGTGCAGGACGTGGTAGAGGCCACGAAAGCTACGGGTGGTTTCGATCGGCAGAATGTTGTGCGGCTCTTCGACTACGCATATCTGGGAACGTTCACGATGCGGATCACGGCAATACGAGCAGAGTTCGCCCTCACTGATATTGTTACAGCTTTCGCAGATTCCCAGCTTGTCCTTCACATCGAGCACGGCCTGGGCCAGATTGGCCGCATCCTCGCGCGGAGATCGAAGGAGATGAAAGGCAATGCGCTGTGCCGACTTCTGGCCGATCCCGGGCAGCCGCTTGCACTCCTGAATGAGCCGCGCCAGCGGCTCCGCGAATTCCGCCATTGGTTGACGTTTCGCTAAAACAGGCCCGGCGGCAGCCCAAGGCCACCGAGCATGCCGCCCATCTTCGACTGAGTTTCGGCATCTACCTTTTTCGCTGCGTCATTGAACGCTGCCAGCACCATATCCTGCAGCATTTCCACGTCGCCGGATACCTCGGGGTCGATCTTCACAGCAAGCACATTCTTCTGGCCGTCCATCTTCACGCTAACCATGCCTCCTCCGGCCGACCCTTCCACCCGGATCGCGGCAATTTGCTCTTGCAGCTTCTCCTGCATTTGTTGCGCTTGTTTCATCATGGATTGCATGTTGCCCGGCATTTTCATCGTGAGGTCTTCTTTCTCTTCAGGATGCCTGTTACTCATTCAAATTTCGCACGGTTCTGATCTGAGCGTCGGGGAAGAGTTCCTGGAATCTCTTGACACCAGGATGAGACAGCGCTCGTTCTCGCAAATCGGAACCTTCGGCAAGCGGAAGTTTAACTTCCTTCGACCCCGTATCATGCTGCACGTTTCCGACTTCCAACCGGATAGATACTCGCCTGCCGATCACCTCGGAAGCGATCGGCTGAAGTTTCGGATCCTGAAGAGAAATCAGAAGCATCTTGGGTGCCTTGATCAGGAGTTCAGAATTCCGCAAGTTGAGCTCTGCCCGGAGAACAGCATCGGCAGTGAAGGTAAGTCCGGCTTTTGTTAGCGCCGCATGCAAATCTTCTCTTAGAGGAATGCCTGAGTCAGCAGCAGTGCGGCCCACTTCATTCGAGGCAGGTTGACTTTCTACGGCAGTGGGTGCTGGCGTTCGCGTGGCTGGTTTCGTGCCCGACGCCGCGATTTTTGGCATTTGTGTAACTGGGGATCGCACCTCCGCGGTTCGCACGGCGTTGGCATCCGCCTTCGATTCCGTACCCAGCTCCATCAGCGCCGACTCAATCGTCTGAATTCTGCTTGCCTGTACGAGCTTGATTAAGCCCAATTCCAGATGCAGCCGCGGCTGCAAGGAGGTCTGCAAGTCTTGGTAGACATTAAGCGATAGATTCAGGTAGCGCGTGAGATCTTCCGGGCTAAATCTTTGCCCGAGGGAGATCAGTCTCTCTTGCTCGTGATCGGATGCTGCGATAAGTCGAGTCGGTTTGCCCGAGAGTTGGGCGACGAGCAGATTTCGCCAGAAACGTGATAACTCGCGCGAGAAATGTTGCAAGCTTTGCCCATTTCGCTCCAGCTCCTGAACGATGTCGAGCATTCTGCCGCCGTTTTTCTCCTGCACTGCAAGCGCCACCTGTTCCAGCGACTCGATGCCGAACATTCCCAGGAGCGACCGGATTTCGTCGCCTTGGAGCGTGTTCCCGCAGCAGGCGATTGCCTGATCAAGCGCAGAAAGTGAGTCCCGTACACTGCCCTCACCCGCTTGCGCTATCACCGCGAGAACTTCGTCTGAAGCCTCGATTCCTTCCTGTGCCGCAATCAACTTCATCCTGCCGACAATCTCAACGAAGTCGACCGATCGAAACGTAAAATGCTGGCACCGCGATGCAATCGTCGTCGGGATTTCGAAGGCTTCCGTCGTGCAGAGAATGAAGACAACCCACTCTGGCGGCTCTTCGAGTGTCTTCAGTAGCGCGTTGAAGGCTTCCTTTGTGATTTGATGCGCTTCGTCGATGATGAAAACTTTGTACCGGTCGCGCGCCGGCCGATAACGCACGTTTTCTCGAATCTCGCGCATTTCGTTGATGCCTCGGTTCGATGCCGCGTCAATCTCAATCACATCTATCGAATTTCCAGCGCTAATCTCGGTGCAGCTCGAACAGACTCCGCAGGGTGTAGCGAGCGGACCATTCACGCAATTCAAACATCGCGCCAGAATCCGCGCCACCGTCGTTTTCCCCGTGCCGCGCTGCCCGGAAAAGATATACCCGTGCGCGATCCGCTTCGCCTCGATAGCGTTCGTCAGCGTCCTCTGGACATGTTCCTGGCCGATAAGTTCGGAAAAATTCTGCGGACGGTACTTCCTGGCGATGACCTGATACATGGTGCGGTCGATTGTTGACGAAAGGAGAGTATGTCAGACCCCGGGTGATCCGCGGCACACGAGCTAAATCGCTACCGTTGCTTCCTTCCGGACCTGGCGGGGTTTACGGCCGCCCATTGCACGAAGCCCGAAGCCTGACAATTCATCATGTTACCATCCAGATCCTATTTGCGTTCGTCAAGCACCGCCTGCAGCTTCTCTCCAAACAGCGTATTCATTGGCTGCCGTTGCGGCTCCGGTCGGCGCTCCGCTAATGGTGCCGCAGTTGTTTTCGGCGCTGCAAGCGGTTCTGCGGCGATTGTCTCTTCCGGCTTTGCCTCTTCTGGCTTTATCGTCACGGTCTTCGCAGGTTCGGGCGGTGCTTCCCTCAGAAAAACGTCCTTACGAAGCAAAACCCGTTCGAGCGATGCCACCCATCCCGTGAATTCTCCTTCGCCTCGGGAGTCCCGTTTTAAGATCGTGCGCATCGCGTTCATCTTCGAATCGAGGTTGTCGAGAAGATGTAGGAGCAGTGCCTCCGGAAAAAGTGGAATCTTCGGTGAACCAAACTCTAGTTCGCCATGATGGCTGATGATCAGGTGTTCGATCAGCGTGCGCAGTTTCGCAGGAAAATTTGGTATCCGGTCGACGTTCTGTCCCACGAGGCGCAAACTCAGCACGATATGTCCCAGAAGCTGACCTTCTGTGCTGTACCCGAAACTGCGGTCATAAGATAGTTCCTCGAGTTTCCCGATATCGTGCAGGACGGCGCCTGTCAGCAACAGGTCGAGATCGAGGTCGGAGTAATGACGGGCGGCGAGTCTTGCCAGACTGCAAAGCGATAGAACGTGTTCGAGTAAGCCGCCGCGGCAGGCGTGATGAATGGTCTTAGCGGCGGGAGCTATTTTGTAGAGCCTGGCCACATTCTCATCGCGAAAAGTAAGCTCGAGCAGTGTCCGCAGATGTGAATTCTCAATCGATCTGATGATCTGTGTCAGCTCTCCGAACATCTCATCCGGATCTCGTTCGGAGCACGGAAAGAAGTCAGCAAAATCAACTTCGTGATCCTCGAGCTTCCGCAGACGGTGAATCACGAATTGCGAACGACTGTTATAGACCTGGGGCAGCCCCTTAACCTTCACGAAGTGATCGCGGTCAAACGTATTCATTACCTCGGCTACGTTGTCCCACATCTTCGCTTCCAGCTCGCCAGTCCGGTCCGCGAGGTGCAAGGACAGGTAAGGCTCACCTGTTTTCTTTTGCCGGATCTCTTTCGAGAGGACAAGAAATTGCGCCGTCACATTCTCGTTCGGCACGAGCGTGTTGACAAAAGGCGATTTCATACCGCTCCTTTACCGGGAGCTGCTCTTTCCAGTGACAGTTGTCTCTGTGCCCGGAATCGGAATCAAACCAAGAATGCGCTTATGCCGTGTCTTTTGCTCGACCTCGGCCTTGGTAACAGTCTCGGGCTTCAGCTGTGCCACCTCTTGCCACTTGGTGTCCTGTCCCGGCGCCGCGCCCGAATCTATGAAACCCGGCTTAATCTGCAGGAAGGCCTGTCGGCGCAACTCTGTCAGATACTCTCGTACCTTAGGCTGCATCTTCGGGCCGTAGAGTTGGTTCTCAATTTCGGATTTGACATCGGCCAGCGGTGCGAGTCCTTTCTTCGTGTGGTCGTCGACCCGAAAAATGTCAAACCCGTTAGGCAGCTTGATCGGCTGTGTGACAAAGCCCTTCGGCTTATCCCAAACAGCCGCTTCGAGCGATGGTTCCAGGTCGCCTTTCTTGTAACTCCCGAGAAAACCGCCATCTTTGGAGGTCGCTGCATCCGAGTTGTCTCGCGCCAGGTCTGTAAACCGCTGACCTCGCGAAGCCTCGGCGGCAACCTGTTTAGCCTTCTTTTCCGCAGCCGCCACACCCGCTGGATCCTTGCCTTGCGTAGAGATCAGTATCTCGCTCAAAAATACCTTTTCTTCCCGAATGAAATCCGATTGATGTGCCTTGTAATAGTCTTGTACTTCCTTATCGGTAACGCTTATATGCCGGCCGACCTCCTGACCAATCACCTCGCGGGTCAGAAGCTGGTTCTTGGTTTCACTGAGAAAGTCCTCATAGCTCATGCCTGCTTGCTGCCGGATATAGTCGTGAAACTTGTCGGTATCCGCAATTCCCGATTGACGCTGAAGGTTCGCCATATATTTGCTGGCATCCGAATCAACGTTGATATTCAGCTCTTTACCCTTTTGCGATAGCAGAAGCTCGTCAATGCGTTTGGCCAGCACATCTTTCTGGCCCTGCTCCATCTCGTGGCGGTATTGTTGCCCCGCGATGTTTTGAGCCTTTAATTGCGCATCCAACTCCTTTGTGTAGCGCTCAAGCTCATCCTGGCTCACGATGTCGCCATTCACCTTTGCGACGATCTGATCAACAATCTTCGGGCTGTCCTTGGGAGTATCGGCGGCGCTTGCCAATGAGGCAAAGATGAAGCTCGCCAGAAATACAGCTTTCATATCGGTTGCTTTCATTATCACAAGCGAGGGCGTACTTGAAATTCCGAGGCGGATTGCCGATACCTTCTCTCCGGTGTTTCTGAGGATTCGCTATGGGATATTATCTGGTCGATTGTCCGACATGTATTTCTGCCAGGTCTTTGAAACCCGAACGTTAGCGGCTCCCTGGTTAGAACTTGCGGGTATCTTAACGGTTGTGCAGCAATCGGACGGAATGTTATGAAACCTGTTGAATTCATCCGCTCATTTCTGCTCGGAAGCCCCTCGTGGGAGCAATTTTCGATCCTGCTCGCCCGCGTTTTGGTCGGCGTCTTTTTCGCTATCTCGGGAGGAAACAAGCTCTTCGTCGCCAGCCACACTCGTCAGATGTATGAAACGCTGGCCGGCGCCGGGATACCGCTTCCGCATTTCATGACTTACTTCGTTGCCTCGGTTGAGTTCATCGGCGGTTGCCTGCTCGTCGTGGGGCTGCTTTCGAGCTTGTGCTGCACCGCGCTTATCATCCAGATGATCGTCGCAATCACAACGGTTCGCCTTGCTACGATTCCCGCAGGACTCTCATTTCTCGACTGGCTCGACGATTTCCTCTATCTCCCGGAAGCCCTGTACATAATCATCTTGATCTCGTTGATCTGCTCCGGACCGGGAAGAGTCAGCATTGACGACAGAATTTCCCGTGCGTTCCGCGGAAACACGAAGACACGCGATTTGTCTAACTAGCAAACGCAATGCAGAGGAAAAGTGAACCCAAAAGTCGCACGAGACGATCGAAGACGGTGACCGCAGCGAAAAAGCGACCTTCAAAACGGAGGTGGGTGGCATCCGTAGCCACAGATTCCACCCATCCGCCGGAAGGTTTGTTTAACAAAAGTGCTTCGACCATTGCAAGAGCTCTGGCCTCCGCCAAAGTCTCCCCGAAAGGACCCGCTTCGGGAATGCGAATGCTCAATTACTACATCAATCGTGGTGGCAAAGGATTGTCGAAGGAGCGTCGCGCGGAGTTAGAGAAAGCCAAGGACCGGTTATCCGCTATCATCGAGCGCGAAAAATCAAGCCCTAAGCTAGCAGCAAGAAGATCATGAGCTGATCGAGCACCTTTGCTCATCCCTGCACGATATGCTGACGGCTAATGACACGACGTTCGATGCTTGCTCAAAGTGCCGCGTTTGCTCTTCGGGGCGGCTACTTAGACAAGGGCATTGAAATAATTGACGAACAGACAGCTTCGGGTCAAGTATCGGGCGCAACGATCTCGGTCCGTCATAAGGGCGGAGTGTTGCGGCGTGCTTTCGGCAAGGCTCAGACACCAGATGCCGTTTTCCTTATTGCATCCATAACGAAGCCGATGACGGTAACGGCTTTGATGATCTTGATTGATCGCAAAGAGATATCCTTATTGGACCCGGTTCAACGGCTCATCCCAAATTTTCGTGGCGAGGGGAAGGAAGGTGTGTTGATCAAGCATCTGCTAACTCACACGTCCGGTCTGCCCGACATGCTCCCGGAAGACCAAGATCTGCGGAAGCGGCACGCCCCACTGGCTGAGTTCGTTGAATGCACGTGCCGCACTCCTTTACTGTTCAAGCCGGGTTCAGAGCTTCGATATCAAAGTATGGGGATCCTCCTTGCGGCGGAGATCGTGTCACGCGTTACGAAGGAGTCGTTTCCATCATTCGTTAGCCATCACGTGTTCCAGACCCTTGAGATGCGCGATACCTCACTAGGCTTGGGCGGCAGAGCGATCTCACAAACGATGCAATGCCAGGTGGAGCATTCGAGCGATTGGGATTGGAACAGTTCCTATTGGCGCAATCTCGGCGCGCCATGGGGAGGGGCGCTTTCGACAGTGAGTGACGTAACGCGCTTCCTCGAGTATTTCGCCCATCCCGATCCGCGGATTTTAAAACCTGAGACTGCGGCGGCGATGATTGCCGACCAAACCGAAGGCCTGAACAAACGGTGGGGACTTGGATGGATGCTCAATAACGGTCAGTTTGGGGACGGGTGCTCGGCCGCTACGTTCGGTCACAGCGGTTCGACCGGTACGCTTTGCTGGCTCGACCCGAAAAAGGACTTAAGCTTCGTGTTGCTGACGACGAGACCCGCCGCGCAATCAAATAGCACCCTGCTTTATCCAGTATCCGAAAGCGTTTCTGTTGTGGATTGAAACTCTTCTGATGTCGGGAAGGGCGAACGGGTATGCAGACACAAGAACTCATTCATACCTTAGTGCGGCGATCGGATCGATTTTTACTACGCGCCGGGCGGGAAAGAGGCTCGCCAGCGCGGCGGCTACGATCAGACAGAGCCCGGCGGCGACGATGCTGAGCGGGTCCGCGGAGCCGACTCCATACGACATACTGCCTATGGCGCGCACCATCAGGAATGCCGCAGCGATTCCAATGAGCGCACCGAGGAACAGCATCGTTATCACGTCTGCAACGATGAGCAACAAAATAGATCGGCGTGCAGCGCCGAGGGCGATGCGTACACCGATTTCACGCGTTCGACGGGTGACGGTGTACGACACTACTCCGTATAACCCAACTGCCGAAAGCAGCAGTTCAAGGAGCCCAAAGAAGCCGGAAAGAGTAGCTACCAGACGCTCCACCAGGATAGATTGGTCCACATCCTGTTCGAGCGAATGTACGTTCAGAAGCGGAATGGCCGGATCGAGCTGGTGAACCTCGCGCCTTAGCAGAGCCCCAAGGTTGCTCGCGGAACCGCTGGTTCGGATCACCAGCGCACGCTGTTCCGCGAAACGGCGCCACACAGGAACGAACATCATCGGTTCGGCCCCATCACGAAGGCCAAAGTAACGGGCGTCTTTCACGATGCCCACAATCTCGTAGGAACTGCGGAATGGTCCCTCCAAACTGACATGCATACCCAACGCGTTACTGTGTGAAGAAATGCCTAACGAAGGTTTCATTGACGATAGCCCCATGCCTGCCCGGGGGATCCGCGAGCTGCATTCCAGCAACGAGATGCTCGGGCAGTTCGATGGCGGTGGCGGGATTATCCTGCTCGGTGAAATCGTGGCCCAGCAACAACGGAGTTCCGAGCGCCTCAAAATAGCGCGGTCCCACAGCGTTGAAATATACATCGCTCACTTCGCCGCTTTTGGAGGTGAAACCCTCTATTTTGACCCTGCCGTTCCAACTCGCGCCCGTAAGAGGCGTGAGCAGCGCCAGACTGGCCGCGCGCACGGCCGGCAGGCCACCAACGCGAGCGCAAACGTGGTCATAGAAATCGCGGGTCCGCTGCCCTTTGTATCCGAATGCGGTCGGATCGACAGAAGCGACAAAGACGTTCTTCGCAGCGAAGCCTGTCTCGAGTTCACGCAGGTTGATGAGCGTGCGTGCGAAGAGCATGGTGCCCGCGAGGAGCGGAAGCGATAAGCCAAGCTGCAAAATTGCGAGGCCTTTTCGGAGGGAGAATCGCCTTACGCCCGTCGAGCCCGGGACGTCCTCCTTAAGCGACGCAATGAGATCCGGTTGAGTGGATTGCCAGGCGGGCGCGATACCAAACAGGAGTCCGGTGAAAACACAAACAACGACTGTGAAGAGAAGTACGCGCCAATCCAGGGTAGCGTTTATGCCAGTAACGGGTTCCCAACCGGGTTGAGGTATAAAGCGCAACAGCACGCGTACTCCAATGAGAGCAACAAGCAGACCGCTTGCGCCACCGAGGGCTGCGATCAATATGCTTTCGGTAAGCAGTTGCGTAACCACGCGCCAACGGCTCACACCTACGGCCAGCCGCACCGCGATTTCGCGATGTCGGGCTGCGCCGCGCGCGAGCATCAGATTTGCGACGTTGGCGCACGCAATCAGAAGGACTAACGCAACAATTACAAACAAGATCATCAGCGGCTTCTTGAGCTGGTCCGCAGCATACGAAAAACCGCGAGCGGCAGACTTGAGAACAACGCCGTCCGCTACATTCGCCCATGCAGGATTAGCGAGGCTCCGCCGCTCGGCCGATTCCTGATCTTTACAGATGGCGAAGAGCTCACCCTCGGCCTTGTTGATGGGCATATTCGGTTTCATCCGGCCGATGGCGGCGATCCACCAGCAATGGCGGTCATTCCAACTGGCATACGAAACGTGTAATATCTCGCTGCGCATCATGATGGGCAAAAAGAGAACCGGTTTGAATGCGATGTCCGTTCCGTTGAACCCGGGCGGAGCCACGCCGATGACCGTGAGCGGGTAGCCGTTGACGCGCAACGTACGGCCGATTGCCTGCATATCTGAGTTGAAATGCGATTGCCAATAGGAGTAACTGAGAACTACACACGGCGAGGCTCCGGGAGCGCGGTCGTCAGCCGCATTGAACATATGACCCAGCGCAGGCGAGACGCCGAGCACATCGAAATAATTTCCCGAGACGAAGATGCCATAGGAGAGTTCGGTCCCCGCAGTGCCGGCCGCTTGTATGCCGAGAGGCGTCAGGCCCAGACTGTAGCCGGCCATGCCCGCAAAAGCCGGGTTGTGGTCGCGCATGGCACGGTAATCGGGGTAATTCCACGTCATGGACAGGCGGTGGGGATTGTGACCGATTAAGTACAGTTGGTCCGGCCCTTTCACGGGGAGCAGCTTGAGCATGACGGTATCTACAAGAGAAAAAATTGCTGTATTTGCGCCGATGCCGAGCGCAAGCGTCAGAACCGTGATTACGGTGAAGCCCGGGCTGCGTCTCAGGGCGCGTAACGCGTATTGCAGATTGCGTTGCAGATCGTTCATAAGGTTCAACCGGCCAACTTGGTTGACTTAGCTCGCTGAAGATACAACAGCCCGGTCGGCCAGCATGCCCATTTCGATGCCACGCAGCACTTGTGCCTGGATCGGCATGTTTTGACGGTTTATCTCCAAAGCGCCATAATCAGGACCGCAAACCGTTCTCAGCGGACGCGTGCCTGAAGGCATTTGGATCAGGCGAAGCACCGCATCCGCAATCTCCTGCGGGTTCGGCGCCTGGTCGGAAGCAAAGAACTTTTCAAAGTTGTCCGAGAACATCTCGCGGAGTGACGAGAACGGTCCGTAAGTTTGTACGCGATCCTTATCCGCCGGCCCGGGGCTGTTAGCCAAGAGTTGGGTCGGATAGGGGCCGGGCTCAATCAGCACTGAATCGATGCCGAAGCTTGTCAGTTCGTAATGCAGGACTTCTGCATATGCCTCCAATGCAAATTTGCTGGCGCAATAGAATGCGCAGGCCGGAAACAGTACTCGACCAACAATCGAGCTGATATGAATGATCAAGCCGGACCGGCGTTCACGCATTTGAGGCAGCACGGCCCGGCAAAGCCGAACCGGTCCCAGGAAATTCACATCCAGTTGCTGCTGAACCTGTTCGTCTGTGAATGCCTCGGCAATGCCGATTGACATATGACCGGCATTATTGACCAGAACGTCGATTGTGCTACCCGATCCCTCAATCTCGCGAACTGCAGATTGGACGGACTCCGGTTTGGCGACATCCAGATCGATGACCTCTATCGGGAGCTCGCCTGCCTTGGCTTCCGCCTGGATTTCTTCGGCCGCACGTCGATTCTTCCAGGCGGTGTCGCGCATTGAAGCATAGACACGGTAACCTGCCCTGGCGAGGGTAAAAGCAGTACGTCGTCCGAACCCGGAGCTGGCGCCGGTGATCAGAACTGTGTGAGATTCTTTGTCGGGCATTCGGAACATCATACGCTACGACAGGCCGGCCATCGGCGAGCGTTTTCTACCCAGACTCCGAAACGGACGCAGAACTGGCAGGACCGATGGAGTACTTGATGTTGACTACAAGTCGATTTTCCCTATGGACATAGTCCATTTGTTGCTTTAGGCTAGAGTGAGCTCTGGAGCAGCAGCAAAGTATGTCTGAAATTTTAGAAGAAGTACTTAAGGCAAATGCGGATTATGCCAGGTCCTTTGGCCGCAAGGGGCAGCTCGCGATGCCTCCTGCACGCCAGTTCGCGATACTCACTTGCATGGACGCGAGGATGGATCCGGCGAAGTTTGCAGGATTAGCGGAAGGCGACGCGCACATCATTCGCAATGCTGGTGGCCGAGCCAGCGACGATGCAATCCGCTCTCTGGTGATCTCTTATAAGTTGCTCGGCACGAAAGAGTGGTTTGTAATTCATCACACCGATTGCGGAATGCTGGCGTTCAATAACGACATCATGCGCGATCTTTTGTCGAAGAGCCTGGAGACCGCTGTCATTAAAGATGGTAAATGGGCCGATGTTGGCGAGGGCCCAGGGTCGGTCGCAGGGAGTTACATCGAGTGGCTCACGATTCGAGATTTGGCGCGGAGTGTCGTGGATGACGTGACCAGGATCCGAACGCATCCGTTGGTACCCGGTCGAATTCCGATTTACGGCTATATCTACGAAGTCAACAGCGGCCGGTTGGTCGAAGTGCCGGAAGCAACAATCGCCGGGAAAGCCGAAGTGCGCGCACAGGCAGCGAAGAGCTGATCTAAAGTGCCGAAGGCCGAGCCAGCCATCCTATCCGCCCACGGTTAGATCCGGATCGAAAGTACGGGTGCGCGCGAGGCGTCTCGCGGCAGTTTCCAAAGCCTTCGATTCTGCCTTCTCGCGCGTATCGTCGATGGCTATGGCAAGGGTCGCTCGCGGAAAGGCATTCTCGGTCTCGATCACATAAAACTGGTAAAGTCCATAGGCGTTGAGAATCATTGGTGCTCCTTCGATCTCGGGCTGGTATTTCTCATGGCTGTTCGTCCGCATCAGAATCTTCTTGCATCATAGCATTGTCTATCGACTTTAGGAAGTTTTATTGTTGCGTCGGCAGCGGATGCTCTGGCATCTCTATTTACTTGCGGCTTCGTTGATCTTCGAATATTTATTTATCGGGAGGCCGACGGCATCCTGGCGGCTTGCATTAGGCCACACAATACTCACGCGATCCACCTTTCCGCATGAACCCAATCCGAAATGCAAGCGGGCATCATTTCGCGACAAGTAGCTTCCTCCATTTCGAACGGAATCCTGCTGTGTTCTCCCGCAGGCTTCTACCTTGACGCTGGCGCCAATCGCATCCCGGTTAGACCTGGTACCCTGCAGAATCAGCCCGATCCAGGCATTGTCACCCGCTGTTTCGTTCTTCAACAGGACGGGAGCGCCCGAAATCGGAAGCACAATGAGATCCATCTTGCCGTCGTTATTAAAGTCTGCAGCCGCGCCCCCGCGATAGGAATTGTCGGGCTTGCCCGGAAACGAAAATGCGACTGAACTCTTATTGCCGGTACTGCGAAAGATCGTGATAGGCTGCAAATAATCCTTATCGGTCGGATAGACGTGTCCGTTGGCCGTCCAGAGATCTCGTGCTCCCGCGTTATCGAAGTCCGTTAATCCGCATGCCCACCCGAGATAGTTTCCGGTAACACTGGCAAGGCCTGCGGCAGCGGCCACTTCTTCATACAGCCCGGACTTGGACTGACGAAAGAGGGGGAAATAATCTCGATTGAAAACGGTCGTAATCAAGTCCTGTTGTCCGCTGTGGCCATACTCGCCCACAGCCACGCCCATGTTCGATTGGGTGCGGCCGTCCGCGTTAAACGCCAATCCTCTGTCCAGGGCCGCTTCTTTGAAGATTCCATTGCCGTCGTTCAGAAACAAGTAATTGGGATCGGAGTCGTTGGCCACGAAGATGTCAAGTTTGCCGTCGCCATTGAAATCAGCGGCTACTGGTGTGAAGCCGTGTGCCGGTGCGACCTCCGAAATCCCAGCCTTCTTCGAGACATCAGTAAACGTGCCATCACCGTTGTTGTGAAACAGGACGCTGTGCTCGCCCTTTAGACCGATCGGTCCGCAGAACGTTTTCTGACCGAAATAATCGCAGACCGGAGCAGGATTGTTCCACGACATCGAACGCAGATCCATATAACCGGTGATGAAGATATCGAGTTTGCCATCGTTGTCAAAGTCTCCGAAAGCGCTTCCGGTATGCCAGACCGCGGGCTCGATACGCAACCCGGCTTTCTCCGTTACGTCGGTAAATGTGCCATTCCCGTTGTTCCTGAAAAGCAAATCGTGTCCGATCGCCGTAATGAGGATGTCTGTGAACCCGTCGTTGTCAAAATCCGCCGCGTTTGCGCCGGTGCCCCAATAGGAATTCTGAAGGCCTGCCTGCCTGGTGACATCATCGAAGTGCCCATTGCCGATGTTGTGGTACAGATAAACGGCTCCATCCGTTGCCGCGGGCTTCCCGCCGCCGAGTACTTCCCGCAACTGCGCCATGGTTCCACCGTTCACGATCAGCAGATCGAGAAGACCGTCGTTATCGTAGTCAAACCACGCCGCGCCACTGCCGTTCGCTTCGGGGATCCACACCTTTTCAGGACCGCCGCAGCGCATACTTGCTCTGATACCCGACTGCTCAATCACGTTTTCGAGCTTCAGCGGAGTGATACCCGTGTCGCACAGAACAGCCGTGGCCGCGCACAGCGCCGCGATGGGCGCCAGGGCCGTCAATCTGCACTGCGAGCGGTACTGCATATGAAGCCTTATAGTGTAACCATGGCATCGCGCGCCGCCAGATTTCTCGCGGCTCTTCTCGTCATATTTGGGGCTGAAAATTGCTCATTTGCGCAGACGGATCGAATCGATACTCTGCACGCGGATGCGCGCGCCGCAGAAGAGAAGGGTGACTTAGCGACCGCAATAGACAAGTATCGTGAAATTCTCAGATTGAATCCGCGACTGGCGCCCGCCTACAACAATCTCGGCGCTTTGTATTTTAAGCAGGGGCAATTTCACGACGCGGCGGAGGTGTTGGAGCGGGGTCTTAAGGTGGATCCTGCGATGAGTTCAGCCTCCGCGTTACTCGGCCTCACATTTTTTCAAATGGGTGAGTATCAGAAAGCGCGTCCGCGGCTGGAGGCTGCTTTGAAAGCGCACCCAACCGACGACAATGCTCAGTTCGCGCTGATCAACGACCTGACAAAGCTGGGTGAGTTCGAGGCCGCGGCGGAGCATCTGCAGCAGCTTGCCAGGCGTCAGCCAGACAATGAACGTGTATGGTATCTCCTGGGCCGGGTGTACATGCAGCTTTCCGAACAAGCGCTCGGCAAGATCAATCAGATCAATCCCGACTCTGTGTGGGCCCACGAGATTTCAGCAGAGTTGATGGAAAGCATGAAGAACTACGACGGAGCGATTGTCGAGTATAAGAAAGCGCTTCAAATTGCGCCCAATCAGGCGGGTCTGCACTTCAAACTGGGGGATCTCTACTGGAGCCTCTCCCAATGGGATAACGCTTCGGCTGAGTTTACTCAGGAGCAGGCAATCGATCCCCGGAATTGCATGGTCGAGTACAAACTTGGCGATATTTTGTTGCAGAAGAGCGTCGAGCCTGAAGAAGCGCTGTCTCGAATCGACAAGGCTCTCGCCGCCTGTCCAAACCTTCCTGAGGCCCACGCGGACCGCGGACGGGTGCTGGTAAAGCTGCATCGTGAATCGGAGGCTATTCCCGAGCTGTTAGCCGCGGAAAAGGCCAATCCCGCCGAACCGACAACTCACTTCGTTCTGGCGCAAGCCTATCGTGCGACGGGTCGCCCGGAGGATGCCAAAGCGGAAATGAGAATCTTTGGCGAACTGGAACAAAAAACCCGAAATGCCGCAGCGGAACGCGCAGGCGAAGTAATCAAGAACAATCAGACCGCCCACTAACGAGAGTAATTCACGTTTTCTTTACATCTGCCGAACATTCTGGAGTGATCCGCTCTCGATACTGGGCATGTGCGGTCATCTGGCCGAAAAGTCCTACTCTTCTCGCCTCCATATCAGGGAAAGGTGTTCGGACCGCCCCTCGGTCTGCTGAGCCTCGCAGCCTCCATCCGCGAAGAGGGTTTTGTGCCGGTGATCGTGGACGGCGCTACCACTCCCGAATTTCTGGAAGTCCTTGCCAGGGAACTAGGCGACGCCTTCGCGTTCGGCATATCCCTGCTTACGGGTCCAATGATTCGGGCAGCCATTGCGGCAAGTCATCTGGCCCGGGAGGTGAGGCCGGACCTGCCGATCATCTACGGAGGCTGGCATCCTACACTTTTGAGCGCGCAGACGCTCAAAGAAAACTTCGTCGATATTGTCGTGCGGCATCAAGGCGAGAAGACTTTGACCGAAATCCTGAAACGACAGGCCGCGGGCTCTGCTCTCGACCTGGTTCCCGGCTGCTGGTTCAAGCGCAACGGACAGATCGTCATGAACGGGGACCGGCCTGCGTCTCCGCTGAGTACGCTGCCATCGCCAGCCTATGACCTGGTCGATTTCGAAGCCTACGCGAAGGCCGCCGGGGGCCGAAAACTCCCGTACGCGACAAGTATCGGCTGCCCTTACGCGTGTAACTATTGCACCGACACGGTCTTTTACAATCGCCGATTCAACCCTTTAACTGTCGAAGGGGTAGTGGCTGAGATTGTGCACCTGGTCAAGCTGCACAAACTTGATGAAGTCTCGCTGGTCGACTCGAATTTCCTCGTCGATACGCGGCGCGCTGCGGCCATGGCGCTCGGGTTCATTGAGAGTGGCGTTCGTTTTCGTTGGACATTCCAGGCCTCCACCGACCTGCTATGCCGCATGAGCGATGAGGACGTCAGGCTGCTCGCCAAAAGCGGGGTGAATCATATCGGCTTCGGCACTGAATCCGCCTCGCCCGAGGTACTCCGAAAAATGCAAAAAGCGCATCAGAAGATTGGAGACATGTTCGAGGCTGCGCGCAAGTGTCGGGATGCCGGGATTCGCGTGACCTACAATCTGATCTTCGGCTTTCCGGGAGAAGAAGAGTCGCACCGCAAAGAGACGCTGCGTGTAATGGGTCAAATCGCTGAAAAATACGAGAATGTGACATTCTCGCCGAATTTATTCACGCCCTATCCTGGCATTCCGATCTGGCCGGAGCTGCGCGAGGCAGGATTACGCGAGCCGGATTCGCTCGAAGAATGGGCATCCATGGGTTTGGGACAGACCGACTTGCCGTGGTTAAGCGACAAAGCGAGCGTAGGACTCTCGCGCAGCATGTCTTACTTCATGTTGGCGAATCATCTGACAAAGCTCTCCGGTAGAACGCGGTCGAAGTTTCGGCGAAAAGGAATGAGGTTACTCCAGCGGCCCCTGCACTGGCGCATCAAACATCACGTTTTCAGCTTGCCCCTGGAGTTATGGGTTTCGATGGCCCAACGCTGGCTTGTCGTACGGCGTTCGCTTCTTACCGGAGATCCACTCGGCACGCGCATTAAAGAGGCCGGATAATGATTTGCCGGAGCGTAGTATGAAGGGTTGCCGCCACTATGACTCCGCGCCTACCGATTGCCGCTATCACAGACGAGTTCTCGCCCAACCTCGCCGAAGCCATCCCTGTCATGAAAGAGATCGGTATGACGGGAGCCGAGCTGCGGGTCGTTGATGGAAAGAACATTCTCGACCTGACCGATGAGGACCTGAGAAGCGCCAAGAATATTCTGGACGAGGCGGGTCTGCAGGTAGTGTCTATCGCATCGCCCCTGCTCAAGTGCCTGCTGGAGGGCGGCCCCGAGCCGGACGAACGGTTTCATCGCGATATCTTCGCTTCGAAGCACACAGCAGCGGATCAGGCGCGTCTCACGGAACGTGCGATCGGCATTGCGCATTTCTTCGGAACAAGAATCATACGAGTGTTTTCATACTGGCGCACGATGGAGCCGGAGCGTTGTCAGGAAAGCATTGCGCGAGCACTGCTGGAACTGACAAGGCTGGCGAAGAAGGAAGGTGTGGTCATCGGGTTAGAAAACGAGCACGCCTGCAATGTCGCAACCGGCTCCGAAACGGCTGCACTACTGAACCTCATCCCGGATGCCGGATTGAAAATCGTCTGGGATCCGGCCAATGCCCTGGTTGCGGGAGAGAAACCGTTTCCGGAAGGATATGAGAAGCTGCCAAAGGGCGAGATAGTGCATGTTCACGCAAAGGACTGTGACATGCTTACCGACAAACCCGCATTCGGACCGCTCGGCACGCGGCATGTACCGTGGAAAGAGCAGGTCGCGAAACTGATTGCCGATGGCTACGAGGGATACCTGAGCCTTGAGACTCACTGGGCGGGTCCTGGCGGGAACAAGCTCGAGGCGAGTCGAATTTGTGGCTGGAACCTACGGGGACTGGCAGCCCACTGAGAGAGCTTCGTCTCCGAGATGACATCCAGGAACGAGATAATTCACCACGTAATCATGCACGGCACTACCAAGTGCTGTAGTCGCCTGAAGGAACCCCGCTTTTCGTAGCTTGTCAATCTTTGCGCGAGTGAAGTACTGGTATTTCGGTTGCAAGTAGGAAGGCATCTCGATGTAGTCAATGCGCGGTTCTTTTCCGAGTGCCGAAAAAATGGCCTCCGCCAGAGTGCGCCACGTGTTCGGCTCGCCTGAGCCGATATTAAAGAGCCCGCCGCCCGGAACGTTCTCCGCCAGGAACAAAGTAGCCGCGACAGCATCCTTCACGTAGAGAAAATCGCGGCACTGACCCCCGTCCGGATACTCGGATCGATAGCTTTTAAACAGCTTGACCGACCCACTCTCCTGAATCTGGCCGAAAGCCTTGTGAACCACGCTGCGCATATCGCCTTTGTGATATTCGTTGGGGCCGAAAACGTTGAAGTACTTGAGACCCGTAATGCGGGGAAGCATCCCGCTGTGCTTGGCGTAGCAGTCAAAGAGGTGTTTCGAGTAGCCGTACATGTTCAACGGCCGTAAGGTCGCGAGAGGGGCTAGTTCATCAATTCCGGTCGCGTGGTCGCCATATGTGGCTGCCGACGATGCATAAACAAAGCGCCGATCCCCGGCAAGAGCGAAATGAGCGAGGGTTTTGGTGTATTCGAAATTGTTATCAATCAGATAAGACGCATCGGTCTCGGTGGTCGAGGAGCAAGCTCCCAAATGAAAGATCGTCTTGATATCAGAGAAGGAATCGAGCCGCTTCAAAAGCTCCGTGGCTTCCAGGTAATCGGCAAATTGGAGTGGAACCAGGTTCTTCCATTTTTCGTCCTTGCCGAGAACATCCGTAATGACAATGTCGGATACGCCGCGGCGGTTCAGATCCCAGACCAGGGCGCTGCCGATAAAGCCCGCACCTCCCGTGACGAGGATCCTGCCTTTCGAGAGATCTCCCGTCATAGTTTGCTGTTCACAATCAAAATCGGGATTTTTACATGGTGCCGTACCGAGTTGATGGTTGTGCCAAAGATGAGATCTTTCAGCCCGCGGTGACCGTGCGATGCCATAACAAGCAGGTCAGGACTCAGGGCCTGAACAGCGGCTGCAATCTCATGTGCCGGGCTCTTGCCGTGGCGAACAACCGTATTTACATCGATATTGCGCTCGCGGAGAGAGTCGACAATGCGGGAGAGATATTGCTGACCTTCGTTAATCTCAGCTGTCGACGCGAGAGCGCCGAAGAGTTGACTTGTCACGCCTTCTTCGACGTGCAGGAGAGTGATACGCGCGCCATGCGTTTTAGCGACTGCGAGCGCATTGCTGACCGCTTCGGAATCGGCTTCGCTCTGATCCAGGGGTACAAGAATGCTCGAATAGCTGCGCAATGGAAAAACATGAGCGGCGGGAACGCCTTCTTCGGTAACAACCGCTTCGCGCCGCAACCAGGGCCAACCGATCACGATTCCAAGCAGTACGAGGAGTGAGAGGCTCAGCACAAGCGAGCCGATTGCGACCAATGGTCGGTAGCCGCCGCTCCGGGTCAGCCAGTCGCGGACTTGATCGATCGTCAGCCAGATGTTGAGCGCGAGGATGAACCCGGCGCAAGCCCAGCCCGCTATCCGAACCCATATCGGGTTTGCGAAACTCCCCATGCGCTTCTTGTCGCTCGTGAAATGCAAAAGCGGGATAACAGCAAAGGGAAGCTGCAGATTGAGCAGAATCTGGCTATAAATGATCAAAGAGTAGCTGGCGCTGTCACCCGCGAAATAGACCGTGAGCGCTGCCGGCGTGATGGCAAGCAGCCTGGTGATCGCGCGGCGAAGCCAGGGCTGCATCCGAAAGCGGAGAAACCCTTCCATGACAATCTGGCCTGCCATCGTGCCCGTCAAAGTCGAGCTCTGGCCCGAGCAGAGGAGCGCCGTTCCAAAAAGGACGCTGGCGAAAGTCGTGCCTAAAAGAGGCGAGAGCAATGCATGCGCCTGGCTTAGTTCTGTCACGACGATGTGGTGGGTGAAGAATACGGCTGCTGACATGATCAGGATGGCCGCATTGACAAAGAGCGCGCCGTTGAGGGCAAGCATCGAATCGAGGAGGTTAAATCGACACGCGCTGCGTTTGTCCTCTTCGGATTCACCGATGCGGCGGGTCTGGACAAGAGCGGAGTGAAGAAACAAATTGTGGGGCATGACAGTTGCCCCAAAGATGGCGACCGCGATCGAGATCGTCTTTGAATTGAGTTTCGGTATGAGACCGGTAACGACGTCAGGAAGATGAGGCCGAGCAAGAAGAATCTCGAAGGCAAAGCAACCAGCAATTGTAGCGATCAGCACGAGTACAAAGGCTTCAATGACCCGAATGCCGAGACGCGTGAACCAGAGAACCAGTAGGGTATCGGCCGCAGTGATCAAAACGCCTGCCAAAAGCGGGATGTGAAAAAGCAGATTTAACCCAATTGCAGCGCCGAGCACTTCGGCAAGGTCGCACGCAATGATAGCCAGTTCGCCAAGAACCCACAATGCCTGGGATACTGCCTTCGGATACTCCTCGTGGCAGGCTTGCGCAAGATCGCGCTGCGAGACGATTCCAAGACGGGCGCTGAGAGTCTGAAGGAGCAATGCCATCAGATTCGAAAGAACGAGCACCCAAAGCAGCCGGTAACCGAAACGAGCCCCGCCTTCAATATCTGTGGCCCAATTGCCGGGATCCATATAGCCAACGCTGACCAGGTATGCGGGCCCGGCGAAGGCGAGCATTCGTTTCCAGAAACTGCCTTGAGACGTCGCGACGCTCTGATGAACTTCCGGGAGAGATTGACCCCGGTGATCAAGAGAGCGGTCCTGAAGCATAAAAGCTTGCCTTCAGTATGCCATCCATATCAGGGATTTGCGGACGCTCTGCGAGTTAGCGCGAGAATAAGGCGATGACCGTTCGCGGATGGAAACTCCTATCGCTGATTTTGCTGCTGGCCTTCGCGTCCCTTCTTGCGTATCTATTTTTCCAAGCCAAGGCGGCCCAGAACGTGACGCCGGACACCGTGGTTCTGCAGGTTCAAAAGCTCAGTCAACTGGTTACCGTTCGGTACCGAATCCAGCGCGCAGTGGGCATGACCGAGGCAAAAGAACCAGTTGGTGAAGACTCCATCCTGCTGATGGTCGAGGGCGAAGTCACGGGAGGAGTAGACCTGAACAACCTGAAGGCCTCCGATGTTGCGGAGGATGGCGAGGGTCTTACCTTGACGCTGCCGGCGCCGTCAATCCTGAACACATCTATCGATGAAAAGAAGACCAAGGTCTGGGACCGGCACGTAACCTGGTGGACACCGTGGGTTAATTACGGACCGGATCTGGAGCACAAGGCCCGCCTAAAAGCTTTGGACGACATGCGGCAAGCGGCGCTCGACATGGGGATCCTGGGGCAGGCTAAGGCGAATGCCCAGAGCGCTGTCCACGATCTCTTCTCAGCGCTCGGATGGAAAGCGAACATAAAAGTGAAAGGACTCGACTAGCTTTTTTGATCGGCCGCGGTTTCGAAGGCGTGATAGCTATCGTCGAGCAGCTGAACAACGTGCATCACGTGCTGGCCCTCTCCATGCAGCCGAACTCCCGCCGCTAGCTGGAGCATGCAGCCCGGATTTGCGGTGGCGATGATGGAAGCGCCGCTTTTCTTCACGTAATCCATTTTGTGTTCGAGAATCTGCATTGCCATGGCGTTCTGAGCCAGATTGTAAATGCCGGCGCTTCCGCAGCAAAGATCAGCCATGGGCATTTCTCTGAAAGTTATCCCCGGAATCGACTTCAAAAGCGCACGGGGGGATGTACGAATTTGCTGCCCGTGTGCGAGATGGCAGGAATCCTGGTAGGTCACTATGGCTTCGATAGTCCCAAGTTCGCGATTGAGGTCGATTGAAGAGAGAAACTCGGTGACATCGCGCATCAGACGTTTGAACTCTATCCCCTTTTCACGATATTCGGGATCGTCGCGCAGCAGATAATCGTATTCCTTGAGCGTGGAACCGCATCCGGCGGCATTCGTGATGATGGCATCGAATTTCTCCGGCAGTACGGCGTCTATATTTGTTCGCGCAAGCGCCTGTGCCTGGTCTTCCAGCCCGGAATGGACGTGTAATGCACCGCAACAGGTCTGCGCTGCCGGAATGACGACGTCGCAGCCGTTTTTTTGAAGCACTCTGACGGTCGCCTCGTTCAGACGCGCAAATGCCACATTCGCAATACAACCACTCAGGAAGGCGACACGGTAACGCCGCGGCCCGCGAGACTGAAATGTTCGGCCAATCTTGGAGTAGAAAAACGGCACCTCCGCATCAGGAGAAAGAGCTTCGATGTCCGCCAGCCGGCCGAACAACCGGAGAATTGCGGTCGCACGTACAATGCGCTGGAGACCGCTGGCCTGATAGACGAAGAGCGCCGCCCCAGCGGCTTGCAAGGCGCTGCGCGAGGGCAGAAACTTTTCGAAGATGGCCTTGCGCCAAAGGCGGCCAAGCCAGGAAGTACGTTGGCGTTGCCGGATTTGGGCTCGCGCAGCCTCGATCAAACGTCCATAGGGAACGCCGGACGGGCACGCCGTTTCGCAGCCTCGGCAAGCGAGACAAAGATCCAGATGCTCGATGTAAGCCGGAGTAATTGGAGCCCCGGCCGCGACCTGGTTCATCTGATAGATCCGGCCGCGAGGCGAATCCATCTCCACCCCCAGCTCACGGTAGGTCGGGCATGCATTCAGACACAGGCCGCAGTGGACACACTTATCGAGATCGGATTGCAGCGGGCCGTGATGTTCACATGGCGCGGCGCCAGCGACAAGAATCTGGTGTTCAGATGCGGCCATAAAGACGAGAGCGATTCAGGAGGCTTTCGGGATCGAACATCTGTTTGATATTTTTCATCATGGCAAAGGCATTGTCGCTGTTCTCTCCGGGAGCCAACCAGAGACTGCGCCCCTGCCGGACATTATCGGGTGCAAATTCCACGACGGCAGCCCAGCCGCGTTGAGCAAAACGGTCCCAAACGCCGGCAATCTGCTGAGGACCGTTGAGGTAGATGTGGGTGACGCCCGAGGCGGCGCGGGAAATGCAGAGGCCGGGAACCAGATCAAGCAACGCACCTATTTCCTTCAACGGAGTCGAGACCCGGAGAATTACACCGCCTCCTTGACGCCGGAGGAAATCGCACGGAAATTCGCGAACCAACTTCCAAAACGCTTCATCGTCGTTCTGAGTCAGCCGTTGACTGGTGGAAAGCTCGTGAGCATAACGTTCGAGGACGGCAGGGCTGCCTCCTGCCCGGATTGCGAGCAAATATCCACGCCTGCCCAAGCGCGCCGAAGCGGGAGGCGTGAGGAGATCGAGGGCGAGTGGCCGCAAGAAGCTCGCCAGAATCGTATCCCGTTGGCTGATGACAGCATCCAAATCGGGAAATGCGAGAAGGAAGGTATTTGTAGCTGCCGGAAGCGTGTGGAGACGGAAATTGATTGAAGTGACGACGGCAAGCGTACCAAAGCTGCCGATCATGAGCTTGCCCATATCGAGACCCGCCACGTTCTTGACGACCATACCACCCGTGCGCACAAGCCTGCCCTCAAGCGTGGCAAACTGCATTCCGATGACGAGATCCCTGGAAGTGCCGAAGCGCGCGCGACAGGGCCCGCTCGAGTTACTTGCGACGACACCGCCGACCGTAGCGGAATGCGAAAAGGGTGGATCGAGCGCAATGGTTTGACCGCGCAGCGCGAGCTCGCGTTGCAGATCACCCCAGCCGAAACCGGCTTCGACGCTGACAGTCAGATCATTTGGCTCATACTGCAAGATCCGGTTCAGGCCCTTGGTAGAGATTGCGATGTCGGCTGCCCTGCAGGGTCCGCCCATCAGTTGCTTGCTCTGATTGCCTACGACAGAGATGGATCGTGAGGCGGAGGCGGCGTCCTTCAACAGACTGGCAAGCTCTTGCGGCGATGTGGGCGTGGCAGGCGGCATCATCTACTGTTCATTTTGCATGCCAATCCTTTTCAGCCTGACAGTATGCGAAAACGGCCCTTGCGGATAATAAGTTTGTCCTATGGATTTTGAATATTCATCGGAGCAAGTGCAGCTCCGGAGGTTGATCCGTGATTTTGCCGAGGCGGAGATAAAACCGCACATCCTCGAGTGGGATGAAAACCAGGTATTTCCGCTTGAGGTGATCAAGAAAGCTGGCGAAATGGGTATCCTCGGGGCCATTTTCCCCGAGGATCTCGGCGGCGCCGGACTCGGGTACATCGAGTATTCGATCATCATCGAGGAGCTTGCGCGCGTCGATCCGAGTGTTGCCCTGATCGTAGCGGCACACAATTCTCTGTGTACGAATCACATTTATCTGGCCGGGAACGAGGACCAAAAGCAAAAATACATTCCGAAGCTGGCTACCGGGGAATGGATCGGCTGCTGGTCTCTTACGGAACCAGAGGCGGGATCAGACGCGGGCGGTACACGTTCGCTCGCCGCGCTCAAAGACGGCCACTGGGTGTTGAATGGCGGCAAGACCTTTACCACGAACGCCCAGTATGCCGACGTTTGTGTCGCGATGGCTGTTACGGATCGAGCCGCTTCCCAACATGGCATTTCGGCATTCATTCTCGAAAAGAATACCCCCGGTTTCCGGGTGGGCAAAAAAGAAAACAAACTCGGCATGCGGGCGAGCGCGACCGGCGAGGTTCTGTTCAGCGATTGCCACCTGGAGCAATCGCAGTTGCTCGGCAAGCCCGGCGAGGGGTTTGTCGATAGCCTTCGAATTCTCGATGGCGGACGGATTTCGATTGCTGCGCTGGCGGTCGGCCTTGCGCAAGGCGCTTTCGAAGCCGCGCTTCTCTACTCGAAACAGCGCAAACAATTCGGCCGGTTCATTTCCGAATTCCAAGCCATTCAACACAAGCTGGCCGATATGGCCACCGATATCGAAGCGGCTCGCTGGCTCGTCTATAGCGCGGGCGCAAGAAAGGACGCCGGCAAACGGGTAACGCGCGAATCGGCCATGGCGAAGCTGTTCGCCTCCGAGATGGCCGTGCGAGCGGCGGATCAGGCGCTTCAGATTCACGGTGGGTACGGCTTTATCAAGGACTACCCCGTCGAGAAATTCTATCGGGACGTCAAACTCTGCACGATCGGCGAAGGCACCAGCGAAATCCAGCGGCTGGTCATCGCACGGCAATTGCTAAAGGAATAGATTGAGCAGACACAGGACAGCCGACGAACTCTCGAAGCTGATTCTCGGCGGCGATGCACGGGCGCTGGCGCGTGGCGCAACACTTGTGGAAGCTCAAACCGCGGCTGGGCGCAGGCTTCTGAGCGATCTGTTTTCGCACACCGGAAAGGCGAAAATTATCGGGATTACGGGTCCTCCGGGCGCCGGCAAGAGCACACTGGTGGATCAGCTTACCAAAGTGCTCCGTACGCGCGGCCGGACGGTCGGGATTCTCGCAGTCGACCCAAGCAGCCCCTTCTCACACGGCGCGATCCTCGGTGACCGCATCCGAATGCAAGACCATCATGCCGATCCCGGTGTCTTTGTGCGGTCGATGGCGGCGCGAGGCAAGCTTGGCGGCGTTGCGGTCACTACTCTGGATATGGCTCTGCTGCTCGACGCAGCCGGTCGCGACTTTGTGCTGATTGAAACTGTCGGTGTCGGACAAGGCGAGGTTGAGATTGCGAAACTCGCCGACATTACCGTCCTTGTGCTCGTGCCGGGCATGGGCGATGATGTGCAGTCACTGAAGGCGGGCACCATGGAAATCGCCGATCTGTTTGTCATAAACAAGGCGGATCTTCCCGGCGCGGCGCGGCTAGAACAGGAAATACACTCTATGCAGAGCCTCGGAGATGCGAGCGCGCGCCAGGAAGCTGCCCCAGTGCGTCAGGTATCGGCAAGCACAGGGCAGGGAATCAAAGACCTCCTTCAGACCATGGAGCAGCTCTTTGAGCGTCAGACAAGCAAAGACTCGCGGGCGGCGACCTGGAATTTTCGCCTGCGCGATATGTTGCGCGACAGGCTGACCGAGATCGTGCCCGAACAGGCGATCGCCGAACACGCGCGTTTGGTCGCTGAGATGATTGAAGATCCCTATTCCGCAATCGACAGCATCCTCGCTCGTGTTCTCAGGGAATATGAGACTGTCGGCCAGTGAAGATCGAAGGTAAGTCGCGGACTAATAAAAAGCAACAGGAGAAGAGTCAGGATTGGAACAACAGGCAGAGATCGGTGTAATAGGCGGTAGTGGTTTCTATTCGTTGCTCGACGGGGAGAGTTTGGAGGAAAAACAGCTCAACACGCCCTTCGGTTATCCGTCAGATGCTTATGTGATTGTGCAGCTGCACGGCAGGAAGGTAGCCTTTCTGGCGAGACACGGGCGCGGGCACCGACTTTCGCCGTCTGAATTAAATTTCCGAGCGAATATCTATGGGATGAAAATGCTCGGGGTCGAGCGCATTCTATCTTTGAGCGCCGTAGGGTCTATGAAAGAGGAGCATGCCCCGCTCGATTTTGTCATCCCCGATCAGTTTTTCGACCGTACTCGCGGTCGCATCTCCACTTTCTTCGGCGACGGCGTCGTGGCGCATGTCAGCTTTGCAGATCCTGTTTGTCCCGAAATGGCCTCTATTGTGCACGCATCAGCGAGGCTGACCGGTATCCAGAGTAAGCTTGGCGGCACCTACCTTTGCATGGAAGGACCGGCGTTTTCGACCCGCGCGGAATCGAACATTTACCGAAGCTGGGGAATGGACGTGATAGGCATGACGAACCTCCAGGAGGCAAAGCTCGCGCGCGAAGCGGAAATCTGCTACACGACGGTCGCCATGGTCACCGATTATGACTGCTGGCATGAGGCGCATGACGCCGTTTCTGTCGACCAGATCATTGCAACTCTCAAGCAAAACACCGAGAATGCCCGCAAACTCGTTCCGGAGGTGATCCGAGCCTTACCGGCGGTTCGCAGCTGCAAGTGCGGATCGGCCCTTAGGCACGCCATCATCACAGACCGCGGAGCGATAACACAAGAAGCTAAGCAGAGGCTTGGATTGTTAATTGGCAAGTATACCGGGAAGTGAGCTGGCGACTGAAATTCTAGAGGCGTGTCTGCAGGAAGGCACCTGGCCCGCCCGCACTTTGGATGATTTAGTTGAGCGGGCGCTGGACGAAGATGACATTTTTGCTGCGCGTGCAGCGACCCGCGCTTTTTTTGGAATAGTCATCGAGGGGCTGGGAGATCTCTTCGAACCGGCACTTTGCGACGTCTACGTCCGGTTGTTCGCATATGTGATAGCGAAGGCTCTCCCGGCCTACAACGCGGACGACTTGCTTCTGCGTTACAAGAGGATCCGCCAGGTCCGCAAGTTTCTGGGTGGTGAAGTTCGGCGCGTTTTTGTGCTTTCGCGCGTAACTTTGGGCGCCGATGTAGCCGTTACGAGCGTTGCGCTGGCGGCAGCGAAAGAGAGGTTTCCGGACGCCGAGATCTGCCTGGTGGGACCTGAGAAAAATGCGGAGTTGTTCGCCTCTGATCCGCGAATTGTGCCGATTGGGCTGCTCTATGGCCGTTCCAGCCTTCTCCGCGAGCGGCTACGGGCGGCAGCGGAATTGCTTGTTGCGGTGGATGAGCCGAGCTCTCTTGTCATCGACCCGGATTCCCGGCTCACACAACTCGGTCTAATTCCTATCGGGGAAGATGATGCCCGGTATTACTTCTTCGAGAGCCGGGCTTTCGGGGGCGAAACAGAACTTTCGTTATCCTGTTTGATCTCGGAGTGGTTGCAGGAAGTATTTGGCGTCGAGAAAGCCGCTCCGTTTGTAGCTCCCGTGCTCAAACCTAAAATTGCGGATATCACGGTCAGCTGGGGGGTTGGTGAAAACGCGCAAAAGCGGATCGACGGTGATTTCGAGTATGACGTGCTCCGTGACTTATTGCGCAGCGGCCGCCCGGTTTTGATCGATCGCGGTGCAGGCGGCGAAGAGGCCGCTAGGATCGATGAACTTGTGCGGCGCACGGGAGCGCCAGCGCATCTTCACGTGCACGACGGCAGTTATGGGTCCTTCGCCGGTCATATCGTGCAGAGCAGCATGTATGTGGGCTACGATTCCGCAGGCCAGCACGTGGCGGCGGCGGCCGGAGTTCCTCTGGTTTCGGTTTTCAAGGGATTTGCAAGCCCAAGAATGCTTTCAAGGTGGCGGCCAGGTATGCCGGATTCACACATCGTGGTGGTGGCTGCCGAAAACGAAAGCAGCGCTTTCGATCGCACCTGTGCCGCTATTGCGGCGGCGGAGGCGGCGCTGTTGGCAAAGTCCAGGGATTAGCGCTGGAAACGGCGGGTTTGCCTGGTGGCTGAGCGCCCGTCGCGTTGGGTTTGCCCGTCGCCGCAGTGCCACTGCCACTTGTAACCGGCTGCTCTTCCGTTTTGCTTGCGGGCAACGGTGGGGGTGGCGGAGCGGATGCTTCCTCCATGTCGTAATGGATGACCGTGTCCGCGCCGTATTTGTGGTAATTGCGAAATTCGAAATCGTTCTTACTCGATCCGGCGCGCAGGGTGGTCATGTTGAGCTTGCCGTACAAGGGCAGGATGGCTTGCTGATCGCCGATGCTGATCACATCGTAGTCAATTTGCTCATGCGCGGTTCTCACGGGAAATGAAGTTGGAATGTTCACGGCGTCAAACGTGATCCGATCAATCTCGCCGGTATTTGCATCGGCCCAGACCGTTCCCCGGTACGCAGTGTAAATGTGTTGTTCGTCATGCGGGCCCTCGGAGTATCCAATGGTGTAGCTCGAATGACCGCTATCGATGAAATAATTAAACACCGCAAGCACACGACCGCGTAATTTGCCCCATTTCTCCCAACCGAACTCAGCATTGCTCTTGGGGTCGAAGATGCTTCCCATCATGGCCGCAAATTCACCGGATGAGCGGGCGCCGCCTCCCCCTATGCCTCCCAGTTCGGGATCGACTATCCGGTCGCGATCCGAATAAACCTTGTACTGCTCTTGGCCCTGGTGATAGCTTACTCTGGCGAGTATTGTTCCGAGACTGCGATAACTGTCGCCCCCCCGCGGATCGAGATAGCGCCGATCGACCCGGACACAGATGTAGTTCGGCAGCCCCTGTGCATACGTCTGGGCATATTGCCGCATCAGGTCAATAACTTGCTGCTGATGAACGGAATCCGGGGGAGGCGGCTGCACTGGCGTGGTGGAGAGTTGCACGGTGGGCGGTCCGGCCGTGAGGCTATTGTCGGGAGCCGTGGCCGGAGACGAAGTGACGTCCGCGGGGCCTGTTCGCTTGATGCTGGCACTCTGGTCGCGCAAAGCACGCAATGCCTCGACAGTTTTAGGCTGGGCGCCCTGCGCCTCGAGGTCGAGGATGGTCTTGTCCGAAAGCCGCTCGCTCAGCTGTATTTTTTTCACATAAGCCGCTATCTGCTTGTCAGAATGCTGCTTCAGAGCGAGTTCGGACCGAATGAAATCAGCCAGTTGCTGCACATTCATCTGCATCTGGGCCTGTATGGCAAGCACAGCACTTACAAGCAGCAGGCTGAGACGAAACTTCATATTCAACAAGACGACGTAATTCTTCCGGCGGAGGTTGCGCGCCTGGAGCAATAACCGTCCGCCTTACTTTCCCTGCTTTTGCAGATCTACTGTGATTGTACCTATGGGAAAGCCCAGTAACAGTCTGAATTCGACAGGCAGGCGTTCCGGACCATCTTCGATCCAAATGAGTAGCCGCCCGCGCCTCTTGTACACTACATCATCGAACAGGAATGCTTCGTAGCGGGTGGTCGAATACTTCTTACCGTCGACCGCAATCGTCTCTTTTGCCTGGGCCATGATACGGGCATGCGCGAACTTCTTGCCATTGGTGATTGGCATTATCGTTGACTTGCCCGGCTCAAGATTCATGGTGCGAAGTGTTCCCAGCGCACCCAGGATTTCGTAAGAGCACGGGGCGATATCCAGTTCCCTTGTTTCGTTTTGGTTCCTCGTAATATTGCGTTCTTCAACAGCGAGCTTGTAACGGGAGCTATCCACGACCAGTTTTGAGGTGGAGTGTTTCTTGCCTTCCTCGGCGTCGAGGGTTGCGTTGTGCAGACAGAATCGGTCGAGCGTATCAACGCTATAAGAGTCGTTTACACGATACAGACGCGAGACCAGACCCGCACTTTGGATATTGATCTTGAAATTCCACTTGTTGGAATTACCATCTCGGGTAAGGTCCAGGCTGACCGTGCCGGCGTCCATGAGACGCCACTCAACAGTGTAGTTAAGCTTCTCCGGAAAAGGGAATGTCTGATTCTGAGACTGCCCGTTCGCAGGCTGCAAGGAGCTTAGGCAAAAAATAATGCAAAAAGACAGCTCGCAATGGCGGCAAAACATGATTGGGGCTCGGTCGAGATCGGCAGGGAACAATCTTTTAAAAGTAACCGATCAGAAATCGATGGATGACAAAAGCTCCGAAGGCCTTTGCTTGAAAGCATGACAGATTGAAAGCAGGCTCTCTATGCTGGGCAGGTTGGCCCCGCGCTCGATGGAGCTGATCTGGGAAACGCTGAGTTTACTCATGGCGGCCAGATCTTTCAGTGACCAGTCGCGCTCAACGCGTAAAAGTTTAATACGATGGCCGAGACGCTCTCGCAGACGATCTTGCGCCGTGCGGCCTAAGCTAAACTTTTCGATCGCGTTCGCGAGCGTTTGGCGAAGCTGTGACAGAGAGAAAGGCTTAGCGAGATAGTCGAAGACGCGCAGCTTGAAGGTCGCGCGCATGCTTTCAAGCGACGGATAGCCGGTGACAATGATGATGCAGAGTTCCGGCCAGCGATTCAGAAGCTGCTCCAGCACTTGCTCTCCGGTTGAAGGGGCCATCTTCATGTCGAGAAGAACGATATCCGGGACGCGGCCTTCCGCCGAGGCGAAGAGCTCCTCTGGGCCGGCGAACGTACGCACGGAATAAAATCCTTCATCACGAAGCAGGTCCTCAATATAGGTCAAGAAATCCGCGTCGTCATCGAGTACGGCGATGTCTACCAGGTGGGTCGCGGAAATAGCCGCTTCACTCATATACAACACTCAGCGAAAGGCACGTGCTACGGCTCCCTGGCCGGAGACTGACGGGAGCAGAACTTCCAGACACGCTCCGCCCTCAAGACGATTGAAGGCTGAAATGGTTCCGCCGTGCTGAGAGACGATACCCTCCGCGACGGTCAGGCCGAGGCCGGTGCCCCGTGCGTCGAGACGCGTGGTTACAAATGTCTCGAAAAGATTCGGCAGTATGTCAGCCGGAATACCAGGACCGTTGTCGAGCACTGTGCAGCTGATCCAATACTTCCCTCCACGCTGAACGTTTTTCGATTCTACGTCGATCCTGCCGCCCGGCGAGACGGCGAGCAATGCGTTGCGGATGAGATTAACGAAAACCTGGACGAGGCGATCGGCATTTCCGACAACGGTGTCTTGTGCTCTGACGTTATTTACAAAAGTGACGGTCGAGGCCTTTTCATCGATCGCCACAAGATTCCAGCTCTCGTCAATCAGCGCTCGAAGGTCGACGGCTTCCGTTTCCTGCGTGCGTACGCGAGCGAAATCGACCAGGCCTTCGCTGATCTTACGCAGACGCTGCGCTACCCGCAACATGCGATGCAGACGTTCCAGGGTGTGAGCATCTCTCGTGCTTTCCAGCAGCTTTTCAATGGACCCTTGCAGAACCGCCAGGGGCGTGTTCAATTCGTGCGCCACGCTTGTGCTGAGGAGTCCAAGGGAGACGAGGCGGTCCTGCTCTTCGAGCTTTTGCAAGGCCCGGGCCAGGTCGTCCTCCTGTTTCCGAAGCTGAGCCACGGTAGCGTTGCGGGAGTGCATAATCTGACCGATTTCGTCGCTGCAAATGAGTCCGGCATCGATCATTTCGTGCTCCCTGTCGCCTTGCTGAGTGGCTTCATCCGCTTGCAGCATCAGGCTCAACGGGTGGTACACATACTGCGGCATGATTAAGAACTCCATCACCACAATCGTCAGCAGATACAAAGTGCCGAGAACGACGAAGAGGCTAATCCGCGCCTCGCGCAAAGCCGAATCATAAAACACCGATGAGAGGGTGAGCCGCCGGTAGTGGGTCGGAGTTCTTCCTTTGCGGAACAGGCTCGAATTCTCCTGCCACGTCCCAGCGGGATTGACAAAGAGAAATTGCCGGCCTTCTGGAGAGAGGTCAAAGTCACTGGCAGAACCTTCCCGTAGATCATACGGAGCGAGCTCTTTGGATTCACCCGGCGGTCGAAGCGGAAGCTCGGCCGTAAAAATCTGCCGCAACATCAGCAGTTCCCTTTGCCGGGCAGATTCAAGGTGCTGGGAAAATAGCGGAATTACCGACAGGTAGACAGAGACAGAAAGAACGATAAAAAACAAGTTGTGGAGGAGCGCAAGCTTTTTTCGAACCCTCCAGCCGCTGAAAACCCGCAGCACGGGAATCGGAGGTTTTGCGGCACGATAAGCAAGCGGCGCTGGAGTTCCGTTGAAGAGCGACGACCGCTTGGCACCGTTCAGCCGTGCCGACGTCTGGGTTTTCTCGTCGCGTTCGGCCGGGGCGCTAGGCGCGGGGTGTGAGTTCTTCGCGGGACTCAAGCTCCTGCTCCTTGTATTGCAATTGATAGAGCTTCCAATAAATACCGCGCAGAGCCAATAGCTCTTGGTGCGTGCCCACTTCGCGTAACTGCGCCTTATGCATTACCAATATGCGATTTGCGCGCTGAATGGTAGAAAGCCTGTGCGCAATAACCACCGAGGTTCGATGGAGTACGAGGCGATTCAGAGCGTCTCGTACTCGAAATTCGGTCTCGGTATCGACACTCGATGTCGCCTCGTCCAGGATAAGAACGCGCGGATTGTGGGCCAATGCGCGAGCGAAGCTGACAAGCTGTTTTTGCCCCGTGGAAAGTCCCGCCCCGCGTTCACGGATGGACGTGTTGAAACCCTCCGGCAAATCGTCAACAAAGTCGAGCAGGTTGACCTGGCGGGCCGCAACCCGGATCGCTTCGTCCTGGATATCCGCGCTACCAAGTCTGATATTGCTGCCTAAAGTACCCGTGAACATGTACGGGTCTTGCAAGACGACGCCGAAGTGCCGCCGAAAATCGATCAGATCGAATTCACGGATATCGATGCCGCCCACACGAATACTACCCCGCTGCACATCATAGAAGCGCAGCAGAAGACTGATCAACGTTGTCTTACCCGCACCCGTATGGCCGACAATCGCGATGGTCTCTCCTTCTGAGATTCGGAAGCTGACATCGCGCAAGACCCAGTCTTCGCCGCTATAGGCAAACCATACGTGGTCGAACTCGATATCGGCGGCGTCTTCCGGAAAATAAGGTGCGTTGACCGCCCAGGTGATTGTGGGCTTTGTATCGAGTAGCTTGAACACGCGTTCAGAGGCCGCCATGGCGCCCTGCAGAATGTTGTATTTCTCGCTCAGGTCCTGAATCGGGCGAAAAAACCTAAGGCCATACTGAAAAAAAGCGACCAGGACACCCATAGTGAGAGCGCCCTCCCGGATGCGAAAACCCCCATAGGCTAGAAGGAAGCTAATGGCCAGCATGCCCAGGAATTCCACGACTGGAAAAAACCAGCCATATGCCGTAATCGAGTCCTTGAAGGCAAGCATATGGTCCCGGTTGATGCTCTCGAATTCCTGATTGCTGCGCTGCTCGCGATTAAACAGCTGCAATACAGCTATTCCCGCCACGTGCTCTTGAAGATATGCGTTGATGCGTGCGATCGCAACGCGGATTCGCCGATAGCTCTGGGAGGCCGTGCGGCGGAATTGCATCGTGACGAGTACCACCAGGGGCATCACCGCAAGCATCAGGCCGGTCATGCCGGGGCTCAAGCGGAACATCGCTACCAGAACAAAAGAGAGCATCAGAATGTCACCGACTATGGTGACAAGTCCGGAAGCAAATAGATCGTTCAAGACATCTACGTCGGTGGTGACTCGCGTGACCAATCGCCCGACAGGATTTTTGTCGAAGAAAGCCAGATCGAGGGTTTGCAGGTGTGACATGAGTTCCCGGCGAAGATCGAACATCGCCTTCTGGCCGGTCCACTGCATCAGATATGTTTGTCCAAAATCAAAAACGAAGCCAAGCACGACAACGCCGAGATAGAGCGATGCAATCTGGCTCAAGCCGTTCCACGGGTTGGTTGAAAGCCAGTGATCGAGAGCCGGGAAAGTTTTGGCGTGGCCGGTAGGCACAAGGTAGCGGTCGACGGCTAGCTTGGTAAGAAGAGGTCCGATGATCTGCAATAAGGAATCGATCAGGAGAAGTATCAAGGAGGCCGCAACAACGATCCGATACGGCTTCATGTAGCGGAGCAGGCGCCGCATCAAACGAGAATCGTATGCTTTTCCTAGAGCTTCCTCTTCCACGTGACCTTATTCTGATTGATCCGTCCAATCAAATGCTGCCGTCCGCAGCATCTCATCTCACCAACCAGACTAACGTAAGTGCGCACAGGGGAAGAATTTATCAAATCGATGACTGGCTTGATTTTGGTCGATAAACCGGCCGGCTGCACAAGCCATGATGTTGTTAACCGGATACGCAAACTCATCGGAATAAAGCGAGTTGGCCACCTCGGTACTTTGGATCCGATGGCGACAGGCCTTTTGACGATGTTGACGGGACCGGCAACCCGGCTGGCCCCCTTTTATGAGAAAGACGATAAGACATACTCCGCGCGCATCCGTTTCGGCGTCACTTCAGAAACTTATGATGCGGAAGGAGAAATCGTTTCTACAAGCATGGCGCCTCCCGCTCCTGAGCAGGTTCGTGAAGCATTAAAAGCTTTTCGCGGAAAGTTTTTTCAAAAGCCTCCACCCGTTTCTGCGAAGAAGATCGCCGGGATACCGGCATACAAGCTCGCGCGTCGAAAGATGCCTGTGGAACTGAAGCCGGTTGAAGTGGAAATCAAAAAGCTCGAAATCCAAAAGACCGCTGACAATACCGTTGACATTGAGCTGACTTGCTCGGCGGGGACTTATGTCCGAAGCCTAGCCAACGAATTAGGCCAAAAGCTCGGCTGTGGGGCTTTGCTCGAGAGTCTCCGCCGTACACGAGTGGGTTCGTTTTCGATTTCTCAAGCCCGAACTCTTGATCAACTGACAGAGCTCACAGAAGAGGGTAAGCTGGCAAACGCTGTGACGCCGGCAAATGAATTGTTGACGCAGTTTCCCGCCGAGCGTGTCGACGCCGTGGCAGAGGCCCGGATTCGCAGCGGGCAGCAGTTCCGTACTTCGCCTTTCGTAATTCCGTCTGGTTCTCCCATAGTGAGAGTACTGTCACGGTCGGGTGAACTCATTGCGATCGGCAAGCTGATTCTTCCCAACCTGTACCATCCCTCCACGGTTTTTCAGCCGTAGCTCACCCAAGCGGAATCGGAGTTCAATCAGCAGCAGGTTTGTCGGCTTTGTCGCGTCGGCGTCTGGCCCATCCCTCTTTGCTGACCTGACGGGCACGGCCGAGAGCAAGTGAATCCTCTTGCACTTTTTCCGTGATCACCGAGCCCGCTCCAACATAGGAATTTGCACCGATCTCGACTGGTGCGACCAGAGTCGAGTTGCTGCCCACAAAAGCTCCATCAGCTACAAGGGTCCGGTGTTTCACCTGCCCATCGTAATTGCAGGTGATGGTGCCTGCTCCAATGTTCGCGTCCCGGCCAATGGATGCGTCGCCAAGATATGCGAGGTGCTGCGCTTTAGACCCGGCGCCTAATTTTGTTTTTTTCAATTCCACAAAATTGCCGATCCGCGCGCCCTCGCCCACTTCGTCGTCCATGCGGAGTCGAGCGAACGGGCCCAGTGTCGCTTTCCGGGCGATTGTGGAACCTTCCGCGACGACGTAGGGGTGAATTGTGACATCGTCGGCCACCCGGCAATTGCGCAGAACCGAACCCGCGCCGATCCGGCACCCTGCTCCAATACGCGTCCTCCCGCGAAGTTGGACATTCGATTCGATCACGCTATCGGCTGCTACTTCCACCGAAAAATCAACCGTCACACTTTCAGGCTGTTCGATGGTGACGCCGGAGAGCATGAGTTCTTCCGTTTTTCGGGCGCGGAGAATCCTGTCTGCCACGGCCAGTTCCACCCTGGTATTGATACCGAGGAGTTCGGTTTCGTCTTCCACCAGCAATGGAGCGATCGGGTAGCCATGCCGCCGCAAGATCTCAACCATGTCGGTCAAATAGTATTCCTTGGCGAGATTGTTGGGTGTAACCTCTCCAATGAAATTCCAAAACGGCGCGCCGCTGAACGCGTAGGCTCCCGGATTAATTTCTCGAATCAGCAACTGCTCCGGCGTAGCGGCCTTTTGCTCGACGACCGCTGCCACCATGTGGTTTTCATCTCGAATAATACGCCCATAGCCGGTTGGGTCCTGTACTCTCGTTGTCACGAGGGCGCCCCCCCGTGTACGCTTGCTTGCTTCCACCAGCCCTTGAAGCGTTTTCGGACGCAGTAACGGCCCATCGCCGTTCAGGATCATCAGAAGATCATCCTTCGAACGAACGTAATCAGCGGCACACAGTACCGCATGACCCGTTCCTTTCTGTTCGGACTGTTCGGCAAACTGAATTCCTTCGATGGTCACGCTGGCGCGTACCTGCTCACCCTGGTAACCGACAACGGCCACGATGTGCTCTGGACGAGCCACTTGGAGGGCGGCACGAATAACGTGATTCAGGAGTGTATCGCCCCCAGCCTCATGGAGCACTTTCGCTCTGTGGGACTTCATCCGAGTTCCGAGCCCGGCGGCCAAAATTACAACGGTTACGTTCTGTGTCATTGAGCTTTCTCACGCTGGTTTTGAATTGTTCGAACGTTCCAGCGCGCTCTTTTTCTTTTGGAATGCGAACGATCGGCTGGCGAGATCGATCACAATTTCGGCCAACGCCTCCGGATCGTGACGGATCTTCTTGTGCGCAGTGTTCGGCTCACGAATCAGGTCTGCGGTCACAACTTTAACACCCATCTTTGCCAGCCGGCTGAAGTCGTTATCCACCGGTTGCACATGAGCACGGGCGTACTTCTTTTTTAAATCTCTCGGAATCAAGGCGGTGTTAAGTACCACGCAATCGATCAACTTGCGTTTCGCATGCCGATGAATCGCTTTGACGTGTTGAGACGCCGAGAAATGGATGGTTTCGCCCGGTTGCCACATGAGATTGCCGAAATAAACTTTGAGCGCGGGAGATCTATGAATCTCGCGCGCGAGGCCGTCTACCAAAAGATTCGGAATTACGCTGGTGTAAAGGGATCCAGGACCGAGCGTGATCAGGTCTGCTTCCCGGATCGCTTCGATGGTCTCGGGCAGCGGTTTTGAACCATCAGGCAGTAATCGGACTCGTTCGATCGGACTGCGGCTTTTACTGATCTTGCTCTCGCCCTGAATGATCGAACCATCGCTAAGCAGCGCCTCCAGTACTACATTGGCTGAGGTAGCGGGGAAGATTCGACCGCGAATAGCCAGAATCTCGGATGAAAGCTTCACCGCCTGTGCAAAATCCCCAGTGATCTGGTGCATGGCGGTCAAAAACAGGTTTCCGAAGCTGTGCCCCTTCAGGCCTCGCCCATTCTCGAAGCGGTAGCGAAAGAGATGGTTTAACAAATCCTCATCTTCGGAAAGGGCTGTCATGCAGTTTCGAATGTCGCCCGGCGGCAAAGTATCGAAATCCCGACGCAACCGGCCGGAACTCCCGCCGTCGTCGCTTACCGTGACGATTGCAGCGATTTCCAGCTGTACGCGGGCCGTATCCCCGTCCTGTATTCCCTGCGCGTATCGCTTCAGGCCCGAGAGCAATGTTGAGAGACCGGTTCCACCCCCAATTGAAACTACTCGCATCGGCCGGACGAAATCACCCTTGCTTTGCAGCGTCATACTCGTCAAAGGCGTCACGTTAGTCGCCCGCCGAGGCTAATTGGAGATGAACGGCTGCCGCGCTTGTACACTTCGCGGGACAGAAGTCTGCTCTGGAATCCATGACGTGCACGAGCTTAGTCGGCTGCGAGGTGGGCCCTCAGCGGCGTTTCTTCGGCTTCTCTTCTTCTTCCTCGTAAACGGGAACCGAGTCCAAGTCCTCGGCTTCGAAGACCTGGTCGCAATCGAGGCATCTGACGTAATCGACACCGTCGCGACGATAAAGAAACTCGGTTCGCTCGTGCTGACATCCCTGCATGGCGAATTAAACCTATTCTAGACTGAGAGACCTTTCTGTCAAGTGCTAAACAGTTGTGGGCGGCTGTTGTGTAACCACAGGAGTTCGGTTTTTCCTGTGCACGATCAAACGTGGATGGGACAATGCGATCTTCTCCTGATGGCGCGGTTTGAGAGCAGGCAGTGCTCTGCCCCACATATCGAGCGAGCGCCAGATCCCTTAGAGCTTTCATCACGGCATGAGAATCCCTGAACCTACACGCTTCCAGTTAGGAGTCGAGCAATTAGAGGACCGAATCTCGGTCCTGAAGAAAATCTCAGGCGTATACGCTCTGACCCTGGCGGGAGTACCTGTGCATCTCAGCTGGTCGACGAACCTTGAGCGGAGGCTCAGGCGGCTGCTGCTAACGTATGCCGGACATACGGACGTCCCGCTGATCGATTCGATCGAGTGTTGGCCGACCTGCTCGCGGCTGGAGCAGCATCTCCTGCTCTACCGACTGGCAAAGAAGTTCTATCCGGACCGTTATCTCTCGTTTCTCAAGCTGCGCATTCCGTGGTTCGTTGGCATTACTACGCAAGATCCATTTCCCCGCTCGGAGGTGACGAACAAGCCGTCTGCACGACGCGGTATGGTTTGGGGGCCATTTGCGGGACGAGGTATTGCGCTGGAGTACGAGCAGGAACTGCTGGGGCTATTTCAGATGAGGCGATGCCCGGACGTGCTGACGCCCGCACCGGAGCACCCTGGCTGCATTTACGGCGAAATGAATCAATGCCTTCGCCCATGCCAGTGCGTGGTGAGTCAGGAAGAATACAGCGCGGAAGCCAATAGGGTGATTGACTTTCTGGCCAATAACGGCCGTGGCGCATTGGCGAGCTTATCGGCTGCCCGCGAGCGCGCCTCTGAAAACATGCAGTTCGAAGAGGCGGCGATGATCCATAAACGCATCGACAGGATCAAGGCGGCTGCCGCATGCCGGCCTGCAGTCATAGAGGAGATCCACGGTTTTAGCGGTGTGGCCCTCACAGCGACCGCTGGTCCGAACAGCTGCCGGCTTTGGCTCATGTGGCACGGTTGCTGGCAGGAGCCCGTAGACCTTCACTTTGCAGCCGCCGGCGGCCGGACGCGATCACTCGATGAGGAACTCCGTGACGTGCTCGCTCAGCGCCTGGAGCGGCCTCAGGTCGACGGGCATCCGGTCGAGGAACTCGCGATCTTTGCGCGTTGGTACTATTCCTCCTGGCGCGACGGCGAATGGTTCCCGTTCCGGGATCTAGCAAATCTCAAGTACCGTAAACTCGTACGCGAAATATCGCGAATGGCGCAGGGGAGCGAGCAGCGCTGAGTAGAAGCCTGCGATTTTCCACTAATCAAGCGGAAAACGATGCTAGTCGACTGCCTTGTTCCTGCGGCCGCGGCGCAGAAGGTAGGCCAGACCAGCAAAAAGCAGCGTGCCGAGAACTGTTAGCAGAATCGGCGCGTCAGGCGCCAGAAGATAAGCACCGGCAAGAGCGGCCCCAAGACCTAAAGTGCCAGGCAAAATCAGGCGTGGACGCAGACACTCCCATAGCATTCCTGCGAAGCCGGCGCACAGGAGGAGCCATGCTCCACTCGCGGACATCAAAGACCCGAATAGGTCTCTTCGGGTAACGACGGAATGAGGTCCGGAGCGGCAGGCCGCAGGGGAAGCTCAAACCAGAAAGTCGCGCCGGGCAATGGCAGGTTATTGTGCATGCCGATTTCGCCACCCATGATTTCGACCAATTGTTTACAAATTGTCAGACCAAGCCCTGTCCCGCCGAAACGCCGGCTTGTCGTTCCGTCCGCCTGAAAAAAGGCCTCAAAAATCCGATTGCGAACCGACTCCTCCACACCAATGCCCGAGTCGATAACCTCGCATCGCAGTGCCTCGCAACTCTCGCTGGATCGCAGACGAATCTGCACTGATCCCTCGGGCGTAAACTTCACAGCATTGGCGATGAGATTCGTAAGAATCTGGCGGAAGCGTACACTGTCTCCGTAAAAGTATTCGGGAACACGCGGATCGATGTCGTACGTGAGAGTCAAATTTTTGGCGATGGCGCGGACGCGCAGCAGCTTCACGACGCTTCTCAAGCTTTCATAAGCATCGAAGGGCTCGTGCGTGAGGTAAAGGCGCCGAGCTTCCATCTTAGAGAGGTCAAGAAGATCGTTAATGATAGTCAGCAGGTCGTTCGCGCATTGATTGACCGCCTCGGCATATTCCTGCTGTTCTGACGTCAAATCTGTCGTTTTGAGCAGATTGATCATACCCATGATGCCGTTCATGGGTGTCCTGAGCTCGTGCGAAGTATTCGCCAGGAATTGTTCTTTGAGCTGGGTTGCTTCCTGTGCGAGACGAAGAGCAGTGCTTAACTCTTCATTCTTCAATTGAAGTTCGCGCGAAGATTCAAGGAGCCGCCGTTGGGCATGTTTGCGCTCAGTTATGTCGCGCGCGATGCCCTGGATCGCTACCGGATGACCTCTCCGATAGATCATACGCGTGCTGACTTCGAGAAATCGCAGCTTGCCATCCTTCGAGACCATCGGCAGCTCGTAATGCTGGGGAGCACTGCCGCCAAGGTGAGCGCGCACAATGTCGAGCACCACGCCGCGAACTTCGGGCGCGATAAGCTCGCCAAAATCGGTTCCAAGGACTTCCGTTCGCGAGTAGCCTGTCAGGTGCTCCGCTGCCCGGTTTACCTCGAGGATCTTGCCCTGGAGATCGTGCAGAAAAATGACGTCATTGGCGTTTTCGAAGAGCTCTCGGAAGCGCTCCTCGCTGGCGCGCAAGGCCTCTTCCGTATTGTGGCGTTCAGTCTGATCCTCGATCATGCAAATACGCGCGTCGGTTCCGCGTACTTCGAAGTCGAGACATACAAGACTGACTACAAGTTCCCGCCCGCCTGCGCCGCGCTGAAGCACGCCACCAATCGAGTTGTAGGGCCTTCGCAGTTCTTTTAGCAGGTCCCTTTGGGTTCCCCCGGCCTCCCCGACAATCAGATCGAGCATGCTTTGGGCTCGCATGTTCTGCAAGCTAAGACCGTATAAAACCTGAGCGCTTTCATTTGCGTTCAGGATGCTCAGGTCCGCGGCCGAGTAAACGATGGTCGGAATAGGATTGTCGTAGAAGACTCGCTCGTGAGTCGCTAGTCGTTCCTGGAGAACCTGGATGGAGTTCTCAAGCTGGCTCGCGCGTTCCCTCAATTGGCTCGGGAGTTCCTCAGTCGGGGGAGGGGAAGAGATTTCCGTACGCCTTTCTCGAAAATCGCGCGAGGCGAAAGAACCATCAGCACTTGACACGACACTTTAATGTAACAGTGATTTGACGGCCTGGAAACTCGCTTTATTGCTCAAAATTTGTTCTTTGCTCCTCAGAAGTGTCCTGGACTCGGGAGTCCGCCTTAAAACGTTTGCTAAAAAAAATGTTTTTAATCGCGAATTCACGTTAGACAAATACATCCGCAACATAACCGCCGGAAATTGGGGGTGGGGCGAAACTGCATGATGGTTACAGGCGGAACCACTTTTCACTTCCTCCGGCGACGGCAGCGCGGCAGTAAACTGCCGGCCCGGGATTTTCGCTCCGGAGTTTCTCTTCACAGCCACACGATGTTCTCCGAGGAGAGTCTCGATATGGTCCCCTGGTACACCGCGAAAATACCCTGCCTGGGCAAGACAGTTCGACGGCAACAGGCGGAACACAGCGCCAGGAACGGGCGCCCTTTCGATTTCAGTAGCGCATTTTGGACACCTCCCCTTAGCCCCCGGCAGGCATATCGTTTGGAGGAAAAACAGATTCAACGCCACTTTCAGCTGCCGGCATTGGTTTCCTTGACAGATCACGATGATATGCGAGCAGTTGGATTGCTGCGCGTGCTGAACTGTTTCCGCCACACCCCTGCCTCGGTGGAGTGGACAATTCCGGTCGGCCCGACATTCCTTCACCTGGGCATTCATAACATTGGCTCGGGAGATTTTCGTCCACTCGAAGCCGAGATGAAACTGTTTACAGCGAATCCCAATCCCGGTGAACTCGTTGAATACTTCGCCCGGCTGAACGCGGATCCGGAGGTCCTGATAGTCCTCAATCATCCGCTGTGGGATGAGAAAGGGGTTGGGAGAGCGTTGCATCGCGATGTTCTCGGCCAGTTCCTCGAACAACATTGCCGGGCCATCCACGCTCTCGAAGTCAACGGATTGCGCCCCTGGAATGAAAATCAGGAAGTAATTGCTCTTTCAAGATCGATAGATCTCCCAATCGTTTCCGGTGGAGACCGGCATGGGCGCGAACCCAACGCGATTCTGAACCTTTCGAACGCCTCCTCGTTCGCTGGCTTTGTCGAAGAAGTTCGCCATCGGCGCTCGAGTCACGTTGTCTTTATGCCGCAATACCGGGAGCCATTGAAAGCTCGCATACTCCAGACGATGGTGGATGTTGTGCGGGACTACCCGGAGAATATCGAGGGACGCCGCCTGTGGAGCGACAGAGTCTTTTACCGAGACCCTCTCAGTGGCGAAACCTCGACCCTGACGGCGATATGGAAAGACGGAGGGCCGAGCGTCGTGAAGTGTTTCATCAAAGCGATGCGGCTGCTCGAGCGCCGCAGTCTTCGCTCCGCCCTTCGAATGGTGCTCTATGATCGAACCGCAGTCAGGCCTGAAGCCAGGCATCCGGTGCGATAGGCATTTTTAGTAGAAGCGGGGTCGTATGCGTCCCTCAGTTAACAGTCCGATCCTTCGCAACGTTCAGTTTGCCGAAGCCTTTTCCAAAGGTTGCAAGAAAAGTGCAAAAAAGTTTGTTGTCGTTTGTCGGTTTGGTTTATCTTATATGAAAAGACGGATATGAAGTTTCTCAATCGGGAACTTGCCTGCTGTCAGAGTGGCAGCAGCAGCCCACGGGCCGAGGTTTTTCGTTTGCCGGATGGACAAATCGTCTATTTTGAGCGAGATATCAATGCAGCGGGTTGGGCGCGAATCACTCGCCTATCCAAGCACGTTGGCTCAGATGGCTCTCCGCAGGCCTGGGCACGTTGGACTTATGCCTCGGCGGCCGAAGCAGTATCCGCGTTAGCCGAGTGGGATCCTGAGAACGCAGCCGGGCCCGGTGGAGCTTCACTTTCCCGACCCGTTAAGAATTCGTCGGTTTAGTCCCAACCAATTAGCCTGCCCATTTTTTTTGTTGCCGGTTGCTCCCTATGGCGGAGATAGAATACCGGTAACAGTTCCCTCTCGTTGAGTCCTACATGAAGAGCTCTCTTCGCCCTCGTTCAGGCCAGATTCTCAGATTCCTAACCATCGCCGCCGCTGCCATTGCCGTCGTGTTGCTTCTGGGTGCAGGCCAAACCGCTCACTCCGGTGCATCCCGTCAAATTCGCCTGGGCGACGCGCAGGCCGCCGGTCTGTATGCGGTCACGATTTCCATTCAGGACCCGGCGCATCTAACCGACAAGTCCGTCGACGTCATCATCACCGATGCTCAAGGCGTTATTAGTACTAAACCACTCCATGCACAGGATCTTGATCTGTATGTAACGATCCGGGTCAGAGAAAGCGGTCCCATTCAAGCGACACTGCGCGGCGCGGCCGGAGTAGCCTTGCCGGACGTTTCCGCATCGATGGCGGCAATTCAGCAGACCGATTCGGGGTCTGCGGTGATCGCAGCCTTACCGAATGACACCTGGCAGACGGCCCAACTCGTAAAGTACGGCCAGACCATTTATGGGGCATCGGACGAACGCCCCTATGCTCCCGCACCGGATCACGACCGATATGCCGCTTTGATGAAGGGCTTTCAGTGGTTCAAATTCAGGTACGAAAAAACGAACCCAGAACTGGCATATTTTGTTGTAGATATTACAGATCGCGAAGTTCCGCTCGACATTGACGTTTTCACGGATGCGAAGGACAGTGCCGGCAAGGCGACAATTAAGCCTTTCAGCGACGGAACCTCTATCTATCAAATCGAAGCCACGCAAAATTATCCCGGGTTGTACAAGTTCCGCACACGCATCCTGCAGCCGGGCAAGACGTACTATCTTCGCCTGCAGGCGAACCATCCGTCCTACCAACTGCGTACGTTCTCCTATCCCGTCCCACCCTATTCCGACCCCCGGCAGGCGGTTCGCACTGGGATGGATTTCCTGATTAATATGGGCGACAGCTGGCTTTCCAACACGCCGAGACGCGGAGCAATCGCTCTGCGCACCACCATGAATCACGGGGACACCCAGCAATGTATAGCCTGTCATCCCACGCAGTTCACCTCCCGTGGTTATCTGACTGCTGTTTCGCACGGCTACGCTCCCACGCAGCGTCCCGCCCTCGAATTCATAACGGACCGGATTTACAACAACCAGCGGCCGCTTTATGGAGAGCCGGGAACAGACTGGGTCCGCGTGATCTACTCGGCGCGAACGGTAGCCAGCCGGCTGCCGTTAATCGAGCATCTCTACGAGACTAATGTGACCCATGACGCTCCCCGCGTACAGTCGTTTGAGATCCCCTACGGCAACTTTATGAAGATTCATTACAAGGATCGGAACGAGATGCCAGGCGACGAGACGGATGGCTGTGAGCCGGATGTAAGCGCGTTCGAAATTGCTTCTCAGAGCTGGGAATTTTTCAACCTTCTCCACGCTGAGACGCACGATAAGCAATGGCTCGAGCAGCGTGATATGGTGGAGCGCCTTGCCACCGCCTACAAACCGCGTAACGTAATCGATCTGAACTGGAAGATTTATTTTCTTGCCAAGATTGATCGTGCGAAGTACTCGAACGAACTTGGTCGACTGATCAATCAACTCTACAGCTACGAACAGCCGAACGGCATGTGGGGTTATTCACTCGACAAAACCGGCAAGCCGGCTGACTTCATCTCGTACCATGCCGTACTGGCTCTTGCGGTTGCAGGGCGAAGACCCGAGACGGACGAAAATCTGAAGCGGGCGGTCACCGCGATGCTCAAGGCACAGCGACCGGAAGGAAGCTGGGAGGGTGACCCGGTGTATCAGGGGTTCAACACACCTTTCCGGGCTACTCAGTTCGCCGTGATGGCTCTTTCAACGCTCTATCCCGGACCGGATACGAAGCCCGCTGCACAAAAAGGTTGGAACGACGCCTATCCCGCTCCGCCGGAGAAGCTTGCCACCGGCAACCTGCCGCTACTCTTGAGCCAGCTAGATCAATTTTGGGATCCTGCCTCCGCCAGTCAACTTGAGAGCATCCGCGACATTCTCTCACGGAGCGACCAGCCGCTTGCTCGCGAAGCTGCTGCGCGTGCGCTTGGTCATATGGCCGATGCCGGATCGGTGCGGATACTTCTTCAGAGTTTGGGCGACCAAGACAAGATGGTGCAGCGGACGAGTGCCTGGGCACTCCGCATGATTCTCGAACGACACCCGGAAGCGGCGGGTGAGGGACGCACTCAGTTAGCGGCGGCTCTTCAATCAGAAAATTCACGTATTCGTTGGGGTGCAACCCAATTATTCAATCAACACTTTAAATACATTGCGGGGGACGCACAGTTACGCGCCGCTCTAATCCACGACCTTGACGATCCTGCGCCGGGAGTTCGACTGAATGCCGCGCGTGGCTTATGGCAGTGGTCTTACTGGAGTGCCGACGATCGCACTGCTCGTGACGGCATACTCGAAGCGCTTGCCACGCGGCTCAATACGGAGACTGATCCTGCGCTGAAGCGCGCGGTTCACGAAAGTATTTACGATGTGCTGGATGAGAACACGGGATATCTGGAAGCTTGGGTGCGGACCGCTTCAACCGATCAGGACCAGAACCTCATTCGCGAAGGATACGAAGCTGTGGTCCGCGACCAGGCGCACGTGCTGGCCAAAGTGCTGCGAACCGCAACGGCTATGGGCCGCCGGGAAATTCTCGAGTCGCTGTGGGATTTCCATATCAGGCACTACTCACTGCCCAAGCTGAAGGAAGGCCAAGTGGCAGTCGCACTTCCAGCTGTATTCACGAAATATGTCTCTGGTGTGCCCGAATTGCACTCACCCGGCTACGAATATCCGCCGTATCGCGACACGGCGGACTTTCACTACGATCTGCATAACACCTTCTACCAGACCCGCATAGGTAACGACAGCGATCTGATCCATTTCTTTCAAAGTTCCGGGCCGGAACTCGAGCGAGCCCTTATCGCTTGCCTCAAGGACGCGGACAGCGACATGAAGATTCAAGTGCTCAAAGCAGGAAGCACTTTGAGCGGCGCCGGCGACGCCCAGTTTGCGAAGGCCGCGCTGATGCTGTCTCTCGATCCGGATAAGGAGGTTCGCGAAACTGTCAGCTACGTATACCAGAACAGCCAGCGCGGTGTGCTGAACATAGACAGGCCCGGCTCGCCTGATTCCGAGTTGGTTCACACTATTGCGCAGATCCTTGCGAACGGAGATGAGAACGCACAGAATACTGTGTTGCCTCTGCTGGCGGCGCTTCCCTCGCACTCTCCCTGGACGCGTCAACCCGAGATTGTGTCGTCTTTGCGGGCGCTTCTCGGCAGTCAACCCCGTGTCAAGAACTATGCCGACGTGCTTGCTGCCTCCGCTTCGTTTCCTGTACTGATGAATCAGCCCGAGATTAGAAAACAGGTCGACGGCGCGATTCACGATCCGGATAAGAAGGTACAACGCGCTGCACTCCAAATCGCGTTGGAGCGATTGAGCGATCCGGCGGAGCACGCTCAGGCCGAACGGCTATTCAGTAGTCTAGGCAGCTCGCAGCGAAGCGTACTCCTCGAGGAGGTGGATGATCCTCAATTTCTGATCAATCACCTGGGGGTATCGGGCGGAGCGTTATCTCAGGATCAGACCTACTTCCTGGGCAGCAAGGCCTCAAACGCCAAGCCAGATTTGCTCAAGGTTCCTTTTGTCTTCAAAACGGTCATCGCATGTTTGAGTGACCCCGATGCCAATGTACGTGCGGCGGCTCTCGATCTCTTGCGAAAGTCCAAGAAGGTTGAAGAGCGGCCTGAGTTCCGTGCCGCTCTCGCGCACATGCAGAATGATCCGAATCCTCGTCTGAAACTGATTGCCCGGAATGTGCTTTCAGGTAAGAAGCTAAGTGAAGCTCTGGCCGACGTGAAGCCCGGCTCGGTGCTCGACTTCAACTATTTCGTAGCGAAGGTTGAGCCAATACTTGCCGCTCCCGGCGCAGATGGAAAGGCGTGTGTGATGTGTCACGCTTCGCACGTGATCTTCCGCTTGCATTCGCCCGAAGCGGATGGACAATTCTCGCCGCAGGACAGTGAGGACAACTATAAATTTGCCATTAGGGTAGTCGATATCAACGATCCGGCACACAGCTTGATGCTCATCAAACCGACGCGTCCCACGGATTCGGCGGCCGATGTGGCCGATTACCTGGCGACGCACAACGGGGGCCAGCGCTGGCCGGGCAACGAGTCGAGCCTGCAATATAAAACGATACTTGCATGGATAAGGGGCGCCGGCATGCAAACCGTGGGGGAGACGCTGACCCTGGGAGTTCCGCGATAGTTCTATTCTCCGATTCGCAACCGTTCCGGGCCCGAAGTGGTACAATCCTTTCTCACTTTACCGAAACGGAGGCGTCATGCCCCTGGCTGGTCGAATGCTGCATCTCACGGGCACGGCAGTGTGGATCATGAACAATTTTCGGCTGTGTGAATCCGACTAATGAAGCTAGCTCCGCGTGGAATTGGATTAGTGGGGACGCAGTTTATGTGGATTCATAGGCTGACCGACTCTCAAAGCGCGTCGGCGGAGCCCATGACGCGGCCGGAGGCGAGGTTTTATCGCAGTCTTGCGGAAAACAGCCTGGGTCTGATGTGTTGTCACGATCCGGATGGCGTGTTGCTTTGGATTAATCCGGCGGCCGCCAAATCCTTGGGCTACTCTCCGGAGGAGGGAATTGGACTTCGGTTGGACTCGTTCCTCGCACCGGAAATGCGTCCCCTGTTCGCTGCCTATCTGGCTCGCATACGGGCCAACGGTGTTGACACCGGCGTCATGCAGTTGGTGACGCGCGACGGGAATCAGCGAATCTGGCTGTACCGGAATATCTTGAGCGACGACCCGGAATTGCCCACGCATATTCTGGGACACGCCTTGGATATTACGGAGCGATTTCAGGCGGAGAAGGAGATTCGCGACCTTAACGCACAACTCGAAGCAAGAATTGCGGAAAGAACGGCGGAGCTGGAACGGTCGAATGCAGACCTGAGGGAATTTGCCTATATTGCTTCTCACGATTTGCAGGCACCGCTAAAACAAGTTCGAAGTGTGCTGGAAGCGCTGGGCACTAAATCCGCGGATCTCGAGGCGGTCGAACTGTTGCGAAACAGTCAGACGCAGGTTGACCGTATGTCGCTTCTCATCGAAAGCTTGCTGAATTATGCTCTCGTTTCGAATGAGCTGAAGACCCCGGCTCATAACGTGCCCCTGCGTACGGCTGTGGAAGAGAGTTTGATGAACCTGGCGTCAACTATCACTGCGGCTGGCGCCATCGTCCTTTATAAGGGGCTACCCGAGATCCTGGTCGACGAGGCCGCCGTCGTCCAGCTGTTCCAGAATCTTATTGGAAACGCAATTAAGTATCGAAGTGAGCGGATCCCGGAGATTAGAATCTCCGCGCAAGCTGAAGATGACTTCTGGATTTGCACAGTTGAAGACAACGGCATTGGGATCGATCAAGCGTATTCAGAAAAGATCTTTCACACATTTAGCCGCTTGCATGGCAAGGAGTATCCGGGCACCGGCATGGGGCTCGCAATTTGCAGGAGAATCGTAGAGCGAATGGGTGGGCGCATCTGGGTAGAGTCGCAACCGGGTCATGGCTCTGCTTTTCGATTCACGATCCCTTGTTAATTCATTTCCGAATCAGCAGAAAATCACGTTCAAGAATTCGTTAGTTCTCAAAAGGATCTCGGGAGTAGTCGGAACGTCCCGTCATGCATTTCGGCGTAGACTCTCACGGCGTCCATAAGGTCGGTGCTGTCCAACCGAAAAGCAACCGAATAGCCTGTCGTCAACAGCTTCGGATTCCCATATGCGGCGGCGACATCCGGCCGCTCGAACCCTGTCATGCCCTTGGCTATCCGGCGTTCGTTGATGAAAATATGAACAGCCTTGGCGGGATGGCCGGCGTTTAAGTCGACAGCCCATCCGTCTGTACGACAGCGACCGTTCGGCGCATACAAAATGTCATCCACATATCCGGCTGCCGGAAACGCCGACAACGGCAAAGAGCTGCTGTCGAGCGGATGTTGCGACGACATATCCGGTTCCAATTTTTTCCCGGATCGGTGTGACCGACGCCAACGAGAGGGCTTCTTCTTAATCAGGTTTTGAACCACTGTGCGAACTGGATCAGGAGGATGATCCGAACCAGAATCTTTCGCTGCGTATTCACGCTGTTTTTGTAGTGCCCTCTCTCGATATCCCTCGTCGAAAAGCATAGACTCGATTGATGTCTGAAGTGCCGCTGGATTAGTGACAGTCCTGATGGCCTCCGGGGGCAAGTCCGGCTGGCGCGTAACGACATCTGCCATCTGAAAGTGAATCAGCGGCGCTCCTGTCTGCATGATTTCGTAATAGCCGCCCGTGGCAACATTTACTCCCACGATGCAATCTGCCGCCTGGACGTGCTCAGAAAAGCTTGGCATCTCAGCGGACCCGAGGCTTTCGGGAAAGAAGCCGCTCAATTGCTGATACAGGATCGGATCCTCTCCGAAAGCTCCGGGTTTGGCGCGGAACATGACGGCCACTCTGTCCTTTAAAAGCTCGGCTATGTTCGCAAGAACGGCCATGGCTTCAAAATGAACTTTCAAGTCCACAAACGGCACACAATTCAGTTCCAAAGCATTTGTGATCGCCAGGAGAATCTTTCGGCTCCCCGCAGACGCTTTCCACGCGTTCGCTCTTTCCTTCATGCCAGCCCGGAGACTCCGGTAGGCTTGAGAAGCCGGATCGCCGGTTCTATAGATCTCCTTTATCCCGGACAGTTGGGAAAGCCGCATTGAAGCACTCTTACTGGGCGCCATTGCGCGATCGCTGCGATGCCAGGACGCCCAGTTCAGGTCACAAGGATAATTGGAATGCAAGGAAATCAGAATTCGGGTTCCCTGCTTTCGGTACAGGCGAGAAAGCACCGCGCCCTCCGCAGTGTAATGATCCGAGTGAATAAAGAGATTCAGAGGTAACTTGCGGACCAACCGCTTCCCACGACGGATCATATTGGCGTAGGCATGCCATCTTCGTCGAATAATGTATTCGAACTGGAAATCCAAGTAGGGATTTCTGATGATGGAGTCAGGAAGAGTGGAGCGGGCCCTGCGGCGGCAGAATTCTTTGTAGAGCCTGTCCAGCCTTGCGGCAATCCGTTCGGACCATTCTCCGTCAGCCGCCGAGAGTCGAAAACAGTTCTCTTCGCTCCACAAAAGCCCAGGATTCCAAGTCGACCGGAATACAAATGTCTGAGGCGTCACATCGCGCAGACTTTCGAAAATGGATGGGGCATTGGCCACAGTTGCCGGGGCGAAACCGATCCGGCTGGCGCCCGAGCTTTTGGGTGGGGTCTTCATTGGGAAAGGAGTTGCATCGGTGATGGGCCGGCGTTGGAACCACGGATACACATATTCCGGACGCTGCTCCATTTCGACAACTTCAACACGACGCCCCAGTCGGCTGCAAACCGCTCGCAGTACCGCGCTCGCTACATCGGAATCAAAATAGAATTCACTCTCCAGGGGATCTCGCGCTTGAACTACATGGAAACGCTCAATATCTGACATTGCCTTGACGATTCTTTCTGCTGTCCGCTCGATGAATCGCAGGTGGGTAAACAACAGAAATTGACAGGGTGCGTCAAGCTCGGCAAGATCGATTCCATCAACTTTGCATTTCAGCCCTAGCTCGCTGAGCCAGTTTCGTGAATATCTTATTCCGGCATCGAGATACCAATGCTTGATTTCGCTAAAGTCGACAAAATCGACGTACGATTTGACTCTTTCTAGGCGATGCCGCAGAAGTAGTCCGTGCGCCTGCAGCGAGAGAGGTATCTTCCAGCACTGCTCAAGATCGGATCCTGCCTGATGTCGGAGAAATTCGAATTGGACTCTGTCCGTTAAGAAAACGGCATCGCGCTCATTCATTCGAAATTATCGAATCAGATCCCAGGTCAATGGAGTACCCATTTCTAAATCCTTCACTACCTTCCGGCCTAGTATCTGCTCATAATGCCGCGGAGCCAGTCCGGTCGCCGGCCGGATACTACGAACGTTTTCCGGGGTCAACTCGCTTCCGGCACTCACATCTTTGGTGATAAACAGAGAGCGCCTGAAGTGCCGGTTGGCGGATTCATCCTCGCTGGCGCCGTAATGAATTCCACCCAGCGCTTTTTCCGCTGTCCGAACCGCCTCCACCATGGTCTTGAACTCTGCAGGCTCGAGCGAGAAGGGGCTATCCGGCCCCCGCTCCGCGCGTGATAGCGTCAAGTGCTTCTCGATGATTACCGCGCCAAGACTGACGGCCGCTACCGGAACGCCGATGCCCAAGGTGTGGTCTGACAAACCCACCGGAACACCGAACGTTGCGGCAAGATGGGGAATTGTTCTCAAGTTCATCTCTTCGGGCAGTGCCGGATACCCGCTTGTACATTTGAGCAATGCTACGTCTGTCGCGCCGGCCTGTTGCGCAGCCGATACTGCTTCCTCGATTTCCGCCAGCGTGGCCATGCCCGTCGAGAGAATGACGGGTTTGCCCGTAGCCGCCACGCGTTTGATAAGCGGTAAGTCGACCAATTCGAACGAGGCGATCTTATACGCCGGAACCTCCATCTTCTCTAGAAAATCAACCGATGAAAAATCGAAGGGAGACGAGAACAACGGAAGTCCCAGCTCGTTCGCGATTCTCTTTAGCTCCGGCTGCCATTCCCAAGGCGTAAACGCCTCTTTGTATAGCTCGTACAAGGTTCGCCCTGCCCATAAGCTTGTCTTCCCGATCTGAAACCATTCTTTCTGTGAATCAACGGTCAATGTGTCGGGGCTGTAGGTTTGGAGCTTCACCGCATCAGCGCCTGCGTCACAGGCTTGTTGAACCAGCTCCGCAGCCTGTTCGAACCGTTGACCGTGATTGGCAGATAACTCAGCGACAATATAGACAGGTTGACCTGGCCCAATCCTCCGTCCCTGAATCTGGATCTCATTCTTCATCGCTCAACTTTAGAATAAATGCAGAAACGTTCCATTCACCTGATTCCCATCACCGAGCTTGAAACCGAAGCGCAACTTGCCATCCGGGAGATCCGCAATCAAGCCGAGGTGCGGAGGGTCATGTTCACCGACCACGTGATCGGCGTCAACGAGCACTTACTGTGGATCAGCCGCCTCAAAGGGGATACAAGCCAAATTGTCTTCGCAATTATGGATGAGGCTGCCAAGCGCCCTGTGGGAGCAATAAGTTTTGCGACGCTGGACTTGAAAAACCTACGATCTGACTGGGGTCTTTACCTGGCGCCGGCGGAGCGTGGTTGCGGTTTGGGTACCGCGGTCGAAAAACAGTTTATCGACTTCGCCTTCGAAACTCTAGGTCTTGCAAAGCTCGATGGAGCGGTGATCGAAGGGAACGACGCGGTCGTGAAGTTCTATAAAAGGTTTGGCTTTGAAGAGGAGGGTTTTCGGAAGTCTGAAATTGCAAAGGCCGGAAAACGCGTGGGCGTTCATCTTCTCGGACTTGAGAAGGAAACCTGGATGAGCAAACGGGCCGCGTTCTGCAAGCCTTACGAAGCAACCTTCGAGCGGTTCGCGATCGAAATCCACTGGTCGCCCGACACCAAGCGTCTGACGTCGATTGACAAAATCGAGGCGGCGCGCGCCAGAAATAATGTGAATTGGATGAATATCCTGCGGATCGCTGTCGAGAAATCCCCCGTGAACGCGAAGCAGATTATTGCCGAGATCAAGGAGCTCGATAAGCATATCTCCGCGCTAACTGCTGAAATTAATCTCGAGCCTTGATGTTATCCGCTACGTAGTCGACATCGTCGAAGGTCATCCGCGGAAAGATAGGCAGCGAGAGTATCTCTTTATAAGCGGCTTCGGCGGCGGGGCAAAGGCCCTCGGCATAACCCAGCTTTTCCCGGTAAAACGGGTGTAGATAGACGGGCAAGTAGTGAACGTTCGCGCCGATACCTCGCTCTCGAAGACGGCGAAACATGCTATTGCGATCGCTCTTCAGCCGAACAACATACAGGTGATGCGCGTGCGTCCTGTCGGCAGAGGTGATTAGCGGAGTTATCCCGTCATCCTTGCAAAATTGCATGTCATAACGCGCTGCCAGGCTCCGGCGCTGCTCCAGCCATGCGGGCAGCTTCTGCAACTGTGAAGTACCGAGCGCGCATTGGAAGTCGGAAATCCGATAGTTAAAGCCCAAATCGACCATTTCATAGGCAAACCGCCCACTCTCACTTCGCTCCCGGTGGTCGGTTGTGATGCCATGATTGCGAAATTGCCGCATTTGCTTCGCAAGTGCGGAGTCATTGGTCGTAATCATTCCTCCTTCGCCCGTCGTAATATGCTTCACCGGGTGAAAGCTGAAGGTAGTCAGGTCGGCTAACCCGCCCACTTTCCTGCCTTTGTAATTTGCGCCCAGGGCGTGACAGCCGTCCGCTACCAGAAACAGGTTGTATTGATCGGCAAGTTGACGAAGTTTATCGTAATCGCAGGGTTGTCCTGCATAATCGACAGCGATGATTCCGCGCGTCCTTGGAGTGATCTTTTGCGCAACAGATTGAGGATCCATCAACAGCGAAGATGGCTGAACGTCGGCGAAGACGGGAGTCCCTCCACAATAGACAACAGCATTGGCGGTCGCTGCAAATGTAATCGCGGGAACGATCACCTCATCACCGGTCTTAACCTGCATCGCGTGCATCGCGGCATGAAGCGCCGCCGTACCGCTTGAAACTGCCACCGCGTATTTTGCAGCCGTAGCAACAGCAATTGCTTCTTCAAAACGCTCTACGGCCGGACCGGTGGTCAACCAGTCCGAGCGCAGAACGTCGGTTACTGCCTGGATGTCTTCCTCAGTGATGGTCTGCCTGCCGTAGGGAAGGAACGCACGCGCGATCATGGGCATTTCTGAAGTCTCGAGTCTTCTACCAGCGACCGCTTTAAGCCGGCGTCGCGGTCTTGCCCGCTATTTAACTCCAGCAACCTCGGATCACTCTCGACAATCGCCAGAGGACACTTGTAGGTATAGCTCTCTGTCTCTTCCGGCATTCGTTCAAATAGTGCCTGTAAGAAGACGAAATCCTGCTCTGTATCCAGGGTCCAGCGATGACGAGCGATATCGCCGCCCGGGCCGTTCAGAACCAACTTTTGAGCGGACGGATGATTGCGAATGAAAGGCGTGACATGCTCGCGCTCGGAAGGAAGAACAGCCTCGCGCGCCGCGCGTTCCAGCCACTCATAGCGGAAGGCCTCGCAATCGAGGCCATGCGGCCAGCTTGGCGGCATATTGTTACAAGCGTAGTCCGCTCCTTCACTGATGACTAATCGCAGCACCTCCGCTGCAATATCGGGATCGAGCAAGGGGCAGTCGCTCGTGACCCGCATGACGAAACCCGCCTGCAGTTCCAGCGCCGCTTGATAGTAGCGGTCCAGTACATCAGCTTCCGATCCGCGTTTCACTCGGGCGCCACATCTGATGGCCTCCGACGCCACTGCGTCATTCGCGCCAGTGAGTGGAATCGCGCAACACACACAATCAATTCCTTCGATCGCGGCACAGCGTTCCAGAACTCGTCTTAGAACGGTTTTTCCCTCAAGTTCTCGGAGCACCTTGCCAGGCAGACGGGAGGATCCGATGCGCGCCTGCACGATGACAACCGTCCGGGTATTCATTGTTCCTGTTGGGGTACAAGTCGCATGAATTCGTCGATGCTCAGCACATCGGGATTGGTGTCACTCGTATATCTGAATCCGGAGGGAACCTTTGTGGCATTTCCATAGTCCCCGAACTTTCCAAATCGAATCGAAGGAGTGATCACATAATGATTTCCGAGATCAACCGTACTTCTAGCATCGTCCTCAGTAATCAGCGCTTCATGCAGCTTTTCGCCGGGCCGAATGCCCACCACAACTTGCGGCAAGTCAGGAGCCAACGCTCTTGCCACCTCCACCATCGACATGCTCGGAATCTTCGGAACGAAAATTTCTCCGCCTTTCATCGTCTCAATCGAATCCAGGACGAAATCGATCCCCTGCTGCAAAGTGATCCAGAATCTCGTCATCTCCGGATGAGTGAGGGGTAGCGCCTCAGCTTTCTGCCTGATGAGCTTTTGAAAATAAGGAACAACACTGCCCCTGGAGCCGAGCACGTTACCGTAACGAACGATGCTGAACATCGGTCCGGATTCGCCGCTCAGGTTATTGGCCGCAACGAAGATCTTGTCGGCGGCCAACTTGCTGGCGCCGTAAAGATTGATGGGGTTTACCGCCTTGTCTGTTGAGAGTGCGAGGACTTTCTTTACGTCCGCTCGAATCGAGGCGCGAATTACGTTCTCAGCGCCCAGTACGTTCGTATGAATGCACTCGAACGGATTATATTCTGCTGCGGGCACTTGCTTAAGAGCGGCGGCATGCACCACGATATCGATGTCCCTGAGCGCCATCTCGAGCCGATCACGGTCTCGTACATCACCGAGGAAGTAGCGCACCGCAGGATAGACCTTGGGGTTCAAGGTTTCTGCCATCTCGCTCTGCTTCAGTTCATCGCGTGAGAATACGACGACACGTTTGGGTGAAAGGGTCTCGAGAACGTGTCTGACAAAGCGCTTTCCGAACGAACCAGTCCCCCCGGTTACCAGAAAGGACATTGATCGAAGAGCAGAACGTTTTTCCGGAACCTCTTGCTTAAGGGGCATCAACCTTCTTTACTGTACTCACTTGGCCGTAAACAAGAAAGCCGCTATTTAAACGCCTCAAGTGACGGCTCAACCCAAGAACTGAGGAAATGTCCGATTGCCGGGAACTGGGAGCTCAGGAGGCTCACAATCGGAAGGGCGGCATAGCCAATAAACTTCACGTAGAACTCGCGACTCAAGACGCCCTCTGCCGTGCCGCTCAGGCGGCTTAGGATCGGGTCACGCTCCATTTGCGCCATAACTTGCCAGATGACGTAGCCAAGAACCACAAAGCCAACCAGAAGGACTCTGTTTATCAGATGAGCCGCCTCAAAGATATAAACATTCAGCGCGACGACGAGCAGGCCGAAGCCCAGGGAGACCGATAGCAGGAGATTCTGAATTTGGCGGACGCCGAAGGTGATGAACATGGAATACTGAAGCGCTACGAAGATCTGGGAGAAATCGGAGGGACGCTGCTCCGTCGCACCTGTACAGTCCTTTTGGGCAGTCTCCCCCGCCGGAAGGGGACTCCAGGGAACTACTGTTTTCGTCCACTCAGGAATGTTGACGCATCCATTCAGGCTGTGTGAAATCGTCGCGCCCAGGTAACGCAGGCGGCCGAACTCCTTGCGTATGGCAAGCCGATCCATTGATTCCTCTCGCGGAATGGCTCCATCTAAAATCGTCTTCCGAGCCGAGATCAGATTGCTGAGAGCCTCACGATATTCTTCGTACCATCCTGTGACCTCGTTGGAGCAAAGTTGCGGCGACAACAATAAGCGATTGCTGATTGCCACCCGGAGATTGTGGAGCACAATGATCGATTTGGTTGGAATGTCGAGCGACTGAAGGTTGAAGCGCCGCGCCCAGATCGGGCCAGTTTTACCGGGTTCGTGCACCTGAGTGAAATAGGAAAGGAGCGGCAAGGTATGCAGGCGTACGAGTATCTGCTGGAGCGCCGCCCAACATGTCTTAATCTGCACGGTCGTAAGAACGATCGCGCCAATCACAAGCGCAAGAAGCGAGAGCGTGATGGTGTTATATAAACTCCCCTCGCTCGAAGACAACTTGACATGTCCCCCGACAACCAGGTCGACGAAGACGAAGAGAGCAACAAGTGCGAGCGCAAAAGCAGCCTGTTTGCGAGGCGCCGCACCCATGGGCAAAGCGAGGATTCGATTCATCTCTCTACGGCAGCTGCGGAGCTTGCCCTTGGAGAACCGGTCGATGGCGGCGGTAAACATCCGCGGCCGCTGGCTGATCAGGAAATGAAACCGTACCAGGTGGCAAACCGCAAAGAGGAAGAGTGCCGCGAGAAGGCACAAAATCGGGAGGGATGGCGCCGTACCGAGGTGCATGTCTATCGCTCTCACAGCGAGGAAAAACCCGGCGCGGCCATCGGAACGCGCACAGCAGATATACCAAAGACCTGGTACGAGCAAAGCGAAAACAAACCCCAGCGCGACATAGACATATCGCGCCGCTGTGACACGCGGTTTGGCAAAGATCGCCTTAAGCAGCCAAATGGCAAACACGAATGGCAGTACAATTCCACCGATCGAAAGCAGGTGAAAGAATTTGTCTCTGAAAAAACTGCTGAAAGAGACCGGCGGTGACGCGATCAATAAGGGAATGTAGAGAATCGCTTGTGCGACGGCTAGTATGAGCAACGCGAAGAAGAGAAACATCAGCCGGTATGCATCAGCGATGTGGCTTCCGTCGGTCGCTGCCACCGCCCAGGTAAGAACACACCGGTTTCTCTGCAGGTGCACGATCCACACGCAGAGCACAAGACTGGCCAACGCTAGCGCCGAGGTCATGAGCAACCAAAGCATCGACGGGTTGCGAACGCGAAAGCTCGCCGTTGCCACGAAAGGGTCGTGGTAATACCAGGAGCGGTCCTGATTAACAAGCAGTTTGATTGGGGCGAATCCCCGACGACTTAGCTCCAGAAGCCAAGTTTGCGGATTGTGATTTCCATCCCAAGCGTAATCGTTCAAGTTCTCGAGAGACGAAGGCGCGAGCAAAAATGAGCCGACAGCGTTGTAGACTGCTTCGGCCCCTGAGCTCTCGTGAATTGGGTGACCACCGCCCGTCTTGTCGAGCGACCAAAGCCGCGACTCTGAAAACAGAGGATAAGAGGAAAGGGCGAGCAATCCGTCCAGAGCTTCGGTTTGGGCGGCTTTGACGAACAACAAGTTCGGTTCGTCTACCAACAGCCATGTATCGGGGCATTGCTGGCGCAAGACATCTGCCAGGAATAGCGAATCGAGGACGTTAGTAGCGGCCAGTTCAACTAAACGGATTCCACTTCCTCGAATTTCGCCAATTATGCTCTCTACGACCGAGTTCTGAGCCATAGGAGTCTGTGCGGCCGAGAAAATGGGTACGGTATCTTCACCGCTCTCGGTATCTTTCAATGAAAATTCAACGGACGCGCCGCCGTTCTGGTCACCAGTATTTTGTTTGAGCGAGCGATAGACATTGCGCAGGTGAGAAATATCGCGCGGAAAACGAAGCACAAGTGTTTTTGAGGCTTGCGCCCCATCCTTATTCACACTTCTGAACTGCTGAGAAAATGCAGTGTCGTCCTCCGAAAGAATCGCTGCCTGGCGAGGCGGGATTCCCAGGTGTTCGAGAACCTTGTTGAAATTTCGAAGATGGTCGGTACTGTTTTCTACGGTGCCGTTGAACTTAACCTGCGGGGTGCCGCTAAATGCGTCGGCGGCATCCGAACTGGTTGCCGAACCCGTGCGCACCCAATAGGTGATGCGCTTTGCTTCTTCCTGACGCTGGCGATTTGGGACGAGTTGATCTGCTTTGATGAGTCGTGAAAGCGAGTAGTAGGAGCCAGAGAACGACGGTCCGACGATACGCACGTCCGGCTGATCTCCGAAAGCGCGCATATAAGCGCGGGCTCTCTGGAAAGCTACTCCATTGACGCCGGCCGTGGGTGTCTCGCCGACTAGAAAGACGAATAGAACCTCGTCGTCAAACTTGTATCGAGTCGGCGTCGTGTCACCGGCGTCCTTGGCCACTGGGCCGTGCCGGAACACCAGGAGTCCCGGTTGAGACTCCTGCTCTTTTATTACGGCTCTCTGTTTTCTCCGTTTTTCGGGATCCTTTTCTCCTGCATCCGCGCTGTCGTACCAGGGGAGCCATTGAGCGGCGAACTCCCAGTGGGCATTGAAGGCAGCTTTTTCGATGGTTTCGATTGCAGAATCTGTGCTAAGTGCTAACCGTGTGTGTAATGGATCCGGCACGGTTGCGATGATGTACTGAATTTGGGGCTGACTTCCACTGTCGTTAATCACGCCGAAATAGCGGGCCAACCTCTCACTGCAGCCGGCATTGTTTGCGCACGATTTCACCTGACTCAGATGAGTGAAATCTTCGGCGGCGCCGCAGCCGGTGTCATTCGCCGATCCCTTAACCGCACCGCTCGCGCACCCGGCACCGTCCGGATCCTGCTGGAAAAACGTTTGGGCTGCCAGCCAAGGTCCTTCGATCAAAGGATTTGCCGTTTGCGCGCTGCCGGCGGCCCCACCGGAAGTTGAGCCAATCCTGGCGTGGTTTGCTTCGGGCTGCTTGTCGTTGGCTGAAGAGGTTCGGGTCGCTGTTGGGACCGCGATGCGCAAAGCGACTGCGAGTATCGCGAAGAAGCCCACGGAAGTTCCGAGACCCTTGGCATTCATGGTGCGTTCCTATCAGCTGACAATTCTTTGCAATTTGAGTGCCGATATTCATGAGCAAGTGCTATTGGGGCAGTCATTCGGGTCTCGAAAGACCCGCTCTATCGCAACAACCTGATCTCGACGCTAGAACAGATGGCGGCTCGCAGCGATCTACAACGCTTGAGTAAGCGAAGCGCCGCCAGGCGCCATGTCTCTGTTATCCTCACGGGTGCATGGGTGGGGTCCTCCTTGACGGAAAGAAAATCAGCCGTGAAATTCAGGAGGAATTGCGGCCGCGGATAGATGCGTTGCGCGTGCAAGGAAAGACGCCCGGGCTGGCGGTTGTCCTGGTGGGCGACAATCCCGCATCGCAAATTTACGTGCGCAGTAAGATCAAGGCTTGCCAGGACCTTGGTCTTCGAAGTATTGAGTTTACGCCGCCCGGTGACATCTCCACTTCGCAGCTGATAGAGATTCTGAAACCTCTGAAGACGGATTGTTCCGTACACGGAATTCTGATTCAGATGCCGTTGCCACCGCAGATTGACGCGGAACTGGTTGTGAGCACCATCGTCGATCCGAAACGCGATGTCGACGGGTTTGGTGCAAACAGCCTGGGACTGCTGGTGCAAAACAAGCCGGGTCCACGTGCTTGCACTCCGGCGGGAATCATGGAGCTGTTGCGGCGTTTCCAGATTCCGATCGCCGGCAAGCATGCCGTAGTCGTTGGGCGAAGCGACATCGTGGGAAAACCCATGGCTTTGATGTTGCTTCACCAGAATGCCACGGTGACGATCTGCCATTCTCGTACGCGGAATCTCGCCGAAGAATGTCATCGCGCCGACATTCTGGTGGCAGCCATGGGCCGAGCCGCTGCGATTGGACGAGAGCACATTAAGCCGGGAGCTGTGGTAATCGATGTAGGCATGAATCGGCTTACCGAGGAGGCGGACGTAAAACGCATTTTTGCGCACGACCCTGCGCGCCTCGACAGCTTTGCGAGGAACGGTTCTACACTCGTGGGAGACGTGGATCCCAGTACGATGCAAGAGCTTTCCGGCGCCTATACACCTGTGCCGGGCGGTGTCGGACCGCTCACTATTGCGATGCTGATGTCAAATACGGTCGGTCTCGCGGAAGGAAGTATCTGGAGCAGTCAGAGGTAGAGGCTGCATGCTGAGAGTAGGTCTCACCGGCGGTTACGCGACGGGCAAAAGTTTCATCGCTTCCGAACTCAAGCGTCTTGGCTGTCACGTCATTCAAGCGGACAAGCTCGGACATGAGGTGCTGAATCCGGAAGGTGCAGCCTACCTTGCGACGGTCGAGACTTTTGGTCCTGATATTCTCGCCCCCGATGCCACGATTGACCGCAAGAAGCTGGGCGCACTCGCATTCCCCTCACTAGAGCTACTCGAAAAGTTAAATAGCATTGTTCATCCCGCAGTGTTTCAGCTGGAAGAAACTATGATGGAGGAATTCCGCGCGGAGGATCCTACAGGCATCGCAGTGGTTGAAGCCGCTATTCTGATAGAAACAGGCCGCTTCAAAGCGTATGACCGCATTATTCTGACGACCTGTAGCGAAGCAGAGCAGATCACCCGTGGGATGACGCGCGATCATCTCACGCGCGAGCAGGTCACCGCACGCCTGAACAATCAAATGTCGTCTGAGGAGAAGAAGCGTTACGCGCACTACGTGATCGATACCGAAGTTCCCAAAGCCGAGACCGCACGTCAGGTTGAGCGTATTTTTAGCGAATTGTTGGAATTGAGAAAGACGGTGACGGCATGAGGAGCCGGGCCATATTCTTGGCCTTCTTCTTCACCTTTGGTTTCCTGCTGCTCACCTCGCGTGTCAATTGGAACATCCGCGACCTGTCCGCTCCGCTATTTCGTGCGGGGCTGAAATGGTCGGAGCCGCTTCCCGTGCACGGAGCCGGCGTGTCGCCCGAAGAGGAGAACAACATCCAGATTTATAAGGCGGCCCGCCTCGCGACAGTCTATATTACAAGCACAACAGTCCGACGCGATTTTTTTTACAATCCGGTCGCTTCGGAAAGCCTGGGGTCAGGTTTTTTAATCAACGATAGCGGCTTCATCCTGACGAACTTCCACGTGATTTCGGGAAGCAGTCGCATACAAGTGACGCTTCCGGATCAAACGCAGTATTTTGCGAAGCCACTTGATACCGACCGATCGGACGACCTCGCCCTGATCAAAATCGACCCCAAAAAGAAGTGCGAATCCCTGCGGCTCGGCGATTCGGATCGTTTGCAGGTTGGGCAGAAGGTTCTGGCCATTGGCGATCCGTTTGGGCTTGAAGGAACGCTGACGGTAGGGGTGGTCAGCTCAATCGGTCGGAAGATCAATGGCGAGAATCAGCAGATGCTGGAAGGAATGATTCAGACCGATGCCGCGATCAACGGCGGCAATAGTGGCGGCCCGTTGCTCGATTCGAACGGCGCGGTGATAGGCATAAACACCGCAATTCTCGGAAGGACGAATCTTGGTATCGGTTTCGCCATGCCGATTAATCGAGCGAAGGCACTACTGACCGATTATCAGGCCGGCCGGATTACCGAGAGGCCGAGGCCCGGTGTAACAACGGAGTATGTTGCCGGCGATTTAGCCGAAGCTCTCGGACTGCCACCTCGCGGTGGCCTGCTGGTGCAAACTGTGGCACGTGGTTCCTCGGAATACGCGGCAGGCGTTCGCGGCGCGCGGCAGCTTGTAGACATTGGCAACGTCGAGCTTGGAATTGGCGGTGATCTGATTACAGCCGTGGAGGGCGAGCCCGTCCAGCGTGAAGACGCTTTGATCCGGGTCGTCTCTCGAAAACGCGTGGGTGACACTATCACGCTTTCAATTAATCGCAACGGCCGCAACATTCAGCTCCCGATAAAGCTCCTTCGGCCTACGGCTGATATCAACTAGTTCAAGAGCAATGGCGTATGAAACTACGCGAGGAAGGTGTATTTCAAGCCCGCGGCTGCGGCTACTCGTATCTCAACGCCGCAATCGGACTAACCCGCATCGCTCGTAGCGCAGGCAGATAGCTTGCGAGTAAAGCAACTCCGGCAAGCAAGATCGTAGCCAGCAACAACGTAAGCGGGTCAGTCGCCGAAACTCCATAAACGTAGCCAGACATCACGTGGCTCAACGCCAGCGCTACGATGAGCCCTAGCAAAACGCCGCACGCAGTCACGCCAAGCGCCTCGCGTAACATCAACCAGAGCACGTCGTGCCTGCTTGCACCTAAGGCTACACGAATCGCCACTTCTTGCGTGCGCCGGCTTACTGTGTACGACATGACACCGAAGACTCCTACCGCTGAAAGCACCAGGGCCAATGCAGCGAAAATCCAGAGCAGCATCATGGGGAAACGAATCGCACCGTAGGTCTCCGAAACAATGTCACTCATTGTCCTCACGTTGTTTAACGGTTGCTCCTTGTCAAGAGCGGCCACGGCAGTACGCACACTCGGTACGATCTTCTCCGGTGATCCAGCGGTTTTCACGGCCAGAAAAACGGACGCCACGGGATGTTGCTCAAACGGTACGTACACATCCGCCTCGGGATTCCAAAGGCTGTAATTTCTGACATCCTTTACCACGCCGACAATTTCGAGAGGCTGTGCTGTGCCCGCGCTTTGTCCCGAATAAATACGTGCCAGGAGCCTGAGATGGCTGCCCGCCGGACTCGAGTGCGCCCAGTAACGGCGCGCTACAATCTCACTGATAATCGCTACGTCTTTCCCACCTGCGGTATCCCGCGCCGAGAATTCGCGCCCCTCTAACAAGTGCATTCCCATCGTCCGGAAATAATTCGTGCTAATGATTTTGTAGGCTGCCGTGGGCTCTTGGCCGGGGGCCGCGGCCGGTTGCCCCTGCGGCTGGAAAGACACGTTGGAATTTCTCCCCTCCACTCCTGCGCTCTTTATACCCGGAGCGGAGGCAAGCTTCTGAAGCAGTTCGCGATAGAAGATTGCTTGTTTTCCTTCCGATCCATACTTGTATGCCGGAAGGCTGATGCCCATCGTAACCACGTTTGCCGGATCGATACCGAGATCGATATTTACCAGGTGAACGAATGTACGCACTAGCAGGCCCGCGCCAGCCACCAGGACCAGCGCCAGGGCAATTTCGGCTACCACTAGCGCATTGCGCAGGCGGCGGCGCCCCGACTCGGACGTAACGCTCGATCCTTCTTCTTTAAGGGCCTCATTGAAATCGGCCTTTGTAGTAACCCAGGCGGGCACCAGGCCAAAAATAATTCCAGTCACGACGGTGATCGCAAGGCTGAACAAGGCCACGCGCCAATCAACATCGATTACCCTGGCGTTCGGAATGCTTATCTCGTAGCGCGCCATCACGAACGTCAGCAGCCGATCGCCTGCGTAAGCGAGCAGGACTCCGAAGGCACCTCCAATCGAGGCAAGCAATAGGCTTTCTGTCAGTAGCTGCTTGACGAGCCGGGTTCTGTTGGCGCCGATGGCTATCCGGATGGCTACCTCGCGTCTGCGACCCGTAGCGCGCGCCAGCAATATGTTGGCGACATTTACGCAGGCGATCATCAGCACGAACAACACGGCGCCCAACATGATCAGCAGGGGTGTCTGCATCCGGCGATGATATGCGGCGTGCAAGGGTTCGACCTTGAAGCCCCATCCCTTGTTAGCGAGTGGATATTGCTTCGCAAGGTTAGCTGCCAACGCATCCATCGCTGCCTGAGCTTGGGCGAAGCTTACTCCCGCTTTCAACCTGGCTTGAGCCTGCAGATCGCGGGACGTTCCGCGACCTATCTCACTGCGTTCTTCCTCCGATAGAACGAGAGGCACGAAGACATCCATCTCCTGATCCCACGTGAATCGGAACGAAGCCGGCATCACCCCTACGATGGTGTAGAGTCTCTCGTCAAGACGGATAGTCTTACCTAGAATCGCGGGATCCGAGCCATAACGCATTTGCCAGAGACTATGGCCGAGGACAGCGACCTGGTCTCGCCCGGCCGCCATCTCTGTTGCAGCGAGATACCGACCGACTTGGGGTGCGATGCCGAAGATGGATAGCAGCTCGGCAGATGCCTTGATGCCGAGCACGCTCTCCGGACGGCCGCCTTCCGTAATATTGAAGCCCGAAAACCGGAAGTATCCGACGTGTTGAAATATTCCCGATTTCGCGATGTCATCCAGATTCGGGGCCGAAACGCCGGTTTGAATGTATCCCTCGCCCTGCTGGTTGCGCCACTGGCCGAGCCCAACGAGTTGGTCTGGTTCCGGATAGGGCAGCGGTCGAAGGATCACGGCGTTTACCAGGCTAAAAACAGCGGAGTTGAAGCCGATTCCCAGGGCGAGCGTTAGAATGGCGACGGTCGCGTAACCGGGATTCTGAACCAATATGCGGAAGCCGTACCGAACGTCCTGCAATAGCGTTCTCATTGGTCATCGCGCATGTCGCGCGTGCACACATTGAACCACATGTCGGCAGAAAGGAGGGGGCCCGTTTTCGTTCAAAAGAGATGGCCCTCTCAAGCGACGGCGGGTTGAAAATAATAATGCGATCTATCTGGAGATCGAGCCAGACGGGCTTTTGGCGGCCGAGGAATGGATCGCCGATCGGCGTTCGACCTGGGAACGCAGATTTGGTCGACTGGGTGAATTTCTTGCGGAGCCCGATAAAAGCTGACTAAGAAAGAAGTCGATTTGCTCCACAGCGATGCTGTTCATAGCAGAATAGAACGTCATAGGAGCTCCAATGGGAAAACCAAATACGTTCTTACTTGTTCTTTGCGCGGCCCTCGCGGCATTCATCGCGGGAAAATGGACTGGCGACACTACCGTGAAGGCCGATTCATCGGATACTCCGCAGATTCTGGTCCGGCCTGTTTCGGGCGATAGCAGCCTGATCGTCTATTACCCAAAGGCGAATCAGTTCTTCGTCTACCAGAACCCGTTTGTTGGATTGCCGAATTGGGGTTGCTCGTATTCAATCCAACTCAGCACCCCGGGAGGAAATGTCACCAGGCAGCCCTGCAGTAACTCGAGATCAACCTGGAAATAGCCGGATCAAGCCGGCGCGGCGAAATTTGAATCCGACGAGGTACGGCTGTCGCTCCTACTCGTGGGTCGCAAACGGGCTGAAGTTCGTTTGGTAATCGAAGTAGTCGACCTTTTCAGCCCGCTTGAGGAAGTTGACGACTGCGTAGGTCGCGGGCGTCATCAAAGTCTCATAGATTACCTTCACCACATAGCCGGAAATGATGAGCTGCACGATAACCCTGGTCGACCGGGTTCCATAGAAGGCAGCAAACATAACAACCGTGGTATCCACAGCCTGGCCGACAATGGTTGATCCGATCGTGCGGGTCCAGAGATACTTGCCGCCCGTCAGGAGCTTCAGTTTTGCCAGTGTGAAAGAGTTCGCAAACTCGCCGCACCAGTAGGCCAGAAGGCTGGCGACGACGATCCGGCCCACAGGCATGAAAACGGCGGCAAACGCTTGCTGGTCTTTGAATTCCGGGGCGGGAGGAATAATGACCGCGAGGTAGCTGAGTATCGCGAGCAGAAAGCTGGCGAAGAATCCGTACCAGATGGCTCGCCGGGAAGCGGCGTAGCCGTAGACCTCCGTAAAAATGTCACCAAAAATGTAGGTGATTGGAAAGAGCATTTGCGCCGAGCTGACGCGCAACGGTCCGAGCGCGAAGTACTTGGGAGAAATGATGTTCGAGATCAGCAGAACGGTCACGAACAGAGTAATAAATGCATCGAGATATTTGTAGCCATGATTACTTTCGAGCAGCCTGCCGGGATGCCTGGAAGAGAGCGGCGGTTGTGTCTTTTCTTGGGTATTCAATTGGTTGTTCTGTGGCTCGGAAGTCTTTGAGCCGCTCCCGTTATAATCGGAAACGTGTCTCGTCCCCCGGCGACTCTCTTCCTAGCTATCCTAGTACTCGCGAGTTGCCGCAACGAGAGCCGGAATCGCGATGCGGTGCAGGAAGCGATCCTACATCGGCTCCAGGGCAGTACTGGCCTTGATCTGAAGAGCCTGGATGTAACCACCACATCGGTTTCTTTCGAAAAAAATGTAGCCCACGCAACTGTCGCTTTTCATCCTAAGGACGACCCCAGCATAACGAACGGAATGACCATGAAGTACACGCTCGAAGAGCGAGATGGCAAGTGGGTCGTCGTAAATGTTGCCGACTCGCACGGTCACGGCTTAGGCGGTCATGGAGCGGCAGGCGGTAGTCAGTTACCTGCCGGTCACCCACCAATTGGCGGTGCAGCGCCTGCCGCGTCTGGTGGGCCGAGTCGATGAGAAGTGTTGCTGTTTTGGGTGGCGGACCTGCCGGCGCTTCAGCGGCCGAGAGGCTGGCGCGCGCCGGATTGAAAACCCTGGTCATCGATGAGAAGTTGGCATGGGAGAAACCGTGTGGCGGCGGCATCACGTTCAAGGCTTACTCTCAATATCCATATCTGCTCGAAAACGACGCAACCAAGCGTCAAATCTGTGACACATTGATTGCCGCGCCCAAAACGGGTGCGATCAAGATGTCGCTCACCCGGCCTTTACTTATTTATTCGCGCATCGAATTGAACGGCCTTCTTTTGCGTAGAGCCGAGGCGGCTGGGGCCGAAATTTTACAGGAGCGGGTACTTGGTCTTGAGCGCGCTGCGCACGAATGGCGGATCCGCACCCGCGCGGGGATTTTGACTGCGGATTATTGCGTGATTGCAACGGGAGCGCGAAATCCTCTGCGCGAAGTCGGTACGCAATATACGGCCAAGGACACGATGTATGCTCTCGGGTACTGGGTACCTGCGGAGCAAAGCCACATTGATATTCAGTTTCTGCCGCATCTGGAAGGCTATATTTGGGTCTTTCCGCGCGAGGGTCATCTCTCGGTCGGGATTTGCGGAAAGGGCGAATCGGCGCAGTGCCTGCGCGCGCGCCTCGAACGCTATATGGAAGAAAAGGCAATTACCCGGAAAGACGCCACGTTTTACGGACATATGCTGCCCGCGCTCGAATCGAGCGGCTGGCGCAATAACCGGCTTGCCGGAGATGGATGGATCGCGGTGGGCGATGCGGGCGGCCTGGTGGACCCGATTACCGGCGAAGGGCTCTATTACGCGGTCCGCTCTGGAGATCTGGCAAGCCAAGCCATCTTGAGCGACTTTGCACCCGAGAAAATGGCGGACATGTACCGGCAATGGGTCACCCGGGACTTTGGTCTGGACCTCACCTACGGCGCGGGCCTTGCCAAGCGCCTTTTCTGCGGCGCAATCTGTTTTGGAGCGGTACCTACTCGCATGATCGACTTCATGAAGCGGAGCCCGAAATTCTGCGAAATTATGCAGGATCTCTTCGCCGGGACGCAGCCCTACCTCGATCTGAAACACCGTCTGTTACGAAACGTCAACACCACGCTTCATGAGATCTTGATGAGCTTCTTGTTTCGCAAGTTAATCCTCGGCGAAACAAGGGTATGAACGTAGCTCAATCCGAGCTTCTCTTTTCGCGCGCTCAGGAAAGCATCCCGGGGGGTGTCAACTCGCCTGTACGGGCTTTTCGGGGCGTCGGCGGAACACCGCTCTTCATCGCACGCGGCGATGGAGCTTTCCTTTACGACGTCGACGGCAACGAATACATAGACTACATCGGATCCTGGGGTCCGCACATTCTCGGTCATCGCCCTCCATCCGTCATCCAGGCTCTGTCTTCCGTGCTGGAGCTTGGCACGAGCTTTGGTGCTCCGACGGGAAGGGAAATCGAGCTGGCGGAGTTGATCATCGACGCGGTTCCCTCGGTGGAAATGGTCCGCCTGGTGAACTCCGGAACGGAGGCGTGCATGAGCGCCATCCGTCTCGCGCGCGGCTTTACCGGTCGTGATCTCACAGTCAAGTTCGAAGGCTGCTATCACGGCCACGTCGATTCGTTGCTCGTGAAGGCTGGATCGGGAGTGGCGACACTCGCTCTTCCGGATACCGTGGGTGTACCGCGAGCTTTCTCCGAGACGACGATCGCGCTTCCCTTCAACGATCTTGACCCGGTTGAAGATGCGTTCAAAAGCCGTGGTGAACAGATCGCATGCGTGATTGTCGAACCTGTCGCTGGAAACATGGGGTGCGTTCCGCCGCAACCCGGGTTTTTGGAAGGCTTACGCGCTATTACTCACAAACATGGGGCGCTGCTGATCTTTGACGAAGTCATGACCGGTTTCCGGCTCAGCCGGGGAGGGGCGCAGCAGTTGTTCAATATTCGGCCGGACGTCACGACCATGGGAAAAATAATCGGGGGCGGGCTGCCACTGGCAGCGTACGGCGGTCGCAAGGATGTCATGAAGAAAATTGCGCCAGCCGGGCCAATTTATCAGGCCGGCACACTCTCCGGCAATCCGTTGGCGGTCACTGCCGGGATTTCGATGCTCCGACATTTAGAAGAACATCCTGAGACGTACGAGATTCTAGAATCGACTTCGGCCCAGCTCGCCGCTGCTGCTCCCGGAGGAACTTGTGTCAATCGAGTTGGATCGATGTTGACGTTCTTCTTCCAGCCGGGGCCGGTACGAAACTACGAGGATGCCAAGAAATCCGACACTGCCGCGTTCGGTCGTTTTTTTCATCATCTGCTGGACCACGGCATTTACTTCCCGCCATCGCAATTTGAAGCGGCGTTCGTCTCCGCCGCGATCGGGCCCGCGAATGTTGCGGCGACGATAGGTGCTTTCCGTGAATTCCGAGGCTAGGCGCGTTCTTATTACTGGCTCGGCGAAACGGATCGGCCGGGTCATAGCTCTCGGACTTTCAAAGCGTGGCTTCCGGGTTGCCATTCACTACAACCATTCACGAGCGGAAGCGGAACAGGTCGCGCGAGACTGCAACGACGCGCCCTTGTTTCAGGCCGATCTTTCTAGAGTCACCGAGATCCGAGCGCTTTTTCAGCAGGTGCGGGAGAACTTTGGTCCGCTCGACTGCCTGGTCAATAACGCTGCCCGCTTTACTCGCTTCGCACCTCTCGACATCACAGAGGCAGATTGGGATTTCATTCACGATGTCAACCTGAAAGCGACTTTCTTCTGCTGCCAGGAAGCCGCACGTCAGATGATCGATTCCGGGGCGGGACGTATCGTGAATATCAGTTCGTTGGGCGGCATCCGGCCTTGGGCGAGTCACGTTCATTATTGCGCCTCGAAGGCGGGCGTGATCATGATGACAAAAGCCCTGGCAAAAGCCCTAGCGCCAAAGATCACGGTGAATTCGGTGGCCCCGGGCGTCATTGCGTTTAATGATGTCGATAGCGAGGCACAGGCAATGATCGACGCCACGCCCATGCGGAAATCGGGCAAACCCGAAGATATCGCCGATGCGGTGTATTTTTTCCTGACCTCGCCCGATTTCATCACCGGCCAGATTCTGGCTGTCGACGGCGGCCTCAGTCAGCGCTGATTTGCGTATCGAGACTATGGCCCCGCGGCCATCCGGCCCTTCCGAACATCGGATAAAGCGGACCCTTCATGCCAGAGATACCTCATCTGTTTTCTCCATACCAGCTCGGCGGCCGTCTGCTGCCGAATCGAATCGTGATGTCCCCCATGTGCCAGTATTCAAGCACTGATGGTTTTGCCACAGACTGGCACCTCGTGCATTTGGGGAGCCGTGCCGTAGGCGGTGCAGGTTTGATCATGATCGAGGCAACGGCAGTTTCACCCGAGGGCCGGATCACCCCGAACGACCTTGGCCTCTGGAAGGATGAGCACGTTTCGAAACTGAAACAGATCGTCGACTTGGTCCACTCGCAAGGGGCATATATCGGCATCCAACTGGCACACGCGGGCCGCAAAGCCAGCATGACGGTGCCATGGGAAAAGGAACGTCTTCTTCCGCCTTCAGAAGGCGGCTGGATGGATGTCATCGCTCCCAGCACTATACCCTTCGCGGAGCAGTATGCCCGGCCACTGGCGCTCGATGAAGCGGGCATACAAAGGGTGATCGACTGCTTCAAAGCCGCTACCCGGCGCGCGCTTCAGGCCGGGGTTGACTTGGTGGAAATTCACTCGGCACACGGCTATCTTTTGCACTCATTCCTCTCGCCGCTCAGCAACCGGCGGGACGACCGCTACGGAGGATCTTTCGAAAATCGGACGCGACTGTTGGTGGAAGTCGTGGATGCGGTGCGCAACAAATTACCAGGTACATTTCCGCTTCTCGTCCGGATTTCGGCGAGCGACTGGGCCGACGGCGGCTGGGAAATCGAGCAGTCGATTTCGCTCGCGCGCGCTCTCAAAGCGCATCGAGTCGATTTGATGGATATCTCTTCCGGGGGGATCGTTCCGAACGCCCGGATTCCGGTGGGCCCGGGCTTTCAGACTCCTTTTGCGGAGCGTATTCGCCGCGAAGCAGGCATACCGACCGGTGCGGTCGGTATGATCACCGGCGCCGCCCAGGCCGACCAGATCATCCGAAACGGGCAAGCCGACCTTGTGCTCCTTGCTCGGGAGCTTTTGCGGGATTCCTACTGGCCGCTGCACGCTGCCAGTGAACTTCGTCAACCAATCGCGTGGCCGAAACAATACTTACGGGCAGCCTCTACTGGCGCTTCTGCGCGCCAGGGAATTGAAGACGACTGATTTTCGATACGGGCCGGGACGCATCTCCAACCCCGGTCCGGCTCATTCAAGAGAAAAAAAAGGGCGAGGTCTGTAACCTCGCCCAAGGATCGAGTGTTGGATTCTTCTTTGGTTTTATTTCTTGGAGGGCTTACTAGGGACAGGTTTAAGGGCGGGCATGGTGCCGCCGCCAGCCGCTACGGCGACGGGTATCGAGCGGTCCTCACCCATGATGTCGCACATCGCGTTGATCGATAACTTTTCATCTTCGAGTGTAAACAGCAGGGAACTCCGTTCGTTATCAAAGTCTGCTTTGATCCAATCGCCCATGGAGACCTGATTCGTAGCCATGAGATTCGATAGCGGATGGACCAGAAGGCGCTCGATGGCCCGCTTCAGATGTCGTGCTCCGTACTTCAGATCCGTTCCTTGTGAAAGCAGGTACTCCTTGCCTTGCGCCGACACGGTCAGCACAAACATCTTTTCGGGATCGGCTGAACGGATCCTGTCCTGGACTTGTTTCAATTCGAGATCGAGAATCCGCCGCAACTCGGCTTCACCGAGCGGCTTGAAAACGACGCATTTGTCCACGCGATTCATGAACTCCGGCGTGAACTTGCGGCGCGCTGCCTCAGTGGCGCTGCGGGAAATTTTGTCGGCCAGATCACCATCCACCGTCGACGTGCTTTCGGGTTGCTTGCAGAAGCTGTTGAAGCCGAGCTTGGGAGCGATCAACGCGGTCATTTCGGCCGCTCCCAAGTTGCTTGTCATAAAGATCATGCACTTGGAAAAATCAACCTTGCGGTTATCCCCTAAAGTGAGGGTCGCTTTATCGAGAATTCCAAGGAGCAGGTTCCATAATGCGTCGCTGGCTTTCTCGATCTCATCAAAAAGGATAAAGCTTAACTTAACGGTGTCGGTCTGATGCTGATTGATGACTTCCTGGCTTAGCAGCGGGTGGGTTTCCCGATGCCCGAGGTATCCCGGAGGCGAGCCAATCAGCTTTGCGATTTCGTGGCTGTGCTGAAACTCGGCACAATCGATTTTGACGACTGCGCGGGGGTTGTTCAGAAGAGCTTCCGCAGTCGCCTCGACCGTACGGGTTTTACCGGAGCCGGTTGGGCCCAAGAAGAGAAAGTTTCCGATCGGCCGCCCCGGCGCGGAGAGTCCCGCGACGTGCATCTGGTAGATATTCACGATCTGCTCGATCGCCTCTTCCTGTCCCACGACAAGCTTCAGCAAAGTGTTCTCTAACGACTCTGCGTTCTTGCCTGTTCGTGTCGGGTCAAGTACCTTCCGTAGATGGCTCATATCCTCTGATCCCTTCTGCGGCCCTAAAAAGTAAGAGCTCGCAACCCCCACTTGCCTGCCTCGACCTTGATCGAAGCCGCCGGACTACTGTCAATGTCGAGCAAGTCGCGTGCCAAATCGGCAACCGTAGCGCTGACTACAAACAACATCGTCGAAAGCCCTGATGATCAGAAGAAGTTTCTCCTCGTTTCTCTCTCTCAGGCTTTTCTGACTAGTTCTTTCTGGGTCGAGAAGGTCTCACCTCAATTCGACTGATTAACGTTCTTTCTGGCATGCGCAGAATGTCCAGCACGATTTCGGCGATGTCCTCGGGTGCGATCTTCCACTCCGGTCCGCTCCCTTCCTCTTTGCCAAAATGTGTCGCGACGCTGCCGGGCATGATGTAACTCACCCGCACATTATCTTGGCGATGATCCATCATCATGGCCTCGCTAAAACCGTTCAGTCCGAATTTCGAGGCGTTGTAGGCGGATCCACCTGCAAACGGATTCTTCCCAGCCAGGCTGCTGATGTTTATGATTGAGCCGCCGCGTTGCCGTTCAAAGCGCTGTAGCGCCTCTCGACTGCAATAAAACGCTCCTGACAGATTTGTGGAGATCTGGCGATCCCATTCTTCAACTGTCAGTTCGGCTGTAGCGCGAAAGAGGCCGAGGCCCGCATTGTTGACAAGAATGTCGAGGCCGCCAAATTCGCGATCGGCCAGCTTGAAGAGATCCGCCACTTCGGCGCTCTTCCCAACATCGATGACCTTGCCGAGGATCTTGCGTTCCGGGTTTTCCTTCTTGAGCTCACCCACGGAAGTAGCAAGTGGTTCGGGGTGGCGAGCGCACAGCAATACATCCGCTGCTTGTCCCGCCAAAGCGCGAGCGATGGCGAGGCCGATTCCCTGCGACGCGCCGGTTACTAACGCGCGTTTATTTTTCAACAAGCTATTCATGAAAATTTGTTCAACTCCTATCCCTCCATTGAATACTGAGCGGTTGAGAAGAGCCACCAAGGGGTCTCCCTCCCGCGTCAATGCAAGCAGTTCTCCAGATTTCGGGAGTTTGATTCCCAAATTCAATTGCGCCGGAAACGAAAGCCATAACACTCGTGAAAAAAAATAAACAATTTCGCGAAGTCAATCGACATGTTTTGAGGCGACCTGAAATGTAGGCGTAGGTAGAATCAAATTCGAAGGTTTGTAAGTTCCGCGATTCCGCTGCCATGAAAACAATTCATACCTTTATTAAGGTCGCCATGTTGGGACTGCCGCTGACGTTTGCGGTGCCAGGTTTTGCGCTCGATAACGGACTGGCGAAGACGCCGCCGATGGGCTGGAACAGCTGGAACAAGTTCGGCTGCAAAGTCAATGAAGAGTTAATCCGTGGCATGGCCGACGCGCTAGTGTCTACCGGATTGAAAGATGCGGGCTACGAATACCTGGTCATCGATGACTGCTGGCAGGTTTCTCGTGACAAAGACGGCAACATTGTTCCCGATGCGCAGCATTTCCCATCAGGCATAAAGGCTCTTGCGGATTACGTACACTCGAAAGGCCTGAAGTTCGGAATCTACTCAGATGCAGGAACAGGAACCTGCCAGAACCGTCCGGGAAGCCGCGGCTACGAGTTTCAGGATGCGCGCCAATACGCCGCCTGGGGCGTCGATTATCTCAAGTACGACTGGTGCAATCACAGCACCCAGAATTCCGAAGCGGCGTACTCGCTCATGAGTGACGCCTTAAAAAAATCGGGAAGACCGATCGTATTCAGTCTCTGCGAATGGGGCTCGACCAAGCCCTGGCTTTGGGCTAAAGACGTCGGCAATCTTTGGCGTTCGACCGGCGACATCACTGACAAGTGGACTAGCACCGAAAAGCACGACGGTCTTGGAGTCGTACAGATCCTGGACCTGGTGAACGGACTCGAGTCCTACGCAGGCCCGGGTCATTGGAACGATCCCGACATGCTGGAGGTCGGTAACAGCGGATTGAACGAGGAGGAAGCGAGGGCGCACTTCAGTCTGTGGTGCATACTCGCGGCGCCTCTCATGGCCGGCAACGATCTGCGGAACATGTCGCCCGCTATTCACGACATCCTGACGAATAAGGAACTGATCGCGGTAAACCAGGACACACTCGGCGTGCAGGGCCGACGGGTGCAGCGCGACGGCGAACTCGAGGTATGGTCCAAACAGCTTGGAGATGGCGGCCGCGCAGTGGCCTTGCTCAACCGGAGCGGCGCATCGGCGAAGATCACGGCGTCCTGGACTGCGCTCGGCTACCCGGGGTCGCTTGGCGCATCAGTCCGCGACCTCTGGAAGGGAAAAGATCTCGGCGTCTCGACGGATAGCTATGCCGCCGAAGTTCCTTCCCATGGCGCGGTTGTCGTTCGCATTATGCCCGTCTCAGGCGCCGCCAAATAGAATCATGATTAGCGCCAAAAACGTGGTCTGTGCGGTTCTCGTATTGACCCGTTTAGCGTTGGCGCAAAGCAAACCACCCGAGGCTCGCAAGCAGCCGGTTGTGGACCGATACCACGGTATTCAAGTTACCGACAACTACCGCTGGCTCGAAGATTGGAGCAACCCCGAGACGCAGGCGTGGAGCAACGCGGAGAATGAATACGCGCGCCGCTACCTAGACGCGCTGAAGGGAAGGAACCCTCTTCGAAACCAACTCGAGAGCATACTGACCAAACCGTCCGCCAGCTTTAACAACTTCGCCGTACGCGGACAAAAGTTGTTCGCCTTACGTTTTCAGCCGCCGAAGGAACAACGGTTCCTCGTGCTTCTTCGCTCTGTAGACGAACCGGACGCGGCGCGAGTGGTCTACGATCCTGCGGAAGCCGATCATACCGGGCAAACTGCAATCGACTTCTACGTGCCTTCGCGAGATGGCAGATACGTTGCGATTTCCGTTTCGAAGGGAGGCAGCGAGAGCGGCGATGTACGTGTCTACGAAACAGACACAGGCAAGGCTCTTTCGGATTTCGTTCCGCGCGTAAATGGCGGCACAGCCGGCGGCAGTCTGGCGTGGAGCGCCGACGGTTCAGGGTTTTACTATACGCGCTATCCCCGCGCGGGAGAACGGGAGCCCGCCGACATAAATTTTTATCAGCAGCTCTGGTTTCATCGGCTGGGAACCGACACTACTGCCGATTCCTATTCTTTGGGCAAGGACTTTCCCCGGATTGCCGAGATAGCGTTGAAAGCATCCGAAGATGGTGCCTCAATCCTCGCTTCCATTGAGAACGGCGACGGAGGCGAATACACACACTACTTGCTTGGACCTGACGGCAAGTGGGTTCAGATCGCGCGCTATTCCGACCGGATCATTTCAGCTCAGCTCGGTGCTGACGGTTTTGCATACTTGCTCTCCAGGCAGGATGCCCCAAGGGGGAAGGTTCAGAAAGTCAGCGTCGCAAAACCAGCCGCCCGGAATGCGACTACCATCATTCCCGAAACGGCAGTATCCATCGCAGATTTGACTGTGGCCGGGCGGCTCCTTTACGTGTCGGCCGAAGACGGCGGCCCGTCTGTCGTCCGCATCTACGGTACCGATGGACAGGCAAGAGGTACCGTGCCGCTTGAGGCCAATTCAGCTGTATATCAGGTCATCCCCGATGGGCGCGGCGCCGCACTGCTTCAAACAGCAAGCTATGTCTCCCCGACCGCGTGGAGCCGTTTCGACCCGAATACCGGGCTGCTTTCGCCTACGGCCTTGCGAGGAAGCTTTGGAGCCGACTTCGGCGACATTGAGGTGCATAGGGAATTCGCTGTTTCCAAGGACGGGACCAGGATCCCCATCTCTATCCTTTGCAAGAAAGGAACAGTGCGGAATGGCAATAATCCCACCCTGCTCACCGGCTACGGAGGTTATGAAATCAGCCTGCGCCCGGTCTTCAATCCCACCTTGCGGCCGCTTTTCGATCGCGGCGTTGTATATGCAGTCGCGAACCTGCGAGGCGGGGGAGAATACGGAGAGCAGTGGCATCTTGCCGGTAATTTGACGCACAAGCAAAACGTATTCGATGATTTCAAGGCATGCGCGCGGTATCTAATTGACCAGCGTTTCACGACCTCGTCACGCCTGGCCATTGAGGGAGGAAGCAATGGTGGGCTTCTCATGGGGGCGGCATTTACCCAACATCCGGACTTATACGCAACCGTTGTTTCCCTGGTAGGTATTTACGACATGCTGCGGGTGGAGCTTTCGCCAAACGGATCTTTCAACGTGACGGAATTCGGAACGGTCAAGGAAGCGGATCAGTTTAAGGCTCTCTACGCTTACTCGCCCTATCATCACGTGACAGATGGCAAGCAATACCCTGCGATTCTCTTCCTGACCGGTGTCAACGATCCCCGAGTGGATCCGATGAACTCGAGAAAAATGACCGCTCGTCTGCAGGCAACCGGTAGCAGAAAGCCTGTTCTTCTCCGAACCAGCAACAACTCCGGTCATGGCATCGGGACCGCTATCAGCGAATACATCGAGCAGCTCACCGATATTGATTCTTTCCTTTTCGCGCAGTGGGACTTGGACTGAGCCTGCTTCTGAAGCTCGTTACGGCACTTTGAGATCTGTCGTCGACTCATCACTTCGCCCGCTTTGATCGAACTCGGCCCAAACCACTGTGTGATCTGAGCTGTTTGCCACCTCCCGCGGCTCCATATCGACCTCGACGCGCCGGCAGCTCGCAGCTAACGGCGCTGTAGCGAGAATGTGGTCAATCCGCCAACCCCAATTGTTCTTCAAAGCGTTGCGGAAGTAGTCCCAATATGTGTATTGGACACGATCCGGATAGTGCTGGCGAAAAACGTCGACCCAGCCCCAGTTCAGTGCTTCTTTGTACGCAGTGCGGGCCTCAATGTGGAAATCGGTATCGTTGACTCGCCGATCGGAATGATATACGTCAATGGGCTCAGGAGCGACGTTCAAATCGCCGACCCAGATGGCGGGTTTGCCGGCGTCGAGATGCTGCTCGAAATAGCGTCGAATGCGCCGGAACCACACTAGCTTAAAAGTGTATTTCTCGCTAGCGATGTTCTGTCCCTGAGGAACGTACGAGTTCACAATCGGAATACCGTTTACTACCGTTTGCAGAATGCGAGTGTCTTCGCTGTCGGCGCCTTCCTGAAGTCCGTGGATCAAACGTTCCGGAGGCGAGCGTGTGAGCGTTGCGATGCCGTTGAAGCTTTTCATGCCCCGGTAAGTAGCGTGATAGCCAAGTTCGGCCAGCTCCGCCGCGGGGAAGTCCTGGTCCTGGACCTTTGTTTCCTGCAGGCACATGACGTCAGGCTGGTGGCGATGCAGCCAGTCAAGGACAATCGGCAAGCGCCTGCGGATCGAGTTTACGTTATAAGTGGCGATTTTCACGAATTGGGACAGAAGCGGGCAGAGCGGCGCAGGCAACAGCCGGTCGATACACAGCGATTGTAACGCCCTATCTCGTGAGTACGCCCGCTGAATAAAGCTTCTCGAGACCTTCCTCGAACTCCGCAGTATCTCCGTGGCGGTCCGCCCAGTCGAGCTGTTCGAAGGGACGCAGGGCGAACAGAGCCTCGGCTCTCTCGAGCATTGTTGCCTTCTCGAGCGGGTAAGCATCCAGAACCAGTATTGTGAAGGCTCGGCTGACATGTAACTGAGTCGCCAGATCCCAAGCCGGATCGCCGACGCTCGTTTCATCGAAGTCGACCACTCCCGAAAGATGCCCGGATTGCCGATCGATCAGGATATTGCCGTACCAGAGATCGCCGTGGATCACCACTTTCCGATGATCGGGCTCTTGAAAACGCTCTCGCCATCGGCGCACTTCGGGCTGCACGTTGGCGGGAAGCTTTGGTAGAACGCGGTCTGCTGCCGCAAGGAGCGCTGCGGTGCGATTCGTAGACGACACACCCCAATCGACCGCCTGGCCGACCGGAATCGAGTGCAGTGTAGCCATGAAGTTAGCGATTTCAACCGCGATCCTGGCCGCATCCAAATCCTTCAGCATTCCGGGCTCGAATGTTTCTCCTTCGAGCTTTGGATACGTCATGAAATTGTCCAGGCAGCGCGGCTGCGGGATGGGGAAATGAAAAAACGAAGCCAGCTTTGGTAGAAATCGGCACTGCCTCGCATAGACTTCGCGGCTTTCGCTGGTCGTGGCTTTGCGCAGGATCAGACCCTCAGCCGTCTCATACACCTCGCCGCCAAATCCTTTGTCCAGTGAGCGCTGCCTGCTAAACGCGGTCACGTAAAAGTGAGCCTCCTAACCCTTATACTGGAAACAGAGCCCCCAACCATGAGCGTTATCTGGCTGCGGACGGCCGCCGCCTTATACTCGTGCGGACTGTTGTACGCGCTCGTTTATCTATTTCGAAAGACGACTGGTCTATTCTTCCCGGCCTTGCTTGCCTTTGGCGCGGGCGTGCTTTTTCAATTGGTTGCAATTGTTGAACTGTGGTCGGAAAGCGGCCACTTACCTTTCAACAATTTCTACGAAACGAGTTCCGTGTGTGCGTTTCTGATAGCCGTCCTCTTCCTTCTCGGTTACAGTTACTACCGGATCGCCAGCTTTGGGATCGTGATTTTCCCGCTCGTGTTCTTCATGACGCTTGTAGGCGCGACCGAGTTTCCCGTGGCTCCCTGGAGCCCAGAGGTGCGAAGTGTCTGGCTCGTCATCCATGTCTCTACAGTTTTGATCGGCTACGCCGCTCTCATCTTTTCAGCCGTTGCGTCCGTCTACTATCTTTTGCAGGAGCGCCAGCTCAAGCGGAAAGAGGTAAAGCCTTCCGCCAACCGCCTGCCTCCCCTCGCGACGCTTGACCGAATTATCACTCAATCCATGAACACGGGGTTTGTGTTCATCACGTTCGCAACCATTACTGGCGTTGTATGGGCGTTTATCGAAGGGGGCGCGGCGTGGATCGCGAATCCTAAAGTCGCTTTCTTTCTATTCACCTGGGCGTTCTATCTGGCCATGATCTTTCTGCGAATTTCGGCCGGCTGGCGTGGGAGGCGCATGGCTTGGCTCGCCGTGAGCGTTCTTGGCTGTTCGATCATTACATGGGCAACTCACATGACGCTGAGGAGCCTGTGGCATTGACCAAGCTGGCTGTTGCAGGGATCAATCATCGGACCGCACCGGTCGAATTACGTGAAAAGCTTGCCTTCGATTCGGCCGAGCTGCCGGGCGCCCTGCTGCTTCTGCAGGCGGAAGGAGCGCGGGAAGCCTTGGTTCTCTCGACGTGCAATCGCGTGGAAGTCGCCGCTGTCGTGGATAACGACAAACCGAGCGAGGCATTGTTGGATGTCCTGGTCGCAGGAAGAGGCGGAATTACGACGGAACTGCTCCGCCCTCACCTTTACGTCTTCGAGTCACAGCAGGCCATGCGTCACCTCTTTCGCGTTGCCGCAAGTCTGGATTCCATGATTGTCGGCGAGCCGCAAATTCTCGGCCAACTCAAGCAGGCTTATGCCCAGGCTCGCGATCATGGAACGATCGGTACAACCCTGGATGCTGTTCTCACACACGCCTTTCGGGTCGCAAAGCGTATCCGAACCGAAACGGAGATTGGCGAAAGTGCTGTCTCGGTCAGTTATGCCGCTGTTGAACTCGCGCGCGAGATCTTCGGCTCCCTTTCCGGCAAGCGCGTACTCATTGTGGGCGCCGGCAAGATGTCGGAAAGCGCGGCCCGTCATCTATTGCGGGCCGGAGCGCAGGAGATTTTTATCACGAATCGCACACCTGCGCGCGCCCACGAATTGAGCGAGCTGTTTCACGGCAAGGTACTTCCGTATGAGACGTTTCTAGAGCATCTCGACGAAATGGATATCGTGATCACGTCATCGGCCGCTCCGGGCTTCGTGCTGACAAGGGAGGGTGTCCGTCGCGCGATTGATGCCCGCAAGAGGCAGCCCATGTTTCTGATCGACATCGCTGTTCCGCGAAACGTCGATCCTGGGGTAAACAGCCTGGAGCATGCCTTCCTCTACGACATCGACGACCTGCAGCGGCTGGCGGATCGGAATCTGCAGGCTCGCCGCGAAGTTGCTCAGCAGGCCGAAAGCATCATAACCGAGGAAGTGGCGCGGCTCGAATCCCGCCTGCGCACCCGCGACGTAACTCCCACCATCGTCAGCCTGCAGGAGCAGCTCGAAGCAATTCGCCGCGAAGCGCTGCTGCGCTTCCGGCCCAGACTGACCGCTCTCACTCCGAATCAGGAAGAAGCGGTCGAAGCATTGACCCGCGCAATCGTGAACAAGATTGCTCACGGTCCAATCTCTGAAATCCGCAGGCAGGCCGGCTCCCAGGAGATCCTCGAACCGAACCAGGAGCCGGAATTTGTTGCAGCTGTTCGCCGAATGTTCCGCTTACGCTGAAGAGAGGGCAGTCGAATGCTAACCGCTCCTGCAACTACTCTCACTATTGGCTCGCGAGGATCGCATCTGGCCCTCTGGCAAGCGCATCACGTGGCTGGCTTGCTGGGAAACGCACGAGTTTCTACCCGCATCGAAATCATTAAGACGACGGGGGATCACCTGCAGACCGCATCGCTCACCCAAGCCGGCGGCAAGGGGCTTTTCACGAAAGAGATTGAAGACGCCCTGCTTGCGCGAAAGATCGATCTCGCCGTGCACAGCTTGAAAGATCTGCCGACCGAAACCCCGCCCGGCCTTGCCATTGCCGCCATCCCTGTGCGTGAGGATCCAAGAGATGCACTTGCCGGCAAAAAGCTGGCGGAACTCGTCAGGGGAGGCCGCGTCGGGACAAGTTCGGGCCGGCGGGCGGCCCAGCTTCGCATCCTTCGACCCGATCTGCTGATCGAACCGGTGCGCGGTAACGTCGATACGCGTTTGCGCAAGCTGAAAGAAGGACAATTCGACGCCATTCTGCTGGCTGCCGCGGGTCTGAAACGTCTGGCTCTGGAACATGAAATTGCCCAGATCCTTTCACCAGCCGAAATGTGTCCGGCTCCGGGACAAGGCGCCCTGGCAATTGAGACACGCGCCGCAGACGAAGCCTTCGGGATTTGTCGCACGCTCAATCATGCTCCCAGTGCTCAGGCGGTCAATTGCGAGCGTGTTGCACTTGCCGCTCTCGGGGGCGGCTGTCAGTTGCCAATTGGAGCATTTGCCGAGCAGAAGGGCAGCCTCTTGCATTTGTCTGCTGTGGTCGTCGCGCCGGACGGAAGCCGGCATTTGCGAGCCTCTGCCGAGGATTCTCCCGAACGCTGGGAACAGCTAGGCAGGCGCGTCGCGGCCGATCTGCTCGCGCGCGGAGCCGATTCGATCCTCGCGAGCCTGAGTTGACGTGACGCCGCTGTCAGCTCTCCGTATCGTGGTTACGCGAGCGGCGCACCAGGCCGAAGAGCTGGCCGGTCCCCTGCGCGCTCTCGGCGCGGATGCAGTGCTTATTCCGATGATCGAAATTGCGCCGCCGGCTGATCCAAGACCTTTGCACGAAGCCGCGACGCGTCGTGACGCTTACGACTGGATCGTTTTTTCAAGTGTCAATGCCGTTACGGCCTTTGCAGATCAGCTTCCGTCTTTACGAGCCTGCCGGGCACGGGTTGCAGCAGTAGGATCTGCTACGCGAGCAGCGGCGGAGCGCTTGGGCTTCGACGTCCGCCTTGTCCCGGAGAAATACGTTGCCGAGTCGCTCATCGAGGCGCTCGGCTCAGAAGATCTCCAAGGAAAGCGTGTCCTCATACCCGCGGCGCTTGTCACGCGCGACGTAATCCCGGGTGCTCTGAGAAAGCTCGGCGCACTGGTCGAGGTCGTAGAAGCATACCGGAATGTCATCCCTCCGGATGCGTCTCGTAAGGCGGCCGATGTCTTTCGCGCGCCTTTCCCGGATTGGATCACTTTCGCTAGTTCCTCAGCCGTGGAAAACGCGATCTCCCTGGTTGGAGTTGCAACGATCCGGCAAATGAAAATTGCGACCATCGGACCGGTCACTTCAGCCAGCGCCCGGGAGCACGGCCTGGATCAGTTGGTTGAAGCCAATCCGCACACCATCGAAGGACTGGTCGGAAGCATCGTACGAAACACTTACTGAGGGCTTCCGGCGATAGCCTCTTTCCGGCGTTTATACTCCGCAAACATCTCGTTGGCCTCTGTTTCGCGATGCACCTTGCGGTAAAGCTTTGCGAGAGAATAGCAAGCCTCGGGCGACGCCCGATCCGTTGACACGGCGATGGCGTATTCGCTGATAGCTGCCGCGTCCTGGCCCTCTTTCTCCAGCACTCTGCCCAGATAATAATGAGTCTGGGCGAGCTTCGAATCGTACCGCAGGGACTCGCGTAATGCCGCCTCAGCCTCCTTCGGCTTGTCCATCCGGAAGAGCAGGAAACCCAGATCATGCGGAGGCCACGGCGACGGGTGAGCCAGCATTCGGTTCAACTCTGCCGCTTTCTGAAACGCCTCCAGCGCCTGCTCCATTTGCCCTTGCATGTCAAACGCGAGCCCCAGGCTGTTCCACGCGCGCGTCGACCGCGGATCAAGGCTGGTTGCCTTCTTTAGCTTTACTATTGCTTCGTCGTAACGACGCTGGTCGTAATCCAGGCGGCCGAGCCAGTAAATATAGACCGATTGATCCGGATGCCTCGCGGCCAAATCCTCCATCAGAGCCCGAGCATTTTTGTCGTCGTGGAGATTGACAAGCGCCATAGCTCGCGTAAATGTGTCGCTATCTTTGAGGGGCGATATCGCTGCAGCTGCGGCGAAATCGGCAGCGGACGAGCTCATTTCCCCGGCCAGAAATGCTACTGCGCCCTGCACCGACAGAAGCTCCGCACGAGCGGGCGCATCGGCGGCGGGCGCCGCCCGCAGCATCTCCTGGACGCGCACGAAATTTCCTTTCCGCAGCTCCACTTCCGCCTGCTCGCCCGACGCCGCTAGAACGTTCCGAAGACGGCCGAAAATGTCGTCGCTCTGCCCCAGCGCTGCTTCAATCGCCAGCAGGAAGCAGACTATTCGGGAGGCCCGAGTCATTGGGAGACGGGCTTCTCTGATTGCCTCGCCGCCTGCTCGATAGGCCGTGCGTCGATCATTCTCAACATCAGCTCGGCCCGCTTTGAGCGATTCTCATCAAGTTTCTTGACCAGGTCTGCCTGGGCTTCCGCTCGCGAATCATGTGTGCGCCGGTAAACGGCCAGGAGCTGGGAATTTGCCCCGAAGCTTTTAGGATCGATGCGTACGGCTGTATCGAGCTCCGACCGTGCTTGTGTCAGGTCGCCTTGGGTCATGAAAATGCGCGCCAGCTCCGTATGGGATTCGGCGAAGCCCGGCATCAATTTGATCGATTCGCGCAAGAATCGAGCAGCGGCTGGCAGATCATCCTCGCGGCGCGCCATGCATCCCAAGAAATACTCGGGCCCTCCCGCTATCTCTTTCTTGCCGATTACCTTTTCCATCTCGGCTTTGGATTTCGCGTAATCGCCTGACGCGAAGTACGCCACTCCGAGCGCGTAGTGGCCCTTCGAATTGTCTGGCTTAGTCGCCACGAATTTTTTAAAATACGATTCCGCGGTCGCCCCGTCGCGAGAGCTGAGAATCACCACGCCCATCGCGAAGTTGTAGACGGGGCTGTTCGGCTCGAGCGCCAGCGCACGATCAAGCGAAGCCCGCGCCTGTACAGGCAGCTCCATTTCATTCGCCACCATGGCGAAGAGAAAATGGATCTGCGCGTTGTCGGGTGCAATATCCTGTGCGTGTGCAAGATATCCGAGCGCTGCTTCATGGTCACCGGCGGCATCGGCCAGGCGCGCCAGTTCGAGCAGGTGCGAAGTATTTTTAGGATCTAGTACTGCGACCCTTTCGAGAACCTTCCGCGCTTCTGCGGGCCGCTCGAGCTGCTCATAGGCGATTGCCAGCCGCCGCAGCGAGATGACGCCTGCCGCTCGCCGCGAATCCAGGGCGGTGACGAGGATGACCACAATAGGCGCCGCCTTGGCCGATTCGAAGGCGTTTTGCACACTGGCGAAATCGGCTTCGGAAAACTCGTTCGATTGGGACAATTCCTGGGCGGCCTTCGTGGCTTCGTTGACCCGGACAAGCGCAGTCAGATCGGCGCAGCGGAGAATTAAGGTTGACAACTGATGCTGCTGGGGCAGGTGCTCCACTTGCCGCAGCGATTCTGCAAACTTTCCACTCTTCTCGTAGAGCAGGGAGAGGGATCCGAGCGCCTCTTCGTCCTGTGGCTTCAAGCGCAGTACCCGTTGCCACGATTCAACTGCGCATGGCATAGCAGAAACGTCCTTTTCGCTCTGAAGCTGGCATGCACGTGCCAGGTTCTGCCATGCGGGTGTCAACGTGGGTGCAAGCTTCACAGCCTTCGCAAAGTCGCGCCGCGCTTCCGGCAGTTCTTCGCGCTGGGCATGGAGCACGCCGCGCAGGTTGAGTACTGCGCTGTCATTTGGATTTCGCCGAAGTGCCCGATCGATGAGGCGCGAGGCGCTCGGCAAATCGTGGATCTGAAGCGCATCCTGGATGGCAAGCAGCTCGCCGTTCGAATCGGAGCCCTGTCCATAGAGGCAAGCCGCCATCGCAAGAAAGGCTAGGAATGCTCGCACCACGCTTGAATTCCATGTTAGATCGGTAAAGAAGATCCAGATGAGTGGGATGGAGTTTTATCTAAGTGGAACTGCTACCCGTTCCCGGAAACGGGCAGTAACAGCACGAGCGCGGCTGGCTACTGCTTGTCGTACACGTCGACGCCTGCGATCGCTTGTCCCGCGGCGTTGACGCCTTTTACAGTGGACTTCATCGTCTTGCCGTTTTTGCTTACGACTGAGTGACGGGAGGCTACAACCTTGCCATCCTTACTGTAGGTGTTCTCACGCGCCTCATCGCTGACGACTTTTGAACTGATACCTGTATAGGGGCCCTCCTGCACCTGTCCTGCGCCGCCTTTGACCGGGATCGTGTATTTCACCGAAAGCGATGATCCATCAGCATTGGTCCCCGTCGCAGTTAGCTGAAGATTGTCCCCTTGCTCATCGATCACAAGAGTTACGTCCTTGGGAGGCGTGCCGGTAGTGTATTTTGTTTTTGCGCTGTTTAGCTTCCATGTACCTACCAGCGGGCTCTGTGCAAATAATGTGCCCGCAAATGCGAACAGCGCGATCGTCGAAATAAGTTTGTGCAAGGACGTATTCCTCGGGCCCGATTATAGCGGGGCCACATGGGTCATAGCATCAGTCTAGTTTCACACTCGTAGTGCCTGGAGTGTCGGGCCCAGGATTTTCACATTAGTACTGCCGGTCCCAACCCAACCTCTAATGTCGCCATACTAGCGACTGTGGTATCCTGCCAAAAACCAACCGACTCAACTTCTGCGGTAGCCGGGTCGCTCGCTAGGTAAGGAGAGTAATGATGCTTCGTCCGCTCGCTTGGAAGTCTTTTTTCGTTGTGGCCTTCACTTCAGTCGGCCTCTTCGCTCAAAGTCAGAACGCCAGTTTAGATGGTCAGGTCACTGACAAGTCTGGGGCCGTCATACCCCAGGCGACAGTTACGCTTTCGGCCACCGAGCGTGCATTGAGTTCGCAGATTCAAACTGACAATGACGGGCGTTATGCCTTTCAGAATCTGGTTCCCGGAATATACAATCTGAGCGTTGCCGCGAATGGTTTTCGCACTTATGTGCAGAGCAGTATTCAGCTCCTGGCGAATCAATCTGCGCGTATCGATGCGGGCCTTGAGGTAGGCGAAGCCTCCACCAAGGTCGAAGTTGTCGCAGACGCGGCTCAGCTAAATTACGATAACGGCGCGAAACAGGAGGGCGTTCCGCCGCAGATCATCAATCAGCTCCCCTTGCTGGTTGCCGCCGGGACCCCGCGTAACGCGGTGCAGTTCATTTCCTTCCTTCCAGGCGTAAACACCGGCACCAGTCCTCAGGCGTTCAACGCACGTATCAACGGTGGTCTGAAGATGGGCGATGAAGCCATCATGGATGGTGTCAGTATGCAGGAAGGAACCATGTCTCAAAGCGGCATGGTTTCGTTTTTTGACTTTCCGACAACGCCCGACATGGTCAATGAGGTACGCGTCCTGACGTCGAGTTATGAACCCGAATACGGCACCACGACGGGTGGCGAAATTATCGTCACCACGCGTAGCGGGACTGATCAATTCCACGGCGGCGGCTTCGAATACTTCCGCAATAAGAGTCTCAATGCATTGCAGTTCACCAATCAGAGGCCCGATGGCGATCCACGACCAAAAGACAACGAGAACCAGTTCGGAGGCTTTATTGGCGGTCCTGTGAAGCTACCATTCCTGCCATTTGTCTGGGGTCCCAAGCACAAGACCTATTTCTTCTTCGATGCCGAATATCTGCGCAGCCTCGGCGGCACGAACAGGCCTTTAGTTTCTATTCCTTCACAGCAGGAACGTTCGGGCGATTTTTCAGACGCCGGTGTCCAGCTCTACGACCCCACAACCCAACAGATTGTCAACGGGAAGTTGGTCCGTCAGCCGTTCGCGAACAACCAGATCCCGGTTTCCCAACAAAGTCCGCTTGCTCTCCAATGGATGCAGTACCTTCCGACTCCGACTGGGCCGGGTCCATACAATAACTATCTTTCCAATCCGGTTTCTGACGGCATCCTTTCGAATCTGGATGAGTATCTCTATAAGATCGATCATTACTGGGGTGAGAAGGATCACGTTTTCTTAACGATCTGGCGTCAGAAGACGCAGCCTAACGAACAGTGCGCGCTACCTGTTATGCTGTGCACCTCGAGCCCGGCCAATCCGGAGGATGCCTGGGTGAATCGTTTGAACTGGGATCACATTTTTACTCCCACGTTGCTGAGTCACTTTGCGGTCGGCTATTTGAATCGCAATGAGGGCTATGGTTCGGTAACCGGCCAGAATCCCGCTGAACTCCCGATGATTCCGAATGCCGCCGCCTACAATGCCTCGCCGGCGGCGAATTTCAGCGCCCCGGGAATTACCAATCTGCCATCTTGGGGCAATACGCAGGGTGCTGGCTACTTGAACAAATCCACCCGCCCCTCCTGGATCGGAAATGAACTCATTACAATTGTCCGCGGAGCGCACACCATCAAATTCGGCGGCGAATACCGGCATCTTGCCGAGGTTTTCCGCGTAAACAATAATCAGTCTGGAACTCTCGGGTTCTCTGCTCTCTCTACCGGACTGCCCGGCGGGAGTAGCGGCAATCCGTTTGCCAGCTTTCTGCTAGGCGCCGCCGACAACGGAAACCTGAACGTCTACAATGTCGCCAAGTAGGGAGTTCAGCAGCGCGCCTATTCCGCTGCACGTTGGCGACACCTGGAAAATCACGCCCAAGTTAACCATCAATTACGGTGTTCGCTGGGATAAATTCACGCCCACATACGAGACCGACGACCAGTCAGCCTTCTTTAGTTTCGCACCTAACCCGGGTGCCGGCAATCGTCCAGGTAGCCTGGCGTTCGCCGGCAACAAATGGGGCGCTGCCAGTTTCGGCGCACCCTATCCGGAAACCCCCTTCAACTCCGCGGTAGCTCCTCGGCTCGGCGTGGCTTACAGGGTTGGCGAAGACACGGTTATCCGCGCTGGTTATGGAGTTTTCTACACGCAAGCCTTTTACCCGGGATGGAATGGAGGAATTAACCTCGATGGGTTCAACCCAAGCGTGACCTTTTCGGATTCCTTCAGTGGATATGTGCCATCGTTCTATATGGACAAAGGGTTCCCCGCTTACAATCGAGCCTCGGACATAAGCGCGACTGCGGATAATGGTGCCGGCGGACCGCAGTACCGTCCAACTTACGCCAACCATCTGTCCTATACGCAGCAATGGAACTTTTCGATAGAGCGGAAATTCGGTGCCAGCAGTATCGTAAGTGCCGCTTACGTAGCAAATCAGGGAACCCATCTTCCTTCTCAGCTTCAACCTCTCAATTACTTGAACCCATCACTTCTGAATCTCGGTCCGTCCGTACTGAATACAGTCTTTGAGCCCGGCCAGACCTCCCTGTTTGGAGTGAATGTTCCCTACTCGAACTGGGTTGATGACCTAACGAACCGGGGAACTTGCAAACCGACAGTGGCTCAGGCCTTGGTCGCGTACCCGCAGTACTGCAACGGGCTAACTGGACTGAATGAAAACCAAGGTACATCGCAATACCATTCCTTCCAGGCCAGCTTCAAGAAGCAGTTTGCTAGCGGCATGCATATAGAGGGGAATTACACATTTTCTAAGCTGATCACGGATGCCTCCTCCACCACGCAGTCTACTGCAAACTACGGCGCTATCGGTGGTGTGATCAATCCTTATCAGGGCGGTCGCAATAAAGCCCTCTCTCCGGACGACATCACGCACACGTTCGCGCTCATCGGAGTCTACGACCTTCCCTTCGGAACTGGAAAGCGCTGGCTGAATGGACCCGGATTGCTGAACGGCATCGTAGGCGGCTGGACACTCTCGACGAGCATCAAGCTCGTCTCGGGAATGCCTCTATACTTCCGCGATTCGACGGTGTGCGGCGTTCCTTCCCAGTTCCAGGCGCAATGTATTCCTGCTCTCGTCCCCGGAGTGAATGTGTTGACGCAGTCCTATGGCAGCTTTAATGTCAACCAGCCCGCCTATAACGCGGCAGCTTTTGAACCAAGCTCCTTATTCGCCAACGGAACTTATTTGGGTCAAGGCCCTCGCGTTACCGGAGTTCGCGGCTCGTCCTACCAGGACACCAACCTCGCGATATCGAAGACAATTGTCCTCAAGGAGCGGCTTAACATCCAGATCCGTGCTGAAGCCTTTAACATTTTCAACAATCACTACTTCACATGTGACGGCCAGGCCTTCGGCGATTGCATTCCATTCAATAACGATCCCTCTAGTGCCAACTTCGGCACCTGGAATGGAACGGTAACTCAGCCAAGAAATCTTCAGCTCGTGGGCCGGATAACGTTCTAATCTCCGGCTCTTTCGACCTGAACGAGGCAACTATAGAAAGTCGCGCCGCGACCCATATCGGTGAGCCGCTGGCTGGTCAGCACATTTACATTGCGATGGTCGGGCGATCGGCTCGGCCATCGCACCGACGGAGCGTTCACTACGCCGCGCACGATCCGGTCTGACACGATCGCTCTTAAAACGCAACTGCCGCGCCGATTGAAGATGCGCACCGCGTCGCCGCTCGCGATCGAGCGCGTCTTCGCATCCTGCGGATGAATCGTTACCGTGGCCGTTTCGCGATCCTGATCCTCGCGATTCCCGAAAGTTGAGTTCATACTGTGATGATTCTTGCTCGAAATCATTTCGAGTGGGAACTGGGCTCTGAGTTCCGGATCGCCGCGGCGAGATTCCTCGGGAGGTTCGTAAGCAATCGTCTCAGGATGAAACTCGCACTTCTCGGAGCTTGTTCCGAAACCGCCCTGCGCGAACGGCAGAAAAGGCTCATTTTCAGGCGAGACGTTGAGCCGTATCGACCGCTCACGATCCAAGCGTTCGAGAGTGATCCCTTCGAGAAATGGATGACCGGAATCGAGCAGCCCGCGAATCATGTCGTCATCCGATTCGTCGAAACAGTCTTCTCGGAATCCCATTCTCTTGGCGAGGTCGCGAAAGATCTCCACATTCGAGCGGCACTCACCTGGGGCAGGGAGCGTCGGGCGGGCGAGTTGCAGATAGTAATGCCCGTAGGCGAGGTAAAGATCGGTATGTTCCAGGAAAGTGGTACATGGTAGCACGATATCGGCCCAGTCAGCCGTGTCCGTCTGGAATTGTTCGAGTACCACCATAAAGAGATCGTTTCGCGCAAGACCGCGCCGCACTTCATTCTGATCGGGCGCCACGGCCGCCGGGTTTGAGCAATAAACAATAACGGCATGGATCGCAGGATCCCGGACCTCGTTAAGAGCTTTGCCCAGTTGCACCATATTGACTTTGCGAGCCGGCCTTCCGAGCGAGACCAACTCCAGGTCGGGGCGTTGAAGACTGGCTTCGTTCAAGTGAAATGCACCGGAAGTCGAAAGCTGCAAACCGCCACCCAGTTCTCCCCAGGAGCCAGTCAGAGCGGGTAGGTAGGCGATCAGACGGCTGGCCATGCCTCCACGTTCTGAACGTTGAATTCCATAATTGAGGCGAATGGCTGAAGGTCTCGTCGTTGCATACTCGCGGGCGAGCGTAACGATCTCATAGGCAGATAACCCCGTAAGCTGTGAAACATGAGAGGGTGTGAACGGAGCTACTTTTTCGGCCAGGCCTTTAAAGCCGGTCGTAAAGTTTTCGACATACGCTGCGTTGTGAAGGTGCTCGCCGATGATTACGTGCATCAGGCCAAGAGCCAGTGCCGCATCGGTTCCGGGCTGAATCGAAAAATGCTTGTCCGCCAGCTCGCCTACCTTCTGGCGAACCGGGTCGATCGTATAGAACTTTGCGCCTTTGCGACGCGCTTCCACGATAAACGGCCACAGGTGGACGTTGGTGGCAAGAATGTTCGCGCCCCAGGCCAGTATCAGCTTGGAATGGCGGAACTGTTCGGGTTCAGTGCCGTACTTCATGCCCAGAGCAGCATCCAGCCCGGCTCCGCCTGCTGATGAGCATATGGTTCGCTCGAGGCGCGAAGCGCCGAGCCTGTGAAAGAACCGCCGGTCCATCCCATTGGCCGCCAGGAGTCCCATCGATCCGGCAAAGCTGTAAGGCACGATGGCTTCCGAGCCATGCTCAGCTGCGACTTGCTTTAAGCGTTCCGCAATCTCGGCGAGCGCTTCTTTCCAGGAAATGCGCGCGAAGCGGCCTTCGCCCTTTGCTCCGGTGCGCCGTTGCGGATAAAGCAGCCGTTCCGGGGAATATTGACGCTCCAAATAACGAGCGACCTTGCCGCAGAGGAATCCTTGCGTAATCGGATGGTCGGGATTGCCCCTCAGGCGTGAGCCGCGCCCATGTTCGTCTACGTTTACCAACAGGGCACAGCAATCCGGACAATCGAGCGCGCAAACGGATTGTCGGACCTCCATCATGATACCGATGATAGCCTCATATCCACCAGGTTCGCCGATCGAGGAGGATCTCATCCGCCGCCGAAGCGAGTATTATTTCAGGGGGGCAGATCCAGCAAAACCAGCCTCCGCGTTCGATGCTTTCTGCCGGCACGAAGAATCTTGGACGTTTTCGCGATTAAAGCCAGAAATGATTAACTGCCCGTCTGGCTTGTAATCTTCTTCAAGTTAAAAGCGAGCGAATCGAGCACCGACGCGCTGAAAATCCGATCAACTTCTATGATGAAGACTTGAAAAGCATTCTCTGCTTCTTCCTCTTTGCGGTTGGCGCATTTCCCCAAAATGGAAAAGCGATCAAAATTACGCTGGACCTCCGCGATGCGCCGCGCAAAATGCTACATGCGCGTCTGAGCATCCCTGTCCAGCCCGGGCCTCTCACACTCGAATATCCGCAGTGGATTCCAGGCGAGCACTCTCCCACCGGTCCCATAGACAACTTTGCGGGTCTCGTGATTTCGGCGAACGGTCAAACTCTGGCTTGGCGGCGAGACGACGTCAACATGTTCGCCTTTCACCTCACCGTGCCTGACGGCGTCCAGAAACTGGAAGCGAAAGTCGACTTTCTTGCCACAGCTCCTGCATCAGGATTTTCCGCAGGTGCGTCCACAGGTCCTAATCTTGCTATCGCGAGCTGGAACGAAGTCGCGCTGTACCCGGCCGGTGCATCTGCGTCCCAGATTTTGTTCGAGCCTTCAGTCGAGCTGCCGGAAGGCTGGAAAGCCGGGACCGCATTGACCAGGATCTCTGACAGCGGCTCTGAAATCCGCTTTCAACCGGTTTCCCTCGAGATGTTAATTGACTCTCCCGTCTTGACCGGACGCTACTTCAAGGAGATTTCTCTTGCTACCGAGATTACCCCCAAACACTTTCTCGATATGGCGGCTGACGGTCCGGAAGACTTGAACGTGACTGCGGCGCAGACGGAAGCGTGGAGCAATCTTGTGCGTGAAAGCGGCGCGCTATATCGCTCGCGCCATTATGGCAGCTACCACTTCCTGGTAACGCTCAGCGATGGCATCGCTCACTTCGGCCTTGAGCATCACCAGTCGAGTGACAATCGCGTCGAAGCCAGAGGACTGATCGATGATGATCTCGCGATGCTGAACGGAGACTTGCTCCCTCACGAATTCACTCATTCCTGGAACGGCAAGTTCCGGCGTCCGGCGGGGCTCGTTACACAGAATTACAACCAGCCGATGAAGGGCGACTTGCTTTGGGTCTACGAAGGCCTGACTCAATATTTGGGCGATGTTCTGGCCGCAAGAGCGGGCATATGGAAAGCGGATCAGTTCCGTTCGTATCTGGCCTCTTCTGCCGCCGAACTGGACCATCGGCCGGGCCGTTCCTGGCGCAATCTGGAAGACACCGCCGTTGCCTCCCAGGTTCTGTACGCGACGACCACGCAGTGGGATAACTGGCGGCGCTCGGTGGATTACTATCCGGAAGGCGAGCTGATCTGGCTCGACGTTGACACGAAAATTCGCGAGTTCTCCAAAAACAAGAAATCGCTCAACGATTTTTGCGCTCGCTTCTTAGGCGCCCGCGGCGATACACCCGCCGAGGTGTTCCCCTACATATTTCAGGACCTGGTTGAAAACCTGAACGCGATTCAGCCCTATAACTGGAACCAGTTCCTTCGCGATCGCATCACTTCGAAGTCCGCTCACGCGCCATTCGATGGCATCACGCGAGGTGGGTACCGCGTCGAATACACCGATCAACCAAACGAGTTTATCCGCGCTGAGGAATCGCGCGATCGTGGTGTCAATGCCTGGTATTCCATTGGTCTTCACGTATCCGATAACACGATTGATGACGTACTGGTTGGATCTCCCGCCTATGTTGCTGGACTGGGTCCGGACATGAGGATTGTTGCAGTGAACGGCAGGCGTTCCACCGACGATCTTCTCCGTCAAGGTATCCGCCAAACGAAGGAGAAGGGATCGCCGTTCGAACTAATCATCGAGAACAGCGGCTTTTTCAAGACGGTAAAAATCGATTACCAGGGCGGCGAGAGGTATCCGCATTTAGTGCGGCAAGGGCAGGCTGCTTCCTTGCTCGACGACATCCTGAAACCGATGACCGTCCAAGCCCGTCAGTCGAGCGCCGAATGAAATTACCCTAGTGCTCGCGATAACTGAGCAGGAAATATCCAACCGCTATAAAGCAGAGAGGCCAGACATTTGCTGCCCACTTCGGCGCGCGTTCGGGAAAGCGAATCTCCAGCCAGCGTGCCCAACCCGCAGTGAGGCCGAGAAGCGCTATGGGCGTATGGCTGAGTTCCGCGAGTAGCGATTCCTGTACTTTTGTGAGCGAATGATTATGCGCCAGCAGGAGCGTGCCGCCCAGCACGCAAACGGACGGGAAGACGAGGGCCGCCAGGCGCAAATGAATCCGCTTGGTCTGGACACTCCATTCGAAAATCGCAAAAAGCACGATGAGGACAACGAAGACCCGGTGCTGCGCTACTTCGGCGACGGCAAAGGATTCCCAGAATCCGCGCGGACCAAGAGGCCAATTCTCGGAATCGGCGCGCAGGAGCAGAAAGACCGCTAATCCGATAAACGCCAGGGGCCAATGTTTCGCCCACCGTCCCCACCGGAATCGTGAGATAAAGGCCAGTGTCCCGGCAACGAAAACGATCATGCCGGCCCAGTTGTGATTGTATTCACTCCATGCAATGTCGGACGGCTTGTCCGGTTTGCCGAGCCCCGCGCCTGGGATGTCGGTGTCTAGCGGTGAAACGCCAAACGCCTTCGCTTCGTCGGCATTGAGAGGTGTCGCCGGAGACAACTCTGCCGCGGCCGGGGTTTGCATGGAAGGAACGCGAGGCGTGAAGCGCGCGATGATGGTCGACGCCGCCACTCGGTCCGCTTTGATATCGATGGCCGGCGGCTGCGATGTCAGCGAGGCAGCGGCGAGGACCGCCGTAAAGCCGATTCCGATCTCCACTTCCGAGAAGCGGCGTAAGCGGAGTCGCGAAACGCCTTCGACTAATTTGCGGCTCACAAGACGGTTGTTTTGCCAGCCGAGCAATAGAAGTAAGGCTGCCAGGGTCGCTTTTGCCACGGTCATCACCCCGTAAGCTGTGCCGTAAAGCAGCGTGAAGGAGTGAATGTAAACCAGCGCAAGAATCAGTCCCGCTACAAGGAGCACGGTGACTCCGGAAAGGGCTTGGCGCGTGAATCGATATGCGGCCTCCGCGCGGCCCTCGACTCTTTCGAGGTGAGAGACAGACCACAGGAAGAATGGCAGGGCGCCGATCCAGAGAGCAGCTCCAAGCTGATGAGCGCCCGTGACTGCCATGAGAACTGCACGATTGTTTAAGCGAGCCGCGGAGTGACTAGTGAGCACGCTGCCTGCAAGCTCGAGCGCGCAGGCAGCGGCGAGGAGCGGAGCAGGCATCCCCGCGCGCCGGGAGAGAAACACGAAAATAACGGCGCCTATGACTTGTAGAATTCCTGCAATAAAGAAATCGGCTTTGAAGACCTCAGCCCACGCGATCCCGGTCGTGCTTTGCAAAATTGCCGAGTTGACCGACAACCAGAACGCTTGCGCCGCCACCATACTGATCGCCGCGCCGAAAAGCAGACGCCGCGAAAACCCCTCACGCGAAATCCAGAGGTAATAAACCGCGCCTCCAATCAAAAGGCACTCGAGCGAAAGAGAAATGCCACGGAGAATTACCGAAAGATACCCAAAGATGTCGAGTAGGGATGCCAATATTTAACTCGCTATTCCACTTTGAAGGGAATCTGCCCTCTTGTGAGATGTCCGTCCGAGGCAAGCACTTGCCAGACCAAGCGATAGTCTCCCGGCTTCAGTTCCATGGCCTGAGCCTGCAGCTTGTCCGGTTCCGTCTGCTTCTCGAGCGGAATCCGTTTCGTGCCGCTTGCCGAAATCAATGTCAGTTGAGAGCGCGCGCCATCCACCCGTGAGTTGTAATGCAACAGAATGGTGAAATGATCCCCTTGCAAAACCTGGTTGAGCGAAGGTGTGGAGTCGAGCAAAATAGCATGAGCAAAGCACAGGGGTACCGTCAGTGCGAGCAAGGAGAGTCGAAATAGACGTCGAGATATGAGAGCTGATTTCATCTGCAGTTTGGCAACTAAGAAGGCTATGTGAGCCGGCAGTTTACTATCCGAATTATAAGCTGCTCGCCTATTATGATTTTCGCCTGCCTATTGCTTTTTGCCTCCGAGCCGCTCGCTCCAATCCGCTTCGAGGATGTAGCCAAGCAGAGCGGTATTGATTTCGTTTTGCATAATTCCCCGACTCCGCAGAAGCACATGATCGAAACCATGGCGGGCGGACTTGCCGTGTTTGACTACGATGGCGACGGACGTCCCGACATTTTCTTTACCAACGGCGCCGACCTTCCGTCTCTTTCGAAAACGGGCCCGCAGTATTCGAACCGCCTCTACCGTAATGAAGGCAACATGAAATTCCGGGATGTCACTGGGGAGGCCGGCGTTGCCGGAGCCGGTTACTCCATGGGCGCCGCCGCCGACGACTATGACAACGATGGCAAACCGGATCTCTTCGTTGCGGGCGTTAATCGCAACTTGCTCTATCACAATCTCGGCCACGGCAAGTTTGAAGAGGTAACAAAAAAAGCAGGGATCAAAAGCGGCCAGTGGGCCGTCGCCGCCGGCTGGTTCGATTACGACAATGATGGCCTTCTTGACCTATGGGTTGTGCACTATGCGAAATGGTCGGTAAATGACGACCGTTACTGCGGCGATAAGTCACGCAACCTGCGGATATACTGCCACCCGAAGTATTTTCAAGGCTTAGCGAGCACTCTCTATCGGAACAAAGGGGACGGAACCTTCGAGGATGTCTCTCAGAAGGCGGGAATCAGCGCATTTCCAGGTCGTGGCATGAGCGTGGTTTTTGCCGACTACGATGGCGACGGATTTCAGGATGTCTTCGTGACGAACGACAACATGCCAAACTTTCTGTTTCACAACAAGGGCAACGGCACATTCGAAGAAGTAGGTCTTCTTGCCGGCGTTGCGCTCCGTGAGGAGGGCAAACCTGTGGCGAGCATGGGCGCCGATTTTCGAGATTACGATAATGATTCCCTTCCGGATATCACGGTGACCGCACTGGCCGGTGAAACATTTCCACTGTTTCGAAATCTGGGCAAGGGAGGTTTTGCTGACGTCACGTATTCGAGCGGCATAGGCGGAGCGAGTCTACACCACAGCGGATGGGGGACCGGTCTTTTTGATTTCAATAACGACGGTTGGAAGGATCTCTTCACCTCAGATTCGCATGTGAATGACCGGGTAGAACTGGTCGAATCGGCTGTCTATAAAGAACCGGCCACCGTCTTCGTAAATTTCGCTGGCAAGTTTCACGACGTTACAGCGGCAGCCGGTTTGAATGAAGCGAAGGCCCATCGCGGAAGCGGATACGCCGATTTTGACGGTGATGGAAAGATCGATGTGGTGATCTCGTCGCTCGAAGAGCCGGTAGAGCTGTGGCACAACATCAGCCCTGATAAGAATCACTGGCTTGAACTGAAGTTGACAGGCACGCATGCCAATCGCGACGGCATCGGTGCTCGCATTGATATTGATCACCAGCGCAACGACATGACAAGCTCGGTGAGCTACGCTTCTTCGGTACTCGAGGCTGTCCATTTCGGATTGGGCATAAATGGAGCGGCCAGAAGTGTAAGGATTCTGTGGCCGGGAGGAAAGCGGCAGAATCTGGAGCATGTGACACCGGACCAGCGGATCAGCGTCCGCGAGCCGGAGTAAGCAGGAATGCTACTCAACGCGGAACAAAACGCCGGCTCCGGGCGCGATCCAGTCCATTTCTCGACCGAAGGGCTCCTCTTGGCCCGAGTAGGGCGAGATCCGGATCAGCTTGCGGCCGGTCTCGTGTAGATGGATATGAAACTGGAATGAATTCTTCAGGTCTTTGTTGACGAGCAGGAAATAGGGGCGATGCTGCTCGTCTTCGAATTCTCCAACCAGAAAGCGGCCGGCAACAGGCTGGCGCACATGGCGCTGTGTCATTTCCACGTGATCGATCAGCTTGCTTGACGCAAGGCTTTGGGCTTGTTCCGGAACGTCCGGGTAGTGATAAACGCCTGTGCTGCGCAATCGGATCAAAACCGGGGCCAGGGCGTGAATCTGGTTGTTGATCCGGCGCAGCATATCCCAGGTTGCCGTTCGATTCCCGAACTGGTCGATGGGCCCAAGCCGGTAATTCCCAATGCGGGGCGCGAAATACGTAAAGTACTGAATTCCGCGGCCGCCGTACGCCATCGTGCTATACACCTGCAAATTGAACGTTGCATCCGAGGGCTCCATGTAGTTGAAGTGCGCGGTAGAGAGGATGCAATTCCAGAATGGCGTTTTCAGTTCGAGGCCAAGGCGCCGCACGATCTCCAGATTGATGTAAAAGGGATCCAACATCTCACCGTTGACGAGCGAGTAATTGTCGTAGCTTAGAAACGGCTGGTTGATGGTTTTTACCAGCATGCGGACATAAGAGTCGTAATCGCTGGTACCGAGAATGCTTGGCGGCACACGGTAGGGAAACAAGTTCACATAGGGCCACTTATCCGGCATTTCCTGGCGAAGCAGATTGGCTAGTTTCCCGAGTCCGGGCATTAAAGACGCCGATGGTTCGTCGTGCAGAAAGAAACCAAGTGCGGCCGGATTGTTGCCGATCTGGTTTTTCAAGGCCGCAACGTCCTGATGCATGCGATCAAGATCGGGGAGCTTGTCCGGCTCGTAGGCGCTGATTTTCGGGTCGTTGACAAAGCACGTTAAACCGGCCGCTTTGACCCGATCCAGGTCCTCCGCCCGGCAGAAACCGGAAATGTTCAGGCCGGCCTCTTTCATCCCGCGCAACTCTTCGGGATCAGAGGGAGAATCGCCCCAAGCCATCACCGCAAATTCTTTTGGTGCAATCGGCTCAGGCTGAAGCCTCTGCCGCGAAAGGCCGAGCGGCGTGAGCAAAAGGAGAGCTGTTAAGAGAATCCTCAAGGTAATCATGTTAAGACGGCTCCAACATGATCGCCTAGCATATCGTTCCCTTGGAACGACGATTGTTAAGTTCCGATCGCTTTGGCGAGCTCGACCCACTCGTCGTTTTGCCCCCCGTAACCGGCTTGCACTGCAAAGCGAGCGAATGTCCACTGACGAACCCGCTCGTAGTCCAGATTCAGCAGATCAGCAAAGCGGCGAATCGTACCTTTTGGCTCCAACCGCAGCCTGGTGACGCAATTCAACAGGTGTTGGGTTGCGTCATAAGCGGGATCACCGACGAATGGCTTCGGATCGATTACCAGCCAAGGCTCGCGCTGCGCACGCAGTACATTGCCAGCGTGCAGGTCGGTTGCTAACACTACATCGTCCGGTGCAGCCTCGGATAACTTGCGAAACAAGTCCAACCCCTCCGAAACCAGAACAGGATCCCGCCAGTGCTCTGCCTGCACTCGTGCCTCGCGGTTCCAGGAGTCAGTCATCACTCGTAGCGGGCGGAAGGAGTGAGAGGCAGAGGGCGCTCGCCATAAGCGTCGGAGAAGGGAAGCGATAATAATATCCTGTTTGGCTTCCGGCAGTTCGCGTAAAGCGGTTCCCGGTTCACAACGTTCGAGGAGCATGGCGCAGATTTCGTCGTCCGCTTCAAGTAACCGCACGGTTGGATTACCTGCCCAGAAGCGCAATCCCTGGATTTCGTCCTCGGCTTCCATGTGCGGTATGCCGAGCTTCAGAATGGCGGTAGTCTGATTGGCCAGCGTCACCGGCGCCACCCAGGAACAGCTGATCTCATCGCCGTCGAACGGATGTCCGAGCTCGATGGACCATCGCTCTTGAAGTGTCAACAGGACATCAGGCAGCCGATCGAGCCAGCGCTTGCGCTCACGGTCGTCCTGACAGATCGCGGCAATCTTTTCGGGAATCGTTACAGGCACTTTCTTATTCGTGCCTTAGCGTCACAACCGGATTTACACGCGCCGCGCGTGCGGCGGGAATATAGCTAGCTGCCGGTGCGATGCAGCCCAAGATGGCTAGAGCCGCGGTGATTGTCAGGGGATCCGTGGGGCTTAATCCATAAAGCCGGCTTGCGACCAGACGAGTACTTGCGAAGGTTGCGAGAAGACCAGCCGCCATCCCAGCGGCGATAGTCAGACTCGTCTCGCGGAGAATCGCATAGATAACATTTTCCCTAGTTGCTCCAAGCGCCATGCGTATACCAATCTCGTTTGTTCTGCGCGCCACCATATAGGACAAAATTCCGTAAAGGCCTGTCGCCGCCAGCAACAGAGCGATGGCACCGAAAACGCCACATAGCTGCGCGATAATGCGCGGCTGACTGTTCACGTTCTCGATCAATTCGTCAATCGTACGAGCCATGACGATTGGCAAATCAGAGTTCACCTGCAAAATTGCCTTTCGCACGGTGTTGAGCATGGCACCGCTGTCGCTTGACGTACGAATTTCGAAATAGACGGATGGCGGAACGTCTCCATCGCCTTGCGGGATTGGAACGTAGAAACGGGACGGCACATCACCGCGAAGCCCATGGTCCCTGACGTCCCTGGCTACTCCGATGACCTCCATTGTACGTTTTGAGGCGCCATAGGTATCGCTAACATGTTTTCCGACAGGGTTTCTGCCAACGAAGAATCGCTTTGCGAATGCCTCGTTGATGAGGCAGACTCGAAGCGAGGTAGAAGTGTCCTGCTCTTCGATTTCGCGACCAAGCAGCAGCGGTATTCCGAGCGTGGAGAAGTAATGAGGACCAAGCTGGTCAAAACGGGCGTTTGCATCGTCGTTGCTTTTATGCACGAAGCCCTCGACGTCCACCGGATCACCCGAATCGGTTCCCCTCAACAAACCGTTTTCAGAGTATGTGACCCCTCTTACCCCGGGCTGGGATCGGAGGTGATCGGCGATCTTCCTATAGAGAAGGGGACGGCTGGCGTCGTTATAACCGGCGGTCAGAGCGTCCACGAGAAGCAGATGCTCCTTTGAGAAGCCGAGTTTAACGGATTGAAGGTTCCAAAGCGTGCGCAAAAAAAAGTCCGGAACCTATCACCAACAACAGCGAGATGGCGATCTGCGCGGCGGCGAGCGTTCTGGTGACGGTCAGTCGCCCGGCAGAATCCGTTGCACCGCGCCCACTTTCTTTCGCGCTCTCAATGATGTTTCCGCGGATTGCGCGAATAGCCGGTACGACTTCGAACACCAAACCCGTCAGGGTGGTTACCACCAGCGTAAATAGCAAAACCGTCCAGTCAAACGAGACTGACAATTGCAGTTCGTTATTCTGTTCGGCAAAACAATCAGCAATCCTTTGGTTGCCGCCAGAGCCACGAGAACGCCCGCTGCACCGCCGAGGCATGAAAGAAGCATGCTTTCCGTAATAAATTGGCGGACGAGCCGGCCTTTGTCGGCGCCAAGAGAACGCCTTACTCCGACCTCTTTATAACGTGCTGTGGCTCGTGCGAGCAGCAGATTGGCAATATTGGCACAAGCGATCATCAGCACCAAGCCAGCAACGATGAGAAGAATCAGCAATTGTTGAGCAAATTGCTCTCGCCCACCAAAGGCGCCAGTGCTCGCCGGTTGCACTTTAGTGTCCCCATCGGGGATGGTGGAAACCCCTCGCCTTTAGGCGAAGCAAGATTTGTGTAACGTGGTCGCGTGCGGCATTACCGGATGGGCGCGCACACGAAGAGCGACCTGAAGGTCCATCTAGTGTGGATACCGAAATATCGGAAAGCGGTATTGACAGGAGAAGTGGCTCTTCGTGTGCGTGACCTGCTGCGGCAAATTGCCGCAGAACATGAACTAGAGATCGTGTCCGGTAAGGTGGCACGCGACCACGTTCACCTGCTGCTCTCTTATCGAACCAACCAGGGCGTGAGCCAGATCGTGCAGTGGCTGAAAGGAATCAGCTCGCGGGTCCTACTGCAGGAGTTTCCGCACCTACGAAAGAAGTTCTGGGGAAGGCATCTATGGGCGCGAGGATATCTGGCGGTCAGTTCCGGAACGATCACCGATGAAATGATCCGCGAATATATTGAAGAACAAGAAGGGGAACAGATAGCCGACGACAGTCGATTTCCAATCGACAGCACCTAAACCCCTCGGCTTCAAGCCGAGGGTGGTTTAGTGTGTTGATCGAGGAGCTCTCTTCTTACTGCGGGCGGAAGACTCCTGGGATACCCGTCCTCCAGGGTGACCTTGAAGATTACGTTCATTTCCGCCTGAACCCTGGAGAGAGGCACACCGGGCTTCACTCTGCCGAAAATGTGTAGCCACATCACCTTGTCGATGGATCTGCTGAGGTCTTCGTGAATCCAGTCCCGCCCCGGCTTCACGAGAGGCTCCATGATCATAGGTATCCAGAGATCCGGGCGTTCTCCACTCTCACCCCGAAATCCGGGTTTTGTTACACCGATGATGGTCACCGCGGCGTTATACAGTCGAACACGCGTCCCGAGAACATCGAGGCGACCGGCGAAGCGCCGCTGCCAATAGTCGTAGCTGATAACTGTGTAGGGGTCGCTTCCGATGCCGGAACTGTCGGTTTGCTTGAAGACACGCCCAATTACGGGCTCGATACCCAGCAATGAAAAATGGTCTTCCGAACGAGCCGACCAAGAGCCGCTTCCTGCTCCGTACCCGAGATGCGCAGAGACCAGTGGTTCAGTCCGGAGCCGGAAGCGCACATCCCGGTCATTGTGCCCGACGGTTTAGTGGAACGGTCGCGCAACTGTACATACTCTGCGTAAGTCATTAACGCGCGTTCTCCGGTCGAAGAACCGATTCCCGCTCCGGAGACCTCAGGATTGGTAAGAATGACCAGATCTTTCGGATTTCGCACGGGAAGCGATTTGAGCAAGACCTGGTTGAAGACGCTAAAGACCGCCGTATTGGCACCGATCCCGAGCGCCAGAGACACGATCGCCACTACCGTGAATGCCGGATTTCGGATGAATTGCCGGAGCGCGTAGCAAAGATCTTTCCCAATCGTCTCAAGAGTTGCCACGATATCCATCTCCCGAGTCCTTTCCTTTTGAAGCGTCAGGTTGCCAAGACGTAAGGCAGCCTCAGCCTTGGCGGCGTGCTCCGTACCCGCGCTCTGAAGATCGCGCGCACTGAGCTCGCGATGGAAGCGCAGCTCTTCGTCCAGTTCGCGTTGTAGGCGGGTAGCGCGAAGAGTGTTCCAAATACGCGAGTGCCAAGCCATTTTCCCAGCGTTCCTCAAACGAACTGAAGAACGCGAGAGACAGCCGGCTGTAAGCTCCGACCAGCGCCTCTCTTCTTCCGAAAGTTGTTGCAAACCTTTGGGAGTGATCGAGTAAAAGCGCGCGCGCCGATTGTTTTCCGAAGCTCCCCATTTCGCGCGAACCCAACCTTCCTGGGCCATTCGGTGCAAAGCCGGGTACAGCGATCCCTCTTCCACACGAAGGGCGTCGCCAGAGATGCCGCGGATGTGAACGGTTATACCGTAGCCATGCATGACGCCCCGGCTGGCCAGTGATTTCAATATGAGCAGGTCCAGCGTTCCCTGCAACCGGTCATTCGGATGTTTACCCACCGCTTTTCATAGCCAGCTATGGGAACAGTATGAGCGGTTTCCCAAGCACGTGTCAAGACGACAGGGCAGCGATCACCTCGTAGCTACGCTCGGGTCTCCGTTCTGTGCGGCACCAGCGGCGCCTCTCCTAACATCTCTTCGCGCAAGCGGGTTTGCTGCAGTTCCCGAAGCTCAACAATGTCCTTTTCGAAACGGCGACTCAGGCACGCTTCCTGCAGGTGGAGATTCTTCAAGTCTTTTCGTACTTGATGAGATTCTCGACATTGCTGGGAGCGGGAGTGCCTTCCTCGGCATCGGCGGCGTGCTGTTCGAAAGCGGCGGCATCGTCGGATGGCAGCAGCACGGCACGTCCAGTCAATCCGGACCTTACTTGAGTCTTCGCCCCGATGAGAAGCGCGGGTTCATCCATACCATTTCGGCGATTGCGTTCGGCGGTGGTCATTGAGGGGCATTTTTCTCCTGGAAATTGAAACGGCCCGCGAGCCGCCGGGCGGGCGGGTCACAGGCCTGCCGGAGCGTAGCACGGAGAAAGGCCAAAACGAACCATGAAAAAAGTTTTGGGCTGTAAGCGATCGATTGAGCTGCGGACTTTTTGTCACCGACTTGCAAAACTCGGGAAAAGCCGCGGCCTTTGGCAGCGCGGACTGCCAAACGGTCTTCTGCGAATGGCCTGTCAAACTTTAACTTGCCATCCGAACACATCAAGGAGCTTGCCCGTGACCCGACTAACCTATGTAACGGTTTCAGCCGTTGGATTCTTGTTGGCGCGCCTTTTGGCGCTCGCACAGCATCCGCAGCCGAACGGCGATGTCGTCGCCGGGACAGTACCGGACCGCTGGCTGTCTCGGGGATCCACTTGCATCGAGATTCCAGAGTGGCAAGTGCGCGAGTACAACGCTAATTTATTCATCCTCCGCCAGTCGCCGTGCACTAACTACGAGAAGCCCTTCGTTTTCCTACTCTTTGGCAAGGATCGTGCCCTCCTGGTCGATACGGGCGCGCACAACGGTAACCTCGTTCCCACGCTTCAACGAACGGTTGCGCTCTGGCTCGCGCGCAACAACCGTCAGTCCATCCCGCTGGTCATCGTTCACACTCACGAACATGGGGATCACACAGCCGGGGATGGCGCGGTCCAGGCCATGCACGATCCCGCTATTCCAGTCACCTTTATCCCGGCTGAAATAGAAGAGACGAAGCGCTTCTATGGCATTGGAAGCTGGCCCGGGGACATCGGCCATGTTGATCTGGGCGGCCGCATCCTGGATGTAATTCCCATACCAGGTCACAGTGCCGTCAGCGTCGCACTCTACGATCGCAAAACCGCGATTCTTTTCTCCGGGGACAGCCTCTACCCGGGACGACTCTACGTCTACAATTTCCCAGCCTTTAAGGCCAGCGTTAACCGGCTTGTTCAGTTCACAAGAGATAAGCCAGTCGCTCATATCATTGGTGATCACATCGAGCAGACCTCCACGCCATTCCTCGACTATCCGACCGGGACCATCCACCAGACCGACGAGCATGATCTTCCGCTCTCGCGCGGCTCGCTGCTCGAACTGGAAGACGCGGTGCTTGCGATGCAGGAGACACCGCGTCGCCTGCTCCTGCGCGATTTTTCTATCTGGCCCGTCGGAACACAATTCGCAACACCCGAAGAGACTGCCCGCGTTAAAGCCTATATCGAAGAGCAACGGCGCACCATGTGGGACCACCCCAAACAATAGTCTGATACCGTGCCTGTCCCCGAAATTATCAACCCCTGGTGGAGAATGATCAGCAATGAAGGGCGACGGTTGTTTGTGACAGAGCCCGCAGCAGGTACCGTAATCCGGCGATCCTCCTTTGCCAGTTCCTTTTCCCACTCCTGGCGAGCGCTGCGGCACCGGAACTTCCGACTCTTCTTCGCCGGTCAAACCATCTCGGTGATCGGCAGCTGGATGACACGGCTGGCGACAAGCTGGCTGATCTATCGGCTGACCCACTCAGCTTTGTTGCTGGGCATTGTGGGCTTTGCCGGACAGATTATTTTGTTTGCGATCGGGCCGTTTGCGGCGTGTGGGTCGAGCGTCTCGACCGTCGCAAAGTGCTGGTGTGGACTCATGCAGCCGGCGCCATCCAGTCGCTTGCACACTGGCTATGCTGACACTGACGCACGTCATCACCCTCTGGGAAATCATCGTGCTTACCGCTTTACAGGGCCTCATCAACGCGTTCGATATGCCCGGACGCCAATCCTACCTTGTGCAAATGGTCGAGGACCGGAATGATCTCGGCAACACCATTGTGATCAACTCCTCGATGGCAAACGGGCACGCCTCATTGGCCCTGCAATAGCCGGCCTGGTGATCGGAGGCCTGGGCGAAGGTTGGTGTTTTCTGATCGACGGTGTCAGCTATTTCGCCGTTATCGCTTCCCTGTTGCTGATGCACATCCAGCCGGCGCATATACACCAGCACAGCGGCAGCATGTTTGAAAAAATCCGCGAGGGATGGGATTACGTTCGTACATTTCGTGCGATGCGCACGATTCTTCTCGTCTTCGCATTCGTCGCTCTGATGGGCTATCCGTGGTCTGTGCTCTTGCCGGTCTTCGCCGCGCAGGTACTGCAGGGCGGTCCCCATACTCTAGGAAGGCTATCGAGCGCCTCCGGAATCGGTGCGCTCGCATCCGCGCTTTCTCTGGCGGTGCGCAAATCGGTAGCCGGTCGAATGCTTCAGGTATCGATCGCGCTACTGGAGGAGGACTCATTCTTTTCGGCCTCTCGGACCGCTTATGGCTGTCACTCGTTCTCATGGTCTTCATCGGCTTCGCCATGATCCAGAGCGCATCGGTCAGCAATACCCTCATCCAGTCACTTGTTGCGGAGGACAAACGAGCGCCAGTGATGAGTTATTACACGATGGCCTTTTTTCGGCTCGGCTCCGTTTGGCAGCCTGCTGGCAGGAACGATGGCCCATCGAATCGGAGCGCCTCATACCGACATCATCACCGGCACTTTCTGCATTGCCTGTTCAGTGTGGTTGGCGACCGAGCTACCAAAGCTCAAGACTGCTATGTTGCCGATCCTTCGAAAGAATGGGCTGCTGCCCGTCCCTGCTATCGATCGGATCCCCGAGGAGCCCGAATCCACAATGTGAGCCGGCCTGACCACCAGCATCATTGCCGGCGTCTCATTTGCGAATAAACACGCGGAGTAGCTTTCAAACGGAAAGCCGTGAGCGTCTGCCGCAGCCTCAATCTCGAAAGGAGACGGCGCGGCATGACACAGGTCTTCCTAACAGGTATCGCAACAAGTCGCGGTGTAGACGCCATGACAGACGTGGACGCCGAGGCACACGGCTATAGCATCGATAAGACGTTTCCTCGATTGGGGAGAAAGCCGTGGTTTGTTAAGATCAAGTACTTCTACTAGCCTCGACCTCGAGTCTATTACCTTGTTTTTACAGGGCTGCGAGAGGAATGTCAGCGATGATCTCCGCGGACGCTTGACCTGGATTGAAGAAAGTCTAGCTCCCCGGCGCCCCTGCCTGTGAGCCTCGATCTGGACGGTACATCGCAATTTAAATCGAAAGGCGAATGAATGAAGAAGAGCCCTGCTATCTGTAGCGGCAATCATTTTGAGTTTGGAGCTCGGATGCAAATCAGGTCCCGATGCCGCATCGAGTGCGGATTCAATCTACTTTGGCGGCCCCATCGTTACCGTCGATGATGCCCAACCAAGTGCCCAAGCCGTGGCCGTAAAGGATGGCAAGATTCTGATGGTAGGATCGCGCGCAGACATTGAGAAGAAGCACAAGGGCGCAACCACTACGATGGTCGACCTTGATGGCAAGAGCCTTCTACCTGGTTTCCTCGATCCCCACAGTCACTACATTAGTTCGCTTTCGGTGGCGAATCAGGTCAATGTCTATGCTCCTCCCGTCGGCCCCGGCAAGGACATTCCGAGCATTGTTACTGCGTTGAAGCAGTTTCGCGATGAACACAAGATTCCCAGGGGCGCAGTAATCCAGGCCTACAGCTATGACGAAAACATGATGCCCAAGGGCATTGGGCTAAGCCGTGATGACCTTGATGCGGATTTTCCGGATAACCCGGTGATGGTGAACCATGTCTCCATGCACGGTGCGGTACTCAATTCGGCAGCATTCGCGAAATACGGTATCTCCGCGAAAACCAAAACACCCCCTGGGGGTATCATCTTGCGCAAGCGCGGATCGAACGAGCCTGCGGGTTTGATCATGGAAACTGCCTATCTGCCGGTCTTTTCCGCCCTGCCCCAACCAACCCGAGATGAAGAGGTGAAGTGGAGCGGCGCCGGACAGATGCTTTATGCAGCCGCCGGAATCACGACCGCTCAGGAAGGGCTAACGCATGCCTCCGATGTGGCCCTTATGCAACGAGCGGCAGCGGCGGGTGTACAGGTCGTCGATATCGTCGCATATCCATTCATTCTCGACCTCGACGCTGTGCTCGCGAACAACCCGGCCAGCAAGTTCGGCAAATATGTCAATCACGTGAAGCTTGGCGGAGTGAAGATTACAATGGACGGCTCGCCTCATTGGTAAGACCGCCTTTTTTACAGCACCCTACCGTACGGGCGCCCCCGGCGGCGAGAAGAACTGGCGCGGGGAACCCTCGTTCTCTGAGGAGCAAGTGAAAGCATGGTTCAAAAAAGTATATGACCTTGGCACGTTCATGCCAACGGAGATGCGGCGATTGACATGCTTCTCAGGGCGCATGAATATGCCGCCGGCAGCGATTCCGATAAACAACGGCACACCACTGTCATCCACTCGCAGTTCGTTCGGGCGGATCAGTTGGACAAGTACGTGGCCTATTCGATTACGCCGTCCTTATACACAGAACACACCTTCTACTTTGGCGATACGCATGTCCTGAATCGCGGTAAGGTACAGGCGTTCTACGAAAGCCCCATGCGCGCCGCCATCGACAAGGGACTGCGCCCTACCAACCACACCGACTTTGTGCGCGCCGCTAGCCTCCTGTCCCAGAAATCTGTAAACTAAACCACCCTCGGCTTGAAGCCGAGGGGTTTAGGTGCTGTCGATTGGAAATCGACTGTCGTCGGCTATCTGTTCCCCTTCTTGTTCTTCAATATATTCGCGGATCATTTCATCGGTGATCGTTCCGGAACTGACCGCCAGATATCCTTGCGCCCATAGATGCCTTCCCCAGAACTTCTTTCGTAGGTGCGGAAACTCCTGCAGTAGGACCCGCGAGCTGATTCCTTTCAGCCACTGCACGATCTGGCTCACGCCCTGGTTGGTTCGATAAGAGAGCAGCAGGTGAACGTGGTCGCGTGCCACCTTACCGGACACGATCTCTAGTTCATGTTCTGCGGCAATTTGCCGCAGCAGGTCACGCACGAAGAGCCACTTCTCCTGTCAATACCGCTTTCCGATATTTCGGTATCCACACTAGATGGACCTTCAGGTCGCTCTTCGTGTGCGCGCCCATCCGGTAATGCCGCACGCGACCACGTTACACCAAATCTTGCTTCGCCTAAAGGCGAGGGGTTTCCACCATCCCCGATGGGGACACTAAGTGAAGAGGTAGTGCGTCTAAAATTCAGGAGACGCAGATGCGGACCGGACGGCCCAAAGAAGCGTTGCTATTGACGGAAGAAGAACGGGACAGGCTGCAATCGATGGCGCATCGGGCACGGGAGCCAGCCGCTGCTGGCGCGGCGAGCGCGGATTGTACTGGCGTGTGGCGATGGTCTGGACAATCAAAGGGTTGCGCGGAAGTTGCGCGCCTCGCTGGGTATGGTGGGAAAATGGCGAGCCCGATTTCTGAAAGCCCGCCTGGAAGGCCTGTATGACGAACCACGACCGGGCGCGCCGCGCAAGGTCAGCGATGAACAGGTGGAGAAGGTCGTCATACAGACGTTAGAAAGTACGCCACGAGGGCAAACGCATTGGAGCACGCGAGGACTAGCGGAAGCCACCGGATTCAGCCGGATGACTATCAGCCGAATCTGGCATGCTTTCGGATTGCAGCCGCAGCGTGCCGATACCTTCAAACTTTCGCCCGATCCGTTGCTGATCGAAAAGGTGCGTGACATAGCCGGCTTGTATATGAACCCGCCCGATCACGCACTGGTAGTCTGCGTCGACGAAAAGAGCCAGATTCAGGCGCTCGACCGAACCCAGCCTTTGCTGCCCAGGCAGCCGGGGCAGTGGGAGCGCGGCACGCACGACTATAAACGCAACGGGACGACTTCATTGTTTGCCGCCCTGGATTTGAAGACCAGCCGTGTGATCAGCCAATTCCACCGACGCCATCGCTCCGTCGAGTTCCGCAGGTTTCTGGATGTCATTGAGGCTCAGGTGCCGGCTGCTCTGGACGTTCATCTCATCCTCGACAACTACGGCACTCACAAGACAGCGATCATCCGGAACTGGTTGGCCAAGCGCCCGCGGTTCCATGTCCACTTCACCCCGAGGTATGGCTCATGGTTGAATCTGGTCGAGCGATGGTTCGCCGAACTCACCAACAAACGTATTCGGCGCGGTGCCTTCCGCAGCGTCAAGGAACTGGAATCGGCGATTCGCGAGTTTATAGAAGTGCATAATGAAGATCCCAAGCCCTTCGTATGGACCAGAACGGCTGATCAGATTCTGGATAGCATTGCTCGATATGCTCGCCGCACACTCGCCTCCCACCCGGGACTTAATTCACGAACCACTGGGACGGGAGACTTGATCAGATGTTCGTCATCTGGACAGCGGTCAACCGAATCTCACGAAGTGGGGTAGTTATCGGACCGGATCAGCGTGTCACGCCAATGGAAGTGCTAAAGGCAATCACAATCAATGCTGCCTTCCAATACGACGAAGAAAAATCTAAGGGCTCAATCGAACCCGGCAAGCTTGCAGACCTGGTGATTCTCTCGGGAAACCCGATTACCGCGTCACCCGACGCGATCAAGGACATCAAAGTTGTCGAAACAATCAAGGAAGGTAAATCCATCTACAAGGCCGATTCAAAATAGCCGGCTCGGACGCCGAGTGTTGCTTTACAGCCGAATAGAATTCGCAGCCGGTATAGTATTGGACTGCCGTGTTGACACGACGCGAATGGGGAGCCGCCGCCTTTGCGACCTTGCACGCTGCGGCCAAGAATTCCTCTGCTCAAGTGAAACCGGGCGCCGGTTTGCTCTACTTCGACTTGCACATCGACACCCCGTCACGGCTTGTGTCGGAAGGGCTTAATTTGGCGGAGAGCCACTGGTACACCTGCGTCGATATTCCCAAGATGAGGCAGGGCGGCCTCAACGCCGGCTTCTTCGCAGTGTTCACCCCCGCGCGCAAGATCGCGCCGGTGGAGGCGGTCAAGCAAGCGCTGGTGATCATAGATGTCATCGTTCAGGAGATCAACCGACACCCCGCCGATTTATTTCTGGCTACGACCGCGAACGACGTGCTGCGAGCGCAGCGGGAGAAAAAGATCGCAATCCTGCTCGGAGTCGAGGGAGGTCACATGATCGACTCGAGCATCGAGGTTCTGCGGCAACTATACCGGCTCGGGGCGCGGTATCTGGGTCTGACCCACAGCGGCAACACGCCCTGGGTCGGGGCCGCCGAGTACTCCGATGGACCAAAAGGTATCACGGACTTCGGCAAAGAAGTGGTGCGGGAGATGAACCGGCTCGGCATGATAATCGACATGGCGCACGCTTCCGAGCAGGCGTTCTATGACGTGATTGAAACTTCGAAAGCGCCGATCCTGAATTCGCACGCGGCCTGCCGGGCACTCGCAAAACACCCGCGGAATCTTACCGACGACATGCTCAAGACCCTAGCACGGAATGGCGGCGTTCTCGGCGTGGCTTACTATGGCGGCATGCTGGACGACGACTACCGGGCGCGCTTCTCTCAGCTCGCCGATATCGACCGCAAGCGTGTAGAGGTTGCCAAACAATACAAAGACGACAAGAGGCGACTATCAAAAGAACTCTGGCAGCTGAATCTGGCGGACGTCAAGACCATCGGGCAGCCGCCGCTGAGCCGTTTAGTAGATCATATTGAACACGCTGCGGCCGTGGCCGGGATCGACCACGTCGGGTTGGGCTCGGATTTCGACAGTATCGGTCTCAAGTTGCCCGAGGGGCTCGAAGATATCGGTAAGACGCCGAATCTTGTCGCCGCGCTGAAAAAGCGCGGATTCACTGACGAACAGATCCGAAAAGTAATGGGAGGCAACGCCCTGCGATTACTGCATCAGGTAGAGACCGTGACGGCCGGTTGAAGCGTATCGCGAGTTCGTGAAACAGATGCCGTAAATGGTCGGGTACGCTATGAGAGCGATCACTTCGGCAAGTCATCTACCAGGAGCAGGTCCGCCTTCTCTCCCTTGTGAGCGCCAAAGACCAATCGGCGCTCGTTGGGCGATGTAGATGGCATGACGATAAAGGGACTAGGCTCCGCCACTTTGCGAATGAATCCGCTAGCGAGTTCGTAAGAGTAGATCGCCGTGCCATAGCCAGGATATTGATGATCCGGATTTTCGCACGAAGTATAAGTGCCGTGCACCCATCCCCAGGCTTGCATAAGTGACCAACGATGGAAAGAGCCGCTCTTCCGGGTCGCCGACACAGTCATACGCCAAACGTACGATGCTCCTCCCGATTCCTTCCCGTAGTAAAGATATCTGCCATCTTGCGATTCGAGCGGATTGGTGCCACCCTTGGTGGTGACCTGACTGGCGCGGCCGCCTCCGTCGGGCATTTTCCAGATCTCGGATCTGCCCGTTCGGTCGGAATCGAAGTAGATCCAACGCCCATCGCTAGACCAGCGCCCTCGCGAATCGAAGGAAGGGCTGTTCGAAATCTGCAGTATTCTTCCCGTTTCCACCTCGGCTACATAAAGATTTTCGTGACCTCCGTCTCCAGAGTTAACATGATTCTTGTGCCGTCCGGTGACCAAAAGGAATCACCGACTCTTCCGAAGTGAGTGATTTGCCGGGTTCCCGATCCATCGGCCAAGGCTAGCCACGCGTCTGAAGTCCCGCTTCGCGTCGACTGAAAAACGAGGTGCTGGCCGTCGGGCGAGTAATTTGGGCCTGTATCCCAAAACGACGACGTGATCAGCCTCCGTGGATTGATTCCTTTCCCTTCCGGAGACAAATCCATTTGCCAGACGTGCATTTCATGGCGGGCGACGCCAATGGCCATGCGTCGCCCATTCGTCGCAAAACCGGCGGATTCAAGCCAGCCTCCAACTCCGTTTATATCGGCGATGCGCAGTTCGGTGACCTTCCCGGAAGGCGACCAGCGGTGCAGCGATGTATTCAGGTTCTCCCGACGATAGAAAACCAGATCGGTCCCGAGCCAGGCGATCGGAGCTGTGTTCAAGTTGTGATCGATCAGCACCGGTTCTCCAGCAACCGCTTCAGAAGCGATCAAATTGCTAACCGACGCGATTTACCTCGAGCAGGTGCTCCAGCATCCCTTCAGTGCGGTTACTCGCCGGGCAGTTTTACAACCTGGCGCTAGCCGAAAGTGCAGCAGCACGACTTTTGGACGCCAAGGCGCACTTCCAGCGTGCTCTCGCTCTCCTGGCAGGTCCTTCATACGCAAGCCAGACGCTTCGACGCAACATTTTGGACAGCGACGCTGATTTTCTTTCTCACGCGGGGCGCAAGAAGGAAGCGAGAAAGGCAAAGAGAGAAGCGTCGAACGTAGAGCGCGTCATCCGGCAGGACAGTTACGCGGACTACGTCGCCGATGTTTCGTCCTTTCGTTGAAACAGGTGACCGGGTACGGAGGCCGTGTGCGATTTGAATTGCTTAGGGCGTGGTAACTCACAAAGTGCGCAGGAGGTGGACTTTCCTGACACTGCCTGCTTGATCCGGGTTGTCCACAGAGGCATTCGTCTCAAACCAGGTGAATATGCGGCCAGCTTAATTCGAATCCTTGCCGAACGAGATCGCAACGGAACACCTCGAGCTGTTCTTTTTTTGCCCAACGGAACGGGGCGTAGTCTTCTTTGCAATGGCGAAAGCAGCTAATGCACCGGCCGCTTCGCCGATGTTCCACTCCACCGGGTGAAGACGATAGCAGCCGTTTGTGATGTGAGTCGTACCGATGTTCTTACAGGCCGGCAACAGGTTCTCGATGCGTTTCGGGATCAAGGCGCCGAGCGGAATCTGGAAAGGAAGAGAACTGATGTCGATATAGTTTGTTCCTCCTGCCGAGGGATGAAGATCGATGCGGTAGCATCCAACGCCGACTGAATCGCCGAATGTCTCTGCCGAAACTTCATCAGCCGGAATCTTCATTTCTTTTGCTGCATCTGGGCGCCAACGTGTTGTTCGAGCACGTAAACTCGGCACGGATTCTCCGCGATTCACGCACATAAGCAGCCTTGGCCAAACCATCCTCTGTATCGACGATGTCTTTCCGCAGCCCCAGGCCCTTCCAGCCGTGCCCACCGTCGTGGCGAGGCGCGTCTGTCTGCAACCAATACAGCAGCGACAGGCTGAGTTGCTTAGCTTGTCGCAGTAGCTTTTCTTTGTCGGCTTGTGATTTAGCCGTGATCAGGTCGCCCAGCCAATAGTCGTTCTGAGGCCAGTTGGCGAGGGTGATGTCGCTTTTATAAACACCGGGCAAGAAGTTGCTGCGGTCGGCAATGCGGCGATAAAGCCAGATTTGGAACCCCGGCGCATGCTCGTTGGGGTCGGGATTGGGTCTCAGCGTCGCGATGCGCTCGTTCAAACTCGTTGGTTCGCGCGCGGTCCAATCGAGTAGCTTCCCGGTCCAGGGTGGATGGAGTTCGGGAACATACTCGCGCCAGAATTGGTAGTCGGCAGGACGCTCGATTGTATGGTCTTCGCCTTCGAGATAATCCATGGCGAAGCAAAAGGTGAACGACTGGCTGTTCGCCGGCTGCGGCGTGAGACTGGCGTGCATTGCACCTGTCTCGGATTGCGCTCGACTCCGGTGACAAATTCTGTTTCGGTCATGGGCAACATGTCTCCCAGCTCTGTCGCATCCAGAAAGTATTTTGCGGTAATGGTGCGGTCGATGCCGTTGAGGAGGTCACGGACACTCACTGACTGTACCCGATCTCCTGAAACCGTAGCCGAGGCGGGCACATGATGTAGCAGGAGCTTCAACTGCCCACTGCCTACATAAGGCGCCAGGAACGCCTCAAGGACGGCGACCGATACCCGAACTCATGGGTCAGACGTGAAACCCCGCCGTTGCCGGGATTCAAATCCGGCGTGTGCCGAGTTTGCTCGGTGAGTGGATAGTGGTCACGATAGTAAGTGCGAACAGCGTTGCGGTAGTCACGATAACTTTGCGTGCAGCCGAACTCTCCAATCCAGCGATGCTCGTCCGGGGGTACTGCCTGAGCCGTAAGCTGGCCACCGATCCAATCGGTTTCTTCGGTAAGCACGACTTGCATGCCATTGCGGCACGCCGCCAATGCTGCCGCGAATCCGCCGGTGCCGCCGCCGATGACCAGGACGTCGCAACTCAGTTCCGCGCTCTTTGCCCATCCCCGAGTTGCAGCCAGCACAACTGCGGAACTTCGAATAAACTATCGCCTGTTCAAATTCCGCTGGTCTTTTCCGAGCACGCTGATTGGAGCATAACGGCGGCAGGTACGGCGGCTTGGCCGAACGCTTTCGGCCCAGTTGAGAACGGCTGGCGCTACGATGCACAATCGGCATTCCATATAATTCCGCCATGCGCAGGCGCAACTTTTTAAGTCGTTTGATGGCCGGAGGCGCAGCGGCACAGCTAGCCTCCCGCCTCGTGACCGCCCAGCCTCAAGATTCAGCCAAGAGTGTTTTTCTAGAGCGGCCAGCCAGCGGACAGCCCCACAAGGGGAAAGTCCTGCTGGCATTGCAGGCGCACTCCGATGACATCCCGCTGCTAGCCGCGGGCACAGTGGCAAAGCTCATTGAGGAAGGTTACACAGGCTATCTGGTTCGTGCCACGAATGACGATATGGGTGACGCTCCCGGACTCGGGACGGCTGGCACGATCGGAGAGGACGCTTTGCGAAATGAGCAGGACAACGAAGAAATCGCTCGGGTCCTAGGGTGCAAGCGCACTTTTAACCTTAACTACAACAACCACCGCATGGCGGACATATCTTTAAACGAATTGATTAGCCGTCTCATCCTGATTATCCGTCTCGTCAAGGCCGACACAGTCGTTTGTTGGGATCCCTGGGCGCACGATGAGGAGAATCCCGATCATTACATGCTGGCGCGCGGGGTGGAGGCGGCTTGCTGGATGGCCGGCCGCGCCCACGACTATCCCGAGCAGTTAGCGGCTGGTCTCGAACCGCACGAAGTGGGCGACAGATACTACTTTGCGCGACGCCCCGAGATTACGCGTGTCGTGGATATCAGCGCTCAAATCAACAGGAAAATAGAAGCGAATCGAGCGAATACCGCAAAGGGGCCGGCTGGACATTTAGGCTCGCGGCTGCGAGCCGATCTGGCCAAGAAGGGCGAGAGCATCCCGCTGCTTGGGGAGGGCGACGACGCGAGCGCCGAGCGAAACTACATTAAGGAATTTGTCATGCGCAGCAGCCGGGAATTAGGAGCCAAGTACGGCGTGGAGTATGCAGAAGCCTTCCATTATCTGGCGGCGGGGAGCGCAGGTGCAGGAACGGACCCGGCAGTCGAAGACTACGTCACGCACCACGCAGTACCGCTGAAGAAATAGACCCTTCCAGAGTGAAAACGTGAACCTGTCTGACTTATTCGATCTGTCATTTCACGGTCGTCGAGACGTTGTTGCGCTGGAGTTTCAGGATGAGACGTACACTTTCGGGGAGCTTGATTCTCGAAGTAATCGAGTAGCACGCTGGCTGGTCCAGCGCGGGTTTATTCCCGGGGATCGTCTCTGTGTTTATCTCCCCAATTGTCTCGAGATGATCGACCTCTATTTGGCTTGTATAAAGTCGGGCGTCATTTTCGTACCGATCAATATTCTTTACCGCGACCGAGAGATATCTCACATTCTGCGCGATGCGGAACCACGGGGCATTGTGTCAGATGGACCGATTTCGACGGAAATCCGTCTCTGGAAACGATCCGAACTGCTGAGTGAAATGCAAGTGCTCGAAGACGCGCGGCCCGCAGTCCATGTCGACGGCGACACTCCAGCGGGCATTATTTATACGTCCGGCACAACTGGAACCTCGAAAGGCGCCGTTCTCACGCACGACAATTTCAGCGCGAATGCCGTGAATCTGCTGACCTGCTGGCACATCAGCGCCGACGATCGCCTACTTCTAGCTCTTCCACTGTTTCACGTTCATGGACTCGGAAACGGCCTTCATTGCTGGTTGATCAGCGGCTGCCGCATGAGACTTCTGGAGCGTTTTGCTTATCAGACCGCCGGAGAAATATTTCTGGAGTTTCGGCCAACCCTTTTCTTTGGCGTTCCAACGATGTATTTGCGGTTACTCGAGTTGAATCCTCAAACCGCACGCGAAGTCGGATCCTCAATGCGCTTGTTTGTGTCTGGTTCCGCTCCTCTGCCTGCAAGTGTGCTCCAGGATTTCGAGAAGCTTTTCGGTCAGAGGATACTCGAACGATACGGCATGAGTGAAACGCTGATGAATATGAGTAACCCCTACGCAGGCGAACGGCGCGCGGGCACGGTAGGTCTTCCGCTTCCTGGCGTTTCGGTAAGGCTGCTGAATGAGCAAGGAAATCCGGTATACGACGGCGAAACAGGTGAGATTTATTTACGCGGCTCGAACGTCTTCGCCGGATATTGGCGGCGGGAAGATGCCACTCACGATGCCTTCGTCGACGGGTTTTTTCGAACAGGTGATCTGGCAACGCGTTCATCAGACGGATATTACACGCTGTGCGGACGAAAGACCGATTTGATCATATCGGGAGGGTTCAACATTTATCCTCGTGAGATCGAGGAATTCCTTCAAGAGCAACCGGAGATCGAGGAAGCGGCGGTGATCGGAGCCTGGGACGAGTTCCGGGGCGAAGTGCCGGTTGCGTTCATCGTGACAAAATGCTCAATCGATTCCCGATCAATCGAACTGCGCTGCCGCGAAAAGCTGGCTTCCTTTAAAATTCCCAGATCTTTCACCCTCGTGGATAAGCTGCCCCGGAATGCAATGGGAAAGATACAGAAACATCTGCTCATTCGCGACAGCACCAGGTGATCGTTGCCGGTAGCCCCGGGTTCAACAAGCCAAGAACGCTAAGCTGACAGGCGCCTGGACGGAAGCAACTTGGGTGACAGTGTCCCAAATCCCATTCGAATTAATTTTCATCCTCACGACAGAGCCGCTTGCCTGGTGAATCGCGTGAAGAGTGCGGTTGTCTGAAGAGATATGCAGCCCATTGGCACTTGCGCTCTGGTGCTCGACCGATAAGGCGCCCGAAACCGGATGAATCGCCATGGCTGTGATCGCTTCCGCGGAGCCAGCGTACAAAAATCTGCCGTTCGAGTCGATTGCCAAGCTGCTGCGTACGAGACTTTGGGCGTCTTGCCCGCTGGCCAACGGGACCGTCTGAAACGCGCTTCCTATGATTCCTTCGCTTGGTTCGTATCGATGGCACGAAATGGCGGGGCGCAGTTCGTTCATGACATAAAGCACTGATCCACCGGGATGCGGCATTATCGAACCAGGCCCTGCGCCGCCTGCAGTTAAAGCCTTGCTGCTACGTTCCAAGACGCCATTGCCAGGCAATGTAAACGCGCTTAGCTGATCGCATCCCAGATCCGATGCAAGCAGGAATCGTCCCGCAGCATCGAACCTTACCGTGTGGGGATGTGGGGTTCGCTGATGATCGGTGTGCACGCCGCAGCCGAGTTCCTTGAAGATTCGTCTGACGTGACCGACCGTTCCGTTCTCCCAGATCTGAAGAACGTTGTAAGCACCGCCGCCATACACGGCGACTATCAGGTACTGTCCATCAGGAGTGACGGCTAGCCCTCGTGGCTCGGTTCCAGACAGGGAGAGTGCCTGGCGTTGTACATGCGTTAAGAAGCCGTCATGCCCATCGATCGAAAAGACGTCCACAGTCCCTCGAGGAAGGCCTTCGTCAAGGGCGACGGCGTTAGCAACATAGAGAAACCGGTGATTTGGATGAAGCAGCAGGTAGGCCGGCGCACGGCAAGGTACGCGTTGCACTCGATTCCAACGGTCGCCCTCAATCCTGAATACTTCAATACCGCCCCGGTCAGGCTCCGAGCTTCCGATGTAGCCGTATGCCTTGTCCACATCATTGCGACCAATGGCGACTCCCGGAGACGGAGGGGCCGCCTGCATCGCGCCGCAGGCCGATGCAGAAACAATGCTTCTCAGGAAGGTCCGCCGGCTTGCTTGTGCGTTGTCGGTCATAGGGAGTTACTTAGGCCCGGACCGACATTGCATGATGAAACACATTGTTCGGATCATATTTCCGCTTCACTGATTGCAGAAACGGATATAGGCCCTTTTCGCCGTAATAGAGCTGTGGCCAGAACGGATACTGCAACATGTCCTGATCAGGATAGTTGATGTAACAACCCTCATAGTATTCGTTCGGGTACGGCGTGCCGGCGTGTCGTGCGTCAACGTTCGGACCGGAATAGACGTGCGTGTAAAACTGTTTCATCCACTCCAAGCGGGCCGCATCATCCTTCGCACTACGCCAGTAGGACTGATATTGCAGCTTCATTATCGAAGCCCTCTGCCAGATGGAGGTTTCATCGGCAAGCTCGCTGCGATTCGTTGCGCCACCATACGAATCCACCGCCAGATAAGCTCCTCTCATGTCCACATCCGGGGTCTTTCGCGTCAGGTGCTCATAAATACGCCTGGCTTCTTCGGGCATGAAGTTTCTTTTCATATAGGCGGATTTGTACTTCGCCCGGTGGGGTTCGCCGCTATCTCCACCCCCGCCCACCGTGGCGTCAAGCCAGGGCATCTTAGTCAACGAATTCACATCGAAGTTGGCGCGGCGTCGCATGTCGCGCTGCGGAACTGTGCTATGGCGCAAAACGGTATGGTTTGCAGACGTTTGTACTTCTTCAAATAGTTTCAAGAATTCTTTCACTACACTCAAATCTCTGCAATACCCATCCGGATTGCAGAACTGCAAAGACAGCCCAAATGAGCCGGAAGAGAAATGCGTCAGCCCCAGCCCTGCAAAGAGTCCCCATGTATCGGGAGCTTTGCCCCTGGTTTCCCAATAATTTCCGAATGTAGTGACGATGTGGACGAACCGGTCCTCTGTCATCGTTTCCCAATCAAAGGAAAGGCCGGCGTTCACAACCTCCTCCGGCGCGGGCGGTAGTTTGTCGAAGAGAAAGCCCGTCACAATCCCGAAATTACCGCCGCCTGCACCCCGGCATGCACGGAACAAATCCGGCTTTGTAGTCTTATCCACGCGCTGAAGTTCAACTTTTCCCCGGCCATCGACGGTGAGTATTTCAACAGTCGAAAGCCAGTCTACCGTCAATCCGTAAAGGCGCGACAACACACCGTATCCACCGCCGGTAATGTGACCGCCCGCGCCTACGCTGTAGCATGATCCCGCCGGAATCGTCAGGCCGTACCTTTTATAAAAGTCCGAATAGACCTCGCCGAGCTTCATTCCCGGGCTAATTCGATAACAATTACCATCTCCTGGTCGCCGCGAGCCGTTGAGAAGGCTGAGATCCAGGATTGTGCCACCGGGATTGTTAATGACGAAATCCTCATAGCAGTGTCCCCCACTGCGGACCGTGGGACGTATACCGGCATCGACGATCTTTTGCAGGGCAGTTGCCGCCATCTCGGGGCTATCGCACAACTCAATGGAGGCGGCGTCATCAGCTGCAGAACCGGGCCAGCGAAGATTGCGGCTTTTCTTCAATGTGTCGAAGCGCGGATCCTTCTGCGTGACGATGATCCCCATACGTTCTGGTTTTAGTAGAGCATCTACGATCCACGATTGAACGATCCTCTCCAATATCCGCGTGCAGTAAGAGGAGCCTCGCCCTACATGGCAGCTTGGGCCACCAGCAGGCGAAGCTCGTTGACGCTCGCAGCTACCGCTCCATGTTCGTCATTGCCGTAGTCGGGATGCAGAAAGTCAATTTCAACTGCAAGGATCCCACTGAAACCGGTGCGCCACAGCTTTTCGATTAACTTGGTGTTGTCCACAACTCCATCACCAACCGGAGTACTCGAAAGGAAATACCATTCGTTCGCCGGTATCCCGCGCTGAACTTTCAAGTCCTTTATGTGCGCTGCGTAGGTATATGGGGCGAGCGCTTCCATGGCGCGCACGGGATCATCCAGAAGACGAACGAAATTGCCGGTATCGAAGTTGATTCCGAGAAATGGGGAATCGACTGCACGCAGCAAGGACAGCATTTCTTGGCCGTTGAAGTCGATGTGGTTTTCAACAGCCATACGGATTCCGTACGCCTCCGCTGTCCGCACTGCTTTCCGGAACATGTGGGTCAACCGCGCTAGTTGCGGGGCGTGCGGCTCGTTCCGAAAGCGCAAACTGCTGCCGACTACCCGCATGACACTAGCCCCTATTGTTTGCGCATGCTCGAAGCTTTTGAGCATCTCTTCGTAAGCAGCCTCATTTGTGCCGCCTTCGAGCCCGTCCGGGTGCCCCCACGCGTAGACACGATCCAGGCCGCAGGAATCCAGCATCGTTCGGATACCGGCCAAATACGATGGCTCGACATTGGGAAGAAAGCAGGATTCGAGTGAAACGCCATCCACCCCAAGACTTCTTGCGAGCTCGATGAAGTCCTCTAATGTCATGCTCCGTTCGGGACGCTGTTGCTGCGGATAAACTTCACCGAAAAACCGATGGAAGCAATAGCTATCGATGCCGATCTTCATGACGTACGAGGCTATCATCCCCTTTTGGGAAATTCATGGGGAAAGCGTTGCGTTGCCGGGCAGAACCGGGAGTTTCAAGGGAACGGTTGCAGGGTTAACGAATTTGGCTTATTCATCGCGAAGGGCGACCATAGGATCGACGTGAGCGGCCCGGCTGGCGGGAACCAGGCAAGCTATAAACGCCACTGCGGCGAAGAGAAGAGCGGCAGAAATATAGGTGAGCGGGTCTGTTCCGGCGACTTGAAAAAGCAAACTGCCGAGCAACCGAGTGAGCACGAGCGAAGCGGCGAAGCCGATCGCAATTCCGACTGCAGTGAGTCCAAGCCCTTCGCCTGCGATGGCTCGGAAAACATCCGTAGCGATCGCGCCGAGGGCTACGCGGATGCCGATTTCACGAGTGCGCTGTGCAACTAAATAGGAGAGAACACCGTAGATGCCCACGCAGGCTAGCAGCAGGGCAAGCGCGCTCAGGCCGCTGAGTAGCAAGGATTGGACCCGGCGCTGGGCGACTTCCTCGTCGAGCAGATTATCGAGGGTCATGATATTCGAGACGGGCTGCTCAGGATCAATGGACCAAACGGTCCGGCGCAGAGTATCGGCGAGCGAAGCAGGGTTACCGCGCGCACGAACGACAAGATCACGCGGCACCATCCAATTCTTTGCAGCCTGGAACATAGGGAAGTACATCTCCTGACGCGGCGGAGCATTCAACCCCATCTGCCGGACATCGCCGACGATTCCGACAACCCGGACTAATTGAGCCTCCTGGCCGCCCGGGCTGTCCGTAAAACTTCTGCCAATCGGGTCCTGATTCGGCCAGAATTTTCGAGCCATTGTCTCGTTGATGATCGCCACCAATGGCGCATTCTGACCATCGCTTTCGCGAAACTGCCGGCCTCGCTTTAACGGAATCCCCATCGTCTCGAAGTAACCGGGTGACACCACCCGATTGTTCGCGTCATAGTCAAGATGCGGATTGATCGGTATGCCTTCCGGTCTGAAACCGTTTGTGCCGCCTTTCCAGGTAAGAGGCAAGGCGCTCGTGACACCGGCGGATTGGATTTCACCAAGGGCTCGAACGCGCTGCAGGATGCTGTCGAAGAATTGGGCGCGCCTGGTGCTGTCACCATATCTGGCAGGTGACAGGACGAGTCGAATAGAAAGGACGTGATCGGCACGAAAGCCAGGATCGAGGCCGCGCATTCTGATGAGGCTTCTTAACAGAAGCCCCGCACCGACGAGAAGAGTGAACGACAGAGCCACCTCACCGATCACCAGAGCATGGCGGAAAAAATGGCGACGCGATCCAATATTGCCGCGGGAGCCCTCCTTCAAAACCTCATTCAGATCGACTTTGGCAAGCCGCAGAGCCGGCGTGATCCCGAAGAACAGGCTGCAGGCCAAAGAAACGAGAAGCGTGAAGGCAAGCACCTGCCGGTTAAGTTCGAGCGTTATCGTGCGAGAGAGATCTTCCGGGATTAAATTCCGCAGGAATTGAAAGCAGAGCGATGTGGCAAGAACTCCGAGGACAGCGCCCCCTATTGCAAGGAGGCCACTTTCGGTCAGCATCTGGCGAATGATGCGAGTGCGTTCTGCACCAAGAGCAGAGCGGATAGCGATCTCGCGTTGCCGAACGGAATTGCGAGCGAGCAACAGATTCGCAATATTGGCGCATGCGATCAGGAGAGTAAAGCCAACCGCGACCATAAGAACCACAAGCCCACCATGTACGTCACGAGTGAAGGTCTGTTGGAGGGGTTCGGCAAAAAAGCGCTGAAGGCTGGCATGCGAATCAGGATACTGCCGTGCGAGCTGTCCGCGTAAGACCTGAAGAGATGCGTTGGCCTGATCGATGGTCACGGCGCGACGCAGCCTGCCAAAGACCTGAAGATAGTGACTGTCACGCTCGGCAAGTTCTTGGGAAGAGAACTGGGCGGGAGTCCAGAGATCGGAATCCTTTGAAGGAAAGGCAAATCCTGAGGGCATGACGCCCACCACCGTGCACTTCTCACCATTCAGAAGAATGGGCCGATCAACGAGGTTCCGATCGCTTCCGAAGCGGGCCATCCAGAGGCGATGGCTGATGAGAACAGCCTTCGGGCCGCCATCGCGGTCTTCCTCAGGAAGAAACAAACGCCCAAGCAGCGGGCGAACGCCAAGCATTGAGAAGAGGTTTGCCGTAACGCGTTGGCCCTCAAGCTTCTCGGGATCTCCCCCGGAAGCAGTGAGATTGTAAACGCTGCCTACCGCAGCTGCCACATCCTCAAAGGTTTTGCGCTGCGCTTTCCACTGCATGTAGTTGAAAGGTGCCGGCGTATTCCGAGGAAACCCCATCGAGGAGAAGTCTTCGAACAGGGAAACAAGTCGGTCCGGATCGCGGAAGGGCAGCGGGCGGATAAGGACGGCGTCGATGACACTGAAGATGGCGGCAGTCGCTCCAATTCCGAGCATGAGTGTCAGCAGGGCGATGGCTGCAAAGCCGGGCGTCTTGGCCAGTACCCGCAGGCCATAGCGGAGGTCTTGGGCTAATACGCTCACGACGAACTTAACGCACGCTCATTGCCGTTTTCAAAGGCGCAAGAAAGCCCGGACATCTCACGGGCTTGTTCGGTTGTGGGACTTGTGTGTCCGTCAGCAAGTCGAGAACGAGGAACTGAGGTTCTAGTATTGAATCCGCCCGAAGCAGCAGGCAAAAACCGGGTTTCCGTAGGCAAAGTTAGGGCACCATCCCTGAGGCCCGCCTTTTTGGCTGGGATCGCTCTGCCGTGCAGGTGGATAAGCCACGCCGCCAATAACGCATACCGGATCGAACACCATGAATCTTGCTACTGCGATGTTCTGGCCGGGGACGGACTTCGGGTTCGTGATGATGACAAACATGGGAGGTGCCGGCACTGAAAAGGCTTTCAAAAAGCTCTTTGCTGAGCTGTATAAGAGCGTCTCGGGAACGGCGCGAAGTAAGTGGTCGCCCGTGGCGTACAATCCCGGTCATGGCAAAGCTGCTTCCGTTGCTCCTGTCGGGCATTGCCGCCTGCTTGCTTGCGCATGCGAAAGATTCCGGCAATCCAGTGGTCGAACAGATTCGATCGCACCACAAGGGCACTGCAGTCTGGTGGATGGGAAACGCCGGTTGGCTTATTAAGTCTGGTGACCTCCTGGTCGCAACTGACCTCACACTTGACAACGATGAAAAAGTTCATTCCCCGCCGGTTTCTGCGTCAGAAATTGCTGCCGATCTTGACGTCGTGTTCGTTACGCACCACCATAGCGATCATTGCAATCCGCAAACGTTGCGAACTCTGGCACAGCGCGGAAAGTGCATCTTCGTTTTACCGAGCCCGTGCCTGAAGGAACTATCCGGGATTGATATACCTCGCGCCCGACTTATCGTCCCCGAGCCGCTGCACCCGTTCACGGTTAAGGGAATTCGCGTTGAGCCTATTCATGCCATTCACGGTAATCAGGAGTTCACGGTACTCACACGCGAGCCCGACTTCATCGATAAGATCGCTCACAATTGCGGCTATGTGCTTGAAATCCAGGGTAAGCGCTTTCTCGAACCTGGCGATTCGGTTTTGACAGAGGAACATTTGTCCCTGAAGAACATCGATGTCCTTTTCGTGTCTCCGACCGTTCATAACATGTATACGGACCGCTCGACCATCTTGATAAATCATTTGCAGCCGGCATATATCTTCCCTCAGCATTTTGGAACCTATAAGGAGATCGAAGAAGAATTATTCTGGAGACGCGGCTATCCAGACGAGCTGAAGCTTAAGCTCACGCCAGACATGCAAAGGCGTTACCACAAGCTAAGCCAAGGTCAGATGCTCGAGATCCAATAGCACCCTCTACGGCCTCGCACCTGGCTAGCGATGCTATTCTGGTTTCTAATTTCGTTCCTGCCTCTCTCAAGCAGCACGGATGCCTCAGGTCTTTATCAGCTATGCGCATGTGAGTCCGGATCAGGAGCTTGCGACAAAGCTGCGTCGCTTTATCGAGCCAAACGGATTTGACGTTTTCGACGACTCGAAAATCCGCGTGGGCCAGAATTGGGCTGAGCAGATCGAGGTTCAGCTCCACAACTCGACCCATTTCGTTGCGCTGCTTTCGGCTGCTTCAATCAAAAGCGACATGGTCCGGCGGGAGATCGCGATCGCATATAAGCTCTACAAGGCTGGGCTGCTCGCCATCCTTCCCGTGCGCTTGGGCCTTTCTAAGGAGTTGCCTTACGAACTGGCCGCATATCTCGATTTGATACAGCACACCACCTGGCATCCCGAAGAATCGTTTGATCCGGTCTGCCGCACGATAGTCGACGCCATCCGTGGGCCGTCTGCAACCGGTCTGTTGCCGAAATCTCCGAATCCCAGGATCTTTACCGAGCCGGCGCTCGAAGCTGTTAAGTCGCATCTGGCGCGTCATCTGGGGCCCGTCGCCCGCCTCGTGGTTGATCGAGCTGTGAAGAAGTCAGCGAATTGGGAGCAGCTCTATGATCTGTTGGCCTCGGAAATACCGGTTGGCGAAGAACGCCGGAAATTTCAGGCGACTCGCCCGCGTTAAATCAGCAGGCTACTATTCGTCTCCACGTTGGAGCATCTTCATCGCACGCGCCAAGCTCCGTTGCATACGATTGAAGGACGTCGCAAGCACGGATATCTCGTCGTGACCTTTTGCCGGTAAGTCCTCGCCTGGTTTCCCTTGGCTGATGTCGTCTGCCATCCGCGACAACCTGGAAACGGGACGGATCACAGTGACAACCAACAGCCAATCCAAAATCAACAGCGTCAGGATCGCGGCTCCGCCCAAATACATCATCAAGGTCTTTAATGCGGTGTGAGCCATTTGAATCGGTACCGACGCAGGCACGGAGATTATTTGTGCTCCGAGGATCTGGTCGAGTTTCCATCCGAATCCGTTGTCGGAGCCATATTGTCGGATCATCGACGCGGGAGCACGCGCGGGCATGCTATGGCAGTCAAGGCAAGCCTTTTGAGATTCTGAGAGAATAATTGGCCGCGCAAAGAAATAAGAACGCCCAATGCTCGTCTCTCTCTCACGAGAGAGCATCCGGAGGTTCGGATCGCTCCGAAACTCGTAAATGACATCCACCTCCCATCCACTGGCTCGATCAGCCGGGTTGGTCGGATTCAGCATCGCGTCCTTGTAGGTGTACTTCGGATTTGCTTTGTGCAGATACTCAAACACCTGGATCGCGGAATAGGTCGGCACGCTTTGCGCCAGGAAATTGGCCTCATGCTTTTGTAGGCGCGAAAGCAGCGGTTTGACCTGCTGTTCCGTGTATTGACGAGTCGCAGAAGCTGTCTCTGCAATCAATTCCGCCTGCGCCTGGACGCGATCTTCTGCCTCACGTTGCAAGAATCGGTTCGCCAACCACAAGGAAACTGCCATCCCTAACCCAAAGATTGCAATGAAGAGCAGGTTAAAACGCGTAATTAGTTTCATCTGGGTTACAGCGTGGGACGGAAGTATCTTACAACGGAACCGATTCAGCTAGATTCTTCCTGCGAGTTCGCAAGCGGAGCGGAGGCTTTCGAAGCCCTTTACGGGCCGCGCTAATGACGGTTCAAGGACGTTTGTTGGTGCCGCAAAGCGATTCCTTCACAGCCGAACTGGCTGAGCATGCTCTTATGAATCAACTCCACATCGAGGGGATCGAATGGCAGTGGTTTGTCGCGCATTTGCTCGATGTCATGGGCAGTCCAATGGGCCTTCATGACGCCGGTCCGTGAATGATGGTTTGTTCCCACGAGGATGTGCGTGATCTCATGAGCAAGCACGTGCCCCAGAAGCTCGCAAGCCAGACTGGAGCCGCCGGTGTTGCTTACACGATCCCAGAAGATTCGAATGTGACTTCCAAAAGCTTCGGCATAAGCCAGGGCCCCTGGCTGGAGCGTAACGGGTGTCTCGGAGGTGATATCGATCAGAATTAGCTGTTTTCTTTGATGGGCCTTGGGTGTGCCGGATAGCCATTGAATACCCACGCCGGCGTGGGCGAGGATCTCAGAGGCGATTCCTTCCGCTCGTATCCGCCGCAAACCTCAGACGTCGCCGAAAGCTAAGTGAACATACGCGGTGATCAGAGGGAGTTGCTTGTCAGCGTTCTTGGCCTGGGCAGCCATAACGGCCACTACAGCCCAAATCGTCGTCGTCGCCAGCATCTTCATCGTGTTCCGCCTTCGCCCTGGTACGCGAGGTTCGGAGTGATGAGACACAACAACGCGAAAGGAAAGTTTTAGGCGCGCAGGATTTGTGATCCGGCTACTGACTGAATCGATTGATTACGAGTGGCCGGCCTGGAAAAGCTCTTAACTGACTTGCAAACCTCTTCGACGCTCATGCCGCCAGTAGCGAATGCTCTCGCATTCGCGCCTTGCGTGATCGAACTTCGCCAGCTCGTTCAGCCCTTCATCGAGCGCGATGAGCGCGGCCGATTTCTCGGGCGAAAAGACGAGGCCTTCGTCGAGCGGAAGGTGCTGCAAACCTGCGCCTCGTTTTTCGCGACTCACCCCGCGGGCATGGTCCACCAGGATGTGGCGCATCACTTGGGTGGCCAGACCGATAAAATGCGCCCTGCTTTGCCAGTCCGGCTGGCAGTCTTTCATCAGCTTCAGAAAAGCCTCGTTCAGCAGGGCGGTGGTCTGGAGCGTATAATTATGCCGCTCCGCCCGCATGTATCGGTGAGCGATCTGGCGAAGCTCGGCTTCTACCACAGGAAGGAGCCGATCGGGGCAGCGCTGATCGCCCGCTCTCCAACGTTGGAGCAGCTTGGTAACGGGTTCGGGCGCTCCATAGCTCTTTTGGTGAGTGTAGCGCTTCCCCGGTAGCTCGAAAAAGAAGGCATAATGTTCAGAGCTACTCCGCATATAGGCGTATTTACGGGAGCGACTCGTGGATCCTGATCGGTGGCGGCAGATCGAAAGTCTGTATCATGCCGCACTTGTGTGCCGCGAGCCAGAGAGAAATAGTTTCCTACGCCAAGCCTGTGCAGGCGATGCATTGTTAGAGCAGGAAGTTCAGTCACTGCTGACCGAGCGCGAATCGTGCAGGTTTCTGGAGGAGCCGGTCGTGACACTCGCGGCCCCATCCAAACGGGACCACTTCGCAATTTCGATTTTGAAAAGCGCTACGGTCTCGCATTACGAATTGCTCGAGAAACTCGGAGAGGGCGGAATGGGCGTGGTCTTTAAGGCGCGCGACAAACGTCTCAAGCGGCTGGTCGCTCTGAAGTTTATCGCCCTCGATGGAATCGCGAATCCAGAGCGCGAACGCAGGCTTTTGCAAGAAGCGAGAACCGCCTCCGCCTTCCAGCACCCCAATATCGCTCACGTCTACGATGTGGATCAGGCGTCGCTTGCAGAAAGCGATCGGCCGCTGACTACTTTCATCGTGATGGAGTACGTACCAGGCAAAACTCTGTCCGAGATGATTGCTGAAAGCCCTCTTGATTTGCACGACGTGCTACGCCTTGCACTGCAGGCCACAGATGCTCTCGCCGCCGCCCATCGTGCTGGCGTAATCCATCGCGATTTGAAACCACGCAACATCATGGTGGACGAGAGCGGCATCGTAAAGATTCTCGATTTTGGGCTTGCAAAGTTCATCGATTTTATGCCCGATCCCGACGGCCCCACTCGCACGACGCAGTCTTCAATGTTCCAGGGCTTGATGGTTGGGACGGCGGCCTATATGTCCCCCGAACAAGTCGAGTGTAAAAGGCTCGACCCCCGGACGGACATCTTCAGCTTTGGCGCAGTGCTCTATGAAATGGTGTCAGGCCGCCGGGCGTTCGAGGGAAAATCGGATCTTTCGATCCTGTCGGCAGTTCTTACCGCGACCCCCGTTGCGCTGCATACGGTTCGACAAAAGCTTCCCACAGAATTGGAGCGCATAGTGAACCGCTGTCTGGAAAAGGATCCTGAACCGCGCTATACCTCAGGAGCAGAACTGCACCAGGCTCTTCTCGCGTGCCAGGCGCAAATGCATACGCGTGAGACCGGCCTTCGTGCAATCTTGCGGCGCCCCCGCTATATCGTGCCGGCCGCCATTCTAACGGTTCTGATACTTATTGCTACAGCTCTTGTTCTAGTGCGACGATCGAGAATCGATTGGGCAACGACGCAGGCTATGCCGGAAATATCAGGCCTTATTGATCAGGAAAAATACTCGGCTGCACTTTCGCTCGCCTCCCGAGCGGAGAAATATATCCCCAAAGACCGTACGCTCGCAAAACTGTTCGAAAGCATGTCGTGGACGATATCCGTCCAGACGACTCCTGAAGGAGCGGATGTGTACCGGAGGGATTACGATTCGAAAGAGGACGGCTGGGAGTACGTTGGTAAAGCGCCGCTCAAAAATCTCCGAATTCCTGCCGGCCCGTACGCGCGTTGGAGATTTAGTAAGCAAGGTTACGACGAGGTCGAGCGGACAACCGCTTCTGTCATCGCCAAGGGCAATTCCGGATTTGTCCTTTCCGTCAACTTGAAGAAGAAAGGAGCGGGACCGGATCGTATGGTGCAGGTCACCTCCGGTAGCTCACCCGCGATCTTGTTGTTCCCCGGCTATGGAGACCTTCCGGAGTTTCGTCTGGACGATTTCTGGCTCGATAAGTATGAAGTTACTAATAAGCAGTACAGAGAATTTGTCCGGCGGGGTGGCTATGGGAAACGCGAATACTGGAAGACTCCTTTCCTCAAGGATGGCCGCTTACTTGACTGGAATAAGGCCATGTCTGTGTTTCGAGATGCTACTGACGAACCAGGCCCAGCTGGTTGGGTCCAGGGAGAATACCCGGCGGGTCAAGACGATTTTCCAGTTACCGGCGTCAGCTGGTATGAAGCCGCTGCCTACGCCGAGTTTGCCGGCAAGGCTCTACCTACCATCTATCATTGGGCATTGTCGGCGGGCACCTATACCAGTGATTCGGTCGTACCGGCGAGTAACTTTCAAGGAAAGGGCCCCGCTCGCGTCGGTGCTTATCTCGGCGTCAGCCCCTATGGATCATATGATATGGCGGGCAACGCCAAAGAATGGTGCTCGAACGACGCGGTATCCGGAAAAAGGTACATTCTCGGGGGTGCGTGGAACGAACCTACTTACCAGTTCACTGACGCGGATGCGCGTTCCCCTTTTGACCGTGACTCCACTTTCGGATTTCGATGTGTAAAGTATCTATCCGCGGTTCCGGAGACGTTGCTCGCTCCCGTCGAACGTTCCGCTCGAGACTACAGCCGCGAGAAGCCAGTCTCGGACCAGGTATTCCGGGCCTACAAAGGGTTGTATTCGTACGACCACACTCCGCTCCGGGCGATTGCCGAATCCGTGATGGACAAGGACGAATACTGGAAACGGCAAAGGATCACTTTCGCAGCAGCCTATGGCAGCGAGCGAGTAATTGCCTATCTCTTCCTTCCTAAGAAATCAACGCCGCCGTTTCAGACGGTTCTTTATTTCCCGGGTTCCTGGGCGCTGCAAATGCATTCCAGCTCCGATTTATCTCCCGAGTTCGATTTTATCCTCAAGAGTGGTCGGGCGCTGATGTGGCCGGTCTACAAGAGCACCTTTGAAAGAAGAGACGATCTTAAATCCGATTTACCCAACTCTACAAGTCTTTATCGCGACCACGTCATTGCCTGGTCGAAGGACCTGGGGCGGTCTATCGATTACCTGGAAACGCGCTCCGATATCGATCACGACAAGCTGGCATACCTCGGCTTCAGTTGGGGGGGCGAACTGGGATCCCTTCTGCCCGCGATCGAACCCCGGCTGAGGGTCTGTGTTCTGGGTATTGGAGGTTTTAGCCTCGTGAAGACATTACCGGAAGTCGATCAGATTAACTTCGCGCCGCACCTCAAACAACCTGTTCTTTTATTGAGCGGCCGCTACGACTTTTTCTTTCCTGTAGAGACTTCTCAAAATCCGATGTTTCGCTTGTTGGGTGCGCCGCCACAAGATAAACGGCATGTGATCTACGAAACTTCTCATGGGATCCCGCATAATGCGTTCCTGAAGGAAACTCTGGCCTGGTATGACCACTACCTCGGTCCAGTGAAAACGCGGCCCTGATCGGTCTCACGCTCCTAGTTACTACTGTGTTATAAACGAAGGACGCAACAGAAAGGGCAACAAGGGAGTTGGTGGAGGAGCAGGCGGGCGAGGCGCAGGCGAAGGGTAGCGATGGAACTCGGATTATGCCGCTCGGCTCGGGCGCGCTGCACCGCGGGGTTGGAAGCCGGGAGGAAGTGGCGGGGCGCATAAGTCCAGTTTGCCGGCGCGGGCGGAGGGGGAAAAACGGCTTCGTTCTGCCAGTAAGAAGCCGTAAGCGGCAATGCAAAGCGTGGCATGATGGTGAAAACCGCGCCAGCCTCTTCCTTCGTAGTGGCCGAGTCCAAGTTCCTGCTTCAACTCTTGGTAATCACGCTCAATGATCCAGCGCTGTTTGGCAATCGCCACCAGCTCCTTTACCTTGGCAGCGGTGGACAGCGTCGAAAGCCAGTATTTGGTCGGCTCGGCTTGGTCTTTCGGCCATTCGATTAACAGCCATTCCTGCGCGTGTGGTTCGGCCTGCCAGTAATCGCGGTGCGCCGGGCGAACTCGCAACGCGGCAAAACGGGAGCGCAGTTTGTGTCGCGTGCCTTCCCGCCAGTGCACTGTCCTCCATGCCTCTGCCGGTAAGGAGAACGCCAGCTCCTTCACTGAGACGGGCTGATGGTCTTTATCTCTCCGCAGCAGACGAGGCGGTCGGCCCGTCTGTTTTCGCGGCAAAGGCGGCACTGGTTCCGTGCCTGGCGCCCATACCGAAAGCGAGGACTGCACGCCTACCGCATACTCTAGCCCCAACTCCGTCACGCCTGCCCGGAACCGCCCGTCGACCCCATAACCGGCATCGGCCACTACCACGCCACGAGTGACCTCTTCTTCCACGGCGACACGAATCTGCCCGAGCGCAATCTGTGGTTTCGTCTGAAACTGAACTTCTTCTGGAATGCCGACTTCCGACCTGCGCTTCTTATCTTCCGTCCACACCTCAGGTAGGTACAGACGAAAGGCAATCGGGAGGCTAGCCGACCAAGTGGTCACCGACAAACTCACCGCCACACGGCAGTTCTCCTGTTTGCCAACCTGACCGCAGTATTGCCGGGCTACCCCCACCGAATGACTGCCCTTCTTCGGGAATCCCGTGTCATCCACAATCCAGCACACTACCGGGCCTTGCTTTTGCAGGGCAGGTAAACCCAGTTCCGCGCCTGCCGCAGCAGCGCTTCATCGCTCCACGGTGCATCCGCGATCACGTGATGTAACGACTGGTGCATGCGCCGCACGTTGTCCGGAGCCAATCGCGCCGCCATCGGTTCCACGCTCTTTCGTTCGCCGGGCAAAAGCAATCCTGTGCAGTAATTCCTCACTGGAATCTCGCGATCGGCATGTCCCGCGGCTTTGGCCAGGCCCCCCATATATGCCGCAAAGCGCTTCTGTTGTGGGCCTGGCTCGGAGGCTTTCTTTCCCACAAAACAATTCTACATCAAATTGTTCTACTTATAACACAGTAGTACTAGGAGTGCCCGTGAGGTTGTCCGCTTTCGCCTGGGAGTTCGTTTCTTCATCTTTTGCTCCGGCTCGAGTGCAGCCAGAGGTCTTTCTGAATGCTCCGAGGGAAATCCTAGCGAACAAAACCGGATTGTCAGGCACTCCTTTCCTGGCAGAGCCACGGGCAGTTCCGGAGGCTTCAAATTTTTCAATAACTAGAAAACAGAGATTGCAATTGAATATCCCAGCCGAAACAATCACGGGCATACAGAAGGCGGCAATCCTGCTTATCACGCTTGGTCCTGTTGATAGCGCCAAGGTTCTACAACACATTCCCGAGGACGAGGCTAATCAGCTAGCGAAGGCCATTGTTCAACTGGACCGTGTCCCTCCGGCACGCGTACAGAGCACTTTGGAAGAGTTTGGTCAGTTAACCGCCTCTCGACAGCTGTTTATCAAAGGCGGCATAGATTACGCCGAAAAGATGCTGAACGAGGCGTATGGGCCGGTTATCGCCCAGGAACTCGTGCAGAAGCTTCGAAGATCGATTGGCAGAAACGGTCTGAACTTCGACAAGTTTTTGAAAGCAGAGCCCCAACAGTTAGCGAAGCTTATCCAGGATGAACATCCCCAGACAATCGCGCTCATCCTGTCACACCTCGACGCGCCCCAAGCCGCCAATCTTCTCAGCTGCCTTCCTGCAGAAATTCGCCTGGATGTTGCCACCCGCATCGCCGACCTCGACCAGATCTCACCCGAAATCGTAAACCACATAGCCACAACGATCGACCATAAGCTCCGAAACCTCGGGGAGTTGAGCCGGGAAGCATGCGGCGGAGTCCGAGCAGTTGCGAACATATTCAATCGTCTCGACCCTAGTACGTGTTCGCAGTTGATGGACGCGTTTAAGGACGACAAGCCGCCGCTGTTCGAGAACATCCGCCGGTTCATGTTTATTTTCCGGGATCTCGAAAATCTCGATGCCACGGCGCTTTCTCTGCTAATGTCGAAGGCGCCAAGGAGCAGCCTCGTTACCGCGCTGAAGGGAGCGAACGAATCGCTGCGGCAAAAGTTTCTCGGCACTCAGTCGCAGCGTGGGGCTGCCATGCTAGCCGAAGAAATAGCGTCGCTCGGTCCCGTCAAGTTGCGCGACGTTGATGCAGCGCAGCAAGAAATAATTTCAATCGCGCGGGAACTGGAAAAAGAGGGCGTGATCAGCTTGAAGGGTTCCGATGAGCAATATGTCGTCTGATCGCGCGCTCATAACAGCCCCTCTGAGTGCGGATTCCGCGCCACTCGATTTTAGCCTTGATCGTTACCGCTCAGTGGGGGACATTGACGTAACGATAACTGCTGAGCTCGGTCGCCGCTCGATTACCCTGTATGAGCTCTTGCGCTTTAAGATCAATGACGTTCTCGTTTTTTCGCGGCCGATTGGCGAGCATGTTGATTTGTTCGCTGGCAACGTGCTGATTGGCACCGCCGAAATTTTAGCAACAGATGACAAATTGGCCATTCGTGTTGCTGACCTTCTGGATAAGGCCTCGTCTTCGAACGTTCAACGTTCAGAGGTCAAACAAACGGCCAATTCCCTAATTCGAGAGAGCTTAGCTTCTGATGCGGCCTGATGATCCGATAGATCTTAACGACGGGCCGGTCGTCGAAGAATCCGAGGCGCCAGTAACAGTATCGCGTGAAGAAAACCAGCCGATTTTAGCGAATCTGCTGAAGCTCAGATTGCCTATCTCACTGTCTATTGGTCAGAGCGAGTTGGAGATGAAGAAGGTGCTCCTAACCGGGCCAGGGTCGGTGATCCCGATCAATAAGGAAGTGACAGAACCTGTTGAACTGCTTGTTCACGGAAGAGTTGTGGCGCGCGGGGAGATCGTAGAAGTAAAAGGAAACTTCGGCTTCCGCGTGACGCAGATAGTGAGCCGGCAGGACTTGCTTGAAATGTGCAACGGTCGACGGGAACCAGACGAGTCGCGCTGAGGCCCTGGGACAAGGAACGGAAATGGAACGATCTTCAATACAGCACGGAATTGATGAGGATTCAGAAAGAACGGCTGGCGCCAAAGATTTTTCAGCCGAGGTTAAGAAATTTGACTTTCAAAATTTTGACAAGCTTGCTAAGTCCCAGCTTCAGGCGCTTCACCTGGTTCACGAGAACTTCAGCAGGAACGTTGCCTCCAGTCTTTCCGCTTATCTTCGTTCGTACGTGGCGCTGAATCTGGTAAGTCTCGAACAGATCTCTTATGGCGATTTTCTCGGAGGCGTGTCCTCACCGGGATGCATCGCTTACATCAGCCTTCAACCCTACGATGGTTCTGCCGTGCTGGACATCAATACGGCTCTTGCTTTTCGATTTATCGAGCTGCTGTTGGGAAGCAAAGAACAGGCTCTAATGCAGGTCCAGCGCAAGATGACAGATATCGAGAAGAAGCTGTTGCAAACGATTTTGCGTATTCTGTTGCACGATCTGCGCGACTCGTGGAGAAGCGTCGCCGATATCGATTTCGCCGTTCAGTCGCTGGCGAACGAGCCGCAGCTGCTTTACGTGCTTGCACCTTCGGAAACGATGATCGTAATAACTATCGATGTCCGGTTGGGATCCATTTCGGGGCTCATGAACCTGGCCATCCCATCCATTTTTGTCAAACGCCTGCGAAACAATTTCGATCAGTTACGAAAAGTGGGAAAGGCTGAAGCGACAGACAGTAACCAACTCCACATGGGTAGGCTGCTGCAGAACTTGAAACTGAACTTTGATATTCAGTTACCGGGCGGCGATCTCGACGGAAAGACGCTCCTGGATTTGAAAGTGGGAGATGTGCTCGTTCTCGATCACCCGCGAGAAGCGCCCTTAAGAGGACTGCTCAATGGGAAGCAGAAATGGCTGGGCAGCGTTCTGGAGCATGGTGGCAAGCTGGCATTTGAAGTCACCGGCGATATTTCCTAGAACTCAGGTGCGTGGGCGACGGGCCCTGATGAGTTCTGAACTATGAATCAGTCGAATGAGCCGAGAGGAAATCATCCATTCTGGAAAAGATTGCCTCGGGCGAGCTTTCGGCGATGAGAGATTCCACCATACAGGAACAACTAATCGGAATCATAACCGCCGTGCGACCGCCGCTATCTATGGTCTTCGACAGACGTTTGCTTGCAATTGCACGAATTTGCATTTCCGTTCTTTTGGCGGTCGAAGTTGAATCCAGTATTGCCGCAAATGCGGGCCCGCTCCACCTTGCCAAAGTACTCGAATCCGCCAGCTCCTGAGCGAGATACTGCGCAACGTACAAGAGAATCTCTTCCCCCGTTGCTCTTCCGAAGCGCTTGTTGATATAGGCCAGTCGTTCGACGATGAATATCGCAACCACCGACTCCTTGCCTTCGGTGATGGCATCGCACACCGTCCGTTCGAAGATCAAACGCGCGGGCAATCCTGTGGTCGGATCCAATGTGGCCTGCCCCGGCGATGCAGGCAGCACGTCTGCTCTGTATTCGAGCTGACGGACCGAGGTCTCAAGCAGCCGCTTTTTCTCAGAGCGCACGATCGCAAGGCAGGAGGAAATATTGTCCTGGAGCATTTGCGGATCTGTTATCTCCAGAGCCCTTTCCAAGTCGGTTTCAAGAGTGTCACACGATCCGGCGGCGAGAAGGGACAGCGGAGACGTAAGCTCCGAAGCTTTTTCTGAACCAGAAGCCTTTGAAGACGCCGCGAGTAAGGCGGTTAGCGCTTCCAGGAGTGGAACGACTGCCGCTGCCTGCTCGTCCGAAAGTGTGTCGACCCATTTGTGAGCATTCTGTCTTATCTCATGCGCTTTGATGCTCATCCTTGTATACAGTAGATTGTGTCGAAGAAAATTCACTTCCAAAATCGCGATTAGGCGATTTTTTCTTAGAAGCTGTGCGTCGAAGACGTTGTCGCGATGACTGTCTAGTCCTGTCGAAGTGCAGCTATAGGGTCGAGCCTGGCCGCACGGGCCGCTGGCAGCACCGAAGCAAATGCAGCCACCAGGAGAACCAAGAACACGACTCCGAAATAGCTGGGTGCATCGATACGCGAGACCCCGTAGAGCATACCCGTGAGCACGCGCGAAGCTGCCGCGGCCAACGCTAATCCGGCGACGCATCCCAGACAGGCCACACTAATGCCCTGCAGCAGAAACCGATGCAGAATCTGTTCGGGTACCGCCCCTAACGCCATGCGCAGTCCGACCTCCCTTCGCCGCACATTTATGAAATAGCTGAGCGTTCCATAGAGGCCTATTGCGGCAAGAGAAATCGCGCCCAGCGCAAAAAGCGTGAGTAAGAGAGTGCGCAGACGATTCTCGGCACTTGCGTCCACTAACTGCGCTTTCAGCGGAATAATGTCGAAAACCGAACGAGCCGGCTCGGTGGAACGAAGTTTGTGCCGCAGCGTCATTCCCATAGATCCGGGGTCACCCCGCGTGCGTACGAGAAAACGGGGCTGGGGTCGGGAGCGCTGATGCATGAGTACACCGTCGGCATAGGCACGATTCCCAATCCGTTCTCCCTCGCATCCTCGGCAATGCCGATGATTTGTCGTGACCCGCTCAGAAACGGGTCACTAATAGCCCGCAAGTGTCTCCCGATGGCCGGCTGACCTCCCAGGAACGACCTTACAAAGCTGCGGTTCACGAGCACAGTATTCCAAGTCGTTTCTCGGCTGCACGGTCGGCCATTCAGAATGGGAATGCGCATTGTTTCGAAATAGCCGGCTGAAATCGCCTTCTGGTCGCTCGCGATCTTGTCCGTGACCGCATTCCCCTCGGCGAGCTTGAACTCGCCGGGATACTGGCTATCGGTTCCCGGCAGGCTGGCCGAAGTAGCTGCTGCGGCCACTCCCGGTACGCTGCGAATTGCATCCAGGTCGTGATCGATCCGCCGGATGAGCCCTTTCATGTCTGCCGTTTCTCCCCAGGACCCGCTCAGGCGCAGCGTCAGAATATGATCGATATCGAAGCCTGGCTGCACTCGTCCGAGGGCCTGGAAACTGCGCAGCAGAAGCGCTGCACCAAGCAGCAGCGTCACCGCAAGTGCGACTTGTGTTGCTACCAGAACCCACTGTACGGGACTGCTACCGGCTATTTGTGTTGGGCTGTTTCCTGATAACGTGCCTGCGATGGTGCGCCGCGTTGCCTCGAGTGCCGGCACAAGCCCGAAGAGCAGTGTACACACGAATGCGCATGTGGTTGCATAAACCACAATTCGCCAATCGAGATGAATCTCGTTTGCTCTTGGTAAAGCCCGTGCCAGCGAGCGGAACATCGTCGAGGCTGCCAGGGCAACCAACAACCCTACCGTCGAGCCGATCAGAACGAGCGCCAGAGACTCAGTCAAAAGCTGGACTATGACTGTTGGGCGCGATGCACCGAGCGAGTAGCGAATCGCGATTTCGCGCGCTCTTTCGGATGTCCTGGCGAGCAGCAGAGCCGCGATGTTGGCGCAAGCAATGAGCAGCAATAGTGACACGGCTCCGAACAACAGCCAAAGCGATCTGCCGGAGGTGCCGACGATGGAATGTTTGAGTGTCTCGAGGCCGACGGAAACATCCTTATCTGTCGCAGGGTATTGCCTGGCGAGTTGCGCCTGTACCGCCGTCAGATTTGCGCGCCCTTGTTGGATACTAATCCCTTGCTTGAGCCGTCCGATTACAAAGAACCAGGTCTGCTGGCGGTCTTGGGCGAATGGCGCATCGGGCGCACTAATCGACCATAGGTCAGTTGTGCCATTTGGTACGGCCAAATACGGCGGCATCACGCCGATGATGGTATAGGCATACCTGCCAAAGTGAAGCTTCTGGCCGACCGCATGCAGATCGCCATGAAACCGGCGCCGCCACAACGCATCACTGATCAGCACCGCACTCGGTCCGCCGAAGTGCTCCTCTTCGACGGTAAAATCGCGTCCCATGGAGGGAGTCATGCCTAGCACTTGCAAAAAACGCGGGGCTACCAAGGCCTGACTCAGCTTTTCAGGCAGGGCCCCCGAAGTCTCCGAGATGTCTTGCATGTAGTAGCCGGTGATCCCGGTAAACGCCATACTCAGATGGCTCCAATCCTCCAGCCGCCGCGTCGAAACGTTCGTCTCGATTGATTTTCCCTTGGTTGTGTACTGGTGAAGCAGCATGAGCTGCCCGCTGTTCCGGTAGGGCAGAGTTCGTAACACAACCGCATCGATCGCAGAAAAGACTGCGCTATTCACTCCGATCCCGAGCGCCAGCGTCAACATCACGGTCAGCGCAAAGCCGGGCGCCTTTCTGATAAAGCGAACTGCCGCCTTCAGGTTTGAAATCGCGTTTTCAACCGTAGCGATCCGATGCACATCCCGGCATTCTTCCTTCACTTGCTCGTTCCCTCCGAATTCGAGTAGAGCTTGCCGTCGCGCTTCCTCCGGCTTCACGCCTTCGGCCACTTTGGTGTCGATTACTTGTTGCAGATGAAAATGAAGCTCAGAATCCAGCTCGACTTCGCGCCAGTTCGATCTATTGCGGCCGAATACCCACCAGGACACGGCAACCTCCTATTCAGCCGTCTGCATGATCAACGTCACAGCCGATGCAAGGCGCTCCCAGTTCGATTCTTCTCGTGCGAGCTGCTTCTTGCCCTTCGCCGATAATCGATAGAACTTCGCCTGCCGTCCGTTGTCGGACTCGCCCCATTCGGCCTCGAGCCAGTCTCGCTTTTCGAGCCTGTGCAATGCCGGATAAAGCGATCCCTGTTGCACCTGCAGAACTTCCCTGGTGATCTGCTTGATGCGCTGCGAAATGCCATAGCCGTGAACCGGCCCGAGCGCAACAATCTTCAGAATCAGCATATCCAGCGTGCCTTGCAGAAGCTCAGATTTTTCGATGGGCATGGCTCTCCTTGTCTTTCTACATATTGGCCATGCCTATAAGTAGAATGTCAAGGAGAGAACGTTACAACAAAAAAGCGCTATTGCTCTCGAACGGGCAAAATTTTCCGAAGCGGCGGATTTTCGATCACCTGTTTTGTACCGCTGGGCCACGTGATCTCGACCTTGCGAATCGCTTTCTCCTGGCCAAGACCAAAATAAACCCGCTGGTCCTGGGCCGACTGGTAGCTTGCGGTGGTTGTCACCATGCCGTGTTGTACGTTGCCCATTTCCGAAGTGAGTGCAATCTTTGCCCCGATTGCATCGCGATTGCTTCGCGTTCCAGTCAACCGGAGGCCTATCCATCCGTTCTGATTGCCGCCCTCGTTCCGCAACACGTAGAGCGTTCCGCCGCAAGTGACCACCACGACGTCGATGTCCCCGTCATTGTCCAGATCTCCAAACGCCGCGCCGCGGCTCGCCCACTTTTCCTTAAAAACGGCCCCTGATTGCGCGGAGACATTCACGAATTTGTGATTTACCTGCTTCAGTAGCAGCAGCGGTTCCTTGTACTCGACGTGCGGTTGCGTCTTTTCTATGTTGTCCATCACGTGGCTATTGGCGAAGAACAGATCTTTCGACCCGTCGCTATCGTAATCGTAGAGACGCATACCCCAGCCGCCGAAGGCGCGAGTGATTTCGCCTAAACGGGAAACGTTTGTTTCATAACTGAACATTCCTTGGCCGTCGTTGTGAAAGTAACCGTAGGTCTCATTAGAGAGTGCGGTTGTCACGATGTCCGGTCTGCCATCGTCATCTACATCTCCGGCGTCGGTGCCCATCCCGGCGAACGTCTTGCCGTCATCGGTGAATGCGACGCCTGCTGCCACTCCGTTTTCAGTAAACGTGCCATCGCCATTATTGAGAAAAAGCAGTTGAGGAAACGAATCGTTCGCAATGCTGACATCGATGCGTCCGTCGTTATTGAAATCGGCAAACGCAATTCCGAGGGCCTTTCCCGGGCTTGCTGCGACGCGGCTCTTCGCGCTGACGTCTGTAAATGTGCCGTCTCCGTTGTTATGGAACAAATAGTTAGAGATCGGTTTGAAATTATCCGGATGACAATAGGAGCGACCACCGGGTTCACGTGACCCGCAGTAAATATTTTTGGAAAAGTTCCAGTCGAGGTAGCGGCAGATAAATAGATCGGGTTTACCGTCGTTGTTGTAGTCGAAGAAACCCGCTGAGGACATCCAGCCCTCTGTTTTCAGTCCCGCCTTGGCTGTGACATCGCTGAAGGTTCCATTCCCGTTGTTGCGGTAGAGAATGGCACTACCGAAATTGGTTACCAGCAGATCGGGAAAGCCATCATTGTCAAAATCGCCAACTGCCGCGCCCATTCCGAAGCCTTTGCCGCGGACCCCCGCTCTCTCGGTGACGTCGGTGAATGTCCCGTCGTGGTTGTTGTGATAGAGCCGGTTCCAGCAATCGGGAGACGATTTATCAGGCGCCTCGTCGTCTTTCTGGCCCGGATGAATTCGCGCGCCGTTTACGACGAAGATGTCGAGGAAGCCATCATTGTCGTAATCGAGCAGCGCGACACCTCCGGTCATGCTCTCGATCAGATACTTTTCCGAGGTCGCAGAGTTGCAATCCTTAAAGTGGATGCCCGTTTGAGGCGTAACGTCTATATAGGTGACCGGTTTGCTCTCGCCGTGTAACCGTTTTCCACAAAAAAGAGCCAGCGTAGCGAGTGTCAGGGCCTTACGCATCGGATCCAAAACCGCAAGCATAGCAGCCGGGCAAATGGCGCGACTCAAGGTGTGGCGCGCTATTGGTAAATCAGTTCCGTCGTCGAATGCCGGTGGGTCCGAGAAATCAGCCGCAGGCACGGGAACCGTTGCGCTACTGACGCTCGAAGATGAAGCGATCGTGAAGGGGCTTGCCGCGGTAGTGTCAAGAATTTTGTGTAAACGCCTCGTCTTTTTTTAGGCCCATAGGCCATCCGGTTCCTTGAACCGAATCTCGTTCCAGATCGTGTTCCCGCCGGAGCCGCCCGTCGCAAGATATCCGGGTCGGAACGGCGCGCAAGCTGGTCAAGGGCGCGCTGGTTTCGGGCACTTCCCGACGAATCGATCTGCGGGCTGGGCCGGTAGGACGGTCGCGCAAATTAGCACCGTCAGCGGCATAAGTGCTCGGAAGGCTGTTTTCATTTCGGTCTCCTTAAACACTACCCCAACCAGCACAGTATCCTTATCCATCAAGGCTCATTGCAACTGCATAGCGGAGGCGTCGCATGAGTCCTTTGGAGCACAGACGGCACGGGTTCCGCAATCAAATTCTTTGTCATGTGATCCTCTTTGAAACCTGTTTTTGCGGCGTTTCCAGCCGTATACTCAGCCACGCGTCACGAATTTCAAAATCAGCCCAGGCTTTCTTAGAAAAAGGCAGGCGGAGATGTCGGCGGGAGCGAAGCACTGCGACTTCAGGAAGCTAACGAGGCGCGCCGGGTCCGCGCGAGACGGGAATCGATTCACGGTTGGCGTTGCCCGATTGATCGGCCGATCGGCGAATCTCGTTTGAATATTGCGCTGCATCCGGCGACGCTCCTTCTCGCGAAAGATCAGTGTGCCTTGCGCTGCCTCTTGCAGTTCTTTGCCTTGCCATTCGGCTTTCATAATCCCAGAGGAAGAGTGTCCGCCGACGCCCAGGAGAAGATGCCCCAGCTCGTGGGCCATCACATCTCCCAACAACACTGATTTATCGGTCTTGTCGGAATGAAAGTGCTCCACGCGATCGTATAGCACCCCCGCATAGCATCCAAAGGTCTTCGGCTCCGGCGGAACGGCAAAACCGAGCGCTCCGGAGGGTGCATTCCGTCGCGTTGCGGAAGCTGCCAGGAGATGCAACACCAATTCTGTCGCATCCGGGGAGTCCTGGCATTGTGACGACGCGTCTCGAGAGCCATTACAATCGACCCAGTGAACGACGACTCCACCCGTTGCGAGTACCCTGGTCGCTTCGGTTTCAGCTCGTACTAACTTAGGCTCGCCCACCGCGGCATAGTTATGAACAAACACCGTAAGTGGCTGCCCGACTGCGTTACTAGAGAACGCAAAGACGAATCCAGCCAAAATCGATCTGAAGAATCTGCGTTGCATAACCGCCTCTGTCCGGGAACCCGGAAAAGGGCGGTGAAAAGTGTCATCTGTTTTTCAGAGCCTATTCGGATTGCTGCAGTGCTGGTGCGCGGTATATACTTAGCCCACTGATTTCACAGCAGGATTGGTGATCGGGATGTACTCTGCGGCAGGAGGCGAAGTCACTCGGCTCCTGGAAAACTGGCGTGGCGGCGATGAGGAATCGCTGAATCAGCTTATCCCGATGCTCTATTCGGAGCTCCGACAGGCGGCGCATCGCTCGAGGCGCAGGCAAGTTCCCGGACAGACACTACAGACGACCGCGCTGGTTCACGAAGTTTTCTTGAAGTTGAGACAAACTGCCGGACTGACACTGCGTGACCGCGTACATTTTCTGGCGCTATGCGCGCAGGTGATGCGCAGAATTCTCATTGATTCAGCACGGGCACGGACTTCGGCCAAGCGCGGGGGCGACACCTGGCAGGTTGCATTCGATGAGGAAATTAATGTCGAGCTACGGTCTCCGGATCTTATCCGGCTCGACGACGCACTCACCCTGCTCGCTCAGGTAGATGCCAGAAAGAGCAAAGCCATCGAGCTCAGGTTCTTTGGCGGATTGAGCGTGGAAGAGACGGCTCAGGCATTGGGCATTTCGCGCGAAACGGCGCTGCGCGATTGGCGATTTGCGCGCGCATGGCTGAAGACCGAGATGAGCGGTCCTGCAACGCATGGATGAGAACGCGCGATGGGATCGCATCGAACTCATCTTTCACAATGCTCTTGCTATCGATCCCGTTCAGCGCGCTGAATACATTCGACACGAGTGCGCAGGAGATGAGGATCTGTGCAGGCGTGTCGAATCTCTGCTTGCCTCGGACGATCAGACCTCGGTCTTAGACCAAGATTTGCTCGCCCAAGACGGCAAGCAGATCCTCGGGCATTACCGGCTGTTGTCCAAACTAGGTGAGGGAGGCATGGGCGCGGTCTACCTGGCTCAGGACATACGGCTCGACCGCATTGTTGCACTCAAGATCCTGCAGGGTGAGTTCGCGAACGATCCAGCGCGGAAGCAACGTTTTATCCGCGAGGCGAAGGCGGCGTCTACACTCAATCATCCCAACATTGCTGCCGTTTTTGAATTCGGCACCAGCAATGAAATCGACTATCTTGTTATGGAGTACGTGCCCGGCAAGCCGCTTGACCGTTTGATTCCACGAAACGGGCTGAAGGTGAAAGAAGCGCTGCGCTACGGGATCCAAATTGCGGATGCATTGGTCTGTGCTCACAACGCCGGCATCATCCACCGCGATCTGAAACCGGCGAATGTTCTTGTAACCGAGAGTGGCGTCGCGAAGGTGGTTGACTTCGGCATTGCCAAGCAGATGCGGGAAAACCCGGTGCCGGGTGGAGTTGCGAGCCAGCTTGAATCCCGCACTCTTACGCAAAGAGGGCTGATTCTTGGGACGGTTGCGTATATGTCCCCGGAACAGGCGGAAGGGAAGCCGGTAGATGCGCGCTCCGACATCTTCAGCTTCGGCTCGCTGCTCTACGAAATGTTGACCGGCCGGTTACGCCTTCCGCCGTGACACTACTGCCTCCACATTGGCGGCAGTGCTTCGCGAACAACCTGAGCCGGCAAGCGCGCTTGCAGAGGATGTACCTCCCGAGCTCTCTTCGGTAATCGATCGGTGTCTTCGCAAGAGCCCTGCAGATCGCTTTCAATGCATGAGCGACGTGGAGACTGCTCTCAAAGAACTCGATCAGCATGCCCCAGCCGCCTTTGCTAAGGCTCGAGCGCAACCCGGACGGCGTCTGCCGAGGTTCATCTGGGCGGTGGGGGCCTGCGTGCTTGTCTTTATAGCCGGAATAACAGCGCTGCGATATCTAAAAACAAATCCAGCGCAAGCAACCCTCCAAGCCGTTCCGTTGACTACTTATCCGGGTTGGGAGGGCGGCCCGAGTTTCTCTCCCGACGGTAACGAAGTGGTCTTTTCGTGGTGCGCGCCGAGAAAGGGGGACCGCGAATTGCTTCCTGGCTTTGCAGATAACTGCAATGTCTACATCAAGCAGATCGGTGTCGAGCCGCCGTTCCGGCTTACTTCCAGGCCCGCATCGGAATTCAACACTACCTGGTCACCTGACGGAAAATGGATTGCCTTCGGTCGGCTGCTCTCCGCCAATAAGCTTGGGATTCTGCTCATTCCCCCCCGTGGCGGTCACGAACGAATACTGCTGGAAGTCGAAAGTTCGAGGCCGGGCATGTTCCGGACTGGAGCGAGCCTTGCCTGGACGCCGGACTCGAAGTGGCTTGTCTCAAGCGGGGTCGCGAACTCTCGCATCTTTCTCTTATCTCGATCGATTCTGGGGAGGAGCGCGTCATCACCAATCCTCCGACCACTGGAACAGGACAAGGCGGTGACGATTTGCCCGCTGTTTCACCCCTCGGCAACCTGCTGGCGTTTGCTCGTACTCACGGCAGAACTGACATTTATCTGATGCCTCTCAGCGGGAACTATCTTCCGAATGGAGAACCTCAGACGCTATCCCTGCCAAACTGGCAAAGTTTCAGTCCGACCTGGCTCCCGGATGGGAGCGGCTTGGTCTTTGCGTCCGGATCCGACAACGGGGACGGTGGGCTATGGAGAACATCGATCGCGAGGGGCGCGAGGCCACAAAGGCTTCCGTTCACAAACGCGGGCGAGCCGGCAATCTCCTCGCGCGGCAATCGCCTCGCATATGTTGAGTATCATGGCGATTCGAACATTTGGAACATCAACCTGCTCGGTCCGGAACACCGACCCAGTGTGCCGGAACAAATTGTCTCATCCACCAGGCCGGATTCGAATGGGACCTTTTCGCCAGACGGCAGACAAATCGCTTTCATATCCAGTCGATCGGGCCGTGAAGAGCTCTGGTCATGCGATCGGGACGGCTCCAATCCGGTGCAATTGACTTCCCTCGGTTCCGAAACGAGCAGGCACGGACAGAGTATCGATGGTCCTCAATGGTCGCCTGATGGAAAAAGTATTGCCGCCTTCCTGATTGGAACGGACGAAGAAACGCTGCTCGTCATGAACGCGAATGGCAGCGCTCTCCGACGGTTGCTGGTCCCGGGAGGAGGCAAATGGCCGTCGTGGTCTCACGAGGGGAAGTGGCTCTACTTCGCTTCCCCTCATGTGCCGCAAACAATTTACAAGATTCAACCGACTGGCGGAAGCCCGGTGAAAATCACGACCGACTACGATTGCGATCTGCCGCAGGAGTCCCCGGACGGTAAGTTTCTTTACTACATGAAAGGCTGGCCCGTAAATGTAAGTATATGGAAAATACCCGTCGAAGGCGGCCAGAAGACAAAGGTAGTCGATGGCGTGCATTCTGAAGGTTTATGGACGGTCTGCCGGGATGGCATCTATTTCTTCACTACACGCGACGCAAAGGGTCACAGTGAAATTCGCTTGTATGAATTCGCAACCGGAAGAGTGAAGAAGATTGCGACTGTGGAGCATCGTATTGACGAGAGGATCGCCGTTTCTCCCGACGAGCGAACCATCATATATACGCAGGTTGACGAATCGGGTAGCGACCTGATGCTGGTCGAGAATTTTCATTGACGGCAACCGTAACCGAACACCTGGCCGGCCGTCACCGCGATAGTAATGGATGCTCCTCCCGCCAGCGGCCAGTTTTCTCCGCATGGTAGATAAAAGAGAATGAAAAGAGACAGCATATGAAAAAGGGTTATTGGGTTGTTGCATATCGCTCGATTTCGGACGAATCGGCCTTGAAGGCATATGGCAAACTTGCGGTACCAGCCATTGAGGCCGGCGGCGGCAAAACTTTGGTACGGACTTCTGACGTCGAGCCTCGTGAATCAGGCATGAAGCAACGCATCGTGGTCACGGAATTCGAAAGTTTGGAAAAAGCTATCGCGACTTACAACAGTGCCGCCTATCAGGCTGCTCGGCAGGCTCTCGGATCCGCTGCGGAGCGGGATTTCCGGATCGTCGAGGGAGTTTGACGGATTGCCTTACTTACTGAAGAACGGAGTCACCCGCCCGGTGGCCCGTAACCACGCTGGCGGCGAAGGTTAGGCAGTAATCGGAGTGCATTGGTTGGCACACAAAGTACTTCAATTCCGCGCCACCATTGTGGTTACGTCGATCGTGTAACCAGTGAGATTTTCTCGCGCGTGTGCTGCTCGAATGGTGCGAATGCGTGTCTCAAGTTTCTTGGCCTCCCCCTTCCGTTTCGTGTGCCGTAATAGAGCGGCTTGGTTGGCTAATATTTCTGCGGTGAGGAGACTCTCCGGACCAAAAATACGAAGCTGGGTCTCAAGAGCGCGCCGCAGCAGCGGCTCGGCTTCGGTATAGCGCTTCTGACTGGAGTAAAACTCCCCGAGATTATTCTCTATTACTGCGACGTACTCTTGTCGAGGAGCGACCGCTCCAACATCGAGAGCACGCCTATAAAGAGCTTCAGCCTCATCGGGTCGCTTCAGCCTGACCTTTACCCCAGCCAGATTGTCGAGCGCTATCGCGAGATCCAAGAGATTTGATTCCGGTGTCCGCTCTAAAATTGTCAATGCCTGCCGGCCAATGCTTTCGGCTTCCGGGTATCGGCCCAGGAGCGTGTTGACAGACGTCAGTTGGTTTTCCATTCTTGCGATCAGTGGATCGCCAGGTGTGTGCGTATTCTGAAGAATGAGTATCGCCCGTTTCAGAAGGGGTTCCGCTGCGGATACCCTTCCTTGTCTCATCCGCAATAAAGGCGAGATTATGCATACACACCGCCAGCGCAGGTTCGCTAGCGGGGAGAGCCCCTTCGTTTATCGCGATAGCTTGCAGGTAGAGCGGCTCGGCAGCCGCAAACTTCGCTTGAACACTGTAGATTTCAGCGAGATTGTTCATTGCTATTCCTGTGTCAGAGCTCTTCGGGCCAGCAAGTTGCCGGCAGGCGGCTAGCGCGCGCCGAGCGCAGGACTCGGCATCAGCATACCTGCTTTGATCTCTATAGATTTCAGTGAGATTGTTCAGACTCCGAATCAGACGTTGACTTCCTCCGGGTGTGTCCGCAACAACTCGATACGCATTCAGATACTTGGTTTCGGCATCGAGGTAGCGGCCTTGCTCACGAAGCAGCGTGCCCTCCCTCGTGTCCGTAACCCACAAATCCTCCCCGGCAGAACTAGAACCGGCCGCGAGGAGGAAAAGCGCCGATGACGCGCAGGCCAAGGCGGGTGCCGTTCTCTGCATTTTTCGATTCCCCGGAGAGAACATATCCGTGAAATGATGGGAATCGTGAGCGCCAGAGCGTGACGAAGCGGTACGCGTACGGTACTAATTGTTATTTGTCAATGAGATGCGAGATATGAAATTATTATCTCCGGTCGCCAGTTGGCGATATCATAAGTGACAATTCACGCCCGGAGGCGGCGGCACGATGACGCACAACGGCATTCCATCGGACGCAATTGAAGAACAACTCCACAAGATTCTTGCCAGCTCGATGTTCAGCAAGGCCGACCGGGCAAGCCGATTCCTGCGTTTCGTAGTTCAGCAATATCTGGATGGAAAGGGCGGTGAAATTAAGGAGTATGCGGTCGGGGTTGAAGTGCTGGGCAGAAAACCCGATTTCGACCCGCGGGTTGACACAATCGTACGCGCAGAAGCCATGCGTCTCCGAGCCAGGCTCGACGACTACTACGCATCAGCAGGGAAAAGTGACCAGATAAGAGTCTTACTCCCTAAGGGAACCTAAGTTCCCCGTTTTCGTGCAGAATGACGCGAAACCGGATTGCGAGGAAACACGATCGCCAGTTACTTCTGCACGAAGGTACTGGCTCTGGCTTGCTGCAGCTTTGGGGCTGATCGCCATCGCATGCCTTTGGCTCTGGTGGGTTTCAGGTGACGTTCAAGGGAGGGCAAGGCGGAATCGAATCGACGGACGGGAAGTTCCTCTATTATAGCAAGACCATTGACGAGAAAACCTCCAGTCTGTGGAAGGTCCCTTTGTCCGGCGAGAAGGAGATACAGGTTCTTGACTCTGTTTACGCCGATAACGTGACAATTACAGATCTAGGGATTTATTTCATTCCAAATCGCGGGCATCGGGTTATAGAATTTCTCGATTTCGGTAAACGGAAAATCGAGCATATCGCGTCGATTGCACAAACGCCAGCGTACGGCTTCGCACTCAGTCCCGACAAGAGGTGGCTCCTTTACACGGAGTACGAATCACTTCTGGTTCACGATCTGATGCTGGTCGAGCATTTTCGCTGAGTCTTAGGGTCACGCGCCGAGAGCCTTTTCCCTGCATCCCACACTCGGTCGGAGTTATCCGCTCTTACGTTCGTGCTCTAACAAATCATTGGCAACGCGTACCTTACAATATTCTGGTATTCCAAGCAAGGCATGGACGGCTTCGACCTTTATCAAGCAATCGGTGGAACTGCCACATGCCGCAAACTCTCGACTGCATTCTATGCCCGTGTTGCGGGGGATTCTGTACTGCGCCCTCTCTTTCCGGGCAAGACGTTCAAATGTGCAATCGAAGAATTCGCAGCGTTTCTCGCCCAGTTGCTGGGTGGGCCGCTCGAAGACGCGCAGCGGCGCTGGTGGCTGAGTCTGCGCGAATCGCATCTGCGCTTCAAAATTGGACAGAGGGAGCGGGAGGCCTGGATGCGAAATATGGAAAAAGCCCTTGATGATGTACAAGTTGCCCAGCCTGTGCGCGGTGCTTTGCTGTTATTTTTTGAGAGATCGTCCACTTATGTAGTAAACACCGGGCAGGCGCATGCCATCGCAGCAGACAACGGAAAGCTGCCCGACGAGCGCTTGGATCAGGAAATTAGATGGCGATGGGATGCGCAGAGTGCGCTGGATGAAACAGTGGGGGCAGTGCGCAATGGTGAATCAGACCGTGTCATACGCTTAGCGGAGACTCCTCCTTTACAGGCCTATCTCAAAATCAACCGCGTCGTCTTTGCGAACCTGCTTGGATTGATGATTGGCGGGGGCGATAGCGCCATGCTGGACTATGTACAGAGAACCCTGTTCGTGGATCCCTCTCTCGCTCAAGAACGCTATAGTGGTCGCACACTAATACACGCAGCGTCCGCCGCAGGCAATCTGACAATCGTGGAGTTGCTGCTGAGGCTGGGCGCCGATCCAAATGCTAAGGATTCGGGCGGGCACACTCCGCTATATTGCGCAGGCAATGAATGCACGGTGTCCAGCGGCGAAACCGTGGTGAGAGCCTTGGTTCGGGGCGGCGCAAATGTGAACGCTTGCGATGGTGTGAAACATTGTACGGCGCTGCATATGGCGGCTCGAAGGGGTAACGTCGAGGTCGCCAAAGCCTTATTGGATTGCGACGCGGAAATCGAGGCACGAGACAGTCTCGGCGACACTCCGCTTCGTCGCTCGGTCAATTGTGGCAAGACTGAAGTGGCGAAGCTGCTTCTCTCAAGGGGCGCGGACATGCATTCCAAAGGAAGTAAGGGCCTGACTCCTGTTTTGGCCGCGCGAACCGATGCCGTGAGCCGGCTCCTGCGAAAAGCGTCAAGCCAGCGCTTGTGAAACGTTTATGGACACGTGGCGCCCGGCTTCTTGTGGCCGGCCATGGACTGAAGATACTCGACGATTCCCTGAATGTCTTTCTCGCTCAGCGAACTGAAGCTGGGCATCTTGGTTCCAGCTCGAATACTGCCGGGGTTTGCAATGAATCGGGTCAGGAGGCGCGGATTCCAGTATTCCGTTACGCTGCAAGGAGAATTCAGTTCCGGCCCGAACGTTCCTCCAACGCCATTGATTTGGTGGCATTTCAGGCAATGCGTGACGAATAAATCACGGCCGGGCTTCGAGCCACCGGGATCCAGGCCGGCTAAGGCCTCGGATGAGGAGACCAATTCGATCGCAACCATCTGATAGGGCCACGGGTATTCTTCGGGATCGCCGGGAGCCGAAAGCCAGACTAAGTAGCTGGGCGCCAGAGTTGAGGAGGTTCCGCTCCCAGGCAACGGCTGCCAGTCTTCGCCTTGCGGAGCGTTTGCGTCACGGATCGCGATCAACCCCTTGGCTCCCATCGCGCGAGCCAGGGGCATGATCGGAAGATACCCGTCCTTGCAGCGGAAACGCACGTACGTGTCGGCTGCCGGATGACTTTCCTGGCCTAAATCCTTTAACACATCGCTCAGCCAGAGACCTTGATATCGCTGCTTCCGTTTATAGACAGGGTCATCCACGTCGGCCGAGCCGAGCGGATGATGTTTGCGCATCTGCGCTATCGATTCTTGATTGATCGGGAAGACCGCTAGCGGCGCTCCTGCCACGGCAGCACACGTTGTCGCCGTCAGCAGGCACATCGCGGCAATCCGGGCAACTCCACCCATACTTGATCTCCATTCGTAAGTCTGTTGAGTATACCGATTCTCGAGTTCGAAATTGAAGAGTCGACCAGCGAGACTATTCGTAACCAAGAGCGATTTTGGATCCACTTTCGTGGGACGTCGCGATCGTGCATAACTCAATGTTGATCCGCGGGTCTCGACATAAGAGCCGCTCAGGATTCGGAGATGATTTAATCCCCGCGCCGAAACGCCTTGGACATCGTCAGTTCCTGCAGCTCTGCGGCACTTTGATCGAACTCACTATTACGGATTGTTAACGAAAGGATGGGAGTGGTTGCCATGGTGGTTGCGAGAGCCATTAGCACAAGCATCGCGAACAAGCGCGGAGTGATGACGCCGAGCTCGAGGCCAATATTTAGAACGATCAACTCCATCAACCCTCGGGTATTCATCAGAATGCCCAAGGCCGAAGATTCTTTCCAGCTAAGGCCGGTGAAGCGCGCGGCAAATGCACTGCCACCAAACTTGCCGAGCGACGCAACTGCGATGATCAGCACGCAGTACATCCACGATTCAAAGCCGTTTAGCAGGGCTATCTGCGTCCTCAAACCAGTGAAGGCGAAAAATGCCGGAAGGAGAAATACAACCGTGAAGTCTTCCAGCTTGATCCTCAGATCCCTTGCCATCACACTGTTGTGTGGGATGATTGCGCCCAAGGCAAATGCCCCGAAAATAGCGTGGATACCGATCAACTCGGTAGCGAGGGAAGAGACCAGGATCAGGAGAAGGACAGTTGCCAATGTCCCCTGGGTTAGTGAACTACCGCGATCGAACCGGCGAGCCACACGTGTCGCAATCGCGCGCATGACAAACGCCATGAAGAGGATATAGATGATCGCGGAAACAATGGTGGATAAGGCACGGCCGGGCCTTGCTTGCGTGATGCCGACTACCATCGCTAAAAGGCACCAGGCGGTTACGTCATCGACGGCGGCACACGTGAGCGCCATTGATCCAAGTTTCGTTTTTTGGATGCCACGATCTGTCAGGATTCTTGCCAGTACTGGAAAGGCCGTAACTGACATGGAAACACCGATGAAGAGCGAAAACGAAGTAAAGGCGACGCTGTTATTCGAGAATCGCGGATAGAGAAAAAGTGACAGAATTGCGCCCAGCAGGAAAGGCACAACGATACTCGCATGAGAGATTGCGATGGTAGCGTGCCCTTTGCCACGCAATATCGAGGAATCGAGTTCTAATCCGACTAGAAACATGTAGAGAATGACGCCAAATTGCGCAATCACATTGAGCAAAGGGGCTATGGACTGAGGAAGAACGTAGGCTGAAGCGGCGGGTGCGACGTGGCCCAACAAGGAGGGTCCTAGCAAGATTCCGGCGATCATCTCGCCAATGACCGGAGGTTGCTGAACGTACTTGAAGATTGCCCCTAGACCCCGCGCTGTTGCGATCACGAGTGCCAATGCCAGCAGCACGTGAAGGAAGTCGTTAACGTGAACACTGGAATAGGAAATTGTTTTCGCAGCCGCGGCCGGCGCCGACAGGGTATTGCCATAAGCGCGGACCAGCAGGTAAACCAATAGGCCCCCTGCAATCAGGTAGATATAAACACGCCATGGCTGACTTCTTCGCGTTTCTGCAGGTTTGAAAGGGTCTGGCATTCAATGCTATTTTCGCTCGCCTTATCGGTTTGCTTGAATTTTTGCTGGCTGCCAGACCACGCCTTACGATGCTAAGGTGGGCAGACAATTCGCGCGGCGCCAAAGTAGGTAGGATGCCGTCTGCAAGTTAGTTTAGCTGGCGGTCGAAACAGTGCAAGCCGACGCTCTGGGGCTAACCTTCGGGAGTCTTTCTCCCTTACAGGCTATCCATCGAGGTGCTCATTGGGCGTATTGTGCGTTTGTTCAGCCCTCATCTCGCAGGATTCCGTTGAGAGGGAGATCCACTATTTCACGGCCTGTCACGACCGCTCCAAGCACATTGGTTGACGTATCGACAAGCGAGCCGTCTGCATGAACATCTACAATGGACTGCACAGCGGAGAGCGCCAAACTGAATTGAAGCCGCACATTCTGACTGATGTCAACCGAGACTGGCTGCGGGACGAGCGTGGCAAAACCCGGCGAATTCACGCTAACGCTGTAACGCCCCACTGGTATTTGCGGCAATCGGAACGCACCGTTCGCAGCAGCGATCGTCTCCCGGGTCGTGTCGGTGTCGAGGTCTCGGACAACAATATGTGCTGCCATCGTTCCACCCGACGAATCCGTAACTACTCCTTCTATTGCGCCCACCGGGCTTTGTGCCGAAATCTTCGCGCAGACCAAAATCAAACCCGCGGCGATTGTGAGGAAGAAATTTACCCGCATAAAAGATTTCAGTCAGTTTATGAAGATTCACGCTCGATGTCTTCCATCCGCAGATGGAGAAAAATCTTTTCTTTGTTGCGAGGAGGAAGAACCTCTCAGTGACACTTTGGAACTGACGGCGACATCTGCCGCCGCCGTGACTGCCGCGTCAGCTAGTGCCCTTGCGTCTAAACGCTCCCGTAGGTCGAGTATGGGTTTCAATGGGTCAGTGCCGACAATGACGCGTGAGTAGGTTAAGTGGATCAGACGGTCGACCGCAGGATCATCGGTGGCCACGTTGGGCGGCCTTCGACGCCCAGATCCCGGTTGCTGGCCCCTACCGCAGGCTTACATCACGCGGATGGGGTTGGTATTGCGGGCCCACAGCGTGGGTGGTGCTCTAGTCGGGTAGGAACATCGATTTCATATTCGCGATGAACCTGCAGAACTTCGGGCGTGCGCTCGTGTTTCCCATGGGATTCGATTGTAGCCGCCTTCCGCGACGACTGCAGCCCTCGGTTTATAGCTTTCCGGATCTTCGGGCGCCCAGGTGGCGAGCCCATCCACATAGCGGTTGTACATACAGAACGCGGCCGCGATCAGTACTGTATCGTGAATCTCCACGTCGCTTGCCCCAAGCCGTCGCGCGTTTTCCACATCTTCCGCGATGACTTGCTTGCCGCTTCTCTGTACTTTCCCTGATATGACTAGCAGTGCCTTCAGCTTGTCGGAGATCGACGCAGCCGTGAAATCACGCTTCACCTGGAGGACTAAGTTCTCGTTTCCGTTCAGATGATATGCAGCAATTGCACCGTGAGACGTTTGGCAGTAATAGCAATCATTCAAAGAAGAGACATATGTAGCAATAAGCTCGCGCTCCGCCTTTGAAAGAGAGCTCGGCTGATGCAATAGAGCGTCCGCCAATTGGCACAGAGGCTCCGCGGTTTCAGGACGGAAATTGAAAAGCGCTCGAATACCAGGAAGGCCCTCGGTCACATGGATGTGTGCCATAGAAACCTCTTCTCAAACATTCTGAGGTGCGGGAGGAGACGGCAGCCGCGCAGTAGAGCCGATATATCCTTCTGTCGCCAGGCGGGCTCCTTGCTGCCGATACAGGTCGGGATCCTGAGGCGCCCAGGTCGCCAGTCCGTCGACATAGCGGTTGTACATGCAGAAGGCCGCTGCAATCAGGACCGTATCGTGAATCTCGAGGTCGGTCGCTCCTCGTTGCCTGGCTCGTTCGATGTCGTCCGGTTTGACGTGCTTTCCGCCCTTCTGCACCTTACCGGCAATCGCCAGGAGGGCCTTCAATTTCGGGGAGATCGATGCTTTCTCCGGAGCGCGTTTTGTTTCCGCTACCAGCCGTTCGTCGCCGTCGAGGTGGTGAGCGGCCACTGCGCCGTGGACGGTTTGGCAGAAGAAGCAATCGTTCTTCGAGGACACGTACGTTGCAATAAGCTCTCTTTCGGCGCGGGACAAAGAGTTCGGTCCGCGCAGCAGCACCTCGGCGAGTTCATTCAGGGGCTTGGCAGTTTCGGGGCGGAATAACATGGGTCCGAGAATGCCCGGAACACCCTCCGTCAGCGTAATATGTGGCATGATTGGCTCCTATGCGAATGTACTGGATCAGACCTGCCAGGTAAAGATGGAGTTCTGTACCAAACTTGGGGTGGAAGCCTTGCGCCGTCGAAGTGCTGTATACTGCTGCGCGAGGAGCCACCCGGAAGGTCGGCTCGAAAGGCGCCTTAGGAATTCCGGCAATTGAAACAATTATGGGTAGCGAACAAATGAGCACGTCGCCAATTGCGGCAGGTACGCATACTGATCTGCGCCCTACGAAGCGATGGAGGAGACGTCTTGTTCGGATCGGCGTGGTCACCCTGGCGGTATATTCTGCAGCACTGGTCGGCTTCGACTATGCGATGCATCAGCCCCCAGAAGTGTTTTCGAGGTTGATGATGCGCGTGGGGCCGGCGCCTTTTCTCCTGTTTCCATTCGAAAGCATGTGGAAAAGCGCGCGCGCCGGGCATCTTCGAGTGGGTGACACCGCACCTGATTTTACGCTTCCGCTGTTGGATCACTCCGGCTCCGTGACGGTATCCTCTTTTCGCGGCACGAAGCCTGTTGTGCTCGTATTCGGTAGTTACACTTGACCGCCGTTTCGCCGGGAGGTTCCCGCGCTCAACAAGTTGTATCAGCAATACAGGGATCGTGTGGCCTTCTACATCGTTTACATCGATGAGGCTCATCCGAGCGACATCTGGCAGATGCAGAGCAACGTCAAGGAAGGCGTTCTCTTTCGAAATCCAACCACAAACGCAGAGCGTGAGAAGGTCGCCTCTTCCTGCGTCCGCAAACTTCACATTGCAATTCCCGCGCTGATTGATTCCATGGATAACCCTGTTGAGCAAGAGTACACAGGCTGGCCTGATCGTCTCTATCTGATCGGCATCGACGGTCGGCTCCGGTTCAAAAGCGAGGCAGGACCGTTCGGTTTCGATCCAAAGAGATTGGCGGGCGCTCTTCGGGCTACGCTGTGAGGAAGTAGCATGCGCTTACTGAGCCGACGATCCTTTGCGCGCAACGTTATTCCGTCGGTAGCAGGGGCCTTCGGGCTGCCCGCCCTTGCCGCCGCCGTTCAGGAACGCAGCAGCATTTATAGCCGGCCCAGGCTCAAGATCACCGACATACGAACGGCCGAAGTGATGGTGCATGGTCTGCAAACTCACGTTCGCGTCTACACCGACGAGGGGTTATACGGCCAGGGTGAATCGACTGATGCAGCGAACGGCACCACTGCGCTGATGAAGATGTTTCGTCATCTCCTGGCCGGCAGGGACCCTCTGAACGTGGACGCGCTGTGGGAACATCTGCGGACCGCTGGAATCTTCGCGGGTGCGCAGGGAGGGCAGTATGTCACCGCACTCTCCGGCATCGAAACAGCTCTATGGGATTTGGCCGGCAAAGCACTCAACCTTCCCGTCTATCAGTTGCTCGGCGGCAAATTCCGCGACCGGATTCGTATGTATTGCGATTCGGATATGGACGATCCCATGAGCTCAGAAGCAGATCAGAAGCTGGCCTGGGTTCAATCGGCCGGCTTCACTGCCATGAAGATCGATTTGGACGACGCCAAGGATCCGGCTCGCTTTGATGCCGTCAACTGGACAGCAAGTAACGGTGAAATTGACCGCATGGTCACTTGGGTGAAACACATTCGCGAATCGATCCCAAAGGCAATGGACTTTGCTTGCGATATGCACGGCCGCTATGACTCGCCCACTGGGAAACGTGTGGCGATTGCACTCGAACCCTACCGGCTGCTATGGCTGGAAGAGCCGGTGCCACCGGACAATATTGATGCCATGGCTGACATCCGGCGCGCAACCAAAACGCCAATCTGCTGTGGAGAGAACCTGTACATGCGCTGGGGCTTCCGAGAACTACTGGAGAGGCAAGCGGCCGACATCATCATGCCGGATCTGCAGAAAGTAGGAGGAATGTCAGAAGGCCGTAAAGTAGCAAACCTGGCGCAAACCTACTTCATTCCGTTTGCACCGCATTGTGTCGTCTCCCCTATCGGTACCATGGCCACGGCGCACGTTTGCGCGTCGGTTCCCAACTTCCTTGTTTGCGAGTGGCATTGGATCAATCACCGTGATCTTTGGAGAGATTTTGTCAAGGAAGGCGAAATCATCGTCAAAGGTCATGTGACCGTCACCGATAAGCCTGGCCTGGGTGTTGAGATGAACGAAGACGCGGCCAAAAAAGCGCAGGTTCCGGGCACGGCTTGGTTTGAACCCACGAAGGCTTAGCGCGGACGAGTCTATGAAGAACCCGTTGTTTCGAAACCTCTTCTTGTGGCGCCCGGTTGCGGCTGCCGGGTTGCTAACCTCCTTATTTCTTTCAGCCACCAGCGCGCAGCAGGCTTTCTTCACTAGAGATGATGTCATCAAATACACGGCTGATTGGAAAAGTGAGCGTTTCGAAGACGGCCGCCCGAAGGTACCCGACGCCATCCTCGATCGCATGAAGAAGGTAACGTTGGAAGAGGCTTGGGCAGAGTTGCGGAATGCGGGCTTCAATCATCAGTTCGAGGACGGGTGGATGACCATTCATCCGGAGCAGGTCCTGGTCGGCCGAGCTCTGACTGCACAGTGGATGCCGGGTCGTCCCGACGTGCAGAAGGTCGTCGAGGAGCAAGGTAAAAAGGACAGCCGTGTCGGCGGCCAAAATGCCTGGCCGGTCGACATGCTGCAGCCTCGTGATGTCTATGTTTGTGATCACTTCTGGTTGAAAACTGACGGGCCGTCCATCGGCGACAACGTGGGGAATGCTATCTATGCGCGAAGTGGAAACGGGATCGTTTACAACGGAGCGGTCCGCGATATCGAAGGTCTGAAAGAACTGCCGAATTTCGTCTCGTTCGTCCGATACTACGATCCGTCGCACCATTTCGGTTCCCTGCAATCAGGAGCGCGCCTGAATTCCACCATGGTCAGCATCAATGGCCCCACTCGCATCGGAGGCGCCATGGCCATGCCCGGTGACGTCGTGCTCGGAAAAGACGGCGGTGTTATTTTTATCCCGCCGCAACTCGCCGAGCAAGTCGTAAAGACCTCCGAGTTAACACGGCTCGAGGATACCTTCGGTCATCAGCGGCTTCGGGAGCGCAAGTACACCGCCGGCCAGATCGACGCCCGCTGGTCGCCCGCGATCGAGGCCGATTTCACACAGTGGCTCGAGCAAAACAAGGATCACTTGACGGTGCCTCGGGAGCAGGTGGCCGAGATTCTCAAAGAACGCGCGCGCAAATAAAGTTCGACTGCTGTATTTTGCGCATTTGCCGAAACCGGTCCCACAACGAAGGCCGTTACATCACCTAATTCATCTTCGACAGCGGCAATCGGGTCTTGCCATCCGCATTCTCATAGCGCAATTCCCAAGCGGCGTCCTTTGCTTTTCGTGCCGGTTTCGGGAAATACAAATAGCCCGCGACCGGGCGCACTGTCTTTCCATCCGGCAGCGACTTTTCCCAGAGCTCTTGTGAGACTGCGTTTGCATTTTGAACCGGGGAGGGTTGCGAGACCGGAGGAACCGACACAGTCGAATCACAGTCATATCCCCGGCAAGGTTGAGGCGCCGGCCCACCAACGCCTACTCCCGCTTCGGTTTCCGTTACGGTTCCACTGGTTCTGCGTCCGGTAACCGGGTCGGGGTAGGAGACATGGCCGACCGAGGCGCCGGCGGACGTATTGATATCGGGCATACCCTGTGACCGCGGCGGCTCTGGCCTGCCGCCCAGGATTTCCGCGATAGTGTCTGCGGAAACCGGTCGCAGGGCAGCGGATTTCTCGCCCACCGACAGAGTAAAATCGGTCGGGTAAAGATCAACATCCTTGCCTGGAGCCGGAAAAACACCGATTTCGATCACGATGTAACCAGAATGGTTCAGGTCTAGTTTGAACATCTTCTTAGCCTGCTGGGGCGGGATCAGAATGGCCCCGATCGAGAAGTCCGGCTGTTCCTGGTGTGCGGAGTAACTGTTGGCGTCTGCCCGCGGCCGGATGCCCGGCGAAGCTGCCATGAGAACCACTGCAGATACAAACAGAGACAGAGCGACTTTCTTCATTGCCTATCCCCCCGGTATTGTACGTCAACTGTTTGATAAGCGTTTCACATACTTCGAAGTTCCAATTTCTGCTCGGCTGGCGGGTGATCTGGGAAATCCGGCGTCCTGACGTTTCAAAATAACTCCCGGTTTTGCGCCTGTATGCCGACCGCGATCGAGAACGACGTGACCGTTCACGATTACATATTCAATGCCCGTCGCGTACTGGTGCGGCTTTTCGTAGGTGGCGTTGTCGATGACGCGGGCTGCGTCAAATACGGTGACATCGGCCATCATTCCTGGCCGCAAGATGCCTCGGTCGAAGAGTCCGACTTTTGCCGCGTTCGCTGAAGTCATCTTCCGAATGGCTTCCTCGAGCGTTAACACATGGTCCTCGCGTACGTAGCGGCCGAGCACGCGCGGGAAGGTTCCGTAATAACGTGGATGCGGGTGGCCGGAGCTGAGCGGTCCTTCCGTCGCCACTGCGGTGCCGTCGGAACCAATCGACACGAAAGGCTGCCGTAACGCGTAACGCATGTCGTTCTCCGAGTGGTGAAAATAGACTGTCGGAACTGATCCGCCGTTGGCCTCGAGCAGTTCGAACAGAACGTCGATGGCTGGCTTATTGAGCGCGGCAATTGCCTCATCCATGCGCATCCCCTCGAATTTCTTGTATTGAGGATTGGAGAGCGATACCAAGAGCATGCCGTTCCATCCGCCGGTCGCCGTGTAATGGTCGTACCAGTTGGAGCCGGGAATGCCATTCAGGATCTCGCGCTCGAGCCTGGGACGTACGGATGGATCGCGCAGACGAGCAATCATTGCCTGCGCGCCCCCCTCATGGGCCCAGGGAGGAATGATGGTCGCGAGATCGTTCTGGCCCGCGCGGTAAGGATAGACGTTTGCCTGCACTTGCACGCCCTGCTCCCGGGCATGAGCAATCGATGCGACCAGCTCGGGCATCTGGCCCCACATCGCATGTTCGGCAATCTTGAGATGAATAATGTCGACTGGCACACTCGCGCGTCGGCCGATGTCGATGGCTTCGGCGACGGATTCGAAGACCCCACGGCCTTCTGTACGCATATGGGTGGAGTAACTTCCCCCGAACGGAGCGGCGGCCTTACACATCGCGACCAGCGTATCTGTGTCGATCCACGAACCCGGCGGCCCGCTAAGCGAACTGCTGACGCCTAACGCTCCCTGTTCCATGGCTTGCCGAACGAGCGCGCGCATCTGGTCGAGTTCCGAAGCGCTTGGCAGTCCTGCTTGTTCGCCTCGCACATAGGTCCATATCTGACTCGAGCCGACGTAGCTTCCCACGTTGGTCGAGATCCCCTGGCGGATCAGACGGGCGAAATATCCTGCGAAATCGACCCAATCTGGATCGCTGCCGCCAGGCAAGACGTGCCGCGAAGTAGCCGTCTGTTTTCCTCCTATAGGCGCGGCGGATTCTCCTTCGCCGAGGATCATGGAGGTCACACCCTGGCGGATCATGCTTTGCGCGTCTCCATCTACGATCAGGCTGTAGTCCGAGTGGTTATGTATGTCGATGAAGCCCGGAGTGACTGTCAGGCCGCTTGCATCCACAATCTTTTTCGCCGCGGTTGCGTCGAGGTGGCCCATGGCGACGATCCGGCCCTCTCGAATAGCAATGTCGCCAAGAAATGAAGGATTGCCGGTGCCATCCACGATGCGGCCATTGCGAATCACCAAATCTATCTGGTCCGCGCCTACTGCTGTCCATGCAACTGATAACCCGGCCACGAATACAAGAGGCAAGATGCGCACGAAGCTCAGTCTAGCCCCTCGACTCCGAGATACTAGCTGAAGAATGCCGGTTTAGAAATGTGAGCCGCGCTTCGTGGACTTACGCCTCAGTGACCTGCTGCCGTTCCTGCGCTTTGCCATTTGGTGGCGACCCAGTTATCCTTAACGCCCGCAGGATGAGTCCAGGGCGCCAGATCCATGCGCAAATGAGATCCTAGGGTGGCGACATACGGCTCGTAGAGGCGCCGCATGTCCTCGAGCCGGTTCCACGATTCCTCTTCCGAACACAAGTTGAATCCGATCTTACGGAGATCGTCGCAAACTGTTTTGAAGTTCTTCCGGGAGAAACGTTCCGGCACGTCGGCGGAGGGTCTTTTGTGGAAGACTTGCGTGATGTCTACAACGGAATGACGCGCAATCGCGAAGGTCAAGCGCGCTTGCGCTCTTGACGGATGTTCCAAACAGGTTATGCAGAAAGCACAGGTATCAAGAACTGCGGTAATCGCGGTCACCCAATTTTGGTTTGTGTGCTGCGAACGGAAATAGCAGAGTACCGGATACGAAATGTGGCTCTCCATGATGTCCGCACACCAGCGCTCCCAGTCAGCCAGCAGGACTTCCAGGCCTCCAGGACGCCCGTCAATAATCGAGCGGCGCAGCAGCTCGGCGGCCGAGGGTGGCGATCCGGCGCGCGCATCGAGCAACGAAATGTCGACTTCGCGTCGCGAGAAGGCTTGATAGAGAGTGGGAAGATAGCCGATGACCAGCGCCACCAGACCCAGACCGAGACCTGCCTCGATGACCGTGGCGAGCCTCGCCACGGGCGAGCGCGGTGTAACATCTCCCAAGCCCAGGGTAGTTATAGTCGTTCCACTCGCGTAAAGATCCAGAACGAAGCCGGGCGCTTCACCATCCGGCGCTTTGAATGCGGAATGAATCGACCAGTTCATAAGAGCGAAGGCAAACATGAGTGATATACCCCAGACGGCAAACAATCCGAGCATAGAAAGGGGGCCAAAGATTGAAAGAATGCTGGCCCGGAGCTTCGGACGGGCGATGCGATCGGATAAGAAACAACAACCGCTCCAGACAGCCAGGTAGTAGTAGCGCGTCACCCGAAACCTGCGGTCGATTTTACGCGGGAGTACGATCGTTTCAAAGATCTCCCACAGCACAAGCACGGCGAGACCTACGGCGAGAACGAAGATGAAACTCTGCATGAAACGACGCTTTTGTCGACGCAGTGATTGTACTTTGTGCAGGCGTCTCTCAGATTGAATTCCCAAAACAATCGCGCAAAGAGCCGCTGCTCGAACTAAAATTCTGGCTTTCGGAGTGAATTAAGAAGAGATTTACCAATTGACGCACTTTTTAACTTAAATGTGATACTCTCACTGAAATCAGGGAGGAGGATCACATGATCCGCTGCTCCGTTTCTTCTCGCTTGAAGGGTCAATGTCGGGGACGGAGTTTTGTCCTCTTTCTAATGGCCCTCACTTCCACGGGCCTTGTTGCTCAAACCGTCGACACCGTAATTCTAGGAACGGTGGTTGATTCTGGAGGCGGTGCGGTTGCCAACGCAACCGTAACCGTGACGCAATCAGCGAACACCCTTTCTAAGACCGGTACGACAGGCGCCAATGGAGGTTACGAGTTCCGGTATCTCCTGCCTGGCCAGTACGCCGTCGAAGTAAAAGCAAGCGGGTTTAACTCCGAGCGGCGCAGCGGCGTCGACATTCAGCTCGGACAACAGGCCAAGGTGGATTTCACGCTCCAGGTGGGCGCTGTGCAACAGACGGTGGAGGTCCGATCCGCCCCGCCTTTATTGCAAACGGAAAACGCGAGCCTGGGAGTAGTAGTGGGCACGGAACGCATCGAGAATCTTCCTTTGAACGGAAGGAAGTTTGACGACCTTGCCGTCCTGACACCCGGCGTGCAGGTTTACAACCCGGACCTCCACTCCTCAAGCACGGATGGCTCGCAAATCGGAGGCAATGGCGGGCGTCTCATTTGGGGGCAGGTGAATGTCGACGGCGTCACCATGGTCAATAATCGTCACAATTATGTGAACCTGTATCCGTCGGTCGACGCGATTCAGGAATTTCGAGTTCAAACCGGCAACTACTCAGCCGAATACGGCGGTAATGCGGGCACTAACGTCAACATTCAGATCAAATCGGGAACGAACCAGTTCCATGGCGATCTGTTCGAATACTTGCGCAACTATGACATGGATGCCCGGAATTATTTCATACCATCACCGCTTCCCCAGAACATCCTAAAGCAGAATCAGTACGGGGCAACATTCGGAGGGCCGGCGGTACGCAACAAAACCTTCTTTTTCCTGAGCTACGAAGGACTGCGATCCATCCAAGAGAATCCCGGCACGGCGGTTGTGCTCACGCCCCAACAACGCGTAGGGGACTTTTCTGCCAGCTCGACACCCATTATCGATCCCACCACGGGATTACAGTTTCCCGGGAACAGAATTCCTGCGAGTCAAATCGATTCGGTTTCGCAAAACATCGTCAACCAGTACATGCCGCTGCCAAACACGGCCGGGGCGGTGAATTACGCCGGCGCTTCCCTCGGTAATCTGACCGTCAACCAAGGGATCGCGCGCGTTGACCAATACTTCAGCCAACGGGATCAGCTTTTCGTCCATTACATACGCGCTTTCCGCAACTTCCCCGAACGTGATCTGAACCCAAACTTCAATTTCACCGGAACGTATCCGATCGATAATCTCTCCGCGCAGTGGATTCACACGTTCAGCCCCACCTTCTTGAACGAATTCCGCGCCGGTTTTGACCGTGAAAACGTTGCTCAGCTAAGCACGCTCACCGGCACCGGTTTCACCATCGAATCTCTCGGCATCAACGGGATGAAAGTCGGCGGTCCGAACGGGCGGCCTTTGGGAGCGAATGAAGAGGGGTTCCCGCTCCTCAATATCGCCGGCTACCTCGGCATGGGAAGCGATCTTGCCGCCTCCAATCTCGACAACAGCCAAACCTATCAGATGGTCGACAACGTAACTCTCGTTAAAGGCCGCCATACCTTGAAAGCGGGCTTCGACCTGCGCAAGCTGTACGACAACGCGACGACAAATAACTGGCCGTTCGGCAGTATCAGTTTCACCGGCGATATCAGCGGCGATCCGGCGGCCGCCTACATGCTGGGCTACCCGAGAACGACGCTTACACCAGAAGGCGTCCCGATTACCAAGGCTCGCCAGTGGAGAGCGGCCGTATATATTCAGGATGATTGGAAGGTCACGCCCAAACTCACGTTAAACCTGGGAGCACGATGGGATCGCTTCGGCGTACCGACCGATGTAAATGCCGTTACGCGCACCTTGGACTGGAGCATGAACCCGCCGCAGTTCTATCCGGCACCCGGCCAGGTCCTCCACAATATTTGGGAGATTACCAATAAGGACATCAGCCCGCGTATCGGCTTTGCTTACAACCCGGCTCCTAACCTGGTGCTGCGTGGTGGTTACGGCATCTTTTATTTCGGCGGACAGTTTGACAACATCAATATCCTTCAGCTGAATCCGCCCACTGCAGGCAGTCTCACCATCACCAACCCGTCTCTCAATCCGATCGCAACCATCCAAAACCCGATCCCCGCGGCCTTGTATCCTGCTAATCCGTTCTTCAATGCCGTCACTCTGCCGGCTGACCCGCTTCACCCCGATACGTACGTCCAGAATTGGAATCTGATGGTTTCGAAACAGTTCGGCGCAAACGTTCTCGATGTGGGCTATGTCGGAAACAAAGGAACGCATGTCGATACCAGCCTCAAGAATTGGAACCAGCCGGATCCCGGGCCGGGCGACATTCAGGCTCGCCGTCCTTACCCCGAATATGCGCGCATCCGTCTTCAGTCTTACAGCGCAAACACGAATTACAATTCGCTTCAGGTTCGTTTTGAACGGCGCCTGAGTAAAGGGTTAAGCTTCACGGCAGCCTACACCTGGTCGCACGAAATCGACGACGCCTGGGAGACTACGAATAGCGGCGGTTGCGGCTGTCAGAATCCTCACGACTTGCGCGCCGAACGAGCCAGCGGGGTCTATGATCAGCGCCACAATTTAGTAATCGGGTACGTCTGGCAGATTCCCTTCGCAAACGGTTTCAAAGGAATCGCCGGAGCCATCGCTAAGGGTTGGTCCTTCGAAGGCATCTTGACGTTTGCCAGTGGCAATCCGTTCGATGTTCTCGAAAGCTTCGACAGTCAGAATAATGACGGGCTTTGGGAGCGCCCGAATCTCGTCACAGGCCAGAGGTTATCTGTTCCGAACCAAGGCCCCTCGAACTGGTTCAATACGGGCGCCTTCACCCCGAGCGTTTTCATGTATGGCAACTCGCCGCGTGATCCAGTCGTCGGGCCCGGGACCGATGTCGTGAACTTCACGCTCATGAAGACGTTTCGCATGCCCTGGAGCGAACATCATTCGCTCGAATTCCGCGCGGAAGCCTTCAATGCCTTCAATACACCTCAGTTCTCGAATCCCGATCAGTATCTCGGGGACACCGCCTTCGGCCAGGTAACGAGCACCAAGCTCGACAATCGCGAACTGCAGCTTGCCTTAAAGTATCGCTTCTGATTAAATCGGGACGGCGTTTCGCCGGATGTATTCCTCAAGCGACTGATCCGGCCCTATATAGTGAAACTCCTCCGCATACTCGAGGCCATGTTTCGTTCCATTCGCTTTGTCGCGCGCCACAAAGGCTGTTTGAATAAACTCCTCTGTGTTGAGACCTGGCAATCGTAGCTTGCGATCGGCGAGAGAATCATTCAGGTCTTTGATCATGTGATCAATCATGGTCTTGCACGAGCGAATCGCGTCCACCTTGGCCGTCAGCGTCGGCCCGATATCAACCACCCGATTCACCAGCTGGGGTCCCCTTGCGAAGTAATATTTTTCAGAAACGGAATGCGGCTTGAGGCCGGCTGCAAAGTGCTCCGGTAAATCCAGGTTGCCGCCTGACATCCAGCACGCCGCTTCTACCGCCTGTGCTGTCACGTAGTGATCCGGGTTCTCCTCGTAGTGGCCCCACGGATCGTAACTCAGCACGGTGTCTACCTTGAGCAAGCGGAACAGAAAGATAAGCCGACCGCGCAGTTCCGTCCGGGCAACATCGTCCATTCGATGATTGCGATAACTGAGATCGAATGCTCTTTTCAGCCCGAGGGTTTCGACAAAGCGATTCGTGTCCTTTTCGTTGGCAAGTACCGTCTCCCCGAGCGACAGCTTGTAGGAGTCTTTCTCGTCGTTGCTGGTCCGAATGAAGTAACCGAGGTAGCCCTCGCGAAGCAACTTCGCTAACGTGCCGCCCGCAAAAATTGGTCCGTCATCGAGATGCGGCGTAATCAGCGCCAGAACTTTTCCGCGATGCGCCTGCCCCGCCGCAGAACGCTCGATCATGACGTCGCCTTGGGAAGCAGCCTGTCCCGTCATAGCTACCGCCGCCCCGCCAGCGAGAAATCCTCGCCTGTTCATCAGCTCTCCTTGAACCGAATCCTTGACCCTGAGACGGCCATTCTAATACAGGCCAATCTTGTTTACTCAGTCCTCCACAAAGGATTTCAGCCGGGCCAGTGCACGATCCCACTGTTCGGAGACGAGCGCGAGGTATTTCTTGCTTTCCTCTATCGGTTCTGGATCCAACTGGAAAAGGCTCTCGCGACCAGTACGGATGCCGTGTACGATTCCCACGTCCTCCAGTACGCGAAGATGCTTGGTGATCGCTTGCCGGGTGAGCTTGGAGCCTTGGGTCAACTGGGAAATGGAGTGCCGCTGCCCATTGCAAAGCTTTCTCACGAGCAACAAGCGTGTTTCGTCGCCCAGCGCGGCGAAGACGGGAGCCTGACACTTCCTGCCGGCTGCCCTCCGGCTATGGCTCTTGCCCGACATGACGTTCAATGTTCTTCATTTGCTCGGTCCAGCCGCCTTCATTCCTGCGGAACGCTTCGAGACGCCGCCCGGCAGGAATTTTCTCGAAGCCCGATTCGGTAACCGAGAGCAGAGTACCGCCCGCAGTCTTTTCAAGCCGAAATTCGACGAGCGTAGGAGTTTCTTCTGAGTAGTCCTTCTGCGGATCGGCAGCATAGGGATGCCAAGTGAAAGAAAAGAACCGCTCGGGCTCTATCTTCTGTACCATGGCCTCCCATTTGAGATGTTCGTAACCAGGGTAGGTAAGGTGCCCACGGGAGATCCGACCCGGTGCGAATGGCTCATCGATCTTCACCAGGAACCACTCGCCAAATTCACGATGATCCGTCAGCGCCCGCCAGACTCGCGAGACGGGCGCTTTGAGCTCAATACGCTTCTCGATGCGATCACTCATATTATGCAACCTCTAAGTTGCATAATACGGCAAGGCCGCACTAAAAGCAACCCCATGGTTGCATATGCGGACAGATCTGTGAAGACGGAGTTCGAGTGCTGCAACCGTCTTCCTTGATTAATTTTGAAGAACGAAGCTACATCAGGCGGCAGTTTGGAGCAATTTGAGGAGCTCGGAGGGGCTCAAACCGAGGTTGGCTTTGGCTTCGCTGAAGAATTTTGCATAGTCCAGCTTCGCCGATTCGGAATTTTGCGGAAGGAAGCCAGAAACAGCCTTATGGGCAGTCGGCTTGATAGCGGGCGCTGCGGATACGAGTGTCCGCGCCAGCTGGGATTGCGAAACGAAGCCACGAGCCTTCTTAGTTTCCTGTAAAGTCTTGAGAGTCTTGTGGAAGGAGCGCTCTGCGGAAGCCAGGGTGCGGTGGTAGAGAGCGGCCATGCCGTGGTCGATCATCCAGAGGACACGGTTGACGTCGGCGTCCAAGCCGCCGTCTTCGCCGCGACCCTGCGCGGCCCACATGTGAGTTTCGAGGTACCGGTAGCGGTTGATGCGCCAGTAGTGATGAGCCAGTTCGTCGACCAGGATTTCTTCGGTCGGGGAGGCGGGCTGGTGTTCGGCGCGAAGGTCTGCGCGGAGGGCGTCCAGGTCTTCGGGATTCTCGCCGGGGATGCAAGCTGATTTCGAATAGAGCCCATGCTTAAAAGCATTCTTCGACGAGGCGGCTTTGCCTTCGACGGTCTTGGGACCGGTGGACTTCTTGGCGTTGGCGCGATTGATCTCGGCGCGGGTGCGTTTGGCGGACATTTATTACACTCCTCGTCCGGACGGTAGCGGATGGCAGTTGGCGGCGGCCTGTGTTTTCTCCTTAAAGTGCTGAGGAGTCTGGGTCGAACGAAATGTGACAGGCTCGTGATTCCAGGGAACTTTCGTCAGAAAACTACGTCCAAGCGGAAAGGCATTCTATGGAAACCCTGGTCAGCGATCTTCGTCAGGCGATACGTACGTTCCGGCAGGGTGGTGGTTCGTTCATTTTGACTGCCGTGGTGGCGCTTGGTTTGGGAATCGGCGCGAATACCGCGATCTTTTCGCTCGTTAATACAGTGCTTCTGCGGGAGCCGCCCTTTCCCAAGGCGGATCGGATCGTGCTTTTGGAGACGAAGAGCCAACGAGGTAGTTTTCAAGGGGCGTCTCCGGCCAAATTTGCGCACTGGGCAAAGCAAACCGATGTGTTAGACGATGTATCAGCCTACGGCGGAGGCGTTGTGAACTGGACAGGCGGCACGTTTCCGCAGCAGCTTCGAGCCGCCCGAGTCAGTTCCGCTTACTTCCGGCTATTCGGCGTGCCCATCATTTTGGGACGCACGTTTAACGCGCAAGAGGACATTCCGAACGCCTCGCAAACGGTAGTCATCGGCGAGGGATTGTGGAAGAGCCGTTTCGCAGGCGATCCGAATGTTGCCGGCAAAACGATGGTGCTGGGCGGAGAGCCGCATGTAATCACGGGCGTAGTGTCAGGAAGGTTCGATTTTCAGGACTTCGGGCCAGCACCTGAAGTTTGGGTACCTTTCCAATTGGACCCCAATACACGGGACCAGGGTCATTACTTTGGGGCCGCCGGGAGATTGAAAGAGGGAGTAAGTCTGGAGGAGGCGAGAGCGCGTCTGGATGCTTCGGCAAGCGCATACCGACAACAATTCCCGGATGCGCTCGAGCGCGGACAGAGTTTCGATGCGGCCGCGCTAAAAGATGCGCTGGTAAAGAACGCGCGCCAATCGATTTGGGTGCTGGTGGGCGCCGTGGGATTTGTGCTTTTAATTGCCTGCGCGAATGTCGCGAATCTGCTGCTGGCCCGTGCTGAAGCGCGGCGGCGAGAGTTCGCGATCAGGGCTGCTTTAGGAGCGGGCCGATTCAGACTCATTCGGCAGTTGTTGACCGAAAGCCTGGTTCTGGCGGCCGCCGGAGCTGTTTTAGGACTTGTGTTGGGAGTGCTGGCGATTCGCGCTCTGCTTTCAGTGAACACTGCAGATTTGCCAAGGGTTGGGACGGATGGCGCGCTTGTGACACTAGATTGGCGCGTTCTCTTATTCACGATTGCAATCACGTTGCTGACGAGCCTGATTTTCGGACTGCTCCCGGCCTGGCACGCCGCGCGAACCGATCTGAGTATGACTCTCAAAGAGAGTGCAAACCGATCCGGAAGCGGGTTCCGGCAGAATAAAGCGCGAACGACTCTCGTGGTTACCGAGGTCGCACTAGCGGTCATTCTTCTGGTGGGAGCTGGATTGCTGATCAGGACCGCTGAGGCAATCTACGCGGTTCAGCCGGGCTTTGATACGAAGAACGTTCTAACGATGCGCATGTCGCTATCGAGCAAAGCATTTGAAACGAGCGCGGCAATCGAGAGGCTGGTGCGGCAAGGCTCGGAGCGCTTGAACGCCTTGCCCGGCGTGGAACTGGCCAGCGCGACTTGCTGCGTACCTCTGGAGGGCGGCTACGGACTCCCGTTCAAGGTGATGGGAAGGCCCGTGAAATCGGGACTATTTCATGGCGGCGGCGGTTGGAAAACGGTATCCCCGGGATATTTCGAGGTGTTTCGCATTCACGTGATTCGCGGGCGAACGTTCACCGAGCGTGACAATCATGCGGGAGCACCGGCGGTGATCATTAATGAGGCCATGGCGAGGCAGTATTGGCCCAAGAGCGATCCATTGCAAGACAGGATTCTGATCGGGAAACCAATGATGCCGCAGCTCGATGCCGAGCAACCGCGACAAATCATTGGAATTGTTGCAGACCAGCGGGATGGATCTCTAAATCAGAATCCCGAACCTGAGATGTACATTCCGAATGGACAAGCTACCGACGCGATTCAGGCGCTGAATGTGAAGCTCACGCCCCTGGCCTGGGTCATTCGGACACGCGTCGAGCCGATGAAGCTCCGTGCAGCCGTTGAAGAACAGTTGCGGCAGGTGAGCGGATTGCCTGTTTCGGAGGTGCGGAGCATGGATGCCGTTGTTTCCCGCTCCACCTCACGGCAGCGATTTCACATGCTCCTGATGAGCATATTCGGCGGTGTGTCACTGGTCCTTGCCGCCATCGGGATTTACGGTCTGATGACGTATTCCGTGGAACAGCGCACGCAGGAAATCGGAATCCGTATGGCGCTGGGGGCCGAACAGGGTAACGTTCGCGGCATGGTCATGCGACAAGGTATTACGTTTGCAGTCATCGGCCTGGTCTTGGGCATCGCCGGGGCATTTGCCTTGGCAAAGCAAATCTCGAGTTTTCTGTTCGGTGTGACCGCTTGGGATCCTGTTGTGTTTGGAGTGATTCCGGCCGTGTTGCTCGCGACTGCGGTGGGCGCCATTTGGTGGCCGGCGCTTCGGGCGACCCGTGTAGATCCGGCAACTGCTTTGCGGCAGAGTTGAGCGGCCAGGCACCGGGGAGAGATTCGAACTGTGACCCGGCTGCTCAGAGCCGACGTCGTTAAAGGTTATTTTTTTGAACCTACATTAGTGCAAACGTCGTAGAAAGCTAAGAGGTTTCGAATGCAGAACCTGTTTGGCGTCCTTCAGGTACACGTTGCGGCAATTCCGCCTGTCGCCAGTCTTTACGGTTGCTGCCGTACTAACGCTGGCTTTGGGGATCGGCGGAACTACGGCGATCTTCACGTTGATCCACGCGGTAATGCTGCGCTCGTTACCGGTTACGGATCCGGCACGACTCTATCGGATCGGCGAGGGCGATGACTGCTGTGTTACCGGCGCTCCTCAAAACCGCTGGGGCATGTTTTCTTTTCCGCTTTTCGAGCGGCTGAAGGCAAAGACGCCGGAATTTGAGGAGGTGGCTGCCTTTCAGGCCGGGGGGCAGCTATTGAGCGCGCGGCGTGAAGGACTGGAAGGCGGAGCCAGACCTCTCCGCTCGGAATATGTCACTGGAAACTATTTTTCAACGTTCGGGGTGCGGGCATTCGCGGGAAGGACGTTTACGACAGAGGACGATAAAGCGTCGGCTGCACCGGTTGCGGTGATCAGTCATCAGGTATGGCAGACAACGTACGGCGCAGATCCCGCGGTTTTGGGATCGGCGTTCATGCTCGAAGGGCGTCCATTTACAGTAATTGGGGTTGCGCCGCCGGGCTTTTTCGGTGATACGCTGCGCAGCGATCCGCCCGAAATCTGGATTCCCGTGCAACAAGAACCGACGATCGCGGGAGATGGCACATTGCTACGGCAGTCAGCGGGTGCGTGGCTGCGCGTGATCGGACGGCTGCGTCCGGGAGCTTCGACTGCGGGCATGGCTCCCCGCCTGAGCGGGGTGCTGCGGCAGTGGCTCCAGCGGGATTCCGGGTACCCTCCAAACTGGATGCCGGACGTGATCCGGATGCTTCCCAAACAGGTAATCAACATAGTTCCGGCGGGCGCGGGAGTAGCGGAGATGAAGGAAGAGTACGGGCGCAGTCTGGAAATTCTGCTTGGGGTTTGCGGTTTGGTACTGCTGATTGCCTGCGCCAATGTTGCGAACTTGTTGCTGGCACGCGCGGTGGCACGCCGAACACAAACGGCTCTGCGGCTGGCTATTGGGGCAAGCAGGCGGCAAATTATCGGCCAGGCTCTGATCGAGAGCATTCTGTTAGCGATCGCGGGCAGCATAGCCGGGCTGGCGGTTGCAACCGCAGCCGCGCGACTGCTACTGGCGCTGGCCTTCCGAAGCGCCCATTTTCTACCGATCAGTACTCAACCGTCGGTAATCGTGCTGGCGTTCGCTTTCGGGCTCGCAGTATTGACGGGGATTATTTTTGGTGCGGCACCCGCATGGTTTGCAACGCGAACCGATCCGGTAGAGGCCTTACGGGGCGCGGGCCGCAGCACGAGCGATTCCTCTTCATTTGCGCGGAAGGCGCTGCTGATTGTGCAGGCGGCGTTGTCGATTGTGCTGGTTGCCGGAGCGGCCATGCTGGGGCGAAGCCTCAACAAGATCGAGCATCAGGACTTCGGTTATCGTATTGCGAACCGAGTGGTGGTTTCCTTGAACCGGCCCCCGGCGACCTATACGCCGCCGAAGTTGGCGGCGCTCTACCGACAGATCGAGGAACGCTTTAATGCCTTGCCAGGTGTGCAAGGATCTGGGCTGGCATTGTATAACCCACTCACCAATAACTGGAGCGAGTTGATCGCTATCGCTGGTCATCCCGCTCCCAAAATGAGTGAGGAATCTGCGGCTTCCTGGGACCGCGTGAGTGCCAATTATCTCCAGAATTTCGGCGTGACCGTGCTCCGCGGGAGAGGGTTTACAGCAGCAGATAACGAGCATACGACGCCGGTAGCCGTTGTAAACGAAGGTTTCGTAAAGCGATTTTTCAAAAGCGACGAGAATCCGCTCAATCAGCACTTCGGGCTCAACATGCCGCAGAACGCGGGCACCTTCCGAATCGTGGGTATTGTGCGGGATGCGAAGTTCGCCGGTTGGGGCCTGAGCAGGCCGGCGCAGCCGATGTTTTACGTACCACTCGCGCAGTATGTCGATTACAAGGACCCAATGATGAAGCGAATGGACGAGCAATCGCATTTCATAACGGGATTAATGCTTGTGACAAACGCCCCGACGGGAACGCTGGAGCCTTTGTTGACGCGAGTGCTGGCAGGACTGGACCCAAATCTGACAATCAACAGCGTGAGGAGCATGCAGGAGCAGGTGGATCTTACGTTCGATCAGGAGCGCGCGGTGGCTGGCCTCGCGGGCCTGTTTGGAGTCGTGGCGCTGCTCTTAGCCGCGGTCGGCCTGTACGGCATCACCGCCTATACGGTTGCGCAGCGAACGAACGAAATCGGCATTCGCATGGCTCTGGGCGCCGACCACACGAAAGTGGTTGAACTCGTGCTGCGCGGCGCGTTCAAGCGGGTGTTAATAGGACTGGTACTGGGATTACCGCTGGCGGTCGGGGCCGGACGCCTGATCTCTGCCCAACTGTATGGCGTTTCCTTCTGGGATCCGCTCGCGCTAATGGTGGCGGGGGGGTCGCTGACGATTTGCGGGTTTGTTGCAGCCTTAATTCCGGCGACCCGCGCTGCGTCCATCTCGCCGATGGGTGCGCTCAGGGCTGAGTAGCGTAGCAAAGGGGGAAGTTGCAGATCCAGGTCGATTCAGGTGTAATCCTGCTTCAACGCGTCGCGACGAAAAAGAGCCTCGGAAAGGGCAACAGCACGGTACCGTCGGGCAATGCCGTATAGGCGCGTGCAATCGAGGTCTCGTAGCGGGCGAGGAAGATCGAACGTTCGCTCTTGTCGAGCGGGTCGAGAAACGGGCGAAGGCCCGTGCCTTTGAACCACTCGACCACGGCAGCGGCGCCGCCAGCAAGAGGATGATGGTAAATCGTCCGCCAGATATCGACAGTGGTAGCGTGAGGGCGAAGCACGCGGTAATACCACTCGGCGCTGCAGCGGCTCGCGCGTGAATTTGCAGAGGTAGCAAGTTTTGCCGCCCAGGGTCCGCCGGCGGCAATCTCACGCATGAGGCAGTGCGCGGGCTCGTCCAGATTATCGGGAATCTGTACAGCCAGGCTGCCGGCAGGAGCAAGTTTGGAGAGAAGCGCCGGGAGCAGGCACTCATGGCCAGGCACCCATTGCAGCGAGGCGTTCGCGAGTATTACGTCAAACGGACCCGAATTCACCCAGGCGTCGATATCGGCGATTTCGAAACGAATGGCGGGCAGGCGCTTGCGTGCCGCTTCGATCATGTCGACAGAGTTATCGATGCCGATTATTGCAGCGTCAGGAAACCGCGCTTGCAAGACTTCCGTCGAATTGCCCGGGCCGCAGCCGAGATCGGCGCAAATGGCTGCAGCCGCGGTCGGAATCTGAGCGACGAGATCCCTCACCGGTCGAGTTCTCTCCGCTTCAAATTTCGTGTACTGGACGGCAGACCAGGAAGAATCGGTCATCAGTGTAGCTATCAGGAAATGTTTTCCGAAGCTGCCTTATAGAGCGCACGGATGTAACCCATGCTGTAGGACCAAGCAGATTGGCGCGCGCCCGACATGGCGGGTACATGATCGGCGATGAGGTTGCCGCGAAAATCGATGTCCACAAGCGTCTTCATCAGCTTCCACATGTCGGTATAGCCATTGTCAATGTAGGTTTCGACAAAGTCGGGAATGGGCGAGGTTACGTTGCGGAAGTGAATTTTCCAGAGCTTGCCCATCTGGGCAAAGGCACGAGCCGCCTCGTAAACATTTTTTCCGGTGTTCTCGCCGCCTTCAGCCCAGGTCCCGCAGCACAAACAGACGCCGATATTAGGCGAATTGGCAATTTCGAGGGCGCGTACATATCCGTCGAAGGTGCCGAAAATTTGCCGTGGAATCCCACCCAGCTCAGGCACCGGAGGATCATCCGGGTGGATCCCGATGCGTACACCCGCTTCTTCCGCAACCGGGGCAATCTGACGGATGAAGTACGTGTAATTATCCCAGAGTTCGTCTTTGGAAAACTTGCGTCCGTGTGTGAGCGGACCCTGGTAAACCTTGCCGTTCCAATAGCCCTTGGCGCTTGCCAGATGAAAGGCTCGCGAGGCGCCGCCTCCGCGCGTGGTTTCCTGCTTGCTTGACCAAATCCCATTCGCCATGTGCGCGTAGGTGATATAGCCGATGCCGGCCTTTCCTGTATTGCGGATGTACTGCTTCAGCCAATCGATCTTCTGGTCGCGTCCAGGCAGGTTGAGTGTAATTTCTTCGATGTTGCGATTGTCGTTGTTGGGTATGTTCCAGACCTTCAGACCCGATGCTTCAACGCGCTTCCTGATTGCAATGAAGTTCTCCAGGGTAGCGCGCCCGGTTCCGGTCTGGACATTGAGATAATCCACACCCATCTGTTTGATCCAGGTCAGATCCTCATCACTCACGTTTTCGTCGACCTGCATCGAGATTTTTATGCCCGGAGACAGAGGCTCGAGCACGGTTGCTTTCGCGAGCGGAGTAAGTGCGGCCGCTACAGTCGAAGTGGCGAAGACTCGCCGTGTCATTTCCATAAATTAGTCTGACTCCTGGTGAATGATATCGCCGATGCGCGAGCTAAGGATGGTCGGTTATCGAGTTCCACCGGTCGGCTGCACTTTCGAGCCGGCTGGATGCGGCGGTGGAGCAACGTAATCGACGAGCTCATCGACCGGCTTCCTGGCAGCCCACGCGATGCCGCGGAGCAAGGTCCGTTGAATCTGGTAATTCGAGAAATTAGCGTAAATGTGACCTTGCATCCAAACGAACGCTCGGGCAGGCTGACCGCCGGGGAGAACGTGTTCGTAAGTCCAGATCTGCGGACCGACTTCTCCCTTGTGTTCGCCAGCGCTATGGGTAGCGGGGATGCTTGTCGTTGCCAGAACATGGATTGCAGGGCTTGAGGCCCACGTCATGTTGAAGAAAGCTTCGTCTTCAATCGTGATGTCGGACATGTCTTTCATAACTGGATTCGATCGATCCATGATCGTGTAGTGAATGGGCGCGTCCAGGGTATAGTTCACCTCGCCGTGCTTTTTTGCGCCGCCGAGTAATGTCGCGAGGTAGGCCGGCTCAGGGCCGCATAAGGAGTCATGAAAATTAACTAAACCGCCGCCTCGCTTTACGAACTCTTCGATCGGACCTTTGTCGGCAGCAATCGGGTAACCAGCATCGCCTTTGTAAATCAGGACCACGTCGGTATGTTGAAGATCTGCGCTGCTGGGGGGGTGGAGAGCGCCATCGACGACGGCTCCACGTTCTGTGAGTATTTTGCTCCAGTCGGCAAGAAACTGCGGGTAGTCATGCTGGCCCGGAAGATGCGTCTTCAACCCGGCCCAGATATAGATGTGCATGCCATTTGGGTTCTGGCCCGGTACGCGCGGAGCATTTTGAGAAGACGTAGAACTTCCGAGTTGCGCTTGACCCAATGTCTGCATACCTCCGACCGAGAATAAAAATAAAGTGATTCGTAGAGAGAGAGTGATGCTACTCATTTTTTGAATTGTGGCCTAGTCTTGGGTGACCTAAGATTCGCTTTCCAGACAATTTACTTCCACTTAGCGAGCCGTCAAAATCTTCTTCTGATCTTCCGGCGTGAGCTCATCGAAGAGCTTGGTGAATACAGCGTTAGTCCATCCGAAGCCTGCCTGATTCGCACTGTACCCGAAATGTATCTGTGACTCGACATTCGAACTGCCGTGGACAACATCATACTTTTCGACGATGAAGCCGCGGCGCAGAAAATCGCGATGAATAAGAGAAAGCCATTTGATGGCGATGCGTTCGGCGTCGTCCCTATAGCCGTAGCGACGCAGGCCGTCGACGGCGATCAGGTGCAGGGGAGCCCAGCCGAACGGCGCGTCCCACTGGTTACCGCTCACATTGATACTAGTCTGCAATCCGCCTTCACGTTCGAATAAAGGGAGGTTCTTTTCTACGAGCGCAGCCTGATCCTGACGGGCCACTCCAACCCACAAGGGATAGAAAGTCGTGAGAAACGGATAATGTCTAGTCCGCTTCTCGACAAAATTGTAGTCGAAGTAAAGTCCGTCCTTCGCGTCCCACATCAAATCATTAATACGTGCCGCGCGGGCTTGCGCCTGATCGAGCCAGCCTTTCGCGTCAGAGGCGCGACCGAGTTCACTGAAAATCTGCACGATTTGGGTTTCCATCAGGTAGAGCAGCGAGTTCAGGCAGACCGGATCGTAATGGATGATATCGATGTTAAACGGGCCGAAGCGGTTGGATGGATCGAAACCCGATTCGCGCATGGACCGATCGCCTTTGTAAAAGAGTGGAGTGAGCGTGTCCGTAGCGCGGTTGTAATATTGCGTCACGTCGTAATCGTCGAAAGTATGGGTTCTGAAATACTCCTTGACAAGCTCGTAGTGAGTCTGGCCATTAGCATTCTTTTCAGCCGAGAGCACTTCGGGCGCAGGGCCTTCTCCGAAATCCCAGTAGCGTGCGAGGCCGGTGTTGGTCTGGTGCGGCTCAGTGACCCAAAGTTTGTGGTATTCCTCGATCTGCGGGAGCGCATCCGCAAGCCACTTCTTATCGTGGGTCTTGTTATAAACATCGAGCACCATTTCGGTTAGGAATGGGGGTTGCGAGCGGTTGAGGTAATAGGTTCGATTGGCATTGAGGACCTTCCCGCCGTAATTTCTCACCTGATACAGGAAGTTGTCGGCCATATCCTTGGCGTGGTCAAGGTCGTGGTCACGGAGCAAGCCGATCTCAATGAAGTAGCTATCCCAGCCGTACATTTCGTTGAATCGGCCACCGGGAACGACATAAGGACGTGGAAGGTAGAGCAGTCCCTGGTCTTTGATTGAGTTAATGTCTGCTGGAAGCGGCCGAAGCGCAATGGTATTGAGGCCGCTCTCGGGAATCTCCTGCTTGAGCTCTTGTTCTACCTTCTTGATGTCTTCCGTCGCGGGGATGTAGACCGGCCAACGACCTTGAGCATCAGGCTGAAATTTTGGATCGACTGCGGCAATAGGAAGAGTGCGGTTCGAACGGCGCAACACTTTCCATGTCTGATCGATGTATTGGAGAATGTCGGTCGTCGCGGGCGGTGGGGAGGAGACCTGCGCCACCACTGCAAAGACGGAAACCGGAATGCAGAAAGCTGCCAGAGTTTTTGCGTTGCAGATTTTGATACTAGAAATTCTCACATGATCCCCGCTCAAAAATGGAAGGTGACGGACTGCGTTTGGTATCCCGGTGAGTCAGCAAATTTCAAGTGAAGGCTGTTGCCATTGAGATGCGCACCATCGACGGTGACATGGGAACGGTTCAAGCGAATTTTCAGGTCATGAGAACTCCCACCCCACCCAGCGAGCACGAACCTGGCTTGATGAGCGGAGGACGTTTGATCGAGTACCTTAAGCTGGTGAGTTTCGCTGCCGGCAGTGGGAAGATCCGATGGGATTGCGAGCTCGACAGGTTCTAACGGAATCGAAAGTGACGGCTGCCCGGTGATGTCAACAGCCCAATGATCCGGCATTCGGCGATATGTTACGTCAACGTGCTCCGCACCCGAAGGGACGTTATGCAATGCGGCGTGTTCCCAATCCGCAGGGAGGTGAGGGTGGACGTCGAGGCGATGGTGAGGCGCATCCCAAGAAAGGCCGAAAAGGCCGCGCAATAAAGGGGAGATCACCATAGCAGACGACCAGAGCTGGTGAGAACTGCTTCTGCCGAGCGGCTGAAAGAATTCGCCGGAGAGCAGTTCCGTAACGGCGCCGAGATCCTGTGCCCAAGTCAGATTTACGTTTTGCATCAGATGCGCGTAGGCGGAGAGGGAACGCCCGGCGCGGTATTCGGCGAGGGAGACCCATCCGGTGAAGAGGGGCCAGATGGAGCCCTGATGATAGCTGATGGGATCGTAGAACGGCGTGCGCTCGCTTATGTCGCGAGTTCCCCAATCAGCCGAGAACTCGGACGATGCCCAGCGGCTCAGCATGGGGCTTGCACTCTTTAGAGCCGATGTTCCGTCCCACCAGGCGACGGCCGGATAAATAGTGGCCGTGTGATCCAGCGAGCCATCGCCATTGCGGCTGAAAGCGTAAAACTTCTCCGCGTCATCGTAGTATTCTTGCTCGATTTTGGCAGCGATTTCGTTGGCCTTGGCCTTCGCTGTAGTGGCGAGCGAAGTATCGCCTACAAGCGAAGCGAGTTGACCCATAGCGGCCGAGGATTGCTGATCCGTGGCGGCAAGGTAGATCTCTTCTTTCGGCATGCCCTGCGGCCATGATTCCACCCAGCCCGTTCCCTGACTGTTGGAATAAATTCCATCCTCCGCCACGTGAGAGCGCGTGAAGCCATATGCTTTGCGCACGGCGGCCCAATGGCCTTTGAGGTAATTGAGATCGCCGCTTGTCCTCACATAATCGGCGAGCGCCATGACGAGCAGAGGCGTCGAATCAGCGGCGGCATAGAAGTATGGGGTCTGTTTCCAGTCGAGCGCTTCGGCGGATTGCGAGTATTCGTGCATGATTTTGCCATCTTCACGCTGGCGTTTGAAGAGAAAATCGAGCGCGTGTCTTGTGAGCGGAAAGTCTCCGTAGCTGTTTGAGGCGTAGCTTGTCCAGAGCGTGTCCCGGCCGAAAAACCAGGCGTAGCCGGGGCGGGCGGAATCCGCAGATTCGTAGTATCCGGCAACGAGTCCCGTCTCATCGTGGTAACGCACCTGGGCCTGATCAATCGAGACTTCGGCCCAACGCAGCGCTTCGTCGAGGTGCTTGTCGGGAGTTTCGGACGTCAGCCGCGAATCGAAGAAGTGTGTGTAGTAGTTTTGCGTCTCCTCGTAAAGCCGGGGAATAGCGGCGAGGGTCTGTGCGGCTTGCGCGGCGGTTCCCTGAGTTAAGCCGAGCACCAGCGGATACGCGAGGCCGCCATCGCGTTTGGGGTCGAATGAGAGTTTCAACTCGAGCGGATAGGTTTGTGGATGCTCCTGATAGGGGACGAGGATGCCAGGGCGCGTATTTGGCATAGCAACAATCCCCGAGAAGGCCGAGTCGTCTGTGTGTAGAACGTAATAGCCTCCTTGGGCGATCCACTCGCCAGACGGTCTGCCGTGATTGGGGGCTGGCCACATAGGGAGCATATCGGGCGTGAAGGAAAACGTGAGCGCGAGCGGGCGGGCAGAGTGAATTTCGAAGAAGACGGCCGCTGCGGCAGCGGGCGAATCAGCGCCGCGTGAAGCAAACATATGCTGCCGGATTGTGAAAGCGGCGTGCGAATAGGTGACGACGGTTTCGGCGGGCGTGACGTCGATAGATGACGCGAGAGCGTTGACATCAATGGGGACCGCATAATCGGCGAGCTCGGCATGAACGCGAAAATCGCTAAGAATCTTGACAGGCCATTGCCACGCCTCGAACCTGCCGTTCTGCCGTCCGAAGAGCGCGCCATACTCGCCGGCTACCGTCCAAGGCATACCCGGAACGCATGACGTCAGGATGCGGAGGCTGCCCGGAGGAGCAGTATAGGGACTCCTGGCGAAGTTTGTTGGCGGCTGCAGATCAGCACTCCACAAGCCGCTTGCGACCAACAAGGTCAGCAGTTGCAGCTTCCACATACCTCAACCATGCTAAACCTGAATTGTTCGCATGCTAGCTACCGTCCAACTTTCTTTAGACCTGATCGACATGAATGACGCTCTTGAAACCGCCGAAATCGCGGTCCGTGCAGGAGTGGATTGGCTCGAGGCGGGGACTCCGTTATTAATTGCCGAAGGCACGCGCGGCATTAGAGAGCTGCGGGCGCGTTATCCGGATGTGCCAATCGTGGCGGACCTGAAAATCATGGACGGCGGGTGGCTGGAAGCTGAGATGGCAGCACGGGCCGGGGCGAGCATGGTGGTGGTGATGGGACAGGCGCATGCCGAGACAGTTGAACTGGTGGTGAAGGCGGGGCACGATTTTGGGATCAAGGTGATGGGCGACAACATGGGCATGGTTGACCCTGTGGATGGAGCGCGCAAACTGGAGGCGCTCGGCTGTGATTACGTGGTTCATCATATCGGCTACGATACGCGGACAGTACGCAGGCAGAGAGGTGAATCCGTAGAGACGCCACTCGATCGTCTACGCAGTATCGTGGAAGCCGTTTCCGTTCCCGTTCAGGCAGTGGGCGGGTTAACGCTCGAGCAGGCGACGGAGACACCGGCGTATGGCGCGCCGCTGGTAGTGATCGGCGCCCCGCTGGTGATCGACGCGCACGCATTTCGTACTGCGGGAGGCGACCTGGAAGGTACCCTTCGGCTGATTTGCGAGAAGGTACATGCTTTCGGGGAAGTTTCCGTGCAGAAGGGGGGCAGAGCGTGAAGACTACCATGCCGGCGCTGGTGAACTATGCTCGCGAGCCATTTGCGGTAGAGTTGCGCGAGGTGAGTTTGCCAGTGATTGGCGAGCGGGACGTGCTGCTGCGCGTGGGAGCGGCGAGCATCTGCGGCAGCGACGTGCACCAATGGCGTGCATCGCATAGCTGGCCGGTGAATTACCCCTGCATTCTAGGCCACGAATTTGCCGGGACGATCGCACAAACCGGGTCAGCGGTGGCGCACTTCAAGGAAGGCGACCGCGTAGTAAGCGAGACCGCGGCCGTGATCGACGAAGTATCGCCGCTAAGCCGGGCAGGACTTTACAATTTGGATCCTGCGCGGCGTGGTTTCGGTTACGGTGTCGATGGCGCGATGACGGAGTTTGTGCGAGTGCCTGAACGGTGCCTGCACCGACTGCCAGCGGACTTGGCGTTTGAAAAAGCTGCACTGACCGAGCCGTGCTGCGTGGCATACAACGCGGTGTGTGTGAACGGCCGAGTGCGGCCCGGTGATACGGTGCTGGTCCTCGGGCCTGGACCGATCGGTTTACTATGCGCGAAGATGGCCAAGTTAAGCGGCGCAGGTAAGGTGATTGTCAGCGGACTGCCTTCCGACAAAAAGCGGCTCGAAATAGCATGGAAAATGGGCGCGGATGTGACGCTCGAGGGCGGTGTTGCAGAGTACGTCGCTGGAATCGGGGATGGCCTGGGAGTCGATGTGGCGATTGATTCCTCAGGAGCGTCAATTGCGCTGCAAATGGCGTTGCAGGCTGTCCGACCCGCGGGACAAATCATCAAGGTGGGTTGGGGTCCTCAGCCGCTACAGTTCAGCCTGGATCCTCTTGTGCAGAAAAACATCACGCTCGCCGGGAGCTTCTCGCACAATTGGCCAATATGGGAACGAGTGATTTCCATGATCGCATCGGGCCAGATCGATCTGGAGCCCGTGATCAGCTGTGTAGCGGAGCTTGAAGTCTGGCATGAGTGTTTCGAAAAGATGGAGGCAGGCGAATACGTGAAGGCGGTACTCAAGCCCTGATGCCGCTTAAAATTTCAGCATTCCCCAAGTGTTATTTAGAAACGATCTCAAACCGCGAGATGAGCGTGTTCGATTGGATCGATATGGCGAAGCAGCTCGATGCCGACGGACTGGAGATGTATTCGGGGTTCTTTGAAAGCTTCGAGAGTTCTTACCTGGAACGCGTGGGAAACGCCGTGGCTGCGAATGGATTCGCCATGCCGATGTTCTGCTGTTCGCCTGACTTCACAACTCCTGACGCGGATCAACGAAAGCGAGAAATAGAACGCGAGGCGCAGATGATCGGCGTGACGCGTCAGCTTGGAGGGCCTCGTTCGGTATGCCGAATTTTGAGCGGGCAACGTTATCCGGAGGTGAGTTGGGAACAGGGAAGAGAATCGGTAATTGCTGCGATCGAGGAGTTGCTGCCGGTAGCTCGCGAGCATAATGTCGTGCTGGGCCTGGAGAATCACTACAAGGACAGCTTCTGGAAATATCCTGAATTCGCCCAGAAACAGGAACGATTCGTCAGTATTGTGAGCGCCATCAGCGACAGGGAACATTTCGGCGTGCAATATGACCCCTCGAACGCTCTGGTGGCCGGAGACGATCCGGTCGAGCTTCTTCGCAAAACGGCCGATCGCGTAGTGAGCATGCACGCAAGCGACCGATACCTGGCCGAGGGATCGACGATCGAATCGCTGCGGCAAAACGATGGAACGCTTGGTTACTCTCCGAACCTTCGCCACGGCGTGACCGGGAAAGGTTTGAACGATTACGAATCCATTTTCCAGATTCTCTCAGAACACAGGTACGCGGGCTGGGTGAGCATCGAAGACGGAATGAACGGCATGGGAGAGATGGCGGATTCGCTCGCGTTTTTGCGCCAGATGAGCGCGAAGTATTTTGGCGGATGATTCAGGCGGATTGAACGCTGTCCATCAGGGCGAAGAATCCTTCGGCAATCGTTGGGTGAATGTAGATTGCGCCTTTCAGCAGGGTATACGGCTTGTCAGCCAGCATAAGCATGCTTAGAATCTGGACAACCTCATCGCCTGAGCTGGCAAGCAGAGACGCACCAAGTACTTTGTCTGTTTCGGCGTCCACCACGAGTTTCATGAAGCCAGTGGCTTCGTCTTTTTCAAGTGCGCGGGCTACGCGGGTCATTGCGACCTTCCCGATTTTGATCTTGCGGCCAGCGGCGCGGGCTTCTCTTTCGGTCATGCCCACTCGTCCGAGAGGAGGGTCGGTGAACACCGCGTAAGGCACCAGGCGTGTTTTGGTGCTCAGGCTTTTCCCTTCGTATAAATTGCCGTAAATGATCTGATAGTCGTTGTAGGAGATGTGGGTGAAAGCAGGACCACCGGTGACATCTCCAATTGCCCAGACATCTGGCGCAGTTGTTTCAAGCCGATCATTGACCGCGATATAGCCGCGCTTGTCGACCTGAACACCGGCTTTGGAAAGGTCGAGATCTTTGGTTTGCGGTGTGCGGCCGACGGCAACCAAGAGATGCGAACCAGTCAGGGGTTCGCGACCGCTGTCGAGAGTGAGCCGGATTTCGCCCTTATTTTCGCTTACTGCAATTGCTTTTGCCGAAAGATGAAATCTGATCCCTTCCGATTCGAGAATCTGCTGCAGCGCTCCGGCAACGTCAGCATCCTCACGGGGCAGGAGTTGCGTGTTGCCCTGTACTACGGTGACTTCACTTCCAAACCGACGAAACATCTGGGCAAATTCAAGTCCTACATAGCCCCCGCCGAGCACGAGTAAGTGCGTTGGTTCGCGCTTCAATTGCATGAGAGTTTCATTGGTGAGATATGGCGTTCGGTCGAGCCCTGGAAGGGCAGGAACGGTCGGTGTCGAACCCGTATCGATGAAGATGCGCTTTGCTTCCAGGGTGTGGCCGGTCACCTCGACCTGCCTGGGTCCAGTGAAACGCGCGCGACCTCGAACCAGCTTGGGTTGGCCGGCGCCATCCATACTTTTTTCCCAACCGGTACGGCTCGCCAGCACGCGCTCATTCTTTCGCCTGAGAACGGTTTTCATATCCATTCCCGTAAACTGCGCGCGAACCCCCCAGCGACTGGCGTTGCGGGCGTAGTATGCAATCTGGGCACTCGCGACCATGGTCTTGGTGGGAGTGCACCCGGTATTTATGCAGGTGCCACCCAGCTCGTCCGACTCGATGAGAGCGACGTGTTCACCCCGCTGTGCAAGCGATTGGGCCATGGGGTTTCCGCCCTGTCCTGAGCCGATAATCAACGCGTCAAATTGGGATGTTTCAGTCGCCACGAAACTGCCGCTCCAATCGGCAAACATCCAGCATACTGTTCCGATTTAGCCTGGCGATAATTAGAAGAGCTTATTGCAAGACGATCCGCCGGTGGATCCTATTTGATTTCCAGGATTTCCTTTTCCTTGGCCTTAGCCATACCGTCGATCTTGCCAATTTCGGCATCCGTAAGCTTCTGCACCGACTCTAAAGCCTGGCGCTGCTCGTCTTCGCTAATGGCTTTGTCTTTCAGCAGCTTCTTGAGCTCTTCATTGGCATCCCGGCGGGCATTCCGCATGCTTACACGGCGCTCCTCGGCGATGTGGCTCAGCTTTTTCGCGAGCTCGCGCCGACGCTCCTCGGTAAGCGGGGGGACAGGAATTCGAATCAGCTTGCCATCATTGGAAGGATTGAAGCCGAGATCTGCGTTACGAATCGCTTTCTCTATGGCGCCTATAGTGGAAGTATCCCAGGGCTGAACCGTGATCATCGCTGGTTCCGGAACGTGCAGCTGTGCCACCTGGTTGAGCGGCGTCGGTGAACCATAGTAATCCACTCGGACGCTGTCCAGAATGCCGATAGAAGCGCGTCCGGTTCTAATGGTCGTCATTTCGTGCTGGAGATCGACTAAAACCTTTTCCATACGCGAACGGGTGTTGGCTTCCACTTCCTTCACATTCTTGAACGTACTAGCCGCAGCAGGAGCGCCTGTTGATTCGTGTTTCATAGAAATTTGCTGTGCGATCCGGCAGAGAACCCATCAACGAATAATCGTCCCAAGCGGCTCGCCCATCGCCATTCGCATTATATTGCCAGTCGTTCTGAGATCGAAGACCATAATGGGCATGCGATTGTCGCGGCACATAGCGACAGCGGAAGCATCCATGACGCCGAGCGCCTTCGAAAGGACCTCGGTGTAACCCACTTCGGAATACTTGACGGCGTCGGGAAACTTCTTCGGGTCTTTGTCATAGACTCCGTCAACGCTAGTTGCCTTCGCGATGATGTTCGCGTGGATTTCGAGTCCTCGAAGCGTGGCCGCCGTGTCGGTGGAGAAGTAGGGATTGGAAGTGCCCGCGGCGAAAATCACAGCCCGCCCTTTTTCGAGGTGACGGATAGCCCGGCGGCGGATGTATGGCTCAGCCACCTGGTGCATCTGAATAGCAGTCATGACGCGGGTGGGAATGCCCTGCTGCTCGAGAGCATCTTGAAACGCGAGCGCATTGATTACCGTCGCAAGCATACCCATGTGGTCACCTGTGACGCGGTCCATCTGGTGCGCGGCGGCCGCAACGCCGCGGAAAATGTTTCCACCGCCTAGCACCAAGCCAATCTGAACGCCTTTCCGAGCAACCTCGGCAACTTCACAGGCGAGCGACTTAACACGTTCCGGATCGAGGCCGAATGAAAGATTTCCAGCGAGTGCTTCACCACTGAGTTTCAGGAGTATGCGCGTGTAAGGTGCCATCGATGGTATGTTGTCCTGGCGAAAGGCCCCCATGAAATCTACTATGCAGTCACAGGCAGGGGAGAAGCTCCCACACCTGGAGCGTCAGCCGAGTCACCCACTTTGTAGCGTGCGAATCGGCTCACAGTAACGGTATCGGCTAGTTTCGAAGAGGCCGTCCGAATCAGATCGTTGATGGAGACTGTGTTCTCGCGAATGAAAGGCTGTTCGAGAAGACAGATCTCTTCATAGAATTTGCTCATGCGGCCCTCTGCAATTTTGTCGACCATCTTTTCCGGTTTGCCTTCATTTAAGGCCCGGTCCCGCTGAATGGCACGTTCCTTGTTTAAGATGTCCGCCGGCACATCACCTTTGTTGACAAACTGCGGATTCGCCGCCGCGATTTGCATTGCCAGGTCGTGCACCAGGGTCCTAAACTCGTCCTTGCCCGAAGTCGCGGAATTGCCGGTGTGAACCTCAATGAGCACTCCGATCTGCGAACCCGTGTGGATGTAATTTCCCACAATGCCGTTGCCGGCAATCTGGTAAATCACAAAGCGAGAGACATTGATATTTTCGCCCAGCTTGGCGATCTTTTCCTTTACGAATTCGCCGACAGTTCCTGCCGCGTTCTTTGTGAATTTTTGCTCATACAGTGCTTCATGAGCCTTAAAATTTGCGCGTTCGGACTCGGTAACGTCTTCCAGACGAACGAATTTCGGTTTAGCTTCTCCGACATGGGCAGCGACGTCGGCGGCCAGGGTCTTAAAGTCTTCGGTGCGAGCGACGAAATCCGATTCACAATTGATTTCGACAAGCGCGCCTAACTTTCCGTCCTGTGCAATGAATGCGCTGATCAGTCCCTGCTTTGTCGAGCGTGACTCTTTCTTGCTGGCGCCCGCGATGCCGCGCTTACGTAAGATTACCTCGGCTTCTTCGGGGTCGCCGTTGGCTTCTTGAAGAGCCTTCTTACACTCCATCATACCGGCGCCGGTACGTTCGCGGAGCTGCTTTACCATCTGTGCGCTAATCTCAGCCATTACAATCCCTTTTCAACTACCGATCTCCATACAAATAGGGCGACCGCGTCAGACGTGAGCGGTCGCCAGTCTTTCAGTCAAAACTACGCAGCTTAATGCTCGCTGAAGGTAGTGGTCACGGCGGGCTCGGGCGTTTCGCTCGCGGGCCCTTTCCTTGGCGGCTCCTGAGTTTGGCTTTGATCCGAGAAACCCTCGTCGCCCATATCGGGCACATTCTTGCCGGCGTTCAGACTCTCCGACATGAGTTGCTCGGCATACTTCGGATCCAGATACTGGGTGTACTCGTCAGGCGTCTGCTCGACACCGGTTTCGTCTTCACCTTCACTTACGATTTTCTCGGCGACGAAGTCATGCTCCGTTGCAAGGGAGCGACCTTCGACTACTGCGTCCGCGATCTTCGTGGTAAACAGACGAATCGCGCGGAGAGCATCATCATTGCCCGGTATCACATAATCGACTTCGTCCGGGTCACAATTTGTATCGACGACCGCGACCACCGGAATGCCCAAGCGCCGCGCTTCCTTGACTGCGATGGCTTCCTTGTTCGAATCGATAACAAACAGCAGGTCGGGAAGGCCGTTCATATCCTTGATACCGGCCAGGTTCTGCTGGAGGTGTTTGCGCTCTCGCTCGAGCCGGCCTACCTCTTTCTTGGCCCGGCCCTCATAGCCCGTATCTGAGGCCATGCTGTCGAGTTCTTTGAGGCGTTTAATCGAGCGCTGCACCGTCGTAATGTTCGTGAGTAAGCCGCCCAGCCAGCGCTGGTTGACATAGAACTGGCCGGCCCGCGTAGCTTCCTCCGCGATTGCTTCCTGAGCTTGCCGCTTGGTGCCTACAAAAAGAACCGTTTTGCCTTGAGCGGCCATTTCACCGACGTAACGCATCGCGTCTTTGAATAGCTTTAAGGTTTTCTGGAGATCTACAATGTAAATCCCGTTACGTTCGCCAAAGATGTACTCTTTCATCTTTGGATTCCAGCGCTTGGTCTGGTGCCCGAAGTGAACGCCAGCTTCGAGCAATTCCTTCATCGAAATCGATGGCAAATTGCCTCCTGTTAATGCGACATGCGGAACGGACCCTCGCCAAGAATCACGCGCCCAAAGCGGATTTTGCGTGAGCGAGACCTATCCGGTAGAGCAGAGAGCGGCCGCAAACCGATCCGTGCGGGGTATATCCGAAACACAAAGATGTACTAGCGTTTTGAGAACTGAAAGCGCTTGCGAGCGCCCTTCTGACCGTACTTCTTTCGTTCATGCGCACGCGCATCGCGCGTGAGAAATCCGAGCTGCTTCAGCTTTCCGCGCAGTTCGGCATTGAATTCGATTAGAGCGCGGGCAATGCCGAGGCGTGCAGCACCGGCTTGTCCGGTGACGCCACCGCCATTGGCCAGGATAAGAATATCAAAGCGATCGGCCAGTTCGGCGGCCAGCAAAGGCTGCCGGACATAGGCCCGCTCCGACTCATTTACAAAATAGTTTTCGAACGACCGGTCGTTGACCGTGATTTGCCCTTTTCCAGGACGCAAGAACACACGGGCCGTTGCGGTCTTGCGACGCCCCGTTCCTTGCTGCTGAACTAACTTCGCTGGCATTCTGTTCAAACACAAACCGGACGGCTAAAGCCCGGCAGGCAGATTTCCTTTCATCCTTTAATCGCCAAACTGACCGGCTTTTGAGCCTGATGCGGATGATGCTCGCCGGCATAGACATTGAGCTTCCGGTACATCTGTTTGCCGAGTTTGGTTTTTGGCAGCATACCGGAAATGGCAAGTTCCAACATGCGCTCAGGCTTCGTCTGGCGCATTTTGCGTGCGCCCGTTTCAATCAGGCCACCCGGATAGCCGGTGTGACGTCGATACACTTTCTGATCTTCCTTCGCACCACTGAGCCTTACTTTCGCGGCATTAATAATCACAACATGATCGCCCGTATCCATCGACGGGACGTACGTCGGTTTGTGCTTGCCCATCAAAAGCATAGCGGCCCGACTGGCGATTCTGCCAAGAACGGCATCATGGGCGTCAATCACGTGCCAAGCGCGGGTGATTTCGTGCTTGGACGGATACTCAGTACGCATGGACAGACTTATTCTCTCTGCTCGAAAAATCGAACACTTCAGTCTAGCGAATTCAGAATCTTAGTGTCAATTTGCAGTCTTATGCCACACAAGATGAGCCCGACCGGGCGACGGGCGGGGCCGGGGATTGAAATCAGCGTGCGGCAGGCTGAGAAGTTAGGCCTGGAACAAATAAATACCCGTGTTTTTAGAGGCTTCGCCCAGCATCCAGCGCCGATGATCCGTGAAACTGCCCTCTAACAATGCCAACCTGGAGCAAGGCCTCGGAGAGCTTCGATTGCCCGGCCGCGTGTGCGCCAATGCGGCGGCAAAGAACTGCCTTTGGGAACCTACCAACTCTTTCAGCAGGTGACGCCGGCCGAAGAGACGGTGGGGAGCAACATCATGCGCGGACTCAGCATGCGGGACTACAAGCTGGTGTTGCAGCAATTCATGGACGCTTACGGGCTGGAGAAGAGTACCGTGAGCGATCGCTTCATCGATGCCAACCGCAAGAAGCTGGAAGAACTGATGAGCCGTTCGCTGGCACACTTGCAACTCTGCGCTTTCCTGATAGATGGGACCATCTTCAAGGGCCAGCATCTGGTTGTCGCTATCGGCATCGACGCGTTTGGCAATAAACTCGTTCTGGGCCTGGTGCAGGGAGCGACGGAGAATGCGCGCGTGGTCAGCGGATTGTTAGATCAGCTGGCCGAGCGCGGCCTAGACTTTCACCAGCCGCGTTTGTATCTGGTGGACGGCAGCCGCGCCTTGCGCGCCGCGATTGCGCAGCATGCCGGCGAAGCCGCCTTCTTTCAGCGTTGCCAGGTGCACAAGATTCGCAATGTGCTGGCGTACTTGCCCGACACCCATCAGCACTGGTTCAAATACAAGCTGAGAGTCGCCTATGCACAGACCGATGTTGCCGATGCGCGGCAGGCACTCTACCGGCTGCACGATGAATTGAACGAACTGAACCCAAGTGCGGCGGCGAGCTTGATGGAAGGACTCGAAGAAACCCTCACGCTGCATGAACTGCAAGTGCATGCACGCCTGCGGCGCTCGCTCAGCAGCACCAATGGCATCGAATCCAGCTTCTCGGTGGTGGAGACCATCTGTCGCCGCGTCAAACGCTGGCAGGGCAGCGATCATCGTTTGCGTTGGGTGGCCTCTGCCATGCTGTATGCCGAAACGCGTTGGAATCGACTGCATGGCTATCGTCATCTACCCCTGCTGATCCACAACCTACAGCGCGCCTTTGACATCCGTTGTAACCTGAATCCGGTAACCGTGGCAGCTCACTCAGCCGCCTAAACCTTGTCCCGAGCCGTTCCCTTATGCAACGGAAATCCGGACATCCTCAGTCGGTCACAAAATTCCTAAAAAAAATATCCTGCCTTATTTCAAGCAGATAGGGTGCCTTTTTGGCTCTCTGCTGGCGGTTGCTGAAGTTACGCTTGAGGGCGAATAAGCGAATCAAGGCGGGGACATAGACCCGGGCGAACCCCGGATGCATGCGTTGAGCGCAAATGAAAGGCATTCCAGAAGCAGCTATGAATGAAATCGATCGAGAACATTCTGACTTCAAACGGCAGCGAAGCATGTGGAACATGTACCGCGATTTGTACGCCGGAGGGCAGCAGTTCAAGAACCGCGCTGCCGAATACTTGCTGCGGCGACAGAAAGAGCCGATGGATGTTTATGGTGAGCGGTTGCATCGAGTCTTTTATGAAAACTATATCGGTTCAATTGTTGACTGGTATGCCTCTACTCTGTTCCGCAGGCAACCGAGTTTGCAACTCGAGGGAGGGCTCGCCAGCGCGCGTGACTTTCTGACGAAGTTTACTGGTGATGCTGATCTCCAGGGCACCAGCCTCTCATCCTTCATGCGAGACTGCTTCGTGGATGCGCTGGTAGTTGGGCGTAGTCACATCCTGATCGACTTTCCCGTAATTGCCGAAAAGCCACAGAGCAGAGCCGAAGAGGACCTAGCAGGTGTATCACGGGCGTTTCTCGTTCGGTATCAGGCCGAAGAGCTGATCAATTGGAGCCGCAGCGAGAGGGGCGATTACGATTGGGTGGTCCTGCGAAGCAAAGCAAACAAGCAACGCCGCCTGGAAGATGCTGACGGCGTCGAGGAAACAATTTGGCGCTACTACGACCGCACTTCCTATCGGATTTACAAACAGGTAACTAGCGGGAAAGAAAAAAGCTCAATCGAGCTGGTTGCACAAGGTCATCACGGTCTGGCGAAGCAGGGCAGGGTCCCGCTCGTTGATCTGAGGTTGAGCAACGGACTCTGGCTGATGAATAAAGCAGCTCATTTACAGCTCGAACATTTTAATAAGTCGAATGCGTTGAGTTGGGCAATCACCATGGGGCTCTTCGCGATGCCCGTGATCTATTCAGACCGCGAATGGAACCAGATCGTGGGAGAGAGTTATTTCATCCAGCTGGGACCGAGCGACAAGTTTGGCTGGACGGAACCCGACGGGAAGGTTTACCAGATTGCAGCGGAGAATCTAGAGAAGCTGAAGGAGGAAATCTACCGAGTATGCTACCTAGCCCAAGCATCTGGCGAAATGATCGCCGGACATGCCCAATCCGCGGCGAGCAAGCAGCTTGATTTCGCCATCACTCACGAAATCCTGCGTGCCTACGGGAGTGTCGTTAAGGATTGCGTCAGGAAGATCGTAGCCGCTATCACCGAGGCCCGTGAAGATGGAATCCTCTTCGAGATCAACGGACTTGATGAGGTGGATATTAACGATTTTGGGATCGAACTTGAGCAAGCTTCCACTCTGCTGCGGCTCGGTATTCAGTCCGCCACACTCACCAAACAGATTTATCAGCGATTAGCAATGAAATACCTTAGCGATGCTCAACAGGAAACCAAGAATCAAGTGTTGCAAGAGATCGAGCAGCTGGTGACGAAATAAAGGAGAACCTTACATGAGCCTAGAACAGAAATCAACTGAAACATCGGCAAGCGGGACCGAACTTCGGAATATCGTCCGACAAGCGATTGAAGAGTTCGTCCGCACTGAACAACGACAAGCTGAGCCGGTCTACAAAGTCGAATTACAAGAGGAAAGAAAGCGTCGCGAAACCCTCGAAGCAAGGTTGAACCAGCTTGTGGAGGAAAACAAGCGAGCAAGAGCTGCGGCCGATGAAGCGGACCGACATGCCCAGATTCGTACCGAACTGCAGCGCGCCGGTATTTCGAAAATAGATCTAGCTTTCAAAGCGGTCAAGGACGAGATCGTGCGAGCCGACGACGGCCGTCTCCAAACGAAAGGGCCAGACGGAAAGTCTCTCCAAGAGTACGTCTCGAGCTTTGTTCAGGAAAACCCGGAACTTCTTCCGGCGCGTATCCCGGGGGGAAGTGGAGCCCAGAATCCCACGAGACAAAGTTCGCAGCCTGAGACTTCGAGTATCTCTCTCGAAAGTATTCGTCCCGGGATGAGCAAAGACGAACTCGATCGGGTCCGCGAGCATATCTCGAAGGTGGCTGCGCAAGCATTGCGCGGCAGATAGAAATCAACAGATATTTGCAGGCAATGAGCAGGCCGAATCGTCGCCTGTTCACGCAGATAGTGGCGTGGGCCATATAGACCCTTATGTCGAGGGTCGAATAGCGCAATCTTGCGCTGTGTTTATTTCAAAGGAGAATTATGTCGACAATTACATCCGCTAATTTAGCGAACGCGATCGTTAAGCTAGTCGCTGCCGATGCCCTTCCGGCATTGGTTGGAAACCTTGTTATGGGTAACTTAGTGAATCGCGATTATGAGCCAGTGCTAGCTCACAGCGGCGATACGGTCAACGTGCCGATACCCCCCGTACTCGTAGCTAACAACATAGCTGAGGGAGGCACGATCATCCCGCAGAATCCGACTATGGGTAATGCGCAGATCGTACTCAATACACATGCGGAAGCTTCCTTCCAAATTCCTGACGTAACAAAGGCGCTAGCTTATCCAGAGTTGTTGAAGGCCTACATGCAGCCGGCGGTGATCGCAATCGCTGAGCGGATCGAAACAGACCTTCTTGGGTTGTACGGTCAATTTACCGCCAATGCTCCCGTGGGAACGGCCGGTTCACCGCTGACTGAAGCAACAATCGATGCGGCCGAGACAGCGCTGTTCACGGCGAAGGTTCCTGCCAGTGCGCCGAAGTATCTGGTGGTAGATTCGAATACCTATTCGCAGATTCGCCAGATTCCTCGTTTCAGCGAATACTACTCTTCTGGCGAGGCGGGCCTGAAGGCTTTGGTGGAAGGCAACGTCGGCAAAATGAAAGACTTCTTCATTTTCCGATCGCAATTTGTTCAGACGACCGGTACATCCTCTCACACCACTCATAACCTTGCGTTTTCGAAGGATGCGCTTGGTCTGGTAGTTCGCCGGCTGCCGCAACCTCTGCCGGGAACAGGAGCCGTCGCTGAATACGCGGAAATGGGCAATTTTGGTTTGCGGATCGTGATGAGCTACCAGCCGAATACACTTGCTCAGCAATTCACGGTTGACGTCCTTTATGGCTGCGGTGTTCTTCGCAACAATTTTGCAGTTCAGGTGAACAGCTAAACACGGCCACGACCCTGTGATTGAGAAGGGAGCCCATCCGGGCTCCCTTCGTGTTTCGAGGAGGAAACATGGATCTCAGACAATACTTTCAAAAAATCCGGGAAATCGAAGCAGGTATTCGAGAGCCTTACATATTCGTTGTGAGCCTTGAGACCTCCGACGGTGGGAAAGCGGGAATCGTAAGTGAAGTGAAACGAGGACTCGCAGCGAAGCTGATAGTTGAAGGTAAGGCAGCTTTGGCGAGTAACGCCGAAAAAGAGGAATTCCTCGAGAAGCAAGCCGCTGCCCGTGCGGAGGCCGAGCGGTCCGAAGTAGCTCGCCAACTCCAGGTCACAATCGTGTCGGACGGGAGTGCTGCGTGGTTGCCGCAACAGCCAACTACGTCGAAAGCTCAGTTTAAGAAGTAGAATATATGGCTTTGTTCACTGATTCGGCAATCGTCACGATAGACAACCTATTGAGGTTTGAGGCGTCGCTTGTACAAGTGGCGTCATCTCACGGCATCAACATCGAGGATAAGATCGGTCTGGCAACGAGCGCAATCGGTGACAAACTCATACTCTGGTTGCTGAATTACGGAAGCTCGGATCCTGAACGGATAAACCGGCGCTCTTTAGGCTTAACAACGATTGTTGTAACGCCGGTACTAGAGCGCTGGGTCTGCCTTGAGTCGTTGGCGCGAGTTTATGCGGAAGCATATAACACGCAACTCAATACGCGTTACCACGGAAAGTTGCAGGAGTACCAAATCCAAGCAGAGCGTACAGCAAGCCTATATTTTCAGACAGGCATCGGCATTGTGGATAATCCACTACCGCGTCCGGTAATGCCACTTGTTTCGCTACAAGCCGGCAACATGCCTGCGCAAAGCATATTCGTAAGCACAACCTGGCTAAATGCTACGGGAAGTGAGAGCGCTTTGAGTTCGGAAAACGCGGTCGTATTGAACGACAATTCAAGCATTGCGATCGCAATGGCGGAGGGAGCGCTTGGCGCCCCGAAAACTGCCATATTCTGGAATGTTTACGGTGGCACGCAAACATCGAGCTTGACCAAACAAAATGCGACACCGCTCGAGATTGGATCCGCATGGGAGTTCCCTCTAAGCGGCCTTCAGATTGGACCCGTCTTCGCCGGAGGGCAGTTGCCGGATCGCCATGTAATACTTTCCCGCCAGATCAGGAGGGGTTGATATGACACCGATATCACTTCTTGCCGCACAAACGTTGGCAGCGAAATTGACGACGGGTGAGGCGTTGACAGAGCTCCTAGCATCATTAGCAAACGACGTCAGTATTTTAGTGCCGCCGATAGCTTCGAATCAGATTTTGACTTCATCTGTGCCTATGGGGCTGGGGGATAACAACGCGCAGTTTACTTACCCGAGAGTCTGCATATACAGCTCCGGCGTGAAGAACACGCAGGTTGAAAAATTCCGCGCGTTCTCCGGGGAGACCTCTATAACAGCCGAAATTTGGGCGAGCGGAGATCTCATTACTGATGTCGATACCTGGATTCATTTTTACGTCGAGGCGGTAACCACAATTTTGCGCAATACGGCAGGCGACTGGGGAAACGGCATTTCATTTTGGGGCGCATACGAGGTTCAATTTCAAGCGCCAAAAATTGGTGGCTTGGGATTCGTGCAATCGGCAAAGGTGACCTTTGATCTGGCCGTGAGCATCAATTAGGAGGTGGTGATGAGCACATACATTTCTTCGAACGCCAACCGGTTGTACGCGGCCACCGAAAGTTCGTATGGTACGGCCGGTCTGGTCACAGCGGCAAATCGCTTCCCTACGAAGGGATTACGGGCCCACCAGAACATGCAGGTAAGCCAGAGACGCGACAAAACAGGAACGCGAACGTATCTTGGATCTTCGAACCAGGGACGGCGGAACACAGCGTTCGCGACGCAAAGTTACCTGACCTCTTGGACTGGGACCGCGCCGCCTGCTTACGGAGTTCTGTTTCAGGCCGCGCTCGGTGCGCCGCCAATCGCCAACAATGGTTTAACAATCAGTGCGGCGCAGGGATCAATAGAGTTCCGAACCACTGCGGTACACGGGCTGTTGATCGGTGCGGGTGTCTCATTCGCTAACGAAGTGAGATTTGTGGCGGAGGTCGCTGATGCACAAACATTCTCTATCAATGCGCCGTTCAGCACTTTGCCTGAACCGGGCAGCGTTTTAGGACCTTGCGTTACGTACGCGCCGGCGATGGGCTTGCCTAGCCTAACAATCTACGATTATTGGGATCCCGTCTCGGCTGTGAGCAGGCTCTTGGTCGGCGCTACTGTGGATGCGATGCAGATTCACATAAATGGGGATTTTCACGAGTTTTCATTTACAGGACCTGCGGCCGACCTGCTTGATTCCTCCGCCTTCATTCCAGGAATGGCTGGGCTGGCGAACTATCCTGTTGAGCCGACTCTCGAAGCTTTTGACTACTCGCTCGTGCCTGGACATCTCGGCCAGGTTTGGCTTGGAGCACCGGCGAGCCAGTTCTTTACACTCACAGCAGCCAGCATCGGGGTTAAGAATAACGTTGCCCTGAGGAATAGCGAATACGGATCCTCGCGTCCGCTAGCAATGAGCGCCGGGGACCGCGAGGTTGTCTCACAGTTTTCTTTGCTCGTGCAGGACGATGCTCAAACGACTGCGCTGTATGCGGCAGCCAAAGTAAGAGCACCCATTCCGATGATGCTTCAGCTAGGCCAACGTCAGGGCCAGACAATGGGCATCTACATGCCAAACGTCGTTCCTGAAATTCCGATATACAGCGATTTGCAACCGCGCTTAGAGTGGGAGTTCAAAAACAATCTGGCCCAAGGCTTATCTAATGATGAAATCTTTATTGCTTTCGCATAGGGACGTGGAATACGCGAGTAGCATTTGGCGAGAAAGTCAGACGATGCCGGGAGTGGAATTTGCAGTGCGACGTCCTTCATTAGCCCAGCGTATCGACTTACTAGATAGAGTCCGCGCACTCTTCCTGAAACAGGAATTCCTGAACGCAGGCGATGAATCGGATCAGTTGGCAGCCTCCCTGAACGATCTTCTAGTGAGGCGCCTTTACGTGGAATGGGGTCTGATCGAAATCAAGGGGCTAAAGATCGATGGCGTACGCCCCTCGATTCCAGATTTGATTGAGCAAGGACCTGAAGAGCTCCTGAATGAGGTCGTCGAAGCGATCAAAAGCGAGTATGGCCTTTCGGAAGACGAAAGAAAAAACTCCTAATCGCATTCCATTTTCAGTTCTCCTCACCGGCCGCGTGGAGATGCGATGTATGTCGGCAAAGCGGCATGGTCAAGACTCGGAATTGTGCCTGGCTCGAAGAGCCTAAGCCGAAGGACGCCAAGGTGGTCTGGGCGCGAGCTGGAATTGTGACGACCCAGTGCCCGAAGTCACTCGTTACAGCCGGGAGTCTTCGGCTCCTGGATAGTTATCGGAGCTGGAGAGCACTGGGGCGCGGGTTTTCTGGATCGCTGGACGCCAAAAGCGCAGATGCGATAGAACTCCTCGAACAGGAATGGAAGGCAGAACATGAGCGTGCGAAACAAAAATGAGATCAGCAGGATTCTGGGGCCGGCATCGAAGGTCAAAGCGGAGGGGTTGGGCGTCACCAAACTCACAGCGGGACCAAGTGCCGAGACCGATCCCGCTAGCCGGTCGTCCGTCAAAGGCCAGAGTCAGTCTGCGGCCGGGCTGAAGCTTTCAGGCCTGGACACGAAAAACAGTAGCGCGATTCGATTCGGCTCGCCGGCTCACAACACCAGCCCGAGTACAAAAAGCTCGAGCGAGTTGAGCACTTTGATTCGACAGAGCTCGTCGGGAGGCTTGTCCAGCCTTCTCGGAGGCGGCCTATTGGGAGCGGTCGGCGGCTTGGGCTTGTTTTCACACATCGCCAGTTGGTTTGGCGGCAGTGAAACGGCCGAGGAGCCTTTAACTTTGTTCAGTCTTCCTGATTCGAAAGGGCAAGACATTTCAATTGGCTCAGGGCCGACCGGCAGTTCGAATGGCTCGGCGCAACCGGGCGGTATCTATGGCACCCCTAATACAGCAACGTCTATAGATGAGGTTGGCCGAGGTTCAGAACTACAAAGTCAGAGAACTCAGATCATCGAGACGGTACGTCTCGCGCTGTTGAATTCGAGTTCTCTTAATGACGTGATCGGAGAGATGTAGATGGCAAGCTTTCCTTTATTGAACACGAATGCAATTGCTCAGTATCCTCTCGGGATTACATCAGTTCAGGAGAGCCAAGTCATATATTTCCTAGACGGGGCCGACCAAAGATATCTCATTGGACGACGGCCAATGCGTACCTGGCAGATAAAGCTCGAACTCTTAACTGAAGCTGAAATGCAGGTACTAGAGGAATTTTTCATCGGACAGACAGGTGTCTATTCGATCTTCTCGTTTCCAGATCCTTACACCGGGACGATCGTGCCAAATTGCAGGTTTGCCGATGGAGTATTAACGAGCGAGTTTGTAGGCGTTGAAATCTGCAGCACTACGATCACGGTGGTAGAGACCAATGGCTAATTACTACTTTCCGCAACTGTCAAGCGGGACCGTTGCCCAGTATCCATTTCGAAAAGCGAGAGTAGTCAGGACGATCACTAACGCTCTTCCCAGCGGTGAATTCATTGTCGGGCCTGATGCTGACGGGTCTCGCATGACCTGGCAGCTAGGCTATTCCGCCTTATCGGGCCAGGAAGCGAGTACGCTGAGTAACTTTTTTAATACGTGTCGGGGGCGGGTACGTGCATTTACTTTCATCGATCCTGCAGAAAATATGCTGACCAGCAGTTCTGACCTTTCCAATGCGAGTTGGCAGAATTCGAACGCTATTCGACTTACGTCCAATTGTCCAGACCCCGTCGGGGGAAATGCCGCTTTTGTCGCAACGAACAGTGGGCAAGCGAGCCAAGAACTCACTCAGACGATAGACGTACCAGCCAACTATCAGTATGGTTTTTCGCTTTATGCGCGTAGTGATCAGGCAGCATCAATTGAATTAATTCGGCGGGGGACGACCTCACAGTATACAAGCGAAGTTACAATCGGGCCTAATTGGTCGAGAGCCGTATCCAGCGGTGCACTTCCAGATCAAGGAGCAGGCTTTACGGTTGCTGTACGGTTAGCTCCTGGCCAGCAAGCGTGGCTATATGGGCTTCAACTGGATCCTCAAATTCAGCCGTCACAGTACCGACCAACGCAAAACAGATGTGGCGTATATCCGAACGCGCATTGGGCTGTGGATACCTTGACAATCCAAGCGATTGCTCCAAATATATTCGCCAGCGCATTCACAATTGAGGCACGTCCGTAGGACCTCGACATGGCCACTTTAAATCAAATCAAGCAGCTGGCAGAGTCAGATACTCCACTTTTATTTTTCCAGTGTATTTTGCCCTCCGGCGATACTCAATACTGGAGCACGCATTCCATAACATTCGCCGGGCAGGATTATTCGGCGAGGGTCTTAAAGCACAATTTGTTCGAACTCCAGCTCTCCGCAGACGATGCAATGGATGGGTTATCCCAACTTTCGCTTACGCTCGCGAACGCGGATTCGAACCTTTCTGAACTCAACGCTGCAATTGGGTTTAAGGGATCGCAGCTGACCGTTTGGTTTGCCTTCGCCGACTTGCCGAGCGGTACGATCACCACCGAAAGCATGGTTTTGTTCCGGGGAGTAGCTGGGGATCCCGATTCCATCACCGAACAGGCGTTAACGCTCAGTTTTATCAATAAGCTGGGCCTTCAGCGCATTCCAATCCCGGACGTGCGCATCCAACGCACCTGTCAGTGGAGCTTCCCGGCGAACTCAGAACAGCGAACTGAAGCTTTAGACGGCGGTGCTGCGGGACGTTTCTCACGTTTCTATCGATGCGGGTACTCTGCTGATATTCCCGGCGGCGTCGGAAATCTTAATGGCGGCACAGCATACACAAGCTGCGATAAATCGAGGGGTCAGTGTGTACAGCGGGGAATGTTTGATCACGATGGCCGAGGCAATGTGACCCGGCGTTTCGGGGCCTTCGAATTTGTGCCTTCAGCTATCACCGTTAGAACTGCCGGAGACAAGACGTCACATGTTTCACCACTGATCGAGAATTCGGCGAAGTTCAACGATCCCGTTCCCCTCGTGTACGGGTCAGGCTGGTTGAAAGCCCCGATCATTTTCGCAAGAAACGACGGCAACCTAACGCATATAGAGGTGCTGTTGGGTGCCGGTGGAATGCAGGGCGTGCTGAAGACAGTTGTCAACGACGTTGAGGTACCAGAAAACGTTGCCGGAAAAGACATGACGACGACCGGCTGGTATCAGCTCATTACGGCCGGGAGGCGGAACGGAAACTTTGACTTTGACTTCGTAGATTCGCTAGGGAACGCGCTCGGCGATCCCTATGGAAATCTGTCAGTTTTGCTGGTCGTTGTGCCTAACCGCATCTCCAGCGGGAAATCCTTGCCGAACGTCGAGGTCCTGCTCCAAGGTCTTCAGCTAGATAGCTATCAGCTTGATGGCAGCTTTTCTGGTACACAATACACCAATAATCCCGCATGGATTATCTTGGACATCCTGAGGCGAGGCGGCTGGTTAACCGCCGAGATAAATCTGGCTAGCTTCTCAGCGGCGGCGGCATTCTGTCAGGAACTTATTGCGACGACTGATCTGAACGGGAACGCGCTACAAGTGCCTCGGTATAGCTGCAATCTTTTGCTGACCAAGAGGCAGAGTGCTGCATCGGTGGTGAGAGGAATTCGAGTAGCCTCAAGCCTGATGCTCCGATACGGAGCGAATGGATTGCTGGAACTCGCCCCCGAGACGACCATTGCAGCTCAACAGGCTCTATTGCCGGACGGAAGCAACAGCACTGATTTGTTAGATGGGGGATGGCCGGCATACGAGTTTAGCGATGGCTCCGCACCCTTTTCCGGAATTGCGAGAAATGCGGATGGAAGCAGCAGCTTTCGTATTACCAGTCGAAGTATGGCCGAAACTTCCAACCGGCTGAGCGTTGAATTTCAAGACGAGACGAACGAATATCAACAAGACAGCTTGTCCCTGGTGAACACCGATGACTCGGGGCTGATCGGCTACGAGATCAGTTCTCAGTCAACTGCGCTCGGTATTCCTAATTTCAGCCAAGCGACTCGTGTTCTACTACGACAACTCGACAAGTCCATCAAGGGGAACCTTTTCATCCAATTTGTGACGAGCTTTAGAGCCCTTAAGGTGCGGCCGGGGGACATCATAGCGGTGACATATCTGAAGGAAGGATTTTCACGGGCCGCATTTCGCGTAGTCAAGATCTTGCCTGGAATGAACTACCAGACAGTGACTTTGCTGGCCCAGATTCATAACGACGATTGGTATAGCGATAATCCGGCAGTACTCATGAACGCAGGGAGACAACCCGGAACGACGATACAAGTTCCTAGGCCGCTGATCGGTACTGTGGCTCATAACGATGCGTCAGGCAATCTAGAATTCTTCGACTTTGCACTTGAAGAACAGATTCAAGCGTCCTCAGATGGATCAGCTACCGACACCCTGACTGTGTCGTTCTCGCAACCAAACCTTCCAAGCCACAAACTGACGAACCTCCCGCTTGTAGACCTAAATCCAGAGTTTGCCACGATAGGAGGAAGCATCGAAGGAGGAACTAACCTTTACTACGCAGTAACGGGAGTAGATGGCACGGGCAATGAAGGTCCGCTTTCGTTCACGGTTCGTGCGGCGGTGCCGGGTAGCTCAAACTCCAATCAAGTAACGATTGGAGGTTTGAGTTTTCCGAAGGCCGCGTCTCAGTTCAACGTCTATCGGGGCACAACGCCGCAACAGCTGTATAGGATCAATCCCGCGCCACTCGTCATTGCGACGCAGTTCACAGACATCGGCGCCGCGTCTTTAAACATAGGACCGCCCGATGCGAGCTTCGATCATGCGAACTTTTATTATCGATACGAAATAGCCGGTCCTTTCGTGGCAGATGCATTCTCTTCGAATCCAATCGGATGCTCTGGGCTGGGCGCTACCGGAATTAACTACGGGGGAATGATTGCCCGCATTGTGGAGGGAACCGGCCGCGGTCAAGAGCGATTGATCTCGAGCAACACTGAGACTCTTCTTGCCGTAAGCTCCGCATGGTCTACGATTCCAGACACTACGAGCCAGTTTGTAATCGCAGAGGCTTCATGGAAATTTGCAGCGATTACAGCGAGTAGTCCGGCTAAATTTGAATTGGCTTACGAGCCAGGAACCTCAATCCAAATCTCTGGCCGGGCTGCCAACGTGAACAATCAGGAGTCTTCAGCTGAATTATGCCCTCTGACTCGATGGACGCTTGGTGGCGGTCGATCGGACGTTGGACTCGCTGGAGCACCGAACTTCGTATTGTCGGCACCGGGCGCAGGAGCACTTACGGTATCACAAGTCGGCTTCTCTGACTTGACTAACACCTCTTCGGTGACTAGTGGAACACTCCAGCTCTTTTCCTGGAATGAGCTATCAGATCCGAGCGCCTATACCCTCAAAAGCGCGCTCGACATGATCACCACTCAAATTGAGATTGGTCAAACAGTCTCTTTGGCCGTAGGAGACGTTTTACAGGTCGGTACCGAGTTGATGAATGTACTTAGCACGCCGGACGTAAATAACACCTGCCTTGTCAAAAGAGGCTTTCTCCTTTCTCAGGTGGAGTCTCACGAGGCGGGCGACTCGGTACTACTCCTGAATCAATATGCCACCATCGTTCCGTTCGCGCGAGGCTTCTTTCAAAATCGAGCGTCACAGAACTTTGCACAAACCATCAATCATCCGGACTGTCGGGTTAGTGCGGCACAGTTCTACGTAACGAACTCGTTTGGAGATGGGAGCACGAGCGCAGTCTGTTATTTGTCACCGACGCAAAACGGGTTAAGAACCCTTTCCGGCGGTCAGTTTTCTGTTCAGGTCGGCGGGTTCATTACAACGCAGCGGAGCGCAACGCCCCCGTTGCTGGTGGAGGCGTCGCATGCCGTTCGTGATATTCGCGCCGTCTTGTCCCTGGCGGCCACCGGCTATGCAATTGTGGTTGATCTCCTGCAAGACGGCTCACCTTACTGCACGTTGACGATTCATCCAGGCGACAACACGTCGAGTGTGGTTGACGGATTGGACTTACGGCCACTTAAGGAGGGCGCCAGTATCACGATGAACATCGCCGTTAATGCGGCATCAGGTTCTCTGGTATCTCCAAATCCGGGAATGGACCTTACGGTGACCATTCGCCTCTAATTCAGCGTCAATCGCGCACTAGAGTTCACAATATTTCCTGTTCTGCACTGCGGCCAATCTCGTTACGTAGTCTCGAGGAAGGTTGGCTTAGTATGGTCGATTCATGCTCTACATAGTCGCTATCGCCGGCATCACCTTGGTATTATCCGGCATCACGGTCTACAAGGCCTTTGGAATTCGGAACAAGGCTGACTTCCTTCTGGCGGGCCGCACTCTGAGCTGGCCCGTGCTGGTTTTCACGTTGCTTTCGTCGTGGATTGGTGCAGGGAGTCTGCTTGCCGGTGCCGAGAATGCCTATAAAAATGGCCTTGTTGCGTTATGGCAACCTCTCGGTGGTTGGCTGGGTTTAGTCTTTATAGCTACGATCGCCGGTCGGGCCAGACAGTTCGCGCAATTCACAATCCCGGATTTGCTCGAAGCCCGCTACAACTCGGTAGCCCGTGTTCTCGGTACGGTTGCAATCGTAATCTCCTGCACGATTATTACGAGCTATCAATTTATCGGGGGAGGAGATATTCTCCACTTGATTCTCCCGGAAATCTCAAGAACGCAGGGCCTGTACATTATCGCGGGCTTTGTCATTTTCTTTACGGCCGCTGCGGGAATGGCGTCGATAGCCTACCTGGATCTGTTGATCGGTTCGATGGTAACTGTTACTTCTCTTGTAGCAGTGCCCGTGCTGCTTCACAGGGTTGGTGGCTGGACAACTGTAAGGCACTTGTTGCCGCGGACGCATTTTGAAGCGCTAGGAAATTATAGTTTGGCCGGTGCGCTTGGTCTCGCCCTCCCTACGATGCTTTTGTTGATAGGCAACCAAGGCATGTACCAAAAGTTCTTTTCGGCGAAGTCAGCGGGTGACGCACGAAAATCCGTAATTGGTTGGATCGTCGGAACTGTCGTGCTAGAGTCCTGCCTTGTTTTTTTCGCGGTCATTGCGAGTGCAAAGCTGCACACTGAGAAGCCGCGGGAAATCATTGCTCTTACAGCAAAAGAAGCACTCCCCAGATTATTGGGCGCTGTCCTAGTGGCAGGCGTATTCGCGAAAGTGATTTCAACCGCCAACAACTACTTGTTCTCGCCAGCCAGCAATCTCATACATGACGTGTACGAACGCTTTTTAGATCGGAATGCATCGGAGAAGCGGATTCTAATAGCCTCACGAGCGATCGTCGTTCTGCTTGGCCTATTCGCCGTTCTGCAGGCGACTCAATTCGAGTCAGTCCTGAAAGCTTCTCTTTACGCATATACGATTTACGGTGCGGCAGTAACGCCAGCCGTTATTGCAATCTTCGTATGGCCGCGAGCTACCCCTGCTGGAGCGGTGACTTCGATCTTGTTGGGGACGGTTGTCACAATCGCCTGGGAGGCCATTCAGCAATACGGGTCGCCAGGCACCAAAAGATTTTTTGGAGACGTGGACGCGGTGTATCCCGCACTGGGAATTTCGGTGTTGAGTCTAGTGCTAGTCAGTCTCTTCACGACCGCAAAGGTCGCTCTGAATGAACGTACAATCAGTTCGTGATCAAGATAGAGAGGATCCAAGAAGCTCTACGCCGTGAGGGGCTGGATGGCTGGCTGTTTTTCGATCATCACCGGCGGGATGCCTTGGCCTATCGCATTCTGGGCCTCCCAGAGAACTTGGTCGCAACGCGCAGATGGTACTACTTCATACCAGCGCTTGGCGTTCCCCGAAAGATCGTTCATCGGATCGAGGCAGGTGCCTTGGATACCCTGCCCGGCGATAAAGAGAGCTATTCAAGCTGGTCAGACCAGCAGCAGAAGTTGAGAAATCTTTTTGACGGCCAGCCGCTAATTGCCATGCAATATTCGCCTAAGTGCGCCATTCCGTACGTTTCATTAATCGATGGGGGCACACTCGAGCTGGTCAGAGACGCCGGTGCTAGGGTCGTCAGCTCGGCGAATCTGGTTCAAGAGTTCGAATCGCGCTGGACTGAACAACAATTCGATCAACACATGTTGGCCGGCAAATTGGTAGATCAGGTGCGCAGGGAAGCCTTCGACTTGGTAAGCCATCGTCTAAATACCGAAAGCCCGGTGACGGAATACGAAGTACAGCAATTTATTCTCAAGACCTTCGACGGAAGAGGACTTTTCATCGACCACGGACCAATTGTTGCGGTGAATGCAAATGCGTCGGATCCCCACTATGAACCAACTCGCGACAGGCATTCACCCATCAGGCGTGGGGACGTGCTGCTAATTGATTTGTGGGCCAAGGTCAAGGAACCGGGCGCAACCTACTACGACGTGACGTGGACAGGCTTCTGTGGCGAATCCGCACCTTCGCAAGTCCAGAATATTTTCCAGATCGTTCGAGACGCGCGGGAAGGAGCGTGCCGCTTTGTGGCAGAAAGCGTCAGGGCGGGCGAAACCATAGCTGGATATCAAGTGGACGACCGCGCGCGAGACGTCATAGAGTCAAGAGGATTTGGCGAATTTTTTGTCCACCGTACGGGCCACAGCATCGGGACCGAGGTACACGGCACGGGTGCAAATATGGACAACCTGGAATCGCATGACGATCGGCAGTTAATCGCAAGAACTTGCTTTTCTGTCGAGCCAGGGGTCTATTTGCCGGAATTCGGTATTCGATCGGAGGTAAATGTCTATGTGGGCGAAGGATTTGCGATCGTGACCGGCGAACGCCAGGAGGCTCTGGTCCGGATCTGACGTGAGTGTACTGTGGCCAATAGACCGGATCAATTATTTCGATTGATGCAAATGGTCCAAACGGTTTATCTTTTGTTATGGCTACTGTTAGTCACTTGGAACCGCCAGCTTCCCTGGTTGGCCTTCTCCATCGGATCAGCAACATCGTAAGTTCAGATCTTTCGCTTGACGAGATGCTTGGCGAAGTAGTCGGCTTGACGGTTCAAGTGACCGACTGCGACGCATGTCTCGTTTACCTGATCGAGCGCGAGACAAATGAGATTGTTCTTCGAGCTTCGCAAGTTCCCCACCAAGGGGACCTCGGAAACATCCGCCTGAAGGTCGGCGAAGGCGTAACTGGATGGGTGGTTGAGCATCATTCCGTTGTTGCTCTGGCTTCGAACGCGGGCTCCGATTGGCGCTTCAAGCGTTTCCAGGCTCTCGTAGAAGACACGTATGAAGCTTTCCTTTCGGTGCCCCTGGTAACGGGAGGCGATGTCATCGGCGTGATTAATGTTCATCATCGTGAGCGACATGAGCACAGCTCTGATGAAATTGCTCTGCTTACGTTCGTTGGGGAACAAATGGGAGGAGCGATCACCAAATCCTACCTTGCCGAGGAGAATCTCCGGCTGCAGGAAGAAACGGCCGAAATGCGCCGTCAGCTAGAGACCCGGAAAATTGTAGAGCGAGCCAAAGGTATCCTGCAGCAGAGACACAGTCTCACCGAAGAGGAATCGTATCTGCGTTTGAGGAACGAGAGCCGGCGTCTGCGCCGCCCAATGCGTGAATTGGCGGAGGCGATCATCCTTTCTGAAGATTTGAGCAGGAAGAGCGAGCGAGTTCAATAAAAGGGCCGAGCGCCGCTCTATAAACTTGTAGTTGCGGTCCGCATTCCGTCCAATAGTCTCAAATCCTCATCTCCTTACGATCGCCGGAAACTTTTGGCCTCGGAAGATCGATCAACAACGATTTCCGCCTTTTCGCAAGGAATACCGGATAGACGAGAAAAATTCGGTAGTTGCAATCGAACACCAGCCACAAGGAGCAGCACGCGGACAGCTGGTGTTTTTGCACGGTTTGGAGGGCTCGGCAGACGCGGGATACATCGCGAGTCTTTCTCAAGCAGCATTGAACCGGGACTGGGGTGTTCATCGCCTGAATATGCGGACGTGTGGTGGGACGGAGCGGCTTTCCGAAACGATGTATCACTCGGGGCTGACGGGTGATCCACTACTCGTTCTGGAGAGGCTCTTTGCCGACAAAGGCGGGCCGCTGTTCTTGATTGGCTTCTCCCTTGGCGGAAACGTCGCGCTCAAGCTTGCCGGAGAGGTGGGTGAGAGCAAGTCTCTCGTGGGTTGCGTCGCTATTTCCGCACCAATCGATCTTGCCGCTGCCGTTCGCGCGGTTGATAAACGTTCAAACTTCTTATATTCGAGGAGATTTGTTTCTCGGCTGCGGGATCGAGTAAGGCGCAAAGCGTCCTCCCAACCAGACTTATATCGCGAAGAAGGGCTCGGGGACGTCAGCACTGTTTGGGAATTTGACGACCTTGTCACGGCGCCGCTTTTCGGATTTGGAAATGCGGCGAATTATTATGCGACCCAATCGGCCATAAACTTCCTGCCACAGATTCGAATTCCGACTTTGGTGATAATCGCAAAGGACGATCCGCTCGTACCTTTTGAAGCGTACAAGGCTCCAGTTTTTACCAGTAATTCAGCCTTAGAACTTTTGGCAACGGAGAAGGGAGGACACTTGGGATTCCTTTCTCGAGGAAAATCACGGTTCTGGCTAGACGATGTAGTACTGGGCTGGGTGGAGGAGCAGCTATCGAACCGCAACGCTCAAGGGCGCAGAGGGTAAGCTGAAACGAGCAGCAATGACCGAGATAGAAAATGCTCCCGATTGGAATTGTCTTCCTGGCGTAACCCTCGATGGCGGTTATGAGTTGAAGGAAATCGTCGAAGCTGATCGCGACCAGGTGACCCTTCGCGTGCGGGTTTTGGGAGACTACACGCTCAAGGCAGCTGCCCTTTTCTGGCCGCTCGAAAGTCCTTCCGCCCGGCGACAGGTGGAACACTGGCAGTCGCTGAAGGCTTTTCAACGCAGGGACGATTTGCGAGCGCCTCTGGCCGCGGGAGTCTTGACGCTAAACGGTTCTGCGACCGCGTATGTGGTAGTGCAGGAAGCCGACGAAACTTTGGCCGACGCCATTGAGAAGAGACCGCTGTCACAAGAAGAAGCGACGGATATGCTTCGAGCTGTCGCGCGCGGGCTTGAGGAATTGCACTCAAATGGTCTTGTTCACGGGTGTACGGCACCTTCCGAAATACTAGCGATGGGGGATTCGGTCAAGCTCACGACTGAGCCGATTCGGGAAGTAAATTCTGAACCTTTGTTGCAGCGGAAGGTAGCGAAATATCTCGCGCCGGAGAGCGACAAGAATAACGTAACGATGGCATCAGATGTCTGGTGCCTCGGAGCGACGCTTTTCGAAAGTCTTACCCAGCGGGCTTACGATCAAACGCTGCGAGAAGAGGCAGTCGGGATCAAACACCCATTAGGCACAGTACTTGATGCATGCCTCGAAACGGATCCTGATAGGCGTTGCAAACTTAGCGGTTTGGAGCCTATTTTGAGATCGAAGGCGCCACCGTTTAGACCGAAGGTTACTCCTCAGCCTGTACTGCCTCAGATCACGGAAATACAAAAGTCTTGCCTGCTGAAGTACCCACCAATCTACCTCCTCGCGCAGCAACAGCGAGCGTTGGATCTGCCGCTCCCGTTCCCGCGCCCATCGAGCGCAAAGTCCAGCGATCGGTCGAAGGTACTGGAGCTGTTTCGGAGCCCTCGGATTCCGCAGCAAACGTGGGACGTACCGACAATCCAAACAGGACGTTTGAATTCGAGTCGACGTCGGATGAGAAGCGGAGAAGCGGAGCCAACTTCTTACCTAGACGCTCGAACAGGGATGTGGATCAAGCGACGGAGGAGCCAATTTCGTTTGCAGGCAAGCGCGGCTGGCTCTACGCGATAGGAGCCTTTCTTGTACTCTTTGCTGTGCTTTGGCTGATACGGAGTCATTCGGGCCGACGAATAGAGGTGGCTCCGCCCGCCAGCGGCCAAGGATCTAGTCGCACGTCCGACCACGGTACTGCGGAAACGAAGCCAGCTTGGCCTACCAGAACACTCAGTCCCGAGGCAAAGGGAGCGGCTCCTGCGGCCGCGGCCCCCAGTCCGAACATGACCACGTCGACTGCGCCCTCGCCACCAACAGTCTGGCGAGTGATACTTTACACATACGCCCGGGAACCGGATGCGCTGCGCAAAGCTCAAGACATTGATACCAGGAGACCTGACCTGCATGCCCAGGTTTTTGCGGTCAACGGAAACGCTGGGCCGTTCCTCGTGATTGCGGGTTCGCAGATGAGCCGTGAGGATGCGACTCGAATGCGCGTCCGGGCTTTGCGAGAAGGCATGCCTGGGGACACATATATCCAGAGCTACAACCATTAACAGACACCGAGAACCTGCAGATAAAGGATCTTTATCTCTGGTTTTTCTAGATCGCAAATCGACTAGTACTTGAGGGAAAGTTCCCATTCTCAAAAAAAGAACTTTCGTGCACGAATCCTCACTGAAGAGGCATCAACATAGAGGAAATGGAGTCGAGGGAAGCGGAAGGCCAGCTGATCGCAAAGCTTCACGCGCGGGATCCGGAGGGAATCGCCGCGGCGTATGACCGCTATGGGCAGCTCGTCTACTCGCTTTTTGTTCGAGCAACGCGCGACCAGAGCACTGCCGAAGATCTCGTACAGGAGTTATTCCTGCGTGTGTGGAACAAAGGTCGAGACTTCGATCCCCAAAAAGGGACGCTGGGAGTTTGGATTCTCGCAATCGCACGAAATATGGCGATTGATCATGTGCGGTCGTCGCAAGCCCGGTTTCAAACTCGACTAAGACCGATAGAACAAACCGATCAACTTTCCTTTTCGTATAAACCAAAAGATCCAGGAGTTGTTTTAGATAGCGCGAAAGCGGTGAAGCAGGCATTTTTAGAACTCACTTCGAACCAGCGTCGGGTTCTGGAGATGGCCTATTTCGAGGGCTTTTCGCAGTCTGAAATAGCAGCTCGCTTAGAGGAGCCGCTAGGCACCGTCAAAAGCTGGACGCGATCCGCCCTGGAGCGCTTGCGCATAGCCGTTAAGGCAGGTGTAACCGGATGACGCACGACGAAATGCAGGAGCTGTACGAGCTATACGTACTCGGCGCGCTGGAACCTGAAGAAGCGGCGGAGATCGATGAGCACGTTCGGACACGGTGCGAATATTGCAATGCTCACATTGCGGATGCAGCGGTTGTTGCAGCATCGTTATCGGCCCTGGCAGAGGCGCAGAAACCGCCGGCACGCTTGCGGCAGCGCGTGATCGCATCAGTCACACCGGAGCCGACCAAAAACCGACGTTGGTTCTGGGCTGTTGCCGCATTGAGCGCGGCTTGTGCTGCGTTAGCGGCCTTGGCGATCAATTCCTCCTCGTCGATCCGCACCTACCGTGAGCAGGTCTCTGAGCTTACTGCCCAGCGTAGTCAGCTGCGAGAGGCAGTTGAAATTTTGAGCAGGTCGGAGACACGAACCGTGCAGTTTGGGAGGGCAGACAATCAGACGCATGGCCGTATCTTTGTAAACAGCAATCACGGCTTGGTCTTCGTCGGCTCTCAACTTCCTCAGCTCGCGGCGAACCGGACCTTCCAGCTATGGCTCATTCCAGCTGCGGGAGCGCCGCAGTCTGCCGGCGTGTTTCGACCAAACGTCGCCGGGGACTTTGTAAATGTTCGAACCACGCCGATTGGCGCCGGGATTCAGGCGGTCGCGGTTAGCGTTGAGCCGAACGGCGGCTCAACGGCCCCGACGACGACACCCATTCTGGTTGTACCGCTTGGTTGAAGCAACTGTAGCTGGCAGTCAGGCTAAAGTTTCGACCTTCTTCGATTCGTTGCTTCCGGCAGGTGGAGGGTTCTTCTGAAATGGAGCTGCGCCCCCTTCGGGGAGCGGCACGAGCATCTGCTCCTTACGATAAACCAGCGTCGAGGTGTTGTAGCTAGCGAGCTCGAAGCCATGCCCATGGGTAATCGCGTCCGTAGGGCACGCTTCAACGCAGAATCCGCAGAAGATGCAGCGGTTGTAGTCGATGTTGTAGACTTTCGCGTAGCGCTCGCCGCCGCTGATGCGTTGCTGCTCTGTGTTCTCCGCCGCTTCGATGTAGATGCAATCAGCCGGGCAGGCCGCGGCGCACAGGAAACAGGCAACGCACTTCTCAAGGCCGTGTTCGTCGCGCTGCAAGACATGTGCGCCACGGTATCGTTCTTCCAGGCGCGCAGGGCCGTCCGGGTAATCTTCGGTGATGGTTGGCTGGAGCATTTCGCGAAAGGTGATGCCCATGCCTTTGGCAATCGCGGCAGCGGAACCGAACACTTCACCTATCTTTGCCATCTCTAGTCTCAGGTTAGCGCAGAGAGAGCTTGAATCCCGGGTGAGGATGAAAGTGGGAAGATAGCGATAGCATGCGGGCGATCCAGCTATTCCTCCTCGCTGCGGTCTTGCTCTGGGGCGAGGCGTTCAAACTTTATTTAAAGGACGGAACCTATCACGAGATACGCGAGTACCAGGTGCAGGGAGACCGCATCCGCTACTTCAGCACCGAGCGCGGCGAATGGGAAGAGATTCCGACAGAGCTTGTCGATCTGACGAAAACGGATCGCGAACGCAAGGCCACTCTCGACCGAATATCGTCAGATGCCCGGCAAGAGGATGAAGAGGAGAAGGCCGAGCGTGAATATACGCGCGAGATCTCGTCGATTCCCATGGATCCGGGTGCCTATTACAAGCGAGACGCCAAGATGGAGAATGTTCCTGCGGCGGATTACCAGATCGTTACCGACAAGAAGCGAAGGACCTTACAGATTTTAAGCCCTGTACCGCTGATTCCCGGGAAGGCCTCTGTCGTGATTAAAGAAGAACATTCTAAATTCTCCGTAAATGATGACAGGCCATCGTTTTATCTGCGATTACAGAAAGAAGAAAAGTTCGGGATCATCCGCCTCACACCAAAGAAAAATATGCGTGTTGTGGAGAATATATCGATCGTCCCGGTGGCGAAGCAGGCAATGGAAGAGCGTAAGCAGATGGAGACCTTTGAGCAGGAATTAGCCAGCGGCCTCTATCGTGTCTGGCCTGAGAAGGCTTTGACGCCTGGTGAGTACGCCCTGATAGAGTATTCCGATAAAGAGGATGCCGAAGACGTGCAATTGCTCGTCTGGGACTTCGCCTATCAGCCGGCGATGAAGTAATCACTTCTCACAGAGCGGCTTCATTCATAGCGCAGAGCCTCGGCTGGTGCAATCCGGGAAGCGCTACGGGAGGGGTGCAGCGTCGCTACGAAGCTGGTTAAAAGAGCGAGACCGGCAACCCAGATCGCATCTGTCCAGCTGCTCAAAAAGGGCACGTAGCTGATGGAGTAAATTTGCTCATCCAGACGCAGCCATCGGTAATGGTTGAAAAGTGATGTGACGACGAACCCGGCGCATAGGCCAAGCAGGGAGCCCGCGCCGCCAATGAGCAAGCCTTGGAGAGCAAAAACTCGCCTGATCTGACGTCGGGTCGCACCCATGGACATGAGGATCGCGACGTCACGATGTTTTTCCATCACGAGCATGACCAGGACGACAAGAATATTCAACGCGGCGACAAGTTCGATCAAGCCGACGGTGATCAGGCTAACGATTTTTTCCAACTTAAGCGCATTGAGTAAGGCATGGTTCTGGTTCATCCAGGTTTGCGCCACCAGCTTCGGGCCAATGATTGGCTTAATCTCTTCCGCTATGGATGCTGCCCGATAGACATCATCCAGCCGAAGTTCAATCGCATTCACTACGTCTGGAAGATCTAGAACCGTTTGAGCAGCACTTAAGCTCGTGAACGCCCAACTGGAATCGAGATCGTAAAGGCCGGATTCGAAAATGCCCGCCACATGAAAGTGATACAGGCTCGCTTGGATACTGAACGGCGTGAGCTGGCTGCCGATAATGGTGACGGGCCCCCCGAGCATTGCCCCCGCCTGCTGGGCCAGGCCCGATCCGAGAATCACGCTCCGAGCGGCCGTCCGCGGATCGTCGAAGCTGTGAAGAGAGCCGGCTTTGAGGTGACGCAGCATGTCGGGAACTGGCGCCCCATGGCCCAGGGGAACTCCTTTCAAAATTGCGCCGACGCTCACTAGAGGACCTCTTAGCCCGACCTGGTCGTATAAACCTGGTGTAGCCGCGACGACATGTGGAACTCGCTGAAGTTTCGGAATGAGTTGCCGCCAGTTTTCGATCCCGAAGCTTGGTTTGCGCTCCTCGATTCGCACGTGAGCGGTTGCTGCGAGCAAACTGGATTGAAGGGTTGTCGCGAAACCGTTATTGATTGCGAGAGTGATGATTAGCGAAGCTACTCCGGCAGCAACGCCGAGGATGGAAATAACCGTAATGACTGAGATTACTGTCTGCCGACGCTTCGCGCGTAAATAGCGGAGCGCAACCATCCATTCAAAACGCCACATTACTGTTAAGGATCAATTTTGCGCAGGCGGTCCACTAAGCCAATTGCGCCTTCCGGGCGAAGCAGCGGAAAGAGGATAACATCGCGAATCGATTTAGAGCCGGTGAGCAACATGGTTATGCGGTCGATGCCAATCCCTTCTCCACCAGCCGGTGGCATTCCATAGGAAAGTGCGCGGATATAGTCTTCATCCATGACATGGGCTTCTGTGTCGCCGCCTTCCTTGCGGGCTAGCTGCTGCTCGAAGCGGCGCCGTTGCTCCTGCGGATCGTTCAGTTCCGTAAAAGCGTTTGCCACTTCCATGCCGGCGATGTACAGTTCAAACCGTTCCACAAAAGCGGGGTCTTCGGGCTTGTTCTTGGAAAGAGGCGAGACCTCCACCGGGAAATCATAAATGATCGTCGGCTCGTAAAGCTGCTCTTCGATATGTCGTTCGAATACATCAACGAGTGCGGCGCCAGGAGATTGCTCCCTGGAGTGAAGGGAGAGCCAATTGTGATCGGCGACTTGCTCCAGGCTCGGCCTCTCGGGGCCGGTCCAGAATTCGACAACGGCTTCGCGCATGGAAAACTGGCGCACGTTTCCGAAGTCGAGGGTGCGGTCATTGTAGACAATTTGCTCGGAGCCGGTGACATCTACAGCGAGCTGACGCAGGAGTTCTCTGGTGAGACTCATCATGCCGCGATAGTCCGTGTAGGCCTGGTAAAACTCCAACATTGTAAATTCGGGGTTGTGCTGCGTTGAAATGCCTTCGTTGCGAAAATTCCGATTGATCTCGTAAACGCGATCGAGTCCGCCAACGAGCAGCCGCTTGAGATAGAGTTCAGGTGCGATGCGCAGGTAGAGGTCTATGTCGAGCGTGTTGTGATGTGTGGTGAAAGGGCGTGCTGCGGCGCCGCCGTAAAGCGGCTGCATCATCGGGGTCTCCACCTCGAGAAACCCGCGTCCATCCAGCTGCCGGCGGAAGGAGGCGATGATGCTCGAACGAGTCACAAAGGTACGTCGAACTTCGGGATTCGCGAGCAGATCCAGGTAGCGTTGCCGATATCGTGTCTCGACGTCCTCGAGGCCGTGCCACTTTTCAGGCAGGGCGAGCATGATCTTCGAAAGAAATGAAAGTGTTTCGGCATGGACAGTGAGTTCACCCGTCTTCGTGCGAAAGAGATAGCCGCTGACACCTATGATGTCTCCACTGTCGAGCAGATCGTAAAGCCCGAAGCTTTTCTCGTCGACCGAATCTTTGCGGATGTAAACCTGGAGCTTCACCCCATCCTGCTGGAGATGAAGAAAACCGGCAGCCTTGCCCATTCGCCGAATCGTCAGGATACGGCCCGCTACGCGGATGTGTAGACGATTTGTAAGTTCATCAGCGGTTTTTTCGCCGTACTCAGACCAGATCTTCGGAATTGTGTGCGTAAATTCGAAAGCTTGTCCGTAAGGCTCAAAGCCAAGCTGCCGGATCTGCGCCAGGCGTTCGTGGCGCTGGCGCAGAATCTCATCTTCCAGTGCCAACTGAATGCTCCTTCGAAAGTCTTATTGTAGAGGCCGGTGCAGCGAATCAACCAGGCCGGTCATTTCCAGTGGGGAACAGTGCCTGCGGGCGCCTGCTTCAATGCGTCGTCTAAAGCTGCCTGGATCGTGCTGTTTGTGGGATCCCGCTGGAGCGCTTCGTGCAATTGGTTAAGCCCATCTGTCCACTTCCCTGTACGCAGTAACGAAACCGCATAGTTGACTCTAATTCCCACGTGCTCAGGATAGAGTTTTAAGGCTTCCCGATATTTGCCGAGTGCGCCGGACAGATCGCCAGCCTTTTCGAGTTGCACGGCTTCGTTATTCAGCCGTATCGCAGCAAGCCAGTTTTGATTGCCTTTGTCCTTGTCGCGCAGCAGGGCGGTGAGCTGGGTTTTTACGCTTGCGGCCTCCTCGATGTTCCCGGTCTTCCGTAACGCTTGTTGCAAAGCGTTCAGAGTCGACTGATCAGTAGGGTTCAGCCGGAACGCCTCGCGGAGAGGCTGCAGAGCTGCCTGCGGCTGATCGAGGCGCAGGTATCCGGCTCCGAGACGGTATTGGGCGACGGCATCATTCGGATTAAGTTCCACCGCGCGCTTTTCGGCCGCCAGCGCGCCGGAATCATCCAGGAGCACTCTCTTCGCTTCTCCAAGATCGGCCCATGCTTCGGAATAGTTCGGTCGAATGGCAACCGCAGTTTCGAGTTGGAGTGATGCACTTTTTGCATCTCCCACGGCGCTGTAAGTCTTGGCACGAAGATAATGGGCGTAAGCAGCTTCCGGATCCTTCCCCAGGAGCGAGATCGCGCGGTCCAAATGCATGGCGGCTGTCGGATATTCGGACAACTGGACCAGAGCCAGCCCCAAGTTCAGCTGAGCAGCAGCGAACGTGGGCTTAATGCGAACCGCTTCCTCGAGAGGTGCGCGCGCCATCTTCGGATTGCCGAAGGTGTTATAGGCCTCACCCAATGCGTTTTGAGCATCGGGCGATGTGGGACGCAATTTGACGGCTTCCGAAAGCTCCGTGATGCATTCCGGCCCGTAGCCCTTATCCATCAGCAGACTTCCCAGTAGAACCCTGGCGTCTGGATCCGTGGGGTGTTCGCGAACCTGTTCGCGAAGAAGTTGTATCGCCTCGTCCGTCTGCCCCTTACCTGCTAACGCCCAAGCGGCTTCGACTGCCGGATTCTGTGTGCCGTTCAGAAGCGCCGGCATCAAGAAGAACGCCAGGAATAGGAGCGTCATTTAGCCGAACCGCTGGCTGGAAGTGATGCCTGAGCCTTCCGTGACATGAATCAGTTGGTCGACAGCGACGTTGGACAGGCGTTCAAGACGCCCGAGTGGCCATCGTATCTCGACATCCACTATTTTGACGGACCCCAAACCGAAATGCAGACGCCGGTCGCTGACCGACAAATAGGAGGACTGTGCCAAAACAGCCTTTGCCTGCAATTTCTCGCCGTAATGAACCGTTACCCGAGCGCCGATCGCGCTGCGATTAGACTCGACACCCTGAAGCTGCAACTTGATCCAGTGCTCTTTGCTGCTGAGATCATTCCGCAAGAGCGAAGGTGGTTCGTTCAAGTTGATAATGAGGATGTCGATATCTCCGTCGTTATCGAAATCGCCAAAAGCGCAGCCGCGGCTGCAATGCGAAGCGCTGACGCCGGGTCCGGCAGCTTGACCGATCTCTTCGAATTTCCCGTTTTGAAGGCTGCGAAACAGAATTCGGGGAGTGTCGAAAGGTTGACCGGGCTTGTTCCGCAATTCGGGATAGATACCGCCCGTGACCCAAAAGATATCTGGATTGCCATCGTTGTCGAGATCTTCAACACCGATGCCCCAGCTGATGAATCGAGTTTCGGTGCCTAAGCCGGAACGAAGAGTGTCATCTCGAAACTCGCCTTTACCGGTGTTGGTGTACACCACAGGCGTGTCGGCGGCGAAATGAGTCTTTACAATATCTAGCTCACCTCGTCCGCGAAGATCACCCACACCGATTCCCATTCCAGCTTGCTCCATGCCATCCTCGCTGAGCGCCACGCCGCGCTCCAGGCCTTCCTCTGTGAATTTGCCGTTTCGCTGGTTAATAAAAAGCAAACTAGGCGTCGAGTCACACGCGAGATAAATGTCCGGCCACCCGTTGTCGTCGAAATCAACGGTCACGGCGGTGAGCCCATAGCCCGCGTCGGGCTTGTCTATGCCGGCCGCGATGGTGACATCGGTGAAGGTGCCGTCGCCGTTATTCCGATAGAGACTGTGCCGCCCGTAAGGAAGGCCCCGAGGACCGCAGAAAACGTTCTCCGAATTGCACGTCGAAGAAGAGCCCGCTCGAGGAGCGGTGTGCGGGTCAAAAAGAACGTAATTGGAGACGAACAGGTCGAGCTTGCCGTCGCGGTCGTAGTCGATGAAGGTGCATCCTGAACCGAAGCGAGGCTTGGGATCGTGCAGACCTGCTTTTTCGGTTAGATCGCTGAACGTGCCGTTACCGTTGTTATGGTAAAGCGCATTTTGAGGATAACCAGTCAGAAATAGGTCCTCGAAGCCGTCGTTATCATAATCGCCGACAGTCACGCCATACCAGTAACCGGTCCGGAAAAGGCCGGCCTTTTCTGTTATGTCAGTAAATGTGCCGTTCCGATTGTTCTTATAGAGACGATTCGATGCATTGGTGGGCGGATCGCCGAAGCGAGAACCCGAGAGCAGCAGAATGTCGAGCCAGCCGTCGTTGTCATAATCGAAGAAGGCAGCGCCACAACCCATCGCTTCGATCACGTAATCGGCCCGATTCGTGTGACCGCAAACGACGGGAATAGTCAATCCCGCAGACTGCGCGACATCAACAAATCTCGCATGAAACGGCAAGCCCGACGACGCCGAGCGCGGGGCAGGTTTGACCTGGCGCGAGGTCATGCCTTGCCCCGAATCAGCAGCGCTCTGACGTCCGGAGGCTTCGAGAATTGGAGACGCGAGTAAAGCGAGCGCCGAGCGGCGAGTCAACCGATAAAGCAAATGTCCCTAGAACAGTATTTTAAAACCAAGCTCAATCTGTCGGCCTGCCTGATTTCCATAGACCGCACCTTGTGAACCAAAGGTCCCGCCTGGAGAGCCCTGATAGAGAGCCTGGCCGAAGGCAGCATCGTTAAGATTGGTGTCTGGGGGTCCCAGGTTCAGCTTGTTAGTTGCATTGTATGCGGTCATCTTGAGCTGCCCTGTCACCCGTTCCGTGAAGTGGAAGTTTTTCAACAGGCTGGCATCGAGATCGATGAAGCTCGGACCAGTCAGGCAAGAGTACTGCAAGGGATTCTGCCGCAGCACGTAGGTGTTTGGAGGCGTGAGGCTGAATACCGATGGGTTGAAGTAGTAGCCGGACGGAATGTTCTGGCAAGGGTCGCCGGTAACAATGTAGTTGCCGAAGCGAGGATAATTGCCGGTGTTGAAGGTCAATACCGCAGTCACCTGCCAGCCACCGATGATGGCATCAGTAAATCTCGAAGCGCTTGAAAAGAAATGCTTGCCTGTTCCGAAGGGCAGCTCGTAAGTGCCGGCCGCAGTGATCCGGTGCCTCGGCTGGTCGCTGGTTTGCCACTGAAGGGTGTTCAAGTAATTGGTTAGATCGTTGAAGTTATTGATCTGGCTTCTTTCGCGAATGTAGATGTATCCGAACAGGAAGTTGTAACCCTGGCTGAATCGTTTCTGAACCTTGACTTCTATATCCTGATAACTCTCCTCCGCGCCGCGTACACCGATCTCGTAGAGCGGTCCGTACAAAGGATATTTGGTAAGTAGTGAACCGAGCGTAACCTGCTGCTGGTTGAAGAGCGGACCGGGGATCAAGGTCTGGTTCTGGTAGTGGTAGAACGGATTGTCAACATCCGGGTTGAGCGCGCTTTGATATTGCTCTTGAAGTCGCGGATCGATATTGTTGAACTGCTGGGTGTAATGCTGGTTCCCGAAGTTCCTGAAGTAGGTTAATGAGGTCACAAGCTGACCAGGAAACTGATGTTCGATAGTGAAGTTCAGCCTGTGGTTGTACGCCTTCTGGAAATATTTTGGATACCAGAGAAGCGGCGAACCTCCGCGTCCTACGTTCGTTCCGGCAGCGGTGCCGGGAGGTGCGATCAAGGGATTACTGGCCGGAAACGGATCGGAAATCGTCTGCTGTGGCCGCCCGTTCAGTAACGCTGCAGTGTTCTGGTATTGAGTCATTCCGAAGAATGGTGGCTCGAGGAAGTTCACATCCTCGAAACCGGAAATCGGGGCGGCCGTGAAATTGTACTCCGTCGGGATGGTGTACATGGCATAGCCGAAACGCAGCGCGGTCTTCTCGGTGAGCCGATAGGCAACCCCGAAGCGCGGCTGAAGATTGATCTGCGGTGCGTTCCACATGCCCGGGTTCTTGGAGCTGGTAAACCGCCAGAGACCATTGAAACTGTAGAAATTCGGCCCTACGATATTTAAAGCCTGAGCGGGCATCTGGGGCGGATTCGCGGCAATGGTGGGGTCGGCGTAATTGAGGTCCAGGCCCTGTGAGAGCTGGTGCGCCGAATCGTGCCAGGCGCTTTCGTATTCGTTGCGCAGGCCGTAGTTGATCGTGATGTTGCGAGTTACCTTCCAGTCATCGCCGAAGTACATTCCGTAGAAATCCGTTATAGGATTCGGCGCCGGGCCACCGATCATCTGAGAGGAACCGTCCAGCGCACCCAACAGGAAGGTGGCAAACGGATCCCCAGACTTTGTCAGATCCGGATTATTGAAGGTGTTTGCGGTGAGCGACTGGTTGAAGGCGAACGAATCAGTGTTACTGACATACACCGGTCCGTAGCCGTGGCGATATTCGAAGCCGGCCTTGAGGTAATGTGAGCCGCTTTGGTGGGTCATACCGACGCTGAACGCCTCGGCAACCGGCCGTTGATCCCAGAAAAAGCCCGGGCCGCCGAAGGTGTTGCCGCCGATGTTCAAACTCGGGTAGTACACCGGCACGTTGGAAGAAGCCTGCGCATAGGGTGCATACCAGGGGTTGCCCGGCCACACTTTCGACCAGCCGTCCTTTCCCAAGTCGTTCGAAACGTAAGCGTCAACAATATCGAACCAGTCTCCGTGGAAATTGAGCACGGTATTGGGACTGACGGACCACACCGCATCGCCGAGAACCTGGTTCGCCCATCTCTGGCTTCCGGCAGGCTGATACAGAATGGAATCGTTCGGCGTCGGATTGCCGGCGATGTCGTCCGAGCGGTAGCGACCAAAGTAGCCCGATACACGCCACTTGTCGCTGATGTTGTAGTCTACGCGGTCCGAGAAGTTGTAGTATGTGTAGCTGTCGATGAAACCGTGCTGGAAGTTGCTTGCGTGATTGTACCCGACTCCAGGGTTGTTTGGATCCCAGAATGAGCTGAGCAGGTTCGCAGAGAAAGGATCGAACCGGCTTGAGGGAATTTTGTTTCCAGGGAAAGCCGTTCGGGTAACCGCGCCACTTAGGGGATTGACCACCGTACTGAAGGGATCGTAAATGGGCCGCAGCGATCCATCCGCCGCGTAAGTCTGTGAAAAGTCCCCTTGCCGCTCCAGAGGGGTCGGGACTGTGGTGTTATAACTACCCGGCGCCCCGATCTTCCAATACTCCAACGAGAAGAAATTGAAAAGCTTGTTCTTGATAATCGGGTTGCCGAACGTGCCACCGTACATATTCTGCCGTTGTGCATTTTCGGTGAACCTGGTGCGGTCGGCTTCCGCGCTGAGCCACGGATAGCGGCCGAGATAGAAGACGGAGCCATGCCATTGATTCGTTCCGCTCTTGGTGGTCAAACTAATCACGCCGCCCGCGCTATGGCCCGTTGCCGCGTCCACGCTGTTTTGCTCGACAACGGCTTCCTGGACGTCGTCCTGGTTGGGAGGATAGCCAGCCTTGTGGCCGATCCCGATCGGGGAGCCATCTACCAATAGGTTGTTTTTGAGGTTCGTCCCTCCGCCCAGATCTACACTGTTGGGGGCCCACGAATTATAGGGCTGCATTTCGCCGCGCGTGTTGATAGCGGCAGGCTCGAGCAAGGTTAGCTTAAACGGGTTTCGATCGAGCCGTGGCGTCTCGTTAGCCATCTTGGTATCGATTGTCAGCTGTTGATTGGTGGAATTGAATTCTACTGCCGGAGGCGTGGCTTCGACGGTGACGCTCTGCTGCAAGGCTCCGGGATTCAGCGAGGCGTTCACCGTCACGTCGCCGCCGGCCTGAGCGACAACGTTCTCCTGGACAAAGTTTCCAAACCCGGTAGCCTCCACCGAGACTCGATAGGTGCCGGGGTCGACATAGTCGAAGACGTAGTTACCGGAGTTATCGGTTTGCTTGGTTGTGCTGACGCCCGTGCTGACATTTAGGAGCGTTATCGTAGCACCCGGCAGGCTGGCGCCGCTGGCATCACTGACAAGGCCTCGAATCTGGGCGCGATAGTTTTGGGCTGTGAGCGAGCCTGCAAACAAGCAGAGCAGCGCTGTAACATACAAGGTCAAGCGAGACGTGGTTGACATGAATTTTCTAGTGCAACGAGGGTACTGCGTTTTTGTTAGCCTCGATAAGATCAAAAACACTGCTTCGTGTCAAGCTGCAGCTCAAAGAAATGTCTGAAAAATGATTCCCGCGTGGCTCAGCGATCGGAACTTATCTCTTAGGCGGATTAACGGCGCACAATCACTTCGCGCTGCGCTCCGCGGGTGAGGAAGAACTTAATCGAGGTAGCCTGTTCGAAAACCTTTTCGAGCATGCGGTTGTTGAAATACTGGCAATGCTGGGGGCTGCCACGAGGAGTTTGTAGCACAGTCCGGGAATCCTGAATCCGATAGCTGTAAACGGGAGCCTTGGTGACCTTCTCATCGGCATTGAAGAATCCGAGGATGAGCGCGCCAGGTTGCAAAACGCGGAACAATTTGGCGATAGTATCGTCGAGCAGCGGCGAAACCAGAAACTGGAGCGTGTCCCAGACAAGCGCGCCATCAAATGTTGCATCCGGAAAAGTTAGCGTCTGCTCCAGAAAGCGATGAGCATTGCTGGCAGCCTGCTGATTCGTGTAGAAGTCATCTTTAAAACACTGCTGCATGGTACCGACCGCATCGTCGGAAGAAATGCGATGTCCATGTCCCGTGACGAAACTGACATTTGCCTGACTTGCGCCCGACATGTCAAGGATGGAAAGATTTTCGGAACTTTGCAGCATCGAGCAGAATTGCTCGAAGCCGCTGCTATGCCGCGAGATGGGAGACGTAGTGTCGCGGGCCGGCTTGTTGACGACGCTTTTTGAACCGCCAAATCTCATGTGCCCCGGCCGTGGCCGCCCGCTTATGGCGCAGCCGGCTTAGCGGCTGCCGCCTCCCGCACCGGTGATGACGGTCTGCACGGGTTGCGGCGCCGGGCTTTGCGCGGTCTGCGACGGACCTACGGGAGCGGATGCGGATTGAACGACGTTCTTCGGAGCGGCTGCTTTGGAAATGTCGATGCTGCCTTTGAAATAGGCTCCATCCTCAATCACAATGCGACTCGTCTTGATGTCGCCGACCAGCTTGGCTTCTTTCTTGATGTCTATTTTGTCTGTGGCGTCTACGTTGCCGTGAATTGAGCCGTGAATGACGATTTCGCGAGCTTTCAGGGCCGCCTGGACGCGCGCATTCGGCCCGATGGTCAATCGATGTTCATGGCACTCGACCGTACCTTCGATCTCGCCATCGATTGTCAGATCTTCACGCGCAAAAATCTGTCCCTTTACAGTTACATTTTTTCCGAGGGAGGCAGTCCCGCCCCTGACAATGCTGGATTCGTGCTCAAGAGTTCGGTTGGGCGATGCCATGGTGTTAGTGTCTCTTCTCTGCTGGGGTTCTACCTGCTGCGGCGAGCTTCCTGAAACCGCGGGCGATCGCTGTTCCGGGCGCGGCGGTACCTCGTCTTCTTTTCTCTTACTCCACATCTAGCCGGTGGTTCTCCTCGAATTCGCTGCCTACATGGTACTACTGCCGTGAGTGAATTCGACGCTCCATCTGGTACAGGTACAATCAGAACCACCATTAGGGCTGCTCTTGTTTTTTGTATTAAGGGCGGCGCGGCGTTTTGGGATAATAAGCGCGTGAAGGCACGGGAACTGGAAGCCCGTCTCGAACGGGTAGAGCAGCAACTTCGCTTATTTCAACGGGTCAGCCGGCTTATGACCCGCGAAATGGACCTGGATGACGTTCTCCATGAGATCGTCACATTAGTCCGCGACTTTCTTAAATGCGATTCAAGCTTGATTTACCTGGTGGAAGAAGGCGAGCTTGTGCTTTATGCCACGAGCGACATGGATCAGCGAAATATCGGAGAAGTGCGTCTCCGACTGAACGAAGGTCTGACCGGGTGGGTAGCGCGAGAGCGCCGCTTGCTGGCGATTTCGCGAGAAGCGTACAGCGACCCGCGTTTCAAGTTCTTCAAAGATCTGCCACAGGATACGTTTGAGGCGTTTCTTTCGGTGCCGATCATCTCGCAAGGGCGAGTGGTTGGCGTTATCAACGTTCAGAATCGCGAGGCGCGTGTTCATTCGGGCGACGACATGGAAATGTTGACGACCATCGGAGAGCAAGTCGGTTGCCTGCTGGTTCTATCCAAGCAGAAGACCACAGCCTTTCTCGGAGCGCTAAGCTAACTGCTCTGGCCGGCCGAAACCACGTGACTCTTAAGGGGGACTGGCTGGGAAGGCACTCCCGCCGGTGCTTGCAGGTGTTTGAACGCGAGAAATCCGCGTCGGCAGGGAACGCATCGGTATCCGTGGGCCCCGAGCGCGACTAAAACTCTCCCCCAAACTCCACGGCGCAACGTGGTGGGATCAACAAGATTCACGTCAAGTGCGAGACAACGCGGACAGGCGGCGCGCTTATTCCGTGAGAATAGCCAGATGTTGATCCAGACGCGACGCCGGCAATCAAGACAGCGAAAAGGATAAGTGCCCAGCATCATGCGCGGAAGCTCCAGTGCGGAAGTACGCCGGGAACGCCGAACCTTTGCACTGCCGCACGCGGTGCACACGAATTCTGTTCTGGTCATGAAGCGACGAGGTCTCTCCGCGCGGCAGCATCTGCCAGGTACGCTTCTCTTCTCTGCAAAAACGCTGCACGGAGGAGATCAAATACCTCAGTTTTAGCTCGCAAGGCTTGCCTATCAACTTCGGCGACGGGCAACAGATCGCGCGTCGTCGAGGTAAGGAAGGCCATGTCACTGTCTTTTAAGTCATCCAAAGTCAATTCACGCTCCCCGACATCGATTCCGTCGACTTTTACCTCATCGAGCAGGATTGCTCTGGTAACGCCGGGCAAACACCCTGACGTATCGAGGGGCGGAGTCACAACCTTTCGACCTCTGATAATAAAAAGGTTAGCAGAAGTACATTCGCTTATGTGACCGTGCTCGTTTAATAGCAGGCATTCGTCGAAGCCTTGTTGCTGAGCTTGCTCGAGCCAAGTCAGATTATGCGACCAGGAAGCGGTTTTCGTACCAGCGAAAGGAGAGGCGCCAAAACGAGCATGCGGAACGGATTTGAGGCACGCGCCGCTACCCCAATTATTGAGTTCGGCTGTAAACGCAATCAATTCAGATTCCCTTTTTATGCCTGGACTTTCAAATACTCCGCCCTTATTGCGCACAACGACTACCCGCAAAACTGCCTCTGCCGCATTGTTTGCTTCTACGAGCGACAAGAGCGCCGCTTGCAAATCGTCAGGCGAGAAAGGGAATGGAACGTGAAGAAGCTTCGCATCGCGTCGCATACGCGCGTAATGTCTCTGAAAGGCAAACAGCATGCCCCGTGCGACGCGCAGAGTGCTGAAGATCCCCCATCCATTTAAGAACCCTACTTGTCCAGGGGAAAGAACCAAGTCCGACGCATCTCGTATCTCTCCGTTATGAAGTACCAACCGATGCACTCCTAGTATTTTAACGAACCGGCGGCCCTGTGAGCCTGACATGTTAGCGTGATCAGGTACCATGACGGGTCCTTACTTGGCGCGACGCAGCTTTCTGGTTGCCGGTGCCCGGCTCTGTGCGACAGCTCCATTGTTCTTTCCAGCCGAATCGCGGCCCGAAAATGCACCCTCCGAAGATCGCTTTATTGAACTTGCGACGTTTATCGAACGCTATAGGGAGGCAATGAATGCTCCCGGTCTGACGCTCGGACTCACTAATGAGCAAGGTACGGTGCTGACTCGCGGTTTCGGCTATTCCAACCTTGACACCAGGGTGCCCGTGACCCCGGACCTGCTCTTCGAGATTGGATCGATCACCAAATCATTTACCGCAATAGTCATTCTGCAGCTTCATGAACAGGGCAAAATAGATCTCCACAAACCGGTTCTGGATTATCTGCCCTGGCTGCCAATCGAATCGAACTATGGCCCCATTTCAATACACCATCTGCTGACACACACTTCAGGTTTACCGGATGCGCTCAGCCTTTTCGCAAGCGACCCGCGAGCGAGACTCCTGCAGACATCGCGGCCCGGAGAACGCTTTCACTATTGCAATGCCGGATTCGACACTTTGGGCTATCTGATAGAAAGTCTCGACAAGCGGACATTTGCCGAATCCGTCCAAGCGAGGATTCTGCTGCCTCTCGGCATGACTTCGAGCGTGGCTGCCATTACCAATGAGACTCGAGAAAGGCGAGCGAGGAGTTATGTGCCGCTTTACGACGATTTTACGTATCCGCAAAAGGGAAAACTAGCTCCGGCGCCAGATCTGGTCTTCAGTAACGCGGCCGGTTGTATCAGCTCGACGCCCGCCGATATGACTCGCTATATGCAAATGCTGTTGCGGCGTGGTGTCGGGCCCGGCAGCCGTATTCTCACGGAGGCGAGCTTTGCACTCTTGTCTAAGCCATATATCAAGGCAGCGGAGTTCGGCCCCACGGCATCCTATGGCTATGGCATCGCGATCGACAAATTAGACGGCCATACAGTCTTGCGTCACACCGGCGGCATGGTTTCGTTTGCGTCGTCAATGCATGTAGATTTGGACGGAGGCGTGGCGGCATTCGCTTCGATCAACGCAATGCAGGGATACCGGCCCACTGCGGTGACGCAATTTGCGATTCAGGTTTTGCGCGCGGAACGTGAGGCAAAGGCTCCTCCAATGCCCCCCGTACTGGTAGATCCGGCGATTGTTGCGAATGCGGATAGGTTTGCGGGAGTTTACAGAAGCTCGGATGATCAGGAGTTGGTCGTCACGGCGCGGGGTAACAAGCTCGATATCAGAGCGGGCGCTCTGACGAGCTCTCTTGAAAGCGCTGGAGGGACCAGCTTCGGTGCTACAAATCCCGAATTAGCCCGTTTCCTGTGGGTATTTGGACCGGGCGAGGTACCGAAGGGCGCAACTGCCCAACAGAAAGAGTCGGCCCAGATCGTCGAGGTTCGCAATGGATCCGAGTGGTACACGAACGAGCGCTACTCAGGCCCTAAGGAGTTCGCGCAGGTTGCCGGACACGAAGCTTATATCGGACATTACCGCGGGGAAAGCCCTTGGGTCGGATCGATACGTGTAGTGGCCTGCAAAGGGAGGCTTTGGCTCGATGGAACCTCTCCCCTCGAAACTCTCGGGAATCATCTATTCCGTATCGGGGGCGAGGAAGGCGGCTCGGAAACTGTAGAGTTTTTCCACCTTGCGGACGGAAAGGCGCGACTACTAAAGATGGCGGGTGGCGATCTTTGGCGGGTTAACGCTGCGTAATCTTTGCGGCAAAATGCTCGATGAGTTGGCGAAACGCCTGGCCCCGGTGGCTGACAGAAAACTTCTCTACGGCACTGATTTCACCGAAGGATTTACCGAAAGCCGGGTAGAAGAACAAGGGGTCATATCCGAAGCCGTCCGTGCCGCGAGGAGCGGTAAGAATTTCGCCTCTCACCTCGCCTCGAAAGCTTCCGTAAAGCGCTCCGTCCCGGGCGAGCGCTATCACGCAGACGAAGGATGCAGCGCGGTGTGTCTCGCCGCCGAGGCGGTCAAGCAGGAGATTATTGTTGGCTTCGGGAGTGGCCTCTAAACCAGCGAAGCGAGCCGAATGCAAGCCCGGTGCGCCGCCCAGAGCTTCTACCATAAGCCCCGAATCGTCTGCGAAGACGAGTTCGTTGGTGAATCGGGAATAGTACTGGGCTTTGAGTGCAGCATTCTGCTCAAACGTCTCGCCATCTTCTGCCGGAGCAGGTATGGTGTTCAGGCTGGGAAGCGGCTCGATGAGAAGGTCGAGATTGCGCAAGGAACGTACCTCGAGGGCGAATTCCTGCAATTTGCCCTGGTTTGTCGAACAGGCAAAGAGGAGCAGACTCACCGGCGTCCGAACAACGTTTCCTGTTGAATCGTTCGGAGCTCAGCAACACCCGATCGAGCGAGCGCAATCATATCGGTAAGATGCCGGTCGTCAAAAGGCGAGTGCTCCGCAGTGGCTTGCAACTCGACGAATTTGCCGGACCCGGTCAGAACGACATTCATATCGGTGTCGGCCCGCGAATCTTCTTCATACGAGAGGTCCAACATGGGTACTCCGCCAACCATGCCCACGCTGGTGGCTGCAACAGAATCCAACAAGGGCGAGCGAGCGAGAATCTTGAAATTCACCATGGTTGCGAGAGCGATAGCCAGTGCCACGTAGGCGCCGGTAATGGCGGCGGTTCTCGTCCCTCCATCTGCCTGCAAAACATCGCAATCGAGTATGATGCTGCGTTCGCCGAGAGCACCTAAATCGACCACGGAGCGCAACGAGCGACCTATCAGGCGTTGAATCTCGTGTGTGCGCCCCGACGGGCGGCCCTTGCTGATTTCCCGAGCCGTGCGAGTGGCCGTTGCGCGCGGCAGCATGGCGTACTCGGCTGTGATCCAACCCTTGCCGGTTCCGCGAAGAAAGCCCGGAACAGTGTCTTCCACCGTGGCGGCACATAAAACGCGAGTATTGCCGGCCTCAATGAGCACGGAACCTTCGGCCGTGACCAGATAGTCGGGAGTAATGCGCGTGGGGCGGAGTTGATCGGTCAGTCTTCCGTCGCTTCTCATCTGAGGGAAGCTTATCAACCGCTAGTTCCCAGCGAAAAATAAAGGAGGAGGCCCACGACGACAAGGACCAGAACCACGACGATGAGGCAAGGAACTGCTCCCTGGCGAGGAATGGGCGAGGCTTTTGTGCCAGTGGCTTTCTTTTTTATTTTGGGGGCTGCCATTGGGGAATCGGGCGGTGCGAGCCGCCTGTGGGCCCAGGCGATTCGGGCGACGGATCCGGCTTGCTTTTACTTCTTGAACAGGTTATCGAAGGCGGCCCGTGCATCATTGGCGCTTCTGGGGGGTGCGATGATGCCTGCTTGCGTCAGTTTGGCCGGTCCCTGTGGAAGCGCATCGCGAGCCACTGTGACGCGCGGTGAAAACAGCTCACAGCTGTTGGCTTGATCCTTGACAGCAATCCGGATCGGAATGGGTCTCAGACACTGGAATCGAGTCGAGGAATCAAAATTCACGCACTGCTTGCAGCAATGTAAAGCTGCATTGCACTTCGGACAATTCCCCCTGTAATCGATATCTCGTGGAAGTGTTACCGTGCAGTTAAAGCATCTTGAGGCGACAATGTTCTGCACCAGCCTCGGCAACTTCGGGCCCGTGACATCGAGCGGTAACCTTGGCCCTTGAGGTCGCGGTTTTTCCGAGTCATGCGGCCGCGATCTGCGGTCAGAGTCTTGGTAGCCTTGTTGCCTGTATTTACGATCTCCGTCCATATATGTGGATCGGCTCCTTGAAAATCCGTTCCGGCGAGTTAGCGCACATGATTAGTGAACGCACACCGGAGCGGCAAAGTACATCTATTGAGAATTCCAGAGTGAGGAAGTTTTTCAGTAACGCTGTGTGTCAGATAGTAAAGGTAGAATTTATGCGGCCTTAAAAGCGCGGTGCGAATCCACCTGTACCTGATTTGTATGTACCACGTATTTAGTTCTAGCGCCAGCTATTTATCTCATCTTCAGTTCTGGGCCCCCTCGGACTACTGGTCCGAGACCCACTTAAGGAGTGAATTACAGGGCCTGGTAACGGGATTGTCAAAGTGATTCGGACTTATGCGAACCGAGTAGCCCACTCGTCCCGTCTGTTGGACTGTAAATTCGTTTGCGAAGACCGCGGAACTGCCTTTCTCCTGGACAGGTACGAGAGGCAGGGCATACGTATCCTGTAGCTGCCCATTGACTCCGATCTGGCCGATAACGGCTTCGACACGCACTTCTGAGGGCGAGAGGCCGGCTAATTCCACCGTAGCACGCAGCGGCACCGACGAACCACTCATCACCGAATCGCTTGGACCTTCGCCCAGTTCTATAAACCGAATGCGATCCCAGCTTTCATTGACTCTAGAGTCCCAGACAGTCTTTTGACGTGCGGCTTCAAAATTCTTTTCCGATATGCCCTGCCACAATCGATGGGCGGGCTGATAAAGCTCGGACATATACTCTGCGACCATGCGGCCGCAGCTAAATCGCGGCGTGATATTGACCAGGCATTTCTTCATCCGCCGAACCCACTCGACCGGAATCTCCTGGTCCGGGCCCCGATTTTCATAAAAGAGCGGCACAATATCATTCTCGAGAGTTGAATAGATCGCGCTGGCATGAAGGTCGTCCTGATCTTCTGAATAAGTTGCCCGGTCGCCGATCGCCCAGCCCGCCGAGATTTCGTACGCTTCGTCGAACCATCCATCGAGAACACTCAAATTCAAAACGCCGTTCATCGAAGCTTTCATTCCGCTGGTGCCGCACGCTTCTTCACCGCGGCGCGGATTATTCAGCCACAGGTCCACGCCCTGCACCATCTCGCGTGCGACCTGAATCCCGTAGTCTTCGACAAAGATGAGTCGTTTTGACACCTCTGGATCGTGGGATAGATTGAAAATTTCGCGAATGAGAGTCTTCCCGGGGTGATCCTTGGGATGCGCCTTCCCGGCAATGACGATCTGCACGGGCATATTAGGGTTATTCACGATTCTCTTCAACCGGTCGACGTCGCGGAATAGCAGCGTGGCCCGCTTATAAGTGGCAAAGCGCCGGGCAAAGCCGATCGTGAAAACGTCCGGGTCCAGAATCTCCTGCAACCGGCGAACCTCAGCCGCCGAGGATTTGCGCTGGATTGCCGATGCCGCCGCCCGCTCCCGCACGAATGCGACCATCCGCCGTTTTCGCTTCCGGTGCATCTCCCAGATTTCCTGGCTTGGGATCTCCTGAACCATCTCCCACATTCTGGTGTCTTCCAGCCGCTCACGCCAGTCCGGCTGGAGGTATTGGTCGTAGAGACCGGCGAGATCGCCATTGATCCAGGTGGGCGAGTGCACTCCATTGGTAACGGAAGCGATCGGAACTTCGTCAACCGGAAGGCGCGGCCAGAGGTTCTGAAACATGTCCTGAGAAACGTAGCGATGAAGGACACTGACGGCATTGCGAAAGGCCGAAGTCTTGAGGGCGAGTACCGCCATCGAGAATCGTTCCGAAACGTTTGTCAGATCGGTGCGCCCGAGCGCAAGCAGTTTCTCGAACGGGAACCCGGACTGCTCGCAATAGGCATGAAAGTAGTCGTAAAAGAGGCCCGAATCGTACAAATCAATACCCGCCGGAACCGACGTATGCGTGGTGAAGACATTGCTGACCCGTGTTGCTTCGAGCGCTTGTTCGAAAGTCAATCCTTCTTCCTGCATCAGGATTCTGACGCGCTCGATGGCGAGGAATGCCGAGTGTCCTTCGTTCATGTGATGAACGGTCGGTTTAATTGAGAGCGCTTTCAGAGCCCGCAGGCCGCCGATACCCAGCGCAATCTCCTGCCGGATTCGTTTGTGCAGGTCGCCGCCATATAGCTGGTCGGTAATTTCGCCATGCTCGGCCGAATAGTTCTTCGGAATATTGCTGTCGAGCAGGTAGAGTTTTACCCGGCCCACGTCGATATGCCAAACCTTCAGAAAAAGCTCACCAGTTGGAAGGGTGACGCTGACAAGAACTTCGCCACCTCTCTCGTCGACACATGGACGAACCGGTAGCGTGTAGAAATCGTTGAGCGGAGTCCGTTCCTGTTGCCAGCCATCGGGATTAAGATTCTGTTGCAGGTATCCCTTCTGATAGAGCAGTCCCACTCCGGTGAGGGCGAAATCGCCGTCGCTAGCTGCTTTCAGGTGATCGCCGGAGAGCAAGCCGAGGCCGCCCGAGTAAATCTGCATACAGTCGAGCAGCCCATATTCCATTGAAAAGTATGCGATTCGTGGTGTAGACGTCGTGGGGACGCTCGAGTGCAGGTAACTGTCGTGCCGTTCACATGCACGGCGGTAGAGAAGCAGGAAACGCGGATCGGCAGCCGCCCGGTTCAATTTCTCCTGCGGGATGCGCCCCAGGAGCTGAATCGGGTTGTGATTACTTTCTTTCCATAACGCTGGGTCGAGACGGCGGAAAACCGAACGAATCGTGTGATCCCAACTCCACACGAGATTGTAAGCGATCTCAGAAAGGCGACTCAGCGCAGGCGGCAGAGCAGGTCGAACTAAGAACTCTTTAAGTGGTTGGATTTGATACGCCATTGCGTCCTAAGGGATAAGTGCTGTCCGGGGAAGAGAAGTAGCAAGACTTTTGCAAGATACTCAGACTAAAGGTAATTATGTCATGGTAATAGATGACGTTCAGCCGTGGAGGCGTGCGACCTGTCCCATCTTCGTTTTGAACAAGTGAGCTTTCTGCGCGCCGGCCGTACGATTCTGGAAGACGTAAGTTTTGAGGTGGATCGGGGCGAGGCACTGGTTCTGCTTGGTAGCAGCGGATCTGGCAAAACTACGGCTCTACGCCTGATCAATCGATTGCTGGAGCCGAGTCGGGGCATGGTCAAAATCGAGGGGCGCAACGCTGATGAATTCGATCCCATCGAGCTGAGACGGCGAATCGGGTATGTCATTCAAGAGTTCGGGTTGCTGCCCCACTGGACGGTGCGGCAAAATGTGTCGCTTGTGCCCAGGCTGCTTGGTTGGCCCGAGGAAAAACGAACCCAGCGGGCAGATGAGTTGCTGGAGCAGGTTGGCCTCGGGGCTTCCGGCTTAGGCGATCGGCTTCCGAAGGAGCTTTCTGGAGGCCAGCGCCAACGGGTTGGAGTTGCCAGAGCCCTGGCGGCAGAGCCCAGTCTCCTGCTATTCGACGAGCCATTTGGCGCGCTTGACCCGGTCACACGGCACGATATGCAGCAACAGTTTACTCGCCTGCGAAAACAATACAACGTGGCCGCAATTTTCGTGACGCATGATTTGCTCGAGGCTCTGAGTGTAGGCACGAGAATCGCGATTTTGGGAAACGGAAAAATCGAAGCCATTGTGTCTCCCGGCGAGTTCTGGAACGTCGACACTCCTGTAGCGAGGGCCTTTCGTGAGACTTTGCCGGCGGAGCTGCGGCCGCATTGACGGCCGGTCTGATGACGGTGCTGCTGCTTGTGCCTGTCACGCAAAATAGCCCTATTCCAGATGCAAACCAGATGAAACAGCGCGTCCTTAAGGGCCTGCGCCGTTCGGAGGAAGCGCTCGAAAACTATTCCTGCATCGTGCGGCAGCAAAGCGACGAGCTGGATGCCGGTGGGGCGGTAAAGAAACACCGATCGGCTGTCAAGGAGCAGATCTTTGTGAATCGCATGCAGATCGAACACATGCTCGAGCGGGACGGCAATCCGCTCGGAGAATCGGAGGCGCGCAAGGAACAGGAGAGGGTCGACAAGGAAGTTAAGAAATATAGCGATCCAAAGGAAGCTGAGAAGGCGCAGGTGCGGGGTGAGAAGCAAGCGGACATGTTTCTGCGCGCCCTCCAGCTCAAAAATGGACGACGCGAGCTCAGGAACGGCCGAAGCACGTTGCTGTATGACCTGTCTGGAGATCCCGGATTTCATCCCCGGAATCTCGAGGAACGCTTTGCAGAGGCGCTTGCTGGGAAAATTGCGATCGACGAAGAATCGGGGTCGCCAGTTGAACTGCGATTCGAAACGACACGAGACTTGAAAATTGGGGCGGGACTATTGGCGAACCTTCATAAGGGCTTTTGGCTGCATCTGGTGGAGCAGCGCGAAGCGGACGGAGCCTGGATAACGAAGGAGGTGCAGGTGAGCGGAGACGCGCGGGCCGCCCTATTCCTTCGCACCAGGTTTCAATTCAAAGAGGAATTGGACAAGTGCCATCTGTTTACCGTCAAAACTCAGGAGACGATGGGCGCTCCATCGATCAAACCCTAGGAAAGAGCTTTGGATCCAACCGTCCTCAAAACTCTTCTTGCTGACGTTCTTTCACTGACTGGCGAGCATATCGTGATTGTCGCTATCTCCTGCGGAATTGCGATTCTCATCGGTGTTGCTTTGGGCATTGCGGGAACCAGGAGGCCTGCTCTGCGTAAAGTTTCGGTGACGATCGCGAGCATTTTGCAGACCATACCAAGTTTGGCGTTATTCGGCTTCCTGCTCCCGGTGCCATTGATTGGCGGCATTGGAAAACATACTGCCATTTTGGCCCTTGTTCTCTACTCCCTGCTGCCCATTTTGCGGAACACCATCGTAGGTATAAGCAGCGTCGACGAACCTGTGAGGGAAGCCGCAATCGCGATGGGCATGACAGACCGCCAATTGCTCCGCATGGTGGAACTGCCGCTTGCGGCTCCCACGATTCTCGCCGGAATCCGCATTGCGCTCGTGACAAATATCGGTACGGCCGTTATCGCGGCTGTTATTGGCGGTGGCGGATTGGGCGAGCTAATATTTAGGGGCGTCGCTTCCGTGAATACCCTCGAGATCCTGGCTGGTGCGATACCCGCGGCTGGACTCGCGCTCCTGGCGGATGCCGGTATGTCTGCGCTCGAACGGAGAATCGCGTCACGGTGACCCCGCAGGCGGTTGCCATGCAGATCCCGAGCACACCTGGACGGATGTCAAGATGAGAGCATGCTTCGATTGAATTGGCTCCAACCGGAACCTAAACACGTCAGCGGAGTAATCGGCGAATTTCTCGCCGGGCGGCCGTAGGCGAAAGCTGACGTGATCAATAAACTCGTTCTCGAAAACCTGCGGTATCGCTGGGTGCGCACGCTTCTCTCTGCTCTTGTGATCGGCGTTCAGGTGACATCCATCCTGACCCTGGTGGGTTTGAGCAAGGGTCTGCTCAGCGAATCTAGCAACCGCCAGAAAGGAACCGGCGCGGATATTTTCCTCAAACCGGAAAGTAATGCCAGCACTATCAGTCTCGGAACAGGCCAAACTAATGAGCGATTTGTGGGGTTGGTAGCCAAACAGCCTCACGTTGCCGAAGCGATCGGCATTCTTGCGCAGCCTACGCCGGAGCTTTTCACTTCCGTGCAGGGGGTAGACTTTCCGGGCCTCGAAAAGATGAGCGGCGGTATACGGATGGTGGCAGGACACCTGCCCGACGATGCGAACGATTTGTTGATCGATCGCTATTATGCGCAGCAGAATCATATCCGAGTCGGCCAAAAATGGAAGGTCCTGAATCACGAGTTCAACGTGTCGGGAATCATGGAAGGCGGTGTACTCGGGCGGCTGATGGTAAAGCTGGCAACGCTGCAAGAACTGACGTCGAACAGCGGCAAGATCTCGCAGATTCTTGTCAAGTTGGACGACCCGGCCCGCACAAACGAAGAGATCGTAAATTTGAATGAGCTGTTAAAGGGCAATTTGACAGCTATATCGATGGAAGCTGTACTTTCGCAATTCAATATCAGCAACATTCCGGAGCTGCAGGTATTTATTCGAGTGATCACTGGGCTCGCGATACTCGTCGGATTCCTGGTCGTGTTTCTCTCGATGTACACGGCGGTAGTGGAGAGGACGCGTGAGATCGGCATTTTGAAAGCTCTCGGGGCAAAGCCGCATACCGTCGTCAGCATCCTCGTGCGAGAAGCCCTTGTGCTGGCCCTGGCAGGTGCGGTGATTGGTATTGTGCTCGCTCTGTTGGCAAAGTGGATCATCACGACATTGCGCCCGGCGTCGCTTCAGGTGGTTAATGTACCGGAATGGTGGCCCTGGGCTGCGCTGATCGCAATCAGCGGGGCATTATTGGGCGCGATCTACCCCGGATTAAAGGCTGCCCGCCAGGATGCAATCGAGGCGCTTTCCTATGAGTAACCCCGAGCCGATCATCCGAGTCCGCGGACTTGAAAAAACATATGGGTCGGGCGAAGTCCCGGTCCGGGCCCTCCGCGGAGTCGATCTTAGCGTGGCGCGCGGAGAGTTTTTGTCGGTGATAGGACCGTCTGGTTCCGGCAAATCGACGTTGTTTCACATATTGGGCGGTCTTGCCCCCCCAACTGCCGGAGAGGTCTGGATTGACGGGCACGAGTTACGAAAGATGACCGACGCCGAGCGAACTGAGCTCCGGCAACGGAGGATTGGGTTCGTTTTTCAGAAATACAACTTGCTGCCAACCTTGACTGCGAGGGACAACATAGCAATTGCGCAAGCGCTCGCCGGCGTAACCATCAAGCCCCCCGGTTTTGACGGGATTCTGAAGCAGCTCGGAATCGAGGGGCGTCTGGATCACAGGCCGCGTGCCCTGTCCGGAGGGGAACAGCAGCGAGTTGCAATCGCGCGCGCATTGGTGAATCAACCGGCGATTCTGCTGGCTGATGAACCTACCGGCAACCTGGACACAGAGAATTCGCAGGCAGTCTTGGAGATTTTGCGTGAGCTCAATAAGACAACCGGACAGACGATCCTGATGATTACTCATAATCCGGAAGCTGCCGAGTTCGCCGATCGGACTGTCTCGATGCGCGACGGTAGACTGCGGGCAACTTAGGCCGCAAACCCTCAAAAAAGTAGTCGAATCCACGAGATACCATGAGGCGTGAATCTGGCCGTCAATCCGCCTCTCCTACCAATGCTCGCCAAACGGGTGACAGAATTGCCGGAAGGCGACGGTTGGATCTTCGAACCGAAATGGGATGGGTTTCGCGCGATAGTCTTTCGTGATGGCGACGAAGTCATGATCCAAAGCCGCGACGAGAAATCTCTTAACCGTTATTTCCCCGAGTTATTGGATCCCCTGCGTGTAACGTTGCCAGATCGTTGCGTGCTCGATGGTGAAGTCGTGCTTGTGAAGAATGGCGGCCTCGATTTTGATGAACTGCAGCTCCGCATTCACCCGGCAGCATCGCGGGTGCGTCTGCTCTCGCAGCAAAGTCCCGCATCGATCGTCTTTTTCGACCTGCTTTGCGAAGGCGACCGTAACTTGTGCGGCGAACCGTTCGCACGCCGCCGGGAGTCGCTCGAATCCGTGCTTTCGTCCGCGACGCCGCCTGTCCATCTGACGCCGGCAACTCGAGATTCGATTGTTGCGACGGATTGGTTTCGCCGGTTTGAGGGCGCAGGGTTCGATGGCGTTGTAGCCAAGCCGGTATTGGGTACATACGAACCTGATAAGCGGGTTATGTTTAAGGTCAAGCACGAGCGGGATTGCGACTGTGTGGTGGCAGGCTTCCGATGGCACAAAAAGGGAGAAGGTACGCTTGTGGGATCGCTGCTGCTCGGTTTATTCGACGAGGGCGGCGCGCTGCAGCACGTAGGCGTTTGCGCCAGTTTTTCGATGGAGAAGCGGAGTGAGCTTATCGAATTCCTCGCGCCCTATCGTAAGGACGCGCTGACCCATCATCCCTGGAAAGCATGGGCGGATTATGCATCGGCAGGTGAGGAAACGGCGCGACGCATGCCCGGTGGACAGAGTCGTTGGAGTCAGGGCAAAGATTTGTCATGGGAACCGATCCGGCCCGAGCTGGTTGTAGAGGTTGCCTACGATCACATGCAGGGAGACCGGTTTCGGCACACCGCTCAATTCCGGCGCTGGCGGAGCGATAAGAAACCGGCAGACTGTACCTACGCCCAGCTCGAAGTGGTGCCGCCTCAGGAATTGCGTGAAATCTTTGCGAGCGGGCGATGAGACCCGCAGTCAGGTGCTCGCTTTCTTAACCGCACGCTTCTTGTTGGCAACCATGGAGCGCCACTCGCGCGTCGGATCGTCGTCTGGATCCGGCGTTTCTTGAGGCGGTCGCTCGGCTTCAGGTACGTTCCGGAGGTTAACCCGGATGCGTGTCCAGGTAGAAGATCGGCCTCGCATGGAGTCCACCAGGACGTCGTCAATGGCCAGGTGCTTTGCCGCTTCGGCATGCTTTCCCTTCCATCTCTCCAGTCCTGCCAGCGCTGCATTCTTGTCGGTGGAATTTGCGACTACAATGAGCGGCATCTTGAGCCGGGGTTTTTTCGCCACTGACTTAGCACGCGACGGGGCGACGCGAGGCGCCTCACCTTCCATCTTGCGAAAGTGCGGCGGCCAGGGAGCGTCGCCCAAACCCGCGGCCTCATCTTCGGCGGCGATTTCGAGAAGCTTTTCGAGAGAACCAGCATCCGAGTCTATTTTTGCGTGCGGATCACCCAGCCTGGCAAAACGATCCGGAACGGTGAAGACGGTGAAATCGGCTGGATTGCACTCAGAAACTTCTTCCCAGCCAAGGGGCGTCGAGACCCGCGCATCTGGTAGAGGGCGCACAGAGTAGGCCGAGCATGTGGTCCGGTCTTTTGCGTTCTGGTTGTAGTCGAGAAATACCCCGTGCCTCTCTTCCTTCCACCACTTCGAACTCGCGAGCACCGGTATGCGCCTTTCGACCGCGCGGGAAAGCGCGAGAGCGGCCCGTCGCACCTCGACGAAGGTCCATCGCGGCTGGATGCGAACATTCAAATGCATTCCCCGTGAACCGCTCGTCTTGGGCCACCCGCGGAGACCAACCTCCTCGAGGAATGCCCTCGTTTCCAGCGCAACGGTGCGGACATCAGCCCAACTCACGCCTGGGCCAGGATCGAGATCGACCCGCAGTTCGTCGGGGTGTTCGAGATCGCTCGCGCGTATCGCATGGGGATGCAGCTCGAGGCAGCCCAGGTTGACGATCCAGGCAAGCCCTGCGGCATCGTTCACAATGAGTTCCTCCGCGGTTCGGCCGGAAGGAAAGGACAGCGTTGCCGTCTGTAACCACGCCGGGCGGTCCGCGGGGGCGCGCTTCTGGTAAAACGCCTCCTGTTCCGCTCCATTCACAAAGCGTTTCAGAACTATCGGACGATCTCGAATCCCGGTAATCGCGCCGGGGGCAACCGACAGGTAGTAGCGCACAAGGTCGAGTTTCGAAAGCTTAACTTCTTGTGAGAAATAAAGCTTGTCCGGGTGCGTGATATGGACCTCCCGGCCCTCCACCGATAGCACCTCGGAGTGCTCCTGTCTGCCCACGAAGAATAGGCTACACTGGCCCGTGAATCTTTACTCGGGCTGATCGGTCGGATTTTCTTCCCAGCTCTTCTCGAGCATGGAAGTGTACTCACCGGAAGCAAACAGATCGAACACAAACTCGTCCGCTTTGGGGCGGTCACAAACAAAATCTCTCAACCGCTGCTCGTACCATTGATCGAGAGAGCGATGATAGCTTCGAAGGAAATCGATGGCGAAGAATTCGGCGGCTGGAAGCTCCTCGAAGACGGCGTGCAGCCCGAACGAGCGGCGAAACAGGGCTCTGTAATCGAGCACGCCCCAGCCTTCCAGCTTGGTCCGCACAGGCCCGGGTGCGAATTCTACAAGCGATGTCACGAAGACTTCAGGCCTTAGGCTCCGGTCTGTGTAACGGCTCGAAGCAAGCGTTGTCTCTGCACACTGCTGGGCCCACCGGCTTATGTCCTTGCCGATATAAAACAGCATGCGAAGTTCCGCGTACCTTCCCCGCAAAAGCTTCTTGTCCAAGTCTTCAACTGGCGTTTCACCGAGCGGCGCAAGGCCCTTCAAAGCAAGGCTGGCTTTGGAGCTTTCCACCAAAAGAGAACTTTCCTCGTTACTGGTAAAAGGATGCAGTATCAGCGGAGGGAGCGGAAAAGCTATGGTCCCGGCACTATTCATGTTTAACTCAACGAGTGCTGTCAAGCGTTTGAACCTGTCTTATAAAGTCGGGAGCGTTTTCGCGCCCAATAACTATATCGGCAGCATGGCGGACAAAATTACCGCGCAGGCAAGAACTTTCGTTTTTACCTCCCTTCAGACAATCCTGGAATAAAGCTTGGACGATGCAACTCCAGCTGTATTAGGGTCTCGAGGGAGTTCCACGGAATTGCTCCGGAGACCATTCTGCCATTCATGTAAAAGGTTGGGGTCTGCTGAATTCCGAGCGTGCGGCCTTTATTTAGGCTCACCTCGACTCTCTCCTTAACTGCATGAGTGTCAAGGCACGTTGTAAGCCTTTTCTCATCCAGTTTGTGCTCCGTTGCGAACCCAAGAACCTTCTCCTTTAGATTGCCCACCGTTATCTCTCCCTGGTGCTGGAAAATCCAGTCGTGATACGACCAGAAGAAATCCGAGCCTTGATCCTCAAGACAACCGCCTGCTTCCGCAGCGGCCATAGCCCAAGGATGAATGGCTTCGAGAGGAAAGTCCTCAAAGATTACCCTGACATCTTTGGGATATTTCTCCGGGAGAGTTTCCCGAATGGTCTTGGCAAACTCCCTGCAATAGGGGCACTCGAGATCGCTGAAAACGACCAAAGTAATTTTCGCGTCCGGAGGTCCGTACGAACGGCCCTTGACCGGAAGTTGCTCGGCTGTTTCACGGAAGGGGTTTTCTGAGAATTCCCAGATGGGGCCGGTGAGAATCTGTTTTCCGTCTGAGCTGAGGTAATAGACTTTGTCTTGTTTGTTGTCTCCCATGCTGAGGTGCACCAACAGCCGGTAATACCCGCGGACATTGGTGGCGACTGGATCATCGATTTGAACCTTTACCGGCGAAGAGAATCCTTCGGCGTAGCGTAGGTAAGACTCGATCTTCGCTTTATCGACCGGAACAGGAGGGCGTCCGCCGGCGGTAGGTTGCTGTGAAAAGGCCTGCTCGATGGTAAGTAGCGCGAAGCACAGCATTAAGGCACATCGAGATGTCATTCGCTTGCCTCAAGTGTACACAGCGGGGCCAGGTAGGGGTTTGATCTCTATACTAAGGATTGTCCCTCCTGCGGCGCTATTTCCCGTTAGTCACATTATTAGTAGCGATTACGAGCCTCTACCTGTACGGCCTCAACAAAGTGGGAGTGCTTGGGCCGGATGAGCCGCGGTATCTGGCCATCGGCCGGGCAATGGCGCAAAGCGGCGATTACGTCACACCTCGACTTTGGGGTTCACCTTGGTTCGAGAAACCGCCGTTACTTTATTGGATGACCAGTCTGGGCACTGTGTGCAACCTGGGTCCAGAGCTTTCCGGCCGCTTGCCGGTCACTCTCCTGAGTCTTGTGTTCCTTGCCACAATGTTTGTGCTCCTGCGGCGGGAGTTTGGCGCGGCTGGAGCCAGTGCATCGGTTTTGCTGAGCACGTCGCTCGGTTGGATTGCATACAGCAGTCTGGCTCTTACCGATTTGCCGCTTGCTGTCTTCTTTTCCCTCGCGGTGTTTCTTGCTCTTCCGTTCGTTGGGTCGACTGTCGAAATGGGAGCGGACCAGCACTGGCGGTGGATCGCAATAGGCGTGTCGCTGGGCCTCGCAATATTGGCCAAGGGTATGGTTCCTCTCGTGTTGGCCATCCCGAGTTTCTGGTATCTGCGTCGGTGGTGGAGAACGTGGACCTACGCAGTCGCTTCCGCGCTAATCGTTGCGCTGCCCTGGTATGTGCTGATGTACCTGCGCAACGGGCACGCGTTTGTCGAGGAATTCTTCTGGAAACAGCATTTCGAGAGACTCTACTCCACCTCTCTGCAGCACATGCAGCCCTGGTGGTACTACCTCCCCATGTTTTTCGGAGCATTGTACCCTTGGATTCCTTTGATCGGGTTCATCTTTACGCCATTCGGAAAATGGGACCAGCGTTCTCGCTTTCTCGGCGTGACGGTGCTTTTCGGACTCATTTTCTTCAGCATTTCCGTAAACAAATTGCCCGGATACCTTCTTCCCTTGATGCCACTCACATTTGCGCTGATCGGCGCACATGCGCAGCGAAGATTTGTGTGGCAAACGCGCACCTGGCTTGTGACATGCGCCGCTCTGATTGCGTTACTACCGCTCTCAGCGATCCTATTGCAGGAAAGTCTGCAGGCCGGCCGCATCACACTGCGTAGCGGTCCTCAATTGGGACCAACTGTTCTTTTTTACATGGCGGCTCCGATCCTGGCGGCAACCCTCGCGCGGCGCGCCTGGGCCGGTATCCTGCTGGCTTTGTGCTTTGTGGCAAGCGGGTTCTATCTGAAGATTGTCTCCTTTCCGGTGTTGGAGCGCTCAGTGTCGCCCCGTTCGCTGTGGGAGAAAGTAAAGAGCTCGCCTGGATCCGTTTGCAACGATTGGATTGACAGGAACTGGGCTTATGGGCTGGCCCTCTATCGGGGTGTTCCGTATCGGCTCTGTACCGATGGCGGTCATTACGATTTCGCTCTGCGGACTACGGGCCGGCAGGTGCCGTCACTAGAACCTCTGACGAAGCCCTGATCGCCTCTGCGAAAATCGGTTCAACCACACTTATGACATCTCTTCGAAAGCTCGGAAACAGTGATCTCGAGATCACCGCACTCGGCGTGGGCGCCTGGGCGATGGGCGGTGCCGGCTGGAAGTTCAGTTGGGGCGAACAGGACGATTCCGATTCCGAGGCTGCCATCCGCGCGGCAGTCGATGTCGGAATGAATTGGGTCGATACTGCTGCGGTCTACGGGTTGGGTCATTCGGAAGAAGTCGTAGGCAAAGCCATTCGCGGCCTGACTCGCAGGCCATACATTTTCACCAAGTGCGAACGCAATTGGAACGAAAAGGGTGAGATCTATTCGTCTCTGAAAGCAGAGACGATCCGGAAGGAATGTGAGAGCAGTCTGCGCCGGCTAGGTGTGGATGTCATCGATCTCTACCAGATTCACTGGCCCGATCCGGAGGCGGATCTCGAAGAGGGTTGGACTGCCATGGCGAAGCTGAAGGAGGAGGGAAAAGTACGGTGGATCGGGGTCTCGAACTTCAACGTGGAGCAGTTGAAACGCGCACAGAAGATCGCCCCTGTTACTTCTCTTCAGCCGCCGTATTCGCTTCTGATGCGCAAAGCGGAGCCGGAGATCCTCCCCTTCGCGAAAGCCAATCAAATTGGGGTGATTGTCTATTCGCCGATGCGCGCCGGCCTGTTGACCGGAAAGATGACAAAAGAACGGGCCCAGAAACTTTCGCCCGACGATTGGCGAAGCCGGGACAAGGATTTTCAGGAACCGAATCTTAGTCGAAATCTGAAGATCGTGGAGCATCTGAAAAAGATCGCGGAGACGCACAAGGTCACGCCGGGCGAAGTGGCGCTTGCCTGGACTCTGGCAAACCCCGCCGTCACGGGCGCCATCGTCGGTCTGCGTAACGCCGGTCAAGTGGAGGGCGTAAAAGGCGCGCTCGATTTTCGTTTGTCAACCGAGGAGTTAACACAAATCGAGAATGTCGTGAATGCTGAAGCGGCGACGGTATAATCGGCTTCTATTGCCGCGAACGGGCGCGCGTCAGCCAATAGATCGGCAATCCGCAAAGGACGATAAGCAGACCTGGCCAGGTGGTCGCCGGACGGAACGCAAACAGGCACAGCAGCACCACGGTGCATCCGACGATGTAAACCAAGGGCATCAAAGGATAGCCGAGCGCGCGGTATGGCCGCACGGCATCGGGCCTCTTAACTCTAAGTACAATTACGGCGGCAATCGTCAGAATGTAGAAGATCAACTCTGCGGAGATTACATAATCCAACAGATTGCTATACAAGCTCCCGTAACTGTTCGTGGCATTGTTGTATGTCCGCGGCAATAGTAAGGCCGCTGCCCATATGCCCTGCAGCCACAATGAAGTCCCAGGAACGTGAGCTCGATTCAGGGTTCCCACCTTCGCAGGGAACAGACCGTCGCGCGCCATTGAGAAGTAGACCCGTGGCCCGGCGAGCGTGAGTGCATTAATGCACCCGAACGTCGAAACCATAATGGCTGCCGCCATGAGAGCCGCACCCCATCCGGGAAAAATCGCCTGCATCATGGCAGTTGCCACGCGGTCCGCCTCGGCATGCTGGATTTTATCGAAAGGCAGGACCAGCAGATACGCGACATTTGCCAGCATGTAAAGGCCCATTACGGATATCGTCCCGATGGCTAGTGCGCGCGGCAGTGTTTTTGCAGGGTTCTTCACCTCGCCGGCGGCGAAAGTTATTCCATGCCATGCATCGGCTGAAAAAAGGGAACCGGACTGTGAGACACATAGAGCCGCAAACAGGCCGAAGCCTGTAAATGCACTCAAGGCAGCGCTAATGGGGGTCACGTCCCGCGGCGTCCAGAAATTCTCAAAATTGGCGTGCGTGGCGGCGCGGTTCCAGAAGAACAGGCCCAGCAGGACCAGCGCTGCAAGCGCCACGATCTTTGCGGAGGTAAACACGTTCTGCAGAATCTTGGCGTAGTGAACGCCTCGGCTGTTCGCCCAGGTTAGACAGACAATAACCAAAATAGCCAGCAATTGGCCGGTCGAGAGGGAGACTGCATAACTCTGGCCCAGATGAATAGGAGGGATGATGTAACTTTGCTCCGAGACAGCGGGCCATAAGACACCGGTAAAGCGCGCAAATCCGACGGCCACCGCCGCGATAGTGCCGGTTTGAATCACAGCATAAAGAGTCCACCCGTAGAGGAAGCCGACGAGCGGTGAAAACGCTTCTCGCAGGTACACGTACATGCCGCCGGCTTTTGGAATCATCGCCGCCAGCTCACCATAAGAGAGTGCGGCAGCCACTGTCACCACGGAAGCAAACAGCCAGGCGACGAGCAACCATCCGGGGCTTCCGATATTTCGTGCCATGTCCGCCGGAACCAGGAAAATGCCGGAACCGATCATGGCGCCGATTACGATCATCGTCGAATCAAAAACGCCCAGCTCTCGTAGAAACCCAGCGTCGTGGTCAGCCCGCTGCGCGGCTAGATTTTCGCTAGATGTTGCCATGAACCGTTCGCATTCTCATTGCGAGCAAGGGTAACACGATTTTGCTGCCGAGCCTGCCGAGGTCTGGATCATAACAGTTGAGCTATATCGAGCTCACCCAGGTGCGAAATCAAAATGTCGGGCCGATACACAGCGAGTTCTGCAATCGGCGTAACGCCGGTAGCAACTCCAATGGCTTGAAACCCATTCGCCCGCGCCGCCTCGATGTCATTCTTATGGTCGCCCACCAAAGATATCCTTCCGTCGTTTCCGATCAGGCCTTTGCGACGGGCTTGTCGTGCCGCCAGTTGCGCCAGTCTCGCACGAGTCCGTCCATTCTCAGCAAAGGCGCCTATCGCAAAGAAATGTCTGATTCCGGCCAGCTCCATTTTTTTCCAGGCAATGTCGCTCAGGTTGCCGGTGACGAGACCCAGTGTCGCGCCGCGCGCTTGGAGTTGACTCAAAGTGTCGCGGACATTACTGCAGAGGAACTGCGAAAGATCTGCCGCGCAGTTTTCGAGATAGCTCGTCTGACATTGGCGGACAATTTCGTTCAGCGCTATCCGAATCGCGCGCTTGCTTGAGCCGCAGCTGCCAAGGAGTTGCGTGATCAGGTCCCGATCCAGCCTGCCCGCTGTGTCGATGCCGTCAAAGCTCGCCGCGTGGCCGGTAACTCTTCGGATTCCCTCGATGAGCGCGTCTTTGTGATGCCTGCCCGCTCCGCGGAGTAGCGTGCCGTCAATGTCAAACAGGACCAGGCTGCCGGTACCGTTTTTCAAGAAAGTGACAACCTCGGTACCAGGCTCGCGAGGAATTTTAGGAATGTCCCGGAAATCTGCTTTGTGATTGCGAGGACTTCCGTATGAACCAATTTGCCCGGCGCGATTCCAGCCGCCAGGTTCGTGACGCAAGCGATTCCGAGAACTTCCATTCCCAAGTGGTTGGCTGCTATGCTCTCAGCCACAATCGACATGCCGACCAGGTCCGCGCCGATTGCTTTTAGAAAGCGGATCTCGGCCGGCGTCTCATAGCTCGGCCCAAGCATCGAGGCATAGACGCCTTCCTGAAGCACGATACCCAGTTCGCCCGCTGTTTCGAGTGCAACGCGCCGCAGTCTCTTCGAGTAAGCTTCGGTCAGGTCGGGGAATCTGGGGCCAAGCTTCTCATCGTTCTCACCGACTAGTGGGTTTGAGCCCTGCAGGTTAATATGATCCGAAATCACGACCAGGGCGCCTTCGGCGAAGTCAACGTTCAACCCGCCGGCTGCGCAGGTGAGAACGACGGTCTTAACACCGATATCGTGAAGCAGGCGGACACCGCTCGCTGCCTGGCTGCTGGTGTACCCCTCGTATAGATGAAAACGACCTGAAAGTACCGCAACATCTGTCGCTCCTTTCCCGTTTGCGCCTAGAGTACCAATCACCAGCTCGCTCGCGTGGCCCAGGGCTGTGGACACCGGAAAACCAGGAATATCGCGGTATGGAATCCGTACCGCGTGATCGAGCAGGCCCGCGAATGCTCCAAGACCGCTTCCCAGGACGACACCCACTGACGGCTGTATTGGGGTAGCCCCGCGAACAAACTCGGCAGGCGTCTGCATGCCTTTTCAAAATCGCACAGAGGGACCTGGCGATTTGCGGGGACACTCTCAAGACTTATGTTCAACTCGGGCTTTTTCGCTGTCGCAGGAAGCACCGGAGTGCAGTCAATAACGCCTACAGCAGAATGCCCGCAATGCAGGCTGACATGAAGTTTGCGAGCGTACCGACAATCATGGCCTTTGGTCCAAGCCGGGCCAGGTCTGATTTGCGTGAGGGAGCGAGGGCGCCGATGCCGCCTATCTGAACCGCAATGGAACTGAGATTGGCAAAGCCGCACAACGCGAAGGTCGCTATGACAAATGAGCGATTATCGAGCATCGGTCTTAACTTGCCCAGATCGAGGAATGCCACGAACTCGTTCAGGATCATCCTGGTGCCGAGCAGGTTGCCAATGGTTGCGCAGTCCTTCCAGGTCACGCCCAAAGCCCACGCGATGGGTGCAAAAACAAAGCCAAGAATCTGCTGTAACGAGCTTGGCAGCCACGGGAGGTAGCCGTGTAACCAGCCCAGGCCGCCGTTCACCATGGCGATCAACGCCAGAAATGCAATGAGCATTGCGGCGATGTTGAGGGCCAAGTTTAAGCCATCTCCGGCTCCGCGGGCGGCTGCATCGATGATATTTACGCCGGGCTTTTCTACCTCTACGCGCACGGTGCCCGCCGTGAGAGGGGCGCCCATTTCGGGCACGAACATCTTTGCCAGCATCAGGGTCGCAGGCGCGGTCATCAGGACTGCCGTGAGCAGGTGGCTAATGGAGACGCCGGCGATGGCGACATATGCCGCCATCACTGCCCCAGAAACGTGGGCCATGCCACTGGTCATCACGGTAAAGAGCTCGGACTCGGTTAACGTTTCGAGGAAAGGCCGGATGGTGATGGGTGCTTCAGTTTGACCCATGACAATGCTGGCGGCTACGCAGGTCGATTCTGCCCCGCTGGTACCCATGAAACGCTGCATGAAAACAGCCATCCCCTTTACAAACACCTGCATTATGCCCAAATAGTACAGAATCGCGAACAGCGAGCAGATGAAGATGACGATCGAAAGCACCTGAAAAGCAAAGATGGTTCCAAACTGGTTGTTCCGAGCGCCCAGTTTCTCGCCAAATACAAAGATCGATCCCGCGGATGTGTAATTCAAAAGCGCGTTCACGAAAAGGCTGACAAAGTAAAACAGTTTGCCGAATGAAGTTTTGAGAACCAGAAACGCAAACGCAAACTGCAGGACGACGCCCCACAGCAGTACACGCTTCTGGATGGCATTCCGGTTTGTAGAGAAAAGGTAAGCGGAAGCGATGATGCCGACCAGTCCGACCAGGCCATCAAATCTAGCCATTCGGCCCGAGGGTCAGCTGACGACCTCGAGGATCAAATCCCTTTCGTCAACGGGTTGTGTCGAGATTCGGAACGCGTCCTCGACAAGCTCCGCAGCTTCTTGGAGGTGCTCCTCAGCGGTGTAATAAATCCGGCACAAAATACTTCCAGAGTCGATTTTCTGGCCGACCTTCACTTCGAGAATCACACCAACGGCCGGATCAATCGAATCTTCCTTGGTATTGCGTCCGGCGCCGATCATGGACGATGCCTGTCCGATCAACTCCGCATCGATGGCGCTTACGTATCCGGCACGAGGCGTCGTTATCTCCTGGGCGCCCGTTGCGTTCGGCAGAAGTTCGAATCGATCGAGCACCTGAGGATTTCCGCCCTGTGCTGCAATCACGTCCTTGAGCTTCTGGAATCCGGAGCCGTCGAGGAGCTTACCCTGAGCGACTTCGCGGGCTTCGTCCAACGTTTTTGTGATCTTACCCAAATAGATCATGCGCGCTGCCAGTTCGAGCGAAATGCGGGTGAGATCGGCCGGTCCGGCATTCTGCAGGGTTTGCGAGACCTCCATCACCTCGAGCGCGTTGCCAATTGCATAGCCGAGCGGCTGGCTCATATCAGTGATCAGGGCCTGTACCCGCTTGTCCAGCCGGCGCCCGATGCCAACCATCATTTGCGCCAGGCGGCGAGCCTCGACCTGCTTTTTCATAAAAGCGCCGGCCCCAACCTTTACGTCAAGCACCAGGGCGTCCAGACTCACCGCAAGTTTCTTCGCCATGATGGAGGAGGCAATAAGCGGAATTGATTCGACCGTGGCGGTTGCATCGCGCAGCGCGTACAATTTGTTATCTGCGGGAACTATTTCCGGAGTCTGCCCGATGAAGGCGAGCTTGTGCTCGGCCAGCAGTGCTCGAAACTCGTCGATGGAAAGATCGGTCCGCAGGCCCGGTATCGATTCCAATTTGTCCAGAGTCCCGCCGGTGTGGCCCAGTGCGCGACCCGAAATCATCGGCACAACAACTCCGGCGGCGGCGGCGATGGGCGACGCAATCAGACTCGTCTTGTCACCGACTCCGCCTGTCGAGTGCTTGTCGACCTTGGTGCCCGGGATAGAGGAGAGATCCACTATCAGACCGGAGTTCATCATCGACTCGGTCAGGACACTTACTTCCCGGTCGGTCATGCCCGAGAAAAACACCGCCATCAAAAAGGCGGAAAGCTGATAATCCGGTATCTCGGTGCGAGTGTAGCCATCAACGAGGTATTGGATTTCTTCCGGGGATAACTCCTCACCGTCCCGCTTACGGTGGATCAGGTCAACAGTACGCATTTACGAATAATAAGCGTACCATTCTCAATGATTTGGGCCGGTCGCGGCCACGCTCGCGTTTTCCTTAAAGAAAAAGCTATGTTTAATCGAGCTCAGCCCCCATCAGCTTCGGCAAGCGGTCGGCTGAAGTTCTAATTCCAAGATAGAAAGTGCCAAAGAGGGCATACACGGCGCTGACTTCGTCGAACCGCATTTCATAGATCAATTTCTTGAACACGCTTGCATCGTCGGCAAAGAGATCGACGCCCCACTCCCAATCGTCGAATCCAATCGAGCCCGTAATAATTTGGCGTACACAATCGGCATAGCGGCGTCCGATCAGGCCGTGCTCATGCATCATTCGCTGGCGTGTTTCAATTGGCTCCTGATACCAGTTTCTCGCTTCGCCGCGGCGGCGGTCCATCGGATAAAAACAGACATACTTCGATCGCGGAATCTCAGGAAAGAGCCGCGGCGCCATGGCGGCTTTCTGTCTGGAGACGACGTCCGCCACAGCTGAGTTCCACCCGGGGGAATGCGGCTCCAACCCGCTTTCCAGCAGCTGTGAGTAGGTCTTGCCGCTCGACTCGTAGAGACCGAGTTCGATAACGGAAACGTAGGAGTGTGTCGATTCCAGATAATCCGCCAGCTCCAGCCTCGCGATCGCAAGTTCGGCGCGGTGCAGGTCTTCGAGCGTGTCTCGAAAATGGAGAAGAAGCAGATCGCCCTTGTGGCCGATCTGGGAGTAAATTGCCGATTGATTGGGATGACCGCCCTGGGCTGGCTCCATGCCCCTTAGAACGTGGCTGGCATGCGCCAGGATCTCGTTTTGCCGTCCTTCGCTTAATTCGCGCCATGCGCCCCGGCGGATGCGAAACATTTGATGAAGGGCAAAGGAGCCCTCGAGCGTCAGGGGTACTGCGGGCACTTCAGCCACGGCTCAGCTCCCAATCGGGCGCGGGCAATCCCGGCATTTCGTATCGATAGCGACCCGCGAATACTTCCTCAAAGAGCCCGATCAACTCTGCATGAAGGATTCCGTTGTCAGCGACGACATACTTGCCATGAAGGTCCAGTGGTTCCCCGAGCATGCCGGAAACTCTGCCGCCCGCTTCTTCGACTAGCAGGGTTCCGGCGGCCAGATCCCACGGATTCAATCCAAACTCCCAAAAGCCATCCAGCCGCCCGCAAGAGACATAGGCTAAATCGATGGCAGCCGATCCGCCGCGACGCACTCCATGGGTCAGCATCGCCAGCTGATAGTAAAAGTGGATGTTTACGTTCTGATGGCGTTTACGGCTGGGAAAACCGGTTGACAGAAGCGAGTCAGCCAGCGAGGTTACACGGCTCGCACGAATCGGAGCGCCATTCAGCCTGGCGCCCCCGCCTCGTTCGGCCGCAAAAAGCTCACGATTTAACGGATCGTACACGACCCCAGCTACAACTTCGCCACGCCGAGCCAGAGCCATCGTAACGTTCCACATCGGGAAGCCGTGTGCAAAATTCGTGGTGCCATCGAGCGGGTCGACGTACCAGCGAAGCTCCGCTTCCATTTCGGCGCGCCCCCCTTCTTCGGCGACAATGCCATGGCGGGGAAAGCGCTGCCGGAGGCGTTTGACGATTAACTCCTCGCTTGCGCGGTCCGCTGCCGTTACCAGATCGTAATCGCCCTTCAACTCGAAATCGACGCCGCGGTGCGCCAACAGGACCCGTCCGGCTTCCTGTGCGATTTCGATCGCGGCATCCAGAAAATCATCCATACCTCTTCAGTTCAGCACACGGTGGATTCTTCCTCGTCGTTACGGTTCGTAGTAGCCGCTGCGCGCTGAGATATGGAGAGACTGGTCGCGGAGTTCGACTTTCACGGGATGATAACGGCGCGGTTGCTGCTGGATGTCGCGGGGATAGAAGCCAATCAGGTATTGAGTGCGGAGCTCCCGGATAATATTTTCGAAAGCTTCATTCAGACGCTCGAAGCCTTCCGGGTAAAAGATGCGGCCTCCGGTAGACGCCGCCAGCGTGGCTAACGCATGCTCTCCACCGGTATTGCGGCCCGCGTCGCCCGCAATGGGAACTACAACTATCGGATACATGGCAATGTCAGCGCGCTGTGCGGCCGCAAGCGCGTCCTCGTAGCGCTTATAACTGGTCGTGTCCCCTCCATCGGTCACCACGACCATGACATGTCTGCCCTCGCGGCCTGCCAGAGTGTCGCTAGCTAAAAAGACTGCATCGTAGAGGGACGTTCCTCCGTCGCCGCGCAGTCCATGGAGCACGTGCTCGGCACGTTTCTTACTGCGGGAAAAGTCTGCTTCGAGCCTGGTGTGCCAGTTGAAGGTAAAAAGGGCGAATGCGTCGTTGCTGTTCCCTGCATCCAGCAGAGCGGGGATGAAACGCAGCACTGCTTCTTCCTCATAGTGCAGGTCATTCTGGACGCTCGCGCTGGTATCCATCAGCACGGCTACAGAAAGGGGTACGGAGGTGGTCTGCTCAAACACGGCAATGCCTTGCTCAACGCCGGTGTCGAACACGCGAAAGTCCTCTTTCTTGACGTTCGGGACCAGTCCCCCTTCGGAATTGCGAATCGTGACCAGGAGCCGGACCAGGTTAACCTTGATCGCAAATGTAGGCTGATCGCCGGGGCTTTTTCGCGGTAACGGTTCGACGGGGGGCTGCTGATTCGGAGTGGGGCCGGGTTTGAATCGTCCTAGAGCGGAAGCCAAAGGCAAGCAGCAATAAACCGCAAATCTTAGAACGTGAGGGCTACGCGGACTCATCGCTTGCGTGGCCGACAAGGTTTTTGTCCCATTGGCCTTCTACCCATTCCTCTCCGTCTGTGAAGATTTCCTTCTTCCAGATCGGTACTTCGCTCTTAAGGCGATCGATCCCTGCCAGGGCTGCTTCAAAAGCTGGACGCCGGTGAGGGGCTGTGGCGATCACGGCGACGCTGGCTTCGCCGATGTCAAGGCGACCCAACCGGTGAACTATAGCAATCCGGCTTATGCCAAACTGCGCAATGATCTCCTGCCCGATCTTGGTCATCTGGGCAAGCGCCATCTCTTCATAGCACTCGTATTCGAGGTAAGCCGTAGCTCGGCCTTTCGAGTTATCACGCACTACGCCCTCAAACACTACGATCGCTCCGTCTTTAGGAGATTCAAGCCGGTGAGCGAGCCATTGGGAATCGATAGGCTCTCGCGTGATTCCGAAAATGTTGTCTTCCGACCCGCGGGAGCGCTCATTCAGGCCGCCGCTCACAGGCGGAAGAAATGCAATCTCATCGTTATCGCTCAAGATGGCATCAGGCTTGGCAAATTCCTGGTTTCTCGCAAATAGAATCGACGGGCGCTTCTCGCGCAAAGTTGCAAAACGTTCCGCGCACAGCTCGAATGCGTTTGCCAGCGTGGCATTTTGCGGGACGTCGAGCCACTCCTCCGAGCATCCTGTTATGTCTCTCAAAATACCGAAGAACAGGACCCGCACTCGCATGTCCAAATGCTAACAAGGCTATCCTCACAATGAATGCGCGAAATGCCGAAGCACGTCAGCAGAATGCGCGTGCGGTATGCGGAGACCGATCAAATGGGCGTAGTTTACTATGCAAACTATCTCATCTGGATGGAAGTCGGGAGGGTGGAGCTGGTGCGGTCTCTCGGGCTCGAATATAAGCAGCTCGAACACACAGAGGGGCTTTATCTTTCCGTTATCGAAGCCAATTGCCGTTATCTCTACCCCGCCCGATACGACCAGGAAATCGCAGTCGAGACAATGATCGGCAAAGCCACCAATCGGCTCGTGGAATTTCGCTACCGGATTTCCTCTGTTGAGCCTGAGCGGCTGCTAGCCGAAGGCTCGACCCGCCATATCTGGCTGAACAAAGAATTTCGCCCGGCACGCCTCCCGGCAGATTACCAGTCTAAGCTGCAGATAGGATGAAGGTCGAAATATGATTCATGTCGTGCTCCCGGTTGGAATGCTGCAGTGCAATTGCTCTGTATTCGGAGATGAGAGCACCCGCGAAGCAATCGTGATCGATCCAGGCGACGAGATTGACAAGATTACGGCCGTATTGACCGAGCACCGGCTGCGAGTGAAGGCCATCGTGATTACGCACGCGCACATCGATCATGTCGCAGGCGCTCACCGGCTGCGGCAGTTGACGCATGCCCCGATTTATATGAACGAGCGGGACAGCCGATTGCTCGATTTGCTCGAAACGCAAGCCGCGTGGCTCGGAGTAGAGACGCCGCCGCGTCCTGAAATTGATACTCCTTCGGCGGAGGGCACCGTGCTGTCGCTGGGGGATGCGCGATTCCATGTGCTGGACACGCCGGGCCATACGCCCGGGAGCCAGTCCATCTGGATCCCGGAGGAGAATAAGCTCATTGCGGGAGACACTCTTTTTCGCGACAGCATCGGCCGGACGGATCTTCCCGGTGGGGATGGGCGTCAGATATTGGCTTCGATCAAGACACGCCTGCTCAACTTACCGGAGGATGCTGCTGTGTTCCCTGGACATGGCCCGGAAACGACGATTGGGCGCGAGAAAAAACATAACCCATTTCTACAGGCTCTTTGAGGTCGGGGAGACGCCGTGTGCCACTGATGGGTTCACGCCCCCTTCGTGAACAGGTTCGCCGTCAGTTAGAATTAGCCATATTCCATGCAAATACCTGCTTGGCCGCAGGCGGGAGAGAGAGAAGCGGAATTGCTTCGACTCGTCCTCGAAAGTCCCCAATGGGGCGGCTTTCATCCGTTTGTCGGCGAATTTGAGGAAAGTTTTGCTGCTTACCAGCATTCAGCTTTCGGCATTAGCGCCGCCAACGGCACCGTGACCCTCGAGGCCGTACTGTCCCTTTTGGGGATTGGCAGCGGCGATGAGGTTATCATTCCCGCAATTTCGTTCATCGCAACCGCAACTGCCGTTTCGAGAGTGGGCGCTACTCCGGTTTTTGTGGACATCGAACCCTTGTCCTTCAATATCGATCCCGAGCGGGTGCAGCAGGCGATTTCGAGCCGCACCAAGGCCGTGATCGCGGTTCACTTCGGCGGGGCGATGTGCGAAATAGTCGAGCTACAACGAATATGCGCGGAGCACAATCTCATCCTGATCGAGGACGCGGCGCATGCCCACGGCTCCGAGTGGAAAGGAAAGCGGGCCGGCAGCTTCGGGCTGGTGGGATCTTTCAGCTTTCAGAACAGCAAAGTGCTTGCGGCGGGAGAGGGAGGTTTGGTAGTTACTTCGGACCGGCAGTTGGCGGATCGGATCCGGTCATTTGCGAACTGCGGCCGCACCGTTGGGAGACCTTTTTTCGAGCACGCTGTGCTCGGTACAAACTTGCGGTTGAGTGCATTTCAGGCCGCGATCCTGCTGGCGCAACTGGAGCGGCTTCCGCAGCAAATCGCCACGCGCACGGCGAATGCGCAGCTCTTGAGGACCGAAACGGACGATATGAACGAACTCAGGTGGCAGGAGCAGCCCCCGGAGTGTACCCAGAATTCTTTCTATTTACTCCTTGGCCGAGCACGGAACACCGAATTGCGACAGCGTATCTACGCCAGGCTGTCGGCCGCTGACGTACCCTGCACTCCTTTTTACCCACACACTCTTTACCAGAATCCTCTATATCAACAAGGCGGCTGCCGCGTGATGCCGTGCCCGGTCTCCGAGGAATGTATAACGGATGCGTTTTGGTTGTCTCACAACGCTCTGCTCGCCGACGAGGAAACCGTCAGCCAGATCGGGAACATCATCCGGTCCGCGATTGCTGGCCAGACGACGTCAGTCAGTGTGAGTTCTGGCTCGCGCTGTGTTTGAGGTCAGGGGCGGGATATCGCTTGGAAGATGACGGCCGGTTATTTTGAACTGCGTGTCATCTTTGTGAACTAGGCCGAGTTTTTCGAGCTCCAGTTCCTGAGTTGCGGGATCGTTTTTGAGCTTTTCAATGCGCAGCTTTTTGGCGTCGATATCCCGCTGAAGCGTGGCATTCTTCTCTTCGAGCGCCTGGATCTCAAGGCGCTTTTCGGTCAGCGCTGCAACCCCCTGAGGTCCGCGGAGCATGATAGTCGCGTAAGCAGCGAGACCGATGAGCGCAGCCAGCGCTGCTACCGGTCGCAGGTATTGCCTCAGGCTCATGTGCGAATGTCCTTACATTCTTTATAAACTTGTTTGCAATCCACGTCCAGGGGAGGAACGAGATTGTGAACGGTTTTTTGATTGTTTTTTGCACTTGCGCCAGCGAGGAGCACGCGGAGCAGCTTGCCCGGAGTGTTCTTGAAAAACATCTGGCGGCCTGCGCCAATATTCTGCCGCCCATGCGAAGCGTCTATTGGTGGCAGGGGCAGATCGAGGCCGCCGCTGAACATCTCTTGCTCTTCAAGACCACGGAGGATCGTTTTGACGCGCTGCGGGACGCCGTGATCGAAATGCACAGTTACGCAGTGCCCGAAATCGTCGCCGTCCCGATTACTGCTGCAAGCGATCCGTATTTGGCGTGGATCCGGGAGAACGTTTAGGCTGAATCATGCGACCTGCTTTCATTCTTCTTCTGCTGACGACGCCACACCATCTGCTGCCGCAGGAAACGCCATTATCTAAATTGCCGTACACACCGAGCCTCGAGCCGAAGTTCATGGACCGGAGTGTGGATCCGTGTGCTGATTTTTACCGCTATTCCTGTGGGAACTGGAGCAAACTGAACCCAATCCCACCAGACCAGGCCGCTTGGAACGTCTACGGAAAGATGACAGACGATAACCAGCGATTTCTGTGGAGCGTTTTGCAGGAGGCGGCGGATCAAAAAGGATCACGCACTGCGAATGAGCAAAAGATCGGAGATTACTTCCACGCGTGCATGGACGAGCAAGCCGTGGACCGTGCCGGCGCCAAGCCGCTGGACTCGGGTCTCGCCATGATTGCCAACTTGAAAAGGATTGACGAATTAGCGCGCTATGTCGGGGAGGAAAATCGCAAGGGCATAGATCAAGACTTACTCTTCAGCTTTGGCTCGCAACAGGACTTCGACGATTCTTCTCAGATGATTGCGTCCGCCGATGCGGGCGGTCTCGGCCTGCCCGATCGGGATTACTATACGAAAACTGATGCTAAATCCAAGGAGATCCGCCAGCGTTACGTGGAGCATGTGAAGCGGATGTTCATGCTGCTGGGCGAATCCGCAAACGATGCGCAAAGTGACGCAACCGCGGTGATGGAAGTCGAGACTTCGCTGGCCACAGCATCGTTGACGGTGACTGAAAGACGCAATCCTTACAACCTCAAACACAAAGTGAGCCGGGATGACCTGCTCCACATGGTGCCGGCGTTCGATTGGGGCATGTATTTCAAGGCAGTCGGCGCTCCGGAATTCTCGACAGTGAACGTGACGGAGCCTCGTTTTTTCGGCACGCTGAATACACTTCTCCGCAGCCATGATTTAGCTGTCTGGAGGGCATACTTGAGATGGCACCTGGTTCACAGCGAAGCAAGATTCCTGGCTGCTTCGTTTGTTCGTGAGAATTTCGCGTTCTTCAGTCAATATCTTGCAGGCTCAAAGGAAATGCCGCCACGCTGGAAGAAGTGTACCCGCCTGGTCGATGAGCAGCTTGGAGATGCGCTCGGACAGGTGTTTGTGGCCAAGACATTCGCCCCGCAGACGAAGGCTGATGCCGTAAAGATGATCGCAGAGGTTGAGGCCGAAATGCGCCAGGACATCAAAGATCTTACCTGGATGAGTGCGCCAACTAAAAAGCAGGCGCTCGCAAAACTGGATAGCTTGATAAACAAGGTGGGGTACCCGGAGCGGTGGAAGGATTACAGTTCGGTCCAGATCACGTCCACAGATTTTGTTGACAACGCATCGCATGCCGCCGAATTCGAACAACGGCGGCAACTCGCGAAGATTGGCCGACCGGTCGATCGGACCGAATGGTTCGCTACGCCGCCAACTGTAAATGCCGGCTACGAACCGCAGTTGAATGAGATGCTCTTTCCGGCCGGCGTGCTGCAGCCGCCGCTTTTCGATCCAAAATTGGATAACGCACCGAACTACGGCAACACAGGCGCGACTATGGGACACGAATTAACGCACGGGTTCGACGACGAAGGACGGCAGTTCGACGCGCAAGGCAACCTGCGCGACTGGTGGACTTCCGCGGACGCCAAGGCTTTCGAAGAGCGTGTAGGCTGTGTCCGGGATCAATATGCGCAATACGTGATCGTGGACGACATTCATATCAACAGCGCCCTTACTTCGGGCGAAGACGTGGCAGATCTGGGCGGGACTCTTTTGGCGTACCTGGCCTGGAAGCGCTCGCTCGCCGGCCAGGATCCCAAGCCGGCGGACGGCCTGACTCCGGATGAAAGATTCTTTGTCGGCATGGCGCAGTGGGCCTGCGGAGAGGAACGGCCGGAGTTGAAACGCATGATGGCAATCACGGATCCCCACTCCCCGCTGCAATACCGCATCAACGGCGTGGTTTCCAATCTCCCACAGTTTGGAGCAGCCTTTAGCTGCAAGGCGGGTCAGCCTATGGTGCGCGCTAAGGCGTGCCGGGTCTGGTGAAGATCGGTTACAGATTTGCGAGTCACTTGCCCGGCCGTTATCGCTATGCCGCATGATTGGCCGCCTTGTATCGGAGACCGATGAGATGAAATCAGACGCGGTTTTGCTCCCAGCGGCTCGTCGCATCTGGCGAAGGCTTCCGCGTCGATTCCGCGCCGCCATGTGGACTTGGTTGGGCGACAAGATCCCGTATCAAAGAGTCGTCTACAAGGGTAGAATCCTCGCGAGGGGGCGAGATAGAACAGGTGCGTACCGAATCGTATTTCCCGGCCCACCCGTGCGCAAGACGATCCTGGATGCCGGATGTCACGTTGGCGCTTATTGCTTCATGGCCGCCTCGGAGGGAGCGGAATTCTGCGTGGGAATCGATCTACACAGAAAGCGCCTGGAGAAGGCACGCACGCTTTCGAGACGAGCCGGGGCGAGGAATATTCAGTTCATCAACGCCGATTTTCTGACCGTTTCGTTGGACCGAACTTTTGATGTCGTCCTTTGTCTGAATCTTCTCCACCATATGCAAACGATAGAGCGTGTCGACACATTGCTCCGAAAGCTCTATGCGCTCGCCAACGAAAGATTAGTGCTGATAGTTCCTACCTGCACCGACCCCGGCCAGCCTTACGAATGTGTCATTCGAGATGGCATCAGGCAGGTCCTCATCTCGGTCCGGTACTTGCAACAAATGTATGGGAGCGAAAGGGTCGAATTCCGAGCGCTCGACCGACGATTCTACGGACCAGGCAAGGCAGTATTCACTATATGGGCCCGCAGCAACGCTGACGACTCAGTTGGCCAGGGGCCTGGTGAACGAGATTGATCACTCGTAAAAGTTCCGATCCCAGGCATGATGTTTGAGAACTGCTAAGGTTTTCGCATCGAGCGGACCGACCGTTGCAGCGCGCGAGCTACTTTCCACCGTTTCGATCCGGCGCATCCCAGGGATGACGGAGCTTACAACGTGATTCGAGAGGCAGAAGCGGAGTGCGATTTCAGCAAGGCTCCCCGGCACCCCTGCCAGGTCTTTCTTCAAGGCGGCGACATGTTCGACGACCTGTTTCTTGCGGTCTCCCCTGAAATAAGATTCCCGGAATTCTCCCGGTTCGAAGCGGGTGTTTTCGGTGATCGTGTCTGTCAGACCGCCTTCATCAAGCGGTACGCGGGCCAGAACACCAATCTTCTTCTCAGCGCAAAGCGGAAAGAGCTTTTCTTCAGGAGTTTGATCGAAGATGTTGTAGATCACCTGCACCGCTTGGAAGAGCTCTGTCTTCAGAGCTTCAAGCGCAGAATTCGGACCGTGCTCGCTGACTGAAATCCCGAAGTAACGGACCTTTCCGCTGGAGCGAAGATCTTCGACGGCACGACGCCACTCCTCAGTGTTGATCCAGGCATCGGTCCAGACGTGAAATTGCTGCAGGTAGATCTGTTCAAGGCCCAGATTTCTGAGGCTCTCTTCCGTGCACCGTACGACGTACTCGTAGGGAAAGACATCGGAGATTGGAGTGGAGGGTGAAGCCGGCCAAATCCGATTTTTGGGGGGAACCTTCGTTGCGACATAAATCTTGTGAATAGACCTCTCGACCGCCTGCCCGACGAGCCTCTCACTGTGCCCTTCGCCGTAAGCGAGCGCCGTGTCGACAAAATTTATGCCGAGTTCAAAGGAACGTTTCAGTGCCAGCGACGATTGATCGTCCCGGCCGCCTCGCCATTGATTGCCCCCAATGCCCCAGGCGCCGAATCCGATTGCGCTGATCTCAGCTTCCGTTGCTCCGAATTTGCGATATAACATTCACCAAACCTGCGAAAAATTCTCTCCTGAAAACAGAAAGGCCGCCGGGGTCTTTATACCACGGCGGCCCTGTATGAGCTGGTTTGAAACTACGGGCGGTTTACGTTCTCAGCTTGCAATCCTTTCGGACCGCGTTTCACTTCGAACTCCACCTCGGCACCCTCCTCGAGTGTGCGGTAACCATTCATTTGAATGGCTGAAAAATGCACAAAAACATCATCTCCGTTGGAGCGTTGGATAAATCCGTAGCCCTTCGCGGCATTAAACCATTTCACAACACCTTTTTCTCTCACCTACTAAATCTCCTGTCTCTGATGCCAGATGAGTGCCTTACTTCACCCGCAGGAGAGCAGAGCCCTCCTTGCTCATTCGGGCTCGCAGAATACAACCAGCTTGCATCGAAAAATCTGCAATGAAGTGTAGCAGATCGTCGTTTGCGGAGGCAAGAAAAATTTGTAGGATCAACGGCTTAGGGAGAACGAAATCGGCGCTATCGCGCGGCGCCGTTCGCGGCGGCGTTCAACGGCAGAAGTCTGGCATCGGCAGCCTTGCGCAATGCCTCTGGGGCAGGCACGGTAAGGAGGCGGCGCGAAAGCTTTAGCAGACCTTGTCTTTCTAATTGATTGAGGGTCGTCGAAGTAGTCTCGCGGGTAGCTCCGATCAGGTCCGCAAGTTCGAGTTGAGTGATCGGGATATTGTGGCCGCCGCCATTCTCTCCGGCGGGCATTAGCGCGGACAGTTCCTCGAGATAATGAAGGATGCGATGTTCGACATCGTGCAGGCAGAGCAGCTCGACTTTTTCTGCTAAAGCGAGTTTCCGATTCAAGAGGTAACTCACCAGCGCGCTGCCAAGCCCGCTATCGGCAGCAAGAGCCGCATGGACAGCTTTCCGGGGAATGCGGTGAATCGCTGCCGGTGTTATGGAAAGCGCTTCCGTGTAATACTGCTCCGGACCCTCGGAGAGCGCTTCCTCACCAATCAGTTGTCCCGGGCCGCAGATGGACAGAATGATTTTCCCACCCGTGCCATTCATTCGTGTGAGCTTGACAAGTCCTTCGTCAATTAGAAAGACCGCGTCAGCTTCTTGATATTGTCTGTAGAGGGAATTGCAGCGTGCGAGCGATGGGAGGCGGCTTGCATCAGGAAGTGCTCGAAGTCTGTCCTGCACTACCGCATTCAGTAAGTTCACGTTAGCTTCCTTTTCGTCCGATACCTGAAATCGACGTCCGCTCGCCAGGCGTTTTTCGGAGAGCCGACATCAAACCCCGGTCTTAGGCTCGCGAAGCAGCTTTGCCCAACCAAATCCGAACTCAAACAATTCCACTAGGTTATCATCTCGAAGGGCATGGCGCAAGCTGTCCAGTGTGGCGATGTAAGCTTCCAACGCCGCCGTAACAGGAGCCTTATTAGTTTTCAAGATCGGCATCCAGAGATCTGAAGCGCTCATAGCCAATCGGGTCATATCCAGCAGACCGGGTCCGAAGATCTCGTTCACGCGGCCCGCTTGACGGGAAAGCGTCAAGGCCAAAGCGGTCGAAGCAAGCTGCGGCAGATGGGAAGTCAAAGCAACGATGCGATCGTGTTCGTCCGGGGAAATTTCGACAAGCTTGGCTCCTATGCGGATGAGCCATGACCTGAATTCCTGAGACGCCTCAGTCCCGGGGTGTTCGGGGGTCAGCACGTAAGGCCTGCCGGAAAAAAGGCCGGGCTCCGCAGCTTGGGCGCCTCTTTGCTCTTTGCCGGCCAAAGGATGGCCACCTAGAAAAGAAGCTGCAGGAAGGTATTTGGCGGCTTGTCGGACGATGGCTGACTTGGTACTGCCTGCATCGGTAACCAGAGCGGTTGGCCGAACCAGGCCCTGCAAGTGCTCCAGCGTGACCAGAATACGGTCGACCGGCTGCGCCAGATAGATAAGATCCGCCGTCTGCGCTGCCTCTTGCAGGCTTACGCCAAAGTCGATGGCGCCGGCTGCCACACCGGCCTGGACAGCCGCTCCGGAACTCACCCCGATGAGCTTGCCGCAAAATCCGCTTTCGCGCAGAGCGAGACCAAAAGAGCCGCCGATAAGACCGACTCCAACGATGGCAACAGTCTCTATCATCAGGAGGGTCGGCCAATAGCGTCGGCAACTGCCTTCACTTCGCGCATCATCTGCGAGAACAACGAAGGATCCAGCGTTTGAGCGCCGTCGCTCACCGCACGATCTGGATCAGGATGGACTTCTACAAGGAGCCCATCGGCCCCGGCCGCTATGGCGGCGCGCGCCATCGGGACGACGTAGTCGCGCCTGCCGGTTCCGTGGGAAGGGTCGGCAAGCACCGGGAGGTGAGACAAGCGCTTCAGAACAGGAATTGCGGAAATGTCCATCGTGTTGCGAGTACTGGTTTCGAATGTCCGGATGCCGCGCTCACAAAGAATGACCTGGTAGTTGCCGCCGGACATGATGTATTCAGCAGAAAGGAGAAGTTCCTCGATAGTGGCCGCGATCCCGCGCTTCAGCAGGACGGGTTTGCGTGTCTTGCCGAGCTCACGAAGCAGATTGAAGTTCTGCATATTGCGGGCTCCCACCTGGAGAATGTCAGAATACTCCAGCAGCAAGGGGATCTGGCTCTGATCCATTACTTCGCTCACCACCAACAATTCATGACGGTCGGCAGCTACCCGAAGAAGCTTCAAGCCAACCTCGCCGAGACCCTGAAAGCTGTATGGCGAACTTCGAGGCTTGAATGCTCCGCCGCGAATGATCGTAGCGCCTGCACGCGCGACGATAGCGGCGCAGTCCTCAATTTGTTCCTCGCTTTCCACGCTGCAGGGTCCTGCCATCGTAACGACCGCTGGACCGCCGATCGCCACCCGGCCAATCTTGATTACTGACCCCGCCGGATTGAAATGCCTGCTTGCCAACTTGTAGGCAGAAACAATGCGGTGACATTCCTTTACACCCTGGAGAACTTCAAGTGCGGCGGGATCAAAGTCGTCCTGGGGTCCCACGCCTCCGAGCACGGTATGGCGGACGCCTGTGGAGCGGTGCACCGAAAATCCCATCTCGACCAGGCGGTTTATAACCGCTTCGGTTTGGGCCTCGGTGGCCCCCTCTTGCATGACAACCAACATGGTTTAGTGCTGAGCGTCCGTTCCGAGGATCTTGTGCTGCTGGATCGTCCTCATTTCGTCGATTATTCGTTCAAAAATGCGCTTTACTGCCTCAGGCGGCAGCGGGCCGGCGTTATGATTCAGAACGTTCGTGAATACTTCGTCCTCACGTTTGGGCTCATAAACCGCAAGACGAAGCTCCTGCTTTATGCGGCCAATCTCCTCGACGACTTCCGTCCGTCGATTGAGGAGATTCAGAAGTTGAATATCAAGCTGATCGATGGAATCGCGACACCGGGCCAAATCTTGGAGCTTCATGATTAACGAAGGGGAGCGGTCAGGCTGCGCGTGAATTCCTCGAGTTCCTGCGCAAGTTCGGGGCTGCAGGCGTGACGTTCAATGCATCTGACCAGGGCGCTTCCCACGACAACCCCATCCGCCACGGCCGCGACATCACGGACGTGATCGGGTGAGCTTACGCCGAAGCCGACAGCTAGCGGCAAGTTGGTAAGCCTCCGCATCCGCGCGATCAGAGGCTTGGCTGTTTCAGCGACACTCGCCTGCTCACCGGTCACGCCAGTGCGCGAGACAAGATAGACAAAGCCGGATGAATGTTCCGCAACCAGCTTGAGACGCCGGTCGCTGCTGGTCGGCGCAGCGAGAAAGATGGTATCGAGGCCCGCCCGTCGCAGTTCGGCGACCGGTTGCGAAGCCTCCTCTATGCAGAGATCCGTAAGCAGAACGCCGTCCACTCCAGCCTCAGCCGCATCGCCCGCCAACCTCCCGAAGCCGTAGCGCAGCAGGGGATTCAGATAACTGAAAAGCAGAATCGGTATTTGCGAGGTGCGGCGAATTTCGCGGACCGCATCGAGGAGAACCGGCAAGGTAGTGTGCGCGCGCAGTGCACGCTCCGAAGCCCGCTGGATCACCGGACCGTCTGCAATCGGGTCCGAGAATGGCACGCCCAATTCGATCAGGTCAGCGCCCCCTCGCTCGAGCGCGAGTACGAGAGAAACAGTCTGATCGGGCGAAGGGTCCCCGCCCGTCAGGTATGCGAGAAAGGCTCGCCGGCGCGCACGCGCGCAGTTCTCAAAAAGCGCCGCTATCCGGGTTGTGGTGGATGCCGGCATGAATTCAGTCGTTTACCGTGGATGGATCTAGATCAGGCATGTTTGCGCGGTAAATATCGATGTCTTTGTCGCCCCGCCCGGAGACGTTCACGATATAGACTGCTTCAGGCTGATACGGTGCGCGGCGAATTGCTTCCGCCACAGCGTGGGACGATTCTAGAGCTGGAATGATACCCTCCGTTCGCGCCAGAGTCCGGGCTGCTGCGAGAGCGTCAGCATCAGTCACTGGCAGGTATTCGCATCGTTCCTGCTGGTGCAGCCAGGCGTGCTCCGGGCCGATTGATGGATAATCGAGCCCTGCGGAGACCGAGTGAGTGAGTCCGATTTGGCCGTTTTCGTCCTGCAGGAGATAACTGAACGTGCCGTGAAGGACCCCGGGCGACCCTCCGCTGAAGCGGGCAGCGTGTTCGCCAAGCTGTGTGCCTCTGCCGCCGGCTTCGGCACCCACAAGACGAACGGAAGCGTCTTTCAGGAAGGAATAGAACATGCCGATCGCGTTACTGCCCCCGCCAACGCAGGCAATTAAAACATCTGGCAAACGGCCAATCTGAGCGAGAGCCTGATGGCGCGTTTCTTCCCCTATGACTCTATGAAAGTCGCGCACCATCATGGGGTAGGGATGCGCCCCCAGGGCAGAGCCCAACAGATAGTGAGTTGTGCCGATATTTGTAACCCAATCGCGCATCGCTTCGCTAATGGCGTCTTTCAGCGTTCTACTCCCGTTTGAAACGGCTCTAACCTGCGCGCCGAGGAGCCGCATACGAAATACATTGAGCGCTTGGCGTCGCATGTCCTCTTCGCCCATGTAAATGATGCACTCCATGCCGAAGAGGGCACAGACGGTAGCAGTTGCGACCCCATGCTGGCCGGCTCCCGTCTCGGCTATGATCCGCGACTTGCCCATCCGGCGGGCAACAAGAATCTGGCCCAGACAATTGTTGATCTTGTGCGCACCGGTATGGAGAAGATCTTCGCGTTTCAGCCAGATCTGCGCTCCGCCGATAGAGTCGCTGAGTCGTTTGGCGAAATAGAGCGGCGTCGGGCGGCCGGCATAGTGATGCAGAAGATCGTCGAGTTCCCGGCGAAACTCGGGATCGGTTCGGGCCGCCAGGTAGGCCTCCTCCAACTCTTCGAGAGGAGACATGAGGACCTCAGGGACGTAGCGGCCCCCATAGGGACCGAAGTGGCCCAGAGCATCAGGTAGCGACTGCGAAATCATGAAAGAACCTTATTAAGAGACTCGGCGGCGGCAAAGGCAGCTTGAACAAAATCGCGAACGCGCTTTGGATCCTTAATCCCGGGCGCAGACTCCAGGCGGGAACATGCATCGACGCCCCACGGGCGGGCCACTTCGATTGCCTTTGCGACGTTCGTGGCATCGAGGCCGCCCGCAATGATAATAGGGGGCCGGAATCTGGCCGCCAGTTTCCAGTCAAAAACCTCTCCTGACCCGCCGTAATTGGGTGTGCATGTATCGAGAAGGACTGCTTCGGCTGTGAGAGACTCGCTCGGGTCGGCCGAAGCCGTGAGTGCCCGCCATGTCCGATGGGCAATAGTGGGAACACGTCTGCCATGAAGCTGTACCACGTCCAGAGGGACCTCATCAATTGCACGCTCAAGGTCTTCTGAAGAAGGCTCCACAAAGACGCCCACCTTTAGCACGGTGTCTGGCAAATTAGCAGCAATCTGACGACCTGTCGATATAGAGATTGCTCGTGGGCTCCTGGGATAGAAGTTAAGCCCGAGCGCATTAGCACCCGATTCGACCGCAAGAAGGGCATCCCTTTTACTCGTCACGCCGCAGACTTTGACAATGAAGTTCATGACGGCGCCACCAGGTGCTGCAGGAAGGTCGTAGGATTTGCGGATTTGACCAACGACTCGCCAACCAGGAATGCCTGGAAGCCGGCCGCCGCGAGCAGATCGACCGTGGCACGGTCGGCGATCCCGCTTTCGCTGACGCGAATGACATTCGACGGCATGAGGTAACTGAGACGAAGCGACGTGTCGACATCCACCTCGAAGGTTTGCAAATCGCGATTATTGACGCCGATAATCCGGGCGCCGGAGTCAACTGCTTTTTCCAGCTCCGCCGCATCGTGGACTTCGACCAGCGCTGCCATCTGGAGAATCGCAGCCAGCTCTCGGAACTGCCGTAGCTCCTCGCAATCAAGGATGGCAGCGATCAGGAGGATCGCATCGGCATCGTGAGCGGCAGCTTCAAAGATCTGCAGCCGGTCCACGATAAAGTCCTTGCGAAGAACGGGAAGCCTGACGGCCGCTCGGGCTGCCTCCAAATCATGGAGAGATCCTTGAAAATAGGTTTTGTCCGTGAGAACCGACAGACAAGCTGCACCACCAGCCTCGTACGCATGGCCAAGAAAGGCAGGATGGTAGTTGCGGGTGAGAACGCCTTTGCTCGGAGATGCTTTCTTCAGTTCAGCGATAATAGCGGGGGTTTTCTCTCGCAGAGCTGCTTCGAAGTCGCGCGGCGCGGACCTCCGATTGTGTGCCTCGGCCTCGAGTTCAGACGCGTGAGGGCGCAATTCTGATAGTTCGAGCTGCTTGCGGCGAACAATTTCGGTCAGAATAGCTGGAGTACTGGACAGGGTCATGCCGACGCGGATTGCCCGGGAAAGCTTTATCGTAACAGCTTGAGCAACTCATGCGAACGGTGGCACGATTGCGAGATCGGGAAAGGATGTGTCTTAGGTGGTTAACGAAACGTGGCTCGAAGTTTGGAACAATTTTGAGCGGGTTTTCGCCGCTTATATCTTGACGGCCACCATAGGCTGGGAGCGTGAGACGGAAGCGCAAAGCGCGGGGGTCAGAACTTTTCCAATTGTAGGAATGGCGAGTTGTGGCTACCTGCTCCTGCTCGGTGGACAGCACGACACCGCTTCGCAATCCCGTTTATTGCAGGGATTGATCACCGGGATTGGGTTCATCGGAGGGGGCGCAATTCTCAAGACCGGGTCGACGGTTCGAGGTACTGCGACTGCGGCCAGTGTCTGGAATGCAGGCGTGATTGGGGCCGCGGTGGCAATGGATCATTTTGGAACGGCTGCCACGCTTGCCCTGCTTAATGTCTTTACGCTTCGTGCTCTGCTACCGCTGAAGCGATGGCTTGATAGCAAGAAATCTGGCGACGGAGATTAGAAGGGCGCAGATATTGGACGGTCTGCCGAGGGGACTGGCGGAGGCCTGCAACCTGGCAGCCTTTCAGGTCCAGACTTTGACGATTGGGGTCCCGCGCTTGCAAAGGTCGCACGATGCGGAATCCTTATAATAGATTGCGTCCATCTTGGCGAGGTAAAACAGCGGGACGTTTCCGAAGTCGGCGATTGTTGGATTTGGCTGGTAGACGGCTACCGCCAGTCCCACAACCTCGGCCTCGTTCGCCTCGACCAGTTTGCGGAGCATGGTCACGCGGCGACCGGAACGCAGAATGTCATCCACGATCAAAACTTTCTCGCCCTTCTCGGGTTCGACGAACTGGCGAAAGCGCATGGGAGATGTCTCGGTATCCTGTTCGGCCCAGTAGACCTGCCGTGCGCGCAGCGCTTCGGAAACCCCGAACGCAATCGGTAGTCCGCTAATCGTCGGACAGACAATTGATAATTCTCGTATCATGGCCCGAATCTCGGTATCGGCGCGCAGACGGCGGCTTAGACCGACGCTTAGAAGCTTCGCGTGCTGGTAATAGCGGAAGGCGAGGGCGACCTGCAAGTACTCGTCACTGTGCATCCCGTTTGTGTATTCGAAGTGACCGTCGCGAAGCGCGCCCGTTTCACGGAGCAAGCCGATCACTTCTTCATTCGTTGGTATGAGGTGCATAGGGAAGACGCGGATCTTTTAGTGAGCGCCCTTTCCTGCAAGGACATGTGGGATGGTCCTTAAAATAATGGACCAGTCGAGTTGCAGGGACCAGTTCTCGATGTAGGAGATGTCCATGCGCATCCAGGAATTGAAATCGATGTGATCGCGCCCGCAAACGGCCCAGATGCAGGTCAGGCCGGGGCGCATTCGGAGCCGCCGCTTCTGCCACAGTTCGTAGCGTTCCACTTCTTCGGGAATGGGGGGCCGTGGGCCGACGATCGACATCTCGCCGCGCAGGACATTGTAGAGCTGAGGGACCTCATCGATCGAAAATTTTCGCAGCCAGCGTCCGATGGGCGTGACCCGCGGGTCATGAGGGATTTTGAAAGCGACCGAGCGCGCGCTCATGTGCGCGTAGCGAGTCTTAAGCTCGTCCGCATTTTCGACCATCGATCGGAACTTGTACATCGTGAATTTTCTGCCATTAAGTCCGCAGCGCTCCTGGCTGAAGACAATGGGACCGCGCGATGTCAGCTTGATAATGGCCGCGATAACCGCGATGAAGGGCGAAGACAGGATCAGCGCCGCCAGGGAAACTACGATATCGAAAAAACGTTTGACGAGCAGTCGCACATCTTCGAGCGGAGCGGCAGAGAACGTCAGAAGCGGAGCGCCGGCTACGCGGTCGAGCGTGATCTCGCTATTGACGTGAGGAAAGAAGTCGATGGCTACACGCGTGCGCACTCCCTGCTCATCGCAGTGCAGAAAAATCTCTTCGAGCGCGGCGAGGCGGCTGCTATCCACATTAAAAATCACTTCGTCGACAATCCGGCTTACCAGAAGATCCGGCAAACGGCGAATACACTCTTCCTCGTCGAGCTTGGCCACAACTTTGAGACGGAAGGGAGACCCGCTGCAGAGTGTTTGCTCGAGGGCGGTCGTCTTTTGCTCAGGCCCCACGATTACGACGTGATAGGGATGGCCGAAGCCGCGTTGGAAGGCGCTGACGAAGACGGGCGCGTACCATCGGAAGGCGGCGAGCAAGAACAGACTGTAGCCGAAGAACAGGAGGAGAAAGCTGCGGCTGAGTGGCGGATCGAGCTGTACCAGATACTGGAAGAGAACCACTAATACAATGCCGAGAAAACTCTGCCGGAAAGTGCGGCTCAGGACACGGCGCGGGCTGGCCGAGTCGAGATATTCATAGACGCGGTATAAGGAGCCGAGCGCCACCCAGGCTACCGCTGAAAAACAGAGAAAAAGAATATGGATCCTGGGAACCAGGAAAAAGATATGTTCGAAGGTGAGCTGGGTTCGGGTGAAATACGCTGCCTGAAACGCGACGAGGACTAGAATCGCGTCAGCGGCGGCGAAGAGTAGTTGTATTTTTTTTCTCTGATGCGCAAACACTGAGCCGGACCCACTGTAGCAGGAGGACCTGCCAATACTAGTTTAGAGGCAATCTTCTACCGCTGCCCGTCGGTGACCGCCAATGGTAGTCAAAGCGCAACCGCCGCAACGAAAATCAGCCATTGAGCAGCGGACTACCCCATCATTAACGATTTGTTTTATATTGTATAGGTAATGTTGGGGCGGGATTACCTGGGCGAGTTCGAACACATCGTTCTGCTTGCGCTTCTACGACTGGAAGATCAAGCCTATGGGGTCACGGTGCGGCAAGAGATCCAATCTCGAATTCAGCGCGAGGTTTCAATCGGCGCCATCTATGCAACCCTGGATCGGCTGGAAGCCAAGGGGTACGTCAAGTCTTCGCACGGCGATCCGACTCCAGAACGCGGTGGACGCTCAAAACGTTTCTTTCGCGTCACCATTAAGGGGCTCACGGCGGTGAACCGCACGCACCGCGCCCTCCAGAGCATGACCCAGGGCCTCGACCTCATTCGGAGCTACTCATGAGTTCTCAAAGAATGTCCGTTCGCCCGCCGCGTCTTGCGGCCTGGCTGGTTACTCTATTTACGCCGGCCGGTCGAGCAGAATCCATCGTAGGCGATCTGCTTGAGGAATTCTCCCAGCTGGTATCGAAATCGGGTTCTGTTTTCGCACGACGCTGGTACTGGCAACAGGCCTGGAAGACCATCGTCTATCTCATGTGGGTCGGCTTCCGTAGCGCTCCATGGACAATCATCGGCATCGCAGTCGGTGGGTTCTTACTGCGGTGGTTCGTCTCGCGGTGGTCCCACCCTGCATTCGAGGGAGCGATCGAAACAGTTCTCGAAAGGTACCAGGTTTATGAACGCAGTCCCGACGCCTATATCTTCTGGCTGACGCACATCTTCCTGGTCGAACGGCTCGTTGTGCATACGTTGACCGGAGTTATTGTCGCCATAGTGGCGAAAGGGCGGGAGATGACAGCTACCATTGCGTTGGGTCTCCTGGGCGACATCCTGGCTGTTCAAGCTACCTGGATGACGGTCGCCAGAACCGGGGACCATGGAGTTCTGGCGACGCTGCCGTGGTCGTTGGCATTTTCAATCGCCGTCGTTGTCGGAGGCGCAATCGTCCGAATGCGTAGATTGAGCACAACAAATCCCGCTTCGGCCACGTAATTCATGGAGTGGCGGAGAGCGCCAGTTTCACCGCCTTCGTCGCGACTGCAACGGCCTGCACTTCCGGTTCTGAGATCAAGCGGTTTTCTCAGAAGCCTTCCACCAGCCAGGCGTTGCTGTAATGGATGGCGCCGGTCAGCGCGAGATAGCGGCCATTCGGGGAAGGCACTGCTCCGATGAACGCGCCGCCGCCTATTTCGCTGGACTGCGTTACCACCTGCACAGTTCCTTTTAGATCCACATAAAGCAGAGTGCCGCTTTGGGACGTGATCGACCCGCAGTACAGTCCCTTCCCGTCAGGTGACCATTCCATACTCCCGATGTTCGGCCAGTTCTTCACGGCAATTTCGCGGTCCGGGCCTCCCGTGAGGGAAAGCAGGCGAATATGAATCTCGGCCTCGTCTCCTCTCGCTATGGCAAGGACTGATCCCTCGGGAGAGAGCGCCCAGGCTAGCCTGCGCGGGGGTCCTTCTCCACAGTCCGGAGCACTTCACCTTTACCTTTAAGCGGAACGAGCGCTGTGATGGTTAGCCGCCTGTTATCCTGAGTCGCCTCGATAACTATGCAGGAACTTGCGGGGGCGCGGGCACACGGATAGTCCTGCAGCTGAGCTTCCGGGTTTTCATATACAAGCCTTGGAGGTCCGCCGCTCACAGGGAGCCGCATCAGCCGGTACCCTCGGGACCGGCCCACTTCCATCAACCACCTTTCCGAGTAGAGGATCCATAAGCCATCGGCACTGAGGCGTAACAAGATTCGCGCTTTCTCGCCCCTGGATCAACGGCTGAGCTCTATCGTCCGAGATCCTCTGCTTGAAAATGCTCCACTTCCCGCCACGGTCTGACGTGAACAGGGCCGCTTTGCTGTCCGCTGTCCAGGCTGTGGCCCAGTCAACGGACTCGTCGTTGGTCACTCGCAGTGGAGGTCGCACGCGTTTTGCGCCGCGTCCGAGTTCGCCTATATAAACCTGGGATGGATAGGATTCCTTCTGCAGGACGAGTCGAGTTCCGTCCGCATTGCCGCTGAGACCCCGAACGTCGCACCCAATCCAGCGAGTGAGCCGCTTCGGCGTGCCGGTCGGTGCTCCCGTATCAGGGTCGACGCGAGTCTGCCAAAGGTTTGCATCAAGGTCAGCCGCTTCCGCCTGCGAGTAGATAATGCGCCCGTCAGGAAACCACCAGAGGCTGCGCACCCATTGACCCAGACCCTTAGCATTCGTCACGACCGTGCGATTCGCTCCCGGCAGGTCACAGGTTTCCATCCATTGCCGGGGAGGCTGTGTTCTGACGTAGGCGAGGCGCTGTCCGTCGGGGGACCAGCGCGCTGATCGCCCGCCGTCAGACCAAAAACCTTTTGCTGGTGCTCCCCGTGATCGTCCATCACCCAGATTTCCGGCTGGTTGTTACTGGCATTCGCGGGGCTGAAAGCGATGCGCCTTCCATCCGGCGAAACACTCCAGCCCATCGCGCCGGCACGGAGTTCACCTGAAGACAGGCCCATGATTGAGATGAACCACATACTTTCGCGGCCGCCGGCCTCCCTGGAGTGGCCGAGCAACTCTGTCCCATTGGGAAACCAGGAATCAATCCAGGAGAACGCGCCGGCGGGAGCTACGGCGGATGGCGGGATCAGTCGTTCTTCGCCTGTCGAGAGCAGCCGAACGTGAATGCTGCCCGGGTCGGTGTAGGCGAGGTACTTACCGTCAGGAGAGATCACCGCGCTCGCGACTTCTCTCGCGCTGGAAGCAAACGTTAATCGGCGCTCCGCCACTCGGACGAAGAGTTAACTTGCCGTTGCAGAACAAACCCAAGGACTCCAGCCGCTGCGACCACGGCGGCGATGGTGGCAGCGACCCAGTAAGGCCTCCGCCTGCCCGTTATGGCAACCTAGAGGCGGTTTCTGGCCGACCCTCGCCAAGAGTATCGACAGGTTGAGATGCTTCCGCCGCTCGAAGCTCCGTAACCGCTGCAACGAACTGATATCCTCGGCCGGCGATTGTGGCGATATCGCGGTGATACTTGCGGCTGTCGCCCAGGACCTTGCGTAGCGTGAAAATGTTTTGACTCAGGTTCGCCTCGTCCAACCACGATGCCCGGCCAGATGAGCGACAGCAACTCGTCTTTGTCGAGGAGACGTCCGCGGTTCTGAAGCAGGACGATTAGCGTGTCAAGCGTTCTTCCGATATCGGGAGGGGCTCCCCACTCCGCAGGAGAGCACGGGATTCCAAATCAAGCAGAAATGGGCCGAAAGCGAAGCGCGGCATTCCTTTCAACGAGTTGACTCCGTAACCCGAGCGTTTTTAGAACAATTGAGAACATTTTATTTCCCGCAGAAGACCTGGGGACGCCTTCGGACGGAAGATTCTGGGCATGCTATGCCCGGCAAAGAGCCTGACTACCGCTAAGTTTGCCACCCAGTTGCTTGCGTTTTTCATGGTTGGGCCCATCGCCCTGCATGCGAGCGCCCCCACTGAATCTTCACTCGGGACAAATCTACTCTTCAACTGAGTGTACGAGTATACTGCTTCGCCAGACTATCGCCTCGACTGCTCCTGCGGAATTTGAAGCCGCTCGCCTGCTTCGCAATGTGCCTGTCACCCTCAATTGGGTGGACTGCAGTTTCGCGTTCGGCCTCGGCCACCTGCCTATCGGACCTCGCACCTACAGACCTGGTCGTGCGCGTGCTCGCCAAAGCGCTGTCTCAGGCGAGCACGAATGCACTTGGGATTACAACTTCGAAAGTTGGCGAAACAATCGCGTTTCTTTTTTACGACCGGATTGTGGCTCTGCGAACCCAGGCGATATCATTGCATTCGATACTGGGACGCGTCCTGGCACACGAGATCGTTCATGTGCTGCTGCCGGACGAGAGGCATTCCGATTTCGGATTGATGCGGAGTCAGTGGAGCACGGACGACTTGCGGACGGACAGCGGAGCGTGCATAGGACTACCGGTTGCCTCGGTGCGGCTCATGAGAAAGGAAGCGCTTCGCAGAGTCGCCAGCGCGCAATCTCGCATTGAAATGATTGGTCTGATGCTGATCGTGAACGTGTCACCCGGAAGTCGGAGATTGCGGAAGAGAGGCCGACGATATGTGCCATGGCCGCGCGCGGCTATCAGAAGTCGCTCGCGAGGTGTTGCGGCCGGACTTCCATCTTTTCCAAGTTCCCAATCGCCGGGTAATGACTGCGGATCCAGGCCAGGCCGGCGAACGCACACAGCATCGCGATAGCCAGGGTCTGCCAATACGCTCCGACTCCGACCTGAATGATAGACGAGCCAAATAATGAACTCAGCAGCCCTCCTGCTCGTCCGATCGCAGCCGAGTATGCCACTCCGGTCGCTCGTACGCTCGTGGGATAGACATGTGCTGCCAGCGCGTAGAGGGAAACCTGGACCGCGTTCGCCAGGAGACCGTTAAGCCCGAGGCATACGATCAGCGCGGTATGGGTGCCATGCGCCTGAATCGGGACCATGAGAAGCGCCAACGCACTCCCGGCACACGCGAGTGCGCCAAACAGGACCGGCCCGCGCGATCCCAGGATGGGGACCAGCACGGCCCAAACCAATATGCCGAGAACCCCTCCGAAGTTATAGACGGCTAGCCCGGAACTGGCTGTTGCGAGATCAAGCCCGCGCGCGGTGAGCAATGCCGGAAGCCAGCCGAACACGAGGTATATGGATCCAAGGCAGAAGAAGAATGCGACCCACAGGCCCGCCGTTTCGCGAGCGAGTCCTCGGCCAAACAGCGAACGAAGTGAAGCGCGGTTCGTGATATCGCGTTCGGCAAGGTCTTCGAACGCGGCCCCGGCCGGTATGATATGCCCGATTCGAGTCAGCAGGCGAACCAGTCGTGACCACTGCGCAGATTGGCGGGCCAGAAAGCGCGGTGACTCGGGCAGAGTCGCCCACAACACCAGTGCGAAGAGAAGCGGGAGCGCGCCGCCAATCGCGTAGAGTCCCCTCCATCCGAATTTCGGCAGTACCCACGCAGCCAGCAGGCCGCCGAGCATGCCGCCCAAGTGGAACGCACACAAGTGTGAGTTTTACGGCCGTGGAACGTCGCCGGAGAGGTGCAAACTCCGCGGTCAGGGCGCTGACGTTCGGCAGAGCGCCGCCGGTACCCATGCCTGTAATCAAACGCAAAGCGGCGAGACCGAAAAAGCCATGAACAAACGCCGTCGCGATTGTTGCCAAAGCGAAAATGACCACGCAGCCGATAAGTGCGACGCGGCGGCCGAAGCGATCGCCCCAGTAACCCGCCAGCGGGCCGCCCAAAACCATCCCGGCCAAGCCCAGTGCAAGCACCGGACCGAATTCGCTGCGGGCTACATGCCACTCTTGCATGAGCGACGGAATGGCGAAGCCCAGGATCTGAATATCAAAACCGTCAAAAATGACGGCGAGCGCCGCGAGCGCGGTCACTTGTTTTTGATAAACCGACCAGGAGCTGGCATCAAGGAGTGCAGCTACATCGATCGTCTGTCTCATTTGCAAAAAAGTCTGGTTGGGTTGGCAGCTACGCTTCGATCGTCTCCGTAATCTGCCGCTTGTCGATTTTCAGCGCCAGCGCCTTTCCGGGCGTCTTGAGCTTTCGGCTGTCCTTGAGTTCGCTCTCGCGGTTCAGCGCATTCTCCAAGTTGCTTGAGGGAACCTTTCCTTCATCCGAGCGCCCGTAGACATCGGAAGCCGTCGACATCAGCGTGGTTAACTTCTTCTCTTTCCGCTTATCGAAGAACTCCCACAGCTTCCGCGGCGTTGCGTTGCGGCTTCCGTGGTGACCCACTTTATAGACGTCCACATCCTTGAGTAGTTCTTGGATTCCAGGCTGCGAAAACGCCCACTGCCAATTTTCGAGCTGCGCGTCGCCGGGGAACAGCAGCTTCCGGCCCTTCACCTCGAAGAGCAGGATGAGGCTGGTGTTGTTCAAAAAGCTGTCCAGGATCGTTACGATTCCACGGACGTTCTGCTTCAGCGACGTTTCGGCGTGGCGGATGAACCAGCGGGCTTCGTTCGGGATGTTCTTGCCGTAGTGCGGGCTATTCGGGAACAGGCGGGTGGTCCCGGTCTTACCAACGGCGTTTGCCTGCATCGCCCAGAACCGCGTGGCGAGCCAGTACTCACTGCTGCCCTTTGCATACTTTTTGAGGTTCTGTTGCTTCAGGGCTGGAGGCCCGAGCACATGAACCTTAACACCCGGCAGCAGCTTCGGATTCTCCAGACCTGACGGCGCCCCATAGCTCAGGAAGCGCGGCTTCTGTGTCCCCATCTCCCTCAGGTTCCGCACGGCGTCCGAGTTCTTGGTATTAGCGGCGGCGAGCCGCTCGAGCGGAATCATACGACCCGAAGCCGGACGCCACTGGCTGGCGAGTTTCTCCGCCATCGCCGCGTACGAATGCATGGAATTGAGCGATGCCAGGAACAGCCCGGCTCCATTCTTCCGGCTTTTCGAGGCAAAGATGGGAGCGGCCCGATCGTTAGCGCCGGCATCGGGATTCTCGGTCCATGGCTGGAGTACCACGCGTGGTTTGCACGACGCGATGATCGCGCCTGGGCTGCCTTTGCCTCCGGCGTCGGAAAAGCCGCTAATGTGATCTCGGTGGCGATGCGTGGCGACTACGGCGTAGAGCTTGCCGTTGCACGCCGCCTTAATCTTCTGCGCAATCGCGGCCATATCGGCTTTGCCGCTCACCGAACCGAAGTCGATGAGTATGTGCTGATCCTCGAGCGGCTCGGCATAGTGGAACGTGAGAAGGAAACAATCCCCGAAGCCCACGTTGAACATGCGGATGGTGATATCGATGGGCTCAGTCGGCATCGTCTTCCTCCTGGGATTGCGTCTCTGATTCATGTGCAGTATGCCCATGCAGGACGCGATCGAGGTGCAGGGCGCCGAACGCCATCTGGGTGTTCAGTTCGCCCGACTCCCAAAGGTATTCGAGCCGCGGATTCTGCCGGGCCGCACTACGGATGCGGTTTCGGACTTGGTATTTCAAGCGGCCGGAATCATCGAAGATCAGCGCGCCGCCGCCGTAGATGGTTAGGTCCTGATCGTCGGGCATCGTAACGGGCTTTTTCAGGCCGAAGCTCTTCAATTCGCTGGCTTGCATCCGCACCTGTTGCGAATAGGTCGCGACGGTTTCTTGCAGTACGAAGCCGTCAGAGCTGACGCGGTAGCAGGGCACGACACCCTCGACGTTGGTGTAGGCTCCTTCGTCAACGCCGAGGGTATTGCGATTCTCCCAGATGAAGCGGAAGATCTCGTCCTTGTCGTGCTGCATGGAGGCGAGGTGGTTGCGGCCGTAGCGCAGCGCCTCGCGGCGGTCGGGCGGCCCCCATAAGCCGGGCTCGGGGAGAGCGGTGTCGTCTGACCCCGGCTCGAAACCGAACGCATGGAAGCTTTCGCGCAAGTGCCGGCGGTATTCGTAGCGCGAATCGTCGGGGTGCATCTCGTAGTCGGCGGTAAGCATGGCGCTCAGGAAGTCGCCGAAGAGCAGGTCCGTGGGTGGGCAATAGTCGAGCGCGCGAATTGCCATTGTCAGCAAATGCTCCGCGGTCTCGACGGAGGCGTCTACTACGCCAAGGCGGCTGACCATGCCGCCTTGAAGTTTCCCATAGAGGTCAATGCGCTGCTTCCAGACCTTGAGGAACGCGCCCATCACAGCGGCGACCAGGATCTCGCCCCGCCGATGAGACTCGATATACTCCTCGTTGTCCTTCAGGGCGGTATCGGGATTTAGCGTGATGGAGCGGCGCAACGGTACGCCGTGCATGCCATACATCGCCTCCCCGACCTGATGCGCCAAGCCGAACAGCACGCCCTTCTTGAGAGAATCTTCGGTAAGCTTGGACGCCTTCACAAGGCCGCGATCCATCGAGGTCGTTAGGTCGAGGCCGGCGCTCACTACCTCTCGGAGCGACACAACCGAGAGCAGCGCCACGATATCGGCGAAGGCTTCGTGAAACGCGGCCTGATCTGGCGACGACGGGCGCAGATACTGATTGCGGAGACCGTCCACCAGCGCGTGGGTCGTTTCGTGCGCGATCACCTCATGGGAGAGGCTTGTGAAAACGAAACCGTCGCCATCCGGGTAGTAGCCGAAGAAAATCGCTCGATCCTCCTTCGAATAGTACGCGTTGAGATCGAGAAATGCGTGCGGAGCGATGGTGAGCTGATGCCCGTCGAAGCTCCAGGCAACTCGCCGGCCGAGCGCCCGCTCGAAACGGGCGAGGACACGCATAACAATGACGTAGACGTTGCGGGCGTGAAAGGCGCGATCCTTCTCCGGGTTCTCGGGAACCTTCATGAGGTCCTCCGGCCGGTACGGATCGGGTTTGTACAGAATTCGATTGGAGGCGTCGTAGTCGATTACCTGGACCCGATAGCCGCGCGGTCCCGGTGACAGTTCCTCGTTGGGGATCTCTATGTCGGAGGTCAATACCTTTCCGTCGGCGCCCTTGATGCTCGGATCCAGCGCGATGATGCGATAAGTACACGTCGGTTGGAGGTTGGGAACGATGGCGACCTGCTTGCGAGTGACGGCCTTCTTTCTCCGACTTACAGTGGTTCGCATAGCTGGTCACGCGAGATCATATGGCATTTGGAGGATACAGCTCGATGGTAATTCGCATGTTAGAGCGCAAAGGTGGCTGACTGCGGCACCGCGTTTGAAGCCTGCTTCGTCTCCAACGTGCGAGAGGCGCGGCGTCGCGATATCGAAGACTCCTCGCGTGCGCAATTGCAATTCTTTTTACACGCCGGAGTTCGGGTACGGGAATACGGGGGGTCTGGACAGATTCGGATCGTAGAAGCTCCGGAGTGACGCATCGCAAACCGCATACCCCCAGTTGATCAGACGCTCTTGTAGATCGGGCTCTATCTTTTTGAGCCGCGTGGGAACAGCTGCCAGCGCCGTCGTTCGGTCGACTGGACATGACAGGACAGCGGCTGGACCGAATGTCTCGAGGTTCTGACGGATTCCCCAGTAGGAGCCCTGCCGCGCACCGTCCGTTAAAAGTTGTATGACTTGTCTGGTCCGAAGAGCGCGCACCTGGCTGTCGATCAAGTTCAGTACCCGGTACGAATGTCGAGCCCAATCGTGATGAGGCTTAGGCTCCGGGTCGTAATGACCGCCGCCATCGCTCACAAAAATTGTCTTGTAACGTTTCCACACAGTCTCCAGGCCGAGATTGTCGTAGACTCCGCCGTCGGAGAGCACGAGATCGGTTGTGTACGGCGCGAAATTCAGGTCCTCGCTTGTGCCGGCAGGTTCGAACTTCAGGCCATACTTGCCGAGGTCGATCTCGCACGGAGATAAAACCGGCGGGAACGCAGACGAAGCGGCAACTGCTAAAGCCAGCGGAAGACTCGGACGCAGCACCTGCCCGACGCGGTAGTCCCTCATGTAAGGCTTCGAAAACCGCATCAGTACTCCGGACTGCACGTTCGTCGCATTGATCACGAAGCGGGGGCCGCTGTCGTCGTCCGGCAGGTCTTGCAATGTTTTGCCCTGAAAGAGCAGCGAGTCGTAATGGTCGGCTACATGTTCGGAAACCGTTCCAGGAAGGAAAACGCCCCCCAAGATAGCGCCTTCATCGATTGTTGTGGACGCGACCTTGCGAATGGGCTCTACCAAAAGGGTCAGAAATGTATTCTTGTCGGCCTGAGGCTTCGCCGGCGCAACGCCGAGTTCCGTCCAAGTCATGCCCAGAACTGCCGCTGTGATCGAACCTCCCGAAACGCTCGAAATCCGCCGCATGGTACCCAGCAGACCGGCGTCGTTCAACCGCCACAAACATCCGAGGTGGAATAACATGGCCCGGTAGCCGCCGCCGGAAAGGGCGAGAGCATTTCCTTCCTCGGGATCTCCGAGGAAGTCATGGACGGGATGAGCCGCGTCGGGCATTCTTAATCTGGTATAGCGCACTTCCGCCCGCTCCTGGTCCATAGCCTCCCTGCTTCAATGCGTGTGAGAAGGCGCTCCTTTTCAACGGTCAGGTCAGTTTGGTCAGCCTAAAACGTACCGGGATTTTGCTCGAAGAGCCAAAACTTAGTGTCGAGTAGTCTTGGTACGCCTATGCCTCTCGAGGGATATGAATTCTTTCCCGATGTTTCTACGCTCAGGTAAAGGGTCTGTTCGTATGAGAATTCTAAAATCTATGCGCATCGGCTTGATGTGCGCGTGGATGGCATCACTCGGGGCTCCGATAGTACCGGCCGCTCCCCCGGTCATAATGAAAGTTCTCGTGTTGGCTGGTAGCACCAGCGAGACGAGTTATCAATCCATCACTACCTTCCTGGCGCAGATTGGCGTCCCTTATCAAGCCGTCGTGTTGAGCAGCATCACGCCGGACTCGTCGGGCAACCGGCTGTCCAAGGTATCTCTGTCTAATTCCGCTACTGGCGAGGGCCTGTATCAAGGCATCATATTAACGGACAGCACGTTCGCCGCCTGCGCTTCCTCCTGCTTGTCCACTGCCGATTGGACCACGCTCAATACATACGCATCCCAGTTCAGTGTGCGAATCGTAAGTTACTATACGAACCCGGCGGCACAATGGGGGCTTCTGCCCGCTGACTCCGGTGCGAGCTATACGGCTGCGAATCCGCTCAATGTCACCCTCACCTCGGCGGGGGCGTCTGTGTTCCCGTACCTGAATTCTGCCAACGCAATTCCCGTGGCTGGTCAGGGAACGTCCAGTATTAGGGCATATCGTGCAACGACAACGGCCGCCGCCAATGAGACGACCACGTCCCTGATGACTGCGGGTTCTTTCACGGTGGCGGCGACCCATACCACAGCTGACGGACGGGAAATTCTTGCGCTGACCATAGACAATGCACCTACATTGGTCCATTCCCTCGCTTTCGGCTATGGAGTGATTAACTGGGTAACCAAGGGCATCTTTCTTGGCTCACGCAAGGTCTATCTCAATCCTCAGACTGATGACATGCTGCTTGGCAACTGGATCTATGCGCCTGACCAGCACCCTGCGTGCGAATCCAATGACACCTGCCCAACATACTTCGCAACCGGTCCGGATCTGCAGGCACACGCCAACTGGCAAAGCAGTCTCCAGTCCGATCCTCAATTCCAGGGCTACCGTGGAACATTTGCATACAATGGCGTGGGAACCACGTGGTTTGATCCGAGCGATCCGATTTTCGCCGCAATTAAGTCGCTGAATGCACAATTCTGGTGGCTCAGCCACACCTGGGACCACCCCAACCTGGACTGCTACACCGAGACCAAGGCTGGTGCATGCGTCCCCGCCACGTTAGCGCAATCGCTTTCCGAACTGAATCAGAATATAGCCATCGCTCCGACACTCGGCATCACCCTCGATCGAACGAGCATGGTGACTCCGTTTAACAGCGGGCTATCGAACATAAATTTCCTGCAGGCGGCAGCCGAGGTAGGAATCACATACATTGTCTTCCCACAATTTCCGGCGACTCCTAATACTCCAATCGTGAATGCGCTACTTCCGTCCATCGTGGAGATCACGCGCATGAATAACAATCTCTTCGATGATGCCTCCAGCCCGTTAACGGGTGTGAACGGCTCGTGGCCGGATGAATACAACGCTCAATACGGGCCGAATGGCGCGTCTCCGACATATAGCCAAAATCAGACCTACAGCCAAATCCTCGATAACGAGAGTCAATTGCTTCTACAGACCAATGTGCTTTCCTACGCGCCGTATCCGCTCGCCTTTCACATTGCCAATCTGACGGCGTATGACGGAACACACTCATTGTTCACCGATCTTATGGACACAATGGTCAATAAATACGAAAAGCTATTTACCTTACCGGTCCTAACTATGGATATGGAGGACATCGGAACGCTACTTACGAATCGTGCCAATTACAACACCTCAGGTGTGGTCGGTGTGTATACGCCGGGCGTGAGCGTTGTGCTGACGACGACCAATGCCGCGACCATTCCCGTCACGGGAATCTGCTCGCAGGCATCCTGCGGTACTTATGGCGGACAGATCCAGGATAACGTGGTCATGGCTGCGCACTCCACCGTCACGATGGCGCTCGCTTCAAACGAGGGGACGTCATTGGGTTCGGTCGGGGTCAATCCCACGAGCGTCACCAGCGGCACGTCCTCGACGGGTACCGTCACCTTGAGCGGGGCTGCTCCGACCGGCGGTGTTTCCGTATCCCTGACTAGCAATAATGCTGCGGCCGTGGTACCGGCTTCAGTCACAGTGGCTGCCGGAAGCACCAGTGCCACCTTTACCGTCTCCAGCAGCACGGTCACGGCGACGACTTCCGCCACGATCACTGCCAGCTACAACGGTGTGAGCAAGACTGCGACCCTTACCGTTACGCCGTCTGTGAGCGCGGCCCTCTCCTCGGTCGCGGTCAATCCCACGAGCGTCACCAGCGGCACGTCCTCGACGGGTACCGTCACCTTGAGCGTAGCCGCTCCGACCGGCGGTGTTTCGGTATCGTTGACTAGCAATAATGCTGCGGCCGTGGTACCGGCTTCGGTCACAGTGGCAGCCGGAAGCACCAGTGCCACCTTTACCGTCTCCAGCAGCACGGTCACGGCGACGACTTCCGCCACGATCACTGCCAGCTACAACGGTGTGAGCAAGACTGCGACCCTTACCGTTACGCCGTCTGTGAGCGCGGCCCTCTCCTCGGTCGCGGTCAATCCCACGAGCGTCCCGGGCGGAGCCTCCTCGACGGGAACAGTTACCTTGAGCGCAGCCGCTCCGACCGGCGGTGTTTCGGTATCGTTGACCAGCAATAATGCTGCTGCCGTGGTACCGGCTTCAGTCACAGTGGCAGCCGGAAGCAAGACCGCCACCTTTACCGTCTCCAGCAGCACGGTCACGGCGACGGCTTCAGCCACGATCACTGGCAGCTACAACGGTGTGAGCAAGACTGCGATCCTTACCGTTACGCCGTCTGTGAGCGCGGCCCTCTCCTCGGTCGGGGTCAATCCCACGAGCGTCACCGGCGGCGCCTCCTCGACGGGAACAGTGACCTTGAGCGTAGCCGCTCCGACCGGCGGTGTCTCGGTATCCCTGACTAGCAATAATGCTGCGGCCACGGTACCTGCTTCAGTCACGGTGGCAGCCGGAACCAAAACCGTCACCTTTACCGCCACAACTCACTCCGTTTCTTCCACAACCTCGGTGACTGTCACCGGCACTTACAACAGCGTGAGTAAGACTGCGACCCTTACCGTAACGCCGTCTGCAAGCGTGGCTCTTTCCTCGGTTTCCGTTAATCCCACGAGCGTCGTCACGGGTACGTCGGCAACAGGAACCGTGACGCTGAGCGCTGCAGCGCCCGCTGGCGGCCTCTCGGTCGAACTATGGACCACCGGTACGGTGGCCTTCGTTCCCGCAAACGTCACAATCGCTGCCGGATCCACTACCGGCACCTTCACTGTGACGACGAACTACACGTCTAGCACTCTGCAAGACACGATTACAGCCTTTTATAACGGAGCGAGTAAGACGGCGGCAATAACGGTAACTCCCTGAGGAGCGTCGTAGCGAAGCGATGAGTCACGAGATGACTCAAAATTGCTCAACAGGAACGCAGTTCCGTGCTTCAAGCCGGGATGCGAGTGGGGAAAGGGCATATGCCAACCTTTCCCCACGCTAGGAATATTGGCTCCGCCATTCAGAGGCAACGAATCTAAAAATCGCTTTCGGACGGAAGGGCGATCTGACAGGGCCGAACATGCCAGATTTCAGAAGCATAGTCCTTTATGGTGCGATCGGACGAGAACTTGCCTGCTCTTGCCACGTTGATGAGTGCTTTTCGATCCCAACTCTCCGTGTCCCTGAAAGCCATGTCCACTCTGCTTTGAGCATCGATGTAAGCGTTCAATTCCGCCAAAACCATATAACGATCGCCGCCTTCGAGCAACGAGTGGATAATCGGCTTGAAGATGCCCGGCTCCAGGATGCTGAAGAAATCCTGTTCGATGAGCTGAATGACGCGCCGGATCTCTGAGTCCTCTTGAATGATCGTCCACGGATTATAAGTGCGGCGGCGCTCTTCGACTTCCTGGGCTGTCAAGCCAAAAATGAAGATGTTCTCCGGACCGACTTCTTCGAAGATTTCGACATTGGCGCCATCGAGCGTTCCAATCGTCAGGGCTCCGTTAACTTGCAATTTCATGTTTCCTGTTCCGGACGCTTCGGTTCCCGCGAGCGAAATCTGCTCGCTCAGATCAGCGGCAGGTATAATCTTTTCCGCTAAAGAGACACGGTAGTTCGGGAGAAACACAACTTTCAGCTTCTCCGAAGCGACCGGGTCTCGATTCACAGTCTCAGCGACCTGATGAATCAGCTTAATAATCAGCTTCGCCATTTCATAGCCAGGAGCTGCTTTGCCGCTGATCAGGAATGTCCGGGGCGCGATATCAAGGGCAGGATTCGTTTTTATTCTGCAGTACAGCACGATGATATAGAGCGCGAGGAGCAATTGGCGTTTGTATTCGTGCAGCCGTTTAATCTGTACATCAAACAGCGAGGTCGGCGAGACATGCACACCCATGTGCTTGGCTATATATTCAGCAAGCAAAGCTTTATTGCACTCTTTGATCCTCCGAAAGCGGCCACGAAATGAAGCGTCATCGACAAAGTCTTCGAGCTTTCGGAGCTGCTCGAGGTCCATGATCCACTCGTCTCCGATCGCTTCAGTAATCAATCGAGCAAGCCCCGGGTTGGCTTTCAGAAGCCATCTTCTAGGGGTGATTCCGTTGGTTTTATTGTTGAATTTAGAGGGCCAGAATTCGGCGAAGTCGCGCAGCACCTTGCTTTTCAACAGATCGGTGTGGAGCTTTGACACTCCGTTCACCGAACAGGAGCCCACGATTGCAAGATGGGCCATTCGAACGTGCCTGGGGCCAGTCTCGTCTACGATGCTCATGCGGCGTAGACGGTCCAGATCGAACGGATAAGCAATTGATACGTCTCGCAGGAATCGAGCATTGATTTCGAGAATGAGTTGCAGATGGCGTGGAAGTAGCCACCTCATCATGTCAACGGACCACGTTTCCATGGCTTCCGGCAAAATCGTATGGTTGGTATAGCCGGTGGAAGAGGTTGTGATCTTCCAGGCTTGATCCCATCCTAGACCCTCGACGTCAACAAGCAGGCGCATCAATTCGGCGACAAGCAGCGAGGGATGGGTATCGTTCAGCTGAAAAAATACTTTATCCGGGAACAGCTCCCATGTATTGCCGTCCGCCTTGAAGCGCCGCAAGGCGTCCTGTAGTGAGCAGGAGACGAAGAAGTATTCCTGCTTGAGACGCAATGCTTTCCCTTCGAAGGTATTGTCGTTTGGATACAGCACCTTGGTCAGGTTTTCTGCCAGAACCTTGTTCGCTACTGCGTCTACGTAGGCACCGCGATTGAAATCGTGAAAGTCGAACTCTTCCGCGGCCTTGGCGGACCAGAGGCGAAGAGTATTTACTGTGTTGCCGCCGTAACCGACCACCGGCAGATCGTAAGGCATGCCCACGACGTTCTTGGTGTCTACCCAGCGGCATTCGAGACCCGTCGGACCGTGCCAGGTGTCCACGCGCCCTTCAAACCGGACTTCAAACGCGAACTCAGGATGAGCGATCTCCCATGGGTATCCTAGCCTGAGCCACTCGTCTGGCTGTTCGACTTGGAAACCATTGACGATGCGCTGATTGAAAATGCCAAAGTCATAGCGCAGTCCGTATCCGATGGCGGGCAGATTCAGTGTTGACATCGAGTCCAGGAAGCAAGCCGCAAGGCGACCTAGCCCGCCGTTTCCCAGGCCCGCATCCACCTCGTGATCCCGAAGATCTTCCCAGCGGAGGCCGAGGTCCATCATCGCCGTCCGGCAAATCTCTTCCATCTCGAGATTGATCACGTTGTTCCCTAGCAGGCGGCCGATCAGGAATTCAAGCGAGAGATAATAGACCCGCTTCACATTATTCCTTTGGTGTGCCTGCTGAGTCATGGTCCACCGATCGATCAGGCGGTCTCGCACGGTAAGGGCTAACGCAAAGTATCGATCGCGGTCAGTGGCGCTGTAACAATCCTTTGCCAGCGTCCGTCGCAAGTGGCGTTCGAAATCCTTCCGGAGTTGCCTTGATGCTACGGCGGAATCTATTACTTCGAGTACTTCGTAATTGAGGGTGGAGGTTGCCATGATTTCCGAAGAAGTGCGTACGAGGCGATCGGCCTTCTGAAGAACGCAGCTTGTCGCTATGGTTGTGCCTGAGACACACTGGTACTCTCTTAATCCGGTTTTTAAATCCTTAACGGTAGCCGCGTCGGGGGATTAGTCTTGCACCAGCATTCGGAGATAATTACAAATTTATCCCCGTCCGGAACCGGCACGCGCAAACAGAGTGAACGCGAGAACTCAGACCATATTTGTGCACGATAATTGAGGCCCAGCTCTCGTTTGATGTTTTTAGTGCCATATTTGTGGCCTTTTCTTCCAGTGCTGCGGTTTTTTACCGAAGTCGATGATTTCTCTTGATCTAAATAAAAGCCTTCCTCTCTTTGTTCTGCCGGTTGGGCTTTCGCTCTTGTTTATGGCAGCCGCTCTGCGATGGCGTCGATGGTTCTTGATAGCAATACCCCTTTTCAATCTAGGGTTATTGGGCATGCCGATTTTCGCTGACCTTCTAACGCGATCGCTCGAAGATCATTATTTATATCGCTCGATTGCTGACTGCCCTGAGTCCGACGCAGTGTTCGTGTTCGGCGGCATGCTAGGGCCGCGAGATCGCGTCGACGGCAGTGTCGCCTGGAATCAAGCGGCTGAGCGTTTTGATCGAGCAGTCGGCATCATCAAGGCGGGCAAGGCGCATACGTTGGTTCTGAGTGGGGGGCCAGAACGTTACCCGGAAGGTCCTGATGAGGGCGAGTTTTTGAGGGGAGAGGCGATCGCTCGAGGTATTGCTCAGGATAGAGTGTTGGTCACCCGATCGACGGCAAACACCGAAGAAGAAGCGAGCGCGATGTGCCAGCTTGTAGCCCTTCGGCATTGGGAACGCGTATTAATCGTAACCTCTGCTTTTCATATGGTCCGGGCCATGAATCTAAGCAGAAAGTGCTCAGCCGCCAGAGTGCCCGTCCCCGTGGCCTATCAGACACCAAGCCCCGGAACATCGTGGGCTCAGGGACGAGTGGAATACTACATCCCGCAGGCGGAAGCATTGGCGGTTTCCGAACGCGCGCTTCGCGAGTACTTGGGAATTTTTGTTTATTCCATTTTTCACTAATCTGACATCTTTACGCGCGCCTTTCTAAACGCTTTTGTGCCAGCCTCCTTCAAGAATTGCACCGCGGGTTGTAGTGGTCCTGACTACCCGTAAGTGGTAACAAACCTGCACAAACGGCATCTGGCTCTTCACTTTGAATAGGCTTTAACTACCCACTGCGACACCGCCTCGCTTCATTAAGCCACGGCATTCCTGATATTCCCGGCTTTATAGTAAATGTCACAATAGGACTGGATTTTATGCCAGTTATCCCGTGACGACGAAAAAGGACTGTAGTTTTTCTGAAGCGTCGAAAAAATTCTGGCGCAAAGGCGAATTTTAAGCGGCGTGCCCTAACCCGCCCGGTCGCTCAAGTTATCGTCGAAAAAAATATCTCACCCATGTCTTGACTCGGCGCCCACAACCCGTGTAAGGTGCTATAAGAAATTTCTGTAAGGCCATGAATTCTGCTTATAGTATCTAGGTGCGCTTATTTGGAAATTCAAAAAAGCGCCTCGGGAAACTCGTGGAGCACCTGACACAAGCGTGTAACGACCACGGGGATCCGGGCGAGCGTAGGATTTGGGCTACAGAGCTTTATATCTATCGACTTGAAGAAAGAATGGTGAGATTATTTTGAAGACTTCTCAGATATTATTACTCGGGTGCTGTTTCTCGTTTGGCATGTTGGCTTCGGCCGCAGTTCAGATCACCTCTCCTGCCAACGGCTCTACCGTGGCCGCCCCAGTTGCGGTGAGCGCCTCTGGTTCGTATGCACAAGCCATGATGCTCTATGTCGACAATGTCTTAGTTCTTGAACAACAAGATACGGGTTCGATCAGCACGGCACTCAATATCGCGCCGGGATCGCACACGATCAAGGTGCTGGCGCAGGGGTGGGGTGGGGTGGCCGTAGCAATGTCTACGGTAACAGTGTCCTCTTCCTCAACGAAATCGCCGAGTGCCTCAACGTCGGTGGCAACGCAGGTTGCGGGGGATATGCAGGGCCGGAATGAAGCATATCCCCACGGGGTTCCCCTCAGCTACGATTGGGCCAATGGCCCGGTGGTGATTATGGGTAACAACTCCAACGGGTGGCAGGCGATTACGTCGTGGGGCGTCGTGTATGAAGCCGCAGATGGCAATCCTGCGACGAACAGTCGGGTCAATATCCGTGACATGCAAACTTACTTCCTGCAAAAAAGTAGTCACAAGTGGCTGCTACTGCAGAATACGAGCACCCCAACGGGCGCTGCCTATCTTGAGGATTTTTCAGGAGATGTCAATAAACCGGGCGATATCCGGCGCGAGCCCGATGGAACAATTTCGGTCACAGCTGGCGGAGGTTACAACTTGCACTTCTATCCGCAGAATCGTGCGTCGATCAACCCCAACGATATAGGCGGTATCGTCGTCGTATATCAGGCGCGTCTGATCGTCGGGGACACGAAGAAGCCGGATGATCGGAGTGCAGCGCGGTATCTCTGCAGTTCGGGAGCAGACTATTATCCCGGTTTGACCGGAGGATGGCCTGGAAATGCGAGCTTTAATCCAGGAGTGGCAATTGGCAAGATGAAATTTGTAAAGTCCCAGTGGCGCTCGTTTGCGATGACCACCTTAACCCAGAGTCAATTGCAAAGCAACCCACCCCCTGTAAACTTAACCGGCATTCTGCCCTAGTTAGATTCTAAGTCTGACGAGCGAGGCCATTTCCTGCAAGAAAAGGGGCGCTTTACACAGAAGTGTAAAGCGCCCTTTTGCATCTTTCGGACTGTTTCGGCAAACAATTTATCTTGTCAGCGGATTCGTTGATTGGGTGTAATAAGTCCTCCTTTCTGTTGCGCCAGTGGTGATGTTTTTGGTGCCGCCGATCTTGCTAGCGGTTCGATCGAGATCGGCGATCTTTTTTACTGCGATGCGACCGACATCGACGCTGTCGCGTGCGCCGCCATGATCACGTTGTCCTGGATCTGTCCGCCATAGGAGCTGCAAGAGGCGTTTGAGCAGGCCCCTGTTACGGGAATGGTCGCTGCGTTGGTTGTCGTCAGGACCACTCCGACACCGGGTGTGTAGACTCCGGTGACGCCGGAGGCGTTGTAACTTGTGCGTTCCTTGAGGACGGGTGCCAGGTCTTTCATATCCATCGTCAGTACCGGCAAAGTAAACAAGCCCTTGTACTTGGTTATGGTGGCGTCCATCAAATCCGAGAACAGGGAATGCGTTCCATCATAGGTTGACGAATTGTCGACATGGAACGCCAGGAGATACGGTTCGTACTTCAATATGGTGCCGAGCAGGATGTTGGTGCTCTCGTTATCGAGGATCTGGGCATAGGTTTGAGTCTGGCTATAGATCGAATTCGTGCCGCCGGGCCCGAGCGTGGCGTTGTATTCATCCGTCCAGGATCCATAGGCGCCAGTTTGCGGGACCGAAACGTCATCAAACAGATTAGGCGTAGTCCGCGGAATCTCATAGATAGCCCAATTGAGCGGATTTAGTACTCCTATATTGGGAGTCGGCGGAGGAAGTGCTGTAACAATATATTGAAGACCGGCCTGAACAGCCGCAGTGAGAAAATTTGCATTACCCAGGCCGCCATTGAAGGGCGTAACCATGCTGCTCCGATCGAGGTTGATGCCGAGACTCGGCGCGACAGCAATATTTTGATTGAGTTCAGCTTGAGCCTGGGCGAGCGTTGCAGGGAGGCAGGTGCCTTGGCTGCTTACGGTGTAGCAATCTAAGTCCGCGTGATCCCAGGTGTGACTGAGCCAGGTAAAGTTCGACCCAAGCGACGAGATCGCTGAGAATACTGGATCGCTGGGAGCAAACCAGGTGGTGCCGACGCCATTGAAGGCGTAGGTCGCATGGAAGGTCGAAAACAGCGGATCCGCTTTCAGATTATTCTGCCAGTTTGCCAGCGTCTGAATGTCCTGCCCACTGGCAAAAATAGTCGGGCAACTTTCATCCCCAGGACACTGTGGGAGCGTTGGGGCGTAGAGACGATTGCCGAGCAGCATATCATCAATTTGCGGATTGAGATATACCTTCCGCGAACCGAGAAAAACTCCTTTTGTTACCCAATTGATGACTCCGTAGCCAAAGACTGTTGAGTGGAGCAGGCCAGGGTAGTTATCGAACGTGAGCGCCATTGTTTCGCGTCCATCGGCGGTGGTGTGAGTTGCAGCAAAGGTATACGATCCCGAGGTCAGAAGCGGGGTCGTAGTCTCACCGGCGGCCGCTGTTGGAGTCGCGCGATAGGCCCAGATTCCATAACCCCATGCGCCGCTTACCTGAATGGCATTTGCGGAATTCAGATAAGGGAATACGGCTGCACCGGCCGTAGTGAGCTGAACATTCAAGGGATTCGTGTTTGTATAACTTGCTCCCGAATCGGCTGCGAGAAGCCCCCACTGCGCATCCGGATAACTGTAGTACACGGCAACCCGGACGCTGAATTGCGAAGCGTAGGTATGGAGTTTCGACCAATCGCCAGCGGATAGAAGACTTTGGCAGGTATTCGTGCAAACAGTGAAACTGCCATCCGTCTGTATAATCCCTTGATACAGGCCGGTGCCCGTACTGGAATCGGTGAGAGTCACTGAGGACAAACGGTTGCCCGAGGAGTCCTGTGTGAGTTCAGTTACAAACACCGACTGGTATGGTACGCCGATCTGATCAAGCTGGGTTGTGATGGATTGATAGCCATCATCGCTTTCGTTCATAGAGAGAACAAGGACCTTCATCACCACGGGAGGTGAAGCGCTCAGGATGCCCGTTGTCGATGCGACTGTAGAGAGCAACAGAGCCAGTGTGGAAATAATTGGTTTTATTTTCATTAGATGGAATACTCCAGATGAGAGTAGTTGTGCGGACACAACTCTTTGGAATGCTTAGTGCCGTCGGAAAGGGTTGGCAATAAGCTGATGGATCGCCGCTCGCCGAAATCTCGGTGAGCAGCATTTCCTAAGAAGCAGGACCAGCGAAGAGCTTTGGCCTGGCGGGAAGGTGGGATTACCAGCCTCCAGTGCCGAAGGAGCCGATCTTTTGTAAATAACTTAGGAAGCCAAGAACGTATTTATGATGGCAGGCACGCGGTTTAAGAGGTCAGCCGAACCGCCGGAGGGAAATCGCCAATACAGCGCAGCTTCTGGCGAGCCGCCGCGATCGGTTTTGCTCCGATGTTGGTGCATGTCTGTTCTTTCATAACGTGAGAAACAGCCCTGCTCAACCCGCCTAACGTATCGAGACATAACTGCAACTCTTTGGCAAGTGTGCGAACGTGTGGTTCTTCAACCATCGTTAAGTGATTGCCGGGCACAAGATGGATCTCAAACCCTCCCAAAGCCAGTGTGCTCCAGGCCAGTCGCCGATCTTCGTAGGAGCGGTAAGCAGCATCGCTACAGATGAATTGAGTAATTTTGCCTGCGTACGGCTTCGGTTCGTAGGTTAGAACTGCACGCATGTGGGCCTCGCCCACTTGTCGGGTGGCACGCGCCAGAGAACTGTTGTCACGCCAACCCAGGAAACGGGACAGTACGATTCCACCATTGGCTATCCATCGACCGAGATATTTCAGGCGTGCCGACCCTTGCAGTAAGAGCGCCTCCCCTAAATGTCGGTCGAGATACTCAGTCCAACGGGAACGCGCATGGAGATGCGGTAGTTTGCCTGGCATGAAGGAATCAATGAGCGCAATAAGGGCGACTTCTTCTCCAGCCGCCGTCAACTGTTGAGCCATTTCATATGCAAGAACTCCACCAATGCAGACCCCGCCCAAATAGTAAGGCCCATGGGGTTGCTTCTTTTGGATTTCCTGCACATACGCTGCAGCCATTTCTTCCAGGTTGTCAAAGGGCCGCTCGCGGCCATCGAGCCCGTGCGGTTGTAGACCGTAAATTGGACGATCTCTCAGGAGCGACGCGACCTTGTGGAAGCTCACCAGGTTAGCACCTAACGAATGGATGCAGAAAAAAGGCTCGTTTGCCGTGTCATGCGTCGGCCTGTGCAGTTCAACCAGCGGGGACCACCCAGCGGCGAATGAGTTTTCCATCAGCTTTTGGGCAAGCCGCGCAATCGTTGGAGCTTCAAAGAGTGTCGCCACCGGGATGTTCTTGCCCGTCTCTTTTTCAATCCGCGCCACCAGACGGGAAGCTAATAAGGAGTGTCCTCCCAAGTCAAAGAAATTATCGTTCAGACCGACGTGATCAATCCGCAGCAACTCCTGCCACACCGAGGTCAGCATACGCTCGAAATCCGTTTGCGGCTCCTCGTAATCGATTCCCAGATCGGGCCGCTCCAAAGGCGCCGGCAGAGCCTTCCGATCTACCTTTCCGTTCGTCGTGAGGGGAATCGAGTCGACAATTACGAAAGCGGCTGGCTGTGTGTGGGCGGGCAGTTTCTCCTGAACGTGCTGCTTCAGTATGGTTTGAGCCAAGGCCAGTGGCCGGCGCAACGTGACATAAGCGACGAGACGCTTATCTCCCGGCTGATCTTCACGGACCATCAAGAAGACCTGTGACACGTCTGCATGGGAAACAATCGCTTGCCGAACCTCTGCAAGCTCAATACGATGGCCCCGGATTTTCACCTGCTCATCCATGCGACCCATGAATTCGAGTTGGCCGTCGGCACGCAAGCGGCCGAGATCCCCAGTGCGGTACAGCAGTCTGCCCGGTATCCCGGAGAATGAATCGGGGATAAATCGTTGCGCGTTTAATTCGGGCCGGTTCCAATACCCGAGTGCGACACCTTCGCCGCCGATATAAATCTCACCCTGGACACCAATCGGCACAAGTCGGGCATGGGGGTCGAGCAAATACACCTGCGAGTTTTTAACCGGCCGGCCGATAGGCACGGTCATCGCATCTTCCGGAAGCGAGCTGATCTCATAGAAGGTTGTGGTGACGCATCCTTCCGCGGGCCCGTAGCCGTTGATGAGCGCCCCTGGCGAGACTTTTTTGAGGAGCCTTCGTAGCGGCGCCGGCTCAGCCGCTTCGCCGCCGAAAATGATTTTCCTTACTCCCGACAGGGCTTCCGGAACGTCGCGCCCAATTTGGTGCATGTACGCGGTATTTAACACTATGACGCTGATACGTTCGGTCTGCAAGATCTTGCTCAATTCGACCGGATCAAGCAGCGTTTCGCGACGCATCCCTACCAGCGTTCCTCCGTTGATAAGCGCCATCCAGATCTCCATGAGAGCGGCATCGAACGACGGGCTCGCGACTTGCGCGACGCGATCCTCGGGTGTGGCCTGAATATAGTTGGTGTCGCGAACAGTTCGCACGATCGCCCGATGCGGTATGCAGGCAGCTTTTGGCTGGCCTGTCGAGCCGGAGGTATAAATCAGAGCCGCGATTGATTCTGGAGTGGATCGATTCGCAACCGGTTGACGGCTTGCGGTGCGGACAGGCGAATCCGGACCATCCACAAGGACGAAAGGGGCAGCTGAGGGAAGCTTCGTATGCACCTGGTGACTACTGAGAACCCAGCTAACCGAGATATCGTCTGCGATAAACTTTAGCCGCTCCTGCGGGTAGACTGGATCGATCGGTACATAAGCTCCGCCGGCCTTCAAAACTCCGAGCATGGACGTAATCATGTCCGCGGAACGGTCCATGAAGATGCCAACCCGATCCCCGGGGTTTATCTGCTGTGCAAGGAGAAAGTTCGCAACCTGGTTCGACCGTTCATCGAGCTGCCGGTAACTGAGACGAGTGTCGCCGAATGCCACGGCTTCAGCCTCGGGACGTAGTTTTGCTTGTTCGGCAACCAATTCATGGACACACACATACGGGTAAGGGGTCTGGCTTCCTGCGTTGAAAGCAAGAACGACCGCACGTTCTTCTTCAGTGAGCATGTCGAGTTCGCCGACCGGAGCTGCGGGTTGGTCGACGGCCTGCTCGAGCAGACGGATCCACTGACGGGACATTCGCACTATGGTCTCCCGCTCGAACCGGTCTTCGCGGTACGAGAATCGAATCTTGCGGACACCGTCGAGGGACTGGACTTGGAGTGCCAGATCGAACGGTATGGCAGCGAGCGGCTGGCTCTCGATCTCGAGCAGTTGCATCCCATCGGGCAGTCCCCAATCTTCCCAGCTGAAGCAGGCACTGCAAGGGGCGGGAGAGACAGTTATTGCGTCCCCCTCGAGACCCTTTGTGAGGAGCGGGAAAGGCAATTGTCGGGCACCGCTTGCCGAGACAGTACTTGCCACCTGGGCGGCTAATTCGCGAAAGCTCTGCTCTGCTCGGCAGTCGAAAACGACGGGAACTACGTTTGAGAATTCGCCTACGACCTGCCCGGATGGAGAATTACTCCGAGTACTTGCATACGCACCGACAAGCACCTCAGACGTATTGCTGTATCGGCTCAGCAGAATGGAATAAGCAGCCAGGTACGCAGAAGCTACATCGGTAGATTCCTGCGCAACCCAAAGCGCTAAGCTCCGCTCGAAATTCATCGATACGGCGACTGGCAGCTCTGACCACTGCGCAGAAACGCTCGTCGAAGGCCGCCTGTGATCGAGTGGCAGATCAAGGACCGCCTGTTGATTGAGAAGCTCCTTTTGTGGCGGCGAAGCTTCGGTCGAGTAGCGTCGCTCCTGCTGCGCATGCTGGAAATAGTCCTGCCCCAGTGTCGGCAACGAATGCGTCCGGCCCTGCATGAATGTCGTATGAAACACTATAAAATCATCGAGCAGGATACGCAGTGAGTCCGCATCGGCTGTAATAGCCGACGTGCAGAACAAGACGCGGTACTCATCTGCAGTACCCGTATACACGCGAACCCGAAACACTGGCCCGTTCAACAAATCGAAGGGTGCTTGACAATCCTCTGCCACATGCTGCTCGAGGGCCTTGCCGCTGTTTACGCTGACATTGTCTACTCGAAAGTCGTAACTGGTACCCACTGGCGGCTTTTGCCAAACTCGATTTCCGTCGAACGTATAGGTCGTGCCGAGCATCGGGTGCCGGTCGATAAGACGATCGCAGACCCATTGGATGCGTCTGGTATTCACCTGTTCTCGGATGCGAAACAACAAGCTGTTGTTCGGGATCGCTTCTTTTGGATTTCTTTGCCAGATGCGGAGCATTGCCTCCTGGTGATAGGAGACTGCGTACAATCCGACCTCATTCATGGCGCCCGCAAGCAACTCGGATGGAAGGACTTCAATACTCATGGTTGACGTTCCGGTGATAAATTCGCAGGGTTTTTGAGCAGCCCGATCCCACCGGCCGAAGCGAGAAACCACAGCTTAAGAATGTAAATCCTTTGCTGTGGACTAGCTCGGCAGCGTTCGGATGCGCCTGTGTCTTCTTCGGGCGCTCTCGACTAATGAATGGTTGATGGGACGCCCTTATATAGAACGGTCGAAAACGCCTTCTCTGCTTCGTGCGGCAAGGCCCCTTCCATGTTCTTATCGGCTAGGATTCGCTGGATTGTAGTGGCAAAGGGTACTAGTGCGTTCGGGTGCTCGACCGGATTTGTGCCGAGCGACAGTTCAATCCAGTCATCTTCCGAGATGGCGATACTGATCGCCGATGAGCGCATAGCCTGTTCTCCGTTCTCAAACATTTGGCTGGCGAGCCGCATGCGGATGAGATGAAACCCGAATTCCTCGGAAGCGCGTTGCACGACGTCCCAGCAAGCTTCCGCCGTGCCGGCTGCCAATAACCCTTGCTCGAACGTTTGAACGGCTAGCTCGGCGTTGATTCCCCGTCGTAAACCGCCGCGAAACAGAACTCGTCGCGCTGCTTCGAACTCCGCATAGCCGAGCTGTTGGATGCCTAGGATCGCGGCGCAGACGAAGGTCAAAAGCACCACGGCCTCCCCTTGGTTGCGCGCCCAAATCAGGCTCAACGAGAGAGCGCCGGCCACACCGCCTGCGATATACAAAAAGAGCACGGCGCGACGATGAGTCAAACCGCGAGCGAGAAGCCGGTGGTGAATATGCGAGCGGTCAGGACGGAAGATCGGTTGATTGCGCAGAAAGCGGCGCGCGATTGCGAGCGTCGTATCGAGGAGCGGAACGGAAAGAGCCATCAGCGGAGCCATCATTCCCAACATCGTGGCCGATTTAGCGCTCCACAGAAGGCTGTAACAACCGAGCAGGAATCCGAGCACCAGGCTGCCGCTATCTCCGAGAAAGATCGAGGCCGGATTGAAGTTGAACACAAGGAACCCGATGAGGGCGCCTGCCAAAGGAGCAGTCGCAATCGTCAGCTCGATATGCCCATTCATGAGTGACCCGATGAGAGTGGTCATGGTCGCGAGCAAAGCGATTCCGGCGGCGAGCCCATCCAGACCATCAATGAGGTTGACGGCATTCGTACAACCCACCAGCCACACTATCGTGGCTGCTTTCGCCAATAGCGGATAACCACCAAGCCATGAAAATTCGCCAATGTGAACGCCAGCCGACACTACGAGTACTCCTGCCAACACCTGAACCGCAAACTTCTGCCAGGGTTTCAAGGTAAAGATGTCGTCAGCGAGACCAACGAGAAATATCAGCGCGGTAGCCGGTGCAATCGCCTTGATGGCCGTGAATCCGAAATGAGCCGCGATGTCAAAGCGCGGAAGAACCATCATGGCGACCAGATAGGATCCAAAATAGGCGGCGACCAGGGCTATTCCGCCTATCCTTGGAACGGGTTTTCTATGAACCTTCCGCTTGTTGTCGGGCAGGTCGACCAAATTCCATCGCAGGGCCAGACTTCGAACGAGAGGAGTGAACAATAAGGACAAAATTAGAGATAAAGCGGTCAATAAAAATAGGGTCACGAACATATGAAAATTGCCTCGCGGGAAATAAAGTGAGCTTCTACTTGGGTTGCCTCGTCACAACGAGGTGGATTTTGGAGTGTGAGAACTAGGTAGTGAGGGGACCGGCTTCGGGCGTCGATTTCTGCATGCGGTTATCGGAATTCGCTGATCGCAAGCCGGAAGCTGCTCGCTCGTATAGCGCTTCTAACTGATCAACCACGCGTTCCCAGGAAAAGAGGGTTTCAACCCGCTGACGCCCGGCAGACGCACGTTGCGTGCCAGCCGCGACATTAGACAGCGCGGCCGCGAGCTGCCTCTCGAGATCGTCCACATCTTTATTGCGGAATAGCAGAGCCGCATCTCCGACGACCTCTCGGTTTTCCGGAATGTCGCTTGAAAGGCACTGGATGCCGTAGCTCATCGCTTCGATCAAGCCGATCGATAAGCCCTCGAGCTCAGAAGGCTGTACGAATAATGCAGCATTCGAAAAAAGCTCTTCGAGTAGTCTCCCCTGCACACGGCCAATAAACCGGATTCTGGAATCCCCTTGCGCCAGTTTGCGCAGTTCCTCGCCGTAGCCGCCCGCGGTCGGAGCGTCGCCGGCAATGATCAGAGGACGCTGGGTGTCGAGGCGCCGATAAGCTTCAATCAGGTGATGCGCTCCTTTTTCGGGAACAAGCCGGGCGGCAAAGAGGATATACTCGCGAGCCTCGAGCCCCATCCGGGAAATCAGATCCGGGCTCGCAAATTCCTTGATGTCGGCTGCCGTTGGGATGAACTCGCAATGTGCGTTGTAGTGCGTCTTAAAGTATTCACATTGCGTCTGGGAGACGGCCGTCATTGCGTCGGCCGAGGCAAGGGATGCGCGTTCCATTGCCTGAAGCAGACTCCGCGCCGGCAGACTCCAGCGCGTCCGCTTCCACTCGATACCGTGCATCTGCAGGATGCACGGAACTCCCTTGTAACGTAACAGCGGAGCGATCGACCCGGCTACTACACTATGCAAATGATAAATGTCGGGTGTTTCCTCCCGCAGCGCTTGCAGGGCCGCGACGAGGCCCCCAAAACATTTTTCCGCCCAATAAGGTTTGACGCCAGGCAGCCAGATGAAGCGCATGCCTTCCCATTCGTCCGGGCAATCGCTCGTTCCGCGAGTTGAGTAAACCGTCACCTGGTGGCCGCGGGAGGCGAGGCGACGGCCTACCTCGCGCGTGTATGTCTCGATACCACCGCCTCGAAAGAAGTCTTTTGTTAGTAAAAAATGGATCTTCATGAAATTTCTCCGCGGCGCCTGAGGCGCGATCGTCAAGTTGTGAAAGGATCGGTGAAAACAGGACAGAGAGCGCGCGGCTGCAGCTCAGCCAGCCGCGCTAAGACGCAGCGGTACTGCGCCTCTTTTTGAATTGGAGCGGGAAGTGAAATAACGAAGTTAAGAGAAGCGTCTGACCGGTAGTCCGGCTAACGCTGATTCAAACTACGCTGCGAGGACGCGTTTTTTGGGTGTCGATCGGGCCGGAATGCCGACCGCCAGCGAGTTTGGAGGAACATCCGAGAGCACGACGGCGTTGGCAGCTACCGTACTTCCATCACCAATCGTCAGGGTACCGGACTTACACAACACTTTCGCCCCCGTTCCGATGTTGACCCGGTTTCCGATTATGATCCGGATCGGCGGCCCGTCCGGCCCATCGTGGGCGCCCCCGAAAACAACCTGGTTGTATATATTGCAGCCTTCCCCGATCTCGACACTGGGGTGGACCAGCACGCACCACCCATGATGATGGAAGCAGGTCCCGGCTCCTACCGAAGTCTCTGCGGGCAGAATACAGTTGAAGAAGACGTAAAGGAACATCTTGATCAAGCGAGGAACAAAAGGCACGTGATGCAGGTAACACCAGCGGGCGATCGAATGAAGTCTTAAAAGCATAGAGATCCTTGGAATGAAAAAGCTGAAAGAAAACTTTGGAGGCTGTTGAGACGTGATCCCTTGAGCGGAAGAGCGGGCTACTTAGCGCCGGAAGGAGCGAGTACTTCCGATGAATGGACCGCTCTTGAATAGGACCGGCACATTCTTTCGTAGATGTTCAGCAGGGAGGCCGTACGTGTATGTTGCGCGAATTTGGTTTCGATCAGGCGGCGGGCTTTACGGCCCATCACTGCTTGCGCTTCCCGGTTTTCCCATAATTGACGAATCGCTGTTCTCAGCTGGTCGGGAGATTCAGGATCGACCAGGTGACCGTGCTCTCCTTCCTTAATCATTTCCGGAATGCCGCCGATACGAGTTCCGATCACGGGCTTTCCATAGGCGAAGGATTCGAGAATCGACATCGGGGCATTTTCGTACCACTCTGACGGAACCACTACAAACGCCGCATTGCGGTAAAGATCAGCAAGCTTTGCTCCGCCGCAATGGCCCTCGAGCACAATTGAGCCGCCATCTTTTTCAGCCAGATCCCTCAGGTTTGCTTCCATTGGACCGGTACCAGCGACTCGAACTGGTATCTTTGTGCCAAGCATCGACTGAAGCAGCGTCGGAAGGCCTTTTTCATGAGACAGCCTTCCCACTGACAGTACATACTGTCCTTCGTAAGACGGTACATATTCATCGGGCTCGACGCAGTTCGGATGGTAAATTACGCGCTCGTCGTCTATTCCGGATTGCCTGAGAAGATCGGCTATGAATAAGCTTGGCGCAAGAAACGCCGAGACCGCACCGTAGTTCCCGGTCAAACGTGCGTAGTAGGCTTCAATGGCATAGACCACCGAGGCAGCTGCTTTCCCCTTATGACAGCGGCTGACAGCGCACCGATAGTAACCTCCATCGATGCAAGCGGAGCACGGCTTGCCCTTCCTCAACATCAGATAAGAAGGGCAGACCACTTTGTAATCATGAACGGTCAGAACAACAGGTATGTTGCGTTTTTTGGCCATGCCCAAGATGGAAGTCGAGAGACGCCCATATATGTTGTGGCAGTGCACGATGTCCGGCTTGGTCCGATCGAGCATTTTTCCAAACGCTTCGACTGTGCGTCTGCAATGAATTGCATCTATCGCAGCTTCCACCCGACCAAGCGGATCGGTGGCGTGAATGTCGGCGCCAGGCACAAAGAACGAGGAGTAAGGTGTTTCTACGTTCTCGGGATCCGCTGCCGCAAAAGGAATAATCTCTGTGCCTTGAGCGGACAAAGCTTGGATGTCATTAAACATGACGCGCTCGCATCCGCCTCGCAGATAGTAATAGTTGTTTGCTACCAGAACTCTCATAAGGATGTTTGAAACCGTTCTTATCTTTTTGAAATTCGATGGGAGAGACTCGAGTTTCTCCCGAAGGGAGTTACGCGCGCTGTGCGGTCGTATTCCACATCGTGACTAGCAGGCGCGGAGCCTTCACGGCGAGACAATCTACTGCGCCGCGCGCCGAGAGGCACAACGTGAAGAGGGCCATAAACGGAAAGTTGTCCAGATTGTTTTCACTAAACGAATAGATGGCTACAATTAGGCCTACATACCGTACATGCGCCGGGGCCGTCTTGATGATGCGGTGCCAGGCAAATACAAAGAGTAGAAAGCCGACGAGGCCTTGCTCAAACAGCAGGCGAAGGTATTCATTGTGAGGAAGCTTGCCCATGATCCGGGGAGACGAGCCCAATCCGAAGCCAAGCAACTGTTCGAGCGGCGTGCCCTCAAGATAGGTCGTGAATGTTCGCCGCCAGTGTGCGACACGCCAGATCCCGGACGCGGTGCCCGGTCCCAGAACGCGTTCCTGCTGGTAATAAGCGACGTCACCGCCGTCGAGAACATTCTGGAACTGCACTCCAATCACGGCAATCTGCTTGGTCATACGTGTCTCGGGCAGGAGCGATGCGCCATTCATCGCGAAAAATGCAATACCAGCCACAACGGAAACCGGAATCAGCGAGTAGACAAGGGTACGCCAGCGGTTAGGGATCAGATTTCGAAAATGAACGGCCAGCCCGATGGCATATGCGAGCACGGCGCCACTAGTTCCTGAAAATAGCAGCACCGCAATGACGATGGCATGAGCACCGAGACGAATATACAGCTTGTCACGCAGCGGATCCACTAAGAACAGGAGCAGGAAGGGTATTAAAGCAAGGTTGTTTGGGTTAACGAAAAGCCCGGAGTGCCGGGTACCGCCGTCCCAGGAGGTGCCGCGATAAATGGTGAACGAGATCAGCAGGATCACCAGCACTTGCAGGGCAAGCAACCAACGTACTTTCGAGCGGCAGGCGACCGTCAAACCAAGGACTCGAGACGCCGCCATCGCCAAGCACAAAGAAACATGTTTGAAGACCGCCGCTGATGACAGAGGTTCGCTTGAAGTCATGAACTGCAGCAAGGGAATCCCGACGGCAGCACCAAAACAGGCGAGGACAACCGCATCCAGCCGCACCCACAAACGTTCGACAACCATCCACCCGAGGACGGCTAGGACCACCACGCCGCCCACCGCATTCAACTCTTTTCTGCCCAGGAACGCTCCGGCGACGAAAAGAATCCAATAGAGCGTAAAGGCAGCGGTAATCCAGACCCAGAGCGCTTCGCCCTTGGGACTCCCGAACTGCCATACATCCCGACGCCAATCGTTCCGCGGGGCTTCGACGGCTGCGGCCGTCTGTGGATTCTGTATCGGAACAACCGGCCGTTCCCAATCGTAAATTGGTTTGGCATTCATGCGGGGCTCACCTCCGGCTGGCCGGTTATTTGCCGGCACGAGCTATAAAGAAGACAGCCACTGCCGGCGCACTGGACAATCGAGGAAATCAGAATCGCGATCGCCGCTCCTCGCAAGCCGAAGGCAGGAACGAACACCAGGCAGCCGATTGCGGTAGCCACTGCGGAGCCGGCAAACAAGGGAAGTTGTGGTGTGAAGCAGCGCACTGCTGTCACCGCAAATCCAAGCGTGGAACCCAGGTAGAAGAACCCCGAGGCACCCATAAGCCAGACCAGAACGTCTTGGCGGGTGCTGTATTCCGGACGATAGATGAGAGCCATCGCCTCGCGTCCGTACAGTAGCGCACCGCCGAAACCGAGGAGGCCGAGTCCAAGGCTGGCAACGACCAGTGTTGAGAGCAGAATGCCGAAGCCGCGTTTGTCGCCAGCGACAAAATACTTCGCAAGGCGTGGCGCGGCGGCTTGTCCGACCGCGTTCGTCACGACACCGCCCGCGGCCATCAGGGTGGCGATAGCGGAGAAGATACCTAGCTCAGCCATCCCCAGATGTTGCTGGATAAAGTATCGGGGGATATTGAGATTCAGCGAGACCATCATTAATACAAAACCCATCGGTAAGCCCGTGAGCGCGAGCTTCGTCAGTCTCCGATGCTCGCCTGCGCTGGTCAGCTGGCGGAGATGCTTCGCGCTCTCCCTCAACTCGATACCCAGCCGACCCTTTCTTTGGCTCAGCGTTTTGGGAATGTCGTATGCAAGCAGGACGGTACCTGAAGCAATCGCAAGGCCTGCCGTGCCCCACACCAGGGAGTGAGTAAGCGAAACAGCTACGCCGAGTGCGGCCACCGAAAGGATCGCTCGCAGCGCCATCGAGACGGCCACGCCGCCCATATCCTCCTGCTGTTGCAACACACCATACAGCAGATCACTGACATACTCGAGCGCCTTCGCGGCTCCGATAAGCATGGTCGCAGCCAAAACAGTCGGCGAATAACCGGACACCAGTCCGAAAGCGAGGATGAATAAGAGTGAGAGAACGAGTGTCACCGCTCGAAGTGACGCATACTCTCGAAAACGATACGAGCGTTTGGAATCGGTGACCTGTAGAGAGCGCAAACTCAACGAGCTGAACATCAGGACAGGCAGCACCACCGCAATAGCAAGTGCAAAGTTGCCCACCATTTCAATGGTTCCGATTTTTGCCAACGTGACCAACAGAGCCCACTGACTGAATCCGTAGGCCACATTGCCCACCAGCATCCAGGCGATGTTCGCGATCAGAACCTGACGTGATCTTGAAGGTTGGGAGGAGTCGGCGTCCTCGACGACGGCCTGACGCGACGGCCCGACGGCCGCCTCATCTTCGGTCGCCACTGCGGAGCGATAGGTAGATGATGATTTCACGGTAGATACTCGATACGGACAGGACGCTCGGTCACGTGCTTTGGCTTCAGTGCCCAACGGCACTCCGGCGCCGCAGCCAGAGCTGCGACCGCCGGAGGAAACGAGGACGCTCATCCCTACGCCCGAGCAGGCGTCACAACCGCTGCCGGTTGCCCCGCTGCTGCGTCCTTGTAGTAGGCATAGTTGCCGTAGTAGTTGTTGGCCGACGTCTTTGCATTCCAGTCGTTAAGGACAACCCCAACCACGGGGGTGTGGTCCTCGACGAAGCGCCGATACGCAGCCTGAATCGCTTCCCTGCCGGTTCGGCCCGAACGCGCGATCAACACCACACCATCTGCCACTCGGGCCAGAACGCGAGCGTCCGGCATGAGCAACATCGGGGGCGTATCGATCAGAATCATGCTGTACTCTTCGCGGTAACGAGCAATCAAAGCCGGCATGGCAGCCGAGAACAACAAGTCGGCCCCGGCTTGTACAGCAGGTCCGCTGGTTAGCACATGCAGGTTGGGAATGCTCGTTTCCTGGATGAAATCATCGATTTTGGGCGCCTCCTGAATTGCAATCCTCTGCAACGCGTTAGTAAGCCCGACGGAGTTATCAAGTCCGAAAACGCCGTGCAGGCGTGGGCTACGAATGTCACCGTCGATTAACAGGACCTTCCGGTTCATGTTGGCTAGAGTCGTCGCCAGGTTGGTGACGGTAGTAGTCTTGCCTTCACCCGGGTTGGCGCTTGTTACCACAAGAACGCGTTGGCGCTGCTTTGCTCCGGCGAACAGAATCGAGGCAAGCACAGAGCGGAAGCTGTCGGCGAGGGCCGGCGAGTTGCCCATAGAAGCGGCCGCCTTTGTGCCCGGCGCCTCCAGTAGCTTCTCTCCAAGTAACAGCGGCTGAACGGGTGACAACTGCTTCCGGCCGAGCTCGGCTGCTGGAATCACTCCCAGTTCCGGGATGCCCAATAGCATAGCCGCGTCACCGGGTTCTTGGACGTTGGCATTCGTTCTGCTTCTAACAAGGACCACGGCCGCGCCGAGAAGCAACCCACATGCAGTTCCCGCTCCGCCATTCAGCGGCAAGGTCGGCTTGTAGGGATGCGCCGGCGGCTTGGCCGCGTCCAGCACGCGAACGTTCGTGACCTTCATAGCGGAGGCGATACTCGACTCCTTAACGCGCTGTAACATCGTCTGGTAGATCTGCCGGTTAGTATCGACTTCGTGCTTCAGCATGTCGTATTGAATTGACTTTTCCGAATCGTCGACTACCGACCGCGTCTGCTTCGCGTAAGCAGCAGTTAGAAGCTGTTCGCGCCGCTGTGATTCTTGCAGCTCATTATCGACACGATCCACAATCTGGCTGCGCTTGGCTTGGAGCGTGGACTCAAGCGCCTCGATCTCTGCCCGCAGGCGTTTCGCCTTGGCATAATCCGGCTTGAACGTGACACCCAATTCGGCTTCCTGCCGGTGCAGTTCGGTCAGATTCGTTTCGATAGCACGCAAATTACTATCGTTCAGAACTTCCGGTACAGTCGAGGTCGTTGCAGTATGGGCAATTTCCGAGCGAGACTGCTTCTCGACGCGATCCGCCTGAGCTTTGGAAAGCTCCATTTGCAACTCGCGGAGTTTTTCTTCTGAAACACTTTGCTTGTCGCCGGTATAGATGAGCCCCTTTTGGCGTGCGTATGCTTGCAACGCATCTTCTGAATGCCGCAGCTTGGTCCGCAGATCGTCAAGCTGGCCGACTAGCCAGTCGGTGGTCTTACGGTTCATCTCCCAGCGCGCTTGTAGGTTCTGGTCGATAAATTCCGCCGTAAGCGCATTGGTGAAGCGAGACGCCATCACCGGATCAGTCGCATCAAAGGATACTTCCACCACGCGGGTCTGGCCCGACTGGCTTACTTTGAGACGCTTCTCTGTCTTTTCAACTAAGCTGTCCGGGCCATTGTCTTTACTGGGCAGCAGGCGATGCCAGGAGGCTGTTTCAGCCGGTTGAGATTGACCTTCTTCTACTAGCGGACCATTCACTTTGCTCAGGGCACGTTCGATTAGCGTCTTGCTCTGCAGGAGCCGGATCTGTGTCGGGATATCAGACAGCGGATCGGCCGGTGCCTGCTCTGGTACTGGATTCAGAAGTCGGGAAGCGAAAGTATCATTCTTGTTGTCCTGGATCTCGAGTGACGTACTAGCCCGATACATCGGTGTTTGCATTAACGTAAAGGCAACGCCGCCGGCTAACCCGATAGCGCCGCAGAGGATTAGTGCGAGCTTGCGCCGGCATAAGATACGCCAGTAGTCAAGTACGCTGCCCGTCTGCGGCTCAACCGCGAACTCGGGCCGGGGGATTACCGGCGAAACCACTGCCGGCATATGCGTCCAGTCGTTTGTTTTGATGAGTGATTCGTTTTTCATTTGGACTTTTACCTACTAGCGACCAAAAACTGCAATACCTGTTCCCGCCTGAATGGCCGCTTCCATCGCGCGAATCGAGGCGCTCTTTATCACGCTCACGGGAATGAAAAGAATGTCGTTCGCCTGGAGCGAAACATCCCGGGCACGACCATCGAGAATTTCCTGTACGTTGATTTTCATTTCTGTTCTCTCCGCGCCTGGCGTGGATTGGCGGAGAATGCGAGCATTCTTGGCGCCGGCCACCCTATCGAGACCTTCTGCGAGCGATACGGCCTGGAGAACCGAGATCTGTTCCTTTTCTAAGAGCGGAAACCCGCCGGATCGGTGCACCGCGCCGACTACATAGACCAGTTCGGCTTTGGGCACAGTGATGACATCGTTCGGGAGAACTTCAATGTTGTCCTGCGGGCTCTTCGCCTCGACCACGTTGCGTACATTTAGTTCGCCAATGTCGAACTTGCCCGATGGATCCGTCGTCACATTAGGCAGAGGCAACCGGCCCGCGGAGGCCTGCCGGGTGATCTTGACCTTGTTGCCGGCATCCGGATTGAGTCCACCGGCGAGCGACAGGATCTCAAACAGCGTTTTCTTTCCGCTCACCTGGTAGACGCCAGGATTCCGCACCGCTCCGAGGACTGACACAGGGTGGCTCCGATACTCCGCAACGGAAACCGAAACCTCCGGATCGTTCATGATGCCGGAAAGGTGTTTCGCGATCTCTTTTTCGAGCCCCTCAACAGTCAGTCCTGAAGCCTGAATGCGACCTGCCAGCGGAAGATGGATATTGCCTTGGTGATCAATACGGACGACTCCGAGTGTCTTTGCATCCAGCTCGGTTAGATCGACCACATTGATCGAAAGCCCATCGTCGGCAGCAAGCACGTACTCTCGTCCAGCTGTTGCGGATGGTTGCTCTGCCGGTAAACGAACACCGGCGAGTGTGAATAGTAACAGTAAACACGCGAAAATTCTCATTGCGACTCCCATTTGAAAAAATGACTTTCCCTGTGATGACTCCGCGGTCGTCTGCTCTCCTGAGTAGAGCCGCGGTTTGTGTCCGCAAAGCCTGCGCTCTGCCTTTTAAACGCCTTTGACCTGCAATCTTGTTGGTGGGGTGAGACTAGCTGAGGGAATACGGTACCGTTTCTTCCGGAACTCGGATGCGGTCCAGAGACGCTCCCAGTTGCGCGGCGATTCGCTCAAGAGCCAACGTCAGGACCTCGATGCGCCGCCACAACCGGTTCAGTTCCAGATCGAGCGGCGTATGTACCGGTTCGAAAGAATATCCATTTAAAGTCGCTGCCCGTGCAAACAGAGAAACACTGCAAAAGCCGTGTTTCTGGCTCGCCGCCTCGACTGTTCCATACTCTTCGTCCGAGATCCTAAAACTGACAACTTTGCTCTTGACCTGTCCTTCGGGCGTCACGTTAACTCTTCTTCCTGTTGCTCTTTTTTACAACCGGTTGAAATCTGCGGTGTCATTTGTCTCAAATCGCTCTGGTCTGGTCCTGATCAATATGCAGAGAAGCGGACTGATGAAGCAGATCGATCGAAACAATGAGGCGGTCACCACGCGGATCTCGCACTAAAATGCCTTCTACCCCTTCGAGAGGTCCATGGGTTACCCTCACTCGCTGACCTGGTGCGAATAGATCAGCGGCGCAGGCGCCCGCGCCCGCCTTCACCATCCGCCGGATGTGATGAATCTGTAATTCCGGTATTGGCGTTGCAAATCCGGCAAATCCGACAACATATTCCACTCCCGGGGCGCTTACGATGGGCAGTTTTTTCTCTATGTCGAACTTACAGAACACGTATCCGGGGAACACCGCTGTTTCAACCAGCTTCATTCGATCGCTGTAACGACGGCGTTCCTTCTGCGTGGGGCAAAACGGATCGAAACCTTTACTTCGCAGAGCGGTTACGGTCGAGAGTTCGCCGCCAGTCCTGACCTTCAATGCATACCAATTACACGGCTGCGATTGGGTCGGGGCCGAATCAAAATGCGGTAATAAAGCGGCTAGTGGAGCGTTCTCGCGTAGGCGGGCTTCGCCCATTTTTGTCACATCGACTTTCTGCGATTGATTCAGAGCTCAAATCGCTTATATTTAAGAACTCTCGTTGGCAAGTAATCGCTGCCTAACTTTGAACAAGAGTTCAAATCACAATTGCATAATCGGCAATTGCTGTACTAAGTTTTAGTGTTGAATTGACTTTAACAGCCTCCGTAGACTCCGTCAACGGCCCAAAAAACGTCGACGTACTAATGCATCGAGCTATTCTGCATAGATCAATTCAGCGAAACACGAGGCAAAACTGCCCGGCGGTCGCCCACCGCATCTATTAATCAGACTTATCGATTTCTCAACAGCTCGCATGGTGCTGCAAAATAATGAGTTCTAAAGCAAGTGGGAAGATCTGATAACGCGATACATCCAGATAAATACTCATATGTCTGCCATATTCCTCCCTACTCCTGTACAGGGAAAGCAGTCCTAAAACAAGCGTATTTATCCGAGAAATACGTACCTAGTACTTCGTGATTATTTGCTTATTTGCTTGTTTGAAAATGATCTACTTTGGAAGACTGAGCACCAAAATTAATCGACCTTGACTGAGGCCGAAATGCAAAAATCGGACTTATTATTGCGTTTCGGGCAGTTCGAGGCCGGAGAACGCTTGCTTGATCTTGCTTCTGCGCCTGGCGAGTAACGGTCATGGCTAATTAGGGGCCTTGCCTGCTCTTTATATACGATGTGCCGGTCCAGCGATAGCCTCTTCACTGATAATGACGCTACCGCCGGCCATGCAATTAGGGGTGCATCGAGCGCGACAGGCTGAGGAGATTTTGAGGGGATATTCGGATAATTCCGGAGCGCGGACTGTCAATGTCGGCAATCAGGCAAAACGCGATAGAGACGACCAGGGGTAGGGTCAAAAACAAAATGCTTCGTGTAGCGCCACGTCGCACGCGGTAGCCGAGGAGAAAGTGGGATCCAAAAGCGATGATTGCCATCAACGCCCATGTCTGCAGGGGAATGCGGTTCCACCAGGCAGCCTGCGTGTAACCTTGCGAATTCAGAACATCGTTCATACCGGAGACGACCAACGCCATCACGGGTGTGGGCTGCTCAAGCGCCGGAGAAGCGACTGCCGACCACAAGTCATTTTGTAGTTGCATAGTCCGGGTATCGATCTGACGCCGTCTTTGTTCATTGCGGGTGACGTAGAACAGAACCCGCTGTTCGGTGTAGCGTACCAGCAGGCTGCGCACCTTCGCTCCCCCGCTCGCCGGGAGGAGATCCGCCCTGACGTATTCTGTGCCGATCGCATTCGCCTCGGCTTCCTCATAGTTCTTTCGCTGATCGTAACGGCTGACCGCCATAGAAAAGCTGAATCCGATTATGAGACCGAGCAGCGTGAGCGTAGCCCCCAAGATCAGATCGAGGTCTGCAATTTCGTCAGCTCCTATCTTCTGGTGCCTGGAATGCAAGGTCGCACCGATCCTGGCGGCGAGCCAGAGCGCTACCAGGAAAAGGACAAGAAGCAGAAGCGGGAAATTCCTTGGATCTAACACTCGGACGTATGATCCCTCAGAGAAGTACCTTTTAGCAACATCGCGTGACGGGACTGAACCGACGGCTTAGTCTCCGTGGCTTTGAAGGCCGAAGGCTAGATAGGTTAAACGACCGTCTTCAGAGCGCTTGAACTCGGGGTGACTCGGACAAAGCACAAAGATTACTTAGCCTGTTAATCTAGGCCGAAAGACGGTCGCACCCTTAAGTCAAGTGTTTTGAAATGGCGAAGCGTTTCCCCGGCAGCGTCGAATGCACTGCGTACAAATTGGCGGAACCGTGCGGCCCGCAAAAGTTCATTCGTCCTGATCTTCACAGTCAGACTACTTTGAAATGTGGCGATTCATTCTTGGCACGCCTAAGCGTTCCCTGGCGTGACTGCGGTCGGTCGCGGTTCCAGTCCTCGTAACTAACCATTCCTGGTTTCTGTGAGGCATCTGCCGAATATCCTTAATCCAGTCTCGGTACTTACGTACTATCCAACTGGATAGTCAAGATCGATGGCATTTCGGTCGCCTCCACAATTTAACTGATGTTCGGCCGAAAAAAGGGATCTTTGTCTCTTCGGCCCAACATTTGCATCCGGGAGTCCCAAACTACTTAGGAGGTAGTATGGAACCAAAAATCGATCATTTGCAGTCAGGTTGGTCGACCAAAAAATCGGAGAACTCACGTCTTGGAGCGCAACACTGGTCGCGCGTCTGGGTCGTGGCAATTGCTTCCCCCTGCTTAGCATTGGGAGCCTTTGCGCAGGAAGGCAGCACCAATTCCGCGGGCAATAACGTGAATGCCGCGCTGTCTTCCTTCTCAGGATCGTCACAAGTTAGCGAGCGCTCGCCACAGGCCGGGCATATGGTCGTTCCAGAAAGCAGTAAGGAACAACCGTCGGGGTACGCTCACACGACTTACGTTATGCGCAGCGTCGACGGCAACAAGGCGATGGCGCTCGGCGCCGGAAACATGGATTCAGAAGACGTAGCTGGTCCCGATGCTACGACCTTGGTTGCCGAAACACCCGCTTCAATGGGTTGCCTTTATGTCAGCAGTCCTTACACGCCGGGATGCGCCCCCAAGGGACTGAACGGTGGTGGTGGTGGTCCCAGTGCAGCCGGCTATGGTGCGATCGCTATCGTGGATGCCTACGACAATCCGTACGCGGCTAGTGACCTCGCCATCTTCAACGCGAAATGGCCCCTGCCGACCTCGACGTTTACCAAGATCTACGCGAACGGTAACGGCCATTGTACGGTTCCTGCGCCTAACACGGGTTGGGCGCTCGAATCGTCTTTGGACATCGAATGGGCGCACGTATTTGCCCCTCGCGCTGCGATCATCCTGGTCGAGGCCTGCTCGAGCTCATACGCGGACCTCTTCTATGCTGAGCAGGTGGCCTTTCAGTACATCAGGGATCACTATCCTGCAGGCGGCCAGGTCACCAATAGCTGGCAAGGCGGTGAGTTCGTCGGACAGACCGGCGACGACGCGTTCTTTGCGGATTGGAACTATGTCGGCCTTACAGGTTGGAAAACCCACATTCTCGCCTTCGCCTCATCCGGCGACGGCGGTTTCGAAGGCGCCACCACAGGATACCCGAGCGGCAATCCCTGGGTGATTTCCGCGGGTGGCACGTCTGTGTTGCGCGACTCTGTCACGAAGAACTTCGTCTCCGAATCGTGCTGGAGCGGATCGGGTGGTGGAACTAGCTCTCAGGAAACCTACGTCACATCGTTCACCGGCGGCAACATGGGCCCGTGGGCCGACTTCCAATATCCAATTTTCGGTAAGAGCCAACGCCGCACGCCTGATTTGTCCGCAAACGCCGATCCGGCTAGCGGCGTCTACGTCTATTCCGGCTACAATGGCGGGTGGTTCGTCGTTGGTGGCACCAGTGTATCCTCGCCCTCACTGGCCGGTATTGTCAACCGTGCAGGCAACGTGCTGGGTTCGGTTTTCCTAACTCCTGTGACCGGCGGCAGCAACTGGTTCAACACTGAAGAAAACAATCTCCTGTATGCTCAACTGGCCACAGCACGAGCCTACAGGGGAAACTTCTATGACGTACAAACCGGTTCGAGCGGTACGCTCGCCCGTCCCTCGTACGATCTATGCACAGGAGTAGGAAGCCCGCGTGGCTTGCTTGGAAAGTAGGGGACCTTTGCATAGCTGATTGCTAGAAGGCCCTGTTGCTTTTGGCAGGGCCTTTCTCTTAGTGCAAGCTCGTTTTCGCGATTAGGAGAATCCATGCACCTCTTCAGAAGGACCTTGATATCCGGTCTAGTGAGCTTACTCCCTCTCTGCGCTCTTCATGCGCAGGACAATGCCGAGGATCCGTGGAAGTTTCCCGACCTCACTGCTACGCAAGTCTTTCCGACAACAAACTACGACATCGCCATGAAGGTGCATCACTCGGGGTCCAGCGTACGGGTCGAGAGGAGCACCGCCATCGCTACCTTATACGTGACTGCACCCTATAAAGTCTATAACTTGACCACCTATCCCGATGGCAGCCATCAATGTGTAGTAATGACACCCGAACAAGCAAAGATGGTGCCCAGCCCCCTGGAGCTGTTGTACGGAACTAATGTGAGGCGCACTCCAGCTGGGACAGAAATTGTAGAGGGCCACAAGTGCAAAGTTGAAATCGCACAGGTGACGAGGTCAGACGGCAAGATCATCGAATCCAAGGTATGGGAAGCGGAGGATCTGAAAGGAGCTCCAGTAAAGATCGAGTCTCAGTTACCTGAGACCAAACTCGTTGCTTTTTATCGCGATGTCATTCTGGGTCTTCCAGAGAAGGGGCTGCTCACGCCGCCCGATAAATGTACGCCGTATGAAAAGATGGGCCAAGTAGTAGAAGACCACGTCGTCAAATAGCATGCTGCGCTTTTGTCCGGTTCCGTGAATGCCTGGAAGTCGCATTCGCGAGAATGAGTGAGCGGCCGCCGCAAGCTCGTGACGGATTGGGCGTCCCCTCATGCCATCGGAAATTCGGCGGCAATTTGATACATGAAAATTGGCGGTAACATGCCGCTTTAGAGCCGTCCTGGCCGTATAATTGCACAGTCCTGGTCGATGACTGTTATGCAGGTCCGAACCACAGGAACACCGCTTGCGTTCAATCGTGGGCGGACGTTTTCCATTTTCCTAATGTGGCTCGCGCTAATCAGTGCGCCGCTCCTTGCGGCTGCAATGCTCTCCGGGAAAGACCAAACTGTGACGATTGTGGATTCGGGCGCAACGAATCTCACTGGATTTCGGATTGTCGTTCAACGATCGGGAAAAGCAGTGTTTGTAACCACGCCGGGCAAGTTCGCACGGCGAGCTGACGAAAAGGCTGACACTAAACAGCAGCAACTTTCACACTCTTTAGTCAATCGATTGTTCGCAGATTTGGAGGCGGTAGGACCTCTTTCTTCCATTCCGGAACGGCGCTGCATGAAGAGCGCCTCGTTTGGCACAACCCGAACAATCGAATTTGGCGCCGAGAAAACGCCGGACCTCAGTTGCGGCGATGAGGGGAACGCCAAGCTGAAAACCTTAATCGATGATGTGAACGAAATTGTCAAGCTCTTCGAGACAAATTGACCCAGCTGGCCCGCGGATAGTCCGAATTTGAACCTCCCGTATCCAGCTAATAAGAGGCGAGGCTTGAAGCGCAAGCTGCAAACGCGAAGCCGTCGCGATAGGATGTCGATTTGCGCTTCAACCTATGACCTCCAAATTCGCTTTATCCTTTGTCTTTGTCTTTGCGTCTGGCGCGCAGGCAGCCAGCCGTACGCACTGGGTGGTTACATGGGGTGCGAGCGCATCGCCGCAATTGGAGGATGCGCAAATGCGGAGTGAAAATTTCACGTACGCCGATCAGACGCTGCGGCAGATCGTGCACGCCAGCGCCGGAGGCGAGATGGTGCGCGTGCGCCTCTCGAATGCCTACGGAAAGCAGGCTGTCGAAATCGGAGCGGGTCATCTCGCTTTGAGCGGCTCTCGGGATTCCATTCAGCCAGGTTCGGATCACGTGCTCACGTTTAGCGGGCGGAAAGGCGTGTCGATTCCGCCAAATGGAGCCGTGGTGAGCGATGCCGTCAAACTGGACTTACCACCCGGCCGCGATGTGACGATTAGCTTGTATTTTCCGAAATCTACGATTGGTGCGGGCATTCACTATGCGGCGCAGCAGACCGCCTATATCGGGCAGGGCGATGTGACTGGCTCGGACAGTATTCCTGGCGCGAAGACGCTCACCTCGTGGGTGTTCCTGAACGATCTGGATGTCACAGCTTCAGGAGGGGCATCGACGCTGATCGCGTTCGGCGATTCGATTACGGACGGTGCGCATTCGACAGTCGATGCCAATCACCGTTGGCCGAATTTTCTTGCCGAGCGGCTGCGCGATGAGCGAAAGCACACGTCCATAGGGATATTGGACGCGGGCATCGGAGGCAACCGGATTCTGCACGACGCGTCACGTAATGTTCGATTCGGAGTGAACGCCCTGGCGCGGTTTGACCGCGACGTGCTCGCGCAGCCTGGGGCAAAGTACGTGATTGTCCTGGAGGGAATCAACGATCTGGGACATGCGGGAACGTCTGCCCCGGTGTCAGAGACCGTGAGCGCGGAGGACATCATCGCGGGTTTGGGGCAGTTGGCCGAGCGAGCGCACGAGAATGGCGTCAAAATCCTTTGTGGAACGCTTACACCCTTCGAAGGTGCTGGGGGCGGATATTTCACCCCGGAGAAAGAAGAGAAGCGGAAAGCAGTGAACGAATGGGTTCGTAGTAATCACACTTTCGACGGGGCGATTGACTTCGATAAGGCGGTGAGAGATCCGAATCATCCTGAGAGAATGCTGGCGGAATATGATAGCGGCGATCATCTGCATCCGGCTGATGCTGGATATAAGGCCATGGCGGCCGCCGTGGATTTGAGGATGTTCCGATAGGCGAGTGATCGCTCCCGGCGCCTGGATGACGGAGATTCGCGACCGTGAATTATGCGGTACGCTTGAAGTTCGAAAAGTGATTCGGGCAGTTCGTCGACCCGCATCGCCTGGAGGCTTTGGGATATGAGCGGAAACCAACTCAGTCGACGTCGTTTTGTTGAAACAGCAACGCTAGCGGCCGGCACACTTGGGACGGTGCAGCGTGCATCCGCTTCCGTGCCGCCGGCCGACGTGAAGATCGGTCTGTACAGCATCACATACGGCGGTGTGTGGTATCGCGGAGATGCACTCACCGTCGAGCAGGTGATCGAACGCGCTAAGAAATTTGGTTACCAGGGTGTGGAAATCGATGGCAAGCGGCCCCATGGAAACCCACTCGACATGTCCAAAGCGCGATGCCAGCAACTGCGCAAGTTCGCCGCTGATCGGGGCATCGAGATATACGCAGTTGCAGCCAACAATGACTTCAGCAGTCCCATTCCGGAACATCGCGAATCACAGTTGTTATATGCACGGGACCTGATGCGCATGAGCGCCGAACTCGGCGCAAAAATCGTGAGGGTCTTCCTCGCGTGGTCGGGCGTCACATTGCTGCCGCAAGGCGGCGGCCGATACGACATTGCTCAAGCGGCTTGGAAGGCCGAGCACAAAGACTTCTCCGAGGAACAGACGTGGGCATGGTGCCGCGAGACTTTGGAGGAAGCAGCAAAGCTCGCCGGCGATTTCGGTGTTGTTCTTGCCCTCCAGAACCACCCACCGGTCGTTAACAAAGGCTACATCGACGCTCTGCATATGGTCAGACAGGTTGGCTCGCCTCATTTGAAGGTTTGCTTCGACGCGCGTCTCGAGCACACTTTGGATGAAGCGGCGGTGCGAAGGGCAGTGAACGAAGTCGGTGCGCTGCAAACGTTGTGGCATTTTGGCGGCGAATATGATCGCGGTGCTGATGGCATTACCGTCAAGGGTGACGAGAAATGCTTGGCGGAAATGCTTGGGCTCATGGACATCGGGTATCGAGGTTACGCCGGCTTTGAATTATGTCACCCGCTACCGGTGATTGACCGGCAGACCGTGGGCGTGGAGTTCGTCGACAAAAACGCTCAATTGGCTGCCGAATATATCCGCAACATCCAGGCTGAGGCCAAGCGGCAGCATACCTCTCAAACGTGACGCCTCGTGCCGGTGTGGCCGGCACGGGCTACTGGCGATTTTCACCATGCCTGCCGGTAGAGTTCTGTAATTTCGTCTGCTGAAGGAACCACTGGATTGTTTTGCGGGCTTCCGGAAGCGAGCGCATCTGCGGCCATTTTTTTGAGAAAGGATTCAAATTCGCTGCGATCCGTTTTTAGAGTGCTCCGCAGCGTGGGAATCCCCAACTGAGCATTCAAGTCCTCCAGCCCTTTGATGAGCCTCTCGCAGGCCTGTTCGTCACTCACGCCGCTGTCGCAAAATTCCATTTGGCGGCTGATGTGCGCATAGCGCTCGGGTGCTCCGCGCAGAGAAAAGCGCGTTACCGTTGGCAGAAGCACTGCATTCGACAGGCCGTGCGCTAAATGGAAGATGGCGCCGATCGGCCGGCTCATTCCATGAACCAAACACACGCTACTGTTGCTGAATGCCATTCCGCCTTGGCACGCGGCAAGCGCCATGCCTTCCCGGGCGCGGCGGTTATGAGGTTCTCGGTAGGCAGTGAGTAAATGACGAGCGGTGAGCTGGATGCAGGAGACCGCCAGCGGATCGGTCATTCCGTTGGATCTCTTGGAGACGAAGGCCTCAATTCCATGCACTAGCGTATCGACGCCTACGTTGGCTGTCAGGTCCGGCGGCATCGTGAGGCTCAATTCATAATCAACGATAGACACGCGCGGCATGAGGTTCGAATCGAGCATCATCATCTTTACCTGCCGTTCCGTGTCGGTGATCACCGCCGCTTTAGTGGCCTCGCTGCCGGTGCCGGCCGTAGTCGGAATAACGATCAGCGGTATTCCTCGATTTGCTATCTTCCCGTAACCCTGGAAAGCCGAAATCGGTTGCGGGTTTGTAGAAGCGACAGCGATCACTTTCGCCGCATCGATCACGCTGCCGCCACCGATGGCGATGATTGCCTCCGCGTCACAGCCCCGCAGGCATGCGAGGCCGGCTGCTACGTTTTGGTCGGTGGGGTCGGGTTGGACATCAGAGAAAACGCTTGTCTCAATGCGGTCGCGCTTCAGGCACGCTTCAAAATCCTGTATGGTTCCCGCTTCCCGCAGATGCCGGTCCGTAACAAGGAGCGTTCGCGAAACTGAGATCCTGTGTAGCTCCTCGCCCAGACGCAATCGCGAGCCTGCTCCAAACAAGATGCGTGAGGGTGTATCGAAGAAAATCGCTTCCATGACTGCTTGCCTATCGCTGGAGTTAGCTTCCTGCTTGTCGACGCATCAAGTGTTATGGAAACCCGTCGACTTCATGAGTACTCGGCTTGAATACCGGCTTAACAGCATCATGCTCTGATTAGGAGGCTTGCCCGTCATCCGGCGTGGGGGTGTTGCGGAGTGGGCCGGGGACATACTTTACACAATAGATCGAAGACGTCGTTCTGTGGGACGTTGACGCGGCGCGTTGCGTGCCAAACAAAGTTTCCGTGGGTGCGCCGGGCCGATCGAGAAGGTCATCTGGCACGTGGTGACGGAGTTCGCGACAAACCCTAGCAGCGACCAGCTTGCGGGGCGGGGCGCGACCTGCGGAGGACTTGCGCCAGGCTGTGCCATGCGGCCGGCGACGCCTCTTAACTCTGGGGATGGCTTGTAGATCGCGGAGTGTTCAACATCCCAAAATAATCCCGTCAACATAGGTACAATCTGATATTCCCCGGTAACACTTCGACTTGCTGGACAGTATCCGCAATACTTCAACGCGAGTTGCTCGCCTTCATCTAAAACGGGATCTGGCAGCCATCCCCGAAACGGTTCTTGAAGAGCCATGTCGATTTCCTTCAGCCTTCTGTGTACGGTCCGGCTTCGCATCAGCCAAGCCTAATGAGCAAGTTCTCGCTCGGCAGCGGCGGAAGGCCTCTTATAAAAGTAAAAATACCACTCCGGGCTCGGCGATTTGTCTCCCGCCAGCCTGGCGATCTCCGCTTCGAGATGATCCTCTATGAATTCGACGCTGAAGGCTTTCTTTAAGCTCCTATTCACGTACAGTTCGCGATCAAAACTGTAGCTGTAGCCGCTATCCTTGAGGATCCTTTCCTTGGCCGCAAGATCTGTCACTCCGTGATTGTCCCCTACCTCCATGTGACGACCCACCGGGGAACTATTTTGCCTTGGGTTACGCTCACGGGGTCCGCCCTTTGCTCCCCAAACCCGGATCTAACGCTTTACGGCCCGAACTGGTCCAAAATGTAAAGCATCTCCCAGAACGCCTATGCAGGAATTCGCTACGGACATATCGATAAAAACCGCACTCCGAAATAACCGCGTGCACTACGCCGGGGTCCGATCGGATCTGGCTATTCCTTCAGCGAGGCCAAATCAATGACGAAGCGGTACTTCACATCGCTTTTCAGCAGCCGGTCATAAGCTTCGTTGATTTTCTGTATGCGGATCAGTTCGATGTCGGCCGTAATGCCTCGCTCGGCGCAAAAATCCAGCATTTCCTGGGTTTCGCGAATTCCTCCGATAGCGGACCCCGCCAGCTGCTTCCTGCCCATGATGAGTCCAAATGCCGCTATCGGCACTGGGTTGGGAGGGGCTCCCACCAGTGTGAGCGTTCCATCTCGCTTCAGCAGATTAAGGTAAGCATTCAGGTCATGATCGGCTGAGACCGCATCCAGGATGAAATCAAAGCTGCCTGTGTGCTTCTGCATCTCGGCGTCATTCTTGGAAATGACAACCTCATGTGCCCCGAGCCGTAGCGCATCGGCGGTTTTGTTTGGCGAGGTCGTGAAGAGGACAACATGCGCTCCGAAGGCGTTGGCGAATTTCAATGCCATGTGCCCCAGCCCACCGAGTCCCACGACGCCAACCTTCTGTCCCTTTCCTACCTTCCAGTGCCGCATTGGCGAGTACGTGGTGATGCCGGCACACAGCAAAGGAGCTGTACCGGCGGGATCAAGCTTGTCGGAGACGCGCAGTGCAAAGGCCTCATCCACCACGATGCTTTCCGAATATCCGCCGTAAGTCACACCCCCAAGAACCTTTTCCTCGCCGTTGTATGTAAGCACGGGGAACGAAACACAGTACTGCTCGAGGCCCTCCCTGCAGTTGCTGCAAACGCCGCACGAGCCAACCATGCAGCCGATTGCGGCCAGGTCACCCTCCTTGAATTTCTTTACGCCGTTTCCAGCCTTCACAACTCGGCCTACGATTTCATGGCCGGGTACGCACGGATAAACTGTGGGCGCGATGCTTTCCCACTCATTTCTTACCTGGTGCAGATCGGAGTGGCAAACTCCGCAGTAGAGAATTTCAATCTGTATGTCCTGTGGCCGCGGATTCCGGCGCTGGATTCCGCTACCGGCCAAGCCGGACTTTGCGCTCTGAGCCGCATACGCTTTCGAGGTGTATGTACCTTGAAGAGCCGGCGCGGCTTCCGAATGTTGGGTAGCAGTCGCTGCCCTGTCACTCATATCGGATCTTTCCCTCCACGCTTTGACTGTAGCTGGTTAATTCCCTAAGTTCTGCGGCGTGCTCTGGGCCGCGCTGTTGTCGAAGCGTCGCACGCGAAGCACAGCACCCTCGTTATTGCCTCGCCTTGGAGCTCGATTTCCGTACTGGGCGGGAAACCTTGTTGTGCAAAGAGTCGTCACAACTGGCTTGAGGGGCTCGATGTCAATTCTCAGCGATGCGAGGCTTGCATTACGGCTTTTTCGGCGAACACCCGTACAAACTGCGATTGCCGTGCTTTCGATAACGCTGAGCGTGGGGGCCACCGCGGTGGTCTTCGCCGCGATCAAAGCCGTGCTGATCGACCCGCTCCCCTACGCACGAGCCGGCGAACTCGTCCAGTTTCGTAGCGAATTCCCCAAAATGCAGCAACAGTCTCATGGCGATTGGGTGTTTTGGAATGATACACAGGAAGTCATTAAGAGAACACGTACCCTCGAATCGGTAGGTGTTTATCGCAACGCGGTGTTCGATCTGGCAGCCGATGCGGACGGCACTCCGGAGGCGTTATACGGCCTGAAAGTGAGTGCTGGCCTGTTTCCCACGCTCGGCGTTGCGCCCATGCTCGGTCGCAACATTCTTCCCGAAGAGGACCAGCCTGGGCGTCCCAACGAGATGATTCTCAGCTACGGTCTCTGGGCGCGGCGCTTCCGTTCTGACCCGGGCGTTGTAGGCCGGACCGTAACCGTCAACGGCCATGCCTGTCTCGTGATCGGCGTCATGGCGCCGGCATTCAACTTTCCGCTCCGCCGCGAAGCGGCTCACACGCCCTCTCCTTACGTGGAGTTCTGGGCCCCGTTATCTGAGCGTCCCGGTATGCAGGAGGAAGGATTCGGCGCCGTGGCGCGGCTGCGGCCCGAAACTTCGCTGACGGAAGCTCGCCAGGACCTCGCTGCAATTAGCGAAGCGCTGACTCGTGAATATCCCGCAACGAACCGTGATCGTACGCTCCGACTGAACTTCCTCCGTGACCGCACCGTGGGAGTCGCAACAAATGGTCTCCTGTTTCTGCTGGCTGCGGCCGGCCTGTTCATGCTGATCGGTTGTGCGAACGTTGCCAACCTGCTTCTGGCGCGCGGATTTGCACGGCAGAGAGAAGTCGCGGTGAGACTGGCGATCGGCGCGGGGCGAATCCGGATTGTTCGTCAACTCCTTACGGAGAGTTGTGTGCTGGCCTTGCTGGGCGGCCTTGGCGGCTTTGCCCTCACTGCGGCGTCGTGGAAGATTCTGCCCGCGATTGCGCCGGAGAGCATTCCCCGGCTGGCCGAGTCGCGTGCGGACCGAACAGTTTTTGTTTTCGCTCTGGTGCTCGCCATCGTCAACGGAATATTGTTTGGAATCACGCCCGCACTTCGGCTCGCCAAAGAGCAGGGATTCGCGCTCAGCGGATTCGGTGTACGCGGTGCTGCGCCGGGAAGAAATGACGGTGTCCGTTCCTTCCTGGTGGTTGCGGAGGTGGCCGTGTCCGTGATTCTGGTAGTAATCGGCGGTCAATTAGTCTCAAGCTTCGTAACGTTGCTGCGCGTCGATCCTGGTTTCGAGGCGGATCACGTTCTCGCCGCCGTTGTGCTGCCCGCTCCCGAACGCTACCCCGATCCGTCCAAACGAGGCGTGTTCTATAAGCGCATGCTCGATTCCATTCGTGCGCTTCCTGGTGTCGAAAACGCTGGAACAGTCGACGCTCTGCCTTTTAGCGGCGAGAATCATGGCGGATCCATCAGCTCGACAAAAGCATCCCCGTTGATAGCGGAAGTCGATATTGCGGGCGGAGCCTATTTGCAGGCCATGGGGATTCGTCTGCTCGCCGGACGCTGGTTCCGTGACGACGAGATGAGCGAGTCGAACGATTCCGCGATTGTGAATGATCTCATAGCCGGGCGTTTATGGCCCGGCGTTAGCGCCATTGGGCAGGGGATCTGCGTGGATTGCACATCGGAGCACCCAAACAACTGGAAACGAGTCGTCGGTGTTGTCTCGAGTGCGAGCCATGCCGCTCTCGGCCAACCGGCCGGCGGAAGTGTCTATCTTTCCGCCGGAGCGATGCAACGCTCGGCCTTCATCGTTGTGCGTTCCGATCGGCCCGCGGCAAGTCTCGAGAAGGCAATCCGCCGCGCGATCGAAGCAATCGACCCGAATCAGCCGGTACTCCTCGCGGTCACCTTGCGGAACCTGATCGCGGATTCCGTAGCCGATCGGCGTTTCATTATCACGTTACTCGCCATCACGGCGTGGCTTGCGCTCGTGATGGCGGCGGCTGGTGTCTATGGCGTCGTTTCGTATACCACCGCGCGGAGAACCCAGGAGATTGGAATTCGCATTGCCGTCGGGGCGACCCCGGGTGACGTCCTTTCGCTCATCTTCCGCCAGGGCTTCGCGACGGTCGCCGCGGGCGTGACGATCGGGTTTCTCTCGGCGCTCTTTCTAATGCGGGTTCTGCGGAGTTTCCTGTTCGGTCTCGAGGGTGATCATAACGCTTGGGTCTGGATCACGGTCGGCGTAGTAGTAGCAACGGCTGGAATCGCGTGCTGGATGCCGGCGCGGCGCGCTACCAGAACCGACCCCATATCCGCTTTGCGGCAGGAGTAGCCAAACCGAATTAGTATTTCAGCAAAGCGACTATGCGCGGTCAATGGCTTCGGCGGCCCGGTTGGCCGATTCGAGCGCGGCTTCCTGTCCCCAGTTCATCTGGGCGGCATACGCGCCTGCAAAGTGAATCCGGCCACATGGACGAATAACTTCGGGCCAGAAGCGCGCGAGTTCACCCAGCCTGTACGGAATTCGCTCGCACATCGCAGACCACGGCTCTTTCGACCAGTCGTGAACGACAGTCTGTTCAATCTCGGGCGGCTTGCCGGGGTAAAGGCTTCGGAATGCGTCCAGCGCTTGCGCCCCGGTGACGCCTGCCTGTGCACCGCCTATCAGGATGCCGCGCGAAGTCTTCACCTCGTCGGCAAGAGACCACGTTTCGTTCAACCGGGGATCGGGGGGTAACCAGTTGGGGCTGACCTTATCGGTCTCCCAGAAACGAGTCCGGCATTGGAAAACGATGCGCGTTCGCGTATAGTACGGCATTTCGCGAATTACGAAAGCCTTGGCTTCGGGCCACGCGGGAGTAACGGGCAACTGTCGGAGCATCACGAGCGAAATGCAACTGACCAGGTAGTCCGCCTCCAGCTTTTTCTCCCGCCCGAATTCGCGGTAGCTTACCGTCCCGCCCGAAGGACCGTGTTGGATGGCGGTAACCGGGCAACCAAGATGTACTTTCTCGCCCAGCCGGGCAGCGAATGCGTCGGTCATCAACTGATTTCCGCCCCTTAAGCGAAACAGCTTCTTTGATTCCAGATCTGTGCCGCGCAACCTCTTGATACCGGCGCCCCAGATCATTTGCAGCGCCGAGCCTGAGCTGCCGAAGAATTCCACGGCGGCAGGGGACGCGTTCTCACGTTTCAGAAAATCTTTGACCGAAATATGATCGAGTGAATCCAGGCCGCCCGCGAACGGGTTGGTTTCATCGCGAACTGCGTCCACATATTTTTGAGCGTAGAGCAGGGGAAAGTCCGCCCATGGCCGCTCTGCCAGAAAAGCAATCTCGCGTTGATTGAACCCGAGTTTCCCGAGAACCGCGCGGCTGTGGAGATCGGCTTCACTGAATCTCTCGCCGCGCAGAAAGCGCACCAGGTTCTCGCGGCGTGGAAAGGCAATGGGAGTAAGACCGAACTCATGAAGATAACGCCAGTATTGTGTGTATCCCGGATAGTAGAAATGTTCGGCTCCCATATCGGCGTAGAGTCCCTCGGCAAACGGATCGTGGAAGGTTCTCACATGCCCGCCTGGCCGGCCGCTGGCTTCGAGGACTGTAACCTGGTGTCCGCGCCGGCTAAGCTCATACGCGCAAGAGAGCCCCGCTATACCTGCGCCTATTACGATGACGCTTTTGCCGGAACTGGCTGCTCGGGCGTTAACGGCAAATGCCGCGGCGGTAGCACCGCCGACCTTCAAGGCCGTGCGGCGATTGATCGGACCATCAGAGTGCATGCTGGCATTCAGTTTGCCAGAGTCTATTCGCTGCGCAACGCCGTCATCGGCTCGATTCGGGCGGCCTTGCGGGCCGGAACGCCGCTTGCCAGTAGTCCCGCGAGACCGAGAACGACGGTGACGCCCAAGAAGGTCAGGGGATCCGTGGGTCGCACACCGTACAACATTTTAGTCATCAGCTTCGACAACAGAACGGCCCCCGCCAGGCCGGCCGCTGTGCCTGCCAACGCCTGCACCATAGCCCGCAGAAACACCATTCGCAGGAGGTCGCCGCGGCTCGCCCCAAGCGAAATGCGAATCCCGATCTCGCGGGTGCGTCGGGAGACCGAGTAGTTCATCACACCATAGATCCCAACCGCCGCCAGGATCAGCGCCACTGCCGCGAACAATCCGAGCAGCAGCATTTCGAAGCGCGGCTGCGCCGTGGCGTCGGCAATGGCCCGATCCATCGTGATTACCGCTGAAATCGGTAGATTGCGATCGAACGCTCGCACGGTTTGCTTGACGGCAGACGCCAGGTCAGCCGGGTTCCCGGCGGCGCGCACTACTAAAGTGATGTAGGACATGTGAGGAGCGATCGTACCCTCTCCCAGAAAATCCGGACTCTGTAGCGCAGCGAGATACATTTCCGGATACGGGTCTACTGTCCAGTCGCCCTGCTTCGCATTTGGGACCACACCAACGACCGTAAGCCAGTCGGGGTGGTTGACGTTGCTGCCGCCGATCACAATGCGTTTGCCGATCGGAGATTCACCAGGCCAGTATTCGCGAGCCGCCCGCTCGTTAATCACCACTACTTTGGGCGTCCTGGCACCGTCGTCATCGGTGATGAGGCGCCCGCTCCGCGCTGGTAGCCGCATGGTTTGAAAATAGCCTGGCATCGCGATCCGGTAAACCGCATTGGGCGATTCACCGGGCCTCGGCTTCGGCCGGCCCTCGATCTCGAACCCGAGATCCCAAAGATCGCCCGCCAGAGGCAAGTGGTTGATCGCTCCCGCGGATTGCACGCCTGGCAGGCTTCGCACGCTCTGCAGTAGGTCGCGGTAGAAAACCGCCCGCCGCTTTGGCTCGGCCTCCTTCGTACCAGCCACCGAAACAACCATGGACAGTACGTTATGTGGATTGAATCCCGGGTCTACCGATTGCAAAGCATAGAAGCTGCGCACCATCAACCCCGCTCCAATCAACAGCATGAATGCCAGCGCGAACTCGGATGCCACTAAAAAGCTCCGGAATTGACTCCGCCGTACTCCGTCGCTATCTCCGCGGCCGCCTTCCTTAAGTGCATCGCTCAGATTCGCCGCGGCTGCGTGCAGCGCCGGAGTCAAGCCGAAAGCTAAAGCCGTAAACACGGTAATGCATACCAGGAAGATGACGACGTGAGTGTCGATACCCACCATCTCCACTCGTGGAATGTATTCCGGACTCAATGCCACCAGGGTCTTTGTTCCTGCAACCGCCAGCAGCAGTCCCGCCCCGGCGCCAATCGCCGCCAGCAACAGGTTCTCGGTGAGAAACTGGGCCACGATGCGGGATTTGCCTGCACCAAGGGCAACCCGCACAGCAATCTCCTTTTGCCGGTCCGACGTGCGAGCCAGCAGCATATGAGCAACATTTGCGCATGCAATCAGCAGCACGAAACCAACCGCGCCCAGCATCATCAGTAGCGGGGTTTCGATCTTGCCGACGACATTCTCCTTGAGTGGCCTGACAACAACATTCCGGTTTGTCGCGGGATACTGTTTTTCCAACCGGCCGGTTACAGCCGCGATATCCGCCCGTGCCTGAGTAAGTGTCGCACCTTGCTTGAGGCGTGCGAAGACTCGCAAATGGTTGCCGCCCCTGTCGTAAATGTCCTTACCAAATGCATCCGGTACCCATACCTCCGCGTGCGTCGCCCAGAAAGGTGCAAATTGAAATCCAGGTGGCATTACGCCGACCACCGTGTAGGCCTCGCCATCCAGGGTGATTGGTTTCCCCAACACGTTGCGATCGCCATTGAAGCGCCGCTGCCATAACCGGTAGCTCAAGATCGCTTCATGCTCCGCGCCTTCCTGGTCTTCCCCTCGCATAAAGAGGCGGCCCAATAACGGCTCGACCCCGAGAAGCGGCAGCAGGTTTTGTGTCACCTTCAAGCCGTAAAGATGCTCTGCCGGGTTGCTGTCAGACGAATTACTGCTTGCGAGATTCGGGCTCCAATAATCTGCCGCGCCGATCGCTTCAAACGAACGGCTCTGATCCCGCCAGTCAATGTAGTTGGCTGTTGCAACCGGATCGGTTCCGTTATGCAGCAGCGTAACCAGGCGGTCCGCATCCTTGTAAGCCAGAGGGTGGAGCAACACTGCATTCACTACGCCGAAGATGGCAGTGTTCGCGCCGATTCCCAAGGCAAGCGTCAGCACGGCCACCGCCGTGAACCCTGGCGTCCGTATCAGGTTCTGCACGCCGTAACGCACATCCTTCATCAAGTGCTCGATCCGGAGCAGGGAACGTGCTTCGCGGTGTAATTCTTTAGCCTGCTCTATACCGCCATAAGCTCGGCGGGCGGCCAACCTCGCGTCATCTTCGGACAGACCACGCGCCTCGAAATTTTCCTGCAGCAGCGCAAGGTGCGAATCGATCTCGCGTCCGAAGCTCACGTTCTGCGCTCCGACGTCTAAAGAGGCTTCCAAGTTTTGCAACGAGTCGGCGCACAGTTCAGGCTCCTTCGGAAAGCAGCTTATCGACCAGTCCGGCCATTCGGCGCCAGCGCAGCGTTTCGTGCGCCAGCGCTCTTTCGCCGGATTTGGTGATTGCGTAGAATTTGGCTTCGCGATTACTCTCCGTCTTGCCCCAGGTGCCTTTAATCCGGCCCTGCTGTTCGAGGCGCACCAGTGCCGGATATAACGTTCCCTGGTTGAGGTGAAGCAGGTCCTCGGATACTTGCTGAAGGCGGGTCGCAATGGCATAGGCATGTTGCGCCCCCATCGTCTCCAGCATTCGAAGGACGATCAGGTCTAGTGTTCCTTGGAGAGATGGCAATGCGGTCGGGATCTTCACTTGGCATTCAAGTAACCTTCTGTATCGAATATCCATGACGCTTCACTTGTCTGTCAAGTGCGCGAAGCCGGTCACAAAAAGTTCTGAGCTCGATCTCCCCCACTCACAATCACTTAGCGGCAAAAATATTTTTCATGGTTCGTTTTGGCATTTCTCCGTGCTACTCTCCGGCAGGCCTGTGACTCGCCCGCCCGGCGTCTCACGGGCCGTTTCATTTTCCAGGAGAAAAACGCCCACCCATGACCACTGCTGAACGCAACCGAACTAACGCAAATTCCTCTACCGGGCCGCGCACCGAAGAAGGCAAAGCCGTGTCCTCTAAAAATGCCCTCAAAACCGGCTTGACCGGACGCACCGTTCTGCTGCCATCTGACGACGCTGCCGCCTTCGAACAGCACGCCCAGGCTTACGTTGACGAATACAAGCCCCAGGGGCTGCGCGAGCGCGAACTCGTTCAGTCGCTCGCCGAAACCCGCTGGCGTCTGAATCGCAGCTTCGCTCTCGAAGCCGCGTTGTTCTCGCAGTCCGCCGCGATGCCGAAGAAGGAACTCCTGCGCCCAGCAATGTTGAGAACCTCATCAATGTTGAGAACCTCATCAAACAGTACGAAAAGACCTTGAAGAATCTCCACCTGCAGGAAGCGCGCCTGAGTCGCCGCTTCGAAAAGGACATCGTCGAGCTTCGGGAACTGCAGCAAACCCGCTTGCGCGAAGAGATGTTAAGGCCAGATGGTGCTGGTGCCGCACAGAACGGCGACCCGAAAATGGCTTCGAATTTTCAAATGCTCAAAGACCTCCTCGCAGCCGACGGGTTCACTCTTCCAAAGGGTTCAAAATCCTCCCTGAACGGAAAACATCTCATGAGTCCTCGTTCCCGAAACTGAGCCCCGAGCGCAGCGACGGGTCTAGCGGGCAAGCCGGCAACCTGCAATTACCAATAGGAGGCGGCGAGCCTTTGCAGTTTGTGGATCAACGGCGAGCGACTTCCATCTGAACAGTAGAATCAGGTGTGCGCGCCTTAGCTCTTCTAGTTGTCCTCCCGGCGTTACTTGGAGCAGAGCAGTTAAAGATCGATCATGTGACCGTCGCGGGGAAAGATCTAAAAGCAATGATGAACGATCTCGGGGCCGTCGGCCTGCATTGCGAGTATGGGGGACCGCATAACGATCACGTGACCGAAATGGCCTTGCTGAGTTTCACCGACGGTTCGTATCTCGAATTGATCGCGCCACGATCCGATGCTGATGCGAAGGCGCTGGCTGCCCACGTCTGGACAAAACAGATGCAGCAAAACGCAGGCCCGTGCGCGTGGGCAGTTCAATCCTCGGACCTCGAAAGCGAGGTAAAACGTCTGCAGGCAGCTGGCGTGACGGTAAGTCCGCCGGTGCAAAGCGGGCGTCAACGTCCGGACGGCAAGCGTCTCGAGTGGGAGACCGCACAGATTGGAGAAGAACCGCGAGGCACCTTTTTCCCTTTCGCGATCCGGGACTCGACACCGAGGCGCGATCGCGCCTTCCTTACCGGGAAGCCTACGACCAAAGACTTTAACGGCGTCAGCCGGGTTGTAATCGTAGTCCGGAATCTGAAGGCGTCGGTGGAGCGGTACCGTCAAGCTTACGCGCTCCCGGCCCCGATCGAGCAGGTCGACCGGGATTTCGGGGCACATCTCGCATTGTTCACGGGTACTCCGGTGGTACTAGCCGCGCCGCTAAATGCAGACTCCTGGCTGACAACCCGTTTGGAGCAATTCGGCGAGGGTCCATGTGCCTTCCTCCTGAAAGGACGAAAGACTGGACATTACCGGTCGGCATCAAAAACGCGCTGGTCGATGGCCGATATCTCATGGTTCGACGCGGCGAAACTCCATTGGCGCCTGGGATTCGAGTGACAGCATCCGGCAGGTAAACCTTTTAATACGCTATACTAAGCAGGAAACCAGATAACCCTAGCCGCCTGGAGTGTGTCTCTCGCCCGCGGCATTCCGGTCCTTTCAAGATGTTCGACAGCCTCTCAGACAAATTGCAGCGCGTCTTCAAGAACCTGCGCGGTGAAGGCAAGCTCAGTGCGGCCAATATGGAAGCCGCTCTGCGCGAGATCCGGGTCGCATTGTTGGAGGCGGACGTTCACTTTAAAGTCGTCAAGCAGTTCATCGAAGACGTAAAAGTTAAAGCTTTGGGTGAAGAGGTCATGGCGGCGCTTTCACCCGGTCAGCAGGTCGTAAAGGTCGTTCGCGACGAGCTCACGAAGATGCTCGGCAGCCACCAATCGAGGCTTCGCTTCGCGAATGAGCCGCCTACCGTAATCTTGGTCGTCGGGCTCCAGGGGTCGGGGAAGACGACCAGCACCGCAAAGCTCGCGCGTTTTCTCACGAAAGAAGGCAATCGACCGCAACTGGTCAGCGTCGACGTGTATCGTCCGGCGGCGCGCCATCAATTGAGCATCCTTGCCAAGAACGTGAATACGCCGATCTACGAAGGAGTTGCGGAAGAGACCAAACCCTTGGATCTCGCTCGTTCGGCGCGTCGCGAGGCTGTCCAGGGAGGTCGCGACGTGTTGCTGGTCGACACGGCCGGCCGCCAGCACATCGACGATCAGCTTATGAGCGAACTGCAGGAGCTCAAAGACGAGCTGAAGCCTATCGAAATTCTATTCGTCGCGGATGCCATGACGGGGCAGGACGCGGTTCGCTCGGCTGACGAATTTCATAAGCGGCTCGGTATTACCGGCGTCATTCTAACTAAGATGGACGGCGACGCGCGTGGCGGGGCGGCCCTCTCGATACGCTCCATCACCGGGCAACCGCTTAAGTTTGTCGGCGTCGGCGAGAGGACGGACGCTCTCGAAGCCTTCTTTCCGGATCGTGTGGCCTCTCGCATCCTCGGGATGGGCGATGTTCTCTCCCTGATTGACAAGGTTCAGAGCTCGATCGATCAGGAAACCGCCGAAAAGATGCAGGAGAAGCTGCTCGGCGACGACTTCACATTGGAAGATTTCCGCGACCAGATCAAGCAGCTCCAGAAACTTGGTCCGCTCGGCAAGCTGCTCGACATGATGCCTCAGATGGGCCCATTGAAAGACTTGAAAGACGCCAAAATCGATGAGAACGAAGTGGGACGCGTCGTGGCGATCATCGATTCTATGACGCCAAAAGAGCGGCGAAATCACATGTTGATCAACGGCGCCCGGCGCCGGCGCATTGCAAAGGGAAGCGGGACGTCCGTTCAGGACGTTAACAATTTGCTGAAACAGTATGCACAGGCGCGTAAAATGATGAAGAGCTTCACTGGTCAGGCCGGCATGCTTGGCAAACGACTCTCCAAATTGAAGCTGCCTGGCCTACCGGGATTCTGAAGTTTGTAACAATAGGGAAAAGAAAAGGTTACGATGTTAGCAATTCGTCTGGCGCGCTTTGGCGCCAAGAAGAAGCCCACCTATAGAGTGGTTGTGATTGATAAAGAGCGAGCGCGCAACAGCCGTTCGGTCGAGGTGGTCGGCCATTACAATCCGATAGCCAAACCGGCCGAAGTGCATCTCGAGCGGGAGCGAATTGAGTATTGGATTAAGAAGGGTGCACAGCCTTCTGATACCGTGAATCGTCTCTTAAAATCTGCACCGGTTTCTGCAGAAGCTCCTGCCGTCGCCTAACCACGTTCCGCTCATCTGATGGGTTGCGCCCGGCTAAACGCGAGCGTGAGCAAAGGATACGAACAACATGAACGACAGTAATGGGGTCAAGTCTCTGGTCGAAGAGATCGCGAAGGCATTAGTGGACGCTCCTGAGGGAGTCGCGGTCCATGAGATCGCCGGCGAGTACGCAACAGTCTTTGAATTGCGCGTGGCCCAGGCGGATTTAGGCAAGATTATCGGAAAGCAGGGCCGCACGGCCCGGTCGATTCGTACGCTTCTTGGCGCGGTCGGAACGAAGCTGAATCGCCGTTTCTCGCTCGAAATTTTAGAGTAGTCTTAACACGCGATGAGTCCCGAGAAGGTAGTCCTCGCCGAAATTACGCGTCCGCGGGGAATCCGGGGCGAGGTCGTGGCGCGCTCTCTGACAGATGTAGCCGGCAGGCTGGAGCAGCTTAAAAGTGCTCACCTCGAGCTCGCCGATGGTTTCGATCAGGTCGTAGAGCTGGCTGCCGCCTGGAAACATAAGGGCGAATGGGTGCTGAAGTTTTCAGGTGTCGATTCTCCTGAAGCCGCAGCACGCTTGCGCGGGGCGGATTTGTGGGTTCCACTCTCCGAGCGAGGACAATTGGAAGCGGATAGCTTCTTTCAGTCCGATTTGATCGGTTGCAAAGTGATCGATGCCAAGAGCGGCGCGTGCATTGGATTGGTGGAAGGCTGGCAGGAGTACGGTGGTCCGCCTCTTATGGAGGTGGGTTGGGATGGACGGGAGCGGCTCATTCCATTCGTCCGCCAATGCTGCCAGGTTGACCTCGCGGCGCGGACGATTTGCGCCGAGCTTCCGGAAGGTTTGCTGGACCTGTGAAGTTCGACGTTGTCACTATTTTCCCTGGGTTTTTCGGCGGGATTTTTGAGCACGGCGTCGTGAGCAGGGCCCGCACGAGCGGGCAGTTGGAGATCCAGATTCACGATTTGAGACACTGGACGTACGATCGGCACCGCACCGTCGATGATAGGCCTTTCGGCGGCGGCGAGGGGATGTTGTTGAAGCCGAAGCCGCTGTTTGAAGCTATTGAAGCGATTGTGCCGGATCGGAACGACAGGACGAAGGTGATCTTACTCTCCGCGCAAGGGCGTCCTTTCACCCAGGGAGTCGCGCGTGAGTTTGCGATGCTGGATCGGCTCGTGCTGATCTGTGGACGGTACGAAGGAGTCGACGAGCGCGTGGCCGAGCATTTGGCGGATGACGAGCTGTCGATTGGTGATTTTGTTTTGAGCGGAGGAGAATTGCCGGCCGCGTTGGTGGTGGATGCTGTCGGCAGGCTCCTTCCCGGAGTGCTCGGCAACGAAGAGTCCTCGCGCAACGAGAGTTTTAGCGAGGAAAATGACGGTGGTTTGGATTGCCCGCAGTACACCAGACCGGCGGACTTCCGCGGCTGGAAGGTACCCGACATACTGCTGGGTGGGAATCATAGCGAGATCGGGCGGTGGCGCCGGGCGGCCTCGCTCGAAAAAACAAAACGGCTGCGACCAGACCTGGCAGGCAGCAGCGAAGGAAAGCAGATTTAAGAATGCAAAACGCACTTGTTTCCAAGTTCATCAGCAAGAATGTGCGAGCTAAGGCACATCCGGAGTTTCGTCCTGGAGATACGATCCGGGTTCACGTCAAGATCAAAGAAGGTGAGAAGGAGCGTCTCCAGGCGTTTGAGGGAACGGTGATCGCCCGCAAGAACACCGGTATGGGCGAGACCATCACGGTTCGCAAGGTGAGCTTCGGCCAGGGCGTTGAGAGAATTTTTCCCGTGCACGCTCCGGTTGTCGACCACATCGATTTAGTCCGCACCGGGCGTGTTCGGCGCGCGAAACTATACTATCTGCGAGGCCTCAGAGGCAAAGCGGCTCGATTACGTGAGCGCGACTAGTCGATTCTGTCGATGGCATGGCGGGTACCGCGGACAAGCCGATCGGTATTGGTGGTCGTCCAAAGACAATCCGCTGCCGTAGTTCCTATGAGCGGCAAGCTCGGGAGCTTGGATTTACCTGCATAGCCGGAGTCGATGAGGTTGGACGCGGATGTCTTTTCGGTCCGGTAATTGCTGCCGCAGTCGTTCTCGATTCGGAAATTCCTATCAAGTATCTCCGCGATAGCAAAATTATCGACGCCGAAGAACGTCACAAGCTCGCCCGAAAGATCAAGGCGCGGTGCCTCTGCTGGGCGGTGGGCGGGGCCGACGTCTTCGAGATTGATCAAATCAACATCTATCAGGCCTCTCGTCTGGCCATGCTACGCGCCGTGGAAGCGCTAGCTGTCAGGCCGGATTATCTGTTGATTGATGCCGTCAAAGTGGATCTGCCGATAGAACAGTTGCCTTTGATTGATGGGGACGCCCGCTGCCGGGCAATCGCAGCGGCATCGATCATTGCCAAAGTGCATCGAGACGAATGTCTCGCTCGCTGGCACGAAGTCTTCCCACAGTTCAACCTGATTTCCAACAAAGGCTATTCGACACCTGACCATCGGCGCGCGTTGCGTGAGCACGGTCCTACGCTGATGCACCGTTTTAGTTTCGAGCCGGTTCGCGCCGCCTCTTCAAAAGTGCACTGGACCGGATATCGCGTTGCCCCCGATCCACAAGGTGAGCTGTTTGGCGATGCCGAAACAAGTGAGCTTCTGTCGGTGGGGGCCTCGTTATGACTTCGTCGTCTCCCGCCGCGCCGCCGCCGATAACGCCAGATCGTTTTGGCCGGTGGCATCGGCGCATTCTCGGCTTCTGCCTGGTCATCTTTGCTTTCGATCTTGGAGTGTTCCTGGTCGTTTTCCCCTGGTTACGCGCCTGGAGCCAAAATTGGATTCCCGTCCATTCGCCGCATTTTGCAGCCCTTTGGATGAGCCGCTATTTTCGCGGAGCCGTCAGTGGAGTGGGCCTGCTGAACCTGTACGTGGCGCTCACCGAAGCGGTGCGGCAGCTGCGGCTCCTTTTCCGAGGCAGTTAGCTGGTCGTGTAAGCTGGACCCAGCGACGCGACTTATGTTTTCCTCAAGAAGAGATTTTTGTAAACTGGCGCTCTCCGCAGTGCCGCTTTCCGCAGCCCTGGCGAAAGCCATAGATTCGAAGATCGATGGCGTCCAGCTCGGGGCTCAATCTTATAGCTTTCGCGATCTTCCGATTGATGAAGCAATCCAGGCGATGGTAACGGATCGCCTCGGATGTTGCGAATTGTTTTCGCCGCATATCGAAGAGGGCGGCACGAAAGCTCCCGATCCGCCCGGCGCTAAGAGGCTGTCGCACGAAGAGAGGCAGGCGCAGGAGGAACAAGTCCGTCATTGGAGGCTGACCGTTCCGCTCGATTACTTTTCGGGTGTCCGAAAAAAATTCGATAACGCCGGTATCGATCTCTACGGTTATAATCTGACGTTCAATGAAACCTCAACCGATGAGGAGATTGATCGAGGCTTCCAAATGGCCAAAGCGCTCCGGGTTAAAGTGATGACCTCGTCGACCACCCTTCCGATTGCTGAGCGGATGGTTCCCTTTGCGGAAAAGCACAAGCAGATTGTCGCGTTTCATGGCCATTCGAACACCAAAGATCCGAAGCAGTTTTCAACACCTGAAACGTTTTCGAAAGCGCTCGCCATGTCGAAGCTATATCGAATCAACCTGGATATCGGGCATTTCACCGCAGCAGGGTACGACCCGGTCGATTACATCAGCCAGAATCACGACAAGATTGTCCTTCTCCACCTTAAGGATCGGAAGAAAAACGATGGGCCGAACATGCCCTGGGGTGAGGGCGACACGCCGATCAAGCAGGTGCTGCTGCTTCTCAAAGAGAAGCGATATCGAATGCCGGCGCTCATCGAGTATGAATACAAAGGCAGCGGTACTTCAGTGGCGGAAGTCGCGAAATGCTATGAGTACTGCAAGCAGGCGCTGAATGGCTCGGCTTAGGTAACTTCGAACCGCACGCCTTGCGCGAGCGGCAGATCGTGGCCGTAGTTGATGGTATTCGTGGCGCGGCGCATGTAAAGCTTCCAGCTGTCGGAGCCTGATTCACGGCCGCCGCCCGTTTCTTTTTCGCCGCCGAAAGCGCCTCCGATCTCGGCTCCTGAAGGGCCGATGTTGACATTCGCGATGCCACAGTCAGACCCCTGAGCGGAAACAAATTTCTCAGCCTCGCGCAAGTCGTTCGTGAAAATCGACGACGCGAGGCCTTGCGGGACATCATTGTGCATGAAAATCGCATCGTCCAGATCGCGAAACTTAAGAACGTAAAGAATCGGTGCGAAAGTCTCTCGCTTGACAACGGCTGTTTGACCCGGCATCTCGACGAGAGCGGGACGCACATAGCAACCGCCGTTCACTCCTGCTACCTGGGCGCGCTCGCCCCCTGTAACTCTGCCACCATCGCGTGAAGCCTCGGCGAGAGCTCCCTGCATGCGAGCGAAGGCAGCTCCGTCGATCAGCGGCCCCACCAGAGTACCCGGTTCGCGTGGATCCCCGATGGAGACCGATTGATATACGTGTTTGAGCCGGCTCAGCAACTCTTCGGCAATACTCTCATGCACGATCAACCTCCTGAGAGTCGTGCAACGCTGGCCTGCGGTTCCCATCGCCGAAAACGCAATGCCGCGCAGCGTCAGCTCCAGGTCAGCCGACTGGCAGACAACGGCAGCGTTATTACCGCCCAACTCGAGAATGCTTCGGGCAAACCTCGTTGCGAGACGAGGACCAACCCGGCGGCCCATCGCCGTGGAACCAGTTGCGGAAACCAGAGGCACCAGCGGATTATCCACCAGCGTCTCTCCTATTTCTTTCCCGCCGATCAACACGGATGACAGACCGGCCGGCGCAGCGCCAAATTGTTGGGCGGCTTGTTCAAACAAGGCTTGCGTGGCCAGGGCAGTCAGCGGCGTTTTCTCTGACGGCTTCCAGACAGTTGAGTTGCCACAAACGAGTGCCAGAGCGGCGTTCCAGGACCAGACCGCTACCGGAAAATTGAAGGCCGAAATAATGCCTGTGACGCCGAGCGGATGCCACGTTTCCATCATGCGGTGGCTCGGGCGTTCCGTGGCGATCGTCAATCCGCAAAGCTGGCGCGAAAGGCCTGCGGCAAAACCGCAGATATCTATCATTTCCTGAACTTCGCCCAAGCCTTCAGAAGTAATTTTCCCGGCTTCGATGGTTACCAGGCGACCTAGTGCGGTTTTCGCTTTACGGAGTTCGTCACCAAGCAAGCGCACTAACTCGCCGCGTTGAGGCGCGGGTACGCGACGCCATTTAAGAAACGCTTCATGCCCGGCGCGCACGGCCTCCGCGGTATCTTCAACCGACGCAACAGGACAATGGCCGATCGATTCGCCATTGATTGGCGTTTGAACCGAAAGCGATCCGTTCCGGAATTTCGATTCTTCTACTCCTAGTTCCCGCAGGATACCCGCGGCTTCCTGAGCGATCGTACCCAAATCATCTTCCTCATCTCTTACTATGGCAGTCTGCTTGCCTTGAGACCGGCATGCCCGCCACTGTCTGGAAAGGCCAATTGACCTTCGGCCTGGTATCATTCCCGATCCGTTTGCACGCGGCTGCGCGTCCCGAAGCTGTGCACTTCCATCTGCTACATAAGAAGGACCTTTCGCGTGTGAAAGAGGTCATGTATTGTGCCCGGGAAGACAAGCCTCTCGACCGGGGCGAGATCGTCAAAGGATTCGAGTATGCGAAGGATCGCTACGTGGTCGTAGAGCAGGAAGAACTGGAAAAAATCACACCCACGACCGCCAGCATCATGGAAATTCTCCAATTCGTGCGAATCGAGGAAGTGGATCCGATCTTCTTCGAGACGTCATACTATATGTCTCCGGAGGGTTCGGTAACACGACCATATTCACTTCTGCTCGAAGCGATGAAAGACACGAATTATGACGCGGTCGCAAAAGTGACTATGCACGGCCGGGAGCATATTGCCATTCTGCGTCCCTCTACGAACGGCATCGTGCTGCATACCATGTATTTCGTCGACGAGCTCCATAAGGAGAGAGAAGTAACCCCGGCCAAAACGGCGAAGCCGCAAAAGAAAGAGCTTGACCTCGCAAAGCAACTGATCGAAACGCTTGCCGCTCCGTTCAAGCCCGAACAATTTCATGACGATTACCGGCGCAATGTTGAGAGGCTGATCCAGGCAAAGCAGAAGGGCAGGAAAGTCACGCCTATTAAGCAGCCCAAAAAAGCGCCGGTGATCGACCTTATGCAGGCGCTGCAAAAGAGCTTGAAGGGGAAAAAAGCCGCCCGTGTTGCTTGACCGGGCTCACAATTTTGTGGTGCTGTGACACTCCGCGTGTCCGCATCCGCATTGCACGTCCGGCGTCTTACCTGTGCCTTCGCAATAGGTACTACAGAAGTCGCTTCCTTCACGTGCCTTGCAGTTGCAGGACGGATGCGCGCATTTTTTGTTTTCAGCCATAGGGCCTCCGATCCATCAGACTCACCTCGCTGAAAAGCATCACATAAGAACATGAGCCACCAGTTGTTATTCTGAGGGGCTAACGGCATGTTGCGATCAAACAGCGTTCTGGCAGCCTTAATGGCTGGCTTCGGATTGTGCTTGGGCGGGATGTCCGGTCAGTCGATCGAGGGCGGTGTAGCCGCGCAACAGTTCGCCAGAGATCCGAAACAGGCGATCGATCGTGACTACACGGAACGGATTCAGAAGTATACGACGGGCCCGGCCCTGAATTCGCCGCTGACCAATTATCTGCCGGCTTCGAAGAGTGTGCCCACACCCGCGAAAGTACTGGGTGACGTCTCAGGAGCCCCGGGAATCCTGCCTTACGCCGAAGATGTTTATCGATATTTCCGGATGCTCGAACAGAGCAGCCCGCGCGTAAAGGTGTTTACGATCGGCCGCACTGAGGAAGGCCGCGAAATGATCGCCGCCGCGGTGGCCGATGAAGCTCTGCTGGATAAGGCCGAGGAGAATGGGTCGCGCCTGGCGAAGCTGTCCGATCCAAGGGTAATCCATTCAGACGATCAGATTGCTGCGCAGCTGGCCGCACAGTCCTTCCCAATCTACTACATCACTGGAACAATTCACTCGCCGGAAACGGGAGCGCCGACGGCGCTGATGGAACTCGCCTACCGGCTCGCTGTGGATGACGCCCCTTACATCCAATACATTCGCACGCACATGGTTGTCCTGATTACGCCAGTTGTAGAAGTCGACGGACGCGATCGGATGGTCGACATTTACAAATGGCACCGGGCGCATCCCGGTGAGAATTGGCCTCGGCTCCTCTATTGGGGACACTACGTCGCACACGACAATAACCGCGACGCCATGGGGATGACCCTGGCCCTGACGAAGAATGTGCTTGACACCTATTTGAAGTGGCACGCGCAGGTTCTGCACGACCTGCACGAATCGGTTCCCTTCATTTATGACAACACGGTTGGAGATGGGCCTTACAACGCCTGGGTCGATCCCTTGTTGGCCGATGAGTGGGCGGCGCTCGGTTGGAACAACGTCCAGCAGATGCAGAGTTTTGGAATGCCCGGCGCATTCACGCATGGGAATTTTGACACTTGGAGTCCCGGCTATTTGATGTTTCTGGCGGCGATGCACAACGGCATCAGCCGTTTATACGAGACGTTCGGCAACGGGGGAGCCGATACCGAAAAGCGCATTTTGACCCCGGATGAATACTCGCGAACCTGGTACCGGCCAAATCCGCCTTACCCGACAATCGTGTGGTCGCAGCGGGATAACAACAATTACGAAGAGACAGCGCTGCTTTCGACACTGTCCTATTTTTCGCATAACGCCAGGCACTTTCTTGACAATTACTATCTGAAAAGCAAACGATCGATCGAGAAGCCGAAGAATGCCGGACCGGCGGCGTATGTGCTTCGAGCCGACGAAAACGCTCTCAACCGGCAGCTTCAGCTTCTGAGAGTCCTCGAAGCCCAGCACGTCGAGATATCGCGCCTGACCGCGCCGGCGGTTGTTAAGATCCAGCCGCCAAGGCACGCGCAGCGCGCGGATGAAAAGGATGCCAAGCCCGATAAAAAGACGACCGGACCCAAACCTGAAACCCTGGTTGCGGGCAGTTGGGTCATCCGCATGGATCAGCCCTTCTCACGGGTAGCGGACGCTTTGTTGGATCGGCAGTATTGGTCACCGGACGATCCGCAGAAACACCCCTACGACGACACCGGATGGTCCTTTGGAGATCTGTTTAATGCTCGCGCTCTGCGAATAACCGACGATTCGATTCTGTCCGCGAAAATGGTGCGAGTCTCGCACATTGGTATCGAGGGTGCGGTTTCTGAGAAGCATAATAAAGCGCCGCTGTACGCAGTGAACAACTCTGCGCAGGTGAGTCTTCTTTCTTTGCGGTATGCACTCAAAGAAGCGGACATCTCTGTCGCCGAGGAGGCGTTTGAGAATGATGGGCGCCGGTTCGAGCCTGGATCCTTGCTGATCGCGCGCGTGGACGACGGGAAGTTGAGGACCGCCCTCGCGCAGCTTGATCTTGCGGGACACGCGTTGGATTCGAAGCCCAATGTACGCACGCATCCCGCCGCAACGGCACGTATCGCTTTCCTGCACACCTGGCTAGCTACGCAGACAGAGGGTTGGTGGCGGCTGGCATTCGATAAGCTGCAGGTGCCTTACGAGTACATCAACACCCAAACGGTATCGCATGAGGCTGATCTGCGATCGAAATACGATGTGATCATCTTCGCGCCTGTCTCCCGAGCTTCGAGTGCTCAGATCATCAGCGGCTTACCGATGTGGGGAAATGCTCTTCCCTGGCAGAAAACCGAGCTGACGCCGAATCTGGGGCGCTTGGACGAAACAGCGGACATGCGGCCAGGCCTGGGATTTGAAGGCGTGGCCCATTTGAAGGACTTCGTTGAAAAAGGTGGATTACTGATTACTTCGGAAGATACTGCGGAGTTTGCCATTGACGAAGGTTTTGCGCCGGGAGTCTTTTTGGCGCCCCTGAAGGGCACAAAGGTGGAAGGAAGTGTGCTCGGCGCAACGCGCGTTGACGGCAAGCACCCGGCCGCATACGGCTACAACGAGGATTTGGCAGTTTACAGCCGGGCGGGGATGGCGTTCACCGTAGGCAACATGGTCACGAATCGCAACATCCTCACCGAGAAGGAGTATAAGCGGCCAACGGGCCGTGGAGGACCTGAAGACGACGATGTCCCCGATGGCCGGAAGAGTGAAGACCCGCCGGTTCTCCCATCGCCGAAACCTTGGGACGCGACCCCGCTCAATGAAGAGCAGGCGCGCAACAATCCGCTAGTCATTCCTGAATCCGACCGCCCGAACGTTGTGTTTCGCTTTGCCGAACGCAAGCGGCTGCTCCTTTCGGGATTACTCGAGGGAGGAGAGTCCATTGCCGAACGCCCGATCGTCGTAGACGCTCATCTGGGAAAGGGAAACGTTCTGCTGTTTGCGATCAACCCGATCTATCGCGGCGAGACGATAGGAAGTTATGCGATGGTGTTCAATGCAATTCTGAACTTCGGGGCAAATATTGAACGCGAGGCGGGCGCCGAGTAAGATTCTCAACGCATGTCAGTCTCTATAAACTAAACGTCATCCGATAAGAACGACGAGCCTCCATTTTTGCGATGACGCTCGAGTCAGGCTGGTGCTCGAATTTGACCTTTTTCAAACCCGTAAAGATGCTGGCGACGCCCTGATGGCTAGGAGGCCGGAACGTATATTCACCGGCAAAGTCAGGTCTGACGGTGCATTCGACCACTTTGCCGGCTGCCCATGTTAAATCTATTTCCAACCCGCCGCGGGCCCGAAGACCTTTCACTCGCCCATCAGACCACGCCGAAGGAAGCGCAGGCAGCAGGTCGAGGCTCCCTGCGTGGCTCTGCAGGAGCATCTCCGCTATCGCAGCGGTGGTTCCAAAATTTCCGTCGATCTGAAAAATCGGTCCGCTCTCCGCTGGGTGAGTGTCAAACAGGTTTCTGTTTGTGCTGTGCTGCATAAGCATCGAAATCGATTCCCATGCTTTGTCGCCATCCGCCAGACGTGCCCACAAGCCAATCGCCCATGCGCGGCTCCAACCCGTATATGCGCCTCCGTTCGCGAGACGCCGCTCGAGTGAAACGCGCGCCGCCCGGGCTAGATCAGGAGTGGAGCGCGGCGTGACCTCGCCGCCGGGATAGAGAGGATACAGGTGCGACATGTGCCGTTGGCCGGGAGTGCTCTCCTCGAAATCGATGGACCACTCTTGCAGCTGTCCATATTTTCCGATTCGATATGGAGGTAAATGCCCAAGCGCGGATCGAAGCTTCTGTGCGAAATCGGCATCAGTATCCAGATCCTTGCAAGCAGCCATGCAGTTAATGAAAAGCTCGCGAATCAATGCAATGTCCATCGTGCACGCTGCACTTGTCATGGCTCGTTTTCCGTCCGGTGCAAGGAAGTCGTTTTCCGTAGAGAAGGAGGGACAGGTGGTGAGACCTCCCTTTCCGTCATCGATCAGCCATGCCAGGCAGAACTCTGCGGCGCCCTTCATTACCGGGTAGGCCGTCTCTTCTAGGAACTTGCGGTCGCGGGTAAAAAGATAGTGTTCGTAAAGATGCTGGCAAAGCCACGGTCCGCTCATGCCCCAGTTGGCCCAGGTTGGCTGACCAACGCCCTCCCCGACAGGATTGGAAGCGCGCCATAAATCAATATTGTGATGCGAGACCCAGCCCGGAAGGCCGTACATCTCGCTGGCTGTTCTCTTCCCGTTTTCACTGACATCTCTCATGAAGTCGAACAGCGGGAGAGCGCAGTCGCTCAGATTGCAAGTTTCTGCCGGCCAATAATTCATCTGGACATTGATGTTTGCTGTCCAGTTGCTGCTCCACGGCGGGGTGATCTGGCCGTTCCATATACCCTGCAGGTTTGCTGGTTGCGAACCCGGGCAGGAACTGCTGATCAGCAGATAGCGGCCGTATTGAAAGTACAACGCAATCAGAGAGAGGTCGGGTGATTTGGCGAAATCTCGAAGGCGCTCATCGGTAGGTTTGGTTGTCATATTGGCTTGCGAAGCAGGGCCGAGCACAAGCGAAACCCGTTTGAATTGAGAGCCGTAATCCGCCAGGTGCCGCTCACGCAACGTCGCTAAAGACTTCGTCTTGACTTTTTCAAGCTGTGACGTCGCCTGCTCAACCACTTCCTTGATGGGCGTGTCTGGTTTTGTTTGAAATCCGCGATACCCGCTTGCACCGGTCACGAAGACCGTGCATGCTGTGGCATTCTTAATGCTGATGTCTCCACCCTCTTGAGTAAGCGTGCCGTCGCCTGTAAGCGCGATCTGTGCCGCCGCCGCAAAGAACATTCCTTCTCCGATCTCATCGGAGAGAATTACCGGATTTTCACCATCGGGATGTCCGGCGCCAGCCACGTGCGCAGGTGCTTTTCCGGTGAGCAGGAGCCTCCCTTCCTCCGGCTGCAGAACAGACTTTTTGAGCGGACTATTGATGGAGATCGTGCAGTTAAGTTGGCCAGGTTGACTTGCCGTGATGCTTAGAACAACGGCGTGACTCGCTGCCGATACAAACGCTTCACGCTCAAACCGCACGTCTCCGACCGAATAGCTGGTTCTCGCACACGCCGTCTCGAGATTCAATTCGCGGCGATAATTCTCTACGGGTCCGTTGTGTTTGAATTCGATTCCCAGTGTGCAGAGCGGCTGATAGGCTTCCGCGAATAGCCCTTGCATTTTTTTGCAGATCTGATCAGCCTGGTGATAGTTGGCTTGCTCCAGAACAGCCTGTCGCACCTCGGGGAGGTGACTCTTTGCATCCCGATTGTTGCCGTCGCGCGGTTTGCCGGACCAGAGAGTATCTTCGTTTATCTGAAGCAACTCCTTGCTCGGATCTCCGCTCTCACCTCCTCCATAAACCATCGCGCCCAAGCGGCCGTTGCCGATGGGAAGAGCATCAACCCACCTCGCCGCTGGCTTGCTGTACCAGAGAATGAGATCTCCGGGGTTTGTGTCTTGGGAGGTCTTTCCGAAGGGAGTCTCGCTCGCCGCTCTGATGGCAGCAGGTGCGACGGACGCGGTCGCAAGGAGTTTTCGTCTGGTGAATTTGCTCATGAAATTACTGGCCCTGGCGTTCCTGGGCTGAGAACATGATGTCACGCTTCCGGATCGCCTCATCAAACGATTGGCAAGCCGTTCGCGCTCCTAAAGGATCAAGTCTGAATGTTATGCTGAGTGCCGATGACGAAGGTTCAGATCAAAGTGCCGCTTTCGCGTCCTCTCGGAGAAAAGGATTTCGAACGAATCTCGCGCATACACGCAATTTATGGGATTCTCGCGGCACGCGTTCTGGTGCCCGGCAACGAACTCTTCGTCGAGTATGATGCGTCTCGTCTTTCCCGCAGCGAAGTGCGCGGAACCCTTGCGGAGAACGGAATTCCGATAACATAGATTCGAGAGTGACCCGGCCCGAGCGCACATATTTATCTCTCCGCCAACTGGATTGGCGAGTAGTGATCGGGTTGTTAGCTGTCAACACCATCTGTCTCACCGTCTATAGACAGCTCGATTATGTTGCTAACGGTGAGCATTATCCGGCGCTCCTCACTTTTCTTGAGGAAACCGTGGGAGCCATGGCGGGACTGTCCGTCTTTCCTCTCGTCTACCTGGTAGCCATACGCTTTCCATTGCTCTCCGACCGCTGGCGCAGAAACTTGGTTATTCACCTGTTTGCCGTCTGCGCGATTTCAGTTGCGCATACGAGCTTGATTGTCATCTACCGCCTGCTTGTGTTTCCGCTCTTCGGATTTGCCCACGTCAGTTACGGCTATCTTCCCGTGCGCTACCCCATGGAATTCGCGCATCTTTTTATCTACTACTGGGTCGCTATCGTCTGCATCTATTTATTTCACGAGATCCGTTTTGCGCAAGAGCGCGAGATTCGGCAGGCAAAGCTCGAGGCTGGACTGGCCGAAGCCCAGTTGCAAAATCTGCGGCTGCAGATCGAGCCCCACTTCCTCTTTAACGCGTTGAACGCGATCTCCGCCGCCATTTATGAGAATCCGCGAGCGGCCGATGAAATGGTGGGACGGCTCAGCGAACTTCTGAGGCAATTGCTCAAGAGCGAACGCTCCCAGCGTGTAACCCTCCGGCGCGAGGTCGAGCTGCTGCAGTTGTATCTGCGCGTGATGGAGACGCGCTATGAACACCGTCTCCACGTCGCTATTGAAATAGAGGATGACGCCGGGAGTGCTCTTGTCCCGCAACTCATTTTGCAACCGCTTGTTGAAAATGCTATTCGGCACGGTATGGATCCGGTCAGCTTTAAAGCAGATGTGACGGTAGCGGTTCGGCGGATTGGGAATGATCTCGCGCTCACCGTGCGTGACGGCGGCAGCGGTTTTGATTCCACAAATCCGCCGCCCGAAGGTATCGGCCTGCGCAACACGAAGGAGAGGCTGGAGCGCCTTTTTGGCAGTAGACAGAGCTTCAAACTGGAAAACGTAAGCGAAGGTCCAGGCGCACAGGTTGAAATTCGTTTGCCATTCGAATGTGCGCCCGAGCTCTCGATATTGCCGGCGTCTGCAGTGTTGCACCCATGATTCGCACGGTACTGGTGGACGATGAACCGCCGGCACGCCGCAAACTCCGTCATCTGCTCGAAGGTGAGCCTGACTTCACGGTGATTGGTGAAGCCGAAACCGGGGCTGAGGCGATCGACCTTCTGAATCGTGTTCGCGCTGACCTTGTATTTCTGGATATCGGCCTTCCGGACGCTACGGGTTTTGACGTTGTTCAGGCGCTTCGAGGTGAAAACCTGCCCAATATCGTTTTTGTCACTGCGTATGACGATTTTGCTTTGAAGGCGTTCGAGGTGCACGCGCTCGACTATCTTTTGAAGCCAGTCGAGCCGAGCCGCTTCTCGTCCGCGCTATCGCGTATCCGGCGGTTTGTGGAATCTGGCGAAACCAAAGGGCTGGCGAGCCGCCTGGAGCAGCTTGTGCTCAATCTGCAAGCCGGCTCGAGCTATGTGCAACGATTGCTGATCCAGGACGAGAGCCGGTCAGTGTTCCTGGATGTCGATCGTATCGATTGGATCGAATCCGCGCGGAATTACGTCTGCATTCGCGCCGGTGCGAAGACATATATTCAACGCACTACTCTCGATTCGCTGGCCACGAAGCTTGATCCCAAATCTTTTCGACGGATCAACCGCTCGCAAATCGTGAACGTCCGACGCATCGCGGAGGTTCGTTCGTGGTTTCACGGTGACACCAAACTGCTGCTGAAAGACGGGACCGAGCTCACTTGGAGCCGCCGGTACCGGCCTGAATCCTTCGAAGAATTGGAAAGAGTCTGAGAGTTCGGCCGGAACACGAGCTGTCCGAGCGATCAGTCCGCCCGCTTTACTTTGTCGCCCACTTTGGGAGTATCTGAACCGGAGAATTTCCCAGAGGCTGACCCGGCATCTACACTTGTCACCGTAAGAAAGCCGACCGGCGCCTCCACTGTCCGGAGCGGTTTACCCGTGGCGGGATCCTTGATCGTACGGCTGACGCGAGTGATGGCCAGCTTGTCGCCCACCTTAATGCCCGCGCCACTGCCGACATTGACGACGAGGTCATTGCCCGTTGCGTCGGCCACTAAGCCATCGACCGGCGCGGCTGCCGCTACTTTGGGAGCTTCCGGGACCGGCAGCGAAGGCGCTTTGGAGTCCAGGTTAGTTGCCAATTGTGTAACGGATGCCTTGACGGCCTCCCCTAGAATCGACTGGCTGAAATTACTGCTTCCCATGTCAAGGTGTCCGCTTCCGCCAGTCCAGCCCGAAGCTCCGCCGCCGAGCATATCGCTCGATGAGCGCTTCGACTCGCCGTGACCTGTGGTAGAGGCTAGGATCTCCCCCGTATTGACGTCCACTATGCGCGCCGTCACTTCAACGGTTGCCTTCGCCTTTTTCAGGCCGAGGTTTCCCAGTCCGTAAGAACCAAAATGGCCGCCCGCTCCTCCAGCACCATAGTGTTTATCGTCTCGTCCGAATTGGGTTACGTCTCCTACAATGATGAGATCTGCACCCAGCAGACCGCCTATCTTGGCAGCCGTTGCGGTGCTCGCGCGATCGCTATTCGAGAAATTCTGTTCCTTGAGCACCTTGTCGAGCACGCTACGCTCGATTACTCGATACGTCCCGTCATTGACCAATTGGGAGATCAGCAGATCGACGATCCCCTTTCCGACGTCCTGATTCGAACCAAAGATCGCTTCGACGCTGGTCAGCACTGTGCCATAGCCAAAATCGAGTACCGCCACGCGATGCTTCACTGGCTGTTGGGCAAATGCCGGCAGCATCGTGACTAAGCAAAGTAGGGTGAGAGAACAGAGTTTACGCATAGGCTTGCTACTTGTTGAAAAAAGACTCCAGTGTCGAAATTTCCTTCTCGGCCATGTCCATATGCTTGTGTGCCGCAATAAGATTTCGTTGCACAAGGTCGGTATCCGCTGCATGCAGATAGGAACCCATGCGCGCATAGGCACCGGCTATGTCGTGCCGGAGGCCCAGACCATCGGCGGCTTGCTGCTGCTGAAGGTGCTCGACACTTCCAGACACAGCGCTGGCGCGCGAATTGAGTTTGATCAGATCATCCTGCGTCTGCGACACTTCCTCTTCTGATGGTCCGGCGGGCACAGCTGGCTGTGATGAGGGCGGTGCAACGGCGACCGCCTGAACGGGCGCGTCATCGGCAGGAACCACGGCTTCTCTTTTCGCCGCTGCGTGTCTCCGCTCTGGAGCGGCCGTGTGGCTCGGGGCAACCACCGCGGACTTAGGGTCCGGAATGGCTGACGAATCGAGAGATGGCTGCACTGCGGCGGCGGCAGGCGGAGCTGGTGGTGTGCTCACCGGTGGCGCAGACTCTTGCGAGCTCTTCGTTTCGGTCTCTTGATTCGACGTGGCGGCTGTTCGAAAGAAGCGCGGGCCCAATGTCAAGGCGGCGGCGAAAATCCCGATCACCGCGAGGGCTCCCATCAGAATCCAGAGGGATCTATGGCCGGTCGACGCAGGTGGCGGAAAATTTGCAGCAGCAGGTGGAGGAGAGGGCTGCGGAGCAGGGCGGGGAGGCGCATACGTCGGCGGCACGGCCTGACGACCGGGAATGGCTGTTTGGGTAGCGCCCATAGTTGATGTAACAGGGGTTTGCGCAGTTATCGCCGCGGCAGGTGGAAGAGCTGTTGAAAGCCCTCCGCCCTGATGACTTTGAGCGGCCACAGACCTGAGCGCCCGGGCAAAAGCGTCGGCGGTCTGGAAACGGCGCGCCGGGTCTTTTTCGAGGGCCATCAGAATGAGATCGCTGAGCTCACGGGGAAGCCGGGGATTGACTTCGATAGGCGGCTGCGGGATTTCATTAACTTGCTGGTCAAGCAGAGCATGTGTCGTATCCGCTTGAAATGGCCGCCGGCCGGATAGAAGCTCATAAAGCAGAATTCCGACCGAGTACAGGTCGGATCGCGCGTCGACCGTCGAACCCCGGACTTGCTCCGGCGACATATAGTAAAACGATCCGAGAGTAGAGCCCGGCTGAGTCAAATGCTTTTCAGACGAAGATTTCGCAATACCGAAATCCATCAGCTTGACAATGCCCTCGCCCGTAACCATCAGGTTGCCCGGTTTGATATCGCGGTGGACGACTCCGCGACCGTGGGCGTAGCTCAAAGCCGACAGGATTTGTAGCGCAATTGCGATCACCTCGTCCTGCGGGATAGGACTGCGGCGCGCCCACTCATCGAGCGTGGAGCCCTCCACAAACTCCATGACCATGAGCTGCTGCGCTCCCGATTGGAATGCCGTCCGCAGTTGAGCGATGTTCGGATGATCGAAGCCGGCGAGCGTGCGGATTTCGGCGCTGAAACGAGCAGCCAGTTCGGGCTCCATGCCCAAATCAGGTTGCAACGCCTTCATCGCTTCTACGCGATTCGAGATTACGTTGCGCACCCGGAATACGCTTCCCATGCCGCCCGAACCTAGCGGACCGAGAATTTCGTAATCCCCAACGATTTGACCTGTTTCAAATGCCACAAGAACCTCCGAATTTCGTTCTGTAGGCTACCCACTTGCGCCAGCAGAATGATCGCCGCAGACGGCGCGACCGAGGCGTCCGACAAGTTCCCTAGAGTATACAACCGGCCCATCTAGCCTCTCAAGCCGGCAATCCGGCATTACTACCATTACTTTCCAAAGACCGGAGTCAAACGATTTTCCTTGCAAGCAGCGGGCCACGCGCTATCTTAGGTACTTTTGTTGAATACGTAAAACATCCCAGAGCGCGACAAAAAAGTCAGCGGGACCAACCTTCGAGCCTGCGACATCCACCCATAATTCCAGCGGATATTCGTAAACTACGTCGGCCAGCGATCTTCCTTCGGAGCGAAATATTCGTTGATAACGTGCCAGAATCTCGACGTCGAAAACCCACCTCGAAAGAAACGGCTCCGCAAAGATGCTGTATGTCTCAGGCCGCACTCGAAAGAGCTTTGCTCCGCATTGCGTGTCGTAGACAGGAAGATGCAAGACCACGGAGACCGCCGTTGCGAATACACGGCCGAGGTAGTGTCGCGCGGCCCTCCGCTTCACACACCGGCCGAGGAGTTGTACGCGCGCTCCGAAGATCATCTCGATTTCGGGCCTAGCGCGCAAGACGTCCAGAAATCGTCCGACTGAAGTGAGCGGGGTCGCCAAATCCGCATCCCAAAAACCGACTACCTCGCACCCCGGCTCGGCAAGGGCGCGAAGAACGCCCGATCGCACGGCCTCCGCCTTGCCCTGATTACGGGTGCCAGTGAGGATCTCGGTTGAGCCCACGAAACCTGCGCACAATTCACGTAACACCTGCGCAGTACGATCCGAGCTGCCGTCATCGACAAAGATCAGGCGAGTTTCGGTATTTGTTTGGAGAAACTGGCGGAACTGCGTGAGGTCCAACCGCCGGGCCTCGTTGTAACAGGGGACAATCAGCGAAACGCTCCGCGCCGTTTGTGTGGCGCGGAAATTCTCTTCAATCATTCAGCGGCAGCTGTATTGTCCGGCCGGAGCTTGCCGACTGGCGGGCCGCATCTAGGATTTCGCTCACCAGGACATTGGTCTTGAGCGAGGAGACATCTCCGTCCTCGGAAATCTCGCCACGGATAACGGCGGCCAGATAGTGAAGCGGGTCGTCATACGGAGGTTTCATCGGCTCCGCAGTTTTTGTAGTGGCATGCTGCTCACCTTTGAGGCGCACTTCGACGCGATCCCGCCGGATCGTCGTGACCGTTCCTGTCCGCCCGTAGATTGTCATATCCTTTCGATCGAACGGCCAATTCCAGGAACCTTGCAAGATGGCAACCGCGGACGGATATCGCAAAATGACATTCGCTTCGTCATCTACCTTCGGATATGTTTCCGGCTGAAGTTGTTGGGTTACGGCCGTTACGGCCGACGGCGTCTGTTCATTCATCAGCCAGGTCATTAAGTCTGCACCGTAGCAGCCGAAGTCATAAAGCGCTCCGGCGCCGTCGAGTTTGGGATCAGTCAGCCAGGCAAAAAACTCCCGGGACACGTGAATTGCTTTGGGTCCGGCGTGTCCATCGTGCACCACAACTTTCCGAACATCCCCCAGGGCGCCTTTGGCTAACAGATCGTGAGCTGCTTTGTTGCTCGCGTACCAGCTCGTTTCGTAGTCGACCAGTACGTGAACTTTACCGTTCTCGGCGGCCCTCTGGATGGCAAGAGCATCGTGGTAGCTTACCGCCATCGGCTTCTCCATCAGAACGTGCACGTGCTGCCGGGCGCAGGCCTCCACCACAGCCGTATGGCCGAATGTGCTCGTGAAGACTAACATGGCTTCGGGATGCGCTCGCGAGATCAACTCGTCGACGCTTGCGAAATACAGGTTGGGAGAAAGATGCTCTCGCTGGCTGTACTGATCGAATAGCTGCTTGTCGGGATCAGTGATGCCCACGATCTCTACATCGCTGCGGTGCAACGCCCCGCCCGCAGGCACCAGGGCTCCTCCGTCCAAAAACCCACCGACATGCCCATGTGCTAATCCGGCGATTCCAACGCGTAGGGGCGCGGCCTCGGATAGGGCCGCCGCAAGCACGATAATCACCGCCGGGCGGATCCAGTTAGTTAGAGTCATAAATTCATCTCATTATCACCAGCGGCATGGACGAAAAGTTGCTTCATGGCAAGCAGAGCGTGTGGACCCGCTGACTTCGCTGCGACTCAACTGTATGGAAATGTAAGCTTGAGCAAGGGGATCGTGCGCGACATGTGGCGTTGGATGTCGTTTGAACGGCTTTTGCAGGACATCCGCTATGGATTGCGCGTTCTTGGCAAAAGCCCTGGATACGCCGTCGTCGCTATTTTTTCTCTTGCCTTAGGCATAGGAGCCAACACCGCAATCTTCAGCCTGATCAACGCTTTAATGTTGAAATCCCTGCCGGTTCGCGATCCGTGGCAGCTCGTAACCGTTGGAGATCCCTCCTGGACAGGTACCGTTTCAAGAGGGGGCGGAGGACGAACCGAGATCTTTTCCTATGCCTTTTTTCAGAGGTTTCACGAACGGAACCAGGTCTTCAACGATGTCTATGCAACTGGACGCTCCGAATATATCGAGATAGCCGTGCCGGGTGAGAGAACATTCAGCACGCAAGCAGGCGAACCTCGCGGGCGATTTGTGTCGGGCAATTATTTTTCGGTGCTGGGGATTTCACCTTTTGTCGGAAGGACGTTTACCTGGGAGGAAACCAAGAGACCGGGCGCCGCGCCGGTGGCGGTGATCAGCTACGGATACTGGGAGCGCCAGTTCGCCAGGAATCCGCGCATTGTAGGCACCCGAATCCTGGTCAACGGTTCGCCTTTTTCTATCGTCGGTGTCGCTCCGCCCGAGTTTTTCGGAGACATCGTCGGGAGGCCGACAGACATCTGGTTTCCGGTGACGATGCATGATGCAGCGAACCGCGGATATGGAGCCCTGAACGACCCCAACACCTATTGGCTTCTTCTGATGGGAAGATTGAAACCCGGCGTTTCCCTCCAGCAGGCATCTGCGGCGACGAGCGTTCTTTCGGCACAGATTTTCCGCGAGCTCTACTTGTCTCATGCCAAGCCCAACGAATACCAGGGCTTGCTGCATCGCCCCGTTGCGGTGGGCGCCGGGACCCGTGGCTTTTCAAGGATGCGGCGCGATTTTTCGAAGCCGCTTCTCATGCTCATGGGCGTCGTAGGATTGGTCCTCCTCATCTGTTGTGCGAATGTCGCGAATTTGCAATTGGCCCGGGCTGCGGGACGCAAGCGCGAAATCAATCTGCGGCTCGCGGTGGGCGCCGGGCGGCTTCGCCTCTTGCGTCAGCTCCTTACCGAAAGCATGCTGCTCTCAATCACGGGAGGAGCCTTGGCCTTGCTCGTCGCATTGTGGACAAGCCATCTCCTCTTACTCCTTGTATCGGGCGGTCCCGAGCTGCCTCTGGAGGTGCATCTGGACACTCAGGTCCTCTTATTTACAGCTTCCGTATCCATCCTCGCCGGCCTGATCTTCGGCATCGTGCCGGCGTGGCAGAGCACGCAAACAGACCTGGTCTCCTGCATGAAAGATGCTCGTGGCGGACAGGCTCGGGGCTCATCGCAGTTTGTCGGAAAGCTCCTTATCGTGGCTCAAGTTGTGTTCTCGATGATCCTTCTCGTCGGAGCCGGGCTTTTTCTTCGCACACTGCACAACCTTGAGAATGCCGAAGTCGGCTATTCGCGCAGCGGTCTACTTTTAGGCTCGATCGATTTCAAAACTGGCGGCTACGACAGCAACACGCTGGGCCCGCTTTCGCACAGGCTTATAGAAGAACTGCGGCGCGCGCCGGGTGTACAAGCTGTCACTGTGTCGGCAAACGGACTCTTTAGTGGCACCGACTCGGAAAGCGATGCCGTGGTGGAGGGCTACACGCCCGGAAATGAAGCGGATCGCATCAATCACAGCGATCGTGTCGGGCCGGACTACTTCCAGGCCGTCGGAACACGAGTCCTTGCAGGACGCGGCATAACGTCGCAAGATGGCGAGAACGCTCCCAAGGTAGCTGTGATTAATGACACCATGGCGCGCTTTTGTTTCCCTCACGACAACCCGATTGGAAAGCACATCTTTGGAGGCGACGATCACAAAATTGCCTTCACCATTGTGGGCGTCGTCGCCGATACCAAACAGTCCAGCGTACGCGAGGCGGTACCGCGCCGTTTTTACCTTCCGTACTGGCAGGTGTTGCACACGGATCCTTTGGACGCACTGAATGTAGAGGTTCGAACGCGAGGCCTTTCGGCTCACGTCATGAGTTCGATTCGTACGACGATCAAGAAGGTCGACGCGAAGCTGCCCGTTCCCAGTCTTAAGTCTGCAGATGACCTGATTGACGACACGCTTGATCAGGAGAAGTTGATCGCAAAGCTCTCAGGGTTGTTTGGTGTATTGGCGCTTACCTTGGCGGCGATTGGTCTCTATGGAGTCATGTCGTACCTGACCGTCCAGCGCACGGTCGAGATCGGCATTCGGATGGCGCTTGGTGCGGGTCGCAAAACAGTTGTGGCCATGGTCATGCGCGAGACCTTTGTACTCGTTCTCGCCGGTGTCGTGATTGGGACATGCGCGGCGCTCGCCATGACCTCGCTTTTGCAAAGCATGTTGTACGGTCTCTCTTCGTTTGTATTTGTTGGTTTGCTTGCGGCGGCAGCAGTGATCCTTTTGGCTTCGGGAGTCGCCACGTTTCTGCCTGCACGGCGCGCTTCGCGGGTCGAGCCTACCGTGGCTCTTCGCTGCGAGTAGTTACCATCGAAGAGTGCCTCAATCAGACGTCGTCGTTGTCGGTGGAGGGCCCGCGGGGCTATGTGCCGCAATTGCCCTGCGACTGACAGGCGCGTCTGTAACTCTCCTCGAAGCAGCGGTTCCGCCCATCGATAAGGCTTGCGGCGAAGGTCTTCTGCCGGATACCGTCGACGCGCTCGTACGGCTTGGGGTGAAGATAGGTTCCCATCAGGGCTTCCGTTTCCGCGGGATCCGCTTTCTGCATGGTTTCCATCAAGCAGCCGCCGAGTTTTCTGGCGCTCGGGCGATCGGGATACGGCGCACCGCTCTTCACCAGCTCCTGATGGAGAGAGCCAGAGAGCTGGAAGTCGATCTAAGGTGGGGAGCAAAAGGCGTTCGCCTTCGCGGGCATCGAATCGCTGTCGGCGATGTTTTATTACAGCCGAAACTCATTGTCGGAGCCGATGGCCATCATTCGCTAATTCGTCGCACCGGGGGCCTCGATTCCGCCATTTACGATGGCCGCCGCTATGGGTTCCGACGCCATTACAGAGTCGCGCCTGCTACACCGTATGTCGAAGTCTATTGGCACAAGGACTGTCAGCTCTACGTGACTCCTGTTTCGTCAAACGAGGTCGGAGTCGCTCTGTTGACCAAGAATCCGAAGTTGCGGCTGGACCATTCGTTGTCCTTTTTCCCTTCCTTAGCCGCACGGCTGGCGTCTGCCATATCTGTTTCGGCTGAGATGGGCTGCGTGACAGTGAGTCGCCGGCTTGCGAGGGTGCAACGCGGCAATGTTGTGCTGGTTGGAGATGCCTCGGGATCGGTCGATGCGATCACGGGGGAGGGAATTGGGCTCGCGGCTCGCCATGCGCTGGCGCTCGCCCGGGTTTTTCAAGCAGGCGAGAGCGTGCGCTATCAGGTGGAGCACGATCGCATCCAGCGTCGGCCCGCACTCATGAGCAAGTTGTTGCTTAGTCTTGGCCGTCATGCAACTCTGCAAGGCCCAGCCATTGCGGCCCTTAGCGCATTTCCCCGGGTTTTCGAAAAGCTGCTTGCCTTTCATACAGCAGGTTGCGCAGTTGCACAATCAGATGCTACGTACGGGCATGCTGACAATGTCTTCGATCTCTAGCGTCTCTTTGACGACGAACGGCTCTCCATACTTCACGCCGATCAGGTTCCCATAAAAGCGCGCTACGGCGGCCAGTCGCTCTTCGACTTCCGCATGCGCCGGGAACAAGTCCGAACCTTCGCCTTGATCGCCATATTGGGAGGCGTAACTGAACAACGCCTTCATGCGACGCTCGAACTGTCGCGAGATGTCCACCACAAATGTCGGGGTGACATTAGCATACAGCGACGAGTACAGAATCTTGAATGGCCGATGCGGCGGTACATCTTCTTCGAGCCGCTTCAACCCTGCCAGAAAACATGCTTCGAAACCAATCTCAGAAGCTCTATAGTGATCGGGATGACGACCGGTCCAATAAGGAAGAATAACGACCCGGGGGCGGATTCGGCGGATCACGCCAGCGAGAGTCATCCTTGCGCTCACGTGATTTTCAAGCCTCGCATCGGGCCAACGAAGATTCTGCCGCCATTCGAGTTGCAGATAACTCGCCGCGCGCTGTGATTCCTCGATGCGAAGCTCGGGCGTGCCGCGAGTGCCCATGTCGCCCGCGGTTAAGTCCAATACCCCATTGCGATAGCCTTTCTCGGCCATGCGGATCAAAGTGCCGCCGCACGTCTGTTCTACGTCATCCGGGTGTGCCGCGATGGCGAGCACGTCAAGCGGGCGCAAGTTTTCAAAGGGCTCGTTGGGGTCTCTCACCGGCTTTTAGGATGGATAGTAACGAAGGCGCTGACGGTTTCCGATAAAGGCGCGCACCAGCAGAATGCCTGCCAGAAAACCGCCCACATGAGCAAACCATGCGATGCTCTGCGCCTGAGAAAGTGCAGCCAGCGAACCAAGTCCGCTGAGTAGTTGTAATGCAAACCAGTAGATCAGCATGAGGGCTGCCGGCAGCTCATATGTGGTAACAAAAATCACGATGAAAATAAGAGTGAGCACCCGCACGCGGGGATATAGAATCAGGAACGCACCCATCACTCCGGCGATCGCCCCGCTTGCTCCCACAGTGGGAACAGGGCTGCCGAGGCTTATGAAAAACTGGACCACTGCCGAAGCGACTCCCGAAATCAAATAAAAGATCAGGAAACGCCCCGAGCCCATCGCATCTTCGATGTGTGAGCCGAACACCCAAAGAAACCACATATTGCCGATCAGATGGAGCCAGCCTCCGTGCAGGAACATGGAGGTTACGAACGAAGGCAGGTAGAGGCGGTCCGGTATCAGTGCATAATGCTCGACAAAGCTGTTACTGGCATGAGCCGGAAGAGACACTTCGAACAGAAAGCAGAATGTATTGACTCCGATTAGCAGCAGAGTCATTACCGGAGTCGAATTGCGCAAAAGCAGCGCACGCAACGGGATCATCGAGCTTGGGCAGCGGATTTAGGCATCGACTTAACCTGTGCTGCTATCGGTTCTGATAACCGACGCCGCACTTTATCGCTCTTCGCCTCCCGCAACAGTGCCTTGACTTCGCCGAGCGAGGGCACGTGTCCGCGGGCTCCCACAGCGGTGCAATTCAAAGCGGCCGCTGCATTCGAAAATTCGAGCGCTGCCCCCATCGCCATGCCTTCGAGCATGGCATAGCAGAACGCGCCATGGAAGACGTCACCCGCTCCGGTAGTATCGACGCACGGTACTTCGAAGGCCGGAGAATAATACCAGCAGTCGTTCTGGAGAGCCAGTGAACCGCGACTGCCGAGCGTCATCGCAGTGACTGAATTACTATACTCGTGATGCAGCGCTTTAAGGGCGTCAAAGGGGTCCGACTTACCCGTCCATTTCGCGGGCCATGCCGACCCTGCTACCAGGTAATCGACATTTTTCAGGACTGAATCGAAACCAGGATAGACCGTATCGACATCGAGCGATACCGGAATCCTATGGGTGCGCGCCGCGTTCGCTGCGAACGTCGCTGCCTCTACGTCATAGCCATCGATGTGGAGCATCGCGGCACTCGCGATGTCCTCGTCTCGCAGGTCGGCCGCTTGTAATCGGAGACATTCGGACCGCTGCCACAGCACGGTTCGCTCGCCCGTCCGTTCATCGATGATTATGTAAGCGGTCTGGTTCGGGCAGTCCTTGCGCACGATAACGCCGCTCGTGTCGACACCCGTGCCCTCCAGGCTGTCACGCTGAATCTCGCCCCTCAGATCGTCGCCGATCGTCCCGATGTAGCGGGTGCGCATTCCCAGCCGCGCACAGGTGACGACCGCTGTTGCAACCTGGCCCCCCGGGCTCAGCATCTCCCGCTCGAAAGGGACCTTGCCTGCGTATGGTGGAAATTCTTTTAGGAGCAGCAGGGTGTCGGTGGCGTTCAGTCCAATGCCCAGCAGATCGAACGCCGGGCTCATCTGAGCCTACTTTTTGATGGAATTGGGAACCTCGTAAAGATAAATCATATGCGTATCGCCCAGATGTCCCGAAGTCTCCCAGGTGTTCATCGGAGTCCAGCCTTCAATCGGGTAATCGTACGAGACTACTCTCGTCTTCGGCTTTAACTCGCGTTCCAGGTTAGGCCGTAGAGTGTCGTTGGCTGTCGGCGTCAGGTATAGGGTCACTACGTTGGCGGCGCTTAGATCGGTCTTCATAAAGTCGCCGTGAATAATCTTCACCTGATCTTCAAGACCCTTTTTTCGAGCCTCTTGAGCGGCCTTTTCGGCTAACGCACTTGAGATCTCGATTCCCACCGCTTTGACTTTGTACTTCTTGGCGGCGCGAAGCAAGATCCGTCCGTCGCCGCAGCCCAGGTCGTAAAGCGTTTCACCCGGCTTCAGGTTCGCTGCCTGCAGCATTTTTTCAATGGCATTTTCCGGGGAACCGACAGACGGCGCGAGTTTTTTGGTGAACGCGTCCAGATCACTCTGTTGGCCGAAACAGAAGGTCGCCGAAGCCAGCACGGAAAGCACAGCCGGCAATACAAAACCCGCATTCCTTTTCCGCATTTCGTGCTCCCCCCTTGTTTGTCCAGTGTACTCCGCCCGGCGACCTTCTGCCTAGTCAGAAATGGTTTGGCATCTGGCCGTTTGTGCCGGGCGCACGAGGCGCCAATCCTAATTCGACCCTCCGCCGACGAGTGCAACCCGTTCTACCCGGCTCTTCTTCGTTCGAAGTATACGGCTTACCATTTCGCTGGTAGTGAACCACAAGTCTCGCGGCCTCGATATGGTGTATTCCGTTCCGCGAAACGCCTTGATTGCGTGGCTGATCGAATCCTTCCACGGTACTGCCTGCGGGTTGAGGTTGTAGTTCATGTAGAACACCGGGCACTCAATCTCTCCGATGCGCCGCAGGTCATCTTTGGGTACATCGGCGTTCAACATCGCCTTTGGTCCCGCGAAGATAACGGCATCCGGGTGTGCCGCCTTGCCCATCTCGTTTTCGATCAATCCCTCGAGGAAATTGGTCTCGCTCTGCTTCTCGCCCAGATGCTGTACAGTTACTGTTCCTAGCTTCACCGTGTGAAGTGCCCGGCCGAGGGCGGGGAAGTCGATCTGGCTGGCAGTCTCCTGCCGGTACACTATGCGACTCTCAGCCATATTAAAGGCGACAAGTGAAATTTGCCCGATGTGCTCATCACGTTGAATGGCTTTCAGAATACTGACCAGCGCGTCTGTATCCGTTCGTTGAAGGGTAGATGACAGGGAATCTTGGGGAGAAAAGTTAACCAAAAGCTTTACGTTGAGCGCATCGGTCGATCTTGTCTCTCTGCGAACCTCTGTGTCGTTGACGAACGGCTCGGGCGGGGCCTCGGCTACCTTATTGGGGGAGAGGAACAGGTTGATCGGCCGGTCTTTAGGGGTGAGTGTCGCCTCGACATCCCAAGACGACGAACAGATGCGTTCCGCACGGTCACGCATCAGCCAGTCTACGTGGTAACCTCCCTCGCCCAAATTGATTTCTCCCTGGAGCAGCGCATCGCCCTTAGCATCGTCAGGAATCGAGGGGACACCGAAATGCTGCACGAAATAGGCTGGGCTATTGCGGTCCGTTGCAGCATAGATCCGGAACACGACGGTTAGCTCGCCACCGTCCCCGGAGACCTCGCTCAAAGGCACGGTAACGTCGTACCCGGCATGAAAGCGCAGGTCGAAACCCAAGTCTGCCTTCCGTTGCGTGACGGAGCAGGGAATTTCTTTACGCTCGTTTCCAGCCTCGAAAATCGCCAGATCGGAAGGAAGGATCGTGACGAGATCTCCGGGCTCGGGGGCCTTCAGGAGCATTTGCGACCGGCTTGGAAAGGTAAGGAGCGGGAGGAGAAGTGCGGCTAATACAACGGTATGGGCGTACCCGCTAGTGCGGCGGCTACGCCGAATGGCGAACGGCAAGGGCGAACACGATCGTAAGAATCGCGATGCCATTAATCCCCCAACAATAATGTGAAACCGCTTGAGGCGACGTTACGTCGCCGGTTCCACAATTATGCCTCAATTGAATCGGTACAATTGTGAATTTTTTATCTAATGTCGGAACCCGGTCCTAGTACCCAGCATAAAGTGAATCTGGTTTGAGGGCGTAACTGCACAAATTACGGCTGTACAAATATGTGAGCGCTCTTTAGCAGGGGTCCCGGACTGACGGGCGGACGTGATACAGTGCGAGTGATCATGGCATCCCGCAGTGTAAATAAGGTGCTTCTAATCGGTCATTTGGGCCGCGACGCCGAAACCAAGTTCACCCCCGCCGGAACATCTGTTACGCGATTTTCGGTGGCTACTAATCGACGTTGGAAAGACCAGCAGACCCAGGAATGGAAAGAAGAGACCAACTGGAGCAACGTCGTGCTGTGGAGACAGGAAAACCTTGCGAATTACCTGACGAAAGGAACGCAGGTTTACGTGGAGGGCCGGCTTCAGACCCGAAGCTATGACGACAAAGACGGTAAGAAAGTCTATGCCACCGAGGTAGTTGCCGATGAGGTGATCCTGCTCGGCGGCCGCGGCGAGAGTGGCGGCGGCTTCGAAGGAGGTAGCCAGGCTGGCCGTAGTAGCGCACCACCCAAAGGTCGGAGTGCCAGCACGCCTGCGCAGCCCGAAGAAGATTTTGGCGGGATGCAAATTACCGACGACGACATTCCCTTCTAATCTGTTCAGCGCGTTTCGAACGTATTGCAGGAAGAGATGTCGCCGCTTTGAAGGCCACGCCTAAACCAGGCGGTACGCTGCGCAGACGACCCGTGCGTAAAACTCTCCGGGCTTACGCGGCCGGTCGCCATCTTTTGTAACCGATCGTCTCCTACCGCGGCGGCTGCGGCAAGACCCGACTGGACGTCATTCTCGTTAATAAGCTTGCGCTGCGCCGTGGTGTGAGCCCATACTCCCGAAAAGCAATCGGCCTGCAGCTCCAGCCGAACGGACAACGGATTGGCAGCATCCGGCCGGGCGTGCTGAAGCCTTCTTACCTGGGTCTCGATTCCAAGGATTTTCTGGACGTGGTGCCCAAGCTCATGCGCAATCACGTATGCTTGTGCGAATTCGCCGGGGGCTCCAAAACGGCTTCGCAATTCATCGAAGAAACTCAAGTCGAGATAAACCTTCTCGTCTTCAGGACAGTAGAAAGGCCCAATGGCATCCTTTGCCATACCGCACGCCGAGGGATACGCATTCCGGAAGAGCACTAACTTGGCATGCCGATATTCCTTACGGGCTTCTTGCGGCAACACGCGATCCCACATGCCTTGTACATCATTCAGCACGAATTTGACGAATTCAACCTCAGGCTGCTCTTGCGCAGTGCGCTGCGGATTTGGAGCGCGTTGGACCTGCTGCGTTCCGACTCCACCACCGTTGAACAAAGTAAACAGATTTGTCCGGAATAACAGGCTTAGCAAACCAACGACCAGAATGCCGCCGAGTCCCAGCCGGCCGGCGCCAAAGCCGCCTCCGCCGAAACCTCGTCCGCCGCTTTCATCACGTCGATCTTCGATGTCGTTCGATGAGCCACCCGGGGTCCATTCCATTTAGTTCAGTGTGGCAGATTTAGACGCCCGCGGCGGGGCAGAAGAGTACCCCTTTTTGGTATTCTGAAGGTTCCGCTGCATCCCGAGCTACGCGGCGCCATTCGTGGCCTTCCGGAAGTAGCGTTATCTTGCAATGCATATCAAAAAGCAACGACTGCTAACTCCTGGTCCTACGCCTCTCCTGCCATCGGCGCTTCACGCCATGATGGGTTCCGACATCCATCACCGTACCGAGGATTTTCGCAATCTGTACAAACAGGTTCTCGCCGATTTGAAAACGGTGCTCGGTACCAAGAGTGATGTTCTCGTACTCGTCGCTTCGGGCTCGGGCGGCCTCGAGGCGGCTACTCAGAACTTCTTTTCGTCAGGCGATGAAGTTTTGGTCTGCTCGGCCGGAAAGTTCGGCGAGCGGTGGGTTGAAATCATGAAGGCCTGGGGTATGAAGGCCACGGTTCTGACCGCTCCTTATGGCGATGCGGTGCAGGCCTCGGCCGTGGAACAGGCTCTTGCCCAGAATCCAAATTTCAAAGGCGTATTCGTGCAGGCGTCCGAAACGTCAACCGGCGCACAGCACGATGTCAAGGCGATGGGCCTGGCCGTGCAGGAAACCAACGCCATCTTCGTGGTTGACGCGATCACGGGTATCGGTACGATGCCGCTCGATATCGAGGGCTGGGGTCTCGACGTTGTGATCGGCGGCTCGCAAAAGGCGTTCATGATTCCTCCCGGGCTCGCGTTTGTCGCCATCTCACCGAAAGCCTGGGCTCTGGCGGATTCAGCCAAGGCTCCGCGCTTCTATTTCGATCTCAAAAAGGAGCAGAAGAACGCGGTGAACGGTGAGTCGGCATGGACGCCCAACACGGCCCTGCTGCTGGCTCTCGGCGAATCTCTAAAGTACATTAAATCGCTCGGGATGGAGAATCTCGTGGCCAACGCACAGCTGCTGGCTCGCGCTACTCGTCAAGCGATGGAAGCCCTGGGTCTGAAGCTATTTTCATCGTCTCCGGGTTCATCGGTTACAGCGGTTCGACCGCCGGCCGGAATGGATTCCGGGGTGATCATTAAGGAATTCCGAAACCGTTTCAACGCGATCATCACCAACGGGCAGGGTTCGATGAAGGGTCAGATCTTCCGATTTGCGCATCTCGGCTTCTTTGATTTTCACGACCTCTTCGCAGTGATAGCAGAGCTGGAAATCATTCTTGTTGCCCAAGGGCAACCGGTGCGCTTTGGTACGGGCGTAGCAGCAGCGCAGCACGTGTATGCCGAAGCCGCTCTCCCTAAAGAAGCACTTGCCCTGAGCTAACTTTCATCATGAAAATTCTTATCGCCGAGCCGCTCGCGCCGGCTGCCATCGATCTTTTGCGCGCGCAGCCGGATTGGAATGTGGTTGTCGCAGACCCAAAAACTTACGCGGCGCATCTCAGTGACACGGATGCTTTGCTGGTACGCAGCGCCGTCAAAGTGACCAAAGAAGTTGTCGCTGCTGCTCCTAAGCTCCGCGTCATTGGCCGGGCAGGCGTAGGTGTCGATAACGTCGACCTTCCCGCCGCCACCGAAGCGGGCGTGCTGGTCATGAACACGCCGGGGGGCAACGCGGTCTCGGTCGCGGAGCATACTCTCGCTCTCATGCTTTCGATGGCGCGCGCCGTGCCGCAAGCCAGCGCCTCGACCAAGTCCGGGAAATGGGAGAAGAAGAAATTTCTCGGCAACGAGCTGCGCGGCAAGGCGCTGGGCATCGTGGGCTTGGGCGCCATCGGTCGCGAAGTGGTTAAGCGTGCCAGGCCGTTTGAGATGCGGATCATTGGTCACGATCCGTACATCAGCTCCCAGAGCGCCCGCGATCTTGGCATAGAACTGGTGACGCTTCCGGAGCTTTACCGGCAAAGCGACTACATTACTCTGCATGTGGCGCTCACACCCGAAACAGATCACATGCTGAACTCGGAAGCCTTTGCGCAGATGAAAGACGGTGTGCGCATTGTGAACTGCGCCCGCGGCGAACTCATCGACCCTTCCGCTCTCGAAGCAGCCGTTCTTAACGGTACGGTAGGCGGCGCAGGTCTCGATGTATTTGAGACCGAACCTCCTGGTGATGTTTCGCTTCTCAAACTCGAGCCCATTGTGGCGACGCCTCACATTGCGGGCTCGACCGAAGAAGCCCAGGAGATTGTTGGCATCCGCATCGTCGAACAGGTTGTCGAATACCTAAAGAGCGGCGTGGCCCTTAATGCCGTCAACATGCCGGCCTTAACTCCCGAGCAGTATCGCACGCTGGGGCCTTATGTCGACCTCGCCGAGCGACTGGGCTTGTTTCTCAGCAATATTTCGTCGGGCAATGCACATACGATTCGCCTCGTCTACTTCGGTCGTCTCGCTGAGAACAACACGCAAATCCTCCGCAACGCCGGTCTTGCCGGGGTGCTCGGCCGATCGCTCGAATACCGCGCCAACGTCATCAATGCTATGCAGATTGCTACACAGCGCGGCTTCCGGGTGATCGAACAGCTGGAACCAGGTGACGCGAGTATGGATTCCATCCGCATGGAGGTCGAGTCTGACGCCGGTTCGGTATCGGCTGTTGGAGCAATTGTTCTCGATAAGCCTCGTCTTCTGCAAGTCGAAGGCATTTCGTGCGAGGCAACGCTCGATGGCAATCTGCTTTATTCGAAGAACGAAGACGTACCCGGGGTCATCGGCTATTTCGGCACAGTGCTCGGTACGAATGGGGTGAACATTGCAAACTTCGCCCTGGGGCGAGAAGAGGTCTCCGAGTCCAAGTCTCATCCGCTCACGGCCATCTCGATCATCGAGACCGATGAGCCCGTCCCGGATTCGCTCATCTCCCAACTCTTCGAGAACAAAGCCGTTAAATTTGCGCGGCGAATCAAATTAAAGTAAGCGAGTAAATTTTTGGGCGCGCCGAGGCGCACTTCGTGCGCCGGCACCGGTGTTCTGCTTGAATTTTGAGGAACGGAGCTACATCAAGCTGCGGTTTCGAGCAACTTGAGGAGCTCGGACGCGCTTAAACCGAGGTTGGCCTGTGCGGCGGCGAACATTTCTGTGACGGTGGGCGGTGTGGCTTCGCGATTTTGCGGAAGGAAGCCAGAAACAGCCTTGCGAACTGCCGGGATGGACGCCGGCGCGGCGGCAACGAGCGTTCGAGCTGCTTTCTTAGTTTCCTGTAAAGTCTTGAGCGTCTTGTGGAAGGAGCGCTCGGCAGAAGTCAGCGTGCGGTGGAAGAGCGCGGCCATGCCGTGGTCGATCATCCAGAGGACACGGCTGACGTCAGCGTCCAGTCCGCCGTCTGCGCCGCGGCCCTGCTCGGCCCACATGTGAGTTTCGAGATACCGGTAGCGGTTGATGCGCCAGTAGTGATGAGCCAGTTCGTCGACCAGGATTTCTTCGGTCGGGGAAGCGGGCTGGTGTTCGGCACGGAGATCTGTGCGGAGGGCGTCCAAATCTTCGGGGTTCTCACCGGGGATGCAGGCGGACTTCGAGTAGAGCCCATGCTTGAATGCGTTCTTGGACGACGCGGCTTTACCTTCGACGGTCTTGGGACCGGTGGACTTCTTGGCGTTGGCGCGATTGATTTCGGCGCGGGTGCGTTTGGCGGACATTTATTACACTCCTCGCCTGGACGGTAGCGGACGCGGATTCAGGGCCAGGACTGATTTGCTTCTAAGCTATTGACGGGCGGGGGCCAAGAAGAATTTGGCGAGGCTGTGACGGCCGCGCCCGAGGGTGCGGAGCGGTTGGGAAGGCTTGCCGCAGAGTTTAGCAGGCCCGGGCGAGATTCAACGCGGGTTGCGGTTCACTGTTGGGGAGGAGAGATTTGTGAGACCGGTATAACCGGGTCAGCGCTTGATCCTTTTGCATTCAGCGTGGACAACGGCGCAATTGGAATATCGGTTATTGATTTTACAGGGAAGCTACTGGCCCTGCCGAAAGTCTGGCAGTGTCCTAAAGTTGCGTTGAAGAAGTTTTCTTTCATAACAGCAAGGGGTTGCTTACATAATACGTTTGGAGCATGGCCGTTTCGGACAAAGCAAAAGGATTTGAGGGCGCTGCAGCGAATGATCTCGCAAGCGGAACTTGTACTGGCGACGATCCCTAATCCGCATCCATCCATCGCGCGGTCACGCGAACTGCTGAAGGCTGCGAGTGGGCTGTCCGAGGATCTGGCGACGAGACCGCCAGAATCCGTCGCGCTTGGCGCAATCGGTGGGAAGATCACAGCAAAACGAGGACCAGAATATTTTGCCGAGATTGTTGCGATGAGGAAAGTTAGAGCCGGTGGTAGGCCGAGAAAAAAGAAATAAGCGCTCACTTCTCACACCGAACAGCGCTTTTAATCCGGGACCTCAACCGCAAAAAGTTGTTTTTTGTGGGAGAAGACTGTATCGTACCGATCAAAGAAGCCGTCCTGCCCCAACAGTCCGAAGCCTTGGGACTCAAGTCCCTGCGTAAAGCCGATCAGTGTTTTGAATCTGATGCGATGGCCACAATCCAACTCTAGTTCGTCAAAGTACGTACGTTACCGCTGTTTCCCATTCCAGAAGTTCAGATCCTTCTTCATTGCTAGTACATTTAGTCCGAGGATTAATCCGAAACTTACCGGGAAGATGCATATGTCAGCGCCGGTATCGGCGCAGGCCATGCATTGAAATGAGCGCCCGTTAGCCGCAATAAGATTCACGGCCAGAAGGGGCCGATGGCGAGTGAGGCCCTGCGGGTACAGGGGTGATGCACCGACTGAGACTTCCGTATTACGCAAGCTATGCCAAGCCACAGTCTCTTAAAAAACGACTTCACCTAAAAGAAGCAGGGCTCCCTCTGTCTCGGGGGACTTTAGGATTAACGGATTCTCTTCACCGTGAAGCTTTGCTTCTTCGAGCACTTGATGGATATCTGCACCGTAGGCAACAACTCTTGAGTGATCCTTCGAAATGGCGCACCAAGCACCCGGTGGAATATTCCTCAGGAGAAATTTAGATTGAGAGCTGGAGTCGTTTCGGTTTCGGAAGGAAATGTCATCACATCAGCGCCCTTATGAGAGGCATTTCACCGACGGCTTGAGTTCCCTGTAGTCTACACCAAATCAAATCAAACCGCCGTTTCTTACGGCGATTCGCAATATGGTCTCAACCGTAGCGATGCCTGCACCGTGATGGGAAACCGGCCGGGCTGCCCGAACGTCGGCTGGGCTTTTCCGTTCGACACGACGCAGCTCGACGATGGCTATCACGCGCTGGCGGTGTCGGCATTCACGACGGATGCAGTTCCTAGACGGAGTACGTCCATCATCAGCTTTTCAACGGCAAATGCAAACGGGCCCGAGATGTATGTGAACGTGCCGGGCTGGGCCGGTACGCAATCGGGCACGTTCACGATTTCGATGGACGCCTGGAGCACGGGTGGGCGCGGTCACGATTGCGATTGACGGCAATTCGTACGGGAGCGCCTCTTATGGCGGGAATATGCAAGGCGTGTGCGACATCATGGGCAACTACCCGGGTTGTCCGAATGTCGGCTGGAGTTTTCCGATCAATAGAGCCGAGCTGACGAATGGCGGGCACACGCTGACGGTCACGACGTTCAGCTCGGAGCTGGTTCCCAGGAGCGTGAGTCAAAGCGTTCTTTTCTATGCTTCGAACGCCGATCCTTCGGCACAGAATCAGCCGACCGTAATGATTGACGTGCCCGCGGCGCAGGCAACCTATTCCGGAACGCAAACGTTTTTCGGTTGGGCGCTGGACGACGCCAGTGCGATCAGCAGCGTGGGTGTTGCGATAGACGGCATCTCGTACGGGAATGTGTCGTACGGAGTAAACCGCTCGGATGTATGCGCGTATCCGAATCGTGCAGGCTGTCCCAATGTCGGCTGGGGCTCCAGCATCGACACCGCGGAATTACAGGATGGAGCGCACAGCTTGACGATGACGGCTCTTACCAGCGATGCGACGCCGCGTAAAACGACCACGACGGTGACGTTTTCACGAGTAATTCGAGTCTGTCAAAAGTTTACTTTCCATGGGGAGCTCAAAGAGGAACGTGGTGATGAAGAGAGGTACGTATTGTAAGCGAGGAAAGACGGTGCTTCTCAGCGGACGTCTGCGCTGGAGCGCGGTGAGAAGGATCAACGGTCTCCTGGCGCTTGTATTGTTCGGTTCGTCAGCCTGGGCGCAAAGCAGTAGTGTTTTCGACGGAATAACGCCGACCGGCCTGGGGCCGGGCACATAGCCGATTCTCCAGTCCTCGACTGAAATCCCAATGGTACGGCTCCCGGCACAACCGGCCGTGGACGGGCCCTGGTGAGCGGCACTTTGGTATTTCCGAGCGGCATCACCTACCGGATCGACAGCTCGAAGGTGAGCTGGATCCGCGACCGCAATGGCAATAAGCTCACGATTACGTCGAATGGACCTTCCTATGCTTTGGACCGGTATGTCAACATCCCTGCGCCGACACAGATTGTCGACAGTCAAAACCGAACGACGGCAATCAACTATAACGATTCGAACTGCGGGGGATGTACGAGCCTCACATATTCCGGGGCAGGCGGGGCGAGCCGGACGGTCCAGATCCGTCTGACGAATTTATCGAACGGGTTGCTTCGCTCGGGATCGGTTTCTGTGATGGGAGCGCTGTTTCCGGAGGGCTTTCAGACGAGTTATAATTTCGATCCGATTTTGGCCAGCTCCATCCAGTTGGCGGATGGAAGTCAATATTCCTTTCGTTACGACCAGTATGGCGAGATCGCAAGGGTGAATCTGCCTACCGGAGGGGCGGTCGAATACGACTACGGAGACGGTCACGGCGGCAGCGGAGATGGGTTTGAAGGCTCATCGACGGACGCCAATCCTGTAATGATCTACCGGCGTTTGCAAGAACGGCGCGAGTATGCAGCCGGGGGTTCGAGCATGACCGCGAACGCACTACACGGTGGCATATCCAAGCGGCCAAACGCAGGACACGGACGTCGCTTACGATGCGAGCGCGAATCCACTTACTCAAACCGTTCACACGATGGCGGGATCGCCGCTCGATGCCTTGGGGCTGACGAGCGTCGGATGCAACGCCTGGAACGAAGGCCAGGAAATACAGACCGATATTGGCGTCGCGCCCAAAAAGATTACCGTACAAAACAGCTTAGCGAGTCAGTCGGGTTGCATGAACAACCCGCTAACGGCCAGCAAGACGACCACCTTGAGCGATACCAACCAAGTGTCCAAAACCAGCTACAGCTACGACATTTACGGAAACGTCACCGACGAGAAAGATTACGACTGGGGGAACGGGGCTGCTGGATCCCTGTTGCGGGAGATCACGTGGAGCTATGTTTCCGGCGCGCAGTATACGGCGCCCACAGTAAACCTGCTCCGGCTGCCTTCCTACCGGACCGTGTCGCTGAATAACATTTCGTACGCAGCCACTGCCTTCACCTATGACGGAAGCTCACTGCAAGATGCTGCGGGGATTGTGGGCCACGACAGCAGCTACGGGACAGGCTTGTCGGTCCGAGGAAATCTGACATCGGTCAGCAGCCTGGTGAGCGGCGGCAACCAGCGCTACTAGTTTGATGACGTAGGAAGCCGGTACGAAAGGCGCCTTGGGTCGATCAGGAACATCTGCTCGACGACGAATTTCACGAGCTTCGATGCGATGGGCGGATCTGTTCGGGCGCTGCCGGTTAGGCTACGGTACCCAGAACGGTTCCACCGCGGGAACAAATACTACGGGAACGCCGTTCATAAACGTCTTCAGCCATTCTGCGCAGTTGGCCATCCCTGCTTGTTCGGACGGAATGTGGCCCATCAGGATCAGCGCCTTCTGACGACCTTCAGCAGCGGCGTCGCTGACGTACTCGATCGTCTCCCACTCCGGTACCTCGCCAATCACCAGCACTTCGACGTCATCTCTTCTCAGGAATGGTAAATGCTGCTCTGGTCCCGCCGCGCCCGGCAGAAGCGCTAGCTTAGTGACCTCCAGATCCGGATTCCCAACCACGCGCAGAACTTTGATTCCGATTCGATCCTGGATGTTCTTCGCCAACGCGCGCAGCGTCGTTTGCGGCAGTACGAACAAATTCGGTAGGTCGGGTCGTTGATAACCCTGCCAACCCAGCGCATCTGCCATGCCGCTCAAAATTCCGTCCGGCCGCCGCATATGCCAATGATCGTGAAATCGCCACACCACAAGGTGATGCTCTTTAATGAACGCTTCCTTTTCGCGCCACACCGGATCGTTGGCCGCTTCGAACGATTTGGTTTTATCTTCGTGACTGTAAAACGTTGGCTCATGGGTAATGATCAGATTGGCGTGTTGCGCTGCCGCCCGTTTCAACACGTCAAAAGTCGCCATCATGGTAGTGGCGATCCCAGTCACGGGTGTTTCGGGATCTCCGGCCTTGAAGGTATCTACTGTTTGTGGGCATCCACGGCACACCGATGTGCTGCTTAATGATGCTTACCACCTGACGAGCAGTGAGCAGCTTCTCCTGCTGAGCGTTTAATACGCCCGCCCCGGCCAAAATCAAAAGAAAGGCTGTTCTCTTCAAACGGTTATCGTAACCCAGACGATGCCCGCGATAGGCCAAGCGACGGTCGACCGGAGAGTCCTTGCGAGCGAGTCGGGTGGGCGTCAGGGTGCGGGAGTGAGGCCATGCCTTCGCATCACTTCGGCGAGCGCAGCGGGATCGGGCGGGCCGCCAATTGTAGCGGCGACGACGGCGGCGATTTCGCGGAAGTAATCAGGGCCCAGGATTCCGGGGCTGACGATCGCGAGCAGCTTCGCGTCAACGGAACCGCGGTTGTCGAAGCGGTGGACCGCTCCACGGGGTATGCAAAGCACCTCGCCCTTTGCGATTTCGCTCTGGCGGCCCTCCACAGTAAAGGTCAGCACACCCTCGAGTCCGTAGATCGTCTCCTCGTATGCGTCATGACTATGCGCGCCCGGCACCTTCGCACCGGCCGGAACATCAAATTCAAAGACCGCGACAGAACCTCCCGACGCCTGGCCCTCGACCAGAAATCGAATCGCCAATCGTCCGATGCGGATCTCTTCGGACGTGCCAGCCGCCATTTGCACTCGCCTCCATCAAAAGATCGTAACGCAGAGGTAAACCGGGCCAGAGGTGTTATGGAGGTGCTCGGAGTGTTCAACTGGCGCTTTTGACTTTGAATAACTCGCGAGAGGGCGGCTCCTCGGGAGGGCTTTTGGAGGGTCCAGGGCAGGCGTAACTTTCAGCAAGGTTCTGAAAGCTTTCCAGCGTGAGCTTCGGCTCGGCGTCGGGACTCACATTACAGATCTCTTCGATGACGTGCAAGCCAAGCCGGCGATAACTTTCAAACTGTGACTCGTTGAAAAACTGCTCTGCGGTGGATTGATGGGGAAATGCGGGGTTACTGGCCGCGTACTGCTTCACGTCCGGAGGTTCATTTCCATTGCGTGAGGCTTTGATGTAAATGAGAGTGCCGGGCTGAACTTCGCCGTCCACCGCGCTGTACAGAATGCGAGCAATTGCGCAGTGCTGGCCGGAGAATTTGTCGGTAGGCTCGCCGGTCCGTGACATTGGGAGCGATGGCGGCTCAAACTGAATAGGAATGCCGAGATCGATGCGGATTTTCCGCACGGCATTGCCAAGATCTTCGTAGCTGAAATTGGGATCGGCGCCCGCGTCTGAAACAACAATCAACCGGCAGCGACGCAGAACCATTTCGTAAAGCCCCAGGTTTTCAAAGTGACCTCCATCGGAGAGATAGAGCCAGTTCGCCTGATCGTTGGTAAGACCGAGAGCTTCGTCGATAAAGGGACGAATACCGAAGCGCGGGCCGGGGCGTTTCCAGAGATTATCGGGCGCCTGCGGGTTACCGAGCCACCAGCCGAGGCGGGCATTAAAAAGAGTCATGACGATGCCTAGCAGTGGCGACGAGTGGTAGCCCATGTTCGGACTGGCGGCGGCACCCGATATCGTTATTGCCGTCCCGAGTGTAATGGGAAGCGCTTTGGGTGTTTCCTTGAATCTGCCCCCGTAGAACGACGACTCGCGATACCCAACGCGCGAACCGCCTGTATGGAGCCGCGTCGAGGTGAACGACTCCGCTTTCCGCTGCTGCCAAGCAAGCCGGTTGCCTCCGACAAGATTCAAGGTCATGTTGACCACGTGCAGAGGCTTTTGCCTGGTAAGCGTGCACATCGGCATGTTGTCCGCGCTATCGAAATTTGTGAACAGGTTGGGGTGCCGATCGGTGTTCGATGCCCCCAGGAAGGCGCGTATCAGACGCATTCTATACATGCCGTGCAAAGAAAACTTATTTACGTTGATGAAATACGAAGCAATGAGACAGATAGCAAGGTAGAAGCCGGATAGCCAAAAGACATGGGCGCTTACGTCACCAAGGGGCTTCAGAAAGGGAGGCCAAAAAGACGGAATCTTATCCGGCAAGCGATTGATCAAACGCAGCAGGCTGAAGTTCATGGCGGAAATCAGCATCGCGAGAAGAATCAGAAACACCGGCAATAGAAGGCGCGCCCCATATTCCTTGGCCATCTGCAGACGCGACGGCTTGATCGGGCAGGATTTATATTCATCAAAGCCCGATGGAGTGGAGGGGCTAGCTGCTAACTTAGCTGCCGCCCACCCGCTCAGTCCCGTAATAGCGGTGAAAGCGGCGCTGAGTTGTCCGTTGACCCACTGAAGAACGTAGCCAGCGTAGAGCACAATGATCGCGGAGATCGCCCAGCCAGCAGCAACAGCCAGGAACCGACCGCCGGCAAAGGCCCACCATTCGCGGTCCTCGTCCTCCGTGATGTAGCTTGTGAAGCCCACCAACAGCATTCCGGACACGAGAAAGACGCCCATTAACATCGGGAACGAAAGTGACGCGTAGAGACGCGAATACGTAAGCTTTGCGTCAACGGCATGGGGGGCAAGGCGCGTAATGGCTTCCGCCATGAGACCGCCGGCAAAACCGGTTAGCGCAGCAAAGAGAGCGGTTGCGACGCCGATACGACGCGGCGGCCGGTGATATTTAAGATCCACAAATGCCAAACCCGAGGCCATTCCGCCGCCATGCATCAGTGCGCCGACGATGCCGAAGTGCCACCAGCACAGCCCTTCTTTTCCGCAAGCGATCACGTTCCACCAGGGCGCATTCGGATCGCCGTGAGGCAACCACGCCCAAAAGATGGTGAGGCACGTGGCGGCAAACGAAAGAGGCAGAAAGCTGACGAGAACAAACCATTTCGTTGGTTTTTGAGCGTCACCGCCGTCGGGTAAATCGAAGCCGATGTAAGCGGTCGATAAGGCTCCCGCGAAAACGCCGGCCGTGAGAAGAAACCAGAGGGTGGAGTGCGGGATGGTTTCCGGCTTCAACCAGAGTAAATGCCAGGCAAGCGCCGGCGCCAGAATGACAGCGGCGAAAAGAGGTATGAGCACGAACCAGTTCAGGATGATATTTCGAACCATCGTGTTTACCAGCGCCCAAGTATCAGCAGAGAGTAACCCCACTTTCGGAGCAAGGTAGTTCGAGTAAGTACGAAGGTGCTTGACAGTCGCGGGCTCCGGCTCGAACCCGGAATCCGGGCTGTGTGCAAGCTGACGAATCACCTCCGCCGGGCCATCCACAAGGTCTTCTTCGGTGCAACAGGTGAGCTTGTTCGTGCCGGGGCGCGCGAGCCTGGTGGCCCAGGCGGAGAACCACGAACCCAGATAGCCACCGCCGGATACCGTAGAGAGATAGTCGAACTCACCGAGCAATCCTGGGCGCTGGCCCTTCTGCTGCAGGGAACAACTGGCGAGGCCCTGGAGAAGGCCGAGACCGAAAGTCGCGCTGCGAATTCCTCCGCCTGAGAAGCACAAAGCACTGCGCTTCCGATAGTGGAGACGGGCAAATAGAAGCTTCCGGAAGTCACTCTCGGCCGCTGCAATGTTGACGGCATCTCCTTCAAGCCGCGCAGCCTGGTATCTGGCTCGCGCGTCTTCATAGTCGGCTGCATCGGGATCGGGTTCGAGGTTTCCCTGATTCAGGGCCCTATCCTCCGCGTCGAGAGTCTCGAGGAAGGAGACGCACTGCCCGTTCGCTGGATTTTGTTCGATGGCCATTTAGAATATGGGAGCAGATTTTACGCCAAAGTAGTTTCTTTCGGCTATTCCGACGCCAACTCTTGAAAGGCTGGTCATTGTCTGGGACGGTTCCTTCGAAAGAATACCTTGGAGTTTTGGTCCGGCGAAGTCATACTCGCGGTAGTGACGTTATCAGCGCACGAGCGCGAGCTGGCGGTGTTCTGAGGGACCGGCGGCAAGAAGCGCTGTAACAGCGCCCGGAACTGCGGGCGGAAAATCGTTCCGTGATCCGGCACAATATTGGATGGTATCTGCATTACCCAGTAGGCTGTATTGTTCCTGGCGTTCTTGATCCGCAAAATCCGGTAGGTATCGCTGTCAATCTGCACCTGCTCAAATTGAGAATGCGGGTCTTCGTGATACGCCTGAGCGATCTCGGCATCCTCGGCGCTTCCTACAACGTGGCTTTGCAGCGCAGGCATGTTGGCCGTGCTCTGGAGATAGTAAGACTTCTGTTTCGTGATGCCGAACTGATCCGGCTGCTTATAGGCGCGGAGGCTGTTAAAAGGAAGGGAGAGCGCCTGTCCTCCGGGCAACGCCAATTTGGTTGCCAGGTCAGTCTGCGAAGTCATCGAAACAAGCAGCGGATACTCGCGATTATCCCGCCAAAGATGCACGTTATGAACGGATAGATACTCGAGCGTCTTCTTTGCTTCAATGGCGGGCGCGGCTTCGTTAATGAATGTGATGAGGTCCACCGGGGGACTGAACTTCACCGTTTTACAATTTTCCTGTTCCGAGGCTTCTCGTTCGAGAACGTTGATGAGCGTCTGTGTAAGAGCGTGCTCGAGGAGCAGGCCGCCGAACGAATGTCCGACAAGTATGCAAAGGGAAGGGTCCTGATAATGAGGGCCTTTGGTTTCGTCGATGATGTCGAGAAGAGTCTCGGTCATGTGAGCCCCGCCGATATGCGTGGCGGTGTCGCGCCGGTCCCAAAAGGTGAGGTTTTTCGCGAATTTGAGTACGTCGCCTCGCCACCCAAGGTAAATTCCCAACACGGGCACGTTCGCAGGAACTCCGCCACGCCGTACGATGTCGGTCAGCTCGTCCCTGAAGCCCCAAACATTCCCACTCTGATCGGACGCGTTGTTCTTCCAGCCGTGTACGAATACGATGACGACGACCGATCGCGTTCCCTGGGTTTTGGCCTCCCGGATGGTGTCTACTACTGAAGTCAGTTCGCAGCGATTGTAAAATTCGCCGAAGTCGTCGAATTCGACGAAGCCTAATTTGTAGCCTTTTTTTGAGAGATCCTTACTTCCGCCATCAAGAACCCACTGACCCTTTTCGAGACCGATGTTTCCGGTGTTTGCGCATGCATCGGCGCCGGGGAAAACGGCCAGCTCGCGGGCTCGATAGGCACGGTTGGGGACGCAGGATGCGAGAGCGATGACAATCAGAAGCAAAGTCGCGAGACGCATAGGAATGGTTAACTCAGTCGTGCCCGGCCGCCAACATGGTTGGTGTTGGCTTTCGCTGTCCGATCATTGCTCCGACGAGCCGTATCACGTCAGGTTGAAACTCGGTCCAGACGCTGGTTCCGACGTAACCGGCGAAGGCTGTTCCAGTTCTCCCCAGGGCTTGACCAACGGTGTTGTTTGGGTCGGGAGTCCACGCCATGCCGATAAAACCGCTGGCGAAAGAGCCTGCAATTCGCCCATAGGCGAGGGATGAGCGGCGTGCCGAACCGTCGGCATAGGGGTCTCTTGTAGACCAGATCGTTTTGAGAAGAGCCTGACCGAGACGCGGCATGATGCGGGAGGGTTTGGTGAGCATTGTCCCGGCCTCATTCGAAGCGCGCAGCCGGGGATCTTCGTGGTCGACAATCCCTACCAGAGATTCTGTTGTACTTTTCGTGAGCCCCTGGGTGAAGCGGGTCCCGAAACGCTTGCCGTAACCCGCCGCGCCTCCGCCCCAATCTGTTGGGTTATTGGTCAACTGGGCGAAGCCAGCGGTAAACGCGGCTCCAAAAATCCCGGAGGGCGTGACGGCTCGATGCCTGACAAAATAACACCACTTCTGGTGTGCGGTTAAAGCCGTTGCCTGGGTTTGGAACGTGTATTCGAGGCAGGGAGGCGGTTTTAAAGACTCCGCTTGCTCCTTGTTTTGTCCCAACGCGGCGATTGCAATGCACGCCGTGAAGGCGGGCACCGTGAAAAATCGTGTCACTGCGACTCCACCCGAGATTTGCTCACTCCCTTTTGTGCAAGCGAAAGGCCATTACGATATAGGCCGCCAGCCGCACCGCACGTAACACAAAGGTTCAGCACTTATCCACTTTCGATAGCAAGCCAGATAAACAGGGCTTGCTCAGATAGCAGGGAGCGGGATATGATCCGATTCACGGAATACACCATTACAGTGGCTGCCTAACTGCTCAGTAAGGGCAACCGGAGGAGAGTCGGTTTGACCCGATTTACGTTTGATTCCATGCGGAGCGCATCGCAAGGGCGCTACCTAAGTGCTGCTTCGATTCTTGTGCTCTCTGTGTTTACGGCCGCGTGCCCGCCGCAGCGCACCGGCTCAGGCTCGACCTTTCCTGATCCTAAGACTCACTTCGCGAAGTATACGCAGAACTGCGACGGAGTCCCGGGGTATCTGCCGGATCACTACGGATACTACTTGACCGACCAGCAGAAGAACGGTGCTTGCACCTGGTATCTGTGGCCCGGAGGAGATCCGCTCAGGTCAACCGGCAGCCCGGAGAATGCTCGTGGCAATCCCCGCTTCTGGCGCATGACGGAAAAGCGGCTCTGGACTATAGCCAACACTCTGGATCTTCCTGTCGACGTGAATATGCTGCGCTACGCAACGTTCACCCCGCGTGAAGAGCGTTTCAAGAAGCTGGGGCTGATCAACGATCCAGGATGCAAGAAGGCTACGCAGCCAGACGAATATGGCTTGATGCTCGATACGTGCGAAGACGCCTATTCGAGTGGCATCATGGGGCTGCGAATTTATCCGAATCCTGATTTCGATCCGGCAAAGTGGGACGCAAAAAAGTTCCTGAACTCCGATTCACGGATTGAGCCGCCCTACTTATCCGGATTGAGCTGCGGTTTCTGTCACATTGCGTTGAATCCGGCGAAGCCTCCTTCGGATCCCGCGAATCCTCAATGGGAGAACCTGGCTCCCGCGCTCGGCAACCAATACATCCGGGAAGGCGAGATGTTCAAGGGAAGGCTTACGGAAAATAATTTCCTGTACTGGGTCTACGACACGCAGCAACCAGGAACGTCTGATACAAGCCGTATCAGTACAGATTTCATCAACAATCCGAATGCGATTAATTCCATCTGGTACATCCTTTCAGCCCGGCCCAAACACGCCGAGGTGATGAACGATGGAACCACGCAGGAAGTGCCCCACATTTTGAAAGATGGCTCCGACTCGATCGGACCTGCAGGCGCCGCACTCAGGGTTTACGTGAACATTGGAACTTGCCCCGACTACCGCTTTAGTCTCGAGGATAGCTACGTTGGCATCATTCGTCATCCGCCGCTTTCCTCGGACGCTAAGAATCCAACTACGCAGCACCCCTTCAGTCTGCAGAAAGCAGAAAAGGAGTGCGTCGACTGGCAACTCACGGCGGCCCGAATGGGTGATGCCGCGAACTTTCTCGATGCGGTACAGCCCTATAGCCTGAAGTCGGCGCCCGGAGGCGCGGAATATCTCAAGGCCAGCGCGGCTGTGCTTGACACAGGGGAAACCGCCTTTGCGGAAAATTGCGCGCGCTGCCATTCGAGCAAGCTGCCGCCGGAAGTGGCGCAAGGTGGACTCGACAAGCATTCTGCGCAAGCCAAAAGCGCGTGGGTGAAGCTGGTTAAGTCCGATAGCTTTTTGGATAAAAACTTCCTCTCGGATGACGACCGGTACCCGCTGGTCTCCAAGGATCCCCACCTGGCTTTAGAAACAAATGCGGACCGCGCACTTGGCTCGAACCCCGATGAAGGCCATATCTGGCAGGAGTTCTCTTCGGTTACGTTCAAGCAATTACCTTCGCCGGGCAGGCTCACTCTGCAGAATCCATTCGAGAAGACTCAGCCGATCACCGTTGATATTCCGCAAGGGGGCGGCGGTTATTACCGGACGCCTTCACTGATAAACATTTGGGCGACTGCACCTTTCCTGCACAACAACATGCTGGGCACGTTTACGGGCGATCCTTCGGTTAAGGGCCGTATGACCGCATTTGAGGACGCAGCCGAGAAGCTCCTGTGGCCCGACAAGCGATCGGGTTTATCGACCGTTAAGGTTACCGGCAAGGATTCGGTGCTGAAGATCCGAAATATCGAGATACGAATTCCTGCCGGAACTCCTGTGGATCTTCTGGCGAATATTAATGTCTACAAGGCACTGCAGATTCCTTCGGTGCTCAACCAGCTCAATCAGCTTTTGGCCGATCCGCACCGGCTGGTTCTTCTGGTTCAGGCTCTGAAAAACCGAGGTCAATACGACAACGAACTGAAACAGTTTGTTCCCGAACTTCTGGCCTTGAATCAATCTCCGGACTTCATTCAGGATCACGGCCACACGTTCGGGGCTGAGCTGCCCGACGATGAAAAACATGCATTGATCGAGTATATGAAGACGTTCTGAGTATGGCATCCGACATCATCTTCGAGCCGCTCAAATTTCGCAATCTAACGGTGAAGAACCGTCTTTTTCGTTCGAATATCTCGGGACGATTCGACAATTACGACGGTTCCGGCACGCGGACGCGGATCAACTGGGAAGAGTCGTTTGCCAAGGGCGGGGTGGGAGCCATTATTTCTTCCTTCGTGCCGGTGCAGCTACGAGGCCGAATTCTGCCGAATTACGCGATGATCGACAGCGACGACAAGATCGCGTTCTGGCGAAAGGTAGGAGAGGCGGTCCATCGGTACGACTGCAAGTTCATTCTCCAGCTCAGTCACTCGGGAAGGCAGCGCGACAATCCAGGTGTCGAAAACTTCAAGCAGAAGGGACTTTCGTCAACCAACAAGTCCGATACGTTTCATGGCCTGCTCTGCGAAGCGATGACCATCCGGCAGATCAAAGACACAATTAACGATTTTGCGCAGGGCGCGCGGCGTGCGCGGGAAGCCGGATTGGACGGGGTTGAACTGCACGCGTCCCACGGTTACTTGATCACGCAGTTCTTAAGCTCCGCGATCAATGATCGGAAGGATGAATATGGTGGACAGCTTCGCAACCGCGCAGCATTTCTTCTCGAAATCATCCAGGCGATACGAAAAGAAGTGGGCCAGGATTATCATTTGCAAGCCAAACTGAATGCGGTTGATTTCGGCGACGCACTGTATCCGTGGGAGAAGAAGGGAAACACCCTGGATGAAGGAATCCAGGTGGCGAAGTGGGCCGAAGAGGCGGGAGTGGATGCAATTCATGTCTCGATCGGCAGCATTTTCCCTCATCCTTTGTTGCCGCCCGGAGGCTTCCCGCCAGACGAACTGAACTGGTGGTACGGAACGATGATCTCAAGCGGGGTGCGCGGGTATTTCAATTACACGATGTTCCACTTCAAAATTCTGCGCCCCATTTTTTCGGCTTTGTGGGGCCGCACCAAAAAAGATCATCCAGTGGAAGCAGTGAGTTCCGAGTACTGCAAAGAGGTCAAGAAAAACGTCCGCGTGCCAATTATCAACACAGGCGGTTATCAAGACGCAAGGGTAATCCGCCGCGTAATTTCGGAAGGGTACACCGATGCGGTCTCCATGGCACGTCCGCTCGTGGCAAATCGCGATCTGCCCCAGGTTCTGGCATCGGGGCGAAATCTGCCGGATAAGCCATGTTCCTTCTGCAACAGGTGCCTGGTGAACGCGGTTGCGAATCCGCTCGGCTGTTACGACGTGCGCCGTTTTGGCGGCGATCAGGATGCGATGGTCGCGAAGATCATGGAGGTGTTTCACCCCTCTGAATTTTCGTCCGCGACAGTGCAGTAGAGGACGAGGATATGGCCGACGAAATGGTCATTAAGACTGCCGAGGGTCCTTTGGTCGATGAAGTTTACTCGAGCCCGGTCGACCAATGGCAGCACTGTTTCCGCCGCTGGCTGATTCTGATTCCGCTGGTCATTCTGCTTGCTCTTGCCTTTTATTTGATCTGGTACTTCACGTCAGACAGGACGAAGCACTACTCTGAGATTCACGAACACTTCAAGTATGGATCGATCGGTAGTGAAACCGGCGGCACGATTTTTACGCCAGTGGGGGGAGTGCTTCCGCCCTATCTCATATTCAAGGCACTGCCGAAAATATGTCCGGATAAGCTCCCGGGCGGATATGCCTCACTCGGCTTGATTGTTGAACCGGGACACGATTTGCCCATTGGTGTTTCGAGGCGCTGGCGTCTTGGCCTGGAGCAAGTGGGGCTGAACTGTGCCGCGTGCCACACGGGCACCGTTCGCGCGACGCCCAGCAGCCAACCTTCGATTGTTCTTGGGATGCCTGCGCACGAATTCGATATCGAGCGCTTTTTCCGATTCGTACTCTCGTGCAGTCTGGATGACCGCGTTACAGCCGAAAACGTGATCGCAAAAGCACAGGAATCCGGGGATCATGTGAGCTTGTTGCAAAAGCTGCTTTTGAAGAGCGTGCTAATTCAGCGGTTGAAGCTGCAGACTCTTGAACTACAGAACAGGATCGGTCCTCTGTTGTATGGTCCCTATCCCAATTGGGGCCGCGGACGCGTCGACACTTTTAATCCTTACAAAGCAATCCAATTCAATTGGAGGTTAGAGGATCTGCCGCACGACGAGCTGATCGGGGCATCGGATTTTCCGTCTCTTTGGAATCAGAAGCCCCGCGAAGGAATGCATTTGCATTGGGACGGCAACAATACGTCGGTCGACGAACGAAACCTGAGCGCATCGCTGGGCGCTGGAGTCACGCCGGTGACCGTGGATCACGCGAGCCTGCAACGGGTTCACGATTGGATCTGGACGCTCCCACCACCGAAGTATCCGTTCGCGATCGATGCGGAGCGGAGCGCGCGGGGCAAGGAAATCTTCTACCGCGAGTGCGGGGGATGTCACAGCTTCGGAGGAGGGAAAACGGGAACGGTCGAAAGCATTGCGTCCGTTAATACCGACCGGTTCCGGCTCAATTCCTACACTTATATCTTTGCCACTGCGCAAGCATCGCTATATCCGGAAAGTCAATACCGATTCACGCATTTCAGCAAGACCGATGGTTATGCCAACCAGCCGCTCGATGGAATCTGGGCGCGTGCCCCCTACCTGCACAACGGCTCTGTTCCGAGCCTGGCTGATTTGCTGAACGATCCGGCGGACAGACCGAAGCAATTCAACCGAGGCTACGACGTTTACGATCAGCAGCGGGTGGGCTTTGTGCAGGATACTCCGGAGGCGCGCAGCGCCGGTTTCCTTTACGACACATCTATACCCGGGAACGGGAACGGCGGTCATCTGTTCGGCACGAAGCTTCCCGGCGATGAGAAGCGGGATCTCATCGAGTTCATGAAAACGCTCTAGGACAAAAAGAAGATGCCCGTCAACAAATTTGCAGTCTGGTTCGGCCGTGTCGCCTGGCTAGGGATTCTGGCGAACTTTGCGTTAGCCCTACCAACGCTGTTCATGCCCGATCAGATGCTGGCCATGTTTTCTTTGCCGTCTGCGTCGCCAACGATGTGGCCGAGCTTCGCGGCATTATTGCTGCTCCTGCTCAGCCTGTTTTACATCCCGGCTGCCCTACGGCCGTTGTATTATCCGCTGGTCTCCTGGCTGACGGTTGGCGCGAGGCTGGCGGGTGTCATTTTCTTCTGCATTTTCAATCGTGATTATTTTCTGTTCGGAATCTTCGACCTTGTATTTCTCGTGCCGGAAGCGATTTTGCTTTTCCTGGCCGTAAAGCTTCAGGCAACGCTGCCCGACGATCCAAGAACATCACCCTCGAGAAGTGTGACGACCTGGAGGATGCGAATTGCGGCTGTCGCGGCCGTGATCGTCCTGTTGGGCGCGATGCTTACTTACTATGAGTTCTTTCGGACGGTGCCGCCTCCCTACTTCGCATCGGACGAAGAACACTTTTTATACGGATCGATAGGGACCGAAGGAACGGCCGGAGTACCGTATTGGATCTGGCTGGTGCTCCCGCGAGTGTTTCCAGAAAAGCTGCCGTACCAAGGCGGCTATGAGTCGCTGGGGATTGTCGCGCAGGAGGGAAGGGAACTGCCGGTCGGATTTTCAAAACAGACGATTGGCATCGAGCGCGTAGGTATCAACTGCGCCTTCTGTCACACCTCGAGCTACCGCATGAGCCCTGCCGCGAAACCGGTGATCGTGCCGGCAGGACCCAGTAACACGACGAGCCCACAAGATTATCTGCGGTTTCTGTTTGCCTGCGCTGCAGACCCAAGATTCAATGCCAAAACGATCATGCCGGAGATCGCGCGCAACTACCGGCTGTCGTTACTCGACCGGTTGACGTATCGTTTCATCCTGATTCCGTTCACCAAACGGACCTTGTTGCAACAGCAGAACCAGCTCACTCAATACGGCTGGATGAAGAATCTGCCGCCGTGGGGGTACGGAAGGATTGATCCCTTTAATCCAGTGAAATACCGTGTGTTGAATCAGCCGGTAGACGGAACGATCGGCAACTCGGACATGGTGCCGCTCTGGAACCTCAAGGCGCACGAAGGGTACTCATTCCACTGGGACGGCCTGAATAACAAGCTGCAGGAGGTTGTAATTACGTCGGCGATCGGCGATGGCACTCCGCCTAACTGGGTAGATAAGGACTGGAAGAAGAGCGATTCCCAATCGAGTTTGAAGCGGATTCGGAACTACATCAGCCGGGTGCAGTCCCCGAAGTATCCGTTTGCGATCGACGCGGTCCTGGCAGCCAAAGGAAAGACAATCTACGATCAGCAGTGCGCGATGTGCCATGCTCCCGGCGGTGCTCGAACCGGGCATGTAGAGCCGCTCGAGAATCCGATGCTTGGAACGGATCGCCACCGGATCGACATGTGGACTCAAAGTGCAGCCACGGCCTATAACAACTACGGTTCCGGCCACAGCTGGAAGTTCGACTCTTTCGTGAAGCAGAACGGTTATGTCAATGTGCCACTAGAAGGCGTGTGGCTGCGAGCGCCCTACTTGCACAACGGCTCGGTTCCGACGCTTGCCGACTTGCTCGAAGACTCCGCACACCGCCCAAAAGTGTTTTACCGGGGCTACGATGTTCTCGATCCGCAAAAAGTCGGGTTCGTTTCGGAAGGCGCCGATGCACAACGCGTGGGCTTCCGGTACGATACGGTGGAACCTGGAAACAGTAATGCCGGCCATCTCTGGGGCACCGCGCTTAGTGCCCCGGACAAGAAGGCCATGATCGAATTTCTGAAAACGCTTTGAGCGTTAACTGCGGGCGGCGGCTGCGGGCGCTCGCAATACGTCTACGAGTTGATAAGCAGCGGCCAGGACGCCATTCAACAAAGAAAGATTTCCCGGATGCCAGGAGGAATCGTCCTGGATCCGCATAGCAACGCTGTTCGCGATAGAGGCGTTCTGCGGAATTGCACGAGGAATAGGAACGCCACAGGCGGGGCTCCATGAGGTATGGAGTTTGCTCAGAGCGTATTTCGAATCGAGCGGGCTTGCGTATTGCGCTTTCAGTGCCGAATCGAACTCAAGGCCAAGAGCGCTTGCTTTATCCATCATCCAGCTTAGAGTGATGTCTGACAGCGCGGTGGATCCTTCGCCATCCTCAGGCTCGCCGCCACCTACATCACTATGAACTCCGCAAAACCAGACTTGTTCAAGCGTCTGGCCGGGCGCCGGCGCCGAAGTCCATAAAGTTGGCGGAAACTCACACCGCTTCTCATCGATCGCCAGCGCGTGATAAGCATTTTGAACGTTCGGACTGAGAGAGGTATCGAGAAAACCATAAATGAGCGGATCCACTTTGCCGATAAGCGAAGGAATTCCGAGGGATCCGACCGTGTCCCAGACGCCGATCATATTGATCTTGGCGTTGTACATGTTATTGTTAGCCAGCTTTTTCAGGATAGTTTGGCGATTCGCCTTATCACGGTAAGCATCGAAAGCGGTATTTACAAGGTCGTCGCTGAAGTTTTGCGTCGGCAGGCCGCAAGCAGTAATCATGCCGGCCAGGCTGCGGGCAGTGTAAGCGCCCCGGCTGAAGCCAAACAGAAAAACTTCATCGTCTTTCTCGTAGACGTGAGCGATCTTCTTGTAGCCTTCCTTGATCTTTCCATACAGACCCAAACCGAATGCACCGCCGAGGAGCTTTTCGACCGGCAGCATGTTGGCGCCTACGCCATCATCGTAGAAGGGCATTTGATCGCCGCTAACGCAGAGCGCCTTGAACAGCTTATACACGTTGGTCTTGTTCGTCGAACTGTCCCAAGTTCCGTCAGAGCAAAACACGATCCGCTTACTCATTTGTTTACTTTCCTCCTTAAACTTCGCGCCTTCAAAGCGCACCAATTAAAAATATGTGCAAATCAAAGGCTAAACGTTTCTTTTCCGGAGAGAAACGGAGTTTCGAGAAACCGGTCGCGCCGTGCCCGGACGCCTGCTTTAAGTGAATCGGCGATGGACGCCACGGAAGCGTCCGCAACGGCTTCAAGGATGTCCGGTTCGTGCATTCCGTCCTTATAGACGCGGGTGTATAGGGCTTTCGCGCCGCCGTCTCCAAACTGGTTGGCCACATCGAGCATGAAACTCATTGCGCGTTCGGAAGTGAGGCCCGGCGCGTAGTGTCGAATGAGCGAACAGGATTTCCCGAATGCACTGACAGCGGCTTCAACCTGTACTTTCTGGAACGGAAGCGCAGTGGCAGCTTGCCGGAAACGAGTGATCCAAGGTTCATCGATCAGATTAAAGGTCGGGCTGGTCGTATCGCCCGTCTTGGGATCGATGCCGCCGGAGGGCTTACGGCAGTGTGCAAGCAGTCCGTCGGCCACATGCGGATCGCCGGCCCCGAAAATCGCAACAAACTGCTCGCGGTCAGCGGTTGACATGGCCTGTAAGATTTCAGCAAGACGTCCAGGCTTTTGCGCCCATTGAATTAGTCCAAAGGATGCGCCCGCCCGGTCCGTATTTCGATTGAAGGCTCCAAACTTGCCTGCCCCTTCCATTTGGGCAACCAGGCCAAGGACCTTGTGGAGGCCTGTAAATGGATAGCGTAGAACCAGCGTGAGATAGGCACGAGAAGCACGGGGATCGATTGCCGGTTTTTCGATCATTTGCTGCAAGACGCGGGTATCGACTTTCCCCGTCACCGGCAAGCTGCTTTCGCTTTCGAATGCCTGAATGGCTGTAAGCGTTTTTGCATTCCACGCGCCGTAGTTTGTAGAGAGCATCGTGGGAAGACCGGAAGATCCGTGACCGGTGAGCAGGTCTTGAATAGCACCGATGGCGGCGGTATCCACACCCTCGCCGATAGGAGGCCCGGGCGACTGGTTGAAGAGATCGTCGATGGACGGAATGCCGGTAAACACAGGCATTGGGGAAGGAGCCACGCTGGGGATTGCAGGCGGTGCTAAAAAGGTGCGAACGGGATTCGGCTTATCGGTCAGGCCCGCCCAAAGATAGTTGCCATCGCCGGTGTGATACCAGGTGGCATTTCCCTGAATTCTCTCGCCAGAGTCTTCAAAGCCCAGGACCGTCTCGGCGGTACCGGCGCGCGCCACGCGAACGATACGAGCGGACGATACGGGCCGCTCCCGCACGTTCGAATCTTTCAGCACCAGTATGTCGTCTTCGTGCTCCGTTTGAGGGGACAGGGCCTTTCTATTCGAGGCAAGGAATGCCAACAGGCTGGACCGGTCGAAACCACTTCCTGGACAACCCGCGCCCGCGCGAATTTCCTCGTGCAGCACGATGTGATCACTATCGAGAGGAAGCTTCCAACGAGTGGCAATCTCGAGGATCAGCGCTGCCAGAGACTGGTTCTGTATATCGAGAGCCTTTCCGGGAATCTGCTTCTCCAGCTCGATGCCAATGGTGTAAAGGTTGGGATTGACGGCAGGTTTCACTACCTTCCAGACTGGATTTACGACAATCCCGGCATGAAAAGCGGTGTCTTTCTCCTCAATATACTGGTGGACCTCGCCCGCGATACCTACAGCGTAGTGGACCGAATTATAGGTCCTGGGCTTAGCGTGACGGCCGTCAATTGCTGCCAGTACGCCGTCGGTCCGGTGAAGGACGATGGCCTCCGGCGCGTATCCCGCACGGCCGGCAAGAAAATTTGAGGCGTAGCAACCAATCCATTGCTTATGCATGGCGCCTCAGGTTACCCTCGCGGGAGCTCGCCGCGTTCATCATTGACAATATTGACGATGCTTCGCTCTTCGCCGGCGATACTCCGTTCGCCGGAGGCCACGCTTGCAACAGCCGTCGCGGCGGCTGCAGGAAGCGGGAGTTGCCGCGCAGTGCGCTGGATGTCGTCCTTTACGGCCACTAGGGAACGCAATCGAAGCAAATTCTGGAGCGCGTTGTACCAGAATGGCGCTCCGAGGCTCAAAAGGATAGAAGACAGAAGAATGCCCAGGAGCTTCATGGGCGCATTGTCCTTGGACCACCGATGCGCCCAGTCGGAAAAACTCACGGGAACGCCGATCAGATTATTCGTTTGCAAATCGTGAATGTTCTGCAGTTCCGTGGCGTTCAGCGCCGGTACCGAGTTGGGGTTGGCGGAAACACTTTGAGCTTCGGCGACCATGGATGCTCGTAGCGCATCATCGCTTCCAAGCCGGCTTACAAGAGCGGCCGTATCCAGTTGTACGATCAAGGCCAGCAGAAGACCTGCGCCAAAGGTGACAAAGCGCGTGTGATACGTGAACCGCTCGGAAATGCGGTCTATCGTCTGATCGAACCAAAGGTTAATTTTGGCGACAAATCCACTGCCTGCCTGCTGCAGGATGGCAATGCGCGCGCGGGCGCTATTGGTGAGTTCAGGATGGGCTAGCTCGAGCTGCAACGCGTGCTCGCCGATGTTGCGGATGACGGTCCGAAGTTGCTGCTGAATTTTCTCCGAACTGCCGGAGGAACACACACCCGTCGCAACAAGCATGTTCTGCAGGGCGGTCAATGCTTCGCCGCTGATCTTTTGGGGGCTGCTGCCAGATGCCAGTTCCAGCAGAAGTTTTGTCAGTTCTTCCCGATGGATAACGCCCCCGAAGCGTCCTTTTACGTTCCGGATCAACGGGTGCGACAAGACTGCGCCCGAAATCTCCTCGCCGATGTGGCGCTCGATACCGGGAGAGATTTGTTGCAGGATATCGGCGATCCCCTGCCACAAGTGCTTCCCTCTAGTGTTGAGAAGGCTATTGAAGAATTGTGTAAGGACGGTTACTATCATGCTCATGAGCAGCATGACTACCGCCAACCCGATCAGAATGTCAATTGTCTTGAGCATAGAGCCAAGGTGTCACAAGATGAATTTCGGTTCCCTCCAGGGCGTTGCAAGTCAAGGACCGTTCGTCCAGCAACCGTAACCGTAGCTTGCAACTCAGGCAGCGACAGACGCCGCCACCTGAGCGAAAGGCGAGATTGATTTGATCGAAAACGTGAAGCGAGAGGTGTCTAGCGCTTCGTCTTCGGCCGCTGCACCTGTTCACTTGGCAGCGCCTGTTCCGACTGGCGCGTGGTGATGATATGTTCCGGAAGGCGGATCGAACCGTAGGCGATCGCGGCGATTGCTGCTCCGATCAACGGCGCGACGATGAACAGCCACAGTTGTTCGATCGCCCAACCGCCAACAAAGAGTGCGGGTCCAATACTTCGAGCCGGATTGACCGAAGTGTTAGTAATCGGTATACCAACGAGGTGAATGAGCGTGAGCACGAGACCGATGGCGAGGCCGGCAAAACCTACCGGCGCATTGATATCTGTCGCGCCTAGCACCGTTATGACGAGGAACATGGTGAGAATCACCTCCGTCACGAAGCATGCCATCAGCGAATATTGTCCGGGAGAATGCACACCATAGCCGTTTGCCCCCAGCCCTCCCTGCGCCAGATCGTAACCATTCGGAATACCATTTGCCACGACGACGATAAGGCCTGCAGCGATTACAGCGCCGATGATTTGGGCGATTATGTATCCAACTGCATCTTTGGCGTCGATTTTACGAGCCATGAAAACACCCAGCGTTACTGCCGGGTTGATGTGGCATCCGGAGATCGGTCCGATCGTATAGACCATGGCCAGGAGCGCAAGACCGAATGCCAAAGCGATTCCGACAAAGCCAATCTTTGCCCCGGCCAGAACCGCGCTTCCCACTCCTCCAAAAACCAGCACGAACGTGCCTATCAATTCCGCAGAATATTTCTTCATAGCGTGACCTCCAGGAGTAGTGTATTGGAAATTTGGCTGAACTCCTAGTTACAGCCAATGATTCTTCAAAAAATCAACCTGAACCGTGGGCTTCTTCGTCCGAACTCCTCAGGACCCCGCAAGCCAGTAACTCTCTCCTGGTACGGCGCAGGATTTCGGTGCGCATTGTGGAAGCATACCGGTGATCGTAGACATAAGCGCTGATGCTCAGCTTCATGACATGCAGGCGTGGGTCTTTGTCATCGAGTTCCACTTCGATGCTGTGACCGAGATGCGTATAGGGGCAGGCAATGGCCAGTTCACGGCCGATACGGAGCAACAGTCCTGGGTCGGCGCTGTGCGGGACGTATAGCTCGGTTGTTACCACGCACTCCGGGACGCCGCCGCTCGCATTGTATGTAAAGCGGCTGAGCACTTCCGCATTGGGAATTGTGACGCGAACACCGGTCGCAGTCATGATTTTTGTGCTGCGAAGCCCGATGTGTTCAATTTCCCCCGAAGCCTCACCTATCTTGACGGAATCGCCATTTTGGTAAGGCCGGTCCGCTACAATCACCAAGCCGCCGATAAGGTTCTTGATGAGATCCTGGGCGCCGAGGGCGATTGCGAGTGCGGCCGAACCCAACGCCGCTACAAAGGCGTTTTGGGACGGCGCGAGGACCTCGAGACATATCAGGAGAGCGGCAAACCACACCAGAATGCGTAACGGAGGCTCCACCCGCCTGGCGAGAAAGCGGAGGCGCGGGTTTTGGTTCTCAAGCCGACCGAATATTCCGCGCAGCCATCGAAGAATGACCCAAGTAACGCCGATCGTCACAATGACGAATAAAATTTTGCCGGTACTTACTTGAGCCAGGAGCTTCGATTCTTTATCCATATAGAACGTTCAGGTGAGGTTCACCCGCCGGAGGAGGTCATTGGTAAACCGCTGCGCTTCGGGGCAGAGGCGAAATCCCATATGCTCAGGATCCGGTTCAATCAGTCCAAGCGCCATCAGTCGCGACATACGCCGGTGGGTCAGGTCGTCTTCATCGCAAAGTAGCTCGGTCATCTCTGCGTCAGTCAACGAGCCGTGTTCGTGAATTGCCAGCAGCGAAAAATGATCGTCCTGGGTCAGTTCACGCCTAAAGTTGCCGAAGGAGGGTTCGAGGGGCTGCCTGATTTTTAACATCTCTCCTTGTACCTGTTCAACAGAACTCAACCAAAGCTCGAATGCGGAACGAAAAATGCCTCCGGATTGCTGGTATAGGGAATCGAAGAACAGCGCCTGCGGCGATTCTTCCAATCCGATCAATCGCTTGGCCCGGTTTACCCGGGGATCACCGGCCGGCGGAGGAGCAAACTCCAGGCGAAGGCCTGACAGCCGATGCCGTTGCAGGATGGCATTCTCCAGGTCCGTCCTCGAGACGCTCATCGCGTTGATGCGGTGGGAAAACGCACTGCCAAATTGTACGCCTGCATCCAGCACGCGAAATGCTCTGTCATTCATCACGATCAGCCACAGGGTTGTAGAAGCGGTTCGATGGATCCAGCTGAGCAGATGCTTTGCGCCTTGAAATCCGCCGACCTTTCTTAAATAGATGCGCTCCGATTCCTCGATCATGACAACCCGGCGTTCGGCGGCAAAGGCAGCGGCAAGATCGGCGTGCTGGTCGAGCTCCAACAGATTCCGCAGGAAATCGTCAATCATGTCCTTATCAAGAGCGCGCTTCACGAACTGCGTGCGGATCAACTTGCTCCCAGCGAATGCGCTGGTTGCCGCGCAGTTCAAAAGACTGGTCTTGCCGCTTCCTCGCGCTCCGATGAAAAGGCAGGCCGCGAAACGTCCTGAATCCCAGTCCTTAAAAGCTTGTTTGAGTCCCGCCAGCTCTTGATCTCGACCTATAAGGAAGCGCCGATCGTCTACGGGAGCCAATCGAAAGAGCGAGCCGTAGAGTGCCGGCAACTCGCCCTTAGAGGCAGGCAGCGAGAGGGTATCGCGCAGTGTTGCGCGTCGGACTACAGGAACCGCAACCGAGTGGGACGGCAACTTGCCGCCCACCGATTCCAGAATTCGCTCCCAACCTGTGTGCGTCCACCGACCAGCGCGATGCAGAGTTCTTTGCCCGGCCTGCCCGGTCGCGCGCAATCTTCGTACGAGCATTCGCTGCCCGCGCGGTCGCCTCAAGAGAGTAACCAAGCCGAGCTCGAGACGTTCGAGAGCGCTCGCTCCCGACTCCAGCCATTGCCGAAAAGCTTCAGCGAGCTGCGAATCCAGATCGTCTGATGCCCTTCCTATTGGCAGTTGATCCAGCAGAAGAGTGTGGGCATTGTGCTTTGCTTCGGCCAAGAGCGCCCCCGAGTCGGCACGGTTTGCAGCCGCAATACGCCAATAGTTGATAATTTCTCCGGCTCGACCCGCTTCACGCATCAGAGCGCTGCTCTGCTCGCAATATCGCTCGACAGTTCGCCGCACGCTTGCGGCCGTTGTCTCTGCAAACGCGTTCAGAATGGTTTGCCGAACCAAGGGCGCAGCGCGAGACAAACGGACGGTTTGTTTCGGGAGATCCAAACGGTCCGGAAGCCCTCGATCAGCCTCTTTTTCGAAGGCACGGGACCACGACCTGAGACGCTCTTCCGCTGTAGCAAGCTCCAGTCCTTCAACGGGCGCCAGGATTCCTTCACCAGAACCCTGTTCAATTAAGACAACGGTCTTTTCTATCGTCGAGACAATCGTTTGCCGCTCAAGCCGTAATCCCTTTGTCAGCTCGTTAATCTCGCGAAGCCATATTCGGCCGAGGGCACAGATAGTTAGTTCTGCTTCGAGCAGCGTCACAACTGTCTTTTGCCGATGACGCCATGTTTTCCAGAAATCGCCTTTTCGGAGGCTTTGAAGGCGATTATTGACGCTTTTCCTGAAGCCTTGAACACGATTCGTGGCGGCAGTCCTGAAACCTTGAATGCGATTGGTAACGGCGTTTCTGACGCCTTGGATACGATTGGCGACGCCACTCTTGAAGCCTTGAACGCCATCGTTGGGGCCACTCGTGAAGTCTTGAACAGAATTGATGGCAGCCCGCTCGGCTTGCTTGCCGGCCCAGCGAGAGTAATCCGCAAGAAGACGGGATGCCTGGGCGAAGTGACTGGCGCGCTGACGGTCCCAAGTGTCCCACTCTTCCGTGCTCCCTCCGCTTCGCCAGATACGCCATGGCTCACAAAGGTCCAACGATGCTTTGGCCAGCAAGGCTTGAAATCGCGAATCGATTCGTCTCCTTGCATGCACTGCGAAATGATCAGCGTCATGGTCGAACTCCCGTATCGCTTCCAGGCTCCGTTCAGTGGGCCGCACGCGCAGGAATTGCTCAATCGGGTCCCGAAGGAGACTTTGTGTTACCTCCTCGTACTGTTCACTCGCATCGCGAAGGGAGGCAGCGGCGAGACCTTTTCCATGCAGTGGTGAGGAAACCTCAGATTGCCGGGTTGTGAGGTCCGCGATGGTACTCCAGGCACTTTGCAACTCCGAGCAAAGGTGCTCGGGCGATCTACGCGTCAATTCGGAGGAACCTTCGGCCGGCGCTGCCACGATCCTCCTCCTGGACATTGTAGACCTCAGGCGAATTCGACGACACGGCTCTCCCAACCGGCCCGATCGCGAGCCGGACCGACCTCAAGCGGCGCGGAGCTTCTTGCTTCTCTTCAGATCCGGAAGAAAGGCTGTGAGTATTCCAATGGCCGGCAAAAAAGAACAAATGCGATAGACAAAAAATATGTTGGTGTGATCGGCGATCTGGCCGAGAATAGCGGCTCCGATGCCGCCCATGCCGAACGCGAAGCCGAAAAAGATACCGGAAATCATGCCGATGTTTCCTGGCACCAATTCCTGTGCGTAAACAAGGATCGCCGAGAATGCCGAGGCGATTACAAGTCCAATGATGATGGTAAGAACGACCGTCCAGAACAGGTTTGCATAGGGAAGCAGCAACGTAAAAGGAAGAACGCCGAGAATCGAACACCAGATCACGAGTTTACGTCCGATGCGGTCTCCTATGGGGCCGCCGGCAAAGGTGCCAGCGGCGACGGATCCCAAAAACACAGCCAAATAGAGTTGCGAGCTCTTGACCGGCAAGTGAAATTTGGTGATCAGGTAAAAGGTGTAGTAGTTCGAGATGCTGACCAAGTAGAAGTATTTCGAAAATATGAGCGCTATCAAAATGGAGATCGCGAAAACGACTTTCTTACGTGGCAAAGCACTTTCCGCTTGCTTTAGATAGGCGCTCTTTTGTTTTCTGAAGGGATGCCCGCGATACCAGTTGCCGACAAAGGTCAGCACCAAGATCCCAAGCAAGGAGGCGAAAGAGAACCAAGCGATACTTTGCTGGCCCCTGGGCAGAACGATGAAGGCTGCGAGAATCGGCCCAATGGCAGTTCCGCCATTACCGCCGACTTGAAAGAGGGACTGGGCCAAACCGTGTTTGCCACCGGAAGCGAGTCGCGCAACGCGTGAGGACTCCGGATGAAAAATTGCGGAACCCATGCCAACCAGCGCGCCCGCCAGAAGAAGGACCCGATAACTACCCGCGAACGCCAGCAATAACAGGCCGCACAGCGTGAACGTCATGCCCACCGGCAAGGAATAAGGATGTGGACGCCGATCGGTGTACAAACCGACAAAGGGTTGGAGCAGAGAAGCGGTCGCATTGTAGACAAGCGTAATTAGCCCGATTTGCCCGAAATCCAGCCGGAATGACACCTTAAGAATCGGATAGATTGCCGGAAGCAGCGACTGGATCATGTCATTCAGCAGGTGACAAAAGCTGATGGCAGATAGGATAGAAAAAACCGTTTTGTGCGCGGTTTGACTTATCGCGGGCACCCGGACGTTGCTTTGAGAAGCCACTCCTTTTACAGTAGCCCGAGAGGCCGCCGGCGTCATCGATCATCCAAAGCCGCCTTCTTTGGCCTTCGGTATCGACCGGTCCGCTCCTGTCTCACATATTTGTCGTGTTAACCTGACAGAAATTCGCACGCCTAGCCTAGTCGCGTGGCGCGCTACGTAAATCTCAGGGGGTTCTCATGCTCAATTTGAGACGAGTGGTGGTGGCTTTTGCTCTTCTGACTTCGAGTCTTTCGTCGCTTCGGGCGCAGGACGCGACTGGAAAGATCAGTGGGATTGTTACAGACGCGACGGGAGCAGTCATTTCGGATGCGACGGTGACGGTGACCAATGTCGCTACTAACGTAAGCCAGGAATTGACGACGAACAAGGACGGCTTCTACCAGGCTTTGCAGTTGCCCATTGGGCTGTACCGTGTGACGGTAACGGCGCCCGGCTTTGAAAGAACAACAATTGCTTCGAAAACATCACTCCAAATCAATGAGACTTTACGCATTGACGTGAAGCTCGAGATTGGGAAGATCAGTGATTCCGTTACTGTCGAAAGCAACGTTTCACAAGTAGAAACGGAAAGTTCAACGGTTGCAGCAACCGTTGTCGGACAGGCAATCTATGAGCTGCCGCTAAATGGACGAAATACCCTGGATCTGCTCGGTACGATGCCGGGTGTCAGCGCAACGAACCCTGATTCAACGGCTGCCGGGAATTACAGCATCGGTGGGATGCGAACAGATTCGATCACGTACCTGCTGGACGGCGGTCTCAACAACAACCTTTTAAGCAACGGCGTGGTGGCAAATCCGAATCCAGATGCGGTTGCCGAATTTCGTGTGCTTGAGAACAATTACAGCTCTGAGTATGGGCGGACCGCCGGCGGCATTGTTAGCGTGGTCACCAAGAGCGGGACCAATCAGTTTCACGGAACCGGTTACGATTACCTGCGCAACAACTTTTTCGACGCAAACAGCTTTTTCAACAATCAGCAGAGTCTGCCTGTTCCTGTTCTGAAGCGCAATCAATTCGGCGGAACGATTGGCGGCCCGATCGTGAAGAACCGCCTGTTTTTTTTCTTTTCGTATGAAGGCCAGAGGCAGACTTCCCTCGATACCAGTCTGGGCCGCATAAACACGTTTACACCAGCCGAAGCCAACGGCGACTTTTCTCAATCGGCCGGCTCTTCGGGGGTGGCTGACTTTTTACAGGCAAATCCAAGCTTTCAGCCGGATCCGCAGCTAGCCGCACTTGGCATCATCGATCCTTCGCAAATCAACCCCGTCGCGAAGGCATACTTTGCGAACGGCTTGATTCCGACTTCGGCGGCCGGCTACACGTTTCCGCAGGCAAATGCCACCGACAATTACAATCAGTACCTGGGGCGATTCGATTATGCGGTCACGTCTCGCGATTCGCTTAGCGGAACTTTCACGAGCACCGACCATCCTACGCTTCTGCCGTTTGCCAGCAACACGGCTATAGGACTCCCGGTCACGACATCAAATACAACATATTTTGCAGGTCTCACCTATACCCACACGTTCACTCCCGCTCTCCTGAATGAGTTTCGCGTGAACGCGCAGCGATCCAATCACAGACAGGACTTCCCCACGGTAAAGGCTCCGACGTATGCAGACTTGGGGATTAATATTGCTTCCGATGATCCTACCGGCCCCCCGCGCCTTTATTTTGAAAATACGGGGTTGCAAATCGGCTTCAGTCCCCAAGGACCGACGTCGGAGATCGATAACACCTATGCGTTTTACGACAATCTTTCTTGGGTCAAGGGCAAGCACGCGTTGAAATTTGGCTTTTCCTACTCACCCTATCAAAATAATACAACTTACGATTACTATGTAAACGGAGAATTTGACTTCTATGGCGATACGACCGGAGCAGATCTCGCCGATTTCCTGCTGGGCAGCCCTGACGAATTCTTCCAATACGGAAAAGCTCCCTCGAACATTCGTTCCCACCAATATGCCGGTTTCGCTCAGGACACTTGGAAGATCTCGAAGACACTTACTTTAAATTACGGTCTGCGCTATGAGTACGCCGAGCCTAAGTACGATACTCAGGGCCGTACCTTTAGTTATATTCCCGGTTTACAGTCGCAGCGTTTCGTAAATGCACCCTTAGGGTTAGTGTTTCCTGGAGATCCGGGAGCCCCCAAAGGGTCGAACTTCCCGGACAAGAATGATTTTGCTCCACGGATCGGTTTCGCATGGGACGTATTTGGCAATGCCAAAACAAGTGTGCGCGGCGGCTTTGGCATGTTCAACGACATCCTGAAAGGCGAAGACAACTTACAATTTAATGGACAGCCACCGTTCTTCGCGTACGCGGATATTTTGCCGGCATACGACCCTACGTTACCGTCGGGCTTGCAAGATCCTTTTGGCAATACCGGAGCGGTCAATCCGTTTCCCTCCAAGGCACCGTCCAAGGATCTGAACTTTAGCGATGCCGGATATCTTCCTTTCGGCGGCGGCGGCCTGTTTCTCGTTGATCCCAAGCTTCGCACGCCGTATGTATTTCAGTACAATCTGAGCGTTCAACAACAGCTTCCCTCGAACATGCTATTAGAAGTCGGATATGTGGGTTATGATGCTCACAAACTGACGGGCTTAGTGGATGTTAATCCGTTCGATCTGAACAGCGGCGCGCGGCTCGATTCTAACTTCAGCTACCTGGATGAATTTCAGAACATCGGCCGAGCCAACTACAACAGCGTTCAAATGAGTTTGTCACGGCGATTCTCAGATATGGGCGCGTGGGGAAGCAGCTTTTTCACAGTGTCATACACATACGGGCACGAAATCGATAACTCCTCCGGGTTTCGCAACCGTAACTCCAATATTCCCGCCTATGCTCACAACCTGTTTCGAGCGTCAGGAGATACAGATGTGCGGCAAACTTTTGCCATCTCCGGAGGATGGACCTTGCCTTTCGATCACCTTTGGGAGCGTGGTCCAAAACTGTTGACCAAGGGATGGAGCTTATATCCGATCCTGCTTATTCAGACAGGATTTCCGATAGAAGTGTACGCAAATCTCCAAACCAGGGTAGACAATCCAGGGCCCTCGGGGGCTGGCGATGCGGGTTACGTGCGGGCGGACGTATCGGGTAGCGTGAAGACTCTAAATCCAAGTAAGTTTAGTTCGTTTATAAACCCGAGCTACGATCCAGTAGTTTCCAACAGCGGAAACTACTGGTTTGACCCGTCACAGTTTAGTAACGCCCGGGCGAGCGCGCTTGACGACAGCGGTCAATCAACGACGTTCCATCCTTATGGCACATTCCCCCGAAATGGTTTGCGCGGACCGGGACGGACGAATCTCGATCTCTCTATTTCAAAGCACTTCGCGATCCGTGAAAACATAGACCTGGAGCTGCGGGGTGACGCATTCAATCTTTTCAATCACGCCGAATTTAAAAATCCTGACACCACGTACACCATTACGGCGGCGACATTCGGTCAGATCTCGACGACGTATGACCCTCGAATTCTGCAGTTGGCGCTGCACCTGCGATTCTAGGGGGGATGATCCGCTGGCCAGGACGCTTACTCGCCTTAGCATTTGCGTTGGGGTTGGCGGGGGCGCAGACGAAGCTCCCGCTCACACTCGACGATCTGTTCAGCTCGATAGAGATTCAGGACGCGAAGCTTTCTCCGGCGGGGGCGGCGGCGGTCTTTGTAACCACGCGCGCTGACTGGAAACGCAACCGATTTCGCGACGATATCTGGCTATGGCGTGGGGACCGGGATGGGCTCGTTCCGTTAGCTCAGTCCGGGCACGATAGCGATCCGCAGTGGTCGCCGGACGAGAAGTATATTGCGTTCATCTCAGACAGGCGTCTCGAGTCTTCTGATGACGACGAAGATGACGACACAGACGATTCACACAAAGACAAAGAAATCGGGCGCGTGTGGCTGATTTCCGTCGAGGGCGGCGAAGCCTTCCCGCTCTATCGTGAAGGTCTGAAAGTCCATTCCTTCGCATGGACCCGAGACGGCTCAGCCATCCTGTTTAGTGCCGAGGAACCTTTCTCTAAGGAAGTCCGGGAGTCAAAGCGGCGGAAGTGGAAGGACGTCGGGCAATGGCGTGATGATGAGCGCGGCGATGTACTTCTCAAACTTGCATTGAAAGACGCTGTTCCGACGTCGCGGCCTCTGCCTGTCGATAAAGGCGACGAGACCGCGTCTGAACGCTCAAAGGAAAAGAGCAAATCTGACAAGGACGAAGCAGCCGAGATCCCCAAAGCAGCTTCCGTTGTTGCGCGCAGCCGCTACGCAATCGGTGAGATAGCGCCCGCACCCGCAGGCGACGGGGTCGCGTTTCTGACGAACTCGATTTCAGGGCGTCTCGAGCACACGGAAGCCTACGAAGTTTACCTGGTGGAATCGCAAAACGCTGCGGGCGCGGCAGCAAAGCAGATTACACATAACCAGGCGCTGGAGAAGGGATTGCGGTGGAGTCCAGATGGGAAACGACTTTACCTTGGAGTATTCGCTGCGAGTGGAGACCTGGAAGGTAAATACACAGACCAGCAGGGGCGACTTTACCGTCTTGATCCGGCGACCGGCCGTGTTGAGCGCATTGGGGGAGACTTCACCGGCTCCTGGACCGAATTCGACATCACATCGGATGGCAAACCGGTCGCTCTAGGTCAGAGAGGAACAGAAACTCAGGTTTATTCCGTTGCCGGAAAGGCAACCAGAATCAGCGATTGGAGGGGATCCTTCGAAGGATTGACAACGGCAGACCGCGGCCCCAGCCTGCTTTTTGCAAAGTCTTCGATTGATCGGGCAACGGAATTGTTCCTGGCAAGCGATGCCGCGCACATCGATTCGGCAAAGCAGATCACTCATCTTAACGACCTGTTTGAGAAGCGCGTACTACCCCGTTTCAAGAGCTATCGCTGGAAGGCGCCTGACGGCCAGAGTGTCGAGGGGGTTTTGCTGTACCCGCCTGATCAGTTCGAACAGAAGCATCTTCGAATGCTTACTTTGATCCACGGCGGCCCGGCTGATGCCGACGGGAATAAATTCGCTGCTGACTGGTATAGCTGGGCCATAATCGCGGCCGCCAAGGGCTGGCTGGTATTCCAGCCCAACTATCGAGGTTCAACCGGCTACGGCGACGACTTTATGACTGCCATCTCGCCGCACTTGGTTTCAGTCCCAGGGCGCGACATACTGGCTGGAGTTGACGCATTAGTGGCCGACGGCTCGGCGGATCCGGAGCACCTGGCGATCGGGGGCTACAGCTACGGCGGTTACATGACCGACTGGCTCATCACACAGACTACGCGTTTTTGTTCGGCAGTAACGGGCGCCGGCGCCATCGAACATGCCTCAAATTGGGGTAACGACGATGTCACGTTCGATGATGCCTGGTATCTGGGTGGATTGCCTTGGCAGAACCCTGCTGTGTATCAAGCCGAGGCAGCTCTGTTTCAGTTCGATAAGGTGAAAACACCGGTGCACGAAGTGATTGGATCGGATGACATCCGGGTGAGCGCCTCGCAAGGTTATCTTCTCGAACGGGCCTTGGATGCCCTGAACGTCCCACATCGTTTTCTCGTTTTTCCCGGTGAGGGACACGGACTCGGGAAAAATCCCTGGCATGGTTACATTAAGGTTCGAGAGGAACTTGCATGGCTGGAGAAGTACGACCATGAACGAGCAACGCCGGGGCCATCCGCTAGGGCAGGCGTGAAGTAGGCAAACCCTCGCCTATTGCCGGAACTGAGAAGGTTGGGACCCTACGCGAGACGTCTATTCTTGCGAGAGCGCCAAATCAGACCGACGAACGACGCTCCGAGGACCAGCAGCGGGAAGGTCGCCGGTTCCGGCGTAGCAAACACGGAAACAGGCGCCGGGTCGGAGGCGAAACTTCCCGTTCCCGCCACCGTAAATGAGTGGAGGAAGTTGAGAACATCGCTCCCGGTGGTAGTGCAACCGCCTTTGCTCTTGGTCACGTTTTTGGCCATTGAAAAGCAGGGATTAGCGCTCGTGAACGAAAACGCCAAGTTCTCATCGGAGCTTGCCGAAAAATCCAAATAAGCGGACGAGAATTGGACAAAGTCCTGTTCGCCATTCAAACTTGCCGTATTGTCGGCGCTCAGCGTAGCCGTCTGCCCGTTTCGGATGCCGCCAAGGCCGCCGGTCACAGCAGAAAACGAAACGGTTAAGAGATTGGTTTGATGGAGCTCATTATCGGGCGTGTTGCGCGTAAACGTGATAGTGCCGTAATTTGGCGATCCATTTGCCAATTGAGAGAAGAGATTCTGCTCGAGAAAACTACCCGCCGCTACTACATGCTGCGTAGTTGTGATCGAGAAAGTCATGTGAGCGGCTTGGGATCCCTGTAAATCGACTGGAAGCTGCGAACTGTCGATGCCAAATAAGTTAAAAAAAACCGGAATAGAAGCCGAACCGGTCTTTGCATCTTTGCTTTGGAAGGTCGCGCTCGATGTTGAGCTTACAAAAGAAAAATTATTACCGCCCCCGGCCGCCTCTTGAAATTGCGCGAAAGTTACCGTGTCGCCCAGCAAATTCAAAGAAAACAAAGGGACTGCTATAAACAGAGAAAGGAGTGGTCTTCCCAGAAAAGAGCGCACGTTTATTTACTGCCTATCATTATTGACACGAGTTCTTTGGGAAGTATATCACGATAGGCCCGATTAGGATGGCTGATTCACAATGGTTGGTCCGCCAAAAGCCCAACCGACGGCAATGCCGCGAAGATCTCCCGGGGGCCGATGTTTTGTAAAAGCTTCGGCCGCAATGGGTTGAAAACCTTTGCATCAGTTCGCTTTCACCAAAAAATGGAACTTGGGGGACACCGTTATAGTAGAGATCGGAGAGCGGGGCTTCCGCTGTTCGAACTCGCATCGATGAAGGTTTCCGAGTACATTTTTCGATTCATTGCAGACCAGGGAGTGCGCCATGTATTCGTCGTCGTGGGTGGAGGTGCGATGTACCTCAACGAGGCACTCGCGCGCGAGGAACGAATCGAAGCAATATGCAACTCTCACGAACAGGCAAGCGCGATCTGCGCCGAGAATTATGCCAAGGCCACCGGGAATTTCGGCTGTGCACTGGTGACGACCGGTCCTGGCGGGACGAATGCCATTACCGGGCTTGCCGGAGCATGGCTCGACTCTACTCCGGTGCTGTTTATCTCGGGCCAAGTGAAGCGCGCTGACCGCATGTTTCGAGCGGACGGCAGCTCAATGGGAGTGCGGCAGTCGGGTCCGCAGGAGGTGGACATTGTTTCTCTTGTTAAGCCGCTCACCAAGTATGCAGCGACTGTACTAGAGCCTCGTGACATTCGTGTCCACCTGGAGAAAGCTGTCTATCTTGCGCGAACGGGCCGGCCGGGACCGGTATGGCTCGACATCCCGCTTGATGTCCAGGCAGCGACCGTTGAAGCGAATACCCTCGAGGGGTTCACTGCATCTACGAACCAGTCGCATACATCAGGAGACGAACTACGGCAATTTGTTTCCGATCTGATCGAGCGGTTTAATCAAGCGGAACGGCCACTTTTGATGATTGGCAACGGAGTGCGATTGTCAGGCGCCGAGAGAGAATTGCGTGAAGTCATGCGGATGCTCGACGTTCCCACCGCCGCGACGTGGGTTGCGAGCGACCTGGTTTCGACTGAGAATCCGCTTTTTGCCGGCAGGCCCGGTTCACTTGCGGCGCGCGGGGCGAACTTCGCGATCCAGAACTGCGATTTTCTGTTAATCGTGGGAGCGCGGATGGACAATCCGCTGACCGGTTTTGCGCCGAAAAACCTGGCGCGCGCAGCCTGGAAAGCGATGGTTGACGTGGATGCCGCAGAGACCGCGAAACTGGACGGCGCGCTGAACTGCCAGCTTGTGGCGGACGCCGGCAATTTTTTTCGAGAACTGCTGGCCCAAAGAACGCGCGTGCGTCCCAGGGATCAGTCGCCATGGAGAAGGCGAGTAGTCGAGTGGCAGAATCAATATCCTCTTATTACAGACGATCACCGCAAGCCGGACAGCCTCGTCAGCATCTTTCATCTCTCTGAGGTCCTGAGCCAGGAAGTCCAACCCGAAGACTGCGTTGTTTCCGGCAGCTCCGGCAGTGGTATCGAGATTTTTATCTTTAGTTACCCCTCCCGTGCGGGGCAGCGGGTTTATCACACGGCGGGATTGGGAGCGATGGGCTTTGGACTGCCGGCAAGTATTGCCGTAAGCCTTGCGAAAGGTCGCAGGAGAACCATTTGCGTGGATGGCGATGGGGGTTTTCAATTTAATATTCAGGAATTGGAAACAGTCGCGCGGCTGAATCTTCCCATAAAGTTTTTTGTTCTGAATAACGATGGATACGCCTCAATTCGGGCTTCCCAGCAGGCGTGGTTTGGGAGCGCCTTCCTCGGTGGCGATCGCAGTACCGGGATTACGATTCCTGATCTCGCTAAAATCGCCGCGTCATACGGCATCACTTCCTACATCATTCAAAATCAAAATGACTTGCGATGTGACATCCGCAAAGTGCTCGCTATGCCTGGGCCCGTCATGGTTGATGTCCGAGTGATCAAGGAAGAAGTTCGGGGGCCTCGCCTGCAATCCATGCAACTACCCGATGGGCGATTTGTGTCGAAGCCGCTCGAGGATCTCTGGCCATATCTGCCGCGCGAGGAGTTCCGCGCGAATATGATTATCCCGGCCCTCGAAGAATAATGTGCCGTTAAAGGTGCTGATCACCGGCGGCTCGGGATTCATTGGCAGAAATCTCACCGAAACACTCGCCGCGTCGTACGAAATAGCCGTGCCGGCCCACTCGGAGCTTGACCTGCTGAACGACGCAATTGTCCGCGATTATCTTGTGTCGAATCGGTTCGATGTCGTCCTGCACGCGGCAACCGGCCGCTCCAATAGGAAGACCACAGCGCCCGATTTGTTTAAGAATAACTGCCGGATGTTTTTTAATCTCGCGCGCAACCGACATTTTTTCGGCAGGATGTTCCATTTCGGTTCGGGCGCCGAATTCGGCATCCGCGTGCCACGGATGTCGGAACGGCTTTTTGATACCTACGTGCCAGCCGACGATTATGGCTTTGCAAAGTACATAGCGGCGCAATTTACCGAGTCGCTTCAGGACAATATCTACAATTTGCGTCTTTTTGCCGTCTTCGGTAAGTATGAGGCTTGGGATGTGCGATTCATATCGAATGCGATCTGCCGGGCACTTTTCGATATGCCTATCGCGTTGCGGCAAAACGCTCGATTCGATTACCTCTACGTCAACGATCTGGCGGCCCTGGTGACCTGGTTCATAGAGCATGACCCCACCAATAAGACCTATAATGTCTGCCGCGGCGAATCACACGAGATTTTGTCGCTGGCCCACGCAGTGGTTGGTATTTCTGGCCGAAAGCCCGAGATCCACGTCGGGCGGGAAGGATTCGCTCCTGAGTACACTGGCGATAACAGCAGAATGCTGCGAGAGATGAAGGGCTTCACCTTCACGCCTATCGAGCAGGCAATCCGGGAGCTTTACGCATGGTACGCGGCGAACCTGTCGAAAATCGATCCGAAGGCGTTGGGCTTTGATGGCTAAATGGTTACCAGTTGCTCGACAGGAAGCTTGTGGAAAACGTCCAGCATATAGTCCAGCATCACGGACGTGATGCCCGGATAGACGCCCACCCAGAACACCTGGTTCATGATGAAATCAGTATTTTCCAGTGAGCCAACTACCCGATGGGAAATGCCCTGATACGCAGGTTGACGGAGCAGATTGCCGCCGAACAGAAGACGCGTTGCAATTTTCCGGCTTTCGAGAAAACCGATCACCTGATTACGGTTAAAAGGCGCGTCCTTACGAACTGCGATGGGGAAACCAAACCAGCTCGGTTCCGAATTTGAAGTGGCCTCGGGCAGGATGAAGAATTCTTCCAGGTCGCGCAGGCCCTTATAAAGCGCTTCGAAGTTTGCACGGCGCCTCTCGATGAAGACCGGCAATTTCTTGAGCTGCGACACACCGACAGCCGCCTGCATATCCGTCATCTTGAGGTTATAGCCGATGTGCGAGTACGTATATTTGTGATCGTATCCGCAGGGCAACTCACCCAATTGCCAATCGAAGCGCTTGCCGCAGGTATTTTCTTTGCCAGTCTCGCACCAGCAGTCCCGTCCCCAATCGCGAAACGATTCAACGAGGGTTTTGAGAAGGGGTTTCCCGGTAAGTACGCATCCGCCTTCGCCCATTGTGATATGGTGTGCCGGGTAAAAGCTGACCGTCGCAAGGTCTCCGAACGTACCGACCTTGTTTCCCCGGTAAGTCGCCCCGACCGCGTCGCAGCAGTCTTCCACCAGCCATAAATCGTGCTTCCGCGCAAATGCGGTTACCGTGTCCAGATCGAAAGGGTTGCCCAAGGTGTGAGCGACGACCACCGCGCGTGTACGGTCCGAGCGCGCTTCTTCGAGCTTCGTCGTATCGATGTTGTAGGTCGGGACATGCTCATCGACGAAAACAGGAACCAAACCGTTCTGAATAATCGGATTGAGGGTCGTCGGAAAGCCGGCCGCAACCGTGATGACCTCGTCTGCCCGGCTTGAGGCGGCGATCGCCTAGTTTGGGCGAGGTCAGTGCCGTTACTGCAAGCAGGTTTGCCGAGGAGCCGGAATTCACCAGCGTCGCCGTACGAATGCCGAACCAACGTGCAAACTGTTTTTCGAATTGCTCTGCGAAGCGTCCCGTAGTCAGCCAGAAATCAAGCGATGCATCGACCAGCGAACGCATGTCTTCGGAATCAAACACGCGTCCTGAGACGGGCACCATTGTTTCACCCGGAACGAAGGTGCGCGCTGCGAAAGCCTCCGCATGGTAGTCGCCGACCAGGTCAAGGATGCGCGCGCGCAGATCGTCGTGAGAACTCATCGCGTTCTCTAAAGAAATCGCGATACCAGGAGATCGTGCGCGTCAAACCTTCGTCAAGCGTAAAAAAAGGATGCCAGGCCAAGTGCTCGCGAGCCCGCGCAGCGCTCAGGTACTGATGACGAATTTCGTGTGAAGCTTCGTTGCGAATGTCGGGGATGAGCAGGGAATCCATTTTCTTGATGATCAGCGTTGCAAGCTCGCTCACTGTCACCTGGGTTTCATTTGAGAAATTGAAAGCCTTGCCTCGAACGTATTCCATCCCCTGCAACAGACGCTCGGCCAGCAACATGTAACAGGCCGCCCCATCCTCAACATAAAAGTAGTCGCGCACGAACCGCCCATCGGAGCGGATTACCGGGCGTTCACCACGAAGGACAGAGCGTATCGTGCCGGGTACGATACGGTTCCAGTTCAGATCCCCTCCACCGTAGAAATTCCCGCAACGTGTGATCGAAACGGGCACATTGTAGGTCTTACCGTAGCTCTGGGCCAACAAATCCGCGCAGGATTTGCTTACATCGTACGGATGTCGGCCTTCGAGCGGCGTCTCTTCAGAATAAGGAAGCTTCTGCTGATCGCCATATGCCTTGTCAGAGGATGCGACAACAATCGCCTTCACGAGCGGCGAACGTCTCACCGCTTCGAGAATATTCCAGGTCCCCGAGATGTTACTTTCGAAGGTCGAAATGGGGTTGCGATTTGCGATGCCGACGATGGCTTGAGCCGCCAAGTGAAAGACTGTGTCGATCTGGTATTCACCGAGGACTCGTTCGAGGAGAGCGCGGTCGCAGATGTCACCGCGAACGACCTTTACTCGTTCCAAATTCCGGCTTCGAACGATTTCGCTGCCGGGCACCCAATCTCGAACCAGGCAGACTATGTCGGCGTGTGCTTCAAGGAGCCGCCTAACCAGCCAGCCCCCGACCAGACCGGTAGCGCCGGTCACTAAGGTTGGCCGGTCTCGCCACAGCGAGGTACTCATGGCCACTGTTTCCAAGGGGCCTTCCCGCTTTTCCAAAGCTCGTTCAAAATCTGGTATTCGCGAAAAGTATCCATCGCATAAAAGAAGCCACCGTGATGGTACGCCATCAACTCACCGTTCGCGGCGAGCGTTTCCAGGGGCTCTCGCTCCAGAGTAGTTTCGTCATTTTGGATGTAATCAAAAATCTTCCGTTCGAAAACGAAAAAGCCAGCACTGGCCCAGGCGTCAGATCTTGGCTTCTCGATGAAATTCTGTACCTGGTTGGCCGGGTTGATATCGAGGATTCCGAAACGCGAGACCGGGCGAAAAGTGGTGACCGTAGCGATCTTTCCGTGACTCTGGTGGAATTCCAGAAGACGGTTGATATCGACGTCGCTCAATCCGTCGCCATACGTGACCATGAAGCGATCTTCATTTGCTAAATACTTCGCAGCGCGTTTGAGACGTCCACCCGTCATGGCTTCGGCGCCAGTTTCAGCGAGTGTAATAACGAAATCCTGCTCCTCATGATCGTCGTTGTACTCGATACGCGCCTTTCTGCCGAGGGAGATTGTAAAGTCGTTGTTCATCGCCTCATAGTTCAGAAAGTACTCCTTGATCATGTTGCCTCGGTAACCCAGGCAAAGCACGAAATCGCGGAAGCCGTAATGCGCATAGGATTTCATGATGTGCCATAGAATAGGTCGTCCTCCGACGTCAACCAAAGGTTTGGGACGAAATTCGGTCTCTTCGCGCATGCGGGTACCAAGGCCGCCGCACAGAATCACAACTTTCATTTGGCTGGATAGGCTCAGTCTTGAAAAAGATTGGTGCTGCAACACCAGATCGACGTGCCTTCCATTTTAGCCGAGGTCCGCATTTTGGATTGCCGAGACAGAATCCGATGCCCGGAGCCTCCAAACGCACCAGAGCGCAATCGCGATTCCGTAAATTCCGAGCACAACATCGACCACCATATTTACGAAAGCACCGAGCTCCGGGTGGAGGATAACGAAGAAACAGACCAGCACTTCGGCCGCGAGGGAAAGCTGAAAAAAGCGAAGCCAGACCGAAGTGTTGGAAGGTAACGTGACCTTCTGAGCCCGCGAGAGACGGTGAACGGACCAGAGGAAGGCGAGGCTGGCCGTTGAGGAAGCCGCCCAGACGATAATCGCGAAGGTGAGAACCAGGGTGTCGCTGCCAGAATCTTCGTTGCCAGCGAATCCAACGATAATCAACCCGAGAATGCCCGCGAGGATGAGGCTGGAGGCAAGCCGAAAAACCGCAAATCTTCGTATTCGGACTATTTGAGGTTTTATCTCTTCCCACACGTCGTAAGCCGCTGCCGGCAATACGAATGCGTACAGGAAGCGCGAGTAGAGGAAAATACGCCCAAACTCGGCCGAATCGGCGTGAAACCAAAGCATCAATCCGTCGAAAAACACTGAAAGGACGCAGCTGAGAGTGATGAAGACATATACGCGATGCAATTTGAGCTGCAGAACACGAAGTAAGAGCAGCACGTCGACAGCCGTGCTCGCTATTTCGATCCAGCGATTGAGTTGGCCCAACATGCCTCTACTCATTTGACCAAGCCGCACCAATTTGACTTTTTGTGCGTGACAATTAGTGAAGAGGTCGAGATGTACCGGAAGATCGCATTCGCCGGTTTACTGCTGGGCGTAATCAGCCTGATTGCGCCACCGAAAATGGATGCTGCCGGCTTCGTTTTCGGAGGTTATCCATATCCGGCAAACCCTTACTGGGGCTACGCAGCGCCCTATGCTTGCGTGCCGTATGCGAACCCTTATTATTGTGGCTATCCATATGCCTACGCGTATCCGTACGTGGGATTCTATGGTGGTTACTGGGGCGGCTATGGTTATCGGTATGGCCCCTACTATCGTGGTTATCCGTACAGATATGGCTTCGGGTATCGGGGCAGAATTGGATACAACACTGGATACGGCTACCGCGCTGGATACGGATTTCGTCCGGGGTATGGAGCGAGAAGTGGATTCGGATACCGAACGGGCTACGGAGCACGCGCGGGATTTGGAGCCCGTGGCGGATTCGGCCGGCGCTAGACGAAGTTTGGCGGCGCCTTTTCGGAGGAAGGAAACCTAGTCCCGATGACGGAGAGACCGGGGTCTGGTGAAACGGAAAAACTCCTGCATCAGGTTATAAGCAAAGTCACCCGAGAGACTGAATAACCCTCTCTCGAATCCATCGCCTATTCCATTGTTGCTGTCAGGCTCCCAGACGTTCACGAACTGACCTGCCGCAAATGCACTCGCTACACGGGCATAGGCGAACGACGAGCGTCCCTGGTCGGTCTTGCAGACCACTACCTGCTTCATCGCATTTAGAACACGTACCTTGAACGGTGCTCCTTCGGAAGGGAAGTACCGGGGATCCTCGTGAAGCGCAGACTCGAGGGCGAACGCGAAGGTTTGCCTGGAGAGGTTTCCAGCGAAGGAAGAGGCGTATCGCTTGGCAAAACCCTCAACGCCGCCACCCCACTCATAAGGCGTGCTCGTCGCTTGGCCAATGCCGCTGCTTACGGTCGCACCCAGTAATCCGCGAAGACCGAACGACTGCACCACGCGGTAGTCCCACTTATCGTGAACCGTAAAGGGAGGCGCGGAAACCGTCTTCGGAAGCTTCAGCGCATCAGGAACATTTTGCTGATCCTGCTGCGGAGTGTTGGCAGGCAGCTGGCCAGGCTCAGGCGGCCGATATGCGAGCGGGGCTATGCCAACCGATGTTGTCTGAGCGCCCACGAACGGTTGTCCCACGAAGAAAATCAGAGGTATCAGTGCGGAAGGGCGAACGGCACTCATCCTACCGAATAGACGGGTGGAGCTCTGCATCTATTCTTTCATTAACGCACGCGACGCTGCGACTCGCGTTCTAGAGCTGGGATTCTGGAAAAGCCGGATGCCCGCTACCCCATATGCGCCCGCTGCAATGCAATCGTGCGCATTCTCCCAAGTTATTCCGCCGAGCGCGAAAACAGGCTTACCGAGTTCGCAGGACGCCTTCAGAGCGGCCAAGCCCGCTGGGGCTCCTTTCCCGGGCGTCTCAAATACAGGACCAAAGGTTACGAAGCTCGCACGCGCCTGCCGTACTTCCTCGATGGTATGGCAGGAGCGCGCTATGAGCAGGCCGGGCAGGGACTCCCGAGGCGCGCGGGCCGGCAGATGAACTCCGTCAGCGCCGGCGGCAAGCGCGACGTCAGCGCGAGTATTGACCAGAATTTTAGTGGCGACCGGCACCGAGGCTTGCATGTTACGAACTCGCATCACGGCAAGAGTCAATTCGAAAAGTTGCCGCGCCGGTAAATCCTTTTCACGGATTTGGATGATGTCAATGCCAAGATGAAGCTGCTCGCGAATGATTTCGAGGAGTGCATCCAACCCCCCGGCCGATTTGCGGTCGGTAATGTAATAGCGCGTCATCTTTCGATAAAGGCGATAGCACGAGGCAAAATCTCAACCGTTAGACGATCCTTATCGTTGAGATTCTGAAAATCCGCTTCGGGCGTGTAGATTGTGAAGCCGCCTTCCAACGATAGCCGTACGCCATGCGGAGAGGTATGCATTTCCTCGAGGCGCAGGTTGAGCTGGCGGCGGGATGCCGGCTGGTGGTACGGCAGAAGCTTGAGCTCCGATCTGCGCATACAGGCATAGCCGCTATCCCCTATAAGGTGGCCCGGAAGATAGGGCCCCTCTAGTTCACGGTCAAAAATTCGTAAGCGACTCGAACCCGCGCCCGGGTCGAGCGCAACAATTTCGGCCGGAGCAATATTGTAAATGTCCAGCAGCTCCGCAACTTCTAGGTTTGCCGGTCTATCAAACACAAGATCTCGGGGGCCGCTCTGCAGCAGATGTCCGCCGGAAATAACGGTAATGAAATCGGCAAGTTCGAGCGATTCGGAAATGTCGTGGCTGACGAGGATAATAGGGACCTGGAGGCGGTCGCGAATCGCGCGCAGAAAGTGGTAAAAGGATTGTCGAAGAGAAGCGTCAAGACCCCGTGAAGGCTCGTCGAGCAAAAGGACACCGGGTTCGCGGATCAAAATTCGGGCGAGCGCGGCACGCTGCCGCTGGCCGCCTGACAACTGGACCGGCTTTCGCTCACCGAGTTCTGTAAGTTCGAAACTTTGCAGCAGTTCGTTGATGCGACGGTGCACGTTCAGGCGGCCAATTCCGGATCCCGGCAATCGCGCAGCAAAGCGCAGATTCTGACGGACTGTCATGTGGGGAAAAAGGGCGTGATCCTGGAAGATGTAGCCGCAGCGCCGGTGCTCAGGCGGCAAATGCACTTTCGCCGAAGCGTCAAAGTAAAGCTGATCTCGAACCAGGATGCGGCCCTGGTCAGGCCGTACGAAGCCGCCGAGGCAGTCGAGGACGAGAGTTTTCCCGGCACCACTTGGCCCAATGAGAACCGTAATCCCGACTTCCGCCTTGAGATGAACGTCGAGATCAAAGGCCGGGCCGTCCCCAATCGCACTGAGATGTTTGACAATTCGAGCGTCTACCAAACTCATGGCGTCTGTCTGGGACGTTCGAGTCTGGTTGCATAGTTCGCAGGCCACAGCAAGGCAAGAGCCAAGACCGAAACTAACAGGACCAGGATTCTCGCCAAGCGGCCGTTTCCGGATTCGACGGCGTCATAGATCGCGACGGAAAGTGTTTGTGTCTTGCCCGGGATGTTGCCCGCGACCATAATCGTGACCCCGAAATCACCGAGCGAGCGAGCAAAGCTCAACACCCCAAGCGAAACCAATCCGCGCCGCGCCAAGGGCAGTGTGACATTCCAGAAGGTCCGCCATTCGGAAGCGCCAAGACTCCGGGCGGCCCGCTCGTAGCGATAGTCAACCCCCTCAAGAATGGCACGGGCGGCCTTGATGTAGATCGGCGCGGAGTGGATGAATGCGGCGATGACAGCTGCCTGCCAGGTGAATACCAGAGGCTGACCGAAAACCAGCTCATACATGTGACCCAGGGGCGAATTTCGACTGAGCAGAACGAGCAAATAATAGCCGAGGACGGTAGGAGGCAAGACCAGCGGGAGCGTTACGAGAGCGTCCAACAGGTTGCTGCCTCGGAACGTTTTGTGAGAAAGAACGTAGGCGAAAAAGGTACCGATCGTGAGCACCAACAGGGTCGCTATCCCGGCGACTCGGAGGCTGAGCCAGAGAGGAAACCAGTCGAGGGATGCGGCCATGCGCTCGGAAACCCGATTATAAGCTCTGGAATCCGGGAGTGACCGGATTGATAGAATCCGTGACGGGCGCGTGCATTTGTCTCTTTGTCGATACGCGCGGATACAGAACGCTACGGCTCCTTGAGACGGGCGAAGGGGATTGATCAACTGCCGGAAGAAGCAAACAAACCGCAGGGGCGGGATGAAGATACGTTCGAAGCTCTATCGCATGCAGTGAAGGCGAATGACACACTCGCGGTGAAGCACCTGCTTGAGCGGTCGCCGGAACTGAAGGCAAAATTGAACCAACCAATGCCCGACTATTGGTTCGGCGGGACCGCGCTTATTGGGGCGGTCGGAAACGGAAACCGCGAGATGGCGGAGATCCTGCTAAACGGTGGCGCTGACCCGAATGTCAGAAGCGACTGGTGGGCCGGCAGTTTCGGGGTGCTCGATTCGGCAGATCCAGATCTCGCGAATTTTCTAATTGAACGCGGCGCGCGTCTTGATGCCCATTCAGCGGCCCGGCTAGGTATGCTCGGCAAGCTAAAGGAATTGGTGTCGGAGCATCCCGAGTTGGTTCACGCACGAGGTGGCGATGGTCAAACGCCGCTGCACTTCGCCGCGAATGTCGAGATTGCTGCCTATCTCGCCGATCATGGTGCAGATCTTGACGCCCGGGACATCGATCACGAATCTACCCCCGCTCAATATATGATCCAGAAGCGCCAGGACGTCGCACGCTACCTGTTACAGAGAGGCTGCCGCGCCGATATCTTGATGGGCGCTGCTGTGGGCGATCTGGAACTGGTGAAAAGAGAACTCGCGCGGGACCCGAATTCGATTCGAATGAGCGTCTCAGAACAGTGGTTCCCCAAACAGGATAAACGGAGCGGGGGAACCATTTATATCTGGACATTGGGCTCGAATAAGACGGCACATATCGTCGCGCGTGATTTCGGCCATGAGGCTGTACTCGAATTCCTGATGGAGCAAAGTACGCCGTCACTCCGCTTGACGAAGTCCGCGGAGCTTGGAGATGAGGAGGGTTTCCGCGCCATCCTGAACGCACATCCGGCGTTGGTGGAAGCACTAGTCGAAGACGATCGGGACAGACTGGCGAATGCAGCTCAGGATCACAATTTGAAAGCCCTGCAAATGATGCTTGCCGCCGGTTGGCCGGTTGATGCACGGCAGGCCAACGAGGGACCCACGGCATTACATTGGGCAGCATGGCATGGAGATTCGCGCATGGTCGCCGAGCTTCTCCGGTATCATCCAAAGCTCGAGCTCAAAGACAGCGAATTCCGGAAGACACCTTTGGGGTGGGCAATGCACGGTTCCCTGCATGGCTGGTGTCGTGACGCAGGCGACTACCCGGAGGTTGTTCGCAGTCTCTTGCACGCAGGCGCAAAGCCTCCTGAACATGCACAAGCTGGAGATGCCGCCGAACCAATTCTAAAACTATTGCGCTCTACATAGGCGCCGGCGCTGCCCTTCAGGCGTCAAGCTGCCGAAAGTTGCCGCCGCTCGTAAGACTTCTTGAAGTTGACATAGATTACTTTGAGAACGGCGATCACCGGTACGGAGAAAAACATGCCGGCGATACCTCCAATCTGATCGCCCGCGAGGACCCCAAAAAGGACAAGTAGTGGATGCATTTCGAGGCCTGCCTTCATCAGGTAAGGGTTTAAAAGGTAATCCTGGAAAAGACGGTAAACGCCCCAAAAGATAAGTACCCAGAGGGCGGCCCCCGAACCGGTGACGAGCGCCACAATGAGTATGACGGCCAGCCCGATAACCGGGCCGATGACAGGAATAAACTCGAGCAAAGCGGCGAGGCCAGCAAGCAAAAGTTCATATTCAACGCCTACCATCCGCAGAAACAGCGAGTAGACGGCAAACGTAATAAGGGCAAGAATCAAAAGCGCCCGAATGTAATTCCTGAGGGCATTGTGAATCTCGTTAAGAATCTGGCGGGCCATGGTGCGGTCCTGCTTTTCTTCCAGGGTTCCGATAAGGGCTCGCGCAATCTGCGAACCGTCTTTCAAAAAGAAAAATGCAAGTATCGGAAGCAGCACGATCGGTAACACCAATCCGACACCCGAGATGAGTCGGGTGCCGGCCTGCCGCAGGAAGGGCATGACACTGGTTTCCAAATTGGAAGCCTGGCGGGTGGCTGCAGCCATGATCTGAGCCCGAACGGGTTCGAGCCACTGTGGCAGGTGGAGATTCGTCAAACGGGTGCTCGTCAGCAGCGAAGGAAGGCGCGTTACCAGGCTGGAGGCTTGCGAGACAAGCGCTGGAATCAGAGCGAACCCGAGTCCAACAAGTATTCCAACGAGCAGCACGAAGACTATGGCGAGCGCAATGGCACGCCGTTCGGGAAGGAACCGCTGCAGAAGCCCCACGATCGGCGAGAGCATGTAAGCGAAAAAGATGGCGGCTGCAAAGAGCAGCAACGTCTCTCTAATGATGTAGACGATCCCGAGTAGCAGACAGAACAGAAATACAGTCCATGCAATCCGGAGAGCTCGGTCGTCCAACCCGAACATGACTGTTAGACTAACAGGCTGATACTTACCCGACAGTTATTCTGAGACTATCAGGGTTAAAAGTTTGGATGAAGGTTTCCACACGGGATATCGAGGAGCAGACGGCGCAACTGCGGGCGCTCGAAGAAAAACTTCGCCAGGGCGGTGGAGAAAGGAAAATTGAAAAGCAGCATCGCGACGGGAAGCTCACGGCACGCGAACGGATTGCGCGGCTGATCGACCCGGAAGGCAGGTTCCTGGAAATCGGGCTGCTAATCGCCTTCGATCTCTATGATGGACAGGCCCCTGCCGCGGGTGTGGTTACAGGCTTAGCTCGCATTGAAGGAAGACCGGCGGTCATCGTGGCGAATGATGCCACGGTCAAAGCCGGCGCGTGGTGGCCGGAGACCATCACGAAGATTTTGCGGGCACAGGAGATCGCCATGCGGAACCGGGTCCCGATCGTCTACCTGGTCGATTCCGCCGGCGTCAATCTGCCTCTTCAGGATGGTATCTTTCCGGGACAATATGGCGCCGCACGAATTTTCTTTTACAACTCGCTGATGCGACGCCGGCTCCATATTCCACAAATCGCCGCGGTCATGGGCCCCTGCATCGCGGGAGGCGCGTACCTGCCAGCGCTGAGCGACGTAATAATCATGGTCGACAAGGTAAGCTTCATGGGCCTGGGCGGTCCAAACCTGGTGAAGGGTGCGGTCGGACAAGTTATCGACGCTGAGACGCTGGGAGGTGCGTACACGCACACTCACGTGAGCGGAGTCGCGCATTATCGCGCTGCTGATGACGCCGGATGTCTCGACATGATCCGCGAACAGTTCCGGCAGATGCCTGAGCCTACCGACTTGAGCGAGCAGTGGAAAGATCCCAGATACGGTTCCGACGGGCTTTACGACGTCCTGCCGAATGATCACCGGCTACCGTATCGCATGGAGGATCTCCTCGATCGAATTCTGGACGGTAATGACGTATCCGAATTTCAATCCGATTACGCTCCTGAGTTCTTGTGCGCCACGGCCCAGCTGAAAGGGAGGACGATCGGCGTGATTGCCAACCGGAGAGGCTTCTTGAAAACACATTCCGGCCCGCGCATCGGAGGAATCGTCTACACCGAGTCAGCACATAAAGTCGCGTATTTTGTGGAGAATGCCGAACGCCGGCGGCTTCCTTTGTTATATGTGCAGGACGTTTCAGGTTTCATGGTCGGCGTAAATGCCGAAGCAGAAGGTATCATTCGAGCAGGGGCCGAGATGGTTGAGACAATGGCCTGCACGACCGTCCCCAAGATCGTGCTGACCGTCAATCATGCGAGCGGCGCGGGCTATTATGCCATGGCCGGACAAGGCTTCGATCCGAATTTTACTTTTAGCTGGCCGACAGCGCGGATTGGCGTGATGGAAGGGGATTCTGCTGTACAGGCAATTTACGGACCGGAGTTGGAGAGGTTGAAGGCCGCCGGCGAACCGATCCCGGGAGAGCTGCAAAGGAAGATTTCCCAGACCCAGGCCGATTACGAGCGCTGGCTCGACGCCAAGTACGCAGCCGCTCGCGGACATTGCGACACAGTAATCGACCCCAAGGATTCCAGGGAGGTTATCGCCTTTGCTTTTGAAGTTGCCTGTGCACATGAGCGCACCGACCACGTGCCGCTCGAGTTGATGGGCGTGGAACCGCGGAAAATACAATGAGCGTTGTCGTATCGAGCAGCCATCGAATTCTGCGAATCACCTTGAATCGCCCGGAAAAGCGCAACGCCTTGAACACTCAAATGTGCGAGGAAATAAGCCACGCCGTGAGCAAGGCGCAGAGCAGAGACGACATCGCGTGCATTTTAATGAGAGCAAACGGATCGGTTTTTTGTGCAGGAATGGACCTCGATGAAGCGTCCAGCGATAGCCCCGAGCTTAGCGAACTGCACGAAAAGCTGTTTACGATGGGCGTTTCGTCTTTGAAGCCGATTGTGGCTGTGGTCAATGGAGCGGCATTGGGCGGTGGGCTCGGTTTGGCTGCGCAAGCTCACATGGTGTACGCGGGTGACGGCGCGGTATTTGGGTTGCCGGAGATCCAGTTAGGTCTCTGGCCTTTTTTGGTGTTTCGCTGCGTCAGTTCGGCATTGGGACAGCGGCGCACGCTTGCTCTCAGCCTTTCAGGCCGTTCTTTCAGCGCGGCGGAGGCTCACGAGTGGGGCTTGGCGCACCGCGTATTGCCGGGACCCGAAATCGAAGAACGCGGCCATGCCATGGCGCGACGCTTGGCGAAGGCCAGCCCCATGGCGCTGACCCTCGGGATGCAATACGTTAAAGAATCAGCGGGCACATCGTGGGGCGAAGCGGGCGAGTTGGCGGCGGCGCTTCGTGTGAAGCTTATGGAGAGTGGCGATTTCCAAGAGGGTCGCGAGGCATTCAAGCAGAAGCGCGAACCACGCTGGCCCAGCATGCCGTCAGACTTTTATTCGAACAAAAAACCCGGCCACTCTTCGTAGCAGATTCTGGTTAGTTGCTCTCCCGCTGCTCCTGTCGTTCTGTATTCGTGGCCAGACGGTCGGGGAGGAGAAGGTTCCGGCCGCTCCGACGTTTTACCGTGACGTACTCCCGATTTTGCAAGCCCATTGCCAACGCTGTCATCGGTCCGGTGAGATGGCGCCTATGCCATTCGAGACCTGGCGCGAAACGAGACCGTTCGCTTCCGAAATCGCGCAAGTAACTCGGGAGAAGCGCATGCCGCCTTGGTTTGCCGAACCATGTTGCGGACATTTCTCAAACGATCCATCATTGAGCGGCGCGCAGATTGAAACCCTCGCGGACTGGGCGAATGCGCGAGCGCCGCTCGGAAATGTGCGCGATACGCCAGCTCCGATACATTGGACGACGGGATGGAATATTGCAGCGCCTGATGCCGTGCTGCGGATGCCCGAAGCGAAACACCTCCCTGCCTCAGGCGACGTGCCCTATCAATACATCATCATTCCGACGGGATTCTCAAAGGACCATTGGATTCAGATGTCGGAAATCCGGCCCAGTAATCGGATGGCCGTCCACCACGCCGTGGCATACATTCGGGGTCCTCATTCTAACTGGCTGCGGGGGGCTCCGGTCCGAAAGGCTTTCAGTGCAGATGATCTACCGACACCCGAGCTGCGCCGCGATGCGATGTGGACGACGAGCGACATCCTGCTGGTCTATGCTCCAGGCAGCCTGCCGGATCGATGGGATCCCGGTTTTGCGAAGTTCCTGCCGGCAGGATCGGACATCGTTCTGCAAATGCACTATACAACGCATGGACACGCGATGCGGGACCTCACGAGCATCGGGCTTGTATTTGCGAATGCTCCCATAAAACGTGTTCTCACTCTACAACTGACCAACGATCACTTTTTGATTCCGCCCGGCGATCCCGATCATCGTGTTGAGGTTCACGGTACTCTTCCAAATGACGCGCTGCTGCTCAGCTTCTTTCCTCATATGCATCTGCGGGGCAAGACATTCGAGTACAGCATTGTCGAGCCACACGGGGGTCGCCAGACACTGCTTCAGATTTCGCATTACGATTTCTTCTGGCAGCTGAGCTATCGGCTGGAGAAACCGCTGCCTCTGAAAGCGGGAACAGTCCTGCAGGCCGTGGCGACCTTCGATAATTCGAAGCAGAACCCGCATAATCCCGATCCGGAGTCTGCCGTGACCTGGGGCGACCAGACCTGGGCCGAAATGATGGTGGGCTTCTTCGATGTGGCGGTCGATCCGGCCATCGACAAGGAGCGCTTCTTCTTACGGACGAAGCTCTCGAAATCAGCGTCCGCTCGGTCTGAATTCTTCGACCTCGAAGGAATGGCGCACGATGGCGCGCAGCTCTTCAAGTGAGCCGATTTCACCCATGCCCATCGCCTGCGTCAATGCATTGCCCGCGGCGGTTGCCTCAGCGGGGCCCGCAATGACGCGGCGGCCAGTCACATCGGCGGTTAGTTGATTCAGAAGCCGGTTGCGCGAGCCTCCTCCGACAATGTGAATCACTTCGAGTTGCTGGCCGGTGAGCTGTTCCAGTGACTCCAGAACTTGACGGTAGCGATTCGCCAGGCTGAACAGTACCACCCGAGTGATGGATCCGGGATCGGCCGGCACTTCCTGGCCGGTCTGCATGGCGTACTCTCGTATACGGCGTGGGTAATCTCCTGGCGCCACAAACGAGTCGAGGTCGAGCAGCGTGCCAGATGGCTTGGCTGCTGCGGCCTGTTCGAGAAGCTCGGCATACGACAACTGAAGTCCTTGCCGGTTCCACACCCGACGACACTGCTGCAGTACCCAAAGGCCCGAGATGTTCTTAAGAAACCGAATGCGATTGTCAACGCCGGCTTCGTTGGTGTAGTTAGCCGCAAGCGACTCGTCGCTTATGAGCGGCCGATCCAACTCGACTCCCATTAAGGACCATGTGCCCGAGCTTATGAAACACCATCGGTCATCCCGCGCTGCCGGAACGGCGGCCACCGCCGACGCTGTGTCATGGGATCCGACCGCAAAAACGCTTGTTTCATGTGTGAGGCCACAGTGTTCCGCAATCTGTGGAAGCACCGGTCCGAGTTCTGCGCCGGAATCGATCAACTCCCCCAGGAATCCTGCGTGTATTCCGATTCCACGGAGCATGTCGGTGGCAAAACAGCGGCGCACTGGGTCGTAAAACTGGGATGTGCTCGCTATGGTGCGCTCGGACGCTGTTGTGCCAGTCAGAAAATAGTTGAAAAGGTCCGGCATGAAAAGCAGGTGCGAAGCGAGATTGAGAACACCCGGCGCATCACGGTGCAATGCATACAGCTGATAAAGGGTGTTGATATCCATGAACTGAACACCCGTTTGGCGAAAGATTTCTGCTCGCGGGACGAGTTCGAAGACCTGTTGCGAAACACCCACGTTGCGGTTGTCGCGATAGTGCCGAGGGTTATCGAGGAGGTTGCCGCTCGGACCGATCAACCCGAAATCGACACCCCATGTATCTACTCCAATACCGTCAAGCCGGTCGCTCTGAGCAGAGGCCACGCGAATGCCTTCGCAGATCTCATGAAAAAGTCTTAGCGAGTCCCAATAGAGACCCGTCGACAAGAGCACAGGAGTATTCGGAAAGCGATGGACTTCGGCCAACTCGACTCTGTGTTGCGCCAGATGAGCGAGCATGGCGCGACCGGTCTCGGCTCCAAGATCGATGGCAAGATATCGGCGGCTCATTCGCTAGCGAGTATATCGTTCGTAATTTAGTAGGCGAGGGTCAGAGAGCGCCCTTAAATGCCTCCTGCCGCCGTGCGATAAAGCGCAGGGAATTCCGCAGACGTCCGCCGGGCGGCATCGATTTTCTCTGAATCGGTGAGCGGCTTTCTGACGCGGTCCGGCGGATCACAGGTGCCGCTCAAAAACTATTTCGTTCATTTGTAATTGCTTACAGGCAAAAAATCTGACCGAAATGACCCGCAAGACAGGTAAGTTCGTGTGCGAAAGGAAGCGCTCGCGCACATGCACCCTCGGTCGTCGGTTGCCAACCTTGATGCGAGACCAGCGTGCGATTGCTCACTCGCGTAATGATCTACGAAAGCTGCTGCAACAGCAACAGGAAAGTTCGCAATGCCAACCGAAAAAGAAATAGAGCCGTGGTTGGCAAGCGCGGGTACCAATCGCTCAAGCATATTGCGAAGCTTTGCCAAACACACCAATGAAAAAGCTCTTTGTTTTTCTTCTGTTATCCCTCAGTGCGTTTGCATTAACGCCGATCTCCGATACGGTTTACACTGCTACCGGCAGCACCGCGCTGCCAGGTTCGTACCTGCTGATTAAATGGCCGCGCTTTGCCAGTGGGGCGAACCACCCGGTCCTGCCGAACGCGCAGACTGTGCAACTGACCAATGGCGTGTTCAGGGTTTCGCTCGAACCGACAGCCACGGCGCAGCATCCCTTTCATTACATCGTTGAATACCATCTCATCTCGGCCAACGGACCGCTGCCCACCTACATAGAAACCTGGGATGTACCGGATACGTCAGCGCCACAGACGATTGCGAGTGTACTGGTAACCTCACCGACTGCCTCCGGACCGCCGCCGCTCGCGAAAGGCGATCTCGCCACCTCCGATGGCGTTACGGGGCTTGTCTTACATTCGCCACAGCAAGCGGGATACATTCTGTTAACCGATCCGACTGCACCCACCGGACTGACTTACCAACCGTTGACAAGCCTTGCAGGAAATTACGACGCGGCGGGCGCAGCAGTAGCGGCTCAAACTGCGGCCGAAGTCTACACCGATACTTTTATTAGCCGCCTTGGGAGCGCAGCTCAGCATGCGGCGACAGACTTCGATATTGCCGGCTTGGCGGTGGCTGCTCAGGCTTCTGCCAAGACATATACGGACAATGCCATCGCCACAGTGACCGCAGGCGCGATCACCGGCGCCCAAATGAATACAGCCATTGGCACTGCGATAGCGTCCCTCCCGACTTCCGGTTCCTCTCAAACCAAACCGGCGCTTCTGACAGCAGCCGATTGGGCCGTTTTCAACGCCAAGCAAGCGGCGTTAGGATTTACTCCGCTCAATCCAGCGAACAACCTTTCCGATCTCGCGAATACTTCGACGGCCCTCGCCAATCTGGGCCTTGGCAGCGCCGCGACTCAAAGCAGCAGCGCTTTCGATGCAGCCGGTTCCGCCTCGAACGCCGTGGCGGCCATTCCCACATCAAGCAGCGCCCAAACCAAGCCGGCGCTAATCACCCCTGCGGATTGGGCCACTTTCAACGGGAAGCAGGGTGCATTAACGGTGACGAATGACACCAACGTTACGGGCACCGTATCCGGTGGCGGTTTGACGCTTGGCTGGACGGGCACGCTTGCCAAAACGCGCTTGCTCTCGACCACGGTGTTTACCGACCAGGCGAATACTTTTGCATCGGGCAGAAAGCAGACGTTTACGGCATCCTCGACGACCGCCGGATTGAATCTCGCTCAAGTCTCCGTAAATCCCAGTTCGCTCGCGAACGGCGATGTTTGGATGCGGTCCGATCTTTCGCATATTCTCTTCTACGCCGGCAGTGCCTTGCGGACGGTTCTCAACAGCACGGACGTGCTGGGTTACAGCACGCAGTCCGGTCTCGTCGGTACGGGCTCGAATTACATGGGGTCGAACACCATGATTTGCCTGGACGCAAACTCGAACGTTAGCACCGCCACGTGTAACCCCCCGGTCCCCGCCCCACCCACTTCCAGCACGTTGGGCGGGGTCAAGACGATCAACTGCGGTGCCGGCTCGCATATGAATTCCCTGTCCACAGCGGGCGTTATCAGCTGTACCGCCGATTCAGCCGCACCAAGCGTCAGCTTTAAGTCGCCTTACCTTTTCGACCAAACCAACTACTACATTCCCGAAGATGCAATGAGCGTGGCTGCTCTTCCCGCAGCCGTTCCATCGATGGCGTTCTTGACAGGCACTCCGCAGTCACCTGCCGTCCCGCCTACCCCGCAGACGAATGGGGACGTCATTATGGCTGACACCGCGAATGGTGGGCCCTACTACTGGGGTACGACTGGCAGCAGCTCGATCGAAGCGGTGATGACGTTCGGCGGTGGCAGCGCGCCGAAGATGGGACTCTGGGTTTGGGATTCGACATTGAACAAGATGTATATCTTCCCGATATCCCAGGGCGTCGTCACGATGACCTGGCAGACGGCAACCTACAACGGCACTACGATGGGTGCCGTCGCCAATGTAAATAACGTATACGTTCCACTGGCGCAAACCGCGCATCTTAAGCTTTCGGTGAATTCGTCCACGGGGTTCATCACGCTACAGCAAACTATCAACGCCGGAGGGTATTGGAATACGCTCGTGAACTCGAATCAATCAGTTACTCACCCGGCACAGTTCGGAATCATGTTTTCGTCCGATACGATCGACGTGAAATCGCTCAAAATTCAGTAGACCCTCAGCTGGACGCGCGGGAACGGACTGAGTTGCAGTTCCGTTTCCGCTTTCTCATAAACTACACGAATCCGATAGAGTTATCAGACAAAACACTGGTGGATTCATGGCTAACTTAGGCATCTGATCGGAAAGTGAGTAAGTTACAAAGGGCGCGCCAATTGGTAGATTCTGCTTGACACAGATTTGTATTAGCTAACATACTGACCTATGCCCTTCACACACAGGAGACAGTATGCTTTTGTGATGGTCTTACTCGGTGTGAGCGCGAGGTCATGGGCTGCCGGTCCGTGCGGGGCTCTCCCACCAGCCACTGCGCCAGGTTTCCAGGATTCTCTTCAAACGTTTCTCAACAACAAGTGCTACCAGGATTCAGGATGGCAGCACGATCCGGCCATTCGTGGCACGAACGGCGTGCATCCGAATGTGAAAGTCTGGTATTCCCCGCTGATGTGGGCCTGGATGATCGGGGGACGGAAGGGGGATGCCCCCGAAGGCGGCATTTTGGTCAAGGAACAGTACGGCGATCAGCAGCATCCCACCGAACTAACCGACTGGGCGGTCATAGTCCGCGACCAGGCGGGCTCGTGGGATGGGTGGTGGTGGGGAGATCTCTCCGCACCTTCGACAGTTCAGACACCCCTCCCTCCAGCGCTTACAAGCGGACCGAACTGTATCCAGGCGGAATATCCATTTGCCGCATTCGGAGAATATTGCATCAATTGCCATGCATCGGCAGCCAAAGGCCAGGACACCTTTGCGACAACGCGCTATGTTTTGGGCACGTCGGGTCCGGCTCTAACCCATTTCCCGCCCGACGATAACATTCACTTTCATCTCGCTCACCGAACCCCTGTTTCCCTAGGAGCGAGTGATGCCGCTTGCATGGTGCCCGAATCGAGCGATCACGTAGTGGCGGGTCCGCAGCCGGAGGGCCCTAAAACCTTCTTGACCTCCGACCAGTGCACAGGGTGTCACAATGCAACGGGCACGCTATCGCCGGCAAGACCGGACTTGCCGAGCATGCTCTTCTATTTGAACGGCTCTTCACCCAGCCATGATCCGCAGTCGGTGAATCTCTCGCCTAATGGCGAGTGGCGGTTCTCCATGATGGGCCTGGCTGGTCGCGATCCGATCTTTTTTTCGCAGCTCAATTCCGAGACAACGCTGCACGGCAACTTGAAGCTGAACGATGTCCCGGCAAAGCCGTTTGTAGAAAATCTGTGTCTGCACTGCCACGGCGTCATGGGACAAAGACAGTTCTTCGAGGATACAGGGCAGCTGTTTACGCGTGCTCAGCTCCAGGACCCAACCTCTATCTATGGGGCGCTAGGGCGGGACGGCATTTCCTGTACAGTGTGCCATCGAATCGCGGCCGCGGGCCTCGGCACAAAGAGCACGTATACGGGTAATTTCAAAGTCGGACCTCCGGATCACATGAACGGTCCATTCGACGATCCCCTGAAGTTGCCTATGAAGAACGCGCTCGGTATGAGGCCGCGTCAAGCGCCCCAGATTACTCAATCTACGCTCTGCGGTTCGTGCCACACCATCATTCTGCCTGTGTTCCGCGCGACTGGCGATCCGGTTCTCGAGCGAAATGGAGAACAGAAAACGTTCGTAGAGCAGGCTACGTTTTTCGAATGGGAAAACAGTAAATTCGCGGATAACGGGTCAAGTCCTGAAAGTTGCCAGCAGTGTCACATGCCGAATACCTATTTGCATGAAGGGCAGGAATCTGGACCGCTCAATTACAAGATCGCAAACATCGAAGATAATACATTTCCTGCAGTTGACCACCGCGCACCTGACCGGGAAATCACTTTGCAGGAACGCACCGGCTATCGACGTCACCTGCTGCTTGGCATTAATATTTTTGCGCTCGAGATGTTTAAGCAGTTCCGGACGGAACTTGGTCTCTACACCCCCGATCCGGCACAAGGCGTCATCAATCCGGACCCTATGATGCGGCAGTCGCTGAACACCGCTGACGGACTCAACACGGCGATCGATCAGGGTACAAACCTTATCGCGAAGACCAAAACGGCCGATGTAAAGATTCTGTCGGTTGTGCGGAAGCGGAACGCCTGGCAAGTCGACGTGCAGGTAACTAACAAGGCCGGGCACAGCTTTCCGTCCGGCGTCGGTTTCCGGCGTGCGTTCCTCAATTTTCAGGTGCTCGACGGGAACGACGATGTCCTTTGGGCTTCGGGGAATCTGGCTCCAGATGATGTCGAAGTGCTGAGCGGGCTCAAGGGTCTCATTGTCGACGGTCACGGGATCCCGCTCAGGACTGAGACCTTCACTACCGGGCAGCAACGGTTCCAACCGCATTATTGGCAGAAGAACCCAATTACACGCCAAGATCAGGTCCAGATTTATGAGGAACTGGTTACCAATCCCGAAGGCTTTCTGACGACGAGCTTCATCGCACTCAGCCAAAAGGCGAAGGATAACCGTCTGCAACCTCAAGGCTGGAGCAAGAATGGGCCCGAGGCAGAGGAGACCGGACCAGTAGGAACATGCGTGACGACGCGGGTATGCGATCCGCACTATGAGGACGGGAGCGGATCGAGCGTTGTGCGGTATCTGGTGCCGATGTCGCCTCGCATTGCGATGGCCGAAAAGGTGCGAGCTACGCTTTACTACCAGACGGTGCCGCCGTATTATCAACTGCAGCGCGCAACCGATGCTACCGGTATCGATACCGACCGCCTCGTACGATTCGTGAGCAAGCTCGAGGTGGCCGGGACGGCGGTAGATCGGTGGGCCTTGAAGATTGATGGCGACGAAGCCGGCGTAAATTAGCGGACTCTGGATCGACGAACTGCGCCGCGCTAGCCTGGATCGATGAATCGACTTAAAGGAAAGCGTGCTCTCATTACGGGGGGCACTACTGGTATCGGTCTCGAAACAGCACGCGCGTTTTTGAATGAAGGCGCTCGCGTTGCCGTCACTGGCAAAAATCCTGTCACGCTCGAAGCCGCGCGCCATGAACTCGGACCGGACGTCTTGATATTTGCGTCGGACGCGAGCGAACCAGCGGCTCAGAAGGCGGTGGCAAACTCGATCGGCGAAAACTTTCGCGGGCTCGATATCCTTTTCGTCAATGCCGGTGTCGTCGAAATGCGGCCTCTCGGGCAGTGGGACGAAGCCGCCTTTGAGCGGTCCTTCAACATCAATGTCAAAGGACCCTTTTTTCTGATCCAGGCACTGCTGCCAATGTTTGCCAATCCGGCGTCCATTGTCCTTAACGCATCAGTAAACGCGCACATCGGGATGCCGAATACAAGCGTCTATGGAGCGACAAAGGCGGCGCTTTTGTCGTTGGCCCGAACACTTTCAGGAGAACTGATCTCCAAGGGTATCCGCGTGAACGCCGTAAGCCCCGGTCCGATCTCCACACCCCTTTACGAAAAACTTGGATTATCAGAACAAGATCTGAAGACGGTAGCTGCCTCGATACAGGGTCAGGTACCGGCAGGCCGATTTGGAAAGCCCAGTGAGATTGCGCAAGCAGTCGTTTTCCTGGCCTCTGACGAATCTGCGTTTACGGTGGGCAGTGAACTTCTGATCGACGGTGGAATGGGCAATCTGTAAAGAAATGGGCCGAGAGAGCGACTATGAGGAGCATTCGTCTAACAAGCTCTGGCGGGCTGGTTGAGAAAGACGTCCCTCAACCGAAGCCGCGTCCGGGCGAGGTGTTGATTCAGGTTCACGCTGCGGGAGTGACGCCAACCGAATTGCAGTGGTATCCGACTTCGCACACTCCGAATGGGGACGTACGCAGCGACGCCGTGCTGTCTCATGAATTCTCCGGCCAAATCGCGGCGACCGGCGATGGGGTTACGGGAGTTTGGACGGGTCAGGACATTTACGGGATGAATGACTGGTTTGAGGATGGAGCTTTGGCGGAGTATTGCAGTGCCAAATCCAGCTTCATCGCTCCGAAACCGCAGCGTCTGAGTCATGCCGAGGCTGCGTCTGTGCCGATCGGTGCTCTTACTGCATGGCAGGCCTATGAGCACATGGGACTGACGGCAGGGGAACGACTGCTGGTGCAAGGGGCGGCTGGAGGCGTGGGAATCTTCGCTGTCCAACTCGCACGGCTGCGCGGTGCGTACGTGATTGCAACGGCGTCAGCTCAGAACCTTGGATTCGTCCGGGACCTCGGAGCAAATGAAGTACTCGACTACCGAACGGAATCCTTCGAAAAGAAGGTCAGTAAAATCGATGCGGTGTTGGATGCAGTGGGAGGCAACACGCTAGCGCGGTCCTGGGGGCGTGCTCAAGCCTAGCGGGCGTCTGGTGACCATTGCCGCTGATGCCGAAGGAACGTCAGACGAGCGATCCAAGCAAGCGTTTCTTCTTGTCAAGCCCAAGCGCGAGCAGCTTATCGAAATCGGGAAGCTGATCGATGCACGAAAAATTCTACCCGCGGTGGACGCAGTAATCCCTCTCTCGCGGGCTGCGGACGCTTACACTGGTAAGGTGAAAGAGCATGTTCGGGGCAAGCTCGTCATCGCAATAGTGGAACCGTTGTAAGTTGCGAAGAACGCGCGTCAATGAGGGTTCAACTCGCGACCTATCTCCCACTGATGGCCAAAAGGATCCATTACACGTCCCACATGCCAGCCGTGCCCCTCACTTACCGGTGAAATCTGCTTCGCCCCAGCTGCGACAGCCTTACTGAAAACTCCATCCGGATCCGCTACAGTCAAGATCATTCGAACCGTTCCCCCGCCGAGGGACTCGGGACTAAAGCTGCCATCTGAGGGAGATTCGTCGCTTAACCAAAACTCGGCGCCCTCAATGGAAAGCTTCGCTACCACGCTGCCGTCGGACACATCGAGGCGATAGACTTCCACCGCTCCAAATGCCAATTTGTAGAATTCAACTGCAGAGGCACTCTTGCGGACCGAAAGCCAGGGTGCGATAGACGGCTGAATCGTGACCATGCTCGTTATCCGTTAGGACGGACCACAGTATATCCGAACGGCGCCGGGTAGGCTGAGCGCGATCAGAATCGGGAGACGACGAGGAGCCCACCCAAAATGGCAACCGCGTCTTCCAGGAGCGCGATGGGAAGGTCGCGGCCGCCGACCGCTTTCACGAGCCGGGTACGAAAATCGTAACCACCCAGCGTTCCCACGATCGCACCGAGTACACCTGCCGCCAGACCGATGATCCAGGAGCTGCCTGTGCCTGCTTGAGAACCGCTCGCAGCCGGAGCCCCCATTGCGATGGCAGCGCCACACAAAGCTCCGGTTAGAATACGGCCGGAAAATCCAAGGACGGCTTTGCGGCTTGGCGTTGAAGGCAGTTTGTCGGCGATCAACTCGCCGACGGCCAGGACACTCCAGATATAAGGCGCAGCCGCGAATCCCATGAAAGCAAGCCAGGTGTTCTCCAGGTGAAGCCAGCCAAGACGTGCAGCCCAGCTGACGGCGGCAGGCGCAGTCATCGAACGCAGCCCGGCAATAATGCCAATCAAGAATGACAAGAAGTACGCAAACATCGATCTCTCCTCTATCCTTCGAGCTAAACAGCTTAGAAACTATAATGCCGAATGAACGATTCGCCAGTTATGCGATGACCGGGCGAGCGAGAATGAGCTCCCGTGAAACTGTTGATCTTCTCTGACATTCATGCCGATCAGGTGGCTCTCGAAAGGCTCATGGCAATCGAAGCGGACCTCTACTTCGCAGCCGGTGACCTGGTGAATTGGGCACGAGGTTTGGAGCGCATGGGACCGATTCTCGCACGCAGGGCGGAAGGCGTCTATGTGTTGCCAGGAAATCACGAATCGGAGAGCGATATTGAGAGGCTTTGCGGGAACTTCGGCCTGCACAATCTCCACGGCTCAATTCTGGAAGTCAACGGTTACCAGATTGGTGGTTTGGGATATTCGAATCCGACCCCCTTCGATACGCCCGGGGAATACAGCGAAGCGGAACTGAACGAACAGCTTCAAAAGTTTGCAGCACTGAAGCCGCTGATTCTGATTTGCCATTGCCCACCAAGAAACACAAGTCTCGACCGCGTACGCGAGAACGTGCATGCCGGCAGCAGTGCCGTCCGCGAATTTATCGAGAGATATCAACCTGAATACTTTTTCTGTGGCCACATTCATGAAGCGGCCGGTGTCGAGGAGCAGATTGGTACGACAAAATGCTGCAATGTCGGTAAACGAGGATATTTACTCGAAATATAAAATTGATTAGTGTCCCCATCGGGGATGGTGGAAACCCCTCGCCTTTAGGCGAAGCAAGATTTGGTGTAACGTGGTCGCGTGCGGCATTACCGGATGGGCGCGCACACGAAGAGCGACCTGAAGGTCCATCTAGTGTGGATACCGAAATATCGGAAAGCGGTATTGACAGGAGAAGTGGCTCTTCGTGTGCGTGACCTGCTGCGGCAAATTGCCGCAGAACATGAACTAGAGATCGTGTCCGGTAAGGTGGCACGCGACCACGTTCACCTGCTGCTCTCTTATCGAACCAACCAGGGCGTGAGCCAGATCGTGCAGTGGCTGAAAGGAATCAGCGCGCGGGTCCTACTGCAGGAATTTCCGCACCTACGAAAGAAGTTCTGGGGAAGGCATCTATGGGCGCGAGGATATCTGGCGGTCAGTTCCGGAACGATCACCGATGAAATGATCCGCGAATATATTGAAGAACAAGAAGGGGAACAGATAGCCGACGACAGTCGATTTCCAATCGACAGCACCTAAACCCCTCGGCTTCAAGCCGAGGGTGGTTTAGTTGCTAAATCTATTAGTCGCAAAGAGAAGTACTGTCATTTTTATGCAACCGACAACCGGACCATAACCATCGGGTATCTTACAGTGATTAGCAATTTCGTCCTAAGTATCAAAAATTTAAACTTGAAACGGAAACAAACCTGCTTTATCGTGAAGACTAGCTTTTTCACTTACTCATAGTATGTGTTCATCTGGAGGGTAATATGAACGTGAGATGCAGGCCTTTTAGAAGACTTGTAACATCTAGAAGACTTGTAACATCTGCTTTGTTGGCAGGCGCCGTTTTGGCGGTAACCCCCATACAAGCGGCGACAATGGGATGGACCGATTGGAACGGCGCGACCCCCGGTAATCCGGGTACAGCGAGCGGGACGATCGGGACCTTGACGCCGATTTCTGTAACCTACAGCGGACAGATCGTACGCTTGTCCATGAATTATCCAAGTTGGACCCCGGTCGGCAGTTTCAGCGGTGGGACGGTGGGTAATGCGCCTCCGGCCAACTTCAATGCAGTCAATCTGGTCGGTGGAAGCAAGGCGACAAATACAATTACGTTTGGGACGACGGTTTTCAATCCGGTCTTGGCGATTATGGAGTCTTGGCGCCCCAGGAAGACAAACGTCCTTCAATTTCACCAGTGATGAACCCTTCACGCTCGAGGCAGGAGGCCGTAACGCGGAATTTGGCGGTGCGAGTGTCACGGTTTCCGGTAACGACGTATTTGGAAGCGAAGGCAACGGCGTTCTGCAGTTCACTGGCATGTTTACTCAGCTCACCTGGACGAATCCGACTTTCGAAAACTACTACGCGTTCACCGTGGGTGTTGCCGGAGGTGTCGTTCCCGCCATTCCTGAACCCGCAACTCTGCTGATTGCAGGATTGGGCTTGGGAGTGACAGGCGTGCTGCGGCGTAGGATGAATTGATAATCGTTCAGCTTTCGACTTGAGTCATCGCCGAACTCCAGGAAATGCGAAACGGTTCGGCTGGATCGCGAATGCCTGTTGCTCTGGAGAGACAGTGGTTCTCGGACTCGTTTGGATCTGCTGCTCCTCCGGATTCAAATCGGGTGAGGCAAAGACACTTGGATCTGGATCCGCAAAGAAGGCACGTTCGAGCACGTTCACATAAGCAGCGAGCTCCTCTTGCGTTACTGCGAGCTGAACCGAGCAGGATTCACCATTCTGGGGCAGGATCAGTGCGGACCGTTGATTCAAGAATGCCGACAGACGCTCCACAACATTGCATCTCTTCAATTTTTGTCCGACTAAGGTAATAATCGCCTGACCCGTTCGAACGCGAACCTGCAGGCATTCCGCCCGCACAAAGTTCAGATCTGGATCACGCACATTGCTATCAAGCGCCAGATAGATCACTTCGTCCGATATCGCCAAGAGCGTAACGGCTTTCTGTTCGCTGCAGGCGCGCTCTACGACGCACGAGTACTCCCTTAGCGTTCCTCCAACTGACGGAGAGCGAAGCTCCATAATAGTGAGATTCGTCCGGCATGCGATTGATTTAACGAGGTTATAGCAAGATGCGTTCGTGACTCCAATCGTTGTGCCTTCGCCATCAGGACGGAACGTATTACGAATGATTACTGGAATTCGGAGCCGCTGAGCCGGCGCAATCGTTTCTGGGTGGAGAATTGTCGCGCCTGCTTGAGCGAGGGCGCCGGCTTCGTCATACGAAAGGCTCTTCAGCCGGTATCCTCCGCTCTTGATTTTCGGGTCCCAGGTAAGCATTCCGTCCACGTCTTTCCACACCTGGATCTCTTCTGCATTCAGCGCGGCGCCCACGACGGAGGCTGTCAAATCCGATCCACCTCGACCCAATTCGTTGTGCGACCGTCTTCCGTGGCTCCTATGAAGCCTCCGAGCACAACCACACGGCTGCGAGCAGCTGTCGCAACGGACCAACGAATTCGAGCATACGTCTCCCAGTAGCGCGGCGTGGCCCTCGCGAAACGCTCGTCGGTGAGGATCAGTTTCGTCGAATCCATGTGCATCGCCGCCATACCGTGCTCTTGTAGCGCAGCCGCCACGATCCTGCTCGACAGTTGCTCTCCTAAGCTCGCGACCCAATCGCGCAACTTTGGCGTGGGACTGCGTTCTCCTTCACAGACCTCAAGGATCCGGACATGCAGATCGCGAAACGTCTGCCGGATGTATCGATCAATGGGCTCGAGGCGCTCCTCGTTCAGAAGATCCTCGGCCACACAGAAATGATAAGTTCTCACTTCTTCCTGTAGCTTCCAGGCGAGGTAAGATTCCGCTCGCAAGGCGTGTTCCAGAATCTCGAGTAAGCGATCCGTTGTGTCCCCAATGGCAGACACGACAATGACCGGGCTGCGCTGTACTTGCGAAAACACAATGGAGGCAACCCGTTTTATAGAAGCAGGCGAAGCAAGTGAAGCCCCGCCGAACTTCATAACAATCATGACAATCTATCTCCTTTGGGACGGGCGTATCATCAAGAACCCGATCCGTGTGGCATACGGTCCGCGTCGAGCAACGAACGAGCTTCTCGGTGGGTGGTTTTACGGAGGGAGTTAAACATGGGATCGCGTACGTCTGATGCATTTGACAGCGAATCGAGTGCGTTCTCTTTGCGGAACTGAACGGCGGAAGCGAAACGCTCCCGCGAACTTCTATCACGTCTCTGAGCCGGTCCTAGCCAGTCACCCTCAACACTAAACTGCATTTGCTGAAGACGGCATAAAGTTTGTCTAAAGAAACACTAAGGAACGATTTAATTCAACTCTGTTGTTCGAACGCAGTTTTCAACAATAGTAGGCGCAGGTGACAACCACTGATCGTGGGCGCTTCTAGAAAGTTTGAGATTCGTTTGTGAGAGGACCTGCCCAGATGTCGGATCAGAAGATTCAGAGGTGGCCGGTTGGTTGTCGTCGATCATGGTCCGGAAGCTGCCCAGGGAGAGGCCCGCGAGATCGAAGCCCAGCATCACGAGCTGCCCCTGGAAACGGCAGCCATCGAAATCCACGAGAGCGGCTTCGAAATCAGCATGCAACAGGGTCGTTTTATCGATCGGCCTCGCGACTCACCGGCTTTGGAAGACCGCGCCGCGCTAATTCAAGCCGCAGCCGTGCCGGTGCCCTTTTGGTTAGCCAGATATGCGTTAAGCAGTTCCAGATATTGCGCCAGGAAAGCGGGATGCGCCGGCCAGGCGGGACCAGTCACGAACTGGCCGTCAGTAACGGCCTCATCCATTGGAATTTCGGCATAGATTCCACCGGCTCCGGTGACCTCAGGCGCACATGCCGGATAAGCGCTCACCCGCTTCCCTTCGATAACGCGGGCGGCAGCCAGGATTTGAGCGCCGTGGCACAGCGCCGCGATGGGCTTACCGGTTTTCTCGAAATGCTGGACCATCTCGATCACTTTCGGGTTCAGGCGCAGGTATTCGGGTGCGCGCCCCCCGGGGATGACCAGCCCGTGATAGTCAGCCGGTTTGACATCGGAGAACGACGCATTGAGCGTGAAATTATGGCCGCGCTTTTCGGAATAGGTCTGATCGCCTTCGAAATCGTGGATGGCGGTGCGCACAAAGTCGCCAGCCTTCTTATCGGGACAGACGGCGTCAACCGTGTGCCCGACCATTTTCAGGGCTTGGAACGGGACCATGACCTCGTAATCCTCGACGTAATCGCCAACGAGCATGAGTAGTTTTGCGGCAGGCATAAGCTACTAGCTATTTTGCAACGCCGGGAGTTCCGTTTTGAAGCCCTGGGTGACGCCCGCCGGCTGCCAATGAGAAGATACTGGGTTTATGCAATTGAAAGCGATGGCGATCTTAGGCGTTGGGCTCGCCTTGCAAGCACGTGCCATCACGGTGCCGGCCGGCACGACCATTGAGCTGCGCCTGACGACTGAGGTGAGTAGCGAAAAGCCTTCCGGGCAAGCTGTTTCGGCCGCAGTGATAGCACCGGTAGTAGTAAAAGGCACTCTTGTTATCAGCCAGGGCACGCAACTCGACGGCGTCACCGCGGATGCCAACGCGAACAAGCCGGCGGCAGATGGAAACGCAGAGCAACCCGCAACCTTACGCCTACAGTTCACAAAACTACACGACAAGAACGGACAGTCAAAAACAATTTCGTGCACGTTGGCTGGAATCGATAATGCCCGCGAAGCAATAGACCAATCAGGACTGATTACCGGCATTAAGAGTTCGCAGACATTCACGTCGCTAGCCGATTCCGGAGTCAATAAGGTGCTGGAAAAAAATGAGCAGTTCGGGCAGCTTCTTTCCGGAATCAAAAAAGCGATTGTCAAGCAGGCCGACCCCTCGATCAATTACAAAGCCGGAGTGGAGTTAACCGTGAAACTTGCGAAGGCCCTTGACTGGAATCCACCGCCCGACGCCAAATTGCCGCCCGCAATCCAGCCGGCTGCGGAACTGTCGGTCATGGTGGCCCAATTACCGTTCCGCACGGTAGCACTGAAGCCACCGAGCCCGTCGGATCTAACCAACGTAATCTTCATCGGATCGAAGGATCAAGTCGAGGGAGCATTCAAAGAGGCGGGTTGGTTCGCCTCTGATCCGCTAGGACACGCCTCGACTTTCAAGACGGCGCAGGCGATCATCGAGGATCGCGGATATGACGAAGCTCCGATGTCCATCCTTACACTTGGCGGAAAACCACCGGACATGACTTACGAGAAGCAGAACAATACGTTTGCTTCGCGGCATCACATCCGGCTCTTTCTCATGCCGCAGACCTTTCAGGGGAAGCCCGTCTATGTCGCGGCCGGGACGCACGATATCAAGATCTATTTTTCACAAACGAGCCGATCGATCACGCACGGAATCGACCCGAATATCGACAACGAGAGGACCAAGGTAACTAACGACATGACTTTCACGGGCAAAGTTAAGGCGGTCTCGCTCGTAGATAGGGCGAATATTCCCAAAGACATCTCGAATGCAACCGGTGATCGACTCCAGACAGACAACAAGATAGCAGTGATCGAGTTCTAGTGAGGGCAGCGGGAGATATCACCGCCGACGCCGTGAGCGTCGCGCGCGGGACGGTGGTTCAGATACTGCCATCGTTATGCGGCTTTGCATTTCTCAGTTATTTGCTGCGAACGAACATATCGGTCGCGCAGCAGTACATGGCACGCGAACTTGCGCTAAGCGATCTTCAGGTGGGCTATGTATTCGGAGCTTTTCTGACGGGATACACCCTCTTTCAAGTGCCTACCGGTGTGTGGGGAGACAGGTTTGGGCCGCGCATTGTATTGACAGCCTCAGCGCTGATTTGTGCTGTGACTACTCTGCTCACTGGATTGACGCCAGGAAAAGCAGCCGGAAGCGCATTTCTCTCGTTAGCCTGGTTGCTCGTGTGCCGATTTGCGCTCGGGTTGGGACAGGCAGCCACCTACCCCGTGGCGATGACGGCAGTGGCAGACTGGCTTCCAGCGAGCAGGCACGCGTCGTTCAACGCGCTGATTTTCACCGGATCAACGCTCGGCGCGGCATTTGCTCCGCCGCTGGTAGCGCATATTATGAGTGCGCTCGGCTGGCGCGCTACGTTTTACTGCACGGGTACGTTGCCGATACTGCTTGCAATTTACTGGTGGTCGCGAACCAGAGGACGGACACACAGATTGCCCGAGAACCCTGCCGGTCAATCCGTGGGCATGTGGCATCTAATTGCAAAACGGGAAGTGCGGCTCCTCTGTTTGAGTTACTTCCTTTACTGCTATACAATTTCGATTTTTGTGTACTGGCTTTTCAAATACCTGGTCGACGTGAGGCATTTAAGCATCGTAAACAGCGGATGGGCGACCGGCCTGCCATGGATAGCCGCAACTGTCGCAGTCCCCATATCGGGTTATCTGAGCGACCGTTTTTCACGTCGTATCGGCCCGCTGCCGGCAAGGCGATGGATTGCAGCCGGATGCCTGATGGTATCTGCTTTCCTGGTCTTCGTAGGAGCCGGGACGAAGACGATCGGAGTGGCTATAGCGGCGATCGCCGCCAGCGTGGCGTTGCTATTTTGCACCGAGGCTTCTTACTGGTCTACATCAATTGCCGTGGCAAGAGGAGAAGCGGGAAGAGCAGGGGGTCTAATGAATCTGGCCGGGAATCTGGGGGGCGTTGTTTCAACGCTGCTGGTGCCGGTCCTGGTACATGCCTTCGGGTGGTTCGACGCCTTGCTTTCAGGATCGGCCTGCGCGGTTCTGGCAACACTGTTTTGGTTTTTGATTGGGGAAGAGGAAGCCAATCCGGCGGGATGATTTGCTTCGCCCTGCCCGGCGATTCTGTCTAGAAAGCGGACGAGTGTGCAAAATCTATCGGTCATTCTATTGAGTCGTTCTTGTCAGGCTAAAACGTGACGAAAGAACAGCCTATTTTTCCTGTCGGCTCCAATCCGGATTTTGAGCGACTGTACCGGTTGCAGGTCGAGGAGCTGAAAACGTATGCCTTGTTTCTAATCGACCTGAACGGTGTCATCACGAGCTGGAATGCGGGTGTCGAGGCTATTCTGCAGTACCCGCGCGAAGACTTTGTGGGCAAGTATGTGGCGGAGTTGTTCACGCCCGAAGACCGGGCGGTGAAAATGCCGGAGCGCGAACTACAGAAAGCTGCTGAAACCGGCACTGCGTCGGACGTGCGCTGGCATGTCCGTAAGGATGGCACCCGAGTTTTTGTGGATGGCGTCATGACGTCGGTGCGAGATGAGGGCGGGCGTCTCATTGGCTATTCCAAAGTCATGCGGGACGCTACCGCGGCGCACGAAGCGGAACAGGCGCTGCGAGAGAGTGATGCTTTTACACGCAACCTGGTTGAAATTGTTCCCATTTGTATAAAAGTGCTGGATCTCGCCGGGCGAACTCAGATGATGAATCGGGCAAGCCGCGAGGAGCTCGAAATCGATGATGCAGCAGCCTACCATGACCGTCTATGGATCGATCTGTGGGAGGGAGAGGCACGTACCGAGGCCGCGCGAGTCGTTGAGACTGCCCGGTCGGGAAAAGAGGCAACACTCGAAGCCTCCCGCCATACCGCAAAAGGGACGCAGCACTGGCTGGATGCAACCGTTATGCCTATACGCGACTCGGCAGGCAAACCGTTTCGTTTGCTGGTTGTTACACGTGATATCACCGACCACCGAAACGCAGAAAGCCTGATGAAGCGTTCCATGGACGACCTGGCGGAGTTTGCACATGTCGCCTCACACGACCTTCAGGCTCCGTTGCGAACAATGAGGAGCTATGCGCAGCTGCTCGCAAGGCGATACCAGGGAAAGTTAGACGCGGATGCGGACACGTTTCTGACATTCATGCTCGACGCTGCAGAAAACATGGAACAGTTGATCCGGGGATTGCTGAATTACGCGGAGATTGCAGGTGAAGAGGAGCGCCGGCGAGTAGCAGTCAGTGACGCAGTTCAAAAGGCCACCAGTGGCATGAAATCGCTGATTGAGGAAACCGCGGCGGACATCAGAGTGGGTGATTTGCCGGAGCTGGAAGGTAACCCGATTCAGATCCAACAGGTGTTTCAGAACCTGATCGGCAATGCCCTGAAGTACCGGGGGCCAGCGCAGCCACGGATCGAAATTGACTCGGCGCGAGATGCGGCGCATTGGATTTTTTCTGTGAAGGACAACGGAATTGGTATTGCTCCGGAATATCATGAGCGAATCTTTCAGCCGCTGATACGTTTGCACGGGACAGAGATCGCAGGAAGCGGACTTGGTTTGGCGGTATGCAAACGGCTGGTAGAGCGCAACGGAGGGCGGATCTGGCTGAAATCGAGTCCCGGCGTTGGGTCGACTTTCTTTTTTACGATTCCGATCGGAGAAGATTAAGCAGGGGACTGACGAACGACTGCGCGTTGCAACCTGACAGGCCGGTGCCGAATGACATTGATCAGAAACTTCATAATTTTCGGGTGTTGCCTGGTAGCGTCAGCGCAAAATCGCGCGCCGCTTCAGCCGTACAAATTTTTGCCGCTCCCGCTCGGCGCAGTGAAGCCGCAAGGATGGCTACTCAAACAAGAAACAATTCAGGCGAAGGGGTTGACCGGACACCTCGATGAATTCTGGAACGACGTTGGGCCAAACAGCGGATGGTTGGGAGGAACCGGTGAATCGTGGGAACGCGGTCCGTACTATCTCGACGGCCTGCTACCGTTGGCCTACCAGCTTAACGACAAGCGACTCATAGAAAAATCCAGGCGGTGGGTCGAGTGGACTCTGGCATCACAACAAAGCGACGGCCAGTTCGGGCCTCGTAAGAACGATGACTGGTGGCCCAGAATGGTGATGCTGAAGGTACTGGCACAGTACGCTGAGGCGACCGACGATCCGCGAGTTGTGCCCTTCATGACCAGATATTTTCGCTACGAGCAGGCGGAGCTGCCGCACCGGCCCTTGAAGGATTGGGGAAAGTATCGCTGGCATGACAACGTCTACACGGTGCTTTGGCTGTATGACCGGACCGGCGAAGCAGGCCTGTTGCAGCTTGCCCGGCTGCTCCACGATCAGGGATACGACTGGGAGGCCCAATTCGCCGACTTCAAATTCACAGCCAAAGAGACGAGCCAGAAGCTCGGTCTTACTGGCAAAGGTCCGATTCCGGATGTCGCCATGCAAACGCACGGGGTGAACAATGCGATGGCGCTGAAGGCGGCGCCGATCTGGTGGCTGGTGAGCGGCCAGGCAAAGGATCGGGCAGGGCTTTATCAGCAGCTTCGCGCCCTTGATACTTACCATGGGCTACCGAACGGGATGTTCAGCGGCGACGAGCATCTGGCGGGACCGGATCCTTCACAGGGGATCGAATTATGTGCGGTTGTTGAAAGCATGTTTTCTTATGAGTTGGCGTTCGCGATTCTCGGAGACGCACGCCTGGCCGACCGGCTGGAACGTGTCACCTATAACGCCCTTCCGGCAACGCTTTCAAACGATATGTGGTCGCATCAGTACGATCAGCAGCCAAATCAAATCGCCTGCACGCGCGCCCATAGGCAGTGGTCTACGAACGGGGATGATTCTAATCTCTTCGGCCTGGAGCCGAATTTCGGGTGCTGTACCGCCAATCTGCATCAGGGATGGCCGAAATTCGTTTCCAATTTATGGATGACAAACAAGGATGGCGGCCTGGTGGTTGCGGCTTACGCTCCGAGTGAAGTAAAGGCCAATGTGCGGGGCGGAGAAGTCGTCCTACGGGAAGAAACCGAATATCCGTTTCGAGGTACTGTGCGGTTGACGGTAATAGCAGATGGAGCGCGGCAATTTCCGCTCCTGCTTCGGGTGCCGGGCTGGGCGAAAGCAACCACCGTGAAGATAAACGGAGGGGCGTTAACGCCGGTGGGTGCCGCAACCGTGCGCGATGGCTTTTACACGGTAAGGCGCAATTGGAGAGGGGGAGACCGCGTCGAGATTACGTTCGAAATGGAGCCTCACGTGACGCATTGGTATCACAATTCCGTCGTGTTTGAACGCGGCCCGCTGGTCTTCTCATTGCCGCTCGATGGAGACTGGAGCGAGGTGAAGCGCTACGCGGAAAAGTCAGCCGATTGGGAAGTGAAGCCGGGCAAGCCATGGAATCTGGCAGTCAAGCTGGGCGACTGCACCGCGAAGGCAAGGGAAGGTGAAATTGGCGAGACACCGTTCGATGTTAAGAACGCTCCGATTGCTCTTCAAATAGAGGGTCGGCAGATTCCTCAATGGACCGAACAGGAGAATTCTGCCGGGCCTTTGCCAGTGAGCCCGGTTAGCTCTACCAGCGCGCCTGAGCGGCTTACCCTAGTGCCCTATGGAGCGGCCAAGCTGCGAATCACTGCTTTCCCCTACCTGGCGGAAAAGGCGGCTTGCGAGAACGGTTCGGCGGAGACGAAGGGCATAGGACAGTAGCTTTAATGATTTCCGAATAGCGTGCCTATGCCCTCCGGCGCGCATACTCGATTTCCTTTCGCATGTCTTCGTTCGAATCGGTGTCCTTTTCGTATTCGATTGCGACCAGGCCTGAGAAACCAACCTTCTTCAGTTCGCCCATGACGCCTGGAATGTTGGCAACGCCCGTTCCAAGGAGCACATTGTGTTCGGCGCCCGCTCCTGCCACATCCTTTAAATGGACGACCTTGAGATGAGAGGCAAGACGGCGCACCGCATCCACCGGGTCGTGGCTGCAAGCTGCCATCTGCCCGACATCGAGCGTCGCGCCCATGGCCTTTGAACGCCCGGCCAGTCCGTGCAGAACGTCTTCCACGCTCTCGTAAGCAAACTTTTGAGCGAACCAGTGATTGTGGATGCCGAAGGTGAGACCTTCTCGGGTAAAACGCTCGTCGATCGCCTGCAGCATCGGGCCAGTGGCATCGCCGGACACGTTCGAGGCTCCGAAGATCCTTGAGTTGCGAACGGCCAAATCGAGGTGGCGATCGTTCTGGATCGTCGCAGTGTAATAAGAGGTGCAACGAATCCCCGCACGGTCAAATTTTTCCCGCGCCGACTGGCACATCTCCGCGCTTGGCGGCTGCATAAGCATGAACTCGCCGCGCGACATCTCGATCTCCGAAATGCCGTTCTCGCGCAGCTGCACGATCATGTCGTCTATAGAAAGTGTGTGATACGAGAAAGTCCCGATGCCGATATTCAGCCTCGGAGCGCCTTCGAGCGCAACCGGAGCAACCGCCAGGGAGGATGCAATCGTTCGGGTAAAGGAGCGTCTCGTCAACATCTCTATTTAGGAGCAGGGCGCGGAGTGACGTCGGCATCGACCAACCCTAAAGCCCACTTAACGGCCTCCGTGTACATCTGCTGAAAATCGGGCCTATCCCAATTTCCCGGGACGTGCCCGAGAGTCGAATAATAGACGCGACCTTTGCCGTACGTCTTGGCCCAGGTCACTGCGAAGTCCCGGTCTGACCGGTGAACCTTGGAACTCTTGAGATCGAGCTTCGAGGCATCCAGCCGCATTAAGACGCGGCACTTGTCGCGAGAGAAGTCTTTGACCTGATATATCTCATCGCGAAGCGTGAATTCGCGCGGCCACTGCGCCATCCCGGGAAACCTGGCGTCTTCGACAAGAATAGGCGAGTCGAACGTTCCCCAGGGATGTTCATCGAAATATCCTCCGATCATTTCGCCGTACTCGGGCCAGTTGGTGAAGGTGATGGTGGCGCTATGGATGCCGATGAAGCCCTTGCCTTCGTCATGAATAAAGGAAAGGAGGGAAGCCTTCTTCTCGTCGTCCATTTCAAGCGTGCCTCCGGTGTAGAAGAGCACCGCGTCAAAATCGTTTAGATTTTTGGCGTTGTATTCGAGCTTCTTTTTTGTCAGAGCTTCCGTATCAGTGCGGATGAACGTGTCCCACAAACCGCTCTCGTGACCCAATCGCTCGATGGTTGCCAGCGCGTGAGAGACGGCTTCATGACGGTAGCCTTTTTCCTCGCCTATTGCCAGGAGCTGCTTCCTCGTATGGGGCGGATTCTGCGCGAAACTGAACGCGGTCAGAAGGAGCACCAGCGCGGACCCGGGAAGCGCTTTACCGAATCGCATGCCGGGGTTTTATCTGCTCGCAATCGCAGCGGCGTTCTTCTTCTTATCTCCGAATAGCTTCTCTACCGGTAGTTTGGCGTCGAAGGCGAGATTGAAAAACCCAACCATCATTTCATCCCAGCTCTGCTCGCCCCACCTTACTTCTTTCTTGGGGTCGGCATTATCCGGATTGTTTGGCGAGTTGTCGAAATGAGCCGTGCATTCGATCTTCGTTCCTTTCGGCAGCAGGATTGGCTTCTCGAGGGTGTACCAATTTTGCCAGTGCCAGTTGTAATTGGGCACGCTCAACACGGTCTGAGTTTCGCCGGTGGGATACACAAGTTTATATAGGAAGTCTTTGCCGCGGCCGTGCATATGCGGATGGAGTCCGGTCAACTCCACTTGCGTTCCGAGTTCGAAGCTTGCATCCGCGGGGTAATCAGGATCGCCGGGAAGGATCTTGAAAGTTCCATTCGTCGCGGAGAGTGTCAGAACGCGTTGGGTGGGCGGCTCCTTTGCGAAAACGATTCCGAGCTTGGTTTGGTCGCGCCTCGCTTTTCCGTTCGGAGTGTAGTGAACCTGGAACACGATATCGGAGCCGGCCTTGATGAGTTTCGCTTGCCCGGGCTGCAGGATCTCAGCGGGTTGTCCGGGAGCATAACCGACAAGAAAGTCGCTCGGCAACGCGCTCGTGTCAGGCTGTGCTTCGGTCTTCACTTGCGGTGCGATAAAAAATTGTCCGGGCTTTTCTTCGCGAAACCAGTTTGACTTTGGCTCCCGGACGAAAGCGATGATGTGATGCACCACCGCGCGATCGGTGGGGCGCACTTCGGCGGCTTGAATCCATCGATCTTCCGTAAACCCGGTGGGAACGATGATGTGCTGGTAATCGACGACGCCCGAAGACGGAATATCGAAGGGCATCGGAAGTTGTATGACGAGGTCCGGATTCCCGATCTGCCAGCCATCGATCCAATTCACTGGCGGCGGCATATCTTTCGGATCACCTTTCGGAGCGCCTGCGTTCGCCCATGCAACGAGCGTGTCGATATCGGTCTGTTTCAGAACATTCGCATTGCTGAATTTCCCATAATGCGGATCTGCAAACCAGGGCGGCATTTTGTTTCGCTGAACCGCTTCTTTCATGGCAGCAGCCCACGGTCTGGTCTCCTCGTAGGTCAGCATCGAGAAGGGGCCCGCTTCGCCAGGGCGGTGACAAGTCTGGCAGTGCGCTTGTAAGATGGGCGCGACGTCTTTGGTGAAGGTGGGCGCAGGGTTTGTTTTTGCGAAAAGCACCGCTGTTGTGAGCAGGCATGCCGAAAACCCGACAGCGACGCGCATAATTTGTCTCCCGGAAACCTTCACGAGAAGGCTCATTGTCTCATGACCGAACGTTCCCTAGGTGACTAGGGTCTAAGAATGTTCAACTTTCCGATCACAGCGGCAGCTTACTTTAATTCAGCTGCTGCGGACGATCGCACAGCTATTCGTGTAACAAACTGAAAATGAATCATTTAGCGGACAGCCAACAGGAGTTTTCCACAAGATTCACCTTACTCGCAGCGCCCATCGGATGCAAACATCTTACGCTGTAAATGGTTTGTAGACTGGTACTTAACGAGGTTCGGTTCATCGAAGGAAAAATGCCCTTGACTTCACCTCCCGCTCGCCCTACACTCCAATCACAAACAGGTTTTGATGGTTGCGATGCCATCGGATCTGATTCTCCCATCAAACGTAGCCCCCGGGCGAACGGGGGCCCTGGTAACAGGAAGGAGAATGCTCATTCCACAAGAATGAGCATTTTCTTTTGCTTAGCGGCGGCGTTATGAGACGGCCTCCCCCTAAGCCCAGCGACACCCCCCAGACTTGGCGACAGCGCTTCGAAGCGCTGCGGAACGTGCCGCCGCTGCTCAAGATGGTTTGGCAAACGAGCAGGGCCCTGACCATCTCGACTCTCCTGCTTCGCGTTCTTTCGGCCTTGTTCCCCTTGGCAACGCTTTGGGTTTCAAAGCTCATTGTGGATCTGGTGGTGCGAGCCATTCGCCACCAGCCTTACCAGCGGAAAACCATCTGGGTCTTGTTAGGTCTCGAACTTCTACTTGCTGTGGGCTCGGACACGCTCGGCCGCTTTATTTCGCTGGTAGATAGTCTACTGGGCGACCGGTTTGCAAATCACGTCAGCATCCGGATCATGGAACACGCGGGCACTCTCGATTTGGTGTCTTTCGAAGACCCTGTCTTTTACGACAAGATGGAGCGCGCCAGGCGGCAGACGGGGGCGCGATTGGGAATGATGGCGAGCCTTGCGGGAATGGGGCAGCAGTTGCTCACGCTCGTTTCGCTCCTGTCTGCTGTGCTTTTCTACTATCCGTGGCTGCTTTTGTTGTTGGCAGCGGCCACCCTCCCCGTTTTCCTCGGCGAAACGCGTTTCGCCATGCTCAATTACTCGATGCTCTACCGGTATACACCAGAAAGGCGGGAGCTGGATTACTTGCGTTATCTGGGAGCGAGTAACGAGAGCGCTAAGGAAGTGAAGATCTTTGGAATAGGCAAGTACTTAGTTGAACGCTGCCGGGCGCTCTTTCAGCGTTTCTACGCCGACAACAGGCATCTGGCGATTCGCCGGGCATGGCACGGCACGCTACTGAACCTGGTTCCGACCGGCGCTTACTATACGGCCTATGCGATGATCATCATCCGGGCGCTGGCCGGTGTTCTGAGCGTAGGGGATCTTACGTTGCTGGTGGGAGCGTTTTCGAGGGCACGGAACATCATGGAAAGCCTCGTCTCCGGCCTGGTGGGCGTTTCGGAGCAGGCGCTATTCATCAAAGACCTGTTCGATTTCTTCGAAACGAAGCCACTGATTTCTTCCGTGCCAAACGCCCTGCCGGCTCCCCGGCCGATTCGGGATGGGTTCGAATTTTCAAATGTTTCTTTCGCCTATACCGGATCTGCAAGGCATGTGCTGGAAAATATCAGCTTTCGCTTCTATCCAGAAGAAAAAATTGCGCTTGTTGGCGAGAACGGGGCAGGGAAGACAACTCTCGTCAAATTGCTGGCGAGGCTGTATGATCCGACCGTAGGCCATATTCTGCTGGACGGCGTGGACCTCCGGGAATACAGTGTCGAGAGTTTACGACAGGAGATCGGGGTCATCTTCCAGGACTACATGAGATATGACGCCTTGGCCTCGCAGAACATTGGCTTTGGTCGTATTGACGATATGGACGATCAGGCGCGGATAGTCCGTTCGGCAGAAAAGAGCCTGGCGGCCGGTGTAATTGACCGGCTAGCCGGGCAGTACCGGCAAATGCTGGGGCGCCGTTTCGAAGGCGGAGTCGATCTTTCCACAGGTCAATGGCAGAAAATTTCACTGGCCCGGGCTTATATGCGAGACGCGCAGATCCTTATTCTCGACGAACCCACAGCCAGTTTGGACGCCCGCGCCGAGTTCGAGGTCTACCAGCGGTTTGTGGATCTGACGGCAGGAAAGATGGCGATCCTCATTTCCCACAGATTTTCCACAGTTCGGATGGCCGATCGGATTCTGGTTCTCGAGGACGGCCGTATTGTCGAGCAAGGCTCGCATCAACAACTGGTCTCTCTTGCGGGGAAATACTCTGAATTGTTTGAGCTTCAGGCGGCCGGCTACCGGTAGAGCGGCTCGCGTGGTCTACTAGGGTAGTAGTCCCGCCTAACCCTGGGAGGTCATAGTAGCTTATGAGAGTTTCTGGTTCTCTAGCAGCAGCGATGCTTTGCACCTTCTCCTGTTTTGGAGCCGCTCCGGCCATCGGAACCAGCGATAACGGACCCGTTTGGAATGGTACTGCCATCGAGTCTGGATCGTCCGCAAATACTGTGAGCCTTGAAACCGGTGTAAACGTCCGTCTTTCGCCGCAATCGCGCGGCACGGTCTTCAGCGATCACATCGTGATTGACGAGGGATCGGCTCGGGTGGAAAACTTTGGCGCTTACACGGTGAACGCGAAGCAGATTCAGGTCCAGGCGGCTGATGCATCGGCGCAGGCGGTTATCCGGATCGGGGAAAATACAGTGGAGATTGCCTCCATAGGAGGCAATTTGAACGTGAGCGACGGTGGCGCCATGCTCACGCGAGTAGTCTCCGGGACTAGAGTTTCATTCCGGCAGGATGCAAGCGGACAAGGGCCGCAAACACCACACCAGAAGAAAAAGCTATATTCTGACCAGCACATTATGCTTTGGATGATCTGCATCGCCGGGACTGCGGCATTGGCGATAGGGCTGACGGCGGCGGCACAGGGTAAGAGCCCGTTTTGACGGACGGCACTCCGCCGGCCCGCCCGCACCGTTTCGCTGGCCGGCGCGATACAGTCTGAAAAATAGAGTTTATGCAAACGCGCTGGCACCGTTTGCTCGTCTCTTGCCTCTTGACAATTCGCCTGTTTGGCCAGCAGGATAGCCGGCAACCGATCGTGCTGCACGCGGCGCGATTACTGGATATCGAAGCCGGCAGAATCGTTACGCCGGGCGAGGTACTGGTTAGCGGGCACAGTATCACCGAGGTGGGCCAAGGTGTAACGCGCGCGCCGGGAGTCAAGGTTATCGATCTCGGCGACACGACACTGATGCCCGGGCTGATTGACGCGCACGTTCATCTGTTTCTGCACCCCGGTGCAGAGGATTTGCAAACAGTAGAAGAATCCGTGCCGCAACGGACGATCGTTGCCGTGCTGGCGGCGCGAGACGATCTGATGGCGGGTTTTACAGCGGAGCGCGACATGGGTACGGAAGGCGCCGGCGCGGCAGATAGCGCGGTGCGCGATGCCATCGACAAAGGCCTGATACCCGGGCCGCGCATGCGAGTGAGCGGCAACGCGGTTGATATTCTCGGCGGCCATGAAGACGCAAATCGGTTTAATCCGGATCAACGTGTGCTTTCAAATGCCACCTACGCGAACGGTCCGGAACAGATCGTGCAGGTGATTCGCGAACAGTTCAAGCTGGGAGCGGACTTCGTCAAGATGTACGAGACGGGCCATGACACGATGCGCGACGGCAAGTTGGCCACACCTTATCAATACACGGAAGAAGAGTTGCGGATCGCGGTAAGGGAGGCTGCTCGGGTGGGGAAAGTAGTAGCGGTACACGCGACGGGCGAGCCCGGCACGAACTATGCGGCTCGCGCGGGCGTCGTGTCCATTGATCATGCGGATCAGCTCAGCGACGACACGATGCGTATCATGCGCGAAAAGAAGATTCCGGCGATCCCTACATTTACTATCTCCGAGTATTTTGCCGATCACGCTACGTCGCGCGAAGCGGCCGACCGGCTGCACAAAATGCTTGACCTGCACGCCACCGAGTTTCAGAAACAACTGGCAGCGAGTGTGCCGATGGCTGTAGGCTCTGACGTTGGGCCGTTCCCACATGGAACGCAGGCACGCGAGTTCGTGCTGATGGCGAAGTATGGAATGAAGCCCTTGGATGTTCTTCGAGCGGATTTGCTCAACGGCGCCCGCGTGCTTGGCTGGCAGGGACAAATCGGCTCACTGCGTTCGGGCTACCTGGCTGATGTGATCGCGGTTCAAGGCGACCCCCTCGTTGACATCAGTGCTGTGGAGCGAGTGTCATTTGTCATGAAGAACGGCGTGATTTACAAACAGTAAATTCGCCTTGGCGCCACTCTGATGCCGTTCGACGTTTCTGCGACCGCCGCCAAGTCAAGCCGGCAACAAGCTTAGAGCAGCTTCCAGTTCGGAGCGTGCGTGCAGGTCGCCTTTTTTGGTTGACGCATCAACTCCCCTTTCGTAGAAAGCCCGTGCGGCATCAATGCGTCCGAGTTTTTCCAGCGCCTGGCCTCCATGATAATAGGCGGCAACATAGCTCTGATCTTTTGCGAGGAGCGATTCAAACTCATTCACTGCTTCCTCGAACTGGCCGCTATTTGCGTATTCGGTTGCCAGCCCGTAATGCGCAAAAGAGTTGCCTGGGTTCTGCTCAAGCATCTGCTTCAGGATGGTGATGCGATTGGTCGCCATCGGGCATTTCTACTTCTACGAGGTATATTCGCGCACGTGCCTGGCCGTACTTTCGACTGCACCAGCCGCTTTGGAGGTGGTTGATTTAGCAGCCTTGGCGGCTTCGCCAAAACGCGTCTGGGCGCGGCCCGCAAAATCGCCCAGCGTGCTGGTCGCATGGTCAAAACCCTCGCGACCACGCCGGACAGCCTGCTCCATAAGCCCAGCGGACCAATTCATGCACGCGGGAATGATTAGTACTAATCCGGCGGCAGTCAATCCGACGCCTGCGCCAATCAAAATTGCCCCGATGACGCCATTATTCGACTTTGTTCTCATGCAATCTCCTTGCCTCAAGTTTGGAACCTTTCTTTTGGAAGACTAAGAATCAGAGGTGAGTAGTTTCAGTATATGTGCCAAAAACTTTCTGGAAGGCTTCACAAATCTCGCCTAGCGTTGCGTAGGCTCGAACAGCGTCGAGGATAGCAGGCATGGTGTTCGCACTGCTCTCAGCGGTCCGGGCGAGTATGTCCAATGTTTTTGAAACCTTTGCCTGGTCACGCCGTTTACGGAGGGCGGCGAGCTTCGATGCCTGGTGACGCCCGGCAGCGGCATTTACCTGGAGGAGTTCAATGGGATGATCTTCGGACTGGAAGCGATTTGCCCCAACGATGACTCTTTCTCCCGATTCGATCTCCCGTTGATACCGATAGCTCGCAGCAGCTATCTCGCGCTGGGGGAATCCCTGTTCAATAGCAGCGATCATGCCGCCAATCTCATCGATGCGACGAATGTACTCCTGTGCTTGTGCTTCGGTCTGGAGGGTGAGCTGTTCAACAAAATAGGAACCTCCCAGGGGATCCGGCGTGTTCGCAACGCCGGTCTCATAAGCCAGAATTTGCTGCGTGCGCAAGGCCAGGGTGACAGCCTGCTCGCTTGGCAGCGCATAGGCTTCGTCCAGCGAGTTGGTATGCAGCGATTGAGCGCCTCCCAAAACGGCGGCCATGGCCTGCCATGAGGTTCGCATCAGATTGTTATAAGGCTGTTGCCAGGTCAAGGAACAGCCGGCGGTCTGCGCGTGAAAGCGCAATTTCATAGTGCGCTCCCCGCGCGCGCCGTAACGCTCCCGCATGACATGGGCCCAGATTTTGCGCGATGCCCGATACTTCGCAATCTCCTCGAAGAAGTCGTTATGAGCATTAAAAAAAAGCTCAAACGCGGACCGAACTCGTCAATGGTCAGCCCACGTTCCAAGGCCCAATCTACATACTCGATTCCATCACGCAGGGTAAAGGCGAGTTCCTGAACGGCGGTCGATCCTGCTTCGCGAATGTGATAGCCGCTGACGGAGATAGGGTTAAATTTGGGGGTCTGCCGGGCAGCGAACTCAATGGTGTCGGTCACAAGACGCATCGAAGGAACGGGCGGGTAGATGTATTCCTTTTGCGCGATGTACTCTTTCAAAATATCGTTCTGCAGAGTACCGGATACCTGGTTTGGCGCGACGCCCTGCTTCTCAGCGGCTGCGAGAAACATGGCCCAGATGACAGCGGCCGGTGAGTTGATGGTCATCGAGACCGAAGTGCGGTCCAGCGGGATGTCGCGGAAGAGAGTTTCCATATCCTCAAGTGAAGAAATGGATACGCCGCATTTACCGACTTCGCCCTCGCTCATGGCGTGATCAGTGTCATAGCCCATCAAGGTCGGAAGATCGAAGGCGACGGATAGTCCGGTCTGCCCATGCTCGAGCAAATAGCGATACCGCTGATTTGTTTCTTCAGGCGTAGCAAAACCCGAAAACTGCCGCATGGTCCAGAGCTTGCCGCGATACATATCGCGATGAATGCCGCGTGTGTAAGGGAATTCTCCAGGAGCACCGAGTTCGGACACGGGGTCGAAGTGGCGAAGAGTTCCGGGCTCATACAAGGGATCGATTTCGACGCCGCTTGTCGTCGTGAACGGGCGTTCCTGAGTCTTGTTGTCTCGCGGCATGGACATTATCCCCGCCTACCGCTTCGATGGTAACCCAACTGACAAAGTAAATATTGACAATAACTTAGCTGCCATGCGGCCGTTGCTACAATAAGTCTTTACGCTCAAATTGGTGGAGGTTGTTGAATGGCTGCTTCGCAGCGCCGTAAATCGGTCGCGGTGAAGGTGGGAGAAGTAAGTGTTGGTGGATCGCACCCGATTGTTGTGCAATCCATGACCAATACAGATACCGCCGATTCTGTTGCGACTGTGAACCAGGTGATGCAACTGGCTCGCGCCGGCTCAGAATTGGTGCGCGTCACGGTGAACACCGAGGAGGCAGCGCAGGCTGTTCCGGTAATCGTCGATACGCTGCACAATTTTGGTGTCAATGTGCCGATCATTGGCGACTTCCACTACAACGGACACATCCTTTTGAAGAAGTATCCGGACTGCGCGCGGGCGCTGGCCAAATATCGAATCAATCCGGGGAACGTGAACATCGGCCGGAAGCAGGACGATAACTTCCGGGTGATGATCGAAGCGGCGATTGAGTACGATCGGCCGGTGCGTATCGGTGTGAACTGGGGATCGCTAGATTCGGTTCTTCTCACTCAGATGATGGACGAGAACTCGCGGCGGCCCGAGCCGTTGGACGCGATGGAAGTGACGCGGCGAGCAATCGTCGAGAGTGCCATTCGCAGTGCGGAAAACGCGGAACGATATGGCTTGCGCCGCGACCGCATCATCTTGAGCGCCAAGGTTAGCAACGTGCAGGATTTGATCGCGGTGTACCAGATGATGGCGGCGCGATGCGAATATGCGCTTCATCTCGGTCTCACCGAAGCCGGGCTCGGATCGAAGGGTGTTGTGGCAACGACAGCCGCGCTTTCGGTGCTCCTGCAACAGGGAATCGGTGATACGATTCGCGCTTCGCTGACGCCGCTGCCAAACGGCGATCGTAGCGAAGAGGTCGTGGTCAGCCAGCAGATTTTGCAGGCGCTCAATCTTCGCAGCTTCACGCCACAGGTGGCGGCGTGTCCGGGTTGTGGCCGAACGACCAGCACTTTTTTTCAGGACATGGCGGATCAGATCCAGACCTATTTGCGCGAGCAGATGCCGGTCTGGCGTGAGAAGTATGGCGGTGTCGAAGAAATGAAAGTAGCCGTTATGGGCTGCATCGTCAACGGGCCGGGTGAATCCAAGCATGCCGACATCGGAATTTCACTGCCGGGTACTTTCGAAAAGCCTGTTGCTCCAGTCTACGTCGACGGCAAGCTTTCGACGACACTCCGCGGCGATCACATCGTAGCCGAGTTTCGCGCCATTCTCGAAAACTACGTCGCCCGGCGTTATGGACGCAATGTTAATGTCGCCGAACCGGCGGATGCCGTTCTCGCCTGACGCTACTTATTTCTGTACCAATTGCTGAATGGAGTCGAGCTCCTTACCGGCATCGGCCCACTTGCCCTGGGCGCTTAATTCCCGATATCGCGTGAGGTGACCGCGGATCTCTTTTAATGTGCCCAGTGCGCTTGTGTCGGGCTGAGGAACGGCCGTGGCGGGAGGTGCTGTCGCTATTGTGCTTTGCGGCTCGATGCCGTTCGAATCACCACCAAGCTCCGCGGTGAGCTGCGAGAGTGCCTGCTCGTAGGTGTCCGCGTAGGCGAGACGGTTGCCCATAGCCAGCGCTACCTTCTTCAACTGCGGCATGCTTGTCTGGGAAGCCTGGATATAAATGGGCTCGACATACAGAAAGCTGTTGTTGATCGGCAGAACCAGTGTCTGACCGCGTAGCACCTGTGATCCCTGTTGATTCCAGAGCGAAAGGTCCTTCGAAATAACCTGATCCTGGTTGATGCGCGCATCAATCTGCATGGGTCCGTAGATGATGTTTTGTTTGGATAGCTGCGCAAACTGTAATTCACCCAGATGATCGCCATCGCAGCGTGCATACATGATTCCGATGAGATTGTCTTTGTTGGCCGGCGTGAAGGTGGTGATCAGCATAAACTCGGGGGTGTCGCTGCCCGGAAGCGCGGCCACGACGTATGTTGGCGAAACCTGCGATGAACCTTCGGCCTGATGCGTGCCTGTTTTCGCGAGATCCCAGAGATCGGCGCGGTTATAAAACGCCTCTGGATCCCGCATGTGAAACGTGCGATAGATCTCGGCCTGTGCGCTAAAGAGGGTCTCCGGATAGCGGGTATGGCGGCGCAGATCCGAAGGCATAGCTGAAACGGATTTGAATAATTGGGGGAATAGGCGCTGGTAGGCCTGAATCAGGACGTCACCCGGGTCGAAGACATAGAGACTGGTTTCGCCGCTATAGGCATCTATGGTGGCCTTTACCGAGTTGCGGAGATAGTTTACGTTCGCAGTCTCCTCTCCCCCCAAAGTCAAATCGCGCGAATAGGGGTGAGCATTTGACGACATGTAACCATCGACGATCCAAACCAGATGTCCGTCGTCGGCGAGAACCAGATAAGGATCGGCATCCCAGGTCAGAAAACCGGCCAGCCTGTGGAGCCGATTCTGAATGGAGCGGTGAATCATCATGCGGCTGTGGCCTGTGAGATAGGACGTCAGGACTACGTTGAGGTCGCCATAGTCCAACGCTGCCGCGAGCCGCATCAGCGGAGATGAGATGAGAAATCCACCGGTGCCCGCGTAGTTCGTGTATTTGCTTTCCGCTCCGGAAGGGTAGTTGAATTCCTGCTGTGCGGTATCGACATAGACAGGCTCGTGCGCCACCTCACTGTAGTAGATTTCGGGACGCACGAGCCGCAGCGATTTAGTAGTCACGACAGGCGGTGCGTCTTTGATGAACAGCACGGGAAGGCCGTCAGGCGTAATGCGGTTGGCTTCCGCCATCACGATGCCGTAGCCATGTGTATACATGAGGTGAGTGTTGATCCAGCGTGCGCTGGCCGAACCGAGTTGCCTGGTGTCAAGCTCGCGGGGGGCGATGAGTACCTGCCGCAGACGGCCATCGATGGTGTATCGATCGACATCGGTATCCATGTACACATAGGGTCGGAGAGGCTGGATTTGCGAAATCGTATCGTGAAAAGCTCGCCAGTCCCACAACCTGACGTTATCGAGCACCGCCTCATGCTTGGCGTACGCGATCGGCGTCTCCGGCTCAGCTTCGAGCGATGTTTCCTTTGTCCGGCTGTTCAGTCCGTAGGCTGAACGCGTGGCATCGATGTGGCGTTGGATGTAAGGTTTCTCGAGCGCGAGTTCGTTCGGACGTACGTACAGGGCCGAGACTATGGAGGGAAGTAAGAAACGTACGGGCAGTAACAGCAGAAGGAGCAGCGCCAGGCGGCCGCGTCTCAAGAGAATCAGGGCCGCGGCGGCGAGCGCTCCTAATATCAGCATCCATTGCAGAGGGATGATGAGGTGGTCGGCCACCCAGTCTACGCCGACCAGATATTGTCCGTGATCATCGAACAGCAGCGTATAACGGTCGAAGTAAATTTTGACAGCCAGGGCGAGGAGAAAAACGACGGCGATGACACGAACGTAGCGCGCATCAAATGTGTCACGGAAGCTGAATGAATCGAACTGAAAAGTGCCCGAGGCGGCCGAATAAGTCGGCAGCCGTTGAGCGAGTTTCTGAGAGTTATGCGTCAACCAGTAAATGAGCAATGCGAGCACAGCGCCGATAAGAATCACCTGCAGCAGAAGGTTATAAAAAGGCAGTGCGAAGAAATAGAAATGGAGCGGACGCTTAAAAATTGGATCGATATACTCGGCCGCTGAAGAAGGAAGACGAAGGCCGCCAAAGTAGCGAACCACCGTCCAGCTGTCCACGGTCGCGCTTGCGACCAGCAGGGCGAGCAGGGCGAATACAAGCAGGCCGATACGTCCGGCAAGCTTTCTATTCAGGAAGCCGAAAAGCGGTTTCGAATCGAACTGGTGGCGCAATCCTGCCCGGAAAGCCCAGGTAAAAGCGACAAAAAGAAGAAGTGCCGCGAGTACAAACGGCCCAGTGCCGTAAATGAGCTGATTCACCCAGGTATCGAGTTGATGCAATTCCGACCACCATGCATAAGAGATGAAGGTCTCGGCGATGTAACGCGAACAGAGCAGCAGACCAAGCAGCAGAAGAATCCAGAGAAGGAGATTGCCGCGTCTCTGTCGCTGACCCAAATATAGTTCTGGCATGGAAAGAACTAACTCAAGCTTACGCTTAGGGTGGCAGTCAGGCGGCGTGCGGGCGCTCGTCTTCACGCAAGAGAGCCAGGAGACCTGTGATCACTGCATTGAAAACGCGGCGCCGGCGATGAATGATGTGGAGCGGGCGGTACAGCTCCGCGGGGTCGAGACGTAATGCCACCAGCCTGCCTGCCCTGGTGTCGTCGAACATGACGCGTCGTGGCAAGATACTGATTCCGGCATTGTGCGCGACCGCTTCCTTAATCATCTGGAGATTGTCGAAATGAAGGGCAATCTCGACGTTGACGCGGTGTTCACGCAAATATCGTTCCACCTGGGCTTGAATCGGTAAATTGTCGTCGAAGCCGATGAATGACTCTCCAGCGAGCTCAATTGCTTTGACTGATTCATACGTGGCGAGACGATGCTGAGGAGCGGCGGCGACAACCATTTCCTCTTTCCGCCAAGGCAGAGCTAAGATTTCGCGCGAAGATTCGGCGTAGCTCATCAATCCGAGATCAGCCTGGTCTCGCTCGACGGCCTCCCAGACGCGTTCGGGTCTCAGATACGAGATCTCGAGTTCGGCCTCCGGGAACCGCGAGCGGAAGCGCGCTTCTATTTGTGACATTTCGGAAAGACCGACGGAATAGATCGCGGCCAGTCTCGCCACGCCGTTCACTTTCTGGCGCAACTGGTCGAGTTCCGCTTGCAGTTCCTCCTCGCGACGCAGGACGTCGCGGCAAAAGTCGACGTAGAATTTGCCGGCTTGGGTGGCCGAAAGCGGCCGCTTGGAACGGTCAAATAGAACAATTCCCAGTTCCTGCTCCAGATCCGTCAAAGCCTGACTAACAGCAGACTGACTGACTCCGCTGGCCTGCGCCGCTTTCGTGATGCTGCGAAAGTGAGCTATGTCGCGGATCAGACGAAGATTCGCTAATGTCACAAAGGGACGAGTTTAGCATAAGAAAAATCGATATTAACTAGTTCTATATTCGATTTGACTCATGCTGGAGGGATGGTTATACTTGAGGCTCATCTCTCCATGTCAGTAGAGGAGCGAGAAGTGTATCCTACCGATACAGTAAACCAGCTTCCCACCCCCCAAGGACTGTACGACCCGTCCCACGAACATGATGCGTGCGGGATCGGTTTCGTTGTGAACGTTAGCGGCGAAGCCTCGCACGAGATTGTGCTGAAAGGGCTGCAGATCCTTCAAAACCTAGCGCATCGCGGAGCATGTGGGTGCGATGAAGAAACGGGCGACGGTGCAGGAATTTTGATTCAAATTCCTCACGAGTTTTTCTCCCGAGAGGCCATGGCATGTGGCTTCACCCTGCCGGCAGCCGGCGATTACGGCATCGCAATGTGCTTTTTGCCGGTGGAGCGTCAGCAGCGACTCTTTTGCGAAGGCCTGCTTGAAAAGATCTCGCGCGAGGAAGGACTTCACGTACTCGGCTGGCGTGATACACCGGTCGAGGTCGACGCGATTGGGCGCGTCGCGCGGGCATCGCAGCCCTACATTGAACAATTCTTTGTCGAACGTCCTGCCGGTATGTCTGCCGATGCATTTGAACGCAGGTTATTTATAGTTCGCAAAAGAGTAGAGGGTCTGGTCGCGAGTGCGCCCGACGTGCGCGACAAGGGCTTCTTTTACCTTCCCTCGTTCTCTTCTCGCACCATCATCTATAAGGGACTGCTGCTGGCTCATCAGATCCCAGAATTTTATAGCGAACTGCTCGATCCGTTGAGCAAGAGCGCTCTATGCTTAGTGCACCAGCGCTTCTCGACGAATACCTTCCCCACCTGGCAACTCTCCCACCCGTTCCGGTATCTGTGTCACAACGGCGAGATCAACACAGTGCGCGGAAACGTGAACTGGATGAACGCTCGACAGTCGATGATGTACTCGCCGCAGTTTGAGGAAATAAGCAAGCTTTTTCCCTTGATTCAGCCGAATGTCAGCGACTCGGCAGCGCTCGACAATGCCGTGGAGCTGTTGACCATGGCTGGTCGATCCTTGCCTCACGTAATGGCCATGCTGATCCCTGAGGCATGGGACGCGGACACTACTATGTCTCCAGAGAAGCGGGCGTTCTATGAGTATCACGCATCGCTGATGGAGCCTTGGGATGGGCCTGCAGCGGTGGCCTTCACCGACGGGAGAGTAATTGGCGCTACGCTTGATCGCAACGGACTAAGACCTGCGCGATACCTGATCACGCGCGATGGTTTGCTGGTCATGGCTTCTGAAACGGGCGTGTTGCCGTTCGAGCCGGAAGAGATCGAATACAAAGGCCGTCTGCAGCCCGGCAGGATGCTGCTTGTAGATCTCGAGCAAGGGCGCATCGTACCTGACGAAGAAATCAAGCATGAACTTGCGTCGCGGCGCCCTTATGGTGAGTGGCTCAAAGAAAACCAGATCACCCTGGAAACTTTGCCGGAGCCGAGCCGCGTACAAAACTCGAATCACGCAACCGTGCTGATGCGGCAGCGCTGTTTCGGGTACACCGACGAAGACTTGCGGCTTCTCCTTTCGCCTATGGCCGTGGACGGACAGGAAGCAGTCGGTTCGATGGGAATCGACACCCCGCTAGCGTGTCTCTCGGACAAGCCACAATCCCTATTTCATTACTTCAAGCAGCTTTTCGCGCAGGTAACGAATCCCCCCATCGATCCGATCCGCGAAGAGCTCGTGATGTCTCTAACGAGCTACATCGGAGTTGAGCGTAACATTCTCAACGAAACTCCTCAGAACTGCCACACGTTGAAGATGCCGCACCCGGTTCTTACGAACCGCGATCTCGAAAAGCTGCGGCGGGTTTCGCGGGGCGACTTGTTGGCTTCGACACTTTCGAGCACATTTGATGCGCACGATGGTGAAGCAGGTTTGAAGCGAGCACTCAACGGGCTCTGCCGTCGCGCGTCTCTCGCTGTGGAGGCGGGCTACACCCTGCTCATTCTGTCGGATCGCGGCATCGACGAGGAATTTGCACCTATTCCCTCTTTGCTCGCACTGACGGCGGTCCACAACCACCTGGTACGCGAGGGAACGCGCATGGGGGTCGCGATCATTATCGAATCTGGAGAGCCGCGCGAGGTTATGCACTATTGCCTGCTGATTGGCTATGGCGCGAGCGCAATCAATCCTTACTTGGCAATCGAAACCATCGAAGAGTTAGCGGAGAGCAAGAGCCTTCCTGTTGCCCTTACTCCCGAGGCCGCTCTCAAAAATTACATCAAAGCAGTTAACAAGGGGCTACTCAAGGTCTTTTCCAAGATGGGCATTTCCACCCTCCAAAGTTATCGGGGTGCGCAAGTGTTCGAAGCCATCGGGCTGAATAAACAGCTGGTGGATCAATATTTCACAGGAACAGCTTCACGAATTGAGGGAGTCGGATTGGATGTAATTGCGCAAGAGGCTATCGCGAAGCACGAATTCGCATTCAAGCCAGTTTCGGAAGCCGAGACTGAGCTGGCCACTGGCGGCGATTATCAATACCGCATCAGCGGTGAGAGCCATTTACTGAATCCAACCTCTGTCAGCAGACTCCGGCACGCTGTCCGGCAGCAGAGTTATGCGACCTTTCAAGAATATTCCAAGCTGACTGACGAGCAGAACGAGAAGTTCTACACGTTGCGGGGCTTGATGCGGTTCAAAACGGTTCCGCGACCGATCCCTATCGAGGAAGTGGATCCGGCGAGCGAGATCGTGAAGCGGTTCGCAACCGGCGCCATGTCCTTTGGTTCGATTAGCGCGGAGGCGCACGAGACGCTGGCGATTGCGGTCAATCGAATTGGCGCGCGTTCCAACACCGGCGAGGGCGGGGAAGACGAAGCACGCTTCATCCCGTTGCCCAATGGCGATTCCAGGCGAAGTGCGATTAAGCAAGTCGCGTCGGGGCGCTTCGGTGTGACCACCAACTATCTGGTCAATGCAGACGAGTTGCAGATCAAAGTAGCGCAGGGAGCCAAGCCCGGAGAGGGCGGCCAGCTCCCAGGCCACAAAGTGGATGCGGAAATCGCGCGAGTCCGGCACTCGATCCCCGGTGTCGGATTGATTTCGCCGCCGCCACATCACGACATTTACTCGATCGAAGACTTATCGCAATTAATCTATGACCTGAAGAATGTCAATCCGAGTGCTCGTATCAGCGTAAAGCTGGTCTCGGAGGTCGGCGTCGGCACTGTCGCAGCGGGTGTATCCAAAGCGCACGCAGATGTCGTGCTCATAAGCGGATACGACGGAGGCACGGGCGCCGCGCCGCTGACATCCATTAAACACGCGGGCATCCCGTGGGAACTTGGGCTTGCCGAGACGCAACAAGTGTTAGTCATGAATGATCTTCGGAGCCGCATCCGGGTGCAGGTCGATGGCAAGCTGCAAACCGGTCGCGACGTCGTAATTGCGGCTCTTTTAGGAGCGGAGGAATTCGGCTTCTCAACTGCTCCGTTAGTCGCTCTAGGCTGCATCATGATGCGGAAGTGTCACCTGAACACTTGTCCAGTCGGTATTGCCACCCAGAATCCCGAGCTCCGCAAGAAGTTCGACGGAACACCTGAGCACGTCATCAATTTCTTCTTCTTCATTGCGGAAGAGGTAAGGGAGTGGATGGCAAAGCTGGGGTTCCGTACGTTCAATGAAATGATTGGCCGCGTCGACATGCTTGAGATGCGAAGCGCTATCGCCCATACCAAGGCGCGCGGCTTGGATTTCTCGGCAATTCTTTACAACCCGCAGGTGCCCGGACGGGTAGGACGCCGCTGCCTGATCTCCCAGGACCATGGTCTGAATGAAGCGCTCGATTACAAGCTCCTGGCAGAGGCAAAGGACGCAGTTGAGTATCTGAAACCAATTGAGTTGACGATGCCCATTCGAAACGTGCATCGAACCGTCGGCGCGATGCTGAGCGGCGCGATTGTGCGACGGCATGGTTCGAACGGTTTGCCTGACGATACAATCCGCGTGAATCTTACCGGCTCAGCAGGCCAGAGTTTCGGAGCCTTCCTTGCTAACGGCGTCACGCTCAACCTGGAAGGTGACACGAACGATTACACAGGCAAGGGCTTGTCAGGGGGGAAAATTGTGGTCTACCCGCCCAGGAAGTCGCGTTTTGCCCCGGAGGAGAATATCCTCGTCGGTAACACGGTTCTCTACGGCGCTACTAGTGGCGAAGCATATTTCAATGGTGTTGCCGGCGAGCGTTTTGCAGTACGCAATTCGGGGGCGACGGCGGTCGTGGAGGGCGTCGGCGATCATGCTTGCGAATACATGACCAACGGCACAGTCGTGGTGCTTGGTTCCACTGGCAGAAATTTTGCTGCCGGTATGAGCGGTGGTTTAGCTTACGTATTCGATCCGACAGGCGAATTTATTCGGGTGCGTTGCAATTCGGCTGGCGTGGATCTCGAGCCCCTTTTCGAACATGAAGACATAATGGTGCTTGAGACTCTTATCCGGCGGCACGTCGAGTACACGGGCAGCCCGCTCGCGCGGCGGATGCTGGAGAATTGGAGCGAGACATTAAGCGGCTTTATTAAAGTTTTGCCGCACGAGTTCAAGCGTGTACTAAAGACCCAAACACCCGCGGAGCGTTTAAAGAAGCCATTTGCATTTGTTCCCCGGGTCCAAGTGGCCGCCGAAAGCGCGAGATAACTAATGGGCAAAGTCACCGGTTTCCTCGAGTATGACCGCGAAAGCCCTCCGCGACGTCCAGTGGTGGAGCGCGCGAACGACTGGTTCGAGGTATATCAGGAATTCCCAGACGCCCGGCTTAAGGAACAGGCGGGCCGTTGTATGGATTGTGGTGTCCCGTTTTGTCATACCGGTTGTCCCGTTCACAATTTAATCCCCGATTGGAACGATTTGGTCTGGAAGGATCGCTGGCGCGAAGCAAGCCGCACCCTGCATGCCACGAACAACTTTCCGGAATTCACCGGGCGAATTTGCCCGGCGCCGTGTGAAGCCTCCTGTGTGCTGGGCATCAACGATAAACCGGTGACCATCCGCGTTGTGGAACAGCAGATTACGGACCGGGCATTCCAGGAAGGGTGGCTTCCATCGGAACCGCCGCGAAGGAGAACGGGTAAGCGTGTAGCGATTATCGGATCGGGGCCAGCCGGACTCGCTGCTGCACAACAATTGAATCGGGCCGGGCACTTCGTTACGGTGCTTGAGAAAGAAGATCGGATTGGCGGATTACTTCGCTACGGTATCCCCGACTTCAAAATGGAAAAGTGGGTGATCGACCGGCGACTGGACCAGATTCGTGCGGAAGGAGTCGAGCTCCGCACGAACGTCAACGTCGGAGCGGACATGACGGCCGATGAACTGATGCGCGGTCATGACGCGGTGCTACTTGCAGTGGGGGCAGAGGCGCCGCGCGATATACCAATCCCGGGACGCGAGCTGAACGGTATCCACTACGCGATGGATTATCTGACGCAGCAGAACAAACGCGGGGCTGGGGACCGGTTTGCAAGTGCAAATGAGATTCTTGCGAGCGGCAAACGAGTCATTATCATAGGGGGTGGGGATACGGGTGTCGACTGCCTCGGGACGGCGCATCGGCAAAAAGCGGCGAGCGTGCACCAGTTGCAGATCCACCCTGCGCCGCCGGACGATCGTCACGCGAGTACTCCCTGGCCTTTGTGGCCGCTTCAGTTACGCATCGAGGCCGCGCACGAGGAGGGCGGTGTTCGCGAGTGGAGCGTCTTAACCACTCATTTCAGCGGGGACGACCTTGGAAATGTAAAGAAGCTGCATTGCGTCCGCGTTGGAGCTAAGCCGGAGCTGCGGCGAATCCCTGATAGCGAATTCTATCTCGAAGCAGACCTCGTGCTGATCGCGATCGGATTCTCAGGCCCAGTTCGGAAAGGGCTTCTGGAGCAATTGCCGCTGGCGCTCGATCATCGCGGAAACTTAAAGACGGACCAGCAATATCAAACCTCCGTTCCGGGTATTTTCGCGGCAGGCGACTCACGACGCGGCCAGTCTCTGGTAGTGTGGGCAATCGCCGAAGGTCGGCTAGCTGCGCATCACATGGATGCATTTCTCATGGGGAAAAGCAGTTTACCCGTATAGCACTTCAGTTCCGCGCCATGAAGTAATGCACGGTTGGCGTAACGATTAAAGACAAGACCATCGATGCCATAAGACCTCCGATCACGGCGATCGCGAGCGGTTGAAGCATCTGCGAACCCGCTCCGATAGCGAGCGACAGAGGAATCATTCCGGCAATTGTGGCCAACGCTGTCATCAGGATGGGCCTCAACCGCCTCTCTCCCGCTTCGATCATCGCATCGCGTGGAGATGATCCTTCGGCCTGAAATTTCTGGTCCGCATCGAGCAGCAGAATGCCGTTCTTCGCGACAATGCCGATCACCATAATCAGACCCATGAATGATGCAATGTTAAACGACTTGCCCGTTATGTAAAGAGCAAACAGAACTCCGGAGGTCGACAACAAGGCGGAAGACAGAATTGCCACTGGAGCCGCGAAGCTTCGAAACTCCAACAACAGCACGATGAAGACGAGCACAATTGCTGCAATCAGCACAAATAACAAGCTCGTGAATGATTCTTGTTGTTGTTGGTAGAGACCGCCATATACTATGCGGATCGCGGACGGCAGATGTAAGGCCGCGACCTTCTGCTGGACCAAGGCTATCCCTTTGCCCAAGCTAATGCCTTCAAAACGGCCTGTGACGGTGACGTCACGCTGTAGATTTTCACGACGTATCTGAGATTGACCCGGATCGGTAGTCATGCTGGCCAAGGTTCCGAGCGTCGCCACTCTACCACTGGAACTTACCAACAAGGTGTTCTGAATTGCATCCAGTGAAGCGCGTGTTTCCGGCGGGAAAGTGATCCGCAAGGTATAAGGACGGTTGTTCAACACGACCGGCACAGGTGAGGGCTCACCCTGGAGGATGGCGCTGACGTCGAGTTCTACCTCCTGAGGCGTAAAACCGGCGCGAGCAGCAATACCCTGATCGATTTGAAAAGTGATGGCGGGGCCGCTGATGGTGTCTTCTATGCCGTTCTTCACGTCCTTTACGCTGCTAATGCTCTTTATTGCGTCTGCCACTTTCGGAGACCAGAGCTTCAGCAGGTCCATATTCTCGGAGAACAACTTGATCTCGATGGGATTGGGTGAACTTGTGAGATCGCCAATCATATCCTCGAGCAACTGATGAAAGTCTGTGTCGAGCTGGGGATACCGGGCGTTGATCTTGGCACGTGCTTCCGCGATGATCTCTTCTATGCCGCGGTTTCGGTCGGTCTTGAGGAGCACCGAAATATCACCGTTGTTGGCTTCAGTCACAGTCGCCAATCCCAACTGCAAACCGGTTCGTCGGGATGTGCCTTCCACTTCCGGTATCGAATGCAAAATCTTCTCAACGCCCACGAGCACGCGATTTGTATCCGCAAGGGAAGCGCCGGCGGGCATCAGATAATCGAGCACAAAACTGCCTTCATCCATAGCGGGAAGCAGATCTTTGCCCAAGAGTTGATAACAAAGTACTGAGACTGCAATCAACACAACCGACAGCCCGAGCAGTGCCCAAGGTCTTCGCAAACTCGCTTTTAGGGCATGCTCATATAATCGGGTCGCACGTCCCATGATGCGCGTCGCGGGGATAGGATGTTGTAGCGGTCGTTCCGACAGAGCATGCCCGATCGTTCGCGATCGCAAAAACAAGTGACTAAGCGTCGGTGTCCAGGTAAGCGCCAGCAGAAGAGATGTGAGTAAGGCGACCGCTACGGTTACGGCCAGGGCTCGAAAGAACGTTCCGGTAACGCCCGTAATCGCTATCAGAGGCAGAAAAACCACGATGGGCGTGATGGTTGAGCCGAGCAAAGGCACCCTGATCTCTCGTATAGCGCTGCGAATCGCCTGAGCACGGGCTTGTCCGGCGTCGCAATGCAGGACGATGTTTTCCACGACTACGATGGCATCGTCAATCACTAAGCCAACGGCTGCAGCCAAGCCGCCGAGGGTCATCAAATTAAAGCTCTGGCCCATCACACGGAGAGCAATGAAGGTCACTGCCATGGTCACCGGAATGACAAGGCCTGCTACGAGAGAGGTTCCCCAATCGCGCAGAAACAATACAAGGATGATCGCTGCGAGGAGAACTCCAATCAGAATCGCATCACGAACACTCTTCATCGATGCGCTGACCAAGTCTGACTGGTCGTAAAAGGGCTCGATCTTAATCCCTGCCGGTAGCGTATGGCGAAGGTTGTCAATTGCTTTGTGCACACCTTGGGCGACCGCCACGGTATTGCTGTCAGGCTGTCGATAGATGTTTAATAGAACAGCAGGATTCCCGTTCGCGGTTACGACAGTATAGACGGGCTTCACCGAATTAGTGACGGTTGCTACATCTCGTATACGAATTGGTGAACCGCTGGTGGTGGTCCTGGCGACGATACCGCCTATTTCCGCCAGGCTGTGGACCTGGCCACTCACCAAGCTGAGAACGAGTTGATGGTTTTGTTCGAGCAGGCCAGGTGAATCGATCAAGTTGCTCTTGGCGATCGCGTCGAGCAGGTTCGGCACGGTGATTTGAGATGCCACAAGCTTTTCAGGATCGGGCTGAATCTGAAACTCTGGTTCCTGACCGCCCTGGACGACGACGCTGGACACTCCAGGCAAGCGATTGAGCTGCGGCTTCATGGTGTAGGTCGCGAGCTGCCAAAGTCTCGTCGGTGGTATGTTCGAAGACGTCACGCTGTAGCCTGCGATCGGGAACGCAGCAAAAGTGAGCCGGTTCGTGGTGATCGTTGCCGTCCCGGGAAGCGTGGGTTGAACGCGCGCAATGGCGGCGTTCACGTTCTGTAGAGTCCGGAACATATCGACGTTCCACGTAAAGAACAAGTCGATTTCTGCGGAGCCGCGGCTGGTAATCGAAAGTACGTGATCCAGACCTGGGACAGAATTGATCGCTTCTTCAATCGGACGTGTAACAACCACCTGCATCTGATCAATGGGCATGACTCCGTTATCCACGCCGACGACGATACGAGGAAAGTTTGTTGCAGGAAATACCGCGATCGGAATGTTAAAGGCAAGATAAACGCCAAATATGGCTAAGGCGACAATGATGAAGATAATCGGCTTCAGGAAGCGCGATGTCCAATGGTCCAAACGGTCCGCAATTTCCTCGCGTGGCGGCACGACAGGAGAAAATACACTCATTTCTTCGTGTCCGCCGATGGTCCGCTTTCGTCTGTCTCGGTCGGTTTTCCGATCAGGATTTTCGCTTTATCGTCGAGCCCCAGTGCACCTTGGACGATCACCTGCTCGCCTGGTTTTAGTCCCTTAGTGATCTGGACCTCGTCACCAGACCGGATGCCAATCGTCACGGGACGTTCATGGGCGAGACCGTCTGAACCCGCAACCATCACCTTCTCGCCTCCTTCGTCAGAAGAGAGAAGAGCTGAGACTGGAACCACGATCGCGTCGTTGAACGCCCCGGCATCCATCGAGATTTTGACGGTCGAACCCAACTTCAAATGCTCCGCCGAGTTCTGTGCTTCAACCCAGATCTGTACTGTAGTGGTATTGGGATCCACCGCCGGACTCACGACGCTTATCCTGCCGGGAACCTCGATTGCTCCGGAAGTGATGGTTGCAGGCTTGCCGACGGTGAGGAGCGCCGCCTCATGAACCGGAACACTCGCGCGAGCAACAATTCTGGAAAGGTCGACGATCGAGATCAGCGCCGATCCGCTACTCGCCATTTCGCCGACATTTAGTGGCCGGTCTGAGACGACGCCGTTCATCGGACTGCGCACTTCGACGTAAGAAGCTTGCGCCTGGCTGCTTTCGTAGTGAGCTTTCGATGCCGCCATCTGCGCTTGTGCGCCCTTTATCTGCTGGACACGGCCCACTGTTTCCAACGATCTCAAATGCTGTTGTGCGGTATCGAACTGACTCTGAGCAGCGACGAGGGCTACCTTAGCGTCGTCGACCATCTTCTGTGCGAGTGCTCCTTCGTGGAACAATGACTGGCGATTGTCATACACCTTGTGAGCTGCTTCCAGAGTTTCACGCGCGGAAAGAACGTCTGCTTTCGCCTTTGTTAAGTCGTCCGGCATCGTTGCGGCAGAGGTATTTTCGTAGACGGCCTGCGCCTGTTCGTAGAGTTGCTTGCTTTCCTGGGCAGCGGCTACCAGGTCGCGACCTTCGAGCAGCGCTAAAAGTTGCCCCTCGTGAACATGATCGCCTCGCTGAACCAGAAATTTGGCCACAGGCGCGCTGATTTTGGGTGTGATGTTGGCTTGCCTCAAAGGGTAGAGGATTGCTTCCGCCGTGACATAGGAACGCAGGGTCTCACGTTTCACCTGTGCGACCTGAACGGGTGCCGATGGAGCGGCGCCATCACTTGTGCTATCCGCCGAAGTTTTTGTTGTTTTCGAGCAACCTGTCAGCAGTAAAGCCATGCAACATAAGCAGGTGTAGGTCCTCACGGTTGGAAACTCCCCGTCAAGATCTGAAGTGTCAGCAGCGCGATGCGGTAGCGTACGAGACCGTCGTTGTAGGCGCCCCGAGCGAGGTTTGCTGTCGTCTGTGCATCTACTACTTCCAAAGCCGTCGCCTCGCCCGCTTTGTAGCGCAACAACGTAAGGCGTAGGCTTTCTCCCGAGAGATCCGAGGAAGATCGAAGAAAGTCGACTTGTGAAAGCGCTGTTTGAGCTTCGCGATAAGCGTTCAATATGTCGGCTTGTACTTGCCGCCTGGTACCCGTGAGATCCAATTCGGCCTGGCGCCTTTTGAGATCCGCTTGCGTCACTTTGCTACGTATCGCCCCCCAGTTCCAGATAGGAACTGTCAGTGTCGCTGCGGCCGCATATCCGAGATTCTGGCGATATGGAACCAGGTAATTCGGCAGCGTGTCCTGACCCGATTCAGGCGTCGGATGATAGGTACGAGCGGCAAACTGATTTGCGTCGATGCCGTACCAAAAATCAAGGCCCAAGGAAGGCAGGTATGCGTAGCGCGCGACACTCACACTCAGACGGGCCTGTTTGAGGCTGCTCTGCGCGAATTTTAATTCGGGGCTTGAAGCGTTCGCTTGCACATTTGCTTCTTCAAACGGCGGCAGTGCTCCAATCTGTGATACGTCGTCAACGATTTCGTAATTGACCTGCAGGTCACGGAAGATCAACACTGCCAGCCCGATCTTTGCCTTCTGAATCGCGAGTTGGCCATCCTGCATGTCCCTCTGCCGTTGCAGTACGGAAAGCTGCGCTTTGATCACGTCGGAGTGGGCTGCCTCTCCACCCCGTTCCTGCTTCTGCGTTATATCCTGAAACTGCTGCGCTTCTGCGAGACTGACCTGAGCGTTCTTCAATCGGCGTTCGGCCGCGGCGACTGCGAAGTAGTTCTGCACCACAGTCGCTCTCAACCCCCGCGCGGCCACATCCGCTCGTGCCTGTGCCACTATTTGCGCAGCCGCAGCCAGATGAACCTCACCACGCCGGATGAGCGATAAGAGCTCTTCGTGAACCACCGCCTGCTCGTTGTAAATGTGTACGCCGTCGTTGGCCACAAATACTCCCGATGGCGTTCCGTTGCCCTGAGTGTAAATAAATTGATTGAGAGCGCTCAGCGTAGGAAGCGTGCCGGCTCGCGCCTGCTTGGTGTCCTCCCGCGCTAAACGCTTTATAATGTCTGCCGCTTGCATCTGAAGACCGTACTGATCCGCTCTTGCGATTGCTTCCCTCAGCGAAATCGTCTGAAGAGCCGAGCCTTCATCATTTGTCTGCGACAGAATCCGCGGTTGTGCTGACCTACAAAAGATCCAGAGGAGCGAACTCGCGAGCGCAAGGCGCTTTTTCAAGGGTGATTTGCGACGCATTAACGCTTGCTTTCATTGCATATGTAAATCCTGAAAAAAGCCTGAAAGGGTACATTCACCGTCCAGGCAGGCCTGGCGCTCTTCCACTCGAGCGCGAGAGCTAGTATCCTACCGGCATGCACATACTGGCGGTCGAGGATGAGGCCGCTATGGCTCTGCTCTTGCGATCGGCTCTCACAGAAGAAGGGCATCAGGTTACGCTCGCGAGTAATGGCCTGGAGGCGCTAGCCTTCGTTGAAAGTAGCCGGTTCGATTTGATCATTCTCGATCTGATGCTTCCACGTAAGAACGGTTTCGAAGTTGCCCGAGAGTTACGCCGTGCCCAGATTCAGACACCAATTCTTGTTCTTACGGCCCGCGATTCGCCTTCCGATATTGTGCGCGCTTTGGATTTAGGTGCGGACGACTATTTGACTAAGCCCTTCTCACTGGAGGTCTTCCTTGCTCGGGTCCGGGCAGTCAGCCGCCGCGGAACTATTCCTCAGGCGGTTGTCTTGCGGGCTGGGTCCGTCACCGTGAACACGGCCTCACGTGATGTTGAACGCAACGCGCAAAAGGTTTCGCTCACGCCCCGCGAGTACAGTCTGCTCGAACTTCTTATCCGAAACAAGGGCCGGGTCTTGCCGCGCTCGCTCATCGTAGAGAACGTCTGGGGATTCGATGCCGAAATTGAAGACAATACACTCGATGTCTTCATCCGCCTTCTGCGCAACAAAATCGAAGTAACCGGAGCGCCGAAACTGATTCGCACGGTTCGGGGAATCGGTTACTGTCTTGAGGCTGATGAGCATGAGTAGGACGGTCTCTATCCGTGGACGACTGACGATTTGGTACACGGTGGTCCTGGCAGCAGGTTTGATTTCGTTCAGCCTGTTGATCTGGTTGGCGCTGGCGAGGATTTTGCGAGCAGATCTTGGAACCAATCTCGTAAACCGGGTCCGCGGCTTCGAGGCATATTTGCACATCGAAGAGAGAGATGCGACCGTAAATATTCCCGCTGAGATTGCAGAATATTCGCAATCCTGGCTAGAGGATCATCTGCTCGCCGTCTATGACAATACCGGCACGCTGGTCTATAGCAACGTCGGTTCAGATTTCAGCCTGGCCGGTACGAACCTGCCGCGAGATTCGAATGAAGCGTGGGTTATCGATTGGAAACGTCGCTCGTATCTGGTAGCTAGCCGTTCCATTGCGTTGAGCAAAGGCAATGTTCGGGTCGTTCTTGCTGTGTCTATGGAAGGTGATAAAAAGGCCATCCGAATTCTCGGATGGCTCTTGGCTGCCGCTGTTCCGTTGTTTGTTGCATGTGCCGCGGCGGGCGGCTACTGGCTCAGCGGCAAAGCCCTCAAACCGGTCGATCGAATTACGGAGCGGGCTCGACACATCGGTATAGCCAATTTGGCTGACCGGCTTGTCGTCCCACCTACCAAAGACGAGCTGCAGCGACTCACAGAGACGTGGAACCGCATGCTCGAACGGCTCGAAATCTCGGTCCACAAAATATCCCAATTTACAACCGATGCGTCCCACGAATTAAGGACGCCGGTTGCGATCATCCGCTTGGCGGCAGAGAATGCGCTTCGAAGATCCAGGAGTGAGGAGGAGTACCGGAGCGCCTTGCAGCACATTCAGCGGGAATCCGAGAAAATGACGCATTTGATCGCCGATTTACTATTTCTCGCGAGGCATGACGTTGGTGCTCAATCCGAGCATCATAACTTCGCGCTGGGAGAACTGATCAGAGGGGTGTTTTCGGATCTTGCGCCTCTCGCTTCAACCAAGGAAGTTGCCCTGAGGCAGGAACTGACGGATGCTCCCATCGTGGTCCATGGCAACGCGGCATCTTTCGAGAGAGTGATATTAATTCTGATCGACAACGCAATTAAGTACACGCCAAAGGGCGGCTCCGTTGTTGTGCGCTTGCGACAAGACGACGGCAATGCGGTTCTGCAGGTCGAGGATACGGGGGTTGGCATTCCGGAAGACATGAGGTTGCGGGTATTCGAGCGATTCTTTCGAGTTGACCCATCCCGCAGTAAAGATTCGGGAGGCTATGGACTAGGCCTGGCGATTGCGCAAGCGATCGTCACTCAACACAACGCAGCAATCGAAGTACGGCCGAATTTGCCCGAAGGCAGCGTGTTTTCAATATCGTTGCCAGTAGCGTAGGCGTAAAGCGAATCGAGCTGCCGGGCAGCGGCTGCACGGCGTTCTAGCCGCGTTCGAGAACGAACAGGCGGAGAGAGCGGGGAGTAATGTCATAGATCTCGGCGATCCGGAAAGCCGTAACTTGATTTTTTGCTTCGGGATCGTTAGTGTCAATCAAGAGCGACCAGTGGTCACCACCCGGCGACTCCGGGAGCTTGAATTTCACGAGATCGCTGTGCTCATTGATGATCACCAGCAGGGTTGCTTCCTTGCCGCGTTGCCGGATGCCAGTGGTCTGCGCACGTCCATCAAGGAGCATGCCAAAGCAGCGCATGCCGTGGTCGCCCCATTGCTGGTCCTCCATCTCGCTGCCATTCGCATTGATCCAGGTAACGTCCTTAACACTCAGGTCATCGTTGTACTCGCCGGTCAAGAAGAGATTACGACGTAGCACTGGATATTTGTGACGAAGCCCCGAGAGCTTCCTCACAAAAGCCGCGAGAGCTTCGTCGCTCTCACCGAAATTCCAGTTCACCCAGCTTATGTCGTTGTCCTGGCAGTAGGCGTTGTTGTTTCCTTCTTGTGTCCGCCCGAACTCATCGCCGGCCAGGATCATCGGCGTCCCCTGGGAAAGCAGCAGCGTCGCCAGTATGTTTCGCTTCTGCAGCTCTCTCAAACGGGTAATCTTCGGATCCTCAGTCGGACCTTCCGTCCCGCAATTCCAGGAGCGATTGCCATTGGTGCCGTCCTTGTTGCCCTCGCCGTTGGCATCGTTGTGCTTTTCGTTGTAGCTGACAACGTCATTCAAAGTGAAGCCATCATGCGCGGTAACGAAATTCACGCACGACCACGGACGCCGCCCGCCATGATTGAAAACCCCCACTGAGGCGCACATACGTTCGGTCAGAGCCGAGGCCGGAGCCTGGCCACGCCAAAAATCCCTCACCGCGTCCCGGAACTTGTCGTTCCACTCCGCCCATCCCGGAGGGAAGCCTCCAACCTGATAGCCACCGGGGCCGCAATCCCAGGGTTCCGCGATCAATTTTACAGTGCCGAGAACAGGGTCCTGGCTCACGGCCTTCAGGAAACCACTTTGATTATCGAAGCCGTTCGGTTCACGAGCCAAGATCGTGCCCAGATCGAAACGGAACCCGTCTACATTTGTCTGCTCCACCCAGTAGCGGAGACTGTCGGTCACCATCTGCAATACACGCGGATGACTTAAGTTAACGGTGTTTCCGGTGCCAGTGTCGTTGATGTAGAACCTTTTCTCGTCCGGAAGAAGGCGATAGTAGCTGACATTATCTATGCCTTTGAAGGAAAGCGTCGGACCCTTCTCGTTTCCCTCGGCCGTGTGGTTATACACAACGTCCAGAATGACCTCCAGGCCCGCATCGTGAAACTTCGCCACCATCTGTTTGAACTCGAGAAGAATATCGGATTTGTTGGCTGCGTATCTCGGGTCTGGTGCAAAAAATCCTATCGTGTTATAGCCCCAATAGTTTGTGAGGCCCTGTTCAAGGAGATGGCTGTCGTTGACGAACGTGTGAATCGGCAGCAGCTCAACGCTTGTTACGCCAAGCGATTTGATGTAATCGAGAACTTCCGGTGTTCCAAGACCGGCATATGTCCCACGCAGGTTGCCCGGTACCGATGGATGCAGTTTGGTGTAGCCCTTAACGTGCAACTCATAAATGATTGTCTCGTCCCACGGTATCGGATGCCGGCTTGCCCGTTTGCCCTGCCAGGTAAAGGCGGGATTGATGACTGTGCTTTTCGGCATGAACGGCGCACTATCGCGCTCGTCGAAGGTTGTGTCGTCGCCCGTCTCCATCTTGTAGCCGAAAATTGCCGGATTCCACTGCAACTCCCCGTAATGGGCGCCAGCGTACGGATCGAGCAAAAGTTTGTTGGGATTAAAACGGTGGCCTGAACCCGGTTCGTATGGACCATGCACCCGATAGCCGTAGATCGTCCCCGGGGTTACATTTGGCAGATACCCATGCCAGATCTCGTTTGTGTACTCGGGCAAAGCGACCCGCTCTACCTCCTTCCCGCCGCTTTCATCGAAGATACAGACTTCCACCTTCGTGGCGTGAGCTGAGAACAAAGCAAAATTGGTTCCCCGACCTTTCCAAGACGCTCCGCGTGGATGGGGCAGTCCCTCCCGAACGCGGCTTTTTCTAATCCGAGCCATCGAATGATTCCTACACTGAGATTTGAATTGCGAAACCGTGTACTGACGCCGTATTGCTTTGGCGCCGTTTTGCGCGAATTTAAATCGGTTACAAAAAACCTTTGAAGACAGCCTCGCGCAAGGCTTCTGTGAGCTGCTCCGGCGAGCGGTTCTTATCTAGTGAAAGGATTTCACGAACCGTGACCCCTATTGTACCCGAGCGGAACCACCGTGTACGTTGTCCTTTCAACTCGCCAAGTCCGGAGAGATGAACAGCGAGAGCCGGCGCCCCAAGTTCCTTCCACAGCAGACCGGCTCCGGATTTGAATGGCTGCGGGCTGCCATCATCCGAACGACGCCCTTCGGGAAAAACCAAGACGCTGTAGCCATGGTCCATGGCCCTTCCGGCGTGGCGAAAACTCTCGCGGAAACCGCTCATCTGAGGTAATGGAAACACGTTGAACAATGCCGTCATCAAAAAATAGGCCGCCGGCGCAAGCAAATTCAAAGGCCAGTCCCCCTGATTGCGACCCAGGCGAAAATCAAGGAGCATTTCGGCGGACATTGCGATTGCGACCTTACGTCTTACCCTCCCTGGCAAGGCGAATAAGACGAAGGGCGCATCGTACGAGGTGATGTGGTTGCATACGATCAACATCGGCATCGCCGGCAAGTCGTGTACCATGGAAACCGCCTTCGGTTTCGCAAGTAGTTTCACGAGTGGAAGAGCCACACACTCGAGAAAAAGTGCGCGAATGCTCTGCTGCCACCACGACCAGGGCCATTCAGGATATACATGTCGCAGTCGCTTCGGGCCTGGTGGGACGGATTCTCTCTGATCAAGCAGCTTTCGAACATCGTCCCGGGTTCTCGCACTTTGAAGAGCAGCATCATCGAGAACGATGCCGTATTGCTGTTCGATCTGCGATTGGAGTTGCACCCGTCCAAGGCTGTCGAGATCCAAATCCGAGGTCTGTTCGCTGCTTGTCAAGCCGTCGCCAGCGGAAATGCGTCTGGCTACTTCGCGACGCAAGACCTTCCCAGTCGACGTGCGTGGCAGGTCTGGTTCAGGCCACTGAATCCAGCGGTTAAGCCGCTGAAAATCTGCGAGTTCACGATTCGCTTCCTCGAGGATCGTGTTTCCATTGACTTGGGACTGCAAAGCGAGAACGGCGAGCGGCTCGGGCCCCTGGCCGGTATCGCTCTCAATCACGGCCGCCGCGGTCACCCCGGCTTGGCGACCTAGCGCCACTTCGAGATCTTCAGGGTGAATATTCAATCCTGCCGCCGTGACGATGACGTCCTTCTTTCGGCCTCTGAACCGTAAGTTTCCAGCATCATCAAATTCGGCGAGGTCTCCCGTGGGCAGCCACCCTTCCGTTCGCTGTTCCACGCTTCCGTTTCTCCATGTTGCATTGGAGATGATTTCGCCTCGCACCAGAACTTCTCCGTCTTCGCTGAGCTGAACTTCTCGACCTGGCAAGACTTGGCCGACGGTGCCTTGAACTGGTCGGAATGGATGATTGAGGCTAATCAGGGCGGTCGTTTCGGTCATGCCATAACCTTGCACCACTGCAAAGCCGAGGGCGTTCCAAAACTGTTCGCTCCGTGCCGGAAGCGAAGAGCCGCCGCATACAAATGCCCAAAACTTCCAGCCGAAGGCGCCATGAACGTCCCGGAAATGCCACCAACGCTGCCAGGCTTTTCGGTCTCGTGCAGTTTCGATACGTTGCTCGAGGTCTGGGAAACGAGCTCCGAGGGACGATTTCATGAGATCAAGAACCCGCGGAACGGTAGCCAGCACTGAAATCCGCTCACGTTTGATCTGTTCGACTAGGCTCCCTCCGACCAGCTTAGTTTCAAAGTGCACCTCGGCGGCCAGGAGCGGGGGTATCCAGAGGCCCATGAATTGTCCGAATACATGGCTCAATGGAAGCGTGTGAAGAAATCGAATCGGGTGGAACGGGCGCTCATACCTCAAGTATTTCTGTAACTCCTGTTCGATAGGAATCAAGCTCGCCAGCACGTTGCGGTGAGTATGAACGATCCCTTTGGGCTCAGCTGTGGTTCCCGAAGTGAAGATGATCTGAAGTGGATCATCGGTTTCAAGCCCGGGGAGCACTTCGGATTCCTCGGTCCCCAGCACTTCCGCAAGTTCTTCAAGCGGCAGACGTGGCGTGTCGAAACCATTGATCGCGAGCTTATTGCTCCCGGCAACGATAAGACGCGGGGAGGTTTCCGCCGCGATCCGCCGGGCGAAATCGGTTGTTCCGCCAACGTCCAAAGGTACGGGAAGAACTCCACGCAGCACACAGCCGAAAAATGCCCCCACCCACTCGGCGTTGTTCTCGCCCCAGAGCAGCACACGATCGCCTTTTCTTACACCACGCCTGTCGAGTTCCGCGGCAAACCTACGGCACAAGGACGCAAGACTCGCATAGTCGATTCGCTTACGTCGAAGGCCGTCAGGCCACACAAAAGCTGTTTGCCTGCCGTTCCGTTGGAAGTCGTCCACCAAGGAGGCAAGGTTCGGGCGTCTGCCGGCTAGCGCCACTGTCTAAGGCTACGACGGAGCGCCGGGAAGATAAAGGGAACTGTTCTACTTCCCGGCGGCCATGTGGCGAACTTCAGCAATGGAAGTCACAGATGCCTTGCCATTAGCCTGTCGCCTGAGGGAATTTGACGGATGTACAAGTGTTGGTTTACCCGTCGTGTTCGAGGAGGAGATTTCACTCAGAAACGCTAGTGAATCTGCGTTCCGTGCTGAAATATAGGTCCCATGCCGATAGATATCTCTCAGCAGCCTGCAGCCGGTGAGATCGTAACCGGTCAAGCCTGATATGTCCACTGAGAATCGGCGAGGCGAACTCTCGCCGAGCGCGGTTTTCCAGAGATGCTTCACGTGATCGACGACATCCCCGGCGAATCTTCCCTCGATCTCGATTCGGAACTCGTCTGCCTGGTCAAAAACTTTTATGTCAGCCACAATCCTATTCAAGGGTTTGATCCTCTCCGCAGGAAATGAGCTACAAGGATCATTTACATTCTTTAATTGTGCGCTCTCGCGCTCGATTTCTCAATGCATTTGTGCTCGACTGCCAATGAAAAGTTTCGGGAGGCACGTGCCTATCGTGTGCACGGAATTTTACTGGGCCTTAACATCCGACACGTTGTCGTCAGGCTTACGATCAATCAGCTTGTTGTACGGATCTATACCAGCCCGATAAGGTTTTTGATCGACAAGCAGTGTCAACTTCACGGTATTCTGCGAAATACGTTGCTTGGCAAGGTAGATTGGCTCCTTGCCGTTATTATCTTTTGCGAAAATGCCAACGTCAATTAAGTCGTTAATGGGAATTTCAGTCTCATTGCCTGACCCGTCGGCCCGCCGCTTGTGCGCATCGAGCGTGAGTTCGACTCTGTACTTTCCAGGGCCGCCCGCCACCCAGGTTGCGGAAACAACTTTGTTGTCGAAGAGCGTGATCGATTCGAACATATCGGCGATGATGTATTGCAGATCTGGCGGTGTGGCATCGCACAGGCAAGCGACAAACCCTGTTGTGTCCGGATAAGGACCTTCCGCGTATTTATTCCGTTGCAGAAACTTACGGAGAGCCGCGTTCAGCTTGTCTTCGCCGATATAATCTCGCAAGGCATACATGACCAGACTCCCCTTGCGATACCAGACATATGGTTCGCGCTGCACAAGGGCAAGCGGCGGCTCCCTGCGTGTCTCCGACCCTCGTCCGCGGAGATAATTGTCTAGTTCGTGCTTGAGAAACTTCTGCATATTGTCGCGGCCGTACTCCTTTTCCATGACCATCAGCGCTGAATATTGGGCCAGAGTCTCCGACATCATGTTGGCCCCTGAGTCTCGCTCCCGACAAGCTGGTGGCCCCACCATTGATGGGCCAGTTCGTGAGCTGTAATGTAGAACACCATGTCGATATCGTCAGGCTTTTCTTTTCTTTGAATGAAGCCGAGGGCCCTCGGAATAAGGCACAGTATTGGGGAAAGACTGCGCGAACTGGGTTTGCGAAACACCAGCTGAGGTCGTGAAATCGCGCCAATGTCTTCGACTAGTGCAAGCTTTGCGAGTTTCCTGCGCGAGCCCCTGCTCGTCAGCACCTCCACAGAAATTGGAAATAGCAGGTAAGTGGTCATCAGCGCGCAAATTCCGACTGCGATCCACAACAAGCGGTTGTAAAGGAATGCACTGGACCACTTCATCAGCATGCTGTTCTTTTCGACGACAGTCCATATCGGGCTACGTGATCGAACAGCACCATGCCCAGAGGGTCGAATACAGCGGGCCAGAAGGTATCGAGGCGTTGAGCATTCAACACGAAAATGGCAACGATCAGGTAGATGCACAGAATCGTCACTCCTTGCAGATACACGGTTATGATCTGGCGCGTCAGCGCCGCCACCATAAAGAACAACGCTCCCAGGAAGAAAATTTGCACCACGGTGATCGACAGAAATGGACCAAGGTGGAACCAGAGATTTATTGGCATCAGCCGGGACTTGTCCGCCCATGGCATGAACGTGCCGCACATCGAGGCCCAGGATGAGGCCGGAAAAGATCAAGACCGTAACCACAAAAGAGCCAGCCCAACGTCCTCCCAAATAAGCCAGCTTCGAAATGGGCTTGGTGAAAATGAGCTGATAGGTGTCGCGCTGAAGTCACGCAGAATGGAAGTTCCGAAAATGGCCGAAATGATAATGATCCCGAAGCCTGTGAGTTGCCCGCAATATTGATAGAGCGCAAACGGGCCGTTGCGGAAAATTTTACCCGCGCCGATTGGGCCGAATCCTTCCGCCGAAACGGCAAAGAGGGTCATGAAGAACCAGATTGCGAAATAGACGTACGTGGAAATATGCCGCAGGCGATATTTGATCTCGAACAGGAACAGCTCGGTAAACATAGTTTCTCGCGATCAGTTCTTCTGATGACGGCTCAAGTTGAGGAAGTAAACATCCTCAAGGTCAGGATTTACGGGCTCGAAGCCGTCGCCCGGATTGGTTTCCGAGTAGACGCGCGCTTGCGTGACGCCGCCCACCAGATGTGTCGATGCTACGAGTCCTGACTGCTCCAGGTTCGCGAGCTCTGTCTCGTTCGCTACCGCTTTGCGCCAAATACCATTTCGGAGTGCATCGATAGCAGATTGGGGAACGCCTTCGAGGATTAGTTTTTCCATCGCTGATGATAGCCATGCGCGAACATAACTCGCTCACGTCGTCCACGATGTGAGTGGAAAGAATGACGATCACATCCCGCCCAATCGAGCTCAGGAGGTTGAGAAACCGATTGCGCTCCGTGGGATCGAGGCCCGCAGTCGGTTCGTCTACAATGATCAGCTTCGGGTTGCCAAGCAATGCTTGCGCGATCCCGAATCGCTGCTTCATGCCGCCGGAATATGTGCCTAGTCGTTTCTTCCTCTCGTTCCAGAGGTTGACGCGCTGCAAGAGCCCTTCCACGATTTCCTTGCGCTCAGGCCGGCTTCCGATGCCCTTCATTACGGCCAGGTGATCGAGCATGTCGAAAGCCGACATCTTCGGATACACTCCAACTCCTGCGGGAGGTAACCGAGCAGTCGACGTACGGCATCCTTTTCCCGCAGCACATTGAGGCTATCGAGCCATACTTCTCCCGAATCCGCGCTTTGCAATGTGGCGATGGTGCGCATCAAAGTAGACTTATCGGCGCCATTCGGGCCGAGTAAACCAAACATGTTCTCTCCCACGGTGAGGTTCAAGTCTTTGAGTGCCTGGACGCCATTCGGGTACGTTTTCGAAAGCGCGGTAATCTTGAGGGTCACGACGGTGCTCCAATGCGAGTGAAGTAAATCTTTAAGAGTACAGCTTGGTGAGACGAATGGAAAGAGCCTGTCGTTCCGTTCAAGGCAGAGTTTTAGTCATAGACCCCATGCACATACCAGTCGCCACTCTGTGAATCCTGGTAAATGCGATAGAGCGCTCCGTCATCCAAAGCTACATCCCACTCTTCACGGCACCAGAACGTCGGAGCCCACCATTCACCGGAAGTTTTCCACGGTCCGGCATGTTGCACGACCTTGCCTTTGACGCCTGCCGCTAATACGTTCCGAGGCGCATACTCTACCAGGCATACACGTGCCGGCAATGCCGGTCGAAACAAGCGCACTACCAGGTGAAGAATCTGAGGCGATTGTACAGGTTCTTGACTCGGGTTCATGTCAGGCAAAGGCTTCATTTCAAATGCATCGGGGCGATGCGTATTCAACAAAGCAGGCGTTCCTACATTCTTTTCGCCCACCATGCCGGCAATCCGGGACAATGTTATATGAAGTTTCTCTACGGTAGGGGCAGGAGGCAAAAACATTCCGCCCTGAATCTGCCGACGCGCAACGGGCTCCACACGCAAGGTAAAAGCAACAATTGGAGCTTGCGGAGAGTGATGCTCCAATTGAAGCTGTAAAAGTTTCAGGATGGTACGGCTGTCATCGAGTGGAACCGGAAATTCGAGCACGCAATTGTAAGGTTTGTGGTCTTCCAAATCGAGATGTATAGTTACAGTGCGGGTTGCCCCGGACTGGGAACGAAGCCGTCTGCATAGTTCGCCTAAAACCCTTCCGAGCAGAAAAAGAAGTGGTTCCAATAGCTCCAGCCGATGTTCCAGTTCGAAATGCTCTTCATAATTGATGAAGGCCTGGGTAATCTGCAATGGTCTATTGATAGCGCCTTGCGCCAGATTTCGTAAGTAAATTCCGGTTTCGCCTAAACGCTCCGCGACACCTCTTTCCGGGAGGAGCGCAAGTTCTTCAACTGTCTTTAAGCCCCATCGGTGCAGCACGTCCAAAAGCATGGGATCCACTGCTGAGGCCACGCTAAACAGCGCGGCAAGCGGTAACGAGCCCAACTTCAACCTCTCTTCGCCGGGGGTAACCAACGTCACTCCTGAAAAATTGCGGGCAAGTAAAATGGCTGAATCCGGATTGGAAGCAATCGACAGATTCGCTCGCAGCTTGCTCTCATAACCCGCACGCGAGATTTCGGATGCGATCTCAAAGGGCGATCCGATCAGCTTGCGCAATGGCGTAATGGAAAAGACAGCGGTTGTTTCCGAGGTTTGCTCAACATGGGGAGAAAAGCGGCGGGCTATGTCTTGTAGATGGGCAGCGCTGGCCTGGTCCGCCGAGTAAAGACACGCGTACATCTAAACCGCTCGTTTGAGGAAGGAAGAAAATGGCCGGAGAAAAGGAGTCCTACTAGCGACAGCCTGAATATCAATCCCTCTCAACAAGGAAAGAGGCCCTGTCTTTACCCAGGAAGCTGCTTTCAGCTGGGTTTGTAGGCCATTGTGTGAACAGGATCGAGCCTGAGACAAATCGCCGCAAACCAGTAAAACCGTTGAGGTCTGTTCGATCGCATTGCGGAAACGATACCAGTACGACACAGGGATTTTATTGACGGTGCGCAGATCAGCGCCGCACAAATCAAGGTTGACTACTCCGAATCCTCCGGCATGCAACAGAAGGTCGCAAGCCCGCATCGCATACTCGGCGTTTTTCTCACAACGAACCCAGACGATGCGGTTCAGTTGTACGCCTGCCGCGCAGGCAGAGGCGGGATGAAAACTATCGGCCAGATCGACCACGGCACACACTTCACCCGCGGCGGTGGCGCTTCCAAGGATGTGCTGGCTAAGTGCGGCCTTTCCGGAAGAGCGTCGTCCATAAACCCTAAAGATAGTTCCGCGCTTTATACCTTGAGGAAGAATATGCTGTAAGGCTAATGGTTGTAATGGCTTAAAGCCCGATTCTTCGCCTGATTGTTCGAGCTCGGATGCATTTTGCCAATATTGCTGATAGCGAGGGTTCACCAGCAGATTCGCCATTTATTCGCCTATGAGTTATTCTGCTCCAGACCTCCCTAAAAATCAAGACGGTTTCAGTCGACAAACAGAGACTGGTACCGCGGGTGTGTACCCGAGACCGGACTCGTATAGGTGAGACAATTGCTAAAAAGAGGTTAGTGTCCCCATCGGGGATGGTGGAAACCCCTCGCCTTTAGGCGAAGCAAGATTTGGTGTAACGTGGTCGCGTGCGGCATTACCGGATGGGCGCGCACACGAAGAGCGACCTGAAGGTCCATCTAGTGTGGATACCGAAATATCGGAAAGCGGTATTGACAGGAGAAGTGGCTCTTCGTGTGCGTGACCTGCTGCGGCAAATTGCCGCAGAACATGAACTAGAGATCGTGTCCGGTAAGGTGTAGTAGCTCAGACTTGATCTGACAAAGGGTTAGGACACAGTTGCCGCGACACGCGTGGTACGCGGAGAAATAGTATCCGGTAAAGTCACGACTGCCAAGCGGTCGAGTTCTTTTTCGTGCGCCAGGTGCCGGGCGTCCAAGAAGGTTTGCATGGGTGTTTTCCCAAAGCATTACTTGCCCGAGTGCGGCCGATGCTCATTGTATTCTTCCAGCCAAATATCCAAATCGGTCTGTAGCTGATCGAGCGAAGAATATAGCTTCTTGCGAAACGCCACGCTGTAGAACTCGTCCTGGATGGTTTTGTGGAAACGTTCGCAAATACCATTGGTTTGTGGATGCTTCGTCTTAGTACGAGAGTGATCGATGTTTTCCACGGCCAGATAGAGCTGATACTCGTGATGCTCGCGCTGGCCGCAGTATTCGGTTCCGCGATCGGTCAGAATGCGTAACAACGAAACATCCTGTTCTTCAAAGAATGGAAGAACGCGATCGTTCAACATGTCGGCGGCCACCAGGGCGTTTTTCCGGTCGTATAGCTTGGCAAAGGCAACCTTGGTGTAGGTAGCGATGAATGTCTGCTGGTAGATCCTGCCGATGCTCTTGATCGTGCCGACATAGTACGTATCCTGCGCTCCCAGATAGCCAGGATGTGCCGTTTCGATCTCGCCATGCGCTTCCTTTTCCTGCTTGGCCTTTTCCATGGCCCGCACTTGCGATTCCGTCAATACATGGCCGGGCTCTTGCGCCAGCTTCGCTTCCAATGCCTTGAGTCGTTTGGCGAACGTCTCCAGATCGTGGCGTAGCCAAACGCTGCGTACGCCAGTTGGTGAAGCAAAGAGCCCGCGCTTGGTTAACTCATTGGCGACACGAACTTGGCCATTGGCCGGCTGTTCGGTTGCCATCCCCACAATAGCCTGTTCAATATGTGCTTCTATTCGATTCTTCAAGCAAGGCTTGCGCCGGCTGATCTCTTGCAGCGCCAGCGCACCGCCTTTCTCATACAGTTCCTTGAAGCGATAGAAACTATCGCGCCAGTAGCCCATCACTTTGCAGGCCTCGGAAACACTGCCCAGCAGGTCGGCTAGGTTCAGCAGACCCACTTTGTTCTTAATGATCTTTTGATCCGTGTTCACTGACATCTCCTTCTTGCGCGTTCTGCGCAGTCTATCAGAAAATGTCAGATCAAGTTGAGACTACTACAGATAAGGTGGCACGCGACCACGTTCACCTGCTGCTCTCTTATCGAACCAACCAGGGCGTGAGCCAGATCGTGCAGTGGCTGAAAGGAATCAGCTCGCGGGTCCTACTGCAGGAGTTTCCGCACCTACGAAAGAAGTTCTGGGGAAGGCATCTATGGGCGCGAGGATATCTGGCGGTCAGTTCCGGAACGATCACCGATGAAATGATCCGCGAATATATTGAAGAACAAGAAGGGGAACAGATAGCCGACGACAGTCGATTTCCAATCGACAGCACCTAAACCCCTCGGCTTCAAGCCGAGGCTGGTTTAGTGCAGCGTGCGCTTTGATTCGGGCCTACGCATCCTGATTGCATCTCTGGCGGGAGTATGTACGGTCGCGCTAACCCAAACGGTTAATGCCCAGCCGCAAGATGGCAACGCCATCGAAAGCACGCGCGACATCTTTCGCAGCAAATCGATCAAAGCTATAACTTTCTCTTTGGCAAAGACAGGCTGTCCGCTCCCGGAAACGCAGCGAGCGTCGGCGCCAAATTCATCCAACCTGGCGCCTTTCCGTCAGCTACGTACTGCGCTCACTGTCACCAGGAGGCCTACAGCCAATGGCGTCAGGCGTTGCATTCAAATTCGTTTCGTACGCCCTTTTATCGCGCCAGCGTCAATATCCTTACTCGTACAAAGGGTATTGAATTCACGCGCCATTGCGATAGTTGTCACAATCCTATTGGCGTTCTGACGGGGGCTTTAGATCCGCGCACGAATGTGGACCGCAGCTTTGACCGCGACGGCCTTACCTGTACTACCTGTCATTCCATTCAGGGATTGCAATCCATTCTGGGCAACGGCAGCTTCGTAATGGGCGTGCCGTCGGTTATGACCGATGAAAAAGGTAACCGCATTCCCGGCGAGGTGCCATACGACGAGATCATCCGCCATCCGGATCGCCATTCCAAGGCGGTGATGAAAGATTTCTACCGATCTCCCGAATTTTGCGCGGCCTGCCACAAAGCGAATCTTCCTCACGAACTGAACGATTACAAATGGATTCGCGCGTTTACTTCGTACGACGAATGGCAGAATTCAAAATTCTCGAAAAGAAACCCACTGACATTTTATGCCGCCGATTTCACAACTTGCCAAGGTTGTCACATGAAGCGCTCACACGCTACGCTACTCGACTATGGAGCTAAAAAATGGCACCTTAGCTTCACACAGATGGCCGGCAGGAAATACGGCGGTTCCGTTCTACTACGGTTTCGATGCCCAGCTGCAGAAGACTATTGAGTTCCTGAAATCCGGGAACTATCTGAATGTCGATATCTTTGGCCTTCGACAAAATGATTCCGGGAAAATGATCGCGCCGCTCGGGTCTATTCCCTATCGTCTTGAACTCAATCGAGACGTTCAGCTCATGGTTGTCATTCAAAACAAGAACATCGGTCATTCTCTTGTTCCGGAGGTTCGTGATTTATATGAAACTCGAGTCGAGATCTCTGTGACAGATGCTACGGGCAAGGAGCTTTATCACAGTGGGTTTCTCAAACCGGACGGCATGATCGATGAACGCGCTCACAGCTTTACCAATCGACCGGTCAATATGGATGGCGAATTCGTCGATAACCACAAGGTCTGGACCATTCACTCTATGGCCTATGACAATACAGTTCAATCGGGCCGTTCGGCGCTGGTGCGCTACAACTTTCACATTCCTGCAAGCGCCAGTAGCCCCTTGAAAGTAATTGCGCGCGTCAACTATCGTCACCTTCGACAGAGTTACTTGAATAATGTGTTCGGAAACGATCATCTGGCTTACCCTGTCCGACCTGAGACATAGGTAACAGAACGTACCGGAGACATGGGTTACACTTTTGCCTTTTAAGAAAGGCGGAAGTGGGGATGCCATGGAAGGAAAGTTCTGTAATGGACGAACGCATACGATTTGTGATTCGGTTGAAGGACGGGGAAAGTATGGCTTCCCTGTGCAGAGAATTCGGGATCTCGCGCAAGACAGGATACAAGATTGTGGACCGTTATGAGGAGTGCGGATGGGAGGGTTTGACGGATCGTGCACGACGGCCGCATCGGTATGCGAATCAATTGCCGGAGCAGTTAGAGGCGGCGATTGTAGCCGCCAAGCGCGAGAAGCCGAGCTGGGGTGCTCGCAAGATTCGTGAACGTCTGCTGCGGCGCATGCCCTCGGAAGTGAAGGTGCCAGCCCGCAGCACCATTCATGCGATCCTCGATCGGCACGGGCTGGTGTCTCGGGTAAAGCGATCGCGGACACATACCGAAGGTACACCGCTGTCGTCCGGCCTCAGCCCGAATGAGCTGTGGTGCACGGATTACAAGGGCGAGTTCAAACTCGGCAATCATCGCTACTGCTACCCACTGACAGTTACCGATCATGCCTCTCGTTTTCTCCTCTTGTGTGAGGCCATGGAGTCCAATCAGGAACAGTTTGCTTTCACCGCTTTCGAGCGCCTGTTCCAGGAGCGCGGTTTACCGCAAGCCATTCGCTCGGATAATGGCGTTCCGTTCGCTTCCCCCAATGGTCTGTTTAATCTCTCGCGGCTCTCGGTCTGGTGGCTGCGCCTGGGTATCAGCATTGAACGCATCAAGCCCGGTCATCCGACCCAGAATGGCCGGCACGAGCGCATGCATTTAACTCTCAAGAAAGAAGCCACCCGGCCTGCTGGTGCCAATCTACTGCAGCAGCAGGCCAAGTTTGATGCCTTCTTAGAAGAATTTAACAACGAACGGCCGCATGAAGCACTCGCCATGAAATGCCCAGCGGAAGTCTACACGCCTTCCACCAAGCCGTATCGTGGCATCGGCGAACCGCACTATCCGTTCCACGATAAGACCGTCGTCGTCACCAACTGTGGACGCCTTTGTCTGTATCGCAAGAAAATTAATCTCAGTACCTGCCTGGCTGGGCAAGCAGTCGGCATCAAGGAAGTTGACGACGGTATCTGGCTCGTCAGCTTCATGCACTTCGACCTCGGTTATATCGATCTGGAGGAGAAAACTTTGCAGCCCCTTGAAAATCCCTTCGGGCCAAAAGTGTTACCTATGTCTTAGGAACAATCTGTCACCCATGTCTCCGGGCTAGACACCCGGCGATTGAACTGGCATCGCGGATGCGTACTTTGAACCTGGGCGACAATGCCGTTACTACACCTCCCCCGGAAGACAACCCGGATTGGATGCGCTGGAACAATCTCGGCATCGCCTATCTCGACCAATTGCAGTATGCCGATGCGGTCGAGGCATTCAACCAGGTGGCGAATCCATCCAGCAATTCCAAGCACTGCAGGCGATAGATCCTGACGATGTCGCTGCCCACTACAATCTTTCGATCCTTTACCGGCGGGTAGGCCAGAAAGAGAAAGCGGCGGAGCAGCAGCGTTGTTTGCGACGAAACAGATTGACCCGGGAGCGCTCACCTATTCGCTCGATTTCCTCCGAAGACATCCGGAAATTTCGACAGAAAGCGTCCCCTGGCACATGCACACAGAAGCGAAGCCCGATTCGCCTGTCGATCAGGCCAAGAGATGAAGAGGAAAGAATACGTCTCTATTCAAAATCGCCGACGGTTTCTTCGGTCTCTGAGTCGCACTGCACTCGTTTTGCCTTTCGAGGGCATATTGGCCATCGCGCAACCCCCTCAGCAAGTCAAACTTCCGGGTCCAATTGAGCGCACCTACGACGCCAAGGCCCGTCCTGCTGAAAAAGGGCCAAGATCGCCCATCGAAGGCACTCCGCTTGGCGTAAGTTTCGTCGACATTGTCACAGAAAGTGGGTTGAACGTTAAGACAATCTACGGGGGCGAGCACAAGAACAAATTCCTGCTTGAAACTACCGGCTGCGGACTGGCTTTCTACGATTATGATAACGACGGCTGGCTCGATATTTTTCTCGTAAATGGATGGCGTCTGGAAGGTTTTTCGAACGGCGACAAGCCGCACTGCGATCTTTTCAAAAACAATCGGGACGGAACGTTCACCGACGTCACCAAAGGTTCGGGCCTTGAGAATCGCACTGGCTGGGGCCAGGCCTGTTGTATCGGCGACTACAATAACGACGGCAATGAGGATCTGTTCGTCACCTATTCCGGACAGAACGTTCTCTACCGCAATAACGGGAATGGCATATTCAGCGATGCCACGGAAGCGGCGAAGCTGATGCAGCCGTGTCCAAAACGCGCTGGAACACGGGTTGCACCTTTGTCGATTACGACCGCGACGGTCATCTCGATCTGTTTGTAGCAAACTACGTCGACTTCGATTTGAAAACCGCTCCGCCTCCGGAGGCCGGGCCATGCACGTATAAAGGGCTGCTCGTTGCTTGCCGTTGGCCGGTGGGAAGAACATTCTGTACCACAACAACGGCGACGGCACGTTCACCGACGTCAGCGAGAAGGCTGGAGTTTGGAACACACGCGGCACCTATGGGTTGAGTGTCGGCGCTTCCGATCTGGATGATGACGGTTGGCCTGATATTTACGTCGCGAACGATTCGAGCACTGCAACGCTATATCAGAATCAGAAGGACGGCACATTTAAGGACATCGCGGTGGAGTCGGGAGCCGCGCTTTCAGCGGAGGGGAAGCCGCAGGCTGGCATGGGTGTGTCAATCGGAGATTACAATCGCGACGGAAAGTTCGATATTGCGAAGACAAACTTCGCGGGTGATACGGATTCGCTCTATACAAATCTTGGCGACGCATCTTTCGAAGACCGGACCTGCCCCAGCGGCCTGGGCGTTAACACGCGCCTGCTCGGTTGGGGCGTCGGCTTTTTCGATATGGATAACGACGGGTGGCCCGACATCCTGATGTCGAACGGCCATCTGTATCCAGAGGTCGACCGTTCAAACGCTGATCTGAAGTACGCCGAACACAAATATCTATATCGGAATTTGCAGAACGGAAAGTTCGAAGAAGTCACTGAAAAGGGCGGCCCGGGCATTCTTGAAAACGCACCCGCCCATGGTTGTGCATTTGGCGATTGGGATAACGATGGCGACATCGATATCGCGGTGAATTGTGTCAATGCTGTTCCGCAAATGCTGCGCTGCGATTCAACGTTGAAGCGTAACTGGATCAAGATCAAGCTCGCCGGCGTTAAATCAAATCGCTCGGGAATCGGCACTCGCATAAAAGTGGTTACGAGAACGAAAGTCGATGCGGCCAAGCCTCTTGTCCAGCTAGATGAGCTGCGCAGCGGCGGGAGTTACTTTTCGCAGAACGATTTTCGTCTTCATTTCGGTCTCGATCAGGCAAATAAGGTTGATCTTGTTGAGCTTCGCTGGCTAAGCGGCCAAGTGGATCAGTTCCGGGATCTCGACGTCAACCGTCTATACGTTCTCCAGGAAGGCGGAAAGATTCTCAAAACGGAAACGCTCAAGCCCGCTGTTCCCAAGTCTTCGTGATTCGCGTCTACTTTGCTTTCTCAATTTTCTGGGGCCTTTTCGTGTCATCGATGCTAGTACTACTGTGTTATAAACGAGGCGCGCAACAGAAAGGGCAACAAGGGAGTTGGTGGAGGAGCAGGCGGGCGAGGCGCAGGCGAAGGGTAGCGATGGAACTCGGATTATGCCGCTCGGCTCGGGCGCGCTGCACCGCGGGATTGGAAGCCGGGAGGAAGTGGCGGGGCGCATAAGTCCAGTTTGCCGGCGCGGGCGGAGGGGGAAAAACGGCTTCGCTCTGCCAGTAAGAAGCCGTAAGCGGCAATGCAAAGCGTGGCATGATGGTGAAAACCGCGCCAGCCTCTTCCTTCGTAGTGGCCGAGTCCAAGTTCCTGCTTCAACTCTTGGTAATCACGCTCAATGATCCAGCGCTGTTTGGCAATCGCCACCAGCTCCTTTACCTTGGCAGCGGTGGACAGCGTCGAAAGCCAGTATTTGGTCGGCTCGGCTTGGTCTTTCGGCCATTCGATTAACAGCCATTCCTGCGCGTGTGGTTCGGCCTGCCAGTAATCGCGGTGCGCCGGGCGAACTCGCAACGCGGCAAAACGGGAGCGCAGTTTGTGTCGCGTGCCTTCCCGCCAGTGCACTGTCCTCCAGGCCTCTGCCGGTAAGGAGAACGCCAGCTCCTTCACTGAGACGGGCTGATGGTCTTTATCTCTCCGCAGCAGACGAGGCGGTCGGCCCGTCTGTTTTCGCGGCAAAGGCGGCACTGGTTCCGTGCCTGGCGCCCATACCGAAAGCGAGGACTGCACGCCTACCGCATACTCTAGCCCCAACTCCGTCACGCCTGCCCGGAACCGCCCGTCGACCCCATAACCGGCATCGGCCACTACCACGCCACGAGTGACCTCTTCTTCCACGGCGACACGAATCTGCCCGAGCGCAATCTGTGGTTTCGTCTGAAACTGAACTTCTTCTGGAATGCCGACTTCCGACCTGCGCTTCTTATCTTCCGTCCACACCTCAGGTAGGTACAGACGAAAGGCAATCGGGAGGCTAGCCGACCAAGTGGTCACCGACAAACTCACCGCCACACGGCAGTTCTCCTGTTTGCCAACCTGACCGCAGTACTGCCGGGCTACCCCCACCGAATGACTGCCTTCTTCGGGAATCCCGTGTCATCCACAATCCAGCACACTACCGGGCCTTGCTTTTGCAGGGCAGGTAAAACCCAGTTCCGCGCCTGCCGCAGCAGCGCTTCATCGCTCCACGGTGCATCCGCGATCACGTGATGTAACCACTGCTGCATGCGCCGCACGTTGTCCGGAGCCAATCGCGCCGCCATCGGTTCCACGCTCTTGCGTTCGCCGGGCAAAAGCAATCCTGTGCACTAATTCCTCACTGGAATCTCGCGATCGGCATGTCCCGCGGCTTTGGCCAGGCCCCCCATATATGCCGCAAAGCGCTTCTGTTGTGGGCCTGGCTCGGAGGCTTTCTTTCCCACAAAACAATTCTACATCAAATTGTTCTACTTATAACACAGTAGTACTAGGAGCAGACTCTTGCCCCTGGCTCAACTCGGCGACTGCGGCAGGGGTGCTGCAAGGAGAAGTTACGCTTCGAATTGTTCGTTCGCCACAAAACGAGGAAGACGCGAACTGCGAGTTCATTCGTCGGCACGGTTCGATATTTCAAACGTTAAGTATCCAGGTAGCCACCATGACTAACACCGCGGGCGAATTTGCTTCTTTTCTGGAAAAGTGCGGCGCAGCACCCACACCAGTTCGGGGAATCGGAAACGAAGCGGTTGCGTGTACATTGCCCGACAAGAGCGGCAGAAGATCGGAGCAAGTGGTCAGCCGTGTGCGGAATCGCGCCTTTCTCGTGCGGATCGAAAGCAGTGATAAGTCTGTCAGTACTGTTTCACTCCGTGAGACCGTTGAGAAGACGGCCGAACAGATAGCCGGCATTCTCTTCTAGTTTTGAATGTTGTTGGCGGCTCGCGCCGCGCCTCGCCTTAACGATTTCTCTTTGGCGGTTTCCTCATTCGCCCGAAGCTGCGCGGCCTTATCGAAGGCTTCTTTTGCTCCCGCGACATCGCCCTTTCTACGAAGAAGCAGTCCCAGCGTATTGAAGGCTCCGGCATCGGTTGGATCTAGGGCTACCGATCGTTGCAGTGCCTCTATTGCGCCACCGGCATCTCCCTGCTGTTTTAAAGTCATGCCAAGCTCGAACCACGCATCTCCATAATTGGACCGACGCTGAACCGCAATCCGAAACTGTTCTATTGCTTTTTCAGGCTCTCCGGCGTCGACATACACGAGCCCCAACATGAAATGAGCTTCCGCAAGAGAAGGGTCGAGGCTCACGGTCTTTTCTAGTTCGAGCCGCGCCTGAGAAAGATTATCGCTTTGTTTGTAAGCAACGCCTAAATCATAATGCGCATCGGGAGCTTCGGGGTGCTTTTGAGCAACCTGCGTCAACTGCCGGATCGCCTCCTTGTAGTTCCCTGCGCCGATGTACGCATAGCCTATGTTGACCTGGACGCGATAGTTGTTAGGATCCTTGGCCAAAATCTTTCGGAATTCCGCCAGGCCGCCGGCCGGGTCGCCGGAATCAACCAGCACCATCGCATAGCTGTTTCGAACTGCATCGTTACCGGGATCGAGAATCAGCGCTTGCTGATAGGCGTTTCGTACTTCATGGAGGCGTTTGCGCTTCTGACATTGGGATCCGAGCGTCTCCCAGACGGCAGCTTTCCGAGGCGTATGCTTCGTGGCCCGTGTGAGCTCCGCAATCGAAGCATCCGTTTTTCCCGCATCCGCGTAGGCCGAGCCTAATCGAAACCGGTAGTCGCCGTCGTTGGGCTCGAGTGCAACGGCTTTCTCGAGGGCCGCATGTCCACGCTCTTTTGCGCCTCCGAGCCAAAGCGCCACACCGAGGTGAAACCAGCTCTGTGCCATTTTCGGATCCAGCTGGGTTGCGCGCTCAAAATGAGGTATGGCATCCGCCGGGCGCTTGGTTGCCGCCAGAAGAAAGCCAACCTCGTCCTGATAGGCCGCAGAGGTGGGAACGAGCTGCGTGAGCCTTTCGTAATCTGCAAGTGCTTTGTTGGGATCCTTCGACGCTAAGGCTTGGCGAGCGGAGATCTCGAGTGCCGGTATATCGCTGGCCGTTTGCGCCATCCCAAAAGCTCCGGAAAGCAGTGCTATTGCGAGAGCGGATCGAACCGGCAACACGTCTCATTATATGGTTCGCAAGACTCGGGCCGTCTCGCGCTTTCCCATGTGTTTGTCACATGTCGGACGTGAAATATCCAGCCATTCCGAGGCACTTCGCTGATATGCTGAGCTTTCGAAGAGCCTCCTATAAGGGAACAGCAAATGGTCGAAGCGGCGACGGGCACCCTTCGCTCCTGCGTCCAGCAGCTCGAAGCACTCGACCAAAGAGGGCATTTTCGCACGCATCGCAGATAGCGAGGTACTGCTCCATCATGCTTATGAGTCGTTTCAGTCCGTCGTTGATTTCTTTCGCCAGGCGGACATGATCCGGACGCGCCTCCCCAAAGCCGGCGATGCAACTGCCTTCGATTTGCAAGAGTGGTTTATGAAGCCGCATTCAAGGCTTCCAGAGATAGTTTCCTAGGAGTTTCCTCCACTCGACCCTCAAGCCCGGAGCGGAGTACAATTTTTGGGTCGATGAAAAGTTATCGGAAGGAACTCTGGTTCGAGATTCCGTCTCGGCGCGCGTTTCTTAACATCACGCCTGATGTGAAAGCTTGTTTGCGCGAGAGCGGTGTACGCGAGGGTCTGGTGCTGGTAAACGCCATGCACATAACCGCGTCCGTTTTCATCAACGACGACGAAGGCGGTCTTCACTGCGACTATGACAAATGGCTGGAGGACCTTGCTCCTCACGAACCCGTTTCGCAATACCAGCACAATCGTACCGGAGAAGATAATGCTGACGCCCACCTTAAACGCCAGGTAATGGGGAGGGAAGTGGTGGTGGCGGTGACCGATGGACGCCTTGACTTTGGACCATGGGAACAGATCTTTTATGGCGAGTTCGACGGTCGGCGCCGCAAGCGCGTTCTGGTAAAGATCATCGGGGAATAAGTGATTTACTAGTTCTGAATGGCAGGACCGGAGAATGAGCAACTTGCGAATCTGACGGACGCTCTAAATCGGCTGCTGGCTCATCAGAAAGCAGTTGATCAACGGTTGGCTCAACTCGAGAAAGTAGTTTTTCGGAGCAGTGAAGCTGCCGTCCCTATTTCCCACAACCGCCAGGGAACCCGGAGCCGTCATCCACCAGCGTGCAGGACTCCCCGGCGTCAACAGATCAGGTCTCCTCGCCGATTCGGTCGACGCCACGACCGGGCCGCCCAGTTCTCGAAACCAAAGTCGGGCTCACCATTCTGAATCGTGTTGGTGTTGTGACCCTGGTCCTGGGTGTTGCATTCTTCTTCAAATGGGCAGCAGATAACAATTGGATCGGCCCGGCGGGACGTGTGCTCCTGGGGGTAACCGGTGGTTTTCTAACGGTCTTTGTAGGCGACTTTTTCTGGCGCAAGCATCAACGGACGTTTGCCCAGGCGCTTACGGGGGCGGGAATTGCGATTCTCTATGTCTCCATTTACGCTGCCTTTGGTTTTTATCAGCTCATTCTCCAGCCGTTTGCTTTTTTACTCCTGCTTGCCGTGACAGTGATGGCAATCGCTCTTTCGCTCCGGTATGGCGCGCAGGCGATCATGATCCTCGGGCTAATAGCCGGTTATCTAACGCCGCTGATACTCGGTTCCAAGCAAGACCATCCTTGGGTTCTCTTCGGGTACCTTCTTCTTCTCGATCTCGCTGCCATAGGACTGACAAAGAAAAAGGCATGGCACGTAATGGAGCCGATCAGCTTCGTCGCCACTGTACTGATTTTCGGAGCGTGGCTGTTGCGACGGCAAACCGATTCGGATGGTCTGCTTCCCGCAACTCTGGCGCTGCTAGCTTTTTACTTTTTGTACTCGCGAATTTCAGACAGGTTTCTACCTTTTGCTTTGCAGTTGCTGGCTGCGCTAGCAGTCGTTCCACTTTGGCAAGGCTCAACGACCGTCTTCTTCCTGGTGGCCCTCGCGATCACCGCGGGCGGCGTTCGATCAGCTGCCGCCCATGGATTCCAGCGACTCGAGAGCGTTTCTTTCGCCTGCTTCTGGTTTTCCTACTTGTTATGGACAAGCATGACGACCACGAACGATGATCTCGGCCGCCGGTTTGCGGGCATCACAATTTCATTTCTCCTATTCTTCCTCTGGCAAGCCTGGCATTTCAAACGCAACCGGACCCTGACCGTGGAGGAACTTTCAGCTCTGGCTCTGAATGCCGGGGTCTACTTTGGGAGTGCCTATGGGCTGCTAAATCGAAGCCATCACGCCTATCTTGGACCCCTGGCGATTGGAATCGCGGGCTTGTATCTCGCGCTCGGTGTCTGGCTCTATGGGCGTCGCGCTGCTGACACGGTCGACGCTCGTCCAGCGCTCTTATCGTTGGGCGTCACTCTTTGTTTCCTGACCCTGGCTATACCGATTCAATTTACGGGTTTCACTATCACGCTGGCGTGGACCCTCCAGGCAACGGCGGTCACGTGGATTGGTGTTCGGTTCAATAATCGCAGAGCGATCCTCGGAGCGCTTTTCGTCTTTCTGCTGAGCTTCATGCGCGCCGTCATGTTTGATAGCAGAATGTACGTGGACGCGCGATCTCATGTTCTGCTCTGGAATGCTCGATTCTTGACTTTTCTGTTCATGGCGTCAGGTCTCTTGCTTTCGGCGAAATGGTCGAAGAAAGTCGCACGAGAAGCAGCGTTGCCTGAGTTCTTTGGCGGACACATTATCCTTCTATTCGGTCTGACGCTCGAAGTCGGGGATTGGGTTTTCCGGGCAACTCCACCTCAAAATTTCGCCAGTGTCGAGACGCTTTCGGCATCCGTGCTTTTCGCCCTCTATGCCATAGCTCTGATTATTGCCGGCGTAGCGAGCCGGAGCGCGTTGAACCGGATTGCCGGGCTCAGCTTGATGGCTCTTGTCATTGTGAAGCTCTATTTACTTGATGTATGGGAACTGGGACGCATCTATAGGATCTCTGCTTTTGTAGCGCTGGGCGTGCTCCTCATTGCCACCTCATTTCTCTATTCGAGATTCCGCCGTCTTGTGGAAGGAAGATCAAACAGAATCGCACTGAAATACTTATGCGCCACTTGACTCGGGTTTTGGTGGGGTTCGCCGCGCTCCCTCTTTTGCTGACCGGCGATTTCGACCCGCACAGCTGGCGCTTCCAGAGAACTATCAAAACGCAGCCTAATGCGGATATATCAGCGGTTGTGCCGGATTCCGCGCTGTACGGGCAATCGCTTGCCCGTTTGAACGACATTCGCTTAGTTCGTTCCGGCGTCGAGGTTCCGTATGCAATTCGGGTCTTATCGGGAAAGCGAGAAGAAGTTGAGCTTCCCGCTACTGTTCTGAACAAGTCGGCTGCTCCGGACGTTGGGGTTTCCGCGATTATCGATCTTTCTGGTCATCCTTCCCACAATCGGATCAGAATCGGGACCAATCGAGAGAATTTCAAGGAATCGGTACGAATCGAGACAAGTGACGATGCCAAACTGTGGTCAGTCGTAAACGAGAGTGGCCTCATCTTCGATGTCTCGTGTTCCGACCGCAAGGTTTCTGATTTGACATTGACGTATCCGGTTTCCACGCGCCGGTACGTTCGTGTCACTATCCCAGGATGGCCGGATCCGGCGTGGCTCGAATCCGCATTTGTCGTTTTCTACCGTGAGACGGATGCTGTTCGGGACATTCTGGCGTCAGGCACTCCAGTGGTCACTCAAAACAGCCCGGATCGCTCGACATCTTTTCAAATCGACGCGGGAATGGCAGGGCTGCCCTGTGATCGCATCACCATCTCTGCGCGCCCCGGATTCTTCTCGCGGGCCGCCGAAGTTCTCAGCAGCAGCGATACCAGACACTGGATTGTAATTGGCGGAGGAACGGTGTCGAGAACTGCGGACCAAGAGAACTTATCGGTCTCTCTTGATGCACCCTGGACGCGTTACTTGAAATTGACCGTTTTCAACGGAGATAGCCCGCCGCTAGTCGTCAATAAGATCGATTTAAGCGGCTTGCGGCGTATGATCGTCTTTGGATCGAAGGAGCCCGGTATGTATGAGCTCTTCCTGGGGAACGCCGCAGCCGCTCGACCGCGTTACGACTTCGCGGAGGTCACACCCGATCGCATCGATCCCGTTCCTGCGACACTCGGACCGCCCATCGACAATACACAATACCGCGCTCCGTCGTTGCCGTGGACGGACAGGAATCCGGTTCTCCTGAACACGATGCTAATTTTTGCCGTGATAGCGATGGGCTACGTTACGCTCCGATACTTCATGAAGCTCCGCACTAACTAACGTGGACAGTCTTCTGGATCTGGCCACAGCTTTGCGGCAAGATAGTGAAGCAGACTTGAAACGACAATCAACATGACCACACACACTCAAGTGAGCCGCCGGGGCGTTCTTGCCTCGCTTGGCGCAGCGTCGACTATTGCGGCATTGAACCCCCAGCCGCTTTTGGCCCAGGAGGATGCCAAGGGGCCGACAACTTCCACGGTCGCAGACCGCACGCGCCGCATGCAATGGTGGCATGAAGCCAGATTCGGCATGTTCATACACTTCGGTCTGTACAGCGTTTTGGGCCGCCATGAATGGGCGATGGAAGAGGAGGGCATTCCGGTAGCCGAATATCAGGAACTGGCCAAGAGGTTCAATCCAAAGCCGCACGCCGCGCGCGCTTGGGCCAAGCTCGCAAAACAGGCAGGCATGAAATACATGGTGATGACCAGCAAGCATCACGAAGGATTTTGCAATTTCGAGACGAAGCTGACGAACTACTGCGCTCCCAAGCAGGCAGCCGGGCGCGATCTCCTTGCGGAATTCTACGAGGCTGCGCGAGGCGAGGGAATGCGTGTCGGTTTCTATTACTCACTGATGGATTGGCACCACCCGGACGGCGCTCGCTGTGCTCAGGATGAGGCGGCGCGTCGGCGGTTCGTCGACTACACACATGGACTCGTCCGAGAGCTCTGTACAAACTACGGAAAGCTCGACATTCTATGGTATGACGTCGCGTGGCCGCTCTCTCCAGAGGGTTGGGAATCAGTCAAGATGAATAAAATGGTGCGTCAACTTCAGCCCGATATCCTGATTAACAATCGCGCCGAGATCCCGGAAGATTTCACGACACCCGAACAACACATCACTGTGCACTCCGAACCTTGGGAGGCGTGTATGACCATGAACGACAGCTGGGGTTATCACCGAGCAGACGACGATTGGAAAACGCCGAAGACGATCGTTCGCAATCTCGTTACCTGTGCGCAAGGCTACGGCAATTATCTGCTAAATATCGGGCCCAAACCTGATGGATCCGTCCCCCAGGAGTCGATTGATGTTTTAACTAAGACGGGGCGGTGGATGGACCATCACGCTGATCTAATTCATCAGGCAGAGCGTTGTGACGTGAAGAGCTCCGAATTCGCGAAATTTACGCGTAAAGGCAATACACTCTACGTTCACGTGTATTTCTGGCCTGGCGAAACGGTTTCCATTGGCGGTTTGAAAAACAAGGTGCTCTCCGCAAAGCTGTATCCGTCCGGAACCGCAGTTAAGTTTCGGCAGGACGACTTCCGCACACAGTTTTTGTCATTGCCTCAGGCTGCGCCCGACCCCCTAGCGAGCGTCATAGAGGTTGAGTGCGAAGGCGAGCCCGCGCAGGACATGAAGAACGTCAGGCAGAACCGGCCGCGCCTCGAGGTGGGAATGTAAGCTGCGCCTTCCTAATTCGAGCGGGTTTGGTCAAGTTGTGCGCTGACGAGGAGTTCCTCGAGAGAGACGACTTCGAGCGCCTTCTCGTGCGTGGACTCCAGACGCGCCGGCGCGATGATGCCCGCATCGTAGGATTGTTTCCAGAGCTCGACACACACGCACCACTTGTCGCCGGCCTTCAGGCCCGGAAAACCAAATTCCGGACGTGGCGTGATCAAGTCGTTCCCGATAGATGCCTGGTGCCGAAGAAATTCGTCGCTGAGTGCCACACAGATCGTGTGCTTCCCTATATCGTCCGGACCCGTGTTGCATTTGCCATCGCGATAAAAGCCGGTAAGCGGATCTGTGCAGCAGGTCTGGAGAACAGTACCGAGAACGTTTTTAACCATTTAACCAATAGACTACCGCTGTCTTAGAGACAAAGGCGTATCTTGTTAATGGTGAACCTGGAAGCGAAGAGCTACTGGTTGGCGCGCCTGCTTCTTGAGCGCGGCATCGCCGTTATCTGTCTTGTTGCGTTCATCGCGGCTCTGATTCAGTTCAAACCTCTGCTGGGGGAACGCGGGCTTCTTCCCGTTCCATATTTCGTCAAGCAAGTTCCATTCAGCGAGGCGCCAAGTCTGTTCTATCTTTTTCCACGTGATGTCGCATTTACGGTGTTCGCCTGGATTGGCATCATCCTCTCGGGTCTCATTCTTACCGGCGTTTCCTCGCGGCTGAGCTGGTCGCAGGCTGTATCGTGGGGCCTGATTTACTTGCTGTACTTATCGTTTGTAAACGTAGGCCAGACTTTCTACGCCTTTGGCTGGGAATCGATCCTGCTGGAGGCGTGCTTCTTTGCAATTTTCCTTGGGGGATCGCGCATGCTTCCCCAGGCGATTCCCATTTGGTTGTTTCGCTGGCTTCTTTTCAGGATCATGTTTGGCGCTGGCCTGATCAAGTTGCGCGGCGATTCCTGCTGGCGTGACCTCACCTGTCTCGACTACCACTATGAGACGCAACCGATGCCAAATCCCGTGAGTTGGTATCTCCATTGGTCGCCGCATTGGATGAGCCGCGCGGGAGTACTCTTCAATCATTGTGCCGAGTTGGTTGTTCCCTTCTTTTACTTTCTTCCTCAACCGGTGGCAGGAATCGCAGGCTTGATCACAATTCTGTTTCAATTCAGCATTCTTGTCAGCGGGAATCTGTCCTGGCTGAACTGGCTGACATTGATCCTCGCGTTCTCCACGCTTGACGGCAGGTTCTTCGCTTTTTTCAATCTGCGCCCGCATAGCTTCGACGCAGTTCCGCAAGCCGCCCAATGGCTCAATTATGCGCTCCTTGCCGGTGTGGCGTTGATGAGTATCCCAGTCGTCGCAAACATGCTCTCGGCTCGTCAGATCATGAATACCAACTTCAATTCACTGCACCTGGTTGGCACTTACGGCGCGTTTGGAAGTATTACCCGCACGCGATACGAAGTAATCGTCGAAGGTACCGAGGATGGCGTGCTCACTGCGACGACGCATTGGCGTGAGTACCAGTTCAAAGGGAAGCCGGGCGATCGCGGATTTCGGCCCCCGCAAATTGCTCCCTATCATCTGCGCCTCGACTGGTTGATGTGGTTCGCCGCCATGTCGACCTATGAGGACCATCCTTGGTTCATCAACTTTGTTGCGAAGCTGCTTCAAGGAGATCGGGAAACGCTCGGCCTGTTGCGCATGAATCCTTTCACCACGAAACCCCCGCGCTACGTGCGCGCCAGCCTCTACGAATATCACTTCACTTCGCCTGACGAGCATCGCAGGAACGGTCTTTGGTGGAAGCGATCCTTATCGGGGCCGTACTTCCCGGCCGTGTCGCTCGATACTCCGGGGTTTCGGCGAGTACTCGAAGCGCAGGGATGGCTTCCGCGCTAGAAATTCATGTCGCAACCGGGGAATCCATTTCGAGAGTCGGCCTTTGTTTTGGGCCGGTACGTACGCGCACAGTTGATCATTGGCGGAATTCTGACTGTCCTTTATGCCGTTGCTTTTGGAATCGCTCGCGTCCCGCTCTGGCCGGTTGTCGCTGTAGTTGGAGGGTTAGCGAACTTTGTTCCGCGTGTAGGTTCACTGATTCCACTTGCTTTGGCGGCGCTGACTATCGCCTGGGTCGGTTGGGACCTTACCCGGTTCCTGATTGCCTTCGCTGGGTGGGCGGTGATTCAAGGGCTCGAAGGGTTTTGGATTACGCCGCACTTCCTGAGTAAACCGCTGGGTCTTCGGCCGCTGCCAGTGTTCATCGCATTGCTGGCCGGAAGCTTTCTGTTTGGGCCGATAGGCTTGTTTCTCGCGGTGCCGGTCCTCGCCGTGGCGGCCGTCTTTTATCGGCACTATCGCAACCGACGTCAACCGTGATGGGCCGCGATGAATTCTAAAGACTGCTTGGCGCCGTTATTTCGGCTTGCTTCTCGATCTGGTCGTTGATCTGTTGATTCCTTTGCCGGATCTGCTGCGACTCCTGCATCGCCTTTTTCGCCTGATCAGTATTTCCAGCCGCCTGATAGGCTCGCGCCAGGCTGTAATGCATGCTGCCGTCGTCGTCCAGGCTTACCGCTTTTTCGAGGTGCGGCACGGCTTCACTATTGCGGTCAAGAAGCGCATACACCATTCCGAGCGCGGCATGAGCGGGCAGCATGCCTGGTTCTTTGTCGAGAGCAGCGATCAAATATGGAACAGCCTTTTCCGGCTGCTGGGTGCGCCACAAGCTTTCGCCCATCATGAAGTTCAGATCGGGGGCATCCTTCCTGGTCGCGAGGAGCTTAGTGAGCAGCGGCATCAATTCCCCATACCTGTGCGCCTGGAATAGAGAACTTGCGAGCTCGGTTTCGAGCCTCGGGTCGCCCGGGTTGAGAGCCAGCGCAGCGCGCCATTCTCCGGCAGCTTCGGCATCCTGACCGTGGCCATGCAGAATCTGTGCCTTGAGTGCATGAATCTCAACGGAATCGGGCAGTTGGCCAAGGTGGTCGAAAGCATCTATAGCTAGCTGATTGTATGCTCTGGTGGCCCAGAAAAGATTGGCGGGTGAGGCTATCCGTCACTTTGGCAACGCCCATCAAATCACCTTTCAAAAAGCGGCATTCCGGTGTTTGAGTCATGCAATCGGCGGCAGTGCGCTCCCTGCTTCCCTCGGCGTCGGCCCATTCCGAGTGTCCGGTTCCCTGGTAAACCTTGGCCAGGCCCGCGTGCAGGCCAGGCAGATTAGGCATCTTGTTTTGCGCCTCGCGATAAAAGAAGAAAGCACTTCGGTACTGCTTGCGTTGCAGCCGGGCATCACCCACTAGAACCGCTACGTAGGGCGATTGGGGAGCCTTCTTTGAAAGCTGCGTAAAGCTGCGAGTTGCGAGCGATTCGTATGACTTCCCAAGACCGTACCACGCCTTTGCGTCAGAGGCGTCCAAAGCCGCGAGCTTCCGATATTGGCCGGCGGCTTCGGCAGGACGATCGAGCGCCAGGTAGGCGCCGGCAAGCATTCCGTGTGCGTTTTGGTTCTCGGGTTGGATCTTCGTCAATTTCTCGAGCGGGGCAATGGCGGCGGTCGGTTGGTTCAATTGCAGGTGCGCCATACCTAGTGAGGCGAGGGCAGGAACGCTATCCGGCTGCGTCTTGAGGACTGACTCAAGGTGTGGAATCGCGCTCTCGGGATGACCACCCATTTCTTCGGCTAGCGCGAGATTGAGAATCAGGCCCGGATTGCCGGGCACGGCTGCAGCCAAGCGTTTGTAAATCGGGATTGCTTCGTCGAACCGGCCCTCGGCCATCAACTGCTTCGCCTGCTGCGACTGGAGAGCTAGATCGTTGTTCTGGGCGAGAGCGATGCCGTGAAACAGAAAAGAAGGCGGCTCCGAGAAAAGGCCGCCTTCTTGAATCGAACTTCCGCACTACTCCATATTTACCAACTCAAGCGTGCGCCGAAGCGAATTTGTCGTTCGCCCCATGAATTGGTAATCTGCATGAAATTGCTGTCTGCGACACCGCCATCCGGATTCGAACTGCCAGCGGGTCCGACGCCTTTGCCGCCCGCCGGGTCCACCGAAATGCGAAGTGTTCGGCAAGATTGTAGAATTCCGTTCGGAACTCCAGCTTCAGGGATTCTCACGGATCGGAAACACGCGGCTAATGCTCATGTCTGTGTTCCAGATCCCTGGACCGACTAAGGCTATTCACGGCCGGAATTGCCAAAAGTCAAAGCCGCAGTGGACGGCGCAAAGGCCGCCGGATCATAATAATGCTGACCCGGTCCGACATTGCCGAGCAATGGTACGTTTGTTATTAACTGGTTGGCCGTCTGCATGTTGCTTCCGTTATCGTTCAAGTTACCGTCGGGCGCCGTGACTGTAAACGGCAACCCGGTGTAGCAAGATTCAATCACCGCTGAACTGCCAGCCGCCCAATATCTTGGATGCCAGGCTGCCGCTGTTCAAGAACTTCTTGCCGGGCCCGAATGGAAGTTCATATACCCATCCGAGCTGGAACACCTGGCGCTGGTCAAAACCCGCCGTAGCCCGATTGCGTTGAAAAGCCGGATCCCAGTTGTAACTTACACCCTGCCAGCCATCGTTGTCGGCGTAGTCGATAGCATGCGACCAGGTATAAGCTCCTTTCAGCATGAGACCATTTGAGAACTGCCGATTGAAGGCAACTCTGCAATGAGCTGTATTCAGCGCTGAGATAGCCATTCCAATAGTCGGTTGAGATCGTGCGGCCGATCTTCGCTTGCGGAAGCAGCGCTGTGCCCGATCCGGGAAATCCGGCATTAAGATCCTGATCTGCCAATTGATGTACGGTATGCTGCCCTACGTAGGCAGCCGACATCACCACTGATCCCAGGCAGTTGACGCTCCAACGTGACGTTATAAGACTGAACGTATCCGCGATTTATATAAGAACCAGGAGCACGTTCGCTGGCCGTAGGATCCAGCGGAACGATACCAGTAGACAAATCCGGGCCCACGATCGGCGGAATTCCATTGGCGAAAGTGCTTGGCACAAAGGAGTTTGCATTGCCCAGATTCGCCACTGAAAAGCTATTCTGCGCATCATAATTGTTGTTGATGGTCAGCGGGTAAAAGCCACGCAAGGGCCGAGAGAAGGGTAACGGGTCATAGTTGATCCCGTAGCCGGCGCGAACGACCGTCTTTTCGTCAATACGATAAGCAACGCCGACTTTGGGAGCAAACAGTTTGTGGCTTACACTGATTCCGGCATCGACGGGCACGTCGCCGCGGCCGCCCATATAGACGTCATTAGTAGTGGCATCATATCTCTCGATCCCCTTGCCGCAGCAACGTGTCATAAGCGGGTATAGCTCGTATCGTAGGCCCAGATGTCAGGTTAGCTTTTTAGAAACTTGCCATCGGTCCTGGGCAAACCAGCCGAATTGCCACTCACGGCCGGTCATCAGGATGTATTGCTCGCCTTTTTGTGTGTTGTCCGAGAGGCCAAGTAAGAACTGTGCATAGGCGTTAAATTGATTGGCTGCGGCAACCGGATTGCCATTACCGCCGTTCAGTGTCGTAATCGACCCGACGAAGTCAAAGTACCCCCGAGGCCCACCGTGGCTTAATTCTGGCTGCCAGTGATTCAGGTGGTGTCGCACCAGGTCGAAGCCAAACCGAAACTGATGAGCGCCTTTTGTCCAGGCAAGCGATTGGTTCGTGGTGTAAGTTTCGTCTGTTCGATAAAGCGGCATCCAGTTCGGCACGCCAGTTTCCGGTGAAACCGTTTATGTTGACATTCGGGAAGCCGCTGTCACGAATATCGTCGCCGTTTAATCCCGGGATGCCGAGTGTAGTCGAATAGTCCTTTCCGAAGTCTGACCCGAGCACGGTCTGGTTCATGCGTTGATAGCCGACATTTGCCGTCAAAGACCAAGGAAGGCGAGAATACGTAAGTGTTCCGATCGAAGCGACTTGAACGCTAGTTCGACCCTGGCCCGGATCCGAGCCGGGTGCGGGGCCGCCGGCATCTCCAAAAATCCCGAGACTCCCTGAAGTCGCAAACATGTTGTCGTACTTCACCCAGATGGAATTCTTGTCCATTGCGATTCCAGTTGACTTTCGCATCGTACATTGAAACGATTAATGGCAGGACTAGCCGAAGCCGCGTAATTGTTCGCTCACTCCAGGCTGGTTAGGAAGAGGCAGATAAGACTGAATTGCCAATGACGCAGGGCTTAACAGTGAAGTTGGTATTTTATTGTTACGCCGCCAGTCACTAACAATTTGGCGGCCGGTTCCGTTAGAATTTCCTGTATAGCGGGTTATAAATATCGGTGCCATAAGAGAAGAAATCGCCGGCACGCTCCGCTCGCGGTGGGCACCGTGAAAAGACCATTGGCGCTTGTCTTCTTGGTAGTGCCGTCAAAGCTCACAAAATAAAATAGCTTGTCTTTCTTAATAGGTCCACCAATGTCGCCCCAAAGTTGTTGTAAATGCCTACCGGCTTATCAGTTCCAGGCGCTAGGAAAAAATTGCGGGCGTTGAGGTGTTGATCATTGTGGAAAATGAAGGCGCTTCCGTGAATTGGTTGGTACCGGACTTGGTTACCACAGTGATTGCTGACGACCCGCCAATCCCTGGTCAGCGTCACCTGCACTTGTGGTTACGTTGACAACATCAATAGTTTCGGCAGGCGCAACATAACCGGTGTACTGGGGCAGCCACACATTGATGCTTTCCGCACCATCTATCTGTGTAATATTCGTCTGACCCACGCCGCCATTTACATGGGTGTTGAGGGCTTCGGCTGGGCATATCGGTATTGGAGTTATATAAAGTTACCAGGTGTTGTACCGGGAGCCAAATTAATTAGTGTCTGGTAGTTCCGGTTGCCCCCAGCGGCATGGTTGTGATCAGCTTTCGAATTTATCTCAGTATGGATCCGCCTTGTCTGTCTGCAGTTCGACGGCTTGAGCGGAGACATTGATTTTTCACTGGCCTGGCCGACTTCCAATTGGAGAGTCAACACGCGTCACCGTGCCGGGGTGACTGTTATATTGGTCTGCTGGTACTGCCGGAAACCGCTTGTTCGCCGTCAGGCTGTACGTTCCGGGAGGCAGGCTTGCAGATATTAAATCGGCCGCTGCCGTCAGTTGTATCCGACCGAGTCTGGGACGTGCCGGATTCGTGACAGTTATCGCTGAATTCGGAATCACCGCGCCAGTTGCGATCAGTGACAGTTCCGACGATCGAGCCGGACAAGACCTGACCATAGCGCTCGAATGCATCCCGAGGAGCACGAGTGAAGTAAATAGAAGCGCCGGAAAACGGAGAAGCATGCGTTTTCCCTCAAAAGAAAACATCTTACCCCCTCACCTGATCAGCCAAGTAATTAAGGTTGGCGTTCTGAAGTAGCAACAAACGAAGTTTAGTAGATGGTAATCCTTTTAGGCAAACGATTGCAAGCCTTTTGTTGCAGTGACTTACTGAACCATTGGAGTAACAGAAATACTCTACTTAGGTATTCAGGCAAGCAGGACGACTGTCGAAATAGTGTGAAGGTTGCATGAAATAGCGTCTTGGGTTGAGCGTATGTTAGATGTTACTAATGTCTTTGCATGACCTATATTGATCTATGCCCTCGAAGGACTTGGGTCACCCCGCGTCACTAACGGAAAACATTTAGGTCTCTGGCCCGCTGCCTGTTTTCATGCCTCCTTTGAGGGATCTATGTTCTCGCGGTTTAGTTTGCTATTCGGACGTACCAGTACACCCTGTGACCGTTTTTAGCCGCACTATTGCAGCCCGTCAGGCGTGACCTCAGAGGCCTCCCGACCGGTAAAAGTCCGGGTCATATAGACTGAGAGTTTCTGTTCTATGCGAATAGCGTGTGCGCTGCTGGCGTTTGCGCTGAGACTATTGGCTATCGAAGCTTCCGATGTACCGCATGTGAACACGGAGAGCTTTGCTCCGGCAATCAGTGCACAGATTGCGGAGGCTGAATCGCAGGCCAAAGCTCACCCAGATGATGCGCATCTTGTCGGCACGTTGGGAATGGTAATCCAGGCGTACGATCAGCGAACTGCAGCCGCGGCCGCGTATGCTCGGGCAGTTACATTGGAGCCGGCGAAGTTCGAATGGGTCTACCTGCTCGGCAAAGTGGAGTTCGAGCGTGGGGAGTTTGACCTCGCCGCAAGGAATTTTCAAAATGCGTTAAGGCTCGAGCCAAGCTATCTTCCTGCTCAGCTATATCTTGCTCAATGTTTGATCGCGACGGCAGACTGGGACGCAGCAGAACGCCTTTATCGCAATGTCCTTACGCATCATCCGGAGTGTCCGCAGGCTTGGTATGGTCTCGGTCGCGTACAAGTTGCAAGAGGCGACCACAGTTCAGCAATTGATTCGTTCAGCAAAGCTTGCGATCTCTATTCTCAATACGGTGCCGCCCATTTTGCTCTGGCGGGAGAACTGCGCAAGGCCCGGAAGACCTCTGAAGCGGCTGCACACTTCGAAGCGTATTCCAAAAACCGCAATCGGGAGCCGCGGCTGGAAGATCCTTTAAGCGAACAAGTGCGGCGCTTGAATCTGAGTTCGACAGTCCGTTTCGAGCGTGCTGCGGAACTGGAAGCCGCAGGGCAGCTGGACGAAGCAATACACGAGCATATTGTGATTCTCGGGACGGATCCTAATAACGTGCAAGCACACGTGAATCTCATCTCCCTGTATGGGCGGGCAGGCGACCTGTCGCAAGCTCAACAGCATTTCGACCAGGTGATAAAACTCGATCCAGGCAGGGCCGATGCCTGGTATGACGACGGCGTTCTGCTGTTCAACCAACGGCAGTGGGAAAAAGCCGCACAGGCTTTCGGCCGCGCGTTAGAGATCAATCCACATTATGGAGAGGCGCACAACAATCTGGGCGCGATACATGAGATGCAGGGTCAGCCGGATGAGGCAGCCAGCGACTTTCGCGCTGCAATAGCGGATCGACCGGATTACCCGCTTGCCCGATTTCATCTGGCACGCATTCTTGTGAACCAGAAAAGGTACGACGAGGCCGCCCAGCAGCTTCAGCGGGCGCTTGAGCCGGAAGACGAGAATACGGCGTCGTATACGTACGCATTGGCAGCCACGTATGCACGAGCGGGCAACCGCGAAAAGGCATTGCGCTATTATCGCGAAGCGCACGACCGTGCGAGCGCACGTGGTCAGACGCAACTGCTTGCCACTATCGACCGGGAAATGAAGGACCTCAACGCGCAGAAATGAATGCCCTCTCGCGTCGTGGCTTCTTTCAAATTTGTTCTGCCGTGCTGCCGACCAGCCTCGTCCTGCTGGGCGCCGAGCGCCCGCTTTTCCGGGACATAGCTACCGAAACGGGCCTGCGGTTCGAACACTTCAACGGGGCAACCGGTAAACACTACATGCCCGAGATCATGGGTCCTGGTGTCGCGCTTATCGATTACGATAACGACGGCGATCTCGATGTCTACCTTGTCCAGGGGAATACTCTCGATCCGGGCGGAAAGTCTTCCCGTAAGAGCGGCAACCGCCTATTTAAAAATTTGCTGGCCGAGACCGGGCACTTACAGTTCGTAGATGTGACCGAACACGCGGGCGTCGGCAACATCGGATACGGCATGGGCGTTGCCGTGGGGGATTTCGACAACGACGGTCTTCTCGACCTTTATGTCACAGATTTCGGCCGCAATGTTTTGTATCACAATAATGGAAACGGCACATTCACGGACGTGACCGTGCGAGCGGGCGTGGAAGACTCTCGCTGGTCGACGAGCGCGGCGTGGGTTGACTTCGACGGGGACGGGTGGCTGGATCTGTTCGTGTGCAACTACGTCGACTTCACGATCGCAGGAAATCGAGGCTGCGTGTCGCCTTCAGGCGAGCCGGATTATTGCACGCCGAAGATGTACCACGCGCTACCCTCCCGCCTTTTTCGTAATCTTCGGAACGGCCGTTTCGAAGACATCAGCGAGGCTTCAGGAATAAACCGCTCCTATGGCCCCGCGCTTGGCGTTGTGTGCCGAGATTTTAATGGCGACGGTCGCCCGGACATATACGTCGCGAATGACACAGCTGCGAACCTGCTGTGGCTGAATCAAGGTAACGGGACGTTTCGCGAAGCGGCGCTAGATAACGGATTGGCATACAGCGAAGACGGAAGGCCAAAAGCGGGCATGGGCGTCACTACCGGAGATGTGCGAAATGATGGCGGCCAGGTCCTGCTAGTTACCAATCTGACGCGTGAAGGCGTAACGGTTTTTCGAAGCGATCGAAGCGGCCAGTTCGAGGATGCGACTGCGCAGTTTGGTTTGCTGCAACCAACTTTCGGGAACACCGGGTTTGGTACGCAGTGGTTCGACTACGATAACGACGGCTTTCTCGATTTGTTCATTGCGAACGGCGCCGTAACCTTACCGGACTCCGGCGAGAAGCTCCCATCTCGTTATGCCCAGAAGAACCAGTTGTTCCAGAACGAAACCGGGAAGCGGTTCCGTGAGATTTCGAAAAACGCTGGACCTATTTTTCAGATGGCCGAGGTCAGCCGCGGAGCTGCGTTCGGAGATATCGATAATGATGGGTCGATCGATATTGTAGTGACTAACAATAATGGTCCTGTGCGACTCCTTCATAACGAGACTGATAACAGAGCTCATTGGTTGTCGCTGAAACTCGAGTGTCCGAGATTGAACCGCTTTGCAATTGGAGCGGAAGCCGCACTGATCAGAGATGGCAAGCAGAAAGTGTGGCGCCAGGTGCGCGGCGATTCGAGTTATCTCAGTGCGAACGATCTGCGAATACACTTCGGACTGGGAGACCGCGTCAATTTAGATGCAGTCATCGTGCGTTGGCCGGACGGTTCGCTCGAACGGTTCGAGGGCATCAAGGGAGATCGTATTGTAACGGTGCGGCAGGGCTCGGGAAAGCGGGCTGACGTCAGGGCGGAGTGATCTTCATCTCTTCTTCGACTTTGCCTTTTTCTTCCTGATCGGCCTTTTGACGTTGCTGGGATTCCTGAAGAGTCTTTTTAGCGAGCTCTGGCTGGCCGGTAGACTGGAACGCTCGCGCGAGCTGATAATGCAGGCTGCCGTCAGTATCGATCGCGAGGGCCTTCTGCAGGTGCGGGATTGCATCGCTCTGACGGCCTAGTTGCGCGTAGGCGCGTCCGAGTGCATGATGCGCAGCCAGCAAGTTGGGATTGAGCTTCAACGCCCGTTCGAGAAACGGAATCGCCTGTTCGGGCTTTTGCGAGTTTACAAGGATGTCGCCTTTGGTGAAGTTGAGCTCCGCCGACGATGGATTCTCGCGTAACAGATCACCAGCGAGTTTCAGTGCTTCCGAGTATTCCTTGGCACGATAGAGCGAGGAAAGAAGTTCTTCATTTAAATGCTCGTCATTCGGAGCATACTGAAGTGCCTTCCGCCACTCCCCTACCGACTCCAAAGTTTGTCTCTGTTCGCCCATCCGTTCAGCCCGCAGCTCACAAATTTCCGGTCCTTCAGGCAAATGTTCGAGGTGCTCGAAGGCATTCTCTGCCAGGGCTGCGAAGGCGCGGCTTTGCCAATAACGGGCCTGGGCGGTCTGGCCTGTGTTTCGAATGACTTGGTCATAGCGACCGGCCACAAAATCGCAGGCTTGTGGCATGGCCGAGCAGTCAGGATCACGCTCTTTCTTGCGCTCCGTTGCGGCCCAGTCCGGATGGCCGGTTTCATCGTAAACCTTGGAGATCGAGACGTGCAGATCCGGCAGATGCGGCATGAGCCCTTCGGCCTTCTTGAAGAAGAAAAAGGCGCTGTGAAACTGGCGTCGGCGAACGCGCTCGTCTGCCACGAGACCAAACCACCAGGCCGATTGCGGCGCCATCTCTTCCACTTTCCGGAAGGTTGCATCGGCCAGGGCGAAGTAACTACGGTTCAGTCCGTAGAAAGCATGCGGATTGGACGGCTCGAGCTGGCTGAGTTTTCCATATTCGTTGGCCGCGTCGGCATATTTGCCGGCTTGCTGAAGAGCGTCACCTAAAGTTTGGTGACCTCCGGGATCGTCTGCCTGAAGGCGAACGTATTTTTCAAGCGGGGGCAGCGAGCGCGCGGCGTCGCCTGCGCTGAGGTACGAAGCGCCGAGAAAAAGCCATGCGGGAAGAATGGTGGGATCGAGCTTGGTAGCGTGCTCGAGCGGCGCAATGGCTTCGCGAGAATGCCCGGCCAAGTGAAGCGCCATGCCGAGATTGAGCAGCATGCCAGGGTTGTTTGGAACCGCCTGAACGAGCTGGCGATAAACGGAAACCGCTTCCTCGAACTTCTGCTGCCCCATGAGCTCTTTACCGCGCTCCGATTTGTACGCCAGCGCCTGGGATTGGGTCGAGTCACCGGTCGCGAAGAACAGCAACAGGAAAACAGCGAGCACAGATCAATTATCATTGATGCATTACCGCATTCCGTCGCATGGCCCGCCCGGTCTGGTTGGTGCTGCTTGTATTTCCGGCCATCGGATATAGCGCGGCAGTTACCTTCAACCGGGATGTCGCTCCGATAATTTACCGCAACTGTACGACTTGCCACCGGCCCGGTGAATCGGGCCCATTTTCGTTGCTGAACTATCAGGACGCGAAACGCCACGCAGCGCGGATAGCAGACTTAACGAGCAGGCGCTATATGCCGCCCTTCCTGCCGCAGACCGGCTACGGCGATTTCGTTGAGGAGCGACGTCTAACGGACGCCCAGATTGCGGTGATTCAGGAGTGGGTAAAGCAGGGAGCGATCGAGGGTTCTTCTGAGGAGGCTCAATCGCCTCCGGTATTTGGTTTTGATTGGAAATTGGGAACTCCTGACCTTGTGCTCGAAGTCCCTGAGGCTTACGAGCTGAAGGCTGACGGACCGGAGATCTTCTGGAATTTTGTCATCCCGGTGCCGATCAGGGGAACGCGGTGGGTAAAGGCGGTCGAAATCCGTCCGGGCAACCCGAAAGTCGTCCATCACGCGAGCATCATCCTGGATCGAGCGCACTCCGCGCGCGGACGAGACGGAGGGAACCGTTTGGGATTTCCAGGCATGGAACTCAACATTACAGAGAACTCGTTCGATCCGGATGGCGTGTTTCTCGCATGGAAGCCGGGCAGTGTTCCAATGGTCGAGCCGGACGGAATGGCTTGGCGTGCGGATCCGGGAATGGATCTGGTCCTGAATGCGCATCTGCGCCCTTCCGGCAAAGCGGAAAGCGTCCGGCCCTCAATAGGGCTTTACTTTACTGATAAGCCCCAGAAGAAATTTCCCCTTCTAATCGAGCTGGAACATGATGGCGCGATCGACATCTCTCCGGGCGATCGAAATTACCTCGTAAGCGACGATTTCAAAACACCATTTGACCTCTACGTTCTTGCCGTTTACCCCCACGCACATTATTTGGGCAAGCTGCTAGAGGGGTACGCGACTTTGCCGGACGGCACTCGCAAATGGCTGGTGCGCATTCCGGATTGGGATCTGAGTTGGCAAGGCGTTTGCCACTATAAGCAGCCGGTATTTCTGCCGCGCGGGACCACGATCTCGATGCGTTTTCATTACGATAATTCTTCGGGGAACGTGCGTAATCCTCACAGCCCCCCGCGACGGGTGCGAGGCGGCAGCCACGCCGACGATGAAATGGGAAATCTATGGCTACAGGTCTTGCCCGTGGGAGAAGGCGACAAGCGACCAGTGCTCCAGGAGGCCGTTATGCATCAGTTGCTCGAAAAGTACCCAGGTGATTTCACAGCGAATTACAACTTGGGGGATTTGCTTTTGAGTAAAGGCGATGCGACGGGGGCCGTCCCGTATTTCGAAACGGCATCGAAAGCTCAGCCTCGAAGTGCAGTTGCTGCCGCAGAATTGGGACTCGCTTTAGCGAGCGCGGGGAAGATTACCGAAGCCAAGCAGCAGTTCAGGCGAGCGCTGGGGCTGGACCCGAAGTTCACGGATGCCCGGTACGATCTTGCGAGTGCGGAAGCAGCGGATGGGGAATGGCCGGCGGCGAATCGAGATCTCGAACAGGTTCTGGCAGAGCGACCCGAGGATCAGAAGGCACGCCAACGCTTAGGGGAAGCGTTGCTTTCGTGGGGAGATGAACTGGCGGATTCCGGCCAGCATGCAGCGGCGGTCGAGCGGTATCAGCAAGCGCTCAAGTACCGTTCGAAAGACGCTGAACTCCACAACAATCTAGGTGTGGAATTAGCTCGACTGGGCCGGTTAGAGGAGGCCCAGTCCGAGCTTACGGAAGCCGTACGGATCAATCCGAGCTTGCAACCGGCTCAAGAGGCGCTGATTGCAGTCCGCACGCAGCTAAACAACCGTCGCAAGTGACGTTACGTCACCAACCGACGCGTAAGCCGAACCGGATACTTCGCTGATCGGCTAGAGTGTTCCGGCGGAACTCGAAGTCTGCATGAAAGCGGAGTCGTTCACGTTTGCATCTGGGAAACCGAAATGGGGTGTGTTCGTTAGATTAAACGCCTCTGCTTTAAACGTCAACTTCACAGCCTCGGTGATGCGGAAGTCGCGGAAAAGACTTAGGTCGTTGTTGATTACGCCGGGACCTCGTAGAATGTTGCGACCCAATACTCCCGAACCTCGCGGTATTAACGGGGCGAAAGCTGTCACATCGTAGTACTCCGACAGGCTGCCAATCTTGTGGGTAGGACCGACTAAGTCCGCGGTTTGGGTATTACCCGGCGCATTGAGGGCCGTGCCGTCCGCCGTCACCATGAATGGAGCACCCGAGTAAATGGCGAGAATGCCGTTTGCCTGCCAGCCGCCCAGGATGATGTTTCCCACACCGCTATTCAGGTACTTCTTCCCCTTGCCAAACGGGAACTCATAGACGTAACCAAGATGGAAATTGTGCGTGCGATCGTAGCTGGCTGTGGCTCGATTCCGCCCAGTTAGGGGGCGTAGTTCCAGTAGCTGAAGCCCGCCCAGCCATCGTCGTCTACGTAATTAATTGCATGTGACCAGGTATAAGCACCCTGCACCGTTAGCCCTGCCCCTACTCTTCGAGCGAAATGAGGCTTGGAACGAATGATAGTTTGCCCCAACAAGGCCGTTCCAGAATAGCGTTTCAGAAGTACGACCGAACTTCTGGAACAGGGGCTGTCCTGCCTGTCCTGTACCGGGGCTGCAGCGTTTCCGTTCCAATCCGCGAACGCTCGACCGTACGGTGTTCCGACGTAGCCCACTGAGGTAACCAACTTCCAGGGAAGCTGTTTCTCGACAATGAAATTCCAGGATTGAATGTACCCGCGTCTAAGTGGCCATCCGTGATAAACCGCATGTCTGCTGACGGCGGTAATACTACCTTTCCTGTGCTCTCGTCAGGACCGACGACCGGCGGAATTCCTTGCGCCATTGTGTCATATGGCGAATAAGTATTGGCCTGACTGAAGGTATCCCCTACGGTCAAATCATAAAAGCCCCGCAAAGGACGAGAGAGCGGCATTGGATCGCGTGTTATACCATAGCCGGTACGAATTACGGTCGTATCATTCACCCGGTAAGCGAGGCCGACCCTGGGACTGAACATCTTATGGCTGACGGTCACACCCAGATCTTTCGGTAACCCACCCGCTCCGCCCGAGCTCACGATATTGGTAGTTCGGATCGTACTCTTCGATGCCACCGCGGCCGGCGCGTGTCATGATCGGATAGTATTCGTATCTCAATCCCAGGGTTGCAGTGAGCTTTGGCGTAATCTGCCAGCGATCCCTGAAATACCAGCCAAACTGCCATTCGTAGGTGGTCATCTTCACGTATTGAATGCTTCTGCCGACGCTCGAAGTTAGCCCAAGAAGGAAAGCTGCGTAAGAGTTGAACTGCGTCGTGGTGTAATTTGGATCGTTCAGAGCTGTTAGACCCTGTCCGAAATCCAGTTCGCCGCGCGGCCCGGCACCCAATTCGGGCTGCCAATGATTCAAGTGATGGTGGATGCCGTCGAAGCCCATCCGAAATTCGTGCGATCCGTGGATAATGCCAAAATTCTGGCTGGTGGTGAAGCTCTGATCGTTGCGATAATGCCGGCATCCAGTTTGTTATTGCCGATATCGGTATATCCGGTGATGCTGAAGTAAGGCAACCCGCTCTCGCGCGGATCGGGGCCGTTGGTACCGGGAATGCCAAACACGTCAGAGCCCCAGTTTGTGCCAAATCATTCGACAGTGGTGATGTGACCCAACGCTCGTAAATCCGTAAGTCGCATCGTAGATCTTATTTGGGCCGAGTGTATAGGTGTACCCACTGTCGCGATGTTCACCGATGTGTCACCTGTGCCGGGCCTCCGTCGCATAAGACAATCTCCACCTGCCGCCCCAAGACCGAACACGCCGGAAACGTCGGCCTGCATGTATCCATAGCGGGCGAACAGGCGGAACTTGTCCGTAGAATTGATGTCCGTCTTGAAATCGACATTCTTCCGGTTCATTTTCTGGCTGGCGGAATTGAAATAGTTATTGGACAATCCCGGTCGATTAGGCAGAGGAATTAGATCCTGTACTTCTGGGCGATCGGGCTTATGACCGGGATCTGATCATTCGCAAACGGAGTGCGGCCGGTACCGTCAGAATTGCCGGTGTTCGGATCATAAATAAGGCGCCAGTGCCGCTGAAATTGCCCGCTCTCTGGTCGGCAGTCGGCAGCGTAAATAACGCATTTCGATTTACTCGTTCAAACAGTCCTTCGTAGCCTCCAAAGAAAAACCACTTGTTCTTAATAAAGGGACCGCCCAGGGTGAAACCGGGGATCGTTCGGATGCTTTTAGGCTTCTTTGGATCCGTGAAGAAGTAGTTTTTGGCCCCGAAATAGCTATTCTCGAGATACCCGAAGGCCGAGCCATGAAGACTATTGGTGCCCGCTTTGGTAACAACTGTGATCGCCGCGCCCCCAGCCATGCCTTGATCTGCATCGAAATTGTCGGTAGAGATATTTACCGTCTGGATGGTTTCGGCCGGAGGAACATAGACCGTATGGTGGGGAAGCCATACGAAGATGTTGACGGCTCCATCCAGGCGAGTGCTATTGTTGTTCCGGTTTGTGCCATTTATATTCGTGGTGAGTGCTCGAGCAGGCGTATCGGTATTGGCGTTCTGAAATGCGCCGGGAGTGGCCCCAGGAACCAGGTCGATCAAACTCTGGTAGTTCCGGTAATTGGACATCGGAAGGTCCTGGATCGCCTGGGCAGTCAGCTCGGTGTGAACGTCCGCCTTGTCGCTCTGCAATTGGACAGCGGATGCCTCGACTGTAACCTGCTCCGTGACATTTCCGAGCTGGAGAACCGCATCCGATCGAAATACCGTATTCACGGTAACGGCAACGCCCGTCTTCTCGACGGGCCGGAAACCATTACCCACAAACTTGATCGTGTAATTGCCAGTCGGAACATCGGAAAAGGTGAAGCGGCCTCCGGAATCGGAAACGTCACTCCTGCTCTGTCCGGTAGCAGCGTCCGTTATCGTGATAGCGACGTTGGGGACCGCTGCCCCGCTCGGATCGGTGACGTCGCCGACAATCGAGCCATACAACACCTGGCCGAATGCCGTGCCGCCAAACGGCAAAACGGCGAGGAAAGCGAATAGGAACAGCAGAGACTTGGTCCGCATCTTGACTCCCCAGGGACGTCGAACCGAAAGCTCGAGAGTCCCGCGACTCGGCGTAACACTTACTGCCAAATAGTCGAATTAGTGTACTTCCCCTACTGCCTTGAGATGATAGGGCGTGTCGTACTGATTGTCAAGAATTTTGCTGAGTTCCAGCTCGAACTATCGAACTAAATGAGGGGCGTTACTACAACTCGATGTCGAGATTCAGGAGGCAGACCGGGCACATTTCGGGCGTACGGCGTCTGAAGAGCTGCGCCGCCTGACTTTTCGGTTGCATGCGGGCCGACGAAGGGCCTCTAGCCTATAGCTCCCTCTACTGCTCGAGCCGAACGAATGGCTTGCCACTCACAACAGCGGCCGCTTCTTCTTCCGTGAACTCTTGCGTTTTCGCGGAGTGATTCATCGAGCAGAATTTCGGTCCACACATGGAGCAGAACGCCGCATCTTTGAATCCTTCTTCCGGCAGCGTCTCATCGTGAAATGCCTGGGCGGTCTCCGGATCGAGACTCAACGCGAACTGCTTCTTCCAATCGAAGCTGAATCTCGCGCGCGAAAGCTCGTCGTCACGATCCCTTGCTCCCGGACGGTGCCGGGCTACATCGGCAGCATGCGCTGCAATTTTATAAGCGATAATACCTTGCTTCACATCTTCGCGGTTCGGCAGCCCCAGATGCTCTTTGGGCGTGACGTAACAAAGCATGGAAGCGCCGTGCCAGCCGATCATCGCTGCCCCGATGGCGGAGGTGATGTGATCGTAGCCCGGCGCGATGTCCGTCACTAACGGACCCAATGTGTAAAAAGGAGCTTGGAAACACATCTCGCGTTCCTTCTCCACCTGCAAGGCGATCTGATCGAGCGGAATATGACCCGGCCCCTCGATCATGACCTGCACGTCATATTCCCATGCCTTCTTCGTCAATTCGCCGAGTGTCTTCAATTCAGCAAATTGCGCTGCATCGCTCGCGTCCGCCAGGCATCCGGGACGAAGCCCGTCGCCGAGCGAAAAGCTCACGTCGTATTTTTGAAAAATCTTGCAGATCTCTTCGAAGTGCTCGTAGAGCAGGTTTTGCTTGTGATGCTTCACCATCCACTCGGCGAGAATCGCTCCGCCGCGGCTCACAATTCCTGTAATGCGGTTGCGCGTCAACGGGACATACTGCACGAGCACACCGGCATGGATGGTCATGTAATCCACACCCTGTTCTGCCTGCTCTTCGATTACCTCCAGCAGCACCTGAATATTCAGATCTTCGACCCGCCGTACGCGGTTCAGCGCTTCATAAATCGGAACCGTTCCGATAGGTACCGGCGACTCATTAATAATCGCTTGCCGAATGCGCGGAATGTCGCCGCCGGTTGAAAGATCCATCACGGTGTCGGCGCCAAATTTCACGGCGTACTGCAGTTTGGCCAGTTCTTCATCTATGTTCGAAGTAGTGGCCGAATTGCCGATGTTTGCGTTGATTTTGCACTTCGAAGCGACGCCGATGCACATGGGTTCGAGGCCGGTGTGATGAATGTTGGCGGGAATAATCATGCGTCCGCGCGCTACTTCGTCACGGATCAGTTCCGGCGCCAGCCTTTCCCGCTCTGCAATGTAGAGCATCTCTCCGGTTACCGCGCCTTTGCGCGCGTAATGCATTTGTGTACGGATAGGATCCTGCATCCTGGGTGCAATCCACTCGTGCCGATTCATGTTTCGATTATAGGTCGCGCTCACGTGCGCAGACGAGCCTTAAGATAACGACCCGTGTGCGACCTGTTGCACTTCGCGACTTGCTCGGGCGTGCCTGTCACCACTACTTCGCCGCCTGCGTGGCCTCCTTCAGGCCCGAGATCGATCACGTGATCTGCGGTTTTGATCACGTCGAGATGATGCTCTATGACCACCACCGTGTGACCCGCATCCACCAAACGATTCAGGCACTCGAGCAGGTGCTCCACATCGGCAAGATGGAGGCCTGTAGTCGGCTCGTCCAAAATGTACATCGTGTGTTTCGAACGTTGCAGCTTGGAAAGCTCCGAAGCGATCTTGACCCGCTGTGCCTCGCCCCCGGAAAGCGTGGTTGCCGATTGACCCAGAGTCAGATATCCAAGCCCGAGGTCGTTCAGCACCGCGATTTTTCGGCTCACGGATGGCTCGTCTCTAAAGAACGCCACGCCTTCCTCTATCGACATGTTGAGCACATCCGTAATGGTCTTACCGCGTAACGTGACCTCGAGCGTCTCTGCATCGAAACGGGCGCCCTTACACACGCTGCAGGTCACTTCCACATCCGGCATGAAATAGAGCTGCGTGGTGATCACACCTTCGCCTTGGCACTCCTCGCACCGTCCGCCTTTTACGTTGAAGCTGAACCTTCCGGATTTGTAACCGCGTTCGACAGAAATCGGAGCCCGTGTGAACAGCTCCCGGATGGTGTCGTAAAAACCGATGTATGTCGCAGGGTTCGAGCGGCTGTTACGGCCGATTGGCGACTGGTCGATGTTGACCACCTTGTGCACGTGCTCGATTCCGTCGATGCAATCGTGATCGCCAGGTAGCGTCCGCGTATCGACGAGGCCCTTCCATAAGGCTTTGTACACAATCTCGTTAATGAGCGTGCTCTTTCCGGAACCGGAGGCGCCCGTGACCGCGGCCAGCATACCGAGAGGGAAGTTCACTGTGACGTTTTTGAGGTTGTTCTCCCGAGCGCCGCGCACGGTGAGCATTTTGCCGTTACCTTTTCTGCGCGGCCCGGGTGTGGCGATGACGCGCTTGCCAGAAAGGAACTGCCCGCTCGGAGACTCCTTGCATGCGATGACATCCGCAATGGTTCCCTGTACCACGACGCGTCCACCGTGGACGCCGGGGCCTGGGCCCATCTCGACAATATGATCTGCCGCTCGAATCGTATCCTCGTCATGCTCCACGACGATCACGGTATTGCCGATGTCCCGTAAACTCTTCAAAGTGGCGATCATTTTCAGGTTGTCTTTTGGGTGCAACCCAATGCTCGGCTCATCAAGAACATAGAGCATTCCCATCAAACCTGAACCGATCTGGGTGGAAAGACGAATCCGCTGCGATTCGCCGCCGGATAATGTGCCCGATCGCCGATTTAGGTTCAGATAGTCGAGCCCGATACCGAGAAGCAGCTCAGCGCGAGCGCGTATTTCACCGAGTATTTGGCGGCCGGCGGCGGCACCGCGTCCCGTCGGTTTCAGGGATCCGAGTAATGAATAGAGTTCATCGAAATTAAGTCCACCAACCTCGTGGATCGATTTGCCGCCTATCGTAAAGAGCAATCGTGTGGAGCGAAGGCGCGCACCATTGCAGTCAGGGCAAGTCCGCTCTACCATGACCTTGTCGAGCCACGCCTCCATTCCTGAACTGGCTTCACCGCGCTGCCGGTACCGGCGGTAGTGCCTTTCAATCCGCCGCGCGATTCCGGCAAAACCGATTTCTTTGCCCTCCCAGTCTTCCCGCTTGACCTTCGATTCCGGAGGAACCATCATTGACAGCTTCTTCGAATCGAGACCGTAGAGAACTGCATGGCGTGCTGAATCGGGCAGTTTTCCCCAGGGCTCGTCCAACGAGAAATGCAGCATCTTGGCAAGGCTGTACATGATTCGCCCATCCCAGGTGTCCGGGTTGTATTTAAACGCTTCGCGCAGGAAACAGCCGCCACGAAGACTGCGCCTGGGATCGGGTACCAAAAGCTCCGGATGCGTAATCTTATGGACACCCAGGCCACCGCACGTACGGCAGGCGCTTTCCGGATTATTGAAGACGAAGTATTCGGGTTCAATGCCCCCATAGACAAAGTGGTGCGTGGTGCTGCACAGGTTCTTGTAAAAGCGCTCGGCGTCTGCCTTGGCGACATTTCGGAGCACTCGTACCTGAATGAGACTGTCGCCCACCAGGAGTGCTGCGGCTATTGCTGCCTTGATTGCCTTCTCATGTCTGCGGCTGACCACAAACCGATCGACGACCGCTTCCATATTGCCCACGTGGATTTCGTCGAGCTCGATCTCAGCCGAGATGTCGACCGGCTTGCCATCGATGAATAACTTCCTGCAACCCTTTTTGCGCACCTCGGTAAACACAAAGTCCAGCTCTTCGCCGTAGACCCGAAACACCGGCGCGTGCAGTTCGACCTCCGCCCCCTCCGGTAACGACAAAATCGCTTCCAGAAGCTGATTGGGGCTTCGAATTGGTACGCGCTCTCCCGTGCGAGGGCAATGCGCGTCCGCGATCGTGGCAAACAAAAGATTCAGGTAGCTGGCGATATCGGTCATCGTGCCGACGGTCGACCGAGGATTACTGCCGCTTGTCTTTTGTTCGATCGAGATAACGGGAGACAGCCCGAAGACGAAGTCAACGTCTGGTTTCGTAACCTGAGCTACGAACCTTCTCGCGAAGCTCGACAGCGATTCCATGTAGCGTCGCTGGCCCTCGGCATAAATTGTGTCGAAGGCCAGACTCGATTTGCCGGAGCCCGACAGGCCAGTGACCACAATCAGGCTGTCGCGCGGCAACTCGAGTGAGACGTTCTTCAGGTTGTGGACGCGGGCACCCTGTACGGCGATGGTTGTGCGGGGAGTGGGCCGGGCGGGGGAAACCTTCGTCCCGACCGATCCGATCTTAGCTGGCATCGGCTGTCCTCGTTGCGTAGAAGAATGCCAGTTCCTCAACATCAACGTTGCTCTTCTTGGTCAGGCGCACAGGCAGAGGCGCTTTGCCAATGAGTCCCTGGTCGGCCAAATACTCACAAGCGGTTGTCACGCCTTCGATGCCGAAGTTGCGCGAGAAGTGGTCCTCGATTTCCGTTGCAGACCTCGCTTCTCCGACTTCGCGCAGATGTTCCAGCACCGATCCGAACAGGCCTTCGGCGCGTTTGGCCATGTATTCGTCGATCACACCGAGCGCCGCCCGGACACTACTCGACGTCTTAGTGTTGTTGAGAATATCGACGTAGATCGTTTTGAATAACCCCGGGTTAAGTTTCAGCGCCTGCGGGAGAGCCTCTCTGTCGAGCAACAGACCCGCATTCAACACCTCGATTTTTGCCAGAGCGTTCGCCGAGTAAAGGATATAAAGGGCCGTGTAGTCGAGGTCTTTGCGGGTGATGAACCATTTATGTGCCTTATAGATGCTCGGTAAGGCGCCCGTGGCGGCGGCCAGCAGCTGCATCTGGCGATCGCGCTCGCCGATCACTTGGAGTTCAGAGCAAAGATCGGCGATCGATTCATCATGGGTGTACAGGAGGCGGCCTTTCGCGATCAGAGAATGTCTGAAGGAACTGCGAATGGAGCCCTCCACCGTTCGACGAAATTCTGTCCGAGGCATTAGGAAAGCATGGACATTGATGCCGTCGGCATAGAGCGACAAGGCAGCTTTTCCGGTCTTTCTGTCATCGATGGTTACGAGCAGCAGATCGATATCAGACTTCGCCCAAACCGTATCGTGCGACAAACTGCCACACAGCACGGCCGCGAGCACTGAGCGGTCCCGCTTCACTTGTTCGATCAAGGTCTCCAGTGCCGCAGTGAACCTTTGCTGCATAGCATTCAGCATCGTCGCGTATTTCGATTCGTCCGGCATGCGTCTAATGTCGGCGATTCTACCCCCACCGGCACAGCAAGTTCAGGACGCTGTACCGTTGACCATACTTCCTTCACTCCTAGTGCGCGCGCCTGCCTGTCGCAGATCGGCTTCTATAGCAGTGTGACGCTTCTTTTGCGCCCAGGCGAGTGGCGTCGCCCACGGAGCGCCCGACTTATTCGGATCGGCGCCACGCTCCAATAAGAACCGACCATGTCGCGCTGGCCCCAACGGACCGCGATGCCTGCTTTCTAGCGGGGCCAGACGGACCTCTGAAGCCGGAGCGTTCCTGGCGGTCCGCCGCCCATAAAGACGATCCTTAGGAAACCTTTAGCCCCTCTTTAGGCGCAAATAGACATTATGGAAAAGTGATCTCAGTTTGTGTTGGGAATGTTTATGACTGATCTGCTTTACGGGCTGCTTGCACTGCTGTTCTTCGCCGGATGCTGGGCTTTCACCAAAGCTTGTGACCGGCTGTAGCAACCACATGGTTGGAGTTTCGAATGGATTACATTATCGGCGGAGTTGCGACTCTGTTTCTCTTTGTCTATCTTCTTTACGCGCTGTTAAAGCCGGAAAAGTTTTGATGTTCGTGCGCATGGAGGAGTGTTGTGACAGCTAACGGAATATTCCAGATACTAGCGTTTTTTCTCGTCATCCTGGCCCTGACGAAGCCGGTCGGACTTTTCATGGCCAAGCTTTTTGAAGGCAGGAAAACCTTCTTACACCCGGTCATCCGCCCAATGGAGGTTTTCACTTATAAGCTCATCGGAATTAAAGAGGACACTGAACAACGATGGACGCAATATACCGGCGCGCTAATTGCGTTCAGCATCTTCAGCTTCCTGTTTGTCTACCTGTTGCAGCGTCTGCAGGGCATTCTTCCTTTCAACCCGCAAGGCTTCAACCAAACAAACGTCACACCTGACTTGGCCTTTAACACGGCCGTGAGCTTTGTTACGAACACGAATTGGCAGTCCTACTCAGGGGAGAGCACGTTAAGTTACCTGGTACAAATGGCTGCTTTGACGGTGCAGAATTTTGCCTCTGCGGCAGCCGGCATTGCGGTTGCGATCGCTCTCGTGCGCGGCTTCGCTCGACAGCAGGTTAATAGCATCGGCAACTTTTGGGTCGATCTCACTCGCGCTACTCTTTACCTTCTTTTGCCCATATCGGTTTTGGCCGCCTTGTTTTTCTGCTGGCAGGGCGTCATCCAGAACTTTGAGCCCTACACGGTGGCGAAGACGGTTGAAGGCGCCAGGCAGGTGATCGCCCAAGGGCCCGTCGCCTCGCAGGAAGCGATCAAAATGCTCGGCACGAATGGGGGCGGCTTTTTCAACGCCAACTCCGCGCATCCATTTGAAAATCCGACTCCGTTGACCAATTTCCTGCAGATCATTCTAATTTTTGTTATTCCGGCGGGCCTCACCTATACGTTTGGCGTCATGGTTGGCGACCTGCGACAAGGGTGGGTCGTCTTCAGCGCTTGCGCGACGATGTTTCTAGCAGGTGTATTCGTTTGTTACTGGGCCGAGCAAAGTGGCAACCCGACTCTCGCTAAATTAGGCATCGAGTCCGCAGCCACGGTAACGCAGCCGGGCGGCAATATGGAGGGCAAAGAAACGCGCTTCGGAATTGCGGCCTCCACCCTGTTCGCAACTGTCACGACCGATGCGAGCTGTGGCGCGGTTAATAGCATGCACGATAGTTACACTCCCCTAGGGGGTCTCGTTCCACTATTCAACATCCAAACCGGTGAAGTCATCTTTGGCGGTACGGGCGCCGGTCTTTATGGAATTCTTTTGTACGCGATCCTCGCTGTCTTTATCGCGGGACTGATGGTAGGTCGCACTCCTGAATATGTGGGTAAGAAGATCGAGCAGAAGGAGGTCAAGATGGCTATGCTGGCCCTCATTTGCACGGCGTTTAGCATTCTTGTTTTCTCCGCGTTCTCGTCAGTCATCCATTTCGACTCCCCGGGGAAGGATGCGAAGGGTCAACCGGTTGCTCATAGCTATTGGAACCCGCCTGGCCCGGCAACTGCAAACTTCAACAACGCTGGTGCACATGGATTCAGTGAAGACCTATATGCGTACTCGAGTGGGACGGGCAACAACGGTAGCGCGTTTGCCGGTATCAGTGCCAACACACCTTGGTATAACCTGACGATCGGCCTCGCTATGCTTATTGGCCGCTTTTTCTTTTTGATTCCTTTGCTCGCCGTAGCCGGAAGCTTAGCAGCCAAGAAGAAGCTGCCCTTTACTGCCGGCACGCTTCCTACTCATAGCCCATTGTTTGTTGGCCTGCTGGTCGGGACGGTGATTCTGGTGGGTGCCCTGACCTTTTTCCCGGCGCTTGCACTAGGCCCGATCGTGGAGCACTACTTGATGCTGGACGGCAAACTGTTTTCATTTCTCTTGTTTCCTATCTGGAGCTAAAAACTAATGGCGACTGCTATACAAACACCCACACCGATTCTTCCGTCCCAAAGTCATGGTTCTTTATTACCCGGTAAGCTAAGCCGTTCACGGCCGCTCTTCGATCCGGAGATCGTGAGTCGGGCAACCCGCGAATCATTCGTTAAGCTGAATCCGCTTACGCTGCTAAAGAATCCGGTAATCTTCGTTGTCGAAGTAGGCGCTGCGCTCGTTACGATTTTTTTGATCCGAGACTTATTTAGTGGATCTGCGGGCAGAATCTTCGAGCTTCAGATAACGCTTTGGCTATGGTTCACGGTTCTCTTCGCCAACTTCGCAGAGGCGATGGCGGAAGCCCGCGGCAAAGCGCAAGCTGATACGCTGCGGAAGACGAAAACGGACGCCGTTGCTAAGCGGGTAGTGCGTGACAAAATCGAAACCATACCCGCTTCGAAGCTTCGCGCAGGCGATGTTGTCGTCGCAGAGACAGGCGATCTTATACCGGGCGACGGGGAAGTCATCGAAGGCATTGCCACTATCGATGAATCCGTAATCACCGGGGAAAGTGCTCCTGTAATCCGCGAATCGGGCGGCGATCGCAGTGCCGTTACGGGCGGCACCAGGGTTCTTTCCGATCAGGTGAAGATTCGGATCACCTCCAATCCAGGTGAGACTTTCCTCGATCGGATGATTGCTTTAGTAGAGGGGGCAGAACGCCAGAAGACCCCGAATGAGATCGCTCTCAATATTCTGATTGCAGGCTTGACGCTTATTTTTCTCCTCGCCGTCGTAACGCTTCATCCTTTTGCTCTTTACGCGGTGTCTTCGGCCGGTTCTGGATCAGTTCCCTCAATTGCAGTATTGGTTTCGCTGCTCGTTTGCCTTATACCGACAACTATTGGCGGTCTTCTTTCCGCCATCGGAATCGCGGGGATGGATCGCGTGATGCAAGACAATGTGCTGGCAATGAGCGGAAAAGCTGTGGAGGCATCGGGCGACGTGAACACTTTGCTCCTCGACAAGACCGGCACCATTACGCTCGGAAATCGGCAAGCGGTCGAGTTCATTCCGTTCGCCGGCGTTACTGAGCAGGAATTGGCAGACGCGGCGCAGCTCTCAAGCCTGGCCGACGAAACGCCGGAAGGACGATCCGTTGTCGTACTTGCAAAGGAGAAGTATGGCTTACGCGGTCGGCAGGTTTCACAGTATGAAGCGAATTTTGTCCCGTTCTCTGCTTACACGCGGATGAGTGGAGTTGATATGGACGGCCGCTCACTTCGAAAAGGTGCGAGCACTGCGATCGCGAAGTTCGTGAAGGAGCGAGGTGGAAGCCTCCCTCCCGGCTTCGACGAGACCGCAGATCGCATATCGCGCACTGGAGGTACTCCCCTTGCGGTGGCCGAGAGTTCCAGGGCATTGGGAGTTATTCACCTAAAGGACATCGTCAAGGGTGGCATGAAGGAACGTATGAGCCAGCTGCGAGCGATGGGCATCCGCTCCGTCATGATCACCGGTGACAACCCGCTCACCGCAGCCGCGATCGCAACCGAAGCGGGAGTCGACGATTTCCTCGCGCAGGCTACTCCCGCCGACAAGCTTGCATACATAAAGCGAGAGCAGGGTGAGGGCCGTCTGGTTGCCATGACAGGCGACGGTACCAACGATGCGCCCGCGCTGGCGCAAGCTGACGTGGGCGTCGCCATGAATACCGGAACGATGGCTGCCAAGGAAGCCGGCAACATGGTTGATCTTGACAGTAATCCTACAAAACTCATTGAGATTGTCGCGATCGGAAAACAGCTGCTGATTACCCGGGGCGCCTTGACCACATTTTCGATTGCGAATGACGTAGCGAAATACTTCGCAATTATTCCGGCGATGTTCATGGCCACGTATCCAGCCTTGCGTCACTTCAACATCATGGGACTGCACACCCCGCAGAGCGCCGTGCTGGCTGCCGTCATTTTCAATGCGCTTATCATCATCGCGCTCGTGCCTCTGGCGCTCCGAGGGGTAAAATATCGTCCGCTGGGAGCAGCAGCACTACTTCGCCGTAACATCCTGATCTATGGCATTGGCGGAATCATCGTTCCCTTCCCAGGTATTTGGATTCTTGATCAACTGCTGGTTTGGCTGCACTTAGCGTAGTGGACAAGAAAGGAATATATGCTGAATCAACTCGTTCCGGCGCTGCGCATGGTCATTCTACTTACCGTGCTGACAGGCCTTGTTTATCCCGGCGTCGTAACTGGCCTATGCCAGGTGCTGTTCAGGAGGCAGGCTAACGGCAGCCTGGTCAGGATAAACGGCCAGGTGGTGGGCTCGTCTCTGTTAGGCCAGAACTTTGCCAAGCCCGAATACTTTCATCCGCGACCATCTGCCGCGGGAACCGATGGATACGACCCGACCGCCTCGGGTGGATCGAATTTCGGCGCGACAAATCAAAAACTGTACGACAGGACAAAAGCGTCCGCCGACCAGTTTCGCAAGGAAAATCCAACCTATACTGGGTCAGTTCCGGCCGATGCACTCACCGCATCCGCGAGCGGACTCGATCCCCAAATCAGTGTTGCCAACGCCTCGGTACAAGCAGACCGTATAGCGAAAGCACGTCAGCTCGACCGGAATTCAGTGCAGCAATTAATTGCTTCCAATACCGAACAGCGCGACTTAGGATTCCTCGGCGAACCGCGCGTCAACGTGCTTGAACTCAATCTGGCCTTGGACCGTGAGTTTCCCAGGCACTAACCGCCTCGAATTTTCTCTTTGAGGTAAGGGGTCCCGATTTTTGACTGCCCGGCCGCCAGAGGGATGAGGGCGAGTTCACTATTCCAGTTCGCGACGAATATCGCATGCATCACTCGCTAAGCTGAGGAAAAGCCCGTGCCGTCTTCTTCTGAACTCGTACGCCTGCGAAGGAAGCGCGACTTCTCCCGGCCTTTGTGGCAGTCCTGCCTGCGATTTCTCGCAGTGTTGGCTGGAGTAGCGGCCCTGACGTGGATCGACTTTCGTCTGCTTCACGTAAATAGTGCAACGGCAGCCTTTACATTTTTGGTTTTGATTCTGGGCTTGGCAACGCGCACCAATCTCCAGGAATCGATCGCGGCATCGCTTGCCAGCATGCTGGCTTATAACTTCTTCTTCCTTCCGCCGGTCGGCACGTTCACCATTGCGGATCCCCAAAACTGGGTGGCAGCCTTTGCCTTTTTGGCAACAGCCATCACGGCGAGTCAGCTTTCATCCAGTTCGCGCCGGAAAACGGAAGAAGCAAGGGCGCGACAGCAGGAACTGCAGCGCATGTACGACTTCAGCCGGGCGCTGATTTTGGGTCACGATGACCGCGGGCTTCCTGATGAGATTACTCATCAAATCGCTGCCTTGTTCGGAATCGAGAGTGTCTGGTTTTACTCCTGCAGCACCGACTCCGTTTACCGCACGGAAACTCGCCATACGCTACTGGCGGAGTCGGAAATGCGGGCTAGCGCCGATTCTGGCAAGGCATGGGCCGATCCCAATCAGACCGCTTTGATTTCCCCGATCCGTCTAGGTGGCTCGTGCCTGGGTAGCTTGGGCCTCGCGGGAGATAATTTACCATCTGATTTCGCACTGGAAGCAATAACGCAGCTCATAGCCATTGCCATAGAGCGAGCTCGGGCGCAGGAGACTGCTGCGCATATTGAAGCTATCCGCCAGAATGAGCAGTTGAAATCGACACTGCTCGATGCGCTGGCTCACGAATTCAAGACGCCGTTGACTTCGGTTAAAGCCGCCGCTACCACCGTCCTCTCTTCCTGCAACGTGGACCCGATGGCGCACGAGCTGACCACTATCATCAATGAGGAAACAGATCGCATGACGCATCTGGTCAGTGATGCAATCGACCTTGCCCGCTTAGGCAGCAGCCCTCTCACTTTGAATAAAGAGTGGTGTTCTCCCAGGCAATTGGTCTCTTCAGCCCTGGACGAGATGCGCAATCTTTTTGAAGGTCGAGAAGTGGAAATCGTTGTCCCTTCCGACTTACCTCTGATCAATGTTGATAGAAAACTGAGCCAAATGACGCTTAGACAGCTTTTGAGCAATGCGTGGAAGTATTCTTTGCCAGGGTCTCCGATTCGAGTGCAAGCAGCGATGGATGGCGATTACGTGCTGTTCGAAGTCGTTAACACAGGGCTCGGCATCCCTAGGGCCGAGCAACAGCGGATTTTCGAAAAATTTTATCGAGCGCCGGCTGTTCGCTCGCTCGTTGCGGGCACCGGCCTGGGTTTGAACATCGGCCGGGAAATCGTCGAGGCTCAGGGAGGGCGTCTCTGGGTCGAAAGCGAGCCCGGAGCTGCCACCCGATTCTTTTTTACGCTGCCAGTTGGCGGCTCGCCAGATGCGACTTCGGATAGTGAACAGCGCGCAACGGCATGACTGGCACGATACTGATAGTTGATGATGAACCACAGATCCGGCGGGTGATGAAAACCGCTCTGACTTCCGCGGGCTACGCAAGCGTAGGGGCCAAATCAGCGGCCGAGGCTTTCGAAAAGCTCAGGCAGGAGCGCTTCGACCTTATCCTCCTGGACGTCAACATGCCTGGGGAGAATGGACTGGAGGCATGCTCCGAGATTCGGCGAACTTCCGACGTAGCCATTATCATGCTCACGGTTCGGAATACCGAAGCCGATAAGGTGGCTGCTCTTGACGCTGGCGCGGACGACTATGTAACAAAACCTTTCGGCATGCCCGAACTCCTAGCTCGCATACGGGCCAACTTACGGCGAGTACCCTATTCTACAGCCGGTGGCGCCACCACTCTCAAATTTGGAAACGTAGAAATGAATGTGAGCACGCGGCACGTTTCCGTGAAAGGGATGGATGTGCGCTTCACTCCAAAGGAGTTCGATCTGCTTCACTACCTCGTCACGCATCCCGATGTCACTATTCCGCACAGGCAGTTACTGCAAGCTGTCTGGGGACCGGATTATGGTGACGAATTGTCCTATCTGCACGTGTTTGTGAACCAGATCCGGAAGAAGATTGAAGTGGATCCGGGCGCTCCCCGTCACCTTCTGACCGAACTTCGCATCGGATATCGATTTTCGGCGGACGCTAGAATCGCCGGGCCATCTTAGCCCCAGTACCCAGCTTCGGCGGAGTGATTATGCTCAGGCTAACGCGAGGTTGAGATTCTCGATTGCTTCATCGATCTCGGCAATATTCTTGTAGCCCACTGTTACTGAATCGACTCCGGCGTTCTTGAAAGCGAATCGCATGGCCTTCTGGCGGTCTTCACGGGTTGTGAAGTGACCTTCTCCAACCAATTTCATGCTGATCACGCCCATGCCCTGGGTACGGACCTGATGGACGTGTGTTACGACTTCGCTGACATTTCCGGGGCCTGCGGTCGCGTAATCCTCGGCGTCCATGGCTGTGCCCTTGTGATTCATGCGGATCATGGCCACCTGGAGCCAGTTGTTGCCGGGCATCTGGCGCAGCGCGGGAAGGCCGTGCACGGAGGCTCCGTGTCCAACGACAGCTTTCTTCGATTGAGCCTCGAGAATTCCGTCCTGCCAGCGTGCGCTGTCAGTAGGCCAGGAGGCCACGTGCTGCCAGTGCAACAGCACGATGTCGAAGTAGTCGGTATCCGCGAGCTTTCGAAGTTCGTCGATTTTCTGTTGCGGGTCTATGCCGTCTCGGGTAGTGACCTTCGTCATCAGGCGGTAGCTGTCGCGAGGAATTCCTTTTAGTGCAACTCCCAGCATTTCATGCATGCCGTGATACGACTCGGCGGTTTCGAAGAAGCGAATGCCGCGGTCATAAGCGTGGCGCACCAGCTTCGTGAATTCTTCCTGCCCAAGGTCTCGTTGGACTTTTCCGCTTACGGTTCCGGTCCCGAATGCAAGACGAGTCACTTTGACATCAGACTTTCCGAGCGTTACCCAATCAGTTGCTGTTCCAGTCGCGCCTTTGAGCGAAAAACTGGCGGCGCTAGCGAATGAGGCGGCGGCAAACCCGGTCTTAAGGAATTCGCGCCTGGAGGAATGAGGCATTCTTTTCTCCAACTGGCCGAATGCTAGCACACTTTATCGATCGGATAAAGTGTGTGTTGAAACTCATGACGTGCAACTCTCATCTTTGAGGGGAAGGGAAGGAGCAGGATCCGGCTGCTTTTCGCCGTTTTTTCGTAAATGTTTTCTAGCATCCGTTTGGCATCTTTGGCGAGGGACAATTTGATGGGTAGCACACAGACTATTTCGGCCGCAGCGGCGGGCACATTTACCATTGGCGCTGATCTTACCGTTAATCGGCTCGGGTACGGCGCCATGCGTATTACCGGCTCAGGAATTTGGGGAATGCCAGCCGATAAGGCATCCGCACTCGCGACGTTGAAGCGGGTTGTTGAACTTGGCGTTAATCTTATCGATACGGCTGATTCGTATGGGCCGGGAACTTCAGAAGAGTTGATAGCGGAGGCGCTGTCGCCCTATCCGAGCGGGCTGGTGATTGCGACTAAGGGCGGGTGGGAACGGCCCGGTCCGGGGCAATGGACACACAATGCGAGTCCGAAACATTTGAGAGAGGCGTTGGAAGGCAGTCTGAAGCGGTTACGCCTTGACCGAATTGATGTGCACCAACTTCATGCGCCGGACAATGCAGTCTCCTTCGAGGCGTCTGTAGAAGCGTTGGCAAAATTGCGTGAACAAGGGAAGATTCGACATGTCGGGCTATCTAACGTGACGCGCGAGCACATCGAGCGAGCGCGGAAGATCGTACCAATCGTCTCAGTGCAGAACCGATATAGTTTTGCAGACCGGGAATCAGACGTTGTCGTGGACTATTGCGAAAAGAACAACATTGCATTTCTTCCTTGGGCACCGCTCGGACAGGCCCGAAAGGCGCACGACGTGGTCGAGAAGGTTGCGAAAAAGCTCAAGGCGAACTCGCTGCAGGTGGCGCTTGCGTGGCTCTTGAAGAGGTCCAAAGTGATTCTACCGATTCCCGGAACCTCCTCGGTGGCGCATTTAGAAGAGAATGTTGGGGCTGCGGGAATAGAACTACCGGAAGCGTCTTATGAGGAGCTTTCGGGGGTGAGCCATTCGCCGATGAGTTTGAGAGGGTAAAGGCAGATCGTCTGGCGCTGTTATGTTTGCTGACCGGACATAGGCCGCGGAGTTAACGTAGCTCACTGTGGGTACGTTCCTCTCGGCAGTCAACGAGTAAGAGCCAGGCGCGGGTCGTCTCCCACGCTCGCAACATCGGTCAGGAGCGAATTGCGGCCAGTTAGGTAACCGCCATTCACATGTGCATTTGAGCGGTATAAGTCCACCTGCATTAGACGATCGTGCAATTCGGGGAGCCGAAACCAAGGTACATACGGGAACAGATGATGCTCCAGATGCAGGGAAACGTTGTGCGGAGCAATCAGAATACGCTCCCACCAGGCCGGAAGGACCGTCCTGGTTCCATTTAGAACATGACGACGTGGAAGTGCGAAGTGCTCCGCCAGAGCTCTAAGCCGCAACATCAGCGGCAGCATTATAAACATCGGAATCGTCCAACCGTACAAGATCAACCACGGCTTGTGGCTCATGAATAGCAAAACAGCCACGATCGCCAGGTAGGCGCCTCTTACCAGCGCTGGCCAGCGGTACTCGCATCGGGACTGCTTGCTCGCCCTGCCTTTTTTTGTTAAATACCTTAGCGATGATATGACGAAGACGAGGCTGCGGCCGAAAAAGTCCTGTGCAAAGAAACTAAGCAGGCGGCGGTGCGGCATTGGGAATAGCCATTCCTCGGGGTGACCGCCCGGTCCGACTGTTCGAACTAAGTCCGGATCGGCGCCAGTATTCAAGTGTTCATGGTGACTGATGTGATTCGCTCGATAAGATTGTGTAGCGAGGCCGAACGGAAAACTGCAGAAGAAATCGCTGATCAAATCGTTATACGTTTTCGAACGGCAAATCAGGAAATGGCTTGCATCATGCATAAGAACTAACAATGCATGCTGCCGCGCTGCTATCAGCAGCAGGCAGAGGGGCTGGAGATACCAGGGTGAAACCGCAAGCGCAGCGATGCACAACATGATGACAATCCAGTTGCCGGCAATTGCGAATAGGGTGGGCCAAACTAATCGCTGAGCTAATTGAGTCGGTCTGACTGAGGCTTGCAGCTTCCTAAGCAGATCTGCTTCATCTATTGATCCAGGGCTTTGGTCGCCTGGACCGACGAGAGATATTTCCGGGGCCAATTGTGCCTCGGAATCACCACACATCCGGCGTATCAACCGCCGAATCCCCACAGCTTTCGAATTCATCGATTCCTACCGTCGGTGATCCAGCTATTCTACATGCGTCACAAACCGAGTAAGAAGGACGTTCGAAGAACTTCGTTTGCGGTCACAAATAAGTTCAGCGAAAGCCTTCGCTCTGATTGTTTCCGAATGTCTTTAAGAGACCAACCAAGGAGCTTTATCGATCAAGGAGTTTGAATTTTCGAATATAAAAGCCCTTTTCACTGCTAAGAAAGGTCTGAAGTCCGATATGTTTTCGTCCTTTCATTAAACCCACCGTTCCGCTTTCATTAGTCAAGTTATTTCGGGGGTAACTGCAACACTGCTTGTCGGCTACTCATCTCCATCTCCCGTATTCGAAACTTCTGGATTTTGCCGCTGAGCGTTGTGGGAAAGGAATCAACAAACCGGATTACCTCGGGCATCTTGAAATACGAAATCCGCTCCCGACAGAAGCTACGAATGTCCTCAACGGTGGCAACTTCGCCGGGCCGCAAGCGGATCCAAGCGAGCACAATTTCGCCCAGGCGTTCATCAGGTAGTCCCGTTACGTATACTTCCGCTACTTGCGGATGGGTATAGAGAAATTCTTCAATTTCTCTAGGTGAAATGTTCTCGCCGCCACGGATGATCATGTCCTTGGCCCGCCCGGTGATTTTCAGGTATCCATCCTCACGCATCGCGCCTAGGTCGCCCGTGTGCAGCCAGCCATCGCGGTCGATCGTTTGCGCCGTTGCGTCGGGCTCGTCGTCATAGCCTTTCATCACCATGTAGCCGCGGGCGCAGATCTCACCTTCGGTACCGATCGGTACCTGCTCACCGCTCGAAGTAGAAACTACTTTGATTTCCGTGCAAGGCATCGGTTTGCCTACGGTCGAGACTCGAATGTCGATAGGATCGCCCACCTCCGACATGGTTACGATGGGCGACGTCTCGGTTAGGCCGTAGCCGATCGTCAGCTCACGGCAGCCCATTCGGTCAATCACCTGTCTCATTACTTCCAGGGGACAAGGAGCGCCGGCCATCACGCCTGTTCGCAAGCTGCTCAGGTTGAACCGATCAAACTCGGGGTGGCCTAATTCAGCAATGAACATTGTTGGAACACCGTATAACGAAGTTGCCTTCTCGGCATCAACCGCCTCCAATGTGGCGCCGGCATCGAAGGTACCGCGGGGAAGAATCATTTCCGCGCCGCTCGCAAGCGCCGACATTGTTCCAATTACGTTCCCAAAGCAGTGCGACATAGGTACCGGGATACAAATTCTGTCTTCTTCCGAATAACGCAGCGCACGTGCGATCACCGCGCCGTTATTGACCAAGTTGCGATGCGTAAGCATGACGCCCTTAGGATTTCCGGTGGTGCCTGACGTGAACTGAATGTTGATTACGTCGTCGAGCGCGGGATTGGAGAAAACAAAGCCATTAGCCGAAGCCAGCTCCTGCCATGCCGGACTTTCAAAGAAGACGGTATGTTCGAGCGGGATGTCCGCCTGCAATCGAACGTCCTCCAAAATTTTGGAGTAATTTGCGCGTTCGTCACTCTCGCGCAAGAAAAGTGCCTTCATCTTTGATTTGCGGAGCACGTACCCGAGCTCACGTAAACGGCATGCCGGACTGACGCTGACCAGAACCATCCCCGCGCGGGCGCAAGCGAAGTGAACGATTACCCACTCGTAACAGTTTGTGGCCCAGATTCCAATCCGGTCGCCTGCCTGGAGGCCAAGCGAATGAAGACCACCTGCCACGGCATCGGCGGCGTGTAGCAGTTCCGCCCAGGTTAGTTGGCGATTCTGATGCCGAGAGACTAATGCCCGTCGATTTGGCCACTGCGTGGCAACATGCTCCAATTGCTCGCCGGTTGTGCGATCCAGCAATGGTATATCGGGACCTCGATGGTAACTCAGCACGCGATATCGCTCCAGTGAAAAAATTCTACAGTGCGCCAAGGAGCGTATTTTCTGGCTGGTAGAGGATATGCAACACTTGACGAAATACTGGCAAGACGAACAATGAGATCTTCCTTTGGAAAACGATTTAACCCCCTTCCGGCGGCGGTTTTTTTCGCAGCGTCAATTGCTCACGCGCAACAAAGGGGGCCCTTAGCGCCAGATGTCCTAGCCAAGCGGACTGCAACGGAACAGGAATTAGAATCCATCGCGATCATCGATCGTAAAGTGATGGTTCCGATGAGTGACGGGAAGCGGATGGCGACCGACATTTACCGGCCCAAGGACCCGTCAAAGAAGTATCCGATTATTTTCGTGCGCACGCCCTACAACTTCAACTTCTGGGACGTAGAAAACGGGGTGCCGCGCGATATGACGAGCGAACTCGAAGCGGTAAAGCGGGGCTATGTCTACGTCGAGATGAATGAGCGGGGACATTTCTTCTCGGAAGGCAATTACGACATTTTAGGAGCGCCGCTATCGGATGGATCGGACGCCCTTACGTGGATGGCATCACAATCCTGGACAAATGGAAAAGTAGGAACCATCGGCTGCTCTTCGACTGCGGAATGGCAACTGGGAGTGGCGGCGCTGGGTAATCCGGCTTTCACGACGATGATCCCGCAGGGGTTTGGAGCCGGGGTCGGCAGAGTCAGTCCCTATTATGAGCAGGGTAACTGGTATCGCGGAGGCGCCGTACAGATGTTATTTATCGCCTGGCTTTCGGGCGAACAAAACCAGGTAAGGCCATTGTTTGCTCCGAGCACCTCGCAACAAGATCTGATCCTCGTTTCGAAGAGGTTCGATTTGGCCGAGCATGCTCCGCCCGTTGACTGGTCGAAGGCGCTGCGGCACCTGCCGGAAATGGACATCATTAATGCCGCTGACGGGCCCAAGGGCATTTTCGCAGACCCCATGCCTGTACCGACTGAAGGCGCGATGATTACGCGAAGTCCCAACAATCCGGCATGGTATCGGGGCGGGCTATGGCATGACGACAAGCCGATTAACATACCGGGCTTTTGGTTCATGTCCTGGTACGACGTTTCGATCGGGCCCAATCTGGCGGCCTATAACTTTGTGCGACGCACGGCCAAGCCGGATGTTGCCAACAAGCAGTATGCCGTCATTGCGCCCACACTGCATTGCGCCTACAAGGGCGCTACAGAACATACGGTCGTTGGTGAACGCGATATGGGCGACGCCCGGCTGGACTACGACGCGCTGACATACGGCTGGTTTGATTACTTTCTGAAGGGTGAAGATAACAAAATTCTGGAGAAAACGCCTAAGGTTCGTTACTACACGATGGGGCTAAACAAGTGGCAGACTTCGGACACCTGGCCTCCGCAAGGCTCTGAGACATTCACGTTGTATCTCGCGAGCGAGGGGAAGGCGAATAGCCGCTTCGGCGACGGTAAAATGACCGAGCAGGAGGCCACGACGGACCGGCCGGACAGCTTTGTTTACGACCCGGCGAGTCCGGTGCCTTCTTTTGGAGGCAACGTTTGTTGCACCGGAAATGCCGTAGCCGGGGGAGCTTTCAACCAGCGTGACATGGAAGCGCGTAACGACATTCTGGTCTATACCTCCGAGCCATTAAAAGAAGGAATGGAGGTGAGCGGACCTGTGGAGCCCACGCTGTATGTCTCTTCGGATGTTAAGGACACTGACATCACTGTGAAGCTGATAGATGTGTTTCCTGATGGCACCGCGTACAACCTGGACGAGACCATTCAGCGGCTTCGCTACCGTGAGGGCTATGACAAGCCGCCAGTGTGGATGAAGGCGGGAGAGGTCTACAAAGTGACACTACAGCCTATGATTACGAGTAATTACTTCCCGGCCGGACATCGCATCCGCCTCGAGGTTTCGAGTAGCAATTTTCCTCGCTTTGATCGGAACATGAATACCGGTGGCAAGAACTATGACGAGTCCACCGGCGTCGTCGCCCACAATTCCATCCATCATTCACAGAAATTTGCATCGAAAGTTGTTTTAACGGTGGTGAAGCGTCCAGCGGCCTAAGGCTCCACTCTGACTTCTGCAAAGGCATGTGCGCTAATAGCGCTGCAGCGCACGCTGCTAGCCCACGCGTTCATTGAAACTGCCTCGGGTGATGTCCCAACCGGAAGCGATATAACGGTCAAGTTTGGATTGCAGTTCCTTTACGAGCTTCGGATTCTGGGCAGCCACGTCTTGGAGTTCGTGTGGATCGCCTTTGCGGTTGTAGAGCTGCGGAGCGTAGGTTCCTAGGTATTTCTCTTTATTCCAGATGGCGGAATAATTCCATTCGTGAGTGCGCACGGAGGCAATGTAGCCAAAGGCCGAGATGACATGATCGCGCTGATTCGATTTTTGGCCCGTCACAAAGGGCCATAGGTCTTCTCCGGTAATGCGTGGGGAGCCTTTCAGGTTTAGCCGTCCCAGGAAAGTCGGCAGCAAGTCCGGAACTTGCACAAAGCCGGAAACACGCTTGCCTGCATATTCTTTTTCCGGAACTCGGATCAGCACGGGAATATGAGTGACTTGTGTGCGCAGCTTCTCCGGGCCTTTACCCATTGACCCTGCTCGTTGAGCAAAGTCCCATGATCGGACATGAATACAACGATTGATTTATCAAACAGTCCGAGCTGCCCGATCTTGTCGAGTACTTTTCCGTACCAGTAATCGACGTTAGAGGCTTCACCGGCATAATTGGCACGGAGGCGTTTGACACCCTCTTCAGGAACTTTTACATCGCCATACGGAGGCTCCGGCCAACTGTGCGCAGTCGGTTCGTTCAAATACTTCTCCAGGAATTCTTGCGGCGGATCCCATGGCTCATGCGGATCGAAAGCTTCGACGTGGAGAAAGAAAGGGCCTTGATCGTGATTCTCGTCCAGCCAGCTGACCGCATTGGTGGCAGTTTGCTGAACGATAGAGTTTCCGTGCTTGAGCCAGCGCCGCCGATTCGCTGTGTATTGGTTCAGAAAATCGCCGAAGCCTTCGCGTGGCTCCTTACCAACCTGGCGGGAGAGTTCGTTGTGCTGGAGGTAGTCTGCCGGATACAAATCGCCGAAGTCCGGCTTTTGACGTGGCGCTTGCGCGTAATAGTCGATTTCCTGCCCGCGAATCCATTCGTAATAGTGAAAGCCACGATGGAAGTTGCGCCCAGGCCGTTGAAGGTGAGGTACATCAGCTACCAAAGCTGTGAGATAACTAGCTTCGTGCAAAATTTCGGCGAGTGTTACGTCCTCGTTATAGAGATGATGCCAACCGGCTATCTGGACGGGCTCGTGCTGATGGTAGTAGTAAGTCGGAACTATGCGACGGCCGGTATAAAGCGTACGGCGAATCGGTATGGTCGGCATTCCTTCGGGGTAGGCATCCTCAAAAAGCACTGCTTGCTCCGCAAAACGATTCAGATTCGGAGCGTCTACCCACTGGCTGCCGTATGCGCGCAAATTGTCAGCCCGAAATGTATCGGAGACGAGGACGATCAGGTTGAGGCCATTGCCCTGTTACTTGGCAGGCCGCTCCCAGTGGGACCCTCCCGGACTGGCCTGCGCGGACTTGTCCGGCGTAGCGCCTGGAGAGTTGGATGCGGCCAAGGTCGCAACCAGCGCCCCTTTTACTAAATCTCTTCTTGAAGTTTTACTCATGACTATTTCTCCTGCTAAAGACTAGAGCGAGAACATTGCGCAACCAAACCTGCATTGTATATAATCCCTATCTAAATACAAATAAACAAGGTGTGCCCCGCGTGGCCGAGGTTTAGCTCACGGACAAATTGGGCCACCAAACACTCCGAAAAAGCCGTAGTAAGGACAACAGCCGCAGGGGCGCGGTAACCATGGCCTACATGTCTATCGACATTAAACAATGGCGCGGAAAAATGCAAGAATAGAATTCTGTCTCAACGAAAATTCTGGCGCAGGCAGCGGGTGATCGAAGATCTAGCGATAACGATAAAGCCAGAACCCGTCAACGGCGTCAGGCGCAAGCGGGGTCAGGCCAGCGACTGCTGTGGCCGGTGGCTTGAAGTCAAATGCGACGTATTGTATGCCTAGAGCGCGAAGTGTGTGATCGGCGGGACGTGCATCCCACTGAATGATTATTGGTTCCGGGAGTTCAACACGCGGCCGTTCATCAGCGCTCCTCAGATGAGCATTCAGGTAGCCTAAACGGTTCAGAACATGCAAATCCAGACCTTCAGCGGCGAACAATTGGAAGTGGTCGGTATCCGGAAGATAGTGAGTTCCCGTGTAGACGTCACAACCAGTTGCGGCAACAAAGCCGGAACTGACGGGTGCATCAGAAAACACGATCCATTTGCCGTTCTTGAGTGACGGGTTGCGCTGCACAAACTGAAAAAGCTCTGACGACGTGATCGCGCTTAACCCCCGTTGCACCGGGTTCACTAATCCGAAAGCGAGGACATTGGGCACTACTACGGCCAGCGCCAGCAGGCGTTTTCGGCCTATCAGCAACAGAGCCACCGGAAGTGCAATCAGGACTCCACCGAAGAGAATCTGGCTGGTAGTGAAGAAATGTCCCAGCGCCTCATTAGTGAGCGACAGCAACAGAAGAGATGCTGCAAATGCGGCAGTGGCGATCAGAACCCTCCGGGTCCAGATTCGCCGCCAATTCGAGGTTGAATTGCGCCGCCGCATGGTAGCGACGGACAGGCTCACGATCGCGACGTTGGCTAGTCCGAGAGCGGGCAGTACTCGCGCCCCTGCGGATTGATTCAGGAGAAGGACACGAGCGATAGCGGTAGGTATGGGCAAGAGTAACCACGCCAGCAATAGGCCAAATGATCCCCATAAAGCTGCCATGGCATATTTCTGAAAGCGCGTTGGCTTCAGCGCATTCATGCAGAATAGAGTGGCCGGAGCAAGCCAAAGAAACCCTGAGCCCTCACACATGTTTCCTAAAGCGGCGGGAAAGCTTGCTTCTGTTTCGGTCCATTGAAGGAAATGCGAGACCAGTAGGTAGAGAGGCATGCTGGCACCTCGTAAAGCTCTCTGCCCGGGATAGACCGTGTGAGCAACCGCTGTTATTGCTTGGTGCAGGTCCAGAAACAGGAGCAGGCCGGAGATTCCGACCACGGCGCCAGCCAAAACGACAGCGATAATTCTAGCCTGTGCGGCCTCTCGTGAAATAATGAGCTCCCGATTAGAAACGAACCATGCGAGCCAAAAGGGCACGGCAATCCAGGCGAGGGGCACCAGATGGGGAGGGTAGGCGCAGAGGGCAAAATTGATGGCGCAGGCTGCCGCGCAGAATGCAGCCAGTAATAAGGCCGGCCAATGGCGGCCCACCGTCAAATAACACCCGAGCACCATTGTCCAGCACAATAGCCCTACCATCTCGGGAAGGGCGGAAGGCCACGAGAAACTCCACTGAGTGAAAGCGGAAAAGAAATACCACAGGCTGCCGGTAACGGCCCAGAGCGTGGAGCGCGTGATCAAGAGGAGCCATGTGAAAACACCGGTTAAGAGAATGAATCCCTTGAATTGCCAATAGGCGGCGAAAGCATAATCGACCGGTAGAAAAAAGAAAGTCCAAAACTGCGGTCGAAAGATTGTGCTGAAGTGCCGCACTGGGATATTACCCGTTAACGCTACTGAATCGCCGCCGAGTTGCGACTGTCCGACGGCGAAGCGGTTCGGCCTAAAGCATTGATTGAGTATGTCGGGCGTAACATAACCCCACTCATCGGAACGGGAGCCGCGAGGCGAGCCAATCCAGGTTTTTTGCCGGAAGCCATGGCCGGAATCCTTATACATTGCGATCGACGATCCATTCAGGTCGGCGAGGCTGAGAAGGATAAAGACCACGACGCACGCGCAGTAGAACGCAACTGAGTACGCATCAAAGATAACGAAACCGCCTCGCGAAAGGCGGGCTGCCACGCCACGAAACCATTCGGTGATTTGCGCGGCCGCTGAATTCAAACCGCGCTCAAACGAGGCGAACGGACCTCTGAGGACAAGAACGGTGACAAGGAAGAGCGGAACGAAGCCAGCAAAAAATGTTCCGATGTTACGCCAAAACGCAATGCGTCGAAGACGCAGGCGCTTATTTAACTCAAACATCAGACTAGGGTCACTAGCCTTCGGACCTGTGACGAACTCGACTTCACCAGAACGGTCAGTACGGCCTTCGATTTGATTGAGAGGCCTTATGTTGGATAGCAGGATGGGCCGGAGGACCCCTGTTGAATCCGCAACCCGGACGTTCCGCAGAACAAATCGTCCGGGCAAATCCAAAGGGTCGAATCTGAATTGTGAAATATTCTCGGTGGGGAGGTCAAAAACAAGGATCGCGAATCGATCGAGCAACCGGGAGGACACGCGCGCCGTACTGGAATCTGCTTCATTTATTCCGCGGCCAGCATCGAAAAACAGCTGTGCGGTAGAAGGCACGTTGGAAGACATCTCGAGTTCGAGCCAAAAATCATGTTTACGCGTGAACGCAAATCCGGCCAGAAGCACGCAGCAGAACAAAAAGGCAAGCGCCAGGTTCTTGTGCGCTTTTATCGAGAAAATTGCGTGCATGTTCCATTCGGCGGCTCCTTGGAGGGCCGAAGCGACTCTTGACATTCTCAACTATTTCACCAGGGACGAGCCAGCGTACCCAGGGAAATTGGCTTTACAAGCTATTCGAGAGTCGACGAATTGCGACTTTAACGCTGGTTTGCGAGTGCTTGTCCGGCGATGCCAAGGTGGACACGATTGATGTGCCAGCGACCGAGATTGGCTGCGTATAAATATTCGTTCGCCGGGCCGCCGAAGGCAATATTTGTGGGTCGGGCCAGAATGGTGCCGGCTCGATCGTGGGCTAGCTGCGAAACTTTCCGCTCCGGTGTTATGCGAAAAATGTTATCCGAAGCGTAGCAGCTCACATACAGGTTTCCCGCGACGTCAAAGGCAAGCCCATCGGGGATCCTCTCAAGGCCTTTTGCGTAGACTTCGCTCTGTCCGGCGGTTCCATTCGGGAGGATTTCGACCTTTAGAACATCGTCCGTGCGGCTTTGAGCAATGAACAAATAGCGTCCGTCGGCACTGAGTGCCATTCCATTCGGGAACGGCTGCGGAGGCTCGAGAAAGATCGTGCCCTTACCGCGGTTGTCGAAGCGAACAACACAACCACTGCTACTTGCCCATTCTCCAGAGTCAGACAGATAAAGATTGCCCTCGGAATCGAAAACACTGTAGTTCGGCTGCGTCAATTTACGGGTGCCAACTGAGTCGGCAAAGAGCGAAGACTTTCCGTTCTTCTCGACACGCACGACGCTCGCTAACTTTGCATTGCAAACGAAGAGCTCGTCAGACGCCGAAAAGGAAAGACCCAGACAGAAGCCGCCGATATTCACGACCTCTTCGATCTTGCCCTTCTCGGGAATACGGTAGATCTGACCGGCTTCGCCGCCAGCCCATAAGACGCCATCCCGGTCGAAGGCAAGGTCTTCGCTGTGATCCAGGCCGTCGGCGAAGGTCTCGAATTGACCCAGCGAGATCTCTACGTCGTTCATTCGGGTCCTTATTCTCTAAGTAACAGGGAGCTGCGCCAATAAGCCGCCATCCACGATCAAAGCGACACCGGAAATATAGGAAGCCAGATCGGAAGCCAAAAAAGCGGCCGTGTTTGCGATTTCCGCGGGATTTCCCAGCCGCCGAAGAGGAATGGCTGACTGCATGTGTTGCTTGGCGGAAGATGCATTGCCATTGCGATTCAGAGATCTTTCCATCATCGGAGTATCAATACAGCCTGGGCATATTGCGTTGACGCGAATCTGGTGGGGACCGAGATCCCTCGCCATGTCTCTTGTCAACCCCAAAACGCCAGCTTTCGCCGCTGCGTAAGGCGCGGTTTGGCCGGTGGTTGCAAAAGCCTGTACTGAAGCCGTGTTGATGACCACACCATGGCCCGCTTTGATCATGAGCGGCACCACGCAAGATGAACACAGGAAAACGCTTCGCAGGTTCACTCCGAGTTGATACTCCCAATCGTCAACGCTCACGGACACGAAATCCTTGTAGAACTCGACTCCAACGTTATTGACCAGAATGTCAATCGTCAAGTACTCGGCAGCGATCTCTTTGAATGCACTCTGAACACTTGCTTCTGAACTCACGTCCGTACATATGCCATGTAGAGAGCTGCCTTTTGCGGCGACCCGTTCGACCGCACCCTCCAGAGCAGCGCGGTCTCGTTCGAGACCGATAACGCGAGCTCCATATTGAGAGAAGACGTCAGCTATCGCTGATCCGATTCCCGCGCCAACTCCAGTAACGACGCTTACTTTTCCGTTGAGGTCTATCACTTTTGGCCCTTGGAAATCGACCTACTTGCGCGCGTCGTACTGCTTCTGTAAAGCTTCAATGTGCGAATCCCAGGTAGGTTCGCCAGGCAGATAGCCTTCGGGGTAGGTCTCCACAACAACATAAACGAGTTCGGAATCCCCGACATTCCGTACAGCATGATCCGTCAATCTCGGTATGTACACGACGCCGCCTTTTGTCAGCCGATGTACCTCGGTCCCCACCGTTACTTCGCCCTCGCCCTCTAAGAAAAGGTAGGTTTGCTCACATTCCTTATGCTGGTGAATCGGGAAGGCCAATCCCTTCGGGAACCGCTCCAAAAGGATCTCGACACACTCGCTTCGTTCGCGCGGTAGCAAGACCGAATAGTCGACTCCCAGAAACGGTGTCACTTTCGATTGCTCAATGGTGCTCACCATCGGGCTCTTTGATTTTACGGGCACAATTCTAAATTCCTTATCTTTAGAAACGACTCAAAAGGGCTTCAACGATGCTTTGGTCACGCCGACAAATATCCTCCGTCAACGGCCAGGGTATGACCGGTTACCATGCTCGAACAATCGGCAGCGAGGAAGATTGCCGCTCCAACAATCTCTTCAGGGCGTCCCTTACGCCCCGCGGGAGTCCGGTCCATAAAATACCGATGTGACTCGCTGTCCGACCTGGTAGAAGAAACCATCGGAGTATCAAATAGCGAGGGTGCGATCGCGTTCACCTGAACGTTGTAAGAGGCGAGTTCAACCGCGAATCCTTTTGTCAGTTGAACGACACCGCCCTTACTGGCCAGGTAGGCAATACTGCCAGGGTAAGCAATCAAACCCCCGATGGAAGCGATATTGATGATCTTTCCGCGGCGTTGCAACATCATCTGGCGGCCTGCAGCCTGGCAACAAAAAAACGTGCCAGTGAGGTTTACGCCGATGATGGTGGTCCAATCTTCCTCTTTGTAGTCGAGCGCCGTGCCACGTATCGCGCGTCCCGCGGAATTCACCAGAATGTCGAGCGAGTTCCGTTGTTGACTGACCTTGCTGGTGACAGCCTCCACATCAGAACGTTTGGTGACGTCAAGCGGCTCGGCGAATGCTTGCCCACCCTTATCCCCGATCATCTTTGCGGTTTCCGCGGCATTTTCGAGTGAGATATCGGCCACGGTTACCGAGGCGCCGGCTTGGGCAAATCCAATTGCTATGGCCCTGCCCAGACCGCTGCCGCCACCGGTGATTAAGGCTGTTCGGCCGGCGAGCTGGAAAAGCTCGGAAATCACGATGAAACCTACCCCTGTAAAATTTCGATCACTTCCCGATCCGGTCCAAGGAAGTAGCAAAACCGTACACCCGCAAAGTGCGGATGCTTTGGGCTGATTGTCACCGGCGTCGACAGAAACTTTACGCCCTTGGCCTCAAGTACGCTTTTCGTTTTCTCGATATCGTCAACGGAAAAACACAGATGTTGCCAGCCACCATCGTTGGCTTTAGCGTCGGACGGAACGGGCCGACTTTTCGGATTTACGTACTGAAAGGTCTCAATAAGGCTATTTGAGCCTGGCAACTTGAAGAAAGTAGCCAGAACCTTGGTCCCCGGCAGTCCTACGCCCCGAGAAAATTCGTCGTCGTCGATTTCTGTCTCTAACGCAATCTCGAGGCCGAGGACACCGTTGTAGAAGGCCTTGGTCTTTTCTTTGTCAGACACGATCAGATTTACGTGATGAACACCGCTGAACATTTCGGATGAGTCCTTTGTAGGTTGTATCATGAAATGAATTCACAAAACAAGGGCCTGTAGTGAATTTTAGTCATTCACGAGTGGTGAGCGATTTGACGCCTACAGGATTCAAATGAGCCGTTGTTTGAGCAGCTCCTCTCCCGCATCGCGGAGCTTTACGGCCGTTCTGTCTTTGTGCTTCTGCGCCAGGAAAACAAAAAGGGCGTCGATGATGGCGAGCTGCGTCATACGGGACGCTAGCGGAGCTTGAAAGTATTTAATCTCACTGGGCGTGGCGAAAAGAGCGAGATCGGAAAAGGCAGTGATGGGAGATTTCATCGAATTTGTCAAACAGATTGTCCGCGCGCCTTTCGATTTTGCGATTTTCAGGCAGCGAACTGTCTCCTGAGTAGAGCCGGAGCAGGAAATGCCGAAGGCAACGTCCGCTTTGCCAAGCTGTGTAGCTGCGATCACCTGCATATGGGAATCAAATTGGGCGTAAGCCGGCAGGCCGATGAGTTGGAACTTGCAAGCGATTAAATAAGCGACCGAAAACGAGATGCCGGTCGAAAAAATTTCGATTCGCTTGCCGGAATCCAAGGTCAGGGCTGCCTGTCGAAATGTCTCGGGGCTGTTGATCTGAAGAGTCGTGCCTAAACTCTTTGCGTGAAAACGAAAAACTTTTTCGAAGAGAGAACCGTTTTGTTCGCTGTCGGTATCGGGACCCAGCCCTGGAAAACCGCTCTGCGCCAATTCTCGTGCCAGCGAGATTTTGAACTCGGCAAAACCCTTCAGGCCCAAGCTTCGACAAAAGCCGACTATGGAGCCCACACTTGCCCCCGAACCTTGTCGAACCTCGGAAATCGAAGAGGAAAGCACACGTTCCGGGTCCTCCAGGACGTATTCGGCTATTAGTCTCTCTGTGGGGTTGAGCGAAGCCAGAATGCCTTGAATGTAGATAAGGAGGGGCCTTTTGGCCTCTTCCTCGAGTTTTTCGTGCGCGGGTAGAGGCATTGCTTCCTTTCTTTAAGCAACCGTCACACTGGGTGCGAGGGCTGAAGGCTTTCGTTGGAGAAATGCGGTTGCTTCATCAAATGTGAAGACGCCGGCGGCGCAACCCATGGCCCTTGTACAGGAAGCGCCTATGGCGGCCGCGAAGCGTAAGGCGTGTTCCAGATCCCATTTCTCACCAACAGCCGCAATCAGCCCCGCGGCAAAAGCATCCCCGGCGCCAGATTCGTCGACACTTTCCATATGAAAAGGTGGAAGGTCGATAAAACGATCGCCCTTCAGTGCCAGCGAGCCGGCCGATCCACACGTGATTACCACGACGCATTCAGAGTTCACTTCACCGAGGCATTTCGCCTGAAAGCGTTCGTCAGTATAGCCCGTAAGCCGGGCAGCCTCCTGGTTATTGGGAAGAAAGTAGTCGGTATACGGGAGGGCGGGCGCCACGTCTTCGAGCCCGGATTCGGCACCGGCCGGAATGGCTACATCCAATACGGTCGTCCGGCCGAATGCCTTAGCTTTGCGAAAAAGATCAGTCAGCTGGCATGCGGTAAACGACGGCATGGCGAGGTAACCTCCAACGTAGAGAACTTGCGCCCCCTCGACAACACCGCAGTCCAGGTCTTTCAGATCGAACTCGGCATTGGCGCCGATGCAATGTAGGTACCGTCTATCCTCGCCCGCGACGCTGAGCACGACTGTTCCGGAGGTGGAGCACTTTGAAGTACGCTTGATATGGCTGACACCGATGCCACGGCGCTGTAGCTCTGCGATTACAAAGTCCCCTTGCATATCCATCCCGACTTTGCCTGCAACCACCACTTTCTGTCCTAAAGTCCGTAGTGCAGCCGCCGTGTTGGCCGCACTCCCTCCGACACTCATCACGAGGCCGGACGTGGGCGTCAGCTCACCGGGATTGGGAAGCCGCTGAATTGGGCTGGCAAAAAGGTCGGCTACCAGGATACCGACGCAAGCGACGTCATGGCCGCATCTCTCTGGGGCTCGATCATCCACTGCAGGGATTGTATCGGAGCGGCGTTCATCATGGTTTCGCAGCCTGTGGGTGGTTGGACTGCTCCGCCTGTAATTGAACTTTGAAGTTCCTGATCTCGTATGGTTTGAGATCGAACTTAAAGCTCTCCTTCCCGGCCGCTACCGGACTTCCCGAATCTTCGATCAGATTCGATTCGTGGACTTGACCGAGCAAAGCGTGCCAATTGGCGCTGACTCCGGGGCTTGGCTGGCCGGCCGCTTCGTACACTCGCAGCACCGCCCCGCCACCTTTTGAAGGCTTCAGCGCCGATATCACGACATCATCACTGGGTACATCGACCAACCCCCATTTTGCAGGCAAATCGCCCGGGTGAGACGCGATGGTCCGTGCAATGAGAGGGTTATTGAATTCGAGGCCCGCCCTCCAAGGGCGGATAGACCGCCAGTCGCCGCCGTGAGGCACCACAGCATAGTTCAACGTGAACTTTTTTCCCAAGCCAAGCCCGGTATCGGATCCGACACCTGGCTCATAGCCACCGATGAAGCCGTAGGAAATCAATCGTGCGGACCGCATGAGCGAAAGCATGAGCTTTCCATCCGCCACGTTGTTGCCCGGCATACCCTCGTTGATCAAGGTGAGTCCGTGGGCACCATCGCTGTAATCGATCCAGTTCTGGGCTGGATACTCCTGTCGCTCGGGTCGTTCAATGGCGCCAAAAGGAATTTCGTGCATCGCTTTTCCGTTGTGGATTGTCGTTGGGAATAGCGCCCGGTACCGAACGAACTCTTCCTGGTTGACCAGTTCTGTCCTGATATCGATTCTCTGTAGTCCTTGATAAACACGAACCCGGGTCGAAAATTGGTTTTTTCCGAGCGGGTGCGCGATATGGAATTCGGAGAACACCGGCCCCACGTTGATCGAACCTCCGCCTCCTACGAAGTCGCTGCTCCATTGGGTATATTCTAGGCGGGGCGCGAGAATCTGTCTCTTCATGGCGGTGAAGCGAGCCCCATTGAGAGTGCCGTAAAGTTCCCAGAAGTCACCGCCGTCATACTCGCGAGCGACCACGTTTCCGGGACTCGCGAGCGCTTCCCACTTGTCTTGCTTCAAGACGAGACTCAGCATGTCTCCGTTCCAGAGATTGAGTGAGGCGCGAACAAACTCATTTTCGAGACTGCCGCGGTCTTCGCGCGTTGTGTCGTGTACGGCCGCAGGCAAGCCGGAAGGGCCGGCCGCATCTGCAACAGCGTGATAAACGGCGTACCCGAGGGCTGGAATGTCGCGTGCCAGAAATGTAATGTGGGCCTGCCGGATCCCTCCGTCTTCATTGCGCAGAACATCGCGAGCCTGGACCGGAACAGGATTCCCTGCCGGATCGAGTAACGTAAATTCCTGAGTTCCGGGATCGGAGAAGGAAATGTCGACCTCAGCAACGTCAGTGCGCCGCCAACCGAGCGTATTGAAGACTGTGACCGGCACACCTTTCCCGGCGGTGTCAATTCGAGCGCTGATCGAATCGAGGCTCGCATGTATCAACCCCTCGGCCAACTGCCGCCCATAGGCATAGCGCTGCATCGAATCTTCATAAACCTTATCGACCATCACTCCCGACGTCAGATCGTGGGTCTCATTGAATAACAAGGGTTCCCAGGCGTCTTCAAGCGCCTGCGGCCTTGAAGGTGTGCCCGCCACGCTCGCTATCACATCGAGCTTCTCTGCCGTGGTTAAGAGACGTTCAAGATTGCGGATGGCCTGTTTCACATCGATACGGCTGCTATAGATGCCCTGAAAAACTGGATTGAGCTCACCGCCTATCACCGGTCTGTCACTTCTTTTGGCAACTAGCGCTTCAAAGTCGGAAGGAAGCGCCAGCCTCGCATGAAATGGCTGTTTCGTTCGATTGAACTTGTCGATCATGACGGGCAGGGCTTCTTCCGGTTCCCAGACGTCTGCTCCTGCCATCAAAACTCGCTCGGGCCCTGGGGTAAAAGATGTCAGGCTGTCGAAACGGCTTTTGAGCAAGCGGGCAAAGTCGGGCTCGTCCAACGGCAGTTTAAACAATGCTCCGTAACCGATTGGCAACCAGAAGGCGGGTATTTCGGTCCCATCGATGCCTCGCCACAGAAATTCGCTTGGCGTGTCGGGCGCAGAGACGCCCCGTTGAAACCAATACGACTTCATGCCTGCCAAACGGAGGATTTGCGGCATCTGCCCGTTGTGACCGAAGGTATCGAGACCCCATCCGGTTGTCACGTCGTAACCGAGTCTTTCGCGAAACCAAGACTTTCCGAGCAGATACTGATGCGCAATGGATTCCGCAGAAGGCATATTATTGTCGTGCATAGTATCGGTGCCACCAGCTATTTGCAGCCGACCCTGTGTCAGCATTTCGCGAAAGGTCGCAACCTCAGTCGGGTAACGTTCGATAAAGGGACGGACGTAGCACATCTGGTCGAGCACGAAGCGGTACTCGGGATACTTTTTTAGGAGATACAGGGCTTTGAGAATATTCGGCAGCCCTTCTTCAAGGTATTCTTCGCGAGTCTTGAATACCGCACCTTCCCAGTGCGTGTGAGGGATGATCAGCGCTTCGTCGTTAGAAGGCGTTTGTGCCGGGAGGCTGGCGCCACTTATGAGCATCGAGGCCAGCATCACCCCGAGCGAAGGTCGAATATATTTCACAAGGCAAATCCCACAATGAATAAATATCACAACGAGAGAACTACCCTCAGTGTTCGGACTTCGAAGCCACTGCACGAAAGCCGTATGCCATTGTTTTCCGCCGTCAAGGGTCGGCAGGCATCCTACACCAGAACATTCAGTTGCCCGTCGATAGAAGGCAAACCTACTAATCCAATGGTAATGCGTTCGTGCGGACAGTGCTTGGCGATTGGAACCTTGGGGGGATCATAACGTTAAATGCCGGTCAGCCTTTTTGAGTGCTGGCTAGGCGATATCGCTAATTTCGGCGGTGGAAGCCAGCGGGCGCAAGTAGTGGGCAATCCGAATAGCGGTTTCTCTCAACGCCGGCTTGAATGGTTCAATGTTTCGGCCTTTGACTTGCCTGCTCCGTACACGTTCGGCAATGAAGGTAGAAATAACATGACCGGTGCGCCGGTGAAGAATGTCGATTTCATTACTTACAAAGACTTTCATTTCGCAGAGAAGACGGCGCTTCAATTCCGAGCCGAGTTCTTCAACATCTTCGATCACGCAAATTCGGATTGCCAAACAATAACGTACAGAGCTCTGGTTTTGGCCAAATCACTTCCACGTTTACTGCTTCTCGCGAGATCCAATTTGCGCTCAAATTTTCTTTCTGACGTGGCGTCTTCACGAATAGAGGAATCCAGGGCTCTACAATTCCGGCCAGGTCGTAACTCCAGAACAATATCCATTGTCGACTATTACACGGTCGGGTTCATCTCCGGCGTAAACCCAGATCATAGCCATTTCTCCATCTGACTCGTTGATAAAGCGGTGGGGCTCGCCTTCAGGAACGATCGCCGTGTCATATCTAGCGAGCTGATAACGGCTTCCGCGGACCTGGCAGCTTGCTTCTCCCAAAACAATTGTGATGGATTCGTCGTAATTGTGTGTGTGACACGGTAAAGAGGCTCCAGGGCTAAACAGGCCATAGCCGCCACAGATGCCGACCGAGCCGAGCCGTCGTGCAAACAAATCCCTGAAGAGGGCTCCAGGCGAAAGCTCATAGACCGGACACTCATCGAACCGGATGAGTGTTTCCACGGGAGGGGCGCACGATTCTCTGGCGACAAACGGAAATCCGCTATGAACTACTCCAGTGATGGCCCCAGCGCTCGCAAATGCAGAATGGACGCGCAGCATAGGCTCTGCCATGGCATTCTCGACATAATGTGCAGTGCCCGCCGGTAGGTGGATGCAGTCATACGGAGAAAGTACGTACTCGCGTCCTTCCACCAGAACGCGAGCAGAGCCTTCCAAAATGGTCATCGCTTCGCTGACGTCATGAATGTGATTCGGCATTGCTGCACCGGAAGCATATGTGGTCATCCCAGTGCTGAAGCCCCTGGCGCCTATCGCATCCGAGGCGAAGATGCAAACGGCGAGTTCTTCATGAGATTCGGGCGAAGGCTCGCAAGAACCGGAAATGATCTGCTCTTTCCTTCTGATGTTCACGTGTTTTGCTCGAGGAGAAGCACGGTCACGCTTTGATGGCCAATTGTTAAATCGATCGCGTTTCCGGCAACCTGTACCGTTTTCTCTGTGTGGATATCGACCGCTCGCGAATAATTCGGCGGCAATACGATGCGCGAAGTCTGCTCCTCAGGAGTATCGTTCACAACAATCATAAGCGCCCGCTTGTCCCCCGCTATGAGACGCGGACGAAGGCTGCCGGCAGTGACTGTGGGTCGAGCGACGGGCCAAATGACCGACCGCAGCAACTCGATACCCCGGTCGTCTCCCGCGGAGATGCTGCTGCCCAAGCTCGTGCCGAAATAATAGACCTGTCCGCGTCCCACTGTCTTTCGTGCGGCCACCGGAAGGCCTTGGCAAGTACCGATTACAGTGGCCGAGGTCGTCTTAATCGGAGTCAGGTACATCGTGGCTTTAACGCTAATCGATATGGGAGCCGAGAACTTAATTTCCGGATTGTCATAAATGCGGTCCGAGGGAGCAGCCTGCAACGGTTTGTTTCTGGCTGGAAATGCGCTCGTGATTACCGTTTCGTCGTTCTCTGACGGAATGTAGAAGCTTTCGCCTTCTCTATAGCCGAACTCCTCCGCAAGTCCGTGCGGCGGCACGATCGGGTTCGCGAAGAAGCGTTCATCGAACAAACCGGTTGATGTTTCGAGGATGAGTGTGCAACCCGCATTCACAAGCCGTACTAGCGATTCACAGGTGGCAGCTTTTCCAACCAAGTGCCAGGGAGCGATCACCACTTTGTAGCTTGAGCCAGGTAACTGAGCGGGCTGGATGAAATCAGCCGACAAATCGATATTCCACAAAGCACGGTAGTAACCACGAAAGGCGCTTGTGGAAGGCTGTTCCGTTCCGTTGGCCGCGTATGTCAGAAGAGCGTTATCCGGATCGGTGAGAACCGCGATTTCCGATCTTGGTCTAGGGCTCGAGATTATCTCGAAGTGTTTCTGGATCAGGCGATTGTCGAGAGCGGCTTCAGTGACACGTTCGGTAGGCTCACCGTCTCGCGTAACAAGTCCGAAGCCGGTCGCTTCACCGCCGGTTGCTTCCGCGTGATAAGTCCAGTACACCAGTCCGCGAGCGCCGAATGCGACGGCCAGCCAGTTCCAGAGGCGAATGTCCTGTGGCCTCATTTTGTGGCCGTGCCACAGGCCCTTGTTGCCGTGGCCGCCTTGCAGTTCAGTCATCCAGAAAGGTTTTCCGCCAGCGCAGGACCGCGTGATCTCAATCTTGGCGGCGCCTTCGAAGACGGTGAAACTGAACCAGCGCGGGAAGAGTGAAAGACCCCAAACCTCTGCCTTTTCAGCAAGCCGCCACCCGTCTATGCCGCCGACAGCGATTGGATCGAGCGGCGGATGGTGCGCGGCATGGTCTTCGAGAATCGTGCGTTTGTCTACGTCGCGAAGGTTTTCAATCCGAAATACCAGCTCTCCGGTACTACGTTCGATGATGAACCGTCTCCAGTCAACCCAATCGGCATAGGTGCCCATCGCCCGCGGCGGATCGATCGATTCCCAATTCGGATACCGACGCGTCCAAGCTTCATTTAAGCGATCAAGCGTGCCATAGCGTTTTTCGAGCCAATGATGAAAGGCGACGATCGTCTGGTTGCAATAGCAGTAGAGGAGTTCCTGTGGCCCTGCCCAGATGTTGCGCTCCCAGGCAGGCTCGATGTGGGGCTCGTTCCAGCAATCATATGCGTAGAGACTCCGATGTGAAGAGCCAAACTTGGCTAGCTCGTGAATGTACCGAGACGCGGCCTCGCGAATTACGGGCCAATCCCAGCAGAGCCCTGGCCAGCCACCTGTCATGTTGTTTGCGCTGCCCTGGAGTCGCCTGGCCGCACCCGTTGCATTGACGTACCGGGTTTCCGGATGTGCTTGCTCGAGCCACCACGGCGCACTCTCAAGAACTACGCCCAATAGAACGCGCAAACCAAATTCGTCGCAATATCCCATTACCTCATCCAGGTCGTCAAAGACGAAACGGTCCGGTCCTGGATTGTAGTAGTCCCACCCAGGATAGATTCGAACGATATTGAACTTGTACTTCTCAGCAATATCGCTGAGCATGCGGCGTCGGAGTTCGCGAGGTGGATTGGGCGGTCTGTAGAAGGCCGACCCATAAACGAAATCGTTCGCTTGTTTGTTGGATGGCGTTTCCGGCCGGTGGGGGCCCGCAAAAACTTTTATTCCATTCCAACTCCAGGCAAGGGCCGTTCCGACATGGATAACGGCGCGACGGGATATACGTTCCATTCGTTCTCTTATTATTGACCATCGTTCATTTACGATGATTCATTATTGAACTATCATCATAGCGGGCGCTCCATCAGGGAATTGCATCGCGGAAACTATAGCGCCTCGAGATTCTTTGATGAAATTGCTTTGGATCCTACTGTTCAGTTTTCCGCTCTCTGCCTTGAGCGCCGGGCTCGACTATGTGTATTCCTCGGCGCGGCTTGGAGGAGGCCAATCGTTAGGTAATCGTAATTCCTACGTCACACTTGATCAAAATACCGACATTCCTTCGAATTCCAGTTCTGTGCGTTTTGGCCTCCGCGAATCAACGGACCAAAAATACTATCTCTTGGGCTGGAAGCTTCAAATCGCCGACGGAAACGGAACCATGGCACAGCCAGCAACCACAGTTTTTCATCCGGAGAGCCAGGAAACTCTTTTGCGAAGTGGCAGCCAAACGATTAGAAAGCAGTTCTTCCTTCCCTTTGAGTACGGATATCTGCGTGCGGCCCACTATCTTTTGGAGGCTCCTGACGGAACTGGACGTTTGAAAGTACAATCCACCGTGCTCCTCCCATCGGGAACGAAAGTAAACCTCAAAAAATTACAACAGTGGAATTATGCCGAAGTGGCATTCCCAGGTGGTGGCTCAGGTGTGATATGGTCCAGCGAAGCGGCTCCCATATTTGACTTGGACCAGTTCCAGGCGGTTTCGGGCGACTCCAATGCAGTCGAATTGAGACTGAACTTTGACTGGAACATATCGGAAAAACATCGAGAGTCGGCAATTTCTTTTGCCTACACACCAGGGCCCACCGAAAACGGCGGCTTTTTGCTCGATTCGCTTTTCGATCGTTACGCGCTGGGGTCTCCCAGCACTGCGGCCTACTTGCAGCGTATTCACCTTGCGCTGAAAGGAACAGTTATTGCCATTGGGCGGTACCTGCAGACCACTCGCTTGGTGACACCGGATTCTCTGATTAACCGCGCGTCGCAGTGGGCTAAGATCACGCAGCTTCGCCTCCAACAGGAATATCGAGCAGGCGAAGCATTCACAAACAATCCGCCGTCAGACATAGTCGTGGGAAGAGATTCCATGTGGTATTTGATGGGATCGAGCTATTACGCGCAGTCGTGGTCGAAGAAGTTGCTCGATTTCTGGTTTCGCTATGGCCTTGAGCCGAGCGGTAAGTTTACCGAATACCTGGCGGCGTCACGCGAACCTTTATTTCGAGACGACTACGGATTGAACATCAACGACAACACTCCGCTTTTGATGCTCGCCGCACATCATTATTACGCTCTCACAGGGGATAAGGGATTTTTGCTTGCAGTCTATCCCGCGTTGCTGCGTTCCGCAAATCTGATTTTGCAGGAACGCGATGCCGGTGCGAACAATCGTTATCGCCTGGTATGGTGTGATTCGACGGAGACTTTTGTTCGCGGGCTTTGCGGCTGGCGGAATGCCGTTCGCGATTACAACCTCGCCGGCGCAGTGACGGAAGTCAATGTTGAGTGTTACCACGCGCTTTTGATGACTGCTGAGCTTGCCGGAGAATTAAGCGATGGAAGAAATGAACAGATTCTGGAGTCTGCGGCAGCCGATTTACGTAAAGCAATCGAGTCGCATCTCCGTATCTCCACTGGGTCCGATTCGCTCTACTATCTGAATATCAATCCTGCAGGCAAAGCGGTGCAACAACGTACGGCAGATCTACTTTTCCCGGTACTTTACGGCCTTACCGATCAAAGAACCTCACGCGAGATTCTCGACGGTCTCTTTAGTGCGCGCTATTTCGTTACTAATAAAGAGGGAGGCGGTGGATTCCGCACGCTCAGTTCCGACGAGCCGGCCTACATGGCGGAGGCAACGCCTGCAAGTTACGGGCTCCTGGGCGGCGTCTGGCCGAATCTCGCCCTTTGGATCGCTCGCGCCGCGAGTCTCGCAGCGTTGCCCGATCAGAGCCTCAAGGCTCTTCATGCGAGCGCAAAGCTAACCGAACTCGCTGATCCGGCGAAGTTCAACATAGTACCTGGCGAATTCCCGGAGTATTTCAATGGCTCCGATTTGAAGCAACGCGGCATGCCTTTGAGTTCCTTCGTTCCCGGTATCTTTATATGGTCAGCAACCGAGAGCTTTCTCGGAATGTCACCTCACGCCAAGGGATTAAAAGTGGACCCTCAGTTGCCCGATGGTTGGGCTTGGGCTGGTATTCAACACATGTCGTATCGCGGGAGTGCGATCAGCATTATGGCCGTCCGGGAAGGCCGGACCGTGTACACGACCGTCCCTCTCGAGACAAACTGGCGGCAGGTTCAGCTATCGCCGGAGTTACAGGAAAGGTACGCATTTGAGCCTGGTGATCAGACATTCGGCGCCGTGTTGTCTGGAGCGACCGACAGCGAGATAATTGTTGCCAGTGATAGGGCCCAAGATGTGGTCGTCACGGAGCGGAAGACTGGGACCCAAGTAGCACGCCTGAAAGTAACTGCAGGCGGATTAGTCCGCCAAACGATCCATTGAAAAATCCCGCATGCAGAGAACGGTAAGAATCGCGTCACACGCCCTGGCGCTTGTCTTGATCTCCTGCCTTGCTGGCATCGCTGAAACGAGTTCGGCTCATCTGGCAAAGGGCTCGGACAAGCTTCGCAACGGAGATATTTCAGGTGCGGAATCTGAGCTTCGACAGGCGGTATTGACCGGGACCAATGATCCTCAGGTCTACAACCTGCTGGGATTCATATGCGACCGGACCAATCGCTCAGGCGAAGCATTCTCGCAATATAAAAAAGCCTTGTCTCTGCGGCCAGATTTTCTGCCGGCGCGCAACAATCTCGGTGCATATTATGTGCGCCAAGGACGGCCCGAGCTCGCTTTGACTCAGTTTCAGTCCTCATTAAAAATAGACCCTGCCGACGTGACAGCCCTTTACAATATCGGAATCATTCGTGCCCAGGAGGGCCGACTGACAGACGCGCTCGAATCCGTCAGGCGCGCCTATAAGTATGCTCCGAACGACATGTTGATTCTGGTCGTACTCGCAAAGCTGCAAGCACAAATGCACGATGAAGAGGGCGTCATCGAGTCGGCCGAAAAGATACTCGATGTGCTCCGGAATCATGCGACTTCAGCGGATTCTAGGCAAGTAGTTGCTGAAACCACTCAGGCGCTTGCGATGGTTCCAGATAAAGGACCCAACGAGCAAAAACGAACCTTCCTGCTTGCAGAGTTTCAGTTCCTCGCCAGGGACTACAGCGGCTCGATCGCAAGTCTCAATGAACTTCGCGACGATCACCGAGACATCGAATACTACAACTTGTTAGGGATGTCACAAGCCGGCCTAGGCAACTTTCGGGAGGCGCGATTGGCGCTTTCCAAAGCCATCTCGATGGATCCCCATCGTGCTGACTTGTTATTCAACATGGGAAGTGTGTACCAGAGGGCACGTGACAATGAGACAGCCATTAAGCTCTTCAAGCGCGCAATCGCGGCGGGCGATGCCTCTCCCGACACGGAATTCGCCCTGGCGCTAGGCTACTACAATTTCGGAGGCTATGAAGATGCAATCAAGACCTGTCTCCATATCGTAAAGGAGCACCCTGGGTTTGATCAGGGCTTCTTATTGCTGGGAAGGTCTTATGCGAGCATCTCAAAGACAACCGAGGCTACTGCTGCGATTCGCAAATCGCTGACTATCAATCCGGAGTGCGAGCAGTGTTATTTTCACCTTTCACTCGTATATTTGGATGCAGGTAAGGACGCGGAAGCTATTATGCTTCTAAGAAAGGTGCTCAGCATGAACCCGTCGAATGCTTCTGCACACTTCCAGTTGGGCAAGACGCTGGCCAAACAAAAAGATAATGAAGGGGCGGTCAGAGAACTTCAGAGGACGATCGACCTGGACCCCCAGCAAGATCTTGCTTATTATCAGTTGGGACATATTTTCCTGGCAATGGGAGATCGACCGAAGGGCGAAGGCTACCTCGCGACGGCACGGAATTTGAAGGAACAACGCAGGGCCGCCTCTGAAGATCAGATGAATAAAGTCGCTACCTCACAGCGCTAGTCTGCCGGCGGATCGCATCACCAGTCACCGAAAACGCAAGGTCAATGTCGCTGGCTTGTCAAGCGTCACATTCAGCCAGAGGGTGTGCCCGTCCCAAGCGTAATCTGACTGTGGAACTGCCTTGTCGTTCAGCGAAATGGTGAAGAGTTTGGCTGGAATCTTTGTCAACTCGAGCACCGGATTTACGCATCGGCTGACAGGTTTGAGCGTAACAGTTGCCGTCTGTTGCGTCACTCGAATGCGAATCGCTCGACGCTCCCGCGAATAGCTGTCGAAATCCAGATTTGCCCCTTGTAAAGCAATTTCGGGAGGACTGCTGAAGCTCTGTGCCCACTCGATTAGCCGCTGGTCGCTAACGTTGGTTTTGCCGATCAGCCAAGACCATTGCTGCACCGTCATGGTCTTCGCTTTCCCCAACGTGTCGATGGTTTCCACCGTGGTGGTTGACGTGGGTGCCGGGCGATTACTCATTCCCCAGGTAACCAGGCTATTGTGCCCGGGGTTCGAATAGATCCGGTCGTCGATGGTTCTTCCCGTTGAGTTTCCCCGGCCCAAAGGCCAGTGGCTTCCCCAATATGCGGGCGTAACCAGGTATCCGCGGTCGTAGAACGGCCCGAAAGCCAGCGGCATCGTCGTGTCCTTCGGATAGAAATAGATGGGAGTCGAACCGTCATCCTTATGTATGTGAATACGATAGATGATCTGGAGTTTGCGGGTATTCGGAATCTTGTTATCGAGAAAGTTTTCGGCCCCCGGCGATTTCGAGTGATATGGGAACGAAATCGCCTCCTTCGAGCCATCGAGGTAGACCTTGTCAACAATGTCTTTGGGCAGGACTTCGAAAGGATAGGCCGATTGCGCGGTTAAGATAATAAACTCACTTAACTCATAGTCCGCGCCGGGCGCGCTTTTTAATGTCAACGTTCGAGTACCGAAGCCATCCGGATAGAAGCAGAAATCCTCTTGTGCCTCATCGCCCCACACCTTGTAGAGGAAGTCTGTCGATTGATAGGTCCAACGGACCCGCACTCGCGAAGGAGTAGATTCCAAAATCTCGACGCGCCCGTATCGAAGTTCCTTGTCCATCAGAGGCTCGACAGAATCCACAAATCCGTCGGGCGGGGGCGTAGTTTCCGCCCACTCATAGCTGAATCCGGTGTTGTGTGCGCCTGCCCAGAACGGAATGTAGCTGGAACCCCTCCAAAACACAAACCGCGACCCATTGGGTAGAGCCACAACAACATCTTGTAGATCTTGTTTCCAGGCTGTATCGTAATCGATGCTCGACATGCGGCCGCTCTTGGCGTCCCGGACAGAGATTGGCGCATCGTACCTCAACTTGATTTCCACGGCTCCAAAATTGGGCAACTCCGGACGCTCTGCAACGAACATCGTGCGGATTTCTTTGTGCCATAACTCGCTTCCGTCGGCTGCAGTTAACGAAACGTGGAGATTGTCCTTGGCCGGTCCCGACAACATGGGCCCGACCTGCAACTCGCCAACAGTCCGCTTGCCGTCTGCCAGGGAAATTGATGTCTCGACCGTCTTCTTCGATGACTCGAACCAGGCTTTCACGCGGACGTCCGAAATCGCTCGACCGTGCGAAATCGCCGCCAAGTTTACGATGGCCTTCTGACCAGCAGCCAGCAAAAGCCAGTCGTTAGGTACGAAAATTGTGCCCAGATCGACCGGGTTGATTTGTTTCTCGGGCCTGGCAGTTGCATCGGCCTCGATTACGGGGAGCTTTACTGGGTATCGCAGGAGTTCGGTTTCCTGGCCTTCGAAGCGGCACTTCGCTGATAGCACCAATTCGTCGGGATAAGAGTCGAGCATCACAGTATCTGAAAAGAAGGTTTTTCCGCTCCCCAAATTCAGTGCGTGCCGTTCTAATTCGCGGCCGTGAAGCACTGCCGCAAGGTAGTACTCTCGAACTGGACGTGCATCGGCAGTCAACTCCACGACGGCGGTAAGGGGCTTGCCAATCCGCTCGAGCCCAAAAGGAGGCCGCCAAGGGTGACCCGGGTCGATCCGAATTTGGGGAATCACTTTTTCATTGCACGGAAGCTGCGCGTATAAATCAGCCACGACTCCAGGCGTCATTAGCAGTGAGCTTGTGGATAAGAGTAATTTGAGGGCAGTAAAAGCACGTGTGTGACAAGGATTCATTAACTGATCTCTAAAGTTGAACTTTCGTCAGTACTTTTTCAACCACGCTATACTAGTCGGCCCACTGAGTCAATGAAATCGCCAACACGTTCAAAGTTCAGGCGATCATTGCCGTAAAAAACGTCTTGACATCCATCCTAAATTCGGACGATGATACGCATGAGTCTTGTTCATCTGCTAGTCACGTTTGTGAACTGTATTCAGTTCTCAGCCGCAGGGAGGTAGCCCATGTCGACTCCGAACCCGATGCTTCGTTGCATTTTGCTGACGGGAATCGTTCTGTGCACCCTTAGTGCTCAGGTTGAAAGGGGCACGATCAGCGGGGTTGTGCGAGATCCATCCGGAGCTGTTGTTCCAAATGCCGAAGTGAACGTGAAAAACGTGAACACGGGCATCGTCGTGCCGGTCTCGGCTAACGATGCCGGGGAATACGTCGCTCCTAACTTGATTCCGGGTGAATATGTGGTTACTGTCACCCACCCCGGCTTCAATACGACGAACATCACCGGGATTTCGCTGCACGTCGACGAGCGCCTAGTCACGGATGCCACAATTGCCGTCGGTGCCGTCAGCGAGTCGGTAGAAGTAGGGGCGACTGCTCCCCTTCTGCAGAGTGAATCGGCCTCTGTCGGAAACGTCATCACGAGGCGGGAGGTCTCGCAATTGCCCCTGAATGGAAGGTCGGTTTATCAATTGGCCTATCTGAACCCGGGTGTCACTGCCGCGATCCCCACACAGAACGCGAACAACACTAGCATTCCAGACAATGGACGGGCGGCGCAGGGTTTGTCCGTGAACGGGCAACGCCAGTCGAACAACACCTTCATATTGGACGGCGTTTATAACAATCAGATCAACCAAGGCCTGATAGCCATCCTCCCGCCGTTAGAGGCCGTTCAGGAATTCGTTGTCGAAACCAGCAACTTCATGCCTGAAATCGGGCGCGGCGGCGGTGTCGTCAACGTAACGCTGAAGTCCGGAACAAACGAGTTTCACGGTCAGGCATTCGAGTTCCTCAGGAATTCCGCTTTGGATGCTCGGAATTTCTTTGATTACACGACGCCTCGACGTCTCCCGAATTTCGTTCAGAATCAGTTTGGCTTCGCGTTCGGTGGCCCAATCGTTAAGAACCACACCTTTTTCTTCATGGACTACCAGGGCTTCCGTCAACGGCAGGGGCAAAGCTTTGTTGCAACCGTTCCCAGCGCGGGCATCCGAGGCGGTGATTTCGCGGGGACGGCCAGGCCGATATACGATCCCGCAACCTACAATCCAGCGACGAATACCCGACAGTTGTTCGCAGGCGGAGTGATACCTCAGAACCGTTTTAACCCGGCGGCGGTGAATGTCCTGAACTACTTTCCGCCGTCGTCGAGTTCTCAAATCTTGGCGAATGGAGAGTCCTTCTTCTACAGCGGTGCCTCACGGAGCAATGACCAGGATTCATTCGACGTGAAAGTCGATCAGAATTTTGGTGAAAAGGATCAGTTGTCGGGGAGATTCAGTTACGGAAATTCAAATACAGTACTTCCCGGCGCATTCAGCAATTTACCTCAGTATGCGCCGGCCATTGGTGGAGCCCTCTCAACCTCGGGTGCGGGTAATTTAACTGGGTTCGTTTCTAATCCAGCCCGGAGTGCAGGAGTTCAGGAGATCCACAACTTCAATCCCACGACGATCAACGAATTGCGGCTTGCCTACGTCCGTGCCGGAAGCGATGCTACCCAACTTGGATTTGGTAAAGATTACGCGAGCCAACTCGGCATTCCGAATGTGAACATCACAAGCGACAACTCGGGTTTTCCACAGATTGGAATCACGGGCTTTAGCACACTTGGCGACACTGCGTTTTTTCCGTTAAAGGAAATAGAAAATGTTTATCAATTGCTCGACAATGTAACTTTCATCCGAGGTTCCCACACCTTTAAAGCCGGAATTGACCTTAAGAAAATCCAACGAAATTTCACTCAGATTCTTGGACCTCCCGCAGGGTCTTTCAGCTTCGGGCCAAACTTCACAGCCGACCCCGGAAATCCAGCTAACACCGGCAACGCTTTTGCTGACTTTCTCCTGGGCGTTCCCGCATCTGGAAGTATTGTTACCACATCCGGACTGGCTGGCTTGCGCACCACTGAGTTCTCAAGTTACTTCCAGGACACCTGGAAAGTAACGCCCAAGCTGACTCTTAGCTATGGCGTTCGCTATGACCTCTTTACGCCGCAGACAGAAGTCTACAACAGGCAAAGCAATTTCGACCCGATTACCGGAAAGCTGGTCCTTCCAGGCGGGGGTGGCAGCTATGAAGGCCTTTCTACAGACGCTCTGACGTCAACAAATAAGCTGAACTTCGCCCCACGCGTTGGCGTTGCATATCGAGTGAATGAGAAGACGGCAGTGCGATCTTCATATGGAGTTTTCTATATGCCGGAATCGCAAGCAGGTCAGCAGATGACTCTGAACCCACCCTTCGTCGGCGGAACAAACTTTGTTAATACCTCCGTGCCCCAACAAATCAACCGAACTCTGGATCAAGGATTGCCGCCATCGAGCGGACTCATTCCGATCGACAACCCCAGCGGCTCCATAAACGGAGCTTTTCCGGAGCGACACACGGCATATACGCAGCAATGGTCCGTGAGCTTGCAACACGAGCTTTCGCGCTCATTCCTTTTCGAATTAAATTATGTTGGGAACCTATCTTTGCACCTGCAGGATCAATTCAACCTTAATCAGCCCTTTCCCGGTACGGGAAGTGTGCAGATCCGGCGTCCGTATTATTCGGTTGATCCTAATTTGACTGATTTCACCTATGTCGAGCAGCGTGGCGTCGGCGACTACCACGGACTTCAAGTCAACTTGAAGAAACGGTATTCGAATGGCCTGTCATTCCTTACGAACTACACCTGGTCAAAGGCCATTGAAAATCCGGGCAGCAACTACGGAAATACGGGCCATCAGAACGCGCGCGACTTGGATGCGGACCGCTCGTTGGCCGGAGTGGACGTAAGGAATCGGTGGGTAGCAAGCGTCTTATATGAGCTGCCTTTCGGTCGCGGCAAATCCTTTGCTACGAATGCCAACGGCTTTGTAAATGCACTTGCAGGAGGATGGCAGCTGGGCGTCGTTGGTACCATCCAGAGTGGTCTTCCATTTACCGTGTCGGGCGGCGCAGGTCGGCCCAATCGGATCTGTAATGGTCAGACTCCGCCAGGAGGGCATTCGGTGGCTGAATGGTTTGATGTTTCCTGCTTTGTTTTGCCAACCCCAGTGGCGGACCCCGTCCACGGTGGAGTTTATATTCCTTTCGGAAACGCTGGCGCCAACGTCCTGACGGGCCCTGGAATCGTCAACTTTGACCTTTCGGCATTCAAAACGTTCGCGGTCACGGAGTCGAAGCGTATCGAGTTTCGCTCAGAGTGGTTTAACTCCGCAAATCACGCGCAGTTCCAAAATCCCTCCAGCGCTATTAATACGGGAACCACCGGCCAAATTCTCAACGCCCGCCCCTCGCGGCAGATACAGATGGCTTTGAAGTTCATTTTCTGACCGAAGCTTAAGCCCGCGTTTCTTCGAAACTCGCTCGGCTATCGTGGCGCTTGCGTCGTTAAGAGCCGCGTGCAATCGCTGTTATGAACATCGCAACCATGAGAACGCCGATGCCCAGGCACATAAATCTCTTGGCGCGAGAAGACGAGTAACGCCATTCACCAGTCACGGCACCCCAGAGATTGGCAGTCGCAATGCTTGAGGAGAGAAATACCGGCCACCCCAGAATTGGCCCGATCTGTCCGAGCCTTGCTGCAGCAATGCCATACAACTCGACGCTCCCGAACCAGCAGAGAGCCATGACCAACGCCAGCCCCCAATAGAGAGCACTTTGCGGGGCCCAGAACCGCCGCCAACCGCCTCGTTTAATCAAGAGCAAGGCACAGTACACTGCTGTGGCAACAAAACCGGCGAACAACAAGGGCAACCAAACCGCGTTCGTTCGGTTTACTTGTCTGGCGCCGTTTTCCGCGGCTAAGTCGATGATTCGCGCGCCGGCAACCATGCCGACATTGATCATCGCTCCGCCGATCCCGGCGCCAATGCAGAGCAGTAGACCTAGCCTGGCATTTCCTGCAGATACTGCTCCCTCTTTTGCTTTGAATGCAGAGGCGTACGAACACAACCCGACTCCGGCCAGCACCAGCAGTATGCCCGCGATTAGCCGCCACCAGACAAAAGTGCTTCCAGTTTGCGTATAAAACAGGAGTGGTACGAGAGAACCGGTAACGGCGGCCAGAGAAATGACAATCGCAAATCCAAGACCGATGCCAATTCGATCGATCCCGAGACCAAATAACACTTGGCTGACGCCCCACACCAGACCGCTGCAACATACTGCCAACAGGATTGCCGGTTCGCTTCGCAGATAGACGCTCACTAGTCCGGGGACGCTGATAACGGTGACAGCGAAAGGCAGAATCAAAAGCCCGATCGTTGACCACGCTAGCCAAACGTTTTCCCAGGGCCAGTTTCGGGTCCATTTCATCGGAACCGCAAAGCTCCCGTTCAGTGCACCCGCCAGAATGACGAAACCGAAGCCTGAACTGATCACATTCCTCATCCGGATATCCTTTCCGTGATTTCTCTGCTAAAGCGGCGGCCGGAAGCAAGATCCGTCGTTAGAGGGTTCGATTTAACGTGGTCTGGCGGGATTGATGGTGCACCCCTTGCGGCCGCAACAATCATGAGTCAAAGCACGTGGTAATGAATGTTGTTCATATAAATCAGCAGAGAAGTGAACTGATATCATATACCGCAAGGGTCACAGTCGCGCCCGCAACTCCCAATGGGCCCCACAGCCTTCATGGATCTGATACAGTCCGGAACAGAAGCCAATTTCCGGATCTGGGTAGCCTGGAATCGAAAGCTACGCCCACAGGCAGATCCCGACGAAAGTCCTAAAGTTTGAAAATGCAATCGCGATTTCTCCCTTCGCTCGTAATGTGGCTGATGGCATCTGGTACAGGCGCTTCGGCAGCAGAGCAATCTCCCCTGATTTATGACCGCGACATACGGCCGATCCTGTCTGAGAACTGTTTTCCGTGCCACGGCCAGGACAGTAAGAAGCGCATGGGGGGCTTCCGTCTCGACTCTTTTGAGGGGGCAACTGCAGACCGTCACGGCCACGCGGCGCTCGTCCCCGGCAAGCCGGAACTGAGCCTGATCTACCAGAAGATCACGGCGCAGGACAAGGCCCGGCGGATGCCGCCGCCGTTTTCCAATCGGACTTTGAACGCGGAGCAAATTGCGATTTTGACGCGCTGGATTCAAGAGGGCGGTGGCTATTCTCAACACTGGTCCTTCGTTCCACCAAAACAGGCGGAAGTTCCGAAAGATGTAGACGACAGTTGGGTGAAACAACCCATCGATGCCTTTGTCTATAAGCGTCTTGAAGAAGAACATCTAAAGCCGAGCCAACCAGCCGACCCGTCGATTTGGCTGCGCCGTGTCTCCCTGGATCTCACCGGATTGCCGCCGTCGCTCGCGGAGCTTGAGGCATTTTCAAAAGACGCAAGGATGAGCGGTGAAAAGGCATACGTCGCTACGGTGGATCGCCTGCTCGCATCACCTCGCTATGGCGAGCGCATGGCCCAGGACTGGCTCGATGTGGCCCGTTACGCCGATACCAATGGCTTCAACAATGATTCTTCCCGATCCATGTGGCGCTGGCGTGATTGGGTCATTCAAAGCTTTAACAACAACATGCCTTACGATCGTTTCCTCACCGATCAACTGGCTGGAGACCTGCTGCCGAATCCAACGCTCGAACAACGCGTCGCGTCCGGCTTCAATCGCAATCACGTGATCAATTCCGAGGGAGGCATCATCGACGAGGAGTACCGAGTGGAGTATGTTGCCGATCGAGTCGGCACTTTTAGCCAGGCTTGGCTGGGCTTGACGGTAGGATGCGCGCGCTGCCACGACCATAAATTCGATCCGATCACTCAGCGCGATTATTATCGGTTCTTCGCATTCTTTAACAACGTGCCCGAGATGGGCGAGGATGCGCGCGTCGCCAATGCGGTTCCCATGATCCCGGCGCCCACAAACGAGCAACAGCAGAAGGCTCGCGAATTGGAAACGTCGATTTCGAATCTCACGGCACAACTACAGAATCGCGAAAGCCGTTCGACCCTGAATGCGCGGAACGTTCAGAAAGCCCTGGCCGGTGTTCACGAGCAAAAGCCTGTGCCCCCGGGTGCCGTGCTCGAGATCCACTGCGAATCCGATAACGAGTTTGAGAAAACCCCAGAAAGCGGATTCAAACTTGTAGAAGGTGTCGTAGGACACTCCTGCACCACAAAGGGCGCAACTTCGAAACTGCAAACCGCCGGTAAGAGCGTACCTGTATCGAAGCGACAGCCGTTGACATTTAGCACTTGGGTTCGTCCCGATGCCGCCGATGCTGATGTGGCACTTCTTTCCACCATGAACTATGCAGTGAGCCCGGCGTCAACCGCCTACGGCGAAGGAATGGATCTTCGCCTGGTAAACGGTGAAATTGAGTTTCGCTACGCGGACCGCTTTCCGGCGTATTCCATTCGAGTACGTTCCAAGGGTGCCGATCTGTCGCCGGGGCAGTGGCGTCATCTCAGTGCCGTCTACAACGGGGTAATCCATGAGGACGCCATGCGCGCCGAGGCCGCAAGCGTCCAGATGTTTGTTGACGGACGTGAAGTGGCCGTTCAGGTCCTCGATGACGGTCTTGCACTGCCGGGTTCGGACGACGATAAGCCTTCACTTCGACAGTTTCGAGTCGGCTGGGACAACGGCGCAAAAAGCGAACATTTCAAAGGGCGATTTGATGAGCTCAATGTCTGGCCGCGTGCTCTCAATTACTCCGAAATCTATGGTCTTTTCGAACGGCAAGCAATTCCATATGCCGCGGCGAAGCAGCGCGAGCAGCAGGCCTCTGTTGTGGAGGTGAACTGGCTGAAAGAAGCAATATTGGAATCGACCGATAATCGCTTCTCCCAAGGGGAGCGCCAGCGTGAAAAGCTAATAAGCGAGTTGCTTGCGTTGCGGCGTACATTCCCTACCTCGATGGTCATGGAAGAGATGGCAACTCCGAGAGAGACACACCTCCTCGGGCGTGGCACCTACAACGCACCGGGTGAGAAGGTCGATGCTGGCGTACCCGAGAAACTGTTGGGAGCTTGGCCGCAAGACGTGCCTAAGAACCGCCTAGGCTTGGCACAATGGTTGACTAAACCGGACCATCCCCTCACCTCACGAGTGGTAGTGAATCGCTTCTGGCAGCAGCTATTCGGTCAGGGATTAGTGAAAACCAGCGACAATTTTGGAATGCAGGGCGAATGGCCGAGCCATCCTGAACTGCTGGATTGGTTGGCGCATGAGTTCGTCGCATCTGGATGGAGTGTCAAGGCGCTGATGAAGCAGATGGTTCTCTCGGCAACGTACAGGCAGGATTCGGCGGCTTCGCCGGCACTAATCGAGCGCGATCCGGAAAACCGGCTGCTCGCGAGAGGACCCCGCGTACGTCTCCCGGCTGAAACGATTCGCGACCAGGCGCTTCAAATTTCGGGGCTGCTGAAGAACCACATTGGCGGCCCAAGCGTATATCCGTATCAGCCCGAGGGGCTTTATAAAGGAATTGTCGTTGCTGCCGATTATCCGGGTACCAAGTACATCCCAAGCACTGGGGATGATCTTTACCGTCGCAGTCTCTACACGTTTTGGAAACGCACGGTCCCGCATCCCACGATGGCAGTCTTCGATGCACCGGACCGGGAAGTTTGTGTGGTACGCCGCATTCCTACGAACACACCATTGCAAGCTCTGACCTTGCTCAACGACCCCATTTTCGTTGAAGCGGCGCGGAAGCTTGCCGAGCGTTCCATTCGAGAAGGGGGAGCAAGCGCCGACTCACGGCTCGAATTCGCGTTTCGACTCGCAACGGGGAGAAAGCCGGACGCCGACGAGGAGCAAATCTTGCGCAAGAAACTAGACGAGATGCTTGTGGCATTTCGCGACGATGCTTCCGGTGCACGTTCGTTGGTTGCGGTGGGTGCTTCGCCTCGCGACCCCTTGATTCCGGTTAGCGATCTTGCCGCCTACACGGCCGTAACAAACTTGATTCTGAATCTCGACGAAACGATTACAAAGGGTTGAAGCGCACACTGATGGAATGTCAAAACTACATTAACTATTGTTCCAGGCGTGACCTCTTGGCGCGATTCGGTTATGGGATAGGCGCCGCAGCTCTTCACACGTTATGGGGCGCGTCTAAGGTAACCGCTGGGCCCAACCCGTTCCCGAACTTTCCGCCCAAGGCCAAAAGAGTGATCTTCCTTTTTCAGGCGGGTGGTCCCTCACACATCGATCTTCTCGATTACAAGCCGGAGATGAAGGGCCGCTTCAATCAGGACATTCCTCCATCCGTGTTTGGGACTCAGCGTGTCACCGGAATGGTGGCTCAGCAGGACCGTTTCCCTGTGGTGCCTAGTAAGTACAGCTTCAAGCAAGCTGGCCAATGCGGCACCTGGTTCAGCGAACTCCTGCCATATACAAGCAAAATCGCCGATGAGATTTGTGTCTTGCGCGGCATGAACACAGAGGCAATCAATCACGATCCAGCAATCACTTTCATTCAGACCGGAAGCCAGCTGCCGGGACGGCCGTCAATGGGTTCTTGGGTGGATTACGGACTAGGAAGCGAAAATCAGAATCTGCCATCGTTCGTGGTGCTGAACTCGCTGCCGAGTAACGGCATGCCCGATCAGGGACTGCTTTCTCGACTCTGGGGCTCGGGGTTTCTGCCCAGCCGTCATCAAGGTGTGCAGTTCCGCAGCGGCGGCGATCCTGTACTGCATCTGTCGAACCCGCCCGGCCTCACACGGGAGCGGCGTCGCAGTCTGCTGGATGGGATTGACGCAATGAACGAAAAGCTGCACCAGCGTGTCGGCGATCCAGAGATTGAAACTCGTATTGCACAGTACGAGATGGCATTCCGGATGCAAGCGAGCGTACCTGACCTCGTTAATACGTCGGGGGAATCAGACCATATCTATGCTCTCTACGGAGAGGATTCACGGAAACCGGGAACATTTGCAGCCAACTGCCTGCTGGCGCGACGGCTCGCCGAGCGGAACGTCCGCTTCATTCAGCTATATCATCGCGGCTGGGATCACCATGGAGGCTTACCGCAAAAACTGCCCGTCCTAACTCGGGATACCGACCAGCCTGCTGCAGCACTGGTTCTGGATCTCAAGCAGCGAGGGATGCTAGATGACACGCTGGTCATCTGGGGCGGCGAGTTTGGCCGGACACCCTATGCTCAGGGGGCACCTAAGCCCGATGACTACGGCCGCGACCACCACGGCCGCGTCTTTTCTCTATGGATGTGCGGCGGGGGTGTAAAGCCTGGCCACGTTCATGGCACTTCTGACGATTATGGGTTTAACGTTGTCGACGGTGGTGTTCATATTCACGATCTTCAGGCCACAATCCTGTACTTGCTAGGTATCGATCACCTAAGGCTCACTTATCTCTATCAGGGCCGACGATTCCGCCTCACAGATGTCGCCGGCTCGGTCGTCAAGGAGATTGTCGCCTGAGAATTGTAGACAAACTTCGCCTACCAGCTCGATTACCGCCGTGATAATTGGGATCCGTTTGAAAAAGCCTTCCGCCTCAATCCTAATCGGCCCATGGCGCTGACTCTGGCAGCAAAGCGGCTGATAACCGCGACGGACGTCATCGATCAACCACGTATCACGCTTGACGGCGACACGGTGGCTGCGATCTCCTCGCGTGAAGCAACCGAGAACAGCGGCGCAACTCATGATTTCAGGGATGCAACGCTGACGGCTGGTCTATTGGACATCCATATGCACGGGGCCGTCGGGCACGATGTTATGGATGGCACAGCCGAGGCTCTGCGTACCATCTCTAAGTTTCTGGCCAGTCACGGCATTACCGAGTACCTCGCCACCACCGTTACGGCTTCGATGGATTTCACGCTGCGTGCGCTTGACGGTATCGCCCGGCATATCGAGAAAAGCCCGGGTGACGACGAGGCAGCAATTCTCGGTATTCACCTCGAAGGACCATTCCTGTCGCATGCAAAAAGGGGAATGCATCCAGAGCGATTTATCGTTCCGCCCAGTGCTGATGTACTGCATAGATTCTGGGAAGCGTCTAGCGGTTACATTAAGCTCATGACAATCGCTCCTGAAAATCCAGGGGCTCCAGAAACCATTTCCTACGCCAAAGAACTTGGCATTCGTTCATCGATCGGACATTCAAATGCCAATACCGTTGAGACCTTGCAGGGGCTGAAGGCCGGAGCTAGTTCCGCCACTCACACCTATAATGCGATGCGGTCGCTTGATCATCGCGAGCCGGGCATTCTAGGTGTTGTTCTCGATCGGGATGATCTTTACGCCGACCTCATTTGCGACGGCGTGCATGTTTCACAGGAAATGGTCCGATTGTGGTTCAAGGCGAAAGGAAAAGAACGAGCTATCCTGATCACCGATTCACTGGAGGCGACCGGAATGCCGAACGGAGTTTACAAATTGGGCGAAACCACAGTGCATGTTAAAGATGGCCGCTGTACTACGGATGAAGGTGTCCTCGCTGGAAGCCTTCTGACGTTAGATGAGGCCGTTCTGAAAGTGCAGGAGTTTACCGGAGCTGATTTGCCAACCGCGGTCCGCCTCGCCTCGCGAAATCCTGCACGGATGCTTGGTTTTCCGGACAGCCCGGTTGTTGGAGCTGCGGCAAACTTCAATGTTTACGACGCGGACGGTAAACGAAGAAAGACCGTGCTTCGCGGCAAGATTCTTTGAAAACATCGTATCGGTAAAACGTCGTGTTCGCGCCACCTAACTTTTTGAGAAGCCGATGGGAAGCAAGCACAATTCGAGGTGTTCTCGCTTGTTTGCCGTTCTTCGTTCCAATGATGCATGGTGCTCAATCGCTTATTCACGTTCGCCTTGAGCCCGGGGGGAGCGTCGCAATATTCGACGGCTCGGAAAACACGTTAGCCGGACCGGCTCCAATTGTACGTTGGAATGGTACGGTTTCGCGTGTTCTGAAGAGCAGCTCCGATTCACTGGAGCTTTTGTTTTTGCCTTCAGATCTCAAAGCGGTCGTCACAGGTCCCGCGCGGGGACGCTATGGAGAAGTAGTCTTCAGCATCCAACTCAACAACGAGACAACCACGCCGCTTACAGGCACGCTATTACCGCCGTTTTCAGAATGGCGAGACGCGCCCCAGGGCGTCGCGAATCACTCTCCTCAATACCTGCTCCTGACAGGCCGCAGGGCCGAAATCGGAGCTCTCGGAGTTCACCGGTCTTGGAGCGCAGGCACTGAGTTCAACGGCGACATCTTCTCAACGGTCCCTGCCTTCTCGCAGGCTCTTCACATTTCGACCGTGCTCGCCCTCACATCGGATCGAACTACGCACGAATTTGAAGAGGTGACCCTAAAACCAGGCGAGAGTTGCCGCTACGATTTGCATATAGAAGCGGGCGGTGGCGATCGAAACGAAGCTCTGCGCGAGATTTTCAGAGTTCGCGGCGGTTACCGCGTCGATCCAGCTTCCTATGATTTCGCAGCGTATAACGTGCCAGAGACCGCTTGGGCGAAAGACATAGCGGCGGTGTGGATGAACTGGGCATGGGACAAGGCCAATTTCGATCCGCGCACCGGAGCCTGGCGTATCGCGGACTCACTCGCGGCCGCTCGGAAGCGGTTTGGCGGTTTCGATGCCTTTGTCCTCTGGCCATTCTGGCCGCGGGCGGGTTTCGATGACAGGAGTCAGTTTGATCATTACGCTGATCTGCCGGGTGGGCTCTCAGGTCTTCGCGATCAGATACAGCACATGCATCGACAGGGTATTCGCGTCTTCATCTCATACTGCCACTGGAGCGAGTCAGATCGGGACAAGTCACCCGCAGCCATGCAGCACTCCTACAGCGACTTCGCGAAGCTCGCGTGCACACTGGACGCGGACGGCGCTGTCATGGATCTGATGTCGAAGACGCCAGACGACATCCTCGACCGGGCGCGGCAATGCGGCCGAACTTTGGTTCCTTATAACGAGGGCGATCCTGCCTGGGTCGACACACAAACCAATCTGGTAGGACGCATCCACAATGACCTTCCGATGCCTGAATTCAATCTGAAACGCTACATGCTGCCGCATCATCCGCAGCTGCGTGTGTGCGAGCCCGGAAACAGCGGAAGACGAATGCGTAACGATTTCGTGCTCAGTTTTTTTAACGGTCACGGAGTCGAGATCAACACGGTGTTCCCTGACGACAAACCTGAGAATGAAGCGGACTGGCCTATTCTGGCGCGTGCCCTTGACCTGCTGCGTACCCATCGCAGCAACTTTTCCTCGCCGAAATGGCAGCCGCTGATCACAACTGAGAACTCAGCCGTATGGGCCAACTATTGGCCGACTTCCTACAAAGCTGTCTATACTTTCTGCGGAACCAATCCGGCCGGACATCATGGCCCTTTGCTGAAGGTTCCACATGAACCAGGTACGCACTATATCGACCTCTGGCGTTATCGGTCGTTAACGCCCCAAGCCGCCGGAGGCGAGGACACGATCTCCTATGATGTCGACGGCTACACGCCGGGCCTCGGAAGCATGAGGGGCACTGCCGATTACTCGCCCGGCAGTATTGGCGTGTTCCCTGAGCGGCTCCGATCTACGCTCGAATTCGAGAGCCTGCACGTCAACACCACGAATGCCCGCAGTGACGAAACTGTCGAGCTCTGGCTCGGAACCGTTGAATCTGGAGTCGAACCGCTGAAGATCCCAACCCAGGCGACCATCGACCTTTATCAGCAGTTTCACCGCCACACGAACGAGGCCATCATTCTGCGATTGATAAATGCCAGCAAGGAAGTCGAGGACGTCCAGGTGATACCTGAAGCTGCGGTTCGCTTCTTTCGTATCGACAGACCGCAACCAACAGAACGAATACACGATGGCGGAGTCCCGTCCGGTATGGTTCGTATTCCAGGGGGCCAATTGCGTTACCGGCTGACGAACCAGAGACCGCCCATCGAGTACCCATATGCCTCTCCACCCTTCCAACCTACTTATTCGTACTTACCAGGAAGACCTGCCGTCGATCACGAGGTCACGGTAAAAGCGTTTTGGATCGATCGATTTCCAGTTACCAACGACGATTACGCTCGCTTTGTTGGCGCAACGGGATATCGTCCTGCAGACGCAACCAATTTCTTGAAGCACTTTGATAATGGCACTATCCCACTGGGACTCGAACGCCACCCGGTCGTTTACGTGAGCTACGACGATGCTAAAGCATACGCGGCCTGGGCGGGCAAACGTCTGCCAACGGAAGAAGAATGGCAGCTTGCAGCCGGCGGTTTCGATGGTCGAGAATGGCCGTGGGGCGCAGGAGAAGATCCAGCGCGCTTCAATTCACGGCGTGCAGGAACGGAGCCCGTGAATGCACACCCGCAGGGGGCAAGCCCATATGGTGTCGAAGACCTGGTCGGCAATGTCTGGCAATGGACCGCCAGTCTGATGGATAACGGTCGGCAGTTGACCGTGATGCTACGTGGGGGCAGCTGGTATTATCCGCCGAACGGTCGATGGTGGGTGCCGGGTGGGCCTCGCCGAATTTCGGAAAACTATCCCTTGCCACTGAGTGGACCCGCCATGAACCGGCTTGCAACCGTCGGCTTTCGATGCGTCAAAGATGAATAGCAACTTTGCTGGCCTCACCGGCTGCAAGCTGTGATCATCCCGATCGAAGGACCTCCTCTGCAGGAGTTGAAATCTGCGGCCCCGGTGGATAGTGCTCTGCGAGATGGTGGTACAGAATCCGGAGAGTGGCCATCACGGGAATCGACAGCAGTACGCCGACAACCCCACCTATTGCCTCTCCCGCAATTGCGCCAACTATGACGACAAACGGCGGCAGGCGTAGGCTCCCGCGGCTGAGGAAATAGGGCTGGATTACGTAATCGATGATCAACCTGGCAGCGACGAAGAAAAGGATCATCCAAAGTAAACCGTGATAGCCGCTAAAGAACGTGATCAGGAGAGCGACGGCAAACCCGATGAACGGTCCAATTATTGGCACGAACTCAAAGGGGAACGCGATCAAAGCCAGCAGCACGCTATACGGCACGCCGAGTAAACCGTATCCGATGCCGTACAGAACCGCAGCGCCTATAGACACAAAGACGACGGCGCGGGTCCAGTGAACCAGCATTATATGCTCCTCGTGGAGGACACCCTCCGCTTGGATCCGGCGTTCGGGAGGCAGCAGCTTCAAGAAACCGTTTTTGAACGCCAAGCCGTTTCGCAACAGCAGAAAACTGAGGAGAAGCACCATCAGCAGGGTGAGCACACTGCTTGCGGCTGCCAGCAGCTTCATGCTCAGCGAGGTCAATGTCTCCAGCATGTCTTTGCCATGCGCTTCCACCCACGACTGAAGTTGCCTGTGTATCTGGGCATCCCAAGGCGCGAGGGAATGCGGTAAACGGATTTTGTCAATCGCACCCGGTTGCGTAAGGTCAGGAAGCTGCTCCGCTAAGGCGGATGCTTCTCCGAATGCATGGTAACCGACTACACCGCCCACAGAGACAAGGACGCCGAACAGGATAACGTACACGATCGCCAGCGCCCAGCCTCGATGGTGGTGGTGCGTCACGTAGCGATAAATGAACTCGACAAGCGGTAGCACCATGTATGCGGCGACGACGGACAGGACGAGTAGGAAGATGACATTCCTGAGCAGGTAGGCGAGATAGCAGACAGCCAGTGTCCACAGAATACGGAGTACGCGCGAGTCCAGTTTCAACATAGACATCCATTAGGAGGATTATCCATTCTCGCTTCCACGAGGAAAGGATCCTTGCGAAGCAGAGATGGAACCAGCAGTTTGTCGAAGACTTTAAGGCGCATCTCGGGGAAACTATTGGTGGCGACGGGTGAGTCGCCCCGTACACAGTGCACTCCGGTCATTGATCTGTCAGGGCACGAACCACAACAATGTTTCGATAAGAAACGGCGCCATGATCGCCCTGCAACAGCAAAGGCCCGGGAGCGCCTTCGTCACTGCCGAGCGCCCCGCCGGTTATGCCCGGAATTTCCAAGTCGTGAATAATCTCGATTCCGTTTACCGCCACTGTCGCGTTCCGGCCGATGAGCGTGGCATCAATGGTCTGCCATTCTCCAGTAGGCCGGGAAGGATTCAAACCGGGCTTCAAAAAGCCGTAGATGCTGCCGAATCCATGCGAATCGGGAGGGCGGCCGAAAGCATCCGCAATCTCAATTTCGTAGCGGCCGCGCAGATACACGCCGCTGTCGCTCTCAGCCGGAATCTTGAACTCCAGATGCAGTTTGAAATCCGAGAAGGCGCGTTCCGTTATCAGATTGGCGCCCGACATCGTGTTAACAAGTTCACCCTTCTTCACGCACCATCTGTTCTGCACAGAACCCGGGAAGGGTTTCCATCCGGACAGGTCCTTACTGTTGAACAGAGACTCATTGTTTCCCCACGCCGGCCTCTCTTTCCGCTTGAGAGACGGCGCGGGCACAGCATTCCACTCGACCGGTTCGCCGGACGACGTTGTCGTGCCGTGGATTCGCGCCTTCGTGAACGTTCCCTGGAACTTCAAGTCATGCGCAAGCCCCTCTTCTTCCTTGGGGACCAGGAATTTCACCTCGGTGCCGTCGAACTGAACGGAACGAAGGTTGTGGACCGCACCCGTTCGACCGACAAATCTTCCCTTCAGTCCGCCCTCCAGCCTGAACTCGACCCAACTCGGATACCTTCCGTCCTTTCCCTCGACGGTAATATCCCATCGTCCAAGTATCGAGCCTATCGGCGCAGCCGCACACAATAGAGCCAGCCCACCCATCAGGACCCATGAGAAACAGGTCTTCCGGACTCGTGGGCGGCGGCTATGCGTTGAACTGCCCTCGTTTAAGACAATCGATCATGTGTTCGCAAGCGCGGACGGTAAACGCCATGATTGCAATCGTGGTTGTCTTGTCGGTCGGCGTCGGAAAGACGCTGGCATCCGCAATGAACAGGTTCGGAACGTCGTGCGTATTGCACCAGCGCCCCGTGACAAACTTCTTCGGATCATAACCGAAGCGGCATGGTCCGGTCTCGTGGAGACTGTGTCCCGGCGGATCGGGCTCGCTCGACCCCCAGACCTCGCCTCCCGCCTTCCGAATGATTTCTGAGCAGACTTCCTTCGAGTGTTCGAGCATCATCAGTTCATTCGGCCCCCATTCGTAATGGAAGCGCGCTACCGGAATTCCAAAAAGGTCCTTAACTTCGGGATCGATCTCAATGAAATTCCTTGGGGTGGGGAGAGCGGGAGCCTGCAATAAAAAGCTCACGGGCGACGGATAGTAGCGGCGAACCTTTTGCTTTAGCTCTGATCCAAAACCTTCAAATTGGTCATAGTAATAAGGGAAGTCTCCGCAGCCTCCGTAGGGATAAACGGAATATCCGCGTATGAACTCCTCTTCGTGAGGATTCTTCAGGTTTTGCCAGCGTGGCATCCACACCACGGTGGAATCGGCGACGTTGTCCGGATGGCTGGGCTGGCCGACCAGTTGCGGGAGGAACCCGTACGCAGGGGAGGCATAAAGGTGGTCAACCAGATTCCGCCCCAGTTGACCGCTCGAATTGGCAATGCCGTCAGGCCAGTGCCGAGACCGCGAATTCAGCATGATCTTAGCTGTTTCGCAGCATGATGCTGCCAATACCACTGCTTTGGCGTAGACTTCGACTTCCTTGCGGCTGGTGCGGTCGATGTACGCGACGCCTTTGGCCTGCCCGTTCTCATCGACGATGACGTTTTTGGCATGGGCGTTGACGCGTAGTTCCAGCTTTCCCGTTTTTTCCGCATCGGGTATGAAAAACCAGGTAGGCGAGAAGAAGGATCCGCTGTCGCAGCCCGTCGTGCATCCGGCGCAGTAATGACATGCGGGATGTCCATTGTGTGGAACCGTCAGTTGCGCGCAACGGTCAGGCAGGTAGGGAATGCCTATCTTGTCGCAGGCGCTCTTCAGAATCCAGTCAAAGCAGCGGAACTGAAATGGAGGCAGGTAATCGCCGTCCGGGTTGCTTGGACGGTTCTGTACCGTGCTGGCAACTCCGATCATGCGTTCAACGCGGGTGTAGTAAGGTGAGATTTCTTCGTAGGTGATAGGCCAGTCGACGTCGAAGCCGTCCAGGCTTGCAGCTTTGAAGTCGATGTCGCCAAAACGGGCCGAAGAGCGTCCCCAGAAGTTTGCCTTTCCACCCGTCCCCTTACATCGCGTCCACTTCCAGCGGCTTCCCGGCGCCACCGTGTACCCGATATCGTGCTCGAAGAGATCGAAAGTCACCTCCTGTTCGCAAGCACCTTGACGGAGGTGCCGGGTTTTGGGATCGCCAAAACCCCGGTATTGCATTTCGTAACGCTGCCGGTGATTTCTGTAGTGTTTCGACGGGATGACGCGAATTCCCGAGTTCAACGCGCAAACACTAAGTCCCGCCTCGCAGAGTATCTTCATGGCGGTACTGCCGCCCGCGCCTGTACCCACTACAATCACGTCGTAAGTCCGGCTGGCCATGAAAGTTTCCTTTACTTTGCAGGAAGTGAGAGGTGCATGTGCTCCCGGTCATCTACGTGGGGGCAGCCCGGAACCTGATCGTAGTGAGTCTTCAGGCTCGGATTGTCGAGTTCAAGTTGTCCGAGCCGCGTTGTGTAGAACCCCATCATCGTGTACTCCCGAATCAGCTTAAAGAAGGCCCGTCCGTCTTCGTCACCTTCGCGGTGCTCGCCTTTGTAAGCGAAGCGCCTGAGCATTGAGGTCTGCTGTTCCTTGCTCAGTTCCCTGAATGAGGCATTGAATAGCCCGCGGGCCCGCGCGTCAAGCCATCCGGCCCCATACCGCATCGGAAACTGAATTTCGGGATCGCTGAAGGTCATGAAGTCGATGAACTCGGCGACCCCTGCGTCCTTTGCGCCGGGAGTGCCGTCGTTCGGGATGATCAGATCCGTTAGCGTCTCGATCATTGCATACTCTTCAGATGTAAAGAATTGGCGTTGGTAGGAACCGGCTGGCCCTTTGGCCAATTCAACTGGCGAATGTTCGGGGCATGCGAAAGCCCAGCGTTGGAAACCCGTGAATTGTGCTGCGGCGGCCGCGAGAGAAAGCACGCGCAGAATCTCCCGGCGCTCCATATTTTGGCCTGCCATGTGTGTTCTCCCCGACCCCTGCTACTGTCAGAAAACGCCTTTCGGAAGGCGCCTCCCCCCGGATTGTTAGTAACTTATTACCATGATGCGCCTTTGTCAATAGGCAATGTGGTGACCTGTGTTTTGCCGGTTGGCTTTTGCGGCACGATCCGACTCCATCAGAACCGGTAACCGTTACGTCATTGGTTTTGGCCTGTCGTTGCCGCCTTCAAACGATCCAGCGCGTCGCGAGCAGGCCCAAACTGCGGATCGGCAGAAAGAGCTTTATCAAACTCTCGAGCCGCGTCCTCCCCTCTGTGTTGCTGGCGATAGATTATGCCGAGGTTGTAGTGCGCAGATGCAAATCGGGGATTGAGGCGAATTGCCTCGACAAATTCCGAGATTGCTGATTCCTGATCGCCTCGACGCAAATCGAGGCTGCCGAGCATGTTGTGAGCTTCGGCGGAAGCTGGGTCCGCCTGGATCGCAGCACGTAAATGGCGATAGCCCTCCTGCCAATTACTCTGCAGACAGTCAAGCGCACCCAGGTTGTAGTTCGCCGAATAATTTGCAGGATCAATCTCAATCAAACGATTAAGGTGGGTACGGGCTTGCTCGTAATTCTTGCTCTCCAGATAAAGACTGGCGAGCATCTCCTCCGCGCGGGAATAGTAGGGAGCCAGCACAAGCGTCGCCTCCAACTCCTTGACCGCCTCTTCTCGCCGCCCAAGTGCGTGTTCGCTCACCGCGAGATTGAAATGGGCTACCACGTTGAGCGGATTCTGCTTCAGCACGGTCCCGAAGCTTTCAGCGGCTTCCACGTGACGACCAAGTTTCTGCTGGTTAACTCCTAAACTGAGGCGGACATCTGGGAGACGTGGGTCCTTGTCAAGCAGTCGCTCCAGCGTGGCATTCGCGGCTTCCCGGTGGCCGGCAGCGGCGAGGGATATCGCACGCCCATATTCTTCAAAATCACCGATCCGGTCCTTAGGGTCCACGTTCGAATTGAAGACCGATGCACGAGATTCGCCTCCTGCAATATAGCCGAGCGATCTGAGGCGTTCGACCGTTTCCGGACGCGGTGCCTCTGAAGCCGAATTACGTTTGGAAACATAGCGAGCGAGCAACAAATCAAGCCGGTGGCTAAAATCCAGAGCCATCGATTTCTGGCTTTCGTAGAGGTTGTGCTCCTCCTTCGGGTCTTGAACCAGGTCATAGAATTCCGGGCGGGGCGCTTGGACATACTTGTGATGGCCGACGCGAAGTGTGCGCAGCACGCCGGTTCCAAAATGCGCGTTGGCGTACAGGCTCTCGCTATAAATTTCCTCTGGCGCTGTTGCGTTTGGCTTGGTCGCGGCGGATCTGCTCATTAGACTGACAAGGTTGCGACCTTGAAACGTGACTGGCCGCTCGAGACCAACAATATGAAGCAGCGTAGGCGCGACATCTAGCAGGCTAACCGGCTCCGTGACCCGTGTTGCGAATGATGGCGACTGACCAGGCCAGTGAACGATCAATGGCACGCGCAATGTGCTCTGGTAGACGAAGTACCCGTGCGTGGACTCGCCGTGTTCGTGCAAGCTCTCACCATGATCGCCCGTAAACGCAACGACCGCCCGGCGAATAATACCCCGCTGCTCGAGGGCCTCCCAAAATTTGCCGAGCACCTCATCCACATATCCGAGCTGGCCATCATAGCTTAAGTTGCGCCCATGTTCTGAGCGCGGCAGTTCGTAAGGTGTGTGCAGGTCATAGAGGTGAACAAAGAGAAAAAACGGATGATCGGCATTCTGCTCGAGCCACTGCGCCGCCTTTCGAGTGACGTTTTCGCCGAAACGTTTGATATCGCCGGGATCTTGGCCCGGCTGCTTTTGCGGGTCCGAAGGACTATCGTAAACATCGAATCCCTGATCGAGACCGAACTGACGATCTAGAACAAAGCCGCCTACGAATGCAGCGGTCCGGTAGCCGAGCGATTTAAGGACGCGAGCAAGCGTTACGGCATTAGGAGCCAGTCGTTGGCCATTGTCCGCGATCCCGTTTGTAAAGGGATAAGTCGAAGTCAGCAGCGAAGCGTGCGACGGCAACGTGAGCGGAACTTGTGAATTGACCTGCCAGAAGATCGTGCCCCCTGTTGCTATTCGGTCGATGTGTGCTGTGGCGGGACCCTTGTAGCCGTAACAGCTGAGGTGGTCGGCTCGCAAGGTATCGACAGAAATCAAGATAATGGGTACCGCGTTGCGGCTCTCCGCGGGAGCTATAAAGTGAGCAGCATTGGGCGTGGACAGATCATCCCATGTTGGCGGTTCTGGCGGTGCTGCCCAAACACCGGCCGTGACCCATGAAGTCGCGAGCAGGCGCAATCCCGTCGAGCACCTTCGCATCCTGAGGTACGAGGATAGCATCTTGCTATGCCGGCCAATGTGTTAGACTCCTGCCATTCTCGTCTATGAACGTCCGGTTTGGAGACACCTCAATGGCGTGGTCGAGCTGGGTCTTAGCGAGGACACCCGCTGCTGGCTTGCTCATATTATTCGCCTTACTCCAAAACGCCTCTTCGTCTCCGACCCTAGCTTTGCTCTTTCCACAGGAATCTATCGAACACCTCGCACTGCGCGCCGAGCAACTCGAGCAAAATGGCAAGTGGGAAGATGCCGAATCGGTATACCGCGAGATTTTGGGTATCGATCCACGATCGATTGCCGCTCTCAACCGATTGGGTGCGATTGAAGTTGGGCGCGGGCGATTCGACGCGGGCATCCGGTATTACACGCAGGCGTTAGGTTTGAACCCTTCCGAGTTCGCGACCAATCTCAACCTCGGCATTGCCTACATTAAGAAGCAGGATTACGGAAACGCGATGCCGCCGTTAGAGCGAGCCGCACAGGCCGCACCGGAGAGCTTTCAGGTGCGGGAGTTACTTGGTGGAGCGCTGGTCGGACAAAACGATTTTTCGAGCGCTATCCCCCAACTCGAAAAGGCGTATGAACTGAATCCAAATGATCTCGCTACGCTTTATCTTCTTGAGCGCAGCTACTTGGAAACCAAGCAGTTCAAGAAGGCTCTTCCGACATTTGAACACCTCCAGTCGCTCGATCCTGGTGGCCCCTGGGTTCGTATTCTGCGCGGGCAGGCGGAAGACGGCCTGGGGAACTACCAAAACGCGATTGAAGAATTCGAACTTGCCCGGCAGCAGTTGCCCGGAGACGCCATCGTCCGTTTCTCGCTGGGTTTCATGTATTGGAAGGTGCACCGGTTTACGGAGGCTGAATTAGAACTTGCGCAGGCAGTTAAGCTCGATCCCGAGTTCCAGGAAGCCAAGTACTACCTTGCGGACACCTACATCATGGAGGAGAAGGCAGCAGCGGCGCTTCCGCTCCTGGAGGTTCTGGTCCGTGCAAACCCGAGGGACGCTCGCGCTCTTATCGAACAAGGCAAGGCGTTGGAGAAGCTAAATCGCGATACCGAAGCCGCGTATGCGTACGAGGCTGGCTTGCGGGTCGACCCCGAGCGCGCCGACGCCCATTATCAACTCGCGCGAATCTACAAGAAACAGAAGCGAACGAACGACTACGTCCGGGAGCTCGCTACCGCCAAAAGGCTCCAGGAAAAGAAGCGCGAGGACCAGGAGACGCTTTTGGAGGCGAGCGGCGCGCACGGTGATCCGATCCGACAAGGGGAAGGGCAGTTGCGGCTTCCAGCGTCGAACGACAAGAGTCAATAATTTGTCCGCATCGGTGGCGGGTTAAGCCGTCTGAAAACAACGTTCCAAAATCCTCAAAACCCACAAATCACTTGACAACCAATCCCGCTTAGCCTAATCTCGAACGATTATAGTTCCCGGTTGAACCCAGGTTTAGAAGACGTTCCGCCACCCAAAAGGGGAGGGTGATCATGCGCGTTCGATATGCTCGCGTTCAATTTTTTAGCAACGCTCGCCTGCGGGCGTTGCTCCTGCTCACACTGTTGACCTTCACTGCGACAACATGCTTAGCGCAACAAGTCAGCGCAACGCTTTTTGGGACAATCACCGACCCCGCTGGCGCCGTTATTCCGGACGCAACGATAACGGCGCTGAACCCGGCCAATGGCCGCGTAACCACGGCTACAACGCAGGGCGACGGCACTTATGTAATTCCATACCTTGAGCCTGCGAATTACACTATCACTGTCGAGAAGACGGGTTTCGCTAAATCCGAGCATACCGGTGTGACGCTGGTCGTCAACCAAAAATCGCGACTCGATTTTCAGCTTAACGTCGGAACCCTCATGACCAAGGTCGAAGCGACTGCGACCGCCCCGATGGTAGAAACCGGGACGGCTTCGATTGGTATGACCGTTGATTCGCGCCAGGTCACGGAATTGCCGCTCAACACCCGGCGCTTCGGCAGCCTGCCGCTTTTGATGGCCGGCACGGTACCTGACCGGGGCGGATTCTCGAGCAACATCTTCGGCTCGCCGTTCAGCGAAGTAACCTACGCTTCAAACGGCTTGCGTGGCTCCGGCAACAACGTGCTGATCGACGGTGTGGATGCGAAAAACATGTTTACGGGCGGCTTCTCTATCCAGCCTTCACCCGATTCAGTACAGGAATTCAAGGTTCAGAGTCAGTCCTTTTCCGCTGAGTTCGGGAAGAATGCCGGTTCCACAATCAATCTGACGACCAAGTCGGGCACCAACCAATTTCACGGGAGCGCCTTCGAGTTCCTGCGCAACAACAACATGGATGCGCGCAACTTCTTTTCGGCGCAACGCCCGCCCTACCAACGGAACCAATTCGGCGGATATATTGGCGGCCCGATTCGAAAAAACAAAACGTTTTTCTTTGGCGGATACGAAGCGCTAAGGGAACGGAAGGGATTAACTTACGCGGGCCAGGTCCCGACTCCTGCAATGCTGAATGGAGATTTTTCGGCTCTGCTCAGCCAGCCCGATCCCAACACCGGTAACGCTCCCTATCAAATTATCGACCCGTCAAGTTGTAGCAATCCGCCCTTTGGAGCCAGTTGCAAGGCCTTTCCGGGAAATATCATTCCGGCAAGCCGAATCAGTGCCGTGGCCCAAGTGGTAATTCCCTACTTTCCGCAACCGAATATTGCCGATGCTACCACTATAGGCAGCAACAACTACGTAACCAATCCGAAGCGAAAGCGTGATGACAATCAGTACAGCGGCCGCGTGGACCACAGCTTTAGTGAAAAAGATAACCTTTACGTTCGCTATATGCTTGCACAGTCGACTACCGACACGCCAGAGCAGGCTTATTCGGCTTTACCCGGTTTCGGCGACACGATTCGCTTTCGAGGCCAGAACGTCGCTCTGAGCTGGAGCCATACAATCAGCCCCTCAATGCTCAACGAGGTTCGCATTGGGTTCTCTCGCAACATGGATATCGGCACCTGCACGTCTTGTCCACGAAAAGATGGATTTATGGCGAGTTTCGGTATTCAGGGTCTCAGCGCACTGTCACCGGCAGATGAAGGTTTCCCTGCCTTCCAGTTTGCCCAGGGGTATTTCACCATCGGCGATTCAAATTATCGACCGGTGGAATCGAACGACATGGTAGAGAAATACGAGGACACATTCACCGTTGTTAAAGGCAAGCACACTATTGCGGCCGGCGTTGACTTTCAGCCTTATCAGTCGCTACGCGATCAGGCGCCGTTTTCTCCCCACGGCCAATTCAATTTTGATAATAACTACAGCAATTTCACGATTTCGGATTTCCTGCTAGGCGATCCTTCCAGCGCGGGACGAAGCATCGCCAAAGCTGTTAATTATCAAGACGGCAAATTTATCAATTTCTTCGTACAGGATGACTACCGTGTTAGTCAAAAACTGACCTTGAACCTGGGGTTACGTTACGAGCATCACCAATTGCCCACGGATCGGCGCGATGTTGGTGCGAGTTTAGTACCCATTCCGGGCGCACCGCTCTTCACTCCGGGCAACGCCGTTTTGGTAATGGCGGGCTATGATCAGGCCTCTAAGTACTGTAACCTGCCGCAGTACATTGTCAATGCCGGGACGCCAAATCAATACAACCTCATTGCATGCCCCGATGAGATGAAGAAGCTGGGCTTTACCGGGCGCGCCGCGCGTTCGCTTTGGTTGGGTGACAATTTCAACTGGGCACCGCGCTTCGGATTTGCGTACCGCCCCCTCAGTTCGGACCGCCTTGTAGTGCGCGGCGGCTACGGGCTATTCTTTGAGCTGGCTGAATTCAATCAATTCCACTACGGTTTCAACAATCCCGTTCAGGCTCCGGACCAGTTCAGCACTTTTTCGCCATCAACAACACCTACCCCTCTACAGGAGGCATTCATCGGAGGTAGTACGCCGCCGTTGAGCCAAGCCTTCATTTCCATTAACCCCGATTCCCACCTTCGGCAACCCTATGTCCACGAGTGGTCGTTCAGTATCGAGAGCCAATTGACGAGCAGTACTGCACTTGAGGTTCGCTACGTGGGAACCTCGGCGATCGAGCTTGGTCACTTTCACTTTTTCGGGAACCAGGCTGTTCCAGGACCCGGTGATGTCCAAGCGCGCAGGCTCGACCCGGATTTCGGCTTTACCGCGCAGATGGATTCGGGTGCCAATGCCAGCTACAACGGACTTCAGGTGCAGCTCACCAAGAGAATGTCGAATGGGTTGCAGTTCCTCGCGGGATATACCTGGGCCAAGAACATTTCAAACAATGAAGGCGAAGAAGGTGGCTACGCCGACGGTGGCGCTCCTCTGGGACAGAACGATAACGACCCGAGCCAGGAACGCGGTCTCACGGTAAATGATGTCCGACACCGGTTGACATTCAGCAGCCTGTATGAGCTGCCGTTCGGCAGAGGTAGGCGATGGCTGAGTCATTCCAATGCGCTGGTGAACGGCATTCTAGGGGGTTGGGAACTTACAGCCCTAGCAAGTTTCCAAACAGGTTTTCCGATTACGCCGCAATCCGGTATTGACACGGCTAATGTGGGAACCGGAAACTGGCGTCCCGACCGCATTTGCAACGGCAACTTGCCGGGCGGCGACCGCACCGTGGCACGTTGGTTCGATACTAGCTGCTTCACGAACGAGTTTCTTATAGCTGATAACAATAACGGCATCTTCCGTTTTGGTAATTCGGGCCGCAGCGTGCTTACCGGACCGGGGATACAGAATTTCGACTTCGCTCTGCTCAAAGATTTCCACATCACGGAATCCAAGATGTTCCAATTCCGGGCAGAGGCATACAATGCTCTCAACCACGCCAACTTTGGCGCGGACGGTGTGATCACCCACGTCAATGATTCGCGCTATGGGCAGGTGACTAGCGCGTCTGAGGGGCGCGATGTACAGGTGGCGTTGAAGTTTCTCTTCTAAAAGGCGGCCGTCAAACACGCCTTCCTGAAACCGCGTGCTATTTTTTCTGTACGATACCTTGCCCCTCTTGAATAGTCAGATATTGATCGACTGCCACATTCTCCAGGGTATCGACGATGGCGCTAGGCCAACGAACCTCGATCCGGTCGATCTTCGTTGCGCCAGCCAGTCCGAAATGTAAACGTAGATCGTTCTGAGAGAGGTAACTACCGCCGCTCCTGACTTCCTGAATCTGCCGGTGCCCTCCGGATATAAGGCTTACACGCGCCCCGATACCGTCAAAATTCGACTTCGTGCCAACCGTGCGAATCGAGATCCAATGGTTCGGGTTTTCGCTCTCGTTCCGTAAGAGCGTAGGCGAATCATTTTGATTGTTAACAAGAATCTCTAGCCTGCCATCGTTGTTGAGATCGCCGAAAGCTACGCCGCGTCCAGACCGTCGCAGATTCAAGCCAGGTCCCGCTATCGACGTGACGTCTTCAAACTGGCCATTGCCGGAGTTGCGATAGAGCAGGTTTAGCTGCCGATACGGCGACTCGGGATGGTTGTGCCTTTCGAGTTCCGGGTAGACGTGGCCATTGGCGATGAAAATGTCCGGCCAACCGTCGTTGTCATAATCGAAAAACCCCCCGCCCCAGCTGAGGTAATTCAGACGGAAGCCAAGTTTCGCGTCGAACGTCCTAAAGGCGAAGGTCCCGTCAGCTTCATTGTGATATAGGTCCGGAACATCGTCCTCGAAGTTGGTCTTAAAAATATCTAGCCATCCGTCGGCATCGTAGTCCCCGGCGGAAACGCCCATTCCGGCTTGCTCGCGCCCGTCCTCGTCGTACGCAATACCTGCTTCGACACCTCGTTCCAAAAAGGCACCGTCCCCGCTATTGCGAAAGAAGAGGCTGGGCGTCGAATCGCAGGCCACATAGATGTCCGTCCGCCGACGATTTTCAAAATCCCCGGTTAGTACGCCTAAACCGTAACAGTCTCTCGCCTTGTTGATTCCCACGGCGGCGGAGACGTCCACGAACTCGCCTTTACCCTGGTTTTGGTAGAGATGGGAGCGGGCTGCGGGTAAGCCCCGCGGTCCGCAGAATACCGCGACGCTCCTCGAAAAGCAGTTCGGCCCCGAGCCGGGAAGCGGAGCCGTAGCCAGGTTGAAATCGACATAGCTCGCGACGAACAAATCGAGCCTGCCATCGCGATCGTAGTCTACAAACGCGCAACCGGTACTCCAGTTACGCCGCGAACTATTTAGGCCAGCCCTTGCGGTCACGTCCTCGAAAGTGCCATCACCGTTGTTGCGGTAGAGAATATTTTGGCGCCCGTAATAGGTGACGAACAAATCATCGAACCCATCGTTATCGAAGTCGCCGGCGCATGCGCCCTGGCCCCAGCCTGAGCTCGCAAGACCGGCTCTGGCAGTCACATCCATAAAGGTCCCGTCGCGATTATTGTGAAAGAGGTGGTTAGTCGGTATTGATCCTGTGGCGAAACCTCCCAGGCGGCTTCCGTTAACTAGAAAAATATCCGGGTAGCCGTCGCCATCGTAGTCGATCAACGCAACGCCGCTTCCCGTACTTTCGAATGCGTATTTCTTCGTCTCCGCTCCGCCATTAATCATGGGAGCTCCGATTCCCGTTTTTTGAGCGATGTCGGTGAACCAGACTGAACGATTTGCCGGTCCGGGCTCTCCGAAAAAAATGCGGATTGACAAAATGCAAGCCACGAAGAGTAAGCTCGACAAAGTGAGGCTAAATCTCCGCTGCACGCCCGCCTATTGTACAGACGTTCGGGCAAAACCCATCGCGTTCGCCGTGTTGTTGGCCGTGCCACTTGCATTCGCAGTCGGTCAGACTGCTACTACCGTTAACGCTGCGCAAGCGCGTGCTGAAGGACTTTACTCAGAGTTGGCGGCGCAGATCGTAGAACACCAGTACGGACGTGCGGAGCAAGTAGTGAATGAACTTTTGACCCTCTCCGACGATCCCGCGGCTACTTATTTTCAAATTGGGAAAGTCTACTTCGATCACGAAGACTGGCGATATTCGGCAGGGTTTCTAGAAAAGTCTCTCAAATTCAATCCCAAGAGCGACAAAGCCCACCAGTTACTCGGCCTCGACTGGCGAGAGCTACATCGGCCCGACGATGCCGAGGTCGAGTTGCTCGAGGCCGCAAAGGAAAATCCGTCCGATGGAGTGAACGCTTATTTTGCCGGACACCAATTGCTCCTCAACGGAAAGTTTGAGGCTGCTTTGCCGTTTCTTTATAGCGCCCTCGAGTGGCGGCCGCTCCATTCGCAAGCACTGCTGGCCTTGGCCCTCGCGCAGACACGCCTCGGTAACTATGGGCTGGCTGAATCCTATTACCGCAAAGCAGTCGATTCTACTCAGGCATCCGATGATAGCCATTACTCCGCGCTCGTTAACCTTAGTGTTCTGCTGCTGCTCGGACACGATTCTTCCGGCCTCGAGGAGGGGTTGAGCTGTGCGCAACGGGCCGAGAAGCTGCAACCTGATTTGCCCGAGCCTCATTTTCTCGCTGGCAAGTCACTGTTCAAGCTTGGGCGTCTTAGGGAAGCGATTCCAGAGCTGACTCGTGCGGCGAAGCTCAATCCCGAAGACAGCAAAACCCATTTCCTGTTGGCGAAAATCTACGACCAACTCGGACAATCAGACCGAGCGCGGCAAGAGCGTAAGAACATGGCCGGTATCCAGGAACGCTCGGGACAAGCTGGCATGGCAACGGCCGACCCGCTGCCGGTTACCCCCGAAAAAGTTCCGGCAAATTTGCATCACTGATGCATGCGGTCTGGTGATGCCCGTTATTCTGGAGACGGGTTTGGTCAGGGGCTGTGCGCACAAATGCTCATTCGTCGCGTTCCGATACTTCTGTTCCTTTCCGTGTCGGTGAGCGCGTGGGTGCCTGGGCAAGATACTTCTGAAGCTCGAACGAAGCTCAATAGCGGCAGCGAAATATATCAGGCAGCATGCACCGCATGTCATGGTTCGGACGGAAAGGGCATGCCCGAGACAACCGTGGGGTTCACGAAGCCAAAAACGTTTCCAGATTTTACTCAATGCAATCAGACCACGCCCGAGCTGAATGTGGATTGGAAGGCGATGATCCGAGATGGCGGCCACGGCCGGGGCTTCTCGCCGATCATGCCTTCGTTTGGCGACGCACTGACTTCGGCACAGATTGATAAAGTGATCGAATATCTGCGCGGCTTTTGTACCGACAACAGGTGGCCTCGCGGGGAGTTCAACCTTCCGCTGCCGGCTGTAACGGAGAAGGCGTTTCCTGAGAATGAAGTGGTTATTACTTCAGCACTCAACTCACAAGGCGCGCCCGGCGTCGCGAATGACATCATCTACGAGCAGCGTTTCGGAATCCGCAATCAGGTAGAGGTCGATGCGCCTGTCAACTTCAACCATCCGGTCCCAGGCCTGTGGTACGGCGGCATCGGCGATGCAACCGTCGGTGTGAAGCGGGTACTGCTTGCGAATCTACATTCCGGGTCCATACTGAGCGGCTTCGGAGGAATCATCGTCCCAAGCGGGAACACAGCTCACGGATTGGGTGCTGGCGTCACGCAGTTTGAGACCTTTGCGGCCTTCGCACAATTGCTACCGGCTCACAGCTTCGTGCAGCTGCAGGTTGGAACGGACCAGCCGATAGATCCATCGAAGGTCGCACGATCTCTCTTCTGGCGATCGGCAATCGGGAAAAGTTTTCGCCAATCTGAGGGCCTGGGCCGCATGTGGACGCCGATGATGGAATTTGTTGCTAATCGCAACTTTACGTCGCACCCGACAACGGATTGGGACGTTGTGCCCGAGGTTCAGGTTACGTTAAGCCGGCGCCAGCATGTGCGCGCCAATCTCGGCTTCCGCATTCCCGTCACCAATACTGCGGATCGTCCCGTGCAAGCCGTCGTTTACGTATTGTGGGATTGGTTTGACGGCAGCCTTAAAGCGGGCTGGAAATAATGAAGTTGTCACGACTCACTGCGACGCCGCTTATTTTCGTCGGCATGGTTTGGGCCGCGCACGGCACTCAACCCAAACGGAACGAGCCGCAGTTTCAAACCTCCGACCGCTGTTTGGCTTGTCACAACGGCCTGGTAACTGAATCGGGAACGGACGTGTCCATCGGTTTTCATTGGCGCGCGAGCATCATGGCAAACTCCTCACATGATCCATACTGGCAGGCAAGTGTAAGACGCGAAGTAATGGATCACGCCGAGTCTCGACCGCACATCGAAGACGAATGCGCAATTTGCCACATGCCGATAACGCGCTATGAAGCAAAATTGCGTGGCAGGCTGGGCGAAATCTTCGCGAATCTTCCCATCAGTACCAGCGACGCCGAACGGCGCCGGGCTGCGGATGGCGTCTCGTGTTCTGTGTGTCACCAAATCACAAAAGAGAAGTTTGGTACCCGCGAGAATTACAACGGCGGTTTCGTGATCGGCGGCCCCGGCGCAGACGGCAGGCGTGCCGAATACGGCCCATTCGAGATTCAGCCGGGGCGCAAGACGATTATGCGGTCGTCGACTGAGGGCTACAGGCCTGAACATGGCGATCATATTCGCGAATCGGATCTATGCGCCTCCTGCCACACACTTCTCACGACTGCGCTCGGTCCTGGCGGAAGGGTGATGGGTTCACTTCCCGAACAAATGCCCTATCCCGAGTGGCTCCATAGCGACTACCGAACTAAGCAAAGCTGCCAGTCTTGTCACATGCCTTTGATTGAAGGACCAGTCCAGATCTCACGCGTTCTTGGTGAGGATCGGGAAGGCGCGCGGCTCCACTCCTTCATCGGCGGAAACTTTTTCATGTTGCAACTCCTGAATCGCTATCGCGACGAGCTGAACGTCTCGGCTCTGTCACCTGAACTCGGCGCCAACGCAGAAGCTACGACGGCGTTTCTTCAGACCAAAGCGGCAACCGTTTCAATCGAAAATGCATCGGCGGAAGCAGGCAGCCTGCGAGTGGACGTTGTAGTTCGAAACAAGAACGGTCACAAACTCCCGACCGCCTATCCATCGCGGCGCGCCTGGCTTCACTTCGTTGTGCGCGCGGCGAACGGACAAAGTGTTTTCGACTCCGGCGCGTTGAATTCCGATGGCTCGATCCGCGGCGATGATAATGATGTCGACCCGTCCCGGTACGAGCCGCACTATAGCGAGATCCATAATGCGGATCAGGTTGAGATTTATGAATCAATTCTGGGAGACGAACAGGGTCACGTCACCACTGGGCTGCTTTCCGGAGTTCATTTTCTGAAGGACAATCGCCTCTTGCCTGACGGCTTCGACAAGGAGACAGCCGATAGCGAGATTGCGGTGGTCGGGGATGCACGCTCCGACGACCGGTTCACAGCGGGCATCCACCGCATTCGCTATTTTGTTGGACTCGGCGGTGCAACCGGACCCTGTACCATTGAGGCTGAATTGTGGTATCAGCCGATCGGCTACCGGTGGGCGAATAACTTGAAGCCCTATAGTCGAGCGTCTGAAACACGCCGATTCACCGCCTACTACGGTTCCATGCAATCAAGCACCGCCACAATGCTTGCCCGTGCGAAGCTCAATATCAATATCCGGCCGTGAATGTGACAAACGGCGCAGCCACGGCAGTGCCAGTGGTAGTCACGCCGCCGATTAGAAGGATCCTCCGCGCTGACTTTAGCCCTCGGACGTTGCTGATCACTGCATAATCTGAAACGCGTTCCGCGGTGAATTTTACAACCTGTCGAATACTCCACACTCCAGCAATCCAGATAGAAACGTGAACGATGGTACCTTTGGGACCATCGCCAGCACGCTGAGTGGCTACGGTAACCGCCAGATCCAGACGGCTCTCCGGATTTTGTTCTGACGGCGACCTCGGCATGTGAAAATGCTTACTGCTGGAGCGGAGGTGTTGTGTGCCAATTGGAGAAGAGTCAGCTGGGCAGATACCGGAGTTGACGCGACGGTCAGTTGCTGCCTCCGCACTCGGTGCTTTGGTCATCCCGCGACGTGTTCTCGGAGGCAAAGGATACCAACCACCCAGCGACACGTTGCGCATCGCCGCAATCGGTGTCGGAGGCATGGGTCGGCGATATATCAAGGGTTGTGAGAGCGAGCGAATCGAGATTCTTTGCGACATCGATCACAGCTTCGCTGCTCCGGTTTTCCAAAGGTACGCTTACGCCCGCGTGTACAGCGATTTCCGCAAGATGTTCGACAAGGAAGAGAAGAACATCGATGCTGTGATCGTAGCGACTCCCGATCATAATCACGCGGTTATAACCATGCGCGCACTAAAGCTCGGAAAGCCCGTGTACTGCGCGAAGCCGTTGACCCATACCGTGTACGAGGTGCGGGCGATTGCAGCGCAAGCTCGAGAAGCAAAAGTCGCAACGCAAATGAGTGTCCAGAGTGCGGCAAGCGAAGAAGCCTGTAGTACAGCCGAAATTTTGCTGTCGGGAGTTCTTGGTCCTATCCGCGAAGTGCACGTGTGGACACCACACCCGATCTATCCCGCTGCGGAGTTAAGACCTGCGGATACGCCCTCCGTGCCATATGCATTCGATTGGGACATGTGGATCGGTCCAGCGCCACTCCGACCCTACAATCCGATCTACCATCCCTGGATCTGGCGCTGCTGGTGGGATTTCGGCGGAGGCACGGTCGCGGACATGGCTTGCCACGCCATGCACGTCTTCTATGGCCCGCTGAAATTAGGTGCTCCGCGGCTGATCTCCGGGTCCAGATCGACAATGTATGGCGGCTATTTCCACATGGAGCCCGACGGGAGGGAAAAGCTGCCGGTCAAAATAAATACGCCGGAAACAGAAAGCTACGCGAACATGGTTACCTGGGAATTTCCAGAGCGGCAGGGCTTGCCGGTCCTGCAAATGATCTGGTATGACGGCGGCATGCGGCCGCCGCGGCCGATCGAACTGGCTGCCTCGACGCCGATGCCCGTCGAAGGATTACTCTTCATCGGTGAGAAAGGTAAACTCCTGAGCGGTTATTACGGAGGAAAGAATCTACTGTTGCCGGAGAAACGATTCAGCGGTTTCCAGGCGCCGCCGAAGACTCTTCAGCGCACGATTGGTCATTACAAGGAGTGGATCCAGGCGTGCAAATCGGGTTCGCCGACCAACGTCAACTTCGATGTCGGCAGCCGGATGACGGAGATCGCCTTACTGGGTACAATTGCTGCCCGCTCCGCCCGCACGCTTCAATACGATTCCGATCGCCCTTCCATTACAAACGACGAAGAGGCGGATTCATGGCTCAGCACCCGATATCGCGACGGGTGGTCGCTTTAGCAAAGGATTGACAGAGATGACCAGTCAACTGTGGCGCCTGACCTTCATTACAATCCTTGCGGGATTATTGCTTCGGGCTCAAAACATCTCATCTAATGACGGAGAGCCTCATGGTGACCCTCCTTATTTATTGAGCGCCGACTGGACGGCTCTGATCGCGGGAACGCGCCTCGAGGGTTGGACGTTCGAACATTCGGAGAAGGGAATCTGGACGAGTACCCCGGCGATCTTTTGGGACGGAAAGAACGCGCCTGAACAACTTTTATCCCTACCCGGTGGTGGGGACCGGATCGCGAATGGTTCCAAGGGGGCTATAAGCAACATTTTGACGACCAGGAAATTCGAAGATGTCGAGCTGTATCTTGAGTTTCTGATTCCGGCAAAATCAAATTCGGGTGTCTATCTGCAAGGCCTCTATGAAGTGCAGGTTTATGACAGTTATGGCGTCGAACACCCCAAGTACTCCGATTGCGGGGGAATCTATGAGCGGTGGATTCACGAAAAGGGTGTGGGCGGATCGCCTCCGCTGGTGAACGCCAGCCGGCGGCCCGGCGAGTGGCAGTCCTTTCATATCTGGTTTCGAGCTCCTCGTTTCGATGCATCCGGAAAAAAGATTGCGAATGCGAGATTCGTTCGCGTGCTTCACAACGGAGTGCTTGTGCAAAAGAATACCGAAGTGGATGGGCCTACCAGGTCTGGGTTGGAAATTCCTGAAGCGTCCGAAAATCCACTTATGCTCCAAGGCGACCACGGGCCTGTAGCTTATCGGAACGTCTACTTTAGGCCGTTACGGTCGGAACCATAAGCATGACTTTGGTGGCCTCAGATCTCAACCTGTCGGATCTTCGGCAGGAGTAGATGAATAACCAGTAACGTGAACAAATACATCAGCCCTGCGATCACGAAGAGCGGTCCATATGCTTCGTGCGAAAAGTCCAGCCAATAGCCCACCGCCGGGGCGACCAGCATGCCTCCGATCGCACCGCCGAAACCTCCCAGGCCAACCACCGACGCTATCACCGATTTCGGAAAAGTATCAGACGTTAAGGTATATAAGTTGGCCGACCAACCTTGATGCCCGGCTGCCGCGAAGCCGATGAGAACGACAGTCAGCCACAGATTCCCGCGAGAGAACATAACCAACATAACGGGAGTAACGCTAAGGGCACAGATGAGTAGAGCGGTCTTGCGGGCGCGGGTAACCTCGATGCCGCGCGAGAGAAGGGCGCTTGAAATCCAACCACCGGCGATGGAGCCGAAATCCGCCGTCAAATAAACCGCGATGAGTGGCGGCCCGATGTGCGAGAGATCGAGGGCGTACTTGCGGTTCAGAAATCCCGGAAGCCAGTAGAGGTAAAACCACCAGACGGGGTCCGTCAAAAACTTCCCCAGCAGGAAGGCCCATGCGGCGCGAGTGCGCAGCAGCTTAGCATACGGAACACGTCGAGTTTGCTCAGGGCCATCCGATTCGATGAGGTCGCGCTCGCCGGCTGAGAGCCATGGATTTTGGAGAGGCGGACGGTAAGTCGAGAACCACAAGACGAGCCAAATGACATCAAGCACTCCAGTTGCCAGGAACGAGGAACGCCAGCCGAAGTGTGCTGCCACGAAGGGGACCAGTAGCGGAGCGACAATCGCACCGACATTGCTGCCGCTATTGAAGATGCCCGTGGCGAGGGCGCGCTCACGTCTGGGAAACCAGTCGGTGATGGTTTTGATGGCGGCAGGAAAATTTGCCGCTTCGCCGAAACCGAGGGCAAAGCGGGCCGCCGCAAATTGCAGGGTTGTGGTCGCGAGAGCGTGCGACATCGCGGCGCAGCTCCAGACAATCACCGCTAGTGCATATCCCAGGCGCGTTCCCAACCAGTCGATGATCCGGCCGGCAATGGGCATCATCAATGCATAGGCGCCTTGAAAAGAGAACACTACCCAGCCGAATTGCGCTTCGTGCCAACCAAGTTCCTTCGAGATCACGGGTTTCAGCAAACCAAGCACTTGTCGATCGACATAGTTCACCGTCGTCGCGTAAAACAGGAGACCACAGACGTACCACCGCAGGTGCCCGATACGGGTGCCCTGGGCGCTGACCGGAGGTCCGGAACGCGGAGCGACGCTCATGCTATTGCGAGGCGTTAAAGCCTGTGAATCGTTCGAAATTTGAGCGAAACATTCGCGTTATGTCATGCTTGATGTCTTCTCGGGTGACAGGCCATCCATCTTCTGTCATCAAAGAATAAGCGTTGCTGAAAATCGGAGCCATCGTCCTCCGTGTATTTCGCCACTTGTAGATCACCTGCTCGAGCACGCGGGCATCGGAGTGCTGTGGTATGAACGTCGAACCGAGCATCTCGAGACGCTCCCGAGTGATCTCTTCAACGATAGATGGATTGTTAAGGAACCACCAGCAACCGAACGGCATTAGGTTGGAGAACTTCCGGGCGTAAACGCACAACTCGTGTTGATTTTCGCGACTTAACACACTCACCAGGAATCGATTTTCTGGGAATGTAACACAGAGGCGTTCAAGAGCACGAAGGTCGGCCTTACCGGCCGCATCGCCCGCGAGCCGTATAGCGGGATTGACCTGGTAACGCGGTCCTATCATCAGCGAGAGAGGTATGTTGAGTTCGCGACAGGAAGGGAGGACAGCGTCGCTCAAAAGCCGGCTGCGAGGGCTGTCTTCCGGATATGTAAATGTGTCGGGCAAAGAGCACGCCATATAGACCGGTTTCATGCGTTTCGAACAATCGGCCAGGAATCGTTGAACCTCGGCCACCGTCCCGGGCGTCAGATCGCGGTCCACTTTGTAGCCTTTGGCTGCCAGTGCTTCCCAATGTTCGTTCCATCGGTTCAAGATTCTGTCCAGTCGGAGGACAGCGTGAAACTGAGAATCCTCCTCCGGGCCGCTCTCCCAGGCGGGTCCTTCATCTGGATCCAGGGGATCGTTCGTCATGGCGGCGGAGCTGATTCCGGCTAACTCGAAAACCTTCCGAATATGTGGCACGAGTCGCTGATCAGCAAAAAAGTCGCGGGCTTCGCGCAAGTCGGCACTTCGCGTACCTAGCCCGAATGCGTGAAGCACGGAGATGATGCCGCGGGTGGCCTCAGAAATCGGTGGGTTTTCGACGAACAAGGTGCGCCAGATCACGTCGGCTTGTTCGCCCTTGCTGAGCTTCCAATAGGCGGATGGCTGAATGGGAGAAGACCGGAAAAGCTCAGCTTCCAGATAGTGATACGTAAGCAGTTCGTCGATGCCCCATAGGCCGAGCTTTCCGAGCGCGGGCATAAAAAGGTGAGTATGAACATCGATAATCCGGATCTTGCGAAGCTCCTCTTCGACGACCGGACCGATTTCTGAGAGTTTTAGTTGGGAAGCGGGGGTGTTCTTTGGAAGGGCGGACATGGCTGCTCTACCAAAGTAGAACAGTCGGACAACCAGCGGCGAGTTCCCTACGAGAAATCGAGCTCGACTTCATCGACGAAACACCAGCCCCAGTCTTCACCCGGTTCCAGCGACCGCATGATGGGATGGTGTGTCGAATGGTAATGCTTGGTGGCGTGCTTGTTTTTTGAGGAATCGCAACAGCCCACATGCCCGCATTCAAGGCATAACCGGAGATGGACCCAACTGTCGCCCAACTTCAAGCACTCCTCACAACCACGGGTATGGGGCTTGACGGGTTTAATTTGATCCAGATGGGTGCAAGTAGCCATGACTCTCATTGTTGCGCGACCCTCATCAACGTTTTGGAAGAATGATTGGCATGGCCTTGGAGATATTCGATTTGAGTGGACGAGTGGCGGTGGTGATGGGGGGCACCTCAGGAATCGGGCGAACTCTTGCTCTCGGACTGGCCTCTGCAGGAGCGGACGTAGTCGCCGTGGGCAGGAGGGAGCAGTTGGTTCAGGAAGCGGCTGACGAGATCGAACGATTGGGAAGGAGAAGTTTGCGAAAGACGGTGGATGCTTTGGATCGCGCCTCCATCGATGAGCTCAGAGATGAGGTGCGAGCAAAACTTGGGTCCGTCGATATCCTCGTCAATTCAGCGGGTAAGACTTTTAGGAAGGCGACAACCGAAGTGAGCGAAGACGAATGGGATTCGTTACTCGATGTGAACTTGCATGGAACGCTGCGCGCATGTCAGAGCTTTTATGGCGCGCTTTCCGCCAGTGGGCGCGGCAGAGTGATCAATATTGCTTCGGTAAGCTCGTATGTCGGGTTTATGGAAGTCGCAGCCTACACTACATCGAAGGCGGCAGTTTTGGGATTGACGCGAAGTCTCGCGGTGGAATGGGCTTCGAAGAATGTCAACGTCAATGCGATCGCCCCCGGTGTCTTTCGTACCGATCTAAATTCGGCCCTTCTCGACGGCACTGACCGGGGGCGCGAACTGCTCTTGCGAACGCCCATGAAGCGATTTGGTAACGTGCCGGAACTGGTGGGAGCTGCCGTTCTGCTGGCATCGGATGCTGCGAGCTTTATCACGGGGCAATGCATTGCAGTAGACGGCGGCTTTCTTGCGAGCGGAGTAAATCAATAGCAATTAGTACTTAGCTCATGGCGAGCGTAATCGCCCCGGCTGCGATCATGATTCCGCCTGCCAGCTTACCTGCGGAGAGTTTTTCGCCAAGAAAGGCGGCTGCAAAAAGAATCACGAAGATGACGCTCAGCTTATCGATAGGTGCGACTTTCGAGGCGGGGCCAAGTTGGAGTGCGCGGAAATAACAAAGCCAGGAGAGGCCCGTGGCAACGCCGGAAAGAATTAGAAACAGCCATCCACTGCGCGTAACACTTGTAAGATCGCCGGATTTATAGGTGAAAGCGACGATCATCGAAGCGAATGCCAGGACCACCAGAGTCCGAATTGCAGTCGCGAGATTCGAATCTATTCCTGAAACGCCGATCTTTGCCAGGATCGCTGTCGCGCCGGCAAAAGCGGCAGAAAGAATCGACCAGAGGAGCCAACTCATATGCCCTCAGGATCGCGTATCGTGAAGTTCGGTGTCTTTTGGATCAGGTCGTAGATCTGCCCTTAAAAAAGCGATAAATAAAGAGCAGGATCATGGCTCCGATGACGGACATGATGAACCCGGCTGTGGATCCATCGCGATAGAGTCCAAGCGCCTTGCCGAGATACGTTGCGACAAATGAACCCGCCACGCCCAAGAGCATGGTGATGATAATTCCACCCGGATCCTTTCCCGGCATAAGAAATTTTGCGACGGCGCCGATGACGAGTCCGATCAACAACGTCCAAAGTATTGACATGATGGTGAGCTCCTTCGGGCTCAAAGCTCTATACTCTATCAGGTTGCCAACGAGAGGGGAGGCAGGCGACCCACATCAGGATGCCCTCCAGGCAAGCGCAACCAACTGTACTTCGATATTCGTTTTCTTTAAACGTACGTTGATGGCTTCAAACTGTTCGGCGGCGGGATCAATCCTTGCCTGCTGTGAAGCGAGCTCCGCCTCAAACTGCTTCTGCAGCTCGGCAGCCTGCTGATCGATTTGTTCGACCGATTCATTCGCTTGATCGACGTCCTGCATTTGTTGCCATGACCGTCCCATTTGCCGTGCCGCCGTCGTTGCCTTTGAGACGGTGGTCGTGCTCAGCGCTTTTCTTCCGAGAAACGCGCTCAGCAGGCCGCTTCCTACGGAGACGACAGTTTGCAAGAGTGCCTGGCTGCGCTGTCCTTTCTGTTGCTCGACGGCAGCTTCAGCACGACGCTTGCGTTCAGCAAGAGACGTGAGTTTAGGAGCGTATTTCTGTTTAAGCGTTTCGGCTAGCCGATCCCGTTCTTCACGAGCGGCCTGTTGAAGACGAATGCGGAAGTCACGTTCTGTTTCAGCCGGATTCGAGATTTGACCAAGACTTGGGCTCTTAAATAGACTCAACTGCTGAGTTTGAAAGAGCCAGTTTGAAAAGGATCGGTTCCAGATAGCGTAGCTGCGGGCCTTGGCTGCCTGTGGAGGAAGATTTTCAAATGTAATTCCCGATTCGGCGCTCTTCTCCAATTCGTCCATCGAAAGGTCCGTGACCTCGGCCGAGTTCCAGTCGACAGTGGTAGTGCCGCTTGTCAGAGATGTTATCCAGAGTTCGGAACGGGTCTCATTGACCTTGGATTTCTCATCAAGGTAATGTAGCCGGGCGGCTCCGACAAGCACCGGTTGGTATTGCTTCGCAGACGCCTTATCGACTGGAAGAAAATAATAGGGAATATCAGGAGGCAGGACCGGAGCGGAGCCGGATGCGTCCGGCCCCCTTGGTGTAGCGGCCGCGTTGCCGTCGGCCGTCACAGCAGGGCGGCTCTTCTCCCCCATTAGCAAGCGGATCTGATCCCGCGTAAGCGGTCCAGCGAGATAGGAAAGCGTCCATCTAGTCTTGAACAGCTGCGGCGCGTCTTCGTGCACGTTATTCAACAGAAAAACCCGATTACCAAGGCCTGCCAGAAGCTGGTCCATCGTTTGTCGATCAAAACCGGCGTGGGCTTCACTCGCCGCTCCCTCAAGGCCTTCCATCACCCGCATTTTGTCGCGCTCAGTCTGAAGCCGGCCAATGAACCAGGTTCCGGTATTCGAGAGCCCTTTGTAATCGAGATCCACGGGATTTTGCGTGGCGAGTATGATTCCGAGCCCGTAGGCGCGCGCCTGTTTTAGCAGCGTTAGCAAAGGTTTTTTTGACGGTGGATTGGCGACGGGCGGGAAGTAACCGAAGATTTCGTCCATATAGAGCAGTGCGCGAAGGCTGGTCGTTCCCTGCTGAGTGCGCACCCAACTCAAAACCTGGTTCAGCAGGATTGAGACGAAAAACATTCGCTCCGGCTCGCTCAGATGTGCAATAGAGAGGATAGATATGCGGGGTTTGCCGGCCGGCGTGTGGAGAAGCGCATCGATGTCGAGCGGATCACCCGCAAGCCAGCTCTTGAAACCGGGCGAAGCCAAAAGATTATTGAGGCTCATCGCGAGTGCGAAACGTTCCTTTGCCGGGTAGAAAGTTTCAAGATCCATCACGCCAGCCTTCTGGAACGGCGGTTGCTGGATCTGGTTAATCAGGCTCGGAAGATCGAGGTTCTTGCCTTGTTTCCAGTTGGTCTCGAAGATATTCGAAAGCAGAACGTGCTCGCGGCTTTGTATAGGATCAGCTTGAATATTGAGAAGTCCAAGAAGGCTTGTAGCGTTGGCCATAACGCTATCCTGCAAAAGCTCGGAATCCTTGAGAATTTCCGAGGGCGGAGCATCGAAGGATTTGAGGACTGAGATCGGCACGCCGGCATCGCTTCCTGGGGTGTAGATAGTAATCTCCACGGCCTCTCTCAGCCGGGCGATGCGAGCTCCGTCCTGACCGAATGCGGCTATACCCTGTTTCCATAGTTCTGCTTGGGCGGAGGCGAAGTCATCTGCAGACATTCCCTTGGTGCGCGCTTCGTCCTCGCTGATCCAGGGCCGAAAATCCTCTGGGCGGAGATTGGGAAATGTCAGAAGCAGGTTGGAAATGTCGCCCTTGGGATCGATGGCGATAGCGGGAACGGAGTCGATGGCCGCTTCCTCGAGCAAGCCGATGCACAGCCCCGTCTTTCCGCTGCCAGTCATTCCGACGCAAACTACGTGTGTGACCAAATCTTTCGATTCGTAAAGGAGAGGCGTGTCTGTTTCCCGTTTTGTTTTCGGATCAACTGGTTTGCCGAGATAAAAAACGCCCAGTTTTTCGAAATCCTGCATGTCTAGATTTTAGGGGGCGCAGGGTGGAAAAGGAAATCATGCCACAAGGCTTACGAATTACTGGTGGCGACGGTCGGTGCCGAACCGGCCTTCCCGCAGCGGATGTGCAGTTCACTGAACAAATCTTCGCGAACCACGTAGATATCTGCGATTCTGAAAAAGGGGAGTGACCAATATGTCCGCCTAGTGGCCAGATCGGAGGCAGTCCGCGGCTTTGACTTACCTGGCGGCCGGAGCCTGGATCAACAGTACACGGCCGCAAAGTCAATAACGGTACTCCTGCCGAAGAGCTTTAGCCGGTACGCGGATGATGGATGCAGACTCGATAATCGGCGGGATCGAATAACAGTCCTTGCCCGAACCGGTCTTTTCAGGCTATTGATAGAAGATGTCTACTATCGGAGCACCTTCCGGGCGCTCGCGCGTTGGTCGTTTGCCGAATCGCGCCGATTACTCTGTTGAGACCGTGCACCGCATTTTAGACGCGGGTTTTCTGTGTCACGTCGGATTTGTTGTCGACGGACAGCCTTTTGTGATTCCGACCAGCTACGGCCGGTTCGATAGGACCCTCTACTTCCACGGGTCCGCTGCAAGCCGCATGTTGAGAAAGTTGTCTGCCGGAATCGAGGCGTGTGTGACGGTCACTCTTCTCGACGGTCTGGTTTTGGCGCGTTCGGCTTTCCATCATTCCATGAACTATCGTTCGGTAGTCGTGTTCGGGACTGCAATGCCGGTCGAAGACCAAGATGAAAAAACGAACGCCTTGCGTGTGATCTCGGAACAGATCCTCAAAGGGAGGTGGGATGATGTTCGAGCTCCGAATCCGAAGGAATTGAAAGCCACCAGTGTGCTGGCACTGCCGATAACCGACGCCTCGGCCAAAATTCGCACAGGTCCGCCAGTTGACGATGAGGAAGACTACGCCCTTAAAATGTGGGCAGGGGTTTTGCCCATAAGGCCAGCTACTGGCGATGCTATCCCGGATCCGCGTCTTGCACCCGGCCTCGACAAACCGCCCGGGTATTTGAAAAACTTTTGCGTTGCCGAATAACCCGAGTAAAGCCTGGCTGCCTCTTCCTTGCGTAGATCGGTTGCCTTTCCGACGCCCGGCAGCAAGTTGGTCCGCTAATCAAGCCGAAATACATACGTGTAGAGCAGAACCTCGATTCCCACAACGCTTGCGAGGAGCAAGCTGTGGCGCAGTGTGAAGCGGAAGAGCCTGGCTTGCTCGGGAACGGTTAAGTCAGTCGCGGCGGCAGCTACCGCGATCGTTTGGAGGCTGATCATTTTGCCCATTACTCCCCCTGCCGAATTCGAAGCAGCGAACAAAGCTCGCCCCAGGCCGAGTTTCTGAGCGGTAACGACCTGCAAACCTCCAAATAGGGCATTAGCCGAGGTATCAGAGCCGGTGAGGAAGACACCGAGCCAACCGAGTAACGGACTGAAGAACGGGAAGGCAAAGCCGGTTGCGGAAAAGGCGAGGCCCATCGTACCCGTCGCCCCCGAGTAATTCATCACGAACGCCATAGCAAGCACCGCAGTCACAGTAACGGTAGGCAAGAGGAGTTGTCGCGCGACGGTGCGCAGAATGTCAAGAAGCCGTACGACCGAAATTCGTAGCAGGAAAGCCGAGACGAGCGCCGCGAACATGCACGATGTCCCGGCAGCGGAAAGCCAATTCAGGTTGTAGAGGGCCGCATATAAAGACGCATGCACCACCGCTGGCGGGACCCGGCTGATTTCGTTGTGCAAAGCAGGCCAGTGAATCGATAGAGAAACTGTATTGAGGGCGCGCTGAATAGGCGGATAACCCCACGCGAGAACGAACACGACGAGCATCAAATATGGCATCCACGCCGTGAGCACTTCTAATTTGGTGTGTGCCCGTCCGGAAGCATTGCCTAAGTCCGCCGAAAAATTCATGGTAGAAAGATCTTCCGCACTCGACCGGCCAAGAAAATCACGTGAAAGTACTTTAGGCTTCCAAAAGCGCAGCAGGCAAACCAACGATAGGATTGCAGCGATAGAACTCACGATGTCTGTGAGTTGCGCGCCGACGTAATTGGAGATCAGGAACTGGAAGCCTGCGAATGCTCCGCCGCACACTAACGCGGCCGGCCACGTTTCGGCCAGCGCCGTGCGGCCATATGTAACCAAGATGATGTAGGCGGGAATGAGAAAGGAAACCGGGGCACAGATTCGGCCCACGTCCGCGCTCAGCTTTTCAAGCGGCAACCCGGTGATGCCGGCTAGCGTAATGACAGGAGTTCCTATCGCTCCGAAAGCGACCGGCGCGGTATTTGCGAGCAGGCAAATTGCCGACGCATACCAAGGCGAAAAGCCAAGACCGGTCATCATTGCAGCAGCAACTGCGACAGGCGTTCCAAAGCCCGAACACCCCTCCAGGAAGGCTCCAAATGCGAATGCAATCAGTAGAATTTGTAACCGCGTGTCTGCTGTTATTGTGCTGATCGACGCCTTGATGATCTCAAACTTCCCGGTCTCAACGGATAGGCGATAGAGGGCGAGTGCCCAGAACACAATCCAGGTAATTGGTAGGAGCCCAAAGGCTGCTCCGAAGAAGGCTGAGCTTGCCACGTGTTTCCAGGACAGACCATAGGCCCAGGTCGCGAGAATCGCTGTGGTGAAAAGTCCCGCAAGCGAAGCCTGCCATGCTGGGCGCCGTTTCACCGCGATTAAAAAGAGCAAGAGCAGCGTGGGAATCGAAGCAATTAGAGCGGAAATCGGCAAGCCTTGTCCCAACACGAGATAGCGTTGTTCCCATACTGGAGTAGTAGACATTTGGTACTACTGCAGGATAATCGGTCGCAACCAGACCGCTGATGAAATATAGTGTTGAATTGGATCTGAGTAGACTTACAAGCGCGCGTGGCCAAACCACCAGACGGAGCCTTCCGAAGCTTCTTAGTATCACCACCTGCCTTTGCGGACTGCTGCATGCCCGCCAGGCGCCGATAGAACCCCTCACGGAAACCGGCTTCGAAGCGATCTTTGATGGAAAAACTTTGCAGGGTTGGGATTGCGATCCCGACTTCTGGCATGTGGAAACGGGTGCGATCGTCGGACAATCCACCCAGGCTCATCAGCCCCGACAGAATACATTCTGTATCTGGAAAGGCGGCGAACCGGCGAATTTCGAGCTAAAGGCTGAATACAAATTGACCGGAGTAAACGATGGTAACAGCGGCATCCAGTACCGAAGCGCTGAATTGCCCCAGGTCGCGCGTTGGGTCATGAAGGGCTATCAGGCAGATATCGATCTCAAGCAGCAATATACGGGACAAATTTACGAAGAGAGGGCACGCGGCTTTCTCGCGCTTCGAGGGCAGATCGCTGAAGTTCCAGACGGCAAGAAGTCTGGTTCGATTGGCTCAGTAGGTGATAACGATGCGTTGCGGCGCCTCATTAAAGACGGTGACTGGAACGATATCCACATCATTGCCCGCGGAAATACCCTGATTCAGCTGATCAACAATCATGTGATGAGCATCCTGGTCGATGACGATGGGGTGAATCGCAAAATGCAGGGTGAGATCGGTATCCAATTACACCGCCTTCCCGGGGCGGCTATGAAAATTGAAACGCGAAATATTCGCATTAAGAAGCTTTGACATTGTCAACTTACATACATAGAGCGTTCCGCCCACGGTCAGTGACTTCCGTCCAGGCCTTTTCGATCACGCTGCTGCTTGCGATCACCGGTAGGACGGTCAAAGCCGATCTGCCAGATGGCCCCGGAAAAGCCGCCACGGTGAGAGTGTGCGGCCGATGCCACTCACCGGAGCGGGCAGTATCTCTGCGCCAAACGCATTCGGCATGGGAAGACACGATTACCAAAATGGTGAAGCTTGGCGCACAAGGTACAGACGAAGAATTCGAAGCCATCCTCGGTTACCTTTCGAAAAATTTCGATCGCGAACAGCCAGGGCCAATTAACATCAACACAGCAAAAGCAGTAGACATGGAGGCGGGACTTCTCCTTTTGAGGTCGCAAGCCAAAGCCATTGTGCGCTACCGGGAGGAAAACGGAGATTTCAAGTCCATAGAAGATCTAAAACGCGTTCCAGGGCTCGACTTCGAGAAGCTGATGGCGAAACGTGCCAGAATTACTTTCTGACCAAAGGAGGCGAGTCGGAGTTCTTGGAGCTATGCGGCGAACATTTCTTTTGTGCTTTGTTGCGGCTGTGGCAGCGGTCTTGGTGCCGGGTGCTGACTGGCCCACGCAGAATGGTAATCCGCAGCGCAACGGCTGGGCCAAATCCGAGCATTTGATCAGCAAACAGAACGTCGCGCGACTCGAACTCCTTTACAAGTACCGGGTGGAGGGTCAGGCTCCCGGTCCCTATTCACTCACGGTACCAATTATCAACGGCAATCTCATTACCTATCGTGGCTTCAAGGAGATGTTGATCTTCGGTAGCGGCTCGGGAAAAGTCTTTTCGGTAGACGCCGACTTGAACAAGCTGTTATGGGAGGCTCATCTCGCCGGCAAGAATAACAAGGAACCAAGTCAGACCCTCACTTCTGTTTGCCCGGGAGGGTTAACCGCGCCCGTGTTCATGGCGGGCAGTAGTTCCTCTTCCATGCGCTTCGCAGTAAGGGCGGCTCGCACAGCTGCGGGCGCCGTCCCGCCTCCCCGCCCATCGCCCTACTTACCGCCGCTGTCGCAAACTCTGTATCCTCTAAGACCCACCACATTGACCGAACTGGCAGCCATTTATGGGGTTAGTGCAGATGGCAAACTGCACATCATTAACAGTTCGACGGGCGAAGATTTGATACCCTCCCTCAACTTTCTTCCTCCCGGTGCGAAAGTCACCAGCCTTAACATCCATGAAAACACCGTTTATGCGACAACGGCCGACAACTGTGATGGCACTAAGAACGCAATCTATGCCATTGATCTGCTCAACAGCACTCGGCAGGGAGCCCAATTCGTTCTCGGCTTTGGCGGTTTTGCCGGAAGTGCGGGAACGGCGATCGGAGGCGACGGAACTGTGTATTTCCAAGCCGCCTACGGCGAAGGTGATTCCATAAGCGGTTATCGTGACGCGATTCTTGCGCTCGACTCACGAGACTTGCATGTGAAGGACTACTTTCTAATTTCGGAGAAGTCGATCAAGGAGCGCGATCTCGGTCAGCGCGGTATTACACCAATGGTTTTCCCGTGGGGCGGCCGCGACATCATAACCGCCGGGGGGCGCGATGGCCGGATCTATCTACTGGATTCGAAAACGCTGGGTGGAGCCGATCACAAGACCCCGCTTTTTCGCACAGAGGTCCTCGCGACTGCAGAGAAAAACTATGACGGCAATGGTTTTCAAGGAGCTTTTTCGAGCTGGTTCGATGTGGATAGCCAGAATCGATGGATCTATGCGCCGCTCTCCGGACCCGTGCGTAAATCCGCTCATCTGCCTTTTGCGGGCTCTCCAAGCGCATCGGGAAGTATTGTTGCCTTCCAATTAGGCGCACAGCAGCAGACGCCGGATATGCGGCCGCTCTGGGTTTCAGGTGAGATTCCTTCGCCCGGCCCGGTGGCGATCGGCAACGGAATGGTGTTTGCCCTCGCGACCGGCTTGCCGCCTCGCCGCGCTAAAAAAGATGGCAAACCTTATAGCCTCTCAGAAATGCAATTGATGGCGCACCCTGCGCAACTACACGCGCTGGACGCTCTTACCGGCAAGGAACTCTATTCAAGCGGTAATGCCGTATCGGGTTTTGCCCGTCCTGGAGCACTGGCTGTCGCAAACGGACGCATCTATCTCACTTCTCAAGACAACAATGTGTACTGTTTCGGCTTTCGGAAGAGCCAGCCTCAATTGAGCGAACAATAAAAAGGACTGACTTTGAGGATAACACCGACGCCAATACTGTTCTGCCTGCTGTCCGCGCTCTACCCTGTGAGCGCACAGAATGCCGATTGGCCTACCGACGGCGGCAATGCGGAAAGAACCGGGTGGCAAAAAGACGAGCACATTCTTACCAAAGAAAATGTCAAGAATCTCAAGATTCTCTGGAAGCTCAAGCTCGACAATCAGCCACGTGAGATGCACTCCCTCTTTCCGCCGCTCATCATCGGAAATTTGCAGACTCCGGGTGGGACAAAGCAGGTAGCGATTGAAGCTGGAATCTCGGACAATCTCTACGCAATCGATGTAGACGCAGGCAAGATTCTCTGGAGCAAACACTTTGAATTTCAGCCGGTGCGGGAAGGGCGCGGATTCGACACTGGCGATCCCCTGTGCCCCGGCGGTCAGACGGCGACTCCCATCGTCGCTCCTCCCGATGGCTCAAGTAAACGAACTGTATATGCCCTTGGCAGCGACGGGCGTCTTCATTCAATTGACGCCGCCACTGGCGAGGAGATCAAGCCGCCCGTGAAGCTCAGCTTCGTCAACGCGAAAGCTTATGCCCTCAATATGTGGAAGAGCGTCCTGTTGACGACTACCTCGCAGAGTTGTAACGGGAGCCCGAATCAGATGTGGGCAATCGATCTTAATGACCCGGAGAAAAAGGTCATGACCTTCAATCCGCGCAGCGGCGGGCTCTGGGGCAGGGAAGGAGCGGCGATCGATTCAACGGGCGTGGCTTGGGCCCCCACCGGCGACGGCACATACGATCCAGAGAATCGTACTTTCGGAAACGGTTTAGTCGGTGTCAAGGTGGAAGCAAAGCAAATCGGGTTAAGCGACTGGTACGAACCTGCAAACTGGGCTTGGCTTCAGAAGCGCGATCTCGATATGCAGGTTACACCGGCAATCTTTCCGTTTAAAGGACGCGAGCTCATGGTCACTGGTAGCAAGGCGTGCCGCGTTTATCTTCTCGATACCCAAGAGGCCGGGGGTGAAGATCATCAGACTCCACTCTATGAGACGCCGCTGCTCTGCAACGAAGAAGTCAACTTCGCGTCAGCCGGAATCTGGGGATCCATGGCAAGCTGGCAGGATGACGCCGGTTCGCGATGGGTGGCGACACCCTTCTGGGGACCGGTATATCGGAAGTTCAAGGTTCCGGTTTCGTATGGGCCGGTCCAACACGGAGCCGTCATAGCGTTCAAGGTGGAAGGAAACAACGGCAATTTCACGCTCGTTCCTGCCTGGATGTCTCGCGACATGAACCGTGCCGAGCCGCCAGTAGTGGCGAACGGCATTGTCTTCTCATATGGCAACGGTGAGAATACCGAACAGGCCTATCCGGAGCGGGGGCTCTATGATTACAGTCCGGAGCGGATCAAGAATTCTACGCACGCCGTCCTCTATGCGCTCGACGCCGAAACTGGAAAGGAACTCTATTCGAGCGGCGACCAGATCACCTCCTTTAACCACTTCAGCGGTTTATCGGTGGCGAATGGCCGCGTCTATATAGGCACCTACGATAGCGTGCTCTACTGCTTTGGTCTGTCCCAATGAGCCGCGAATGGCCTATGATTTGGCAGTCGAGAGTTGCCGCGAAGCGTATTCTTGAGGACGATGCTTCAGCGCCTCGCGAATAAACATCCTCGCCTCCTCGAGTTCATTCTTCTCCAGCTGAAGCCGGGGCGCCCTTACGCGCACGTTTCCCATGCCTACTTCTTCCTGGACCAGCTTGATAAGCTGCACGAACTTGACAACAGTATCCATCCGGAGAAGCGGTAGGAACCATCGGTACAACTCGAAAGCTTTGTCCGCGCGACCCTGAGAGGCGAGATCGAAGAGCTCCGCCGATTCCCGGGGCAGGGCGTTGGCGAGTCCCGCAATCCATCCATTCGCTCCTACGCTGATTGCTTCCACAATCGCGTCATCCACCCCGACGCAGATTGCCAGGCGTTTACCGAGCAGGGCCCGAATCGCCGCCACGCGCCGCACGTCCGCACTCGATTCCTTGACCGCGTGGAAATTCGGGTAATCGCCGGCGAGTTCCGCGATCTGTTCCGGCAGGAAGTCCGTTCCATAAGCTACCGGATTGTTATAGAGCATGCAAGAAAGAGAGGTAGCTGCGAAAATCGTGCCGATGTGTGCCTTCATCTCTCGCCAGTCGCTTTTGTAAACGTAGGGCGGCAGAACCATCAGTCCGTCGCAATTCTCGTGTCCGGCGGCGCGGGCGAGATCTACAGCCTCAGCGGTTGACAGTGCGGAGATGGCCGCAACGAGGGGTACATTGCGCAGAGACGCCCGCAGATTGCGGAGAATCTCGACTTTTTCCTCAAATGTGAGCGTTGCCCCTTCCCCCAGGGAACCTAAGGCGACGATAGCTGTGCATCCGTTATCGATCAACCAGCGGCTGTGCTCCGCCATGAACGGGTGATCGGGGCGGTCGTTCCGGTCAAAGCTGGTCGTCATCGCGGGCATCACGCCTTGCCAATTCATAATTTCACCTCCGTTGCCAGTTCCCGTTGAACTTAGGACACCGTCCAATAGACCGAATATCGCTCTGCGAATAGCCGGTCGAATGGAACAAACGTAATTTCAGTCGGCTGACCTGTAGTTCGAAACGTAAGCTTGTCGTCAGTCGTTGGTTTAAGCCATGCCTCTACGGGTTTGTTTGCAGAAACCAAAGCCGGAACTTTGATCGGATGCTTACGAACCGCCGGTCCTTCATGCCCCGTGACATTCTCCGTCGTTAAGTCGGCTGTTCCCAGCTTCCCCACAAGCACGAGCGGACCATACAGGAATGCTTGTGTCGTTGGCTCGTCTGGCATCCGCTCGACGTGTAACGACATCGGTAGGTGCAACTCGATCGTATCTCCGGCGCGCCACCGCCTTTCAATCGTGAAGTAGCTGGCCGGGCTGGGCCGCACGTCGGACGTCTTGCCATTGATCACCACCGAGGCGTCTGCACCGGCCCAATAAGGAATCCGGAGGTGTACAGGCATGGATGTGTCTGGGGCAGCTTCAATTGCAAAGGAGGTCCTTGGCTCCTCGGGAAATCTTGTCTCTTGCCGAAGCTTGAATCCCTTCTCCTTCCAGGCAAGTTCCGATGGTATAAAGAGGTTTATATATAAGCCAGTTACATCGTTAAAATAGATGCTATTGTTGAGCTTAGAAAACTCCTCGACGCCCGTTCCCGTGCAGCACCAGAAGGAGTCATTTTCAGTGCTGAAAGTCTTCCAGGCGCCGGGCACGATCGATAGATAGTATTGCGTGCCTCCTGTTTCGCGATTGATGGCGGCCAGGCGGTGGTTAATCAGGGTTCTTTCGTAGTAGTCGAAATAGCGCGGGTCGCCGCTCCAACGATACAGGTGTCGCGTGAGCTTCATCATGTTGTACGCGCAGCAACACTCGGTGGTATCGTCGCTCATCTTAAGCTCCGCTCCAAGCCGCCGCGGCTCAACCAGCCAGGACTCACCATTGCTTGTGCCGCCGGTCACATAGGTGCGCGCGCTTGTAACTTCCCACCAGAAAAAATCTGCCACGTCATGAAAACGCTCGTCGCTACTGAGCTCATAGCGACGGGCAGCTCCGATCACTTGCGGGATATGGGTGTTTACATGCAGACCGCGTAGCTCGTCGCGACGAAGGGCGAGCGGATTGAAGAACTTCTTCTTCGTAAAGCGATCACCCACTTCGGCGTAATGTTCGTTTCCCGTTACCGCGGCCAGGTTGTAAAGAACTTCATTCATGCCGCCGTATTCCGTGTTGAGGATATCCTGCATGTGTCGTTCTGGAATGGGTGCGGTCCAATTGTCGGCCCATCTGGCCATCCCTTCCAAAACCTCTAGAGCCTGCTGGCTTCCGCAATGCTCATGCACGTCAAGCATGCCGGCCATGATTTTGTGAATCGTATAAAACGGCGCCCAGACCTTCGTCCGCGCATTTAAGCGATCGAAAAATTCGATCGGAAACGCGCTCAGATATCCGGTGCCCAGCTTTGCCTGGCACTTTCCCAGCTCTGCTACCAGGAGAACGCTCTTTGCCTTAAGATCGGCATCGCCCGTGGACGAGTACATGAACGCACAAGCCGAGAGGTAATGTCCGACAAAGTGTCCTCGAACTTCGCAATCAGGCGCCTCCCAGCCTCCGAGCGGGTGCGCGCTCGAAGGTAGCCCTGCGGTGACACGAAAATTGTGCAGAAGCCGGTCAACTTCAAGACGCTTTAGGTAGCGGAAATTTGCCTGCTGGGAGTCCAGGTAGATTCCAGGCAGCAGCCGCACGTCTGACATCGGGAATGAGCTGATCTTTTCCTTGGCGTCATTTCGCGAGAACTTCAGGACTTCGCCGAAAGGGACCTGTTCCGGCGGCTCACTCCGCTTCGGCGGACTCGTGTCCTGCGGCGTCGGGTTTGGGCTTCCGAACAGGGGGGCGGCGGCAACCGCGCTTGACATGGCGGAACCGAATTTGCGTCTGCTTAGCAGCGATTTCATCGCGGTGAATATCCTTCGACGGACTCGGGCGAGATCTATTCAGTATCGTACTCCGGGTCCCGTCCTTTCGCCCGCCTCGGGTGGCCCGTTCAGCTTGACTTCGGCGGAGCCTTCGCCGTGCCATCCAAAATCATTGTTAGTCGCTTGTACACTTCATGCAGATACTGAGCGTCGCCGCCCTCCAGTTCCACCGTCGCAGTGCCATGGTAGCTGATATCTCTCAATGCTGCATAGATGGCAGGCCAATCGAGGTCCCCCTCCAGTAGCGGCACCCAGTCTGCAACCAACTTTTCACTGCTACCATCTCGTCGGAATGTAAAGTCCTTGATGTGCAGCTTCACAATCCGCTTGCCGAGCGTTCGAATCCAATCTTCGGGGTAGCCATAGAGCTTGACGTTTCCTACATCGAAGTACGCCCGGACCCAGGGCGTCTTGTAAGAGTCAATGTAGTTTGCAAATTCCATCGGGCTCAGCAAAAACTTATTCCATACTTCCTCGAGGGCGATAATTACACGCAATTCTTCCGCAAGCGGAAGAAGCTTTCGGACGCTCACCTGCGAGCGCGTGTAGGCATCGCGGTACGAGGTTTTCGAATCGACTACTGCCGGAACGATCAGCACGGTGTCGGCACCCCAGAAATGGGCATTCCGCAGCGACGTCCGTGCGCCGTCGAGACTCTTGTCCACCACCGCCGGATCTGGCGAGGAGAGCGGATATTTCCAGTGATCCATGTTCATTACCGAATGGATTCTGATGCCCGCTTTCTCGGCCGCTTTCTTCATCGATTCCGCTTCGTTTTGATCAGGCGTAGTCGGGCATTCGATGCTGTCGAAACCTGCGTCACGCGCCATCTGAAACTTTTCGGGAATGCTCGCACTCTTCGGGAGCATGCTGTACTCGACGGCTTCGCGGATCGGCAGCTTTTCTGCCCCTGAAGCGAGCGAAGAGGCTGTGGCCAGCGTCGCCCCGGATTCAATGAATGTTCGACGAGTCATAGAATATAGTCTTACCTGTCCGGTATTGTTTGATAATACTGCTTGAAGGGCAGCCGGCCGACAAGTTTTTGAAGAATACAAGTCCCAAGATTCAATCGACCCAAATGGAAAAACAACCACCGCTATCGGATCGTCGCGATTTTCTGAAAACGACAGCCGGAGCCGCGCTCGCTGTCGGCTTTCCTGCTATCATCTCCGCACAAACCGTCACCAACGCGCTCAAGGTCGGTCTCGTCGGTTGCGGCGGTCGAGGAACAGGCGCCGCCAATCAGGCGTTGCACGCCGATGATTACGCCGAATTGACGGCCGCCGCCGAAGTAGATCAGGCAAAAACCGACGAGGCCCTTTCGACGCTCGGTCGCATATCGAAGATCGCCGAACGCCTCAAGGTAGATAAGTCGAAACAGTTCGTAGGCCTCGATGCCTACCAGAAGCTGATTGAGTCTGACGTTGATGTCGTCATTCTCGCGACTCCTCCGGGATTTCGTCCTTACCATCTTGCTGCTTGCGTGGACGCGGGCAAGAATATCTTTTGCGAGAAACCCGCTGCAACCGACGCATCGGGAGTTCGCTCGGCCCTTGCCTCGGCGGAAAAGGCAGCCAGCAAGAACATTTCGCTGGTTGCGGGGTTCTGCTGGCGCTACAACGACATGATCGTCGAGACGTTCAAGCAGATTCAGGATGGCGCCATCGGCAAGGTCGTCTCGTACTATGCCACGTATTACACCAGCCCCGTAAAGCCGATGCCCGCAGCGACGACACGGCCAGCCGGGATGAGCGATACCGAATGGCAGATCAAAAACTGGTATAACTTCGTCTGGCTTTGCGGGGATAGCATCGTGGAACAAGCCGTTCACAGCGCAGACAAAATTGCCTGGCTGATGAAAGACGAGCCACCCGTGAGCTGTGTGGCGGTTGGGGGTCGTGTTATACCAGCCGAGGGCGGCAACATCTACGACCACTTCTCGGTGAACTATTTATACGGAAACGGCGTAAGGGTCACGCTCGCCAATCGGCAGATCGAGGGCTGCTACAACGAAAACGCCGACTACATCATGGGCTCCGAAGGTACATGTACCATTGGGCGCTCTCCGACTCCGCGAATTGAAGGAAAGACGAACTGGACCTGGACCGGCCAGAAATATGACATGTACCAACGCGAGCACGACGTCCTGTTCGCCTCGATCCGTAAGCATCAACCAGTGAACAACGGTAAACGTTTGGCGACCAGCACCCTGCTCGCCATCATGGGCCGCATGGCTGCATATACGGGCCAGGAGGTCACCTGGGACCAGGCTCTCAACTCACAGGAGAAGTTGGTCCCGGATCAGCTCACATGGGCCGGAAATATTCCCGTTCCACCGCGCGCAGAGCCGGGTATCACAAAATTTTCTTGAAATGACTTCGAGGGCGAGCAGACAGTTTGCGGCGGTCCTTATTTTCACCTGCGGCAGGCTTTTCGCGCAGAGCGATAAGCCGGTTGATTTCCGCGCCGATGTCGCTCCGATCCTCGAGAAGAATTGCCTGAGGTGTCACGGAACAGGTTCGCATATCCCGCTTGCCAGTCGGCAGGACGCTGTCGGTGGAAAGTTCGTAGTCGCTGGGCAGCCGGACCAAAGCTCGTTCTACACTTCTCTCAAACAAGGCTCCATGCCCCCCGGGCAAAAATTGGCTCCGGATCAGGTTGAGGTGATCCGGCGATGGATCGCGCAGGGTGCCATTTGGCCTGCCGACGTCGTTCTGAAAGCTGGAACAGCAACTGCCGGTGGTCGTGCCGCAGTCTCTGGTGCGTCCGGCGAGCGGGCGGCCGTCGCCGAAATCCGCGACCGCATTCTGGCGAATCAAAAGAATCCGCCGGGCACCAAGACCTACAAAATCACCATTCCGAACACCACTGTTTCCTACGACATGATCGAAGTACCAGCGGGAAACTTCGAAATGGGATCTACCGGCAAGCCGGATGAACAGCCGGTCCACAAGGTCTCGGTGCCGGCATTCTGGATGCAGGCCCACGAAGTGACCTGGGATGAGTATCGTTTGTTCATGTTTGCAAACCAAGCCGGCGAAGTGGCGCACAAGGATGAAACCGTAGATGCAGTCAGTCGTCCTACTCGTCCCTACGTGGAGATGAGCTTTGGAATGGGAATCAATGGCTTCCCCGCGATCAGCATGACCCAACATGCGGCAAATAAATATGCCGAATGGCTCAGCGCGAAGACCGGAGAATTCTATCGTCTTCCGACGGAAGCCGAATGGGAGTATGCCTGTCGCGCCGGCGCTCCGCCACCTTCTCCACTGGCCGACTATGCCTGGTTCTCGACCGACAGCTCCGGCAAATATCAAAAAGTCGAAACGAAGAAGCCGAATGCCTGGGGTCTTTTCGACATGCTTGGCAACGTCATGGAATGGACGCTTGACGCTTACTTCCCGTATAAAGCAGGCGACCAGGTCGACCCCTGGGTGAAGCCCACGCAGCCTTATCCAATCTCGGTGCGCGGCGGTTCCTGGAACGATCCGGCGGCGGCGGTCAGTTGCTCCGTACGTGTAGCTTCCGATGCGTCTTGGAAACAGCAGGACCCGCAGCTGCCGAAGAGTATTTGGTATGAAACCGACGCGCAGTGGCTGGGCTTTCGTTTAGTTCGACTCTCGAAAGTTCCTAGTGCCGACGAGATGTTTGGGTACTGGAACAACGGCGTCGAACATGACGAGCAGTAGCCTCCTGCTCCTTTTCTTAGTCACCCAGTCGACCACTGCTCTTCAACCTTACGAAGCCGTCGAGCCCCACATGGGCACGATGTTCCGAATTAAGCTGTACGCGAGGGATCAAGCTCAGGCGCAAGAGGCATTCCGCGCCGCTTTCGATCGGATTTCGCGATTGGACGAAACGCTCTCTGACTATCAGCCCGATAGCGAACTGAACCGTCTGTCGAAAATAGCGGTTCACCATCCGGTGCGTGTGAGCGACGATCTGTATCGTGTGGTCGCGTCATCCGAGAAACTTTCCGTCGAGACCGGCGGCGCTTTCGACATTACGCTGGGGCCGCTCACACATCTCTGGCGTTCGGCGCGGAAGCGCAATCTACTGCCGGAAACGGCAGAGATCAAACAAGCGAGAGCTCAGTGTGGCTTCGGAAAGTTGCATCTGGATAGGGTGAATCACACGATCGAACTGGACGATCTGGGGATGCAGCTTGACGCCGGCGGTATTGCCAAGGGTTATGCGGCCGACGAAGCCTTGGCGGTTATTCAAAGTCGTGGAATTTTAAGCGCCCTCGTAGCAGCTAGTGGCGACCTTGCGTTCAGCAACCCGCCCCCGGGTGAGCAGGGTTGGAAGATTGGGATCGATTCGCTCGACGATGCTCATGCGCCCTTCACACGGGTGATGGTCCTGGCGAATGCTGCTGTCTCTACATCCGGCTCGAGCGAGCAGCATCTCGACGTCGCTGGTACCCGCTACTCTCACATCATCGATCCCACAACCGGGCTCGGTATCACGAAGGAAATCACCGTTACTGTCATCAGTCGTCGTGGCATGGACGCCGATAGCATGGCAACCGCCATCACCGTTCTTGGCGTAATGCGTGGACTCGCCTTCATCGACCGGCACCCCGGGACCAAGGCCGTAGTTGTAAGCAAAGAGGCCGATCAGTGGAAGCTCTTCGAATCAAAAGAAGTCAAAGATAAGTCTTGAACTCGATGACGTCTCCATCCTGGACAACGTACTCTTTGCCTTCGGTCCTTAGCTTGCCTAATTCCCGTGCCCGTGCGAACGAGCCCGCTGCCACCAGATCTTCATAAGAGACGACCTCGGCCGAAATGAAACTTTTCTCGAAATCGGAATGAATAACGCCGGCTGCTTCTGGGGCCTTCTCGCCCGCATGGACGGTCCAGGCGCGCGTCTCTTTTTCGCCAGTCGTGAGGTAGGTTCGAAGCCCGAGCAAATGGTACGCTTCTCGAATCAGATTACTCGTGCCCGTATCCGATACGCCCAGATCCTTTAGATATTCCGCACGATCCTCCGCGGAAAGCATTACGAGTTCCGATTCGATCTCAGCTGACACGACTACTGCGCCCGTATCGTGATGTTCCTTTACGTAAGCGCGCACCTGCTCGACGAAGGGATTCGCGTCAGCCGCTGCCAGATCACCCTCCGCGACATTGCATGCAAAGAGAGTAGGCTTCGCTGTGAGAAGGAAGAATAGCCGCACAGCCATTTTCGCTTCAGGTGTCAACTCCATGGTTACAACGGTTTTGCCGGCGTTCAGATGTGCCTCGAGCTTATCGAGCAGTTCCAGTTCAGCGAGGATTTTCTTGTCGCCGCTCTTCGCCGCTTTCTGTTGTCTCGCTTTGCGCTTTTCCACGGATTCGAGGTCGGCCAGCACGAGCTCCGTATTGATCACTTCAATGTCGCGCACGGGATCAACAGTATTCATTACGTGCTCGATGTTGCTGTCTTCAAAACAGCGCACTACCTGCACAATCGCGTCGACTTCCCGAATGTGGCCGAGAAACTGATTACCGAGACCCTCGCCCGTGCTGGCTCCTTTTACCAGGCCCGCTATATCCACAAATTCAAAGACGGCGGGAATCACTTTCTGCGACTTGCTCAGCTTGGCCAACACCTCCAGACGGTCATCGGGCACTGTGACCACGCCCATATTTGGATCAATCGTGCAAAAGCGGTAGTTGGCCGCCAGCGCCTTCCTGGTCTGTGTGACTGCATTGAAAAGGGTGCTCTTTCCAACGTTGGGCAATCCAACGATTCCGGCTTGTAACATTCACCCTTATCTTCGCCTACGGATTTCCCGGTCAGCGATCAGCGATTGGCGCGGCGAGGAGTCGCGGAGGCACGCGCGACGTCATGCGGTGATTGGGGTTGAAGGAACTGGCAGGGCGTGTTTTCGAGGGTTGAAAATTCGAACCCAACGGACGGGTTGGTCATTGGCTGCTCTATCACTTGCGGGGGTGCGGCGTTCGGCGGCGCGGCGGATGGCTAGTGGGCTCATGCGGGCGAGGTTCCTTTGAGAATGAAAATGGCTCGGGAAACAACGGGAAGCTGTTTCCGAGCCTGCCCGAGCCTAGCACGCGAGAAGGACAAAACGAACCATGAAAAAATTCTTGGATTGTAAGTCTTTGTAGGACGAGGAAATATAAATATTGGCGGTTTGTCACCGGAGGAATGCCGGTTCCCGGCCTGATCCTTCATGCTGACCGAAGTTGCTCTGTAGCGACCTCGCCAATGGTGACGTGTTACCTCTCAAGCCGGATGCGTCAAGGCCAAGCACTCAACGTGCGGCTGAGCCGACGTTAGCCCGCCGCCTCAACAGTAAGCTGCCGTTTGACGAGGGCGTACTGGCGAGGGCGAGAGTCACTGTTTCAAACTAAATTCCGAGCATTTTTATCAAAAATCCGCCGATGGCAAACTGTAGGCGTGCAATTCACTAAAGAGCTGGCGCGGGTGCTGCCGGAGGGTATCCCTCACCGCGAACGGCTGATTGAGACATCCGCCCTGCACTTAGAGGCTGTTGTTCAGGCGAACGAATATATGAACCTGACCCGGATCGCAAGCCCTTCGGAGGCGGCGATCAAGCATGTCCTCGATTCTGTGCTGCCATGGCATCTGTTTCGCGGTGCATGTCGCGTTCTCGATGCTGGAACTGGGGCGGGCTTTCCTGGTATTCCCCTGTCCCTTGCTCTGCCGGATGTCGATTTCGTCTTGGCCGAGTCGATTCAAAAGAAAGCACACTTCGTAGAATCCGTTTGCGGACCCCTCGAGCTCACTAATGTGCGAGTGTTTGCTCAACGCGCGGAAGAGCTGGTGGCCGCCCACCACCCCGAGATCATTACCGCGCGCGCCGTTGCGCCCCTCTCCCGCATCATCGACCTTTTCGCGAAAGCCCTGGCGCAAGGATCACGCCTTTTGCTTTATAAAGGCCCGGACGTCGAGTCGGAATTCGCCCAGATTGCTCGAAAGCGGGTCTCTGCCGAGATCGTATTTCGCTACGATCTGCCGGATGGCCTTGGAACAAGAACAATGGTTAGCGTTTCTGCAGCGCCTCATAAGCCAGCAGGAGCCAGCCGGCGATAAACGCCAGGCCGCCAAACGGTGTCACGGCGCCCAGTACTCGCACACCCGAAATCGCCAGCGCGTAGAGACTTCCAGAAAACAAAAAGATTCCCGCAAACAGAAGCCACGACGATCGGGCTTGTCCGCCCGCGGTGATCGACCCGGCCCTCGCGAGCACCGCTAGCAACAGAATTCCGAGCGCGTGTACAAAGTGGTAAAAGACTGCTTTCTCGTAAACCGACATCGAGTAAGCATCCAAGCGATCGCGCAGACCGTGCGCGCCGAATGCTCCCAAGCCCACGGCCGCGGCTAAGAGTATTCCTCCAGTCGCTGTCCAATTCATTCTCTTCCGTTCTAACAGGGTCGCGCAGTATCCGGAGTGGCTCGGCTAATTTACCGTGCCACGAGGGCGTGTTTTTCCCGGCACTTTTCGGAACAGTAGTAGAAAGTTTGGCCCCCGTAGCTGCGGCGGAGCGAAGCCGATTCAGCCACGTAAGTTCCGCAGACTGGATCCTTGTGCAGTTCGCCCGTAGGCCGCGCCTCCGGGGGCGCCTGCCTCGGTTGCTGATTATTAACGGTGCCGGCAAATGTGTTGGAGGAGGCGCGCCCAATCCCCTTCATGATGCTGGTCAGCACAGCTCGAGCCACGAGTGCGATCGCAATCGTAAAGAGGAGTTCTATGAGCGCTCGAATCATTCCAGAGTGTGCGCGGAGCCCTGCAGCCAGAGCTCCGTCCGCAGGCCAAAGTTAAGGCTTTCTCTTCTTGGCTCCTGGCACAGTAACATTTGTCTGTACCTGTTCGCCCATCGCTTGCAGCATGGCCGTCGCTTCCTGGGCATGAGGGCCAGTGGGCTGTAACTGCATGTACTTTTGCAGAGCCGTGGCGGTTTCTGGCGGGTAGGTCTGCTTGCCAGTCTTCGGATCGACCTTGCCCTGCATCATCTGCAGACTGCCATATTGGTACCAGGCTTCGGCATAGTTCGGATCGGCGTCGGTAGCTTTCTTGAAAAACTCGGCTGCTTTATCCGGCTGGCCGCCATTCACCAGGTTTGCGCCCATGTTGAAGTAGGCCTTAGGAGCCATCTGCGGATCAAGCTGCGCCGCTTTGGTCAACGCTTCCGTCGCCTCCGGCATCTTCTTCTCAATTCCGTAAATGTTCCCGATTTGGTTGTAAACGGCAGGATCGTCGGGTTTAAGAGCGAGACCCTTCTTGTAAGCATCAATCGCGGAATCGAGCGACTTAGTGCGCTCGTCACCCGTTTGAGCCTTACCCAAGCCCTCATATGCTTGACCGAGGCTGTTCCAGATCGCGGGCTGGTTCGCGTCCATCTGAGATCCCTGATTGAGCTTGTCGATCGCGGATTGATAGTCTGCCTTTTTCTTTGTCGGGTCCGTATCCGCGGCAGCCATCTTCAAAGCATCCTGGGCTTGGTTGAACGTGTCATTCAGAGCTTTGTTTTTCTTGATCGCTTCGGAATTCTTCTTGAGCTGAGCTTCATACTGCTCCTTTTGCTCCTTGCTCATACCCCGAGCCTGGTCGTTTGAAAGCTGGCCGGTAGCGTTCGCCTGCTGTTGCGCCGCTTGTTGCGCCTGCTGCTGCGCCGCAACCTTCTTTAGATCGAAATCAATCGGCGGGTTATCGTCGCCATAACTGGCCTTGACGTTGTTAGCTTTATCGACCAGCTTGCCATCCACCTCGCAGGAGATGTCAAATGTGCTGGCGCCGGGCAGTCCTGTGTAGAGCCAATGGCCTTTTTTATCTGTCTTGACCTGGTAATGGCCCTTGATATCGGTGCGGTCCAACTTAATGACTGCACCCTTTAAAGGTTGGCCGTTTGCGTCCTTGACATCACCCTGGAGAGTTGCCGTCTGGGCTAAGGCGCTGCAGGCTGTGAGAAGAACGAAACCACCCGAGAGGAGCAATCTTCGCAACTCGGCGATCATAGATCTTTAACCCTTTCTGTTGTATAAGATTTCAGCCTAACCATACTATACCGTCCGCGCCGCCGTTCTGGCCCTGTCGCAACTTTGGCAGGCTGGGGTGCATCTCACTCATTGGCGGAGTTAAGGCTAAGATATTAGTAACCGCTGGCTTTGATCACATTTAGGGGAGACTGTTGTTCTATGAGGCGACTGGTGTTCGCCGTATGTTTTGCTGTCGTGATGCCGCTTCATAGCGTGATGGCCCAAGACTTGAGCCAGGCTGAGCAGCGCTATGAACGAACGGATTATGAGGGTGCTCTTGGCATGCTGGACAAGCACGCAGAGGATCCGGCAACCAATTTTCTACGTGGTAGGGCCTACTTTATGACCGGCGAGTTTAAGAAGGCCACCGATGCGTTTGAGCGCGCGATTACGGCCCGTCCCAATTCCAGTGAATATTTCGATTGGCTCGGCCGAGCTTATGGCATGCGCGCAGAGACCGCCAACCCTCTTATGGCTCCGGCATGGGCCTCTAAAGCGCGGCAAGCTTTCGAAAAATCCGTTCAATTGGACGGGAAGAATCGCGAGGCTTTAGGTGATCTTTTTGATTACTACCTGGAAGCGCCAGGTTTTCTCGGCGGCGGGTATGATAAGGCTTTTGGTGTGGCCGAGAAGTTGAGCGTTATCGACCCGGGCGAGGCATATTACGACAGGTTCAAGCTCGACCAAAAGCGTAAAGAATTTGGCAATGCCGAACAGCATCTCCGCCAGGCGATCGCTGTTGCTCCGCGTAGCGTGGGTCACATCGTCGCGCTTGCCAAGTTTCTTGCAAACCAGGGTCGGATCTCTGAGAGCGATGCGCTCTTTGCACAGGCAGGCGAGGTTTCTCCCGACAATCCGCGCGTATGGTTTGCCCGGGCGGACGTCCTCGTTAAGCAGAAGCGCAATCTCGATGAGGCGAAGACGCTTCTGACGAAATATATGCAGTCACCTATCACGACTGACGATCCCCCTCGCGAAGAGGCGCGCCGGCTTCTGAAGCAGGCGGGCGGCGCATAAACTCTCGTGTTATTTCCGCGCCCTGACTCGGCATGAATCTCGGCGAGGCTGTCAACTTCAGCCTCCAGGCCCTCAGGGCTAACCGCCTACGTACGTTCCTCACCACGCTTGGAATGATCATTGGCAACGCCTCGGTCATTCTCGTCGTAACCATCTCTCTCGCCGGAAAAAACCTGATTCTCGACCAGATCCGCGGTATTGGATCAAATCTCGTGAATGTGAGTTCCTCAGCCGGTGGCGAGAACGTCGCCGAAGTCCAAGGCGATTACATCAAGCTAGCCGACGTACAGGCGCTCCGCGATTCCCTTGGCGATCGGATCGTTGCCGCGACTGCAGTGGTGGAGACTCACAACGAAGTCGTCGTCAACGGTAAGGTTCGTCAGGTTACGCTGGATGGCGTTGACGAGTACTATCATGTTGTTCGAAATCTGGTCATTCTCGCCGGTCGAACAATTGAAGCGAGCGATGTAACTTTTCGCGAACACGTCGCCATGTTGACGCAAAAGCTCGCGATCAGGCTCTTCGGGAGCGTTGATGCGGCGGTTGGCCAAACCATCAAAATTCGCAAGCTGCAATTTACTGTAATTGGGGTATTTCGCGAGAAGACGAGTACCTTCGGCACGGGCGAAATCGCGGATGAGACCATGCTGATTCCGATTACCGTCATGAAGTATTTCTCGCAATACGAGCGTATTGATCCCGTGTGGATTGCGGTACGAAGCGCCGCCGATGTTCCCGCCGTGGGCCAGGAAGCCAAGAACATTGTTGGGAGCCGGCACCGGGCTGGCGCTTCCTATGACATCCAGGATCTGACCGCAATCCTGGATGCCGCCAGCCGTATCGCCAATATCCTTACCATCGTGCTGATCGTTGTCTCGACTATCGCTCTCGTCATCTCGGGTATCGGAATCATGAACATCATGCTGGTCACTGTTACCGAGCGAACGCGAGAAATCGGTTTGCGCATGGCCGTCGGCGCATCCCGTCGAGAGGTTCTTTTGCAATTTCTGGTTGAATCCGTATTGATCAGCCTGATCGGGGGCTCTCTCGGAATTGTGATCGGGCTTGCACTCCCGCTCAGTGTGAATGCGTTAAGCGAAAGCCTGTTTTCGAGACGAATTACCGTACCGATCTCCCCGCTTTCGGTGCTGGTGGCCTTTGCTGTGTCCTTTACGGTGGGTGTCGGATTCGGTCTCCTGCCCGCCCGTCGCGCCTCTCAACTCAATCCGACAGAAGCCCTGCGGTATGAATAGTTGCCGGTTGAGCCGGAGAAGACGTGCGGAATGTCTACCAGGCGGAGGGAGGGTCGCTCGCCGGAAAACTGTCTTCCACCGTTATGTCGTGGGCCCTGTCAATTTCCAGCTTACGGTCTGAAGTTCTGGACCAGATCGCATACCCGGCTATGGGAAGCGCGATGCCCAAAAGGAAGTAAAGGAATTTGAGATCGCGATTGGGTGAATCACTCATGGCGTTCATCTTCCATTGACGCACATCCAAACAGAATCCTTTCGCGCCGAACCGCGTGCGAGAGCCTGCAAGAAATTAGATGCAATGGTGGCCAGGGACGGAATCGAACCGCCGACGCCAGCCTTTTCAGGGCTGCGCTCTACCAACTGAGCTACCTGGCCTTCTGGACTGAATTTTCAGTCTATCAGAGGTTTACGATCCTCTTTTTGCGCCCGTTCCTCATGCCCTAACGGTACATGCGAACCAGCCTTAATCCTGATATACTCCGCAATAAGGACCAAACATGGATGAAATGCGACTAGGTGACGTAATCGACGATCACTGTATTAAGTGTCGTCGCGTTACAAATCATTCCATCGTGTCTGTCGTAAACGGCAGCGCCGCAAAGGTGCGTTGCCGCACGTGTTATCACGACCATGATTATCGTCACGAGCAGGCTCCCCCTTCTAAAAAGGAACTGAAGAAGGCGGAAGCCGAGGCGCAAGCAGCAGCTGCGGCGGCGTCAGCGTCGGGGGATGGTCGTCCTCCGACCCGTGTCGATTCTGAGAAGACAGCAACAAGCTGACCGGCTCCAAATCAAAATAGGAAGCATGCCCACCAGCGAGTCGCTGGCCGTCGATATTGTGCGCCTGCTCCAGGCGAACGGCCATCAGGCGTTCCTGGTAGGCGGCTGCGTGCGCGATCGTCTTCTCGGAATCCCGATCAAGGACTACGACGTCAGCACAGACGCCACGCCCGATAAAGTGTCTCAATACTTCCCAGGTTCCCAACTGGTTGGTGTTCACTTTGGCGTCATCTTGGTAAGCGCTGGGGACGCACACGTGGAGGTTGCCACTTTTCGGAGCGAAGGCGCGTATTCCGACGGCCGTCGCCCGGATGAGGTCCATTTCGAGACAGATCCCGCGCTAGATGCCAGGCGTCGCGATTTCACAGTCAATGCCCTGATGCAAGACCCCCTTTCGGGTGACATCCTTGATTTTGTCGGTGGCCGTGCCGATCTTTCCAGCCGGATCATCCGCGCGATAGGTGATCCTGAACTTCGTTTTCGAGAGGATTTCCTTCGGATGCTGCGAGCTGTGCGTTTTGCAGCGCGGCTTGGCTTCACCATCGAATCCGCAACAGCTGCCGCCATTCGGAACAATGCCAGATTTATCAACCGTATTGCCCCGGAGCGCATTCGCGAAGAACTCACTCGCATCCTTACCCAGACGGCGATCCGGCGCGCCTTCGAATTGCTGGATGAATACCATCTGCTCGAGCAGATCCTGCCCGAAATCAAGGCGCTCCAGGGGGTTCCGCAACCCCCGGAATTTCACCCTGAAGGCGACGTTTGGGAGCACGTGCTCCTAATGCTTGACGCCCTCAGGCTGCCCTCGCTGACTTTGGCCCTCGGGGCGCTTCTCCACGACGTGGGTAAGCCTCAGTCCGCGACTTTTTCCGATCGCATTCGCTTCAACGGACACGCTGCAGTGGGCGCGGCAATCACACGAAAGGTGATGGAGCGGCTAAGGTTTGGTAATGATGAGACGGATCGCGTCATTGACTTGGTTTCCCATCATATGCGCTTCAAAGATGTTCAACAGATGCGCATGAGCACGCTAAAGCGGTTCCTCAGGCTGCCCCATTTTCCGGAACACCTTGAACTCCATCGACTCGACTGTCTTTCGAGTAACGGTTATACGCAAGCCTATGATTTTGTGCATGAGAAGCTGAAGGAATTCGGAAAGGAAGAACTTCGGCCCCCTCGCCTGATCACTGGGGACGATCTGATCCAGGCCGGCTATAAGCCGAGTCCCGCCTTTCGCCTCGCGCTGGACGAAGTGGAGAACGCCCAGCTCGAAGGCCAGATCGTGACGCGAGAGCAGGCGCTGGCGGTCGCCCGGTCTGTTCTCGACGAAGCCGCATGACCGGGTACTGCTGGTAACATTGGCAGCGGCTGAATTTTCCTGATGTGTGTGGACGATCTGGCGCATCCAAGGGTTTTGTGCCCAAGGTGCGACTGAATGGGAGGCAGACACGTGTATGCACGTAGTTGAAACGAGCGCTACAGCAACGAGTACTAGATTGGCAGAGTTTACGAGAGCTCGAGCCGAAAGCGATCGCCTCTTTTCGATTCTTGCTCGAGACGCGATTTATCAGCGCCCTATCGCAGAGCGTCATCGGGTTGTCTTCTACATGGGTCATCTGGACGGCTTCGATTCGATACAAATCTGTCGTGAAGGGCTAGGTCTGACTTCTCCTGATCCTCACTTCGACTCCCTCTTTCAGGCAGGAATTGATCCGGATTCTTCACACCTACCCACCGACAATCCCGCAGATTGGCCTGCGCTGGAACAGGTCCGGCGTTACGTGCAGCACTGCCGACAGCATGTGGATGCGAATCTGGAGCGTGCTCCCGAGGATGTGGTCTACATGGCTCTGGAGCACCGGTACATGCACCTTGAGACTCTCGCCTACATGTTTCACCACTTCGACTACCCTCTGAAGCAGATGCCCAAGGCGGCGGGTCATCTCGACGAAAACCACCGTCCAACTCCGAACAATTCATGGGTCGAAATTCCCGCAGGCAGCGCTTCGCTCGGAAGGCCTCACGACGGCACGTTTGGGTGGGATAACGAGTTTGACGAAAACATCCAGCACGTAGCAGCCTTCCGTATCCAGCAACACAGTGTCACTAACGGCGAGTACTTGAAGTTTGTGGAAGGGGGTGCGGCACTGCCTCATTTTTGGAAGAGACGAGGCGACCAGATTTACTATCGCGGGATGTTCGAAGAGTTACCTCTGCCCCTGGATTGGCCTGTATATGTCACTCAGCAGGAGGGGCTGGCGTATGCAAAATCAATAGGCAAAACGATTCCAACCGAGGCGCAGTTCCATCGGGCTGCCTACGGTACGAAAAATGGCGAAGAACACGCCTTTCCATGGGGTGGCACCGAGCCGGAGAGGCTCAAGGGGAACTTCGATTTTCATCGATGGGACCCGGAATCTGTGGATGCAACCCCTCTCGGGCAAAGCGACTTCGGAGTAGATCAAATGGTTGGCAACGGCTGGCAATGGACGAGTTCAGAATTCGGCCCCTTCCCCGGCTTCAAGGAGCGCCCTTCGTATCCCGGGTATTCTGCTAACTTTTTTGACCATGCCCATTATGTAATTAAGGGCGCTTCACCTCGCACGGCTGCGCGTCTCCTCCGCCGCTCTTTCCGAAACTGGTTTCGGTCCGATTATCCTTACGTCTATGCGACGTTCCGGTGTGTGGAGAACTGACTCGGAATGCCGGTAATCGCTGCTCCGACACTAACCCGTTTTGCGCGCGATGTGGCCAATGGTCTTTCGGCGCCGGGCCAAAAACATCTTCCTTCGCGGTACTTCTATGACGACCTCGGAAGTACTCTTTTCGAAGCCATCACTCTGCTCCCGGAATATGGTTTAACCCGCGCGGACGAACGGCTGCTCCAGAAGCACGCAACAGACATCGCGACCTTATCTCTGCCGGTTAGCGGCGTCTGCGAGCTCGGTAGTGGAAGCGGCAAGAAAACCCGTTACATCCTGGAAGCTCTGCTGGAGGCCAACGGGGCCCCAACTGTCTACAGCCCCATCGACGTCTCTCCAGCGGCCTTGGCTGCCTGTGAGCGAGAAGTAGGAGATCTGGCTGAAGTGCGTCCCGTCTGCGCGGACTGGGTCGACGGAATTCGAACGGTTTCGCAAAGCCACCCCAATGGCAAGGTTCTCGCGCTGTTTCTCGGAAGTTCGATTGGCAACCTGGAACGCACTTGCATTCCAGAGTTTCTCTCGGGCATTCGCACCAGTCTCCGACCCGGCGATCTGTTTCTACTGGGTACCGATCTCGTAAAGGACATCGATGTGATGCTCACCGCCTACGACGATCCGACCGGCGTCACCGCCGCTTTTAATCTAAACTTGCTAGGTCGCATTAATCGTGAGTTAAACGCCGACTTTGATCTCCGTTCCTTTGTGCACGAAGTCCGTTGGAATGCTGACAGCAGGCGCATCGAGATGCATCTTTTGTCTACTCGCAATCAGACGGTATTGATTCGGGCACTCGATGCCCAGGTGTTCTTTGAGGAGGGCGAGACCATCTGGACCGAATCGTCGCACAAGTTTTCCTCACATGAACTCACGGATCTCGCTCGCTCGGCAGATTTCCTGCCCGTCGCTTCGTGGCTCGATGGAGAGTGGCCTTTCGCCGAGTCACTCTGGAGAGTGGACAGCTGAGTACAGGTTTCATCACACAGCGCTCGGCCATGCGAATGCTATTCTGTGCTGTAGCTCGACAGTTCATCTGGGGCCGGTAGCTCAGTTGGTAGAGCATCGCACTTTTAATGCGGTGGTCCCGGGTTCGAGTCCCGGCCGGCTCACCAATCCTTTCAACACTTTGCTGAACCTCCTGATTTTGTCTTGCACCGTTGTCTTGCACTGGTGCGTTTGAAAATTCCACCTCTTTGGCCTTTAGGAAGAGTTCCATCTTCTCGGCCAAGGAGCGAATCCGCTTCGCGCTCACGATGTTGTATCGATCAAATACCGCACGTGTCTTGTGACCACTGACCTCCATCGCATCTTTTTCGCTATAGCCTGCCTCGATCATGTTGGTGATCGCGGTTCGCCGAAGGTCTTGAAAAATCGTTTCGTCAACGCCAGACAAAATCACACGCCGTCTTCCAACTCTTCTCGAAGTCGAAGACCGGTTTCCCTTCTCGTTGAACTAGTAGCGGGCATTTCGGGTCGCCTAAGGATATAGCCATCTCGATTTCAGCTGCCATGTCGCCGTAAATCGGCAGGTAGCGCGCCTTCTTATTTTTGGTTGTTTTGCCAGTGAGCTCAATTAGTGCATTCGGAAGATCAGTAGGCTGTGTTGCAAATAGCCGCGGATGATCTGTTAGCGTGAAGCTCGATGGTTTGCAAGCGAGCAGCATTATTCCGAGGGCGACATTTTACGGATGAGATCATCGTGCTCTGTGTTCGCTGGTACTTGCGCTACTCGCTCAGCTATCGCGATTTGACGGAGATAATGTGCGAGCGGAACCTCTTCATAGATCCATCTACGATCTGGAGATGGGTGCAGCGTTATGCGCCGGAATTGAATGAGCGAATTCGCCGAGAGCTGAAGCCGACCAACGGTTCTTGGCGAACGGACGAGACCTATGTACGCGTCGCGGGGCGCTGGACCTATCTATATAGAGCGGTGGACTCGACGGGCGCAACGATTGACTTCTTGCTTTCAGAGACTCGCGATCTGACTAGTGCTCGGCGCTTCTTCCAGAAGGCCCTTGCCGCTGCTGGCATCCTCGCCCGCGTGTCATTAATGTGGATGGAAATCCTTCTTACCCAACCGTTATCGCGGAGCTTAAACAGCAGCGCATGCTGGGTAGAAGATGCCACTGTCGCATTGTTCCTTATCTCAATAACATCGTCGAGCAGGATCACCGCTCGATAAAACGACGGGTCAACGCTAGTCTGGGCTTCCGTTCCCTCGACGGCGCGCAACGCACGATTCAAGGATATGAAGCAATGCACATGATTCGCAAAGGGCAAGTTCGATGGCTGGCAAAAGGCGCTATTGCCGAGCAAGTCCGCTTCATCAACATCATTTTCGGCGTCGCGGCGTGACTAACAGCAAGAAGCCGTAAGGCGCTTCATTTCCCGTACAGCTATTTGCAACAGATCCCTGAGAATCGAACTCATACTACGAGGAGAGCGTGTCGTGGGTTGACCCCGCTTGTGGCGCTAACTGAAGGCCGGTGCAGCTTTTCCAACTTCAAGATACTTTTTCAGGTGAAAGAGCAGAATAGCCCACAGGGTATTGCACTTGCGAAGGTTGTCATCTGTATCGGGCCAGCCGGCATGGCTGAATTCCACAAGTGTGCGTCCGCCGTCGCTGAGCGAGAGCTGGAAGCGAGCGACGGTGCCGACGGAATGGCCTGGTCCTGCTATACACTGCCACTCGACAGTGTCGGCGTCGGGTTTGAGGACCTTCCACTCGAAGCGCGGTCCATCAGTGGCATGCGTTGTGAAGGTTTCGTCTTTGCCGTTCGTGCCTGCCGTGTGCCACCTCGCCAGCTCGGGTGCGTTGGTCAGTGCCTGATAGATCGCCAGAGGCGCGGCACTGATCTTGATCTCGTGATTGATGTCAGCCATTGTTCTCCCGGCGAAGTGTATTATAACCGGGAAGATGAAATGCGGTGAAGCGCAATTTTCGTCAGCTTGAGCTTTCATTGATACAGCTAAGCGGGGGCGTTGTACACTGTTAATCCGGATCCCCTTCTAAATTTTTGGTTTTTTGCGCTTTCATTCCGCGACGAGGGCATACATGCGGGCATATCAGGATTTTCGGGAGTTCCTCTCAGTACTCGAACAGGAGAAGCAGCTTTTACGCGTCACTGATACGGTCAAGCTGGAGCCTGATATGGCTGCTGCGGCCGCCGCGGCGACTAAACTTGGCAATCGCAGCCCCGCGCTCCTGTTCAACAATGTTGCTGGCTATCAGAACGTACAGATCGTTACAAACGTGCATGGCTCGTGGGCGAATCATGCCCTGGCATTGGGGATGGACCCGGATACGGGAGTGCGGGATCAGTTTCTGGAGTTTGTGCGCCGCTACCGCATGTATCCGGGACAACTGGAGCGAGTGACTTCTGCGCCGTGGCAGGAGGTGGTGATCGATAAAGACATTAACCTGTTCGAGATTCTGCCGCTGTTTCGTTGGAACCAGGGCGATGGCGGCTTCTTTATTGATAAGCCATGCGTGATCAGCCGCGATCCGGATGACTGGAATAACGATGACGTTGAGAACGTGGGCGTCTACCGGTTGCAGGCCAAGGACAAGAATCATTTGGGCATTCAGACGGTGCCGCAACATGATATCGCGCTTCAGCTTGCGCATGCTGAGGCGCGTGGTCAGGATCTGCCGGTGGCGATTGGGCTGGGCAATGAACCGATCATCACGCTGATGGGTGCGACTCCGATGCTTTATACGCAGTTGGAGTACAAGATGGCGGCGGTGATGCAGGGTCACCCGTATCGCGTCGTGCAGAACGCAAAGGGGTTGGATATTCCGTATGGCTCGGAGGTTGTGCTGGAGGGCAGGATTCTGGCGCGCAAGCGACAGCCCGAGGGGCCGTTTGGCGAATTTCCTGGTTACTACTCCGGCTGCCATCAATACCCGGTTATTGAAATCGACCGCGTGCTGCACAGGAAGGATCCGATCTACGAGTCGGTGTATGTGGGCAGACCGTGGACGGAGCTCGATTATCTTCAAGCGCTGACGACGAGCGCACCGATCTTCGATCAGGTAAACACGACGTTTCCTGAGGTGCAGGCGGTCAACGCACTTTATACGCACGGTCTTGTCCTGATCGTCTCTACGAAGGTACGTTATGGTGGATTCGCCAAGGCAGTCGGGCTGCGGGTGCTGAGCACGCCGCATGGACTTGGATATGCGAAGGTGATCATCGTCGTCGACGCGGATGTTGACCCGTTTGATCTAAATCAGGTGATGTGGGCGATCTCGGTGCGAGTGAACCCGGCGGGCGATGTGCTTATGCTGCCGAACCTGGCAGAGAATCTCTTGGATCCTGCGTGCCAGCCAAGCGGCATGGTGCAGAAGATGATCATCGATGCGACGATGCCGGTTCCACCGGATATTCGAGGAGACTATGGCGAGCTCCTCGAGACTCCGGTGGGCACGGATGTGTGGTTGCAAAAGTTGGAAGCATTGACGAAGGAGCTGCGGAAATGAGCGCGACGACACAGGGCACTGCTCTTCCGGTCTGTCCGAGGTGCCGGTCCAACACGACGGACGTGCGAAGCGTCTCTCCCGCTGCTGGTGTTTGGACGGTCTACGGGTGCGACACATGCTTCTACACATGGCGCACCACTGAACCGGAAGCGAACACGGATCCGGACAAGTATCCAGTGGTGTTTCGGCTGGCTCCGGAGATCCTCCCGAAGCTGCAGGTTGCGCCGACAATTCCGCCAATGAGGCAGACGAAATCCTAGGGTTGTAGCGAATGCGCAACAAATCTGCGCTCCCCGACGCGAGCTCTGCGCGTTAATAAACGAAAAACGCCCTGCGGTTGACCTGTTCTTTCCGAGTGGTCGTTAGACATCTGAGCTTGTCAGTCAAGAGGTCGCGCGAGAAAGCTTGCTAAACCCCGAGCGAGTTTTCCACTCGATGTTCACAGGCGAAGGGGCGTTTGGCTCACGTGGTCGCCTTTATCGTGCGTGCTCATACAGGGCTGCATTGTATGGTTTACGATCCTGCCAGCAGCGGAACAGAATACGAATTCATTTAAAAGCTAATGCTCGAACGGCCGAGTGATGGGATGTTCCTTTGGCACGTTGCTGCTTATAGTAGTCCTTCGCCCAAGTTGATGACGCCATCGAGTGTAACGCCCATTCGTGAAAGGTCTGACGCAGGAACTTCGGACAGGACCAACGATGGTGAACCCAATGCTGCTTTTCATTGGATTCGACAACTGGAGCGATACCGCTGTAGCACTGAATCTCTTGAGCTGTCCGAATCGGTCGCGACACGTTCCGAACGCAGCAATCAGCCTTGGCGGCATAGCGGCGCCCGCGTCGGGGAAGGAATTGAAGATGAGGAAATCAGGATGTGCCTGTGCAAGTTCTCGATCTGCGAATTGTAGGAGGAGATCGCAACCCGCATCTCGAGTAAGATTCTAACCAGTGCTAATGTGTAATAGCTACGACTATTACACCTGATGATAAAGATATTTTGCGCCTTCGACTCCATCCGAGGGTCCCTCTTTCGTATTTGAGTATCAAAAGGCTCGTGTAGCCGGACTTAAGCAGGCATAGCTCCGCGCTCAGTCGGCTCCCCGCTGGACGTCGAGTGCACAACCTCCCGCCTGCACCAACCTCGATCGCTGCGAGTGCTACGAACGTACCGAGCGCATTCGATTGCCCTTCCTCAAACCGCACGCCTGCCAGCTCTGCCTGCCCCCGACTCGAGAAGTCATTCTGAGACGGTGTCTAGGTGTGGCCTCCTCTTCAGCCGAGAGAAGAGCCTGTGATGCTAGCAAGCCTGAAAAGATGGGATAACCTAGTCCTTTCGCATCGGTACACGAATTTTGAGGGCGCGGGAGCAGACGGGCTCTCAGATTGCTTTTGAGGAACGTGCTGTTTTCGGCCGCCCTGATGTCTTCTCTCTCATCTTGAATTTCGATTCCGCAACAGCATGCGCGCCATACGGACGGAACCGAAAAGCAGGGCAACGCTGGCCAATCGCTTCGGCGCCGCCTGCATTTGTTTCCTGCTTCTCAGGCCCGTATCGGTTGTGTATGCTCAATATCACATAGACTCCTGGACCACCGACAACGGATTGCCGCATAATTCGGTGCGCGACATCCTGCAGACTCGTGATGGCTATCTCTGGCTAGCAACGGCCGACGGTCTGGTTCGCTTCGACGGTGTCCGGTTTACAACGTTTAATCGCGAGAACTCGGCAGGGATGACCGGGAACAGGATCACCGCTCTTTTCGAAGGCAATAACGGCGACCTTTGGATGGGTTCCGACGGTTCGGTGATGCGTCTGTCTCACGGGGCGTTTGCCAGCTATGGCAGCGAAAGGGGCATTCCAAATTCCTGGGTTGGCGCGATCGCGCCCGATCCATCGCATGATCCACTGATTCTCTTAAGTCAATGTGTTATGCGCTGGCACAAGGGGCGGCTCGACACGCTAAACACTGGATCGTTCCCGAACGCTCCGCTGAGCTTTCGCGTGATCCACTATCCGAACCGGCAGGCTTCTGGAGTCAAAATGCACAGGCCCTCGATGTCTACGTCCGTGGCCGGTTGATTTCGTGGAACACTCGGCAGGGGATTCCCGGAGTGCAGATACGAGCCGTTGCTGAAGATGAACAGGGAACCTTCTGGGCAGCTGGAACCGGCAAGTTGTTTCGCAATCAGAATGGACGGCTTACGCCGGTGCCAATTCCATCCGGGTGCTCCCCGCGGCAGGGTCTCAGCTTCATCGCGGCTCCGAAATTGAATGTCGTTTGCTATGGTCCCGGCTTGCCACTGGTTAGGAGTGAGACGGATGGCACTCAGCAGCAGAGACTGGCTGACTCTTTACCTCCGTCTGTCGAATTGCACCAACCTACCGCTTTCTACCAGGACCGCGAGGGCATTCTCTGGATCGGCACGGCCACGGCAGGCCTCTGGCGGCTTCGCAAACAGGTAGTGGCCACTCTCTCCGAAGCCGAGGGGTTGCGTGATCACAACGTGTATCCCATCTACCAGGACCGCGCTGGAGCCATTTGGATCGGGGCCTGGCCGAACACCCTCAATCGCTACGATGGTGGAAAATTCCGCTACTTCACAGAAAGAGATGGCCTTGTTCCCTATATCAGCGCGCTGTACGAGGACCGTTCGGGTGCGCTCTGGGTAGGGGCGTATGGAAGCGACCGGCACGATCCGGGTAAGAAAGACGGATTGCGTGTCTTCAAAAACGGCCGGTTTGTGCCCCCCGCCGATCTGAGGGGTTTGGGCACCGTTCGAGCCATGCTTCAGGGCCGTCACGGTACGCTCTGGCTTGGCTGTGAGGACGACTTCGTGCAATACGCCAACGGCGTGGTCCGGACTTTCACTAGACGCGATGGACTGGCTACCAACTACGCGACCGTTCTGGTGGAAGACCGCAGTGGAGATCTCTGGATTGGAGGCCAAGGCGGGTTGACCCGCTTTTCCGGAGCCCGCTTTACCGCTTACACGGTGCGCGATGGCTTACCCAGTCCGAACGTCCGCGTGCTCTACGTTGACCGCGAAAACGTGCTTTGGATCGGCACTTACGATGGTGGTCTGGGGCGCTTTGAGGACGGACAATTCACTCGTTATACAACCCGAGATGGCCTCTTCAGCAGCGGCGTTTTGCAGACCTGGAAGACTCACGCGGCTATTTCTGGATAAGTTCCAACCAGGGCATCTATCGTGTGCGGAAAGGAGAGCTGGACGACTTTGCCCGTGGCAAAACCGGCAGTGTGACTTCAATCGCCTACGGCAAGCCAGATGGAATGCGGAACATCGAATCGAATGGCGGACATTGGCCCGCCGGCATCCGGGCGCGCGACGGCAAGCTGTGGTTCCCGACACAGGACGGCGTCGCAGTCATCGATCCCGAGCAGGTGGCCCTTAACATAATCCCGCCGCCAGTAGTGATTGAATCGTGTTTAGTCGAGCGCAGGCCCGTTGCCTTAGATAAGCCTGTAAGGCTAAGCCCGGCACAGACCAGCTTCCAAATACAATACACGGCCTTCAGCTTCGCGAATCCGGAGCGCATTCACTTTAAATACAAACTCGATGGTCTGGACCGGGACTGGATCGATGCTGGGTCTCGTCGCACTGCATACTATTCGCATCTGCCGCCGGGTGATTATAGATTCGAGGTCATCGCCGCCAACAGCGACGGAGTGCGGAACATGCAAGGTACACACCTCCTCATCTGGGTGCTTCCCCTGTTTTACAGAACGTGGTGGTTTGTGAGTCTCATGATTCTCGCAGGTGCTGGGGCCGTGCTGTTCGGCTGGCAGTACCGCGTCTCGCAGTTGCAGCGCGTCTACGCGGCGCAGCAGGCTTTCTCGCGCCAGTTGATCACCTCTCAGGAGCGAGAGCGCAACGCATCGCGGGTGAGTTGCACGACAGCTTGGGCCAAAGCCTGGTCCTCATCCGGAACTGGGCGCGGCTCGGCTCCAGCCAACTGAAGCCCAGTCTCCGGCCAGAGAAGAGCTCGATGAGATTACGGCGACGGCCGCAGGCCATTCACGACGTCCGCGAGATCGTATACAATTTAGGACCATACCATCTGGATCACCTGGGCTTAGCCAACACTTTAAAAGACATGATTCACCGCGTCGCGCAGGCATCCGCCATCCGGTTCACGACCCAGCTAGACCGGTTGCCGGGGCCGCTGCCGCGCGAGGTAGAAATGAATTTGTTCCGCATTGCTCAAGAGGCAACCAACAACATTGTCAAGCACTCTGAGGCGACCGAAGCCACGGTAACTGTGCAGCAGGAAGCGGACAGCATAAAACTGCTCATCACCGACAATGGCAAAGGCTTTCACGGGCCGTCTGCTGTTTCGTCCGCAGGCCAGAGCGGCTTCGGACTGACCGGTATGGAACGGGTACGTCTCCTGAACGGCATGTGGGCGGTTCGCTCGGCGCCAGGACAAGGAACCACCATCGAGATTACCTTGAAAGCGGGAAACGGCGATGAAACAGCTTCGGATTATGATCGCGGATGATCATCCGATTTTCCGTGAAGGTTTGAAAAAAGTGATCGAGCGCGATCCCCAAATGAGAGTGGTCGGGGAAGCCGAGAACGGCGAGGAGGCGATTGCGCGCCTTACCGAGCTGCAGCCGGATGTGGCGGTGCTGGATGTCAATATGCCGGGCAAGGATGGCTTTGCCGTGCTGCGGGCCGTTCGAGAGGCCCATCTGGAGACGAAAACGATTTTCCTGACCATGCACAACAACCAAGAGCTGTTTCACGCCGCCTTTGAACAGGGCGTTTCCGGTTACGTGCTCAAGGACGGCGCGATGACGGAAATTTCGATGGCATTCGCACCGTGACCACCGGGCGGAACTTTATGAGTCCGGAGCTGTCCACCTTTGCGCTGCAGCATGGCACCCGCCCGGCCCCGCTCCCACCCCAAAACGCGACGATGGGGAACTTCACGCCGACAGAAACGTGTTCTGCAACTGATCGCGGAGGAGAAAACCAGCCGCGAGATCGCGGCGCGACTCTTCATCAGCGTACGCACGGTCGAGCATCATCGCGCCCAGATCTGCGAGAAGCTCGGTCTGAGCGGCTTTAACGCGCTGGTCGGTTTGCCCTCGCGCATAAGTCGGAGTTGTAGAAGATTTTTCTAGCCGGTCTATGGGTACGCCCACCTTAGCAAATAGGTGGTCCCACGGATGGCAAATAGGTACCCGCCCCGATAGCCTACCCCTTAGTTTCCCGCCATAATCGCAAACGCTGACCAGAATCGCGGGAGGCAATGAAGCTGTTGATCGTGGAGGATAATCCCGCGATGCGCCGATTGATTCGGCGATGCTGGATCTAGCGGAAGAGATCACGGAGCGCCGGGACGGTTGCGAAGTGTTGGATACCTACACACGCTGCCAGCCCGATTGGGTGTTGATGGACATCGAGATCTATGAGATGGACGGTATTCACGCTACGCGGCAACTCACGGCTCTCTTTCATGAGGCGAAAGTGATTGTGGTGACCAACCATGACAACGGGGTGTTGCGGACCGCAGCACAGCAAGCCGGCGCGTGCGGCTACGTTCTTAAAGACGATTTGTTCGAACTGCGCGGCTTCTTCGAGAGGGTTATGTCGAAAAGGGGTTGCCGTGTGTGTCTGAATCAAAAGACTAGTCTCGGCTGTATGCGGCAATCGCGCTCAGCCTGGCTATCTTTTCAGCACGGCAGCTCGGTTCCAACATTTCACTCCAGGGAACAATCGGCACAGACGATGCCGTGCAGTTATTTAACGTCTCCTAGCGACGGCGGGCTCGGTCGATATCCTAAGTTACGGTTACGCAGGTGGCACAACTTCGACCGGCGCGGTCGTCCCACGCGACGGATTCGACACCATCCTGACGCTATTCAGCGCCTTTGGTGTCTTTATCGATGACAATGATGATGGCGCGAGCATCGCTGCCGACCCCGCAATAGGTCTGACGGGGATGCGCGAATCGCTGCCAACCTCGCGGCCGGCAGCTATATCCTGGCCCAACCGAGTTCGATAATTTCTCGGTTGGCAACCTGTCCGATGGTTTCGCCGAGACAGGGAATCCGCATTTCACCGAGAGCGACAGCTTTACCTCTGGTGGACCTTGTCCGGGATGTATTGAGGACGTCTCCGGTACCGCCGGACATTGCCGCACAGGTAACTGGGCCATCGATTTTGTAAATGTGGATACCGCCACCGCCGCGTCATCCGTACCTGAACCATCGGCGATGTGAAGCCGTCAGCCTCAAGTTTGTAATCAGAACGCAAAGGATATCGAATCTATGTTGTCTTCAAAAGCAATCTCTGTCCACTTAGTCAACAACGCTGCAGCCCTCCTTCGCAGAACGGCTGCACTCCTCGTCGTGATGCTTTGTATCGTCCTCGCCGGGCGTGCGCAACAGTCTAATGCCGCAGATCCTGATTACAGCGGCGTTAAGGATATCCTGCGCGGAAGACGGACCTTGTCCATCAACGATCTGGTCGTCGGTGGCACCGTGCTGAAGACTAGTGACGGCAGCAAAATCGAGGACAAAAATATTTCCGCATTACCGGGCTTCAAAGGCAAGAAGGTGATCCGGAAATTATGGCTCGCCTGTTCGATTCGAAATCCGGCGCCTTAGTGTACGCGCACAGGAGCACGGTATACGCAATAGATCCGATTTCCCAACGTACAACTTCTCTCGGTCTGAACAACGATTTCCGTGATGCAGGTATCGCTTCTGGTGACTTCAAAGGAGATGGCCTTCAGGAGGTTGTGATCGCCAGCGCGCCTCCCCCGTCTTACCAGGCGTAGTAAGAGTGGTGAGCGCAGTAGATCCCAAAGACTTTTCTCAGGGCCTTCGTACAGGCCCGGAGGCACGAATCCTGCCAGACCCGACCTCCAGGCCCGCTGTTGCTATAGGCGATTTCGCGGGGATGGCCGCACGGAAATAGCAGTTGCATATAGCATTCAGATCCAAAGCCGGCTGAACATATACTCGGTGGACCCCAAACGTTCGCGCCGGAGTTGAGACATAGCCACATTTTCGCTGAGGGGTGGTGGTGACTTGGCGGCTGGACGATTTGGGACCACTCTTCGCGACCAGTTGCTCGCCGGGTACTACACCCTTGGCAATCTCGTGGCCTTCAAGTCGTTCGACTTCAACAAGTCTCTGGAACGAATTCTGAAAGACACTCGTACGGTGAGTGTCGGACATCTGAACCAATTGAATTTTCAAACCGGCCGTTTCGATCCGATTTCACCGTTAGACCAAGTCGCCGTGAAGCTGAATCAGGGCCACGATAACGTCCAGGTTGGAATCATCACCTTGGATAATGAGCTGAAAATCCAGATTCCCAAGTTCGTGACGCTACCGGGAGTAGCGTGCAGCAGCGGCGGCCTGGCAGTGGGAAACTTCGCGCGTACGGAGCCGGTACCGCAAGATCCGTCGAAAACCCAGCGTAGCTTGAGGCTTCAGTTAGCGATCAGTTCCTCAAATTGCACGGGTAGCCTGGGTGTAAACATCTATAACGTTGATCCGCCAAAGAGCGTGGGAGAACATTTCGTCATTGGGACGAACGCGGTATTCAGCCGATCGCTGCCCCAAACCGCGGATTACGGGCTGCCTATTGTTATGGGTGACATACAGGGACGTTCGGTTATTCTCGGAGAACCGACTAAGGTCGTGATAGAAGATACGGCTCAACCTTCCGTGATTGCCGCGATGCCGCCCATGCATGTCGACTTCATACGACCGGCTGGTGAG
>CAVWRP010000026.1:0-528556 GCA_963757345.1 Terriglobia bacterium | reverse complement strand
TACTATCCCGAGCTTATGATCAAATTCTATTGTATGGCACTCCCCTTTGTGATTGTTGATGAGGTTGGCATCTTCACGCCAGTGATCACCCTTTTTATTGCCTTTGCGTTTTTGGTCCTAAATCAAATCGGCAAGAATCTGGAAGACCCTTTCGAGAACCAGCCATACGATGTGTCCATGACTGCGCTTTGTCGAACAATCGAGATCAACTTGCTCCAGGCAATCGGGGAAACCAAAATACCAGAGCCCGAGAAAATTGTCGGACGGTGTTCTGATGTGAATCCGTCAGTGTTCGAGAGCAGGGAAGTGCTAACCGCTTCTACTGTCCGCAATGAGATTTCTGTAGCTATCCATTAGGGCTGTGCCATATGCCGCTGGAGAATGCTTTGCTCAACATCCGCCGAAGCACGGTGGGGCTTAGTGGGACACACGGCAAGCTAGGCTCGATGGATCGGCCCGACGGCTTTTGGGCGCGATGGCAAACACTCGCACTAGATCAACGTTTCCGCTCGGAATTTTACACGCGATATGTGCGGCTATGTTGCAGCGGATGAAGTTGTGATCGCAAGAATATCCTCAGAATGGATCTCTCTGACCTGCGGGATGCTTCCGCAAAAGCCCACGACCAGAACGCACCATTCGGTGTGTCTTCGAGGTTGTAGAATTTCCGTAGCCTGGTTTTCGGAGGTATAGCGGAAGTGGCGCGTTTCTTTTGTTTGCAACTCATTATTGGAGTGACGTGCCTGGCGTTCGGCCAACAATCGAGCAAACGGCGGCTGCGGATGCCGATTCCGGGTACGAAGAAGAATCGGACGAGCCGCTCGAGCCTGCGGCCGTACAACTCGATATCTCGCATGATTCGCCCCTCATCAAGGTTCTGTATCAGGCGACGCGTGAAACAAAAGAGGGGCCCACGCTTGAGCGCCTGGCTGAGGCTAAGAAGCTGATCGCAAACAAAGCGGACGTCATGGCTGTGGACGCAGAGGGACGGACGGCGCTGCATTGGGCGGTATTCGGATCGAGTTACGCGCGCAAGCCGGCCATTCTGGTTGCCTACGAAGAGGTCGCCGATGCGTTGATCAAGCGAGGCGTAGAAATTAACCGGCAAGACGTATACAACAACACCGCTTTCGACTATATGCTCTATTCGCCGAATTTTGAAATGCAGACCCTGCTGCTCGAGCACGGCGCAACGAGTGGTGTCGCTTACAGCCTTCCAATCCCACAGTCAATCTGCCCGCGAGGGTCTTAGGCCAGGGCAGACGCTGAGCCGCGTGGCATCCAAGGTTGACAGGCGGCCGTCATGACTGTTTCCGAATTGCGGTCGTATGACGCTAGACGGAAAGTTGGTCTTCTGATGAATTGTTTCCGTCCGTCCACTGTCTGGAAGTTGAGCCAACTCGCGCTGCGCAATTCGCCCTGTCAGACGCCCTTGTCAGCAATGGCCTGATAGCGAAGCCTTAGACAACTCTTCTCACTGTGATCGCGTCACCCGCCGCAACACTTTTCGCGCTCAAAACTGAGGGGTGAGATTCCACGAGCAAAACGAGTGCAGCCGCAACTCATGGAAGAACCTTAGCAGAGAAAAAGTTCGCTGCAAATCTCTTCCCCGCCGCACCTCACACGAACTTATTCGCTGATCGCCGCCACTAAAGGGTTTTGTCAGGCAGCGGTTCTAATGCATTAAGTATCTTCTTTGCAGGGCATTCGCCCTGATTGCATCGATCGAGCACGAGGCCGGGTAGCCAAAATTGATTTAAACGCTTTCCCTAAAGCGGGTTCGGGTCGACTCCAAGGCAATGTCCTCTCCAACGTGGGAGCAGCACCTATGGTTGGCTGCTCCGGCAGATTCGGGGCAAACGTAAGGAACGGATATATACAAAAACCGCATCGAACTCAGCATTATCGGCTGGACCGGATTTGTCCGCCGACTTACTTCACCGAACGTCATGGGAAACTGGACAAATGGCAGACCGGCCGGGCAGCCTCACGAGCGGAACTCTGTGGATGTTTTTTCTGTCTGCTCTACTGTTTTGGTTGCCCGTCCTGGGGCCACTGATTGCCGGATTCATTGGGGGGAAGAAGGCAGGCTCCCTTGGCAACGCAATTCTGGCGGCGATCTTACCCGGATTGATTGTTGGCGGAATCATTTTCTTTTTCGCTTCGCTCTTAACGGGAATGCCGCTGTTTGGGTTCGTTGCTGGCGCAGGAGGCTTCGCCCTACTGGCTGCGCATTTGGTGCCCTTGCTGTTGGGAGCAGCGATCGGCAGCCTAATTTGATAGGGAGGATCTAAAGTCCCAGACCTTTTTACTTCTATGTCCTCCCCTCTTTATCTTGTCGGTTATGCGGTTATTATTCTGGGCTTGGCTCTCGGTGCACACTACCTCAAAATTCCTGCCCGTTGGATTACGGTGGGAGTTATTGTACTCGCAGGGATGGGCATCACCGGTTTCGCAAAAAAGCGGCAGAGATGAGCAAAAAGAGGAAGAGGGCATTTCAGTTAGACTCGAATAACAGTTCGGAGGCCTAGAGATCTGGGCTGGTCAAGCTGGCCATTGGCGAAGGAGCGTGCAGTTTCGAGAGGTCAAATCAAATTTGCCTTGTCCCGCCAAGGAAGTCTCGATAGAATCATTTGACCGCCTAGGCGGGCCATGAATCCGACGAATAGGCGCCCGCCCTGCGGCGACCTCTGGCTGGAATGAGACGGCAGACGCACCCCGCCATCATACCGGCTGGACGGGATGCATCGCCCGAGTTATCCAGATTAACGGCGTGCTGTCCGAGGACATGCTCGGAGTCCATGGAATCGAGGAAGCCCGTGGTCGGCATGTTCGCCTGAGTTGGGGAGAGAAACTGACTTTCTCGTTGAGATTGTGAAGAAGTAGAATCTCCACTGCCCACCGTGAAAATGAACCGACTTCAAGAGGCCTTTCGGCGTTTCCGCGGCCCCTTTAATCCGTGTATCTCACTCCGCGAAAGGGATTGGACCTATGAAAGGTACCGCGACCTGTTGGGGAAAACGCTTCAGGCCTCGAACTCCTGGTTGCCGCGGACATCATCCGGACAGTGGCCTTTATTGACATTGCTGAACATCGGTCTCTTGGGCGCCCTGGTGGTAGTCGGGACGGCGATTGATAGATCTGTCCGTCGAAGTGAAGCGCCACTGGCAGTGGCAGGGAACCAAAGAAGTTGGGCCTGGCGGGCAGAAGGCCATAGAAGGGAAGAATAAATCTACGGACGAAATAATTGCGCGATTCTTTGACAACCTCGTAGGTCGCGTTCACGGGCCCATGAATTTTCGAATGATCCTCCAGCCACTCATGGCGGTCCTCTTCGCCATCCGGGATGGAAGAAAGGACGGACGTGAAGGCCGGAAGCCGTATTTCTGGGCACTGTTCACCGAGCGGGGGCACCGACTTGACCTACTGCGGCACGGCTGGAAGTCCGTGGGTAAGATCTTCGTCATCGCCGTTATTTTGGACGCGGTCTATCAGTTCATCACAGTCGGCTGGTTCTACCCGGGCGAAGCAATGGCGACGGCGCTGGCTCTCGCGATTATCCCTTACCTGATGTTAAGGGGTCTCGCAAACCGCCTTACAGGCAGCAAGAGATAGGACGAATGAACGAAGACTGTCTATTGGAGAGCGAAGTTCGAACGAGAGAATTGGCTCCCCGGTCAGGATTCGAACTTACAACCCAGTATATAGTTGCTGCAACTGTCGTTCTCGTAAACCCGAAGTGGCTGATAGATTGAGGATTGTCATCCCTGTGTCGGTTCTCATGCGCGCCTACAATTGCGGCGCTGTTTGCGACTCTCCTCACATCTTTCCGGAGCCGAATGGCTCTACAGGTTGAGATCCTGGCCCTGCGTCACCAACTCGGGGTTCTGCAACGATCTGTGAAGCGCCCAAAGCTCACACCGGCAGATCGAATGCTGTGGGCTTGGCTGTCGACCGTCTGGAAGGAATGGCGGTCCGATATCTTTATCGTCCAAGCGGCGACCGTGGTTGCCTGGCACCGCAAGGGCTTTCGTCTCTTCTGGACCTGGAAGATTCGTCGCGGTAAGCCGGGGAGGCCAGGTGTTCCTCATGAGATTCGCGCATTGATCCGGACGATGAGTCGTGAAAACTCGATGTGGGGCGCGCCTCGTATTCACGGCGAGCTTCTGAAACTGGGAATCGACATCGGAGAGACCAGCGTGAGCAAATACATGATCCATTGGAGGAGACCACCCTCGCAGACCTGGAGGACCTTTCTGGAGAACCATGTGAAGTGTATGGTTTCCGTCGATTTTTTCACCGTGCCGACGCTCCGGTTTCAGGTCCTATATGTGTTTCTGGTGTTAGCTCACGACCGCCGGCGGATTCTCCACTTCGCCGTGACCGCACATCCCACAGCAGAATGGAGTGTCCAGCAACTCCGGGAGGCCTTTCCCTGGGACACCGCACCTCGCTACTTGCTGCGGGATCGCGATCGGATCTTCGGCCGGGACTTCATTGATCAAGTCAAGGCTATGGGCATCAAAGAAGTTCTGTCCGCTCCCCGCTCGCCGTGGCAACGTGCTTACGTCGAACGGGTCATCGGAACCATTCGCCGCGAGTGTTTGGACCATGTCATCGTATGCAACGAACGAAGCCTTTACCGATATCTTCGAAATTTCCTCGATTACTATCATCAAACCCGGACGCACTTGGGATTGCTGAAGGACACGCCAGAATCTCGGGCCGTCCAGGCTGCGCAAGCCGGGGGAGTCATTTCGATTCCGCAGGTCGGCGGACTCCATCATCGTTACGAGCGACGCGTCGCCTGAATCTCCTCTCCCCTCGAGTATTTGCTTACCCGTCAGCAGTTAAGCGATTTTCTTTAAGGGACCGCGTGGGTCCGATTCCATTCTGATCCCGACCCCAAAAAGAGCGCTGACGTCTGAGGCCGATCAGAGTACACGTCAACGTCCGTGTCAAACCTCCGATTCAAGTGAATGAACACTAATCTGCCTTGACCGTTCTCTCTGATTGCATTTCCGAGAATGACAATCAATGTCCTGGATCAGACCCTTCGTTGGCCGCTTTTCAGGTGATAACCATTGGCCGTATTTGCGTGATTACCGAGGCTCTTACAAGAGCGCTGCGTTGTATTGCCTGTGTGCGTATTTCCCAACAGGAAAAGCAGGTAGCGCTATTTGAAGAGCCCGTGTCCCAAATTCCACCAAGGCTTCTTTGACGATCCGTTTTCTAGCGGATAATAGCCACCTTCGGCCCCGGCCTACCCGCAAAAGCATCTTGAAGAATTCGGCTCAGTCTTTCCTGTCTGGGCTTAATCCAGGGGGCGTAGTGCTTACGCAAGACCTGTTCGCTGTCGCCGATTAACTCCGCGATATCGGGAATCGGAATGCCCTTATCAATAAGGATACGCACAAAGGTATAGCGGAATCGATGTGGATGAGGTGATTGGTCAAAAGGACCCGCGAGGTCAAAGACGTAAGCCAACCTCTTGTTGCGCCAGATGTCGGTCAACTGCTTCATGTTGTGCGTGATGCCGCACTTGAATACCAGGGAACCGTATTTCTTTTCCCTTGCTCGCAATCGTTTAACTAGCCAGTCCGGTATCCAGGTGAACAAAGGCCGTTGAGTCTTATGCATCTTGAGAAAGACATCGTTACCTTTTAACCGCTGGCTAATATCGAACGTCGCAACATCAGAGATACGAAGCCCGGTAAAAATCGACAAATAAATGAAGTCCTTAGCATCTTCTCCTCCCCAATTCCTTCGCGGCGGACCTTGTGCTGGGCCTATCTGATCGCAAGCTTTAAAAATCTCGTTCAATTCCTCATCAGTGAATGGATTTTTCGGACGAACGATGTTCGATCCTGCCGGAGGGCAGAGGTCATCAGCCAGGTCATCGGTAATCCACCTTCGCTTGTAGCAGAATTTCGAGAAGTGCTTCAGCCGGTCAAGCTTCTTCGCTTTGGCCCTGAGTCCGTCTTTCCATGACGCATAAAATGCATCCATATCCGCCACGCTCAGTTGATCGAGATAAATATACCCTTTGTTGGCGCAATAGGCGGAAAGCTGGTTGGCAAAGGTTTTATATTTGGCAAGCGTGGCCGGAGCGTTGTTGCGGTTTTTCGAGCGTGCGAGGAAAGCTTCGAGAGCGAACGCTACAGATATACGCTTGGGCTTCGTTGGCTCCAGCTCCGGCGGCGCAGTGTGGTAGCCCTGCCAGTTCCCGGCTCTTTCAAGATCATTCGCTATTGTTCGGGCTTCATCCCATTGCCACCGGCCTGAGCTTTGACGCCTGAAGGCTTTCTGAAGAGTCCCCGAAATGATGATGGGACACTCACAGCGCCGGAAACCCTTTTTGCGTTCGTCAAATTCACTAGTACGGAGGTCTTCAGGATGAGCGGCCCTGCAGTCTCTCCGATGCCGGCGGTAGAGAGCGAGTGGCATTTCCTTATTGTACGATTTCGTACGACAGGAAGGCTACTGATAGCACAACTATAAGAAAACAAAGGATGGGCGGCTGGTGGGATTTGAACCCACGACATCCAGAACCACAATCTGGCGCTACTACCAACTGAGCTACAGCCGCCGCAACCACCCAATTTTAACATTCCACCTCACATCAGGCTGATCGGATCGACATCGATCACCAAGGCGGTCGCCTTCCATTTCTGATGCTCGGCAAGACCTCGCAGTTGTTGCAGCACCTGCCGCAGCTTCGTCCGCTGAGCCGCCTTCAAAAGGATCTGATATCGGTATTCACTTCGTATCCGCAGCACAGGCGCTTCGGCCGGACCCATCACTCGCACGCCCTCCGGCGGCGGTGTCAGAAGGTAGCTGAGCTGGCTTGCCATCCGAAGAGCTTCTTCCTGCTTCTCGGCCCGCACAATCACATTCGCCAGCACGGCAAAAGGAGGATACCGCAGCCATTTCCGAAATTCAATCTCTTTCCGATAAAAGCCTTCGTAATTTTGTTCCGAGGCAAACCGGATCGCGTAGTGATCCGGATTCAGCGTCTGAATGATCACTTGACCGGGCGTGTCTCCGCGTCCGGCACGCCCTGCCGCCTGAGTCAGAAGTTGGAAGCTCCGCTCCGCAGCGCGAAAATCCGGCAGACTGAGGCCAATATCCGCAAGCACGACCCCTACCAGCGTGACGTTAGGTATGTCATGGCCCTTGGCAATCATTTGGGTGCCGACCAGGATGTCGATTTCGCCATCCCGAAAGCCGTGCAGGATTCGTTCAAACGAACCTTTAGCGCTCGCGCTGTCACGGTCAAGACGAGCGATGCGCGCCCCGGGCATATATTGATGAAGTTCGTCTTCCACGCGCTCAGATCCCGTGCCGAGAAACTGTATGTGTTCGCTGCCGCACTGCGGGCAGGTGGAAGGAATTTTTTCTGCGAAGCCACAGTAGTGGCAAAGCATGCGGCGGTCGCGGCGATGATGTGTAAGAACAACCGAGCAGTTGGTGCACAGCATCCTCTCCCCGCAGGCACGGCAGACCAGGAAACTCGAGAAGCCCCGCCGATTCAGCAGCAGAATAACCTGTTCCTTCTGCGCCAGCCGCTTCATCATTTCCTCGAGCAGTCTTCGGGAAAAGGTGGCCTGCTTCTTCGTTTCGAGAAATTCGAGCCGCATGTCCACCACCTCGACTTGTGGCATCGGCCGTCTCGCAATACGCTCAGGCAACTGCAGGCTCCCGTATTTGCCGCTTTCCGCGTTGTGGCGAGTCTCTACGCTCGGTGTGGCGGATCCAAGAATCGCCACCGCCCCTGCGTTCTTGGCCCGGACCAGAGCAATATCCCTTCCGTGATAGCGAGGCGTCTCCTGTTGCTTGTAGCTGCCGTCGTGCTCTTCATCGATCACCAGGAGCCCGAGGTTTTGTACGGGTGCAAATACTCCCGACCGCGTGCCGACCACAACACGCGCCTGACCGTTGCGGATGCGGCGCCACTGATCCGCCCTTTCGGTATCGCTGAAGGCGGAGTGCAGAATGGCAACCTGCTTGCCAAAGCGGTGAAAAAACTGGCCCGCAACTGCCGGAGTCAGGACAATTTCGGGAACCAGCAGTAACGCATTTCTGCCTAGTGCGAGCGCCGCCTCAATGCTGCAAAGATAAACTTCGGTCTTACCCGAACCCGTGACGCCCTCGAGAAGGAACGGACGAAACTCGCCCGACCCGAGCGCACTCTGGATCGCGTCGACCGCTCGCTGTTGGAAGGTATTTAGTACAGGCCGCGGACGTTCGAAGCCCGAAGGTGCCTGCATAGGCTCGACCTCCAGCTTGATGAGTTCGCGCCTCGCGAGGGATCTCGCCGCCTCGCTGGCCTGCTTGACTTTTTCACCTAGTTCCGCGACATTGTGAGAGCCGGGATGCAATTCGAGGAAAGCCAGCAGTTCGCGTTCGCGCTTCTTGAGCTTGACTCCCGTGAGGGGACGGCGCCAGAAAAGTCGCTTCCAGGCGCTCGGCTTTGGCTCGAATCGGATCGCGATCTTCTTCGCGCTCTTCGGCTAGCACCCATCCACGTTTCAAGAAGCCGCGCAGCGCCGTTTTTGAGTTTTCAATTTTCGTTGCAAGGTATTCGGCGGATCGCGGTCGGTCCGCGAGCATCGCCAAGAGTTGCAGAGCTGGATCGCCCTGCGGCCGGCTGGTCAGCTGCCTGGCGACGCCGTGTCCCTCTTCCGTGAGCGAGTAATTCGTCGTGCGGCGGATCTCGCCGCTCAGCGGAAGCATTCCCTTCAGCACCTCACCGATCGGCGCACAGTAATATTCCGCAATCCAACGCCCCAGATCAAGCAGTTCTTCGTCTAGTACCGGCTCAGTATCACGCAGGCTAAGCACCTCGCGCACGTCGTGAGGTGGACCGACATTGTGCACCTGCAACACGACTCCGGTCAGCTTCCGCGGGCCCAGCGGCGCAACCACCCGGGATCCGGTCATAACTCGATGGCGCAGTGTCTCGGGAAGACGATAGGTAAACAGCCGGTCGATCGGGACGGGAAGCGCGACTTCGCAGTATTCGTGGGACGACTCAGGCATCGAGCGCGGCAATCGCTCCGAATCCTGATTTCAAGGCTGGATAGAGAGACCGGAAGACCCGGTAATGCTCTTCGTAGAACGCCGCCGCGGCGCGATCCGGTTCCTTGGCGCTTACCTCGTGGACTGCGGCTTTACATGCTTCCTTGGCGCTTGCGTAGTGTTTTGTGCCGATGGCCGCCAGCAGCGCCGCTCCGAACGCCGAGCCTTCCTGCGTTTCGAGCGTTGTCACCCGCTGGTTGAAAATATTCGCGAATAGCTGGTGCCATAGCGGACTTTTCGCCCCTCCGCCAGACAGCCTCGTTGTCGACGGCGTTGCGCCCAGTTCGCGAATGATCTCGAGACCATCCTTCAGGCTGTAGCAAACGCCTTCCAGAATCGATCGCACAAGGTCGCTCGCCTGGTGCTTGGCGGTTAACCCTACCCACGCCGCCCGGGCGTTTGCATCCAGGTGCGGCGTCCGTTCCCCCATCAGATATGGCAGCCAGAACAAACCATGTGCACCCGGCGGCGAAAGAGAAGCGTCTGCCGTGAGCTCATCATAATCGGAATTCTGACTGAAACGATTCCGATACCACTGCAGGCTCAGCCCGGCGCCCTGCGTCACCCCCATCACGTGCCATACTCCCGGAATCGCATGACAAAACGTATGAACGCGGCCAAGAGGATCGTAGGCGGGTTTTTCGAGATACGCAAAGACAACGCCCGACGTACCGACCGTGCACGAAACCTCCCCCGATCGCACGATTCCATTTCCGATCGCACTTGCTGCCTGGTCACCGGCTCCAGCGACTACCGGAGTGCCTGCGCGAAGGCCAGTGGCACGCGCCGCTTCTTCTGAAATGTGCCCCGCGATTGCACTCGATTCCAGCGCCTCGGGCAATATCGATTTGTCCAGGTGCAGAATCCCGATCATTTCGTCGGACCACTTGCGGCGCAAGACATCAAACAGTGCCGTACCGCTCGCATCGGAAACATCGGTTATAAACTCGCCCGTCAATTTGAAGCGCACGAAGTCCTTCGGCAGCAATACCCGCTTGATCCGCGAATACTTTTCAGGTTCGTTGTCTTTCACCCACAGCAATTTCGGTAGCGTAAATCCCGTAAGAACCGGATTCGCCGTAGCGCGCAGCACGGTTTCGGGTCCTGCGGCCGCATTGATCTCGTCTACCTGGCGCTGGCTTCGCTGGTCGCACCAGATCAGTGCGGGTCGAATCACGGAATGCTTTTCATCGAGCAGCACCAGGCCGTGCATCTGACCGGAAAGGCCGATACCATTGATAGCCCCTCCGTCCGTCTTCGCTTGTTTAAGAACACCTTGAATGGCAAGCTGCGAGGCGCGCCACCAGTCCTCAGGCTCTTGCTCCGCCCAAAGAGGTTTGAGCATGCGCATTTCTTCGTGCGGAGCGACAAAGGAATAGCGGACACGGCCGTTCGCATCCACCAGCAAGGCACGCGAACCACCCGTGCCGACGTCTACGCCGAGCCAATACATGTTTATGCGAGCCCTCTCTTAAAGATGTTCGCAGAAGGGCAGGTAAGCGGCGCCGTACAAACCGGCATCACCGCCGAGCTGTGCCCGCTCTATCCGGGTACCCGTGCGGGAGAAGGTAAACGAGCGCGTAGTCACCTCCGCGAACATGGAAGGTGAGAACAGGTCCCACGCCGGCAGCGGGCCGCCGCTCAAAAGATAAAGGGGAAAGTTGAAGACGTTAATCAAGCTTGCCAGCGCGATGCCTAATGCTCTCCCCATGGATTGAAAAACACGCTTCGCTCCCTCATTTCCCTCGAGCGCCAGAGCATAAACATCAGCCGCGGATTTGATGTCGCGGCCCAGGTGCATCATCTGCGCCATTCCAATGATCGCAGTGGCCGAAGCATGCTTCTCCAGGCAGCCGCGATTCCCGCAACCGCAGGGGTTTCCCTCAGGAATGACCGTAATATGGCCAAACTCGCCGGCCATTCCGCGGAATCCATGAAGCACTTTGCCGTCGACGATGATCCCGCCGCCGATCCCCGTACCCAGCGTTAACAGAATCAGCTCTTTCACTCCCTTTCCCGCCCCAAGCCATGCTTCTCCTAAAGCAGCGGCATTGGCATCGTTTTCTAGAATGATCGGCGTACCCAGATGCTCTTGGATGCGGTCACGCACGGGAAAGCCCACGAATCCCGGCAGATTGACCGCGGCTACAACCACGCCCGCGGCGATGTCAACGAATCCCGGAACACCGATCCCGACACCTGCCAGCGAGTCTCTGCCGATCTGTTCCCGCACTCGATCCACAGTCTTGGCGATCTCTACGGCGACATCCTCCGGTCCTTTATTAAAATTCGCTGGCTCGGAAACTCTGGCGAGAATCTGTCCAGTCTTGTCGATTGCCGCAAGACGAAGATTGGTGCCGCCGAGATCGACACCGATCGAATAGGCGCTCATGCGCCAGAATCATAACAGATGCCATCTGTTTTGAACCAATCCCAGATCCTGAAACCGAGTCGGGAACCAAGTGACCGGTTAGCCGATGTCACTCGGCCTTGTAGTATGGCTGGGTGTGATTGAATGAGGTGCATCGATCATGGCGGGATTGTACATTGTTCGCGGGACCGAATGGAACATTGGACAGGTCGAGCTTGATCTGGCCGTCATCGTCAGCGGCGATGGCTCGCTTTCGTTCGACTCGGGAGCGGCCTTCGGCGTCAACGTCACTCTTGATCCCCCCTCACCGGCCGACTTTGCGCGGGAGCGCATCGCCGCGATGGGCTCTGACATCACTCAGTCACCGGACATCCTCATTTATGGCGCTCCGTCGTCGTTAACTGTCGACGGTCATAAAATATGCGACGTCGGTGGGGCGACTTGGACCGTTGGCTTCATGCCGGGTAGTGTGGATATCAACGTTGCCTATGACACGGGTAACTGTAACGGGAACGGCTCCTACGTCTTCGGGAAATCAGGAAAGATCGACGCTCCCACCTACACGACTTTGTTTCATGAATTGATGCATGCGTATCACATCATGATTGGCGATGAGCCCTCACAAGTTGCCCAGGTTGAGGAGTTAACCAAGCAAGACGAGAATATTCTGCGGACTGCCCAGGGCCTGCCGTTGCGTGACGTCACGAATCCTCTGGGCGGGTGCAATAAGCCGTGTAAATCGCCCAATGGAAAAGGGCTCGCGAAATGGTGCCTGATCGTCTCCGCGGCTTCCGGGTCGCCTCGTTCGACCGAGGTGTTCAGGTTCCAGCAGATCCGTGACCGCTTCCGCCAAACAGACCTTGGACAGGCGTTCTTTGAGGCGTTCTTCCGGGAATACTATCAATTCAGCCCACGGGTATCGAGCGAGATGGACGGTGCACCCGACTTCAAACAATCCGTCTATGACTTCTTCGTGGAGCCTCTGCTGGGCTTCTACACGATATTCCGGCGCGTAGCCGCCCACCCCGGCAGGTTGGCCGAGGAGCGCACCACGATGAATGGCGCTGTCACCGCCTATGCCTCAGTCGTCGCCAGACGTGGTCTGAGTCGCGGTTATGTCTCCTTAATCGCCAATCGACTCGCAAGGGTGGTGGAGACGCCGGGACCGCGTGACCTTCCCGATCCGACGCTCGTCGCGGACTTCGATCAAACCCTGAATCGCCTCCTCAACGCAATTCTGGAGTGCTCCGCTGAACCCAAAATCACGCGCTGGGCGTTACTCGACTCACTGGCGATCTTCTGGGAATGGGTGGGGTGCGCGATGGACTCTGCCCGCGGCCTCTCAACTGTAGAGCTTGAAAACTCAGTGCTGGATTGGCTCAGCAGGATACCCGCCGGGTTTGCATTAGAGGATCTCAATCCCGCGGCAATCCGTCATAGCCTCGCGCTGCTCTCAGAGACAGAGATCCGTAATTCCAGGGTGATGGAGCGGATTGCGCGGAAGGTCCTTGCCGGGACAGATCCCGTACGACAGGAAGGCATATGACAAACGATTTGGAAATCCGGAACGTCATCCTTAGTGAGGACCCATTCCCCGATCATCCCGACCACCGCGAGCAATATCACGGCTTACGCGTTACGGTCAGAAACCAGAGCGCGAACCGGACAATCTTCGTCAACGAAGATGCCCGTTACATTACCTATGATCGTGAAACGAGAAGCCTGATCATCGGTTTCCAGGACGAGCCGACGCCGGAAAGCCGCGTCACTTCCCTGGGATTTCATGAGCCCCACCAGGTCGCTATCGAGTGCGGCCAGGAACTCGTGATCGAGGTTCCGGTTGCGAGGCGTTTCATGAATATCAATACGCGAGCGCCTCGTGGCAAGAATGTGGAGGAAGTGGACATCACGGCACTCGAGCACGTAGTTTGCCGAATCGCCTACGACACCGTTCCGTTCCGGCCAACGGGGCAAGCCCGGTCGGGCTTACATAAACATCAGGAGTTCGCGAAGTGGGGCCAACGGACAGAGGGCCGATTCTCGGTCGGGAACTCCCGTTTCAGCGAACTCGAACGGAGTATATAAGTGCCAGACGTCGACGATCTTTTCAACGAATTGAAGCACGCGAGTGGCGCCCTGGACCAGATCCACACCGACCTGGCCCACGTCACCGTCCAACTAGATACGCTCAACAATACTGCGGATGCGATCAAGGTAATTTCCGCACACATATCGAGCCAGGCCGACGTTTTAGTGGGCCTGGCCAAGATCGCCAACCAGGTACTCCTTTTTCTAACTGAGCAAAACAAGACGATGATCTGCATCCAGGAGCACGTCTCGAAGAACACCTGCTTAATCTTGAATGAAGCCGTGCTCCAGACTGGTTTCCAACGATCGATCGAGCGAGAAGTCTCAGATTTGGCCGAGATGAATAAGACCAGCTATCCGGATGCGGCTCTGGTACTCGCCCGGGCCAGGGACCTCGATCGGAAGATTGCCGAGTGTTGCCCGCCGAAGCCAATGCCGCCTCCTTGTAGCTACGAGCGCTGTCGGGAACCCGATCCTCTCCAATTGCCACAGCAGCCCGAAGTACCACGTTAAACCGAAGGCACACGCTAGCTCTGAGCAGTTGCGTGCCTCACATCTGAGGGGTCTCAGGCCGATAAGCGCCGTTCCGTCCGTTTAAACGAGCCGTAAAGCTCAGCCACGGCGGCATCACTGCCGTAAAGTGATCCCACTCTCCTGGAACCAGATCGGTCATTGCACCGTGAGCCATCTCTTCTTCCACGTGAAGAAGACTAAATCCCGAATCAACAAGGCCGTTCAGCAACGTACTGAGCAGTTGACGATATTCGCGAGGCCCGTTCGGTCTCGCAGCGGAAGAATCAGTCGGAAAGACCCAGGCCTCGTCTTTGTACTCCACTGCTTCACCTTGTTTGTAGAGCCGCTTCACTTCATAAGCACGGCCATTCCAGGAGTGGGTGCCCATTCCAACGGCGAACGGGTTGGCTGCCCAAAATGAATAAAGACCGCCTCGCCGGAGAATGCGGGCAACTCCCGCAAATACATCCCGGCAATCTGGTACGAAATTGAGAGAATACGGCTGAGAGACGATATCGAAAGACTCAGACTCAAATCTGCTAAGGTCCCTCATGTCTCCTTGGCAAACTGATACCGCATAGCCATAGTGCCGGGCAGCATCCAGATCGCGCTGCAGCTGACCTTCCGAAAGGTCAAACACTGTGACGCGAGCACCATTTAGTGCGAACGCGACTGCCTGCTGTCCCCCGCCTCCCGCCAGGCAGAGAACGTCTTTGCCGTTCAAGCAGCCAAACCGTCCTGCCGGGTCCACGCGCTGCAGGGCAGATTCTTTCGTTTCGTCGAGCCAGGGGCGGCTAAAAAGTGCGTTGGCCTTGACGAGCATCTCCCAACGCTCTTTATTGAACCCGTAAATAGAATCCACTCGAGCCCCTCTTAGACCAATCTTATTTGCTGATCGCAGCACGCGAATGGGTGGGTCTCAGTATGCGTCGGAGCGCCGCTGACGGAATCGGAGGAGCTTCTTCATTTCTCTACGATCCTCCAGCCGCTGTCCGGATCGAACAGGCTCATTGCCGTTGCCGTTTCCGTCGTGGTCTTCCCTAAATCCTTTTGGAGCAGCACTCCATCCTGATTGATGATGAAGGTCATCACCCCCGAGTTGCCGTATTCCGCCGGATAGGCGACGAAGGCGAATCCGCCCGTCATCTTCCCATTGATCACATAGTCCTTTGCGCCGCCGGGCGCCTTATGGCTTTGTCCCTTCAACATGCGGAAATAGTAGCCGTCGAACGCCGTGTGTCCCTCTGGCTTTACGCTATACCCTTCAGAGGTTGCGAACGCCGCCAACGGCCCGAGCGGGCTCGCGGGCTGTCCGGCCGGTGACTCCCAGTACAAGCCGTTATGCTTGCCAGGGTCACTGATGAACTTCATTGCGAATTGTTTCGTCTTTTCACCATCGTGAAGTTGGGAGAAGTATTCGGCCTGCGCATCCGCCACCGCGCCACAAACCTCGATGAGTGCCAGTTCATTCCTGCCAATACGGCGGTTCAAAATCTCATCCTTGCCTGCAGCCGTATCGAAGAACCACTTTCCGTCACCATTCTTCTTTAGCGGAATCGGGAAGGGAAAATTGTCAGCTCCAACCAGCAGGATCTGGCCGCCATCCGGCATCTTACGCCAGCGATGCATCACACCGTACCCTGTCACGAACGCGTTCGCGGCATTCTTGTCCTGCACGCTATCGCCGGAATAGATAACCTGTTTCGAATTCGGGCCAAAAATTGCCAGCAGCGCACTTTGATCGCCTGACTTTGCCGCGGCTAGCAGCGCATTGCCGGCATCGTCGGGTGAGGCAAACACACTGATCGAAGGCTTCTCGGGCAGCGTCTCGGATTTCCTGCAAGCCGCAAAAGGAATGAGGATCGTCAGAAGCAGTAACCGAATCTTAAACGCAATTCTGCGGTGGTGGAACGACATTCATTCTCCAAAGCTTCGTCTGTAACTCTTTACCGGCACGGCTCACTAAAGTTGACTTCGTTTGCGGCAGCGCCGTTGGCTTTCACCTGCGACCTCCCCAGCCGCCGCCACCACCCCGGCTCGCCGAACCACGAGCGCTCGCCTGCCGGGATTGCCAACCGCTTCCACTCAAGGCCGATGATCCGCTCCCCTGCTGCGCTCCATAGCCGCGAGCAGAGGTCCCTTGGGTTTGCTGCCAACCGCCTCCGGTGTTCTTGTAGACATTCCCGTTTGACGCCGCATACTTGTCGCCGTTGGCTGTCTTGCCCGCGGCTGCACTATTGCCGTACGCACCCGTCGCCGCAACACCTTTGCCACCCGCTGAAGTCTGTACCGATGCCGCGGACCCTTGCGCGGTGGTCTGATGCTGGGTGTAGGCGGTGTTGCCATTCTTTGAGACGACTGAGCTTCCGTAGTTCCCATAGGCGTTGGATGCTTGATGCGTAGCCGCATAGGCTCCGGTGTTTGGGTTGTAAGCTTGCCCCACTCTTTGGGTGCCATATGGAGTCGCGGTTGCTGCACCGCGAGCGTAGGTTCCAGTCGAAGGATTATAGGCGTTGCCAACCCGTGCGGCCCCATACGCACCGTATGCGGTCGCGCTGGAGCCATAGTAGCCGCCGTGCCATGCGGCGTTTCCGTAGTAGGCGTTGCTCCGGTAGACGACTGCCCCGCCGTGCCAGTTGCAGTTCCAGTAGCTGTAACCCCATCCGCAACAACTATTGTTGATCGCGGCGCCCACAGCGATACCAATTCCGAATGCAAGGATGGTGGTCGCCACCACATCTGCTGTGCTGTACCCCGGCGTTACAACCGGAGTGCCGTAGACAACCGTGGGATTGTACTGCGGGACGTACACCACCTGCGGATTGGTCGGCTGAATCACGATCGTTTGCGGCGCCTGCTGCACCACGGTGATCTGCGAGCCCGAGTTCAGATTGCCAGCCGCTTTTGCCTTGGCGCGCAACACCTGCACCGCCGACATGACGTCAGCAGCCTGCGCGTGGTACGCCTCGCCTAAGGAGGAGGTCCAACTGAGGTTCTTCGCCAGGTTGTCGAGGACCGATGGAAACTGTGTGAGCGCCTTTACGCTGGGATCCCACGGCTGCTTATCCACGGCCTCCATGAGAGGTGTGCCGGTGAGGCTCTTATTCTGCTGCAGCCAACCGCTGGCGTCCGCGATCTGGTCCGGAAAAGTCGCGGCCCCCAGAATCTGTGCAACCAGGGCGTCAGGGTAGAGCGCGATGGGTGCCACGAGTTGTTCCAGCTCATCCGCAGACAGGGGCGCACCTTGTCCCGAATATTCGGTCGGTCCCGGGGGTACCGGCTCTTGACCTGCGGCATCAAATGACCCAGCCGGAAATACCAGTAGGAAAGATAAGATCCCTGACAAACCGTGCTTCATGAAAGTCTTGATCATTTTCTTCTCTCCCATCCGTGAAGGTCATCGAGCTTCACCCCGCAACGGATGCGCAAGTGACTACTCATAGTAGTCCTTTTGGAGGCGCCTCCATTTCTGTTATAGAATGTCTATAAGTCACCTATGCCTTCTGAGCAATTCCTAGTTCTTCTCGGAGCCATGATTTGTTGATCCGGAAGGCCCTCTCGCGCGAACCATTGCAAAGTGCTCCCGAGGCTGCGTAGGCAAGGACAGGCTTGTGATGCGCCGTTTGCTTCTTCTCTGCCGCAACATCTTCCGCAAGGAACGTCTGAATCAGGAGCTTGAAGAGGAACTTCGGAGCTATGTGGAACTCGTCGCCAGCGAGAAAGTTCGTCACGGCGCAGATCCCGAGGAAGCCCTCAAAGACGCGGGCAGGGAAACTGGCACATCTCGAACGGGTCAAACAAAGCGTTCGTGATATCAGAACCGGAGTTTCCCTGGATATCCTTCTGCAAGACCTTCGTTACGGTATTCGAACACTCGCGAGAAATCCGGGCTTCTCGGTCATAGCTGTGCTCACATTAGCGCTCGGGATTGGTGCCAACACGACCATGTTCACGATTGTGAACGGCGTGCTCCTGAAGCCACTGCAGTATCCCGAGCCCGATCGCCTGCTCATGCTCTGGGAAAAACAGCTATCCGACAATTCCTTGGGAACGGTGGCGCCGGCCAACTTCTACGACTGGCGGGAGCAGACCCGCTCGTTCGCCAGGATCGCGGCGATCGATCCCTACCCGGACTTCATCCTGAATAGCTATGGCGAACCGCACCGGCTTGCCGGAGCCGCCGTCTCGGCGGACTTCTTTTCGCTGTTTGGAATCCACATGGCTCTTGGGCGCGACTTCTTGCCGAAGGAAGATCGACCCGGCCAAAGCCAGGTCGTTGTCCTTAGCTACGTGACTTGGCAGCGGCATTTTGGTGGCCGCACCGACGTCGTCGGACAACAGCTCAATCTGAATAACAGCGGCTACACCGTCGTTGGAGTTCTTCCGCACGACTTCTCTCTCGTAAGCAAGTCGGCTGATTTTCAAACGCGCAATCGATTTGACATATGGACGCCGCTGGCGCTTCCCTCTCCTCCCGAGCCCTGGCAGCGCGGGACGCATCCCCTCGGTGTCTTCGCGCGTCTCAAGCCCGGCATCACCGTAAAGCAGGCACAGGCAGACCTTGATCGTGTGGCTGTCAATCTGCAGCGACTGTACCCGGACGCCGACATGGGGCGGGGCATCGCCGCCACTCCCCTGAAGCAGCATGTAGTCGCCAATGTCAGAACCGCGTTGTTTGCCCTCTTGACCGCTGTTGGTCTTGTGTTATTGATCGCTTGCGCCAACATCGGCAATCTCTTGTTGACCCGCGCCGCGGCACGCCATCACGAGATGTCGTTGCGAGCCGCACTGGGAGCAAGCAGCAAGCGTCTCGCTCGGCAGTTGTGTACCGAAAGCATGCTGCTCGCTGTGCTCGGCGGATTACTGGGACTCGTCTTCGCTTTTGTGGCGGTCCCCGCTCTCGTGCGCCACCTGCCCGGCGACCTGCCGCGCACATCCGAAATTCTCGTCGACTGGCGAGTACTTGCCTTTACAAGCGTCGTGTCCCTGTTGACCGGAATCGTCTTCGGGTTTGCTCCTTTGCTCCAGGTCCGGAGCGTCAGCGCCAGTGCCTCGCTCAAAGAAGGCAGCCGTGTGGTTCTAGGCGGGCACTCGTTCCTGCGAAGCGCTCTGATCGTCGGGCAGGTCGCGATCGCTCTTATCTTGCTATGTGGTGCCGGCTTGATGACCAGAAGCTTTTGGCGGTTGTTGCAGGTTTCGCCCGGTTTTCAGACTGAACACATTCTCACCGCCCGTCTTTCGCTTCCGCCGCAGTATCTGAACGGCTATAAGTTCGGGACCGGTCAGCATCGTCGTATCTCGGCATTCGAGCGCGAACTCCTGGAGCGTGTGCGGAACGTCGCCGGCGTCCAGTCGGCGGCCTTTACAGCCTATCTGCCCTTGAGCGGTGCCGATAATTCTTGGAACTTCGATATCGAAGGCCGTGCACCTCCTCCGCCTGGCGCACCCAACCTTATGAACTACCGTCCGGTCAGCGCCGGCTATTTCAAGACCATGGGTATCCGTATTCAGCGCGGACGCGCTTTCCGGGCGGCTGATAATGAGGACGCACCCCTCGTTGTCATGGTTAACGAGTCTATGGCTCGAGCCTTCTGGCATGATCAGAATCCAGTCGGACAGCGCTTACGCTTCAGCGAAGAGAAGTGGAGGACGATTATCGGTATCGTGGCCGACGTGCATCACGAGGCGCTCGCCGCAAAACCCGAACCGGAGCTGTACCTTCCCTATGCACAGGTGCCGAATGTAGAGGCGCGCCCTGTCATTGTGGTACGCACTGCAGCCGAACCCATGGCGCTGGTGAAAGCGCTCCGTAAGACAATCTCGGAAGTCGATCCTAACGTGCCGGTCGATCAGATCGAAACCATGCAGCAGATCGTCTCCGCATCGGTGAGTCAGTCGCGCTTCAGAACAGCCGTACTTTTCGTGTTCGCCGTGCTGGCGCTCTTTGTCGCTGCGATCGGTCTTTACGGCGTTATGAGCTATCTCGTGGGCCGGCGCATGCGGGAATTCGGTGTTCGGATGGCGGTAGGTGCAAGCTCAGGAGCCGTGCTTCGTCTGGTACTCGGCAATGCGGCGAAACTCGTCGGTATCGGAATCGGTATCGGCTTAATCTCAGCGGTCGCACTAACCCGCTTGATTTCGAGCCTGCTCTTTGGGGTATCGCCCTTCGACCTGGCGACGCTCGCAGCCGTATCGCTTTTCCTGGCCGGCGTCGCAGTCTTGGCAAGCTATATACCCGCACACCGTGCCGCTAAAACCGATCCGATTCGATGTTTGCGATACGAGTAATGAACGCTCGATTCTTCTTCACTGACCAGCTAACCCTTTCGTTGCGTAGGAGCGTCCGGCGGTCGCTGTGATTTCACGAATGCGCGCAGCACATTGTTCATGAGGGTCTGATAGCCTCTGCCGTTTGCCTTGAACCATTCCAATACGTCATGGTCAACTCGGATATTTATATGGTCTTTAGGGGCCGGGACGCCCATGGCTGCCTGCGCCCAGTCAAGTTCCCCCCGAACATCATCGACATCGGCTTGTATCGATGCTTCGAGCTTCCTACCGGTCGTGGCGTTGGCTTTGCGCCAGTTGGTGCGGTCCTCACCACGCGCAATCTTGGCTTTGATCTGTTTAGCTGTAAAGCGCACGGTATCGCTTTTCTTCCGCATCTCTCGCTCTCCTCGCTGTGACAATTCGTATGGTTCCGTCTCGCCATGTCCATATGACGGCGAAGAATTTTCCTTCAATCGGGCCGATGCTTAAAAACCGCTCTTCGTCACCCCTTGGCGTCGGCACCGTGAGCAAGGAACGGCCATCAAACAAGCTGAAGGCAACGCGGAGAAATGAGGTGGACCCCAAAAATTGGACACGGTGCTAAGGATGATTCGGCGTGTCGAAAATGAAAGGAAACGACTATGCCGAATACGCGCAAGAGCTATCCGCCGAATCTGAAAGCAAGGATCTCGGTCGAGGCGATCAAGGCGCAGAAGACGATCACAGAACTGGCGCAGTTGTACCACGTGAATCCGAATTTGATCGCGAAATGGAAGAAACAAGCCTTAGCCGGTCTTCCGGAGATCTTTCGCCAGCCACGTAACGGGAACAATTCTGCAGCCGAGGCCGAGAAGGACGAACTGTTCAAGCAGATTGGCCAGCTCAAGGTCGAACTGGAGTGGCTCAAAAAAAGATCTGGGTTTGCCGATTGAGGAGAAGCGACGATGCATTGCTCTTCATCCGCATCTAAGGCTGGCACGACAATGCGAACTGCTCGGGTTGCCGCGCTCTACTTTCTACCATCAGCCTGCCGGCGAGAGCAGGGAGAACCTGGATCTGATGCGGCGACTGGACGAACTATATCTGGAATTGCCGTACTTCGGAAGCCGCAAGTTCGCCGTGCTGCTGGGACGAGAACGGCCACAACCGATCAGCCGAAAACGCGTGCAACGACTCATGCGGTTAATGGGCATCGAAGCCTTGTACCCGAAGCCGAATCTGAGTCGTCCGGCAGCAGGACACGAGATCTATCCGTATTTGCTCCGCAATGTCATTGTCAGCCGGCCCACCCAGGTCTGGAGCACCGATATTACTTACATTCCGATGCGCTCGGGCTTTCTGTACCTGGTGGTCATTATAGATTGGTTCAGCCGCTTCGTGTTGAGCTGGGATCTCTCCAATACCATGGAGGTGGACTTCTGCCGATCTGCACTGGAGGAGGCTTTATGCACAGGCAGGTGCGAGATCTTCAACTCCGATCAAGGTGCGCAATTTACCTCCCGCCAGTTTCTGCAACCGCTCAAGGACCGCTCTATCCGGATCAGCATGGATGGACGCGGGCGGCCATGGACAATGTGTTTATCGAGCGGTTGTGGCGCTCGGTGAAATACGAACTGATTTACCCCGGCGACTTCGCTTCCGGCGCCGAACTCTGGTCAGCGTTATCTCGCTATTTCGACCATTACAATTTCCGCCGCCCGCATCAGGCGTTGCATTATCGAACCCCAGCAGAACTGTACCTGAGCCGATCACCCAAAAACAAAACAAGGTGAGCCGCTACGCGGCTGTCTTCGCGTTCACTGCCCACGGCCTCGCTCGGGAGCTTCACCAAAACAATGCCCTCAAACCCAAAAGCCCTCCAGTCATCCCAGAGGGCTTATCAACAGCCGATTGCTTCGGAGCCAGTCCGTCGCTTCGGCCATGGGCACGTACCGGCGCGACCCCGATGCGCAGCCTCAGTCTAGCCGAGATTGCTGCACTATGCATCCTGGCTTCAACCCGCTGCCGATCCTCCTTAGCCCGGCCCAAATTTTGTTCAACGATTGGGGTCCACCTCAACCATCTATTCCCAGCTCGGCTAGCATCCATTCGCGCTTCAGTTCGTCCCAGCTAAATTCCACGCGCCAGAGTAGCCAGAATTGCACCCACAATCGAGACGTAAATCAACTTGCTTTGGTGCGTTGAAGTGAAATCCCAAAACTCACCCTTTTTGAAAACGCGTCCGCTTGAACTCTTCTATACCGGCTTGGCTACAATGCTACGCACGAGCTTGGTAAGCTCTTCCTCACACTCTGGCGAAAGGAAATCTGTGTTCAATGTCCCCGCTCTCTGCCGGTGTGCGGTCAGAGAGATTGCTGCAAGACGACGGCGAGCCTTGTTGGTGCGGTCGAACTTTGGCACATGCATAAACTCGAAGATTGTAGTGGCGATCTACGGCAAGGAGGGGCTTAAGCACCTTAGCAGCAGTGCGCCACCATCGGAGCTCATCGCTCTCCCCTTGAACTCGGCTGCTATTTAACGCCTCCCTTCGGTGGCGAAGGCAAATCGCAATTCGCTACACTCTGTCATAGAAAAGCCGTCTCCTGTTTGGCTCCACACATTTGGTCGTACTTATGTTTATCCCAAACGAGACGGCTTTTTGCTACACCCTTTGTGAGATATCCGGGTTAAGTTCGCGTGCGATCTCAACCAGGGGCTTATGGGTTCGCTTGTAGCGCATCGCTGAGGTTCGCGATATAACGTGCAGCGGCCCGATTTTGGCGAGCTCGGTGATCAACTCGGCTGTCAGGCCATCTGCGAAATACTCCTGCCCGGTATCTCCCGACAGGTTTTCCAGCGGTAGAACCGCCAACGAAGTGATGCGACCCGGAGCTGGCCGGCCAAACCTATGAAGGTGCCCTAATTCCAATGCCAGTCCAGTGAGCAAAGCGCCAGAGGCAAGCACTACTAACACTTGTAAAACCCTTTGCTTCGAGAAGAGGCGTTCTGCTGGCACGACCGGCGGAATGACGGCCTCTACAGCGCTCGCCGGCGTCGCAGCAGCCGACTCAAAAGTTGGCTCGGCAATAGAGGCAGGCGGCTGCGGGGGTGGAATTCTTCCCACTCCACCGGCTGCAAAAAGCGGTAGCCACGCCGGGCGACCGTTTCCACATACTTCGGCTTGTCCGCTGAGTCGCCAAGCACATCGCGGAGTCATTTGATGGCGGAGTTGCTGTGCCCCGAACTCTACGATGGTGTCATTGGGCCAAAGCCGGTTTCGCAATTCTTCGCGGGTCACCACCTGGCCTGAGCATTCTACTAATACGGTAAGGAGCCGGAAGGGCTGTTCCTGAAGACAAATTTTGTGGCCGTGCTTGTGCAATTCACCGGACTTCAGGTCCAGCTTGAAAGGCCCAAAGCGGACAGCGTGGGACGCGCGGGTGCTCTGCAGGGCAATTCGGGGGCTGTGATCAGTATCCGAAACGGTGCAAGTTTCTTAGGGCCGAGTCTAACACCCTTTTCTTTGAGTATTCAAACAATTCCGCATTCGTTTTTGCGCCACGAAGTTAGCCTGTGTTTAGCGCCCAGAGTTGAGGACCGCCGCTACAGCGCTCGCGCCGCGCGTTCGCGCATACTGGTAGAGAATTATGGAGAGCCCAAAGCAGAACAGCCTCGGCAACACGGCATTGTTCGGATGTCTGCTCGCTCTCGGTCTGATTCTTGGCGGCTGGCTTTTGGGAGCACAGATCAAGGCAACTCGCCTCAGCGATCGATATGTCTCCGTTAAAGGACTGGTAGAGCGTACGGCCAAGTCCGATCTGGCAATCTGGCCTCTCAATTACAAAGAGGCCGGAGACGATTTGTCGTCACTCTACGCGAAGACGGAGGCTGACAAGCAGACGCTGCTGCAGTTCCTCGATCAACAGGGGATCCAGTCTTCCGAAATCGAGTTGGGCATCATTCGTGTGGTGGATACGCAGGCCAACGAATATGGGGGCGGTACCAGGGCGCCGCACCGCTACATCGTCGAGCAGGCAATTACAGTGCGGACTGCGCGCGTGGATCAGGTTGCATCGGCCGCCCAGAAAACAATACAGCTTCTGCAGAAAGGCATTGTCCTGGGCAGCAATCCGGGACAAGGAGTCATTTACAAATTCACCGGCTTGAACTCCATCAAGCCCGACATGATCACGGAAGCCACCCGAAACGCCCGTGCCGCGGCGAGCCGTTTCGCGTCCGATTCAGGCAGCAAGGTGGGTGCGATCCGGCAGGCGAATCAGGGCGTCTTCTCAATCCTGCCCGCGGATCAAGGCAGCGATCCGAGCGAATCCGGAGGCGGCGGCATCGGCGGGGACAGCAGCCTCAAGAAGACGGTTCGCGTGGTCGCGTCTGTGCAGTACTATCTGGAAAAATGATTGTCGAAGGACCGTTAAGAGGAATCGAACGTTCAAGGCCGCGCAGCGTGCGCCGCATTCCAGCAGCAGCGAAGGATTAGCTGAACAGTGAAGAAGCGAGCGACTGATTCGGGTGCCCTGCTTCGTTACTCAAAAAGTGAAACATTTTCTGGGTTGATTGGAAGTGTCAGTGCGTCATGAGCCTTGAATAGCGATCAAATAGAGCCTCGCGCGATATGGTTCACAAAGGGTCCTTTGTGCCGCTGAAGAGAATACGATCGAAGCTTAGGTTTCCCAAAGTTCGATTGGTGTCCCCATCGGGGATGGTGGAAACCCCTCGCCTTTAGGCGAAGCAAGATTTGGTGTAACGTGGTCGCGTGCGGCATTACCGGATGGGCGCGCACACGAAGAGCGACCTGAAGGTCCATCTAGTGTGGATACCGAGATATCGGAAAGCGGTATTGACAGGAGAAGTGGCTCTTCGTGTGCGTGACCTGCTGCGGCAAATTGCCGCAGAACATGAACTAGAGATCGTGTCCGGTAAGGTGGCACGCGACCACGTTCACCTGCTGCTCTCTTATCGAACCAACCAGGGCGTGAGCCAGATCGTGCAGTGGCTGAAAGGAATCAGCTCGCGGGTCCTACTGCAGGAGTTTCCGCACCTACGAAAGAAGTTCTGGGGAAGGCATCTATGGGCGCGAGGATATCTGGCGGTCAGTTCCGGAACGATCACCGATGAAATGATCCGCGAATATATTGAAGAACAAGAAGGGGAACAGATAGCCGACGACAGTCGATTTCCAATCGACAGCACCTAAACCCCTCGGCTTCAAGCCGAGGGTGGTTTAGTTGCCGGTTTGATGGCCCTGATGGTGATTGTCTCGTGCGCTTTGGCGGCGCAAACATTCGCGCTCGATTCTTTCCGTGTGCTGCCGTTGCCAACCGAGGATGCGGCGTGGGAAGCCAATCCGAAAGGCTCCGGAGCGGGATCGTGATGCTTTCGAACACCGCTTTCCATAACGGCACGATTGAGATGGAAGTCGCTGGCAAGCTCCGCCCCGGTGCGCCGGGTGCAGCTCGCGGGTTTGTCGGCGTAGCCTTTCGGGTTGCCGGAGATGCATCGAAGTATGAAGTCTTTATATCCGCCCTACAAATGGCGCGCCGACGATCAGCTTCGCCGGAATCACTCGACGCAATACTTTTCGTTTCCAGACTGCGAGTGGGATAGGCTGCGCAAGGAGGCACCGGGACAGTATGAGTCGTATGCGGACTTGGTGTCGGGCGAGTGGACCAAAATCAAAATCGAAGTGAACGGAGTGAAGGCGCGACTTTACGTTAACGGCTCTTCGCAGCACGTGTTGGTTGTTAGCGATCTTAAACTTGGGGACAGCAAGGGAGCCGTCGCTTTGTGGGCCGGAGTAGGAACCGAGGCTCACTTCACCAATCTGCGGCTGTCGGAGTGACGCGCCGAAACGTGTCTCACAAAAGGTCCTTTCTGCAACGCTGTATTTTTGACCCTGTCGCCCGGCGATGGTAGTTTGGTACCGAGAGATGGACGCGATGGGTTCAGCCAAGGACACAAGCTCGGACTTCGATGCGCGCGCTGAAAAGTGGAAGGCGAACCACCAGAAGCAGAGGCAGGCTGGGTGGATACACAGCATGTGCCTCAAGTGCTTCCGTAAGCGTTGGCCGCACGGAAAATACTCGTCGTGGCAGACACCCGTCAGCTTTCGTCAGTGGGAAGTGTGCTGTTTCTGTCTCGGGAGACACAAGGACGGAATTCATAAAACCCGTGATCTGCTAAACCGTGAGCTTCGATGCGCGGGAGTTCACGATTCTGAACCGTCTCATAAAAAGTAAGTTTCGGGATTTGCGCGGAAACAACAAACGCAGGGCTTTTCCGCGTCTCGAATGTCAGTCTCAAAAACTCTCGCCCGGTGTTCACTCTCGACAAAATGAGCCATTTTGTCGAAGTTCTCGCGGTCAACCGTAATCGTCCTGCCCGTGCGGCTACGCGTTGTGGTATGCGAGAGAAGAGGAGAGCTCACGGTAGGCATCGGTCTGCTGCTGAAGCGTTGCAGCAACCTTTTCTGCTGTCTCCACGGCATCTGAGCCTGCCCATGAAACGGCGCGGCGGTTTGTCCTGACTTGAAATTGTAATCAAGGCCTGTGCCAGCTTGGCGGGATCGCCGGACTGCTGACCGTTGTAGCCTTTCCAAAATTCCATTTGCTTCGCTCTGCGCTCGTTGTAGTCCTCGATGGTCCGCTATTCGAAATTTGTTGATTCCGCCGTGAGAAGCTCAGTGCGAAAGAAGCCCGGATTGACAGTGATGGTATCGATGCCAAACGGTTCCACCTCGGCCTGCAGCGACTGCATCCAGCCCTCAAGGCCGAACTTCGACGCGGCGTGGGCGGTACCGAATTCAAAACCAGTCAGGCCAGCAGTTGATGAGATCGTGATTATCAACCCTGAACGCTGCTTGCGCATAACCGGCAGGACGGCGCGGGTTACGTTCATCGGGCCGATAAGGCTCGTGGTCAGTTGCCGCTCCATCTGCTCGGGCGTGAGCTCTTCAAAAAAGCCCGCATAAAAGTTTGCGGCATTGTTGACCAACACACCTATGCGGCCAAATGTGTCCACAGCTGCCTTAACGTCGGATTCAGCGTCGACGGGCTTGGTAATGTCCAGCTTCCCGACCAACAGGTTGGAGGATTTTCCCAAGGCCTCGACCACCTTGTCAGTATTACGGCCAGTGGCAACTACTTTATGGCCCGCGGCCAGAGCCGCCTTAGCGATAGCCAGGCCCATGCCGCGCCCAGCACCGGTTATGAACCAAACTTTGCTCATGCTTCTGTTTCCTACACGATGATCGCTTGAACGGCTCCGTCGGTGCGTGGAGGACCCGTTACAAATCCTCCACTTAACATCGGCAAGAGCGTTGCACAGATTCGCGCTTAACCTCGACAAAAGAACCCATTTTGTAGATAGTAAAAAAAGCCTCTGATCGTTTGGCGCGGGTTTCGGGGCGCCCGCGCTGCGGCGAGCGGTTTCGCGTCCGATTCAGGCAGCAAGGTGGGTGCGATCCGGCAGGCGAATCAGGGTGTCAGGCGGGCAATTCATCGAGGAACATGGTCAGCCAGATTTACTTGGTTTGCTCCAGCAAATTGGCGCCGTACCGACACCCGGAGCCTAAACCGGCAAAGTCTCCAAAAGGGTCCTTTGTGCAACACGCCATCCAGCACCGCCCTCACAGTTTACGGCAACCTCTGCCCTGCTATTCAGCGCCAGACGTTGTGGCTGTAATCGCGGGTTTCCGGGTCAGATCGGCGATGCCTCCAACATCGAAGTGCCGAGCCCAACATCAATCACCTTGTCCAGCCGGAAGCCCGAGGCGGACAGCAGATTTTCAAATTGGCGGCGAGTCCGTTCTCTGCCTGTGAGGATCGTGAGCATAACGATATCGACCATCCTGATCCAACTGGGGTTCAAGTCCTCGGGAAGAATCCCCTCTATGAGCAGGAGCTTCGCGTGCGCCGGCGCGGAACGTCGAATGTTACTAAGGATCTCGACGGATTCTTTGTCATTCCAATCGTGAATAACCTGCATGATCAAATAGGTTAGGCATCACAAACGGGTAATGAATCTTTGAAGAAATCGCCGCCTTGAAGTTTCAAACGTACTGAAGCGGCGCCTGCTGCGTCTTTTACGACATGCGGCTGATCGAACAGCACGCCAGTGGCGTCAGCGGTAGCGGCAAGCACTGCTTGCAGCAAGTGGCCGCGTCCCCCGCCGATATCGGCGATGGTCTTGAATGGCGAGAAGTTGTAATTAGCAAGAATTCCGGCGAGCTGGCCGTGGGCCTTCCCGGTCATGGCTTCGTTAAAGATGCGGCTTTCTTCGGGATGTTGCGCATAGTATGCCCAAGCTCCGCCCGGACTAATACGCTCAACTGCCGGTTCGCCCGTCCGCATGGTGGGGCCGAACATCTCGAAGCTTTTCCAGTTCAGTGAATTGCCGATCATTCTGACAAACGATCGCATTGACTGCGGATGATCAGTCCGAAGCAACCGCGAGGCCGGCGTGTGGGCAAATGCAACCTGAGCCCCACCATCCTGAACAGGCTCGAAGATTCCGTATGCCGATAACAGCCGAAGAGCTCGACCCAGTGCGTCCGCGTTTGCCCCAGTACTGGCCGCTAAATCCACAGCCGTACGTGGATCGTCGCCGAGAGCATCTGCGATGCCCGTCTCGGCGATCACGTGCAGGCATCTCGGCACCACGTACGTCATCGAGACTTCAAGTATCGTATTGGCTGGGTTCTCCATGGGTGACTAAGTGTACGCTCCAGAGAGATTTCTCCCTTGTCGGGAGGGTTTATCGGCGAGTCAACGGAAGCCACCCATGGGTATTTGTCTCGTAGAGGGTGAGTTTTGAAAATTTGCGAAAACCCTGCCGCCGTAGTAAATCTTCTCTGGCGCTTCAAAATAGCGGAAAGGCACCAATGAGCTTAACCACTATCCAAGACATCGAACGCGCCATTGATGCGCTCCCGCCGCATTTAACTCGGCGAGTCGTATGCATGGCTTGACCGGCATCGCCCGCAGAATGCAGCGCAATCAGGCGCGACGGTTTTTGAGCAAGGACTTGGCCTATTCGGCAGCTCGGACCACGCGGCGTTTTGATCGATGAGGTTGTCCATATCGCTTACGAGGAAAGACGCCGTCCGCTGCATCCGTCCGCCACGCTGTAGCGGATGCCCAAAGCCCGGCTCGATACCGACACCTCTTCCGAACACTTCAAAGGCCATTACCGGGTTGTTATTCGCCGCGCAGCAGACTACGCGCGCCAGGACGCAGCCAGCAAACAAGGCTCGACGATCGAACTGCCCGATTGTTTAATTGCCGCCGCTGCAGTAAGGCTTGGCTTGCCACTCGTGACCGGAAATACCGAAGGCATTGAAGCTATCCAACGAACCGGCGTTGCCCTTCATATTGAGAACTAGCGCAACCCGTAGCGAGAACGCCGGTCAGTATAGACAGTCTGCGTTGAACCTTCAGGCCCTCCGCTTCAGTCTTATCGGCTGCTGCATTGGTAGTTTTGTTTTGGCGTCGCCGCCATTGTTACCGCCGCGCTCGTAACGGCATCATGCAGGATGTTGTTAAAATTCGATATCGGTAGAAGGCATTCAGCAACCTAAGATATTTAAAATAGGGTCGTTTAGCCCCTGCTAGGCGAGGCGGAGCGAAAACTGAAGCTGATCGAGCGGTGCAGTCAATGCTTTCTGGATGGCCGCAAGCCGGCTCTGGTAGAGCACCGAATCGAGCAGTTGCTGGCACAACGGATCTACGGGCTGGCCTTGGGGTATGAGGATCTGAATGATCACGAGCAGCTACGGCACGATCCGCTGCTGGGAGCGCTGGCTGGCAAAGCAGAACCTGGGAAAGAGCCGCTGGCGGGCAAGAGCACGCTGAACCGGATGGAATTGGGGGATGGCACTCCGAATCGTTACAAGAAGATCACGTTTTGGCGGGAAGCGATCGACGATCTTCTGGTGGATGTGTTCTTAGAAGCGCATGCCGTAGCGCCCGAGCAGATCGTGCTCGACATCGACACTACCGATTTCGCGATTCATGGCGAGCAAGAAGGACGTTTCTATCACGGCTACTACGATCAATACTGCTATCTGCCGCTGTATGTGTTTGCCGGCGGGCTTTTGCCGGGAAGAGCTGATGGCATGGTGCGAAGCCCATCAAGTGGATTATGTGTTCGGCATGGCGCGCAATTCTCTCCTGGAGAAGATGGTGGCCGAGGCACTGGAACAAGCACGCCCGGCAATGGGAGCAGAGCCAACAAGCGGCCCGCGTATTCCTGGAGTTCGAACATGAAACGGTGAGTAGAACCTGGAGCCGCCGGCGGCGCGTGGTGGCTAAGGCGGAGCACATTGATGGCAAATCCAACCCGCGTTTTGTGGTGACCTCGCTGGGCGCGCAGGCTTGGAGCGCTCAGCAGTTGTATGAAGACCTGTATTGCGCTCGTGGCGATATGGAGAACCGCATTAAAGAACAATTTATGCTGTTCGCCGATCGCGTGAGTGCAGCCAGCATGCTCGCCAATCAACTACGGCTGTATCTGTCGGTGATGGCTTATTCGTTGATCTGCGGATTGCGTCGCCTGGGGCTGCGAGCCACTTCACTGGCCAACGCGCAAGTCGTTACCATCCGTTTGCGGCTACTCAAGATCGGCGCTCAAATTCGAGTCACCCTGCGCAAGATCTGGGTACAGATGAGCAGCAGCTTCCCGCTACAGAACCTCTTCAGCCAAGCTGTACAGCAACTGCGCTGCTGAGCTCGTTCCGGCCTGCGGGCTACTCGTTCTTTGACAATTTGTTGCTGATCTCCATACACAGGGATTCCTGTCTCTTCCCTCACCGATCCGAGCCCGCATCCCATCCTGCAGCCAGCTTTTCTTCGCTGGCCATTACATTCAGGCATGTTCATGAGATATCCGGGTTAAACGTATAGCGCAGATCCGTTTGGACCCCACCGTTACGAGATTGGAATTAGTAATTGGCGGCCCTAACAGGGCCGGCACCCCCGCAGCTAAGGACAAATCGCGTTACTTGACGGACGACGAACTGCACGAGCTTGTCTCGAAACACGAAGTGACGATTCGGTGGTGATGGGCAAATGTTTATGCCTCGACCAACTCCTCGGCGGGAGCAATGGACGCCACTGTTTTGACATCATCAAAGAACCGATAGAGCGTCGGAAGCACAACCAACGTTAAAAGTGTTGATGTAATCAGCCCGCCTATGACTACGACTGCCAAGGGACGCTGCACTTCGGAACCGGGTCCGCTTGCAAATAAGAAGGGGACCAGGCCCAGAGCAGCCACCGAAGCAGTCATCATCACTGGCCTGAACCGCATCTTCGCGCCCTCCACAATGGCGTCGCGAAGTTCCATGCCTTCCTGTCGAAGCTTTCTGATGTATGACACGAGAACAACTCCATTCAGAACCGCAATTCCCCACAGAGCGATAAAGCCAACCGATGCCGGCACCGACAGGTATTCTCCAGTTACGTAAAGCGCAACGATGCCGCCGATCGAGGCGAAGGGTAGCACCGTAATGATCAAGGTCGCCAAACGTACGGAGTTGAACAGAAGAAACAGCAAGAAGAAAATCGCTCCAATGGTGATGGGAACGATGATGGAGAGATGTTTCAATGCTCGCGTCATGTTCTGGAATTGGCCGCCCCATTCAAAAAAGTAACCTGGGGGCAAGTGAACCTGTTGTTTCACTTTCTGTTGCAACTCCTTCACAAAGCCGCCCAGATCGCGACCGTCAACATTGACGCCCACTACAATTCGCCGTTTGCCTTCCTCGCGATTGATCTGCGCCGGTCCTTCCTTTAACTTTATGTCCGCTAACTGCATCAACGGAACGCGCGCATGCGTCGGCGTGTTCACCAGAATTTGACGGATATCAGGAACGCTGTCGCGCAGATTCTCGGGTAAGCGCACGATCGCCTCAAAGCGCCTTTCCCCCTCGTAAACTTCTGTCGCGGCCTTGCCGGCAACGGCGGTTTGAATCACATCGTGCACATCCGATGCGTTCATGCCTTGCCTCGCAATGGCCTGGCGATTGATCGTTATGTTCAGATATTGCTGACCGCCGACCCGGTCAATCTTTATGTCACGCATGCCGCGCACGGACCGCGCGATCTTTCCGATTTCGTCCGCTTTCTGAATCAGAACGTCTAAATCTTCTCCAAAGATCTTTACAGCGATGTCGGCTCGAACGCCGGTTACCATCTCGTCCACACGATCTGAAATCGGCTGCGCCATCACGACGTTGATACCTGGAAGGACTGACAGACGCCTTCGAATTTCGTCCGCGATGCGACTCTGACTCCAGCCTTTGCGCTCATCCATTGGCTTAAGAGTGGCAATCAAGTCGTCTTCATTTGGACCGGCGGGATCAGCCGGCGATTCACCACGGCCCAGACGAGAAACGACGGTTTGAACGCCCGGCACAGTTCGGACGAGCCGCACTGCCTCCAGCTCCATCTGAATGGATTCGTTAAGCGCGATGTTTGGAACGCGATCCACGTTCGGCGACAAAGACCCTTCCTGCATTTCGGGAATGAACGCCGTACCGAGGAATGGAAAGAGCATAAGAGCTCCGACGAAGAATGCCAGGGCTGTGACAATCGTTATCTTTCGATGGCTCAAAGCACTTCCCAGGAGTTTGAGGTACGGCTTCTTAAGCCACCGTACCAGCCAGGTGTCATGCTCGGACCCGCCCTTCAAAAGATAGGAGGCGAGAACCGGCGATAGGGTCAAAGAGATCACGAGAGAAATGGCGAGGGCGATTGCGATCGTGTAAGCGAGCGGGGCAAACATTTTGCCCTCCATACCTTCTAGCGTCATCAACGGCAGAAACACCAAAATGATGATTCCGATTCCGAAGATGACCGGCACGCCTACATCGAGCACGGCTTCGAGCACAGTCTTGAAACGGTCTTTGCGCGCAGACCCGAGCTTCGCAAAGACGTTTTCGACGACCACAACAGAACCATCCACCATGAGTCCGATGGCGATTGCCAAACCGCCGAGCGACATGAGATTCGCGGATAGACCGATGTGATTCATCACGATAAACGTGATGGTGGGCGTGAGTATCAGAGTTGCGATGACAATCAGGCTGGACCTCAAGTCACCCAGAAACAGGAACAGAATCACGATTACGAGCAAGATGCCTTCGGCCAACACCTCAATAACGGTGTGAAGCGCGGCATCCACCAGGACGGACCGGTCGTAGTAGGGAACGATCTGGAGGCCGTCCGGCAGCATTTTTTCCGAGTTAATCTCCTGGACTTTCTCCTTGACCCGCTCCACGATCTGCTTGGCGTTGCCGCCGGCGATCATCATTACGATTCCGCCTGCCGCCTCAGAATTTCCGCCCTTGATCATGGCCCCGTAACGGACCTCCTCGCCGAAGGAGACTTGCGCAACATCGCGGATATAGACCGGTGTGCCGTTCGTTTGCTTCAGTACGATTGATCGAATATCATCGAGCGAATTTATCAGCCCGACGCCGCGTACGAGGTATTGCTCGGCTCCTTGCGGCAGAATTCCTCCGCCGGAATTGGCATTGTTTCTCTGTACCGCCAGATAGAGGTCTTCAATGGTCAGGTCGTAATAATGCAGGCGTGCAGGGTCAGCGAGGATCTGATACTGCTTGACATAACCACCAGTGGAATTGATTTCGGCGACACCCGAGATGGACCGTAACATGGGCCTGACCACCCAATCCTGAATAGTGCGCCGCTGTACCAAGTCCTCCTTTGAGAGAGCACGCTCGCCATCTCCATGCTTTTCCAGAGTGTACTGATACACCTCGCCCAGAGCGCTCGAGACCGGACCCAGTAATGGTGTCACGCCAGGTGGCAGCCGATCTCTGACTTCAACGAGACGCTCCATAACAAGCTGCCGCTCGAAATAGACATTGCGGTCATCGTCGAAAACCAGCGTTATCAGGGACAGGCCTGGCTTGTTTAGAGATCGCATTTCGGTCATGCCGGGTAACCCGGTCATGGCGATCTCGACGGGCACCGTAATGAAGCGTTCAATTTCTTCGGGAGACCGGCCGGAAGACTCGGTAGCGATTTGTACCTGAACGTTGGTGACATCGGGAAACGCGTCCACCGACAGGTTTCTGGCGGCTTGAATACCAAAGGCCAGAAGGATCGCCGCAACAACGACAACAACGATGCGCTGCTTCAGCGCACTCTCAACAATACGCCGAAGCATCCGGCTATGCTGCTCCGGCTAAGCTCAGCCGTTTACGCTCGTTGTTCAAATGAAAGGCTCCGCTCACCACAATGTGTTCCCCAGGCGTCAATCCACTCGTGATTACCCGCTGGTTTTCGAAATCTTCGCCCAAGGTGACTTCTCGTAATTTGAACTCCGATGTGGCAGACCTTACAAAGACGTAATCCTTGTTGTCTTCGCGGATGATCGAGGCCGCCGGAATCGCCAGCTGCTGATCGGGCACGTCTCTCAAGGAAACGTTGGCAAGCATGTCCGGCTTGTATCGAAGGTCGGGGTTAGGAAGGTTCATGCGGATACGAACCGTGCGTGTTTCGGGGTTGACTATCGGGCTCACATAACTCAATCTGCCTTCGAGGATTTTGCCTGGAAAGGCAAGTACTTCGGCACGGATCTCCTTGCCGGACCGAAGATGCCCGGCGCTCTGTTCGGGAACATCGGCCACGATCCAAACATTCGAGAGATCCGCAATGACAAAGACGGTTTCAGCCGGTTGGACGACCTGCCCGACAGTGGCTTTGCGCTCCAGAACGGTGCCCGGAACGCTTGCAACTATGTGTGAAACGGAATCGACAGAATGCGTCGCCTGGAGCTGCGCCATTGCCTTTTCCGAAATCCCGAGCACTTTGAGTTGAGCGGTAGCTGCAGAAACCTCTTCAACTTTTTCCTGCAACTCGGCCTGCCGCCGCTGCAATTCGGCTGAGCCGATGACATCCGCTTTAAGGAGGTGTTCGGCCCGGGCTACTGCTTTTTCAGCAAGCTCGCGACGGGAACAGGCCTCCAAGAACGTCAATTCGGTGTTCGAAAGTTCCGTGCTGTTCAGGGTTGCGAGGGCCTGTCCATGTTTCACATATTCCCCTTCGAGCGCCTGAATGTCCGCGACGCGCCCCGTAACCGGAGAACTGATCCTGGCAAGATGAAATTCATCCGCTTGCACCCGCCCGGCCGCCCGGAAGGTCCGTGCGACTTCTTCCAAACCGGCCGGCTGCACACGAATGCGCTTCTCGAGCGCGGGCGTAATTCGTACCCGGAGCGGATCTGTGTTTCTCGGACCGGTTCCAGTCTTAGCCTCTGCCTTCTGGGTCGCGCTTCCGCAACCTGCGCAGAAAATGACCAGCGAACAAAGCGCTATAACGAGAGCGCCGGAGATTCTGTCAAATGATATTGATTTCATCAAGCCCTGCTGTCTGATCTATAGATCGAGAGCCCTCAGTTGCTCGAGTTCAATCAAGGCAGCCTGCCGATCGAACTGCGCGCCAAGGTAATCGAGACGCACACCGCGAAGTACACGCTGTGCGTCAAGCACGTCTATGATTCCTCTTTCTCCAAACTTGTACGCCGCCTCGGCCGCTGCGAGCGCGGCTTCGGCTTGCCTGAGGGCGCCGCTCTCCAGAGCCAACACCTGTTGATTTGCAATCTGAAACTGTCCGTATGCGGTTTCGAGCGACGAGGTCAGTTCAAGCCGCTGCTGATCCACCAGCGCATTGCTTTGCCGTACTCGTGCCGTGGCCTCCAAAATCGGTCCCTGACGCCGATCGAAAACCGGAATCGGAAGCGCGAAGCCAACTCGATAAAAACGTAGATCAGGTTGCTGCTCATACTCGGCCAGGGCAGTCGGCTGCGGCACACGCAAAGTGCGCTCTGCGCCTAGAATCGCCTGTGATCTTCTGACCTCTGTCTTGGCTTGGGCCAACGCCGGGTGGATGTCAAGTACTTTCTTCACGAGGTTAGCCAGCGGCAAAATGTGCGGCACGTTGCTCAGTGTGCCGTGGGGATCGATAGCAGATGAACTGTCGGCTCCAATGATCGCGCGCAGTGCCGCCGTCGCCGCCACCACCTGCAATTCCGCGCTTGTCGCTATATTCGTTGCCGTGGCTAGCTCGGCATCAGCCCTCGTGAGCTCAAGCTTTGCTGCCTCGCCCGTGGTGACTTGGACTCCCACCCGGCGTCTGAAGTCCTCAACGGTCGCACGATTCTGGCGCGCCACCTCGAGTTCCTGCTTGTGCCGCAGCACCGTATAGAAAGCCTGCTTCACCGCGCCTCTGACTTCGAGTTTGCGTTCCTCCAGTCCGAGCTCGCTGCTTTCGCGGCCGATCGAGGCAGCTTTCACGCGAGCCTTTCGCTGGAATGGTAATTCGATGCGTTGTGATATGCCATAGTGCTGCAGCAAGCCTGCCACCGAACTAGGTAGCCGGATCGACTGATGTCCATCCAGTACATTGACCTCCGGGTTGAGGTAGGTCCGGGCGGTGATAATTCCGCCTTGTGCGGCCTCGATCTCTGCCTGGCTTGCTTTAAGCAAGGGACTGTACTGTTCCGCCTGGGAAAGAGCCTGATCAAGGGTCAGAATCGCCGTTGTGTTCTGAGGAAGCGCTCCCGGCTGAACGCTCTCTTGAAAACGCGATCCTTGGCAGTGCAATGAAGGGGTAAAGAGCAAAACGCTGCCAAGGACCGCCAGAGGTGCATTCACGCCCGACGAAACCGCCTAGCTCCGAACGGCGTTTGGCTGGGTGGTGAAAGCTCCATATCTGAGATTCTAAGGACGACGCGAAATTTCTACCATCCAGGCAACAGGGGAGATCCCTACCGAAATCAGGGGAGACCGAATCTTTCCTAATTAAGGGAGGATGTTGACGGATAGCTCTTGGGCCGAGTCGAAAAGGAGGGAGTGTGGTATTCGTGTTGGGGACATCACACGCGGGGTGCGCAAAAAAAGTAGAGCGCATTCTCAGTTTGGGAATCAGGGACATTTATATTGCGCTCTGTGTCGTAACGAAGATCTCCGGCGGCTGAGGCAAAAGGGATGGATCAAACGCTTGAACTGCAGCAGCAGATAGTTCGCCTGCAGGCGCTTCTCGAAGCTAGTCGTCGCATTCACTCGACAATTCAGCTCGATGAAGTGCTGCGTTGTGCTCTTGAAATTGTGGTACGCGAGCTCGAAATGGAAGGTGCATTCTTCTGCGGCTTTCCCTTTTCAGAGGGCCACATCCAGCCTCGCTTCCTGCTGGCTCACAACACTTCGGACCTCGGTCGCGGCTGTTTCCGCTTCCCACTCTTAGACAGGGCGGGTACGAAGCTCACGGATTTGATTGTTATACCGCGTGACGGATCGCCGCTCTCGCTCGAAGAATCAGACTTCCTCGCCAGCCTGGCAATACAGACTGCGGTCGCGATTGAGAATGCCCACCAGCATGAGCGCATCGTTCACCTTCAGCGGGTCGAACAGGATCTGGCGAGCGCACGAGCCATTCAGCGCAGCTTACTCCCTCAGACCGTGCAGGGGGTACCGGGCTATAACGCGGTGCTGCGCTCCGTTTCTTGTTATGAAGTTGGCGGGGATTATCTGGACGTCGTTCCTCTACCTTCTGGCGAGCAGGTCATGATAGTGGCTGACGTGGCCGGCAAGGGCCTTGCATCGGCCATGGTGGCGAGTTCGTTTCGCGCCGCTTTCCGGGCCATGGTCACGGCAGGTGTTCCCTTCGCTGAAATCGCCCTCCGTCTCAATTCGTTGCATTTCGCAGAAGGAATAGAAGCGCAGCGCCGATATGTAACCGCCCTGCTGCTGCGGCTGAATCCCGAGTCCAACACTCTGGAAGTCCTCAACGCCGGTCATAACCCCGGATTGCTGTTTCCAGGGAGTGAAAAGCAGCCAGTTTTGCTCGAGGCTAGTGGAACACCCATCGGGATTTTTCCCTCGGCGGAATACATCAGTGAGGTGCATGAGCTCCAGCCGGGCGCACGTATGCTAGCCTACACCGATGGTTTGACAGAGATTTTCCGTGGCGAGGACGAATTCGGCTTGCATCGCCTTAGCGACACCTTCGGCACATGCGCCGAGAAGGAAGGCGAAGCGGTACTGGATCACATCTGGCGTACCATCGAAGCATTCAGCACGGAACAAGAACAGAGGGATGATATGAGCGCGCTAGTGCTCCTGCGACAATGAAAAATCGGCTGCTGACGCATATGAAGAAGGAAGCCTTACGCACTTAAAGCAGACAAATTCGATCGAGCTGAATCTGCCGTCGCGCTTGGGATACGAAAAGATCGCGATGAACATGGCAGCCAGCACGGCACAGCTGATGGGGTTTTCTGAAGATCGAATTGAGGATCTGAAAACCGCCGTTGCTGAGGCATGCATCAATTCGATGGAGCATGGCAACAAGTTGGATGAGACCTTGACGGTCGGCATTGTTCTTTCGATGAGGGAAGACTCGCTGGAAATCAAAGTGCGTGACCAGGGAGCCGGCCCCGTAACAGAGATTCAGCCCCCTGATATCGATAAGAAAATGCACGGTGAGGAAGGTCCGCGCGGGATGGGCATGTTTCTCATCCAGGCGCTTGTGGATGAAGCAGAATGGACGAGCGTCGGCGAGGATGGCAGCTGCACCAGATTAGTGATTCACTTGAGAGAGCCCGATTAATAATGCAGGACAAGACGACACGCGTGAAAGTGACCGAAGTCGCGGGACCTGCAGGCTTACCGATTGTAGTTCTGCGTTTTACCGGTGATATCACCAGCGCTTCGAAAACAGTCGTGCTCGGGACATATGAGGCACTGCCAAAAGAATCGAAGCGCATCTTACTGGATTTCTCCAAAGTTGAATATTTGAACTCGAGTGGCATTGCGCTGATCATTCAGATGCTGATACAGGCGGGTAAGTCAGCGCAATCGGTCCAGACATTCGGTCTGTCTGCCCATTTCCAGAAGGTGTTCACTATGGTAGGAATGACCAAGTACACCAAGCTTTATTCGGACGAATCGACGGCGTGCGCTGCCTTCGCCGAATAGAGGCATCAGGCTGGGAGCAGATTGAGGCTCGCGATTTGCGCCTGCGCGCCGACCGTCAGCTTCGTAATGGAAATGACAGTGATATCGTCTTCCTGCCCGAAACTACAGGCGCTTTCGACGATCTTCTCGGGATTGGAGCAAGTGGCCAGCAGCTTAGAAGTGCGTTCAAAGCCGTAGAGTTCGCCGCCCCGATTGCGGGCTTCGACCACACCGTCCGTCAGCAGAGTTAACGTCTCCTCATCCCTCAGCCTAAAGCTCGACACCTCGTACTCTGCATGTTCGAGAATGCCGAGCGGCAGCGCGCCCGGTACACCGATCTCACGGCCGTAAAGATAAGGCGCAAGGTGTCCCGCATTAGCCACGGTAGCTTTTCCGTCCGGTCTAATGCGGAGCGCCAGGCAAGTGGCGAAGGTACCATCACCGCGTCCAGATAAGCGGCGGTTGAGCCCCCGCAGCAGTTCGGCCGGTTCCTGCGTGTACTCTGCAAGGGTGCGCAGCGTCCCCACTACAAGTGAGACGGTCATGGCGGCCTTCAGCCCCTTGCCGCTTACGTCTCCGACGACGATCAATGCTCCCCCTTCAACGGCGGGAAGGATTTGGAAGAAATCGCCGCCCACATCCGCGGCCGGCTTGTACACACTTGAAATCGTAAAGCCCGGTATGGCCGGAAGCTCCTCGGGAAACAGTACGTGCTGCACTTCACCGGCCGACTTGAGTTCAAGTTCCATCTGCATTTGCCGGCGGCGGAGGTCGACGACGCGGCGGCCGACGCTGTAAACAATCGCCAGGAACAGCAGCGTTTGCAAGATGAAGAATGCGCTGAAATGATAATCGTCAATATCTATTCCTAGCTGATAAAGCCAGTCAGTCAAGTTCCAGTGTGTGAGCCGCCGTCCCTGTAAAGAGAGTTCGACTGCCGAGTAATACAAGGTACAAAGGGCTGCCAGGAGCGCAACCGCAACGTTGGCAGGGCGCTGTCTGCGGACCAGCAGCATGGCCAGGAGAGCTGCCGGATATAACGCCGCAGTGTCGTATATGCAAGTCGTGATCGCGTCCACCCACTTGAAGACCGGACCGGCATGCTCCCATAACATGAGAAGAGTGATATCTGTTACCTGCGCGGCCAGGTACGCAGCGATCAGTGTTGCCGTCCACTTTCCCAACCTGACGTCCTTCTCCAAGTTGAAGAGTCCGAGCAGCAGCAGCCACAGCGGCACATCTCTGAGAATCTGCACGACTGCACTCAAGAACTGGTAAACCTTCCAAGGCTCGCTCAAGCCCACCCAAACGGAAGCGCCCACTCCAAGCAGATACAAGCTGCACCATAAATAGACCGTGTCCTGCCGACCGCGTGCATAGAAGACGAGCGCCACTAGACCGGTACAGATCATGATGGTGCCGATCAGCAGATTGGGAAGACTTCGTTGAACGAGTGCAGCTTGCGCCGCCTCCACACGGAGACTGAGAGCTCGAGCGTCGCCGATGACGGGCGGAGCACTCAACCCGCCCGAAGTCGCCGGGCTGCTCGAATCAAACGGACGTTCCCAGACGCGCAGCGCAAGTACCCCTTCGAGAGAACTGGAAAGCGGAGGAGGCAACGGGAATGAGGCAGGACGAGATCGGTGGTACCACCAGGCGTGCGGCGGCGGAGTGCCGTAATTGCCTATCTTCCGCCCGTTCCAGTAAAGCTCATATTCGTCATCTGCGTTTGGAATAAGTATGCCGAGCTTCGGCGCGCCCGGGTACAACTTGATGGAGACCCGGTGCCGGTACCACGCAAAACCCGTGTAACCCTCGTGGTCCTGTGCCCTCCAGGGCTTATCTACGCTGATTTCTTCCCACCCGGAGTCATCATACTCAGGCGCGGCACAAGCCGGATCGTGACCGGTGCGAAAGCGCCATAATCCTTCCAACGTGACGGAAGACGGACCAATTCGTTGGTCTTTAGGGGTCGCGGCAGACGCGCCCGTTGCGGGCCACAGCGCGAGAAAGATGATGTAGAAAGCGAGAGGCACAGAAACACTTGCACGGTCCGACGTTCGCGAAGCTTCGTCGATTATGATCGAAACGGGCCGACACGGATGCATTAAATTAGGCGATGGCCGCGTACGTTCGGAACTCAAAATTACTCCTGGCCGCCCGGCACGGAAATATTGTCGCGCTGCGCAATAAAAGATCGTGGAGCTGATCTGGCGCTTCCCATTGGAAGCCAGTCCAAGATCTCCCACACGATCATCGTAAAATCGCCGGCGAGATTCAGCTCCGTATCAGATTGTTGCACTCTCTGTGCACACGTGTGCATAATGGAGAAACATGAGTATTTCTGTTGTGGACGCCCCGCTAGACAAAAGCCCCCTGCACGAACTGGATGAGTGGGACGATTTCGTTGCCGCCAGATATAAGGAAGGAAAGACCGAGGAAGAGTTCCGGAATTACAAAGAGGATGCCAATTCAAATGTCACGGAATTCTATCGTTTAAACCACCGCTACCAAACGCTTGATTTCGTCCGGGAAAAGAAGGCTCAATATCGCGGGCTGGTTCGGGACAGGAAGAGTATTTGGGAGATGGCGGAATACCTGAACACGCTGGTTGACGACAGCGATCCCGACACGGACGTTACCCAAATCGAACATTTGCTTCAGACTTCTGAGGCAATTCGCAGGGACGGCCACCCGCGCTGGTTTGTCGCGACCGGACTTGTCCATGATCTTGGCAAGGTCCTTTGCCTGTACGGCGAACCCCAATGGGCCGTTGTAGGAGACACTTTTCCCACAGGCTGCGCCTATTCGGACCAAATCGTGTTTCCAGAGTTTTTTGCGGACAATCCGGATAGTAGGGTGCCCGATTATCAGACGAAATATGGAATCTATGAGCCCAACTGCGGGCTTGATACCGTTCATCTGTCCTGGGGACATGATGAGTACATTTATCGCGTGACTCGCGACTACCTGCCTGAAACTGCACAGTACATGCTGCGGTATCACTCCTTCTATGCCGCGCACAAGCACCATGCTTACGGCCATCTCATGAACGCCCGGGACCACGAGATGTTTGAATGGGTCCGCAAATTCAACCCGTATGATCTTTACTCGAAGGGCCTGGCGCGACCGAACATGAAAGAAATCAAGCCGTATTACGACGATCTGGTATCGGAGTTTTTCCCGGCCAAGATTTCCTGGTAGATCTTTTTCGGCCTTGCGGTGGAACCGCGAACAATCAGATCGCCCTTGATCAAAACAGCCCTTTCCGTCTCTTCTCCGCGCAGCAGCGCCAGCATCATTTCCATCGCCTGGCGACCCAGCTCTTTCATTGGCTGTCGAACGGTGGTTAAGGGACTGCGCAGGTAGGGCGCACAGAAAATATCGTCAAAGCCTGTAATCGAGAGATCTTCCGGCACCTTCAAGTTCGCGCCAGCAGCTTCCGCCAACACACCTATAGCCGACATGTCGTTGTAGCAACAGATGGCGCTAGGCCTGCTTCGCAGGAGGATCTGTTGCGAAGCGAGGCGCGCCCCGGCAATCTTTCCATCCGCCCGGACAACGAGCCGCTGTTCGATTGGACATCCGGCTTCGCTCATGGCCTTCTGATAGCCTTCAAAGCGCTCGGAGTCCGAGTGCAGACCGTGAGCGTCACCGAGATATGCAATCTTGCGATGCCCCAAATCAATCAAGTGACGGGCGGCAAGATACATTCCGGCACGATTGTCGCAACTAACCGAGTGCACAAAAATGCTGGGATGCTGATTGTTCAGCAGCACGATCGGAATCTGCAGTTCGGCAAGCAGGGGAGTATGCAGGGCTCCGACGCGCGAGGAGGCTACAAGAATGCCATCTACTCGTCGCGCCTGGAAGCTGCGTACCACCGACACTTCGCGGTCCGGCTCGGCTTGCGAGGTAGCAAGCAGGACGGTATAGTTATGCCGGTTCGCGACTTCTTCGATACCAGCCACCACCTCACCGTTGAACGGATCGGCAATCGATGTCACGACGACTCCGATCGCTTCGCTCCTGTTGGTTACCAGACCACGAGCCAGAGCGCTGGGTGTATATCCTTCGCGCGCCGCAATTTGCTGCACACGCTCAGAGGTCTCGGACGAGATCAGCGGACTTTTCCGCAGCGCCCGAGAGACAGTTGAATGCGAAACTCCGGCCAGTCGCGCAATGTCTTTAATGGATACCGGCATATCGTTGGTTGGCAGAGCAGTCCCTTTTATGGGAGCACAGGGGAAGTTCGCTATGCGCCCCATCCCGTGCGACGCTTAGACTTATGCCGCAGAATGAGTTCAAGATCCTGCTTAGCGACATCGGTGGTGTTTTAGGGACAAACGGATGGGACACGGGCATACGCGACACCATTTGCCGTCACTTTCAGCTCGAGGTCAGCGACATTGTGGACCGCCACCGCCTGATGTTCGATAGCTATGAACGTGGGCACATTGATTTCGGAGAATATCTTCAAAAAGTCTTCTTCGGCTCACCGCGGCAGTTTACGTTGGAGCAGGTGCGCGATTTCGCGTACGCCCAATCGCTGCCCTGGCCGGAGAACATCGCCTTCTTTCGTCAGGTGAAGGAAAAGAATCGTCTCAAACTTGGATTAATAAGCAACGAAGGGCAGGGGATTACCGAGTATCGTGTTGACAAGTTCGGGCTTCGCGAACTTGCGGACTTCATGATCATTTCGCATTTCGTGCATTTTCGAAAGCCCGACCCTGCAATCTGGAAGCTTGCGCTCGACCTGGTACAACTCGACGCCGCCGAAGCGATCTACGTAGATGATCGAGCGCTCTTCGTAGGGATTGCAGAAGACCTGGGATTCACGGCCGTCCAATACACTTCCCTGGCCGACATGCGTGATCGGTTGCAGGATTTAGGTCTCGAAACGGATTGAGACCGAACGGATCGCCCGGCCTCAAAACTAATCCTTTACTTTAACTGTTTATTGACTTCGTCCCAATCGACGATGTTCCAGAACGCTGCAATATACTCCGGGCGGCGGTTCTGGTACTTCAGATAGTAGGCGTGTTCCCACACGTCGAGACCCAGAATCGGTTTTTTCCCTTCCATAAGCGGACTGTCTTGGTTGGCAGTCGAAGTGATCTCGAACTTACCCGCCGTATCCTTAACGAGCCACGCCCAGCCGGAACCAAACCGTCCGGTTGCCGCAGCATTAAACTTCTCTTTGAAGCCGTCGAAACCACCAAAAGTTGACTGGATCACGCTTTCGACGTCACCCTTGGGGGTGCCGCCGCCGGTCTTTGAAAGCAGTTTCCAGAAAAGCGAGTGGTTCGCATGACCCCCGCCGTTGTTGCGGACTGCCGTCTTGATCGCTTCCGGTATCGCCGACAGATTATTGGCCAACAGTTCTTCGATGGCCTTGTTCTGTAGATCAGGGGCTTGTTCGAGTGCTTTGTTCAGATTTGTCACATAAGCGCCGTGATGCTTATCGTGATGAATTTGCATCGTTGTCTTATCAATGTGCGGCTCCAGCGCGTCCTCAGGGTAGGGAAGGGGGGGTAGTGTGAATGCCATATGTTTTCTCCAATTCGTTTTTCAGACGTTCTTTGCTTTACAAACTCTACTCAATGCGATGAACTCCGCGACGCTTTCGTCACCAAGACCTCGGCGGATACCATTCGGGCGAACTCACGCGTTGTAGACCGATGTACCTGCCACTATGGTTTCAACAACGAGCAGATTCTGAGAGCGCTCATCCCATCGCAGGCGCAGGAGGTCGGCCTTCTCACCGGGTACTATTCCTCGTTGACGTCCCGCAACGCGGCCGACTCGCGCGGGGTTGGTGGTTGCCATTGAAATCGCGGCTGAGAGCGACACGCCGGCCCAGCGCACACTTCTCGCAACCGCGTCATCCATTCGCAGTGCCGATCCGGCTAGCCGTTCGCTCCCGTCTCTGAGGACGACCCTTCCATCTTCGAGGAGGGTTACATCCACCTGCCCAAGCCGATACGGCCCCGGGGAAGACATTGCAGGCATGACGGCGTCCGTCACGAGAATTGACTTTTCCAGACCTTTCGCGTTCAGGCATGCGCAGAAGAAGGGCTGCGGAATGTGAATGCCATCGACAATGAAACAGGCGGCCAACTTATCCTGAGCCAGTTGCGCCCAGATGTAATTTTGCGTCTTCGGCAGGATCGCATGCGCGGCATTGCCGAGATGGGTAGACATGGTTGCCCCGGCATCGACCGCCGCCTGGATCTCTTCCTGCGTTGCTTTGGTATGTCCAAGACTGACAACGACGCCAGATCGAACCAAGGCTTCGATGTAGCCCGCCGTTCCGGGCCACTCCGGAGACACAGTGACCAGTCGAATGTGGCCGTCAGCCGCCTCTTGCCAGCGTCTGAATTCTTCTATGTCAGGAGGCCTGATCTGTTCCAGAGGGTGGGCTCCGCGAGGACCGGTCTCAGGAGAAAGATGAGGTCCCTCAATATGAAACGCCTCGAGTGCGTGCGCCTCCGGTCGATTGTTACGGGCCAATTCGTCCTTGGCTCTAGAGAGATTTCGAACCGAGCCGGTGATTCGCTCTTCGGACCCGGTAATGATTGTCGCGAACAAGCGTGTCACGCCTGTCTGGAACATGGTTGCAATCGATTTGGCGATTGCCTCGGTGGTCGTTGCCGGATCGTTATAATCGACGCCGGCGAAGCCGTTAACCTGTAAATCGATGAAGCCCGGGGCCAGGAACTCTGCGGAACCAGCTTCCTGCAGCAAATCATCTACTGCCTCGATTGAGGCTCCATAGCTTACCTGAATGGCGCCTCCCCCGGCAAGCCGCCGCCCCACTACCGCACCATCCCCCTTCATCCTACCGACAAATTCCCCCGTCTCTGTTTTTTCCACAATTTGCTCACAACTCCTTCAGCGTATCTCCTGGCTATGGCAGGAGATAAAAGGTGTTGAAAATACGTAATTCAAGTGATCGCATCGCTAGCATTCCGGTTGAGTATCGAGTACACCTGATATAGTTCCTGCACGAATGCCGAGCTTGGCGGATAATCTCGGGGGAGGTGACCGTAAGCCAGGTGTTCGTGCCAGGATCGATACCTGACGCCTCGACTCATATGGAATTGGGCGGCCTTTCGAGAGTTGCCCAAAAACGCAGGGCGGAAATCAGTCTCACCTGGTGATCTACACGCCGGTCTGGGCGGTTTCTGCCCTGTTCGCCTTGAACCTTCAGTTGGATAGTCACTGCAGCTTCGCCGTTTCCCACACGAATTATAACGACAGGCCGGCTCGGGCCGATCCGTTTGGTACATTCACCCATAAATCCATGGTCGTCACCAACTACCCCAACTGGCCGCGCATGCTACGACAAGTCGGAAGGCTCTTGTCCGTTGTCTTCCTGCTGTCGCTGGTAAGTCTCCTCGTCGATCGCCAGCAGCACGCTCTGAAATTTATACAAATTCCGGAAATGGCAGTAAGTGTACTGGGAGCTGCACTCAGCATTCTGCTCGCCTTCAGGACGAACTCAGCCTATGCTCGCTGGTGGGAAGCTCGAACGCTCTGGGGCGCAATGGTAAACAATTCGCGGTCCCTTGCGCGGCAAGCCATCTCGTTTGCCGACGATGGCATCGGGCACGCGACTTTCGCCCGGCAATTCGTAAGAAAGCAGATCGCTTTCGTCCACGCCACAAAGTGCGCGTTGCGCCGACAGGAGCCATGGAGCGATATCGAGCCTTTTCTCGACAGTGCTGCGCTCCAGGAACTTCGAGCACATCAAAATGTACCCGCCGCTCTTCTGCTGCAGATGGGCCGGGAAGTGGCGGCCGGCGTGCGCGAAAAGGTCCTCAATGACTGGCAGATGCAAAGAATGGACGCTACTTTGAGCGAGCTCTCAAACGTGCTCGGCGCCTGTGAGCGTATCAAGAATACGCCGCTTCCGCGGCAATACGACTACTATCCCGAGCTCTTGATCAAAATCTATTGCATGGCATTGCCCGTTGTGATCGTGGATGAAGTTGGTATTTTCACGCCGGTCATCACGGTTTTAGTTGCCCTGGCATTTCTGATACTCAATCGAATCGGCAAGAATCTGGAAGATCCTTTTGAGAACCTGCCATATGATGTGCCCGTAAGCGCGCTCTCTCGAACGATCGAGATCAATCTGCTCCAGGCGCTCGGGGAAACCAACATACCCGAACCCGAAAAAATGGTCGGCGGTGTTCTGATGTGATTGAGCGAATGTTCGAGAGAAGGGAAGTGAACTAACCTTCTCCCGCGGAGTCGCGGCCGCTTGTTCCATCCAAGTTCCGGTAGATGTCCATTAGAGCAGCGCTGTATGCTTCTGGAGAACGCTTCCCCCGCACATCTGTCAAAGCAGTTTCCCGCAAGCGTTGCGCGAGAGCGGAATCCGTCAAAACCCTGCCGATCGCTCGGGCAAGAGGCGCAGCGTCTCCTGGTTTCACAATCAGAGCGCTACGCTCATCCTCCACCATTTCCGGCACGCCTCCGACACGGGTAGCTATGGCTGGTGTGCCCGCCATCATGGCTTCCAGAAGTACATTTGGCGATCCCTCGCTGAGCGATGGAAGTACAAAAACGCTAGCCAGCGCGTAGTACCTGAGTGGATTATGCTGATGTCCGAGAAACTGAACAGTCGACTGCAAGCCAAGCTTTTCAACCTGTCGTTCAAGTCGCGGCAGTTCGTGACCCTCGCCAAGGATCAGCACTTTGAAATCGAGAGCCGGCTGTTCACGCTTCAGAATGGCGGCAGCATCGACGAGATAGCGATGACCCTTCTCAGCGGATAATCGGCCGATGGCGAGTACTACCGGCATACCTTCCGCGAGATTCCGTTTGATCCGAAGATCTGAGATGATTTCGGTGCCTGGCCCCGGAAAATATTCAATCGAGTTGCCAAGCACGCGAATACGGTCTCGCGCGACACCGCTCCTCACGAGCATTTCTGCAAAAGGTTTACATACGGTTACGACGCGGTCGGCGGCCGGAAGGGACCATCGGTCGAGCTGATTGTAAACCCGCATCTTGAAATCGGGATCGGTGTAGCCGTGATGATATGCGAGCCAGGGCACCCCCGAAGGTCGCGACAGCTTCATCAAGAAGTGTGACTTGACGGCATGCGTCTGCACAATGTCAGGCTTTCGATCGCGCAACAACTCGCGGAGGCGTGATACTACCTGCAAGTCGAAGGCACGCTGTTCGGGAATGATCTCGACCTGCACGCCCGCTTCGCGAGCGCTTTCGATGAATCGGTTGGTTTGCGGGGCAGCACCAACGGCACCGCGCAGGTAAGTTACAACGGAAATTTCGAAACCCGGTGAATAGCGCTCAGCCGCGAATTTGCAGAAACGAATTAAATTTTTGGCGGGCCCGGTTACGGTGTGGGCCTCCATAACGGCGATTACACGCATTCGCTAACTGGACACGCGGCAGGCTTCGTTCGACAAGTCCAATGCGCTCTTAATCACCCGGGCAGGGTTTCCGACCGCTACCGAATTTCCGGGAATCGCGCGAGAAACGATAGATCCCGCGCCAATGGTGGTTCCGTCGCCTACATCGGCCATGACAATGGCTGCCGCTCCAATCCAGCAATCGGACCCCACCGATATGCGATCGAACGTGCCGTGCTCAGCACCTTGCAAGCGGCCATACTCATCGCGTGGATGCTGGTGCTTTCCGCTCAGGATCTGCACATTCGATCCGACTTGCGTTCTCTCTCCGATGGTACATTTTCCGATGACGCAATAACTTCCAATGTAAACACCGCGCGCGACCTTTACCTCCGTGGCGGAAAAAAAACTGCCGAAAGAAATTCGGCTGAAAATCGAGCATTCCTCAAGAGTCAATCGATAGAAAGCAGTGCGCAAATAGTCGCCGACCATTCCCGGAACCAAAGCATACGATTGAGCGAAGAAGCTGAAGATTGTCTTCCATCGTCCGAATGCACAAAGGCTCGCCGGAAGGAATGTACAACACAAAAAGATTCCCCTCACCGCTGCCTTTAGAAACTCCTTCAGCACTGAACGACATAGTAGCGCGACGACCGGGCTTCGAATGGGATACTAGTACCCATTCGCTTTCGATCCACATCGTTTCAACCTTGCCGGCCGAATTTCATCCTTCCGGGTGACCCGCCGGTGTGATCAATAAGAGAAACTAACATTGGATGCGCTATCAAACGATGTTTTTTAATGTAATGGTTGAGATATTTACGGAGGTTGCAAGTGGTAATTGAAGAATTCATACCCGAGGGGATCGGGCGAAAGATCGAGCTCTACAGGCTCAATGCGCGCTTGCGCCAATACGGGCCGCAGAACATCAACAACCTCCTGAAGGCCGTCGAAAAATCGGCGGACACAGCCAGAATAGACCGACTTTGGACCGAGGTAAAACCGCTCTTTCGCAAGGAACCGACCAGCGCTGCCAAGTATGCCGATCGCCGCTATTGGCTGCTTCTGAACATTCAGCGAGCTGTTCAATTGAACCTCCATCAAAGCAAGCCGCTGCAGATTCTCGATATCGGGTGCGGTCCCGGCTTTTTCATGGCTGTGACGCGAGCCGCCGGACACGAATGCTCCGGCGTCGATGCGCCTGAGAGCTACATGACACCTACTGAGCGCCGCATGTATTCCGAGTTGCTCGAGGCTTTGCATTGCAAATCGCATGTTTCTCCGCTGTTGATCGAGAGATTTGTTCCACTGCCATTCGAAGGCAGAACCTTCGATCTGATCACTGCATTTTGGATTTGCTTTAACCGCCATCGTGAGCCGGACACGTGGGGGGTGGAGGAGTGGCGTTACTTCGTGGAGGATGCATCACAGCATCTCAAGGAAGGTGGACGCATTCTGCTGGAGCTTAACGAGGATGCTGAACGCTTCGGCGCCATGCGTTTCTACGATGAAGCGACACTCGAATATTTCCGCTCCGTTGGAACAGTGGACAAGCAGCGAGTGATGATCAGTCGCCGCTAAATTCTGGATACGCCTCAGCGGCCTTTGGCACTGGCGCTCAGCGCGAGCGTGTCGCAGTAGAAATCTTCCAGACGCCTAGCGGCCATGGCGATATCAAATTCCGTTTGACTTCGTTTCAGGCCCGCCTGGGCCATCTTCAAACGAAGATTTTCGTCCTGTAGCAGACGGGTCAGAGGCGCGGCAAACGCATCGGGTGTGCGGTCCTGGACAAGGAGACCTGTGATGCCATCGAGAACCAATTCCGAAATCCCGCCCACGTCGGTCGCCACAACCGGCAAACCAGCGGCCATATATTCGAGAATTGCATTGGGCAGACCTTCGCTTTGAGAGCTTAAGCATGCGATCGACATCCGCGCGAGGTAGTCAGGCACCGCGCCGCGACCGTCAGAAAAGAATACCCGATCGCGAATCCCTAACTCAATGGCAAGCGCCTCCAGTTCCGGTTTCAGCTGCCCATGGCCAACGAGCAGGAAGGCCGCATCCTCTACCTTCCGCGCGACAATTTGCGCGGCTCGAAGGAATAGCGCAAGGTCTTTAACCGGTCTATACGTGGCTACGATCCCGACCACACGGGAGTCCCTCGGTATGCCCAGAGCCGCCGCGGCGCTCAAATCTCCAGCAGAAGATGAATATCGGAGCAGGTCAACGCCCGTGTAAACCACGAAAACCTTCTCAGAAGAGAGTCCTTCAGTTTCAACCGTGACTTTCTTGGCGCAGACGGCATTGGTGAAAATTCTGGTCGTGTGACGGTTAAGGAATCGATTGAGAGCAAGGAGCCGGGGCGTGTACCAGTAGCCGGTACTCAGGCGGCTGGTGATCACCGCTCTACACGTCGAACCCAAAGCTGCAGTGACGCAAAAAATATTCGACTTACTCATGAAGCCATGCACGACATCTATCTCATTCTTAGAAAGATATCTTCGAAACTTCCAGACCTCCAGAAGAGCCGACGGCCGGTACAAGACTTCAGCCGGGAAGACGCGCTTCTGAATATGAGCCGGTAGCGCACGAAGGCGGGGGCTGTCTTCCAAACAGCAGAAATGAATTTCGAATCGTTGCGGGTCAATGCGCTTCGCCAGTTCGGCGACAAGTTTCTCTGTGCCGGCGTCGTGAAGAAGGGTATCGACAAAAAGGCAAATGCGTATCAAAAGTCTCCAAAAATCCGTCCTCGCAGTTTACACCGACGAAGGGCGAAAACTCAGGTGTTCACATTTTAATTCCTGCTTTCATCATGGCCGCTCTGGCCAAGGTAGCTTACAGTTGATCAGATTTTCAATTTCTGTTAACCACAACGTGAGAGAACTGGCTCGCATGTGAGAACTACTCCTGCGTGTCTAAGATCCTTATCTCCATACTTCTATCCTCCTCTGCCCTTGTCATGGCGCAGAAGGTGCCGAACAAGATAGCCACTCTCTCTCCGTCAAACAGTTCCACGGTCAGTTCACCCGTCGCATTTTCGGCCAAAGCCACTGGCCAGCAACCCTACGAAATGGTTCTTTATGTTGACGGCAAACAGGTTTACAAAAAATTCAACACGTTTAGTCTTTCACAGTCCCTTTCGATCGCGCCGGGGGCCCATACCCTGACCCTTGCCGGCGTCTATACCGCTGGCCGGAATGTTTATTCTTCAATCCAGATAAATGTTGGGACGCCGGCTGCGCCGACACCGCCGGCAAGCAATCCGCCCTCAAATCCGGATTCTTCGGTAGCTACTCAGATTTTTGCCGACATGGCCGGTCAGAACGAAGCGTTTCCTCACGGCGTGCCGAGCTCCTGGGATTTCGCGCAGGGTCCGGTCCTCACGATGGGCGACAATGCCCAGGGTTGGAAAGCAATCGAAAGCTGGGGTGTCATATACGTTCCGACGTCCGGGAATTCGGCAACAAATACCCGTGTGAATATCCGGGACATGCAGACCTATTTTCTGTCAAAGAGCACGGGGAAATGGCTGCTCTTGCAGAATACGTCCGACCCGGATGGCGCGTCCTACTTCGAAGATTTCAGCGGTGACTCAAACTTTCCGGCCGACGTCCGGACGGAGTCGGATGGGTCAATTTCCGCAAAGACGACCGCCGGGTATGTATTCCACTTCTATCCCAGTGATCGGGCCACGATCAATCCCAATGACATCGGCGGGATCGTGACCACTGTCGAGGCTCGCCTGATCGTAGACAATCCTGCGAAGCCGGATGATCGCAGCATCGCGAAATTCCTGCTAGGAAGCGGGGCAGACTACTACCCGGCATTGACCGGAAGCTGGCCGGGAAACGCCACCTTCGATCCAGGCGTAGGCAACGGCAAGCTGAAGTTTGTCGATTCCACATGGCGGTCATTTTCCATGACCACATGCACGTTGGCGCAGCTTCAATCGAATCCTCCGCCAGTAGACTTCAGCGGAATCCTGCCGTAGGGGCAGATCGACGGGCAGCCGCAATCAGCCGTGCCGATTTCGTTTTCAACGGCCGCATCGAAGCATCGCAGATGCGGCCGTGTGCTTTCAAGGTCTCTTGTCGGAGTGTGGCGTGAAAACAGAGAGAAGTGGTATAAATATACTTGACTGACAGAACGTAGTAGCTTAGTAAGCGGCGCCGATTTGGACGCGGTTCTTTTCGGTACCGCACGACGGTCCGCCAAAGTGGCTCGCTATGCTTACAGTGTATTTGGATGAGTCCGGCCATGAAAGCGGCGAATGGGTGCTCTCCATACTGGGACCGATACCTACGGATTGCGGTCTAAAGCGCGTAATCGGAACTCCCGCCAAAAAACTGAATACGGCGTACTATACATGTCTGCTTCCACTTATATTAAGCATTATTCAGGTCGTTCGAGATGATGAGCGTATTGAGTTTGTATTCGAGCAGCAAGACCGCTATTCTGAAAGCACAAACGATCTTTTCAACGCTCTATCCACGGCAAGCGAACATGTCGATGAGCTATGGCAGTTTCAAACATCGGGTGGTCTGCCAAAAATTGCTAAATGGGGATTCGTGCCGAAGGGCAGCACCATTCTATTAGAGCCAGCGGGACTATTGGCTTTATTCTGTATTTCAGCAACTGAAAGACCCGACTTCTTTAAAGTCCAAATGGTGCGAGCCAATCAGAATCGAAAGCGAAAGTGATGAACATCTTTGGACTGGAAGAATTGTCTCCAAGAGTTCAATACGAGGGATACTATTACGGCAACACTGGCAATGTCATGATCACATTCTTGATAATCCATACTCGGGATATTATTGGGCGTTCTGTCTGAATTGCAGTCTTCCAATGTTCGGGCTTGCCGAGCCGACTCCTCAGAGTAAATCTTACACTTGCGGTTCCTGTTATGCCTTGAATTATTCTGATAATTCTATTCAACCGACAAGATCCGACCCTCACTACCTAGGACGAAACCTTTACGAAAACACAAGAAGCAAAACACTGGAAATGTAATGTTTACCCAATCCAGAGAAGCTGTTTGATTCAGTGTGGGGAGTCTTCCCACCACGGCCATTCGACAATAGGGGCATGGAAACTCTATTATCATTACGTGAAGTTCGTGATGTGTCATCTAAAAGATCCGCACCGCGAGAAAGATCTGGCTATGCGAATACATGACATGATCAAAGTATGAAGCCAGAGTATGTCGAAGGCGCGGCCGCATGGATGCGGTTTCAAGCTGCAATGAAAAAAGTCCTCGCCGTTCCCCATTCTGAAATCCAAAAGCGCATCGATGAGCACCGAAAGGAAACCGCGCTCAATCCGAATAAGCGTGGTCCAAAGCCAAAGGGAAAATAAAGATAAAAATAGCTAATAGCCCAAGAAATGATTGTTGCCCAACTCGGGATAATCTCGCTGCTCCTGGTGGGGATCTTGGCCCAATTAACACAAGATTGGTTAAATCACCCTTTTCTTATCCCCCACCAAAACACAAACACGACCACTAGAACGCAGATCACTACCCCGATGATCTTTTCGCGAACGGACAGTCTACGCTGGTCTGGTTGATCTGGATCTCTCTCCAAACAATTTTGTACCCGACAAAAGCGGCCACAATAATCAGGATCAGCCAAGAAGTGACAGCCATATGGTTTAGGGCCGTTCGAACTGATGAAGTCTATCACTACGCTTCCCGCGACCTTGACGCAACGCCTCTTTTTTAGAAAGCTTCCGTTTCACCCTCCTTGCCGGTTAATTCCTTGTAGGTTAGCCGCCGCCCGACAATCTGCTTCATGGCTGCGACAAATCGCTCTCCGTCGTTTGAGTCTTTGCGATGGTTGTAATGGAACGGCTCGACTGAAACGTAGGTGCCACCCAGACCGCGTTTCAGAAGGCCAGAAAGTTCTCAAGACCATTGGTCTGAATCTGGCCATTCACATACGCCTCGGCATGGTATAGATATGCGAACCGCTCTCAACGTTCTCGTGAATCGCAGGAATAACGCTCTCATGCCGGGTATCGTCGATAACGTGTGCGCGAATATGGCCACCACGTTCCAGTATTCCTTGAACTCCGATCTTGCCTACCGCTCCGCCGCCTGCACCCTGTAGCTTCTTAGCCTTTGAGGCTTTGTGCATATTCCGGGCCATGCCGCCGATGAAGGTCTCGTCAATTTCGACTTCGCCAGAAAGCTTGCCGCCTTTGCGTCTGTCCTGCATAGCGAGTCTGGCGCGCTGCAACATGAACCACGCGGTCTTTTGGGTGACGCCCATTGCACGATGGATCTCCCAGGAAGACACACCATTCTTTGAGTTCACTACGAGCCACATGACAGGAAGCCATTTGTCTAAACCGATGGGTGAATCCTCAAAGACGGTCCCGACCTTCAATGAGAACTTCTGTCTCGGATGCTTTGCAAAGCATTTGAACACACGCGCATTTGGGAGGTAGGAAACAGCGTCAGAGCCGCACCGTGGGCAGCGGACCTTACCATCCGGCCAGCGCAGTCTAACCATAAATTCATGGCATCGTTCAAGATCGGCGAAGTAAACCATTGCTTCCTGAAGGGTTTTCGGTAGCGCCTTATCCATGCTTAGATCGTACCGGAAATTGGGCTGTCAGTCAAGTATATTTATACCAGCGAAGTTTACATAATACCTGTTATCGGACTTTATGGTCCTTTTTCGGAGTGTTGTCTTTTTGCGGCGTCAGAATGACCATGTACAAAGCAACAGCCTGCTGCTGACGAAGCTGAAAGATGAGACGGGAGTTCAACATCATTTCGTCTCATCGCTGCGCACCCAGAATTTAGTCGCTGGTCCAACTTCAGGTTAATGTGTGATAACCAAGACTTGATCCTGAAGCACGTGGTGCTCGATGCCGTAGACCCATACTCCCTAAAGCTGTCCCAGGTCGCGGCCATGCGCGGCGGGCCCGGCCGGCTCGAATGACTTCCATCGCGAAGAATTTCAACGCCCTTCTGCAGCCTCTCCGCGCGAGACATCCTACCTCCTCGAACTGCAGCGGAATGTGTCCAGCCAAACAATCTGCACGCGACTTGAGCGACTTGAAGCGTTTCCGGCTAAGCCGATCAATCTTGGTATAAGGGCCCATTCAGCCCTCCGTGATGTGAGTTGTGCGGCAACCCGGCCTGTTCTTCCCTACAACAAATGTGGCGCCGCCTTTCGGCCATGAGGTAAAGATCCAATACTCGCCGTTGAAAACCGACTGTGCGTTCAACAGCTGAGACTGCGGACTGCTTTGTTGTGTCTTGGATGCGCTTTCCTATTGGCCCATTCCAAACGGAATCAAAATAAGCAAGATATTCGACATATCCGCCGCCAAAATCCTTTCCTTTGCTACGCCCGCAAATTACGTTGAGACCACGCCTAGCGTATCGGTCCCAAGCTACGAAGCGCTCAGGTCGAAGGAAGGTCGCAATCTTGGAAGTAGCCGAAATAAGGTTTGCTTTCCGCTCTTCGTTCGTTCCTTGTTTGTAAATAGCTCCGTAATCTGTTCATAAGGTTTCGGCGACTTTGGCGAGTTCCCTCTGTGCCAATATCGATGAGACATTTCTGGCGGCTCGGATTAGAGAGCAGGGCGAGAAAGAAATGAATCACGATGAATGGTCAAAAGGCGGGTTCTTTGGCAGCGAGTTCGCCGGACCCGGAAGTAACTGCGAAGGCAAAGCGGCGCAGTTTCGATGCAGCTTATAAGAAGAAGATTCTCGCCGAAGTGGACGCGGTGGCCGGGACTGGCGGCATCGGGGAGCTGCTGCGCCGCGAGGGGCTCTATTCCTCGACCCTGAGTAGTTGGCGCAAGGAGCGGGATGCCGCCGTCCACTGTGCTTTTTCTCAAAAGCGCGGACCGGAGCCGAAACATAACCCGTTGGCGGCCGAGAACGAGAAGTTGCGCTGCCAGAATGTGCGACTGCAGGAAGAACTGCGCAAAGCCGAAATCATCATCGACGTTCAAAAAAAAGTAGCCCTGCTGTTGGGGCGCCCAATGCCACCGCTCGCCGACAGCGAGAACTCCTGATGACCGCCGTGGAAGACCTTAGTTTGGTAGTCGGAATGAAGCGAGCCTGTCGGGAGCTTGCCATTCCCAGATCGAGCGTTTACCGGCGGCGGCGCAGGCGCCGTCTTTCTCCGCCGCCTGTGGGCGCGTTGCGGTCCTCCGCTCGCCGCTTGAAAGACGAGGAGAAGTCCGCGGTGCTGGCTTGCCTCCATGAGGAACGTTTTCAGGACTGTTCCCCGTCCCAGGTTTACGCGTCTCTGCTCGACGATGGCCGCTATCACTGCTCGATCCGCACCATGTACCGTCTGCTGGATGCCGAAGGGGAAAATCGCGAGCGGCGCGATCAACTCATCCATCCGCCTTACCGCAAGCCGGAGTTGCTAGCCACGGGACCAAATCGGCTTTGGAGTTGGGACATCACCAAACTCAGAGGTCCGGTGAAATGGAGTTTTTATTACCTTTACGTCATCTTGGACGTGTTCAGCCGCTACGTCACCGGCTGGATGATCGCCTATCGGGAAACCGCCGGCCTGGCCAAACAGCTAATCGAACACTCCTGCGAAAAGCAGAAGATCGTCCCAGGTCAACTTACTATTCATGCCGACCGTGGTTCCTCTATGACCTCGAAATCCGTGGCCTTGCTGCTGGCCGATCTCGGTGTCGTCAAGACTCACAGTCGCCCGCACGTTTCCGATGACAATCCGTTTTCGGAAGCACACTTCAAAACCATGAAGTACCGTCCGGAGTATCCGGACCGCTTTGGCTCCATCCAGGATGCGCGCCGTTTCTGCCAGGAGTTCTTCCACTGGTATAACCATCGGCACCATCACTCGGCCTTGCAGTTGTTGACGCCGGCCACCGTGCATTACCGGCAGACTGGTCCACTCATCCAGCAGCGCCAAGCCGTTCTCGATCGCGCTTACCAGAAACATCCGGAGCGTTTCGTTCGCCGGCCTCCGCTACACCCTTCCCTGCCTGATGCCGTCTGGATTAATCCACCGGCCTCCAACAACGAAAATACTCCTTAAACTTTTATGTCGTGTGTCTCATTCTTGTTGACACGTTCCGCGGGTGCATGTTCCACCCAACTCGCCGGTATCCTGCCGCATAAATCATTCCGGCTCCCAGGTGATGGTCTCGAGGGGTACCATCCACTTGGTCGACGGGATGTCATAAAGACGTAGGTCTTGAACGTCCCATTTGCGATTAGTGTTATTAGGGATGGACAGGTGGTACTTTCCCCCGGTGTCAAGCCAAATCTCGCCGTATTCGAGGTTCTCGCGGAGAGGGAAGGCGGATCGCTCCCCTGCCTTAAGGTCCTTGAGCGTCCGCTGTTTGGGCGCCATCAGGCCTTCGGGAAATTTGTCGACCATGCCGTCGTTCTAGTTATCGCCACGCTTCCCGTGTAAGTAAAGCTGGCCCTTCGGCATTGGTCCGCCGCGGTGGGGACAATAGAGACTCGGTTGTCTGGCGTCTGATGCCTTCATACTCGCAAGAATTAGCAGATTCAACAGAGCCGCACCGCACCAGAGCTTTGGCCAGCGCTGCGTACCGTTATTACCATAGCGGTCGACAATTATTACTCGGCTCCCTTCCCCGTGCTCGACGTGCTTGAAGAGAACTGATCCACCGCCTCTTCCAGAGGAAGAAAAAACTGTTGTCTATTACCGCGTGTTCAGGCTAATCCCACAGGAACTCGGGCCTTTGCGAACGGTCCAGCACTGCAACTTGACAGTTCGGACAGCGGCCCGGATGATGCCAAGGGGAAAGAGTCAATGTCGTGTACACGGGACACGGAATGGTCCCCACGTCTATCCGGGACTCGCCATCCCACGGAATTTTTGAGACGCTGACCTCGTGCAACCTGCGACAAGACGGGCAGCTGACAGTCTGCGTGGCTGAAGCCATGCCCCTATCCGGGCCGCCGGAAGACACAGCGCGATATCCGCAAGAAGGACAACTGAACGAAAAGGCCTGCCCCACAGAAACCATCATGACAGGCTGTTTGACCCGGCTGACGTTGTGCGCCTTCAAAAGGAATCTCGATTCCTACCGGAAGCTTCGCGAACGCGATGCGTCGCAAGATACTATCGCCCATTATTTGGAAACTGATAGCCCGGCTTCAAATCGCATCGGTACACCTTTGTCTTGTTCTCGGCGACTTTTACGCTGCAAACGCCCCAGGAAACAATCAGATTCGGGCCCAGGGGAAACACGATATCTTGTCCATTCAGTTCGGCCTCAATACTGGGGCCCTGGGCACGCGGCGGCAACGTAAAGTTCATGCTCGATCCAAACACTGCCGGAAAGGATTCGCGGATCATATCGCTCACAATGCGTTGGCTTACCTCAGCCTCCAGAAGAAATGTGGTCGTATCGGACCAGTTGAGAACGGCGATGTTTAAAGAAGGACCATCGGCTAGATTGGTTTGCGGTTCGACCCTCGTGAAAGGACATGGCCCGGCGATGCAGGACAAGCGCGCGCGTCGAAACTCCTGTCCCTGGCCTTGCGCGGCTTGGACGAACGAACCCAGTGTTGCCTTCCATTTGCCATCCGGCGAACAGGGCGTGTGGCCGTTACATGGAACATTGCCTTTGTTCACTACCTCGAAGGACTTGACCAGGCTTCCCGTGTTGTTGGTGATTTCGGCTTTTTCCGAATAACGAACCCGAATATTAGCTAGCACCGATTGCTTGTGAATGACGGGCTCCGCGGCGGGCGCGCGGTCGGGCGTCAGGTAGACCAGGTAGAGCTGATCTCCTTTGGCGGATTCGATTTTGGACGGCAGATAGTCTTGCGCCTGAAAAGTCAGATTTGGCGGTTGTGGCGCCTTCGGTTCACCGGGAACCGTAATCGTAAATGACCCGGATGCGTCAGAAACGGTCTTCTGAGTCGTCACGCCATTCGCGGCTATGATTTCGACTCCAGCTATGGGGCGCTGCTTTCGCGGATCTGTATCCCGTCTGAGCGTCACTCCGGTCAAGGTCAGAGGCTGGCCCGGCGGGCGCTGTCGAATAATGAAGAAGAGTAATGCCCCAGCCGCCATGCATACACTAAGTAGCCCGGTTATCCAAACTGCAACTCGCTCCTGCGCTGTCATCTATGGTTCGTTAGTCCTGTGACGCCCAACACTATTCAGGGTAATCGCCTCTCTCGTCGCGACATGCTCGCAAGGCTTGCGGTACCGTTTTGTCTGCCCTTATGTCTGAGAGGGTTTGGCTCCGGTCTGCAGTCCCCGCAATCAACCGTGGTGTCACCGGAGTTCTCTGCTTCCAATTTGTCCCAAGAAGATGACCAGTTTCTGGAGGAGCTGGAGCGGGCCAACTTCCAGTTTTTCTGGGAGCAAGCAAATCCGGGAACGGGGCTGGTGAGGGATCGCTGCAACGTCCGGAAAGCCGACGAGTCTATCGTGGCTAGCATTGCCGCCACAGGCTTTGGACTCACTGCCCTCTGTATCGGCGAGCATCGCGGCTACATCGGGACCACCGAGGCACGCGAGCGCGCGATCACTACTCTGCGATTTCTTTGGGAGAAAATGGTGAATCATCGGGGTTTCTTCTACCATTTTGCGAGCGCGGTCACAGGCGAGCGAATATGGGATTCCGAGATTTCTTCGATCGATACGGCTCTTCTGTTGTGTGGCGTATTGACGTGCCGGCAGCACTTTCGAAGTTCGCAGGTAACGCGTCTCGCCGCCGACATCTTTAATCGTGTGGAATGGACGTGGCTTTCCGAAGACACCAATCTGCTCCCACACGGCTGGTTGCCTGAGAATGGCTTCCTTCCGTATCGTTGGGGTGACTACAGCGAGCTCATGATGATGTACCTGCTTGCCCTGGGTTCCACTCGCTATCCCCTGCCCTTGCAAACGTGGAAAGCGTGGAAGCGACGTACCTTCGAGTATGAAGGAGTGCGATACGTGGGCTCCTGGGCTCCCTTATTCGTGCATCAGTACTCTCAGGCATGGTTCGACTTCCGAGGCAAGCAGGATGACTACGTAGATTATTTCAAGAATTCGACCATCGCCACCGAAGTTCATCGCCGCTTCTGCCTGGAGCTGGCCAAAGAGTTTCCCACCTACAGCGATGACTTATGGGGAATTACGGCCTCCGATTCCGAGCATGGCTATGTTGTTTGGGGCGGTCCTCCTGAGATGGGGCCGATCGACGGAACGGTGGTCCCGAGCGCGACGGGTGGTTCGCTTCCTTTCATGCCGCAGCAGACGCTCCGAGTGCTGAAGTACATCCGCCAGCATTACAGCGCCGGCGCCTGGAGTAAATACGGGTTCGTGAATGCCTTCAATCCGCTCACGAAGTGGTTCGATAGCGACGTCATCGCCATCGACACCGGGATTACGATGCTCATGGCGGAGAACCTTCGGACTGGCTTCGTGTGGGAGACTTTTATGAAAAATCCGGAAGCGCGGCGGGGCTTGGATAGAGCCGGCTTTTCTCCCTTTTAAAAAAGTGCCGCTCCGGCCTTGTCAATTGAGCCAGAGCGGCTGAGGGAAAATCCAATGTTCAGCGGTGGTGTCCGCCGCCTCCTCCACTGTGGCTGCCGCCACCACCGCTTCCCTGGCTTGCGCCAGCACCTCCTCCATTGCTGTGGACGGAGCCGCCACCACCATGAGAACCTCCGCCTGAAGGTGCACTGTACCTTGGTGCTGTCGTGTGCTGACTGGGAGCGTTGTAACGAGGAGCGCTGTAGCTCGGTGCACTGTACCTTGGTGCACTGTAAGTTGGCGCGCTGTAGCGGGGAGCGCTGTACGCGGGAGAGCTATAACTCGAGCCCGCGCGAGGCGCATAGCTTGAGGAGCCTCCGTAGCGCGGGGCAGTAGTGCTTGGGGAGTATGATCGGGGCGTCGTCGCCGGTGCGCTATTCGTCGCCGGTGCGCTATAACGATATGGCGCCGGAGTGGTAGTCCGAGGTGAAGAATAGGAACTCGAACCCGCCGGACGTTGCGGTTGCCCGAAACTATGCCAGCCGCCTGGGTCCGCCCGCCCTGCGAAACCTTGGCGCATGGCACCGCTGCTGCCCGGGTCCCCAAAACGTTGCCATCCGCTCGACGATCTGCTCGGGTTCGGCGTTGCGTTACGTTGTGAATAGCTATTGCTCAAACTCGGTGCTGCGCCGTGCGTGGACATGCTGGGGCCCTGGCTTCGAATTTGCGAACTCTGGAAAAAGCGCTGGCCAGATGCCGATGCGAGTCTCGGATTAGCGACGGCGCTACGGTTTGAGAACTGATAACTCGCACGAGTGGGAGCGATCGGTATTCGTCCCCCGCGAAATGCGCTGATATTGGTCAATTGGGCCCTTGTCGCCGCGCTGAATCGCTGCTGCGGACCGCCAAACCTCCCATACGAAGCCGTCATTGCCGCATTGCGGTATGCCGCATTCCGGTACATGTGGGCGATGTCTCCACCGCGTGCGAAATTTCCATACCCTCTAAAACCGTATGCACCGCCGCCATATCCACTCCAGCCACGGCCATACCCACCCGGACCCCACCAGCGATGAAACGACTCGAAAGGCGCCAGAGCCACCCAGCCGAGACCGCCAAGCCCGAGTCCGATTCCAAAACCACCCCAGCCGAAGAAGCCAACCAGCGCCGGGCTCCAGAAATACGAAGACCGGATCGCACCCGGCCACCAACACCATCCATAGCCGCCGTTCTGAAACCAGCGGCCATAGTGATACGGCGCCCATCCCCAGGGCGCAGAATCCACCCAGGTCCAGCCGTAGTAATTCTGCCAGGCCCACTGGCCACTGCTGTAAGGCGACCAGCCCTCGGCCTCTGATTGCGGCGCCCACACCTGACCGTATTGGGAGGGTACCCATTGGCCGTACACGTCGAGGTCATCTGCACCCGGGATATCGGGGCTCACGTATTGATAGCTGCGCGACCGCAATAAGTCACTGTCGCGCCGCGCGCTCCAATCGTCAAACTGATCGCGAGCAACTGCGTATGAATCCTGAAACTCAGGCTCAGTCGGATTGCCTCGCACCAGAACGGTCTTTCCGGCGGTAATCGGTTCGGAGCCGCGTGGTCCGAAGATCTCGGCGCTGCCCGACCGCGCAGTGACGAGAGTCGTGCCGTCCGGCAGTATCGATAACCGAAATTCGCCCTCGCTGGTGGGCCGGAACCCCACGCTTGGAGTGTCGACCTCCACCTGTGCCGCTGAATTGCGCAGAACCCGCCAAATAATCGTGCCGGCCCCGAGCTGAATTTGATAGCGGCGATACTGAAGGTCCGCAAAGCCCAGATCGGTATTCGGCGCGACCCGAACTAAGTTGGCATAGTCCAGCTCAACTTCCGCGCGCGATCCGGTTCCGGTCTGAAGACGATCTTGTGCCGCAACCGGAGCGTTCGCAACTGCGACAGCGAGCTCGCCGTTGTCGCCGCGCTTGATGTTTACATCTCCCTGCACAATACTCAAGCGGGCTATCCCGTGCTTCTGGTCTCCGGCTGCATCCTGTTGCGGATTGCTTTGCGGATCGGCGCCAGGATCCGAACCTGCATCAGGACGCTGGGCCGAGTCTTGTGACACGCCCGGATATTGGCCCACCGGTGCTTGCGCTCGCGGATCTACAACCGGCCAGCCTGATTGGGCAGTTACGGGCGGAGCGACAGCAAGAAGTGTCAGCGCAAACGCCGCTACCATTGCCGTAAGATCGCGAAGCATAGTCCAGCAACTGGACTACACGTCTAGTTCCAATCGATAATCCACTAAGAATAAACGATTTAAAGCAGGTTTGCGGAAGTCGGTACTGGTTGAAATCCACCAGCTTGAGTTGGTTCAACCAAATCAGAGCACTTTCAGACAGGAAGAGCAAACTTAAAAGTCGACCCGTGTTCGCCATCGCTTTCAACCCAGATTCGACCCTGGTGCGCACGGAGGATTTTCCGGCACATCGCCAGCCCCAGGCCGCTGCCTGGAACTTCTTTTGTGTGCAGACGCTTAAACGGCTCGAACACTTTTTCCTGAAACTCAGGCTTAATGCCTGCACCGTTATCCTGAACCGAAACCGTGTGGAAATCGGCATCGCTTTCAGCCGTGACCTCGATGCGCGGCTTCTCCAGGCCGCGGTAAAGGAGAGCATTGGTCAGCAAATGTTCGAAAACAGTGACGAATTGTTTTTCATCGGCCAACGTTGTCGGCATCTTACACGTAATTACTTGCGCTTCGGCCCGCTTGATGGCCTCCGCGAGATTGAACAGCGCCCACTGAAGCGGGCCGTTCAGATCTAAGTCACCCAGCTCTGGATCGAGTCCCACCCGGGAGTACGTCAGCAGATCACCCACCAGCGCGTTCATTTGAGAAGCACTTTCGCTGATAACCGAAGCCAATTCGCGAGTCCGCTGGCTCGATGCAGGCTCACGCTCGAGGAGTTGGGCATGCGTTCCGATGGCTCGAAGCTGCTGCCGGAGATCGTGGCTGGCAGCATACGTGAAATACTTCAGTTCCTCCTGTGCATCGCGCGCTGTCCGCGCATTCTGCTCCGCTTCGCGCCGGGCGGCCGCGAGTTCACTCAGCGATATTTCATGCAATCGTTTCAATTGCTCGAGCTGTTCCGCCGCCTGAGAAGCGACGCTTCCGGGATTGTCATCCGTCACATTCATCCGAATTTTCGTTTCAGGCGGTAACCGTCTCCAAAAGTCCAAGCCGTTCGAGAAGCGCTTTGGCATCCGGATCGCGGCCCATAAAACTCCGAAAGAGATCGGCAGGCTCTTCACTATTGCCGCGCTCCAAAATTTGACGTCGATACGCCGCCCCTGTTTCAGTGTTGAAAATACCTTCGTTCCGAAACCGCGTAAAGGCATCGGCGTCGAGCACCTCGGCCCATTTGTACGAGTAGTAACCAGCACCATATGCGACCGGGCTGGAGAATAGATGCGTGAAGCTGGCAATCATGCCATATCCTGAAGGCAATGAAGACGGCACGAATCTCGAGAAGACTTCCCGCGAGAATTCCATCGCGTCGGTGTCTTTCTGAGGATCGAATTCGCGATGCAGTTTCAGATCAATTGTTGCGAGACCGATCTGGCGCATCTGCAGATTGGCGCTTCGAAAGGTTCTCGCGCGCTTCATCTTCTCGAAGAGTTCTTGAGGAATAGGCTCGGCGGTCTTGAAGTGGCGAGCGAAAAGCCGCAACGCGTCCTGATCGATCGTCCAATTCTCCATGATCTGAGAGGGTAGCTCTACGAAATCCCATGGCACGTTCGTTCCTGCCAGGGATCGGACCCGAACCCGACTCAAGCTGTGATGGAGAAGATGCCCGAATTCATGGAAAATGGTTTCCACTTCCCGGTGCGTGAGTAGTGAGGGCAGATCCGCGACCGGCGGAGTGAGGTTTCCGCATATCAGTCCCAGGTGAGGCTGCGCCTCATCCGGGCAACCCGTTACCAGAGAGTCCATCCAAGCGCCCCCGCGCTTGTTGTCGCGCGGGAACCAGTCCGTGTAGAATCCGGCGAGCAGGCGACCGTCGGAGGCGTCTTCGATTCCGTAGTACTTAACCGCTGGATCCCACCCCGGAACGCCAGGCTCTTCTACAATCTTCACGGATAGAAGATTGCCGAAGATGGTAAACATCCCAGCGACCACGCGATCGAGTTCGAAGTAAGGGCGAAGCTCTTCTTCGTCGAAATCATAGATGGTGCGCCGCTGCTTCTCGGCAAGGTAACCAATGTCCCAGGGCTTTACGGTGGCATAGCCCAGTTCCCTGCCGATCGCCGCGAGACTCTCGTTCTCACGTTCGAAATATGGCAGAGTCTTCGTATAAAGGTCGTCCAGGAAGCTTTGCGCTTTGGCTCCCGAATGGGCCATCCTTTCTTCGAGAACAAAGTCCGCGAAATCAGAATAGCCGAGCAAGCGCGCCTTTTGCTGCCTTAGGTTGAGGATCTCCTGGATTAGTGTCCGATTGTCCAGCTCCCCACTGGTCGCCCGGCTGTTCGATGCTTCCCACAAAGCGCGCCGCAAATCACGATCGTCGAGATACGTAAGCGCGGCTACGTAGCTGGGAGCGTGAAGCGTGAGCCGCCAGCCTTCCCTGCCCTTCGACTGTGCGCTCTGGCGGGCCGCCATGACTGCCGATTCCGGCATTCCGGATAATTTGGCTTCATCCGTGATTACCAGCTCAAAGGAATTTGTCGCGTCAAGCACATTCTGCGAGAAGCGGGTGGTAATCTTCGTTAGCGCAATATCCAGTTCTTCGAGCCGCCGTTTTCCAGCCGGGTCTAAATCAGCGCCCGCGCGGCGAAAGTCGATGACGCTCTTTGCCAGGAAACGTGCGTCAACGGGTGAAAGATCGCCAGGAGAAGTCGATTGCTTCACGGCTTTGATGGCCTGCCAGAGGCCCTCGTGTAAGGCGATCGAACTATAGAAACTGCTCACCGGACCCTGCACGGCATTGTGGGCGGCCCGTAATTCCGGATACGTTGCTACAGCTTCCAGGTGCCTCACCACAGACATCGCAAAATCCAGCGGTTCTGTCATGGTGTCGAGCGACAGCAGAACATTGCGATACGTCAGAGGGGTATCGGGTCTGCCCAGATCGTTAAGCCGCTGGTTCATCTGCTCCAGCAGGAGAGTGATCGCCGGCTCAACCTGCTCGGCGGTTACCTTATCAAACTGAATCGGAAACCGCTGAACAAGCAGCGGGTTGTCTTTGACGTTTTGAACCATAGATTCGATTGGGGATCACCACACGCGGCAGCCCTTGCCCTTCGCTACATACATTTCGTCCGCAGGCTTGCACCCGAACGCCTTAGTGAACTCCGGCATGTTTTTGACGACGCCCCAAACACGAAATTTTCCAGGGGAATGTGGGTTTGTCCGCGCCAGTAGAGTGGCGGTTTCAGGCGTTACATTCTCGCACCAGTCCTGAGCGTATCCGATGAAGAACTGCTGGGCTTCAGTGTATCCGTCCCGCTTTTTATAAAGCGGGATGCTCTTGCCAGCGAGATCGGAGAGCAGAGCCATGAAAGCCAGACGAAGGCCGCCATTGTCCGCGGTGTTTTCGCCGAGTGTCAATTTCCCGTTTAACTCCACGCCCGGAACCGGACTGAAACTGCCGTATTCATTGACAGTGCAGGCGGCGAGATTGTTAAACTTCGCTTCGTCGTCCTTCTGCCACCAGTTATGAAGATTGCCGTCCAGGTCGAACTGACGTCCCTCGTCATCGAACCCGTGAGTGAGTTCGTGACCGACCACTACGCCAGTCGCACCATAGACAACCGCGTCGCTCGCCTTGTTCGAATAGAAGGGTGGCTGCAAAATTCCGGCCGGGAAATTAATGTTGTTTTGTGTCGGATCGTAGTAGGCATTTACCGTCGGTGGAGTCATCTCCCACTCGCTGCGGTCGACCGGTTTCCCTATTTTGTCCAGCTGACGACGATATTCGAATTCATTGGCGCGATACGTATTGCCGAAGTAGTCGTCGGCCTTAATTTCAAGGGAAGAATAATCGCGCCACTTATCCGGATAGCCGATCTTGTTCGCGACTGCGTGGAGCTTCACCAAAGCCTGTTGCTTGGTCGCTAGACTCATCCACGACAAAGATTCAAGATCCCTTCCCATCTGCTCTTCGATTTCGCGAACCATCTGGAGTGTACGGGCCTTTCCCTGCTCGCCAAACGTTTTTTCGACGTATTTTTGCCCCAGGGCTTCGCCCAGCTCGTCATCTGTTGCGGCTACGCATCGTTTCCAGCGCGGGCGAAGTTCCTTAGAACCCAGCAGAGTACGGCCGTAGAAGTCGAAGTTCTGGTCGACAAATTGTTTGGATAGCACCCGGGCGTTCGAGTGCAGGTAGTGCCAGGTGAGGTAGTCCCTGAGATCGCCAATCGGTCGCGTCGCGCCAAGTTGACTGAATGCCGCAATAAAATCGGGCACGTCGATGTTTACTATTTGAAAGCGTGGTGTGCTCACCGCCTGGAAGAAATTGTCAAAAGAGAAATTCGGACTAAGTTTCGCGAGTTCTGCCTTCGACATTTGATGGAAGAGCTTCTGGGGATCTCGCCGCGCCGTCACATCGAGCGACGCCTTGGCCAACGCAGTTTCTACGGACATGACGGTCGCCGCCGCGGTCTCTGCGCTTTTCGGAGTTGCACCGATCAGTGAAAGCATCTTAGAGATATGTGCGACGTATTTCTTGCGAATTTCGACTGACTTAGGATCGTCACGGAAATAGTAGTCTCGTTCGGGAAGGCCGAGGCCCCCCTGATCAAGGTCCGCGATCGACATCTTCGCGTTCTTTAAATCGGGTGCCGAACTGAATGTGAAAAACACGCCTATCTGCATCTTCTGAAGTCGCGCGACCTCATCGACAAGCTGTTGACGATTGCCGATCTGCTTGATGAGGTCTAGTTCCGAGGTCAGCGGATTGTCGCCCAGTTGGTCTATTCTTGGCTCATCCATGCAGGAAGCGTAAAAACCGCCGATCTTCTGATCGATTGGGGATCGGCCTTGATTCCTGGCCGAGTCCTCCAGAATGGAGCGAAGCACCATCTGATTACGCTGATTTAATTCATCGAAGCGGCTCCAACGGCTCTCGTCCGCCGGCACCGGATTATTTTTGATCCAATTACCGCAGGCGTATTGGTAAAAGTCCTTACACGGGTTGACAGCCTTATCGATTGCGTCTAACTCGAGGCCGCTGCCAGACGATGATTCGGCAGAACTCGACTGCGCGCGAATGTTCATCGAGATGATCAACACGCAACATGAGAGGAGAAACAGTCTCTTACTCGACATGTGACTCCCAGTGTAAATCGCGAAGGTCAGAAACTACCAAACCCGGCAACCATTCTCTTTCATCATGGGCTGTCCGACCGAGCAGCCGAACGCCTTTCCAAATTCGGGAGTATTCTGAACAACGCCGATCACGCGAAACTGACCCGGAGAATGTGGATTGGTGCGGACATTCGTACGAGAGAACTCCGGGCGGGAGTTCTCGCACCAAACCTGGGCGTATCCAAGAAAGAAGCGCTGTTGGGGCGTAAAACCGTCGATCTTACTGTTCTCCACCGTGCCGTTTTCGATACCACCCAGAAGCGCCATGTACGCCAAACCGAATTCCGGCATTATCGGCGCCGTTCTCGCCCAGGGTAAGCTGCTCATTCAGGTGGACGTCAGGAACCGGCTCGAATTTCGAGTATTCGTTCACGAGACAGTCCGCGCGCTTTTTGAACTCTTCCTCATCCTGTTTTTGCCACCAATCACGCAGATTTCCATCGGCGTCGAAACGGCGCCCTTCGTCGTCAAAGCCATGCGTCAGCTCGTGCCCGATAACAGCGCCAATTCCACCGAAGTTAACGGCCATATCTGCATTTCGATTGTAAAAAGGCGGCTGCAAAATGCCCGCAGGAAAGTTAATGTTGTTTTGCAGGGGGCTGTAATAGGCATTTACGGTGGGAGGCGTCATACCGAATTCGGACCGGTCGACCGGTTTGCCGATCTTGTTCAGGTTTCTGTGAGTCTCAAATTCGCGCGCGTTTCTGAGATTGTCGATCAGGCTGCTGTCGGTAATCATCACGCTTGAATAGTCGCGCCAGCGGTCCGGATACCCGATCTTATTCGTTACGCCCTTCAATTTTGTCAGTGCCTGTTGCTTCGTGGCGGGGCTCATCCAGGAGAGCGACTGGATATCTTTCTCCATCTGCTGCTCAATTTGATTCACAAGCTCTTGTGTTCTTTGTTTGGATTGTCCCGCGAAGGCCTGTGCAACGTATTTCTGTCCCACGGCCTCTCCGAGAGAGCGATCGGTCGCTTCGACACAACGCTTCCAGCGTGGCTGCAGCTGTTTTGCTCCGGTTAGAATGCGCTGGTAGAAATCGAAATTGGCATCTACGAACGGCTTACTCAAGTCGGTCGCGTAGGCTGAGAGGTAGTGCCAGACAAGATACGTTTTCAGGTCGTCAAGGCTATTTGACCTGAGCGTACTGCTGAGAGCCTTAAAGAACGGCGGGACCGCAATGTTGAGCGTTTGAAAGCCAGGCGTTTCGCGATCTGCGAAGTAAGCCTTGAAATTGAAGTTCGGAGCCAGGGCCTGGAACTCGGCATCCGACATTTTGTGATGGGTGAGATTGGGATCGCGGCGCGCAACGCGATCGAGTGATGCATTGGCAAGCTCAGTTTCTATCTTAAGGACCGCTTGTGCATCAGCCTGGGCAGTCTCGGGAGAGCGTCCGATCAACTGGAACATCTTAGAAACGTGATCTGCATACTGTGCTCTGAGCTTCTCGTCCTTAGTGCCTATGTAGTAACTCTTGTCGGGAAGACCTAAACCGCCCTGGTCGGCGTCTCCGATCGTCATGCGGGAATTGTCAGGATCCGGGATGGAATGAAAGGTGAAGAGCACTCCCGTGCCCTGCATGTGCAGAGCTGCTATTTCGCCGGCCAGGGCATCTTTGTCCAGAAGGGCTAAAATGCGCTCGATTCCAGGTTTGACTGGATCGTAACCCGCCTTATCCACCGCGGCTTCGTTCATACACGACTCGTAAAAAGCACCGATCTTCTGGTCAATCGGCGAGCGATTCTGGTGCTTCGAAGCATCTTCGAGAAGCTTTTTGAGAACTTCCTGATTCCTCTCCTGAAGCTCGTTGAACCGTCCCCACCGCGAATATTCAGGTGGCACCGGATTCTCTTTTATCCAATTGCCGCAGGCATATTGGTAGAAGTTTTGACAAGGATCGGTGGTTTTGTCGATTGCTTGAAGATCTACGCCGCTTGCAGTAGGTCGTGTCTGAGCGGGAATAAAATTAGCCAGAACCAAGTGAGCGGCCAGGAACGCACCAACCCGAGAAACTTGCATGTAACAAGAATTAGCAGATCTCAAACGCGCCGGCGCCGTCGGCGGAAAAGCCAGACGATCAGTCCCAACGCTCCTGCGGCGGTCATCACGATCAAAGCGTATTTGTGGAAGGTGGTCGATGTTTGCTGCCAGCTGTCGCCCACTACGTAGCCGAGTGCCAGAAAGGTCACAACCCAGATTGCCGCGCCGGAATATGCGAACAACGCAAAGACGGGCCACGAGAGTTCAGTTGTTCCGGCAATCAGAGCAGTAAAGTGGCGGACCCCGGGAATGAAGTAGCCAATCGCCAGCAGCCATGTCCCCAACCTGACGAACCAGCGGTGTACTTGATCCAGGCGCTCCAGAGTCAGGCCAATATAGCGGCCATAACGATAAATGAGTTTATGGCCATAAGTGCGCCCGAGCAAGTAGCTGATCGTGATACCGCAGGCACTACCGCCAAAGCCGGCAAGAAATGTTTCGGCCGGTTGGAGGCGGCCCTTCCAGATCAGGTAGCCGCAAAAGACAAGTAGCGTTTCATCGGGTACCGGAAGACCTACGATGCCTAGCATTAACAGACTGAAAAGGCCTATGTAGCCGTATTGCGATATCCATGAGAAGACGGCATCCATCGTGCTCAGCAGTCCAGAGAATAGCAGCCGGATACCTCAAGGACGGCTCTTGCGCTACGATTTCCCTTATGACGAAGGCAAAAGGCGAGCTCTTCGAAGTAATGTGTCCTTGTTGTGGATCAGCCCTTCAAATCGACACGGAAACGCGGCTCGTCATTCATCACAAGGAAGCCGAAAAAAAACCTCTGATTGAGGATTTGCAGAGCGCGGTTCAACAGCTCAAGGGCGAGGCGCAACGTCGCAACGACGTCTTCGAGAAGAGTTTTGCGACTCATCTCAGTAGTGACAAGGTCCGCGAGAAAAGATTCGAGGAGTTACTGCGGCAAGCGAAGGAAAATCCGTCGGATGCTCCTCCAAAACGACCTTTCGATCTGGACTAAGCGGATTAACGGCGGTTCAGGCCATCCGCATGGCAACGGGATCCCATGTAACAATGCGGCGTTCAAAATAGGAGACATTCGACATCAGAGCCGGCGCTGCCGCGCGAAGACCGAATGTTGGGTCTTCGACAACTGGGGTGCGCGTACGAACTGCATTCAAAAATGCCTGGTGATGCGCTACCTGTTCGGAGTAGCCTTTTGGTACCGGAACTGTTTCTTCGTTGTAAACCGGCAGGCTTTCGGCGGTTTGCGGACGGTCCGGATATTTCTTCCGATGCTCGGTCAGAATCTGTTCTGCGATCGCTTTCGAGAAAGTGCCAGCCGTCGTTCCAGGATCGATTTCGCGCGGCCGCTTCGAAACGGAAAAGGAGTTGCCCACTGAAAGATTGAGCACCCCTTCTGTTCCAATAAACCGAAAGGCCTGTGAGTCTGCACCTTCCCCGCTGCCCGCTTCGAAATTCACACTAAAGTTGATTTGGAATCCGGGGTGATGCTCCGTTTCGGGATATTCATACAATCCGGTCATCAGATCGGGAACGTCTCGTCCGTCTTTCCAGAAATATGTACCGCCGGTAGCGCCGATCCTCCGCGGGCCGAAACTGTCCATCACAAAGTGGATGCCGGAGAAGAGATGGACAAAAAGATCCCCCGGAATACCGGTTCCGTAATCGCGATAATTTCTCCACCGGAACAAGCGAATCGGTGCGAACTCACATTTTGGAGCTTCGCCGACGAACTGTTCCCAGCCGATTGTTTCGAGCGACGCATCAGGGGGGATCGTGTACTGCCACGCCCCGAGCGATGAATTGCGGTTAATAAAAGCCTCGATCAGGTGAACCTGTCCGATGGCGCCGCTATGGATAATCTCTTTGATCTTCGCGTAAAGGATCGAACTGACCCGTTGGCTGCCGACTTGCAAAATGCGCCCAGTTTTCTTTTGCGTTTCGATCACCACATGGCCGTCGGCTACTTCGCGCACCATTGGCTTTTGGCAATACACGTCCTTACCTGCGAGAAGCGCATCGGTCGCAATGCGGCCGTGCCAGTGATCGGGTGTGGCAACGATAACTGCGTCGACATCGCGGCGATTTAGTAGCTCGCGGTAGTCGCGCGTGGTGAAGACCTGTTTCCCGTAACGCTCCTGAGCCAGCTTGCGGCGGCCATCGTACACATCAGCCACCGCGACGATTTCCACGCCAGGCAGGGCGGCTTCGGTTTTGACGTCGGTCTGGCCCATAATGCCAAACCCGATACAGCCGACCTGAATGCGGTCATTTGCGGAAACAGGCTTCGGTGGATTTTGCGCGGCACTCTTGCCGAGCACCAAAGCGGAAGACACACCAGTGCTTTGCAGAAAATTACGGCGGCTGATTGGCATAGATTAGATTATGTCTCGCCGTAAGAGAAATGTTGATTACCTGCTCACTACCAAAACTCTAAAAGTTCCCGGGAGAACCGCGGGCCGCGGATGAGCGTTCTGAGCGGTGGCGGCGGCCGCGGGACCGTATTCCGCGCTAGAAAGATAAATCTTGTGAGTCGTGGTATCAAGCGCCATCGTGCGCGCTCCTTTCGTGGTCGGGACTGTCTCTGCGACAGCGTAATCGTCCTTTCCATTCTGCCGAACCACCGTAAGAGTACCGTCGCCGTTCGATGAAAACGCGAGCTTCGTGCCGGGGTCATAACCGGCCGCATCAGGTCCTTCGCCAATGGCGGGCGTCGCAATCACTTTTCCGGAGTCGGCATCGACCACGGCCATTTTGTTGCCGTCACAGACTGCGAAGAGGCGGCGGTTCGTGAGGTCGATGGCCAGGCCGGAAGGCGATTCACACGGGGCAATCGGCCAGTGAGATTTGACCTTCAGAGTTTTCGAGTCGATTCGAACAATCTCGTTCTTGTCTTCGATATTGTCGTACACGCTTCCGCGCCCATCGCTCACCGGAAATTCCGGTTTTCCTCCGAGCGCGATCTCACCATCAACATTGCCCGTTGTTGCATCGACGACAGTGGCATCGTGGCTGCGGCCGTTGAAGGCGAAAACACGCTTTGACGCAGCATCATAGACGACACCATCGGGGTTCTCTCCGGTCTTTAGTTTGCTTTTGACTTTTAGATTCTTCAAATCGAAAAGCACGAGTTGATTGCTGCCGCCATCGGTGATGAAGCCGGTATTCAGATCATTGGCGATCGCAATGCCATGTATGCGGCTCATGCCGCCGATAATGCCGATGGACTTTTGAGTGGTCAGGTCTATTACTTCAACGCTGCCTGCATGCGAGACATACAGACGCCGAGTCTCGCCGTCGGCGGTGAGGTAATCCCATCCTCCGGTTCCACCGATCGAAATAGCTCCGGTAACCTTGTATCCCTGAGCAGTGGCTAAGCCAGGCATCAATATTGCAACAGCGAAACAGGCTAGGGCCCTTAAGTAATTCTGTGGCATGAAGAGCTCGAGAAAGATGCCCTAATTAGACCGAGGCAGTCTGAAAAATCGATGAAGGCATAACCGAGTTAAACGACGAAGAATTCCAGCGCTTCTTTACCGCCCGAGGCGAAAAATGGCCTCCTCGGGCAGAAGGAGATTCAACGTGCGAGTTGCAGACTAAAATCGCCTCTTGCAAGGCGGTGGATAAAATCCAGATCCCCTTCGAGAAAGTCAAGCGCGGCTAGCTCCTCGAGATCGACCCATGAAATCTGTTCGAAAACTCTTGCGGCAGGCTCGCCGGAAAATCCAGGAACCGCAAAGAAGAGCAGATGAATGCAGCTGCCGTTCGGATATTCGTGCTGATAGCGGGCCAGTTCACTGCCGATGGTTGCGTGAATGCGCAGCTCTTCCCACAGCTCTCTGATCAACGCCCGCCGGGGTGTTTCTCCTTGCTCAACTTTACCGCCCGGGAACTCCCACTTGAGTGAATGGCGAACACCTTTGCGCCGCTGGCCGACCAGCACCCGGCGATCACGATGAATAATTCCCGCTGAGACGAGTAGCGGCGGCCGTCCTTTCATCGCCACCGTGGACTACGCGACTTCGGCAGGGCTGTTTTCAGCGGTCATTAGTTGTCGCAGGACATAAGGCAGGATGCCTCCGTGGCGGTAATATTCTGCTTCCTGAGGTGTGTCGATTCGCACTTTCGCCTGGAATTCCACCTTCTTGCCTTTCGGCGAGACAGCCGTAACATGCACTGTGCCCCCGCCCGATTCAATGGCTATGGCTACGCCATGGATATCGAATGTCTCATCACCGGAGAGACCGAGTGTAGAAACACCCTCGCCCGGCGCGAACTGTAGCGGAAGTACGCCCATTTGAACAAGATTCGAACGATGAATCCGCTCAAAGCTTTCGGCGATCACTACACGTATGCCTAAAAGTAATGTTCCCTTTGCCGCCCAGTCGCGGGATGAACCGGATCCGTACTCCTTGCCTGCCAGGACCACGAGGGGCACCCCATCCTCCTTGTATTTCATCGCGGCATCGTAGATGAACATCTTTTCGCCATCGGGCAAATGCCGGGTCCAACTGCCCTCGACCCCCGGGACAAGCTGATTCTTCAATCGAATGTTTCCGAAAGTTCCACGGACCATAACCTCGTGGTTTCCGCGACGAGCGCCGTAACTATTAAAATCGCCCGGCTTCACACCAAGCCCGATCAGATACTGTCCGGCTGGACCGCTCACAGCGATGGACCCGGCTGGGGAGATGTGATCGGTGGTTACGGAATCCCCGAGAACGGCCAGGGCGTGCATATTGCTGAAGTCGCGCACAAAGGTTTTGGGATCGGGGATTGTTTCGAAGTAAGGCGGCTGTTTGATATAGGTGGACTCCGGACTCCAGTCATAAAGACTGCCGCCATGGACTTGCAGAGAATTCCAGGAGCTGTCGCCCGCAAAAACTGACTCGTACTCCTTTACGAAAAATTCCGTTCGCGCGGAGCCTCTTACAATCTTCTCCACTTCTTCGGACGATGGCCAGACATCTTTGAGGAAAATGGGTTGGCCTTCCGAGTTTTCGCTTAATGGCTCCTTGGTGAGATCAATATCGACCCGTCCGGCGATCGCGTAAGCGACCACAAGCGGCGGCGAAGCCAGGTAATTGGATCGGACCAGCGGATTTACTCTCCCTTCGAAATTCCGATTCCCGCTTAGCACTGCCGCAACGTTGAGCTTACCCTCGTTGACTGCGGCAGCAACGTTATCGGGGAGCGGACCGCTATTTCCAATGCAGGTAGTACAGCCGTAGCCGACGAGATGAAACCTGAAATGCTCGAGAGAAGACATCAGTCCCGCATCATTTAGATAATCGAAGACGACTTTCGAGCCGGGCGCCAGTGACGTCTTGACCCAGGGTTTGGGCGTTAGTCCTTTTTCGGCCGCTTTCTTTGCGAGCAGACCGGCCGCAATCATCACGGATGGATTGGAAGTGTTTGTGCAGCTTGTGATGGCCGCAATCACAACGGCGCCGTCGCTGATTTTCTCTTTGTGTCCATTTACCGAAAGCGTGCTGCTCTTCGGTGATGAGCCAAGCGACGCAAGAAAGTTGTGCTTCACCTCCGATAGTTCGATTCGATCCTGCGGACGCTTCGGACCTGCCAGCGAGGCAGTCACTTTCGAGAGGTCGAGTGACATAGTGTCCGAATATGCGGGATCGGGGGAGTCAGCGGTAACAAAAAGTCCCTGCTCCTTCGCGTAATATTCGACGAGATTCACGTGATCCTGGCTGCGCCCGGTGAGCAACAGATATTGCAGAGTTACCTGATCGATTGGGAAGAACCCAATTGTCGCCCCATATTCGGGCGCCATGTTGCTGATGGTGGCGCGATCTGCGAGCGAGAGGGAAGCTAACCCTGGCCCATAAAATTCGACAAACTTACCGACCACACCCTTTTTGCGCAGCATCTGGGTGACCGTCAGAACAAGATCGGTAGCAGTCGTACCTTCCGGCAGATGTCCGTTCAACTTAAAGCCGACCACCTGCGGCAGCAGCATGGAAATGGGCTGGCCCAGCATGCACGCCTCGGCTTCGATTCCCCCCACGCCCCATCCAACGACACCAACGCCATTGATCATCGTGGTGTGGGAATCGGTACCCATCAGAGTGTCCGGGTATGCGTGCATGACGCCGTTTTTGCGATCCGTGAACACTACGCTGGCAAGGTATTCGAGGTTTACCTGATGGACGATACCGGTGTCCGGCGGCACCACGCGAAAGTTGCTGAAAGCGCTCTGCCCCCATCGGAGGAATGCGTAGCGCTCCTGATTGCGGGCAAATTCGAGCAGGGCATTTTCAGCAAAGGCTTTGTTCGAGCCGAACTCATCCACTTGGACCGAATGGTCAATTACCAGATCGGCAGGAATCAGCGGATTTGCGAGCTCGGGGTCCGCGCCGAGTTTCTTTAGCGCGTCTCGCATCGCAGCCAGATCCACTACGCAAGGCACGCCGGTAAAATCCTGCAAAAGCGTGCGCGCCGGACGGAACTGAATTTCCTGCGGCGCAATCTTTGGATCCCATTTCGCGACGTACTCGATATCGCTCGCTTTGACCGTACGCTCATCTTCAAAACGGAGCAGGTTCTCGAGGAGTACGCGGATCGAATAGGGTAAGCGCGAAAGCTTAACGCCTGTCGCGGCTCGCTCCAATGCATCCAGTCGAAAAATCTGGAACTCTTCTTTGTTGACCCGAAGCGCCGCTGCAGTGCCGAAAGTATTCTTACTGGCCATTCATTTTTAGTGTAGATCCCGACCGCTAATGGCTACATATAGGCTGGCTGTTCAATTCCCAGTACATGCATCGTGAGGACCAGTTGATCCCGCGCGTAGCTGGTCAGCCAGAGAAGGGCAATTCGTCGCTGATCGTCGGGCTCATTGATCACTGAATGCTCATGATAGAAGTTGTTGAATGCCTGCGCCAGCTGAAAAGCGTATTTTGCTACGTGTGCGGGTTCCCCGGACGAAATGGCACGATCGAGAACCGCGGTCGATTTTGAGGCCAGTAGAAGCAGCTGCCAGAGAGACTCTTCGGAAAATGCCTTGCGCAAGGCTTCAATTGTTGGAGCAGACCGAAATTCAGGAGTCGCGCGGCCGGATTCCTGGTACTTGCGCAGGATGTTGGTCGCTCTAACCGACGTGTATTGAACATAGGGCCCGGTCTCTCCCTCGAAGCTAAGGGCTTCCGCGAGATCGAAGGCGATAACCGAATTGCGCGTGAACTTAAGCATGAAATAGCGCAGTGCGCCCACTGCGATTTGAGTTGCTACTCGCTCGAGGTCGGCGCGAGGTTCTTCAGGATGGCGGTCCGCCACCTCGCGCAGCGCGGCCTCGATGAGCTTGTCGATCAGATCATCGGCTTTTACGCCGAGCCCTTTCCGTCCCGAGACTTCGACGTACGGCCGTTTTCGATCCTCATCGGAGATTGGAATTCCGAGGTCGACACAAGTGCGTGGTGAGAGAGCAACCATTTCATAGGAGAAGTGTGTGGAGGCATCGGCTTCAGCATTAAAGTCCAACGCGCGTAAACCAGCGACGACAACGTCCTGCAGATAGGATTGACGAGAATCGATCACGTTAAAGACCTGCGACGCACGCCCAAAGCCAGGCGCCTCATCGCCAACTGGCTGATCACTTGTGGCCCATACTTGCTGACCGTCGGCGTATGTCCACCAGCGCCGGTAAAAGAAGTCCTTACCTAACAAGCCAAACTTCCAGAGCTGATATGCGATGTCTTTACCGACGTATGTCACGGTGCCGTTCGAACGAACAATCACCTTGCTTTGCTCTGCATCATCGGCTCTTTCCGCTTGTTCAGTTCGGTCCGGCCGGAACTCAGAAGTGGGCATTACCCAGCAACCGGCATTCTTTCCAATTGTTTCGAAGTAAATAGCTCTCCGTTGCTTTAGAATTTCAAAAGCCTGTGCCCAAAACTTTAGGTGAAGGATTTCACTTTCCCGCGGAAGTAATTGATAACGCGTACCAATCCTGTTCATGGTTCGCAGATGGAGGTTGACAATCGCATCAGCTATCAGGTTGCCGAGTTCGGCGAGGGCGCCTTGCCCGCTTTCAATCTGATGCAGCGTCTCCGAACGCCACGCAAGTGCTGACGGATCCTCTTTGTAATGGGCGGAGATCCTCGCATAGAGGTCCCAGCATAAGTAGTCAAACCGGACCTCCGGATCGTCGATCAAACGCGTGACCTCGACCCTGCTCTTATGCTCCAAATGATGAAATGCCGCGACGACATCGGCGACCTGAACTCCAGTGTTGTCGATGTAGTTTTGAACTTCGACCTGGCGTCCGCGTTTTCGCAAAATGCGCACGAATGTATCGCCGAGGATCGCATTGCGCAGATGCCCTATGTGAGCAGCTTTGTTCGGATTGATATTTGTGTGTTCGACAACGATTTTTCCCGAAGTGTGTAACGGCTCCGGCTCGGGCGCCAGCAAAGATTGAGCATATGCGCCGCGTTCGAGACGCACATTGATATAGCCGTTCCCGGCGATTTCGGATGATGCGACGCCTGGTACATCGCTCAATCCGGCGGCGAGTTCCTCCGCGATTTGCCTGGGCGGACGCCTGAGCTGGCGCGCAAGCTGAAATGCCACCGCAGTAGCCAATTCGCCAAACGAACTCTGCTTGGGCTCCTCGAGTGAGACTTTTGCCTGCACATCGAAGCACTCGCCAAGCCGAGCCTCTAACAATCCCGCGATCTTATTTTCGATCTCTTGAAACACAGAATTACAGTATGCCGAAGTGGGATTCTGGCTTCGTTTCTCAACCGTGGGAACTTTCAAGGAGTGCGACTGCGCCCGACGGCTAATCGATCAAGGAGCTTATCGACCAGATCTCCTTCGAGATCCAGCCGCACGAAGACCGTTTTGTCCTCTTTCCGTAACAGGACGGAATCATATACCTGAAGCAGATCTTTTTGCTTGTCTCTAAGAGCAAGACGAGCAAGGCCGATGCCTCCCCGAAGGCCGTCGTCTACGCGCTTGGCGCCTTCAAGGGATACACAATCGATTCTCGCCTTGAGGTGTACGTTTGCGTCAATAAAGATTCCGGTAGCGGTTGCATCGATGTAGCCGGCAAAATTCGACAGGATGGAGACAACGTCGGTCCGTCTGGCGATCCCGGCAAACGGCAGCTGACCTCGACTCACACACCAGATTGGGTTACTCGGCGAAAGTCGCGCCAAGTTTTCTGACAATTCCTCAGAAACACCCGACGCTCCAGCCTCGTACCCGTCCATGACGTGACGTAAAGCAACTCCTGGTCCAAAAAGTGCTACATCCGGTCTGGGAAAGGACAATGCATTTGAACCGAAAGCGAGGATCTTACGATTTGCCGCCCCGATGGTAGTTTCAGGGAGGCCGTTCGCGACGACGGCCTTCGGGAATCGGCCCTGGATGGCGAACACCGCCTCTTTCCCTGCGGACATCAACAGGATCTTCGAAAGATCATGCCGAGCGTCTACGCCGAACTGATTGAAAATGCCATTAATGACGTCAATTCTGTTCTCACGAGCACGATAAAACGCCGTCGTCTTCAGTCTGTCGAGATCCACGCCAGCCAGCGAGGTGGTGTCTACCGATACGATTTTGTTCAATTCCAGACCAATGAATCCCGCCGGCGCCTGCGGCTTGCTGCAGCTGACGAGAGCGAGTAAACCAGCGTGTGCCAAATAGAAGCGCGCCAGACCGGTCATCGTGTACCTTTAGGATACGAGCGTCCAGTGTGAATTCCACCGTTCCAACCTCGTTCTGAATGCGGGCGGAACTCTGCTTTTCGTGCGTTTCATCGTTCTGTTTTTATGCGTCGTGCTCACCACGGGCTTACTCCTGGCCCAGGCACAGACACCCGATGAGGCGCCAGCCACCCCTACTCAAGCATCATCTCCTCTAAAAACAACAGTGACGGTCAATACGACAATCTCCACAGAGGTTCCGTCATCGATTACTGTTGTGAACACCCAGCAACTGCACCTGATTCCCGGGATTGAAATGGACGATCGCCTGCGGCAGGTTGCTGGCTTCAGCCTGTTTCGACGCAGCTCTAGCGTTGTTGCGAATCCTACTACGCAGGGCGTCTCACTTCGTGCCACCGGTTCCTCCGGCGCGAGCCGCACCCTAATCCTTTGGGATGGCATACCGATCAATGATCCCTTCGGCGGCTGGGTTTACTGGGACCGAATCGATCCGGATCACATCAACGAGGTCGATATCAATCGCGGAGGCTCGACCAGCATTTTTGGAGATCGCGCGATGGGAGGTACAATCTCGCTCTTCTCCCCACCCCAGCAGCGGCAGTTCCTTGACGCGGGTTTCGTATCCGGAAACGAAGGTACGGAAGACGTATCCGCTGGATACTCCAATCTGTGGGGGCTGTGGGGTCTTTCCGTGCATTCGCGGGCTTTCACTACAGATGGCTACTACATCACCCCGCCATCGGTTCGGGGAACTGCCGATGATAAAGCAAACCTTCGATTTGCGATGGGCGACATGCGCTTGGACTACCTGGGATCGGTGGACCGTCTCTCTGTGCATGTCGATATTTTGGCCGAAAAGCGCCATAACGGCACGAACCTGACTCACAATTCGACAGGCCTCGGTACACTTGGGGCGACCTACACCCACTCCTGGACGAATGACCAGATTTCACTTCTGGGCTTCCACACTCAGGAGCAATTTCACAGCACGTATTCCAGTGTGTCTGCAGATCGCGACACCGAAAGACTTACGTCACGGCAAACGGTTCCGATCCAGGATACGGGTGGGGCGCTGTATTGGCAGCATCATTCCCGGCGCTGGAACACGATTGTAGGTGCAGATGCCGATGACACCCGCGGCATCAGCTTCGACTATTCCTACAACACGAATGTACTCAGCAGAAGCGGCGGCACTCTGCTAGAGCATGGGCTGTTCGGTCAAGGCGATATCACATTCGGCAAGCTGCGTTTGTTCGCAGGTATACGTCATCAATTCACCGGCCAAAGCGGTCAAACTTTTGTAAGTCCAAATGGGGGAATCGCCATGGGCTTTGGGCGCTTCCGTTTGCGGACGTCAGCTTACAGAACATTCCGCGCTCCCACGCTGAATGAGCTCTTCCGTAATTTTCGAGTAGGCAACGCCCTTACGCTTGCAAACGCCGACCTGGTGCCGGAGGGTCTTGTCGGGGTCGAGGCGGGCATGGATTGGACCACCGAAAATGGCAGCTTATCCATTACGCTGTTCAGGAACGATCTAAACAATTTGATTGACAACGCGACTCTCAGCTCAACGCCAAACCTGATCCTTCGACAGCGGCAAAACTTCCCGAGTGCTTTGTCGCGAGGCGGCGAAGCCAGCATTAATCATCACTGGCGGCACTGGGTGGCTCAGGCCGGGTATATGTACGCCGATGCTCGCCTGTCGACGGGTGAGCGCATTCCGGAAGTTCCCAAGCAACAGGGAACAGGACAGATTAGCTTCAGCGCCAAGAGAACGACGCTCTCGGGTGGAATTCGTAGCTTTGGACTGGTATTTGACGACGATCTGAACCAGTTCTTGCTTCCCGGATTCGCTTCTCTCCAGCTTTCTGCACAACAACGATTGACCCAAAAGCTATCGGCAGTCGCCTCGGTTGATAATCTTTTGGATCGCACTTACCTGGTAGCGCTAACCCCCTCGCCCAACACGGGCGCTCCGCGCATCTGGCGTGTAGGCCTCAGATGGAGCGGCTCGATTAAATAACGACTCAGCCGAATTCAATAACAGCTTGCAGAGAGGTATGATTTCGATGGGAGCGGAATCGCACATACTCATGAAATCGGATGATCTTTCACGACGGCATTTCTTCTTTGGCAGCTTACTCGCAGGAGCAGTTCCGCTCGCGGGATTTGGCAGCGAGCCTTCGCTCAAAGCGCTCGGCTACAAATCGCCTAATGAGAAATTGAACATTGCATCGATTGGTGCGGGAGGAAAAGCTCGTAGCGATATTGCCGATTGTGCCGCCACGGAGAATATTGTCGCGCTTTGCGATGTGGACGAGACCTCCGCGGCAAAGACCTACAATACTTTTCCGCAGGTGCCGAAGTTCAAGGATTATCGAGCCATGCTCGATAAGCAGGGCGCCGGCATTGACGCTGTGATTGTCACGGTCCCTGACCATATGCATGCGGCGGCCGCGATTCACGCCATGTCGCTCGGCAAGCATGTCTACGTTCAGAAGCCGCTCGCGCATACCGTTTGGGAGTGTCGCGAGCTCATGCGTGCAGCCGAGCGCTACAAGGTTGCGACGCAAATGGGCAATCAAGGCTACTCGAACGAAGGTACGCGCCAATGTGCTGAGATGGTCTGGTCTGGTGCTATCGGCAACGTGACCGAAGTCCATGCGTGGACAAACCGTCCTGTTTGGCCGCAAGGCAGCCTGCCTAATCCGACATCGATGCCGGTGCCATCGACCGTCGACTGGGACCTTTGGCTTGGGGTTGCCCAGGAGCGCCCTTATAGCGACGCATACCTACCCTTCACCTGGAGAGGCTTCTTTGATTTCGGTTCGGGCTCGCTCGGGGATATGGCCTGCCACATCCTCGGGGCGCCCAACATGGCGCTGCGGCTTACTGCGCCAACCTCGGTCGAGTGCATCAGTCAGGAAGGCAAAAGCGACACCTTCTTCCCTGCAAAATCCGTAATTCGGTTTGACTTCCCTGCCCGGGGCTCCATGCCGCCCGTGAAGATCTTCTGGTACGACGCGAAGCGGGAGGATCAGCCGGATTTGCCAAATGCGCCGAAAGATCAGATCCTGGGAGACCTCCCGGACAATCGCGTCGGCAGTGCAGACAGCACAGTGAAACCGCGAGAGCGCCAGATCATCGGCGATGTTTTTACCGACCAATTCTTTTCACCGAAGCCAATGCCCCAGGAGCCGCCCGAACGGCGCGATCCCGAGCGCGAAGCCAAGATGACGCCACATGAACGAGAACTTGCGAAGTGGATGAGTCTCATCGACAAGGGCACGAACGGCAGTCTCCTGGTTGGCGAGAAGGGCATGATCACAACCGGAACTTATGGCGAGAATACGCGCTTGCTGCCCGTGGAAAAGATGCGGGACTATGAGTTCCCACCGGAGTTTCTGCCGCGATCCCCAGGGCATTATCGCGATTGGATTCGTGCATGCAAAGGCGGTGTGCCGGCCTGTTCCAACTTCAGCGTCTCAGCCCCGTTCACCGAGTGGATTGCCCTCGGCGCTATCGCGGTTAAGCTAAACACGAAACTCGAATGGGATGCCGAAAACATGAAAATCACCAACAATCCCGAAGCCGATGCGCTGCTAAAGCCCGCGGTGCGAAAGGGTTGGGAAATTACCGGCTCTTAAGAACCCGTCCGGTTCGGGTTAGCCGGCCGTGGACTGCCCTTGCGCTTCTGCATCGGCAGCCGCCATTAACTTGGCAAGCTTCGCATCGAGGAAATCCAACGAAAGCTGCAGCATTTCGCGGTAACGCGGGTTTACCGCGGAAGCCATATCGTCTAGAACTCTGCTACGCGATAGCTCGATGCTTTCTCGTTCGCGTTTGAGCGCGGTTTCGCCGGGCGCCACCGTAGGCTCTTTCATGCGCTCGTGCCGCTCCCGCGCGGACTCGATCTGCATCTCGACTTCCTTGCTTTCCCAGCCGCGAGCCATATACACAGCTTGACACAGAATCGGCCAACCGACATTGCAAGTTGTTATCCTGTGGTCAGACCCTCCACGGAATTCAGCCGGTCTACGTCTGCATGCCGCAACTGCGCTACACGACCCCTCACGGAATTACAGTCATTCGCGATTCAAAGCGAATGAATTTCAAACGCGGATTAAAGCACATTTTGCAACAGCTCGATACAAAGCGCGGCGTGTATCTCTCCTCCGGCTACGAATATCCGGAACGGTATTCGCGGTGGGACATCGCAAGCGTAGCTCCGCCATTCGAACTCATCGGCCGCGGCCGTGACGTCTTGATTCGTCCCCTCAACGAACGCGGTCAAATTTTGCTGAGGCTTCTATTCCCAATTCTTTCACCCCACCCACACTGGGAAGCCCGCTGGCAGGAGAGCGGTTCGGTCCTTCTAAGTTTGCTGCCTCTGGCCGGACGTTTCTCCGAAGAGGAACGAAGCAGGCAGCCATCGCCGTTCTCTTTGTTGCGGCAGCTGATCGGTGAATTCCGGACTGCTGAAGACTCACGGCTCGCTCTCCTGGGAGCGTTCGGCTATGATCTCCTGCTGCAGTTCGATCCGATCAGGCTTCGTCTGCCACGGAGTGAAGCCAAGACATTGCACTTGTTTCTTTGCGACGAGATTTACATGATGGATCGCAAAAAAGAAGTAATCGAGCGATTCCAGTTCGATTTCTCCGGGAAAGAGGGGACGACCGAAGGCCTGGAACGTACGTCCGAGACGATTTCAAGTCCTAAAGCAAGCGCCTTGCAAGGTGAAATCGTCTCGAATCACACGCCCGAAGCTTACATGGCTAAGGTAGAGGTGGTGCGTGAGGGCATGCGCTTAGGGAACTACTATGAGGTCGTCCTTCGCCAAACCTTCAGCGCTCCGTTCAGCGGTAGTCCGTCGAGCCTTTTCCAGCGTATTCAGCAATCGAGCCCGAGCCCTTACGAATTCATCCTGCAGATGGGCGACGAGCAGTTGATAGGTGCTTCCCCTGAGATGTTTGTACGGGTAGAGGGCACGCGTGTCGAGACCTGCCCGATTGCCGGTACGGCGCGCCGCTCCGGCGACCCCCTTCGCGATGCGGAAAGCATTCGAGACCTTCTCAATTCTTCGAAAGAGGAGTCGGAGCTCACAATGTGCAGTGACGTGGATCGTAACGACAAATCACGAGTCTGCGTCCCCGGGTCTGTCAAAGTCATCGGACGCCGGCTCATTGAGTCATACGCCGGCCTGTTTCATACGGTCGATCACGTTACCGGCACGCTTCTGGATGAGTTCGATTCTCTCGATGCGTTCCTTACCCACATGTGGGCGGTTACGATAATCGGCGCTCCCAAGAAGGCGGCCGCACAGGCGGTCGAAGATCTCGAGCAAGACGCCCGCGGGTGGTACGGCGGTGCTGTAGGAATGATAGGGCTCAATGGAGACATGAATACAGGCATCACCATACGCACGGTCCATCTGAAAGATGGCGTAGCGAGGTATCCGGCAGGCGCCACGCTGCTCTATGATTCTGACCCAAAAAGTGAGGACGCCGAGTGCCGATTGAAGGCAACCACCTTCTTTCGTGCCCTCTATCCAGTGGCGGATCGAAAGAAAGTCACTAGGAGTATCGAGCAGGTGGGTGAAGGTGTGCGCCTTTTGCTCGTGGACAACGACGATTGCTTCATTCATACCCTGGCCAACTACGCGCGGCAGACTGGAGCATCTGTTACCACGTATCGGTCAAGTGTTGCATTGGAGGTCATCGATGTCGAGAAGCCCGACATCGTCCTCATTTCACCAGGACCCGCGCGCCCTGAGGACTTCGGTATACCGTCTCTTGTCCGGGAACTCGCTCGACGTGGTATCCCGGTTTTCGGCGTGTGCCTCGGCCTTCAGGGTATCGTCGAGGCATTCGGGGGTACGCTCGATGTTCTCGAATACCCGATGCATGGGAAGTCCTCGCTTGTGCAGCACAACGGCAAGGGTGTTATGCACAACTTACCTTCTCCTTTTCGAGTCGGCCGGTACCACTCGCTTCATGCGAATCGCACCACCTTTCCTTCCTGCCTCGAAATCACAGCAGAGTCTGACGACGGAATTATCATGGGTGTGCGCCACCGCGAACTGCCCATCGAAGCCGTTCAGTTTCATCCGGAGTCGATCCTCACGCTCGAGCGCGATTGCGGACTGCTTTTGATGGAGAACATGATTGCTGCGTTAGCTCATGCTTCCGTCCCCGCGGAGCACAGTTAGAGTTTTTTGCCTGATTCACCGTATAGCGTTGCCATCGTGGGCGGAGGCCTTGCTGGGCTGGCGGCGGCAGTTGCCCTTGGATCGACACGGACAAACGTTACTCTTTTTGAAGCCCGTCCTCAGCTTGGCGGACGTGCCACGTCCTACCCGCTCAATACCGCGGACGACGCCACAACCACAATAGATAACTGCCAACATGTTCTCCTTCGTTGCTGTACAAACCTGATCGACTTCTATCGCCGCTTGGGTGTTGAAAATCGCATCCGGTTCTATCGCGAGTTCTACTGGATCGAGCCGGGCGGACGAACTTCGATCATGCGGCGTGGAGTGTTCCCTGCCCCGCTGCATTTTACCGGGTCGTTCGCCAAGCTCCGATTCCTATCTCTATCCGACAAGGTTGGTGTCGCGAGCGCGTTGCTTGCTGTCCGCGACGAGTACGGAAAGCGCACAGATCTCGATCGGATCTCGATGCTTGACTGGCTGCGTGAAAAAAAACAGACTTCACGTGCGATTAGCCGTTTCTGGCAGCAGGTGCTGGTAAGCGCTGTAAACGAAGATCTGGACAAGATGGCCGCCACTCACGGTCTACAGGTCTTCTATCTCGGATTTCTTGCGAAGGCGGATTCTTACGAGATGGGTATCCCTTCCGTCCCGCTGGCCGACCTCTACTCGGAAGAAGGCTGGTTGCACTATCCCAATGTAAAGATCCGGCATCGAATCTCCGTACGACAGCTTTGCATTGAACAGAACTGCCTGAAGGGAGTGATGCTGCACGACGGTTCACTCATAACCGCGGACGCCTATATCCTGGCCGTTCCATTCGAACGCGTCCAGAGCTTAGTGCCTGATTTCGAGGTCGACCTCTCGGCTTTCACTCATTCGCCGATTACGGGTATTCACCTTTGGTTTGATCGTCCGATCACCGGCTTGCCCCATGCAACACTACTCGATCGAACCATTCAATGGATGTTCAACAAGAAAGACGGCAAACATATTCAACTGGTCGTGAGCGCCTCTCGCGGCCTCACCGAAGTGCCCCGCAGCCACGTGATCGACTTGGCGCTGAAAGAACTGAAAGAATTTTTCCCGGAGGCCGACAAAGCCATCCTTGAGCGCGCACACGTAGTCAAAGAAGTGCGAGCCACTTTCTCCGCTACCCCGGGTCTCGATGCGCTGCGGCCGGCAAGCGCGACCGCAATTCCAAATCTGTTTCTCGCGGGGGATTGGACCCAAACAGGCTGGCCGGCGACAATGGAAGGCGCTGTCCGGAGCGGCTATCTCGCGGCGGAAGCGCTGCTCAAATCGACCGGGCAGAAACAAGGATTCCTGAAGCCGGACATTGCATGATGCTCAACGCTGATTCGCTTTAAGAATCTTCTTTCTCAGCCGAATGGATTTTGGAGTGACCTCGACGTACTCGTCCTCCTTAATGAACTCGATGGCCTGTTCGAGGCTTAGAATTCTGGGTGGAACCAGGCGGATTGCATCATCCGACGTCGATGCCCGCATGTTCGTCAACTTCTTCTCCTTGACGATGTTGACATCAAGGTCGCTGTTGCGCGAATTTTCCCCAATGACCATGCCTTCGTACACTTCCGTTTGAGGCGAGATGAAGATCACACCGCGTTCTTGAAGGTTATAAATCGCATAGCCAGTCGCGACACCGGCCCGGTCCGATACCAGTGAGCCGGTTGGGCGCATCTCAATGTCGCCCTGCCATTCGATATAGCCGTGAAACAGCGAATTCATAATCGCGGTGCCTTTGGTATCGGTCAGCATTTCGCTGCGGATTCCAATGAGTCCCCGCGACGGCACCAGAAACTCCAGCCGCACGCGCCCCGAGCCGTGATTGATCATCTTGCTCATCTTGCCTTTGCGCGTGCCAAGTTTTTCGATGACGACACCGATGAACTCTTCCGGACAGTCGATCACTAGAAGTTCCTGCGGCTCATGCAGCGTGCCACCGATATCCCGCGTGAGTATCTCCGGCTTTCCAACCTGAATTTCATAGCCCTCGCGTCGCATCATCTCGATGAGAATCGCAAGCTGCAGTTCGCCCCGGCCCATCACCTTGAAAGCATCCGGTCCGCCGGCTTCCTCGACCCGGATGGAAACATTAGTCAAAAGTTCTTTATCGAGCCGGTCGCGTAAATTGCGTGATGTGACGAAGTCTCCTTCCCGTCCCGCAAAAGGAGAGTTGTTGACCGTAAAGGTCATCGCAATCGTGGGCTCGTCGATCGCGATATTCGGCAGAGGGGCGGGATCGACGGCGCTCGTAATTGTTTCGCCGATCGTGATGCCTTCCACGCCGGCAATAGCGAGCACGTCACCAGTTTTCCCTAGCGTTTCGTCGACCCGCTTCAACCCCTCAAACGAATAGAGCTTCGTGATCCGAGTCTTTTGAAGCGTGCCGTTCAGTTTCACGATGCCTACTTCATCGCCGTGCCGAAGAGTGCCATTGAACACGCGCCCGATGGCTAACCTCCCCAGGTAGTCGCTGTAATCCAGGTTTGCAACAAGTAGTTGCAAAATCGAGTCTGGATCTCCTTTCGGTGCAGGAATGTATTTCAGAATCGTTTCAAAAAGCGGCTGGAGATTATCGCTCGACTCGTCCGGATTCATCTTCGCGATTCCCGACCTCGCGTTGGTATAGACCACCGGAAAGTCGAGCTGATCCTCGCTGGCGTCGAGATCGATAAACAGGTCGTACACCTCATTCAGCACTTCTTGAATGCGCGCGTCAGGCCTATCGATTTTGTTGATGACGAGAACGGGAGGGAGCTTTGCTTCGAGGGCCTTCATCAGCACATAACGTGTCTGGGGAAGCGGTCCTTCGCTGGCATCCACCAGAAGCATCACTCCGTCCACAATCTTGAGCGCGCGTTCGACTTCACCCCCGAAATCGCTGTGGCCAGGTGTATCGACGATGTTGATCTTCGTGCCGTGATAGCGCACACCCGTGGTTTTGGCAAGGATAGTGATTCCACGCTCGCGTTCGAGCTCGTTCGAATCCATTACGCGGTCGGCGATCTCTTCATTGGCGCGGAAGATTCCGCTCTGCCGAAGCATGGCATCCACGAGCGTGGTTTTGCCGTGGTCAACGTGCGCAATTATGGCGATATTGCGCGTTTGCACATTTGCGGCAACCGCTTCCCTGGAGCTGGAGGACGTAGATGTTTCGACTGGCATTCGGTACGTTTCATGGTCTCATGCGGGAGTGCGCGTCGTTCAAATACCGCGCTCTATGCGACGCTTGAATCTGAGTGAGCCAAGACGAACCCTTGCCGACAGTGGTGATTGTGGGCCGCCCCAATGTCGGAAAATCGACTCTGTTCAATGCCATTCTGGGCAATCGCCGCTCCATTGTTGGCGACGAACCGGGCATGACGCGCGACCGCATTTACGGTGAAGCCGAATATCGGGGCAAGCGCTTTGGTCTGATCGACACAGGCGGAATCATTCCTAACGACGCCGCGCTTATTCCGACGGAGATTCTTAAACAAGCACGCGTTGCGCTCGATCTTGCATCCCACATTCTTTTCGTAATTGATGGCCGGACCGAGATCACGGCCGCTGATCGCGATCTTGCACAGCTCCTGCGGCCGCTTGGCAAACCATTAACTCTTGTGGTCAATAAGATTGATGCCCCGATCCGCGAAAGCCTCGTCTCCGAGTTCTATTCTCTTGGCCTGGGAGACCCGATAGCCGTTTCCGCCGAACACCGCCTGGGCCTCGGCGATGTGCTGGAACACGTCACCGAACCGTTTCCGAAAATGGGATCGGAACCTGTATCAGAAGAGAAACAAGAGCGCCACATTAAAGTGGCAATCATTGGACGACCGAACGTGGGTAAGTCGACTTTGCTGAATGCGCTCGTGGGGGCCGAACGCGCTATCGTTTCACCAGTCGCAGGAACAACGCGGGACGCGGTGGACGAGACAGTTCAGGAAGGCAACACGATCTATCGGTTTGTTGATACCGCTGGTATCCGGCGCAAAGGTAAGACCACCGAAATGACGGAGAAGTTGAGCGTTGTCATGGCCCGCCGGCACATCCGGATGGCAAATGTCGTACTGCTTATCATTGACGCCACAGAGGGAGTTGTCAGCTCGGACGCCACCGTCGCCGGTTATGCCCATGAAGAAGGCCGGGCCGTGATCCTGGTCGTGAACAAATGGGACGCCGCGGGCGACAAAAGCAAAAGAGTCTTTACCGATACAATCCGCGATCAGCTTAAGTTTCTCGACTACGCGCCCATCATATTTGCCTCTGCGAAGAACGCTGAAGGCATGCGGCGTATTTTTTCCACTATCCGTCGTTGCTACGATTCGGCTTCGAAGCGGATTGGCACGGGGGAGCTAAATCGCTTCGTGCAGGAACTCAAATTCGAGAGCGATATTCGGATCTACTATTTGACACAAGCATCCATGCGCCCCCCGACATTCGTCGTTTTCACCGATAAAGCCGATAAAATCCACTTTTCCGAAGAGCGCTTCCTGATCAATCGCCTTAGAGAACAGTTCGGTTTTGAGGGAACGCCGATCGTCATTAAGACGAAGAGACGGTAACCGCCGCCCCCCTCCCGGAAGCGATCAATGCAGCGTAAACTGCCTCACTACGCTGTTATCGTCTTCGTCGAAGACGCGTACCGCAATCAGGTCGTTTTCCTTACCCGCGACCGAAAAGCTTAAGGTTTGCGAATCGTTCACCAGGTTGTCGGGTTGAACCGTTTGCCATTCTCCTCCATTGATTGAGTACTCGGCCTTGTCGATCCAACTCAAAGCATCCTTCGCTGTGAACTTCAGTTGGCATTGGCCGCCAGCTTTAGTCATAGCAACGTTCGAGATCTCGGGAGGCGTGTTATCGATAGCGAATGGATCGCTTTCGAGCGAGGAGGTCAAAGTTGTCTGGGGTGTGTTACCTGGTGCATCGCTGGCCGTCACTCTCACGATGTAGTGCCCGTCGGCGAAGGCAGTCGTGTCGAAAGCGAAGAAATGATCTTGCAGGTTGTCTTTCAGCAGTTTCCATTGGCTGCCGTCCTTCGCCCGAATCTCCACTTTGAAGGTAAGAGCATCCCCATTTCCATCCGTCGCATTCCAGCGAATCGTTTCGTAGCCTTTGGCGTATTGAAGCGTCCCGCCCGCACTCTCCAGGGAAAGCGATGGTGTGCTGGCTCTCTTTTGTCCAACCGCCGGTAAAGTTAATGTCAAGGGTGACCCGGAAGGCGCGGTCGACCTCTCCAGCGCGTTGTTCGTGGGTGGTTGTCGATAGTTAACTGGCGCCATCTCGATCTGCAATATTTTCGGCGCAATATTCTGAGGTAGAAACGGAATATCAAGCACGCTGAGCCCTGGCGACTTCTCGGTATTGCGTTCGCGAGTAAGTGTCAGCCGGTACTGCAAAAATCGGGCTGGCGGCGATTCAATCGCTCCGCCTTGTTCGGTAACCGGAACCTTGGTCCAGGGACTCCAGCTATCCTGCGGATTGTTCACATTCCCACTGCGCGTCTCAAGGCTGATGCCGCCCCCGTTCAGGCTCGAAGTCAGATGAGCTTTCCCCCAATGCGAGAAGAGACTCGCATCGAGCACCTCGCTTTCGAAGCTGCCCTTGTCCTCCAGCGTTGGACCGATGGAATAAAGGTTTCCTACGTTGCCGGTGACGGCGTAAACCATACCATCGCGACCCTGCTGAAATGCGGTCACTTGTGTCGCGGGAGCCGCCAACAGTTCAGTGGAGAGATGATCCGAATCCACGCGATATACGATGCCTTTGTTGCCGGTCCCGAGCAACGGCTTGTCCGTAGCGTCAAATCCGATTGCATAAACCAGATCCGTCACCGACCCCCAGATCCTTTCAGCAAAACCATCCCGCTGGATCTCGAGAAATTCGGAGCCGCCCACTACGGCGGTGTTTAAAGGAGCAACTGGAGTAATAGAAGTCGGCGTCGGAGCTTGGGCCCGAGGCGCACTTGCGCCGCCCACGGGATTTGTTGCTGCCGGAAGCACCGGTGCTGGGCCCGAGACGGAAAGGCCGCTCGTCTTACTTCCAATGGCAGCCGCGTAGATTACGCCCTTATGGACGGCAACCGCAGTCACTTCCCTCTTGGTTGTCTGGTATAAAACAAAACCCTGACCGTTCGGCGTGACACGAAGAATCAAGCCCCCTGGTTCAGTCCCGACGATCAGATTGCCGGCCTCATCAATCGCCAGTGACCGCGCATGCGCTTCTTGCGTATCAAAAAACTTTGCGCCTTTTCCATCCGCCGTGACCTTGTAGATGATTCCGTTGTCCCCCGTGGCAACAAACAGATTGCCGGCTCGGTCAAACAGCATCGACCAGATGTACTTGCACTTTGGATCGAAAAACAACTGCGGCTTGCCTGCCTTTTCGAGGCGGTAAATTTTCGCATCCGGAAGCATGGCCGCATAAACGCGGTCGTCCCGATCAACAGCTATCGCGTGAACCTCCAGACCGGGGACTTCCGCAAATACCTCCGGCTTTCCACCTTGACGTAGAGCGAAGATCTTTGTCGATGCTCCGGTCGGGGCTCCGCCCGCATAGTAAATCGTCCCCTTCGAATCTTGCGCCAAAGTCCAGAGATAAGGAACACCCGTACTATCCAGCTCGTGGAAGGCGGGAGCAAGCGTTATGTGTCCGTCGCTCCGGATTGAAAGCCCCTTCCGGATGCCGCGCGCGAAATCCGTCTGGTCCGACTGTTCCCAAACGTGGGTGTCCACGCACAGGCATGTGGAGGATAATGCGAAGAACAAGGCGCCAGCGGCGGCCCTCCGCGAGGCCGTGATCGTATTCATCGTTATTTTGTGGTTCCTCGCTCTCTAATTCACGTAAATCTTGAGCGAGTAGTTTCCTGTTACGACTTCATCGAAGGGCAATGATAGCTGCTCGTGCGCGCTTTCCGGTGCGCTCACGAATTCATGATTTGTCGCGCGGCCGCTTTGCATGACATTCAGCACAGAAGCGGGCAAGCTCGGCAAAACCTTTTCATCTGAGTAGACGGTCGGCTGAGATTCGATCAATGAGACATACAGACGGCTGTTGCTCCGCTCCTGGTTCAGCATGGCCACTGTTTGAGGCGTGTCCTCGATGCGGTTGAGCGAACTCGCAATGTTCTGGAAGCGGCTTAATGTCTCGGCGTCGCTGAAAAGAATCTGGTGTTGTCCTTTGGGCAGACCCACCGGTATTTTGACGGACACCGTACGCTCGAGGCGGTCGCCCCGATAGGGCCGAAGGAAAACCTTCACCGGCACTTCAGAGCCTGGTTGAACCTTGTTATCAGCGATCCATGCCGATTCGATCTGAGCAATCCTCCGTTGCGGAAGTAAATCTACGCTGACGTTCACCGCGTCGAGTTTTGGGAGCTTGGACGAATTTACGTAAAGGCGGCTGAACTTGTCTGCCCACCAACCCGCCAGCAGCATCGGAGTTGGAATGGGGGTTTCGGTCGGCGCCTGCATCGTGGTCAATTCCACCCGCTGCTGTCCTTCGACCTGGAGTTCGCCATGCAGTCGGTAGGTAGCCTCCTCAGAGAAATCGTTCAGGTTCGAAAGCGAATTGAAAAGCGTAGCCATCATCAGGTACGGCGTCCATTTCTGATCGACGAAAACGTTGTAATGAAAGCTGCGCTCCCTGCGGACCGTGTTCTGCTCGTCGAAGGATCTAACCTGCAGGGTTACGGGAATCATCTGGGCCGTGGCTCCCAACTCGCCTTCAATGGCGCTGTGCCGGTCTTGCCGCAGCGCTCCCACCACTTCGGTCGCGTTGCCCATCTTCGTGGGTTGATAAGACGAAGCGAGCGTCGTAATGATAGTGTCTTTCGCAATCGGCATGTCCACCGGACCCAGGTTGAACATCGGGTGACCAAACGCCAGAACGCGCTTCCCGTCGTTGTAAGTAACCGTGCCGCCTCCCGTCATGTTCATATCGCCTGAAACCAGAACAGCCGCGATGGTCTCGCCGGGCTGCATAGAAGTGGCCCAATCCGCGGCAGGTTTGCTCGAACTGAGCTTGCCTCCTGCACCACCCTGCGCGACCGCTAGTCCGAGTTGACTGAACATCGGTGCGAACTGCCGTATTGCCTCATCAGAGAAGCCGGCCATGGTGACCGGAGTCGCAATGGGCGTCATCGCGAGCCCGTCCGAGAACTGTCTTGAGGCACTCATGACACGCCCCAACAAATTATCCGGCAATATCACCGCCTGTGAGGTTTCCAACTTGCCTGGTGTCCGGCTGTCGGAAGGGCGGGTCTGGTCGAATTCCTTCACTTCGAGCATCAGCTTGATTGGCGTAATCCCGCAGATGGCATCGGGCGAAAATACGCTTAGGCGAAGAGAAATGGCTCCCACCAGCTTTCCGTCGATGTAAACTGGGCTTCCGCTCATGCCGCCCGCTACGTTTGTGCGCTCCGCCTTGCCGGTAAGCTTACCGATGATGATGTCCTGGCGAGGGCCCCATCCGTTCTCCCAAAGCCCGATAATTTCAACCGGCACCGGCTCCGGCTTTGTGCCTTGAAATACTGTCCAGGCGACACCCTTCATTCCTGGTCGAATCTGTTCTTCGGGAAAGAGTTGCGGCGTTCCGGCTTTCGGCGGAACCGTCATGTTCGGGATCTCCGACGCGGCGAGGCACAAGCCCGCACTGAGAGTCACGAGTAAGGAGCAGGCCAGCGTCCGGATTGACATAACAGTTGAAGAATGTTGTGTAAGGTTCCGGAGTTTGCTGCTAAAAATCAGGTTTGTCACCGGATGCCTTTCATTATCCCGCAGTGATTCCAACACTGCTCCGATGCTGGCGAGCTGGAGCACGAGCCAATAGCGGATTGTTAAGGTTTTCTTGCGTTAATCTCCCTTCATGCTGCAATCAGGCAGTTATGTTTCGAGCCGACCTTGCATCTGAAGTTGTAGACTGTAAGCGTTTAGAAGTAGCTCGCCAAAAAAGTGGAGAATACATGACTCGCATTTCATTGACCTCGCTAAGTTGTTTACTCGCCTGTGCATGCCTTGCTGTTGGCGTCTCAGCAGGCCAGAAGTCTGGCAAGGGTGACGCGGCCAAAGGGAAAGAAACCTTTGAACAATGCGCGGTGTGCCATAACGTTGATACTGACGAGAAGAAGATGGGCCCGTCGCTGAAGGGGCTCTTCAAGCACAAGACGATGGCCGGTAACAAACCCGTTACCGATGAGAACGTGCTGGCACAGATCAACAATGGCGGAAACGGAATGCCCGCCTATGCCGACATGTTGTCGGCTGACGAGAAGGCCAACCTGATGGCCTATCTCCACACGCTTTAGTTACATATGCTACATTGAGAGGGCTTGGCTCTCTCCGTAGCGTCCCCATCGTCTAGCCCGGCCTAGGACACCGCCCTTTCACGGCGATAACAGGGGTTCGAATCCCCTTGGGGACGCCAAGAAACCTCCCAAGCAAAACACCTTCATGGGGCTTCCCAATCGAGTGCATAGATTTCGGGTGCGCCGATGTCACGCTGTACAAGGATAGAACCGTCGGGCGCCAAGCCGGCCCAGGTACCGAGTGTTCCAACCGTACGACGAACTTCTTTCAGGCTTGCCAGCTGCTCCATCTTGCGGTCGCGAAGGCGCACACGAAAGAAGGACGGCTCAGACCCTGTCGTATCAAAATAGACGTAATCGCTGCCAGGGGACCAGTCAAAATAGTTGGGATCTCCCCGCGCCAGTTCTGATGTTTGGTGAGTTCGAAAGTCATACAGCATGAGTTTCTTCGAGTCGGCCGACAGAGCTACGATATAGTCGCCGTTTGGCGACCACCGCGGCGCCCAAAGACCTTCGGTGCCTGGGACAACGGAAGTTTTCTCTGTCTTCAGATCGACGATCCGAATTGACAAGTGATTCGTGTTTGCGTTCCAGAATGGATACTGGAGAGGGCTACCGCCATAGGCTAGCGATGATCCGTCGGCCGCCCAGGCTGGGTCAAAGTCGCCTGAAGTACTGCTCTTTCCGAGTGTAACTGGCCGCGCACCGCCGCCATCCGAGGACATCACGTAGACCTGTTGCAATTTCCCCGGCGCTGCGCCTAAAAAGGCAATCTGGCGGCCATCGGGCGACCAGCGAGGCAACCCGGCTTTAAGGGGACTAAAAGTAAGTTGTTGACGACCCGTGCCGTCAGCTTTCGCGCGCCACAGAGTGCCTTCTGGAAATGCAACGTAAGCTACCCACTTGCCGTTGCGCGAGAAATTTAGTCCCTCCGCTGATATCCCGTCGAGATATGGCAGAAACTGCTTGGACTTTGTGTCGTAGCGCGCTACTTCGCTCCGTGGTTGCCAGCCGGTAGTGAAGATGCGCTTTCCATCAGGGCTTGGCAAAGGCAACGACATGATCATCGCCCCGGCCGTCAACTGAACGGGTCGGTATTTGCTCTTTCGAAAGAAACTGGTGTTCTCGCGGATTGCCCAGATCTGGTGCGCAGAGTTGAAAACGAAGTATTTTCCGTCTGGAGTCCAAGTACCGCAGCAGTGTGTTTCACGCCAGCCTGGAAGCAGCGGATGCAGATCGTTTCCAGAAGTTGAGACCTCCCAAATCGAAGAGGACTCGAATGGATTGCTCACGTCAAAGCGAACTTTACGGCCGTCGGGTGCCCACACCGGACCCGAAGTCTCTCCCTCGACAGAGGCCAATTTACGAACCTCAGAGCCATCACTGTTGGAGACGTAAAGCTCGTGGCCCTTGGCATAAACAAGTCGTCGCCCATCTCCTGCCCAGGCCGCACCGAAGCTCACCATCAACTCTCCAATTCGCCGCGGCGTCCCCTCCGGGAGTGGCGCCGCCCAGAGCGGCCACGGTCCGGGGGAGGATTCGTCACCTCGGTTCTCGAAGAGCAACTCGGTTTTGTCGGGCGCAATGCTTTGAAGCATCATGCCGCGCGTGTAAGTAGGGAGAGGAATAGAGTCTCCTCCCTTGACCGAAACTTGAAAGTTTTGGAAGACGCCAAATGCCTTAGAAGCCGTGTAGTAAAGCCGGGCACCGTCCGTCAGGTAAACGAATTTTGCCCGACCATCATTTGTAATTTGAGTAGTACCCAAAACCCTCGGTGGCGGCAACGTCCTCAAAAGAAAAAAAGCGAGGAGAGCGGCTGCCATTAGGGCAACCGCGGCGATAGCTGTGAACCTCCAGCCGGACTTGCGTGCTGGTGGCTGCCCACTGACGATTGGGGTCGAAGAAATGTGTCCGGAGTCGAGATCTCTTCTCAGCCGCTTCAAGTCTGCCCGTAAGTCAGCGGCATGCTGATAGCGAATATTTCTATCTTTCTCGAGCGCTTTGCTGATAATCTCTTCGAGCCTGGGTGTAAGCTCCTCATTCAAGCGGGACGGCGCCACGGGAGACTCATGAATTATGGCCCCCATCACTGCGCCGGATGTTTTGCCGGGGAAAGGCATTTCGCCCGTTGCCAACTCGTACATCACGATGCCAAGCGAAAACAAATCTGAGCGAGCGTCGAGTTCCTCGCCGCGCACCTGTTCCGGCGACATATACCCGGGGGTTCCGGCGGCAGAGCCCGGCTTCGTCAGGACGTCGACCGTAGCAGTTTCTGTTCGATCCCCCATCGAAGCACGTGCATGACGGCCGGCTGCGGTGAGTTTTGCCAGTCCAAAATCGAGGATCTTTACTTGTCCTCCAGCGGTGACAAACAGATTCGCCGGCTTGATGTCTCGATGCACTATTCCCCGGGCGTGTGCAGCATCTAAACCGTCAGTGATCTGGATGGCCCAATTTAGAAGCGTTTCGAGCAGGACTGCCTTTTTCCCGATAACCCGCTTCAGCGAATCGCCTTCAAGAAGTTCCATGACCAGGAACGGATTGCCGTCGTATTCACCGACTTCGTAGACTGTGCAGATGTTTGGATGATTAATGGCTGCGGCAGTACGTGCTTCGCGCTCGAAGCGCTCTAGCGCCACACGATCCGTGGTTGTTTCCTCGGATATCAACTTCAGAGCGACTTCACGACCAAGTCTTACGTCTTCAGCCCGGTAGACAACTCCCATTCCTCCACTTCCGAGCCTTTCAGTTACACGGTAGTGAGATATTGTCAGGCCGATCATGCCACAAAAATCTTATATCGAGCGTAGCGCAGAAAGTTGAACTATGAAGGGGATGCGAGCAGGTAATGGTTTTAGTCCGCGCAAGACTCAGTTTTGGGACGGACCGCGGGATTGATCGAGCCACCGCCCGGCAGGATCGAATGCGAGCCGAGTTCCCTGACGTTTTACGATAGTCGGGCGTGACGAACTCAGAGACTTTGCTTGCTACGCCTGAAGGTGTTCTCCGCCGCGATGGGCGTTTTCTACTTTGGGAATTCGAATCACCCCACCTTGTTCTGAGCACCTGTTGCCGTAACGGCGGCCAACGAGAGGATCTCCGCTACCTCATCAATCACCAGAGTTGCGAGGGTACTGGACATACGGAACGTCACGACCTGATAACCCGCATGGGACCGGAATATCACTCCCTCGTATGCACCGAGCTCAGACTCGACCCCTCTAAAGCTGCCCTGATGGGGACTGCCGCCAACATGAATTACGCGGCGATTTCAAAGCAGGACGATCTTGAACTCAGCGTTGTAGCCGTCGTGACGGCTGGCGTGCAGGGCAACGCGGCGTGCGCGGGCGATCCGGCAAACTGGCGGGAGAGAGATGGCGCCTGGGAAAAGGTGAACCCTTTCCACGGCACTATTAATACGATTCTGGTAGTAAATCATTCACTCACTCCCGCCGCGCTCGCACGAGCAGTGGTGACGATGACTGAGGGTAAAAGCTCCGCGCTCCACCGCTTGGCCGTGGGCAGCCTGTATTCTGCCGATGAGGCGACGGGCACCGGGACGGATCAATATTGTCTAGCCGCTACCATGTCAGGCGGTCCGCAACTTTCGTCGGCGAGTCCCCACACCAAGCTCGGAGAGCTTATCGGGCTTGCCGTGCGCTCGGCGACACTTGAGGCCGTTCGCTGGCAAAACGGGCTCGAATCCAGCTATACACGCGACATCTTCCACGTAATGGCTCGGTACGGCCTGACAGAAAAGCGTTTCTGGGAGAATATCTCCCCTCATCTGCCAGAAAAGGCGTTAGAGCTTTTGCGGAAGAACAGCAATTCGGTGTTCTATGAACCGCTTGTGGCTGCATCCGTGTACTCCTTCGCAGCGGTCCTCGATCGTATTCGATATGGCACTTTTCCTGCTAGTGCCGTTTCGGAGTGCCTGAGACAATGCGCCGCGATGGTGGCTGCCAATCTTGCCGCTCAGCCACATCGCTTCAAAGAGTTTAAGGACAGTCTCGGCAACATCGTCACCGATGATCCTACGCTTTTGCTAATATCGGCCATCGCTGCGGGCTGGTCTGCAAAGTGGTCCTAGGAGCCTTTCAGCCGAACGCCTTTGTGATCGCCGCAGCCGTGTTGCTCGATCTCGCGCTTGGAGACCCGGTCTATCCGTTGCATCCCATACGTCTCATGGGACGCACACTCAAGGTCTTTGAGAATCTGCTGAGGCATTTTGGGATGAGCGGGTATGGGGGTGGTATCGCGCTCTTTTCTGTTCTTGCGTTTATCTGGGCCGCAGTTCCGGCCGCCGCACTTGTTCAACTCGTTCGATCCTTGCCGAGCGTAGCTTTCGGTGTGGAAGTGTTTCTGGCTTACTCGATGATTGCGCTTCACGATCTCCTGCGACACGCATGGCAAGTCGAGCGAGCGGCTGTCAGAGACGATGTCGAAGGGGCGCGCACAGCGATCTCTCGTCTCGTCGGCCGTGACACCGCCCGCATGGATATTGCTGCTTGCCGCCGGGCGGCGATCGAGAGCATGAGCGAAAATCTGACGGACGGCTGGATAAGCCCGATTTTTTGGTATGCCATCGGCGGTCTTCCCTGTCTCCTGCTGTTCAAAGTAATCAGCTCAATGGATTCGATGGTTGGATACAAAACGCCGCGTTACCTTCGTTTCGGATGGTGCGGTGCGCGGCTGGATGACGTCTTTAACTGGATACCCGCTCGTCTGACATGGCTCTTGCTCTCCTTCGCCGCGATCTTTGTACCAAAGTGCTCAGCCTGGCACGGCCTCGTTTTCGGCTGGCGGCAGCATGCCATCATCCCCGGGCCCAATGCCGGTTGGAGCGAAGCAGCGACCGCTGGTGCATTGCGACGAAGACTCATCGGACCGATATGGAAAGAGGGCACACTGGTGACCGAAGTCTGGCTTGGTAATCTCTCAGACCCGGCCGCGGGTACACGCTCAGATCTGCAACTTGCATCTATTCTCGTGACCGCGACCGGCTTGCTCTTCGCAGGCGTGGCAATTGCCATCCTTACGATTGTCTACGGCATACATCGTCCATAGCCTTGCAACCTTTTTCCGTCCGTGCTACGTTAGGACTCAGTTCTCAGGGGCCCGCAAGGGCTTAATAGGGAAGTCCGGTGCAAACCCGGCGCGGTCCCGCCACTGTAAGTGAGGAAGGTCGTTGATTTGACTCCACTCGGCTGTTGCTGGGGAAGGAAGACGATCGGCACTCATGTGCAACCTCCGAGCCAGGAGACCTACCGAGGACGGACTAAACTTTCCTGCGGAGAACAGGGAGCATGCGAACCAACCTGTTCCATCTCGTCCCAATAGCAACGAACGCTGCCGTCCTCCAGGAAAGAGCTTTCAACTCAATTCGGGAGGGGAAGTACTGTGGACGGTTTTTCGAGAACGCACAAAGCTGGTAAGCGACTCACGTTTGTTCACCGCCCGATGGGTTTAGCGTCATCGTTTGGAACGACCCGCGCGGGTTGCGACCCAATCGGCTTGCGAGGATGGACTCTCACTGTCAAGTAGATTCCGCAACCCACTTGCCTGTTGCCTCTTCATCCCGTGCTCTGCTTGCCCCGCTTTTTTTGATAGGTATCGTCGGGGTTGTCGCCGCCGCTGTTGGACACTACGCAAAGCCAAGCGGCGGGTTCCAGCTGCCGCCCGTAAAAACCGGTGAATCTCCATTTCTTCTTCGCATAGGACCACAACGATACCCGCGCGAAGCCGTTGACAACGACAACGTGACGGTTCATGTTCGGGCGCCCGCTACCCGTGTTGTGTCTCAGGATCTTACGATTGATGATTTCGTTTACTCGCTACTTCCTCCAGACGACGTGGTTGCGGTAAGTATGAATGCTTATCAGCCCGAATACAGCAATGTCTATAAGTATGTCGAGCGATTCAAACCAGCTATCGCGGTGGATCCGGAAACAGTGCTTCGACTCAATCCCGATCTGATCCTCGTTTCAAGCGATGGTCGAGCCGATTACACCAGTCTCTTGCGCAGCTCGCCAATTCCGCTGTACCGGATGCAAACTACTTTTCGAACTCTGGCCGAGGTGAAGGACGCGATTCGGTTGGTTGGCTATCTGACCGGAGAGGATGCGCGGGCGATTAGTGAGCTCGCACGCTTCGAAAAACTGATTGAAAATGCTCGTGCGCTGCGACCCGCGAATCTGCCCGCACAGCGCATATTGGGGTTGGGCGGGGGAACCTACAGCTATGGCAGTGGCACGCTCTTTAATGACATCGTTACGCAACTCGGCGCTGTGAACGTCGCAGCCGAGGGCGGCCTGCAAGGCTTTGTAGCTGTAAGTTCCGAGCAGATTGTTAAGTGGAATCCGCAATGGATCGTTACCGGCGCGGTATACGACAACATCAAACAAGTCCGCGCAAACCTGCTCGCCGACCCCGCACTCTCGGTGACGCAGGCAGCGCAGGAAGACCACATTGTCGTTCTTGACAATCGCATCTTCCTCCCGATCTCGCCGTTTTCTACACGTCTTGTAGACGCGATTGCCCAAGCTGTCTATGGCCCATCCGGAACGCCGCAGCCGCTATGAGCAGCCTTGTGACCAGCCCGGGAGAAAGCCCGCAACCCGCCATAGGCCACCGGCGGTTGCGAATCGGTGCATTTTACTGCTTCTCGGTGCCGGTTCTTCTACTCATCCTGATTGCGGGAGTAGCTATCGGCAGTACACATTTATCGTGGGGTCTCGTTCTTCACGTTCTTGCGCTGAAGCTCGTTCCCGGACACGCTGTTAGCAACCAGGGAGTAACGCCGGCGGACGTAATTGTTGTCTGGTTGATTCGTGTTCCACGAGTGGTCGTCGCCGCGGTCGTGGGGGCTGGGCTGGCTGTTTCCGGAGCGGTCATGCAGGCTCTTTTTCGAAACCCGCTCGCCGAACCGGGGCTCGTCGGAACTGGGGCAGGAGCAGTGCTCGGCGGAGTGCTCTCTTTCGTGGCGGGCTGGAGCGTGCACTCGGTGATTGCTCTTCCGGCTTCGGCGATGATTGGCGCAGTTCTGGCTCTGATCCTCGTTTACACGATGGCCACGCGTGGCGGGAGCACGCCGGTTACTACGCTGCTTTTATCCGGTATCGCGACGGGGCTATTGCTGGGAGCACTCTCCAGTCTGCTGCTCTCAGTGAATATCGTGAATTGGCAGCTCGCGCAGGACATAGTGTTCTGGATGATGGGAGGTCTTGACGCCCGTTCCTGGACACATGTGTTGTTATCAGCGCCGTTCGTAGCTGTCGGTCTGATAGCTGCTTTTGTTCAGTCCCGTGATCTGGACCTTCTGCAGCAAGGCGAGGAAACGGCCGCCTCGTTTGGCGTCGATGTTGAGACTGCCAAAAGGCTGCTGATCCTGACTGCCGCCATTTTGACAGGGGCCTCAGTGGCAGTGGCCGGCCTAATCGGTTTCGTTGGGCTGGTAATTCCGCATGCCGTGCGACTTTCTGTTGGGCCATCCAACCGAACACTTATTCCGGCAAGTGCAATTGCTGGAGCCTCGTTCCTGATTCTTTGTGACCTGGTGGCGAGAACCATTCATCCACCCACGGAAATTCGTTTAGGCATCGTCACCTCTCTGATCGGTGGTCCAATCTTCATCGCAATGCTGCTCCGCCGGTACCGGGAATCCGGGGGCGCGGAGTGAATTTCCTAGAGACAAGAAACGCTTCGGTGAGCCGAGGCGGACGTAAAATTCTGTCAGACATTACCGTTCTCCTCGAGCGAGGCCAGCTTCTGGGAATCGTGGGTCCCAATGGCAGTGGGAAAAGCAGTTTGCTGCGCACCCTGGCTGGCTTGTGGAGACCTTCTTCGGGAGAGGCTCTGCTTGACGGTAGATCTCTCTCAACCTGGCCACGACGTGAGCTTGCTCGCCGCGTTACATTCGTTCCGCAGGACACCCGGGTTGATTTTGCGTTCACCGTGCAGGAACTCGTATCGATGGGGCGGTATCCACACCGGGGACGTTTCTCTCCCGAAACGAACGCCGACCGCACCGCTGTGGAGTCCGCCATGCGGCAGTGCGATGTGGAGGCGCTGGAGCACCGTCACGCGAACACTCTCTCCGGCGGGGAGCTGCAGCGCGTCCTGATCGCCAGGAGCCTCGCTGTCGAACCTGATTTCATCCTTCTCGATGAACCGACCTCAAGCCTTGATGTGGAGCACTCGCTGGACGTGCTCGACGTCTGTCGCGCTTTGAGCCGAGCCGGCAAGGCCGTGGCAATCACCACGCATGATCTGAATACGATTGCTCGTTACGCGTCATCCGTCGTTCTTCTAAATGCCGGTTCTCTGGTCGCTCAAGGTCCAGGGGATGGTGTTCTCACACCCGCGGCGCTCGGGAGCGTCTTCAATGTGGATGCGGAAATTTTATCGTCACGAGACGGAGGGCGTTTTTTCCTATTCCGCAACCGCCGGGATCGGTCACAACAAACCTAAAAAACACTTATGTTTCGCGTCTTATTTACATTTGCATTGGGCAGCGCTCTGCTCAGTGGGCGGCCCGGAACCAGCGTTTCGGGTTCCGTCAAAGATCCTCAGGCCATTCTATTCCCCGAGTCAGGCTCCGCAATCCGTTCGGAAGAAGTTCAGGATATCTGAACGGAGCCGGCGGGATTTCACGAAGTTTCGAGCCAAGCGTCGAGGATCATCCCGTGAGCAGCCTGACTCTCTCAGGATCCTACACCTATACGAATGTCACACGGATCAGGACAGCCAAGCTCCGGGTTTTTTTCAAGCATTACGCCTCGCCAAATCGGACCGTTTATACGGACGGGTCGGCAATCTCTTCAATCAATGTATTACGTGAGCGGATTCCTTGCTCCCGAGGCGACGTTTATCGCTGGTGTTCGTTACTCGTTCTAGCTTCGCCGTAACGCCGCGCCATTTGCAATCGCATCAGGAAACGGGCGCCAGCGGCCCTTCTCTGCTCCACCCACAAATCGCCACCGCTATCCAGCAGAGCCTGCCTCGCGAGCGCTAGCCCCAAACCCAAGCCGTTCTTCTTTCCAAAGCTTCCGAATGGACGAAAAAGGTTCGGCCAAGCTTCGGCGGGGATTCCTGGCCCGGTATCTTCGATCAAGACCACTAGAGCCTCGCCCTCCTCCTGTCCTGTAATCTCCACTCTTCCGCCGCCAGGCATCGCATCAATTGCATTGTCGATCAGATTTATGAAGACACGCTCGAGTCTGTCCCTGGAAACCACAACCTCGATTTCAGGGTCAATCCTCACGTGAACAGATACACCGTGGAGCTCGGCACTCTGCACCAATGCTTCGCGTGCTGCGGCTACTATGTCGACGAGCTTGCACGGCTCTATCGCCCTCACTTTAGCTTGCGAAACATCTAATAAGTCCTGCAAGAGTTCTTGTATTCTTCGCGATGAACTGTAGATATTGGCAGCAAGCCGGCGCTGTTGTTCGGACGACAGGTCAGCATCGACGAGCATTTCCGCTCCTCCGTAGATAGCCGCCAGGGGATTTCTCAGATCATGCACAATGGACCCGGACAGCCGTCCTATCGTGGCGATCTGCTCCTGCCGAATCAGGTCCTCCCGAGCGCGCTGAATGGAATCGCACATTTCGTTAAATGTCACAGCTAGCCGCCCAAGTTCGTCAGTTGTTTCTACGGGCACCCGATAATCGTAATTTCTCTTGGCGACCTCTTCTGCGGCGCGGTCGAGCCGCTTCACCGGTTCCAGGATCCGTCGGGACAACAAATAAGTCAAAAGCAACGCCACCACGATTCCTGCCGTCCAAAAGACGCCTACATTCCGCCTAAGTTCGGAAACGGTTTCCTGAGGCCCGGCAAACGATCTGATGACAAACAGCTCTCCTATAAGGCCACCAGCGGTGTCTTGCAGGCCAGTTCCAAGAAGCAGGTAGCTGTCTCCCTTCCATTCCATTCGCCTTACGTCGGTTGAAATTTGCCTTCCGGATCTTAGGTCGGCAGCGGTAATCCCCGGTAAAGTCGAAGCCATTACCGTGTTTCCGCTCAAAAAGGCAAACTCGCTGCCGTGAGTCGATCTTTTCAGCTCGTGTGCCAGCCCGGTATCGATATCGAACGCAATCAGCAGGACATTCAGCAATGCTTGCTCTGTCATAGCCTGAACGTAAACCGGAGTTAGTACGACGTAATATAAGTGGTGTCCTCTAGTTGCATAACCCGAAACCTGACTCGGAAATTGCGCGCGGGCTTGGCGAATGAGGCTTGGCTGTACTGTGAAGTGGACGGCTCCGCCGAGAGAAGCGATGACTTCTCCTGTGGGATCTAATACCAGGAAGCTGGCGCCACGATCCGACACTCGCGACCAGAGCTGGGAAGCGGCATCTTGTATGGTTAGCCGGTCACGCGTCATGAAGGCGGCGCGCACATCGGACATCGAGCTGATGACACTGCTAATTTCCCTAAGACTGTGGACACGCGCACTCCACATTGCTTCATAAGCCTGGAGGCTCGTACGAATCTCTTCCTCAAGGCTGTGGCGACTGACCGTGGCGGTATATCGCTGCACCATCCAGCCCGTTAAAGCGAAGACGGCGGTGACGGCGATTGAGGTAGATAAGAGAATCCGCCAGAGCAACGAGTTCCCTTTGAAAGGGAACAGCTTCATTTCACAGGCAGAGAATAATTAGTCGTTTCTCCGGCGTTGGGGCGATAATCCTGTCCATACTTGTTCTTGTGCGCGACCGGAAGATATCCTGCTTCAGAGATTCTTATCGCTGCCATCTCGACTGGATCACCCTTGATCGTCAGGCTCTTGCTTAGCTTCTCCAGGGTGTCCGGTGTCGCACGCTCGTGAAAGAAGTTAATCTTGTACGTACCAGTGGCTACATTGGCGATCCGGTATTCGCCTTCCTGATCCGTGATGGCAAAGTACGGTGAATTCACAACGACAATGATGGCCGACATCTGTGGGTGGATGTTGCAGAATACTCGAACAATGCCAGGTCGATCGAATCTCACGGAGCGCGAACTGCCGGGCGGATACAAAGCGACATCAAAAATTTTGCCATCAAAATTTGAAAATGCATTGTGGAAGATAGGATCCAGGTTTGGGAAGTCAACGATTGTTCCAGTTTGAACTGCCAGGATGTGAGGAGAAAATTTCTTGTCTCTTTGCAGCATTTGCGCGTGCTTGCTGACGGCAAGCCGACGCGTGGTGCCGGGTGAGTTCAACCATACGACAACCCCTGAATAATCGCTCTTCTTTCTGACGGCGGAGTTTTGCGATTCCATAAGCCGGATCTGACCGGAAACTGTGGCCGCAGAAACGGAACTTGCAAACAGCGCGAGGAGAAAAGTGCCCGAGACCCGAATTCTAGAACACATACCCGAGCGCTAAATCAAAGTGATTCTGCAGTCGTTTGTCGGACGCCATCGTGCGTGCCCGCATTTGCAGTGCTTCCAGGCTGACAATCACATTGGGGCCGAGGTGATACATGATATTGGAGGCGTAGGACCAATTTCGCACAATGCTGGAATTTCTCAAGTAGGGACTACTGTCATTCTCGATACCGCTAAAGATATTGAACGTAAGACGGTTAGTCACCGGGAATGCCAACTGGGCCCAGCCTCCCGTAGTATCGACCGGATGGATTTCGCCGTTTGATTCGACTACGAATCCGTTCCCGAGTGACCCCAATCCTGCGACATTCTGCCCTTTGAAAAATGTCCCAGTGAGTTGAACAAACGACGCGGGAACGAAGAGCCAGTCGAGCGAACCGACATGGGAGTTGACCGACTGCCCGGCGACGTGACTCGTGCTCACGTGGAAGCCCGGGGCAATTTCAAACCTTCGAATATCGTCGAACCTGTGCCAATAGGCGAAACGACCTTCTAGAGCAGGGCGTGCCGATTCAACCGTCCCGGTAAAACCGTACGGCGGCAGGATGTAATTCTCGTCGGTTTGCATTACCGCAAGCTGGGCGGTGAGACCGTTGTTTGATCCAAAATGCACACGCTCTTCGTATCGGGCCTGTGGGAGCCAAAGCCAGAGATTGCCAGCCCCGGATAATGGTGGAATACCGACCTCGGCGAGCGAATCGGGCTGATAGGGCGAAATCAGAGGCTTGTCCTGGCCAACAGAAAAGCTCCGGTTAGTCCAATCGATGGAAATATCGGCGCGCCGTAAACGCACTTGTAACGCCTCCGGGTCTGAGTATCGACCAAAAAAGTCCATGGTCAGGAAACCACTCACTTTTCCCCCGCCTAGCAAGGTTGGTCCTTGAAAGTCCACGCCCAAAATAGTTTGCCTCACAGTGGCGCCCGATCGATTAGGACCGGCTAACAAACCGTACGCGTTGTCTGCCTGGGGAGTGTACGTCGCCGCGCTATTTGCAAATGCATTGAACAGAACCATGCCGTCGAGCTGTATCGGAAACTTGTGCGCGGCTTCCACCTTGGTCTGCGCCTGCTCCGCCGTGCGCCGTTCCTGCACAGCCACCCGATCTTCGAGTGCCGTTTGCGGCTCTTCGTCCGAACTCGCGGCGGCTGTGGTTGACGTCGCGTTATGGGATACGCTGACCTCCTCACGCAACATACGCACTTGCTCCACGAGTTCGCGATTCTCTTTCTCCAGACTTTCCAGCCGATCCAGTATCTGCTTGATTGTGGCCGGTGAATCAACACTGCCTTGTGCCCTGAGACCTACAGCCAGCATTGGGATGAGGACGATCAATTTACGACGCATATAGCAGACCCTCGAGAGTGTCTCGTATTTCGTTAGGTGAATAGGGCTTTGCGAAGAAGGCGGTTGCTCCCAGCTCGCGAGCACGAAGAGAATTTTCCGGTTGGTTATCCCCGCTGACTACGAGAATCGGCAGCTTTCCAAAGCGCTTCTGGGAGCGAATGGCGGCAATCAGCTCAAACCCATCCATCAGGGGAAGGTGAAGGTCCGTAATGACCGCGGACAGATTTTCAGCTTCGCTTTCAAGCAGCCTTAGCGCTTCTCGACCATTCCCCGTGATCAATATTCGAACACCTTCGAGTGAGGACAGCGCGATTTCGAGGGGAGCCACATTATCGCTGTCTTCGACGATTAAGACAAGTGGCATGGACGCTCGGCCAACCTACGGCAAAAACCGATAACCCACTCCATGTACTGTCAGAAAATGGCGCGGCACGTTCGGATCGGGCTCCAGTTTCTGCCGCAGGCGTACAACATGCGCGTCGACGGTCCGACTGTTGGGGTACGATTCATATCCCCAAACCGAATTGAGTATGACGTCGCGCGTTAGAGCCCGATCCGGATTCTGCAGGAAATAGAGAAGCAAATTGTACTCTGCAGGAGTGAGCTTCACTTCATGCCCCCTCCGCGAGGTGTTTCTCCGATCTACGTCAATCTCTACATCGGCGAACCGAAGCACCTTGGTATCCATTGAGGTACGACGCAAGAGCGCCCTGATTCGCGCAAGCAGCTCCCGTGTGCCGAATGGTTTGACGATGTAATCGTCGGCTCCCATCTCGAGCAAGAGTACCTTGTCAATTTCTTCCCCAACTGCACTCAACACAATAATCGGAGTCTGAATCCGGTCGGCTCTAAGCTGCTTGCAGACTTCTGCTCCGCTCATCCCGGGCAGCCTCAAATCTACCAAAATAAGCTGCGGCTTGAGGACAAGAGCTTTTTCGAAGCCGGTCTTTCCGTCGCCCGCATAGACCGGCACGAAATTCTCTCGTTCCAGCATGACCCCGATCGTGTCACGAAGATTCTCGTCGTCATCTATCACGAGGATAGTTTGCATCGCAGTTCACATTTTATCGGCTTCATAAGTTCTGCTGCGAAGGCACTCGTGTGGAGAAAGATTGTTTACAAGAGTTTTACAGAAACGGAACAGGCTGAATGCAGACCGCTGAGCCTTTCATACCCGTTCTGTTTACAAGAGTTTCACAGACTGCGAACACTCCCTGACGTTCGGCTGCTCTAACGTCAGGTTGTGCACTCAGCGGACGTCGAATCTGTTGGACTCGATTTTGCACCGGTTCGGACCCGATCGCCTATTTGGACCTTCGTCGACTGGGGCGAACGCCTGTTCGCAGGTTTGGCTTTCGCTGCCGTACTGCCAGCTCTGATTGTTTCAACGCTACTCATTTTTTTGCTCTGCCGGCGATCCCCGTTGGTGGCCCATCAACGCATAGGAGTGGGCGGCAAAACTGTCTGGATTTTGAAACTGCGAACAATGTGGGGTCATGACTGCCCTCGGCAATGGTTTCTCATCGAATATCTTCACACCTCCGACCTCCCGCGGCGGTCTCCTAAAACTGCCTGCGACCCAAGAGTCACTAGTCGCTTCGCGGCATTCTGCCGGCGCTACTCCATCGACGAGCTTCCTCAGCTTTTGCAGGTCGCTCGCGGTGAGTTAGCCCTTGTCGGCCCGAGGCCCCTTACTCGTTCTGAACTTGACGAACACTATGGTCCATGTGCCTCCGAACTGCTGGCGCGCAAGCCAGGGCTGACAGGCCTCTGGCAAATTTGTGGCCGTAGTCGCCTGACTTACCCCCAGCGAAAACGTCTCGACCTCTTCATGATTCGAAAGTGGTCTGCCGCTTTATACCTCAAAATACTGATGACGACTGTGCCCCGCGTTCTGGGGGGTAAGGACGCCTGGTGATTTCGTTTCATGAGCAGACATCATTTTCAGCTTGCGGGAGCCAATTGATCTGATGCGTTGCGCCATCGTGCACTATTGGCTGCTCGGCATGCGGGGTGGCGAGAAAGTGGTCGAGGCGCTCTGTCGTCTATTACCTGGGCCCGATATTTTCACTCTCTTCTATGATCCGGACGGGGTTTCGCCGTTTATCCGTTCTCATCGCATCACGGCTTCGTTTCTGAATCCGCTTCAGCGCTACTACCGATCCTTGCTGCCCGTCATGCCGCTGGCTTTAGAGCACTTTGATTTGCGGAATTACGACCTGGTGGTCAGTTCCGAATCAGGCCCCGCAAAGGGTGTGTTGACTTCTTCGCATTCACGGCATGTCTGTTATTGTCATACGCCCATGCGTTACCTATGGGACCTGTATCCTGCCTACATTCACGAATGGACGCACTCACGCGTGAAGCGTGTTGTCATGGCGCCCCTGGCTCATTACATGAGGCTTTGGGATTACAGTTCGGCGGCCAGGGTTGACCATTTTGTAGCAAACAGCCGGAACGTTCAACGTCGTATCCGGCGGGCCTATCGCCGGTCTTCACAGGTCGTTCATCCGCCGGTTGCAGTTGAGAACTTCTATTATGGACACCCAGAAGATTACTACCTGATCGTTTCGGAGCTCGTCGCCTATAAAAGGATTGCCGACGCCGTGAAATGCTTTGCCAGCTCGGGCAGGCCGCTTAAGATCGTTGGAAATGGACCGGAATATGCGTCACTCCGGAAACTTGCTACAGCGAATATTCATTTCTGTGGCAGAGTTTCCGATTGGGAGCTTGCTGACCTATACTCGCGCTGCCGTGCCGTCGTGTTTCCCGGCGAAGAGGATTTTGGCATTGTTGCGGTTGAAGCTCTGGCTAGCGGCAAAGCCGTGATAGCTCTTGGGCGAGGCGGAGTGCTCGAGAGCGTTCCACAAACCGAACCTCGAGCCGGATTCTTCTATGATGAACCGGGAGAAACGGCCCTTGAAAACGCGATTAAGGAGTTCGAGAGATTGGAACCTTACCTCTCGCCGGTTTCCATTCGCGAATACTCTCAGCGTTTTTCCGAACACGCTTTTCGGCTCCGGCTTTCGAGAGTTCTCCTGAACGAAAAGCGAACGATACCCCTGGGCGAGAGCGTGGGCAGGTGAAACCGCTGCTGAAACTCATCTTTCTAACCTGTCTCGGTTTCACGGCCAACGCGCAAGCCCCTGGCGGCCAATATGTCGGTAGCACTACTTGCAAAGCTTGCCACCCTGACGTATGGCTCAAATTCTATAAAAACCCCCATTTCAAAAGCGTTGCGAGCGGTAAAGAAGAGCCCGCCAACACGGGGTGCGAAGGTTGTCACGGCCCAGGCGGCGCTCACGTTCAGGCTCATGGAGGAAAGGCAACGATCGTTGCTTTTTCGGAGTTAAGCCCGAAGCAAACAATTTCCGCTTGTCTGCGCTGTCACGCGAAGACTCTGGAGCGGGCAAACATCCATGCCTCGAATCACACGCTCAGCGACGTCGGTTGCGCCCAGTGTCACTCAATACACAAATCTCCTACTCCGAAGTATTTACTCGCAAAGGCCCAGCCCGAGCTTTGTTACGGCTGCCACACAAACCTGCGGGCTGAGTTCTCCATGCCCTTCAAGCACCGGGTCAACGAGGGCTTCATGAAGTGCTCGGATTGTCATAATCCTCATGGCACGTTTGCCCCAACCTGGCGGATGGCATCAAGACCATCTCTCGTATCACAAGCTCCCGCAAACGAGGAATCCTGCCTGAAATGCCACGCCGATAAGCGTGGCCCTTCGCTTTTGATCATCCGCCGGTGCGGGTTGAAGGCTGCGAGTCTTGTCATTATCCACACGGATCCACGAATTCACGTCTGCTACGGCGCCCAGTCGTCTTTACGATGTGCCTCGAGTGTCATAACGGCGCGGGCACGTTCGGTCGAACCCTTTCCGGGATACCGAGCTTGTCGTCGGCACATAACATGGCTGATCCGCGCTATCAAAACTGCACGAATTGTCATGTCCGCATTCATGGCTCGAATGCAGATCCACTCTTTCTTCGGTAATCCCCATGCCTACGAAGTCACTCCTGATGTGGTTGCTGCTTGCCGCGGCGTATTGCCATGCGCAGCAGCCCGTTGCGCCGACTCCTGAAACGGTAGGACCCACGCGCGGAGATACCTGGAATGACTACAACATCGTCAATTCTTTCGAAACCGGCTACCGATTCTTGAGTATGAGCGGAAATCAGGATAAATATCGCAGCGATGAAAACTTCGGCAATGGAGTCCGTTTGTTCTCGAGTTTCTTCGGTATGGATTCCAAAGATGGACATGGACTTCTGTTTGACAACCTTGTGGCATCCACAGGTGGGCTGGGTGGAGACCCTTACGAATTCGCTACGGTACGTGTCAATAAGAACCGGCTATACGAATACAACATGTACTGGAGGAGAAACGATTACTTCAATCCCGGTCTGACGACGGATGGAGGACAGGGTCAAAACCTTCTGGATACATCCCACACCATCCAGGATCACAATCTGACGTTGTTCCCGCAGTCTGCGATTCGGTTCACACTCGGCTACACGCGCAGTGCGCAAGGGGGTGCGGGAGTCTCGAGCGTTCAGCTTTTCGATACGAGCGGATTCAATGCTGCCAGCGGAAACATCTTTGCCGTCTTCTCCAACGTGAAGATACTTCAGAATGATTACCGGCTTGGAGGAGAAGCCCATTGGCACGGTTTTGTGTTCAGCCTTTTGCATGGATGGGAAGACTTCAAGGACGATACGCCATTTCATTTTACGGGATTTAGCGTCGGCGATGGAGCGGATGGCGCGACATCTCTGAGTTCGTTCCTACGGACGAGCCCGTATCACGGAACGAGCCCTTATTGGCAAGCGGCGCTGTTTCACGCATCTCGCCGGCTCGACATCAATGGACGTTTTACGTATACTTCGGGGCAACGAGCATTTCTTTTCAACGAGAATGCGCTTGGTACAAACAGTTTCGGTGCGCTCGCAAACCAACAGGTGTATAGTTCCGGGGACGGCCGTCGACCGGTAGCCACCGGTAACGCGAACATCAGTTTTGCGGTTACACCGAAGCTAACCATTGCCAGCCGAACATCCGTCTATAATGTGCGGACCGAAGGCGATACCGTGTACCTCCAGTACGATAACGCCACCCAGTCTTCAGAGGCTCTCTACTACCAAAGTCTTGGCATCCTGACGGTTCAGACCGATGCCGATGCTCACTATCAGCTTCGAAGCTGGATGGATTTGCACGCTGGCTACGCATATTCAGACCGTCGTATCGATGCGACACCACAGGCGGTCCAACTGGGCGTCAGCCCTCTAATAACCTACAACCAGACAAATCAAGTCAACGCCGGCCTCTTTGGGTTTCGAATCAGACCGCTTAAGGGCTTGCTGATTTCGGCCGATGGCGAAGTGGGACGTGCCAGCCGGCCATTCACTCCTAAGAGCGACGCGAACTACAATACGATCTCGGCAAGCGTCCAGTACAGGACGAAACGATTTCAGCTTTCGGCGCTTACGCATACGGACTACAATCTCAATTCCGTATCCCTGTCGTCATATAGTTCGCATGCGCGTACTTACTCCGGCTCAGCGACATGGAATGCCAATTCGCATCTGAGTCTGGATGGAACATTCTCGAAACTCCACGTTGACACCTTGGGCGGCATAGCATTCTTTGCGAATTCCGAATTCTTACCCAATCAGTTGTCGTATTACGTCAGCAATATATACTCCGCAACTGCACAGGCGCGCTATACCTATAAGCGCCTCGACCTTATGGCAGGGTACAGTCAGGTGCAGGATCTTGGCGACGGAAGAAACGCCGCCGCTACAACAGTCGTAGGCCCAAACCTCATACCATTCCAGACTGCACAAACCTTTCCTTTGAGGTTTCTTTCTCCCGTGGGTCGTGTGTCATTCTCCATTTCGGAACGCTTGAAATGGAATGTTGGCTATCAGTATTTCGGTTATCACGAAGCTTTCTCCAGCGGCGAAAACTATCTCGCCCATACCGGATATACTAGCCTTCTTTGGAGTTTTTGAAGTGCCGTCGAAGGCCTCGCAGGTTTTGCGGACGCCAGCCTCTATCGACTCGCGTACCATGCAAGGGAAGCATTGAGAATGGGGATGGCTGAATTTACGGTTTCGAAATCCTCCCAGCATGAAGCCCTACGATTAAGCGGAGCGTTGCAACGCATTTCCACCACAATTGCGATTCTCATATTCTTTACAAGCTCGTTCGATATTCTCTTGGTGATCAACGCGGGCGGTAACTTTCGGTTCTGCCAGGTTATCCTTCCGCCGCTGATCGCCCTGGCAATCATTAAGTCGTCGCGAGGGCCCACGATCCCGACTCTTGGTTTCGTTTGGCTCGGCATCTGGCTGCTGTTTCAACTCGCATTCATCCCGACAACGGATTTCTGGCCGAAAAGCCTCGGCTACTGCCTTTGGCTCTTGTTGAATCTAGGAATGGTATATGCGTTCGTGCAACTCTTTAGCCAAAATCCGGCCACGTTGCGGACACTGCTGCGATGGTATCTATACTCATTTGCGTTCATATCGGCGTTAGGCATTTTCCAGTTTGCCTTGCCAATATTTGGTCTACCCGGCATACTGATCACGCAGTGGTGGATTCCAGATATTCTTCCAAGGGTCAACGGCTTCAGCTATGAACCTTCCTACTTTGCCTGTTATCTGCTGGTTGGCTTCGTACTGGCAGGCTCGCTCAAGCGTGCGCAGTCACCGCTGCTTTCTTCAAGGTCTCTCCAATTTATTTATTGGCTTACAGCCATTGGAATTGTCCTGTCGTCTAGCCGTATAGGTGTCGTCTTTCTTCTGCTAGACGTGTTGTTCACGCAGATGAGGCCATGGCGTCAGTTTTTAGGCGATCTCAGGAGACACCGAATTGTGCGGTCAAAGGTGTTCGCCTTGGTCCCGTCCGTTTTATCACTTGCCTTGCTGTCTATGCTTTCGGTTGGTGTGGCTCAGTTAGCCGAAAGCAATCCACTGCTGCTCTTGATCTTTCTCAATGGCACAGGCGTTTCCGATGTACCGGCGCACTCAGTCGTGCAACGCGAGAATTCTCTTGAGGAAACGATTGCGGTCTTTGTCCAACATCCTTTGATCGGCAGGAGTCTGGGTGGCGTCTCTTCGGCGATCGCCGAAAATCAAGGTGCAGTAGTTCACTCTTTCGAGGAGAGTAAGAATTTTGAAGGAATGACTGTTTTTGCCGAGATACTGGCCGCCAGCGGTGTCATTGGTTCCATTCCCTTTTTTGTTTTTTTGATTACAACAATCCGAAAGCCATTGACCTTGGCACGCATGGCGCCTCCGTTCTACTCCTCACTCCTATGCGGATTGGTCCGTTCGCTCGCCTTCGCCTGGGCCGTTCTGCAATTCAATCAAAATGTGTTGCGCCCTTATCTCTGGACTCACGTGGCAATGCTCGCTACCGTATACGCCGCCACTTTGATGGCACGCAAGCAGGAGGCGGCGCATTCCTACGATGAGGAAATGCGTCACTCATAACCGCGTAATTGGAGTAAATCGCCAGCCTAAGAAAGCAGAAACGACTATTCGTATCCTGCAACCGGTTTGTTTCTTGAAAGAATCCAGAGAGCCGAAGAGATGGCTGCTAACAGCACGCTAAGGATAATGATGAGCGCTCGTGGTGGCCAACTCTTACGTTCGGGTATCACGGCATCGTCGATCACCTGTATGAGGCCTGCGGCTCTCGCTTCATCGAGACGTGCTGCTTCATACTGCTTTGATAGGCCTTCAAAGAGCGTCTCGTGATACTTCACATCACGATATTTGCGGATGTATTCCAGTCCGGCCTGAGGAATTTTTCCCACGGGCACTTCAGGGGACCCTGCGGCATGCTCTCCCTGCTCGATGGCCTTGAGTTCTGATTGCAACGTCGCCAACTCGCGCTTGATCGCCAGAAAGCGGGGGTTTTCTTCGGATACAAACGTCTTCATACCGGCCAGCCGTGCCTGTCTGCTCAGGATTTCAGCACGAAGCTGCGATGCGGAGCGAATCAAAGCCTCCGCCTGGCCGGAGGGAACAACCAGGCCGGTGACCTGCTGGGTGTCGCGTAACTTTACTTCGGCATCCGCCAATAAGTCTTTCTCTTTCGCGAGTTGCTTTTCGAAGAACATACGTCGCTGAGAGGCTTCTGTCAACGATACATTTGCGTTACGTATCGATAGTTCCTCGACATAGGCGTTTGCAAGCCGGGCTGCACGATCCGGATCTCTATCATCGACCTTTATGTGGATAAGAGTGTCCTTTCCGGCCCTGACCGTCGTATTTTGGGCCAGGCGTTTCCGGGCAAGCTGGAACTCCTTCAGTTTGTAAACCTGCTTTAGTTTGAACCGGCGAATCAGTGAATCTGCAAGGGTCCGGCTTTCAAGAATTCCAATATAAAGTTCCGCGGAATTGTGTGTACCGAGTCCCGAGAGCAGGCTCAGTCCAGAAAGGTTCGGCACTCCAGCTAGCTGGGCCATGATCGAGAGAGAAGACTGCGCCTGCTGCGGCGTCATGATCACAGCTTCGGCCGTGTACTTTACGGGAATAATGAAAGCTATGGCAGTGGCGGCTACAGCCGTGCAAAGAACCGGCCAAGCCATTCTCTTCTTTTCTCGCAGCAGAGTCGAGAAAATGCCTGGAAAAGAGACCTCCATTTCCACAGCGCGATCAGAGAGTGACTTTCGCTCCGCCTCTATGTCGCTAATCGGTAAGGTTGGCAAGCCAAATCCTAATGCAGCACGTTGATTGCTGCGGCACCGAGAGCGAAATTAGTAAAGATTGTGGACCAATCGATAAGGCCTCTCACCAAGGTAGTGCGATTGATATACGTGGGTACGATAAGTGTGTCGCCAGGGGACATGGGGAGTGTATCGAAGCCTTTTGCAAAGAGATTAGGCGTTGACTTATTGCTGACAACCGATCCGTCGGCGCGTATCACGAACATGTGGCTGCGATCCGCGGATCGGGCAGGACCGCCAGCCTTCTTCAAATAGTCACCGACACGATAGTCATCCTGATAGAGAAAGGACGCTTGTTCGAATACATTGCCGATGACGTTTACGGTCGACGGGCGGCTTGGTACATAGAGCCGGTCTCCGTTTTCGAGAGGCAGGTCCGGAAGCGAGTCCACACCTTTGTAATTGGGCTGTATATCGAGCACAATACGGCCATCCATATTGGTTTTTCTGAGCTTCTCAATGAGGTCGTGCTGGCTGGCGAGCGAGGTCTGGGCTGTCGCGGCTTGTTGGGTCGAGGTGACGCGGCTCGAAAGATTCGAGGCCGCCTCATTAGCATCACGTTCCAGCTGATTCAAGAAATCTTCAAAGCGCTTCTGTTGCTCGCGTCGAGTCGATTCTCTTGTAAATTGAGCGCCGTAAAGATATGCGTTCGGAGTAAGTCCGCCGGCTTGGGCGACAACCTGACGCAGCGTTTCTCCAGGCCGAACCGTATAAATGCCGGCCATCGCGATCTCGCCTTCGATCCTCACCTGGGTGGGCTGTTGGGAACGTGCGACCGAAAAATCCGCCTTCGAGAAAATCGTCACAACATCTCCCGGTCGAAGCTGCAGATCCTGCGCAATGTCCTGAGAGAGAATCACCTTTCCCAAATTAAACGGAATGGTATGAGTTTCCAGAGTGTTGGGGTCTGTGCGCTCGATTACTGCATAGGCCCAATTGATCTCCGGCGCCGCCGGCTGCACCGTGTAGCGCGGATTGAATGTCCTTACCGGCGGCAGGTTGTCCAAGCCCATTGATGCCCCGAGCGAAGTGTCACCCTGCGTGTTCCGAGCTTGTTCGCTGAAAGCTGGGGCTGTCGCGGTCCGGCTCCGGGGAATCGAGTTCATTCCGATCTGTTGTGTTACGACACCGGTGTTTGAATTTGATGGGGCCGGGGAGTTCGGGGTCGTCGTTTCGGTGTCCCCGACGGGCCCAGTCTCTTCGACGGATCCCAGTGCGTTTCTTTCTCTCCAATAGTCTCGCGTCAGGAGAAATTCGCGATCAGGTATCAGATCGCTGATTCGCATTCCGTTCTTCCATGGAAAGCGCCCGGGATTCGCTACGTTTCCGCGTAATGTCACGGCATTTTCGAAGCGCTCGACTAGCGGTAGAAGCCGAATAATATCACCGTTACTGAGCGGTGTCTCAAGCTCAGGAGGCGTCATGGTGAGGTGCAGCACTTTTAGGCCTGTACCGCCTGCGACTCGCTCGACGAGTATTTTGCTTCTTGAAGCCATCGGGGACAAACCGTCCGCACATTGAAGCGCTTCCTCGACGGAGGTTTCCGCCTTCAGCTCATAAATTCCCGGGTGCCCAACGCTACCCGTGATAGCCACCCGAGGGCCAGCCGGAGGGATCAATATTACGTCACCGGGGGCAAGCTGCGCATCCTTTGACTTGTCACCGTTGATGAGAAGTTGATACAGATCAAACTCGCGGACGGTCTGCTCTCCCCGTTTCAGTAGAATTCTTCTCATCGAGCCGCGCGACGAGGGCCCACCCGAGGCGAAGATCGCATTCACGAGCGTACTGAGCGAACTCACGGAGTAACTGCCCGGCCTTCTTGCTTCTCCTACGACAAATATCTGAATTGTATGAAGACGCGCCAGCGTTACGCTGACATCAAAATTCCTGTACAGATGAGAGAGTGCAGCCTTGATGACTGCCGAGGCCTGAACGTAATTCATGCCGGCAACCGAAACCGGTCCCGCATCGGGCAATGTGATCACTCCGCTCCGATCGACTGTTAACCGGCGGGTGAGATTGAACTGACCCCACACCGCAATCTGTAGACCATCGCCAGGAGCTATTAAGTAGTCGGAGCTGACGGGTACGCCGTCGACAGGGGCAAAGGTTGCCGGTACATTCTCAAAAAGCACTGCCCCAAAAATGGGAAGCATCTGGCCGGTTGAAGCGGCAACATATCGTTGGAATTCCGTAGGCGGTTCCTTTTGGTTGTACGAGGGTACCGAAGAAGGCGCATGTGGCGCGGTCGCAGATCCGGGAAAGGAGGAACCGCCGGGGGGACTCTGCATCGTCGACGGAAGGGCATACGAAGAATCCCAACCGGAGAAGTCATTGAAGTTGGAATTGTTGGGCCCAAGCTGCGTTGTAGCGGGAACGCAATCCGCCGTCGGGTCTCCATATTCGGCCGGGGTACAGGTCCGATATTGTCCGGTTTGCGCGCCTGGGAACAATTGAGTCTGGGTTTGTCCAGTAGGGCCAATCGGAAAAGTCGGAGCTTGCGCTCGCAGGGTATTGAAACCACCTCCGGCCAGAACCGAAATAAGAGCGAAACGAAGTAGCCATCCGTGCGCACAGACTCGCACACAAAAGGCTCTGTAGTAGGTGCTCTGCATCAACGTCTGCAGCTTCATTCTGCTCTTGAATCGCACAAATTTCTACCCTGAGAGCCGTGAGCGCCAAGCTTTTTACAAGCGTTTTACAACTTGTCCGATTGTTCTTGCGAAATTGGCCGCACCGCTATTGGGGAAGCGAAAACAGGTATCGGACCAGTTCGTCTTCTTCCTTTTGAGAAAAATGATACGGAGGCATGATGGAGCCGGGCGATACCTGGCGGGGAGCGACGAAATGCGCATGCAGCCATTCCCGAGTGCGGCGATCTCCTAAGCCGTTCAGTTGAGGGCCCATATCGCCTCCAGTGCCATTCACCCGGTGACAACTGGCGCAGGCCTTTGCAACATATGTCTGGGCTCCTCTCATAGGCGCTTCAGGTATGTTGGACAGCATTGTGCTTGTTTCCGGCCTTATACTCGCGACAAAAACTACCAGGGCATTTGCCTCTGAGAGTCCCATGTTCCGGCCACCCGGATTCTTTTGCGGTTCCGCTTGGCTGAAATGGTCCACTAACCAGTCACGCTGATGTTTGAGGCCGGTCGCGCCAAGGGTGGGCCCTGGTTTTGGAGGTCCCAGAGCGAGATTGTGGCAAGCGCTGCAGTTTTCCCCACGGTAATATGCGAACCCCGCAATCTGTTCGGGCGGCAACTGCGTCCAGGGCGCCGAATCTCGCGGAATGGATTTATCCTTGTTTACGTGCGGATCTGATTTAACCGCCGCGGCGGTTAAGCCTGCCCATGCACTGAAAGCGACAAGCGCAGCGAAAGTCGCCAGCACTCTCTTCTTCAATATTCGTTCCACGATGCCGCCCATAAACGGCAGGGCTACCAACGTAGCGACAGCGATCGTGGGAAGTACGACGGTTCCTATAACCTCGAACCGGCCCGGAAAAATTCTCAGGATCTCGAAAAGAAATAAGAAATACCACTCAGGTCTCGGCACGTACGCGATGTCGGTCGGATCCGCCATGCGTTCGAGTGGGACGTCAAGAAAAACTGCCGCCAGAAAGAGTGAAAGAAAAGCCACAAAGACGGCTATAAAGTCACGAAATAGCTGTTTCGGAAAGAAAGTCTGCCTGTGTGCCTCATCTCCCGGAGCCGGAGCGACACCGTGACGTCTTACGAGGTAAATATGGAATGCAATCAGCAGGGCCGTAGTTGCGGGAAGCAGTAAGACGTGCAGTGCATAAAATCTGGAGAACGTGATGACACCGATTCCGTTCGTCGCTCCAAGAAGACGGCTGAGTGTCGCGCCAGCGAACGGCACTCCCTGCACGATTCTGGTTGTGACCATGGTGCCCCAATAGGCTCTGTTATCCCAAGGCAGCAGATAGCCCGTCAGCCCGAAGGTCAGGATCAATAGGAGAAGAAATACGCCGGCTATCCAGGTGGCCTCACGCGGCTTTCTAAAGGCGCCAAAGATAAACACCTGGGTCATGTGCAGGCAAACAACAACGATCATCCAGCTGGAACCCAAACGGTGAAGGCCGCGGACGATTCGCCCGCCCGCTATGCTGTGCACGATGTAACTGACGCTCGTGTAGGAATCTCGGGGAGTGGCGGCGTAATTTAATGCGAGCAAAATCCCCGTCAGCGCCTGCGTAAGGAAGAGGAAGAGCGCAACGCTTCCGAAAACTTGTGGCCAACCGGAGGATGCTGGTATCGATTCAAAGAGAAACTTTCGGACGGCTGTCTCTAAACCGGTGCGGTTCTCAACCCACTGACGGGTCTGTGTGAGGAAACGGCTCATCAGACTAGATGTTTGTAGAATTCTGCAGCGGTCCCAGCCAGAGCCGGCTGCCTTCCAATTTGACCGGGTAGCGGTCGAGGGGCCGCTCGGCCGGGCCGATCAAAACCTTCCCTTGCAGATCGAATTTGGATCCGTGACACGGGCATTCAAAGTTCTTGTGATCGGCCTGCCAGCGATAGGCACAACCAAGATGCGTACAAAACGGCGAGAAAGCCGTGACGTTACGTTTGTTATCCAGAATCACCCAGGCGGTAGTCGTTTCCGTATAGGTCTTCCAACCGTCCACTTCCACTCGCTCATAGGAGATTTGCCGCGGTGTTCCGCTTTGCAGTCCTCCGATGTCGCCCGCGTCGGCCCAGCCTGCCGTTTGAGTTTTCGGTTTTCTGAACAGGTAGGCCCCAACAGAAGGCGCCAAGGTTCCGATGATTGCCAGCGGTACGCCGTAAATCATTGCAAGTAGGAAGCCGCGCCTCTTTTCGTCGAGTGGCGCTTCTGTGACGTTAAGCCTACGCATCGTATTTCTCCTCCTTTGACCGCATCCGAAACCATACTAGGAAGTTATGTGAGCAGAACTGTCGAAAGGCTGTAAAAGATAGGTAACTTCGCCTACGTCATCTTCCTTAGTCGTACCGGATAAGCACGTTTTACAAACGATTTACAAATTGCGGCCATCCGCTCTACATTTCTTAAGTGACGCTAGTGTCTTGTCCGCTTGTTTTCCGGTTGTGCGCAGGCCTACTCGGATTCTGCTCGCAGCCGTCTCTGGCGCTTTCGCTTTCCTGCTGTTGCCGGCCATTCTGAATGCCGCACCTGGTGAGGAACGAAATCCCCGTGCCGGACCCGTGTACGTTCCTCTCGATAGCTGGATCTATCCCGTTTTGCGGCGTCTTGCCGCGCTTGGCTACGTTCCGGATGAAGAGGCACTTATAGCTCCCTGGACGCGCGCTCAATGCCTCGTCTTTTATCGGGAAGCGGAAGATATCGCATCCCGGCATTCGACAAAAATCTCAAGGGACGCGGCGGTTAAGGAGGCGAACCAGCTGCTTGAGGCGCTGCGGCGCGAATTCTCAAATGACGGCGATGAGCGCTCGCAAATCCGCCTGGAATCCGTTTATGGGCGTTTTGAGCAGATTTCGGGAACACCGCTTAGAGACAGCTACCACTTCGGCCAGACGCTTAGCAACGACTATGGGCGACCGTTTGAGCAAGGGTCAAACACCATCGACGGCTTTTCCCTCTACGGCACATACGGTCGTTTTTCGGCTTATTTCCGCGGTGAGTACCAGCAGGCAGAAGGTCGTCCTTCCTATGATCCTCAAACTTTATCGCTGTTGGGCACACTGGACGGCGTTCCGGCGCCACGTTCGTCTGCCGTTGTTCCCACCAATAGTTTCGACCCGCTTGAGATGTATATCGGCGCACGGCTAGGCATCTTTGACGTGACATTCGGTAAACAGAGCATGTGGTGGGGACCAGACGACGCAAGCGCTTTCCATTTCAGCAACAACGCACAGCCATTCTATTCCCTACGCATTTCACAGCAAACACCGATTGTGCTGCCCGGCCCATTCCGCTACCTCGGCCACATCCGAACTGAATTTATCGTGGGAAAACTGTCCGGACACCTCTATCCGCCTCGTCCGCTCATAAACGCACAGAAAATTACCCTTCAGCTGACTGCTAACTTTGAGGTTGGTTTCACCCGCAGCTCCATCTTTGGCGGAGTCGGTCACCCCCTGACAGCCTCCAGCATTTTTCGAAGCTTCTTCGGGACAACTAGCAACGGCGGTACATCATTCGGTTCCGCTAACGATCCGGGAGATCGCCGGAGCGGGTTCGACTTTTCCTGGCGCCTGCCCGGCTTGAGACGGATTGTAACGATTTACTCAGATTCTCTGGCGGACGATGAAACGAATCCCTTGGCAAACCCGCGCCGTTCGGCCTGGGCTCCCGGCATCTATATCGCACAACTGCCTAAATTGCCGAACCTGGATCTTCGTTTTGAAACCTACGCCACATGGCTATATAGGAAGGACGAAGGCGGAATGTTTCTCTATTGGAATAACCAATATCGCGATGCCTACACGAACAATGGCTACCTGCTCGGAAGCTGGGTCGGCCGTGATGCGCGAGCCTACCAGGCGTCCTCCACATATTGGTGGTCCGCGAAAAACAAGCTCACAGGCAGCTTTCGACAAATCAAAATCGGGAATAATTTTCTTCCCGGCGGAGGCACCCAGACAGACGTCTCTTTGAACGCGCAATGGGAACTAAAGCCTAATCTGTTAACGAGCCTTCTTCTTCAGTACGAACGATATAGTATTCCTTCGTTAGCCGGACCAACTTATGATATGGTGGCGGGTTTCCAATTCACCTACTATCCCCGAATCGGGAGGTAAAAGTTACAGCTGGGCCTATCTAGACTCGCTTTTACATATAAGTTGCAAATGCTTTGCAAGTAGCGACATATTGCGCAGTTATCCTCGCCGATATCATGTCCGCCGGCAAAGAAGGCACGCCCAGAGGTGAGATGCGTCGTACCGGCACGCGAAGCGGAGCTGGCATCGACTATGATGATTTGATTGCGTTCGACCCGCTTTTTGCATCCGCGCCTCTGCCCCACAAGCTTGTACTGTTTCCTTATGGCTTCCCGGCGCACATCAAAACCAACGATCCCACCATCATTCGTGCCGCTGAAGTGATTTGGGGGCAATTCACACCTCGCTTTCACGAAAACCCGGTGGAGCTGCGCGTTTTGGTCTCGAGTGCCTCTTGCCGTCACGGCCCGCGTCCACCGGTATTCCGTGCACAAGCGAATCTCTTCACAGTTGTATCGGATAGCAATAATTACGGCTGCTGCGATCTCGCCACCGGCTTTGGCTTCGCACATCTCACCCGCAATGCCGCGCTCAGGCTGGATTTCGTCAGGTATTACTTTCTGGAAGGGATGATCTACTCCCTGCTCGATACACAACACGTTGCGACAATTCACGCGGCGTGTGTCGGACGAAAAGGCTCTGGCGTTCTACTCGTTGGAGAGCCGGGCGCCGGGAAATCATCGCTCGCATACGCCTGCAGCCGCCGTGGCTGGACCTATGTCTCCGACGACGCCAGTTCTCTCGTGATTCGACGAAAGGGCAGGACGGTGATTGGAAATCCTCGCGCGTTCCGCTTTCGTCCTTCGGCTGCTCTGCTCTTTCCGGAATTGCAACGGCATGTCAAGCACCGCGCTGAGGAATCCATGTTTGAAGCCAGGACCGAAACACTCCCTTACGTGACAACCGCGCAAGAACTGGAAGTCCAGCATGTCATCTTTCTTAAGCGAAGTGTGTTCGACGATGAAGACGAGAACCTCACACCCATAGAACGCGAGGATTCGTTTCGCCGTCTTTTTCAAAATCCTTGGCCGCCCGAATTAGCCGTTCACGAAAATCGGATGGCGGCGATCGAGCGCCTCATCGAAGCGCCGGCTTACGAACTCAGCTACTGTAATCTCGAGCGTGCGGTCAATCTCTTGGAGCGCCTCCTGGACAAGTAGATCACGCTTTCTTTTCCTTAGGCTTGTCCTTGGGCTTTCTCTTGATCTCTTTCTATTCTGGATGCGCCTTCGATCGATTCCTTGCATTTACGTTTTATTTACATTTCAGACACACCCTGGTGTCATTTCCGTTTTCATACTGGGCATGTATTTCGATCTGGCTTGCGTCAGCGTCATCAGCCATCTCGACTCACGATAAGTGATCCGATCGTCGAACATGAAAAAGAAGAAGGTCCTTTTTTTCTTCCCGGCGTTTTCCAGCTCCGAGGCGACCGCTCCATTGGCTATCCTGGCTCTCGCTACGCCGCTTGAGCGAGCCGGCTATGAGGTTCGAATCGTAGACTCCACCATCACGCCAAATTTTCAGAAGGTTGTTCTGAAAGAACTCGAGGACTCGATTTGTCTCGCAGTTTCGCTCGTCACCGGGCCCATGATTCGCGAGACCGCCCAAATCGCTAAAGCTGCTAAAGCTGCATTTCCGGAAAAGCCGGTGATCCTTGGCGGCTGGCATCCGTCGCTTTTACCCGATCAGACTCTTGCCTGCCCGGATGTAGACATCGTCGTCGTAGGACAGGGCGAAGAAGCTATGCTCGAGCTCGTTCGTCACATAGAAGCCGGCGAATCGTTGAAAGGCATTTTGGGAGTCGGGTACAAAGAAGACGGCCGTCTTACATTCAACACGCCGCGTTCTTTGAAGCCGATTCGCGAATTGCCTCCTAAGGCATATCACTTGGCAGAATTCGATAAGTACGAGCGCGTTTGTGGTCGTCGGTGGGCGATGTACACTTCGAGTCTTGCGTGTCCGTACAACTGTGCTTATTGCACGAATGAAGGTCTCTATGGGCGCAAATGGAATGCCTTAGATGCCGAGCAGGTAGTCGAGGAGGTTTCCGACCTCGTCAGCCGCTACGGCCTGGGGTTGCTCTGGGTGGTCGACGACAACTTCCTCGTTGATCGCCAGCGCGCTGTCAAAATCGCCGAAGGCCTGATTCGCACGGGTGTGAAGTTCGACTGGAGCATACAGGCTTCCACGAATCTCGTCACGCGCTTGACGGTGGAGGAGCTCAAGGTCTTGCGGCGAGCCGGTCTGTCTCAGGTAGCCCAAGGCGCGGAGTCCGGGTCGAAGAAGGTTCTTCACCTGATGAACAAGGATTTTCAGAAGCTCGAAACCATCTACCTCGCAGCGGACATGCTGAGTCAGGCTGGGATTCGACCCTCGTTCAACGTGATTTTTGGCTTTCCAGGTGAGACGGAAGTCGAACGCCGGGAATCAATCAATCTGATCATGAAGATCTGCCGCCGGTATCCCCATGCGGAGTTTTGGACGAACATCTTCACCCCCTATCCGGGCGCGCCTGTTATGAAGAGAGCCTTCGAACTTGGTATTGATGTTCCGAAGACGTTCGAGGGCTGGGCCGACTTTTTTCCACGTTATACCGTGCTTCCCTGGCTCAAAGGACCACAGCACCTTCGCGTGCAACATATGCGTGAATATCTCCGCATTGCCTTCAATCGTGTTCCGATTGGGGTGCAGCGCAAGAACGTGGTCACTCGTCTTGTGCATAAAGCCATCAGCTTCCCTGCAAGGTGGCGGCTTGACCACGATATCTATTCAGCGCCAGTGGAGCTCTGGATCAAAGACAAAGTCAACACGATATTCGCTCCTCCCAAGTCAAAGGTCGACGCACACATGCTTTCGAACGAGGTGGTGTCGTGCTAACTCGACATTTAGACGCGATTTGTAAGCGTCGCCGAGAGGCCCATTAAGGCGTTATACGGGATCGTAATGGACGTCCTACTTACACACAGCAACCACGTCTTTTACGACGAGAAGCAGCGCCAGAAGATGCAACCCTACCCGCCGCTTCAGACGCTGCTTGCTGCTGCAGTGATCCGCGAAGCTAGTTTGAGCGTAGGCCTCTGCGACATCGCCCTCGAGTCTCCCGAAGAAAAGTTGTATAACGCCATTCAGCGGGAAAAGCCCGGCTTGGTCGTGGTCTGCGAGGACGATTTTAATTTCCTGACCAAGATGTGCCTCCTGCAGAATCGTGAACTTGCCTTCTCGACCGCGCGTACAGCCCGCTCTTTTGGCTGCGCTACTGCGGTTCATAGCTCTGACTCAACGGACCACATTGAAGACTATTTGCACGCCGGCTTTGATTATGTTCTGATTGGCGAGGTCGAGGAGACGTTGCGGGAGTTGGCCGCGGGGCGAAACACCGAAGGTATCGCTGGCCTCGCTTTTGTGGAGTCACAAACCGGTAAGTTGCATCGCACGCCTTCCCGCCCCCTTCGCGTGAGGCTCGATGAAATCCCGATTCCCGCTTGGGATCTGATCGATGTCGATCACTATCGCGACATCTGGCGGCAGCACCACGGATATTTCTCGCTGAACATGGTCACCAGCCGGGGCTGCCCGTACCGCTGTAACTGGTGCGCCAAGCCGATTTACGGTAATAACTACCACGTTCGGTCCGCAGATTCAGTTGCTGCGGAAATGTCGTATCTAAAGACACACTACGCTCCCGATCATCTCTGGTTCGCCGATGATATCTTCGCCCTCTCCGCACGCTGGGCGAACGAATTCGCTCGCGCCGTCGAAGCGCTCGACGCGAGTATTCCCTTCAAAATGCAGTCTCGTTGCGACCTCATGACCCGCGATACAGTTTCCTCTCTTCGGCGCGCCGGATGCCACGAAGTGTGGATGGGCGCTGAATCCGGATCGCAGCGCATTCTTGACGCGATGGAAAAGGGAACGCGGGTGGAACATTTCTATCAGGCTCGCGAGAACCTGAAGAATAACGGCATCAAGGCGGGCTGGTTCTTGCAGTTCGGTTATCCGAGCGAGAAGTGGGAAGACATCGAAGCCACCATTCGCATGGTCCGGAATACACGGCCCGACGATGTCGGCGTATCAGTCACCTATCCGCTTCCCGGCACAAAACTTTACCAACTTGTTTCCTCCCAAATCGGCGCCAAATCAAATTGGTGTGGCAGCGGCGATTTGGACATGATGTTTCGGGGGACATTTTCGACCGGGTTTTATCGCGCCCTCGCCCATGCGATTCATCTTGAAGTTCGGGATGGCAGTAATCAACGAGACATAGAAACGGCTTGGGCCGATGTGCAAGCGCTCAGGCTGCATGAGAGCGGCGCCGAAGGAGCTGTGGCATGAACCTCCTGCTGACTCATGGCTATTTCCTCTATGAGGATGCAAAAGAGCAGCAGATCATGAAGCCTTACGCGCCTCTCGGATTACTTTACCTCTCGTCTCATCTTCGAAAACAAGGCCTCGCAGTCGAAATCTACGACTCGACGTTTGGCTCCAAGGCGGAGCTCTTTGAAGTGCTTCGTCATGGTCCGGGGTCCGTCCTCGGCGTCTACGTTAATCTCATGACCCGCTCGAATGCCATCGAGATCATTCGCTGTGCACGGCAGGCCGAGTGGAAGGTGATTGTTGGTGGTCCTGAGCCAGCAAACTATCCCGAGCAATATATCGATGCCGGCGCGCATATCGTGATCGCCGGCGAAGGCGAATCGGCTCTGGAACAGGTTATGCGCTCGTCGTTTGACAGCCGCAAATGGGCAGATATTCCGGGCGTAATCTATCGCAGAATGGATGGCGAGATAGTCAAGACGGCTCCCGCCGTTCTCATTAAGGACCTGGATGCGCAACCATGGCCCGATCGTGAACGGATCGACATGGCCAAGTATCTGCAGACTTGGCGGACTCATCACGGAAAGGGCTCTGTTTCTCTTATAACGGCTCGCGGATGTCCTTACCGCTGTAATTGGTGCAGTCACTCCGTGTATGGGATCACCCACCGCCGGCGGTCACCGGGATCGGTTGTGGACGAAATCGAGTGGTTGCTCGAGCGTTACGAGCCGGACATGCTCTGGATGGCGGACGATGTTTTTACGATTCACCATGGCTGGCTATTTGAGTTCGCGCGCGAGATGGAACGCCGAAGCCTATCCATCCCATTCGAATGCATCACTCGTGCGGACCGCGTAAATGAGCGCGTTGCAGATACGCTTTCCCAGCTTCGTTGTTTTCGCGTCTGGATTGGTTCGGAAAGCGGTTCGCAAAGGATTCTCAACGCCATGCAGCGCGGCGTCACGATAGAACAGGTTCACTCAGCGGTCCGACTTTGTAAAGCGAATGGTATCCAGACCGGCATGTTTCTCATGTGGGGTTACGACGGCGAGGAAATCGAAGACATTGAGGAGACCGTTGCTCACGTCAAGGTCTGTCAACCCGACGTTTGCTTCACAACAGTCTCTTATCCGATTAAAGGTACGCCTTATTATGAGCGCGTTCGCTCGCGACTAGTTCAATTAGGCGATTGGGAAAAATCGAGCGACCGGGAAATCCGTATTAAGGGCCGGCATTCACGACAGTTCTATCAGCACGCCGACGAGTTGCTGAAGAGCGAGCTTCTTCCCTCGCCGGACCCGGCCAGAATCCTCGCCGCGCGGCAAGGCATGCAGTCGACTCGTTACGAAGTAGAGGCGTGAGCCGATGGCAGGAACCGTGGCTGCAACTGTTGGTACCAGTTTTGACCAAATTGCTGCGCAGTACGATTTGCTCTGGTCCCGTACAGCTATTGGTGAGGCTCAAAGGCGCGCCGTTTGGGATCGCATCGATCCGCTATTCCAACCAGGGAGCAGCGTCCTCGACCTCGGCTGCGGAACTGGAGTGGATGCGTGCCATCTTGTGGGTCGCGGCGTGGAAGTCCATGCGATCGATAGCGCTCCAGAGATGGTCAAGATTGCTCGATCTCGACGGATATCCGCACATTGTTGCCGAGTTGAAGATTTGCAGGAGGCGACCAATAGCTTCGACGGCGTACTTTCGAATTTCGGTGCTCTCAACTGCGTCGCATCGCTACCCTGTGTGAGTGACGTACTGGCGCGTGCCGTGCGACCTGGAGCCCATCTGGCACTTTGTTTTCTAGGCAGAATTTGCGCGTGGGAAATCGCTTACTATGCGGTCCGCGGCAATTTGAAAAAAGCGTTTCGGCGCATACGCGGTTATGCGTCATCGTCTTTGGGGGTGTCGGTTACCTATCCGTCCGCGCGGACCATCGAGTCGTCGTTCAGCCCGGATTTCCGGCTCCTCGGACGCTACGGCCTGGGGTTTTGCGTTCCGCCTTCCTATGTTTCCGGGTTGACAAAATGGGAGCTCGAAAGACTTGAGTTTCTGGATCGGAAGTGGGCTCATCGTCCGCTTCTTCGCGCTCTTTGCGATCACTCGCTCTATATCTTCCGCAGACTATGAGCTACGAAACCGCGCTCCGCCAGCAATTTCTGCAGGAATATCGGCACATCCGGCACGCCGAAGGCCGCGGCTCGGAAAATAGCGCTTACTACCGGGCTTTGCCGTTCTGCCATGCGACGGATCGTAATGCTTCGATGTGGCAGATGCGCGCCAGAACGTTCAACTATTTCGTGAATAGAGTTCTGGAACCGATGGAACAACGCAAGGGCGCGCCACTCGACGTTCTCGATCTCGGCGCAGGCAACTGCTGGTTGTCTCATCGCCTTTCGCTTCGTCATCATCGACCCGTAGCAATCGACATCTTCTCGGATGAGAAGGACGGGCTTGGGGCGGCGCATCATTATCGGAAGCCTGTGGCCACGATCGAGAGTGATTTCGACCATCTGCCGCTCCCGGCGGATCGATTTGACCTGGCAATTTTCAATGCTTCGTTCCATTATTCGACCGATTACGTTCGTACACTGAACGAGGCTCGCCGTTGTCTTCGACAGGGCGGACTCGTTGTGATACTGGATTCCCCTGTTTACCGCCTGCCGGACCACGGTGCTCGAATGGTTGCCGAAAAGCATGCCACATTTCTTCAGCAGTATGGATTTCGATCGGATGCGATGCCAAGCATTGACTTCCTCGATTTGCCGATGCTGAGCAATCTGCAAACCGCCGTTGGAGTGAAGTGGCAAATCCTCAAACCTTGGTACGGATGGGGTTGGTATGCGCGCCCGTTGAAGGCGAAGCTGCGCGGTCACCGTCCGCCGTCCCGATTTTGGATTCTGGTCGGGAGATTCAATTTGTCGTGATCATTCTTCTCCATCCGCGCTCGACCCGGCCCAAGAATCGGCGTTTTCCCCTAGCCGCTTTATCCCTGGCCGCGGTGCTGGAAGGCAAGGAAGACTACGTCATTGTGGACGGTAATGCCGATGCTCAGCCCCAGGCGACTCTGGATCGCATCGTCGCAGAGAACGAAGTAACGCTTCTTGCTGTTTCGGTTATGCCGGGTCCGCAGATGGTCGCTGCGATACCCCTGTGTCGGGAGTTCCGTCGGACCCACCCTTCCATACCGATCGTGTGGGGCGGCTATTTTGCGTCGCTTTACACAGATGCCGCCTTGAACGCCGCCTATGTCGATTTCGCGGTGCGCGGGCAAGGTGAAGAGACGTTTCTGGAGTTGATTCAGGCGCTCCGCACAAATCGAAAGTACGCAAGTATCAAAGGACTGTCTTTCAAGGATGATTTCGGGCTGCACGTGCACAATCCCGAGAGACCGCTCCGCTCGCCTAATGACTTTCCCTGGCTGCCCTATGACAAGCTGCCAAATTCTCCCAAATACATCCTGCCCACCTTCCTGGGCAACCGCACGGTGGTTCACCAGGCGAGCATCGGCTGTCCGTTTCGTTGCACATTTTGCGGCGTCGTTCCTATTTATCAAGGTCGCCAGCGCACGGAAGATCCGAAAAGGACCGCGGAGATCCTACGTTTTCTCAAACAAGAGTACAGGATCGATTCCGTTCAGTTTTACGACAACAATTTCTTTCTGAACGAGAGCCATACGGTGGCTCTTGCTAAAGCTCTCGAGCCCCTGGGCCTTAAGTGGTGGTGTGAGGGTCGTGTCGATTCCGTCATGCGCTACTCCGATGAAACGTTCGCGTTGTTGAAGCGGGCTGGCGCTTCAATGATCTTCTTCGGAGCAGAATCGGGATCTGCCTGGGTGCTGGAGGAGATGAACAAGAAGATTACTGTCACCCAAACTTTGGAGTTAGCCGGTCGTATTCGACGGTTTGGCATCGTTCCCGAGTTTTCGTTCGTCGTAGGCAATCCAAAGGATCCCCAGCGCGACACTCAGGAAACTATCGCCTTTATCCGCCGAATCAAGAGCGCGAACCCGGATGCCGAGATTATCGTTCAGCACTATATCCCCACACCGCATCCGGATGGTATGTACGGGGAGGTCGAAGCCAAGATTCAGTTCCCACAAACCCCGGAAGAATGGGCGACGGATCGTTGGTTCAACTTCACCACTCGTCACGACCCGAACGTCGCATGGCTCCCACGAGGCATTAAGCAGCTCATTGACGATTTCGATCTGGTAGTCAATTCACGCTGGCCCACGATTCAAGACATCTACCTCCCGCGATGGGGCCGCACCCTGCTGCAATGTCTCAGTAGCTGGCGTTATTCCTTAGGTGTCTATCGATTCCCATATGAACTCGAATGGGCGCAGCGCTTCGTTTCACTCAGAAAGCCACGCCTCGAAAGCATCTGATGCTCGTCACAGCAATCACAGGACACGGCATTTGGGCGCCGTTCTACGAGTCCGACGAGAATCCGCTGGTGGCATTGGAACGTCGTACTCTAAGCCACCTGCTCGGGCACCAGACTCCAACTCGGGTGGTTGATGTGGCTTGCGGTACGGGCCACTGGCTACGCCATTTTCAAAGGCTAGGAAGTAGCGTCATAGGCATTGACTTCTGCGAGCAAATGGTCGCAGAAGCGGTAAGATCTACTTCATTGCATGGCCGGGTTGGTCTGGCGGATGTCGCTGCCCTTCCCTTCCCTGCGGCCTCGGCCGATCTAATCACATGCTGTCTCTCGCTCGGCTATTTTCAGAACATCGAGAAAGTATTCGCGGAATTTGCTCGCGTCATCACGCCAGGCGGTTGCGTTGCCCTTAGCGATCTTCACCCGGCCGCCGCAGCCGCCGGTTGGACCCGATCCTTCAAGATCGGCGAGGATCGGTACGAGATGCTGCACTTCGTGCGTTCGCTATCTGCCATCACAGAGACTGCCGAGCGGGCTGATTTGCGCCCGATCTGCGTTCGCGCGGTTCATTTCGGCGAGCAGGAACATGAAATTTTTCGGCGTGCGGGCAAAGAGAACCTGTTTGCCGAAGCATGCACGATCCCCGCTCTTTTTCTCGCTACCTGGGAGAAGCCGTGCTGATCCAAGGCGCCCGCGTTGCAAGCGATGCCAGTACCTCCCGAACCGTCGACCTCTCGATCCGGAATGGGATCACATCGTTCCTCCCTGCCCCCGAAGCCGGTCGTGTCACGCTCGATCTCTCAGGCTCCATGGTGATGCCCGGGCTGATCAACTCCCATGACCATCTCGAACTGAACCTGTTTCCAAAGTTAGGTCGAGGCACCTATCCAAATGCTTCGGCTTGGGCCAAGGACATCTGTCACCCGAACCTGTCTCCAGTCAGACAGCACCTGGCTGTGCCGAAACCACTCCGGCTGCGCTGGGGAATAGTGAAGAATCTTCTGTCAGGCGTGACAACGGTGCTTCACCATAATGCGATGCATCCTGTCCTGCTGGATCGCAATCTTCCGATTCGTGTGGTCCAACGATATCAATGGGCTCATTCCATCACTTTTTCCGCAGATTGGCTGACTCGTTTTCGCGAAACTCCGTGCGGATATCCGTTCTTCATTCACGCTGCCGAGGGCACGGATGAGGAAGCCCGAGACGAAATTCGTGTGCTTGACCGCGCTGGTTCGCTAAATCAATCGACCGTGTTGGTACACGGAGTGGCGATCCAGGGGGAAGAGCTTTCGCTCCTCAAACGTAGAGGCTCTTCGTTGGTTTGGTGTCCCTCTTCAAACTGCTTCACGCTCGGCCGAACTCTCGAAATGCCCGTTCTGAACAGCGGATTGCCGGTAGCGCTAGGCAACGATTCGGCAATGACCGCGGACGGTGATCTGCTTGACGAACTCTGCTTTGCCCGTCCACTTATTGATGCCCAACGTCTCTACGAGATGGTCACCACCGAAGCAGCCGGAGTCATCAAACTGCCCGAAACCTTCGGGCGTATTGATGAAGGCTGTCCCGCCGATTTTCTCGTTATGCGTGACAAGGGTTTCACCCCGGCTGAGACTCTCCTGGCAGAGATTCCGGAGCTCGTCATATGTCGGGGAAGAATTGTTCTCGCATCCGCAGATTTGATCGCACGTTGTCCGCAGGCACTTGGCCCGTCCATGCAACAAATCGAAGTCGAGAGGCGCGGTCGATACTTCGTTCAGTACGATGTCTCGACACTGTTTAAGCAAACCAGACGAGTCCTGGAATCTGAATTGCGCTTGGCGGGAAAAGCCGTCGCGGCATGAGCCCGATTGTCAAATCGCTTCCCGTGCTTGTCCTTTACCCGCATGCTCGATGCAATTGCCGCTGCATGATGTGTGACATCTGGAAAGAGACCAGTTCTGCAGAGCTATCTGCGGAAGATCTGTCTCGTCACCTTGCGGATCTCGAACGTCTTGCTGTTAAATGGATAATCTTCTCAGGCGGAGAACCTCTGATGCACTCAGACCTTTTCCGTCTCGCACGTCTCTTGCGATCCAGAAACATCCGCCTCACCCTGCTCAGCACGGGACTGCTGCTTGAACGATGGGCCTCGGAAATCGTGGCTCAGATAGACGATGTAATCGTTTCTCTCGATGGACCGCCCGATGTTCACGATCAAATCCGACGAGTTCCGGGCGCCTCCCTCCGCCTCGCGACAGGCGTACATCAGCTTCACGCCCTGGACCCAAACTTTTCAGTGTCCGCGCGCTGCACGGTTCAGAAGCACAATCATGCTCATGTCTGCCGCGCTGCGGAACACGCCCATTCTTTAGGATTACGGTCCATTTCTTTTCTCGCCGCGGATCTGACCTCCGAGGCATTCAACAGGTCTCGGACCTGGGACGCGAATCGCCAATCCGAAATCTCTTTGTCGGCCTTTGAAATTGACACTCTTGAACGTGAGTTCGCGGAACTCGATCACCGCTGGAGCGGTTCTGGCTTTGTTCTGGAAAACCGCGAGAAGCTGACCCGCATCATCCGGCATTTTCGTGCGCACCTAGGGCAGTGTGAGACCGAGGCGCCCCTGTGCAACGCTCCCTGGACCTCAGCAGTTGTGGAAGCAGACGGTACGGTTCGCCCGTGCTTTTTTCATAAGCCCATAGGATCGGTGAAGGCTCACTCTTTGCTGCAAATCGTCAACGGTTTCGAGGCGCAGCAGTTTAGGGCTTCGCTCAATGTTGCGAGTGATCCGGTCTGCAGACGCTGTGTGTGCTCTCTGAATCTCAAACAGACAGGCTAGCTGCCCTGACCTTTCAGTGCGCTCTCGATGGCGGTTGTCACTTCCGAGGAATCGGGCGTGACTGCCGGCTCAAATCTTGTAACAATTTCGCCATTCCTGCCCACGAGAAACTTTGTAAAATTCCATTTGATCTCGCCACCGTTCTTCGGATCTGTGCTTTTATCGGTCAGAAATTTGTAGAGGGGAGCCTGATCGTCGCCCTTTACCGAGATCTTGGCGTACATGGGAAAGGTGACGTCATATTTGTTTTTGCAGAACTGTTTGATCTCGCTATTGGTCCCTGGTTCCTGAGCCATGAAATTGTTCGCTGGGAAACCGATAACGACCAGTCCCTGATCCTTATATTTCCGGTAAGTGGATTCAAGCGCCGAATACTGCGGGGTATAGCCGCATTTACTCGCGACATTGACGATAAGCACAACCTTCCCTTTATACGCCGAAAGAGGCGCAGGTTTTCCATCGATAGAATTCAACGTGAAATCGAGGACCGATGACGAGGTCGCAAATGCGGTTAGAGCGCAAAGAACAGTTCCGAAGAGCAGCTTCATACCCTTTACTATCGCTCGAAACGCGCCGAAAGTTACTGGCTCTCATCAACCTGCGCGTCGAAATGTCAAATTAATGCGGCATCTCCCGGTTAAAGGGTGATCTCCATCGGCGAGCTTTGAGACGCCATGGTGGAAGAGGCGTGCCAGTCCTCCCCACACAACGACATCGCCGCTCTCCAGCAGAAAGCGCCGCGGCCGTTCGCTCCTCCGTATTCCTCCGAACAGAAAGGTTGCCGGCAGACCCAGCGACACAGACACGATAGGTGAGCCGAAATCGCGCTCGTCCTTATCTTGGTGCAAACCCATCTGAGCTCCGGGTTCATAGCGATTTACCAGACAAACATCGGTTTCGAAATCGTGAAAGCCCGCTTGTGCGGCCGCCTTAGCTGCCAGCTCGCGAAAAATGTCGGGCATCGCCGGCCACGGGCGGCCAGTTACGGGATCGATAGCGTCGTATCGATAGCCGCCTTCGTCACTCACCCAGCCCAACTGGCCGCAATTCGTCATCGCCACCGACATCTTGTGACCTCCGCGCACCACCATATGGCGGAACGGAGCCGGCTCAGTCAAGGCTTTGACGGAAGCCACCAACTCTTCCGCATTCGCGCGTGCAAAGCCGCGTAGCAGCACCGCACCTTTTGCGAGATCCTCGGTCGCTTGGGCAATCGCCCGATCGTCAAACAAATCATCAAAAGAGTGTTGCGTCCCGTCCCCTCCCCCTCCCATTGTCCAGCCAACTGTCGAGACTTGCTACTTTGAAGTCATGGCGACTACTCTTGCCACCCTACGTATCGCTCCTCCTAAAAGGCTCCTTTATGGTCCCGGGCCGGCTATGGTCGAACCTCGCGCCTATGAAGCGCTGGCACAGCCCGTGGTTGGGATGCGGGATCCTTACTTCCTCGGGATTGCCCGCGAAATCCAGATTGGTTTGCGCCACGTGTTCGGCACGGCGAACGAAAAGACCTTTGTGGTGCCTGGCAGTGGCAGCGGGGCTATGGAGGCTGCTATAGCCAACTTCGTTGAGCCCGGGTCGAAATTCCTGATTTTTACGGCCGGTTTGTTCGCAGATCGCATCGCCACCATGGCAGAGCGACAGCGGGCCAAAGTTGTTCGAGTGGAGCGCGGCTGGGGAGAGGTCTTTACTGAGAAGGAAGCCACCCAGGCAATTGAACGCGAGCGCCCCAATACGATCGCGTTTGTCCAGGCGGAAACCTCGACCGGCGCATATCAATCCGGTCGCGCCATCACGCCGGCAGCGCACAAATCCGGAGCCCTCGTCATTGCCGACTGCGTTACGTCCCTTGGTGCGATGCCGGTAGAGCTTGACGACGTCGGGATCGACGTTGCGTTCAGCTGCTCTCAAAAAGGTTTGAGCTGCCCAGCTGGCTTGTCGCCCATATCGATATCGGATCGCGCCTGGCAGGGGCTGTCACGCCGTAGCGAGCCGCTCTACACGTGGTATCTCGATCTTCAGTTGCTCGCTAAGTATTTCGAGCCGCCAAATGTTTACCATCACACGCCTTCGCCGCCCCTCTACTATGCCATGCACCAGGGCCTTGTTGCCATCGAGGAAGAAGGACTGACGAACCGGTGGCAACGCCACAAACGGACAGGCGAAAGATTGGTGGCCGGATTGGTTCAGCTCGGGTTTGAACCGCTCGTCAAACACGCCGAGGAACGTCTTTGGCATCTCAAAACCGTCTTGCCGCCACCCGGGACGGATGAGGCCAAGCTTCGCGAGCGCCTGCTCGAGCGGCATGATATCGAGATCGCTTCAGGCCTCGGCAAGCTTGCCGGGAAGATCCTCCGCATCGGAAGCATGGGGCCGCTTGCAACCGACGAGAACGTAGACATTTTGCTCGACGCGCTCGAAGCCTGTCTTTGATTTCTAGCGAAGCGTCCCATGTCGTCGGACTTCTCCGTCCAACTTGGCCTCTCTCATCTCCAGTTGCTCAAAGGAGACATCACCACCATTAAAGTGGATGCGATTGTCAATGCCGCGAATTCGCAGCTTGCGGGCGGCGGGGGCGTGGACGGCGCCATCCATCGCACTGGCGGTCCTGGCATCATGCGCGAACTTGATGTGATCCGCAAGAATCAAGGCGGCTGTCCGACAGGTAGCGCGGTCGTAACCAGCGCTGGTAACCTGCCGGCGAAATATATTTTCCATACGGTCGGCCCGCGTTATCGAGACGGCCGCCACGGAGAGCAGGAATTCCTCGCGTCTTGTTATACCAGCTGTCTCCGACTGGCTGAAGAGCATGAAATTAAGGCCATGAGCTTTCCATCTATCAGCACCGGCATTTATGGCTTTCCGATAGACGAGGCTGCAGGCATTGCGGTGCGGACGGTCGCGTACTGGCTACGCGAGCATCGCGGTCCGCTCCATACCATTAAGCTCGTTCAGTTCACCGATGCCGACCACCAGATCTACCGTGAACATGCACTCAAACTGCGGCATGACCTCACTGCGGGCACTCATGGCTAAAATGTAAGTTCCCATGCAAGTTCTGGAAGCCGGTTCAAACAAGTATTTACTTCTCGAACTTGACCCCGAGTCGGTTGGCAGTATCGCGAAGCAGGCGGGATTTGGTTTCAAAATAGACGACCAGCCGCGTGTGATGGCGCTCGATCTCTTTGCACCGGACCGTCAGGCTCCTCTTCTGCTCTTCGATGCCGCAGACCCTGGCAATCTCGGTTGGTTTTCCCGGTGTCAGTTTTACGTGGATGGAACGTCTGGAAGCGTTCTGCAAACTCCCCTTTCGCTCGCGAATCAAAAAGACAAATGGGGCCGCACCTCTCCGCACGCAGTTCGGGTACAGATCACCAAGGAACTGCCTGGAACATTTCGCATGCCCGGAAGGCAACTCGTCACCGAGCAAGTGGTCTACGCGGTCCTCTTTAATCTGCTCAGTGCGCTCATGAATACCGGCGTCGGCGTTTGCGGTGGTCCCATCGTGAAACCCCTTGCGGGCCGAACGGAAAATGTGGGATCTCGCAACTGACGCTAATCGCGGCCAGTGTGGCTTCTCTGACTTAACAACTCTTTTACAATTTCCTGGGGACAGGTACCCGTAATAGCCTCATGATGAATACACACCCCGCGGTGTACAAGCGGGCACTTGGGGCGCAGCCTGGCCGCAGCGCTCTGACAACTGCAGCCTCCAACACCGCGGGAATTCCTTTTGAAAAGGGGCCATGCTTCGTGTCATTACTTCTTAAGCCACGTAGGATCTTACATTTATTTGCAGCGCTATCACTCGCGGGCGCTGTCACTTCGGCCTTCGGATCAGAGCTTACGCAGACAAATCTCACGTCTGACATACCTGGTATGGCGCAAAACACGGATCCAATCTGAAAAATCCCTGGGGAGTGTCCTTCTCGCCTACTTCCCCGTTCTGGGTTTCGAATCAGGCTTCCGGCAACTCCACGCTCTATGGGGCGGCTGGAGTTCCGCTCCCGTTAGTAGTGACAACTCCGCCGGCTAGCCCCACTGGCCAGGTATTCAACGGTACAACTGATTTTCAGGTCAGCGGGACGGCTGCACATTTCATTTTCGCGACGCTCGCTGGAACCATTGATGCTTGGACGGGTGGCGCAAGTTCGGCAGTTGTCGCCGCAACGCAAGGTGCCGTATACACTGGTCTCGCGCTTGCGAATAACGGCTCGAGCAATTTCCTTTACGCAGCCAACGCCGTTGGCGGCCGCATCGACATCTTCAATTCGACCTTCGCTCCGGCCACGCTATCAGGTTCTTTCACCGATCCCAACCTGCCCGCGGGTTATTCGCCATATAACATCCAAAACATCAACGGCAATCTCTACGTTGAATATTCGCAGGGGTTCACTATGGGAGCCGGTCTTGGGATCGTCAATGAATTTGACGCGAATGGCAATTTCGTTCGACGAATCGTATCAGCGGGTGGCGCTCTGAACACACCCTGGGGTATAACAATGGCGCCTGCCGGCTTCGGGTCATTCGGCGGAGATCTGCTGATCGGAAACCTGGGCGACGGCAAGATCAACGCCTTCGATCCAACCACCGGTGCCTTTCAAGGAGTGTTGTCCGACTCCCATGGGAATCCGCTCGTTAACGATGGTCTATGGGCGCTTGCGTTCCACACCGCTCCAGGCTACAATCCGAATTCTCTGTACTTCACAGCGGGCATCAACGGTCAAACCGACGGTTTGTTGGGTACGATCACGCCAACTCCCGAGCCTGCGACGTTCTTGATTGGCGCACTCGGCTTCGCAGTTCTCTTAGTTGCCAAGCGTCGATCTCCTAGCTCCTCCCTCTAGTCCCGCCCTTTTATCGCTCATCAGGAGAGGTTGCAACGCACCCTCTCCTCGATGGAAACTATCTTCCAAAAAATTCGGCTGAATTTGTCGATCTGCGGACGTTTTGAACGTCGTTCAGTTGAATGGAAGAGAGAATACAATGCTCACCAACACCCTGCGAGAAATGATCTCACCAGCCAGAGAACGCTTCCAGGCATCGAACTATCTTCTAGAGACGCGCCATCGCCTTGAGGAGGCTCTCGAAGATCTCTCGGAGTTGCAAGCTACGTTTAAGCCTTCGGAAGAATGCTGGTCCGCAGTTGAAATCATGGAACACATCGCCATCATCGAAGGATTTGTTCACAGGCGGTTCCTGGTAACTGTCGGGTCAGCGACGGATGGTTCGAACGATTCTCCGGGCCTGTCCGACTACCTGCTTGTGCAGAAAGTGTTGGATCGGTTGCAAAAAGGTGTGGCGCCAGAAGCATCCTTGCCTACCGGGAAGTGTACGTTAGCTTCTGTGTTACAGACGTTTCGAGAGAGACGCACCCAAACCGTTCAGTTAGTCGAGGAAACAAGCAGCTTACGGGAGCGAATCAGCTCACATCCGCTCTTTGGACCCCTTGACGCCTATCAATGGGCATTAGCCGTCTCTGCACACACTGCTAGACACACCGCCCAGATTGCGGAGTTGAAAGCGCATCCTCAATTTCCGCAAAAGCATTCTGTTGCCGTGGGGTAAGATCGAGCTTGTTTCTTCATTCTTTTCCAATCCCGCAGAGCTGCCCGCGGCTAACTGCAAAGTGGATGATTCAGCCAGAATTCCGCGGCTGATCGGATTGTTTGCAGAAACGTGTCGAGGTCCGATGGCTTCGAGAGATAACAGTTGGCGCCGAGCTTGTAAACTTCGCGAATGAGTTCTTCGTTGTTGGACGTGGTTAACACAACTACTGCTACGTTGGCCAATTCGCTGTGCTGCCTGACGAATTGAAGCACATCGCGCGGGTCGGTCTTCGGCAAGTGAAAATCCAGGAAGACCAGGTTTGGGCGCGGCGCATCACTAAGGTGCGCAGCGCGGCTCAAGAATTGTAAGGCTTCCTCTCCGTCCTTTGCCACGCTGACATTCACCCGAGCCTTCAAGGGGCTCAAAGCCTCCTGGATGAGGCGAACATCCGCTGGATTATCTTCTGCGATCAGTATCTGCCGAGTGTCCGTCAAGCTATTGAACAACCCTCTACTTTCCGGGCTTCACTTTAGTCTATCTTTCTGAATGGTTCAACCCGGGAATTCTCCCATGCGACTTGAGACAATGGCAAACCAAATGGGAAAACGTCTTCTATTGGCCCTGCTGTATTGCTCCTGCACGGCTCTTGCACGTCAAGCTGATTCTGATAACCGGTTTGCAACTCTCACGAAGACTGCCCGCAAGCTGGATGGTTTCTTGCCGCTCTACTGGGATGAGCACGCGGGAAAAATGTTGATCGAGGTGGAACATCTGAATCAGGAGATGCTCTACGTCACCGCGCTTTCCGCGGGGGTAGGCTCAAACGATTTAGGCCTGAATCGAGGGCGCGTGGGACGAGCCTAAGGTGGTCGAGTTCCAGCGCGCTGGGCCGCGCGTCTTATTGATCCAATCGAATTATGGTTTTCGTGCGAGCGGTTCTGCTCCCGCCGAGCGTCGCGCCGCGGCAGATTCGTTTGCGAGATCGTTCTTTGGGGAGTCGAAATTGCCGCTGAAGATGGGTCTAAACTCCTGCTCGATGCGACTTCATTTTTTCTCCGCGATTCCGTTGGCGTCGCAGAAGATCTGACCGAGCAGAAACAGGGAAATTACAAATTCGATGGAACGCGCTCTGCATTTGAGATGTCGCTGACCAAAAACTTCCCCAGGAATACTGAAGTGGAGCTGATCATTACCCTTGCCGGAGAGCCGCAAGGGAAACTCATTCGCGAAGTGACTCCGACTGCCAGCGCGGTCACGGTCCGCGAACACCAGGCCTTCGTGGCGCTGCCAGACTCCGGCTACAAACCCCGAATACAAGATCCGCGCGCAAGCTTCTTTTCGCTCGACTTCATGGACTTTTCCTCGCCCATCGACCAGCCGGTCGAAAGGCGCTACATTGTCCGGCACCGCCTCGGAAAGAAAGGCCCGACCGCCGCCGTCAGCGATCCCGTGAAGCCGATCATTTACTACGTCGACTCCGGCGCTCCCGAGCCGGTTCGTTCGGCACTTCTGGAAGGCGCAAGCTGGTGGAATCAGGCATTTGAAGCTGCTGGTTTTAGTAACGCCTTTGGGGTCAGAGTATTATCGCCGGATATTGATCCAATGGATTCGCGCTATAACGTGATTCAGTGGGTACATCGAGCGACTCGCGGCTGGTCGTACGGCAATGCGCTGATGGATCCGCGAACTGGAGAGATCATCAAGGGTATCGTGACACTTGGATCGCTCCGGGCTCACCAAGACTTTCTGATTTTTGAAGGTCTCATGGCGCCCTACACCGCTCCCGATAGCGGAACCGGTCCGTTGAACGACTTGGTTCTTGCTCGACTGAGACAACTGGCGGCGCATGAAGTCGGGCACACCCTAGGCCTAGAGCACAACTACATCGCGAGCGCTCAGGGGAGAGCTTCCGTAATGGATTACCCTGGCCCGCAGGTCGACATCCGGCCCGACAATACGCTCGATTTCTCAAAAACATACGCCACCGGAATTGGTGCCTGGGATAAGGTTTCGATCACGTGGGGTTATTCGGAATTTACGCCGGGGTCCGACAAGCACGCGGCGTTAAACAAGGTCATTTCTATCGCGTCCACCAACGGCCTGACCTTCGTCACCGACGAAGACAGCCGCCCATTGGGAAGTGCGCATCCTAAGTCGCACTTGTGGGACAACGGCTCGAATGCTGTTGATGAGCGAAACCGCATTTTGAAGGTTTGCGCTGCGGCCCTGTCAAATTTTGGCGAGCGCAACATTCGTTTTGGGTCGCCCATGGCAACGCTCGACGAGGTACTTGTCCCGCTCTATTTCATGCATCGCTATCAGACCGAAGCCGCGGCCAAGTCGATCGGAGGCAACGAGTACACCTATGCGCTCCGGGGAGACGGGCAACCTATCACGAAAATCGTGCCGCCAGCGGAGCAGCGGCGCACTTTGGAGGCTGTTTTGACTACACTCCACTCGAGCACGCTCATGATCCCGGAGCGGGTTCTGAATTTGATACCGCCCCGTCCGCCCTCTTACCCGCGTACAAGGGAGACGTTTCCGACCCGGACAGGATTGACCTTTGACCCTGAAGCGGGAGCCGAGGCTGCGGCAAGTCTCACTGTGAGCTTGCTTTTGAATCCGCAGCGAGCTGCAAGACTCGACCAATATCATGCGCGAGATACCCAGAATCCAGGATTTGGAGAGGTTCTCGCAAAGCTCGAAGAGACCGTCTGGCACTCGTCACCGGCGGTAAGCCAGCGAGTCAAATACGTCGTTCTGAATAGCGCCCTGGTGCTTGCGGCGGACTCGTCAGCTTCGGCTCAAGTACGTTCTGAAGCAATGGGTTGGCTTGATGAATTAAGAAAACGCTTGAATGACGCTTATCTTAATCAACAACTTGAAGTCTTACGGAACCATCACAAAGAACTCGAGTTGCCTCCGCCGGTCGAGGCGCCACCGGGTCAACCGATCGGAGAGAGCTGCGACTGGTGAGGACCCGCTTCACGCTCGTTAGTTATGGCAGCTAGCGCCAACTGCGCAATTCCTTCGGCCACTTCCTGGTTGAGTGGTCTGTGCCCTGCCATGAGGCGGAAATAAAGAGGCCCATACAGCAAATCGATCAGCACCTCGATGTCGATACTCCCCGGCAGTCGCCCGGCGGCCCTGTGCCGCTCAAAAGCCTCGCTGGCTTGCGCCCGGCGAGGCTTGATCCAAAGCGTGCGAAACGCTTCGGCGACGGCCGGATCGCTCTGCGCGGCGGCGATAAACGCTCGAAATGTGCGACCTCTACGCCCGGTAAGGAGTTTTACGAAATTCTGAAGCTGTAGCCTGATATCCCGCTCCAGATCGCCTGTATCCGGAAAAGGTAGCTCAATGGCAGCCGCTTCCCGCATCGCTTCAATAAAGACAGCAGCTTTGTTCGACCACCATCGGTAAATGGTCGCTTTGCTTGCCCCTGCCCGCTCAGCGATCGCATCGACCGTGGCATTTTCAAAACAGGTATTCTCAAGGATTTGGAGGGCCGCCTGCAAAATTCGAGCGCGGGCTTCCTCGTCGCGTGGTCGGCCACGCCCTTTCGGAATCGAGTCGGTTTCTGGTTCCTTTGTCAACGCGGACATCTCGTCAAAACTACTCTTCACGGGTTAGCCAGTAGTCTTGACGCGGAAAGAATCCCAAAGTTGCAGATTTTCGAAACTTTGAGGTATCGTAATTACATCAGAGGAAGCGAATGTGGATCGTCCGAGTCGCTCTATCGCGTCCTTACACGTTTATCGTACTTGCCCTTCTAATCCTGCTCGCGAGCCCTTTGGTTATCCTGAGGACCCCAACCGACATTTTTCCTAACATCGATATCCCCGTCATCTCGGCGATCTGGACCTACACCGGGATGAATCCCGAGGAGTTCGAAGGTCGCATTACCTCCGTCTACGAACGCGTTCTGACGACCACTGTGAACGACATCGAACACATTGAGTCGACAACACTGAACGGCACGAATGTCGTCAAGATTTTCCTGCAGCCTTACGCGAACGTTACCACCGGAATCGCGCAGACCACCGCCGTTTCGCAAACCATTCTCAGACAGATGCCGGCCGGCATTAATCCGCCAATCATCCTCAGCTACAGCGCATCCAGTGTTCCGATTCTTCAGCTGGCACTATCCGGCAAGGGTCTGCAGGAGCAGGATCTGAACGATACTGCGATGAACTTTCTCCGGCCTCAACTGGTCACCGTCCCCGGTGCCGTAGTGCCGTATCCCTACGGCGGCAAGCAGCGCCAGGTCATGATCGATCTGAACCCGGCGCAATTACAGGCGAAGGGTCTCTCGCCGTTCGACGTCGTCACCGCCGTTGCCAACCAGAATTTGCTTCTGCCCTCGGGCACGGCGAAGGTAGGGCAATTCGAGTACGACGTCGATATGAACTATAGTCCGAAGAAAATTGAGGACATCAACGAGTTTCCCGTTAAGGTCGTCGGCAGCTCCACCATTTACGTTCGCGATGTAGCCAATGTCCGAAACGGGTTCGCGCCGCAGACCAACATCATACGGCGAGACGGCCAGCGCGGCGTTCTTGTGAGCGTGCTCAAGGCGGGCAGCGCTTCGACTCTTGACGTGGTCGCCGGCATTCGGAAGATGGTTCCGCGGGTGGCCGCTACTTTGCCGCCTGAATTGCGTATTAAGCCCTTGGCGGACCAGTCGATCTTCGTTCGCGCTTCCATCAATGGCGTTGTTCGCGAGGCGATCATTGCGGCATGTTTGACCGGGCTGATGATTCTTCTCTTCCTTGGAAGTTGGCGCAGCACGCTGATCATCGCGATTTCCATTCCGCTCTCGATCCTCACTTCGATCATCGTTCTTAGCGCCTTGAAGGAAACGATCAACATCATGACGCTTGGCGGCCTGGCGCTCGCCGTCGGCATCCTGGTGGACGATGCCACGGTGACGATTGAAAACATCGAACGGTATCTCGAAGAGGGCCACGACTTGCGTGAGGCCATTATCGAAGGAGCTGCCCAGATCTCAGTGCCCGCGCTCGTTTCGACACTTTGTATCTGTATCGTCTTCCTCCCCATGTTTTTCTTGAGCGGCGTTGCACGCTATTTGTTCGTACCGCTCGCCGAGGCCGTCGTGTTCGCCATGATTGCTTCTTACATCCTGTCGCGAACCCTGGTTCCGACCCTCGCGATGTATTTGCTCAGGCCTAAGCGCCACGGGAGTAGAACGCGAAATCCGTTTGTGATCTTCCAACGCGCTTTCGAGTGTGGATTTGAACGTTTGCGCACTAGCTACCAGGCGATTCTCACAACATTTGTCTATCGCCGCTACCTTTTTGTCCCCGTCTTTCTCGGGCTTTGCGCGGCCGCTATGCTCCTTGTCCCTTTTCTCGGACAGGACTTTTTCCCGACCAGTGACACCGGTCAGTTCAAACTCCACGTTCGCGCCAAGACAGGCACGCGGATCGAGGAAGCCGCCCGGCTTTCGGATCGGGTGGACAACGCGATTCGCCGCGAGATACCTAAGGGTGAGCTCGAGACCATCATTGACAACATCGGCCTGCCGTACAGCCAGATCAACTTGTCCTACAGCAATTCCGGCCAAATCGGTGCGGCCGACGGTGACGTGCTGGTGAGTCTTACAGAAAAACATCGCCCCACTGCTGAGTATGTGCGTGCGTTGCGGCGCGATCTGCCGCGACAGTTCCCGGGTGCCACTTTCTACTTTCTGCCGGCAGATATCGTTACTCAGATCCTGAATTTCGGCTTACCTGCCCCTATTGATCTGCAGATTGAAGGAAACGATATTCAGGCGAGCCGGGCTTTTGCCAGCCGCCTGCTTCCTCAATTGCAGCGCATACCGGGAGCCGTCGATTTGCATGTTCATCAAGTCTTCGACGAGCCGAAGCTCCACATCGACGTAGACCGTACTAAAGCGGCGCTGAGTGGTTTTAGCCAGATCGATTTGGCGCGCAGTTTCCTGACTTCCCTAAGCGGCAGTTTTCAGACACAGCCGACCTTTTGGTTGAATCCCCACAACGGCGTCAGCTATTCACTAGTAACCCAAACGCCGCAGTATCAGATTCAATCTCTGCAGGACCTGCGCAATATTCCGATCAGCGCTCCAGGCCAAAAGCAGCCCGAAATCCTCAGCGACGTGGCCGACATCAGCCGTACAACAGAGCTCGGTGTTGTCACGCATTACAACATTCGCCGGACCGTGGATATTTATGGTTCGGTCCAGGGAAAAGACCTGGGCGCAGTCGGCAAGGGCATTGACCAGGTGATCGCGAACAATGGGAAATTCCTTCCCCGCGGCAGTCGCGTGATCCTTCGCGGCCAGGTCGAGACCATGCGCAATTCGTTCATTGGACTGCTGGCCGGCTTGATCGGCGCGATCGTCCTGGTGTATCTGCTGATCGTAGTGAACTTCCAGTCGTGGCTGGATCCATTCATCATCATCACCGCGCTTCCGGCCGCCCTCGGGGGAATCGTTGTTTTTCTCTTCGTAACGCACACCACAATTAGCGTCCCGGCGTTAATGGGAGCCATCATGTGCATGGGTGTGGCAACGGCGAACAGCATTCTTATTGTAAGCTTCGCCAAAGAGCAGCTCACAAAGCACGGCAATTCCTTGGAAGCCGCGCTGGAAGCGGGCTCGACAAGATTCCGTCCTGTCCTCATGACCGCGCTCGCCATGATCATCGGGATGGTTCCGATGGCGCTCGGGTTAGGCGAAGGCGGCGAGCAGAACGCGCCTCTCGGACGGGCTGTCATCGGCGGCCTGCTCTGCGCTACCGTCGCCACGTTGTTTTTCGTTCCATCTGTATTCAGCTTGCTTCACGGAAAAAGTCGGCCTGCCAAGGCCGTCGAAACGGCGCAAAACGTAGCAAGGCCGGCACACATATGACACAGGAAAATCAAATGGTAGTCGAACAGGAAATCGTCGAAACAACACCACAGATTCCGGTTGTGAACCCGCCAAAACCGGGTCGCTCGATATGGCGCAGTCTGGCGCTGGTCCTGCTCGGGTTGGCGGCCCTGGTGGGATACGGAATCTATTCGGGGATCACTTCACGCGCGCGAGCTAATTCGGTGCTCGAGCGGGAAACCCTATCCGATGCGGTTCCGACCGTTGCCGTCGTGCAGCCGGTGGTGACCAAAGGTGCTGAAGAAGTTATTTTGCCTGGCAACATGCAAGCCTTCACCGATACGCCGATCTGGGCGCGTGCCAGCGGATATCTGAAGGTTTGGCATATGGATATCGGCGCACGCGTGAAACGAGGCGAGCTGCTGGCGGAAATAGAAGCTCCCGAAATCAATCAGCAATTGCAGCAGGCCCGCGCCAATCTCACCGTTGCGGATGCCAACCTCAAATTGGCGCAAATCACGGCCGAGCGTTATAACGGGCTCTTCAAAACGGATTCGGTTGCCAAGCAGGACGTCGATAATGCTGTGCAGGACGCGGCAGCCAAATCGGCGGCCGTGAACGCTGATAAAGCTAACGTTGCCCGGCTCGATCAGCTTGTTGCCTATGAGAAGGTTTATGCGCCTTTCGATGGCATTATTACGGCCCGCAATGTTGATGTGGGCGCGCTGGTGGACGCAGACTCGAACGCACCTGGCAAAGAACTGTTTCATCTCGCCTCCAACAACATTCTCCGCGTCTACGTAAATGTTCCGGAAGCTTATTCGCGCGCAGCGAAACAAGGCGTTAGCTCGCATCTGACTCTCAACGAGTATCCGGGAAGACAGTTTCGAGGCACCATTGTTCGTAACGCCGGTTCGATTGACCAGAGTTCGCGCACCTTGCTCGTCGAGGTAGATGTCAAGAATCCCACAGGCGAGCTCTTGCCGGGCTCCTATGTATCCGTCCACCTGAGCCTTCCTTCTAAAGTGGCGGCGGTTACCGTGCCTGCGAACGTGTTGTTGTTTCGTTCCGAAGGGCTGCAGGTCGGCAAGGTCCATAATGGGCGCGTTCAGTTGACGCACGTCATTCTCGGGCGGGATTACGGAGACACAGTTGAAATCGTTTCGGGCGTAGACAAGTCCGATGCCGTGATCGTGAATCCGAGTGATTCCATAGCGCAGGGTCAACAAGTGCGCATCAGCCAGTCCGAAAATCAGGCTGAATAAGGGAGAGATAGCAAAGGAAGATGCACAAGAGAGCGGGTTTTGCAGCACTGGCAATGTCGCTGCTACTTGCCAGCTGCATGGTGGGACCAAAGTACAGCAAGCCGCAGGTGGCATCGGCGCCTGCCTATGGTGAGCAGGCTCCTGCCAGTTTTGAAAATGTGCCCGGTTGGAAAACGGCGGAACCGAGCGATGCCACCACGCGCGGTAAATGGTGGGAGATTTTCGGCGACAGCGACCTAAACGCTCTCGAAGAACAGGTCGGCCCTGCCAATCAATCGCTCAAAGTCGCGGAAGCAAACTACCGCCAGGCTCGCACCCAGATTCAGTTCAACCGCTCGAACCTGTTCCCCACAGTTTCGGCCGGCGCTCTCATCACGACCAATCGAACATCGACTAATAATCCGACCGGCCTGCCGGGGCGGGAGTATGGGAATTTTGCGCTGCCTATTAGCGCTTCCTGGGAGCCCGATCTTTGGGGGAGAGTTCGTCGCAGCATCACTTCTGCCAAGGAACTGACCCAGGCTTCCGCGGCCGATCTGGCCAACGTGAAACTTCTGCTCGAGACGGACCTGGCGATCGATTACTTCGAGGCGCGTAGTGTTGACGCTCAAAAGAAATTGCTCGATGACACGGTTGTTGCCTACCAAAAAGCCCTTGATCTGACACAGAACCGCTACAACGGCGGCGTGGCTTCACGCGTCGAAGTCGAACAGGCTCGGACCCAGTTGCAGCAAACGCAGGCGCAGGACATAGACTTGGGCGTGGCCCGAGCCCAATATGAGCATGCCGTCGCGGTCTTGATCGGGAGGCTGCCCGAAGGCTACCACTTGCCCAATGAGCCGCTTCGCCAAACGCCTCCAGCCGTTCCTCTCGGCGTTCCCTCACAACTCCTGGAACGCCGGCCTGATATTGCGGGCGCAGAGCGTCGCCTTGCTTCCGCGAATGAGCAGATCGGCATCGCCCGAGCAGCGTATTTCCCGGATTTGGTGATCAGTGGCACAGGCGGATTGCAGGCCGGCAGCATCGTGGACTGGTTTACCTGGCCTAGCCGCTACTGGGCCGCCGGTCCGCAGATCGCAGAAACGCTTTATGATGCGGGCCGGCGACGGGCTTCTCTCCAAAATGCCGAGGCGGGCTACGACGCCAACGTTGCCAATTACCGCCAAACATCTCTGACGGCCTTTCAGGAAGTGGAAGACAACCTGGCCGCGCTCCGCGTCCTGGAGGAGGAAGCTGCCAAACAGCATGAGGCCACAACCTCGGCCGAGAACTCGCTGCAGCTTTCGCTAAACCGCTACAAAGGTGGCTTGGTGACCTACCTCGAAGTGATCACCGCACAAGGTATCGCGCTCTCCAACGAACGGACTGACGTTGATCTGATGCGACGGCGCATGGATGCAAGTGTGCAATTAATCAGAGCACTGGGAGGCGGTTGGAATACGAGTAAGCTGCCGCCGGTATAAGTAGGCCTCCAGAGCGGGCGCTACCCTGTGGTTCCTCATCGGCCGTCAAATTAGACGATCCCGTTACAATGAAGCGATGCCCGAGGACACAACCTCCGCACCAAATTTCGAAGCGAATCTCGATCAGCTGGAACAAATTGTCAAACAACTCGAAAAGGGCGATCTGCCGCTCGAACAGAGCCTGCAGCTCTTCGAAAGTGGTATGCGTTTGAGTGCGGATTGTAAACGTCAGCTCGAACAAGCGGAATCGCGTGTTGAAATCTTGGTCAAACGCGGAGCGGAAATGGCCGCCGTACCGTTCAATCCCGATAAGCCGGCGAAATGACCAAAACCGCTGAACAGTCCCCGACGCTGAAGGATTTTCTTGTCGCTCAAGTTCGGACAATAGACAAGGTTCTCAACGACTGGGTGCCGGCCGAAACGGTTGATCCTTCGTCTATCCATCGCGCCATGCGTTACAGCCTGTTCGCTGGCGGCAAAAGAATCCGGCCCATTCTGGCGGTCGCGGCTGCGCATGCGGTCGCCGATGCTCCGCAAGGCATCGAAAGCGCCGCGGCCACTCTCGAGCTCGTGCACACCTATTCGCTCGTACATGACGATCTCCCCGCGCTAGATAACGATGATCTTCGACGCGGCCGTCCTACGTGTCACAAAGTATTCGGTGACGCGATGGCAATTCTGGCGGGCGATGCTCTCCTCACCTTGTCTTTTGAAGTTCTCAGCCGGCTGTCATCGATCGGCGCCGACCGGAAAATGCGGCTGGTAGAAGAACTTTCGCGCGCTGCGGGAACGGTGGGCGGCATGATCGGCGGCCAGGTAAACGATATCGAGGGCGAGCGTAGAACACCCACACCCCAACTGCTCGATTCCATTCATCGCGCCAAGACCGGCGCGCTTTTACGCGCCAGCGTTCGCATGGGCGGTATCTATGCGGGAGCTACACCTAATCAGCTGGCCGCACTCTCGGAGTATGGCGAGCACATCGGCCTTGCTTTCCAGATCGTCGATGACATCCTCGATGTCGAGGAATCGTCTGATGCGCTGGGTAAGACTGCCGGCAAAGATGAGGCGCAGCAAAAGATTACCTTCCCGGCTGTCTACGGACTGAATCGTTCGCGGGAGATGGCCGAAGCCGAGCGTCTGGCCGCTCACCACTCCCTCGAAACCTTTGGTTCTCGAGCTGAACGCCTTCGCCAGATTGCCGATTTCATCGTCCAACGCAAGTCTTGAACAGGTACTTTGAAAGCGGAGCACGCTAAGGTACGTCTCGATTTGGCTCTCGTCGAACGCGGACTCGTCGAATCCCGGCAGAAGGCTCAGGCGCTTATCCTGGCAGGCAAGGTAACGGTCGACGGCCAGAAATCGGATAAGCCGGGCCGCTTCGTCGCGCCTTCTAATCTGATTCAGGTCGAGGAGCCACTCCGTTTTGTAAGCCGCGGAGGCATAAAGCTCGAAGCAGCTCTCGATCACTTTGACGTCAATGTGAGGGGGCGAATCTGCCTCGATGTGGGCACGTCGACAGGTGGGTTTACCGATTGCCTGCTGCAACGCGGCGCGCTTCGTGTGCACGCGGTCGATACCGGAGCGGGACAGATCGATTGGAAACTAAGAAACGATTCGCGCGTGGTCCTTCACGAACACACCAACGCACGGTATCTCACGTTCAAGGAAATTGGCGAGTCGGTTTCTTTGATCACCTGCGACGTCAGCTTTATTTCGGTGACGCTCCTGATCCCCGCCCTTTCTCCTCTGCTCCTTCCGGGCGGCGATTGGATCATCCTTGTCAAACCCCAGTTTGAGGCAGGCCGGGAATTCGTTGGAAAAGGCGGAATTGTGCGCGATCCTCAGGTCCAACTGACAACTTGTGAGAAAGTATCGAACATGCTTGTTTCGCGCGGCTTTGCTACCGCGCTTACAGCGAGCCCCATATTCGGAGCGGAAGGTAACCGCGAATTTCTGCTGCATGCGACCGCTCGCAGCTAGTAGTAGGCTTAGTAGGTTTACTCTAATCTTAAGCAGAATCGACGCATGAACCAGATCGAAGCGGTCGGCATCATCTCGAAACCCAAAATTCCCCAGGCTGCCGATATCGTGACCGGCCTGCTGCGGTGGCTCGACGGAAAGAATATTGCGTACCGCTGCGATGAACAGACGGCAGAGTATGCTGGTCTCTCGCAATCCTATGCGCGCGAAGAACTGGCCGATGGTTCCGACCTCATCATCGTGCTTGGCGGAGACGGAACGCTTCTCTCTGCCGCACGCATTGTGGCCGGACGGGATGTGCCTCTCTTCGCCGTCAATCTGGGGCGTCTCGGATTCCTGACCGGTATTCGCGTGGAGGACCTGTACTCCGAACTCGAGCGGGCGCTTGTAGGCGGACACCGCATCGGACGTCGCCGCATGGTGGATTGCGAGATTCGGCGCGATGGGAAGATCATCGCGGCATACTCCGCGCTCAACGATGTGGTCATTACGAAGACCGAACTCGCGCGCATGATTGATCTCGATACTCATGTCGACAATCATTTCGTGGCTGCCTACAAAGCCGATGGCCTGATCGTCGCCACTCCCACTGGCTCCACTGCCTATTCCCTATCCGCTGGTGGTCCCGTTATTTTTCCCTCAGTGCACGCATTTTGCCTGACCCCGATTTGCCCGCACATGCTCACCAATCGTCCCGTGATCGTACCGGATACGAGCGTCATCAACATCCTCGTGCATGGTGAAGATGGGACTTACTTGACCATCGACGGTCAGGTCGGCGAGCCTCTTTCGAAAGGCGATGTTGTCATCTGCCGCTCGTCTCCCAAGGTCATCCAGCTCATTCGGCCGCCGAGGGCTCTTTTTTTCGATGTCCTCCGCGAAAAACTGAAATGGGGAGAACGCTAAGCGCTGATGCACCCACTGAAACGAATCTCTCTTACTTCGTGGATTCTGATCTCCCTGGTTGTCGGCATCCTTCTTGGTGCGTTCTTTCCATCGTTCGCAAGACAGCTCGCTCCGATTAGCAACATTTTCCTTCGGCTCATCAAGTCGATAGTCGGTCCTTTGTTGTTCGGCACGCTTGTTTCGGGAATCGCATCAGCCGGCGAGCTGAAAATCATGGGCCGCATCGCCCTGAAAGCCATTACTTATTTCGAAATCGCTACAACACTGGCGTTGGTAATCGGGCTAGTCATGGTCAACGTCATGCAGCCTGGGGCCGGCCTCAGCCTCACGGGACAAGGCAGCGCCGCGGCATCCGCGCTCGCAAAGCCGTCGTCGCTCGGTCAGATCCTTGAACATGCGGTTCCGCAGAACCTCTTTGAATCGCTCGCCCAGAACGATGTTCTGCAGATGGTGGTTTTCTTTTTTCTGTTCGGGGCAGCCTGTTCCGCCATCGGTGACAAAGCGCAGCCTGTAGTGTCCTTCGCAAATTCGGTTGCCGAAGTGATGTTTCGCTACACGCGCTATGTCATGTACCTGGCTCCCTTCGGAGTCGGCGCTGCCATCGCGGTGACGGTCGGCACAAAAGGTCTCGGAGTGCTCCTCGGTTTGGGCAAGCTCGTTGGAACCTTATACCTCGCGCAAATCCTGTTTGTCTTTCTCGTGTTGGGTGCTGCGCTATCAATCGCGCGGGTTCCGCTTGTTCGTTTCTTTCATGCCGTGCGGCAGCCCTTCCTCATTGCATTCTCGACTGCTTCGAGCGAAGCTGCTCTGCCTCTCGCGCTCGAGAACATGACCCTGTTCGGGATCCCGAAACATATCGTCGGTTTCGTCCTTCCGACCGGCTACAGCTTCAATCTTGACGGTTCTACGCTCTATCTGGCGCTCGCCTCGGTATTCGTGGCCCAGGCCGCTGGCGTCCACATGCCGATCGGTACTCAAATCACGATGATGTTGACGTTGATGCTCACGAGCAAAGGCGTGGCAGCCGTTCCCCGCGCCGGGCTTGTCATCCTGGCAGGCACCCTCGGAACATTCAACTTGCCGCTCGAAGGCATTAGTTTGATCCTCGGCGTGGATGCCCTCATGGATATGTGCCGAACTTCGGTAAACCTCCTTGGAAATTGCGTGGCAACTGCCGTTGTGGCGCGCTGGGAAGGTGTTGCACTGGAAAGCGCCACAACAGAGCCCGAGTTGTTAGGAACAGCGGCCCGTTAAGTCGATCCGCCGGCCCATTTCTTGCGGCAGAGCCGCTCGATCTCGAGTGCCCTTCCGGTAGCATCATCGGCGCGAATAACCACACCGTGTAGTTCCACTCCCTGCCGCGCCGCCTCCATACGTCCTGCCAACCCGCTCAGGAATCGGCGCACAATCGTGTCTTTATCGATGCCAATTACCGAATCGTACGGCCCGGTCATTCCGGCATCCGTCTGATATGCGGTCCCGCCCGGCAGAATATGCGTATCCGCCGTTGGAATGTGTGTGTGCGTCCCGATCACTGCTGTCACTCGTCCGTCCAGATACCAGCCCATGGCTACTTTTTCGCTGGTCAATTCTGCGTGAAAGTCGACGAATCGAATTTTGATCGTTGGGTCGACGGCTGCCAGGATTTCATCAGCTTTCCGGAAAGGACAATCAATGTTTGCCATGTGCGCCCGCCCTTGCAAATTGATAACTGCGTATGGAATGCCGTTGCGCGCTTTCCCCGTGAACACGCCGCACCCGACCAGTCCCAGCGGATAGTTGGCCGGACGCAACAGCCGTGGCTGGTGATCGATGTAGTCATGAATTTCGCGCTTGTCGAAGCTATGGTTTCCGCCCGTGAGGACATCGAGTCCGAGTGATAGCAATTCCTCCGAAATGAGCGGCGTAATTCCAAAACCGCCGGCACTGTTCTCGGCGTTCGCAACCGCGAGATCGATGTGATACTCGTTGATCAGCGGCTGAAGGTAATCTGCGACAATCGCGCGCCCACCCGAAGCGAAAATGTCGCCTATGAAGAGGATGTTCATTTAGGGGCGCAGAAAAAGCGTTCCCGGCGAGAGCTTCCGACTCAACCCCCGTCATTGACCCCAGGAATTACAAGGGGGGAATCCCCCGAGCACCGTCAGGCTTCTCCATGGCATGCTTGACCATGCCGGAGCTTGCACACGGGCACTTAATCCGAGCAGGACTCCATGACATTGACTATCGGATCAATTTTTAGGAGACCAAGGCAAACGCTCTCGCGGGGAACGCTTCGTGATTCAGAATATCAGAGATAACGAGCTTTCGCTAGACCGCTTTTAGCCGCTCAGCGATTTCCTTTTCGGAAATCGCACCTTCTTTGATCACCCTCCAGTAGGGTTCAGTGATATCCACGGTGGTCGACCCCGGGCCCGCGCACAGACCTCCATCGAGGACAAGGCTGACGCTGCCGTCCATCGCGGCAAACAGGTCGATTCCATTGGCCATTGTCGGTTGACCGGAGAGATTTGCGCTTGTTGCGATCAGGGCCTGCCCGATCTTATCAAGAAGCGCATCAAGCACCGTTGATTTCGCCTGCCGCATTGCCAACCGGCCGGTGTTGCCCGTCACTTTCAAAGGTACTCGGGCTGCCGCCGGTACGATCATGGTGAGGGGTCCCGGCCAGAAGTGGCGAGCAAGAATGTAAAACCGGCTGTTCAATTCCTTCGCCAGATCCTCCGCCATAAGAACATCAGAAACGGCAAGCGGCAACGAGCGAACGCTCTCCCGCGCCTTTGTGGCATAAACCCTTCCTACTGCCTGCAGATTGAACGGGTCCGCGACCAGCACATAAAGGGCGTCGGTAGGCACTCCGACCACCCGTCCGCGACGCACCTCGTGAGCCGCGCGCTCTATCGCGTCCGGTGAAGGCTTATCGATGTCTACTTGTATTAAATCGGTGGCCACGTGAGAACAGTGTGTGCTACCCGGCCGCCGCCGGACACAAGTACTTCGTCAGTTTACCGTTCGCCTATCACTTCGGCAACCTGTACCGCCATTTCGTAGCGGCCGAAAGGAGCGCTCAATTGTGCGCCTTGCACCATGCGCCGGATCTTGCCGGTCATTTCGCGCGCGATCGCTACTCCTTCGCTTCGTGCCTTGTCCGCGCTATCGGCCTTTCGCATGCGCTCCATATATTCCTGGGGTACAGGTACGCGCAGTTCGTTCACCATAAACTCCGCATTCCGGTAGCTCGTCAACGGCCAGATACCTGCCACGATCGGCAGTTTGTATTGCTCGGTGTTCTTAAGAAACGCTTCAAGAAGATCCAGGTCGAAAACCGGCTGCGTTACCACGTACTCCGCTCCTGCCTCCACCTTCCAGGCAAAACGACGCAGCTCCTCGTCCATGTTGAGCGCCCCCGGATTCGCGCCCACCCCGATCAGCAACGCTGTTTGCGACCCCATTGGATTGCCACCGATATCGAGTCCCTGGTTTAGGTTATTCACCACGTTCGTCAAACCGATCGAATCCACATCAAATACTGCGCTGGCGTCCGGATAAGTGCCCATGCGCGGCGGATCTCCTGTAATACAGATCAGATTCCGCACACCGGTCGCATTCGCCCCCAGCAGTTCCGACTGAATGCTCAGAATATTTCGGTCGCGGCAGCAGAAGTGAAGAACCGCCTCAATGCCCGCCTGCTGTTGAATAAGCTGGCAGGTGACCTGGGCGCTGAGTCGCGCGCTCGCTCTCGGGCCGTCCGGTACGTTGATGCAGTCGATTCCATTTTCCTTGCACAGTCGTGCACCCGCGATCTCCTTCGCGGCATCCACACCTCGCGGAGGCAGAATCTCGACGAAGGCAACGAACTTTCCGGCAGCCAGTTTTGCTCCCAACTGTGACTTTTCGGGAACGGGAACTTTCAGGAGCCGCTTTACGCTGGGCTTGCCCGGTTCGTTCACCCTGACGGCAGAAGGACGTGATTGCTGCGAGGGCTGGAGCGAACGAACTTCGCCCAAAATTGTTTTGATGTGCTCAGGAGTTGTGCCGCAGCAGCCGCCGATCATGCGCACCCCGGCTTGAAGATACCGCCGCGCGTATTGCGACATGTACTCTGGCGAGCATAGATAAATGTTGCGTCCCTCGATCGTAGCCGGCAGGCCTGCATTCGGCATTGCGCTCAACGGCTTCGTAGTGAACGGCAGCATCTTTTCGATCGTTTCGAGCACCACCTTCGGACCCGCCGAGCAATTGATGCCGATTACATCCACCGGCAAGCCGTCCAGACTCTTGGTGAAGGTCTCGGTAGACGCGCCGTCCCGCAGCGTGCCATCGTCATTCACCGTAACTTGCGCCACAATGACCATCTCAGGTCCCGCCGCTTCCCGCGCGGCGTAAATCGCCTCTCGCAGTTCCGGGAGCTCATAGAAGGTCTCGAGTACCATCAGGTCGATTCCCGCCCGAACCAGCGCCTCGGCCTGTTCGCGAAAGACCGCTCGCGCCTCGGCAAACGACATCGGACCCAATGGCTCAATCTGCGTCCCGAGCGGTCCCATGGCGCCGGCGACGAATGCTTTCTCTCCTGCCGCCTCCCGCGCCAGTCTTACGCCGCTCTCGTTGATTGCCGCAAGCTTTTCCGCGAATCCGTAGGCGGCTAACCGCACCCGATTCCCACCGAAAGTGTTGCTCTCGATGACGTCTGCCCCGGCCTTGACGTACTCCTGGTGAATCTCTTTCACCAGTTGCGGCGCCGATAAGTTCAGTTCATCGAAGCAGCGATTGATGAAAATTCCCTTGGCGTAGAGCATCGTTCCCATTGCGCCGTCCGCTACGATAATTTTGGATTCAAGTCTTTTGCGGAAATCAGCAGCCCGCGTTTGCGTGGTTGGTTCGACGACGGTCATTTTTGGGGGTTTCTTAATTGTATCCTCAGTTACCGATTTCAAGCCGAATCGGCTCGCCCGGCCGAACACCCAGGTGTGCAGCAGCGCTCGCTTGATTCAGCGCAAGTTCGATAAACCCGGAACTTCCTGCATAGGCGAAACAAAGACCTTCTGCAGCTCCTCCGAAGCTTTTCCGTAAGGTAGTTACCGTTCCCCCTCCCACGGATATCGAAAACGAAGCCCGAAGCAATTGCAGAAAGTCCGCCGATGGGAAGTTCGTCACGACATTGCCGAAGTGGTCGACGCTCAGCACCGATCCCTGCCAGACATCTGTCCCGAGCGATCGAGGTTTGAAATCGGTATGCATTACAGGCTGTGAAACCAGGTTTCCAGCGTCCTCAGGCTTGGCTGTGCCTGCTGCGATGGCAGCTGCCGTGACCGCGAAAATGTCGCGGCCATGAAAAGTCGCTGAAACCTCCGGAAGCCGGAACCTTGCGTTTGAAATCTCCCGCGCCTGGGCTTTTCGATCGCGTGCCAGTATGAAGCTCAGCACGCCATTGTCCGGCGCAACGAAGAACTGATCGATTGCGCTGACCAGCAGCGGCTTACGCTCTGTTCCCACGCCCGGATCGACCACCACGACATGCACCGTGCCGCTTGGGAAAAACGGCGCTCCCTGATCGATCGCATATGCCGCAGCCGCCACTGAGAAAGCTGGAATCTCATGCGAAATATCGACCAGTTGGGCCTCGGGACACCGGCCAAGAATCACGCCCTTCATGGTTCCCACGTAATGGTCCTGCTGACCGAAATCCGTTGTCAACGTGATTATGGGCCGCTGCATGCGTTGATAAGATTGTATGTATTCCCTTGCTGTATTTCGACCACAACGCGACTACTCCGCCTGCGCCTGAAGTCATCGAAGCTTACGCCGCGGCTCTTCGCGACGTACCCGGCAATGCTTCCAGCACCCATCGGCAAGGGCAACTTGCTCGTCAAAAGCTGGAAACCGCCCGGCACGCCGTCGCCCGGGCTCTCACATGTTCGCCGCGCGAACTGGTCTTCACCAGCGGCGGTACCGAATCGAATAATCTGGCGCTGCTGGGATTGGGTCGCAAACATGTAATCACAACCACCGTTGAGCATCCTTCTGTTCTCGAAAGCTGCCGCCGTCTGGCTCTCCAGGGTGCGGAAGTGACGTTTGCAGAACCCAACATTGAGGCCATTGCAGGGCACATTCGGCCCGAAACGTTTCTTATCTCAGTGATGCACGCTAATAACGAAACGGGCGCGATCCAACCTCTCGACGAAATTAGCCATCTCGTACGAGCGCGTCGCGCAGCAGGCCAGGAAATCTATCTGCATTCAGACGGAGTGCAGGCATTCGGTAAAGCCCAGGTCGACGTTTCTGCTCTCGGAGTGGATCTCTATTCGGTCACTGCACACAAAATCTACGGCCCGAAAGGCGTAGGCGCGCTCTACGTAAGGCAAGGAGTGCCTCTACAAGGTATTCAAGTAGGCGGAAGACACGAGCGAGATAAGCGTGCAGGGACGGAGAACGTTCCCGGCGCTATAGCGTTCGCATCGGCTACGGAACTGCTCCCGAGTTACCCAGGCCATGAAATGCAGATCTTGCGCGACCGTTTCGAACACCTGATTCTGTCGTCGCTAAGTGGGGTCGAGATCAACGGCGACACGTCCTCACGGCTGCCGAACACGAGTAATCTGCTGTTCCGCGGAGTACCCGGCGAAACCTTGTTGATCGCTCTCGATACCGCTGGTTTCGCGGTCTCGACCGGATCGGCGTGCACTAGTGGTTCCATCGAGCCTTCGCACGTGCTGCTCGCCATAGGACGTACCGCCGATGAAGCGCGTTCGAGTGTCCGTTTTTCCTTTGGACGAGGCAACACCGAAACGGAGATCGATCTTTTGTGTCAAGCCGTCGTGCACGCGGTAGGACGTATACGCAAATCGAAAGAAACCAGAAGGCCCCAGCTTGCTGCCCACTGATGCTCCGATTGCGGTAGCAATGTCCGGGGGCGTCGACAGCTCTGTTGTCGCCGCATTGCTCCAGCGCGAGGGTTTGCCTGTTGTCGGTATGACCATGCAGCTTTGGAACCAGCGCCGTCTGCCCGATCTGGTGCCAGAGGGAGGCGCAACCGGGCGCTGCTGCTCGCTCGACGATGTATACGACGCTCGCTTCGTCGCCTCCATTCTCGGCATTCCGTATTACGTTGTAAATTTTGAGGATCGTTTTGAAGAGCAGGTCGTCAAGCCATTTGTCTCTGACTACCTAGCTGGAAAGACTCCCATTCCGTGTACCCTGTGCAACAACTTCATCAAATTCGATCAGTTTCTCGAAATGGCGGAAGGCGTGGGCGCGGACAAAATAGCCACGGGACATTACGCCCGGCTTTCCTTTGATGAGCGGGCCGGCCGCTATCGAATGCGGACGGGCGTGGATCGATCTAAGGATCAGACTTACTTTCTTTTCGGACTCACCCAAGCGCAACTGGCCCGCACCATGTTTCCGCTGGGCGGAATGCAAAAGCCCGAGGTGCGCCGGTTGGCGGAAGAGCTTGGCTTGCCTGTCGCCGCGAAGAACGATAGTCAGGAAATCTGCTTCGTTCCGAACGGCGATTATGCCGCTTTCATCGATGCATACTTTCGTGAGCAGAGCATCCCGCCGGCCGCCACCGAAGGCGAGATCGTTGACACCAGCGGCCGGGTCGTCGGCCGTCATGGCGGCATCCATCATTTCACGGTTGGTCAGCGTCGGGGCCTGCGCATCGCAGCCGCTGAACCGCTTTACGTGATTGCCACAGAACCCTCCAGTCAGCGCGTCTATGTTGGTTCGGACAGCGCCTTGAAAAAGTCGCGATTGACCGCCCGCGGGGTAAATTGGCTTTCGATCGCTCCCATCGATGTGCCGCATCGTTCTCAGGTGAAGATCCGCAACAAGCATACGGCCGCGGATGCGTCGCTACTGCCGACGGCTGATCCGACCCGCGTAGAGGTAGCCTTCGATGAACCCCAGCGCGCCGTTACTCCAGGACAAGCGGCAGTCTTCTATGATGGCGATCTGGTTTTGGGCGGCGGCTGGATCGAGGGACAGTAAAGCTGCTCCTTCGCGCCGAGTATGCGCTCGCTGCCACGCTCCTTTTCGCGCTCCGGCGGCTTCCCTTGTCGCTGGCCAACCGGCTCGCGCTTTCCGCTAGTCGATTGCTCTCGATCCTGGTCCCCAAGCTGCGCCGGGTAGCAAACATCAACCTCTCGTTCGCTTACCCGGACCTTAATACGGCAGAGCGCCAACAGATTTCTGACGGCGTATTTCAAAACATCGCACGGCTGCTGGTCGCCCTTGCTCGCTTTCCCGACCTCAATGCCTTCAATATTGGGAACTGGATTCGCTACGAGGGTCTGGAGCACTACCTCGACGCGAAACGCCAGGGACGCGGTGTGCTGGTTGCCACGGCCCATCTCGGCAATTGGGAGCTGAGTGCCTTTGCCCACGCGCTGCTAACTGAATCGATGAACGTGATGGTGCGTCCGCTCGACAACCCGCTGATCGATCGTCTTATCGAGAGCCGCCGCACACTTCCAGGTAACCGGTTGATCTTCAAGTGGGACGGGGCTCGGGCAGTCCTGCGGGCGCTCAAAAACAATGAAGCGGTCGGCATTCTGATTGATCAAAACACGGCGGCGAGCGAAGGGGTGTTCGTCGATTTTTTCGGGAAAAAAACCTGCGCGAACGTGGGTTTCGTAAAGATAGCGCATCATTCTAAAGTCCCTGTCATTCCCGGTTTTGCCGTGTGGGACAAAAAGACGCAAAGCTACGTATTGCACTTTTACCCGGAAGTCAGGCTAACCGGTGATGAAGCACAAGACACCCAGGAAATTCATGCGGTCATGGAATCGATCATCCGCCTGTATCCGGATCAGTGGATGTGGATTCACCGCCGCTGGAAAACACGCCCGCCAGGTGAACCGCCGCTCTACTAACGAAACTCGACGCTGCCATGAGCCTCACTAGCCGCGATGCGCGATAGGTCGATTATCCAGGCCCAGCACAGCCATGATTTTTCCGGCAAGCTCTTCCGGCACGGTTACCGGTCCGCTATAGCTCACGTAGTCTCCAGACGAACGAAGTTCGACACCAAACGCCTTTGCCAGCGTGCTGGCGAGACCGGAAACTTTCACGGTTCGCTTGGCGGCATCCGCTTCTATGACCTCCAGACCGGCTTCTTGCGCAAACTCCGACACCGCCTCCACATCTTCCTGTGAATGATGTTGCAGCACAATCGTTGCGGTCAGCCGCTCGCCGGCGGGTAGGGGCTTTGATGCCTCGGCCAACGGTCGGGCGGGGGTGCTGCCCGGAATCTCGAAGCGTCCAGCCATTCTGCGCCCTATAGCGGCCCGAGTGCTGCCAGCAGTGCAGTGCCGTCGGGACTTCCTAAGCCAGTGCAAGCATCCCAGCCCTTGCCGGCGTCATAGTAGCCCAGCCCGCTGTCGTCATTATTTCCACTGGTGATGTCGCGAAAAACAGACTCGGCCAAGGGATATAACTTGGGATTCAGAAATCCGGCAGGCATCGTTAGTTGCTGGTTCATCAGCGCGATTAGTGCCGCCCACAAGGGCGCCACTGCACTTGTCCCGCCGATCACCTCGTCTGATCCATTCACTCGTATCGTGTATCCGGTTGAGGGATCGGCGTTTCCAGAGACATCCGGAACGCCCCGGCCGACGAAGCTCGTTTGAGGCTGCGGCGGAATCTCTACTGAAGACTGGTAGCTCGGCAGGGCAAATACTGTGCTGACGCCGCCGCCTGTGGCACCCTCCTGGGCGGATGTTTCGTTCCAGACGACCTCGGAAGAAATCTTCGAGCCACTGCCCACTAATTTCGTTCCTCCGCACGCCAATGCATACGGGCTCGCCGCCGGAAAATCGACGTGCAGCTTACCGTCAGTGCTGCCATCGCTCGAGCCGCCATCGCCTGCAGCAACCGTTACCGTGACACCCAGGCTACCGGCATCCTCGAGCGCCGCATTCATAGCAGTTTGCGCCTGCTGACTCCATGAGTCTTCCGGCCCGCCCCAGCTTATAGAAATGACGGACGGCTTATGAGTCGCATCGTGCACCGCATCGGTGATCGCATCTGTGAAACCCTGCTCTGTATTGGGTGCGAAGTAAACCGCAATGCTGGCCCCCGGCGCGACACTTCCGATAACTTCGATGTCCAGCATCACCTCTCCATCCGCCTCAGAACCGGGCGAGTTTGCCGCCCCGTCCACCGAAACTGCCGTCACAGATGGTTCCGTGATGTTGAGATCCTTGAAATATGCCGAGAGATCCGAGGTCGTGTAACCGCCTCCCAATTCAATAATTGCTACCGACTGCCCTGAACCCGTCAACTTACTTGGATAGTTGTAGAGGGCGGCAACCTGAGGCGGCGTGAAGCTCGGGGTCGAGGCGCGTTTGCGACGTCTCCGAAAATGCGGTCTGGCAATAGGACGAGCGTCCAGGCCGAGCACCGCCACCACATCAGCGGCGAGTTCCGTCGGAATCGTCAAAGAGCCAGTCCTGGCACGGAATGAGGCCCCGCTGCTCATACGGTATGTCGCAACCGTCGCTCCGAATGCGCGCGTGACCATTTCGGCAGGGCCGGCAAGAACAACGCGCCGTTTGGCGGGGTTGCTTTCGACTACGGTTAAGCCGGAATGGTGTGCGAACGCCTCGATTTTCGCGACTGTTCCTGCATCCGCACCGAGCTGTGCAGCAAAGCTGGAGCGCTCCATGCGTTCGGGAATGCGCCCCGCATTATGGATTGGCTGCTTGTCCTTTCGCCCCAAAAACACTGAGACTCTCACCATTTCATTCGGATCGACTGCGCCTACCTCTTGTGCTCCCGTTACTGGCGATCTCATGCTCCCGGCCAGCGGAACTCTTTTCTCAAATGGCATCAACGCTCCTTCCAGACTGAAACTCTAATCATAGTATTCGCCATGTCTTCGCCGACCAAATCGCTTGAATTCGGCTCCTGCTTTACAATGTCGAGATCAACTAGTGACTGTCACTTCCGCACAGCCCTCTCCCATTGAGATCCGCCAGCTTTCGAAATTAGCCGAGTTCGCCGAAGTGGTTCGCCTGCAGCGCGAGATTTGGGGATTCGACGATATCGAGCTGCTTCCCCAACGACTATTCGTTGTTGCCAGCAAAATTGGTGGCCAGGTCCTCGGCGCCTTCGACGACGGAAAAATGGTAGCGTTTTGCTTGTGCATACCGGGTCTGAAGGCGGGCGGGAAGCAGTATCTCCATAGTCACATGCTCGGTGTCCTGCCGCCTTACCGCAACACCGGTCTGGGACGCCGCTTAAAGCTGGAACAACGGAAGTACGCTATCGCTGCCGGCGTGGAGTTGATCGAGTGGACCTTCGATCCGCTCGAATTGAAAAATGCATTCTTCAACATCGAGAGACTAGGCGCGATCGTGAAACGTTACGTTCACAATCAGTACGGTATGACTACCAGCCGTCTGCATGGCGGCTTGCCGACCGATCGTTTGGTGCCGGAATGGTGGGTTCACTCATCCCGTGTAGAGGATCTGCTCGAAAAAGGTTCCTTCGCGAGGTCGCCTGTAGAGCACCAGATTCCCGTTCGAAGCGACATCTCACAATTTCGCAGCCAGCATCCTTCAGAAGCGCGGGAAATCCAGAGAGCGATCGCTGAGAGTTTTGAAGGCTGCTTTCGCGACGGACTCGCGGTGATCGGATTTGAACGAAAAGAAGGCATCGGAACCTACCTGCTCGGAAAATGGCCATCACAATAGAACGAATCGTGCTGCGGCACATCCGCATGCCGCTTGTGCACTTTTTTGAGACAAGCTTCGGCCGGACCTATGAGCGCGACATCATTCTGGTGGAAGTCACATCAGACGGAATATCAGGCTGGGGCGAAGTAACAGCTGGCGAGAACCCTTTTTACAACGAAGAGTGGACCGGTTCGGTCTGGCCATTACTGATCGATTATGTTGCTCCTCGCGTCCTGCATCTTCGCTTCGAACACGCATCCGAGGTCGGCGCGCGAACCTCTCATATCCGGGGACATAACATGGCGCGCGGAGGCGTCGAGGCGGCTGCCTGGGACCTCGAGGCTCGCTTGCGTAAAGAGCCGTTGTGGAAAACAATTGGAGCCGGAGCCCGAAAGGAAATCGCCTGCGGCGTCTCCATCGGGATCCAGGACACGGTCGATCAACTTCTCGCCAAGATCGAAACCGAGCTTGCGGCAGGCTATCAGCGCATCAAAATGAAGATCAAGCCGGGTTGGGACGTCGACGTTATCCGTCAAGTCCGTGCCCGCTTTCCACAGATTAGGCTCATGGCGGATGCCAACTCCGCATACACTCTTCAGGATGTGGATCGACTGAAGGCGCTCGACGAGTTTTACCTGATGATGATCGAACAGCCACTCGGACACAATGAGATTATCGATCACGCCACCTTGCAGGCGAAACTCGATACGCCTATCTGTCTCGACGAGTGTATTCGCTCTGCGCATCAGGCCGAGCAGGCAATTCGTCTTCAGGCCGGCCGCATCATCAACATCAAGCTCGGGCGAGTGGGCGGGTTTGCCGAAGCCAAGCGTATCCACGACCTCTGTCAAGCTCACAGTATTCCCGTCTGGTGCGGCGGCATGCTGGAAGCGGGCATCGGACGCGCTCATAACATTGCGCTGTCTACCCTGTCCAATTTCGTATTACCCGGTGATGTTTCGGCGAGTAAGCGCTATTGGAAGCGCGACATAATCGACCCACCGGTCGAGGTCACAGGGCGAGGAACCATTACAGTCAGCAACGAGATCGGCTTCGGTTATCCGATCGACCACGACTATCTTGAAAGCTTAGTCGTGCGGCGTGAAGAACTGAACTGAGGGTACCTCGAAGCGTGTTGGTTTGAATCGTCTCACCGAAGACCAGGCCCAGGATCGAGGTCGCCAGGAAGCCAAGGCCGTTGAGCAGATCCTCAAGCGGCCGCGTGAGAGGCTCGTTTCCCGCGTTGCGAAGTATTATACGGCAATCTAATCTTGCACCGCATAAGCTGACGCTCACGGGTTTGCGGCGACTCTTCGCCGCAGCGCCTCGACTCCTGGAAATGTGCTACTGCACTTGCGAATCGGGTTCGCGTTCCGCGTCCGCCAGTTTTCGATAGAGAGCCAGTTCTCTCTGGGCATCCTCGCTGCGCCCGGCCTTTTTGAAAAGCATGGATAACCTGTAATGCGTGTTCCTCACCCCGGGCGCAATACGCTCGGCGATTTCGAACTCGCGGATTGCCCTGTTCAAATCTCCTCGCTTCTCCGCGAGGTTGCCCAGAATGGAGTGACCATCGGCCAAAGACGGCCGTAGCGACAGGCACCGCACCGCGAGCTCTTGCGCCTTGTCTAAATTCCCTCGCTCTATTTGGATTTCCGCTAATTTACACAGCGATTCGCCGTCGTGCGCGTTCAATGCCAGCTCCGCCTGAAACTGCTCCTCCGCAAGCTTTCGCTTTTCTTCAGTTCTCTCCTCCGACAGGATCGCTTCGCCTAATTGATAGTGCAATCCGGTCATCTGCGGTCCTCGCTGGATTGCCTTGCGGAACTCCTCGGCGGCTTGCGTGTATCGCTCTTCTGCCATGTAATTTTGTCCCAGCACTTCGTGCAGCCATGGCGAATCCCGATGCTCCTCGGCCAGCTTTTGAAGGCTGGAAGAAGCCTGAGCAGAATGGATCCGGTAGGCCGTGTACAGTACCTCCGGATTATTTGGATCAAATCGGCTGAGTTCTTCAACGGTCGTTGCGGCCTTCTCAAGCATTCCGGAATCGGAGTACGACTTCACCAGTTCCAGCCCGGCCTGTACGTGTAAATGCCGGTCCTTCACTCCGTCGAGTGACTCTTCAATGAGCTGTCTGCCGTTAGTCTCTTCTCCCAGGCGCAACTTGCACATTCCAAGGAACGCCTTTGCGCTGGCCGAGGACGGATCCAGGGTTAACGCTTGTCGAAAGTTCTTCGCGGCGCCTTCGTAGTCCGCCTGGAGAAACTCAACCATTCCCAAATTCGCGTAAGCACCCGCGTTCTTGGGGTCCAGTTGAAGGATCGCCTCCAACTCGCGTTTCGCCTCTGCGGAATTGTTAGCCGCGATCGCCGCCTGGGCTTTCTTCGCATGCTGTGCAAGGTCCGCATCGGTTTGCGCGAACGTCACGAACGCGCATGCAAACCATATTAAGAGCTGCGCGAAACCAAGTCTTCAAAAATAGATATGGACACCAAACTGGAATCGCCGCATAGTTCGCCTGCAGACTTGTGATCTGACCGGCACTTGCTGCATCGACACTTGCGTTGGGCAAAGCGAGGTTGGTGTTGTTCCATGCGTTAAAAGCCTCAGCCCTGATCTGAATTCTAGTCGCTTCCTTATTCAGGAAGGATCCAAATGTGAAGTCTTTCGACAAAGCCCAGTCCGCGTTAACCAGTCCGGGGCCGCGAAGCGATCCTATCGAGGCATAGCCAAACCGGCAACATGCAGGAATCGAAAAGGCGGCGGGGTTGTACCAAAGCTCTGACCGTTGACCACCTGGCACGTCGGAGGGCGACATGCCTTGTATCAAATCCGGACGCTGTTGGAAGTCTGCGTTGAGGGTAGCGTTGCTCGACACGTTGGGTGAAAATGCCAAGCCTGATTCGACGCTCATGACTCCGCTGAAGACCCATCCGCCGAGGACCCAGTTTTTGATACCAGTTGCATTCGATCCAAATTGCCGGCCTGGTCCGTACGGAATATTGACGGTATGCATAGTGACCCAGACAAACTTTCGGTCAATCGATCCGGTGTTGATCGTGCCGCCTCCGGGTCCGTAGTCGATCGCGCGATTGTAGGTTGTTGGACTCCAGAAATCGCCGTAACCCATAGCTTTAGACCAGGTGAAATTCGACGTTAAAGTGTAAAAGCTTGTCATCCGCTTGTTGAACACGATGTTCATTGCGTTGTAGTTCGAGTCGGAACAGTTGCAAGCCAGACTGATGCCTTGTGAAAGACCGTAGGCGTTGTAATAAGGCCGCCTGCTCACTAATGACCCAGTGCCGACATTCGCGGCGTTGATGTTCGGCTGCCAGTTCAGGTGCGTGCCCTTGTTGCCGAGATAGCCCACCGATACCGTCGCTCCGTGGCCGATTGCCTGCTCAATCGTAAAATTCCAGGCATCCATGGTTTCCGTTTTCCAATCGAACTGCCTCGTTTTCAGAGTGACGCCAACAGGAGCGGGTAATAACCCAGAGGACGGGAGCGGCGGGACTACTGCCGCCGGTGGTGTGACGTTGATCGGAAAAACCGATTGATAGACGTTCGTTTGCGGAACATCCTGCTGCGTCACGACGGGATAACCGCTCGTCAAGTGATAAAACGTCGCATCGTAGCCCGAAGAGAAGAAACTGCGTCCAAGGCCGGCTCGGATTACCGTGTTCTGCGTTGCCTTGTACGCGAAACCTACTCTCGGTGCGAAGTCATTCTTGGGCGTGTGCACGTTCGTACTGTCGGATACCGAGCCAATGCCTGCCAGCAAAATGTTGCCGGTGGACGGATCGAAGTTAGCAAGTCCTCCTTTGTAAGGTGAAGTGACGGGCGTGAAGTAATCCCATCGCAAGCCCGTAGTTCAAAGTGAGCTTTGAATTGACTCGCCAGATGTCCTGCACATACAGTCCAAGCGCCGACTGGCGTTCGGCCGGCTCTCCCGTGAACACAGCCCGGTCAAACGAGCAGGTGCCGCCGAGCAGGAATGTCGCCATCCCGATCCCTGACTCCGGATCGCTTGGGTTAGCAGTCGCAGACTGGCAAAACCCGTAGTTTCCACGGGAGCTTGCATTCACGGATTGGAAGTCGAACTGGTAGCGGCGAAAATCCACTCCCCAGCGCAGTTGGTGACTTTGTGTAATTTTGGACCAGTTGCTGAGGTATTCGAACGTGTTTTCCGTGTCGAAGCGCGGAATGCCCACGCCGCTCGGGATGCCCATGAAATAACTGCCGACCGGCCCACCGATGGTTATTCCCGCCAGACCTCCCGTTATCGGCTCGCCTGTGTTTATGCCCGGAATACCAACGTTGTTGTTGGTTTCCAGATCTGAATCGTATTGCAATGCGGCCAGGTTGAACCGCGAATAGCCAGCGCGAAACTCGGCCAGCAAATTCGGTCCGAACGTGTGAATGTAATTCATAGCTGCGTGGTGAGCAGGACGAGGTGGCGTTTTCCGCGCTGAGACCGCCCTGCGAGGGACCGCCAGCGATTTGTCCGAAGAGGGGCGGATTCGACAGCAGCGTACTGAAATAGCTGTAACGAACGAAGAACTTGTCCGAATCGGTAATATTCCAGTCTCCACGTGTATCGGCCCAGTTCTGATTGAATGTCTCTTTCACGGTGCCGACGTAATTGTTATCCGTCCCGGTGCTGATATTTGGCAGCGGCAAGAGGTTGAGCAGATTCACAGCGACCGGGTTGAAGTCCCCGAGAGGAATCCGGTTTCCCTGGAAGGGTGTTCTTCCCGTGCCGTCCGGGTTGCCGGTTTTGGGGTTATAGATGGTGTTTGGAAGAGAACTGAAGTCTCCGTTCCGGAATGCATCGTTTGGCACAGTGGCGATAATGGAAGCCCCCTGTATCTGTCGGGTGAGCTGGTAATCGCCGAACAGAAAAAGCTTGTTCTTCTTGATCGGTCCTCCCAGGCTGAAGCCCCCCTGATTCCAGTTGTACGGCGCTACTCCAGTTCCTTTACCGTCTTTCCCTGTTCCCGCGATCTTCTGTGTTAGCGGGTCGGCGGCGAAGGTAGCGTTATTACGGTTGAAGTAGAACAGCGTCCCATGCAAATCGTTGGTGCCTGATTTTGTGACGAACTGCGCCACCATGCCAGTCGTGCTCCCGAATTCAGGATCATAATCGGCCGTGGTGATCTTTAGTTCCTGGACTGAATCCACCGGGGGAACGATCAGTTGGACTCCGCTGAAGCCGTACGAGCGGTCAGTGATTCCATCCAGAATAAATTCCTGCGCGCCCGACCACGTTCCATTAATGTAAGTCCGCACTCCGGTGCTTGGGTTCTCGCCAGCACCCATTTGGAAACTGTCTGGCAAGGCTCCCGGCACCGTCAGATATAGCTGCGTGATGTTCCTTCCGAGCGTGGGCAGATTCTGTACCTGGTGTTCATCGAGCGTCTGCGACACGTCCACTTTTTCCGACTGCAGTAATTCGGCTCCGGCGGCCACTGTTATGGACTCTGAGACGGCTCCAACCGATAGCGAGAGATCAACCCGGACTGTGGAATCAACCACGAGCCTCACGTGCTCACGAATCACTTTCGCGAAGCCGGCCTGTTCGACTGTGACCGAGTAGTCCCCGGGCAGCAGATTGGTGGCATTGAAGAACCCGTCTCCAGTGGTCGTTGCTTGCGATCGAACGGCTGTCTGTTCATTAGAAATGGTGACGGTTGCTCCAGAAACAGGAGCGCCGCTGGGGTCTGTTACGTAGCCATTAATGGCGCCAGAAACTGCCTGGCCGAAACTACTTGTCGCGCTCAGAAGCACCGCGACAAGTGCATACATTGCTATTTGGAAGCTTTTCGGAAACATGTGCACTCCTGCCTTGACCGTCAACAGGGACGATCGGGAACCTGGGGGATATTATCACAAGTCCTTTTTGAAATAGCCGTTATGGCAAGGAATGGTCAGAGCAACAAAGTTAATGCCTATTTGCGATTTCCGCTAGTGCAGCTATCGTATAAGAAGTATGCTCAACGCTGGGATCTTTCGCGAGTATGACATTCGCGGCTTTGCGGATACAGAACTACCAAATCCCGATGTCGAGCTTCTTGGCCGGGCGCTTGCCACGTATCTGATCCGCCATGGCAGCAGTCGCGATTTGAGCCTCGGGGACGACTGCCGCTTGAGTAGCCCGCGGCTGCATGAGGCCATCCTGAAAGGCTTTATCGCCGCCGGTGCGCACGTGCTCGATTTAGGAACAGTTCCAACACCGGTTCTGTATTACTCGGCCGTGCATTTTAAGACGGCGGGTGCGGTGATGATCACCGGCAGCCATAACCCACCCGAGTACAACGGCTTCAAAACGGTCTCCGGTCCCAACACCTTGCACGGCTCAGCTATCCAGGAAGTGCGGAAGCTGATGCAGGCGGGCAACTTCGAGGCGGGAGACGGGAATGTCCGGCAAATAGATGCCGTTACTCCCTACGTGGAAGAAGTGACATCACAGTTCAAGTTTCAGCGGAAGGTAAAGGTGGTCTTCGATGCCGGGAATGGAACTGCCGGGCCGGTGCTCCACCGCATTATCGATAAACTCAATCTCGACGCCACAGAACTCTATTTCGAGATGGACGGAAATTTTCCGAACCACCATCCCGACCCGACCGTACCTCAAAATCTAGAGGACTTGAAGAGCGCGGTCTTACGGGAAAAGGCGGAACTTGGAATCGCCTTCGATGGCGATACCGATCGTATCGGTGCGCTCGATGAAAGCGGCTCCGTTGTATACGGCGACATGCTGATGCTGATCTTCGGACGCGAGATTCTGTCCCGCAAACCGGGCGCGACTTTCATCGGCGAAGTGAAGTGTTCACAGGTCATGTATGACAAGCTGACCGAACTGGGCGGAAGGCCCATCATGTACAAGACCGGCCATTCGCTCATTAAAGCCAAGATGAAAGAGGAGCACGCGGAATTAGCCGGTGAGATGTCGGGCCACATGTTTTTCGCCGACCGCTATTTCGGTTATGACGACGCGCTTTACGCGGCCTGCCGTCTGCTGGAAATTGTGGCGAATTCCGGCAAACCGCTCTCCTACCAGCTGGAGGGGATCCCGCACATGGTCTCGACTCCCGAATTGCGCATCGACTGTCCTGACGATCTGAAATTTCAGGTGGTTGAGAAGGTCGCAAGCATCGTCCGGCAGCGACACCGAGTGGTGGACGTGGACGGCGTGCGTGTACCGTTCGACAAAGGCTGGGGGTTGGTGCGGGCCTCCAACACGCAACCGGTCCTTGTAATGCGGTTTGAAGCCGCGTCTCCCGAACTGCTGAAGAAATACCAGCAGGAGATCGAAAGCGTGGTGGAACAGGCGAAGGAAGAGATAAGCGTTCGCGCACAAGTGACTTCTTAGCGACGGCATACGGGCGCAGCTCGAGTGCCGCAACCGACCCTTTCGTTTAAATTCTGAGGAGTCGAGCTACATCAGGCTGCGGATTCGAGTAATTTGAGGAGCTCGGATGCGCTCAATCCGAGGTTCGATTGTGCGGCGGCGAACATTTCGGTGACGGTTGGCGGTGTTGCTTCGCGATTTTGCGGAAGGAAGCCAGAAACAGCCTTGCGGACCGCCGGGATGGACGCCGGCGCGGCGGCAACGAGCGTTCGAGCCGCTTTCTTAGTCTCCTGTAATGTCTTGAGAGTCTTGTGGAAAGAGCGCTCGGCGGAAGTCAGAGTGCGGTGGAAGAGCGCGGCCATGCCGTGGTCGATCATCCAGACAACACGGCTGACGTCAGCATCCAGTCCGCCGTCTTCGCCGCGGCTCTGCTCGGCCCACATGTGAGTTTCGAGATACCGGTAGCGGTTGATGCGCCAGTAGTGATGAGCCAGTTCGTCGACCAGGATTTCTTCGGTCGGGGAGGCGGGCTGGTGTTCGGCGCGAAGGTCTGCGCGGAGGGCGTCCAGGTCTTCGGGATTCTCGCCGGGGATGCAGGCGGACTTCGAGTACATTCCGTGCTTAAAAGCATTCTTAGACGAGGCGGCTTTGCCTTCGACGGTCTTGGGACCGGTGGACTTTTTGGCGTTGGCGCGATTGATTTCGGCGCGGGTGCGTTTGGCGGACATTTATTACACTCCTCGTCCGGACGGTAGCGGACGCCACTTCAGGAGGGCCTGTGCATTCCCTTTAAACTATTGAAAGATCAAAAAAAACAAAATCTGACGAAGGTCGTGAACGGGCAAGGAGCCTCATGCAACAAAACTTACAGGACACAATATCGCTTCTCACTCGCACCCCCGCTGCTCTTACCGCGCTTCTGCGCGGTCTGCCGGAGACGTGGACTTTCCGAAATGAAGGTGAAAACACGTGGACCGTGTTCGATGTCATGGGCCATCTGATTCACGGTGAACGTACGGACTGGATGCAACGTGCACGCATAGTGCTGCGAATGGGCGAGAGTCAGACGTTTGAGCGTTTCGATCGCCAGGCGCAGATGCGAGACAGTCAAGGTAAGTCGCTGGGCCAATTATTGAATCAGTTTGCTCATTTGCGATCACAAAATATTGGCGAGCTGCTCGCAATGAATCTGCAGCCGGAGGACCTCGAACGGCGTGGACGACATCCCGCGCTCGGAGTCGTTACGCTTGCGCAGTTGTTGGCGACCTGGGCAGCGCACGACTTAACGCATCTGCACCAAATCTCAAGGATAATGGCCCACCAGTACCGGGAGGCCGTGGGCCCCTGGAGCGAATACCTTGGAGTCTTGAAATGCAACGGGCACAGCTCTTAGCGCACGCTTGAGAGCCGGTTCCAGCGAGTGCGTTCTGGACAACAACTCGGATCACCGGTGTAAATGGGCTGACTATTGTGGGAGACCGGCGCAACGCAGCAGGTCCTGAAAGCGTGGATCTGAGCGTAGATTGTCCAGGTCCGGATCAAAAGTAAAAGAGACAAAATGCACATCCCGATCGTGACAACTCTTCGCAAGCCATTCGAACGCGCGGTCTTTCCGGCCAAGTCCTGCATAGACGACTGCAAATTGGTATGGCGGAACATAAGCGCGTCTTGATCGCTCTTCCAAGTCCTTGAGAATACTTTCCGCCTGCCGCGCATGGGCAGCGACTGCGTAACCGTGCGCAAGGGATGCCAGCAACTCGGAACGCGCATCCAAGAGGCTCGCCTTCCGCAACTCGTCGATGGCTTTCTCAGGATGTCCCTTCGCCTGGTAAGCCCACCCCAGGTACCTGTGAGTCAGGCCAAGATCGGGGTCCATTTCAAGGGCCCTATGAAGTTGCTCGATCGCTTCGTCGTAGCGATGCGCGTATAACAGCCGCGCACCCAAGCCGCCGTTGATGGATGGCGAAACAGGGTCCAGCGCTTGCGCCTTCCAAATCGCCTTCAGGCTTTCTTCGTGCCGGCCCATGATGCTCAATAGTGTGGAATACCGCTGATAGGCGGTCGCATAGCCTGGACTGAGTTCTATGGCTTTCTTAAATTCGCTTTCTGCACCGCGCCAGTCCCGGTTCATCTTGAAGGTTAAAAAACGGCAAGTACCGTGTGTGCCTCGCCAAGGCTGTTATCCAATTCCAGGGCCCTGTGCACCGCGGCCTCAGCCTTCGGGCACGCATCTTTCATTGGCGGCAGGTCATCGGGACCCAACATCTCATAGGAGTCGGCCAACGCAGCGTAGACGAGTGCGTACCGAGGCTCTTTGCTAATCGCTTGCTGGAAATACTCGATACTTTTCCGCAGTCCCGACGCAGTTGTTTTGTTCCAAAAAACGCCCTTTGAGATAGGCCTCGTAAGCTTCCGGATCAACGCGGTAATTGCCAGCCAGCCTTGCGTGTTCTTCCGGGTCACTTTGGTCCTTATTGCGCCGGCGATCGACTCTGCTACCTCGCCTTGCAGCAGTACAGCATCGCGGAGATCGCGCTCGTACGTCTCGGCCCACAGATGCCTGTCCGTGGCTGCCTCGATCAACTGGGCAGTGATTCGCACTCGCCGCTCCGTTTTAAGTACCTCTCCTTCCACCAGTGCCTCAACATTAACTAGACTCGGTCCGGCCAAACCAGTCTCTGCCGCCGCAGGTATTGGTCCGCCAATTTCCAAATACCTCAACGTCGTTTCTCGGCCGGCCGGTGGCTGTCTGGACTCGCAACTCGACATCGGCTGAAAGATCGTCGTCATCCGTCAGTTTCCACTTTTCCTTCAGAACCAAATTCTATTCCAGGCCTGTTTTCAGCCCCACGTTGTCGAAGTAAGCGGCACCTGCAGGACCCGTTTCTGTGGGCCCTAGTGAACAAGATTTTTTCGAACTGCGTACAGCACAATTTCCGCTGTGTTGTGCAAATTCAGTTTCTGCATCAGGTTCGTGCGGTGGCTCTCAACGGTATAGAGACTCACCTCCAGGATTGCAGCAGCTTCCTTATTGCTCTTTCCCTCAGCCAGAAGTTGGAGGACCTCTCTCTCCCGGGCTGTCAGCAGTTCAAAACTGTCAGAAAGCCCGTCCTGCTTGAGCACGCGCATATAATCTTCAAGCAACGTCTGTGTGATCGCAGGGCTGAAAAATGGTTTACCGCTCGCCACTGCCCGCACAGCGTGAAGAAGATCTTCTTCCGCAGACTCCTTGAGCAGGTATCCCTTCACACCGGCGTTTAGGGCGCGCAAGACGTATCCTTCATCCGCAAACATTGTCAAAATGATGACGCCCACTTCGCTGTTCGTCTTGCGAATCTGTTCGGCTGCGTCTATCCCGTTGAGCAGGGGCATGGCGATATCCAGAATTACGACATCTGGCATCAGCTCCCCGACCAGGTGCACGGCCTCCCTCCCGTTCGAGGCTTCACCAAGCACATCGATCTCGCCGTATTGCTCGAGCAACAGGCGCAGGCCCTTCCGGACCACCCCGTGGTCATCCGCAATGATGACTTTAACTTTCATCCGTGATTGCACAGATCTTAAGTGTGACGCTACATTCTAACCGGCGCGTCCATTCGACTCTTCTTGGTTGAGCGGAAGAGTCGCGCAAACTTCCGTTCCCGCTCCTGGTGCGCTTTTGATTGTGAGAGCCCCATGAAGTGTTCGGACGCGTTCTTCCATGCCGACCAGGCCGAGGCCCTTCCCCCTGCGTTGCTCAAAACCTTGTCCATCGTCTCGAATGGTCGCTTCGACTGAATGCCTGTTATGGGCAAGCTTGATCGACACGGTCGACGCGTGCGCGTGCCGAGTAATGTTTGTCAGTGCCTCCTGGACAATCCGATAAAGACAGATTCGATATGTTTCTTGCAGGTCAACGAGGGCGCCGTCGATGTCGACCGAAATCGGAATTTTGAGGCGTCGTGAGAATTCCTTCGCTTGCCATTGAACGGCAGGCCCAAGGCCTAGATCGTCGAGCATGGACGGCCTAAGCAGCAGCGCCAGGTTTCTCACCGCGCGAAGGGCGCCCTCTGCCAGGCCTTTTACACTGTCAAGGCGTTCGGCAAAGATTGTTGGTTCGGCGTTCGAGGAAAGCGTTCCAAGCTCCATGCGCAATCCCGTGAGTAGCTGCCCTACTTCGTCGTGCAGCTCGCGCGAGATGCTCTTGCGTTCTTCTTCCTGTGCTTTTACGAGCTGTTGGGAGAGGTGACGCAACTCGCCTTCTGTAGCTTCCAGCCGGCATCGCTCCATCTCTGAACGGTGCTCGAGCCGGGCCAGATACATGATGCTTGCAAGCGCTACACAAACGCTTAGAGCAACCAGCAGAATCGTTGACCGAAGCGCAAAACGGCGCAATGCCTGGCGATTATCGCTCGTCTCGGCCTCTTGATCGTGAATACTCGCTTCATTCAGCGCATCTATCTGCTCGGCAATATTCAAGACTGCGTCGCGCAGGTCTTGTCGCTTGTCTGCATTGCTTCCCGCACTGCCGAAGTCCTCGAGTCCCTTGGTCGGCACTTCCAGCGACCGCCAGAAGCTATGTAGCAGTCTCTTGAGTGATTGAACGCTGTCATGCTGAGAAGCTTTGAGCAGATTGTCGAGCCGGTTTGCTTCCGTTTCGCTGTCCTCTCGAATGGAGGCTAGCTGGTCCCGCAATTCAGGAGGCCTTTCACTAGATGGAATGTCGTGAGAAAGTAGAGCCGCCCGATAGACGTCGGCCCGGATATTCGTAATAGCGTCGTCGGCATGTTGATATTGCTGATGAGCGCTACCGGCCTGTTGATCGATCGCGAACGCTTTCCGGGAAAGCGACCAGGCAAATACCGCGACTAACACGACGATGACGGCGAAGGAAAATGTAACAAGGGGCCAAAGGCGGAAGCCTTTCCTGTCTGCCATCGCTAAAGCCGATTGTAAGAGATTGGAGGAGCTCTAGCTATGTGCCCAAAGTTTTCTGGCGGACCGTTGGATTGCTGCTTTGCCAGTGGGAGCTTCGGCGCTCCCCGGTTTCCGTTTCTGCGTTAGTGTGAGGAGCCTGCAGCTTTCGTCATCGGATGCTTTTGGAGTAACTCCAGCCTCTGCTCTTCGAGGCGAGCCAGGCGGTAGTCGATTGTTCCTAAGAACTCCGCAAGCTCTTCTCGGCGTTCCGTATTCTGTGTCTCTGAGTATTCACGAGACAGCGATCCGTACTGATTCTCCAGATCAGCTACGAGTGTTTCAATTTCGGCTGCTGATAGAGCCATTCCTGTACTTATAACAAAAAATGCCTGCCCCTGGGCTTGAGGCTCGAAAGTCCGCCATAGCCTTATGCATTTTGTGCGTAATACCAGGACAGGCCATTGGCCCTGACATAATCGTTTAAATGCAGGGCCAGCAGAAGAAGCGGCTAAAACTGGCGGCAGTCGTTACTGTTTATCGCAAATATTCTCACGCGCAGCATATCGTCGACCGGCTCCTCGACGGATACGGCTGGCATGGTGAATATCACGTTCCACCACTGGATCTGGTCGCTCTCTATGTGGATCAGGTTGGCCACGATGACCTCAGCCGTGAACGCGCAAAGCGCTTTCCGACGATGAAAATCTATCCGACCATTGCCGAGGCACTAACTCAGGGAACTGGCAACCTCGCGATTGACGGCGTGGTGCTCGTGGGTGAACACGGAGACTACCCGCGCAATGAAAAAGGGCAGACCGAATACCCTCGGTATCAGTTCTTCAGTCAGATTGTCGATGTGTTTCGTTCCAGCAGCCGAACCGTTCCTGTTTTTTCCGACAAACACTTTTCCTGGAATTGGGAGTGGGCCAAGACGATGTACGATACCTCTCGCAGCATGAAATTCCCTTTCATGGCCGGCTCCAGTCTTCCTGTTACCTGGCGTATTCCGTCAGTTGAGATGCCGGTGGGCTCCCGGATCCGCGAGGCGGTATGTGTCTGCTACGGCGGCGTGGACAGCTACGATTTCCACGGTCTCGAAACCATCCAATGCATGGTGGAGCGCCGGACAGGAGGTGAAGCGGGCGTTCGCTGGCTCGAAGCCTACCGGGGAGAACGGTTTTGGGCAGCGATGAAGGAAGGAGTCTGGTCAAACGAGCTCATGCTGGCTGCCTTGTGCCGAAGTCACACGCTCACGCCCGTGCGCCCTGGCTTCAACGACATCCTGCCAACAGTGAGTCAGATGCGGGAGGTCACAAAGGATCCAGTCGCCTATACTTACGAACACGCGGACGGCCTTCGTTGCACGATGCTGCTGATGCACGGCCTGGTCCGCGATTTCAATTTCGCCGCCCGGCTGGACGGCTCGCCAAAGATCTTCTCTACGCAAATGTATCTCCCGATGCCGGATGGCAGAACGACGCTTGCAAGTTTTTTCAGCCCGCTGGTGTTCCAAATGGAGCGCATGTTTCTCTCAGGAAAACCGCCTTATCCGGTCGAACGGACACTCTTAACGACGGGCCTCACCGCGAGTGGAGTGGAAAGCCTCTATCGCAAGCAGATGCGCATTGAAACGCCTCATCTTGGCATTCGGTATCAGCCGTTCGCCGAATCTACATTCGAGAGATCCTGAATGCTGAATCGCCGCGAATTTCTTGCCTCGACTGCTGTTCTATCGTTGGCGGCGGCAGCCCAGCCACGACGGCCGCTGCGCGTTGCGATGATCACTACCATTTACCGCTATCTGTCGCACGGCCAGCATATCGGCGATCGTTTTTTGGTCGGCTATCCAATCGACGGCACCTGGCACAAGCCGGATATACAGATTGTTTCCTTATACGTCGACCAGAAACCCGAAGGAGACCTGAGCCAGCAGCGTGCCTCAGAGTTCGGATTCAAGGTTTACCCCACCATCGCCGAGGCGCTCTGCTGCGGCGGCAATCGTCTGAACTGCGATGCCGTGCTGATTGTCGCCGAGCACGGCGATTATCCGAGTAACAGCAAGGGGCAGAAGCTTTATCCCCGTTACGAGTTCTTCGAACAGTGTGTCGATGTCTTTAAGGCAAGCGGCCGCTCCGTTCCTATTTACAACGACAAGCATCTTTCTTACAGCTTCGAGAAGGCTAACGCGATGGTGACCGCTTCGCGGCAAATGGGCTTTCCAATGTTGGGCGGGTCCTCGCTCCCCGTTACCTGGCGCCTTCCTGATATCGATATCCCAATAGGCGCTCATATCGAGGAAGCCCTGATGATCGGCGAGGGGGGATCCGATGCAATGGACTTTCACGCCCTCGAAGGTTTGCAGTGTATGGTGGAACGGCGTCAGGGTGCCGAAACCGGCGTTAAGTCGGTCCAGTTGCTCGAAGGCGATCGTGTGTGGGAGGCAGGCAGAAGTGGTCTTTGGTCTCACGAGCTGTTACAGTCCGCTCTTTCCCGCAGTGATACGCCGCTAGGCCTTACGGTCCAAGATGGCAGGACTCAGGATTTGGCAGTGCCCGGAGTTTTGCCGTCGCTCGTCAAAAATCCGGCGGCATACATAATCGAATATCGCGATGGACTTCACGCCACCCTACTCATGCTCGACGGCGCCTTGCAGGACTTCAACTTCGCGGCTCGGGTCCGCAGTGCAGGAGTCATCTCGACTCAGTTCCTGCTCACTCCTGTTCCGAATGTCACCTATTCGGCCTGCCTGGTCTCGAAAATAGTGCAGATGTTTATGACGGGGCGGGCTCCCTATCCGATCCAGCGGACATTACTTACCAGCGGCATTCTGGAAGCTTGCCTCATGTCCAAAGTTGACAGTCACAAACAGTTGGCGACACCGCAGCTGGCCGTCAAATACGAACCGCCTGGGCAATCACAGTATTGCCGAACTTGAGGAGTGGCTAACCTGAAGGCATGTATCTCGCGGATGCCCGCTGGCCCGATCTCGCTGGTCTTAAGAGCAGAATCTTTGTCGTTCCGCTAGGGTCCCTTGAACAGCACGGACTGCATCTTCCGCTCTTCACGGATTCGCTGATCATTTCGCATATTGCCGACAGGGTTGAGCAGCTTTGCTCTGAAAGAATCGCAGTACTTCCGGTTCAGTGGTTGGGCCACTCGCCCCATCACCGGCGTCTTGGCAGCGTGAGCCTGGATCTTCAGCCCTACATTGACCTGATTCGCGGCATCTGTCATTCACTGGTAGGTCTTGGAGTGCGAAAGATCCTCCTCCTCAACGGACATGGCGGGAATGACATTCCCTGTAAAGCGGCCCAACGCGAATTGAAGAGCGAGTTTGAAAAGCTGCACGATCTGTACATCGTGTACGCAGCGTATTGGAATCTTGCGGCCGAACAGTTCGCAAACATCCGCGCCTCACCCGAGGGAGGAATGGGCCATGCCTGTGAAATGGAAACTTCCATCCTTCTCGCCCGGAATACTCGCCTCGTCGATATGTCTAAAGCATTGCCCGGCGGACCCGGCCCGGAGATGGGCTACCGGAAAGTGGACATGCTTAAACCGCCGCCCTTTTCGCTTATCAACGAATTTGATGAGCTTTCTCCAACCGGTGTCCTGGGAATGCCCCAGCTGGCCACCCCCGAAAAAGGTATTCGGTTTCTTGAAGCGGCCGCTCAAGCGACAGTAGAACTCATCGACGAGATGGCCAAATGGACCTTTCAAGAACAGGCCGCTATTAGAAGATCTGACAGTTCGGAATGAGCTGCGACCCCACAGTTCTGCGCTGATAGCTTTGTTTTGCTGGTCGTCTCTGGTACGATTCTTGATGTTTTTTGCGATGCGACCGGTTTGTATCTTCCGTGTTCTGATGCTCTTTGCGGTTTTGACGACGTACGGTCAGGCGCAAAACTCGGAAGAAATGTTCACAGCCGCCGTACACGCGCAACAACAGGGAAAATTCCAGGAGGCAGCCGGTCTGTACGAAGCGTTGTTGTCCGGCTCGCCGGATCGCGTCGATGCGCTCTCTAATTTAGGCCTCGTCTACGGAGAAATGGGAAAGTACGACAAGGCCGTAAATCTATTTGAAAGAGCACTGAAGATCGCACCCTCCCAGACGAGTATTCGATTGAACCTGGCGATGACATATCTTCAGTCGAAACAATACAGTCGCGCTCGAGCGGAGGCCGAAAAAGTTGTGGCGGCACAACCCTCGAGCACGCTCGCGCACTACGTGCTTGGTCTATCTCTGCTGAAATTGAGCGATGTCACCGCCGGAATCGAGCAACTGGAAATGGTGCTTAAGGCACAACCGAACAATATTCAAGTCGCGAGCACGCTAGCCTCTGCTTACATGAAGACTCACGAGATTGAGAAGGCAGGCGTCCTCGTCAAGGGCGTATTGAGTCACTCAGATACAGCAGACGCTCATCACGTCACCGGTACATACTATCTGTTGACGGGCGACGCCCGGGATGCGGTCGCCGAACTTCAGCGCGCACAACAGCTCAATCCTGCATTAGCGGAATCGCGCTCAACGCTGGCGGAGGCTAATGCGCTGATGGGGAACCTCGAACCGGCGGAGAAGTTCTTCGAGGCGCGGGTGCAAAGCAAGCCCGATGACGTGGAAGCAAACGCCTTCCTCGGCTGGCTGTTCCTTGAAAACCAGGAGTTGGATCGCGCGCAGCAATACCTGGACCGCGCGCATGCTCTGCGCCCTGATGACCCGGCTATCGATTTCCAGCGTGCCCGATTGGCGAGAGCGAAGGGTGATTACCCGAAAGCGCTAAATCTGCTGGAGACCGTGATTCAGCAGCATCCTGAAAATACTCCGGCTCATGTTCTGCTGGCGGAAACTTACATGAAGCTGCACCGCAGCGACGATGCCAGGAAAGAGCGCCAGATTGTAAACGAGTTAAATGCCAGGCAGCAAAATCGTCAGGCAGTGGCGGCGCAGTAGCCATGGTCCAGCTAAGATTCGGATAGTCCGCAATGTCAATTCCTGGTCGCCAGCCTGGCTTTTGCTTCTGTTAGATACTTCTGCGCGACCTGATCACCAGGTCTCTGGTTAAGAACTACGGTGAAGTCCCGGATTGCCTCTTCCATTTCACCGCGCCGGGCCAGCAATGCTCCAAGATTGATCAGGACGTCTGGATCATTGGGCTTCAGCTCTGCAGCCTTTCGCAAATGAGTAAGCGCAGCCTGCTCTCGATCCTGCAAGAAATAGATTCCGCCGAGTCCAGCTTCGGCATCCGCGTTTCGCGGTTGCTGAGCAACAAGCGTTTCCAATTGGCTTGCCGCCGCCGTAAAATCCTTTTTGAGAACGAGCGCATGTGCAAGATTCCAACGTGCGTTGCCACGGAGCGGGTCCAGCCTTAGAGCTTCCTCGAGCTGAGGAATCGCCGCGTCTAACTTCCCTTCTCCCAGCAATGCGGCCCCCCAACCGCTTCGCGCGGTCGCATTATCGGGTTGAGCACGCGCGGCTTCTGCGAACTGTCTGTCCGCCTCGCGGTAGTCCGATTCGAGAGCTGACAACTCGCCCAGATTACACAGCGCCGTGAAATCTCCTGGATACTTTTCGAGCCGCCGGTTCATAAGCGCTCGCTGGAGTGCAATTCGCCCATCCTGATTCGCAGGGGCTTCCGGCAAAACCTGCAGCCAGACGTGCCCCATCTCATCTTCGCTGCGAGGACCCGCCTTGACTTCGACCGGTGGAGAATGAGGATTTCTCGGATTAGCGGACGAGTTGTCATAGGAGATTCGCATATGGACTACGGATCCTTTGGGAAGCACCATAGGTTGACGATACGTGTACACTGCCTGCCAATTCTGATCCCAGCTCTGGATGCGTATTAAGGGCCGCAGACCGCCGTCTGGTAAGTTCGCCCACGCTTCGATCGTCTTTCCAAGATAGTGCGCGTGAGGATAGATAGCCAGTACCTTGAGGTCAACGGGAAGAGTGAAATGATCTGACACCTCGAACGCTTCTCGTCCGGCTGGAATGTCGATAGCGCCGTCGTGTTCGAGTTGAATCAGCATCGGATTGAATCGGGGAGGCTGCGTCGAGAAGTAAAGGCCCAGAGTAGGCTGAAGAAGCTCTTCTTTGCCCGATGGCTGAAGATGCATGTTCAGGATCAAATCCGAATCAGGATCGAGCCGCCAGTTCATACCTTCGGGTGAAGGCTCTGTAACTGTACCGGGTTTCCAAAAGAGGAACTGCGTGTCCGGATCGAAGGAGTCAGAGCGTGCCTCCCGGGTAGGTTCCATACCGGAGAAACCAATTTGGCCATCCTTACCCTCTCTGTTTCGCAACGTGCGCCGATGGTCGATAAACATGTTGGCGTGGTGTACGAGTTGCTTGTTTCCGGGACGCAACTCAAAAGCACGAACATATTGAGTCGTCGGTATGTTGACCGGGAGGATGAAGTTGCGAAAAAGATCCTTGCCGCCGGCCGGCACTTTGTAGGGTCTGGCGAGCCTGACAATCAGATCTGGTGTTCCTAGTTGCCAATCGGAATCAAAGCGAGGCGCAGCCGGCAAATCAGACGGATTCCCTTCCGCCCTGCCCTGCGCCACCCAGTCGGAAATTGTTTTCACGTCGCCGGGTGAGAGGCGTCGCTCACCGGCGAACTCGCCGTAACCATGCTCCGGCAGCCAGGGCGGCATGTAGCCGCTTTGCGTGACGGCGACGATGAGGGACGCCTGTTTTCGAGCCTCCTCATAGGTGAGTAACGAGAATGGCGTACCTTCGCCTAGCCGGTGGCAAGACACACACGAACGAAACAGAATGGGAGCTACATTTTTATTAAACGTGACTGTTTGGGCAACGCTTGGCCTGCACCACAGCATAGTCGCAAGCGAGGCAATGATGAATCGTCCGCAAATGGATTGGCTTAGCGAAACGTTTTTCAATCCCCTTGCGACCGACATGCCTGGAATCACTGCTACATATCAGGGGTTGCGGGTAATCAGCATAGCCCAATCGTTATAGTCTGGCGACGAAGGAGATTCCCACGACGATACCTGGATGTTTTTATCTATTGCAGTCCATTCCCCGGTCAGCGGATTGAACCATTTGGCCTGGTAACTACCTGGTTCAAGACGAACCTGTGTTTTGCCTGATTTGGGCAGGTAAATCGCATACACTTGTCCAGGAACTGAGAGGCAGTACGCGCCTCCGGTAACCAGTTCGTCGTGGGGGTCCGTTTTCCACCACTCGAAACTCGAAAAGAAATCCACAATTCGGCTATACCCGACGAACATAGTCATCGTATAGTCACCGCGACCGTTCATCCAACCACCGCCGCTATCCGGAAAAATGTTCGTTCCGCGCCTCGCCGTCTCGCCCGCGGTCTGATAGCCGCCGGCCATATAGATATCCCAGGCGGTTCTGCGAAGGACATCCGCCGATTCCGAGCCGAGGCCCGGCGCCCACAGCGGATAGTGATCTTCGTATCCGTACTCTTCGTTGGTTTGAGGAATGATACGCCCGAGTTCCTGTTGCTTTTTTCTTTGAGCGAGGATGTATCGATGCTGATCTCGTGACCACTCCTGGAACGAGGTGAAGTCGAACCAATCGGAAGTCCGATCCTGGTGGACGTCTTTTACCGGATGGCTGGTGGCCAGGTGCTTATAAGGATCCCAGCTCTTGATCAACGTTCCTGTATCGTGGGTCCATTTGTCATCCCGGAAGCCCTCGAGATCGTCGCCGAGATCCCAGGTTATGTTCGAGAACGCTCCAAGGCGGTCAACCGCATAACGGACGTAACGGTGTTCATCCTCGCTGCCTGCGTCAGGGTGCACGGCATTATCATTCATGTCGAGAACTAACGACATGATCATGTCGTGATCCCGCGCGAACTGAAGCATTCGATCGTACTTTTGCCAGTACGCAACATTGAACTTTTTCCAGTTGAAGCCCGGATGAGAAAAGTCGCTCGTATGTTCAGCTTCGAAAGGAGTAAGCCAGACGCTCCACGCCTTACCATTCATCACGGGTTCTCCGTAAAATGTGCTGGTGCGTCCGGCAATACAGGCGCGCATCCGATTGATCGACAGGCGGTGAAGCCTCTCGATGCTGTACTGGATCACTCGTTCGTCCTGCCAGCCCATAAGCCAAAACGCGGTTGTCCCGTTAAAAAAGAAGTGCTCGCCCGTGCCCTCCCAAACGAAATGCCAGGGATGATCTTTATCGACGCGGATGGGTCCGCGTCTATGACTTTCTGTCGCCTGAAACGTTCCGGAAAACTTCTTGTTATAACTGCCCTGTTCGAAATTGATCTCAAACGAGTAGTCACCCGCTTTCGACGGCATGAAGCGGATGCGATAGACGGAACCGTCCGCCGAATCGCAAAATCCCCTTACGCTCACGGGATTCGATCCCATACTATGAAACTCTCCGCTGAGCACGACGTCCGTGAAGCAGTTCGCGGCATCGGGCGCCGCGACGTCGACTTTCACCTCGACGAAGTCGTAAGCTCCAATTCGCTGCGAAGATTGGCTGATATTCACGTCTCGAGGAGCGGCCCAAACGTTCATCCCTATGAATGAAGCGGCAAACGCAATGATCCGTCGTGTGGGCGACTTCCTCCGGCGAAAAATCATTGTAGTTGCGCGACCGCGCTGTCAGTCCAAGATGTGTTCACGGACGCTCCTGCATTTCGAGGCTTCGCGGTGCAGCGAACTTGGGGGCCATATTGCTGCCGATAGTGCCGGGGCGTCATTCCTACCATACGGCGGAAAATTGAGCCGAAATGGCTTTGATCGCAAAAGCCTGTCTCCTGGCTAATCTGCGAAATGCTCTTTTCAGTAGTTCTGAGTAGCTCTTGAGCCTTTGCCACACGAAAATGGTTGGCATAGGCGATGAACGACTGACCGGTCACGCGCTTAAAGAAATACATGAAATGCGAATTGCTCATCGCACAAATCCGGGCGGCCTCGCCCACCCCTACGTGTCGATCGAAGTTGTCCTCGAGAAACGAAAAGAGCAACTCTAAGCGTTTGAGGTCCCGCTCCCTCTCGCGAAACGCTTCCTGGGTGTCCAGCAACTCGGCGTAGTGCTTTAAGAGAAATACAAGAATCATTTTGAGGTATGTCTTCACCGTAAGGCGCGCCCGCGCATTTTCGGTGGGCATTTCACCCCTCATTCGCTCCATGAGGCCGAAAACTTCTCGGGGTACGCCCGATGAAGCGGGTACCACGAAAGGGAAGTCGGCCGACTGCTGGAAAAATGGCATCAAGTATGCCGCGCTATCGGCGGTAGATGGGTCGTTCAACAACTCCGGTTCGAAGAAGAGTACCGCAATGTTCATACGCGCCCCTGAAGCCAGATAAACGCGATGATAAAGCGAGGGACCCACCACCACCATGTCGCCCGCAGAAACAAGGAACGCCTTATCCTGGATCTGGAACTCGCCGCGGCCTGAGTGGATATACATCAGCTCGCAGTAATCGTGCCGGTTCATTCGGACGTTCGGAGTCGAGCAGCTGAAGGCATGCAGCTCGATAGGAAAGCCGGCACGAAATGGCGAAATGTGAACGCCATCGGCCGTGATCTGGCGCTCAACTACCGGATATTGCTGCTCCCAGTGGAGTTTGGCCTTCTGCGGAGCACTCTCGGAACGAGCACGATCCGGAGGAGCCGGGAACCGGCCTTTGCTGCCGTCAACTGACCCGATGAGCTGCCGATCGGTCATCGCTAGCCTCCCTCATGGCTGGATTACAAGCTTTTCAGAATTGTATGTGGTCTAGGGAGACGCGACAATCATTTCTCAACAGAAAATTCTCGTAATCCTATGGTTCGGCGACCGATCAACGATGCTTGATCCGTAGAGCGATATCGACCGAGTAGGGTGGGGTCGTGATCTCTTGCACTTTGCCCTCCGTGCGAATCTCGTGGGGATCTGAGATCGTTCCACGCGCCGGATCGACCCACTCCGCCAGGTACGTGCCCCCGGGGAGCGCAAGTGAAAGATGTTCTTGATATTTGCCCGGCGCGACTTGATAAGAACCGCGCGAGCGGTCTCCGCTGTGATGCATATACAAGGCATACTGTTTGCCCGGTTCAGCGAGGGCTCTCACATACGTCCCGGCAGGAGGGGCACTCGCGAGAAGGTGACTTTCCGGATGCATCCGGACGAAGTCAAAGGACCGCATGAACGTCTGCAGGTTTCGTAGCCCATGCCATAGCTGTTCATTCTCAGGTGTTTTTCCTGCAGGATTCTCGACCGTATAGAGACCGCTCAATTGATTGAATCCTGCCCCTCCGCCCACCATGAATTCCCAGGCCTCGATCCGCGAGTCGGCGATCCTGTCGCCGCGATAGCTGCGAGGAAAATAGTCGGTCTCGTTCATCTCCATTGGCTTGTCGAGACCGTAGAGAGAATCGAGCGCCCTCATCCCGCCCAGCTCCGCAGCAGGATCGGCGTTTAGATTGCCCCAGATGTACTGGGCCACAATGATTGAGACTCGCTTGTCCGCGGAGAAATCCATTCCTCCTCCAAACGGACCCTCCACTTCCTGTCCTAGTAAATGCTTCTTTGGCAGGTCTGCCTCCGCCGTCCGAACCACTCCAATCCCGTGACTGACCCAGGGTCCCGCAAGGGCAATGCCGGTACCTATGTGGGCAGGCTCGTCGCAGAATTCGAGAATCACGTTGTCAAATGAGTTCACTTCCCGGACAATTTTCCGAACATAATCGTCTTCGCGACGAACAAGATTGGCATCCTTCAGGCTCTGGGCGTCACGCCAGTCGCAATCGCCAGTGCGCTGTATATTGTTCTGAACGTAAAGAGGTGAAATTGGCCAGGTGTCCGAATATTGAGAATTGAAGAAGCAGATCTCAACGACAATGCCGCGTTTTCCCGCCTCTGAAATGAACCGTTTCAAACGTTCGAAGTAAGCTCCGTCCCAGCGATCAAGGTCGAATTTGTTGCCTCCGAACAGGTAGCCCGGTTGCGTGCTCCTGGCCCACGGGACGATCAAATCCCCCATCTTGGGTCCCAATGTGTTGCCGGTGACGAACTTGCCCATCGGTTCGAACATTGCGCCGGGATAAATTCGCGTGTAGTTCAGCCCGTTCGCCTGCAGTGAGTCGAAATAAGCAATGTAATCAAATGCCTTGTTGATTACGGCGCCGTAGTGCTCCGCAGAAGTGATGAGAAGTAGCGGCTTGCCGTGGAGCGCGTAGTAGTGCGGGTTGGCTGGGTCTGTTGCCACCGGCTGCGCGTAAGCCAAGCGAACCAAAAGGAGGACAGCAATCGCCAGCCTGGACGTAAGAACCCGGAACATGATCAGGACGCCTGAGACTCCCCGACCCTAAAACTCGAATCGCAGGGAGAACTGAATTACGCGTGGGGCACGCGTGGCCACAACCTGTCCGAAAGTGGCATTCACTTGTTCGCCGGTCGTGGGATCGAATGTAGCGTTGTTATTAATGGCCTGGAACTGTGTGTGATTGAAAGCGTTGTAGAATTCTGTCCTGAACTCCAAAGCTCGTTGTTCACTGCCGAGAGGGAAGCGCCTCATTATGGTTCCGTCAATGTTGCACTGGCCGGGGCCGTAGAAAGGATATACGGACGCGTTTCCAGCGGTGCCGATTGCCGGCAGAGCGACTGACGATGTGTTAAACCACTGATCAAAACTGCGCTCCCCATGTGAAAGTGTGATTGGGCCTGTGATCACGACGCGCGCGCCGTCTCCTCCGCCAGAGATGTTTTCGTTATTGATTGTGCCGAGATTGATCGGCTGCGGAAGACCCGTGGCGAATGTGCCCACACCCGACAGTTGCCAATTGTCGAAAATGGCCTTAATGATCGGATTTGGCCAGAGCTTGCTTGCCCGGGGCAAGGCCCAATTGAAGGTCCCGACGAACATGTGTCGCTGATCGAAAAAAGTCGGGCCATAATTCCAGACGCGCCAGGATTGATAGGTTGCCAATGTATCGCCATCGTTACTTCCTGTTCCCATTGCTCGCGACCATGTATAGGCCATGGTGAAAAAAATTCCGTTTGCCGTTCGTCGGTTTAAAGATACCCGAAGGGAATTGTAGTTGGAGGTTCCCCCGTTCACGATAGTCGATAGCGAGCCATATCCGGGATAAGGGCGAAAGAAATTGTCTGCAAGTGGCGTGCCTGCAACGGGATCTTGATTTTGCGGCAGGAATTGGGATCCGTACGGCACTTCATTCACATTTACACTTTGAATGAGATGCCGGGCAACGTTTCCGACGTAGGAGACATCGGCCAGCATGTTTTGGCCGATTTGGCGCTGTACGCTGAAGCTGAAGTTATACAGCGACGGGATTTTATCGGGGCTTTGTATGGCGCTGGTGCTGGACGGGAATACCAGGCCCGACGATTGCAGAAGGTTATCCATATTGCCGTAGAAGATCTGCGGCTCAATCTGCACAGGAGGGTTGGAAACCATACTCCAGAAGTACGAATTGTAGGTCGGCGTATTTTCCTTTAGGACTCCAAAGCCTCCGCGAATGACAGTCTTGCCGGTTCCTACGGGATCCCACGCAAAGCCAAACCTGGGAGCCGTCTGGACGGAGTGCTGCTCGCGAAAGCCGGCCGGAACGGACGGATCGGAACTCAGTTTCATCCCCGAATAGTTAAAGGGTCCTGTAAAAGCGCCAATGTACGCTGCCGGCGCCAGCTGGCCCGTGGTAGGGTTGACTGCGACTTCGCTCCCATCGGGTCCGAGTGCAGGGCGGTAGAACGGCGGAACATCCGCAGGATTATACGCACTCTGATAAAACTCTGCGCCCGTACCCTTTCCCACATACCAGGGAGTGGCCCAGGAGAATCGTACGCCGAATGTCAACGTGAGGTTGTGTGTGACCTTCCACGTGTCCTGGCCAAACCATTCGTAGATCTTATTGCGAGCCTGGTACGGAAGGCGCGTATTGGACTCCGAATACTGATTGAAATTTCCAAGAACCGCGTTCGCAAAGTCCCACCCCGAATTCAATGGGTTATTCGGACTCGCCGTGTAGTCAAAGCAGCCGCTGAAGCAATCGGCGTGCGGTCCGTCGGTGGACCAGTTTCGCTCGAAATACAAACCGAACTTCATCGTGTGCGGTCCCTTGATCCAGGTGAAGTTATCCGTCAGGTGAAAACGCTCGTAGCCCTGATTGTCGGGTAGGCGCGGATCTGCAGTAATGCTTGGTGAACCCGTAATTCCCGGTACATTATTGAAGAACGCCTGGGGAAGGAATCCGTATTCGTTCGCCTCTGGATAAAGTTGTGGCGTAGTGAACCCGACAGTACTGCGCAGGATGGAGTCGAAATAATTGCTTTTGGTTTTGCCGCCGATCGCTTCCGGGAGCCCCTGTTCTTTTTCGCCGGTAAAACCCGTGCCGAACTCGTTCACCATGTTCGGCGTGAGTGTATGGATCCAGTTGACCACTATACTGTCTGTCGAGTAGTGGTAATGGTTGTAGAAAATCGGCAGATCGCCGCCGTAGCCGATGGTGTTGCAGGTGTAGGCGCGCGTGTCCGACCACCAGCGCCTGGGCAGAGCCGAAATCGTATCTTTGTCTGTCGGATGGTAGTCAATCTTTAAAGTCTGCAGGCGTTTCGGGATATCGCACGTATCCTGCCACTGGTAGTTGTACTCATTCTGCGTGATTGCTGGATTGAGAACGTTGGGTAACGGCATCAGATTGAGCATTTTCTGGCCATTGGCGTTGATCATTGTTGTGGGAACAATATTGCCGGGAAATGGAGCTTGCGTAGACGGGTTCGTGATGATTCGCAGGTTCCCAGCCTGATCATAAGATTGAGAAAAGTTGCCCGCTCGCTCGAGCGCCGTTGGCACAGTAAGTTGCTGAATGCCTTGCGGCAGCTTGGTCTGCCAATGCTCCTCGGCATAGAAGAAAAAAAGCTTATTCTTTTTCGTATTGAAAAGCTTGGGTATAAAGATCGGACCGCTGATCGTTCCGCCCTCCGTATTGAATCGATAGAGCGGCTTCGGCAAACCGTCGCGATTGTTGAAGAAATCGTTGGCGTTGAAGGCTTCATTGCGGTTGTAGTAGTACAAACTGCCATGAAAATTACTTGTGCCGGACTTCGACACCAGGATGATCGTTGGCCCGGGATTCCGCCCGTAATCCGCCGTGTAATTCTGCGAAAGGATTTTCGCCTCGGAGACGGCGTCCATGCTCATTGCCGACATGAAGAGGCCGGGAAAGTCCGGATTCGACCCGACCTGTCCGTCCACCATAACCGTGTTCCAGAATAGGCGAAATCCCCCCACGTTCGGTGTGAAACTCCCGTATTGGCCGCCATTAGATGCGCCACTCCCGGTAGGATTATTCTGCGTAAGTTCGCCGGCAAAGTTTGTCGGAATCGTGCCAATGCCAGGCAGCACACGCAGCAAAGCCATGACGTCTCGGCCAACCACGGGAATGTTCTGCAACTGCGTTTGTGAAAGCTCGGGGGCAATGTCAGCGCTCTCTCTGTTGATAGGTGAGGACTCGGCGCTGATAGTCAACGACTGACTGGTCTGGCCCACGGTCAATGAAATCTTGTCAACCGCTAGCCGCTGATTTGTTTGGAGTTGTAATCCGGTCTTTCGAACCGTTTGGAATCCGTCCTTTTGAACCACCAGCGAGTAGGAGCCCGGTTGCAAGGCCGCAAACACGAAGTCACCCTGAGCATTGGTCATGTCCTGCCGCATCTCCTGCGTCAGGTCGTTCGTGAGTGCAATCTGAGCGTCGGGTACGACTGCGCCGGATGGGTCCACTACAGATCCAGTGATGGTTCCGCTAATCGTTTGTGCTCGGACGGAGAGCGAGAAAAGGAACGCGAGAAATATCCCGCCGGATAATCGAAGTGCACTGGAAAGCGACATACCAATACTCCTTTCACCGCATGTTGCGAATGTAAGATTCCAACCAATCGCAATATAGAGTTTTTGAATTTACTTCTCTCGGGAAGCTATGCCGGATTTCTGAACCGCCTGGGGTTCGGCCAGGTTGGGTTATTCGTAGCTGGCGGGATCGGGCAGAGCAAGAGCCTTCCGAAATCCGTTGGTATGCCAGGCAAGGACGCCCAGTCCGAAAACAAACCAGATCCCACCGGCAATTTTGGCTGGCGCTCCCAGCCCCAGCCATATAATCGTGCAGAAAAGAGCACCAAGAGCTGGAAGGAGCATGTCCGCCACGATCCGCTTCGGTTTGCCCTCGTGTCCTCGCACCCCGAACTGCCAGATGACGGCCACATTTACGCCGATGAAGCCAAGGAAAGCTCCAAAATTTAGAATTTCCGCTGTCAACTCGTAGCTCATCACCAACGCACCCAGATAAGCAAGCACGCCAATCAGCCAAATGTTGTTTGAGGGGGTGTTGCGCTCCGGGTTGAGATAAGAAAAAAAGCGTCGCGGAATCACGCTGTCGCGTCCCATGCCAAAGAGAAGCCTGGCCGCGCCGACCTGGGTGGTCATGCCCGCTCCAATGTTCGCAATTACAAGTAGGAATGCCATCGCCTGAAAGAGAACCACGCCTCCCACTCGCCGTGTGACATCCACGAACGCGGTTTCGATATTGGGGTATTGTTGATACTCCGGCCACGCGATTTGGCCGAGATAGACCAGCAGACCTCCGAATAGCCCGGTAAATGCGCAAACAGCGACCGCCGCAATCATGACGTTCCGGCGGGGATCTTTTACATCCTCAGCGAGAGTCGTTACGGCATCGAACCCCAGATAAGTCAGGGCAGCGAACGATGTTGCGGCTGTTATATCGCGTATGTGGAAAGTCCCGGGAGTGTAGAAAGGCGCTATCGAAAAAAGCCCTCCAACACCGTTCCGCGTTGCGATATACCGGATAGCGCAAACAATAAATCCGCACAAGACGATGAACATGAACACCAGCAGAAGTTGATTAGTTCTCGCTGTCGCGCGGATTCCGCGAAGGTTCAAATAAGTGATTCCGCCCGCGAACAATGCCGCCCCAATCGCAAACGGCAGGCTGGGAATCGCTCGTTGTAAAGCTAGCGTGCCGTAAATAACGCAAAATACCGGACTCACCACGTAGTCGAGAAGCATCGCCCATCCGGCAACAAATCCGAGATACGGGTGTAACCCTCGCCCGACATATGTGTAGGCGGACCCCGCCGATGGATACAGAGCCGCCATCCTCCCGTAGCTGACCGCCGTGAGCACCATGGCCACCATTGCGGCGAGGATCGTAACCACGGCATGCCCGTGGGATTTTAGTTGAGCGAGGCCAAAGACTGTTGCCGGAGCGCTCGGCGTGACGGCCACAATTCCGTAAAGGATCAGATCCCACACGGTAAGGACCCGCCTGAGCCGCGGGATCTCTTCTACCGACGCTTGTGGCGTGCGAGTCATCTCGTCATGGTGCTACGAAACAGCGCAGCGCGGCAAGCGGTCTTCAAGACATTAGCAAAGGAATCGCCGTTGTTTTCCTGCATTGCGCGACACCGCAATGAGGGGAACTTCTGCGCTATCTCGCGGTATTAGCGAGCGGCCTCGGGGTGACATCCCTCGATAGGGCCTCCATCTGCCCTTTCAAAACCTTCGTTTGGAGCATGCGAGCTGTGTTGATCTCAGCCATTCCTTCTTTTTGCTGCCCGGTCTGCAGATACGCGCGGCCTAATTGGTAATGGTAATTGCCGTTTTTCGGTTCGAGCCCGAGTGCGCGTTTAAGCGGCGGAATCGCGTCCGCAAAATCGGTTTTTTGAGCGTAGGCTTTGCCGAGCGCAGAATAGAGACCGGCCGAATCCGGGATGCGCGCGACCGCCGTTTGCAACAAGAAAATTGCGTCATCCGTCTTCCCTTGGTCGAGTTTAATCCGCGTCAGGTCTTCATAAGCCCAAGGCTCTTTCGGGCTGATCTTCGTTTCCATTTCGAACTCGGCAGCGGCCGCGTCGAACTTGCCCAACTTCTCATATAGGACACCCAGATAGTAATGGGAATACGGCAGCCTGGCGTCACCCGCCACGGCCTTCTCGAGTTCCTTTTGCGCGCTTGGATAGTCATTCAAGGCCAGGTATGCCTTGCCGAGAAGCTGGTGCAAATGAGGTGTATCGCCCCCGGCGCGGACCAATTGTTCAAATACATGTTGCGCATCATCCGCGCGTTTCAGTTTGCCATACGAAATCCCGAGCATGAAAAGGTACTCGAGATCCTCCTGCTCGCGGTCCTTGAGAATCGAAAGTTCGCCAGCCGCTCCTTCGAAGTCGTCCATCATGAAATGGCAAACGCCCTTGAGGTACCGCGCCTGGATATTCTGCGGGTCAGCCGCAAGCACTGCTGCGAAAAACGGAATCGCCTGTTTGAACTCGCGCTGCCGGTAGTAGGCTAGACCCAGATTTAGATCGATTCCCGGCACATGAGGCGCCAGTCTCTTCGCCTCGTTCAATACGCGAATGGCGTCCTCCGGTTTGCCAGTCCGCAGGTAAACGACGCCGAGATTACTGTATATCGAGGCCGAGCCGTGCCCGGTCTCAACTAACCGTCCAAAGTCTCTCTCAGCATCTGCATACCGGCCGGCCATAAGGGCACGTCGTCCCTGTTCAAAGATCTCCTTGCTCGGATCACCCGACCCACCCTGCTGGCCCGACACTCCTCGGCTAGCGAAGATGGCCATAAGAATCAGCCCTCGGGAGAGAGTTCTGATCCTCTTGTACGACATGCCGAGAACATCGTAGCATCGGTTCTGCTCGGGCAAGCTTTCATGACAAGCGAACCACGGATTTCGATAGACTCCCTTACAATGTCCGGATAACATCGCGGCAACGGCAAAACAAAAAATGCTCCCTCATCGGATCGGACTCATAGGCTGCGGGTGGATCGCTCCCTTTCATGTGGCTGCGCTGAGAAAATTGGGCCGCGCTGATGAGATGGTGTGGGTGGCCGATCCCGATCCGAAGCATGCGTCCGCGGTCGCAACGGAGGCAGGCACTCGCGCCATATCCGACTATCGCGATGGTCTTCAAGAAATCGACTGCGCTCTCATTCTCGTTCCTCATCACCTGCATGAGCAAGTCACAATCGATTGCCTGAACGCCGGGTGCCATGTACTTCTCGAAAAGCCGATTGCGAATACCTTGTCTGAAGCGGACAGAATGATCGCAACTGCGCGCCTGACTGGGAGAACCTTTATGGTGGCGTACCCGCACCGGTATAAGAAAAGCTTCCGGCTTTTCAAACAAACCATCGAGAGCGGACGGTACGGCCGCCTGATCATGCTCGACAGCTTGATGGACGATTCAGTTGAGGGTTATCTTGCAGACTGGATGACGAGAAAGGTCACACTGGGAGGTGGCTGCCTGTTTTCCGCTGCTGGCCATCAACTGGACATCATGTTATGGATCAGTGGAGATGTGCATGCCGCCTATATGGTAGGGTCGCGAGGGCGGGTACCGATGGAGGGTGAGGATTCGGCCGCCTGCATTCTTAAGTTCGAAAACGGCTTGATTGGAGTAGTACGTCATACGTGGGCGTCGCCCGGAATTCGGATCTGGTACACCATGGATGCAATGTGCGAGAAAGCGCGCGTAATACTGACCTGTACGCCTCTTGGCGATCAGAACATTGAGGGCTCGCGATGCCGGTGGCAAACGCGCATCACCGCCCTGGGTGAACAGGATGAGGTGCTCTTGGAGAACGACGAAGGATTGGACCTTGCCCCGGAGATTGAGCACTTCTTCGACTGTGTCGACAGCGGCCGCACGCCCGAGACAGATGGTGAAATGGCCCGCAAAGTCTCGGCCGTGGTGCTCGACGCGTACCACCGTGCTGCAATGGACGGTGCCAACGTATGATTCCGCCCGCAAGCAAAGACGAACCCAAATACAGCCTTGTGCTCCGCAACGCCCGCGTTATTGATCCTGCACAAAACCTGAATCGCGTAACGGATGTAGCCGTTCGTGACGGCAGGATTGCCAAAGTGGGTGATGCTCTCGCGCCGGGCCTCGCCGAAGAAGATCTCCGTGGCAAATATGTCTGTCCGGGGCTGGTCGACCTTCATGGCCACTGGTGGGAAGGCAGCGCGTTTGGGATTGACCCCGACATCTGTCTGAACCACGGCGTCACGACCGCCATTGATGCTGGCACCACCGGCTTCATTAACTTTTCAACTTTTCGCAAGAATCAGGTGAGCGTTGCGACCACCCGCGTACTGGCATTTGTAAATATCAGCGCCGTTGGAATTCCCACGCCTCTCGTGGGCGAGTTGGAAGACATTCGATTCGCTCGTCCGCTTGAAACCGGCCGCGTAATCGACGCGAACCGCGATCTGTGCGTCGGCGTGAAGATCCGCGAAGGAAGCATGAGCGGAACTCATGGCATCGAAGCGCTGGACAAGGCGCTCGAAGCAGCGAATTTCTGCGGCCTTCCGCTTATGGTTCACATCTCCAAGGGCGCGGAAACGCCCCGCATCCTGCGGAAACTGAGGCCGGGAGACATTGTCACTCACTGTTTTCAAGGGCGAGGCGACGGAATTTTTGAGAATGGCGACCGTCGCTTGCTGCCTGAAGTCATGGCAACGCGGAAAGAAGGAGTCCTGTTCGATATTGGCCACGGTGCGGGCTCTTTTAGTTGGGGCACGGCTCGTAAGGCATTCGAACACTTTTTCTATCCGGATACGATCAGCACAGACCTGCACCGGTTTTCGATTTCCCGTTGGGCCTTTGACATGCCGTCGGTGATGTCCAAGTTCCTTCACCTTGGGATGTCTCTGGAGGATATTGTTCTGAAGTCCACCTGGGAACCGGCCAAAGCGATCGGCCGGGGTGACGAGCTGGGGACATTGAAGCCGGGAGCAGTGGCCGATCTGTTTGTGTTCGAGCTGGAAGAAGGAAGCTTCCCGCTGGAGGACACCCATCTGCACACGGAACGAGTTTCGCGAAGGATCAAACCGGTTCTCGTCGTCAAGGATGGGCGAACGATCCAGCCGGGCTCTTACCCGGTTCGCCTGCGCGACCTTGAGGAGGCCGATCATGAGCTTTTTCGTTTTATCGAACGGACTGCCAATTCATCGTGAGTTGACCACGGCTCACCGCGGTACAACAGGCAGAATCAGTGCTGACGGATGATTGGAGTCGTGATAGACCGTCTGGCTGGCGACCACCATTTGCTGAGCGGTAAACAACTCCTCGCCGGTGTTGAGGTTTCGATCATAGCGGGGAAAGTTGCTGCTCGAGATCTCGAGGCGGATCCGATGCCCTTTGCGAAACAAGTTGGAGGTGGCCCACAGATTGACCTGAATCTTGTAGATTTCACCCGGAATCAATGGTTCGGCTTTCTCGAAGGAGTTACGGAACCGAAGGCGCAGAATGCCATCGGCCAAATTTCGGGCGAATCCATCCGGGTGCACGTCTACCAGTTTGGCCGTGAAGTCGGTGTCGACCGCCGATGAGCTTACGAACAGTTCAGCGACAACCTGGCCGGTCACTTCGATGTCAGTATCCAATAGGGATGTGTCGTACACGAGCACATCCGCGCGGCCTTCCAGCTGCCGCTGATCAAAGATACCGGGCGGAAGATGATCATGGTCGCAACAGTTCCCGCCGCCGAGGGTACGCACAGGATTTGCGGGATCGTAGACAAAGTGATCGGCGGACTCATCTTCCGGCGGGATCTCATGCAGATGGCCATCACCCGAAAGTGCATTTGCCGCGCCGCCCGAATGCAAATGAAGACGGGTGGCCCGCGCCCGCAGCAACGGCCATTCGTCCTCCTCGCGCCAGGCGTTCTCGCCCATCACGAAAATCTTGACCGGCTTCTCGCGCTCCAAGCCATTCGCAGAGCCCTTCAAAGTGTGGTCGAACCAGCGGAGCATTTCGTCTTCCTCGTTCCGGCACCCATCGGGAGCGAAGCGATAATCTCCGGCTTTGCCTTGGCGAAAACTCTCTGAGTCGTGAAACCACGGACCGATCAGCAAACGCTGTCCCTTGCGTGCGATCTCAGTACGTCCCTGCTTCGAGATACCCACGTAGTTTCGAAGTGTGCCGTTCAGAAAAATGTCGTACCAGCCGCCCACGTGATAACAGGGGATCTCGATTTTGTCAAAGCGACCATGAATCGACCACTGTTTCCAGTAATCGTCATAGGAAGAATGCTGTAGCCAGTCGAAAAAATACGGCGTCAGGTCTCGCGGAGAACCGGTCTCAAAGAATGAGAATTCGCGGAGCGGCAATTCCCAAATCCTGGTCATGGCATTGGCGCTCTTTTGAACGCGCCGGTTCAACGTGTCAGGAGCAAGACGGAATGAAGCCCATGACTCGTTGAAGAATTGCTGAAAAGCGCCGCCGCGGTACGTCCATTCGTCGTAATAATCACACGCAGTGACAACCGGAAACAAACAGGTTAGATGTGGTGGCTGCGCGAGCGCGGCGAACAGCTGCGTGACACCGAGATAGGACCATCCGAACATTCCCACCTTGCCGTTCGCATAAGGCAGCGCGGCGGCCCACTCAACTGTGTCGTAACCGTCTTCCGCTTCATGCCGGAACGGATACCATTCGCCGTCCGAGGCAAATCGTCCGCGAACGTCCTGCAGCACAACTACGTATCCGCGCGTAGCGGCGCGGATCGCGAAAGGCGCGCCGTTGGCGTTGTAATTGGCCTTGTTATATGGCGTTCGTTGCAGAAGAACTGGAAATCTCCCCTCGGCTTTGGGCCTGAAGACATCGGCCCGCAGAATCACGCCGTCGCGCATACTCGCGGTGACGTCCCGCTCCATTTGTATTTCGTAGCTTTCTTCTGCCATAGACTCGGAATTGGATTGTCAGTGACCGCTTGCTGCTTCGAGCAACAGTACCGCGTCTTCACTTGCCAGCGACGGAGTCAAGGATCGCAACCCGGAGTTCGGAAAGGTTCCTGCCGGAGTGGATTCACCATTTTCCGGGTTGATCCAGGTAGCCCGTACGGTGTCTGAAGTAGTGATTTTGCCAAAATCGACTTTCACCGGATTCCGCGTGCTGAGATAGACCAAGGCCCAATCGCCCACCGTAGAGCGCGCGGCTGCGTTCAAGTCTTTGTCGCATCCCGCCCCCAGAGCGATGACCGATTGGTCGGGCATCAGCATCCACCACGTGCGTGGCTCGAGCACATGCTTCAAAATGCCCATTTGGCGAGCACCCGGAGAATCGAGCGACTGGCGCCAGGTAGGATTTCTTCGCCACATGTCATTGTGTCCGTATGTATGTGATCCCCCCGCCAGATAAGCCCACCAGGCTTGCTTCCGAACAATCAGCGGCGTAATCGGGCGGCTCGGGTATTCCGGTCCTTCTTCGTACGCACCCTCGGCCAGCACAACAGGCTTTACCGGCAGGCGGCAGTAGTCTGCCAGGACAAGCGAATGAATGCGCCAGTAGTCGCTCCAGGTCTGTATTGTGTTGTAAGCGAGCCATTCCTCCGTGTGGAAATAGCTGGAGGAATTGCCTCCTCCGGGATGAAACGTGATCAAGTGTTCGCCGCCGTCCCCTTCCCGCAGGCCGGCAGCCAGCGCCTTGGTGATCTCTGGATATTCCGAGGACTTTAGATCGAATCCATTCACCCAAATCAGATTTGGCACGTTCTTATACCGTTGGCCGAGCCAACGGCCATACTCGCGAACATTCGCCTCAGTGAAGATCTTCTGTTTCTTGACGAAGGCTCCTGAGCTTCCGCCGCACGGCATGATGGCAAGAATCAGGTTCTTGCGGCGTGCAACTTCGAGAACCCGGTCGATGTTTTTAAAGAAGGCCTCGTTTGGCGTCGCCGGGTTCCAGTTCAGAAAAGGGGAGTTCCCTCCCACATCGTCCGCCTGTGGCTTCATGCCCGGGCCCCCGGTAAAAACCATCATTACGTTGATGATCGTGAAACCTTGCCGTGCCCGATGGTCGAGGTATTCTTCGGCTTCGGCGGGAGTGTAAAGATTGGGAATCGTCCACGCGGTGTCGCCGAGCCAGAAAAATGGCTTGCCATCGCGGACAAAATAGTGTCCGGTCGGAACAAGTTCCGGCGATGCGGCACATGCCGCCGCCAATCCGATACCGACTAGCAATCGTACGTAAAAAGACATGAATCCCCCAATTCGCGCAGTGGCGCAACATCGTAGCACGTGATTTCAAGACCGCCGTTAGCGTTGCATACCGTTTCTCTGTTACCTGGACTGAATCAAAAGACGAACAGTATCGGCAAGTCATCAGCGCCCTAGCCCACGACGCGCGTGCGCCTCCCGTCCTCCTATGCGATCGGGTTGTTGTCTTTTAACAAACAAAAAGAAATTCTTGATAGACCTCTTTTCGTGCTCGCGTTACTCTCGCCACAGGTTTCTCGCAAATCCAGCGGTGGGACTGCACGTGGATGCGCAGCGTTTGGGCACCCGGAGCAGATGCGGCCGAGCGAAAGGAGCATCCCGGTGAGACGACTGATTGGCGTCACAGGCGCAATAACCTTTTGGGCATGTCTTCATGCCAATGCACAGGACCTCGCGAATATCGCCGGCACAATCACGGATCCGTCCGGCGGGGTGATCCCGGAAGTCAGCGTCATCGTTTCTAACCCCGACAGAGGATTCATCAGAAAACTTGTTTCTGATTCGTCAGGCGTATACACGGCGGCCCGTGTGCCGATCGGAAATTACGTCATAACAGTTGAAAAAACTGGTTTCCAGAAACTTGTGCGCACCGGGATCACGCTTCAAGTCGGACAAACGGTACGCCTGGATATGACACTTCAAGTAGGCTCCGTGAGCCAGGAGGTGTTGGTCAACTCGAATGTACCGAAGGTCGAAACGGAAACGGCCGCGATCTCTGACGTTGTAACCGGCTCGCAAGTCAGCCAGCTCAATCTGAACGCAAGGAACTTCGCTAACTTGGCCACGCTGGTTCCAGGCGCCGCCACTCTGGGGTCGGGGTTTGATTCATCACATGTCGGTGTGCTGAGCAACGCGGCAATCTCATTCAATGGTCTCCCGGTTAACATCCAGAACTGGGAGGTCGATGGTACAAACAACATCGATCAAGGTTCAGGCAGCGGGTCGATCATGACCTACCCGAGCGTCGACTCGATTGCCGAATTCCGGGTCTCAACCGCGAACTACAGTGCCGAATATGGCAAATCCGGAGGGGCGAATATCGAGATCGTTACGAAATCGGGCACCAGGGATTTCCACGGAACGATGTTTGAATTCGTCAGGAACGATGTATTCGACGCGAATGACTGGTTCATCAATCGCACGATCCAACCGAATGGCCAGTCCGCGCCGCAGACTCCCCTGAAGCGAAACAACTGGGGATTCACCTTGGGCGGCCCTATCTTCATCCCGAAACACTTCAATGCTGATAAGAACAAACTCTTTTTTTTCGTTTCCGAGGAATGGCGTGAGAATCGCGAAGGCACCGTGCTCAATTCGAATGTTCCGACCCAGCGGATGCGGCAGGGAGATTTCAGTGAATGTGACGCCAACTCGTCAAACTTCAACCCGATCGTCGCTTCAGGCTGCGAAGTCCCCTTGAATCCAGCGACCAACCTGCCATTCCAGAACGATATCGTGCCGATCAATTCCACGGGCCAGGCTCTACTGAACGCGCTGGTGCCTCTGCCGAACAACGGCGTGAACTTCTACACCGCCGCCCCCAGCCTTCCCACCTCCTTCCGCGAGGACATGTTCAAGATTGACTACAACATCACGGACAACATTCGGGCCTTCTTCCGCTATACGCAGGATGCCTTTGAATCCGATTTTGTGCCCACATTGTGGTCGGCCGCAAACTTCGGAACCGTCAAATCCAAGTGGACTAGCCCCGCGAAATCGGCCGTCTTTCATCTGACCCAGGCCATCCACCCGGACCTGCTGAACGAGTTCATCGCCAGCTTTTCTGCCGATGTGAATACTGTGAACAACTACACTGGTTTCGATTCGCCCGCCGGGTCAATCAATAAGCCTGCTGATTTCTCGATGAAGAGTATTTTCCCGGCCAATCAGAGTCAGCCGAAACTGCCAGGAATTGCGCTCAGCGGAGGTGTACCCTTCGACTTCGCCGAGTCAACAGGCTTCGAGTTCTTCTTCTGGGATCCCCAGCCCGCCATCAAAGACAATCTGGTGTGGACGCACGGCAGGCACACCCTGAAGACTGGCGTCTTCCTGCTCTACAACCACATCAACACAACGACCAATATAGGCCTGAACACGCAAGGATTTCTCTCATTCGGCACCGGAAACGGCTCGAGTATCAGCTCTGGAAACGCGCTTGCCGACATGTACTTGGGCCTTATCGCGAATTACCAGGAATACGGAAGAGTCGTCAACGGAAATCTACTCGGTGGCGCGGCCCTGGGCCATTGGCGTCAGTGGGATTTCGAACCTTATGTCCAGGATGACTGGCGCGTAACACCGCACCTGACCTTGAATCTTGGACTGCGCTACTCCTGGTTGACGGCTTTCCATGATACGGTGACTCCCACGAACGATTCTCTTTTCGTGCCATCCCTCTATAACCCGGCCAAACAGGCTCAACTGGATAGTAGCGGCAATCTGATTCCAGGTTCGGGAGCAAACTACCTCAATTACGGAAACGGACTCGTGCAATGCGGTACGGGAGGCATTCCAGAAGGTTGTTACAACCCATATCGAGGAACCGTCTCGCCCAGGTTCGGATTCTCTTGGGATCCGTTTGGCAAGGGCACCACGGTTATTCGCGGCGGCTATGCTCTAACGTGGGATAGCGGCAACCCGCTGCAAAACGGGGCCGGCTTCAACGGCAACCCCCCCACCGCTACGAACCTGTTCGGATACAACATTGCCGGGTATGAGAACGTCGTACCCGGTCCACTCGGGCCCGCGAGTTTTTCTAACGTAAACCTCGCCAAATGGCAGGAGATCCAGCAGTTCAATTTCGGTGTGCAACATCAATTTCGCGGGAATAACATCCTCAGCTTGAGTTATGTTGGCACGCTCGGTCGTCACCTGCAGCAGAATGTCAACATCAACCAGGTCCCCGTGGGCTCTGGAACTCAGAACGTTCCGTCGTTGGCAAATACGCCGGGCTGTGACGCACAGGGAAATTGCGACGTGCAATCGATTCTGATCAATAATTTGGAGCCGTCTGTTTTCTTTTCTCCTTATCGCGGATACGCAAATATAGCGCAACGCCAGATGACCGGTAATTCAAACTACAATTCGCTGCAAGTGAATTTTCGGCATGCCTTTGGGTACGGTCTTTCCTTTCAGGCCGCTTACACCTGGTCGCACGAGCTGGACAATATGTTTCAGGGCGGCAGTTCGAATTCTGGAGGAACCAACGGTATTGATGACCAGAATCTTCGCCGTTGGTACGGCACGGGAGGATTGAATCAGGGACAAATCCTGATTTTGAACTATGTCTACGAGTTGCCGTTCTTCAAGCGAGCGCAGAATCCATTTCTGCGTTATGCCCTTGGCGGTTGGCAGATCAGCGGGATCTCGAGTTTCATGACAGGCACTCCGGTTGCTGTTACCTGTGGGATCGACGGCTTGTCCACTGGCATAGGAGGACCGACGGGTTGCAACGCGCTCGGGCCTCTCGGTATCCAGAAAGGTAACGTGAATGATCCCCAGTTCGGTCCTACGCCTACGTGGTTTGATCCCGGCCTGCTCGGGCAGATTACGGTAGGCCAGCTTCGTGCTGATAACCAGCCGGGAATGTTCGGCTACCTGGGAAAATATGCAATAACGGGGCCGGGACGGGACGATTGGGACCTGGCTTTGATGAAGAATATCTCGATGCCCTGGTTCAAAGGTGAGCACAGCTCGCTACAATTCCGGGCTGAGAGCTACAACACGTTTAATCATCCGCAATGGAGCGGCATCAATATATTTTGCAGCGGGACCACGGCGGCGGGTGCTCCCTGTAACGGCGATCAGAACATTGGTAACGGCGAGGTCAGCAGCGCCGCTCGACCGCGGATTTTGCAACTCGGGCTCAAACTTAACTTCTGAGTATTAAGGAACACTCATTACGCAGCCCGCCCTTGGCAGCGCCCGCCGATCGGCGTATGATTGCAGGATACGGAATGCGCGATGCCCATAGCGATGCAAAAAGGCGTAAGCTGGGAACGCGTCGATTCGTTCGTCGACCGCCAGATTAACACCGAAAAGTCTCATATCTGGCCGTTCGCCTACTCCTACCCCGTCGACGTGCGTTTCTTGATTCTGGACCGTCGCCACGACGTCCCGATGCACCGGCCGGACCATCTCGAAGTGGTCATTTTCGAGTCCGGTGAACTGGGATACGAAGTCGAGAATCGTACCTGCACCTTGCGAACGAACGACATCCTGGTGGTGGGCGATCGCATATGGCACCGCTGCCTCCCGATCGGTGCCTCGCAACGCGAAGCGAGGTCAGTAGTCCTCTCGTTTTCGCCAAAGCTGATTCACTCGGGAGCCTCGCTCAGCGATGACGCGCAGTACCTGATGCCGTTCACGCTGCCCAATTCTTCAGTTCCCAATGTGATCCCGGCGGCCACCGGGCTTTCACGGGAGATACTCGATTTCATCGAACGAATTCGTGGCGAATTGCCCGGTGAGACAGATCGTTCGCGCCTGGCGATCAAGACGTACCTCAAAATGATTCTGCTAGCCCTGGTGAATCATTACACCGGGTTGGATGCAACACGCGAAGCCCTGTATTATCGGCAGAGCAGCGTTCGGCGGCTTGCTCCTCTGCTGGAACACCTCGAACAGCGCTATGGCGAGCCCATCCGGGTACATGACGCCGCAAAATTCTGCGCGATGAGCGACTGCTGTTTTATGCAATTGTTCAAAGAAGTAACCGGGCAGTCGTTTGTGACCTATCTGAATCACTTCCGCGTAACTCGGGCGCAGGATCTGCTTACTGCGACCGACTGGCCGATTTCAGACATTAGTTTGGAGACGGGATTCTGTAACCAGAGTTATTTCGGAGTCATCTTCCGGCGCATCGCGGGAATGACGCCGCTCGAGTATCGCCTGGAGCGACGGAAAATTCGAGCACGGACAAACCGCTCCGTTTAGACTGCCGTCAAACCGCCATCGACAGTAAAGACACCGCCGATACAGTAGTCCGAATCATCGGAAGCCAGAAACGCCGCGATGCCGGCCAAATCCTGAGGAGTTCCCAGTCTGCGCGCGGGCGTGATCTCCGCGTAACGATTGCGAACTTCCCGGTCGGAAAGTTCGACTGCGTTCATGGGTGTATCGATCGTTCCCGGAACGATCGCGTTGACCCTGATGTGATCTGGTGCGTAGTCGGCGGCCATGGCGCGCATCAGTCCGATCACGCCTCCCTTGCTGGTGCTGTATGCGGTAAGGCGAGTGAAGCCGAAAAGGCCGGTAGGCGATGCCACATGAATAATGGAACCTCCTCCTTGCTTGAGCATCGATGGAATCGCGTATTTCGAGCAGAGCCAGTATCCGCGCAGATTCACTCCCATCGTGCGGTCCCATGCTTCATTAGTCAGTTCGTGCGCGCGTGCTTCCTGTTGAAATAGCAGCACGGCTGCGTTGTTGCACAGAATATCTATCCGGCCGTAGCGATCGAGAACCGTCTGGATCATGGCCCTGACCTGTCCCTCGTCAGAAACATCAGTCTTGACAAATAGTGCCTCGCCCGTCGTACGGATTGACTGGGCTGCGGATTCTCCTGTGGCGGAATCGATTTCAGCGATCGCCACGGCTGCGCCTTCCTTCGCAAAACGTTCGGCGACGGCGCGGCCGATGCCCGCGCCCCCTCCTGTCACGATCGCAACTTTGTCCTTCAAACGCATGCCCGTCTCACGTCACCTTTCGTTTGAAGCGGCCGTTTTGCATGATCAGATATGCAATTCCGGCAGCAGTCCACACCGCGCCGACACGCATCGCCAGCAGCGAGATGCTCAACCAAATATAGAAGCAAATCGCAAAACCGAGTATCGGGCACACGAGGTTTGCCCAGATTCCAGCTCCGTTCCGTTGCCGCAGGCGGACAAAATAATGGGCCAGAACCGACAAATTGACCGCCATAAATCCCAGACACGCGCCGAAGTTGACGAGTTCGGCGCCCGTGTCCAGGTCGAACAGAAGGCCGCCCGCGCAGGCAATGGCGCCCATCAAGAGGACGCTGTAGATTGGCGTGCGTAGCACCGGATGTACATAACCGAATAGCCTGTGGGGAAGTCGGCCGTCACGTGCCATTCCGAACAAAAGGCGCGACGCGCTTGCCTGGCTTGTGATCCCGCTGGCCCAGGCCTGCGCGATAACCAAAAAGGCTATCAGGAAAAATAGCCCGGAGCCTCCAATCAGCCGTCCGATATCGGAGAAGGCTGTCTCGATCGGATGGAAGCGCGTGTAGTCAGGCCAAATCAGCTGGCCCAGGTACGTCTGCAGAATGAAGATCGTGCCCGCCACAAAGCACACCAGCACCGTTGCTCGCGCCACGTTGCGCTGTGGGTCCTTGGCATCTTCGGCGAGCGTAGAAATACCGTCGAAGCCTAAAAACGAAAGCACCGCAATTGGTGTGGCTGACATGATAGCGGGCAAAGAAAAGCTCGGCTTATCGTAGAAGGGTTTCAACGATAGCAGTGTGCCCTGCCCTGTTCCGCCGAAAAGCGCGCGTATGGCTGCGGTCAGGAACCAGACGATGGAGATCGAGAGCACTGCATTGAACACAATGGTTGCGCGGGAGGTCATCTCGATCCCGCAGAGATTGATCCCCGTGATGGTGGCGCCGGTAATCACCACCCACACCGCATATGGCACGGCTGGCACCAGCTTGTTGGATGTTACGGCGGCGATGATGACACAAAGCATCGGCATCAACAGGTAATCGAGGATCATGACCCATCCTGCTAGATAACCCGCCGTCGGGTGAATTGCCCGTGAAGCATAGGCATAGGTAGAGCCGGCTTCCGGAAATGCAGCCGCCATGCGCCCATAGCTCACCGCTGTGAAACTGATGGCCAGCATCGCAATCAGATAGACCAGCGCGAAATGCCCGTGAGACTTCACCGAACCCACGCCGAAAAACGTATAGGGAGCGGTTGGACCCACGAACGCAAGTCCGAAAAGCACGAGCGCCCACAACGACAGCACGGGCTTAAAACCCGGCGCGGCTGCCGTAGCCTCAGATTGAGGTGCGGCTTTCATAAAAGGAAAAGACGGTTCGTCCCCTCAGACAACAACATCGACAGCCTCGGCTGCGCGAGTCACTCTGTGTCTTTCCACTTCGCTTTGAATGAAGGCGGTTGTCTCGGCCGCGATTTCGAGCATCTGTTGGAAGTCGGCATCCGTTGTCACCAAAGGTGGTTTAAATTTTAAGACATTGCCGCCTATCCCGCCGAACTGGGTGATCAAACCGTGCTCGAGCGCAAATTCCCAGGCTTTGCGGCAGGCCTCGGTAGCCGGCGCCTTGGTCCGCCGGTTTTCCACAAAATCGACTCCGATAAACAAGCCGGGGCCACGCACATCCCCAATCACGTCGAACCGCCCGGCGAGCTGCCGGAACCACTCCGTAGCCCTGGCTCCCAGAACCCGGGCCCGCTCAGTCAAATGCTCTTTTTCCACGATGTCGAGTACCGCGAGACCGGCCGCCGCGGCGAGCGGCTGGTTCATGAAAGTGAGCATGTGCCAGGCCTCCGATTCCAGATCTCCCGGAATCAGATCCTTGCGTGTGGTGAAGGTTCCAATCGGAAAGCCGCCCCCAAGAGCCTTTCCCGCGACCAGAATATCCGGCACCAGGTCAAACAGGTCGCACGCCCAGTTGGCGCCACAGCGAGCTAAGCCGGTTTGGATTTCATCTACGATCAGCAGAACTCCGCGCTCCTTACAGACCCGCTGGACGCCCCGATAATATTCGGCCGGGAAAGTCGCGTGGCCGTTTGGACCCTGAACAATCTCCATAATGAACGCGGCAACCTGTCCGGAGCTCGCCCCATCCAAATCAGCTTCGAGTGCGTGAACTGCCGCCCGCCAGTATTCAGCGCCGTCACCTAGCGGCGGCCGGTATGTATCGGCCGAAGGCACTTGGCGAAAACCCGGCCAACGCATCGCTCCGGGAAGCCATTTCCGCATGGCAGGCATTCCCGTAAGACCCATCGTGGCGAGCGACATGCCGTGATAAGCACCCGTTAGCGAGAGTACTTCCGAACGCCCGGTAACACGGATGGCGAACTTGATGGCTGCTTCGACTGCCTCGCCCCCTCCGGTGCAGATGAACGTCTTCGTCAACCCGGAAGGAGTGATTGCCGCCATCCTGCGGCAAAACTCGATTACCGGTATGCTCAGGTGAAGAATATTTGTGGACGGAAGCGTCGATGCTTGGCGCGCTACCGCCTCAGCAACGGAGGGATGCGCATGCCCCACCATCGCCGGTCCGGCGGACCCAGACATTGTGTCCAGGTACATCTTGCCGGAAATATCCCACAGCCGGGAACCTTCGGCTCGCTCGAAGATCAACGACTTGCGTTTCTTCACCGCGCGCAAGACGTATTCGTCCGACAAAGACTCAAAGTCGGTCATCACTCGGTTGTCTCCACAAGCCCGCACACTCCTGACGCAACTGTTCTAACTCTGCGCCGAAGATCATATCTATCAGGAATTCACGAATTTCTGTCAGAAGGCATTTTTGGGCGAAACGATCAATTTTGCAACAAAATTAAACCGGAAGTTTATAGACCCCCGGTTTGACGGTTCTTTACGTTATGAGATACGGGATGATCAGACCTTACTGCTGGAGCGTTCCAAGTGTGTTTGTGTGTGCCTTTCTCGCCATCGGCGCGGATCTCTATCCGGTCCGCGTCGGATCGGATCACAGGCATCTTATCGACCAGAAAGGCGCGCCGTTCCTGGTGCAGGGCGACGCACCATGGTCTTTAATTTCCGGGCTCACTCGAGAAGAAGCGGAAATGTACCTCGAGCATCGCCGCCGTCAAGGATTTAACTCGATCATCGTCAATCTCATTGAGCATAAGTTCCGCGGGCCCGTAAATCGCTATGGCCAAGGACCGTTCATGACTCCGGGCGACTTCTCGCAGCCAAACGATAAATACTTCGACCATGCTGACTGGGTAATCCGCAAAGCCGGCGAAAAAGGCATCCAGGTGTTTCTGGCTCCCATTTACTTGGGCTACATAGGTACCGACGAAGGTTGGATCGAGGAAGCACAGGCGAATGGACCCGCGAAAAGCCGCGCGTGGGGGCAATATGTTGGCAAGCGCTATCGCAATTTCAATAACTTGGTTTGGTTGATAGGAGGCGACCGTAATCCCAACACCGCCCGCGAAGATGTAGATGCTGTTGTCGCCGGCATCAAGGAATTTGATAACAGGCACCTCTTTACGGCTCACTGTCATCCGGAAAACTCGGCTGTGGATCAATATAAAAACGACGGCTGGCTGGATCTGAATGATACTTACACCTACGGCATTGTGCACGGGATGTTACTTGCCGATTACAATCGCATTCCAACCATGCCGTTTACGTTGACCGAATCGACTTATGAGGGCGAGCACAACTCTTCCGCAGTACAGGTTCGAAGACAAGCCTATTGGGCCTTGCTGTGCGGTGCGACCGGACAGTTCATGGGAAATCGGCCCATCTGGCTTTTCGATCCAGGCTGGGAAGCTGCACTTGATTCGACGGGCGCACGGGATATGGCTCGGCTCGGAGCGCTATTCCTGTCGAGACCTTGGTATCAATTGGTGCCGGATCAAAAACACGAAGTCGTGGTCGACGGTCTGGGCGAATTCCGCGGTCTTGACTATCTGGCCGCTGCTCGTACGGAGGACGGTGAAACCGTGATCGCCTATATGCCCAACGCGCGGCCGATCGCTGTCGACATGACTAAGCTCAAAGGAAAAACCGTCAGAGGATGGTGGTTCAATCCGAGGACCGGAAAATCAGAATCAGCGGGGGACTTCCCAAGCGGCGGCAAGAAGCGGTTCACTCCGCCCGGCGAGGGAGATTGGGTGCTTATCTTGGATGATGCATCGCGCAACGAGCCTGCGCCGGGCAGTCCTCGGAACTCGTCACGAGACTCATTATGATTTTTGCGTCTGACTTGAGCGCGCCAGAGGGACCGGTGGCCCTTCCCGACAAAACGTGGCTGGTCGTCGAAGGCGGTGCAGAGCGTGGCTGTGTCACTCAAATCAGTGCTGACGGTCGGAGCAAACGTATCGTTGCTAAGACCGGCCGTCCGAATGGGCTGGCGGTTGACTCGGCTGGAGTGATTTGGGTCGCTGAATCGAATGTGCCCTCGCTGGTTCGCTTGACTATTGATGGGAAGGCTGAGGTCGTCGCAACCGAATGCGACGGCGAGCCGTTTCTGTTTCCCAACGATTTATGCTTTGGGCCCGATGGCGCGCTCTACCTGACCGATTCAGGAGTGGTCATTCAAGAGTTCGCCCCTGGCAACCGGATCCGATCTGATTATTTAAGCGTTTCATACGATGGGCGTGTGTATCGTGTGGATGTGCAGAGCGGAAGAGTGACGAAGATTGATCGGGGTCTCAAGTTCACCAACGGAATTGCTTTTGGCCCTGACAATCTGCTTTACGCAAATGAGAGCGTGACCGGGAATGTCTATCGATACGGATGGAAGGACGGCCAGATTGCTGGACCTCGTGCCCTGTTCGGAAACGTAGTCCGGCCTGATGCGCCTCCGGGCTGGAAAGGTCCGGATGGCATGGCTTTCGGCACCGATGGTCGTCTCTACGTTGCCGTTTTCGGTCAACGCGATGTGACGGTGTTTGACGCGCGTGGTCAGGTAGCGGAGCGTATTCAAACTCGAGGTGAGCGGCCCACCAACGTCGCCTTTGCGCTCAGCGGGCAAAAACGTCTTCACGTCACCGACTACGAATTTGGACAGATGGAAGTCTTCGACGTCCCCTGTGACGGGCTCACACTATGGCCTGGTCCGGATACTGGTGGCGAGCGGCCGCGCAGTCGACCGTTGAGTGAGGTGAATTAATGCGGATGAAGAAGTTTATCAATCGTCCGGAGCAGGTTGTTCCGGAACTTCTTGAAGGTCTCTCTCTGGCGTTCCCGCAAAAGATCCGCCTCGTGGGAAGCAATCTGGTCGCGCGGGCGAAACCCAAATCGAAAGACAAAGTGGCCGTGGTCACCTTAGGTGGCAGTGGTCATGAGCCCGGCCTGAGCGGTTTCGTCGGCGAGGGAATGCTCGACGTCAGCGTTGCGGGTGAGATTTTCGCCGCGCCCGGCGCGCCTCGGTGCCTGGAGGCCATAAGGCACGTTCATGGCGATGCCGGGGTCCTGTTCGTCGTGTTGAATCACGCCGGAGATGTTCTGTCGGCCAACATCACCATGGAGCTGGCCAAACGCGAAGGTCTCAACGTGAAAATGGTTCTCACCCACGAGGACATCTCGAGCGGACCGAAGGATCATCCCGAGGAACGGCGGGGATTGGTTGGCTTTCTGCCCGTTTATAAAGTGGCCGGAGCGGCTGCAGAGCAAGGCCGATCGTTAACCGGGTGCCTGGAAATTGCCGAACGGATGGAACGGAATATGCGGACGCTTGCGGTTGCGGTCCGTACAGCAACGCATCCTTCGACGGGTCAGCCAATCTTTGAACTCGACGACGATGAGATGGAAATCGGAATGGGCCAGCACGGTGAGTCCGGCACTGGCCGCATGAAGTTGAAGACTGCTGACGAGACCGCTGAGATCATGCTCGCCCAGCTTCTGGCGGATCTTGATGTCAAGCCCGGTGAGGAACTGCTTGTCATCATGAATGGCGCCGGAGCGACCACACTCATGGAATTGCTCATCTTATTCCGTCGGGTCAGCCAGATTATGCAAGCGACAAACATCAAGCTGGTGCGAAGCGCGGTCGGCGAATTCATCACCACACAGGAGCAGGCGGGATTCCAATTGATGATCGCGCGCATGGATCGGGAACTGATCCAGCTATGGGATGCGCCATGCGACACACCCTACTTCGTCGTGCGATGACCGAAGCTATTGGATCCGGCGAGTGGAAGCGGATGCTGCAGGGCGCTGCCGCACAGATCAGGGAACAGAACGCGGCTCTCTCGGCCTTGGACTCGGTCAGCGGCGACGGCGATCACGGCGCGACCATGCTTCGCATCGTCGATCAGCTCGTTTCCGTGCCCCTGAATGAAACTACCGCCGTGAACGGCTTTTTTCGTGACGCCGGATGGAAAATCCTTGGGACGGATGGAGGCGCGTCCAGTTCGCTTCTTGGCATGTTTTTCCTTGGAATGGCGGACGCCCCGGCATGCAGCCCTTCTCTCGATTGCAATGATCTGGCAACCACGTTCGAAGCGGGTCTGGCCGCCGTTTCGAAACAGACCTCTGCGAAGCCCGGCGATAAAACTTTGATGGATGCCCTTGCACCCGCGGTTAAAGCTCTGCGCATGGCGGCGGACGCTGGAAAAACCGTAGATCAGGCGCTGTGTGACGCTGCTTCTGCCGCTCGCGCCGGCGCGGAATCCACCCGCGGGCTTACGGCACGTTTTGGCCGCGCCAAGTTCCTCGGTGAAAAAACCCGCGGCCATCAGGATCCGGGCGCCGCCTCAGTTGCACTGCTATTCGAGGGCTTCTCGATCGCACTTCTCGAACCGAAAGGAGAGGTCAATGCCTGACGTTGACTCCGCTCAAGACGGAAAAAACTTCCATTTCAATATTCCGATGACGGCGAACCCATTCTTTTTAAAGGGGAGCAATTCGCTCGACTGGGGTATGAAGAACCGGCTTGCCCGGGTATTTAATCCCGCAACCGGGAAGACGGTCATGCTTGCGGTCGATCACGGCTACTTTCAGGGCCCTACGACTGGGCTTGAGCGAATCGACGTTTCCATTGTGCCTTTGGTCTGCGATGCCGACGCGCTCATGATCACCCGTGGCGCACTGCGTACGTGCATCCCGGCCGAAATGTCGAAGCCGGTCGTCCTGAGATCGAGCGGCGGTCAGAGCATTCTCAAAGAGCTTTCGAATGAGCTCGTCGCCGTCGATGTCGAGGACGCTGTGCGGCTGAACGCTTCCGCAATGGCAGTCCAGGTCTATATCGGAGGCCCGCATGAACATCAATCTATCGGCAATCTCGTCAAGGTAGTCGATGCGGGCAACCGGTACGGTGTTCCCACACTCGCCGTAACCGGAGTGGGCAAGGAATTAGTTCGCGACGCTAAGTATCTTGGTCTGGCGACTCGAATTTGTGCCGAGATGGGCGCTCACTTTGTGAAAACATATTTCTGCGAAGAGGCGTTCGAACGTGTTGCTGCGGGATGCCCTGTTCCGTTAGTGATTGCCGGTGGCAAGAAGCTGCCTGAGTTAGACGCGCTAAAGAACGCATATCAGGCCGTCAACCAGGGCGCGGCGGGGGTCGATATGGGACGCAACATCTTTCAATGCGAAGCGCCCACCGCCATGATCCAGGCGGTTCGCGCCGTTGTGCACGATCGGGAAGAACCTGAAAAGGCTTATGAGCTGTATCGGTCGCTGAAAGACTCTCAAACCATCGCTGGCAGGAGCCGCTCATGATCAAGCACGAAACAACGCAAGTCGTATGTGTCGCGGAATTTTACGCGAAGGAAGACAAAGTCGACGAACTGATCGCTGCCATGCACCCCCTCATGGAACCAACCCACAAGGAGCCGGGCTGCATTCGTTATGAGCTGAATCAGCGGCAGGACGATTCCCGCTGGATCACTTACGTCGAAAAATGGACAGACAAAAAGGCGTTTGACGAGCATTGCGCCATGTCCTACATCACTCACTTTTTTAACGACGTCCAGCCGGGGCTTGTGGAGCATTTTGAGGTCAAGCTGTATCACGAGTTGTTGCCGTGACTTCGGGACCTCGCCAGGGAACCAACCTTGAAAATTAGCGAGATCGATACTCCGGCGCTTTTGGTTGACCTCGACGCTATGGAGAGCAACCTGAACGGGATGGCCACATTCTTTCGCGGCAAGGCCGCCAGGCTGCGGCCTCATTTCAAAAATCACAAGATCCCGCTCCTCGCTCAGCAACAACTTCAAGCGGGCGCAATCGGCATGACTTGCGCGACGCTGCGCGAGGCCGGGATTCTCGTGGACCACGGTGTCAAAGACATCCTGATCGCCAATGAGATTGCGGGCGACAGCAAAATCAAGCAGTTCGCGGATCTGTCCCGCCGCGCCGATGTGATTGTGGCGGTTGACGACGAGCGTGTTGTTGCCGATATCGCCCGCATCGCGCGGCAACGGGATACGACTCTCAGTGTTCTGGTCGATATCAACGTCGGATTGAACCGTTGCGGCGTTCAACCCGGCGAACCGGCCCGACAGCTTGCTCAATCGGTGGTTCAGAACGGTCTTAGATTGCGTGGGCTCATGGGCTACGAAGGCCATTTGCAGGCGATTCCCGCAAGTGGCGAGCGGGATGAACGAGTCCGCGACGTCGCGAAATCTCTTGTGATGTCAAAGACACTGATCGAGCAGGCCGGCACGCCTGTTGAGATCGTCTCGACCGGTGGAACCGGTACCTATCTCATTGGAGGCGTCTTCCCTGGAGTAACCGAGATTCAGGCGGGTTCCTATTTGCTGATGGACACTCTCTACGCAAATCGAGGCTCCGCCTTCACGCGCTCCTTGACCGTGCTTGCCACGGTGATTAGCCGCCCGGAGCCTCATCGTGTCGTGGTCGATTGTGGCTTGAAGGAAATGAGCGCCGAACGCGGCCTTTCCGTTGTAAAAGGAATCGACGGCGCGGAATTAAAAGCGCTGCATGCCGAGCATGGCCTCATCGAATTTCAGAATCCGGACCGTCGCCCCGAATTAGGTCAAAAGGTCGAATTGTGGGTTCACTACAGCGATGCGACTGTCAATCTCCACCGTCAAATGTATGGCGTGCGCAATCGCGAAGTCGAAACCATCTTCCAAATAGAGCACTGAGCATGCCCAGACGCGTACTAAGCGGCTAGTCGTAATCCCGGCTGAAGAAGGAATTGCCAGATGCGCTGGCTCGCGAAGCCGTCGCCGTAAGGGTTGTGTACCCGCGTCATCTTACGATATTCAGCCGGATCGTCCAGGAGCAGACTGGCCTCTCGATAGATGCGCTGCTCGTCGGTCCCCACCAGCCTCACCGTTCCGGCCTCGACCGCTTCCGGCCGTTCCGTCTTCTCGCGCATCACCAAAACCGCTTTGCCGAGTGACGGCCCTTCTTCTTGAATCCCACCTGAATCTGTCAGAACAAGGTAAGCTTTTCGCATCAGATTGATGAAAGACACATAATCCAACGGGTCGATCAGCTGCACCTGAGGCAGATCACTCAGGTATTGAGTCACCGGCGTCATGACCTGGGGATTGCGATGTACGGCATAAACAATCTGGACGTCGTCTCTTTGTGCCAGGCTTGCGAGCCCACGGCACATGCCGATAAAACCTTCGCCAAAATTCTCCCGCCGGTGACCCGTCACCAGAATCAGTTTCCGAGATGGGTCGAGAACGGGGCAAGTGAGCGGTTGGAGCCGTCCGGATGCCAGGCTGTCGCGGACTGTAAGAGCCGCATCGATTCCTGAATTTCCCGTAACGACAACCGTGTACGGATCGATTCCTTCAGCGAAAAGATTGCGAGCGGCGCGCGCTGTCGGAGCAAAATGCCACTTTGCCAGGCGCGCCACGAGTACCCGGTTCGTCTCCTCAGGAAAGGGAGCGTTCCGATCGCCCGTTCTCAGCCCAGCTTCGATATGGCCGACCGGCACCCTGGCATAGGTTGCGGCAAGAGCGCCGGCCAGCGTGGTCGCAGTGTCGCCCTGCACCATCACCAGATCCGGCCGCGAGCGTTCCAGTACATCTTCGAGACCCGCCAGGATCCGGGAAGTCGATTGAAATAGCGTTTGACCGGGAAGCATTAAATTGAGGTCATATTCCGGCCGCACCGCAAACGTTTCTAAAACCTGGTCCAGCATCGTTCGATGCTGTCCGGTAACACAAACCTCCACCGAACCCGCTTCTCCGCGCGATCGGAAATAATGGATGACCGGGCAAAGCTTGACCGCCTCCGGCCGCGTCCCCATCACAAATAAAGTCTTCATTCGCTACAAAATGCCCTGTACTCGTTCTCTTGAGACCGGGGCGCGGAACTCCCAGCGTCCAGTGAACCGATTTGGCCGTTCCTTTGGATAGTTCGTTGACACCCGAAAATCTCTTATCGAGAACGCGCTTACCGGTGCAAGCATCAGATTTTTCCTAGGAGGTTCAGTCCCTATTGGCAGCGATCAACTGGCGGCTCTGGCCCGCCGCAGCAGTTCCGGTGACTTCATCCGCTCGCACAGCCCCTCAAAGTCGGCGCGCGGTCCCTTCCAGCGGAGTTCCTCGACCGTCTCAAACACGGGCACGTCTAATCGCAGCGTTGCCAGCAAGCGGAACAACAGAGCATCGTTCCACGCGGTCGTGAGCGCTTCGGATAACACGCGCGCCTTTGAAATCGAAGGATGCCACGCGCGCCAGTCCTTGGGAATGTCTTCGAGGTGCAGATAGTGCGAAAGAGTCAATGCGGTAGTCTTCTGCCCCCATCCGGTCAAACCGGGAAATCCATCCGCACTGTCGCCGACCAAACCCAGGTAGTCCGGAATCGATTCCGGATTCACGCCGAACTTGGCCACTACTCCCGCCTCGTCCCGTACAAGATTCTTTCGCCGGTCGAGCTGAACGACCCGCGTTCCGGAAACGCACTGGCTGAGATCCTTATCGGGTGTACAAATCAAGACCTGGCTAACATGGTCGTCCTGTGCGGCTTTGGCAGCGGCGCTCGCAAGCGCGTCGTCCGCTTCGAAATACACCATCGGCCACACCACGACTCCCATTGCCGCGAGCGTTTCTTCGAGAATCGGAAACTGTGAAAGCAACTCCGGCGGGACGCCTTCGCTAGTCTTGTACCCGGCATAAAGATCGTTCCGAAAGGACTCTACAACATGATCTGTGGCAACTCCGATGTGCGTTGCCCCGCGCTCGATCATCGACAGCACGGAATTCAGAACCCCACGCACAGCACCGATTTCCTGTCCGTGCACATCCGCCGCAGCCGGCACTGCGAAGAAATGCCGGAATAGTTCATACGTTCCGTCGATTAAGTAAATGAGCATTCCGCTTAAGCCCCGCCAATGTAACAGACTCGGCCCTCGTCCTATGGCTTGCGGGCAATCACCTGGTGATTCCTGCAATGACCTACCAAGACGTTCGGATCATCGTCGGCCTTTTGCATTTCTTGCGCAAGCTCATGAAGTTGTTCCTCACTGAGTAGCCCGTCGGCGATCAGCGACCTTCCCGTTTCGATGAATGTCCAGCTCCAAAAGACTTTATGCGGCCCATCGAGATAATGCTTCTGATAAGCATGGGCTTGTTGGATTTCATACCCTGCTTCGCGCAGCCAGCAATGCAGGCGTCGGCCGCCGGCGTAATCCACGGCCCGCTTCTCACCCGCCGCCATTAAAATCGCCAGATACCGGTCGTAAGCCTCTGGCATCGGCTCACTATAGATCGCGCTAAGGTCAGGCTCTTCGCAAACGATTATGCCGCCAGGCTTCAGTACCTCCCATACGCTTCTTAGCGCATCGACCGGCTTGCGCAGGTGAACCAGAAGCCAGCGCACATAAGCATAATCGAAGGTCGCCGCAGGCAGGCCGTGATCATAGATATTCGCGTTCGTCCATCTGATGTCCTGATGCGCACTTTCTGAGCAGAGTCGCTGCGCTTCCCCTAGATGCTCCTTGCTCAGATCGACAGCAGTGACATGCGCGCCTAGCGAAGCCGCCCAGCGCGACACATAGCCGAGGCCGCAGCCAAACTCGATGTAACGATGACCGGAGCCCAACCCTGCCTGGAGCAGTAACTCCCTGGTCTGGGGATCGTGAACTTCGCACAGGGCCCGTAAGCGCTCATGCCCCGACCGGCCCGGTTCGAGTACATAACAATCGCCAAACGATGACATCTGAGACGGGATGATAACACCGTTCGGAAACCGGGAGCTTCATTCCGTGCGGCAAAGTCCCAGTCTTTAGTCCGCGCCCCGATCGCGCAGATATGCCGTACCCTGACCATATGCTCTTCTCTGACCTCCAGCTCTCGCAGCGATTGGAACGCGCAGAAGGGCACGCGTGTGCACAATTTGCTCTGGCACGACGTCGTTTGTTCCCCGAAAGCGGTGCCGCTTGCATCGAATGCGGTGGTGCATACGCGGTCTTCGATGGAATCGCCTCTCCTGTGACCCAGAGCTTTGGTCTCGGCATATTCGAAGATTTGACTCCGGTCACGCTCGACACTATCGAGCGTTTCTTCTTCGATCGCGCAGCGGCGGTGAATCTCGAGATGAGCCCGTTCGCGGGCAACGCCGCGCTGAACCTGCTCTGCTCCCGTAACTATCGGCCCGTCGAGATCAGCAGCGTCCTCTATCGGCCAAGTGAAACGCTCGCGGCCCCGGAACACAGCGATGTCACGGTACGGATAATACATCCCGCCGAAAATTCCCTCTGGACGGAGATAAGCACACGAGCCTGGACACACGATTATCCGGAACTGCGCGATTTCCTCTCGCGAACCTCCGCCATCTCCGCGAATCGCGAGCATGGCGTGTGCTTTCTTGCCGAAGTCGACGGCCAGCCTGGAGCAGCAGGCGCACTCACCGTGCACGATGGAGTGGCTCTGCTCGCCGGCGCGGCGACGGTACCCGAACTGCGTCGGCGCGGGCTGCAATCGGCGCTGCTTCAGGAGCGTATGCGCTATGCCTTTGAACACAGCTGCGACCTGGCGATGATGGTCGCCGAACCCGGCAGCCGTTCCCAGCGCAATGCCGAGCGTGCCGGATTCCGCATCGCCTACACCCGCACGAAGTGGCAATTGTGCCCGCCCGCCTGGCCAAACCCCGTCTCTACGGGCTAGGCGTGTGGAAACGGCCAAACCATGCGGCTTTACCGACAACATGTCCATCCATCGCTTTCAGCAAATCCTCGCGCGTCGTATTTGCTGGCAAATCGAGCTTTGTATCGAGAGCATAAAACTCGAACACGTAGTGGTGAATCGGGCCGGGGCCCGCTCCAGGACCAAAATAGGCCGGCGTCTTTCCGTTCCGCAACGCAATACCCGCACCGTTCCGGGTTCCGTCGGGCAAATCGCCGGATCCCAGGGCCTCGGGCAAGCCCTTCGCTGTTCCCGGTATGTTAAATGCAGTCCAGTGGAGAGTATCGGTCGTAGTCTTGTTAGCCGAATTCTCCACGTCGTGGAAGATCACCGCATAGGACTGTAAACTTCCCGGTGCGGTGGCTGGATTCGTGCCCAGGTTCCAGTGGAACTCGAACGCCGGCGACTTGTTATCGCCCCGAGCCGCATTTCGCATAGGAATTTCTCCGCCGTCAGGCCACGCCGTCGTAGTAACCCAAAGCACCAGTCGGGGCGCTGGGGGTTTCGCAGGCGGCGTTTGCGCAATCGAAATTGTCGATATCGACACGCCAAGGATCGCCAGCACCGAACAAACCTGTACCGATTTCATGAACGATTCTCCTCTAGGGAACTGCCTTCCTGAGTTTTCTCCCTACGTAGTCTATACGAGGGGATGCCCCGGCCCTGCCGATCACACGCCGGGAACAAGCCGCTCGATGCAGTCAGGCTGGTTCAACACTACATACAAGTTCCCGTCCGGCCCATTCACTACATCGCGCACACGCCCAATGCCCTTGAAGAGGATCTCCTGGTGCGTCACGGATTTCCTGTCGATAACCAGGCGTCGCAGTTCTTCCGCGGCGAGTGAGCCGAGAAAGAGATTGTTCTTCCACTGCGGGAACCGATCGCCCGTATAGAAGGTAATAGGGCCGGTCGCGATCGAAGGAACCCAGTATGTAATCGGTTGATCCATGCCCTTCTGTGCAGTGTGGTCTGTTATGGGCGTTCCATCGTAGTTCATGCCATAGGTAATCACCGGCCAACCGTAGTTATGGCCTTTGCGCACAATATTCAGCTCATCGCCGCCGCGCGGTCCGTGCTCGGCCTCCCATAATTCACCCGTAACAGGACTGAACATGAGCCCCTGCGGATTGCGATGGCCATAGCTCCAGATGCTCGGCAACGCGCCCTGCCGGTGAACGAACGGATTGTCCTTTGGAATGCTCCCGTCGTCGTTGACTCGATGCACTTTGCCATTAGGCAATGACACGTTTTGTTCGTCTCCGGGACTCGCACGGTCACCGATTGAGAAAAACAGATGTCCCTTGTTGTCGAACACCAGCCGTGAACCAAAGCGTGCTCCTCCGCGCCTGTAGAACGACGGATCGGCTTTGAAGAGCTTTTGTTGATCCGCCAGCACGCCATCGCGCAGGTGTCCGCGAATCACCACGATCATTGCGAGGCCGTTTGGGCTCTTATCGCCGTAAGAAAGATAAATCCAGTCTTTACCAGGGCTGGAAAAATCGGGATGCAGCGCTACGTCTAGCAGCCCACCCTCGCCCCCATACACGGCAGGTATGCCGCCAACCGGCTCAGGCAGCAAGCGGCCCTTCTCAATGATGCGGAGACGCCCCGGCCGTTCCGTCACGAGCATACGCCCATCCGGGAGAAACGCGATCGCCCAGGGCTCGACAAGCCCCGTCTCCATCACGGATTCGAGCTTGAAGGATTCCTTTTCGCTCTGTACGACCGTGCCCGGCGACGGCTTATTGTACTTTGTCTTGGCACGCTCGACTTCCGCGCTCTTCTCATGGATATAGATGACGAGCCCGCGAATTTCGGCATCGCTCAACTTTTGCCGCATCGCCGGCATGCCCGCATCCGGATGGCCGTCGCGAATGCTGCGCGTAATGTCCTCATCGTCGCCCCCATAGCGCCAGGTACCATCCGAAAGACTTGATGCGGATCCGCCGGACATGTCCGGCCCGTGACAACTGGCACAGGTGTCGGCGTAGAGCTTGGTGACTTCCCTGCCCTTGCTCGGAGGATTTTGCTGTGCGAAATAGGACGCCGGCAGGAAGATACCCAGGCTGCATAGGATAATCCATACTGGCCCCCGTTTCACAGGCGTTCACCAGATTGAAATAGTGCGGCAACGGCCGCTCCGGAACTTTCGTAACTTGGTCGCATGACGTGTCCTCCTTCGCATCTTACGCTGCACGAGTAATTGAGCGAATCCTTTGACGATTCCCTCTTCTCGTTATTAGGACCGCGATCAATCCCAACGTTGCTGCGAGCGAAAGCCAGACTCCGGGAACAGCCTGGTTGCCCGTTCGCGCAATCAGGAATGTGCAGATCGCCGGAGTGAACCCGCCAAACAGCGCCGTCGCCAAACTGTAAGCGATAGAGAAACCGGAGGCGCGTACCGCATCGGGCATGATCTCCGTAAGAAAGACGATCATCGCTCCGTTATAGCTGCCGTACAGAAAAGACAGCCAGAGCTCGACCATCAACAACCGGCTGAAAGACGGGCTCTCGACCAGCCAGCTCATTGCCGGGTAGGCAGTGAGTAACGCCAGAATAGTGCAGGCCAGGAGTATCGGCACGCGGCCAATCCTGTCTGACACCGCTCCGCTAACCGGCAGCCAGATCAGGTTTGACAAACCGACACAGAGCGTAACCAGCAGGTTGTCCCCTTCGGCCAGGTGCAGTACCGAATGCCCGTAGGTAGGCGTGTATGCCGTGATCATGTAGAACGTGACGGTAGTCATGACGACGAGCATCGTGCCCAGCACAACAATTCTCCAGTTCGCAATCAGGGATTGTGCAATTTCAGCGGTGGACGGGTGATGGTCACGAGCCAAGAACGCATCCGTCTCCGAGAGCGACCGCCTGAGAACGAACAGAACCGGTATGATCGCGCAGCCAAACAGCATCGGCACTCGCCAGCCCCATGCGGCTATCTGTTGCTGCGTCAAGCGCAGATTCAACACCACCCCGAGGACTGCCGCGAAAATCACTGCGCACTGCTGGCTGGCCGATTGCCAGCTGACATAGAATCCTTTGTGCCCGGGCGTAGCGATCTCAGATAAATAGATAGAGACGGCTCCCAACTCGATTCCGGCGGAAAAGCCCTGCAACAATCGCCCCGCCACAATCAGGATAGGCGCCACGATTCCGAGCGAGCTGTATCCGGGCAAGCAGGTGATCGAAAGCGTGCCGATGGACATCAGCGAAAGCGTAAGAATCAAACCAGCCCGCCGTCCATTCCGGTCGATGTAACCGCCTAAGATGATGGCGCCGAAGGGGCGCATCAGAAAGCCCACACCGAAGGTTGCGAGCGCGAGCATCAGGGATGTGAACTGGCTTCCTCTCGGAAAGAATACGCGTCCGATGTACACGGCGTAATAACCGAAAACCATGAAGTCATACATCTCGAGGAAATTGCCGCTAGCCACGGCTATCACCGTCTTGACCTTGCTGCTTTGTAAGGAACTCGGCAATCAAAACCTCGAAACCATCATGACCGGCCCGGCCATCCACACCACGAATCGCACATTCCCGCCATCGAATCGCAATGATGGAAAATGCAAGTTGACACTCTCGACAGGAATCACTACCCGAACCAATAACAAAGTCGCGCTTGTGACGGGCGCAGGAAGCGGCATAGGCCGGGCTGTAGCACTGGCTTTGTATTCCGCGGAATACTCGGTTGTGCTCGCAGGGCGTCGCGCGGTGGAACTCGAGCGCACGGCAGCCCTCGCATCGCCGGCCGGCGTCGCTCGGACCCTGGTTGTTCCGGCCGACGTCAGCAAACCCGATTCAGTGCGCGCCTTGTTCACCGAAATCAGGAATCAGTTTGGCCGCCTCGACCTTCTGTTCAATAACGCGGGCATCGGCGCTCCGCCCGTTCCCATCGACGAGCTGACATATGAGCAGTGGAGCGCGGTCGTGGGCGTCAACCTTACCGGCTCTTTCCTTTGCGCTCAGGAAGCGATCAGGCTCATGAAGACACAGCATCCACGCGGTGGCCGCATCATCAACAACGGTTCGATTTCCGCATACGCCCCGCGGCCCAACTCGGCGCCCTATACGGCAACCAAGCACGCCATTACCGGGCTGACGAAATCCATATCGCTTGATGGCCGCGAGCATGATATCGCCTGCAGTCAGATCGATATCGGCAACGCCGCCACTGAGATGACGGAATCAATGAAAGCCGGGGTGCGACAAGCGAACGGTAGCACCGCCGTTGAGCCCAGAATGAACGTGCAGCACGTCGCCGAAGCGGTCCTTTATGTGGCAAGTCTGCCCTTGGATGCAAACGTCCAATTCATGACGGTAATGGCGACCAGGATGCCGTTCATTGGACGCGGCTAGCTCCGGAGTCTGATTATTATCGACTGCATGCAGTTCGTTGTCATTGGCGCAGGTAATATGGGCTCCGTTTACGGCGGGAATCTTGCGCGCATTGGTCAGGAAGTCGCTTTTCTTGACATCTGGGCGGAGCATGTGGCGGCCATAGAAACCAGCGGGCTTCATATAACCGGACTGACCGGCGATTTCACTGTGTTGCCGCGTGCCACCACCGACGTCGCCGGGCTGCCCAAAGCCGATGCCGTTCTCGTGTGCGTCAACGCTTATTCCACTCGCGAAGCGGCCCGAACGGCACAAGCCGTATTGAAGGATTCCGGCTACTGCCTCACGCTGCAGAACGGCGTCGGCAATATCGAAATACTTTCCGAAGCGTTGGGCGTCTCGCGCGTCCTCGCGGGCCTGAGCTTTCAAAGCGGTGATCTGCAAGGTCCGGGATCCGTTCGCCACACCAACAATGGACCCACCTATATCGGAGAGCTTGACCGCTCGCATTCTCCGCGTCTTCGCCGGTTGACGGAACTGCTGCAGGCGTCGGGCATGAACCCCGAGCCGGTAGACGATATTGTCGCAACAATATGGGCGAAGTTCGTCCATAACTGCGGAATTAACGCGCTCTGCGCAATCACGGGTTTGCGTCCGGGAAACATTCAGGAAGTTCCCGAACTGCTCGCTTTCCAGCGACGGATCATTGAGGAAGCGGTTGCCCTCGTACACGCAAAGAACGTCACGCTCCCCGATGACGATCCCGTCGCCGTTATTCAGGAATACTGTGCGCACAAATTTCACCGGCCATCCATGTTGCAACACCTCGAGCGAAAGCAGCGAACCGAAATCGATTCCCTCAACGGCTATGTCGCGCGAGAAAGCCCTCGCCATGGTCTTCACGCTCCGGCTAATGAGGCGCTCACCATGTTAATGAAAGGCCGCGAACACCAGCCTGGAGTAGCGTTGGCATCATGACGGGTCGCGGCTTCAGCGCAGAACTCCAGTCGCATGAGCGATTCCCGGCATCACGGCGCTCGAATGTCCTGAGCAACCTGCTGCAGGACGTATGCTTTGGCCTGCGAATGTTGATAAAGAATCCGGGCTCGACCACCGTGACGGTTCTGATCCTGGCCCTCACGTTAGGCGTGAACACTGCCATCTTTGGCGTAGTTGATGCAACGTTGCTGAAATTTTTGCCGGTGCGAAATCCGCAGAATTTGGTAATGCTGACCGATCCGAACGCCTCCATGGTTCTCGGCGGAATGCTGGCCGGTGAGCGAAGCCTGCTTACTTATGCGGAGTTCACGCAACTACGCGATCGCACGACGACTCTGTCGGACGTGTTTGCGTCGCAGTTGACGCTGGAACGCTGGCCGGTTCGAATCGCGGCGAGCGCCGTAACCGAACAGGTGCGCGGGCGATTGGTCAGCGAGAATTATTTCTCCGCGTTCGGTGTCCGCCCTGCTCTCGGCCGTCTCTTTGCGCGGCAGGATGCTACCGGCGTCGGCAAAGATCCATACGTAGTGATCAGCTACGAATACTGGCGGCAGCGGTTCGGCGGAAGCGCGGCCGTAATTGGTACGCCCATCCACTTGCACCGGTCAACATTCGTGGTCATTGGCGTTGCGGCAAAGGACTTTCGCGGTGAGACGGTGGGGCAGCAGCCGAACCTGTGGTTGCCGCTTCTGATGCAGCCCTTGGTCATGCCTGGTATGGATGGGCTGCACGACACGATGGGGAACACGCAGGACAAACTGATGTGGCTGCACGTCTTCGGGCGGCGAAAGGCCGGCGTGTCCATCGCTCAGGTCCAAGCCGAGGTAGCTGTCCTCTTCAGGGCAATCCTCGAGGCGAGTTATCCGGCTACCATGCCGGCGCGCGACAGGCGAGAAGCACTGCACCAGTACATCGCCGTAAAGCCCTTGCGATCGGGTGCGTTTCATGGCCGCAATGAATTCTCGGAGCAATGGGTGCTTTTGTCCGGATTGGCTGGATTGGTTCTTCTCGTAGCTTGTGTCAACGTGGCGAATTTGTTGCTGGCTCGCGCCGTGGCTCGGTCTCGGGAGGTGGCCATACGCCTTTCCATTGGTGCCGGGCGGGCTCGCCTGCTCTGTCAATTCTTGACTGAAAGTCTGTTGCTCGCAACACTGGGCGGGAGCGGCGGCATACTCGTCGCAGTGATCGTTTCGCATGTTCTGCAGCGAATTCTAACCGACGCCAATGACGGATTCACTGTAGCTGCTGGTATTGATTTGCGAGTGCTTGCCTTTACTGCGGGCATCACTCTCGCGACCGGTGTTCTTTTCGGATTAGTGCCCGCGTTGCGTGCAACGCGCAGCCGCTTGAATGAAGATCTGAAGGAAACTGGCCGCCGCGCATCCGGCTCGCGCAAGCGCACGGCAATTGCAAAGACCTTGGTCGTAACGCAGATCGCGCTTTCCCTTTCGCTTGCCGTGTGTGCTGGATTGTTTCTTCGCACGCTCTGGAATCTGGAGTCCGTCGAGCTTGGCTATCCGCGAGATCACCTGCTCTTAATCCATGTGGACGTTTGGCAGGCCGGTTATCAAGACACGCGCGCTGAAAGTTTACTTCGCGATCTTGCCGCCCGGCTGGCGCAGATCCCGGGCGTTCGGGGCGTCAGCTATTCGGACCGCGGCCTGTTTAGCGGATTCGACGGCTCGTTTGCAGTGCAGGTGGAAGGCTTTGTGCCTCGCAATGAAGCCGACATTGGATCGACTGGAGACTCCGTCGGACCTGGGTATTTTTCGACGGTTGGGATTCCGATGCTGTCCGGACGAGCGATCGGTCCACAGGATGCGGCGGCCGCTCCGCGGGTTTGTGTCATCAACGAAGCATTTGCGAAGCGATTCTTTGCGGACAGAAACCCGCTGGGCAAACATGTCACAAGCCTCCAGCGAAGCCTCGTTGTGATTGGCGTCGCAAAGGATATACGAGTCCAATCGTTGCGCAGCGCGATTGACCCGAAATTCTACATTCCGGGCACTGGCTCATGGTTCGAGGTGCGCACGTCGGGTGGGGACAATACAGTGCTGCGCACAGCGCAGAAGGTCATTCAGTCGGTGGATAGAGATCTTACGATTGAGAGCGCGAAGACACTTCAGCAAACCCTCAAAATGCAAACCGGCCAATCCAGACTGATTGCACAGCTTTCCACCGGTTTCGGCGCACTTGCCCTGGTGCTGGTAGGCATTGGAGTGTATGGGCTGTTGTCGTACGCTGTGGCACAACGGACGAACGAGATCGGCATCCGCATGGCGCTCGGTGCCGGCAGAAGCCGGGTGATCGGCATGGTCCTTAGGGAGATGGGAATCATGATCGTTGCTGGCATGGCGGCTGGTGTCGCGGCGACAGCGGCGGGTACGAAGCTGGTCGCCAGCGCGTTATATGGCTCTAACAATGCGGGTCCCCGCTGGTCGCTGGCACAATACGAGCACGTCGATGGCGCCACTCAGCTATTTCGGCTCAGCGCCCTGGACCCATTGACGATTGCGGCCGTCGTGGGTGTACTATGCGCCTTCGGATTGATTGCCGCATACATTCCGGCGGCGCGCGCCGCAAGAGTGGATCCCATCACTGCATTGCGCCAGGAGTGAAGTCCGCGCCCCTACTCGTGCCGCAGCGCCACCATCGGGTCCACACGAATCGCTCGCCGTACGGGAACATACGAAGCCAGCAGCGTGACCGTTAGGATTACCGCGCCTCCGAAGGCCAGCGCCCCCGCAATATCTGGTTTCAAATCCTGCACGAGGCTCGTGGCCAGCGGTCTGCTCCCGAAGACGATCAAAGCCCCGGCCACGAGTCCCGCGCACACCATCCCGAGCGCGTCGCGCAATACTAAGCGCCTCACATCACTCGCGGTTGCCCCTAGCGCCAGCCGGACGCCGACTTCGTTCGTTCGCCGCGCAACCGTAAAAGCCAGCAGCCCGTAAAGCCCGATACCCGCGAGGGCTGCGCCCACCACGCCGAAAAATTCGGACAACGTTGCCATGAGCCGCTCGGGAACGATGTTCGAATCCACCTGGTCGGCGAGCGTTGTGATCCTCGTCACGGGCACTGCCTTCAGGACACTCCGCACTATGTGCCGCACAGTGCCGGCCACCGATTCAGGATTCCCGTTTGTGCGCAGTTGAAACTGGTCCATCAGTTGGTTTTCCTGGAACATGTCGAAGTACATGGTGGGATATGGCGGATCGCGTAGCTCGATTGCCTTTGCATCTCCGGCCAATCCCACTACCTCGTAAGGCTGGTCGCTGCCGAACCAGCCAGGCTTCGAGTTTCTATCGACCGTGACGTGTTTGCCGATCGGATTGATGCCCGGAAAATAGCGCCGAGCCATTGTTTGATTGACAATTGCTACTCGAGAACCGCCCGCATCGCGAAACGTGAAATCGCGTCCTGCGATAAGTGGTATGCCGAGCGTCTCGAAGTACCGCGGCGCCACAAAGGTGACCGGCGTTGGCTGCCGGTCTTCAGGCCGTTCCACATGTCCTTCCGCGATCATGTAGCGGCCCGGCGAGCCACAGCCTTCGAGTGGAGTACATCCGCTGATCGAAGCAGACCGTACTCCCGGAATCGCTTCAAACCGCGCCAGCAGTTCCTGATAGATTGTTGCCAGTTGCTCGCTTTTGTACCCGGCGCGCGATGGATCGAGGGATACCAGAAGCACATGATCGCGGCGAAAGCCGAGGCCGAAATTCCTCAGCCGCGACAAATGACCCAGAAAGACTGCGGCGGCGGTCACCAGAAAAATCGAAAGAGCCACTTGCGTTCCCACCAGGCCTTTTCCGAACAGCCGAAGGAACCATGTATCGCTCGCTTTTCCGTGCTGCCGCAACGCAGCCGCTGGAGCGGATCGGAAAGCGTACCATGCCGGCGGCAGCCCGAACAGTAACCCGGAGAGAAGTGCGATTCCGGCGGTGAAGAGCAGCAGGCGGATGTCCGGCTGGATCTTGATCTCGATGTGTTCAAACGCGCGGCTGCTGGCCATGATTCGCACCAGCACGCCGGTTCCAAAATACGCCAGCACGATACCCGCTAGCGTGCCGGCAACGGAAAGCAGTATGGATTCGGTCAACATCTGCCCCACCAGTCGGCCGCGGCTGGCGCCCAACCCCACCCGCACAGCAAATTCGCGACGCCGCCCAACCGATCGCGCCAGCAGCATGCTCGCCATGTTGATGCACGCCAGTAATAACAGCAAACTAACCACGCCCACTAGCAGCACCAGCGGTTTGCCGTATTGGTCGCGGATGCGGATCAGGCCCGCGCCCGCCGGCTCCACTTGCATTTTCGCTTGCCACGCCCGCGTATCTTTATTCCCACTCGTTGTCTGCTCGAGAACCACCCGGTACAGTAGGCTCATTTCGGCCCGGGCCTGTTGGAATGTCACTCCCGGTTTCAATCGCGCCAGCATGGTGAGATCGTCGTGCCCCCTCGGCAGCCAGACGTCAGTCTGCACTCCGACCCGCGGCCCGGTATACGCCCGCGGCGCGACGCCGATAATGATCTTCGGCTTGTCGCCCACAAAGATTCGTTTTCCGAGAATCGCGGGGTCACGATGAAACCTGCTGCTCCAATACGACCAGCTCACGACCGCCACATTTCCATCCCCGGTTTCCGGGGCATCCTCGCGAGCGATGAATCGTCCGATGGCCGGCTTTAGCCCGAGCGCACGGAAGTAATTTGCTTGCACGCTCTCCTCGATCAGCGTCTCAGTCTCTGAGCCCTCGATCCGGACTGGAGCAAGGTTGTCGAAGGACGTACCGGTCAGGTCCGTGAAAACGTGGTTGTGATCCCGGAAGTACTCATACTTCTCCCATCCCCAATACCCCGCCCAATGAAGCTCGTCCGGAAAATCCAGCAGCAACTCTGCGAGCTGTTCCGGATGCGCCACCGGCAACTGGCGCAGCATGACGGTGTAGAACACGCTGAAGATCGCGGTATTGGCGCCGATCCCGAGTGCCAGCGAAAGCACTGCCACCGCTGTAAAGGCTGGACTGCGTCGCATCAGCCTGAGGGAGTAACGCATATCGTTCCAGAGCATAGGTAGATCGAGCGATAAGCCTCGCAGGTCCAGTATATCGGTTGCTACATAGCGCCTGTGATACGAACCAAAACGCGGCGGTCGTCTGTCTACCCTGACAAACTGATTTGGTGGTAGAATCTCTACCAACGATGCGAAAAACATTCTCTGGCCGGATCGAACTCCTCCGGGTAACTCGGGGCATCCTCATTTTGCGGCGGGCTGAACATGCGCTGGGTGCGGCGTAAAGAGCGCGAGAGAGATCTGGAGCGCGAACTGCGCTCTGACCTGGAATCGGAGGCGGAAGAACAGCAGGAAAAGGGCTTCTCCGCGGAGGAAGCCCGCTACGCCGCACAGCGTGCGTTTGGCAACATAGCCCTGGTGAAGGAGGAAGCTCGCGAGACGTGGAATTGGGGACCCATCGAACGCTTGCTGCAAGATATACGCTTTTCGGCGCGAATGCTCCGCAAAAGTCCAGGCTTCGCCATCTTCGCCGTGCTCGCACTAGCTCTTGGCTTGGGCGCGAATGCAGCGATCTTTAGTGTGGTCGATGCGGTCCTGCTGCGCTCGCTTCCTTTCCAGAACGCGGGCGGCCTGGTCGAAATCTGGGAGGACGCCTCTCGGATGGGTTTTCCTCTCGCCCCATTGGCTCCGGCCAACTTTGTCGATTGGAAACACCGCAATCATGTCTTTGAGGATATGGCTGCGCTGAAGGGCGATCTGTATGCACTTACCGGCGCGGGAACACCGGAGCAGATTGAAGGCAGTCCCATTACTGCCAACTTATTTCCTCTGCTGGGTGTTTCGCCGATACTCGGCCGGGGCTTTTCAGCCGAAGAGGATCGTCGGGGCGGCCCGCGCGTGGTCCTGATCAGCTACGGTCTGTGGCAGCGTCGTTTCGGCGGCGATTCCGCGATTGTCGGCCGCGGAATTTTGCTCAATAACGAGAAGTATGCCGTCGTTGGGGTGATGCCGCGCGGTATCACGTTCCCCGAGAAGTCCGAAATCTGGGTACCCTTGGCGCTCGGTCCGCGTGAACTCGCTGAGCGCGATAACCACTATCTGCGCGTGTTCGCGCGCCTCAAGCCAGGAGTGACACTCGCTAGGGCCCGACGGGAAATGGCGGATTTGGCTGCCCAATTGGCCCGCGAGTACCCGGAGTCCAACACGAACATCGGGGCCATGGTAGTCAGCCTCCGGGACCAACTCGTCGGTGATCTGAAGCTCACGCTCTGGGTTGTGTCAGCCGGCGTAGCGTGCGTGCTGTTGATCGCTTGTGCCAATCTTGCCGGGCTGCTGCTGGCTCGGGGCGCGGGCCGCGAGCGCGAGTTTGCCGTCCGCTCGGCTTTGGGCGCCGGACGCGCTCGGCTCATCCGGCAGACGCTGATCGAAAGCCTGCTCATTGCCGCCTTCGGCGGCGGTCTGGGCATAGTGCTTGCGGAGCTTGCGCTTCCTTTCTTGCTTCATCTGCTGCCGTCGACGCTGAGCGCTTGGTCAGACCTGCGCATCGACTTTTCATTACTTGGGTTCCTGCTGCTCGTTTCAATTTTGGCCGCGACCCTGTTTGGAATCCTGCCCGCGCTGATTTTCTCACGCCTCGATCTTTCGATTTCTTTGCAACGGGGCGGCCGGGTTGCGGTCGGCGGCAGCACCAGAGCGCGGAAGATGCTCATTGTGAGCGAGGTGGCGCTGGCAGTTGTGCTCCTGGTTGGGGCAGGGCTGCTGACCAGAACGCTCTGGGCTCTCGCGCATGTACCGTTGGGATTCCATGCGGAGGGAGTTATAACCCTGCGGACATCGCTCCCCGTATCATCGAATTCGCCATACCGCAGCTTTGTAGCTCGCTCCGAATTCTACCGGCGCGTACTCGAGCGAGTAACTGTCATTCCCGGCGTACTCTCGGCTGGCTACACAACGTTTCTGCCGCTCACCAATTCCGGCGGCACCAGTCCCTTTACCGTCGAGGGAGCGCCGCCGCCACCGCCCGGACAGTCCAATGATGCTAACCACCGGGTGATCAGCCCGGATTACTTTAAGACCATCAATGTCCGGCTCCGCGCTGGCCGGTTCTTCCGGGACTCGGACGTAGCAGATGCCCCGCCGGTCGCAATCATTAACCAGGCCATGGCTCGGCAATATTGGCCGAACCAGAATCCACTGGGACGCCGTTTCCAACTCGGTAGGGTCCCGGGCGTCTGGTTCACCGTTGTCGGAGTAGTGGACAATGTCCGGCAGATCGGGCTCGATGTGAATGGGCGCGCCGAAATGTACTTTCCGTATACCCAGCCGGCAGGTACGGAAGGATACGTTACCCCGCGGGATCTGGCCGTGCGGGTGAAGGGCGATGTGATGGCCTATGCCAAAGCGCTGGAATCCGCAGTCTGGGGCGTGGACCGCAATCAGCCAATCGCGGACGTAATGCCGATGGAGGAATTGATTGCAGTCAAGCTGGTTTCACGCCAGATCGCTTTGAAGTTGATCGCGGCATTTGCAGGGCTTGCCTTGCTGTTGGCTGCGCTGGGTCTATATGGACTGCTGGCTTATACCGTCCTGCAGCGGCGGCGTGAAATCGGTGTGCGCATGGCGCTTGGCGCACAGCCGCGACAAGTTTCGGCTGCCGTACTTCGAGAGGGATTGCGATTGATGCTTGCAGGGCTGGCCGTTGGCGTAGTCGCATCCTGGGCTGTCATGCGGAGCTTGAACTCACTTTTGTATGGTGTCGCTGCGACAGATGGATGGGTCTTGGCCGGATCAGCACTGATTTTGTTAGTGGTGGGGTTGATGGCATCCTATTTACCCGCATACCGGGCGGCTGCAATCGATCCGATGACGGCCCTGCGCTACGAGTAGTAGACATCGAGATCGGCTTGTCGAGGGGTTCAGCGCCGCACGGTTTCCGAAGAGCGAAGCGCCTGGAGGATGGGGGAGTAGGCGTATTTGTCGGTATATTTCGAGAGTGCGCTGCCCAGTGCAGCATCCTGGTCGGATATGCGGCCCACTACCTCGGTTATCCGCCTGATGTCGAGGGAAATCAGCGCCTCCGACAGCTCCTTTCGGAGTTGCGCGGACAGGTCCGCTAACTGCTCCGCAAGGCTTCCGCTGGTCTTCTCAGTTGCGGCTGCTTGATAGGTATAGCCCACGCCGAGGTGCCGCGCGAGGCAATCAAATATTTCTTCCACCCGGAATGGTTTGGCAACAAAGTCGTCTACACCGGCCGCCAGTGCTTCATCACGGTATTCGGTAAAAGCGAAGGCGGAGAGGATAGCGATCTTCACGTCACGGCCACCGTCAAGCTCTCGGATACGACGCGTTACTTCCAGACCGTCCATGCTGGGTAGCCGCCAGTCCAACCAGATGAAGTGCGGCCGCCAGATTTGAAACTTCTCGATGCCGGTTGCGCCATCCTCGGCCACCTGTACCTGAAAGCCGACGTTCTCCAGGAGCCTTTTGAGCAGCAGCCAGTTCTCCATTTGATCCTCGACGATGAGGACGCGAAATTCGGGTTGGCCGGCCTCAAGGCCGATGATCTGTCCGCGCTGGATCCTGGAAGCCGGCATCTCGGATCTCTTAACTGTCAGCACCGGAATCTCCACCCGAAACAAGGACCCTTTGCCCGGCGCGCTCTCAACCTGGATGGTCCCGCCCATCAGCTCGACATGCCTCTTGGTGATGGCCAGCCCCAATCCCGTGCCCTTCTGGCTCGACAGCTTTCCCGCCTGTATAAACGGCTCGAAAATGTGGGCTTGATCGCCGCTTGCGATTCCAATTCCGCTGTCCTGTACTTCCATCACCAACCGGCAGTCTTGTGAGTCTTCAATTCGCTGCCCGCCTACCCGCAGCATTACCCTCCCGCGCTCCGTATACTTCACCCCGTTGCTTATCAGATTGATGAGAACCTGACGCAGCTTCTCGCTGTCAGCCTCCACAAACTGACAAAACCCGGCGGTCCGCTCGAAGCATAGTTCGAGACCCTTTTCCTCTGCCCGTAAACGCATGAGGTCCATGACGCCGGTCACCAGGTCCGCCAAGTCCAGCGGAGCGTTTTCGATCGCGATGCGGCCGGCATCGATCTTTGCCATGTCCAGGACATCATTGATCAGACTGAGGAGATGTTCGCCGCTGCGATTAACAATGTCCAAATCTCTGCGCTGCTTATCGGAAACGCGGCTTTCGCGTAGGAGATTGGAAAACCCAAGAATGGCGTTCAACGGCGTACGCAGCTCGTGGCTCATGTTGGCGAGAAAGATGCTCTTCGCCTGATTCGCGTTCTCTGCGAGATTCTTGGATTCTTCCGCGGCATTCTTGGAGACCTGTAGTTCGTGGGTTCTTTGGGCGATCTGAACCTCCAGACTGGCAGTCCGCTGTTGCAGACCCTTCACGCGCGATCGGTAGGTTGCGCAAATCAGTCCGACACCGAGGAGGCTGGCCATGGTGCGAAACCACCATGTCGCCCACCAGGGCGGCAGAACCGTAATTGCCAGCGTGACGCCTTTCTTATTCCACACCCCGTCGTTATTTGATCCCTGCACTCTGAACAAATACTTCCCGGCGTGAAGATTCGTGTAAGTAGCGCTGCGCCGTCCACTGTCCACCTCATTCCACTGCGTCTCCAGTCCTTCCAGCCGGTAGCGGTAGCGGTTCCGTTCCGGAGCCACATAACTCAACGCGGCGAACTCTAGCGTGAAGATGCTCTGCCGATGTGTCAGCGTGAGCGAATCGCTCGCCCAAATCGATGTTTTGAGGGGTGAGTCTCTGCCCTGGTGTACTGGCTTGTTGAATAGAAGGAAATCAGTCAGCGCTATCGGCGGCACGTAAGCATTCTCAGAAATCCGATCCGGGTAGAAGGCCGTCACGCCGTTGCTCGAGCTGAAGACCATCTCACCACTCGGAGTCTGGCAGCTGGCTTCGGCTGCGTACAGGCCCAGCAAATTGCCCGCCAGCCCGTCCGATTCAGAGTAGTTACGAAACGTTCTCGTCTGCGGATCAAATCGGCTGAGCCCATTGTGTGTGCCGAGCCAGAGATATCCATGAAGGTCTTCCAGAATCGACTTGATGACGTTATTTGCCAGCCCCTCGTTCGTGGTGAAAACGGTGACAGTTCCGCGATTTCGATCGAACAGATTGAGTCCGCTTTCGGTGCCGACCCACAGCCGTCCGTGCCGGTCTTCGCGGATGGCATTGACCTTGTTATTGCTCAGGCTCTTAGGATCCTCGGGGTTGTGGTGATAGGACGTGACCTGTCCCGTCCTGGGGTCGAGGCGTGTCAGCCCGTCTCCGCCCACCCACAGCATTCCGGCCCGATCCTCGAACAGCACGTACTCGTCAGAAGTCAATGGATCGGTCAAATAAGAAGAGAAATGTCCTGTTGTCGAATCGAACCGATTTAACCCGCCACCCTGCGTTCCCACCCAAAGCGTTCCTTGCCTGTCAACTAACAAAGTAAGAACAGCGTCGCTGCCCAAACTGGCGGGATCTTTTGAGTCGTGCCGGTAGGCAAAGAATTGTCCCGTTGCGCGATCAAAACGATTTAGTCCTCCGCCGTAAGTGCCAAACCAGAGTGTTCCCGCCCGGTCTTCCCGGATAGTCGCAACTTTGTTATAGGAAAGGCTGTGGGCGTCTTTGCGATCGTGCTGGTAAAAGGTAAATTCTCCGGTTCGTGGATTTAGCCGGTTTAGGCCGTGTTCCTCTCCAATCCAAAGGAATCCCTGGCTGTCCGCCTGTACGGACTGGACCTCGTTGTCACGCAGGCTATTGGGATTGCCAGCTTCATGCTTGTAATTCACAAATGACGGCGGCCTGCGGTCGAACCGGCTCAACCCGCTTCGGGTACCTACCCACATGGCTCCTTCGGCATCTTCGAGCAGTGAATGGACCGAATCGTGCGGCAGGCTGTTGGGATCGCCGGGCGTCTTGGCATACCTGGTAAAGGTTTTCCGTTCGCGGTCAAGTTTCAGCAATCCGCGGTCTAACGTGCACAGCCACAGCGCGCCATCCCGGTCTTCAAATATGCTGCTCACCCCCGTGGCGCTCTGGCTGGATAATTCCTCCACATGAAAGGAGTAGCGTGTGAACGCACCGGTTTTCGCATCTAAGGCGCTTAAGCCGCTTCCGTTCGGCGACGCTACCCATAGAACGCCCGACCGATCCTCAAGAATTGATACGACGTAATCGTGACCAATGCTATGCGGGTTTGCCGGATCATGCATGTAACGAGAAAATCGGCCAGTGGTCCGCTCCAGCTTGTTGAGGCCCATCTCGGTGCCGATCCAGAGATTGCCTCGCCGATCTTCATAGACCGAGGTGACGATGTTGTTGCTCAGGCTACCTGCATCCCGAGCGTCGTACCGGTAGTGGACGAAGGTTCCGCTGGCTGGTTCCAGCCGGTCAAGTCCGCCGTTGGTACCGACCCATAGTTGGCCGCCACGATCCCGATAGACGCAAACCACGTTGTTGTTGAGCAAGCTTTCCGGACTGTGGGATTTATGCGGATAGTGCGTAAAATTGTCCCGGTTCGGATCCAGCCTGTCGAGCCCTCCATTACCGGTTCCGATCCAGATGCTGCCGTCCCGGTCCTTGTAGAGAGCCCTGATGTAATCGTCCGCCACGCTATTCGGGTTGCGGCTCTCGTGACGGTAAGCTTTGAGACTATAGCCGTCATATTTGTACAAACCGTCAAGTGTGCCGAACCACAGGAACCCGTAATCGTCTTGCACAATGGCGCTTATCCAGCTTTGAAGCGGCTCTCCGTTGACCGCGAGCGGGGTGAAACGGACATCGCGCTTGTCGATAACGGGAGGCTTTACCAAGCCATCGATGATCTTTTGTGCGTGGGCGGAGTAAGCACCTGCGAGTGACAGAGCCAACATCCCAAGCAGCGAGACCAGCACCCTTCGGAGGCCTGCCGAATAAGCTATTTGCCGTCGCAATTCCGTACCATTTCGACTACCGCTCAGCATAACCTCAATTCGAGCGAGGTCGGTAATTTCCGCGAGCCTGATGTGGCCGCGAGTACTATGCCGAAATTGAATCGCTTCCGTTCCGACCGAAAATTGTTGCCCGATGGCTTCCCCACATTTACTGGCCGTGTTGCACATTGAATAAGAGGAAGGGGCTCTCGACTATGACGAAGTCGTATCAATGTAATGTAGTTCTCCAGGCTCTCCTTGTTGCCGGCTTTTATGTGCAGGGGGCTGAACCGCTCTTTGCGCAGAACCTTAAAGCTGTGAGCGAAGGGCTGGTCGGTGCCGGTGAAGGACCAGCTTGGGACGGACACGGCAGTCTGTATTTCACCAATGAGCAACAGATAACCATTCGCGATTCCAACGGGAAATTTCATATCTTCCGAAAGCCCTCGAACGATGCCAGCGGTATTCTGTTCGATTTCCTGGGTCGGCCGGTTATTTGTGAAGGAGCAACGCGCCGCGTAATCCGGTTGGAGCGCGACGGCAAAATCACGATCCTCGCGGACAAGTACGAATCGGGAAGGTTCAATTCTCCAAATGATTTGACGATTGACTCCAAGGGGAGGATCTATTTCAGCGATCCTCGATACGGAAATCGCAGTGGCATGGAACTCCGGGATCCGCAGGATCGAACCTTTGAGGGCGTGTATCGAATCGACGCTCCCGGAAAAGTGACGCGAGTCATCGGGCACGAGGTGGAGCGTGCAAATGGCGTGCTGGTTTCGCCACGCGATGAGTTCCTGTATGTCGCCGACAACAATAACGATACAGTCGGCGGTGCCCGCAAACTATGGCGGTTCAGACTTCGAGACGACGGAACCGTTGATGCTGCCAGCCGCACGTTAATTTTCGACTGGGGTAAGGGACGCGGGCCGGACGGGTTGAAGCTGGATCGTGAAGGACGACTATATGTCGCGGCCGGTTTGAATCGACCGCACCCTCCGTTCGAGACTGCCGACAAATTCAAAGGCGGTATCTACGTCCTCGCTCCCGACGGCAAATTGCTGAACTTCATCGCCATACCGGTAGATGAGGTCACCAATTGCGCCTTCGGAGACCCGGACCGTATGACGCTTTTCGTGACTGCAGGTGGAACCCTATGGCATACCCGCGTGGCCGTTCCAGGTTGGGTACCACAGCCGCAGGACGCGCGAAACACCTCTCATTAGGGTTATGCGGATCTGGAGAGCACTGATTGACCATCTGAAGGCGACCTGCTCGGGCTAAAGCGATTTGCCCGGGCCAGGAGCCAACGACACCCCGGGCATCCTCTTCAAGGAGGATGGTCGCAAAGTCGATCATGCTACCCGGCGATCTGCGATTCCATCGAATCCTTTGATACGTGTCTAGATTCGCCGTCGAACAAGGCGCGATGCGAGATTGCTCTCGCATCGCGGTTGTCGTGGCTGCCTTCGCTTGATTTATTGCGCTCCGGTTGTCGCTTCGGAAAGCATCGCGAGTGCGTGGTCGATGGTGAAGCTGTTTGGTTTCTGGACGGGCGGGAAATCCTTGAATGTTGCCGCCCATTTATCCGAGATCCCGTAAGCTGCGAACAGGATGTAGTCGTGATAGAGGTACCACTCGTAGTACGAGTTCGAAGTAATATCCGCGTACTCGTAAGGATCGGTACGAAGGTTGAAGAGCTTCGGCAGCCGCAGTCGAGTAAAAGGCTCCGACCATATCTGCAGCGTTCCCTTACAGCGTTGTTCCATGAAGACAACCTTCCAGTTGTCATACCGAAGACCAAGCACGTCGCCGTCATCACTCAGATAAACGAAGAGCTTTCGCGGACTCTCCTTCACCTGTCCAGTGAGATAGGGCACCAGGTTGTAGCCGTCGATATGATTCTTGTAGGTTCTGCCGATTGCCTTGTATCCCTTCTTCAGCTTGTCCATCACATCTGGGTCGCCGGCCATAGCAAGGAAGGTCGGAAACCAGTCGTGATGTTGAACGATCTCATTGGAGACGCTGCCAGCCTTGATCTTGCCCGGCCAGCGAACGATCATGGGAACACGAAAAGCTCCTTCCCAATTAGAGTTCTTTTCACTGCGGAAGGGAGTCATGCCGCCATCGGGCCACGAGTTTCTGTGTGGGCCGTTGTCGGTTGAGTACATAACGAAGGTGTCATCTGCGATCCCCAGTTCGTCCAGGTAGTCGAGAACATCACCAACGTTCTTGTCGTGATCGATCATCGTGTCGTGATAGGGAGACTGCCAGCGACCAGCCTGGCCGAGACTCGACTTCTTGGTATGCGTGAACATGTGCATATGGGTGAAGTTCAGCCAGACGAAGAACGGTTTGCCGGCAGCATTTTGCTTCTTCATAAAACCTTTTGCTGCCGCGGCAAATTCGTCGTCGCAGGTCTCCATGCGCTTCTTGGTGAGCGGTCCGGTATCTTCGACATTCTGTTTGCCCACACGGCCCCAGCGCGGCTGTTCGGTCGGATCATCCTTGTCGGTTGCAAAGGAATGAATCACTCCGCGGGGTAGAAGTGATTTCCGAAGATCGGGGAAGTCCTTCTCCGAGAAGTAATCGGCCATCTCCGGCTCTTCTTCGGCGTTGAGGTGGTAGAGATTGCCGAAAAACTCATCGAAGCCGTGATTTGTCGGGAGGTGTTTGTTCAGATCGCCGAGATGATTCTTGCCGAATTGGCCTGTCGCGTAGCCCTGGTTCTTGAGGCACGCGGCGATGGTGACGAGTTTCTCGGACATGCCAACCGGAGCGCCCGGATATCCAACCTTGGACAAGCCGGTACGATAGGTGCTCTGTCCGGTGATAAAGGCCGATCTTCCCGCCGTACAGCTCTGTTCGCCGTACGAGTCGGTAAACATCATGCCCTCCGAGGCAAGGCGGTCGATGTTTGGAGTTTGGTAGCCCATCAGGCCTTTGCTGTAACAACTGAGGTTTGAAATCCCGATATCGTCACCCCAGATAACGAGGATGTTTGGTTGTTTGGAAGTTTGTTTGGCTTTCTCTGGTGGAGTCTGTTTCGTCTTCCCTGGCATTCTTATTTCTCCGTGATTTGTTCTTGATCGCTCCGGATTACCGGTTGTCTCTCGCGCAACAGCAGACGTGCCCCAAGGTCATGGGTTGCGAGTTCTTTGAATCAATCGAAGCCCGATATGGCAGATCGACATATTACCGTCCGACGGGCGAAGTCTGTCCGCTGTTTTCATATCAGTGATTAGACTACCAAGTGGTGGCGCAATGAACTCTTTAAGATCGCCAAGTCTTTAGACGTTACGCGACCTGCCGCGATATTGCCGCTAGCCCGTTTCGCCTGACAAAGCCGCCGAGCGTCACGGATGGAAATAACATTACTTTAGATGAGTCTTGCCTGACGCACAGTCAAGAGCAGCCGCGTAGTATGACAAACATCATAGTGAACCGAAAGCATGGGTTGAGTCGCCGGAACCTGATAAAGGGGGCTGTACTGGCGCTCGATCCGCTAATGCCCTGGCCGTTGCAAGCCGCTGTCTCAGCAAAGCGGGTCATTATAGCGGGTGCGGGATTGGCAGGTTTAACATGCGCCTGGGAACTAAGCCGGCGGGGCCATGAGGTAGTGGTGTTGGAAGCGGCGGATCGGGCCGGCGGCCATGTACGCACGATTCGCCAGGGATTTCCGGATGGACTTTATGCCGATTGTGGCGCCGAGCATTTCACTAAGCCGGGCTACGATCTCTGCTATCGATATGCCGATGAATTCGGCCTCACGATGCTGCCGTATCCGCATCGCGATAACCGGCTTTTTGTCATGGATGGCCGCATGGTGGGTGCGCAGGAACGCGAGCGGCTCCGGGCTGAGAAGGCGCGCTATAACCAGCGGGAACGTGCCTTTCTCGAAAAACATCCCGGCTCGAGCCTGGCTTCGCTCTACTTGGATCGTTACGGAGAGAAGATTACCGACGAGTATCAGCCCTTCGGCATCGGCTTGGATGCGCTCGACCACCTTTCGCTAAATGAGCTGCTGAAAACAGATGGAGCCTCGGACTCAGCGATCGAGGAAATAGGCTCGGAAAGTTCGGCTCTTCATCTGATCTGGAAACGACGGATTGTACAGATGCGCGGTATCCCGGAGGAGCCGACTGTCTTCTTTAGGCTGAAAGGAGGCAACCAGGGTCTGCCTGACGCTTTCGAGCGGCGTCTTGGTGCGCGCATTCAAAAAAACAGCCCTGTCACGGCAATTCGACGGGGGGAGCATGGCGTAAGCGTGATAGTGAAGCACCACGGGCAGCTCGAAAAAATAGACGGCGAGTTTCTGGTGTGCTGCATGAACGCGGTGATGCTACGCCGGATTCCGGTTACTCCCCCGTGGCCCGCGGTAAAACGATTTGCTATTTCTAATGTTCCCTATACAGTAGAGACCAGGCCGATTTTCCAATCGCGCACGAAGTTTTGGAAGAGCGATGGCTTCACCGGCAATATGGAATTTAACTCGCCGCTTCTAGGACCACTGTGGCCTACGGCCGATGAAGTCGCGACGTCACACGGCATTCTTATCGGCACCGCGCAGGGCGGCGTCACTGCTGCCCTCGCCCTGTCGGTCTTTCAACGCTATTATCCGGGACGATCGGCCGATATTGAGAAGGTTCTGGCTGTCGACTGGTCGCGCGATCCTTGGGCCATGACATGCGAAGCTCGAGACTATCCTCCCGGCCAATTGCACAGGTTTTGGCCCACCCTTGTAGAGCCGGTTGGACGGGTGTTTTTTGCGGGCGCGTATTGCGACAACCAGAGCTGGGGAATGGAGGCTGCCACGCGATCGGCTGTCAGAGCGGCGCGAGCGATTCACACCGGCATGCGCGCCTAGCCCGGCCTTACTTGGGCCGATTCTGCCAAGTGGTCCGTAGCGAGACAATAGTTCTGTGCCTGAATTTGTCCGGCTCGGATCACCGGGCCTGCAAGTGGTAGCGCAGATCTCGTGCGTCCCTTCAAGACGGCCGACCACTGCCGTTCTCTGGCTTCAGGGAATCACGCTGGGGTGGATGCTGGCCGAGTGCGCTATTTCGCTATATGCGGCTGCAATGGCGCGGAGCCCGGCCATATTGGCATTCGGTTCCGACAGCCTGATCGAGCTATTTTCAGCGACAGTCGTTTTGTTCCAGTTCCTTCCACGGTTTCCCTTTTCGCAAGAGCGAGCGAACCGTGCCGCTGGGCTGCTGCTACTCGCCCTGGCCGGTGTTGTGGCGGCCATTGCCATCGTCGCACTGGCGCTGCACGCACACCCCGCACCAAGTCGGCTTGGCATCGGCATTACGATTGCGGCTCTCATCGCCATGCCGGCTTTGGCGTGGCTGAAAAACCGCGAAGCCGTTCGAAGCAACAATCCCGCGCTCAGGGCCGATGCGGTCCAGTCGGCGACTTGTGCGTACCTGGCTGGCGTCACCTGTGCAGGCTTGGCCGTCAACGCGGCTTTCGGTGTTGCGTGGTTTGATTCGCTAGCCGCGCTTTTCGCTGTGCCGTTGCTACTCAAAGAAGCCAGGGCCGCGTGGGGTGGCGAGACCTGTGGTTGTTGCTGATCGGTCTTCAAGGCGTTTCATCGTTCGTGTTTTTAGGAAAGGGACTTATCCCCGCAGGATGCCGCTGCTCCAGAATCCGCAACCGATTCGGCTCACTGGTTGGTTGCGCGGTCCAGGTCTGATCCGGCCGATCGTCCGTGACTTTATGTAAGCGACGACTCCACAAGCCGAAGACTGATAGGCTAAGAACGTACGTGCGCCGAACCTTGGCCAATTTGCTTCTTTCATTGCTGCTTCTCACCACGTCGGTCTGGGGCGGCTGCATCTCCTGCGAACAGTACTTTATGTTTCCGGGAGTGAAAAACTGCTGCTCCCCCAACGGCCGCTGCAAAACGAAAACACCCGCCCCGCAGAACGCCGGGCGCGAATGCAAACAGATTGCGTTTGACCATCAGAAATCGCCCGATTTCCATATTGATTTGCCGGTGGTCGCTATTGCCGCGTTTGATTCACCGTTGCGAGTAGTCGAGCCGGTTACAGGCTGGTCCGGTCTGCCTCCGGTCGCGCCTTCACCGCCGGATTTGCAAGTCCTCCACTCCACTTTCCTCATTTAGTTTTCCTTTCTTGAGTCTCGGCAGTTGTTAAACACGCGTGCTCCTGCATGCTGTGGCCTGCGGTTCATCAGCAGGCGAATGAAAGAAAGGAGAACCTCGTATATGCAGTTCAATCCGCGCCCATGGGCGATGGCGTTCACGGCCATGCTCACGGTGACGCATTCGTACGCGGCAGACCATGGCCCAGTATTCGGACTCGCTACTCCGACCAATCCAAAAGGAGGATGGAGCGTCGATTTGGGCGTGAACGGGCGCAGCGGCACGGCCTCCACTCTCGAAGCTGAGTTAACGTACGGCCTCACACAAAATGTGAAGCTGGCCGTCTCGGCGCCGCTTGTCTTTCAGCCGGACCCGTACCCCCGCTCGTCTGTCACTACGAACACGCCTATCAGCGGAGATTTCAGCGGATTGGCTTGGTGGCGGTTCCAGAAAAAGGATTTCGCGGGAAAGCGCGTCGAGAGCACTGCCGTTGCGGGTATTCTGGCTCCCGGCCCGCAGCAGGAAACCGGCGCTTACCGGGACCTCAATAGCGGCCTTGGTTATCTCGTTGGTGCTGTAACCGGGCTCGCGTCGCGCAGTCAGTACGTCTGGGTCGGTGCCAGTTATCAACGCTATGCGGAATCGAACGGGGACCGCCGCCCCGATTTACTTTCGTACACCGCCGTGTATGGGTATCGCCCGCTCTCTTGGCGCACGGACTACCCGCGGTGGGACTGGCGCATTTTCGGAGAATTGACCGGCGAGCGCACGGGCGCGTTGCAACGCCAACGCGTCGAATTGACGGGCAGTCGGGCGCAACAACTGTTCTTCGGCCCCAGCCTCCTGGGCGTCTATCGCGCTATCGGCATCGAGGCCGGAATCCAGTTTCCCCTCTATCGCGATGTCGGGCCGCTCTATCCGAAAGAGCGCTACCGCTTCGCCATCAATTTTGCCTACTTCTTTTGAAAGGAACTTATGATGCGTAAAAGACTCTTATTTCTCGCCTGCGCACCCCTGCTTGCCGCCATTCCGGGACAGGCCGAGTTACTGCAAATCGATTTATCGATCTTTGGCATGGATTGAATGACCTGCGCCCACGTGGTCGACGTGGCATTGAAAAGAGTACAAGGAGTGGAATCGGTCGAAGTGAGCTTGAACAAGGGGCTTGCGACCGTAAAGCTGAAGCCGGGCAATACGGTGGCCGTCCCGCAATTCTGGCAGCTGCTTCATGAGAAGGGATACACGCCGAAAACAACCGCGGTTTCTGTCCGCGGTGAGTTGGCGGGGCCGCAGGAACGTCTTCAACTGAAGGTCACTGGAACAAAAGACGTACTGGCGCTCGTGGCCGACCCGAAAAATCCCGCCGCTTATGCTGAAGCTTCCAAGAAACTCGGCCAGACCATCACCGTTCAGGGCGTAATGGTGCCAGGCAAGGATTTGAAAGCGCCCGTGCCGCTCCAGGTCGGTCAGGTGAAATAGAGGAAAAGCAAATGCACTCCACTGTAAACAGTGCTCCGCCGCCAATCCGCAGCGGGGCGCTGAGCTATCTTTCGCTCTTTACATCCCTCGGGACGTTGCTGTGCTGCGCGCTTCCCTCCTTGCTCGTGCTGTTCGGGCTCGGGGCCACGGTCGCGTCAATACTGTCGGCGGCCCCATGGCTCGTCACCTTGTCGCATCACAAGCATTGGGTATTCCTTGCGGCGGGCCTTCTGATTTCCACTAACTTCGTCTATCTTTACGCTGTGGCTCCGAACCTTCAGGCGAGAAGCGGAGCCTGCGACCCGAGCGCCCCAGCTGCCTGCCAGACGGCTAGCCGCTTCAGCCGCATGGTGCTTTGGTGCTCAGCCGCCTTATATCTGGTCGGTTGCTTCACCGCATACCTGCTCGGGCCAATATTAGTTCGCTTCGATTCGTAAATTATCCGCCTGTGCCCTAACCATTCGGCAGCTCTTGACGAAGTTTGATATTTCTGGAACCATAGAAGTATTCAAAAGCTGGATGGAGAGGAGTGGGGCTGATGGCAAAAACGAAGAATGAGCCTGATGTGGCGCGGTATGCCGATATGTTTTCCGCGATGGGAACCGAGCCGCGCCTGCGCATCATGCGGCTGCTGCTCTCGGCGCACCCGCAGGGAATGATTGCGGGGGATGTCGGCACGGAGCTGGAAATTCCGGCCTCCACACTCTCGCATCATCTCGACAAGCTCAAAAACCAAGACCTGGTAAGCGTGCACCGGGAAAGCACCTGGCTCTGGTATTCGGCCAATACGGACGCGCTGCAGGAGCTGCTCGGCTTCCTCTATGCCGAATGTTGCACCAGAAACAAAGCGATTGAGGGTTTTCGGCCAGCAATGCAAGCCGACAATAATGTTCCGGGCTGGTCTGTACGGTCGCGTGTTCACCAATGATAAGTAGAATCTGCCGGATGCATAAGCCGGAGCGGCGTGAGCACATTGCACGGCGCGGCTGGACGATACCGATGCAAGTCCGGCGAGGTGGGCTCAGGCGCACCGCAGCGAGAAGGCTGTGAGAAAGTGATGGAGGCGGTCCGCCGCGGTGAAATCGTCCGGCAATGTTCCAGCCGTAAAGAAAAGAACCCAGTCAGATGTGCTGCATCAAACATCTACGAGCGAGGTATCCAGATGAATCTTAAGCGGGCGCTCGAACCATCGTCCTCGACAAATGCACTGAGTGCCGAATCAGCAATGAACGATGCTGTTGATGCTTATCTCTACGGCTTTCCACTCGTGACCATGGATATGACCCGTAAGCAGACGACAAATGTCGATTCTGCAGGGCCAACTGAGAGCGCCCATAGGACAACTCATTCGCATGAGAACCTACCCGACGGCAGAATTCCGAGACGTGCCTGGCGCGAACACGGATACCCTTTACACCATGGCGTGGCTTGATGTCTCCAAAGAACCGTGGATTTTCAGCATTCCCGACATGGGTGACCGCTACTACATGATGCCTATGCTGGATGGCTGGACGAATGTCTTTGAGTCGCCCGGTACGCGCACGACGGGCAACAAAGCACAGAAATATGCGATCACCGGTCCGGGATGGTGCGGCACTCTTCCCGTAGACGTTACTGAATACAAATCTCCGACTGGGCTGGTTTGGATTCTCGGCCGCATTTATTGCACCGGTGCCCCGGAAGATTACGCCGAGGTTCACGCATTGCAGGACAAGTTCTTCGTGGTTCCGCTTAGCTCTTACGGCAAGCCATATACTCCACCATCCGCCGAAGTGGACGCCAGCTTGGATATGAAAACTCCAATAGCTGCGCAGGCACAAGCACTGAGCGTCAATGATTACTTCAGCTATCTTGCGAAGCTCTTGAAGACAAATCCGCCCACGGCGCAGGATGCCCCCATGGTTGCGCGAATGGCCAGAATTGGATTGATTCCGGGACAGGACTTCGACCCGAGCAAATTGAGCAGTTTCGATAGCGAAGCATTGCAGCGTGTACCGAAGTTAGGATTGATGAAAATGGTCACCCGGGTCAAAGAGCAGCAGCCCATCAATGGCTGGCTGGTGTTTCGGTTCCAACGTCGGCAATTGGGGCACCGATTATCTGCTGCGTGCGACCACAGCATGGCTTGGGCCGGGGTGGAACCTTCCAGCGGATGCCGTCTATCCTCTTTCGCAGAAAGACGCCGACGGCAACGATTACAACGGTGCTGACCACAAATATGTCATTCATTTTGATAAAGGACAGTTCCCGCCCGTGAAGGGCTTCTGGTCGCTGACCATGTATGACGAACAGAACTTCCTGGCTGCTAACCTGTTGAACCGCTACACTCTCAGCGAGCGCGATAACTTTGTCACCAATCCGGACGGCTCAGTAGATCTGTATCTTCAGGCGGACTCACCGGGCAAAGCGAAGGAGGCCAACTGGCTTCCAGCGCCAAAGGCGAAATTCGGTGTCATGCTTCGGCTCTATTGGCCGACGGATACGCCACCTTCGATCATCGATGGCACATGGAAGCCGCCGGCAATCAAAGTTGTCCAATAAGTTACGAGGCCCGGAAGGCGAGCGGTTGCCAGGGCGCGCGGCTCCTTCTTTGCGGAAGGCATATCACGTCAACCGCGAATGTATCACCCGACTTTATCTTCTGCGTGTTCACTTGTGCAGCTTTGCCGAAAACTCACGCTTCCTCTATGCCGAATGTTGCACCAGAAACAAAGCGATTGAGCCCCAAGCCATTGTGCGGGTCTGCAAATAACCAGAAAGGAGAACCCGATGGAAGTGAAAGATATCGTCAAAGAGAAATATGGCGAGGCCGCCCGCCGCGTCATCGCAGCGAAGGGATTACCGGCAGATTGTTGTTCTACCACGTCCTGCTGCGATGGGTCCGCTGCTGCATCGTGTGACGCCATCACCTCGAACTTATACGACGCGTCGCAGGCGGGACAGATTCCCGAAGAGGCGCTGAAGGCTTCACTCGGCTGCGGGAATCCAACAACGCTTGCAAAGCTCAACCCCGGTGAAACGGTGGTCGATTTAGGCTGCGGGGGCGGCATTGACGTGTTGTTCTCCGCGCGCCGTGTTGGCCCCGCCGGCAAAGTCTACGGCCTGGATATGACGGACGACATGCTGGCGCTCGCGCGCGAAAACCAGCGCAAGGCCGGAGTGGAGAATGTGGAATTTCTCCAAGGCGAAATCGAGCATATTCCGCTACCGGATAACAGTGTGGATGTGATTGTTTCAAACTGCGTGATTAACCTCTCGGGTGATAAAGACCAGGTCCTGCGCGAGGCGTCCGACGTGGTCACGCGCGGAGAAGTGCCGCAGGAGGTGCGCAGAAGCATGTTGCTCTGGGTCGGCTGTATCGCTGGCGCACTCGGGGATGAAGAGTACCGCGCAAAGCTCGGCGCTGCCGGTTTTGAGTCCGTGGAGATTGAGCCGACGCGCTTATACGATATTGAGGACGCCAAAGGCTTTCTCTCGGAGGAAGGAATCGACGTGGACTCCCTGGCGCCGCAAGTCGAGGGTAAACTTATGGGCGCCTTTATACGCGCCACCAAGCCCAAGGGCTGCTGCGCTCCGGGGTGCAGCGCGTGAGTCAGGCCATTGCTCAGCCAGCTCGGGTATTGATTCTCTGTACCGGCAATTCCGCGCGCAGTCAGATGGCGGAAGGGCTGCTGCGCCATGACGCGGGCGACCGTTTCCAGGTTGAAAGCGCGGGTGTCAAGCCTTCTATTGTGCGGTCTGAGGCCATTGCCGCGATGCGCGAGCTGGGGATTGATATTAGCGGTCACCGCTCCAAATCGGTGCAGGAGTTTGACGGCCAGAAATTCGATTACGTCATCACTGTCTGCGACAGTGCACGCGAGTCTTGCCCCGTGTTTTTCGGAGCAACCACCCGACTGCACCACAGCTTTGACGACCCGGCAGCCCTAAGCGGCTCAGAGGAGGAACGCCTGGCCTTGTTTCGTCGCGTGCGGGATGAGTTGCGGGAGTACCTGTGCGAGTTCGTATTGTCATGGCGATGAGGTGCCCGTGCTCGGTTTGTTTGGCTTAATCGTGTTGATAGCCCTCTAAGGGTTGGCTCGGGTTACGACTCGCGTTACCTTGGGTCCGCAGTGGCTTCGCCAGTTCAGGATCGAGAAATACACCCTCTATTGAGCGATCACGGGCCCGACCCGCGTTCCACAATCGACGCCAGCGAAATATCATCCCGGGCAGAGTCCATGACCACGCGCCTGCTCCTGACCCCGTTCAAACCTATTCGGCACGCAGCGCATCAGCGGGATCAATGGAGAGGAGGCGCCCGGTTGCGCTCCAGGCAGCCGTCAGGCCGGTCAGTAACAGCAACACCGCCCCGGCTGTACACGTCCACGCCGTGGGCTGTACGGCATTTTCGAGAAGATGGTCCAGGTATCTTCCCGACGCAAGGGAAAGAATAATTCCCGAAGCAGCCCCTACGATAATCGGTATCAAACTCTCACGGAGCATCATGCTTCGGATGCGCTGGTAAGACGCTCCCAATGCCATTCGGATGCCCATCTCATGCTTGCGTTGAGCGATGGAATGAGCCGCCGCTCCGTAAATACCGACAGCGACCAGCAACGCCGCAAGGAGGGTGAGAAAAAGTGTTGCGGTCGTATAGAACCTGGGGCGCGAAAGAACCTCGTCGAAGCGCTGATCGAGGGTCTTTACGTCATAGATCGGTACTTCAGGGTCAACGCCCCGAACCGCATCCCGGCACCGTGCTAGGTAGGCCTCAGGTTGTCCGGTTACGCTCGCGACAAAAGTCAACGCGGCTGGCGGCTCCTCTTGTATCGGCCAATAGATCTGCGGCCCGCCCGGATAAGCGGGATCGGCGAAACGGGTCGTCGTAACCACTCCGGCGATCAGATACGGCGTATTGCTACCGGATGCCGTGAGCCTCCGGCCGACAATCGTTCTACCCAGTCCCGTGCTTTTTGCAAATGCGTCGTTAACAATGACGGAGCGTTCGGAACGTTCTGTCTCGTTTTCAGCGAAGTCGTGGCCCGCAAGGAACCTGGTTCCCATTGCGCTGAAATAACCAGGCATCACAGCGTTCATCACGATTTGTTCTACTCTCTGCCCCGAATCAAGCTTGAAAGCGTCAGCCATGTAAATGCCACTCGCCAGAGGCAAATAGCTGACAGCGCCGGCGGCCTGGACACCGGAGACGGACCGAAGCCGATGAAGCGCCTCGCTATAGTATTGCCACTCACCGGAGCCGCTGTGTCTGGTTCCCTGTAACGATACGTTCAGCGTTATTACGCTTGCTGGATGAAAACCAAGGTTCACATTGAGCAGCCGTAGAAATGTGCGCCCCATGGCGAGTGAGCTTGTGAGAAGAGAAAGGGTCAGCGCAGCCTGAAGGACCACCAGGGCCGCCCTTGCTCGCTTGGTGCCCATGTTCCGGAAGCGTGCTTGGTTTCGTACTATGTGTCCGGATGGCTGAAGACGCCCTATGAGCCAGGCGGGCATGATGCCAAACACGATGCCCATGCCAAATGCCAAAGCGGCGGCAAAGCCGAGTACCCGCCAATCCAATACCGTATACCCTTGCGTGGAAAGTTGCGCCGGAGCGACCGAAGACGCGATCTTGGAGGTCCAGTGTGCAATCACCAGTCCGATTGCTGCGCCTGTCATCGTCAAGAGCGTCGCCTCCGTTACCAGCTGCTGCAATAGCCGGGCGCGACTGGCGCCCAGGCTGGCGCGTAATTCTAATTCCCCTTGTCTTTCCGTCGCTCGCGAAAGCAGCACCTGGGCCACGTTGGCGCAAGCCGTCAGAAGGACCAACAGAGTCATGCCCGCGAGTACCCAGCTGGCCTGCCTCACCGGTCCCGCAAGTTGGTCTCGAAGCGAGACTATCTGGGGGCGATTGTGTTCGTCAATATTCGAGTGTCCAAAGTTGTCAGCCTGAGCGCGGCGAACCTCTGCCTGAAACATCTCTCGTGCTCTGCTAAGCGTGACCCCCTGCTTCAGACGCCCTATGGTCTGAAGCAGGAAAGCTCCACGTTTCGGCGTTCGCTCAAAATCAAACACGGTAGGAGTCCAGATGCTTGTCCTTCCTGGATAGTCGAAGTTTGCTGGTGCAACACCGACGACAGTGAACAGCCGGCCGTTTAAGTGGAGAGATGCGCCCGAAACCCTGCGGTTCCCGCCGAAGATCTGCTGCCACAAGCCGTAACTGATCACGGCAATGCTGTCGTGGCCCCAGATGTCCTCATCCCGCGCGAACGTTCGCCCTATAACCGGTTGCATCCCCAGCAGCTGAAAAAAATTCGCTGACGTTTCAGCAATCTTGACGCGAAGCGCGGTCTGTTCTCCCGTTAAGTTCATTTCTGACGAGGAGAAAGCGGCGGCGCTTTGCAGATAAGGACTGTGGCGGTGCCAGGCGGTGAATGCAGCGCGTCCATTAATTGCGCTCACGGGAGACAGCCACAGCTCTGCAAGCTCCCCAGCGTTCGAGAACGGCAGGCTTCGGAGCATTAATGCATTCAGCACGCTGAAGACGCCTGTGCTGGCTCCCATCGCCAGTCCCAATGCGAGGACTGCTACGGACGTTACAAGGAAACGATTCCGGTAAATACGGATCGAATGCGTCAGGTCGAGCTTCAACTCGCGAAATATCTCACCGGGCACGGATGTCGCCAGATCCCAGGCCGCATGCTGCCATAGTCGAGCACGATCCAGATGGTTCTTCGCCTCAAAATACTCGTCGCGAAACTGACGTTCCATCGGCATCTCGTACTCCTCTCGAAACCGCGCTGGATAGAGCCTCAAGAGCCAACCGTAGAGTTTCAACCGAGCCCTCATAGTTGTCTCAGGCGAGCTTCGGCAGCGCAAGACGTGATTCGGCCAGACGCACCAAATCCCGTAGCCTGATTGCTTCAGCCTCTACAACCTGCTGGCCCAACGTCGTTATCCGGTAGTACCGGCGGCGCTCGTCGTCCAGGTGCGGATCGGGACGTTCGTCCGATTCTTCGATGAGCCCCATTTCCAGCATCTTGTTAATAGACCCGTAGAGCGCACCGGAGCCAAGGTTCATCTTGCCTTCCGTGCGCTGCAGGATAGCGCGTTTGAGAGCATACCCGTGCCGTTCCCCTTCGCTCAATGCCAGCAACATATGGAAGACTGGTAAAGACAACGGAAGGAGATGGTCGACTCCACGGCGCTTTGATTTTGTCATACTAAGTCATCTCTTGACCTAGTATGACAAAATCTTGGGTTGTTTGTCTCCGATTACGGAAGGTCCACTGTCAGACCAGCCGGCGGATATTTAGGAGAAGCACAGGCCTCGGCTAAACTAAACGGCGAACCAATATGCTTCAGATCTTCGTATACTCCGATTCATTAACCTGGGGCATCATCCCCAGTACGCGTAAGAGATTGCCCTTCGACGAGCGTTGGCCGGGTGTGCTCGAAAATGGGCTGAACGTTTCTGGCCGGCGGGTGCGAGTAATGGAAGACTGCCTCAATGGCCGTCGCACAGTCTGGGAAGATCCGTTCAAACCGGGCCGAAATGGCCTGCAAGGGCTCGCCCAGCGCATCGAGAGTCATTCGCCGCTATCGCTCGTAATCCTGATGCTCGGTACCAACGACTTTCAGTTTTCTCATCCGTTCAACAACGCCTGGTCTGCGGCCCAGGGGATCGCGACCTTGGTGAATGAGATCCGCAAAGCGCCGATCGAGCCGGGAATGCCCGTACCTCCCATCCTGATCGTTTCCCCGCCACAGATTCGAACACCACAGGGGAGCGTTGCGCTCAAGTTTTCCGGTGCCGAGGTTAGAAGTGCCGGCTTGGCTCAGGCGTACGCCCAAGTCGCGTCGGACCTCAAGTGTCATTTCTTCGATGCCGAGACCGCCACGTCTGTCAGCCCGGTCGATGGCGTGCATCTTGATTCCGATCAGCACATGAAGCTGGGTACAGCGCTGGTCGGGATTGCCGAATCTATGCTCATGGGGCGGGATCCACGTACTTGATCAGCAGTACTTCGTTGCCGATCTCGCTGTAGATCAACTCGTCCACGGTACCGCCTGCCAGAAGGAGACCGAATCCGCCCGCTCGCATCCCTTGTTCTTGGCGCTGCACAATGTGGGCTGCAGGATCGTGGGACGGATCTTTGCTCGCTGCGTGGGTAAGCGATTCGCGGCGAAAGCCTGCCCCGGGATCGCGCACGTAAAACACCATTGACCTTCCAGTGCGAACACCCGTCACCTCAACCACCTGCTCCGGATTAAACGCCGCTCCATGCTCCATTGCGTTCAACAAAATCTCTCGCAATGCCTGCATCATTTCCTCTCGTACGCTCTCGGGCAATTGAGCGCTCAGCTCCTTCGCGAAAGTCATCAGGCGCTCTGCCGTGATCAGACGGCAATTTATGCGGACCGACACCCAGCCGGGTCTGGCGGATAGAACTTGTATGTCATCTCGCCATTCGCTGTCGGAAGCTGCGCTGCAGGCCAGGTTCGCAATTTCGCCTGGATCAAAGGGTGGTGTAAAGCAGGCAAACGCTCGCGCCCGCAGTGCAGCGATAACGTCCTCCGGAGTGCTATGACGAGCCAGCACGATGCACTTTACTCCAGGCCTGATGGCACGCATCTCTTCTAACAACGCAAGGTCTTCGTCGACAGCGCTGTCGGGACTGGTGATCACGACCCCAAAAGATCGCATACGCAGAAGCTGCAGGGCATCGGCGTGCCCGGCTGCGTGCTCCATGGGGAAATTGGCTATAGAGAGCGCGCCGCCGATCTCACGGCTCACTTGATTGTCGCTTCCGATGACTAGGACCCGGCTCATTGTGGTCAGGGGATGAACAAAACAAGTTTAATGTATGTCCGATGATCACAGTCCTGTCACATTTCGTTCGACCCAAACTCTTCAATGCTTTAGGGAGAAAACACAGGTCGCCGCGAACGGCCGTCCGCTACCGTCCGGGCGAGGAGTGTAATAAATGTCCGCCAAACGCACCCGAGCCGAGATCAATCGCGCCAACGCCAAGAAGTCCGCCGGTCCCAAGACCGTCGAAGGCAAAGCCGCCTCATCGAAGAACGCTTTTAAGCATGGGTTGTATTCGCAGGCCGCCTGCATCCCCGGCGAGAACCCCGAAGACCTGGACGCCCTCCGCGCAGACCTCCGCGCCGAACATCAGCCCGTCTCCCCGACCGAGGAGATTTTGGTCGACGAACTGGCTCATCACTACTGGCGCATCAACCGCTACCGGTATCTCGAAACTCACATGTGGGCCGAGCAGGGTCGCGGTCAGGATGGCGGACTGGACGCCGATGTCAACCGTGTCCTCTGGATGATCGACCACGGCATGGCCGCTCTCTACCACCGCACTCTGACTTCCGCCGAGCGCTCGTTCCATAAGACTCTCAAGACTTTACAGGAAACCAAGAAAGCACGTGGCTTCGTTTCTTCATCTCAGGTAGCAGTAGCTCAAGCCTCTGCCGCAACCGGCGCCCTTCGGCCTGCTGTTTCTGGCTTTGTTCCTCAAAAGCCCTCAGCAGAGCAACCAACCGTCACCGAAATGTTCGCCGCCGCACAATCCAACCTCGGATTGAGCGCGTCCGAGCTCCTCAAATTGCTCAAAACTGCCGCCTGACCCGCGGGAATCCGCGGGTCGGCATCGTTCCTTGACAATCGAATACTTCGAAGACTCGCTCTCACGCTCGAAGTGTGTCCGCATTCGGTCTCCGAGAGATCTCGACAATCTCATCAATTGCTGCGGACACCACGTCCGGCCGTTCGAGCTGCATCCAGTGCCCCGTTCGTTCTACGATTTGATGTCTGCCTCGCGCGCTTCCTCGCACCCACTCGGTTCGTTCCTGTAATTCGCTTTGGGTTGCACTCTCGGCCGACAGGACCACAAACGGAGTTTCTTGGGGAATCGCCAGTTCCGAAGCGCTCCCTGCACATCCCGGCAACGCCTCCAAATATTCGGCCATCGCCCTGAATCCTTTAGGGGCGCTCCAGTGGGCGCGTACCACCGGCATGACGTCCGGCGGCAGCTTTTGGATCTCCCCGACAAGCCTTGCTAAAAATGGTGTCGCCCTTCCGGCACTTGCTCGAGTAATCCCTGCGGTAATCTTTCCTTTCTTCCAGGCCGCAGCCGCCAGCGCGAAGCGCACCACCCCCAGGCGAGCCAGCCATGCGCCGCGCCTCGAAAGCTTCGCTCCGAAGGCCAGCCGCCGCCGCTCGGTTTCCGAACAATTGGTCCAGCTCTCAATCGATACCGGATCGACAAACACCAGTCCCGCCACCCGCTCCGGCCATCGATGTGCAAATGCCCGGATCACCAGGCCGCCGAAGGAATGTCCCACGAGCACATAGGGCGGCTCGATTTCTGCGCCGTCGAGCAGCGCACCCAGTTCACTCGTAATCTGCTCGAGCGTTCTCGGCCTCATGCAAGGCTCGCTCCATCCGAGACCCGCACGGTCGTAGCTCACCACCTTCGCGAAGCTCTTCACCAAAGGCGTTACCGGCCGCCAGCTCAACGAACTCGCTGCAATTCCGGCTTCGAGAATGACTGCCGGTGTCCCGCTTCCCTGCTCCACTATGTGTAGGTCGCATCCTTCCACCGAAACCAGTCGGCCGGGAGCTGGAAAGCGCCGGCGATCGTGACGCTCTCCCTGTATTTGGTATGCCAGGCCCGCCATCGCGAGCCCGATCAGTGCTGCGCACAGATATGCCGCAATCAATCGGCAACCATCAGCTCGCCCGGCAGAATCGGTCGTGTTCGCGGCAGTAACCCGCTCATTGCCGCTGCCCTCATGCCAACAAGCACTCCCACATACAGGGCCAGCTTCCAAAGATCCGCCGCATGTGTACGCGGCAGCATCTTCCACAGAATAAGGAGCACAGTCTGCGCGGCGGTAATCGTCCAGACCGCCCCATAAAAGTAACTCCGCTCTCTACCTTCCCCTTTGGTCGAGCGTTTCACTCTGGGCAATCCAGCGAAAAGCCCCGCACAAATCACCGTCAGAAACAGCGGAAGATATCCGTACGTGTAAATCTGCCGCAGGCGCCATCGCCCGGTCCCCGCCGCAACCACCAGTCCGAGAAGATTTAACAATGCAAAGCTCAGCAGCGCATTCCAGGCAAACGTGTAGCACACCCGCCTGTAGAGCGGATTAGGTCTGTCCTCAGAGAAACGCAAAATATAAGGTCGGGGTTCCACGCCTGGCAATGTACCGCGCATCGCCGCCCATCCGGTTCCGGCCAGGACCGTCGCCAGCCACCATAGATTCCGTCTGTCCCCTCCCTTGGCAAACAAGTCGAAGGTCAGCGGCCCCGGCGCGAGGAAAAACACCCAAATCCAGATCGGCCAATGCGCCAGGCGATACCAGAACTTGTTGCGCGTCCGTATCTTACGTTGATCCGCATACTCGACCCGTCCGCTATATCCGATCATGCTCGTTATTTCTGAATCTCTTAAGTTACTTTCTGCGTAATGAGTTGGTGAAGGGTTGATAAACGATTTGCTGGCAGGCTTCGATGCATATGTCACCGCCGCTCACGCCACACCTTTGCCGCCTTTTGCCGACGTCGTCGAAACGCACAAAGCCATGGTCTACAGCATCGGTTGGCATTTTCTGCGCGATCGTCTGGCCGCTGAGGAACTGGCCCAGGAGGTCTTTCTTCAGCTCCATCGTAGCTGGTCCACTATGAAATCCGCCGACCATATCGTATTCTGGCTGCGCAAAGTCACAAGTCATCGCGCTATTGATTTCGCCCGCAAATCCAAACGGCGTCCTGAGACCAGCCTCGAGGAATCTGCCGAACCGACCACTCTTGAACGTCTTCATGATACGTTTCTGTCGAGCTATCTGGAGCGGATCGTGGCGTCTCTGCCGGAGAAACAGCGTCTCGTCGTGGTCCTTCGCTACCAGGAGGACATGGAAGTGGATGAGATTGCACGCACCCTCGATATGAAGCCCGCGACCGTGAAGACTCAGCTCGCCCGCGCCCTCGATCTGCTTCGCTCGAAAACGCAACACCGCTTGGGCAACGGAACGGAACGTGCCAAAGCTGCGCACGCCAGCGAGGAAAGTATATGACGCCGTTCGAAGACGAACTCAAAAAAGCACTGGCGCGCTGCGAGCCTCCCGAAGGCTTTACTGACCAGATTCTGGAGCGCCTGAACATCTCCCGAGTTCCCAAGCAGCGTGCCCGTTTGTTCGCATGGCCTGCGTTCTCCTGGCAATTTGCTTCTGTCGCGGCGCTGCTCTTGGCCCTGGTTGCAGGTCTTGGTTATCGTCAGCACATTCGTATCGAAAAAGGCGAAGAGGCCAAAAGGCAACTCCTGATCGCAATGCACATCGCCGGCACTCAGCTCCATGAAGCCCAGTTACGCATCAAGCGAATTCAATTCCCCGAGGTTGTAATGCAATGAAATCGAGTCTCATAGTCTTAACCCTTGCGGCCTGCGCCGCCGTCACATCCTGGGCCGCGGACGATATTAAGTTCCCGGTCAACTTCGGGAAGCTTGCCGAACGGGCTTCGGACTCGGTCGACGTCACGCTTGACGCTTCCATGCTGCGCCTCGCGAGCGGCTTTCTCTCGCAGCAGGACGCAGACGAAGCTCACGTCAAGAAAATTGTTTCCAAGCTGAAAGGCGTCTACGTGCGCAGCTTCGAGTTCGACAAAGACGATCAGTACTCGCCGTCCGATGTCGAAGCCATTCGCTCACAACTCAAGACACCCGAATGGTCGCGCATTGTCAACGTAAAATCGCGCAAGGACAGCGAGAACTCTGACATCTATATCAGGAAAAATGGTGACGCCGTTTCCGGCCTGGTCGTGATCGCCACTGAACCGCGCGAGCTCACTGTCGTTGTGATCGACGGCCCGATCGATCCCCAGGAACTCAGCGAGTTGAGTGGGCATATGGGCATACCCCGGCTCGACAAGGGTTCCAAAAAGTCGAAGGAGGAGGACTGATCCTATGCGTCGCCTCCTCGGCTTCTCACTGCTGCTTTTGCTCCCCCTGCCCGTTCCTGCAAACGAGTTTGATTGGCTTGTGCGCGAGTTCTCGCGTGAAAGCGGAGCCAAACGTGTCAACGTCCCCTTCCTTGGACTGGCCAACTTTGTAGTCAAGGTCGGGCATCCGGCCGGGACCAGTGACATGAAGCTCGCGATTTTCGAACGCGGGGATCTCGAAGGCCCCCGCTTCACTTCTCTCACCGACTCTGCAGTCGGTGGATCGTGGAAGCCCATGATTCGCGTTCGTTCGAAGGACGGGGAATCCACTAACATCTACGTCCGCACAGACGGCAAGCATCTCAACATCCTGATCACCTCTCTCGACGACGATGACGCGACCTTCGTTCAGGTTCGCCTCGAGCCCCAGGCCCTCATGAAATTCATTGATGAGCATAACGATCACGGGCACGTGCGTATCGCGTTTGATAGATGATTGCTCCAAGCGTTCGTTCGCCAGTCCTTGTAGAATCGCAGGGGTCTCAGCACCTGAGGTGTACAAAGGAGTGATGAAACGTTGCCTCGCGCTCTTCGCTCTGACCTCCCTTTCTCTTGCCGCGCAGGATTGGGCAAAGCAAAAGCTGGAACAATCACCAAGGCATCGCGAGTTCGTGACCATTAAGCACGACGGGCGCTCGGTCGAAACCTTTGTCGCTTATCCCGAAGTGAAGGGTTCAGCTCCCGTTGTGCTCGTAATTCATGAGATCTTCGGCTTGAGCGACTGGGCGCAGGAAGTGGCTGATGAATTTGCCGCCGCCGGTTACATCGCAATCGCTCCCGATTTGCTTTCGGGCGCGGGACCGAATGGCGGCCGTACGAATAGCTTCTCCGGCCAGAGCGCAGTGACGGAAGCGGTTGGTCATCTGAACCCGGAACAGGTCACAGCTGACTTGAACGCGGTAGCCGATTACGGGCTAAAACTTCCTGCCGCGCAAAAGAAGCTCTTCGTTGCCGGATTCTGCTGGGGCGGCGGTCAGACCTTTCGCTTCGCCACAAATCGTAAGGATCTCTCGGCGGCTTTCGTCTTCTACGGACCTCCGCCGACCAAAGAAGCAATGGAGCGCATTAACGTGCCGGTCTACGGTTTTTATGGCGGAAACGACGCCCGTATCGGAGCAACCATCCCGACCGCAACCGAGAACATGAAGTCTCTCGGCAAAACCTACGACCCTGTGACGTATGAAGACGCAGGTCATGGCTTCATGCGCGGCGGCGAAGCGCCCGATGCCAGGCCCGCCGATGCGAAGGCTCGAACGGAGTCCTGGCAGAGATTGAATAAACTGATGGCCGGTTCTTAAATCGGAACCAGCCCGCGCCGGATCGCAATTGTCACCGCTTCCGTTCGGCTGCCCGCGCCAAGCTTTGCCAGGATCTGCGCCACATGAAACTTCACCGTGTGATCCGAGATCCCCAGTTTTCCGGCGATCTCTTTGTTGACCAATCCATCGCCGACCATCTTCAAGACTTCCAGCTCGCGACTCGTCAAAGCTTCGACAAAAACTTCTGATCTCGCGGCAGCGGCCCTCATCCGCGACAGCCGCCGCTTCGCTTGGTCTTGAGTGAGTACCGTTAGATCCTGCGCAGCAGCGATTACCGCTGCCACGATTTCGGCAGCAGAAGCATTCAAAGGCAGCCACGCGCGTCCCGGTCCTTCAAAGTCGAGCGGCTCCTGGTCGATCAAGTAAACGACATTGCTATCTGTTGGCAGGTTTTGGGGTCGTGTACCCGCCACCAGCAAAACATCCGCAAACAGCCCATTCCCATTGGGAGTGACCACCTCAATCCCCTGCTCATTTGAGAGCAGTTCTCTGACCTCGCGCTCCCGGGAAAGGCTGTCTGCAACAATCAGTATCCGAACCGGAGCCACTTACTTCTTCTTGCCGCGTTCCGTGATAGTGACTTCCGTTTCGTGCACTTCCCCGCCCCTGATGAAGGTCGCTTTCACCGTATTTCCCACGATGTCTCCCCGCAATGCACCGTGCAAATCATCGATGTCCGTCACCGGCTTTCCGTCGAGCGAGAGCAGAACGTCTCCCAGCAGCAATCCGGCTTCTCCGGCGGGTGAATCCGTTTCCACGCTCAGCAGAATCAGACCCGTTTTCTGTGTCGAATTCAAGTTTCCGCTCACCGCGACAGGCTGCACGCCGATTCCCAGGTATCCATGCCGGATCCTCCCCTGCACCAGCAATTCGCGCGCGATGCGATCAATCGTTGACATCGGAATCGCCACCGTCGAATGCCTCGAAAGAGCGGGCGTCGCCATGCCGATCAGCTCTCCTTCAGCGCTTACCACCGCTGCTCCCGATTGCGATGGATACAGATTTACATCGAGCCGGAAATACTCGTCGAGCGTGCCGCCTCTCCAGTTCCTTCGCGCTGGACCTTTGGCACCCAGGATGCCCAGACTCGCCGTGACGCCCACGTCGACCGTTGAGCCCACTACCAGCGTCAAAGCGCCCACTTTTAGCGACGCCGGGTCAGCCGCCTGCAGCGGATTCGTTTTCAAACCGTCAGCTTTCAGAATCGCAAGATCAATGCCGGGATCCCGTCCCAGAATCGTCGCCTCAGCTTGACTGCCGTTGGCCGCTTGCACGGGAACCGGATGCTCCCGCCGCAAGGTATGGTTCGCGACCGCAATCAGATTGTCGTGAATCACAACCCCGCTGGTGACACGATATGCGGCGGATTTGACTGCCACCACGCCATGCGCAGCTCCCTCGACCAAAGCTGCCAGCGCCTGGGAGAAGCCGGTCAGGTCGCTTGATTGTGTATTGCTCATACCCTCAATATGAGGGTTTTCATCAGCCCTTCACATCAGCCGTTCGGGCAGTCTGCTGATCCTATTTACCGCCGGGCCGCGACTCGCTCTCGCTTTGCGCGCTTATGCTCTCGCGATTGTGGTTGGGATACGGCGGCCTGTGCGGCTGTTGCGGAGGATTCTTTTTGAGTTCGGCCATCGCCGTTGCCACCGCACGCTCCAGTTGTGGATCGTGTCCTGCGGCGACCGATTTCGGATCCATATCGACTTCGATGTCAGGCGTTACTCCATGATTTTCCACGTCCCATTCGCCAGACGGGCTGAAAAATGCGAAGCTCGGCGATGTGACGGTGCCGCCGTCCATCAGCACCGGATAGGAAGAGACGCCGACCAGTCCTCCCCATGTGCGCTTGCCTACCAGCGGCCCGATTTTCGCATAACGGAAATACCAGGGCATCGCGTCGCCGCCCGATCCCGAGAATTCATTGGTCATCATTACCTTCGGACCTTGAATCGAAGCGCTGGGTGTGCGATAGATCGCGCCATATCGCGGTGCCCAGTAGCTCAATAACTGGCGGCTGAGCACCTGGATGATGTAGTCCGCCGCCTGCCCTCCGCTATTAAAACGCTCATCGATCACCGCACCCTGTTTTTCAGTTTGTGCAAAGAAATAACGCGTGAAATTGGTGAGGCCGTCCATTGCCGTGTCCGGGAGATAGACGTAGGCGAGCTTGCCGCCGCTCAGCTCATCCACCTTCTTCCTGTTAGCCTCGATCCAATCCAAACTTCGCAGGCCCGTTTCCGAGGCTGTGGGAGTAACTGTCACATCTCGTGGGTTCGCCCCGCTTGCATCGGACGATACTTTGAGCACGACGCTCCTTCCGGATGTCCCCTCGAGCAATCGGTTAATATCGTCGCTGCCGTTCAAGGACTCGCCGTTAACTGCGAGAACATAGTCCCCGTTTGCGATCTTCACACCCGGCTGTGCGAGGGGCGCACGGAGCTGCGGATCCCAGGCCCCGCCGCGGTAAATCTGCTTGATGCGATAGTGCCCGTTTGCAATCTGCATAATCGGCGCCCAGTAAGCCGCCCGGTACCCGGGTAGGAGTGGGAAATGTTCCACCGCCGCCCCGCAGGTGCCCCACCGTAAAGTCCCCGAGCATTTCCTGAAAGATGTAATTCAAATCTGTCCGGGCCTCGAGACCGTCCAGATAAGGTTCGTACGCTTTTTCAGCCGCATCAATATCGACGCCGTGGAAATGCGGATCGTAGAAGAAGCTTCGCTCGATGCGCCAAACCTCCCGATACATCTGTTTCCACTCGGCTTTAGGGTCGACCCGCACCTGGAGAGCCGCCACGTTCAGCATTCCTTCGCCCGGCTTCACCGGTGCGCCCGCCGGTACAATTGCCATCTGCGGCACAGGCCGTTCCGGCGGACCAGCCGCTGCGGGCGGCGCAGGCGGAGCCGCCTTCTCAATCAACATCTTTTCCCCATCGGCCGATAGGTCGAATGAACCAATGCCTTCCGCCAGCTTCTCGGTCTTCCTTGTTTTGAGATCGAACTTTTCGAGCGTTCGTGCCCGTGATTGTTGCCCACTCGAACTGGCGGAGAGCACGTAAACTGTGCCGGCTTTGCCCGTCTTCAGGTCCGCATAATCTCGCGGAGGCAGCGGCAGCGAAACCACTCGCGATTCGAGTCCAGCCAAATCGATGCGAGTTATTTTGGTCTTCTCTTTGTCGCCTTCTTTAGCTCCATCCTCTTTTTCCTTTTTGGTTGCCGGCTTCTCTTCATCGCTCTCCGGTTCGACAGGCGATTTTCCTTCGTTACTCAGCACGGCCGCATAGACGCCGCGCGTCACCTCGTGCTCGTCGCTGCTCATATCGAGCCCCGATGTGGTCGGTCCGTAGTTGGTGCTCGCCGTAAAGAACAAGTATTCGCCATTGCGGTCAAACGCCGGCAACCGCACGTCGCTCATTCCGTCCGTGATCTGGTTTGTCTTTCCAGACTCAGTCGAATATAGAAACAATGCGTGCAGACGATTGGGCAACGACCGTGTGTAAGCCAGCCATTTCGAATCCGGCGACCATGCGCTATCGGAAGAAGATCCCCAGTTATAGTCGCTATCGATCTTTGTTAGCTTGCCGCTTGCGAGTTCAATACAGAGCACGTTGAGCTTGTTGTCGTGAAATGAAATCCATTTGTTATCGGGCGACCACTGCGTGTCGAAGTAATAGGTTGAGTCGTTCGAGAGCGGGTATTTCTTCACTTCTCCAAACCCGGTTTGCGAAGCGATGTGCAGCGCGTATAAGCCGGATTCGTCAGAGAAGTAAGCAATCCTTTGGCCGTCAGGAGACCATGCCGGCTCGCGCTCCATGATCGAAGCTGTATTCGTAATGTTGCGAAAGTCGCCCTTGGCCGAAGGCACCGTCAGAATCTCGCCGTGCGCCTCAATCACCGCGCGCATACCTGTTGGAGAGATCCGCGTGTTTTGAATCTGGCGGCTGACGCTTTCGAATCGCGGACGCACCTCCGGGAAATCGGCACTGATCTCGATCGGCACTTGCTTACTCTTGCCGCTCTTCGGATCGAAAACGAAGATCTTGCCGAACTGGTCATAAACCAACCCGCCCAGACCGCCACTGAGCGAACCGATATCGCGGCCATTATTCTTCAGGGCATCTTTGACTGTTCCGTTCTTCGGGTCGTAGCGGTAAATCGTCACAGGCCCGCTCCGATCCGAGAGGAAATAAACCTGATCTCCCACCCAAACCGGATCGAAGTCGCTCGAGCCTTCGCGAGGAATTTTTGTCGTATTCAATTCCGGCATACTCGTGATCCAGATTGCGGTTGCGAGTCCGCCCCGGTAGCGTCGCCAGGAAACGAAGTTCACGTAGTTAAAACCGAAGCCCCCTGGAGTCGGCGAGTAGGCAATTCGTTTGCCGTCGGCTGAAAAGTTTCCGGAGAACGCCATGGGTAATGGCAGCGCCACAGGCAAGCCGCCCGATACCGGAACGGAGAACAGCTGCGTGTAGCGCCTGGACGAGCTTTGGCGGCCGGAACGGAAAATGACATCCTTTCCATCGGGGCTCCAACCGACCGCGAAATCGGGTCCCGGATGATAAGTCAGGCGTTTGGGCACACCTCCGTTCGCGCTGACCACGAAGACATCGATATTGCCGTCATACTCGCCCGTAAACGCGATCTCGCTACCGTCCGGTGAAAACACCGGGTCGGTCTCGACTCCGACGCCGGTGGTGAGCCGCGAAGCGGTTCCTCCAGATTTTGCAACCGACCAGAGGTCGCCTGCAAATGCGAAGACAATTTTGTCGGAATTGATGGTGGGACGTTGCAGAAGCTGGTTGGTTTCTGCGCCGCCCGCCGTGAGCAAAGTTAAAGCAAAAAAGGTAAATATCGCCTTCATATTTCCTCGCAAAGGGATTCCTGATCGTACCGAATTCCGGGAGGGTAAAATTCGAAGCGTGCTCGAGTTCGATCAAGCCCGGCAAATCGTAATCGATACCGTTCGACCTCTGGCCTCGATCCCGCCGAAGGAAACGGTCCTTTTGGAAGAGGCGCATGGCCGTATTCTCGCCGTGGATGTGGCTGCCGATCGCGACTATCCTTCTTTGCGGCGATCGCTGCGGGACGGGTTTGCCGTTAAGACCACAGATGTTCCAGGCACTCTACGGGTTCGCGGAGAGGTACGCGCCGGCGAAGGTAGCCAAACCGAACTGCAAGCCGGCGAAGCGCTCGAAATCATGACAGGTGCCCCGGTGCCCGAGGGCGCGGACGCGGTAGTGATGGTTGAACATGTCGAACGTTCCGGCCATCAGGTAAAAGTGAGTCGCCCCACGGAAGCCGGCCAATTCATCAATGAGCAGGGAGCCGAAGCAGCCGGCGGGTCGATTCTGATCAAGGCCGGCGTTGCAATCGATGCAAGCCACATCGCCACGCTCGCGATGACCGGCCATCCGTCTGTTTCCGTCTTCCGTCGTCCCCGCGTAGCGATTCTGGCGACTGGCGATGAGATTGTCGCACTCGACCGAACGCCTGCGGCACACCAGATCCGCAATTCCAACTCGTATATGGTCGCATCGCTCGTACGTGCGGCGGGAGGCATTCCGACCATCCTGCCCGTTTCGCGAGATACGCGCGAGGCTCTCCGGCCTCTTCTGCAGCAGGGTTTCGAGCATGACACGCTGATCGTAAGCGGGGGCGTGTCGGCCGGGAAATACGATCTCGTCAAGCCAGGGCTGCGGGAGTTGGGTACTCGATTTGAATTTGAACGGGTACGCGTGCAACCGGGTCAGCCCACTGCCTTTGGAACATGCAATGGCAAACCGGTTTTCGGCTTGCCCGGCAACCCCGGATCTTCGCTCATTACCTTTCAGTTATTTGCCAAGCCCGCTATCGAGTTGCTCGCCGGCAAAGCCGAACCGCTGCTGCCGCTTCTTGCGGCAACCTTTGAGGCGCCCTTCCGTCACAAGCTCGGCTTGACGCGCTTTCTCCCCGCGCGTTTAGCTGAGGACGGCAAAAGTTTGCGTCACATTCCCTGGCAGGGATCGAGCGACATTCCGGCGCTCGCCAGAGCTAACGTCTTCCTGGTAGCGGATCATGATCGCGAAACCTGGAACGTTGGAGACTCCATCCGGGTGCTTCTGAAGCCATGAAAAAGCTTTCGCATTACAACGCTGCGGGCGAAGTCTCCATGGTCGATGTTTCGGCGAAGGATAAGACAAAGCGCACTGCTACCGCCCACGCCTTCATTGCGATGTCCGCAGAAGTCATCGCCGCCCTGCCAAATAATAAGAAGGGTGATCCGCTGCAGGTGGCACGTATTGCAGGCATTTCGGCCGCCAAAAAGACTTCCGAGCTGATTCCTCTGTGCCACCAGATTCCGCTCAGCCATGTCGGCGTTGACTTCGAGATGCGAAAAGACGGAATTGCTATATCGGCGACTGCCTCGACCATTGCGGAGACCGGCGTCGAGATGGAGGCATTGACCGCGGCATCCATCGCGGCTCTCACGATTTACGACATGACGAAAGCGCTTGATAAGAGTACGGTGATCCGGGAGCTTTACCTCGTCGAGAAGTCCGGCGGGAAATCGGGCAAATACCGCCGCAAACCAAACAAATGATCCGCGTCGGCATTCTGACGGTCAGTGATTCTTCCTTCTCCGGTTCACGCGAAGATCTCTCCGGGCCGGCGCTACAAAAACGTTGCGAAGAACTGGGCTGGGCGGTAGCCGCAAGGGAGGTCCTGCCTGATGAAGCAGATCAGCTTTCGCAAAAACTTCGCGAGTGGGCGGATCAATATGCGATACGGCTCATTCTGACGACCGGCGGCACCGGAATCGGGCCACGCGACCACACGCCTGAAGCTACGCGCGCCGTGTTGGACCGCGAGCTTCCCGGCCTCGGCGAGCTCATGCGAATGAAGGGATTGGACCAAACCCGTTTTTCCGTTTTGTCGCGCGCGCTTGCGGGCACCCGCAAGCGGACACTGATTATTAACTTGCCCGGATCTCCGAAGGGAGCGCTTTATTCGCTTGGAGTTCTCGAAGGTCTTGTACCGCACGCCGTCGCACTTCTCGAAGGCGACACGGAGCATCGAGGTTAGGGAAACTCAGTCGGCTCCCGAGACATCTCTAAGATGAAGATATGAACAACCCGCTTCGTTTCGGACGTTCGGGAAATTATAAGGCCTTACAACTGCTCGGGGCGATGCTTCTCGCGGCAGCTTCTTTGCTGGCACAACTTCCGCCGGGATCGTTGCCTGCCGGGCCTCCACCCAAACCTGGACAGCTCGCTCCACCTTCCGACAAGCCTGCAAAAACCGATGCCCCCGCGGAAACCACTCCAGCCGCGAAGACGGCCCCCGGACCCGTGGAAAAGAGTGCCGATACCATCCGCGTCAATGTGCAGAACGTGTTGGTCCCGACTACGGTTTTCGATCCGGACGGCCACGGATACGTGAACGGACTGCAGGTTTCGGATTTCGAACTCCTCGACAATGACAAACCTCAGAAAATTAATGCGGAATTTACACAACTTCCGATGTCTGTCGTCCTCGTAGTACAAGGCAACTCTGAAATCGAGCCGGTTTTGTCGACTTTGAAGAAAGCCGGAATCCTGTTACAGGGACTCGTAGCGGGCCAGGACAGCGATATAGCGATAACGAGCTTCGATCATCGCATTCAGCTGCTGCAGGACTTCACCAAAGATCCCGAAAAAGTCGACGACGCCATGCAGAAGCTGATTGCAGGTTCCAGCAGCGCGCGCCTGATCGATGCCGTTTCAGATGCCGATCACAGACTGGTTCGGCACGACCCCCAGAATTCCCGGCGTCGTGTCATTGTTCTCCTGAGCCGGAATCTGGATAAAGGCAGCGAGTCGCATTTGCAAGAGACCGCGCGCAGGATGCAGTTTGACAACGTGATCATTTATTGCGTCGACATCTCGCGCGCATATACTGCGCTCAATAAAAAGATGGACTACCCTCGACCGGCCAGAGGCGGCATTCCTCCCGAAGCGCAGCCCAATATCGCGGGCGGGATTCCGCGTTCGGAAACGACAAATATCTGGGAGATGGATGGGAATGCCTTGAATGGCGTCCCGCCTATTTACCGCGGAATTCGGGACCTGTTCAAGAAGACGCCGGCCGAAGCATTTTCCATATTTACCGGCGGCCGTATGTATAACTTCGCGCGGCAGTCGGGTTTGGAAGCTGCGATTTCCGATATTGGCGCGGATTTGAACAGCCAATATCTTCTCAGCTACACGCCCAACAACAGCAACGAGCCTGGCTTTCACACCATTAAGGTCAGTGTAAACAGGCCCGGGCTGACTATACGTCGCCGTCCGGGATATTGGACTGGCGGCGGCCAGTATTGATCCGTTATCGGGTAAATCGCATCGCGCCGAAGCTCACTACACTCTCAGGGTCGATTTGCCATTGAGTGTAATCAAGCAGCTCGCCCCTGAGCCCCGGCATGACTTTGAGGAACGTATAAAATGGCGCGGAACCGCACCACTTGAGATCGTCGTGGCCGTCCTGAACCAATGACCAGTATGCTTTCAGATCCCCGGCGTTGATTTGATCGATGCGCTGCCGGTCACGCTGCTCAATCGCGAGCATTTCGCCGATGCCGGCTTTCGCCCTCAACGGATCTCCGTACCGGCGGCCCATATGAGCCATATCGACGCCCAGAATCCAAAAAATCTTCTTGCCTTCGCGCGAGCCGATATTTGCCAGGGCATCGAAAAATCTGGCGAGGTTCTCGTTCGCTTCCGGCATGACCCCGTCATAAACGCTCTTTACAAATGGCCCGCAGAGGATGGGGAGAATTTTGACTTCGGGTCCATAAAGATGCTGGAGAAAAACAATCTGAAATTCGATGGAATGCTCCACCGCATGACAGTAATCCTCCATGCGAATCGCTTCGGGCGCTGCGCTCTCGAGCTCACTGACGAGCCCGGTATTCGTCTTAGCCTCGCCGAATGGGGTGGCGAATCGCTTTCGTGTTAGGCCGAATCTATCAGGCGCGCCATAGTGCGATGTTCCAAGGATGACGAATGTACGATCGGCTGCCTCTTGAGAAGATGGCAACGCCTGGTAGGCAGCACGGTACGTTTCCCAGCCACCCTCGGGGCTGGCGTGCGGGGCAGCAATCGCGAGGATATCGCCGCCACCCGCGGATAGACCTACGCGCTTTCTTAGTAGTTGCGAGAGCGCGACTGGCTCCGAAGGATAGGCAGCTCCGGCGAAATTCGGGAGACGAAACGATTCCGCCGCGAAGGCCGCCTCGCGGCTTGCTTTCAACTCCCTATAGTGATTATTTTCGAGAAAACCCGCATGATTCAGGGAATCGACGAGATCCTTCTCTATATCCCCAACCTGAATCTGTCCGGTGATGCGGACGAGTGTTGCTCGTAAGTCGAGCGAGGACTGCTCGCCATCGAAGCAGTCAAGAGCCTGCACCAGGGGGGGCGGAACGAGCAGCGTTGAATCCGAATAACCGTAGGGATCACGGATATAGAGACCCGGCTTTCTCGGATCGGGCGAAGGCAGGAAGTCCAGGTTCAGCCTAAGCCTGGGTAACATCTCCGACATCAGGCGGCAACCGCCTCGCGAAGACCTTCCAAGAATTCGAGTGGCACCCGCACGTTGCCATCGATCCCGCTTCCCAGTTCAATTTCCGGTTTAATGGACCCATGAAAGTCCGACCCGCCGGAGGGCTGCAGTTCCAGTTCGGCAGCAAGTTGCACGTAGTAGGCCTGCAGCGCCGGCGGATGTTCGGAATGATAAACCTCAAGTCCAACAAGTCCAGCGTCGCGATAACGAATCAAGAGCTCCCGTTCTTCTTCACGTCCCAAACCGAGGCGAATCGGATGTGCGACGACCGGCGCCCCACCGGCAGATCGCACCATAGCGACTACCTCCTCCGCTGTCTTGCTTTCGCGCGGCACAAAACTGGGCGCGTCTTCCCCAAGGAACTTGCCAAATGCTTCGTCGGCATTGCGCGCATACCCTTTTTCAACCAGGATGCGAGCAAAGTGAGGCCGGCCGGCAAGCGATCGCCCGCGCGCCTCTACTTCGTCGAGGGTGACGTTGATTCCGTCGCTCTGCAGCTTCTCTGAAAGCTTCCTATTGCGGCTTCTTCGCTCGGCCCGTTCATTTTCAAGCCAATCGGAGAAGGGTTGCGGCGGCCCGCCCCCGAGGAAGTAAGCGAGCATGTGGACCGAGCGGCTCCGGAAAGCTGAATCTGCACTCATGCGGGTATTCAGCTCGATTCCGCATACAAGCTCGAGGTTCGCAGCGGCCGCGAAGCGAATAGCTTTGTCGTGCCCCGCAAATGTGTCGTGGTCCGTGATAGCGAGGGCTCGAAGGCCGGCTTGCTGCGCGAGAGCGATCAGCTCTTCGGGCGACAGACTTCCGTCTGACTCGTTGGTGTGGGCATGCAGATCGATGAATTCAGATGAGGACTTTCTATCGCGACGGGGCTTCACTGGCGCTTCTTCAACTCGGCGTAAGTTTCAAAAATGAAGGTCTCTCCACAGGTGCGCGCGATCAGTCTGCCGGCACCCATTGTTTTTTCCTTGCTCCGATTTGCAAAGAAAATAGCGCCATCCGTACTATCGCCATTCTTAAGTTTCGTGGGAACAAAGGCGATGGCAGAGGCTTCCGCCGCAGCCTTAAACCCTCGATTGACAAACTGTGCCATGGCAGCCTGGCGGCGCTTCTCGTATCCATTCGTGGGCCGGTAGTTCGCCAGGCCGGAAATGCTGTTTTCGTACAAAAGCTGGAGCTTAATCACGTCGTCCCTATCGGCTCGCGAGAGGAGTTCCGCGACTACAAAGTCCGCGGAAACGGAATTCAAGGTCGAACCGTCGGACCGTACGAATACGAATTCGTCCGGCTTCACGGTCCAGGACACCAGAGAGCCGTTGGTAACGGTAATCTGAACGATGCTGAACTCCTTTAGCCGGGATGGCAACTGGGCAAACATTACTGTGATGCCATTTCTAGTCAGGGCGTCGTATTCAAGTCCGTGCGATTCGAAAACGAGCGGCGTCGCTTGGGGTTCATTCCGGTCTGGTGCCGGCATGGGCTGCTCGTTTGACTGAGGGGTTGCGGGTACCGCTTGTACCGGGCTGGAGGATGCACCGGCCACCTTACCCGGCTGGGTTTTGGCGGAGGCAGAGACCGGCACTTGGCCCGGGGTCAGCTGTGGCTGATCTTGCGCCAAAATCACGCTGGAAATTGCGATAATGCCGAGAACCGCCCGGCACACGCAATTGAATCCACGTGCCTGAAAGAAATACATCAAAGACCCTGATTAATGATAAACGGTGAGCCCGATTAAGCTCTTTCAGCGAGCCTGGCAGTCAGGCACCAGCGTAAGATACCGCGCGGCACAACCCCGAATGATTCGAGGTCCACGCGCAAAAGCGCTCCCTTCTTAAACTCCATCTTCAAATCGGGATGTCCAAGAAGGTATCCGGCCAGGTGCTCGAATTGCGGGTTATGCCCTGTGAGCAGAAGGGCTTCTTCTCCCTTGTGTACGCGGATTTCCTCCCAAACCTGTTCGACAGTCCCACCCGGCGCCAGAACCTTGGTCTGCAAAATTTCCCCGGAATAGCCGAGCACACGCTTTGCAAGCTCCGCAGTCTGCACCGCCCTCTTCAATGGACTGGAGAGAATCAGATTGGGCTGGACTCCCGCCTTCGCGGCAGTCTGCAGAACCTGGCGCAACTTCTTCCTCCCTTCAGCGGTGAGCGCCCGCTCACCATCCGGCAGACCGGCGTGCCCATCCTCGGCAACGCCATGGCGTAGAAGATGAATCTGCATCTCGGGGGGAATTTTCGCCTTTCATTCTGTCATACTGGTCGCGTTCCTGCATGGTAGATAGCACCGCGGTTCAGGACCGCATCCTGCTCGTGGTAGCCATCGCCGCTGCCGCATTGATCCAAATTTCAATTGCTGCGAGCCAGATTCTACTTGGACTTGGGATCCTGCTTCTTCTGGTGTTTCGCCAGAAGCTTTCGTTCCCGCGAATCTGGATTCCCCTGGCGTGTCTGTTTTTCTGGACAGCCCTCGCCGACGTGTTCTCTCCGGATCCCTGGCTCGGCCGTGCCCAGATCAAGAAATTCTTCGTGTTCTTCTTTATCCCACTCATTTTCACGGTCTTCGCCGAGCAGTTCTCGAAGGTGTTTTACCTGATGATGGCTTGGGCAGTGACGGCGACGGCTTCCGGACTCCTCGCGGTGGTCCAGTACGTTCGCAGCTCGCATTCTTCTTACATTTCTTATGTAGAAAGACGGATCACCGGGTTTGAGAGCCACTGGATGACATTTGGCGGCTTGGAACTAAGCGTGTTTCTGCTACTGCTCGCGCAATGGTTTTTCTCAAGCCGCCGGATGCCGATATGGGCTTACGGAAGCACGGCAATTCTCGGGATTGCCTTGCTGCTCGGAGGTACGAGAAGCATCTGGCTCGCGGCTGTTCCGTCGGTACTCTACCTGGTCTGGATCTGGCGGCCTCGCATGACCTTCGCGGTCCCATTACTGGCAGCCGCAGGCTTTCTGGCTGCGCCCCATAACGTGAAGGAGCGGCTTTTGTCCTTTACGCACCCGCAAGAGGATGTCGATTCGAATCGTCATCGCATGGTTACGTTTCGGACCGGCGTTGAGATGATCAAGGCACATCCGTGGTTCGGACTCGGCCCGGAAGAAATCGGACGTAATTTCAATGCTTATGTCCCGCGCGACGTCCGGCGGCCGTTACCAGTCGGTTACTACGGACATTTGCACAATATTTATGTCCAATACGCCGCAGAACGGGGGATTCCCGGATTACTTTGCGTGCTCTGGTTCATCGGGCTCGCAATCTACGACAGCGTGCGGGCTCTTCTGGCGATGCCGAGGGGGACGAAATCTCAGGAGGTTTTTGTTCTCAACGGCACGATTGCGGTGACTATAGGGATCCTGGTTGGCGGAATTTTCGAATACAACCTGGGCGACAGCGAAGTGCTGATGATGTTCGTAAGTGTACTGGCGTTAGCCTATGCAGCCATCAATAATCTGAACGTTCAGTCTGGTTTTTCGCCGAGAGCACAGACGGTTTCGAAATAAGGAGGGTCCGGCTCCCGGTGCACGACGGCGGTCTGAAGGTTTTCAAAGCGCGCCTTTTTGAGGAAGCGGCGCAAGTCGACTTCAGTAAAACCTAGCCATACGTCGGCATACATTTCTCGAGCCTCATCGAATTGATGCTTGCGGAGATCGAGGATTGCGATCCGGCCGCCGGGTTTGAGAACGCGCGCAGCCTCTGCCACCGCTTTCTCAGGATGCTGCGCGTGGTGCAGGGATTGACTGAAGAACGCAAGATCCACTTCGCCACTGGCTAAAGGCAGTGCTTCCAGGTCGCCAAGACGGTATTCGATGTTCGTAAGGTTGTGTTCGCGGGCCAACTTCTCGCCGTATTCGACCATCTTCTCCGAGTTGTCGACAGCTATGACACGGCGCGATGTTTGAGCAAGAAGCTGCGAAAACGTTCCTTCGCCTGCTCCCAGATCCGCAATCACCATCGGCGGCAGCAAGCGAAGAACCACCTCGGCCAAGCCCTGCCAGGATCGTCCGGGCAGATACTCCCGGCCGAACCTTCCTGCCAGAGCATCGAAGTAGCTGCGCATCCTATCCTGCCGCTTTGCCAAGACCAGGTCGAGCGCAAGACGATCGTCAGCAGCTTCCGGAATTTCGGGAACTGCCGCTTGCAGGAGGGAAAGCAATCGTTCGCGAACGGGCTCGTCGCGCGACAGCGGCGGCTTCAGGCTGTAAAAAATGTTCTTTCCCGTGCGCCGGTCCTGAATCAGATCCGCCTGTTTGAGCTGTGCCAGGTGCGTTGAAATCTGGCTTTGCCCTTTTGCCATAATCTCCTGCAATTCCGCCACTGAAAGTTCATCCTGAGCAAGCAGGAGGAGCAAGCGAACCCGGGCGGGATCGCTGAACAGGCGAAGGGCTTTTAGAAGATTTGCCACTACGTATCAACATATCAAGATTGTTTGATACAATCTCGGAGAGGAACAAAATGGGCACTGCCACACTGAACCGAACAGCGACCGATTATAAAGTCGCAGACCTGGGCCTGGCCGATTGGGGCCGCAAGGAAATTTCAATAGCCGAGCACGAGATGCCCGGTTTGATGTCCATCCGGCAGAAATACGCTGCGGAAAAGCCGCTTGCAGGAGTGCGGGTGACGGGCTCGCTGCACATGACGATTCAGACGGCTGTGCTCATCGAGACGCTGATCGATCTTGGGGCGGATGTCCGATGGGCGAGTTGCAATATTTTTTCGACCCAGGACCATGCGGCAGCGGCAATCGCGGCCGCCGGCGTACCCGTGTTCGCGTGGAAGGGCGAGACGCTCGAGGAATATTGGTGGTGTACCTATCAAGCGGTTTCTCACGAAAATGGGAAAGGCCCGCAACTGGTTGTCGATGACGGCGGCGATGTCACGCTGCTGATTCACAAGGGCTATGAACTCGAAGAAGGCAGCGATTGGGTGAACACGCCCTCCTCCAGCCAGGAAGAGAAAGTCATCAAGCAGCTTCTCAAGAAAGTTCACGCCGAGGATGGCCAGCGCTGGCACAAATTAGCCAAAGAATGGCGCGGGGTATCCGAGGAAACGACCACTGGTGTGCACCGGCTTTACAAGATGCAAGAGCAGGGCAAACTGCTGGTGCCTGCTATCAACGTGAACGACTCGGTGACTAAATCGAAATTCGATAATCTCTACGGCTGCCGCGAATCGCTAGCCGACGGGATCAAGCGAGCGACGGATGTCATGATGGCCGGCAAAGTGGCGGTCATTTGCGGCTATGGGGACGTCGGCAAGGGTTCGGCACATTCGCTGCGGGGTATGGGCGCACGGGTGATCGTGACCGAGATCGATCCCATTAATGCCTTACAGGCTGCGATGGAAGGCTTTGAAGTCACCACGGTAGAAGACACGCTTGGCCGTGGCGATATCTACGTAACCTGCACCGGGAACCTGGATATCATTACGCTCGAACACATGCAGTACATGAAGGATCAGGCGATCGTGTGTAACATCGGACACTTCGATAACGAAATTCAGGTGGATCGGCTAAATGAAGCGAAGGGCGTAGAGCGGTTGAACATTAAGCCGCAAGTCGACAAGTACACCTTCCAGGACGGACACAGCATTTTCATGCTGGCAGAAGGAAGGCTGGTCAATCTTGGATGCGCGACAGGTCATCCGAGCTTTGTGATGAGCAACAGCTTCGCGAACCAGACGCTGGCACAGATCGATCTCTGGAAGAATCGCGACACGTACAATATCGGCGTCTACACGCTGCCGAAGAAGCTGGACGAAGAAGTGGCGCGCCTGCATCTCGAAAAAATCGGAGTAAAGCTGACCACGCTGAACGGGAAACAAGCCGACTATCTTGGTGTCCCGGTGGAAGGGCCGTACAAAGCCGACCACTACCGTTACTAATTGGCGGAGCGCGCGCTGGTGGGTGGGCCGCCATTCGAAACGGCGAGCCCGCTCACCAGTAGTTCTGAAACACGGGCAATAAGAAGCTGCGCCGGGTTTTCGGGTGTCCAGTCAATATCCGGGACTTCCTCTACGGTGATCGCCATTGCGATCGGACCGCCAGCGGAATAGACGATTCCTACGTCACTTCGGAGATGATCCAAAGCGCCGGTCTTGTTCGCCACTGTTATATCTTTCAGGTCTCGCACAATTCCGTCATGGTCGCGCTGCTTCTTTAGAACGGCGAGCATCGCGTCGGACGAGGCCTTGTCGATCAGTTCGCCCTTGAACATCCTTTCGAGAAGCATGACCATCTCGCGGGAACTGCTGCGGCCAATCCCCCATTTCTTGTTTTCCGGCTTGGCGCCTTCGCGCGTTATGCCGGTGGGGAAAGGCTTGAGGTCGTCGCGATCTCCGAGGATCTTACGCATCACGCGTGTCTGCTGAAGCCCGAGTTGCTCCATTCGGATGTTTACCGCATCCCCGCCGATGCGATTCAGAATCAAGTTGGTTGCGGTGTTGTCGCTGAGCACAATCATGAGGTCAATCAGATCGCGTATCGGAAATTCGTCTCCGGCTGAAAGATCCTGCAGAACGCCGCTTCCCGAGACCTTCTCGTCTGATGTCAGCTTCAGACGCTCGTTGAGATCTAATTTGCCCTCGGCCGCCTCGGCAAAGCATTCGACCATGATTGCGAGCTTGATGGTGCTTGCGGTGCGAACTGGCTGATCGCCGACCAGGCTGTAGCTCTTGCCGCTATTGAGATTTCTGGCATAGAGACTTACCTTGCCGCGGAAGTTCGCAGTTTTGGCTTTCACCTCCGCGTCGAGTTTGTCACCGGCGAGTCCCGTCTGGCCCAGCATGGAGGAGGCGAGCGTAATCATAACCAGGAAACTCAATTTCGACATCAAGGATTGCTCTGTTTTTCAGCTACCGGCGGCTCAAGCACGGATGGTCTTTCCAGACGAAGCGCAACGGCCAATCCCGGCACTCGCTGATGCCGATGCGAGGAGAAGTAGCGATCTCGAAGACGGGTTGCTGACGCCATTCCCGAATCGTAAAGTCTCCCCGGTCCAGCCGTATCCCATACTGCGCGCGCGTCACGGCCAGCGCTTGCGTGAGCTTGCCCGGGCCATTTGCCAAACCAATAGGGGATCCTTTCCATTTCCGACGTTCGTACATCTCTTCGATTCCGGAAAGAGGCTGGAGCGCCCGGATGAGCACAGAGCCAGGTCCTTCCTTATCGGCGACTACGTTCAAGCACTCATGCATACCGTAAATGAAGTAAATATACGCGCGGCCGGCGGGGCCGAACAACACTTTGGTGCGCTCCGTGAGACCTCGGGAAGCATGCGCGGCCAGATCATTCAAGCCAAGATACGCTTCGGTCTCAACGATCATGCCGGCTGTACCCCCGTGTATCAGAACTTTGCCCAGCAGGCTCCGCGCAAGTTCAGTTGCGTGGCGCTCAAAATAGGCAAGATCGAGTCTCAGGGTCTGAATGCGCAAACGGTTTACGGGGCAACCGTCCTCCCTTTTGGGGCGTGGCAAAGAGGCGAGCACTAAGGTACGCTAGAACATTAACACGGCCGTCATGCGACTCTTTACAGCTATCGATATCCCAGCGGATCTTCTCCTCAGATTGGAGCGGCTTGTTTCCGTCCTTCGACCGGAGGCGTTGATCAAGTGGAGTCCGCTCGACAACTTTCACATCACGACCAAGTTTATTGGCGAATGGCAGGAGGGGCGGATCGAAGAATTGCACGAGGCTTTGCTCGATGCTGTTCCGCGCGCTCGTTTCGAGGTCGAGGTGAGGAACCTGGGTTGGTTTCCCAATGAACGATCGCCGCGCGTTCTCTGGGCCGGTGTTCATGCCGGAAACGAATTGAATGAACTGGCACGAGACACCGAAGAAGCATTGCTTCGGCTTGGAATCGAGCGGGAGACGCGAGAATTCTCTCCCCACCTAACGCTCGCTCGTATCAAGAATCCTGTTCCGCTGCGAGGGTTACGACAGAGGGTGACCGAGTTGCACAGCACGGTAATCGGTACGTTTCAAGTGTCGGGATTCGCTCTGTTTCGCAGCGACCCGGGCTCGAATTCAAGCATTTACCGCAAGCTTCGCGAATACAAATTCGAGTCAGCACTGGCGGCTGCTAGCACCTCGAAGTGAACGAAGCTTCTCCTTTTACACTTGCGACTCTAACAATCCTGGCATACCTCATCGGAGGTCTTCCCTTTGGTTATTGGTTCGTGCGCCTGCGTCTCGGAAAGGACATCCGCACGATAGGCAGCGGCAACATAGGGGCTACCAACGTCCACCGGGCGGCGGGAACAAAAGCGGGCTTGATAGTTCTTGCTCTCGACATTTGTAAGGGGTGGCTGGCGGTCTATCTGGTCTCGCGCGTGACACACGGTGACCCGATCGCCCTGGCGTTGGCGGCGTTTGCCGTTGTGGTGGGACACTGCTATCCTATCTTTCTCGGTTTCAGGGGCGGCAAGGCTGTTGCCTGCTTCATCGGGGCGTTTGGGTTTCTGGCGCCGCTCGCGCTTCTTGCGACAGCAATCGTCTTTGTGGTGGTAGTCGTATCGAGCAAGTTCGTCTCGCTTGGATCCATCGTCGGGGCGCTGACCTTTCCGGTTTTGTACTGGACGATTGATCATCCCCCGCACGTTCTGCTCGTCTCCTCAGTGCTGGCAGGGGTACTGATCGTTTACCGACACAGAGCTAACATTGCACGCCTGCGGAGCGGAACAGAAAATACATTCTCTTTACGGAGAAAAGAAGCTTGAAGCAGCTGGCAGTCGTGGGCGCGGGGAGTTGGGGAACCGCGCTGGCAATCAGTCTGGCGTCTCGTTTCGATTCGGTGTCGGTATGGGCGCGCGATGTTCGCCTTGCGGAAGAAATTGAAAAGACCAGGCAGAATAAACGGTACCTGCCAGGCTTCGCGTTACCGGCAAATGTTGTGGTGACTTCTGAAATCAGCCAGGTTATCTGCAGCTCTCATTACGTCCTACTGGCAGTTCCGTCGGCCAACCTCCGCGAAGTTCTCAGATTGGTGCGTCCCTATCTGGCAGATCGTGCGTGTTTGGTAAGTGCTGCCAAAGGAATCGAAGAAGGCTCGTTGTATCGGATGTCACAGGTGATCGCCGAAGCGCTCGCCGAAAACAAACCGATAAAGGTGGCGGCCCTGTCAGGTCCAACTTTTGCAGGAGAAGTCGCTGCCGGAGAGCCGGCAGCAGTAGTCATAGCATCGGAAGACTTCCGCCTTGCCACAGAGGTTCAACAGGCGTTTTCAACCGCAAAACTGCGTTTTTATACCAGCACCGACGTGGCTGGCGTAGAAGTGGGAGCAGCTCTCAAAAACGTAATCGCGATCGGCGCCGGTGTTTGCACCGGACTGGGTTTGGGCAGCAACAGTACGGCGGCCCTCATCACGCGAGGATTGGCGGAAATTATCCGCCTTGCGGTGGCGATGGGAGGAAATCCGAGAACGTTGAGCGGTCTCGCCGGATTGGGCGATTTGGTGCTGACAGCGACAGGTAGTCTTTCAAGGAATCGCTTTGTTGGGACGCAGCTTGGCGAGGGCCGCCAGCTCAAGCAGATCCTTTCCGGGATGAGGATGGTGGCAGAAGGCGTGGGTACCTGCCGCGCAGCCCACCAGCTCGGAATCAAATATTCGGTTGATCTCCCGATTGTGAATAAGATGCACGAAGTCCTTTACGAAAATAAAAACCCGCGGGAGGCGATCTGCGAATTGATGGACCGACCTCTGACCAGCGAATAAATTTGGTTACTTGCGGCCTGCCAGCCAGGTGTAATAGCCGATCAATGTCTTTCCATCCTGAATTTCGCCCTTCCGAACCATGGAGTCTACTTCGGAGACACGGAACCAGCGGGTCGTGATCCGCTCGTCATCCATTGGATTCTGCTCGCCGGGTGTCAGATCTTGCGCCAGGAAGATATCCATCTTTTCGCCTACATAACCGGGACTGGGCCAGAATGAAACAAGCTTTTGCCAGCGGGCCGCTTTGTAGCCAGTTTCTTCCTGAAGCTCGCGCTTGGCTGCCTCGAGCGAAGTTTCGTCAGGATCGATGCGCCCGGCCGGGAGTTCCCATAATTCCTGCTCGGCCGGCAGCCGGAACTGCTTCACAAGGAGAATGTGTTCGCTCTCATCGACAGCCATCATCACTGCGGAGCCTGGATGGCGCACGATATAGCGATGAATTTCAAATCCATCCGGATCGTGAGCGATCTCATCGGTAATGGTGAAGAGCTTGTTTCGTAAAACTTCCTTCGACGATATGATCTTCATGACTCGATTTGAAATCAGGCAAGTCCTGCGAGGTCGTCATCCGTGCGAATGTGTCCCGCTCCATTCCTGCTTAAATCCGGCTTCTCGCGAGACAGTTCCTGCTCAAGGTCCGCAATGACGTCGGTATGGGATTTCGAATGTAATTGCTGTTCGAGACGGCGAAGCGCAACTCCGACCACGTCGCGATGATGGAGGCGGCCGCCCACGCCCGGACGATCCGCGAGTTCCTGCCAGAGTGTATGAACCAGGTCAATATCGCTCGGCCACAGGCGAGGCTGGTGAGGCCCGAGCGAGTACATGTGCACCTCATCTTTGTAGGGAGAGAGGATCTCCAGGCTCAGTGCCGGTCTCGGAGCCGGAAGCTGCTCCCAGGCCTCTCCAATGAGCCGCGCCTGCTCATCAGGGGAGAGCAGGGACGACTGGGCGATGACGATGCGGGAAGAACTCAATTGCTGAGCGGTCAAGACCAACGCTGACGGCTCGTCTCGTCCCGTTACGGTTAATAGTTCGACATGCTTGCCGGCTTTCTCCGCAATAGAGACCACGCGCGTGAATGTGTCCATTTCGCGTGACCCGCAAATTTGCTCGGGATTCAGGCGAAACTCGCTCGAACTAATCAGCCCGATGCGATGCACCGCCACTACAATCACATCTTGCTTCAGGGGATTAATCTCTTCGAGGATTATGCGGACATGATCCAAGCGATTCGGGTTGCTTGCGTCCACCAGCACATTTCCGGGTCGCACGTGCACGCCCTCGACCGAAATGGCTCCGTGCTCTTCCAAGCGAAATTTCTCGCCTTCGGCATCAGCGGCCATTTGTTTTCGGCGGTTATGCTGCTCGGAAAGCGCAAAGGCTGTGAAAAAGCCGACGGTAAAGATTGAGCCTGAGATGGTCGCCGTTTTCTTCGTCACCACGTTGACGAGGGCAAGCAGGAAGAGACTGACAGTGATGAGAATGAGGCCGAGGGGAACTTCAGCTTTGCCGATGTGAAAGTTCAGGGGCACCTTCCACTCACGCGCTTCTGGCCGCTTATAACGAAGAACCAGCACCGAAAGGGCCTTCATTGCGAAACTCCAGATCACTCCGAACGCATAAGCTTCGCCGAGCGTATCAACATTCCCTTTGCTCAGCACGATCGCAATTATTTGCAGACCCACCACGAGATTAATCATGCGATAGGTTGTTCCGTATTTTGGATGAGGGTGGCGAAAGGCATCAGGTAGGACGCCATCCTCAGCGACGCGGTTTAAGACACCGTTCGAACCTATAATGGCTGTATTTACGGCTCCCGAGAGGATCAGGGTTCCCACCAACACAACGAATGCGTGGAAGAGCAGCTTTAAGACCGTTGGCCCGACTAGATAATTCGAGAGGCCACCAATAAGGTTAGTGAGATATCGGCCTCTCTGATCATCGGGGATTAACATCACCGCGAAGAACGATACCAACGACGTGAACGCCAGGCTGTAGACGATGACGACCATGCCGGTTTTCTTCAAGTTCTTCAGCTTGGGCGCTTCCAGTTCGCGGTAGACCTGCGCAAGCGTCTCAAAGCCACTCATGGCGAGGAGCGAATGGCCCAGCCCGACGAGAATTGCCACGAAAGTAATCGTTGGCGCGGCTGTGCCCTGAAGCCAGCCCAGCGCCCCCTCGCCGTAGTGCAGGCTTGCTTTGGAAGGAAACGGCACTGGCTGAAAGCCCTTAATCATCAACGTCAGACAACACCAGGCGATGAGCATCACAACCATGACGGTCGTGATTTGCATAATCTTTAAGGCCTTCTCGCTCGATTCGTGTATGCCGACAATGTTCTGCCACCAAAAATAAACGGTTACCGCGAGTGCGAAACCACCCGCAAAGAAAGGAGCGGGCACATGGTAAGGCGTATGCAGGTACTGCGCCAGTTCGTTCAGCAGGCCGGCCAGATAAAGACCTGCGCTGACAGAGCTGATCGGACCGGTTAGGACATAGTCAAACATGAGCGCTGAAACAGAAAACTTCGCCAGCGTGGCGCCCATCGCTTCGTGAACAACTTTGTAGACACCCCCGCGAACGAACATGCTGGAGCTCTCTACATAAATCGCGCGGATAGCGAAGCCGAAACACATGATCGCCAGAATGAACCAAGGCGCGGATTTTCCGATGGCGGTCTCGGCAATGCCGCCCACGTAGTAAGCCGATGAGGCGAGGTCACTTAATACAATCGCCGCCGCTCTCCAAAAGGAGATAAACGACAGCATCACTGTCGTTGCGACAACGACTTTGGTTTTGGGAGAGAGACCCGGAGATGTCAAGCGAGACGTTTCCTTTTCGCCTTCCACGACAGGGTGAGGCTCCGACTATCCATTTAACCGCAAACTGATTCGGGGCATTCGCGAAGTATCTCTTGGTGGGAAAGGCAATAGAATACGCCAACCAGAAAGGATCCGCCTCTCCCTGGCGTCACAGTATGGCGTCAAATCTTTCAGGGTAGATCCAGGAGTCGCGAACGACTGCGACGAAACACGCTAGTTGGTCGGCTTTTTATCCGGTGTCGCGCTTTTATCCGGTGTCGCGCTTTTATCCGGTGTCGCGCTTTTATCCGGAGTCACGGAGTTAGCCACGCCCTTGCCGACATTCTTCGCGGCATGACCGGTTCCGACAGCCATCTTCTTGACGCCGCCGCCAATTCCTTTGCCGAAGTCAACGGCTGCATTACCGACGTGACCGCCTTTAACCTCATCGGCCATGGCCTTGCTACCATCGCCGATTTCCTTTCCAGCGCTGCCGTACGAGTTCTTGATGTTTTCACCAGAGGCCTTGAATTGGGTCGTGGGAGAAGCCTCCTTGACTCCCAGGCTGTCGAGAGTCTTGGGTCCTAAGCGACCATCAGCCGTGATCTGTTGCTGTTCCTGATATTTCTTTATGGCGGAATGCGTGGAAGCACCTGCTATGCCATCTACACTCCCAGAATAGAACCCTTTATCCTTTAAAGCCTGTTGTACACTTTTGATTGTCTCGGTGCTCTGGCCGAAGCACGGGGTTCCGGCGAGCAAGCCTGATACGAATAAAGCCACAAATCCGTTTTTCATTTTCTTTTTTCCTCCTGTGCCGGCAGAGGCGATGCTGATACGCAATGCTCTCATTTCCAAAGCAACTTTCCTATGTAACTAATGGCAAAACCAGCCATGTAGTACATTTTCATGATAGCCGAGGCGTAACTCCGCAGCGCGCGTGACGAGATTAAGAAAAGGAACGATCTTACCGGAGATCAGGCTCTACTGTTAAGGAGACCAGAGGATATTCGAACACACGGGAGTCTCTTTCTTCGCGACGGACTAGCCGCCAGGGCAGGCTGGGGCTGTGTGGCTTCGATTGCCCTTATGTCAGCGTGCAATTCGCGTGCTCATGAGACCTCTGAAAAGCGCGTCGATCGCATGTCTGACACCTTGGATCGGCCAGCGGATTCGCTCAGTTCGCCCGACAAATATGCAAAGGATCCGGCGAGTTTCACGAGGATCAGAGCCTATCACGTCATCTTTCACGAGAGCTCGGGAATTCGGCTTAAAGCTGTCTGGCTGCAGGGCCGCCTCTATCCAACCGAACCAAGCCTCGTACCGTCGCTCGACAACCCCAATTCCTTCCGGGTGGAAGTTGATAGCGGCTTAACCTCAATCAGCCTCAGTGATCTCTCGCAGTCGCTAGTCTCCGGAATTTTGAAAGATTCAAAGTTGACACAAGTGAAGATCTCCGCACGAGGTCTCAGGCAGATCGAGATCGCTGGAACTTTGCATCGGGCCGTGCCGCTCCCTGTCAAACTCATCGGAGAGATCGAGGCCACGTCTGATGGTCGTTTGAGCATTCGCATCAAGAGCATAAAAGTCTTGAAGATCCCGATCATGGGGATTTTGCGAGTGGTGAAGCTGCGGCCCTCGGATCTGGTGAACATTGGACATTCGAAAGCGGTCCAGGTGATTGGCGACTCTATTTTCTTGCAAACCGAAGCTCTGTTGCCCCCGCCGAGAAAGTCTGGCAAAATCACCAACGTCTACTTTACAAAGAATGGAGAGCTCGAAGAGGACTACGGCAGTCTGGACCTTTCGCGGCAAGTTTTGCAGCGCGGCAAGGAGCAAAACTTCCTTGCATTGAGCGGCGGCGCGGTGGAACTCGGAAAGCTTACAATGCGCGATGCCGATCTCACTCTAATCGATAGTTCCCCAGGCGATTGGTTCGAGTTCGACCTTGCGCGTTATCACACCCAGCTCGAGAACGGAGACATCCACATGACCGGAAGCGGGGGTCTGATTATCTTCACTCCGGATATAACGAAAGTCAGAGAATCCGCCGAGCAATCGAAGGCAAGAACCTACAAATAGACGCCGTAAGAAGCGGCGCTGACCGGGGTCTTCGGCGTGTTATCGTGGAAATTCACGCGGGCTCTTAGCTCAGTTGGTTAGAGCGCTTCCTTGACACGGTTGCACAGGGCCCTGTAAGTATTTGAAAACAGGGGATCGATTCCGGAATCGGTGCCCGTTAACGCCCAATTCGTGCTTTATCTCTTGGGGCTCGTAGCTCAGTTGGTTAGAGCGCCTGCTTGACACGCAGGAGGTCGCAGATTCGAATTCTGTCGAGCCCACCACTCACTGCTTGCTTTTAGTAAGCGGCTCTCCCATCAGGCGCGCATGATACGCCATCGAGCCTTTTTTCTGCTGCTCGAGATCCGCCAACTCATACAGCAAGGTCATATCTAGGTTGGTGTGACCTGCCATGAGGCTCGCTTGCTCGATACCGGCTTCACGGCTGATCGCGGTGATCGCTTCGCGGCGCAGTGAGTGAAATCCGAAACCTGAGAAATATATTCCAAGTCCTTCGGCAGCTGGTCGAAGAAAATGTTGATGAATGTTCCGGTCGTCCCGGCAGATCCGCTCCTTGGCTCGGCTTCCGTCACGTTTTTTGTTTCCGGGGTTTGTGCGGATCTCAAAAACGAAATGTTCCGGGTCGCCCGTGCATATGGCTTCGAAGTCGTGCACGAGAGACGCCATTGGCACGTCCCGCTTGCTACGCTCTGTTTTTGTATCATCGAGATCACCGCGCCAATAGCGCTGCCGAATCTCAATAATTTCCTTGTCGAAGTTCAGGTGCTTCTCCTGTATCCCAAGGAGCTCGCTAATTCGCAGCGTGGAAACGAGTGCCGCCAGGCACAGAAATCGTACATCGTTCGGCAATGCTGCAAGCAGCCGCCTAGTGTTGTCGTCTGTCAGTTTCTTTCTTTCGCGCTTGGCGCGTTTTTTGCCGGTGCTAACTTCAGTAACCGGATTCTCTTCTTTCCAGTAACCCCATTTCTTAGCCTGCGTGAACATCCCGCTCATGATGTTCCGCAAGTCTGTTCGCGTCGCCCAAGACATGCCGGTCTCCGCCTTCTTTTGCAGCCATTCCTCAATCCGCGTAGTTGTGACATCGTACAGCTGCAATTCCTGGAAAGCCGGCCGGATGTGATTTTTGAGCTGAATCTCGTATTTGGCGCGCGTACTGGCTGCTAAATTATCCGGCTTGCGCACAAACCGGATGAGATAGTCTTCAGCCAACTGAGCAAACGGGATCTGAGAACGTATCACGTAGCCAGAATTGTTGAGGGTTCGCATCACTTCGTTCTTCTTCGCAACTGCCGCCCGCTTACCCATATCTACTGGGCCGAGAACGATCGTTTTCTTGTGTCGCTCGAGACCGGCCGATCCAATGACGTCCACCCACGGCCGGATGAAAAAGGCACCGTTCTTCGATTGCTGAATGCTCGGATTTCTGGAAGCGCTGTCTGGGCATAGAGTCATCCGCGAGGATGGCTCGAATTATATCCAGACCGCTTACGCTCTCCAGAGTCGATGCCTCCTCAGCGTCCCTGGTTAACTGACGAGTACGAAGTTAACGAATTTAACGAAGCAATTGGCGCGGGGTTGGTTGTTACTTCGTTAAATTCGTTCTTTTCGTAACGGGAGCACCGTATTGCAAACCAGCGCTCGATTGGCGCTCCTGCTTCCTTTGCTTCCCGCTGCATGGAAGCCAGTCCCGAGGTGGCGAGCTCTCCGAGTGCACGGGAAATTTCCTGTGTGCTCTTATTGCGATTGAATAAATTGCTGATGTCCGTTCGGCTGGCGCCAGTGGTGCCGATTGATCGGAGATAACCGAGAATCGCATCTGCTGTATCGTCTCCCAACGCATGCCCGAAAATATAGCGTGCCGAGGCCTCGGCGTATTGCCAAACTGCGAGAGCTGCGTCGAGGTGAGCGATGCGGATCAATGTGCTGCAGTCGAGCAGCGCGTAGAGTGTCGCCAAGCGCACAACCTGCGCCTCGGCTCTCGCCACTATCGCTCCTAGGAGTCCGGGCTTCCCGGCGGACAACAAACTATATACGTTCCGCCACTTATCCGCAGCTTCTTGATCAAAGTTGGCACGCGTCGATTCCAGGCCATACTTACGAATTCTCTGAAGCTCTTCGGCTATGGGATACAGGTCCTCCTTACAAAGACTGCCCCCGAAGGGCAGTTCTTTGGATCGCTCGGCGTAAATCCACAAGAAACGATTTGCGAAGCCATTAGCTGCTTCGGTGTTCGTGAGTAATCTATTCAATTCCTGTGAGGTGATATGAGCAACGATCCCGATGTGAGCATTTGTAGCCCGCGCTGTTTTGTTCTTCGTCAAGACATTTAGCGATCCCGAATCCCACGCTTCTCGGATAACCGCGCTGATATTGTTCGTTTCGCGCTCTGCGTTCTTCAGCACCCTGGCAAATTCCGGCTCCTGTATGAGGAGCCGCTTGTCTAAAACGCCTGCGTCCGTTGTCGCGATTTCGTAACCAGCGACGCGGCCCTTTTCCTTGATGGGGATCTGTTCGCGTATTTCGTCGCGTACTGCCCAGATCAGCCCCTCACCGGACGAGAGTCCGCTTGTGATACAGTTACCTGCAAACTGTTCATCGGCGATTTTGCAGAGTTCCCTGATCCGACCCCACGAAGTTCCCTTTCGACCTTTGCTAGTACTGCCGACAATTGTGGCAAACAGATTCGTGTAGTGGTGGTCTGCCTCGGCCAAGTAGTGGACCGTTCTGCCGAAGAAAATGCCGGCGGCGACGAGAAATTGCACGAGTACGGCGGGTAATCCGGCCTCGGTGTGGGGCATGAGTAGGCGCAGCAGGTCTCCAGTAATTCCATGGAGCGCGGCTGTAGCAATTTCCTTCGGTTTCGCACTAACTGCTGGCGCGCATCCGTCCGAGTTAAGCCGTCTCGCATTGGCTGAGCCAGTACCGGCTCTCAGGATTCCCTCGATTCTTGGGCTAATGGCGGTACTACCCTTCATGCGGCAACAGCTGCTTTCGTGTCCGCGTGAGCGAGGATCGTCGCGAACAGAACCTGATACTCTTCCGCCTCCACAACGCACTCATTAACGAAGGTGGGCCAGTGGCGCCGATACCCGATGTAGAACTGTGCCATTTGGTACGAACTCCAGTTCTCAACTCTTTCTAGAAGCGAAGTCCAATCGCGGATACGAGCGCACTCAGGTTCGGTCTCATCGAGATCCCATAGTTGCTTCAGCAAATCGAGGTAACGGTTAATTTGCCAGCGGAAACCAATTCGAAATAGTTCTACATTCGTGTAAACTTCCGGGCTGAGTCGCGCAACTCGTCTGGTGGGACTTTGGTAGGAAACACCGTAGCGTGCAGCCAGCCAGCGAATTGCTTCACCCACGGACCCACCGACGATGATCCTCGCCAGGTCTATCACGTCCCACGATTGACCGCACGGCCCCAAACATTTAATGCGGCCGATGCGCTCACATAGGTAGGCACTCGCGTGTCTGTCCTCGTGCATGGCGCATTGATAGCCCTTCCCGCCCTTGGGCACAAACCCGGCTTCTTCGGCTAGAACTCGAAGGTCCGGAGCGGCAGCAGCCTTGACTCTTTGAGCGAGATCGATGAGCATCGCCTAGGCTCTCAGTCGGTTGTCCATAGTGAATTGTCTATACTGGTTATACCTTCCGTCTAACCACGTGGTCAAGCTTTAGGTTTGGTATTTTGACTGACCAAGCTGGCGACGGCTTCGACCGGGACTCTGATAGCTCGCGAACCTGGCATGCGCACAGTTGGCAAAATGCCAGCGGCCATCCATCGGTACGCGCTTGCGCGGCTTATCGCGAGTAATCTAGCGACTTCCGTCGCTCGGAGCAGCAGTCGCGTTTGGGCCCAAACGTCGGTTTGCGCTTGTCTCATGGGTCTATTTTTTTGCAGCTTGCGTCCAATATGGCTATACAGTAATCTATGGCTTAACTATGGCGATAGCCTTTTCGAACAGTCCGGCTTATTGGATGGCTAACTTTGCGGATAGATCACGGCGTGGCCGACCGATGAAAGTAAACGGGATCGTGGTTCCTGATCGGGTTGAAGTCAAAGGTCGTTCGTTAATTTGGTCTCGCCCGAAATATCACGAGGTATACCCTAGCGATCGTCTTCTGTTGTCTTTTGTAAAGCTCGCGGACGAGATATCACCAAAGGCCTTTTTGAAATTTGCGCAACGATACGGCGTATTTGGTGCAATACGACTATTCCGAAAAGATCTTCCGCGAGATACCGATATCAGATTGGGATTCCAACGCTGGCGGGTGTCGGTCGACAGAGATTATACGAACTACTCACCGCTAGCGTTAATGAGAGAGCCCATTGCGCTTTGGCGTCGGCTAAGTAAGAATGCTCGAGCGATATTGCAAGTTGCAGCTGAGCTAAAAAATCACCGTCGCGTTGCTCGTCGAGAAGACTGGAGAGATATGTACTTCGAACCCCCGAAGTATATCGATTACCCTGTCAGCACTTGGGATGCCTGGTGGCGATTGATAGTATTTGTCAATCACTGGGTGCAGGTAGGCCGCGTGCGGTTGGCGCTTCAGCCGAAGTACGACCCCAGACGCAAGAATCCATTTCGTTTTAATGCGTTGGAGATCAACATTGAGTGCGATGGGGAGTACAACTTGTTTGGCGCGCTGGCAACCCAAATAATGCTCGCCGTTGCTGGAAAGGATAAGCTAGCCACCTGCAGCAGTTGCTATTTTCCATACTTTCCGGTGCGCCAACCCAAGGCAGCGCAAAATAGTTATTGTCAGGATTGTCGAGACCTAGGCAGGCCACAGTACGACGCCGATCGACGCCGTAAAGAAAAGATGATTAAGGCGCGATCTCTAGCCAAAAAGGGCGTTCGTGTAGCAAAGATCGCCGCGGATCTCGAAATCACGAAGGAAACTGCAGGCCGCTGGATAGCCCGCAAGCCGAGTTCAACACAGCAAAGTAAGCGCCGATATTAACTTGGGTGCCCGTTGGGTTTCGGCTTCTGATCAAGTGCCCAAGCTAGAAGCCACTTGATAGCTGCGGCGCGACTCTCGAACCGATGTTTGAATCTAAACTCATCCAACCGCTTCAACAATCCGGGCTCAATGACAAAGTGTAGGAACGGCTTCTCAGATGGCGACATCGTCTTCGACCGTTACTAGTGTAGTTCGTATAACCGGTATTGACAAGGGCTTGTACTGACGGTGTAACCGGTATATACTTAATGGAAGAGGCTTGAATGCCAGTTTTGATTGGTCCGAAGTTCAACGACACGCTGCTGCTCGATATCGATGAGTATGAGGTGCTCATGGCAGCATTAGAGCTCTATCGAGGCGGCCGAGAGGAAAGAGCGATAGCCCTGGCAGTGAAGCAGGGCCGCGAAACCTCGCGAAAACTGCTCGATGGAGATGCAAAAGACGGGAGGTCATGCGCAGCGGCGACTGGCGTGGGCAACTGCTCACCATACTCGTGTCAGAACACATTAAGCATCCTGGAACACCGAAGGACTTTCTGTTTGGGTCGCTGAGCAGGCCGAAATCATCGAAGACAACGTCCAGCAGACCAAGGGAATGCTTCGTGATTGGCCGCAGCTCTTTCCGGAAGTTAGCCCTAAACCGCAGGAGGTGAGTTAAGGCCATGCCCCTCACTGTGAAGAAGACTAAAGGATTTTCTAAGGATCTTCTTTTGGAGGGCAGGAGATCCGCCAAGCCAATGCCCGCGAAGACAGGTGCGACTGTGCCCACCCTGCCAGAAATACGCGCCATCCGTTCGCAATTCGTCCCCGGCAGATCCAGCAATGATGATGAGGCTGAAAAAGCCATTGCGGCGCTATTCACGATCGATGGAGCGGAAACCGATGAGTTGGAATTCCTCGCGATTTGCCGTGCGCTCTATCGCCGATATAAAGAGACGAACAATGCGGCCGCAGTTATTGAATCGTTCATATATGACTTAGTGTTTGGTGTGTCATTCCACTCGTACGAAATTCCGTAGAGGAGTTGGAGGCTTTTTGGGATGATCGCGAACAGTGCGCCATCGCAGTGCAGCCGCGTAAATCATGTGTATAGCAGGAGGGGAGCGGGTGCGGAGCAATAAATGGCGTCTTGACTCGTCCAGCGCTCTCCGGAGTCCTCGATTCTATACCAATTTTGCGGGCCGCCGGCCAACGAAGATAGATGGCGGCGGAGGGCCGTCAGCCAATTGCTCGGCACGGCAATTCCATGAAGGCCGCGACAAGCTAAATCCCGCGGCGGTAGTCATTCTATACTCAGATAGCTAAATGAGTTGTTGATGGCGAGGCTCTTAAAACAATCAAAGAGTCTCGCCACCCACGGCGGCCCCATCGCAGGCGGTCCCAAAAGGAGAAGGCTCCCGCTGCGAATAGAACCTACGACAGCCGCGACATCGCGTCGATGGGCTGATCTGGTTGCGAGAGCCGCGGCATAAGCCGGCTGCGTATCTCCGCTAATTCTTCCCGGCTGAGCGTCCGTCGTCTTTCGAGCGTATCCGCGAGCGAGGATACATAAAGCCAATTACGTTCGATAATTTCTTGGGCGAGCGCGCGCAATGTGTGCACCGTGGCGAGTACCGCCTTCCAGTACGGCGGGTCTGGAGGCAATGACGTTAGCAGCCATGCATATGCGGCAGCTGTGGTCCGGTCGCGAGTTGAAGGGGTTTTAGGTTCCTTCGGATCATGTTTAAAATCGGCATCTTTTGAATGCATACAATGCCCCAATGACTTATATTCGGGGTCTGGGATTATCGTCAATTCAATGACATACTCCTCGCATACCATCGCGCAGATGGCGTGCCCGACTTCATGGACTGCTATTCGTCGTTCCTCAGACAGCATGCGCACCCATCCCGGTTCCGATCCGCGATGTGCGCGACGTTCCGCCAGTTTGCCGGCAAGTGACACGACGGCACGGACCACCGCGCGTCTTTGCCCCTCTGTCACGAGAGATGTTTTTCAAGCACTTCGGCCTTCTCTTCCAGCTCTTCGGCCTCCATGCGAAGCCGCCGGCTGCGAGGAACCGCTATCTTTTTTTCAGGCACCGGAATGTTGAGTTGCAATTCAGGAATGCCCTGATATTCAAGGGGTGGCTCCGTCCCTCCCCGTTGCATCCAAGAACCCTCCAAAGGTTGGGAGCACAAGATACTGTGTGTATAGCGAACCTCTTCCAACGCGCCGAGGTCAGCTAAGACCTTTGCCGTTCGTATGTTCAACGCAGCCATTTCCTTGCGTTTCTGCTCGGCCTGGGTCCTCAAATCGCCGACAGTTGCCCGCTGGAGGTCGCCCTGAGCGGCTTCTGTATGGCGATCGAGTACCGAAAGCGCGCGCTCTAAGGCTTCCAACTCAACCGCGAGGCTACTCACTTCCTTCAAATGGCTGCGGTCGCCGTTCAGATATCGCTCGCCCATTTCGCGTTTGGCTGTCTCCAGCCGTTCCTCGAGACCGGTGCGCATACCAACCAGGCGCGCGCGATCGCCGGCAAGTTTGTCTAAAGCCGCTTGCGCATCGGCCACTGTGAGAGGTTTTGATTGGGTTGAGAATGGCATTCCATTTACCACGGCTTTCGGGCCCGCCGGGGGCGCTGTAATTCCAGGGGAACAGCTCGGAGGAGATCTTCCGGCGAGTTGCAGGATCGCCAACCGTCGTCATCTGCTCGTTTGCGTCCGAGCCAGGAGGTTGCATCGGAAACCATCCGGACAGGCAAAGATTCCTCGGTCAGCTTCTTAGTCTGGTGTTCATTGAGCGCCGCGTATATCCTCTTCCGGCGCTCGCGTCCACGCGCAAACGTCATGCAAAGGCCTGGCGCGACGCAACACAAGAAACGGTTCATAAAATAGGCTCCCGGCCATTCCCTGACAAACATACTCATCGATCGTCCGCAGCGAACAGCCCAGCAGTTCGGCAAGCTTCTCACGATTTTAAAACCATGATCCGCAGAAGGCCGATCTGCACCCTCTAAAACGCCCATCATCAATATCCATGGGCTTTTCAAGAAGTACCAAGGTGAAGGTGAAACGTGATTCAGGAAACATAAATCTGGGTCCCTAACGACGTCCTGGCACCCGCCCGCAAAATGTCGTAGGAAGGACCCAAAATTTCAAATGAACAATGAAGTTCCCCGAAAGAATTCTTTTGTCCGAAGAAATTCCAATCTTCGGTCGAAGTTTCGAAGTCGGAGGACTCACGGTTCGAACAGGATCTTGATTCAAGGATTGCAACCATCTCGAGTAATCTTTTAGCGACTCTTCTGATCCTCCTTTGATATCGGAACAAAGACACCAACGGCGAGACCATTCGTGTCGAATAATGCGGTCGGTTCGATGGCTTCGGGGATGTCCAGTTTCGCCTTAATTATCTCGCTGTGCAGCTCCGCTCGGCGTCGGTCTTGTCGCAGTTGCCGTATACGTTCGTCGATGGACCGGAACCGGATTAATTGCGCGCCTAAACAGCCGGCCGAGTGCGGGCTATAACCGGCCTCGAGTGCTGCTTGGCGGTGCGTCTTTCCAGCTGCGACGCAACGGGCAAATCTCTCGCGACGATGGTTCAAAGATGTCATATATTTCACTTATCACCTAGCAAGCTGCTTGGTGTCTGACAGCCCTAAATAATCTCAAGGAAATGTATAGCTTTCAGCTTTTTTTCCACAGGAGCCTGCATGGAATGAGTGAGAGCCACATCCGGGCCTCGCAGGAAAGCGCTAGCCCCCCACGGCTTCAAGACAGGCATTAGCAGGTTCGCGAGTTCCGATAACGCCGACTTTTCGCGCACAACTGGCAGCCCAGTTTCCGGATCGCACGTCGTTCGACAACGATTCCGGAGTGGGCCAGAGATCAATTCGCAAACACATGGCGACCACTCCGGATGTATCGACAAGCCATGTCTGCGGCTTCTCGATCGAGGGTAATCTGGCGATCGCCACCGATGCTCGGAATCACTCGCCACCTTCCAGTTAGCGGTCACTATGGGCGAGGTGACGAGATACCAACCCTTCTTCATGTTGTAGTTGAGGAACCATTGCAGCAACATTTGACTCACCGACGGGTGCGCTCGATCGGGCGACGGACCAGAGGTTATCGCTTCGCATTCATCGGTTGTGGTTGAAGGAGCCGAGGCAGGAGCGCCTTACCAAGATCACTCTATCGGCTCGATGTCGTCCGGCTTCCAAGTCTTCTCGAAGAACTCTTTCTTGGGGCCGTAGAGACGCAGGATGACAAAGAAGCCTTTGCCAGGGATGGTCGCCAGCCAATTCTTGCTCGCGCCAGGCGATTTGGGGCCAAAAGAAATGTCGATCGAGCCGTCCAGATTCGTAGCGGGCTTGTCCATGGTATTGATTGACGGGAACGGCTGCCCGTTATCGAGGCCCGATCCGGTAAAAGGATCGTAGACGGTCACCGACCAGAAGAGAGCGGCGGGTATGTTTGGTGGCAGATGGAGATTATAGCTTTTGTCGCCGTTCAGAAAATCGCCGTTCGAATCCACGAACGTTGCCGGATACTTTGCGCCGACATTCTCCATGTTGATTGCCATTCCTGGACTGGCGGAGTACGCGTAGGTGAAAAAGCAGGTGCGTGCGTCGATAAAATTGAACGTTTCCGCCGTGAACGTAGCATTGCCGGGGAAGACATTCATCCAATGGCGGTCTTTATACCAGAGGCCGTTATCGACGAGCGGTGACGTTGTATACCCTTGAATGTGCCCCATGCGCGTGGCCGTGCGGGCGGCGTTGTCCAGCAGGACGCGGGCGCGCGCATCGGGGGCGAACGGCTTGCCCTTAACAATGCCGATGGCTGCGGCCATACCCCGCATTTCCATATCGGCCGGGTCAACGTACTCATGGTCGATGAAGCGCGCCAGCATATCGAAAGCGGAGCCATCCTGCGGGTAGAGCATGTTAGCCGGCACACCCGAAGCATCCTGGAACTGCATCGGCCTGGCCGATTCCTTTTTGCCGAGCGGATAGATGCGCGTTTGTTCCATCACGCGCACCGGCTCTTCCAGCTGCTTCGGGTCCTTGAAGAAGCCGCGCCAGAAAACAAACACTCCGTAGGTGCGCGAACGGAAGGTGAAATAGCCGTCCGGTATCGGACCTTCGAAGTCTGGTGGAAGGAGCAAATATTTGCCGCCCTTCCCTCTGTCGGGGCCGGGTAATCCGACGTCCCCGCTCCATGGACGCCCTTCGATCAGACCCTCGGAATTGATCGGCCGCTGGAAGAAGTCATCGAGAATACCCTGCAGGCCGGGCGGCACTTCGATGACAAGGGGCCCATCTTCTTTGAGATCGATATAGCCCAGCGCATAGATCACATCGGAGTTAGGGGTGGTGATGAGTGTCCTGGCATCGAGCCGCTTCTTGAAAATCGGCAGGATGTTGTAACCCTTGCCGAAAACCTTCTCGGACCCTTCCTTCATGCCGTACATATTCAGCGCCGGTTGTGCCCAGATATAGGTCTGAACGGCGCGCTGGAAGAAAAGTTCGTCCAGCAGCATCTGTGTATCCTTCGCGGCAAGGTATCCCGCGGTGAATGGCAGGCCGGCGAGCGCGTCATAGCGCGTGACTGTTAATGCCGCACCCTCTTTGTCCACGGCGGTGCTCATTTCACTCTCCCGACTTGTGGCGGTTGCCACGTCCCGTCGAGGATTGCCTCGTCCGGCCAATAGGAACGGATATAGAGCGTGAACGGACCGTCCGGCGCCGGCAGCCAGTTGCATTCTTTGTCCTTACCGGGGGACTTTGCCCCGGTATATACAGTGAGCGAGCCGTCCGGGGCGAATTGGAGCATCTTGTTTTTCGTGCCCAACGAATAGCGTTTGAGGTCGTTCGGCTCGAAGAAGTGTTGCTGGTTGTACATCGTCAGAGACCAGAAGCCCCTGACAGGCGGCAGTGTTCCTTTTGCGAAGGTGAAGGTATAGGTGTTGGCGCCATTGAGCCGCGCGCCGTCCGAGTCGAGATCCTGGTAGAAGTATTTAGTCTCGATTGGCCTGTTGACGAAAATATTCGACTTGGCGACGGCCGTGCGCGTGAAATAGTCTGTGCCGAACTGACCGCCGTTGTTCTGAGTGGTCCAGTTGTGGGGCAACGGCAGTCCATAACTCCGGAATTCGAGGAGTGGCGAGACAAGATTCTCCTCAGTCTCAACCGCGGCCTGGGTCAGCGCCTGCTTCAGCTTCGGGTCGTTTGCTGCAGCTTCGAGTATGGACCGGATTTGCCCGTAGCGGGACTCCTCGCCCGGCAACGGGGGAGCGTCTTTCATCACCGCGGGCAAAATGTCGAAGAATGTTTCGGGCTTTACCCACTTCACCTCTCCACTGCCTTGCGCCTGCGCGGGGAACCTTGGCACCGCATCCCAATCCTTGGTCTTCATCTTGCCGTCGAACTCGGCGAGCGGGTACATCATGATCTGGCTGATCGAAGCCTGTACTGCCTTCTTGTCCTCAGCCGTGTCGTTCTGGAATACACGCGGAATTACGATGCCGGTGCTGGTCGGGGAACGGAACACTCCTGTGATGCCCTGAGGCGCTGTGCCCTCCCAGCCCGGGCCGACCAGAAGGTAAAAGCCTGGTTTGGCGCCGTACATCTTACCCAGCTCGGCGAAACTGTCTGTCCGGAGGTCGACTATCTGGTACACCCAGAACCGGTCGCCAAAGTTCGGCACCTGGATGACAACGGGTGATTTGTCGAGCGCCAGTGCACCGATGCCATAAACCACATCCTGGTTAGGACATGCGACGATGCGTTCCTCGGGCTCGACGTAGTCTGTCAGCATGCCGAGACGGTTCAGCGGAGCCACCGGGGCGATTCCCACGCGGCCAATCTCAGGGACCTGCGCGTACGTGAGCCTGCGACTGTAAAGGTTCACCATGGGCCAGCCCCAGAAGTACGCATCGCGTCCGACCATGCGTACGTACTCTTCGGTAATCCTCGTCCCGGGCATGGGCCCCGGAACTCCGGCGGCGGTTTTGATAAACGAGGCCTGTTTCGACAGACCAAGTACACTTTTTTCTGGTGAACTCATCTTCGTCTCCTTTTGTGAAACGGCTTTCTATCCTGGTCCTGCGTGCGTCTCCGGGCGGCGCGCCGAATACACGCTTCGGGCGACCATCCTGGCGTTCTCGTCAACGGGCTGCTCCGAGGACAAATGTCAAAGTTTGTTCATTTAAGGTCTTAGCTGTGAGGATGCCGTGCGGAGTGGCCTGCCTCTTTTTTTTTGGGGGCCAAGGGAAGCGTCTCGATTCGTGCGGGAGAGTACCAGTCTAAGGATGTAACCATATTTCGGCGCATGGCAGATCGTCTGTAACGGCGTTTACGAAATTGTGTCCGGACGGTCGGCAATCCGTACATTGGGCTTAAGGCCGGACCAGACTCGCCCACTCTCCAGGTTGCCCGTCCATCCACCCACAATCCAGAGAGACTCGTCGTAGCATTCTACGGTGACTGGCCGCCCTAGTTGGCGGATTGCGCGTATTTCTCTACCCGAATTTGCGACGACTTTGTGACGTCAACGAAGGGCCGATTTGGTTATGACGATTGACACTTTTGAAAGAGCGTACCTGATGTTAATTGCACGGCGGAAATCTACGTTTTAGGGAACGCCCTTGGCACGTCAAAATTCTGCGACCAATCTGCTCATCAGGCAGCCATCGTAGCATCCAGCAGTTGTTGTAGCGTGAAGGGCTTTCGTAGGCAGAATGTACCACCCGCTGTCCTCAAGATGTCCGCTGTCTCGCTCTCACCATGAGCGGTCATAAGGATTACGGCGGGTCCTCCGCCCTCCGACTTCAGTCGATTGACCAGTTCGATTCCGTTTAGTCCCGGCAGATAAATGTCAACCAGAGCCAGGTCCAACTTACGCCCCGGTTTGCGCGCGAGAAATTCCTCGGCGGATGCGTAAGTGTGAACCTCCCACTGTTGAGTCTCCAGCAATCGTTTCAGACCACGACGCATTGATGGGTCGTTGTCGACTATGGCCACCATAGGGTGGTTTTGCAACATTGCTTACTATTTAGTATCTTGAGGGAATTTTTACCGAGAGTCGAGAGGGCCGAAAGTCCAATATTCAGGTTGGCCGGAAACGGCCTACGATCACAGGTGCGCGCCGGAAGGATTCAAAACCGGGAAGCGTCAAAAAAGCGTAAACCCCGCAATCAGAAAGAGGCCTAATAAGATTGCGGGGCTAGGCCAAAGAGACAGCAGTGCCCACGTCTCTTCTCTTAATGGTTGAGTACCAGCCCGGGCAAATTATTCTTTACCTGAATTCGCTCGTCCGACCATCGGTTAAATCCTTGCGCTTTTACGTGCGGGGAATGGGCTCAATTTGAGCCTTAGCGAATTTTCAGCCGGCGCCGGCCGCACGAGATCGTTGTGTAGCTTGTTCCAGCTTTATCAGTGATTCGTTGACTGCACCACTCGCACGCATCAACGAGTGAATGCCAGCTAAGTCTCGGACTTGAGGCGATTCCAGGATATTCACAACTTTTCGGATCAGGCTGCGACACTGTGTCACATCGCCCTGTTCCCGATTAACCGCCTCAATTAACAGAGAGAGTGAATCTTGAAGGCATAAGAACAAATGTAGGAGTTCGGAAGTTGATGCACGCTCACTAAACGATGTGCTGACTTGAGCGGCAGCTTGCTCGACCTTTTTACAGAGTCGGCCTGTCTCCGTCGTATCCATTAACATGGAGTCTCCGCAATAGAGTACAACGACACGTGCCACTGGTGAAATTTACTGAACATAATTCTCTTGTGTGGCACTGTTGCGGCGCTGTATACTTCCGATCACTGCTAGATGAGATAAAGGAATGGGCCGGTGAAACCTCCAACACTCCGGCCCGATTTTTTGGGAGTGGCTCAGTTTGAGCATCGGAGAATTCACGGAAGAAAAGTTTGCTGATGCTTGCACTCAACGATTAGAAAAGAACAAGGACTCCTGCAGTCTCTTCATGCTGCAAGCCCCGCAATCCATTTAAGTCTCTCAACTTTTGATTGCTGGGCTTGTTCTTTTCGAAGGTTCGGCGACTATAAACGCTCTTACCTTGCATGAGGACGCGATGGGCTGTATACTTCCAACAATCGGTAAAACCATAAGAAAAAGCAAAAGGGCAGGTGAAGCCTCCAACTCGTGGCCCTTTTTGCGTTCTGAAGATCCTAACGACTTCTACAAGCGCTACGATTTAAAATGGCCGCACGAAATCATGGGGCCGACCACCCTTATCACGGTCCCTGTTCTGTTCCTTGAAACCCCATACAAGGACGTGCGGCCATTATTATAAAGGCCGAACCCTGGGCAGACCTCGAGTAGCCCACATTTAATATTATATATTTAACCCTTTTCTTGCCAAGATTTACTTACAAAATAAGAGCTTCGAGTTCTCTAGAAGAAGAAGCTTTTGTTCCCTTGATACGCGAAACTGTTTTCGACATTAACAGACCGATCCAACCCAACGCTCGCGCTGATCGCCTCAATGCCAGCGTTTCACATTGAGACAAACTCGTTCCACAATAGAGAAAGCCGACTCGATCACGTTCGTGCTGGCCAGCGTCAAGCTCAGTTGTTGCGGAACATACAGTCGATGAACGGTCAGTGTTTCCTCCAGTCCTTCGCCCAAACTGCGCGCAGCGCTCGGATTCAGATGCATCAGTTCGTGATGTAATCCGTTCAGCGCCTCTCTGGCTGCAGCGTACTCTTCCATTGCGTAGGCCGCGTTCAGTTTTCTGGCCACTGCCGGCTTCTGTTCGTCTGTCAAGTGATCCAGCACGTTGCGCCGCTTGTGAACCTGGCAGCGTTGGATCGGTGCTGATTCACCGGCATACTTCTTCACCGCTGCGTGCAGTGCTTTACCACCATCCAAAACGTAGAGCCGCGGTGCGCTGAAGTCGAGCCCCCGATTCATCAGATCGCCCAGCAGTTCGCCTACTACCGTGGCGTTCTCGGTGGCTCCCTGCCAATGCCCAGAATCGTTTTTCTCCCGTCCTAGCCGATGCCTAACGCCACAATCATCTGCTGCCCTTCAAACGGCGTGGCATCCATCAACAGCGCGCAGAGCTTCTTTTTGTTCAGCCGTCGCTCCATCAGTTCTTTCAGCTTGACCCGGCTCGCTTCGATGAAGTGTTCGCTCACTGCGCTCTTTTCCAAACCGTACGCTTCGGTGAACTCTCGCACCGCTTCACCGTATTTCCTCGTGCTCAGACCTAGCATGAGTTTCTCCCACACCGTTTCCCTCAACGGTTCGCCGCGATGGAACATCTCGTAACTGCCCAGTCGTATCTCTTTGTCTTCGGTGGTTCGCACACGCGGCCGCTCGATCGGTACTTTCTGCCCCATCACCACGCAGTAGCCGCGTTCCTTACCCCATCGGTTCGCCGTCCGCTCCGGCTGCGGCCGGCTGCGCTCACCCACAGTTTCCTGACTTCCTCTTCCATCAGCAAGCTCATCAGCTGCAATCCAGCCTGACGAATCAGTTCGCCCACTCCCTTTCGTAGCCAGCCCACCATCTCGGCCATGGGCAATACCATCTGCACCGCCGGATTCCCCTCCGCGGCCATCTCCTCGAGACGCTTCACGGCTCGCTGCGCTTCAATCTGATATGGTTTCTTCATTAGCGACTCTCCTTTTTTCTCGGTAAGAAAATTGCTCTGAGCCTATCAAGGCTTAGAGCCTGAGAGTCTCTTCTAACATTTCCACAGATTCGCGCGAGTATACCGACTTACCCTTCCGAAGAGCCCCAATCACTGCAATTGTGGTTCTGTAAGTGCTTTAAGCTTTCGAAACATGGCCACCTCATCATCCGACGGCCGGATGACTACCACCGGGGCACGAAGACGCAGGGCTGAGGTGAGGCACTCGATTATAACCTCAAGGTTTGAATCGTTGGAAAGCTTGTCTAGTGGCGTGTGCTAAAGGTAGCACGTATTTGTTCTGTGCAACAAGTTTGTTTCAGGACCCGATAGTCCAGTGTCTTCTTGACTAGACATGTCGGAGGAAGTCTCATGGGTAGGATTGCTTTAAGCATAGAGGACGACGATGCCGCTTATTTTCTTCTTCAGTTCGCGTTCCAAGAGATAGCGAATGACTTTGAATTAATGCGGGCGCTGGATGGCCAGCAAGCCCTCTCACGTCTGCAAAAACTTCACCCTTACGAAAATGCGTCCCGGCCCGATCTCATAATTCTTGATCTGAATTTGCCAAAAATTGAGGGTTGTGAAGTATTGGAGGCGATAACGAAAAATGAACTGCTCAACAATATTCCAGTGGTCATTTTTACCTCATCCAGACTGGCCTCGGATCGCGTCAAATGTTTGGCCCTCGGAGCGAAGGATTTCATATCAAAATCCAATGATTTTGATTCCTTCGTTGAATCTGTAAAAGCGGTTTGCGCTCACGCCAGATAGTTCCACTATTCGATGGGTAGAGTGCCGGATTCAAAGCTGCCGAGGCAGCCCTTCTTCTTCCTTGCTTCTCTGAAATGGAATTGGGCTGTTGTTAAACAACAGCCCCGAGACCTCGGCGGAGAGAGCGGGGAGGCAAGCGAAAAGGTCTGCGAGCGAAGCTTCTGGAAGGGACCCAAGCTTATCTTGGGGAAGGAGTCCAAACCGGAAGCGCATGGCCTTTTGCGCGCCTGGGCCAGAGCCCAGGGCTCAGCACCGCAGGGTTAACTAAAGTCCGGAACTCGGAAATCGCTGTTGGACTCCTGCCCGGGCACTAACTTTCAGACATCCAACGCGAAAGCGAATTCGTAAGAGCAGCCGGGAACTGATCGCGTCAACGGTTTGCGCGTTGTACGCCAAGTTGGAAACAGATCGATGTTAGGGGATCGAGGCCGACTTGCCGTTCCTGATCCGTCACCTTTCGATTTACCGACAACCGAATAGTTATACGTCTCATCTGTGAGCAATCTTTTCCGAGTGGTCGTGTTGCTCGCTCAAGGCTGCCAAATAGCAACCGCACGCTTGGGCCGGCAAACAAACGTCTGCAAAACTTCAGAAGCACCTATATACAAGTCGATTCGTCGAAGGCGGCACCTCGATCATTACTAAAGACCAGCGACAAGCGATATCTGGACCGCCACTTGGGTTGCGGAACTGCCCGTTGCTGATCCGCTACTGAATTTCTTTTGAGGTCGTCCACGTCGGCCCAAAGCTGATTGGAAGACCAAGTAACAGTGCTGCCCGACAGGTTATTCACATGCAGAAAAATCGGAGCTGTGGACGATTGAGCGTACGGAAGGAATCTGAAACATTCCGCTTACGCGTTGATCTCCACTCAGGATGCTGACAATCTGAAATGGAAGTAAAGCTCTTTTCCCGTTGAGTGCCGCCACGCATTGCAAATGGTGCGGCGTGCGTGATGTCCACAAAGGGGAGGCCCGCGAGCGATAATCTGTGTGAGCGAGTTCTGAAACGGTCCATTGTTGCGCCGCAAGAATGTGCAATTGAATCGTGCGCCTAATACAGGCATACGGGAGCTTGGGATTAATCGGCCTTGAGGTCTGCGACGTAACAAGAGTCGACGATGAGGGAAAAACAAAGATTGTTCGACCCAGAGGTTTTCCTCGCCAAAGTCGGTCCGGGAAGAATCATGACCCAGTACCGAAAGAAACAAGTCATTTTTTCGCAAGGTGATAGCGCCCTCTCGGTGTTTTACATCCAGAAAGGGCGCGTGAAACTCACCGTTGTCTCAAAACAGGGGAAGGAGGCCGTCATCGGGATTTTTGGCGCCAGGAGCTTCTTTGGCGAGGGCTGCCTATCCGGTCAGCCTGTGCGAATGGCAAGTGCCACCGCGATGACTGATTGCTCGATCGTTCGCCTACAGAAACGGGAAATTATTCGGTTACTCCACGCAGAACCGAGCTTCTCAGCCCTATTCCTTGCGTACGTGCTCTCCCGCAATACTCGCATTGAAGAGGATCTAGTCGATCAGCTCTTCAACTCCAGTGAAAAACGGCTGGCACGTATTCTATTGCTTCTAGCGAACTTCGGCAAGGAAGGGAAACCAGAGTTGATCCTCCCAAAGATAAGCCAAGCAACACTCGCGGAAATAGTCGGCACGACACGTCCGCGTGTGAGCTTCTTTATGAACAAGTTCCGGAAATTTGGCTTCATCTCGTATAACGGTGGCCTTGAGGTTCATAGTTCTCTCTTGAATGTGATCCTGCACGATTGAGCCTTGATCTCTTTCCTGGATTAAACAGGATTTGGTGCCGCGCGGGAACGTCCGGGATGTGGTCACTTTTGGACAGATTTAAAGGCCCAGGTGCTCTATGCTTGGGGGCAGATCTAGCGGGATTTCTGACGCGCCCATTTCTGGTGCACCATGAAGCGGGGCTAAGAGGCGTCGGCGCATGCATTCGGTGTTGAATGTCCATCGTGCAGGCTCCAGCGCGTCGATGCCTTTCTCGCTAGGCCCGGATTCTCAACCAGATTCTGTATGGGCTTCAATTCAAGACCGAGAGGTACTCAGTTTGCCCGTGAAACCCATTAAGGTCTCGGTGAGATCATCTGCGGTGTCATACGTGTTCAGCTTCGTAGCTTCCGCACTCGCGGCATGGGCTGTTTTGTGCAATGACCCCGATCAAGCTTAAGGTCCCCCTCCTTCCTGAGCGCTGCGGCCCTTTCAGAATGATCATGCGGCCGCGGTTCTAACTGTTCGGCCATGACTATCTCTTGGCACCAGGCGTGAAAGATAACTTGTTCCAGCGCGAACGCTTGAATAACCTGACCTGTACCCCCTCGGTTATCACTTCAAATCCGGCCATACATTATCACTTCAAAAGCGGCCAACGGAAGTGACCCAGAACAAGACTTATTTATAGCCCGCCAACGACCGAGTTGGCAATGGTCAAGCTTCTAAACTCGTGGGCGGCGCGTCCAAGCCGCCTTGGGAATGATTCTGGCGGGAAAGCGTTAAATCCCGGGTGCGCGAGGGCCGCGCCCTCGCTTCAAGCGAAGCTTTTTTCCTTAAGCTCGTGGTGGAAGCAACTAGTTATCAAAACGGTAGCGGGTGGGAAAATCAACCTGCATAAACGCGCTACAACGGTCTCCTAACAGCTGGTTGATGGTTTAGTACCTTCCCAAACGGCACAAAATCGCCTGCCGTGTTGATGAGTTGCTAGAACCATGGGCTATCAAGGGGGTGTGGGGACGGTCTTGGTGCGCCAGCTTCTGGGGCCACACTTCAAGATGTGTCCGTGATGCAAAAGGCGGTCGAGCATGGCGCTGACGGCAGCCACGTCGCCAAGCAGTTTGCCCCAGTCTTCGACTGGACGATTGGACGTCAGCAGCGTGCTAAAACGCTCGTAGCGGCGCATGACGATCTCGAGCAGATCCTCAGCCGCCGTGTGTGGCAGCTTGCGCATTCCGAAATCGTCGATGATGAGCAGCGGAACTGTAGCGACCGTTTCCATGTACTCTTTGCGTGTGCCGTTGGCGTCGGCATCGGACAGCTCGTCGAGTAGGACATGGGTTTCGCGATACAGCACTTTATACCCCTGCAGAATGGCGGCTTGGCCAATGGCTTGGGCCAAGTGGCTTTTACCTGTGCCGCCCGGACCCAAAAACAAAGAATCTTCGCGTTTGCCGATGAACGCACCGGTCGCCAGGTCGAACACCAGGCTGCGGTTCATCTTAGGGTTGAAGGCGAAGTCGAAGTTATCGAGACTCTTGTCGGGATCACGAAAGGCAGCCTGTTTGCGGCGACGCTCCAGCAACCGATCCGATCGACGAGTGAGTTCGTCTGAAACCAGGCAAGCAATCAGATCAATGGGCGCCATTGGTTCGGCTTGAGCCTGGCGCAGGCGAGTTTCGAGCACAGCAGCCATGCCGCCGAGCCGCAGTTGGCGCAGCGCACTTTGGAGTTCTATAAGGTGCATGAGTCGTTCTCCTGACGGGTTCGGTTTTCGATGAGATCGCGGTATTGCGTCAACTGCCGGATCAGCGGATCGATCTGGCGCAGACTTAACGGCAGCTGAGGGTGATGTTCGAGATAGCGCCGCACGAAATGATAAGTGCAGGCGCCGGTCTCCAGTCCGATGGCGCAAGCCTCATTGGTAGAAGCGATGCCGTACTTCTTGGCCAGAGCGAGTACGCCCAGAATGCGGCGGACCGCAGTCTGTCCTTCCGCTCTGTGCATGGCCTGGCACAACGCGCCAATATGCGGTCCGGCTAATTCGGCTCTAAGCAGCAACTGTTCGGTGGAGAGCGGTGTGCGCGAGGGCCGATCCTGCTCTTGGATGCGGTGCCGACCGCGCTGCTGCCGCAGATGTTCGCGCAACAGTTGCCCGGTGCGCGGATCCATCAGTCGCACATGTGCGTTATTCCATTGCGCCTGAACGCGGCGGCCGATCCAGCCCGGCGGAGCGCTGTAATACGCCGCTTCGACTTCCACGCAGCCATCCAGATGGACTGTACGTTCGCCGTACTGGTAGTAGCGAAAAGGTTCCAGCGGCAAGGGCAGCAACAATGGTCGTTCTTCGGCAAACATGGCCGCGACCTGCCGTTTGGTGGTGCCGTGAATGCGGGTATCAGCCCAGCGCTCCTCCCACTGATCCAGATAGGCTTGCGCTTCTTCCAGACTCTCGAAGCGCTGCCCTTTTAACGGCGTCTTCTTGGCATGAGCGACACCGGACTCGACCTTTCCCTTCCGATCTGGATCTCTCACCCGGCAAGGCAGTGCTTCCGAGCCATAGTGCTGCAGCAGGTCGCGGTACAGCGGATTGAGAGAAGGATCGTAAAAGTCAGGCGCGAGCACGCCTTCGCGCAGGTTGTCGAGGACCACGATACGTGTCGATCCTCCCAGGCGACGAAATGCCTTCTCGTGTAACTCGGCCCAGATCTGTACGCTGGAGCGGAACACCAGGAACCGGACGCACTTCCTGCTGTATCCGAGCGTCATCACGAACAACCGGGTCCGGCGGTACTTGCCGGTTTGCGGATCCCGCACCATAGGGCCGGAGCCGTAATCAACTTGCCCTTCCTCACCAGGGGCGGTTTCAATCACCACTCGGGCTTCGGGTGAGATGGCGATCTGCAACTTGCGTACGAAGCGCTGGACACTTTGATAACTGGCGCTAAAACCCTGCTTATCGACCAGGTCCTGCCAGATCGCCATGGCATTGCGGCCTTGTGAGAGTCCCGACTCGATGGCTTCGCGGTAGCTAGCGGAAATGCTGGCCGAAGAATGGACAATCAGCTTCGGTTCGGGGACCGTTATCGGCGGCAATTCCGCGCCAAAGTCGGTAATCACCTCGGTGGCCGGTTTTGCCGCATCGAGTTTTCCCCACCCGCCGGGTGGCCGCACCGGAATGCCCATGGCGCGTAGATAGCCGGCCACCGTCTCCCGGCGAATGTGAACGGCTGCTTCAATGCGTCGCAGCGACCATCCCAACCGCCCCAGCGCGATTACTTGCTGCTTCTTGTCGTCACTCAAAACATTGCTCACGTTGACGCAGGGTAATTCCCGCGTCAGGATCAATGTCCTGGATCAGACCCTTCGTTGGACGCTTTTCAGGTGATAACCATTGGCCGCTTTTGAGTGATTACCGAGGGTACCCGCCAAACTTGCCCGGAATCAGGTTTGATTTCGAGACAGCGCCCACTCGGCGGGTGTAATGGATTAGACACACTTCACTGCGCTAATCGTATTCTGTTCGACTGACAAGTAAACCGGCGGCCAACAAAATTTTTTTTGCTATGTCGATGAGCGAGCAAACACGTTTTTGAAATGTCTTGCCTGTAGCAGTATTCACGTCAGAGCCACGGTATCGTGCTACGGCTCCATGTGCACTGGCAAGTCTCTAGATCAACTTGGTTTCGGCAGCTTGCACCACGATTAGGAATGATAAAAACGCCGTTGCGTAGTGGCAAAAATTAAAGCGTGAAAAGTGGCATAATCGAAACGGTGCGATGACATGAGCTGGCGTTCCGTTGCGGTTTTGTTCTTCGGTGTCGGAACCTGCACAAGTTTTCCACAACCACCTGGATCGCGCGTCTCCATCGCATACCTTGAGGGGCAGGTGCATATTGATGGGCTCTCCCATTTCCAACTCGGTTCAGTTTTACCCACCAACTCTGTGGTGGGACCGACAAAGGGCGCGCCGGAATCCGTTTTGGCAGCGGCGATACATTGCTACTCGACGAACATAGTTCGGCGCGATTCGTCCGTAATGTACTTAGCAACTCTGACGAACCGGAAATTCTTACTGGATCAGCCGTAATCATCAGCGGAAAACTTGGACCAGCCATTTCATGCGAGCAACGCGTACAGCTCTCGGACGCCGGTGTTTTTCGGTTCGATACTCACCTGGTCGCAAACCAGACCTTCTGCCGGCTTAGGGTATACGAAGGTGCGGCCGCAGCGCAAATGCCGAGCTTTACCTGGGTTCTTACCCGGGGCAAGACGATCGATCTTAATCAAGCTTGTGGAGATCACACACAGCGTAATGAATTCAACGTTGACGCCGTCGACGATCTGGATCGGTTGGGCCGCCGGCTAACGTTAGACCACCGGCTTTAACCGTCCTCATGCTTATGCTTAACTTTTTTTCTGAGTGAAAGGCCGATCTGAACAGTAAACTTGCGGCGACTAAGCAACGCCACTGTTTCAGGATTGCGGTCCAATAACTGGCTATCCGGACAGAAACGTCGCTACGTCCATCAATCCACTTGTCCGTATGGTCGCTAGCGCCGCGTGCAGAAGCCGCAACTACTTCCAGACGAAAAAGCAGCGGGTTGGGACCCCCGCAGGAAACAGTAGTACACGTCAAGGACATAACGCTGTAAACAGTCGTTCGCCTCACCACAATCGCGCAGCTACAGGTTATTGATTCGAAAACTCGAATTCGTGGCACATGCCGTGCAGTGTAAGCAGCCCCGAAGGAGTGTTTCGGCATGCGTTCCGTTCGAATCGGCCATTTCGTCTTATCGATGGCGATGTTTTTAGGTCTGCTTCAGGCCCAAGATCGACCGCCACTAACGAACCAGCGGATCTATGACCTGTATGCCGCGGGCGTTTCCCAGCAAGAGATCATCCGCGTCATTGCGACCGCGCCAAAAATCGATTTCAACCTACAGCCAGCCGAAACGGATGCGCTGATGAAAGCCGGCGTTTCGGAAGACATTATCAAGGCGATGGCAGCAAAGGAAAGCGGTGATCCTATTCCAGTCCCATCCACTCCCCCAAGAGTTGCTGGTGTGAGCCCAATTCGAAACACGCCGTCTGCAGCAGCGCCTTCTCCCTCCGCTGTCGCCACGGCATCGAATACCGTGGGCAACTCAGGAATTCTACGCCAGGGAACACCTGTCCGGATGCGCATCATGCAAACAATATCGTCTGCCGATGCGCAGGTTGGCAATAACGTCAACTTTCAAACTCTCGACGACGTCCGACAAGGCGGAGTAATTGTGATCCCGAAAGGATCAACTGCAATTGCGACGATTACGGTTGCTGAAGCGAAGAAACGAGCTGCCCGCGGTGGAAAGCTCGGGATGAATATTGACTATGTTCGCCTTCCGCAGGGAGATCAGCTGCCATTAAGGGGTGTCCAGAATTTGAAGGGCGGTGGACACACTGGAGCCATGACAGGAGCAATGGTCGCCACGGCAATAGTATTTTGGCCGGCCGCGCCATTCTTCCTCTTCATGCATGGAAAAGAGGTCGTGATTCCAGAGGGACATGAGGTAACCGTTTTTACAAACACAGATTACAGCTTCTAGGGGGCGGCATAGAACTTGGCGCATCACACTGCCCATTACCGCCCAGTTCGCGCGGAAATCGCCCAAGAAACGCCCAAATGAATTTATTAAGAATCAGATACTTAGAGGACGTGATGAGGCAAAGAAAAGGGTTCTGCTACCTTGACACGGAAGAGGTCGGATGTTCGAGTCATCTAGAGCCCACCATTCCCTGGCCCGGATCTTGGCACTTAATGGGGGCAAGCCTGAGCCTCTGACTGATCTCACGAACATATTTTCAAATGAGCTATCCGGCCGGATGTTATCGGCGACACTATAGATCCACCTAACGATCCGCTTCAAATCTGCCCTAAGCCCCAGCCTTCACTGCCTCCTTCGAGTGCAACTCCTGAAGACTCCATACCCGCACTGGTTGCTTTCTGCGTGCCGCCACTGCTTCAGCCGCCGCGCGCGCCCCACTCATCGTGGTAATGCACGGAGTCCGATACGTAACCGAGTTGCGACGAATCGTTTGTTCATCCGGGAAAGAATGGCTTCCGGTCGTCGTATAGACAATCAGCTTCAACTTGCCAGCCTTCAGCAGATCCACCGCATTGGGCCGCCCTTCGTTAACCTTAAAGACCGTCTTAACAGGAAGTCCGGCGGACTTTAAGACGGCCGCAGTTCCTCGAGTCGCAAACAACTGGAATCCCAATTCGTGAAACTTCTTTGCGACCTGCAGGGCCGCTTGTTTGTCGCGATCGTTGACGCTGATAAAGAGCGCGCCCTCGTCGGGGATAGGTGTTCCCGCTGCGAGTTGCGCCTTGGAAAATGCTTCGCCAAAGCTCTCGCCGACGCCCATCACCTCGCCGGTCGAGCGCATCTCCGGGCCCAATGCAGGATCGACTCCCAAGAACTTTGCAAACGGAAACACGGGGCTTTTCACGAAGAAATTCGGGACTGTCAGTGTTCCGTTCACTACGCCCCCGGTCAGCGACTGAAATTCTTCGAGCTTCTTCCCGAGCATCAAGCCCACCGCAATTTTCGCCAGTGGCACGCCCGTAGCCTTACTCACGAAAGGAACGGTTCGCGACGCACGCGGATTGACCTCTAGAACGTACACCTGTCCATTTTTCAACGCATACTGCACGTTCATCAGGCCTATCACGTTCAAGGCTCGCGCAAGCTTCGTTGTGTACTCCTCGATCGTGCGTATTGATTCGGGCGCGATCGAAATTGAAGGCAGAACGCACGAACTGTCCCCGGAGTGTACACCAGCTTCTTCGATGTGCTCCATGATGCCCGCCACTAGAACACTCTCGCCGTCGCTCAGTGCATCCACATCCACTTCGGTTGCGTCTTCCAAAAACCGGTCTATCAGCACGGGCCGCTTCACGGAAAGACTTGTCGCCTGGTGCATATAGCGCCGCACAGTGTCTTCGTCGTACGCGATCACCATGGCACGGCCGCCCAACACATAGCTCGGCCGGACGAGCACCGGAAATCCCAGGCTGCGGGCAATTTCACAAGCCTCGTCCACATTCGTTGCGGTGCCGTGCGGCGGCGCGGGGATATTCAATTCATGGAGCAGCGCGCCAAATAGCTTTCGATCTTCAGCCAGGTCGATATTCGACGGATCCGTGCCGATGATCGGCAGCCCGGACCGCTTTAAGGGCATGGCGAGGTTGAGCGGCGTCTGGCCACCGAACTGTACGATCAATCCATCCGGCTTCTCCACATCGTAAATATTCAGCACCTCCTCCTGCGTCAGAGGCTCGAAGTACAGACGATCGCTGGTATCGTAATCGGTTGAAACGGTCTCCGGGTTACAGTTCACCATGATCGACTCATAGCCAAACTCCTGCAGCGCGAACGAAGCATGACAGCAGGCATAATCAAACTCGATTCCCTGCCCGATACGGTTCGGCCCGCTGCCCAGAATCATCACTTTCTTGCGATCGGATGGCGCAGCCTCATCCTCAGATTCGTAACTCGAATACAGGTAAGGCGTGAAACTTTCAAACTCCGCCGCGCAAGTGTCGACGCGGTTAAACACAGCTTTCACTCCGAGTTTCTTGCGCGCCTCGCGAACCGCCAGTCGCTCCGAACCAATTATTTCCGCGATCTGCCCGTCTCCTAAACCGTCGCGTTTCAGCTTCTCGAATTCCTTGGCGGTAAATGATCCGAGTTCCCTTCCCTTCAGCGACTCTTCGAGCGCAACCACCTCCGACACCTGCTGCAGGAACCAGCGGTCGATGCTCGTCATTTCCCAAACCTGCTCCACCGTGAAGCCTTGCGCGAAAGCGAAGCGGATGTAGTCAAGCCTGTCCGGATTCGGCGTGATAAGCCGTTTCGCGATCAATGCCGGGTCCATTGTTCCGGCACTCGAAGACTTGCCCGTCTCGAGACTCCGCATGCCCTTCCCGAGCGCCTGTTTGAACGTTCGGCCGATCGCCATCACTTCACCGACCGATTTCATCTGCGTGCCGAGAACAGGCTCCGCGCCCGGGAATTTCTCGAACTGCCACCGGGGAATCTTCACCACTACGTAATCGATCGTCGGCTCAAAGCACGCCGGCGTGGCGCGAGTGATATCGTTTCGGATTTCGTCGAGCCGGTACCCCACCGCAAGCTTTGCCGCAATCTTTGCGATCGGAAAGCCGGTTGCTTTCGAAGCCAGGGCTGAACTGCGCGATACACGCGGGTTCATCTCGACTATGACCATGCGGCCGTTTTCCGGGTTGATGGCAAACTGAACATTCGAGCCACCCGTATCCACACCAATTTCATTCAGACAGCGCAGGGCGGCATCGCGCATCATCTGATATTCGCGATCCGTTAATGTTTGCGCTGGCGCGACTGTGATGGAGTCACCGGTATGAACGCCCATCGGATCGAAGTTCTCAATGGAGCAGATAATGATCCCGTTGCCGGCCAGGTCACGCATGACCTCGAGCTCATACTCTTTCCAGCCGAGAACGCTCTCTTCGACCAGGACCTCGTGCACCGGTGAAAGGTCGATCCCACGAGCCAGAATCTCCACCAGTTCCTCGCGATTGTAGGCAATCCCTCCGCCGGTTCCACCTAAGGTGAAGCTCGGTCGCAGGATGATCGGATAGCCGATTCGCTCTGCGAACTCGAGCCCATCCTCGACGTTGTTCACCAGTTGTGATTGGGTCATATCGAGCCCGATCTTTCGCATCGCGTCTTTGAATAGCAGCCTGTCTTCGGCTTTCTTGATAGCCGCGATGCCCGCACCGATCAGTTCGACCCCGTATTCTTCCAACGCACCCGATTCAGCCAGCTCCACTGCCAGGTTCAGCGCCGTCTGGCCGCCGACGGTTGACAGAACCGCATCGGGTCGTTCTTTACGAATTACCTCCGTGGCGAAGGCAAGATTCAGGGGCTCCACATAGGTTGAATTTGCAAGCTCCGGATCGGTCATGATTGTCGCCGGATTCGAATTGATCAGGACAACCTCATATCCTTCCTGCCTTAGAGCTTTGCAGGCCTGCACGCCCGAATAGTCAAACTCGCAAGCCTGGCCGATCACGATCGGCCCCGAGCCGATAATCAGGATGCGCTTGAGGTCGGTACGCTTCGGCATCTCAGCTCTTCCGGTCCTTCATGAGCTTGGCGAAGTCGCCAAACAGGTAATGCGAATCGTGCGGGCCCGGAGCCGCCTCCGGATGATATTGCACGCAGAACACAGGTTCGTTCCGGTGCCGGAATCCTTCCAGCGTCTGGTCATTCAGGTTAGTGTGGGTAATCTCGATATCGGAATCGCGGAGAGAATCCGGGTCCACGCAGAAGCCGTGATTCTGCGAGGTGATCTCGACTCGGTTCGTTAGCTTGTTCAAAACTGGATGGTTTGCCCCGTGATGCCCGAACTTGAGCTTGTATGTCTTTCCGCCAACGGCCAGTCCGAGTACTTGGTGGCCGAGGCAAATTCCAAACACCGGGACCTTGCCGATGAGCCTCTTGACTTCGCTCGCCTGCTGCTCGAGAGGCTCCGGATCGCCTGGTCCGTTCGAAAGAAAAATGCCGTCAGGTCTCAAGTTCAAGACGTCTTTTGCTGATGTGTCCGCCGGCACGACCGTCAAACTACAGCCGATCTGCACCAGATGCCGCAGGATATTTCGTTTGATTCCGTAGTCATAAGCCACCACGTTAAACTGCGGGTCGTCGGACGGAGTAAGTTTGGCCGAAGGAGAGACGGGAGTGATCCCTTCCGTCCAGTGGTATTTATTCGCAGTGGAGACTCGCGAGACCAAATTTTGCCCCGCCATGGACGGAGCACTTCGCGCCGCGAGTATTAGCTTCTTGGGGTCGGAGGCCCCCACACCGATCGCGCCGCGCAACGCCCCGTGCTGTCGGAGGAGCCGCACAAGCTTTCTGGTGTCCACTCCTGAGATGACAGGAATGCCGTGTCTTGAGAGAAAATTCTCCGCCTTTTCACCTGAGCGCCAGTTGCTCGCCACCGGTGAGATTTCACGCACTACCAGCCCTTCAATATGTGGTGAACCGGCCTCGCAGTCGGATTCGTTCGCACCGTAGTTTCCGATCTGCGGGTTGGTCAGGACAACGATTTGACCGCAATATGACGGATCTGTGAATATCTCCTGGTAACCGGTAATTGCCGTATTGAAAACGACTTCGCCCGTGCGCTGAACAGGCGCACCAAAACTCGTGCCCTCGAAGACTGTCCCGTCCTCCAGGGCGAGAATTGCTTGCTCCAACCAGTAGGCTCCTATCTACTTTGAGTCTTCGCCTCGCTGCCATGAGCGCCGGCTCATCCGCAATGAGACGCCGCAAGACGCAGCGGCTGATCGGTGGGCCGATCACTTTATTGAAGCACGTCCGGTATCTTCGATTCAATCAAAGGGCACGGAGATTGTCGGACGATCAAATCCTCGCGCTTCGGAATTAGTTAAGAACTGCCGAAATCTGTGGGTGCCCTCGAACGTTAAGAAAGATGCCGTTGGCAGACGTTACTTTTCCTCACCGTATGGCCGATACGACTGATCGGCTCGCTTCGCATCCTCCGGCGAGAGTGCCTGCGAAGAATCTAAGAACTCACGAACCCGGTGGGCCCATCCATCGAAAGCTTCACGGGCCGCGGCATACTTTTCCTGTCTCGAAAAGTTGACCGAGCCGATCTCGGTGCCAGAACCCAGGTTCTCGCGGTCCACCATGGCGGCAATCTGTTCGCCGGTTTGAGAATCTACGAGTTCCATCTCCACGCCTACTTTCCCGATGTTAATACCGTGATCAAGCGCCTCTTCTGCATTGGCCGGCTTATCTGCGGCTGCGATTTGGCTACCGATGTCCACACCAATGATGGCCGTCCGAAGTCGCAGCACAAGAGGGCCCGGCTGATCCACGACCGGGAACGCCGACGAAACAGCTTCGACGAGTGCGCTGTGAAAATATCTGGCTCCCACGCCGCGCGCTTTCTCCGGCAGCTTCGATTCATCGGCGTCTGAGGCAAGATATACCTGCACGGGATCGACGATCATGACGATGTATTTGTGCAGATTCTTCTTCTCGTCAGCGTTTACGAATGTCAGAGCATTGCCATCCATGTTCGGATTTGGCTTGAGCTGGGAGTAATCCTTTAGAAACCCTGAGAACTCCTTGCCGGCTGGCATTTTCTTGAGCACGATCGACCCGTTTTCGGCTTGGCCGCCGGATGGCTGAGCGCTGGTCGTTGTGGTGCTTTCAGTTGTAGGCGATTGACGGGCGCAACTTACGCCAAATACGAGAATCAGGGTAATAGCGAATCTACTTTTGAGCATGGTTCAGCCTTTCTTCTTCTGCTGCTCGCCGCCTGTGACTTGCAAGAGATTGAAAACATGAAAGACGCCAGGTACCGAATTTACCCGAATATTGGCGATATCTTTGTCCCCTGAATTCGTTACGGCTCCCAGCAGGATCACGTCACCATTCTTGACGATGATCTTGATATCAGACCCACTACCCCAGAAGTAGCGCGAGAGGTTCTGCTGCAGGACGCCCCTGACGGCGGCCCGGATGCTCATATCCATGCTGCCTAGCGGAAGCACGTCAATATTGTTGATGACCGTGTCCACACCTTCTATGTTTTTGACCAAATTTTGAGCGGTGCTGCGGTTAGTCTGGCGAACTGTCCAGCCGCTCAGGATAACGGTATTTCCCACCATCGTGAACGAAATGAAATCGAATTCACTGACGTAAGGCATCATGGCAAGCTCATGGCGGATTTTCTCGTAGGTCTTCGTCGCGCCGGGAGCTTTGTACGTCCGAACGTCGAGCAGTTTACGCGCCGGATCTCCGGGCGGAATGGAGCTCTCTTGAATTGGGGTGACCGACTGCAGTTTTATTTCGCCGTCGTTCACTTTGAGCTGGCCGGAGGCATCAACCAATTGCCCCACGAGGTTCTTAATCATCTTGTCCTTGTTCACTTCAAGGACCATGTTGTTGCTCAACCGGACCAGTACCGGTTGAGCGCCGTCCTTTTGGGTCTGCTGACTGCATTGCACCCGCGCGGAAGTAATTGGTCCAAGCATCAGCCGCGCACACAAGTCCGAATCGACGTATGCCTTAAATGTCGAAGTCTCTTTGTCTGCGGCGCAGATTACTTGGTTACCGAGAGAAACAGCAAGAAAGCACGCGAAAGTAGTCTTTATTACAATCACATCTACTCCTGATGGTGGTCAACTGCTCAATTAAGAGTAGATCAGATCTCAGTAGTTGTACTTAATGTCCGGCCTGATTCGCCGCATTTCTTGTCGCAGAACCCGAGCCAAAAAAAGCAAAGCAGGCCGTTCGGCCTGCTCGATCCTCTTAAGTGAGTATTGAAGTGCGATGGTTGCGCACTCGAAACTGAAGGCCTGCGGCCGCTCTCGCTCTGAGATGGCCGCCGACCAGAATGGACTTGCGTTATCAGCTCAGGTAATCAGAGCTAGGACGCGATACGCGTTCGCTTGCGATTCACCAGGGCGGCGATACCTGCGCCGGCCAGTAAGAGAACAGCCGCTGCCGGTTCGGGGGCTGAAGATGGGACAAGTTCGGCATTGACTGTGAAAGCCTCGTCGTAAAGAGGCGAACCGAACGAATAAGCGTCAAGCACAAGATTCGTAAACGTTCCGAGCGTAGGTGCTGAAAGTGTTCCCGAAAACAACTGGGCACCGCCATTGTTTACCAGAAGCGTGTCGCCCTCGAGAATTGTCAGTCCTCCGATCTCGGTCGGAGTGTAGAAGTTTACGCTGGCGTCGCTGATTGGAGTCCCATTGACAACAAGGTTTGTAGGGTTCGTGCCAAAGCAGGAGTCACGGAAACTGCAAGGCGTAATAGAAGGTTGTTGGGGGAGACTGAACGTGATTGTGTCTTCCCCCGCCGTAAAAGTGTAGTTGATGGTAGCGGCGGATGCCACTGCCATCGAGAACATGAAAGACACTGCGAAAAGAGAAAACTTCACCTGAATTCCTTACCTCTCCACACTTAAGTGCCGATTGGCGAGATATCTCTCTAACGAAGTGGGGAGGGGAGGCGAATCCAGGATCCGGGCTATATGTCAGGCAGATTTCGCAGCCTTTCAGCGGCTGTCTCGGCTGTGATGTCGCGCTGCGGCGAGCCTAATAACTCATATCCAACCATGAATTTACGAATCGTGGCCGAACGAAGCAGCGGCGGATAGTAATGCGCATGCAGATGCCACTCGGGATAGGACCCTCCGTCGACCGGTTGCTGATGAAATCCCATCGTGTACGGAAAAGAGACCTGAAACAGGTGGTCGTAGCGCGTGGTGAGGCGCTTTAGGATCTCGGCGAGTCCGCGGCGGCCTGCGTCGGCAAGCCCCTCAAGCGACGTCACGTGGCTTTTCGAAAGCAGCAATGTCTCGAATGGCCAGACAGCCCAAAATGGCACGAGGACAACGAAGGCATCATTCTGGCAAACGATACGCTCGTTCGAGGCAACTTCGAGACTCAGATACTCGCACAGCAGACAGCGTTTCCGCCGATCGTAAAAAGCTTTCTGCTGGTGTTGTTCCTTGAGCATTTCATTCGGCAGACTCTCATTAGCCCAAATCTGGCAGTGCGGATGAGGGTTGCTGGCGCCCATCATTTCTCCGCGGTTTTCAAAGATCTGGACCGAGCTGATAAACGGGACGGTAGCCAGTTCGCGATATTGGTCGACCCATACATCAACAACCTTTTCGAGGTCCGAAACGGCCATGCGGGCCACCGTCAAGCTGTGATTCGGTGAAAAGCAAACAACACGGCAAATGCCCTTCTCGGCGCGCGCCACGATCAAACCTTCGCGATCGATGGAACCCTCCGGGATGTCAGGCCGTAATGCCGCGAAATCATTCTCGAACACAAATGTGTCGCGATAAGCGGGATTTAGGACGCCGCCCGCGCGCGCGTTTCCGGGACACAAGTAGCAGGAAGGATCGTACTCGAGCGCCGTCAGGTTCGAGGCCGCTTCCACCTGTCCCTGCCAAGGACGCTGGGTGCGGTGCGGCGAGACCTGTACCCATTCACCTGAAAGGGCGTTCAGGCGTCGATGGGATTGTTCACTGAGACGAATCAAGACTCCTCCGGCGAATCACAGATTTGGTAGGTGCGCGGAAAAACGATCATATCCTTGCCATGCGAGTGTGCTGAGTCAAAATCGGTTGGTGTCTCGCTAAAGAGACAAAGTACCCTATAAAGAGCATGCTTTGGAGTCGAGGGCGCCTTAATCTCATTTGGATCGTGATTCTCCTGCTCGAGTTGACGTGGACTGCGAGCTTAGGTTTTTCGCAATCCGGTAAGGCGGAGCTTTTCGGAATCGTGCAGGACCCGTCTGGCTTGCCGGTGAGTGGGGCCAAAGTCCAGGTGGAGGAGCAAGAGACGAACGCCCTATTTCAGGCGAGCAGTGATACGCGAGGCGAATACCACCTTCTAGGTTTGCCCACGGGACAATACACACTGACCATAGAGCAATCTGGATTCCGAACGTATCATCAATCTGGCATCATTCTCAGGATCGGGGACCAGGTTTCTCAAGATATTCAGTTGCAGGTTGGACCGACAACTCAGTCGGTCGACGTGCATGGTCAGGCATCGCTCCTCCAAACGGCTTCGGGCTCTGTCAATTTTTCGGTAGATGAGACACGGATCGAGACGCTGCCGCTGGATGGGCGAAACTTCATTCCGCTCATCGCACTTTCTCCCGGCGTAGCGCTGCCGGGAGGGGGCTCTCTTCTCCCCCGAATTAACGGAAGCAGGCCGCGAACGAATGAATACATCTACGACGGCATAAGCGCGTTGCAGCCCGAACCGGGACAAGTGGTGCTTTACCCGATTATTGACGCGATTGAAGAGTTCCGCATCAACATCAACGCCTACTCCCCTGAGTACGGTCGATCGAATGGCGGCGCGGTGATCGTCGACACGAAGTCCGGAACGAACGGCCTGCACGGCACGGTCTTCGAGTTCTTTCGGAACGAAGACCTGAATGCCACCAACTATTTTGCGGCTGCCGGTGCGAAACCCGAGTACCGTCGAAATCAATACGGATTCGTTTTGGGCGGACCGATTCAGAAGAACAAGACTTTCTTTTTCCTCGATTGGCAAGGGACAAGACTACGAACAGGTACACCGAGAATCAGCACGGTCCCGACCGTCGCTCAGCGCTCGGGCAGTTTCACCACACCCGTCTACGACCCTTCGACTTCGCCGAGAACCCAGTTTCCAGGGAATCGAATTCCTGCTTCGGACTTTGACCCGATTGCGTCGCAGGTTCTCGCCAGATATCCGTTGCCGAACCGTACCGGCTCGGCCAACAATTACATTCGAACAGGAGTTGAGCCCGACAACCAAGACCAATTCGATACAAGAGTAGACAGGTATTTCGGAACCGCGCATCGCGTTTTCGGCAGGTTCTCTTACCTGAGCGATGACGACACACCCGTCACCCCACTGCCTGACGGCAGCGGATTGATTACCTCCGGCGTGATCAGCCAGACGGCAACTCGCGGATACCAGGGAGTGGCCGAGGATGCCTGGACGCTTTCTCCCACGATGCTGAATCAGGCCCGGTTCGGGTACACACGTCGAGACTCGACCGGGACCGGTCCCACAAACAATGGGCTCGTCGTACCGGGTACCCCGGAGAATTCATTTTCGGATGCCCTGGCGACCTTCGCTGTGAGCGGATATCAGCAAATAGGACCCCCGTCAGGAGCCAACTCCAACTTCGCAACGAGCGTAACCGAATATCAGGACACGCTCTCGAAAGTCAAAGGGCGGCACACCATGAAGTTCGGTGCGGATATTCGCCGTGAGGCACTAAATGTTCTGGCACCGCCCAATCCCGTCGGCGCGTACACATTTAACACGACCGGAACCAACAAGAGCGGCGTCACTGGCAGCGGAAATGCGGTCGCCTCTTTGCTGCTCGGACAGGTGAGCGCCTTCAACATCGATATTCAAAGAAATCAATTGCAGGAGCGTGCCAACATCGTCGAGTTTTTCGCAGGAGACGACTGGAAGGTATCGGATCGGCTGACGGTAAACTTCGGCACTCGCTACACGCTGAATTTTCCGTCTCACGAAAAGAATAACCAGGGCTCCGTATTTAACCTGAACACCCAGGTTCTGGATTTTCCGCACACCGCACGCGATCTGGAGTGCTGCGATTTCGGACCACGGGTAGGCGTCGCCTATCGCGCCAACGATTCAACTAGTATCCGGGCCGGCTATGGAATGATCTGGTTCGAACAGACCGGTATCACGACACCTTTCACTCTGCCTCAATTCCCCTTTGTACAAACGGTCGGTCAACAGACGCAAGACAACGTCAATGCAGCCTTTGTCTTGTCGAACGGGCCGACAGTGCAAGTCACAACCCCAAATCCTAACTCCGGATTGGGACAGGGAGTATTCGGATCGCAGCGGAACAACGGATCCGGCTATTCGCAACAGTGGAATTTTACTGTGCAAAAGACGTTTGGACAGAACTTGAACTTCGAAGTCGGATATCTTGGCTCAAAGAACACCCGGCTCGGGCTGCCGGAGGCGAATCTCAATCAGCTCCCATCAAGCGATCTTGCCTTGGGACCGGCGCTGTTGACGAAGGTTCCGAATCCTTACTATGGCCAGCTTCCGACGTCCTCATCCCTCGATACGCCTACAATCGCGGCGCAGCAACTGTTGAGAGCATATCCGCGATTCACGAATGTCGCTCTGTTTCGAGACAACGTGGGAAATTCGATCTACCACGCGGTTCAGGCAAAGCTCGAAAAACGGTTGTCACATGGACTGACCTTCAGCTTCGCCTACACATTCTCGAAACTGATAGACGACGCTTCGAGCTATTTCTCCCAGACCATTTTTACCGGCCCGGTACTCAACACAACCGGAGCTGCGGATGCATTCAACCGACGGTTCGAAAGAGATGTTTCGAGCGGAGACATTCCGAAGGTGTTTTCGGCCGGTTGGGTTTACGACATTCCGCGGTGGTGGAAGATTTCGGGATGGCAAATTGCAGGACTGGTTCGAATCCAGGCGGGCGACGCAGTACCCATCTCGCAAGCGACAAATAACAACGCAAGTCTTGGGTATGCGCTGCAGCGCCCCAATCGGGTTAGCGATCCAAACTCGCTAGAGAACCGCAGTGCGAGCGAGTGGTTCAATACGGCGGCATTCACGAATGCACCTCAGTTCACGATTGGAACGAGTTCCCGTAATCCGATCCGAGGTCCCGGCTTACAAGAAACGGATCTGATGATCGGCAAGACATTCCGGATCACCGAGCGATTTAGCCTGGAGGCCAGGGCCGAGGCTTTCAACGTGACCAACACCCCTCCGTTGAATGATCCGAACGCGAGCTTCGGATCCCCGGCATTCGGATCGATTACCAGTGCCGGCAATCCTCGCGATTTCGAGTTCGCTGTCAAACTGCATTTTTGAGGAATCCGGAGACCGGCGCGGCGGGTTGGCCGCGGGGCGATGTAACCTTAGTTTTTATCCCGGTTTTTATTCCCCAACATGCCACGACCAGCCATTGTGACCGTTGACGACGATCCAGACGTCCTGAGATCCGTAGAGCGCGACTTGCGCCAGCGGTACAACGAAAAGTATCGCATATTGAGTGCTGATTCAGGCATGAAGGCGATCGAGTTGCTCCGGCGCCTGCTGCAGCGCGGAGAAACTGTGGCGCTGTTACTGGTGGATCACAGGATGCCGCAGATGAACGGCATCGAGACCTTAACGGAAGCCATCAAAATTTATCCCGAAGCCAAGCGCGTACTGCTGACGGCATATGCGGATACCGAGGCGGCTATCAAAGCCATCAACGAGGTGCAGCTGAATCACTATCTGTTGAAACCATGGCATCCGCCTGAAGAACATCTGTATCCCGTGCTGGACGACCTTTTGGATGACTGGTACGCGGATTATCGACCTCCGTTCGAAGGAGTGCGGGTGCTTGGTACAAGGTGGTCTCCGAGGTCCTACGAGATTCGTGAGTTTTTAGCGCGCAACCAAGTGCCTTATCAATGGAATGACGCGGATGCCGCGGAACGATTACCCGACGTGCGCCGATTGATGACCAGCTTAGATGATCCGTCGATCAAGCTGCCCGTCGTCTTTTTCCAGAATGGCGAGCGCCTGTCTGATCCCGCGTCTTCCGAGATCGCGGAGAAGTTAGGCTTGCGCACGCGCGCGGGTCTGGACTTTTACGATGTGGCAATAGTGGGCGGCGGACCGGCCGGATTGGCGGCATCGGTCTACGGAGCATCAGAAGGTCTGAAGACAGTTATGGTGGAAAGGGAGGCTCCAGGCGGCCAAGCCGGTTTAAGCTCGCGCATCGAAAACTATCTTGGCTTCCCTGTCGGTCTCTCCGGGTCGATTTTCGCTCGCCGCGCAGTGGATCAGGCACGCCGTTTCGGGGTCGAGATTGTGTCCCCCCAGGAAGCACGCTCGCTGCGTGTTGACGGGCCGTACCGATATCTTCAGCTCAACGACAACACGGAGCTTTCCTGTCACGCTCTGATTGTGGCTACGGGAGTGCAGTGGCGCAAACTGGACATTCCTGGCGAAGAGCGACTGCGAGGCGCAGGAGTCTACTATGGCGCAGGCGCAACGGAGGCGGGTTCGTGCCGCGACGAAGATGTGTATCTGATAGGCGGTGCGAATTCGGCAGGCCAAGCTGCCATGTCGTTCGCAAGATTCGCTCGCCGCGTCGTTATGCTGGTGCGGGGTCCTTCATTGGCCGAGACGATGTCGCAATATCTCATCGACCAGATCGGACGGACCAGCAATATTCACGTTGAGTTCCGCACGAGAGTAACAGAGGTTCATGGTGAAAACCATCTGGATTCGATCTCAATCGCGTGCGACGCCAGCGGAGATGTGAAACAGGTACCTGCCTCGTCGCTGTTCATCTTTATTGGAGCCGAGCCCAGGACGGACTGGCTCGAGGGCATTCTCGAGCGAGATCAACGCGGCTTCCTGCTGACAGGCCCGGATCTGCTGCCGGAGGGTAAGCGGCCGAAGGGATGGCAACTCGATCGCGATCCCGGTCTTCTCGAGACGAATGTGCCAGGTGTCTTCGCGGTGGGAGATGTGCGTCACGGTTCGATCAAGCGCGTTGCTTCCAGCGTGGGCGAAGGCTCGGTTGCCATTCAATTCGTCCATCAGTATTTGAGCAAAATTTAATGGGCTCCGTCGCTTCGAGATATGAAAACGCGCCGCATCCGGGCGTCGAAGAGCTGCGGTCTATTGGAATTTTGGCTGACTTGCCCGAGGAGGGCCTGTCCTGGCTGGCTTCTCACATGGGAGTGGTCGATAGTTCCGTCGGAGAAATTGTGCTTCGTGCCGGTGAGCCTGCGGAACATATGTTTGTCATCTTGTCGGGTGAACTGCGGGCGGAGCGCGGTGACGGTTCGGTCTATGTAGCGCATGCCGGACAGGTCACCGGGATGCTTCCGTTCTCACGGCTGACTCATTATTTGTCCGACGTCCGGGCGATAACGCCTTTGCGCGTGGCTGCGCTTCCGAAGCATCTATTCACCGACATGATCGGGCATCTTCCGATGCTGCAAGAAAGGCTGGTCAACGTTCTCGCAGACCGGATTCGGGAAACGACGGTGACGGATCAGCAGCGCGAGAAGATGACCGCGCTCGGCAAACTCTCGGCGGGATTGGCGCACGAGCTGAACAATCCGGCTTCTGCCGCTCAGCGCGCGGCTGCGAACCTGCGACATGCCTTGACTTCGGTACGCGCGGCCGCCCTGAAGCTCGACCGCGAGGGGCTGCCCGCGGAATCGCGAGTCTTCCTGGCGGAACTGGAGAGCGATTGGGTGAAAGAAGCCGGTCCGCAAAAGGCACTCGACACACTTGAGCGCAGCGAGCACGAAGAGGAAATGGTTGAATGGCTTCGCACCAGGAATATCGAACAGCCCTGGGATCTCGCCAGTGCGCTGGTCGATCTTGGCTGCACCAGGGATATTGTGCGGAAGGTCGCCGATAACATTCCTGCCAAATTCCTAAATGACGTCTTGATCCGGATGACGGCTGCTTTTACCATCAGCCGTCTCGCCGACGAAATCGAGAGCAGCGCGGCCCGCATCTCCGAGCTGGTTCGGGCAGTCAAAGAATATTCGTACATGGACCAGATGCCCGAGCAGGAGATCGACATTCACCAAGGCCTGGAAAACACCTTGATCATGCTGCGCCACCGACTCAAGAAGGGCGTTGAAGTGGTCCGGGAATACGATCGCAGTCTTCCCAAGGTCTGTGCGCGCGGCAGCGAGTTGAATCAGATCTGGACGAACCTGATCGTGAACGCAGTGGACGCCATGTCAGAGCACGGGAAGCTGGTGATACATACTTCGCGCGAAGGCGACCGCGCGCGAGTCGAGGTGATCGACAGTGGTCCGGGGATACCGCCTGAAATCAAGAATCGCATTTTCGAGCCGTTCTTCACTACGAAGGAAGTTGGCGAAGGAACAGGCCTGGGGCTCGATATGGTGCATCGGATTGCCAGGAGCCATAACGGCGACGTGAACTTCGAATCGCGACCCGGTGAGACGCGCTTCGTCGTAAGAATTCCGTTGAGTCTCCCCGCAGTTCGCGCATAGAGGTTCCACGGCCTTCCAGGCCCCGTGGCTCTGAACGTTACACTGAGAACAGTGCTCGTAAATATCACCCAACAGCCGGAACGGCCGAAGTGGCTGCGCGCACCGGCTCCTGTTGGAGAGAACTACCGAGAGCTGAAGAGCCTAGTCACGCGACTGCAGCTTCATACGGTCTGTGAAAGCGCGGCGTGCCCCAACGTAGGCGAATGCTGGAACCGGCGGACGGCAACCTTCATGATTCTCGGCAACGTTTGTACGCGTCGCTGCGGATTTTGCGCGGTTCAGAAAGGCGCGCCGCTCGCAGTCGATTATGACGAGCCGCGGCGGGTAGCCGAGGCTTGCGCGACGCTCGGATTGCGGTATGCGGTAATCACCAGCGTTAACCGCGATGACCGCAAAGATGGCGGAGCTCAACTCTTTGCGCTCACCATCGAGGCAATCCGCACGCGCATTCCTGAGTGCCGGGTCGAAGTTTTGGTTCCCGACTTCCAAGGCTCCTATGATGCGATGGATCTGGTGATGAACGCTCACCCGGACGTGCTAAACCACAATACGGAAACGGTCCCGCGACTCTATCGCCAGGTGCGGCTAGGTGCCCGTTATACCCGATCTCTTGACCTGCTGCGTTATGCCAAGCGCATGCGGCCACATATTCCGACGAAGTCGGGCTTGATGCTGGGACTGGGTGAAACAGAGGCAGAGGTTCTCGAAGTTATGCGCGATCTGCGCGATCATCAGGTTGACATCCTCACGCTCGGCCAGTATCTTCGACCTTCACAGAAACATCTTCCGCTGCTTCGCTATATTTCACCGGATGAGTTCGCCGGATACAGGCTGGCAGGCCTCGAGATGGGTTTCGCTCATGTAGAAGCCGGCCCGCTAGTACGAAGTTCTTACCATGCGGATAGCTCGCATGACGCCGCAAATACGTCATCCTGCCGGGCACAATAGCTTATTCGATACGCAGCGCCTCAATCGGGTCGATTCTAGCGGCGCGCATGGCAGGTATGTAGCATGCTGCAATGGCTATGCACAGCAGCAGGACTGCTACAAGCGCAAAAGTCGCCGGGTCGAAGACGCTCACACCATAGATGAGACTCGACATGAATTGGGTAAGGGCGATTGCCAGTCCTATCCCGGTCACGATCCCGACAAGCGAAAGTGTCAGCCCTCCCCGGACGATGTATCGAGCCACGTCTTTCGGTTCGGCCCCGATAGCGATGCGGATGCCGATCTCGCGAGTGCGCAGCGTGACTGTGTAGGCGAGCACGCTATAGAGACCCATGGCGGCAAGCAAAATAGCGATCAGCGCAAACGTGAGAAGAACGGCCATGTTGAACCGCCGCGGGGCAGACCACTCGCGCAAGGCGGCATCTTCGGTCATCACTTCCCTCACCGCCTGATCTTTATCCAGATCCCAAACGCGCTCTTTTAACGTGTTTGCGAATCGCAGAGGGTCGCCGCCCGTGCGTGCAACCAGCATGAAGTCCTTGAAGTGTTGACCGGGCATGTAGAGCTCGACCCCCTGCTCATTATCAGGACCCATCTGGTGTTCGTTCGCGACCACGCCTATGATGCGGAAGGTAGTGGTGGAATCATTGCCCTTTTCGTTTCCGAAAACGACTGCCTTCTGCAGCGCATCAGCATTGGGAAAGAACTTCTTCGCGAAGGCCTGGTTAACGACCGCGACAGCGGGTTCCCGAGATCGCGCCTCTTCGCGCGTGAATGTTCGACCGTTGATAACGCGCATCCGCAGCGTCTCGAAATAGCCGTCGCTCAGGCGGGCCCAATCGGTCACCGGCAATTTGTCGCGATCGTGCGGCCGTCCCGGTATTTCGAAACTCGATTGCGAAACGGACTTCATGGGAAGCGCCGTGGTGATTGCCACCGACTGAATGCCGCTCACGTTGCGGACCGATTCGACCAGCCGATTGTTGAAAGACGCGATCTTTTCGGGCGAGTTGTAGCGATCCTCCCGGAGATTGATCCCCATAACGAGCAAGTGATCCGTCCGAAATCCCAGGTCCGTATTCATCAAAACGCTGAGGCTGCGAATCATCAGGCCGGCGCCCACCACCAGCACCAGGGAAAGTGCGATCTCCGTCACCACGAGTGCAGCACGGAGCCGATTTGACGAACCGGCGACGCCCCGAGTGCTCCGGTTCAGGATCGCGTTTATGTTCTGTTTCCAGACGCGCGAAGCCGGTACAAGGCCGAACAGGACGCCGGTCAAAATAGTCACTGCCATCGTAAAGAGCAGTACATTGCCGTCAATGCGTTGTTCGTGCAAGGCAAATGCGTCCTTGGGAGCTATCGCCGATAGCACTTTCAAACCGGCAAAAGAGAGCAGCAAACCTACCGCAGCCGCTGCACAGCTTAACAGGATGCTCTCCGTGAGAGTCTGGCGAATCAGCCGCGAGCCGGTGGCGCCGATTGCCGTGCGGACGGCCATCTCTTTATCCCGGCCAACCGCTCGACTGAGCAGTAAGTTGCCAGCGTTGGCGCAAGCGATCAGCAGAACAAAGGCTACGGCAATTTGCAGCACGAGCACGCCGCGACGAAGGGATTGATCCGTATTCGCGTCCAACAGCGTCTCAACGTTGATGCCGAACCCACCCTCTTCAAGCGGTGTTCTAGCCAGCCTTCCTTGAATCGTACGCATCTCCGCCCGAGCCTGTTCAACAGACACGCCCTCTTTGAGGCGGCCGAACACAAAGAGGCTGAGGGCCTGATCTTCTTTGTGTTCGGGATGAATATCGAGAGGCAACCAAAGGCGCGGCTTCTTCTGCTCCATTCCGCCCCAGACCGCCGGGAAAGCAACGCCCGGCGGCAGGACACCGACGATGGTGTAGGGTTTGCCGGCCGCCAGAAAGCCGGCACCTAAAATACGCGGGTTGGCGTTGAAGCGAGTTCGATAGAGTTCATCGCTCAGAATTGCGACCTGTCCTCTTCCGTGCTGCATATCGGCAGGAGTAAAGTTGCGTCCCATGCGGGGACGAAGTCCGAGGAGCGGAAACAGGTCCGCTGTAGCGATTCCGGTCTCGACCTGCTCGGGCCGACGCCGGTTGTCCTCCGGATCAGTGATGGTAAGAGTCGTATCGCGCCATGCTGCCAGGGTCTCGAATGTGTGAGCCTGCTCTTTCCAGGCGCGGTAATTTTGTGGCCGCACCGGCAGCGCGTTCGCGAACATGAGGGAGAGCGACGAGTTACTTTCCCAGAGCATCAACACGCGTGCAGGCTCGCGCCATGCCTGCAGTGAGAGCGGTTTCAAAAGAACCGCATTCACAAGGCTAAAGATGGCGGCGTTCGCGCCGATCCCAAGCGCTAGCGCAAAGACTATAGCCGCCGCAAAACCTGGCTGCCGGCCGAAGCCGCGGAGTGCGTATCGAATGTCCTGCCAAAAAGTTTCCATGAATGATCGCTCTTATTAAAAGGGTAACGGGAGTTGCCGATCACTTCCCTGCCAGGTAAGCCGAGTAACGCTGGTTGAGCTGCTTGCCGATCTGTTCCTGTGCAAGGAGAGCTGTGAGGCTGTTTTGAATACGAGTCTGTTCATCAGTGAGCTCACCTGGTGTGGCTTCGGAGGGATCTGTCTTGTAGGAAGTAAAGATCGCCATCGAGGCGATGGCGGCATCCTCGGCGCGAGTCTGCAAGCGCGCAAATTCATCCTGCAACTGGTATAGGGCGGCATCTTTTTTCACCTCGCTGTAAGTCATCAAAGACAACGCGCCCATAACCTGCGCCGTAGACCAACTGGTGTTTGTCAGCTCGGCTCGACTAAAGGTTACGGCCAGTGAGTGAATCGAACTCTTATGCGATTTTCGCAGGTCTGCAATCCATTGAAGAATCGTCTGATTCTCGCTGCGGACCCGCTCGACCTGCTTGAGATGTCCAATGAGTTCTTTTTGGTTGTCCTCGATTTCGACCCGGGTATTTTCGCGAGCCTCGCGAACCAGATGCCGGTGGTGATTCCACTCCACCAACCCTTCCAAGGAAAGGCGATCAGAATACCGATCGTTACGATTCCCAGGGTGGAGCAAAACTTCTTTCCAGGACATAAGAGGTTCAAGAGGGGGATGGATATCCATGGGTAGACGGCGGATGAACGGATCAGTTCCATTATGCAAGTGCGGACAGGTCGCCTGGTCTCGTCGCGGCGCGCAGGTTCGGGGGCACATGCTGCCGTGCCACTCCCAACTCTGCGCCCACGCTAACTCGCGCGGCGGCTTTTACCGGCCTGTTGTTCCGCCCGGTAGCCAGTTAGAACGCATTGAGGATGATTTCGAATCCTTCGGGACGTTGAAACCGTCGGCAGCGAGGAGTTCTTTGAGCATTTGAAAATTCGAAGCCATTTTCGGGTCGCCGTTCGCGTTGGCGCCAGCGGCACCTCGCCCTAACATCTCTTCGCGCAAGCGGGTCTGCTGCAGCTCCCGAAGCTCGGCGATGTCCTTTTCGAAGCGGCGGCTCAGGCGCGCTTCCTGCAGATGGAGATTCTTCAAGGTCTTTTCGTACTTGATGAGGTTCTGGACATTGCTCGGAGCGGGAGTTCCTTCTTCGGCGGCGGGTTGGGAGAAGAGAGCGGCTTCGAGAGCGAAGCTGCGGTTCAGACGCCAGCGGGTTTCTGCGAGAGACTGAACGAGTTCACGCTCGCGCAGGCCCTGGGGCTTGTATTCGTCAAAGTAACCCTGAACGTGCTGCTCGAAGGCGACAGCATCGTCGGATGGCAGCAGAACGGTGCGTCCAGTCAATCCGGTTTTGAGAGCGTTTTTAGAAGATACGGCTTTACCTTCTTCGGTGCGCGGACCAGTAGAAGAGCTTGCGTTGCGGCGATTGCGTTCAGCGGTGGTCATGGGGGTGTTTTTCTCCTGGAAAATGAAACGGCCCGTGAGCCGCCGAGCAGGCGAGTCACAGGCCTGCCGGAGAGTAGCACGGAGAAGCGCCGAAACGAACCATGAAAGAATTTTTGGGCGCTAAGTGATTGTGATCAATACAGATTGAGTTGTGGACGACTTGTGACCCGCGGAGGACCGGCCATCATCAAGCCGCTGCAGTGCGTATCGAATGTCCTGTCCGAGGGTTTCCATGTGCCGCCGGACCCCACTAAAAAAATAACGAGAACCGCCCGATCAGTCTGCCCAGGGGCGGCTGGGTCGCATGGCGTACGGTTGCTAGATCCCTCGCTTACGCTTCGGGCTCGACTTCAGGATCGAGGACTCATGAGGGGCTTTCTGTTCAGCCCAAAGGGGTTCAACAACACGAGCATCAGAGTCCTGAAGTCGCCTTATTCCAGCCGTCATCACGTAGCTCCAGATACTTCTTGTTTTCGTGACATACTTCAACCTGAAGGAGTAGCTCGAAGTGGCGAAGTGTATCAATTGCGGAAAATACACACAACGCTGGAATGTGGTGAATGCGTAGACTGCCAAGCCAGCTTAACAGCAGGATTGCGCCAACGAGAGCCCTCTCTAATTGACGAGGAACAGATTCCAAAACCGAGCTTGACCGTTATCGACCGACAAGAAAGTCCGCCGGGCCCAGACTGAGTCCAGTTTGGCAGAGCAGCCTTTTTTGGGATCGATCAAGAAATCGGTGTTTACACTATACGTGCGGCCGGCGGACAGGCGGATTTGCCGGGCAGTCTGATGTGTAACGCAGGGCCGCCGGGAAAAGCACAGGCGACAAGACATGACCAGTTCAACCGACAATCTGCAACGCGACGTTCTGCCGATCCCGGATCGGGACCAGGCCGGCTCGAACACTTATGACGCCAAGGATCCCAATTCGAAGTTCCCGCCGATCCGCCAGCTGCGCCCGCCAAAGGGCGCGCCCAACGTGCTGATCGCGCTGATCGATGACGTCGGTTTCGGTGCATCGAGCGCATTCGGAGGACCGATCGACACTCCTGTGGCCGAACGCCTCGCTGCCGCCGGGCTGAAGTACACGCGATTCCGTACGGTGGCGTTGTGTTCGCCGACGCGCGCGGCGCTATTGTCGGGCCGCAATCACCATTCGGTCGGCATGGGCGGGATTACGGAGATTGCGACATCGGCTCCGGGGTGCAACTCGCTGCGGCCGAACACGAAGGCGACTTTGGCGGAAACCTTGCGATTGAACGGGTATGCGACGGCGCAGTTCGGCAAGTGTCATGAGGTGCCGGTTTGGGAGACGAGTCCTGCCGGGCCGTTCGACCACTGGCCTTCCACACGCCGTGGGAACTGCTGGCGACCAACGTCCCGGCGCTTGACGACGACGTGTGGGAACTCTACGACACATCGAAGGACTGGACGCAAGCCCGCGATCTCGCCAAGGAACAACCGCAGAAGCCGCATGAGTTGCAGCGTCTCTGGTTGATTGAAGCGGCGAGGCGCAACGTACTCCCAATCGACGAGCGGCACGCAGAACGGCTCAACTCCGACATCGCTGGCCGGCCCATACTGATCAAAGGCGACACGCAACTCTTATATCCGGGCATGGGTCACTTAAACGAGAACTGCGTCGTCAACGTTAAGAACAAGTCGCACTCGGTGACGGCGGAGGTTGTGGTTCCCCAGGGCGGGCCAATGGCGTGCTGCTCGCCCAAGGCGGACTCAGCGGCGGCTGGAGCCTGTATGCCAAGGACGGCAAGCCAAAGTACTGCTACAATCTGCTTGGCCTCAGACAGTTCTACATAGAGGGCCAATCGAGTTATTTCGCAAGGTAAGCACCAGATCCGAATGGAGTTTGCATATGACGGCGGGGGTCTTGCGAAGGGAGGCACGGTCTCGCTTTACATCGATGACGACAAGGTTGGCGACGGGCGCGTTGACACTAGCCAGCCGATGATCTTCTCAGCCGACGAAACGACTGACGTCGGCAGGGAAACAGGCTCGGTGGTCACCTCGGACTACGGCGTGACCGGCAATGCCTTCACTGGCGAGATTAACTGGATTCGGATTGACACCGGCGAAGACAGCCACGATCACCTGATTTCTACGCAGGATCGATACCGCGTCGCGATGGCAAAGCAGTAAAACCAGAAAGACGAAGCGTGTTTCCCTACGACCCAGCACTTCTCAACGCCATCAAGACAGCGCCACAATCGATCGGCGAGGTCCTCCAAGCCATGCAGACAATCCAGACTACGTGCGTCGACGGTGATGGTCTGAAGTGGTTCAATTGGCTGTACCTGCAAGTGACGCAGGCTGTCGGAACGCAGGTTGTCTCAGGGGGATTCTCCGATGCCGCCTGGCTCGCCGAGCTCGACGTACAGTTCGCACGCCTATATTTTGGCGCTCTCCAATCGGCGCTGTCGGGTCAACCAAGCCCGGGGTGCTGGCGGGTCATGTTCGAGCGCCGCAACCAAGCCGCGATCGCGCGCGTCCAGTTCGCCCTGTCCGGCATCAACGCCCACATCAACCACGATCTTCCGCAGGCGATTGTCGCCACCTGCGAGAATACGGCTACATTTCCGCAGTACGGTGGTAGCCGATATAACGATTACACTGCGCTTAATACCACCCTCGACAGCCTGATTGAATCCGCGAAGCGAACGTTGCACGTCCGTCTTCTTGGTGATCCGCTGCCGCCTGTCTCCCACTTAGAGGATACGATTGCAGCCTGGAGCGTGAGTGCGGCACGGGAGGCGGCGTGGCACAACGCCGAGATCCTCTGGCATCTCCGCCCAGTGCCGCCGCTTTTCTCCAGTTTCATGGACACCCTCGATGGCCTCACCACAGTAACCGGCAAAGCCTTACTCGTGCCGGTCACACAGGTCCTCCCGCAGTCGTGATCGTCTTCCTGGAGGGCCTGGCAATCGACGATATACTGGGCATCTTTAAGGAGGCCCGGTGGCAACAGCGACAAGCAGCATCCGGTCACGCCGCGAGGCGATTGTCAACGCTCATATCGAGGCGGAAGCCATCAAGCATGACGTGGCCGCAACAGTGGCTACGTTTCGACGCCCAAGGTACGAGGTGCCTGCGCTTGGAGTGATTGCGGACGGACCGGAGGCGGTAGGTGGATTGGTGAGCGGCCTCATGGCGGCATTCCCTGACTTCTACCTGCATCAGATTTCTACCCATCATGCCGATGATGCCGTGATTGTCGAGACCCGGTTCGGAGGCACCCAGCGCGGAGTCTGGGCAGGACTCGAACCAACCGGAAAACAAATGGAAGTCCAGGCAGTATTGATCTTTGTTTTCGAGGGCGACGAGTTGGTCTGCGAGAAAGTGTATTTCGACCATGCCACCGTCCTGAGCCAACTGGCGTGAGGCCTTGATCGCGCGGTGCGCTTCCATCGGTACCGACGCGATCATCTATCTTTTCGCAGCACCCACGTTGTCATGCATCGAGCATTCTGAACCACCGTGGTCTTCAACGGATCAAGCATTTGCGCGCCCAGATCGTTTGTGGCCTGAGCCAGTAGTGCTTCGTCGACCAGGTAGCGCTCCGAGCCGTCCGGCAGGAGAAATCGGCGGCCTGCGACGCGCTGTATCTGGTGCTCCAAGCCGATGGAAGAAGCGAGACGGCAAAATAGCAATCCGCCTGGCTTCAGCACGCGCCAGGTGCCATGAAGCATATCTCGAAACTGATCGTCATCCCGTGCAAAATGCAAAACCGCACTGCTAATCACCAAGTCAGCGAAGGCGCTGGGGAAAGACATGGACTCGATGGCCTCCGCGCGAAAGTTATCCGGCGGCAGGTTCGGCGCCAGTGTTGCCGCCAAACGACGCACCTCGGCGACCGTTCGTGGATCCAGATCCACGCCGAACACTTCGTAGCCTTGACGCAAGAGGTACACCAAATTTCGACCGAAGCCACAGCCCGCATCAAATATTCGCATGCCTGGTGTGATTCGGCCTCGCAGAAGTTGGTCGAATAGGTAGATGTCGATTTCGCCGAATGACTTCTGAAGTTCAGTCACGGACATGCCCGATGGTACATGGTAAAGATTCGTTAGCCACCTCCACTCGAGTCCGGAGGACCCTAAGCTGATTGGGATATAGTACCGGCACTCAAGAAGCGAAATGACTTATGGCTGCCGCGCGGACTTCAATGTCACTCCTGCAGAAGATACAAAACATCCGCTCCCTCATTCAAGAGCATGCTGCGAACGGTGAAACGTGCACAGATATCGCGTGCAGATAGTGCCGCGGGTTGGGGCTAGTTATCGCGAAAACGATAGACTGACTTCGATGTCAATCCGCCCGGCAGCGCTTTATCAGGCGCTCGTCCTTCTCCCGTTGCTCAACGACTTCAGCGCACTCGGCGCTCCGAGCGCCGCCCTGAACAGCCTCCTGCAGCAGATTTTCGTCGATCACGCATTCAAACTGAGTGCGGCTCCGGAGGTGAACTGGCTTGATGACGGCGCTGCGTACACAGTTCTTGAGAAATCGAGTATTGTCCCCGATGCGCAAGACGTCATTCGTTACACCACCGCCTCCGGCAAGCGCGAACTTCTAATTTCTGCTCAAACTCTGATTCCGAAGGGTGAGAAGAAGCCTTTGAGCCTCGATGGCTACCAGTTTTCAAAAGACAAGCAGCGGGTACTTATTTTTACAAACACGAAGCCCGTTTGGAGGCAATATACTCGGGGCGATTATTGGCTGCTCGATCTTCATACGAAAGAGCTGGAGAAACTCGGCGGGAATGGTGAGCCCTCGAGTATGCAGTTTGCGAAATTTTCGCCTGACTCATCCTCAGTCGCTTTTGTCCGCCTCAACAACTTGTTTGCTCAAAACCTCTCGAACTTGAAAGTCCGCCAACTCACCCGGGATGGCTCTCATACGGTGATCAATGGCACATCCGACTGGGTATATGAAGAAGAACTGAGTGTGCGCGACGGGTTCCGCTGGAGTCCTGACAGCAAGCTGATTGCCTATTGGCATTTCGATTCAAGCGGAGTTAAAGAATACCCGCTGATCGATTACACCGACTCCGTTTACCCGACCATCAAAATGATCCCGTATCCCAAGGCGGGTACGACAAATTCGGCGGTCACTATCGGCGTCGTGGATGTCCGTTCGGGCAAAACGAAATGGATGGCCGTACCGGGCGAAGCCCGCGACAACTACATCGCCCGAATGGAATGGGCCGGAGGTTCTCGTGATCTGGCGATCGAGCAGTTGAATCGCCTCCAAAATACCGCCAGTCTCCTCATCGGCGACGTCTCAACCGGCAGAACCAAATGCATTTTTGAAGATCGCGACAGAGCATGGGTGGACGTAAATGAGATCAATGCGCTCGGAGACACCTTTGTCTGGCTGAGTGAGCGCGACGGCTGGAGGCATGCCTACCTTGTCCCGCGTGACGGTTCGCAACCTGCGCTGCTGACGCCCGGCAGTTTCGACGTGATGACGCTCGTGGGCGTTTCAGAGAAGCAAGGGGCAATCTATTTCACTGCCTCTCCTGAGAATGCGACGCAGTGTTATCTTTACCGCGCAAGTTCGCGAGACCGTAGCGCGCTGCCCGCCCGTCTCACGCCGGCAACGCAGCCCGGTTATCATTTCTACCGCATGGCACCGGGTGGTGAATGGGCAGTGCATAGATTTAGTCGGCTGGATGACCCAGGGCGTGTCGAGCTGGTACGGGTCGCAGATGGTTCTTCAGTGCATACCTTCGCTGATAATTCTGATGCCCGCAGAAAGACCGAACCACTCCTTGAGAATAAGAGCGAATTCCTTAAAGTAGATATCGGAAATGGTCTGACGCTCGATAGTTGGATGATCCGGCCGAAGAACTTTGATGCGTCTCGAAAGTACCCCGTTTTGGTTGAGGTTTACGGCGAGCCGGCCGGTCAAACCGTGGTGGACGTTTGGCAAGGCGAAGCTGGGCTTTTTCATCGCGCGGTGGCTCAGGACGGCTACGTCATCGTCAGCTTTGACAATCGCGGTACGCCCGCTCCGAAAGGACGGGAATGGCGCAAAGTTATCTATGGGTCCGTCGGACCCCTCGCAACAGAAGAGCAAACCAGGGCAGTTAAGGCTCTTTGCAAGGAACGCCCTTATCTGGATGCGGATCGCATAGCTGTCTGGGGGTGGAGCGGCGGTGGAACTGACACGCTGAATCTGATGTTCCGGTCACCTGATGTTTACAAGGTTGGAATGGCCGTCGCACCCGTGCCGGATCAGCGACTCTACGACACGATTTACCAGGAGCGTTATATGGGCTTGCCTCAAGATAATCCCGATGGCTACAAACGCGGCAGTGCGATCAACTTCGCAACGGGACTGAAAGGGCGCCTGTTACTCGTGCACGGAACCGGAGACGATAACGTACATTTCCAGGGTTCGCAGATGTTGATCAACAAGCTCGTTCAGTCTGGAAAGCAATTCAGCTTCATGGAGTACCCGAATCGCACTCATGGTATCAGCGAAGGCGAGGGGACAACCATACATCTGTACACGCTGCTGGCAAGTTTTCTGGAGGACAATCTTTCGCCGGCGCCGCACGGGAACTGACTTGACAGGCCCGTAGTAACCCGATCATAATTGCCATAGTCTACCTATGGCAGAGCCGTTTAAACGCGACGAAATTCCTCCCGGCACGCTCTACCTGCTTATCCTCAAGACGCTTGCGCGCGGAGGCGAAATGCACGGGTACGAAATCGCGAACGCGATTCAGCGGATATCCGATGACGTGCTCCAGGTCGAAGAAGGCTCCCTCTATCCGGCATTGCAACGCATGCTGTTGAAGGGATGGGTCGCGGCCGAATGGGGTGTCACAGCGGGCAATCGGCGAGCGCGCTACTACCGGCTCACGGCGGCCGGGCGCAAGCGCCTCATCGTTGAGCTTGACCAGTACCGCCGTGTGGGCGGAGCAATCGAAAAAGTCTTGCAAACGGCATAACGAAGGATCAAATGGGCTGGTTTGGCGAACTCTGGCGACGTTTCCTATTCCTGTTTCAAAGGGACAGGATGGCAAAGGATCTCGCCGATGAAATCAGGCTGCATCTGGAGCTTCGCGCCGAAGATAACGCGGCCGCTGGTATGAAACCGCCCGATGCGCATTCCCGCGCGTTACGCGGCTTTGGCAATGTTACTCAACTGTCGGAACAGGGGCGCGCCGTTTGGGGTTGGACGTTTCTTGCAATTTTCGCAAGCGATCTCCGCTATGGCCTGCGCACACTCTGGGCCGATCCCGGCTTCGCCCTGGCGGCCGTGGGCTCGCTTGCACTGGGTATCGGCGCGAATACGGCTATCTTCAGCGTCTTGAATGCGGTGATGCTCCGTTCTTTGCCGGTTGAAGATCCGCAGCGGCTGGTGCAGCTTAAAGCTCGGGAGAACGGTGCCGTCAACGATACCTACACGAATCCAATCTGGGAGCAGGTTCGCGACCACCAGCAGGCGTTTTCCGGCGTGCTTGCCTACAGCACCAGCCGTTTCGACCTTGCCAGCGGCGGTGAAAGCCATTTCGCAAATGGCATTTGGGTGAGCGGCGACTTCTTCCGCTTACTGGGCGTTCCGGCCGTTCAGGGCCGTTTGATTACTCCGCGTGATGACCGGTATGGCTGTGGGCCCGAGGGACCCGTTGCCGTCATCAGCTATGGATTCTGGAAAGGTCACTTCGCAAGCGAACCAAACATTGTAGGGAAGGCATTCACGGTCGACCGGCATCCGTTCCAGATAGTCGGTGTCACGCCGCAATGGTTTAAGGGGCTCGACACCGACCGTTCGTACGACGCTGCTATCCCGATAGGCTGCGAATCCGTGCTGCACACAGATCAAAGCGCGCTGGGGCACCGTAGCTGGTGGTGGCTGCAAATCGTCGGTCGGCTCCAACCCGGCGAAGGTATGCGGCAGGCACAAGCCCGCATGGACGCCATCGCACCGGAAGTCTACCGAGCCACCACTCCGCCGAACTTGTCTTCAGAGATGCAGAAGGCTTATCGGCGTACCAGCTTCACGCTTTATCCGGCGGCTACCGGCTTCTCCGATACGAGGACTCAGTATCGCATCGCCCTGTATACCTTGATGGGGGTTGTTGGCCTGGTTCTCCTGATTGCCTGCGCCAATGTGGCGAATCTGCTTCTCGCTCGCTCAGCCGCCCGTCAGCGTGAGATCTCGATCCGGCTCGCAGTAGGCGCAGGGCCGAGTCGAATCGTCCGTCAGCTTCTTACCGAGAGCGTTCTGCTGTCAATGCTCAGCGCCGCCGGCGGATTGCTGTTCGCCCTTTGGGGAAGCAGGTTGCTCGTTCGCCTGTTGTCCACGACAAAGAGCGAAGTGCAACTTGATGTGACACCTGACCTTCACGTGCTTGTGTTCACGACGGCAATCGCGATCTTCACTGCCATTCTGTTTGGTCTCGCTCCTGCGTTGCGGGCCTCCGGTATTCATCCCAACCAGGCATTAAAGGAGAATGCCCGTGGCACTATTTCCGGAATGTCGCGGTTCAATCCAGGCAAGAGTCTGGTGATGGTCCAAGTCGCGTTGTCATTGGTGCTGCTAGTCGCAGCCGGCCTGTTCCTGGGCACTTTCCGAAATTTGCTTGCGACGGACGTCGGGTTCAACACGCACAACGTGCTGCTCGTGAGCGCTTCCGCGCCGCAGGCCAAGCTCCCGAGCCAGCAACGCCTTCCTCTTTTCGCGCGTATACTGGATCGCCTTCGCGAGATCCCCGGCGTCCGTTCTGTGTCGAGCTCTTGGGGAACTCCAATCCAAGGCTGGTTTTGGAACGAAAACACTTACCCGGAAGGCTACACGCCAAAATCGGAAGATGACGCGCTTGTCTACCTGAACCGGGTGTCCCCCCGCTATTTCCAAACGATGCAAATGCCCCTTCTCGCGGGCCGCGATTTCTCTGATCGCGATAACCTGGCAGCTCCCAAGGCAATAATCATCTCTGAATCCACCGCCCGTGATTTCTTCGGATCTGCCAACCCCATCGGCAAAACGATCAATATGGACGCGCCTCACCTGCAACACGGAAACAGGCAGGATCGATATGACGTCATCGGCGTTGTGAAGGACATCAAATATGGGAAGGTTGATGAATCGGCACACAAGACCGGCTATCTTGCTTCCACCCAGGATCTTGAGCCTGGGCCAGAAATTCAATTTGAAGTCCGCTCCGATATCCAGCCGTCATCACTGACGCCCGCCGTTCGGACCGCGATTTCCAAAGTCAGCCCCGAAGTCTCATTAGCGTTCCGCAGTTTCGATACTCAAGTCAGCGATTCGTTGCTTCAGCCGCGGCTTGTGGCACGGTTATCGTCCTTCTTCGGTCTATTGGCTCTGCTGCTGGCGATGGTCGGGCTCTACGGCCTAACCTCCTATGGCGTTGCTCGCCGTCGCGGAGAAATCGGCATACGGATCGCGTTGGGCGCGCAACGGAGTTCTGTCATTTGGCTGGTAATGAGAGACGTGGCATTCACGCTTGCGCTTGGGATTGCTACCGGCATTCTCGTTTCTCTCTTGGCGGCGAGGCTCATCACAAAGCTGCTGTACGGATTGCAGCCCGGTGACCCGGCGACGTTGATCCTGTCCGCGATTATCTTGGCCCTGGCCGCAACCACCGCCGGATATCTGCCTGCCCGCCGTGCCTCACGGCTCGATCCAATGGCAGCGCTTCGCGAAGAGTAGTTATAGACGCTCCGGGCTATGCTCCAAACCTCAGGCTGCTTCTTCGTGACCGAGGTTGCGTTGCGGAGTGTGGTCGGCGCCAGCCGGTTTTTGTTCCTGTTGCTGGCTCAAAGCGGAAGCAATCTGTTGCAGCGCGTCATCGCTGAACGCGTCTAGCCCGAGCTTGGCCAGGGTCGAGCTGACGGCCCGATCCCCCAATACCTTCGACCAGTTGCAGCTCGGCCCGTAACATTTCTCGATCGCCGCCTCCACCAAAGCTCTGCCGCTTTCTATTTGACCGAGCATTTCTCGCGTGCTTATGAACATTCCTCTACAAACCTCGCTGCCGTATCGAGAGTGGTCGAGAGGAACGAAGCACAGCGCGGCTCAGGAAGGAAGCCGTCTCTGCTCTGTAACTTCCCGCGTACTCAAGTAGTGACGAAATCGGTTACAATTTCTCGGCCTTCTGTCACATCTCAAAAACTAAACGGGATACTAGTGTCGTCGTGCTGAAACGAGGCGCGCGTACCGCGACGCATCAAAAGCCTGCAGGAGGTCGAAGAGAAATGCAACTGGTCAGACCGCTGGAAGCGCTGTGGCGCGATGTACGCTACGGCGCGCGCCAGCTTCGCCAGAATCCATTGTTCACGACCATCGCGGTTCTATCGCTTGCGCTTGGCATTGGCGCGAATACTGCGGTCTTCACGTTGCTTGACCAGCTTGTGCTGCGCCTGCTGCCGGTGCAGGATCCCGAGCGGCTCGTTATGATCTGGTCGACATCCCCACACATCGGCAGCAACGCCGGGCAACGCGCAGCCTCTTATCCGATGTACCAGGATTTCCAGCGCAGGGCCGAGGCTTTCGAATTTGTATTCTGCCGGGTTGAGACTCCGTCCTCTATCACCTTCGACGGCAATACTGAACGAGTGGGTGCGGAACTGGTTTCCGGCAATTTCTTTCAGGCTCTCCGCATCGGGCCGGCCCTCGGACGGGTGTTCTCGCCGGAGGCAGATGACCGGACGTACAAAGGACATCCGTCCATCGTTCTGAGTTACCAGTATTGGCTGCACCGTTTCGCTGGCGATCGGAAAGTTGTGGGTAAAAAGATCCTGGTCAACAACTATCCAATGGAAATTGTGGGCGTGTCCGCCGCCGGTTTTGCGGGGCTGGACCCGGCAAGTTCTCCGGATATCCGTGTTCCGATCCTGATGACGCCGGTGATGACGCCCGGCCGGGACGACGGCCTGGCAAACCGCCGCAGCCAGTGGATACAGATGTTCGCCCGCCTGAAGCCGGGGTACACAGTGGAATCGGCCCGCGCCTCCCTGCAGCCGCTTTTCCACCAGATCCTGCAACAGGAAGTGCAAGAACCCGCATTGCGTAGAATTTCGCAATACGACCGTGACCGGTTCCTGAAACGCTCAGCTCTGGTCGAGACCGCGGCCAACGGCTACTCGGGCCTGCGCCGGCAGTACTCTACGGCGCTCATCGTTTTGATGTGCATGGCGGGCCTGATCCTCCTCATCGCGTGCTCCAATGTGGCGAGCCTGCTGATAGCGCGGGCGCTCGCGCGACAGAAAGAAATGGCAGTGCGCCTGGCTATCGGCGCAGGACGAAAAGTTCTAATCGGACAGTTACTGATCGAAAGCGTGCTACTGTCCCTCACCGGCTCGGTGCTCGGCCTCGCATTGTCCATTGCAGCGACGTGTGGCTTGCTCAGTATGTTGCCGGCGAGCGGCGCAACGCTGATGCTGCGCGCGGCGCCCGATGCGCGAATCCTGTTGTTCAGTATTGGCATGGCGCTCGCAACCGTGCTGCTATTTGGCGTAGCGCCCGCACTGCAGGCAGCAACGGTCGATTTGGTGACGACACTGAAAGACCTGGCGGGAGCGGCGACCGGGGGCACCACCTCGGCCAGATTCCGAAAAGCTTTGGTAAGTGGGCAGATAGCGCTTTCGTTTTTACTGCTTATGGGTGCGGGACTGTTTGCCAAGACGCTCTCCAATCTCAAGAGCATCCGCACTGGGTTCGAGAGCGCCCGGACTCTCGTCTCTTTTCAGGTGGATCCAGCAAAGAACGGCTACAGGGTTGGACGCACCCGCAACTTCTACACCGAGGCCCTGAGCCAGATCCGAGCGGTGCCTGGTGTGAAGTCCGCCGCATATGCGATGTGGCCGCTACTCAACGGGCGCGAGTGGGATTTGACCGTTGCCGTCGAGGGCCATCAAGCCGAACAGGGGGAAGACATGCAGGCTTACTACAACTTGCTGTCCCCGGGATATTGGCAGGCGATGGGCATACCTTTGCTCCAAGGCCGGGACTTTGGCGAGCGAGACCGGGTGGATGGCGGAGACGATCCGCAGCCCTGGACCGTGGCTATCGTCAATCGGGATTTTGCGGAACACTTCTTCCCCGCGCAAAACCCAATCGGCCGCCGCATCGGCTGTTGTCACGGCCCCGGAAGCCAGCCCGTTATACGAATCGTCGGAGTAGTGGAGAACTCGTTGTTTGGAGGTCCTCGCTCGGGTGTGCGGCGGCAGGTATTTCTGCCCTATCTCGAATCAGCGAGTCCCGTGGCTGTGACTTTCTACGTACGTACTACGAAACCATCGGCGGCGATCTTCGCGACGGTGCGGCGCATTGTGGCGAAGCTTGACGGGTCGATGCCGGTATACGACTTGAAGACGCTGGAGAATCAGCTCGAGGAGACGTTGAGTACGGAGCGGCTTATCGCTTTGCTGTCGGCGGCATTTGGTGCGCTTGCAACTATACTGGCTGCGCTTGGGCTCTATGGCGTGATGGCATTCGTAGTTGCGCGGCGGACCAGAGAGATCGGGTTGCGCATGGCGCTGGGTGCGCCGCGATCGTGGGTGTTGTGGCTGGTGATGCGAGAGGTACTGATCCTGTTGGGAACAGGGCTCATCGCGGGCGTCCCGTGTGCGTACCTGTTGAGCCGGTACGTTTCCTCGCAGTTGTTCGGTGTGACGCCGTTGGATGTGTGGACCGGCGCTGCATCGATGGCAGTTTTAGGGCTGGTGGCCTTGCTTTCGGGGTTCGCCCCGGCGCGGCGGGCGAGCGCCATCGATCCGATTACAGCTCTGCGGTACGAATAGATTATGGTCCATGCTTTTGCTCCTCGATAAGACAGAAAGATCAAGTCGTGCAATTCAAACTCATAGTTGCAAGCGCCGTGCTATTGCTGGTCCGAACAATGCTTGCCGGTCAGGAAGCATCAACTCCGTTCAAGCCCGCTGAATCAACGCAGGAACTTGTCAAGAAAATCGAGGCTTGCCTGCCGCCGCCAGTCGTTGTAAAGGGCGATCCCACGCCGTGCCGAACGCTCAAGGATCGCATGGCCGAGATGCATGTCGATGGAGTTAGTATCGCCGTGGTTCATAAGGGAGAGATTGCATGGGCGCGTGGCTGCGGCATGAAACAATCCGGAGGAGCCACGATTACACCGGATACTCTCTTTCACGCGGGATCGATCAGCAAACCCATTGCCGCTATGGGTGCGCTTCACCTTGTTCAAGAAGGCAAACTCACGCTTGACTCCGATGTGAATCATACGCTCACAACCTGGAAAATTCCTGCAAGCTCCGTGGCGCCGTGGTGATGACAAACGCCGTTCGGACCGAAGTCAAGCTTGATCGTTCAGTCGTGGCGCGTTACGTAGGCGTATATGAGCTCACGCCGAATTTCAGCATTACCTTCACGCTGAACGGCGATCAGTTGATGACCCAGGCAACGAACCAGCCGATGATCCGATCGACGCGGAATCCAAGACCAAATTCTTCTTAAAAGTAGTGGACGCTGAGGTCGAGTTCTTTTCGAACGAGAGAGGACAGGTAACTCACATGATGCTCCATCAGAACGGCCAGGAAATCAAAGGGACAAGGAAATAAGCTGTAACTCCGGCCGGCCGGACTCCCTAGTCGGCTGTGTTAGCGTGATCCGCAGGGGGACCATGTCATCATCCAGACGCGATTTTCTAAAAGCCAGCCTGGCTGCCACCGCACTACCCGCCATTGCCGGCGCCCCCATTCCGCCAAAAGCAGCCGCGACGGATTGGGTCACGCTTGGTAAGTCAAACGTGCAAGTGACTCGGCTAGCGTTCGGAACAGGGACGCACTCCGGCGCGCAGCAGCGCCATTTGGGTCAGGAGGAGTTCACGCGTCTGGTGCGCTATGCATACGACAATGGCATCCGCTTCTTTGAGACAGCCGATGCTTATCGCGGCATGCCGGAGATGCTCGCCATCGCATTGAAAGGACTGCCGCGCGATTCCTACCGTCTCATGACTAAGTACGATGTGCACCACTCGGAAGACCCAACGGCAGCGGTCCACCGGCTGAATGGAGCATTGGGTACCGACTACGTCGACATAATGCTCCTCCACTGCCTGCGCAGCCCAAACTGGCCGGAGGAAACGAAGCATTTGCAGGACGCCTTCCAGGAAGCAAAAGAAAAGAAGCTCATGATGGCTCACGGAGTATCGGTCCATGGCAAGCAGGCCCTTGCGGCATTTCCGGGCAATCCGTTTCTGGACGTCGCCATGATCCGTATGAACCACAACGGGACACGCATGGATACACCCTCGCTGCAGGACATTGAAGACAACGGCGACGTTCCCTATGTTGTCGATCACATGCAGCGAACGAAAGCCGGCGGCGCTGGCATCATCAGCATGAAACTGGTCGGCGAGGGGCGTTTCAAGGATCCGGACGATCGTCAGGCCGCGTTGAATTATGCATTCCGCAAAGCCGGCGTGGATTGCGTGACCATTGGATTCGGTAGCTCAGGCGAAATCGACGAAGCACTAAAGCGCATCTCAACGGCATTGAACGCTTAAACCTCGCAGCCGCTTTCAGACCGATTTTTGCGTCCGCCCACATTGACATTGGACCGAGTGAACCAGCCGGCCCAAAAGTAATAGAATTAGTCACTCGATAGTCATGGATGCGGAACGCTGGAAGCAAATCGAATATCTGTTCCACGCAGCCTCGGAATTGAATTCGGATCAGCTGAAGAATTCCTGACACAAGCCTCCCAAGGCGACGAAGAGTTGCGGATATATGTGGTGGCGCTGCTCGAGCAAAAGTACTCCACGACTAACCTGCGTGGCGGCCCGCTCTTGGCGCTGGCAAATGAATTATTTACCGATCTGTGTCCTGCCACACTGATTTCCGGTACAAACCTCGGGCCATACCGTATCGACGCATTCCTGGGTGCTGGCGGCATGGGCGAGGTCTATCGTGCCCGCGACAGCCGTCTGAATCGCACCGTGGCTATAAAGGTAATTCGGGGGCGCGGGTCCATCGACCTGAGAAGTCGGGAGCGATTTCAGCGAGAGGCCCGGACTGCGTCCGCCCTCAATCATCCGAATATTTGCGCAGTGTACGACATAGGAGAATGCGAGGGCCGGCCGTACTTGGTGATGGAGTATCTGGAGGGCTGCACATTGCAGGTGCTGCTGCGCCAGGGACCGCTCGAGATCAAAGAACTGCTGGCGGTGTCGATTCAGATTGCAGATTCCTTGCATGCGGCGCATTCCTGTGGAATCCTGCATCGGGATATTAAAGCTGCCAATGTTTTTGTCACGAATGGCCGCGAAGCCAAGGTGCTGGATTTTGGGATTGCGAAAGCACTGGAGTATGAAGAGCTCTCAACTTCTGTATCGACAGCCCTGACCGAGACCGGGGCCGCCGTAGGCACGATGGCCTATATGTCGCCGGAACAGGCGCGGGGAGAGAAACTGGATGCTCGTTCAGATTTGTTTTCCTTCGGCGTTTTGATCTATCAGATGGCCACCGGCCAACTCCCTTTCGCCGGCAGCACTACAGCGCTTGTGTTCGATGCCATTTTGAACCGTGAACCGGCTCCGCTGCGGCGTCTGAGAGCGGAACTGCCTCAGGAGCTGGAAAAGATTGCCAGTGCGGCGCTCGAAAAAAATCGGGAAGCCCGCGTCCGGAGCGCGGCTGACCTGAAGCTGGCCTTAAACGATCTAAAGTACAGGTTAGAATCCGGACTACCTGCGCCGGCACCCGTGCGCGGAGCAAAGAAATTCGCATTTAGCGTTTGGCAGAGACGCCTACCCGTGTTGTTGATCTTGCTGGCTCTGGTCGGCTTCGCGAGCCTGTCCTATCTTTGGTTGGCACGCCGATTCTCCCCGGCCGTCCGATCGCTTGTGGTCCTGCCCCTGGAGAATCTGCCGCCCGTAGCATCGCAGAGATATCTGGCCGATGGCATGACGGACGGTCTGATCTTGGAGCTGTCCAGGATCGCTTCGCTCCAGGTAATCAAGGCGGCGCGCAAACCTTTGACGGAACTCGCTCGAGAACTGCGCTCCAGCAGATTCGTGGATGGTTCGGTGAGCCGTTCAGGCGAACAGGTTCGAGTCCCGATTAAAGTAATCGAGACGCCAAATAATCAAATATTGTGGCAGGAGAGTTATCAAGGCGGCCTGGGTGAACTTCCAGGCTTGCAAAGTGCCGCAGCCCGGGACATCGTCCGGATACTTAAGATTCCCGTCACGCCGCAGGAATTGGCGGGGCTCTCTCGGTCCCGTTCCATCAACTCCGAAGCATACGATGCGTATCTGAGGGGCCGCCAGCTGTGGAATCGGCAAACCGCAAAGGATTTGAGGAGCGCCGCGGAGGAATTCAGAAGCTCCATCGACGCCGCACCAAATTACGCGCCTTCTTATGCCGGCTTAGCTGATTGTTACAGCATCCTGGCTTGGTTCGGCGTCGTAAGACCGCTGGATGTCCTGGACGCTGCTCGAGCCGCCGCCAGGAAAGCGCAGCGGCTCGATCCCAATCTGGCAGAAGCTTACATCTCCGTAGGAATTGTCAGCGGATTCTCTGACTGGGACTGGGCGGCGGCGGAACGGGCTTTCAAAAAAGCTCTAAGCCTCAATCCAAGTCTCGCCGATTGCCATCATTGGTATGCTCACCTGCTCGAACCGGTGGGTCGGCCTGATGAAGGTCTCGCGGAGTTAAAGCGCGCGCACGAGCTGGATGCGCTCTACCCGCTCGTTGAAGAGGATGTGGCAAATTCCTATCTCATTCGCCGCGACTATCCGCTGGCATTCGCGCAGGTAACGAAACTGTTGGCGTTGGAGCCAAATTTCTGGAGGGTCCACTATCTCCTTGGAAGGGTCTACCGCGAGCAACGACGGTTTCCCGAAGCCATCTCCGAAGTCGAAAGGGCGGTCCGTCTTTCTGGCGCCAATGCGCTGACATCCGCAGGACTGGGGCAGCTCTATGCGCTGTCCGGCAGAGAGCATGATGCCCGACGTGTGTTAACCGAGTTAATAGATCGTTCCAGGAAATCATACATAGACGCTGAATCTGTTGCCGAGATTTATCTTGCCCTAGGTCGTAAAGATGAAGCGTTGGACTGGTTAGAGAGAGCTTGTTCCGATCGCAGTCTGCGATTTGCGTGGATAGCCAAAAGGGAACCGACTCTCGACAGCCTTCGAGCGGATCCGCGCTTTAAGGTGCTACTGAAAAGGATGGGACTTGCATCGCCGATCTATCAGCCGTTCATTGTTCAGCACGATTAGGCGATCCGCCGATCTTGTGCGCCAGCCACGCTTTAGAAAGTTTCCAGTCCCGGTGCACCGTTTCGGGCGAAACACCAAGCACTTCGGCGGTCTCGTGCACGTCTAAACCTCCAAAGAAACGCAGCTGAGCTATCTCCGCCTTGCGAGCGTCAAACTGCGCCAGAGCTGTCAAGGCTTCATCGAGTTCGAGCAATTCCGTCTCCGGGAATGAAGAGACGACCACTGATTCATCGATCAGCACTCGCAATAAATTGCCTCCCCGCTTCAGGAAACTGCGGGAACGCGCGTGATCCACCAGAATGCGGCGCATCATTTCGGATGAAACTGCGAAAAAGTGCGCGCGGTCTCGCCACTTCATTTGCTGCACATCCACCAGGCGCAGATAAGCCTCGTTCACCAGGGCAGTTGGCTGAAGAGTATGGTTGTAGCGCTCGTGAACCATGCGCCCCTTCGCAATTTGCAGCAAATCGTCGTACAAGATTGGCAGAAGGCGATCGAGCGCATTCCGGTCACCTGAAGACCAGGCACGCAGCAACCCGGTCACATCGGGCGCTGGGGGCTCGGCCATTAGAGACGAATTCTATCACTCGGATCATGCGCGCCTTTTTTATTTGACGCTTTGATGGATTAACGTTGCAGGTTTTGGCGCCGGTTCTCGCCTAAAGAGGCGATAGGAGCGTTCCATGAACTTTGTACCGTCGGATGGCAGACGCGCTGTCGCGTTATGCCTTTTTTTCATCCTTTCAACTGCGGCAGTCGTCGCCGATTGCAGACAGAACAACTGTGGGGGCCAATTATTAGGAGTCGATGCAAATTCGATTGCCATCGATCCCGTAAACCCGGATACCGCGTATTCCGTTTCACGCGTCGGAGTTTTTAAGACTACCACCGGAGGACGGCAGTGGTTCCTCGCGGGACTCGACGGTGTTCGCGTGCCGGCGATTGCAATTGATCCGAACGACCCTGCGATTGTGTATGCGGGGACTTTTGGCGCAGGCGTATTTAAGAGCATCGACGGCGGTGCAAGCTGGTCCGCGATGAATCAGGGTCTGACCAATCTCGTCATCTTGACAGTGCTCGTTGACCCCAGCGCCCCAAACACAATTTACGCCGGCACCAGTGGCGGTGGGCTGTTCAAGAGCGTTAATTCAGCCGCCAACTGGCAGGCCGTCAACAAGGGCATCACGACCTTGGGAGTCCTTTCTGTGCGCGTCAACCCGAGCGATTCCGCGACCGTTTACGTCGGCACGAGCGGAGGGGGCGTTTTCAAATCAATCGACGGAGGCGCAAACTGGTCCGCAGCAAATAATGGACTTGCCACCCTGCTCATCGCTTCGCTGGCTATTGATGAGAAGAATCCTTCCACGATCTATGCCGCCTCCGGCGGAGTTGATCCAATCGTCGAAGGGGGAATGTACCGCAGTAAAGACGGTGGTGGACACTGGGCGAGCATTAATAATGGCATGACGAGTCACATCGTCGTCGCGGTCGCTCTCGACCCTAACCATCCCCGGACGGTTTATGCGGGCACCCATCTGGGAGGAATTTTTAAAAGCAGTAACGGAGGAGATTCGTGGTCAGGCGCTAATGTCGGGCTCGCCAACTACTTTGTCGAGACCTTCTCGATCAATCCACGAAACAGCAATGAACTTTACGCCGGCACCTGGGGCGGCGGCGTATTCAAGAGCAGAGATAGAGCGCGAAGCTGGGTTGATGTAAACCGTGGACTTACCGGAGCGATCGTACCGGCTTTGCTGGCAAATGGAGAGGCGTCTGACGGACTCTATGCCGGGACCGCCGCGGGTGTCTATCATGATTCCCCGCAGGGATGGCAGGGACCGGGCCGAGGCATGCCGAATCGTTTTGTCTGGCAGCTCATCTCCGACCCTCAACATAAAAGCCGTCTTTACGCGGGCACGTTTGGGGGCGGCGTTTTTGTGAGTACGAATCACGGACGCGACTGGACGGCAATCAACAACGGCTTAGAGAACCTGAACATCAGCTCGTTGGCCGTTGACCCGAAGAATTCCCGCACCATGTGGGCAGGCCTTTGGCAGGGCGGAGACGTCTTTAAGAGCACCGACGGAGGTCAGCATTGGGCGCCATCCAACTCCGGTTTGCCGCCGACACGCAGCATTTGGTCGCTGGTCGTCGATCCGGCCCGGACCACTACCATCTATGCCGGCACCGATTTTGACGGGCTATTTCGAAGCACGGATGGCGGGGCTACCTGGAGCAACGTGGGGTTGCAGGGAAATTTTGTGTGGCCGGTCGCAATCGATCCCGTGGACTCACAAATCATTTATGCCGGCGCGCTCGGAACAGGCATTTTCAAGAGCACGGACGGCGGCACCACGTGGGTTGCGATAAAGAACGGGCTGACCGCACTTGTCATACGCTCCCTGGCAATCGATCCCAGGAACCCGGCAACCGTATATGCCAGCACTCGCGGCGGCGATGTCTTCAAGACAACCGATGCCGGAACAACCTGGAATCAAATCAAGAACGGACTCCGCATCGCGGGCGTCGAATCAATTGTGCTCGATCCTACCAACCCCGATATTCTTTACGCCGGTACGACGGGTGATGGGGTCTTCGTGAGTTTCAACGCAGGAGCTAGCTGGTCGAGGAAGTAGAACCGGGAGCTTCGCTCCTCATAAGGAAGCAGTGAGTTACGACAGATCCGGACGCAGCGTATTCAAAGTCGAAGCGAAAGCCCGATCAATGCTTTGCCGATGCCCCGTTCACGTCGAGACCTGGGAACCAGCGCTCGGCATTGTCGTGAAACAGCTTGCGCAAGACCGGCTGAGGCAGCGCCAGGCCTTGGTAAGCGTGGCCCAGGTACTCGACGTTCTGATCTGTCGCGAAAAATCTCCAGTCGCGCGCATAGGTGTTGCGGAACTCCGTGAGCGTGTCTGCGGTCTTAGAGCGAGGAAACACGACCAGGTCCGTCGCGTAAAGCACGCGGTCCTGGTATTTCAGCAGGAAGTCCCGCACTTTGTCACGCGGCTGGAGCATGAAGTACGGAATGCGCGCCGCCATATCGACGGCGAAATTTGGATACATGTCCAGGCGGCGGGCGATCTCATCGACGTTGCTCTCCATGCTCCCGAGGTGTGCGCCCACTACGCGCAGCTTGGGATTGGTGGTAACCAGGTGATCGCGCGCCGCAAGGATCGCCCCCTTTGAAGGCCATTCGGGATGTGCGTAGGCGTATTCGCCCGGGTGCTCCTTGTAATAAGAGTAGTCGGGGCTCGCGGCATTGGGTGGCTGCCAGCAGGAGTCCGGTTCGGCCAGGTGCGCTATCAGCGTGCGATTGTGCGATGCGATGTCGCGATAGATGGGCTCAAATGCGGGATCGTCCGCCATCACCCATTTCCCCTCACTGTTTTTCATCTCCATGCCCATGACCTTATAGATCTTCACCGCGACGGCGCCTTGGGCGAAGTCCCCGTTGAGATCGCGAATCGCTCGGCCACTGAATCCTGGCTGTTCGAACCCATATGGGCTGAAGGTGGTGCAGAAGGCAATACGACCGTGGGTACTCTGACGTACCTTGAGAACTTCTGTCCGTTGCGGCTCCAGCCCCTTGAAGTCGGGATCCCGATCATCGATCACGCAGATGTTGACGGAACGCAGGTTCAGGCGCATGATCAGCGCATCGAGGTCGGGATCATCCTTATAGATGTGGGTGTGGACATCGATCGGCTGGATCGCCGCGAAGTCCTTGAGCAGCGCGCTCTCATCGCTCGCTGCAGGCTGGGATTCGTGTGCTGCGAGCAGAACGGACGAAAGCTTTATGCCCGCGACTAAGGTCGTGGCAATGAGGGCAGTAACGAAAACGAGTCGTGGCGGTTTCAATGTTATGTCCAATGCAGTTGCACCTGGCTGGCTGAACTTCCCACAAGTTTCACACGTTTGCGCCCTGTCTGCTAATGATCTTTAAGTGTTCTCCGGAGGAGTGTCGTTGGCATCAAAGAGAAGCGATGGCGACCCTCCGGGCTTGTTAAACGAGGGTGGCTCTAACCAAGCAGTGAGTCTTATGCTGTGGCCGTCCGCATCTGCTCTGTCTCTTCGATCGATTGCACATTGTTGTTGAAGCTGTAGCCGAATCCGCGAACCGACCGGATGAGCATCGGGTTCGCCGGGTCCGCTTCGATTTTTTGGCGCAAGCGCAATATGTAAACGTCTACTGTTCGATCTGTTACCGCCCGATCATGGCCCCAAACAGCATCGAGTAATTGCTCTCTGCTGAATACGACGGCAGGGCGGCTCATGAGAAATTCGAGCAGCCGGAATTCCGTCGCGGTAAGCGTGAGCAAAGCGCCGCTTAAGCGGACCTCACAACTGCTACGGTCGAGTTCGAGACTTGCTGCCTTTAGAACACGTGTGGCGGTCACCTGCCCCCGAAATTGGATTTTCACCCGGGCAATCAACTCCCGTACGAAGAACGGCTTCACTATGTAGTCGTTTGCACCCAGTTCGAGACCAACTATGCGATCCGTCTCGGAAGCCCGCGCAGTCAGAAAGATCACCGGAATATGCGATAGCTCAGGATGCTGACGGATCCCTTTGCAGACATCCAAGCCGTCCGAATCCGGCAGCATGATGTCGAGTAACACAAGATCGGGCCGCTCGCGCCTGCACAGTTCTACGGCGCCCTTCCCAGTTTGCAATCCCACTACCGCAAATCCCTCTTTTTCCAGGTTGTACTTCACCAGTGCGTACAGATCGGCGTCGTCTTCGATTAAAGCTACTTTTCGCATGTCCCCTCTCAAGATGAGCGTAACCGAATAGTCATTACAATCAGGTTACAATTCTGTTAACGGGCGCTGAATTCCCGGAGTAAATGGATAACACCCCGATCCGGCATTTTGCAGTACGCTGAGAGCGAGAAGGTTCCATGAACAAGTACGAACAACGGGCAGCCAGCCAACGCGGCCCGGCGTTGCGCACCTCTATGACCTTGTGGAGCGCAGCTGGAGCGTTGGTTATTGTCGTGTTGCTGATTTTGGGTCTTAGCAGTTCCGCCCCCTCTTCCTATTTCACGAAAGCCGCTTTGGTGGGGGCGATCTTACTGTTAATCCTGCGGCAGCTTGGCCGTCGCCTGAAGGGCCGCGCCAGCCGCGCTGCCGAACCCGATCCACTGTCAAAACTGAATCTGGATTGACTCGTCACACACAGCTGGGCCGTTTGTTTTGGCAGGAACGGCCACTTGCTAGGATTAAGAGCGCATGAAAGGCATTGTTCTTGCGGGCGGAACTGGCAGCCGCCTTCTTCCTCTTACCAAAATCACAAATAAGCACCTGCTTCCGATCTTCGACAAGCCGATGATCTATTACCCCATCGAGACTTTGGTCGAGGCGGGGATTCAGGATCTCCTGATCGTTACTGGGGGCCGCAACGCCGGCGACTTTTTGCGGCTTCTCGGAAACGGCAAGGAATTTGGGCTGAAGCACATTAACTACACCTATCAGGAAGGCGAAGGCGGCATAGCGGAGGCCCTGGCGCTCGCCGAGCATTTCGCGGAACGCAGCCAGATTTGCGTCATCCTCGGCGATAACATTATTGAGAAATCCATACGACATGCAGTTGACGAGTTCAAAAAGCAGGAACGTGGAGCTAAAGTCCTGCTGAAACAGGTATCGGATGCGGAACGGTTTGGCGTAGCCGAAGTCAACGGAAAGCACATTGTCTCGATCGAAGAGAAGCCTGCCAAGCCGAAATCGAACTATGCGGTCACGGGTATCTATATGTATGACGGCACGGTGTTCGATAAAACCCGGACGCTCAAGCCCTCCGCACGCGGCGAGCTCGAGATCACTGACGTTAACAACGCCTATATACGAGAGGGAACCATGACCTTCGATCATCTCGACGGCTGGTGGACTGACGCCGGTACCTTCGAATCCCTGATTCGCGCGGCCAACCTCGTTCATGACACGCATGGCAAGAAGACATCGGAGGCTGTGTCCCAATGAGCGCCGCAGTTCTGGGGCGTCTCGAATCGGGCGTCGAGATCGAGGTGCCGGCAGCAGAGCCCGGCATAGGGAGCGTCATTCTTTCACCAACGAGTTCTGACCTGATCGCCGGTGTGGAAATCAAGCCCTTTCCTGTGTGGCCGGACGATCGCGGCTATTTCCTCGAGGTGGCGCGGCTTGGTCAAGGCCTGGTGGCCGAGTTCCCGGCCGGCACTTCGCAGGTTTCCGCCGCTTTGAATTACCCAGGCATCATCAAGGCTTTCCATTTTCACCGTTTTCAGTGTGATTACTGGGTACCTGCCGCCGGTTTGCTCCAGGTGGCGCTGGTCGACTTGCGCCGAAGTTCAAAGACATATGCCGCCAAGAACACGCTTTACGTTGGGGCGCTGAGACCTTGGCAATTGCTGATCCCTCCTGGCGTTGCGCACGGCTATAAGGTCATTGGCGAGCAGCCGTCCGTGCTCGTCTATATCACGAATCGGAACTACGATCCCAAAGACGAGGGCCGTATTCCCTACAATGACCCCTCGATTGCCTACGACTGGGAGCTGCAGCACAAGTGAAGCTCATTGTTACAGGCGGCGCAGGGTTCATCGGATCCTCTTTCGTTCGAATGGCCTTAAGCGAGGGTTGGGCCGAACAAGTCGTGAACCTGGATAAGTTGACGTACGCCGGCAACGTGGAAAATCTGCTGCCGGTAGCCGATCATCCCGGTTACAGCTTTGTTCAAGGCGACATCGCGGATGCAGAGGCTGTTGAGGCGGTTTTCGACAGCGAGTCGCCGGATGCGGTGGTTCACTTCGCGGCCGAGTCACACGTTGACCGGAGCATTCACTCTCCCGCACCTGTGATTCAAACGAACCTCGTTGGCACATTTACCTTGCTCGAGGCAGCCCGCCGACGTAAGCTCGCGCGCTTTGTGCACGTGTCAACGGACGAAGTATATGGAAGCATCGATCCGCCCCACGATGCCGACGAGTCGTACCCGCTACGTGCCAGTAGTCCGTATTCGGCGTCAAAGGCAGGTTCGGACCTGCTGGCGCTCTCTTATTTCACTACATTTAAGCTCAACATTTCGGTCACTCGCGCCTCGAACAACTATGGGCCTTATCAGTTTCCCGAAAAGCTGATTCCGCTGATGATATGCAATGCCCTCGAGGACAAGCCGCTTCCGGTGTACGGGGACGGCCAACAGATTCGCGACTGGTTGTTTGTGGAAGATCACTGCCGCGCGATTCGGTCCGTCCTGGAAAAAGGGCGGCCAGGCGAGATCTACAATGTCGGAGGAAACTGCTCACTCCCCAATCTCGAGGTGGTGCACCGAATTCTTAGAGCTACCGGCAAGCCCGACTCGCTTATCACACGGGTGGTTGATCGTCCTGGCCACGACCGCCGTTACGCGTTAACCAATGAGAAGCTCTCGCTGGAAACGGGGTGGACGCCGCTTGTCGATTTTGACACGGGACTGGCTGCAACAGTGAGCTGGTATCGCGAGAATCGCGCCTGGATCGATCGGGTCAAAAGCGGGGAGTACCGTCACTTTTATGAGGTAAACTACGCTCACAGAGCGGATTAGCTCTAAATGCTCGCTATAATTCAACTGGAGAACCTTCCCACTCAGTGGATCGTCTTGGGCAGTCGGCACCCTCATTGGATGAGCTAAAGCAGATCCAGGAAGAAGCGCGGTCTTCGAGATCTCTCAAACAGCTTCGGACCAGCTTCGAAAGGGTTCAGGAACTCCGGAGTCTCCATTCCGGAAACTTCGATATACAGCTCGTAGCAGCTGAGGCGCAGGAAGAAATCATCCGGCGCGCACGCGAACTTCGCACCCACCCGGAAAATCTGCGTTTTGAAGGGGAGCTCTTCGATAAAACGGAGATAAAACCGCCCGAAGAGGAGTTGCCCGCCGACGAGCCGGAAAGGGAGGTTATCGACGAGCGCGCCGAAGCTTCCGATGAAACTCGTGCTAACTGGCGGCGTGCCACCTATATTGCCCTTTTTCTTACCGCAGTCATTCTTGTTGTCTTTTTTTATCTGATTCAAACTGCCCGCCGCATAAACCTTACTCCAACAGTCGCTACACCGGCATCGAAGCCGGCCGAACCTGCGAAAACTCCGGTGCAAGATGCGAAATCTCCCGAGCCTTCTCCCGCGATTTCGCCGACTTTGCGGTTATATACCGATCTGATTCCCAGCACTGTTTCGATCGATGACGGCGATCCTCAAGACCTGAAAGACGGTGAGCTGATTCTCGATCATCTCGAGACGGGCCGGCACTCGATTAAAGTAGCCGGGCGGAGTGGTACAGCGGAGTTTAGCTTTGACGTATCACAAGGCGCGGCTCCCCAGGTAGTACCACCAATCACTGCCTCCAACGTGATTGCCGTTCTGGTTTCTTCGCAGGGCGGGAAGGGGCATCTGACCACTACCGTCCAGCAGCCTGATATCTCAGTCGACGGTAAGTCAGTGGGCCAGGCCGGACCAGACGGTATGGCGCTCGACAATCTCGGAACCAGCGATCACGAGCTTCAGCTTGTCCAGGCTAATGACCGCCAGCGCTTCGTGATGACATATACGGCGGCGCCCGTACTCACCGCCTATATTAAGTCGGATCTAAGTCTTGGCACCATAACCATCGTCACCAAGCTCGACGGCGTGAGCGTCTTTGTGAATGACAAACCGCTTCGCCGGCCAACTGACGGCGGTCAGCTCCGAATTCCCCTCAAGGTCGGCGGATACGTGATCCGAGTACACAAAGACGGCTTTGTAGATCCACCGCCGCAGAGTGTCACGGTAAAGAAGGGAGAGGAAGCGGAACTCTCGTTTGATTTAAAACCGCTCGAGAAATTGGCCGCACTCGAAGTGCGCGACGCGCCCCCTGGAACCGCAGTCATTGTCGACAAAGTTCCGGTTGCAACCGTAGGCGCCGATGGCATTGCCACGGCGGGTAACCTCAAGAGCGGAGACCACAGTATCGAACTGCGGCTGGAAGGTTCTGTCTCAAAGAAATTCGACCGCGCTTTTCGGGACGGAAAGACCGTCCTTTTATCCGGGCCGGATGCTGCTTTGGAAAAAGCGGTCTCGGAAGCGAAGCCGGCTCCGCCGCCTTCGGCTCCCACCCAGCCCGCTCCCGCAGAGGATGCAGCGCGGTCTTCGACCCAACCGATCGAAATGCCGGGCGAACACGTGCGGCGGGGAGGGGGTTTCGTGCACTATCACACGCCCAAAGCGACTGGGAACTACGTCTTTCAGGCTCACAGCAAGATCGGCGGTTTTCTCAAACACGACAAACTGCAGTGGTACGCAGGATACGAAAATACCGACAACTACGTGATGTTTATGCTTGACGGGAAGCACGCCTCGATTCGACAGGTGAAGAATGGCAAGTCGTCGGAAATAAATCGCATTTCGTTCAACGCCAGTTCGGATCAGTGGATACAAGTGGATCTTTCGGTTAAACCGGATGCGATTAGCGCTCGGGTCCGAACGCCCGAAAGTGCCTGGGCCGAAGTAGGTACGGCTCTTTCAGGCGGCCGTGACTTCACGCAGGATCGGGTTGGCTTCTATCTCCCAGGCAGCGATGAGGTCGCAGTTGCTAATTTTCACTTCAATAAGAAATAATCATTCTCATGTCGAGGATTCCTTCATTCAAGGGGATGCTCATTAAATGAGTGGACGGGGAAAACAAACTCGTGGATGAACGCGCTTTCTATCGCGAGTCCCAGGTTACAAAGGCCGCAATGCTCACTTGTTCCTTTTGCAGGGCTCCCAATACATATGAGTTGCGCTGGCTGGTGCGCCGGAAGATAGACCGCCTGCCAAGGAATGCCGATGAGCGGGATCGTGCGAAGTTTGCCAAGGCGGCGAGCTACATGGTCTTGCTGGACGACAAGGTTCCGTGCAAAGATTCGCGGTGCCGGAGGTCGTTTGAGGTTTCGGGTATCAAAACTACCGCTTTCCTCACCGATTGAGTAGCTAACTCCTCCGCCAGCGCTTTGCCAGCGCGCGGCTAATTAAATCGGATTCACAATAGGCTTCGGGTGATCAGCACATGGTAACTCACCATGAGGACCTCACATCTATCGAGTAGGGGAGGCACCGGATTTATGGTGCAAGCACAAAAGACCAAAGAATGGCACGTTTTCTTTCTGCCCTTTATTCTGTTGTTTCTTGGCGGCAACTTGTCCGCCCAACAGGATCCATCGTCGCGCGTGGCGCGTTTGAACTACGTAAACGGAAATGTCTCTATGGAGCCTGCCGGAGTGGACGAGTGGGCGGCCGCGGAAATCAATCGTCCGTTTACTATCGGAGACTATCTCTACGCGGATCAGGGCGGCACGGCCGAGCTTCATCTTGACGTTGCAGTCCTGCGGATGGGTTCCCAAACGAGTTTTGGTTTTCTGAATCTCGATGACCGTACAGTCCAGCTCAAGCTTACCGAGGGAGATATGTATATTCGTGTGCATAACTTCAGCGGTGACCAAGTGTTCGAGGTGGATACACCGAATGCGGCTGTCAATCTGCTGCGCGATGGCACCTATCGTTTCCGCGTTGATGGTAACGGCAGCATGACTTTCCTGGTTGTAAGGGAAGGCCAAGCTCAGGTAACAGGCGGCGGCGAGGCATTTACTTTAAATGCGAATAACAGTGCGACTCTAACCGGGACCGACCAGCTTGCCTATGACATCGGGATGGCTCCTCAACCTGACGAGTTCGACCAGTGGAGCGAGCAACGCGATGCGCATGAAGCGCGGCTTGTTTCGGCGCAATATCTGCCTCCTACGGTAATCGGCTACGAAGATCTGGACGACTACGGCAGTTGGCAACAAAACGACCAGTACGGAGCCGTCTGGTATCCGCGCAGCGTCGATTCCGGGTGGGCTCCTTACCAAAACGGTCATTGGGCATGGATTGATCCCTGGGGTTGGACATGGGTAGACAGCATGCCATGGGGTTTCGCACCGTTTCACTATGGGCGCTGGTCATACATCAACAACCGTTGGGGATGGTGCCCCGGGCCTGTAACACGAGGATTTGGTCCCGTGGTTCGCCCGTATTATGCTCCGGCCTTAGTGGCATGGTTTGGAGGCGCTCATTGGGGAGTGGGTATTTCAGCCGGCGCGGCGCCCAGCCTCGGGTGGGTTCCGCTAGGTTGGGGCGAGGTGTACACGCCTTCCTACCGCTGCAGCCCTCGCTACTTCAATAACGTGAACGTCTACAACACGCGGATCGTGAAGACAGTCAACATCACGAATGTCTACAACACCGTTTATGTAAACAAGAGGGTTTACAACCAGACGTTGGTAAACGCGAGAGCGCCGAATGCGGTTATGGCAATGCCTCAGTCAGCATTCGCAAGCGGACGCCCGGTTCGTCAAGGTGCGGCCCCGGTTCGTTCGGCCGATTTCGCAAGAATGCAGTCGGCTTCTGTGATCGCGCCGAATGTGGCGCCCACCCGGCAAGCATACGTACCGGCAGCCGGACGCCCTGTTACGCGACCCGCGCCCCAAGTAGTACAGCGCCAAGTCATAGCTCGCAGCAAGCCACCAGCCCCAGCAGCGGCGATCCAGGAACATCCGCAGCAGCAACCGGGCCAACCCGCGAACCAGCAAGTTGCGCGGCAGGCCGCGCGACCTACGGTCCCCAACGTGAGGCAGGTAGCGGCCGTTGCGCCGGTTGTTGTAAGGCCCGGTCAGCGTGTGGGAACATCCGCGGAATTCGAGCGGTCTCGCACACCTGTTTCCGAAACCGCGCCAGCCGTTCGCACGAACCAGCCGCAACCCGTTCCCGCTCCGGGCAGCCGGACAAACCAGCCTGCCCCGGTCGATCCCCAAAGACCTGAGCCGCAACCAGTCAGCCAACCCGTTCACGGCGTTCCTCCCAATGTTCGACAGGGCGGCGCTGTCCCTGCAGACAATGGTCGTTACACTTCGCGCCCACAGCAACCTGTCCCGTCGAACCGGACGCCAATTACATCGCCTGCTGAACCGAACCGTCAACCGACTCAGGCGGACCGCCCAGCTTACACGCCACCGCAGCCGAACACTCAGGTGACGCAGCCGAACCGTCCCGTGAATACGCCACCGGCGCAGCCGTACCGGCAGCCCGCTCAGCCTTCACCGTCGGAGAGACACCAGCCACCCGTGAGTCACAGCGCTCCTCCGAACATGCAGCAGCCGGCACCCCAGCAGCAGGCGGTCCCAGGAAGACAACAAGCGCAACCTGAACCGCGCCCTGAAACAAGTCCGGCCCACGCACCGGTCCCTCATGAAACCGTGCCGCAAGAACGAACTCGGACCGAGAGCCAGCCGGTAAGGCAACCTGTCGCTCCTGTTACCCAGCCTGCGCAACCAAATAGACAGCCTGCGCGCACCGAAAGCCAACCAAGCCAGGAACGTCGAAGTTATCCGACTCAGCCGCCCGAGCGGCCAAACCCCCCGCCTCATTCACAAGCGCCCCCGCAGCCGCCACCACAACCGCGCCAATCACCGGCGCCTCACGACGACCACAACAAGAACCAGAAGCCTCAGTAATCACGCTCAGGGTCAACGTCCAATTGACCCTGAATTCTCATCTAAGGGAGATCGGGTTCGAGAAGTTGAGAGGCCGTTTCGAAGTGACGATAGTTACGGTAGACGTTCCTGTTGGTGAACTCAGTGCCATCTTGACGGCGCCAGGTAATTTCAGACCGGGCGGGTAGAGCCTCCTGGGCGGCGCCCACATTGACGTAATCGAAGACTATTTTTTCGTATACAAAAGACAACGGAAACTCTGAAGAGAGGCCACTGGATTTGAGCTCAAGCTGCAACACGCAGGAATTTGCAACCGCGATCCAGACCCGTCCCTGAGTGCTGGGCCAGAGCAGCTCCGAGCCAACGTACCAGCGCGTGATCGAATCGGGCGGAGCAGAAAAGGAGTAAATGCGTACCGCACGCCCGTTCAGCACCTCAGTGCCCTGCGCGGCAAACGCGATGGGGACGTGGCTCAAGAACACTGCCCGCACACGCGACATATAGGCCGCGCCCCATTTCATGCCGGGCAGGGCCTCGTATGGCGCGTTCCATGGCTCATCGTTCCTGAATATATTGGTTCGACTTTCATGCCGCCTGGTAAACCTGATCTCGCTACGGATCTGATCAAGTTGCTGCCAGGCTGGAGGTGTTCCCTTCCAGGCAAGGCGGGTTGTGACTTCATCCGCGACAAAGTTCGGCATCGATGCCAGATACAGCTTCACGCGGTCGCGCAAATCGGCCAGAGAATCAGAGCCGGTATCTGCCGCCTCTGAACGCGGATTGGTTTCGAGAGAGCTTCGCACGCTGAGAAGATTGCCTGAAAAGAGCCGCGCGGGTGAGGCGTTTGCGACTTCCAATTCGGCGGCCGAGGGCTTCCGAACAAAACGTATCTTGCGGGCCTCGGCATAGAGCAACGCATGGATTGCATCGTCGAAAACGGGTTGAATCGGCCTGATCCGCAGCCCGACGAAATCGCCGATCTCAGGCCTCTTCTTCCAGCCATTCCGGTCAGCAATTTTCAATTGCAGCTCGCGACGATCTGGCAAACGGATCACTATCGCCATGGGCGAGACGTATTCGAGCATCCCTGTGAACCGCGTCTGCGGTCCGGCGGAGACGCAAGTGACGATTGCGATTTCGAGGATGAGCAGGAATCGACCCATGGCCCGCGACGTCCCTAAGATCTTAACCGAGAAGTGACAGTCGAGAGTATATTGACTTAAAGGACGTTATGAGTACTCGCCGAGACGCTCTTCGTATTCTGGCCGTTTCTGCTTCCCTTCCCGCGCTTGCCCGCACACAGGAGAACAAGGAAGCTTCAGACCAGCCCGGTCATCTGCACACGGGTCCTGCCGTAAAGGTTCCTTCTCCTTCACAGCCAACTTTCTTTCAACCCGCGGAGTTCCACACCATCGAGGCTTTGAGCGAACGAATCATCCCGCGCTCTGAGACCCCGGGCGCGAAGGACTCAGGCGTGGCTCTGCTGATTGACAAGGCCATCGTTTCCGATCCGGACCTGGTGCTGTCCTACAGGGCTGGTATCGCGGACATCAACGCTCTGAGTGTTGAGAGCTACGGTAAGGCTTTCGTCGATCTTACGGAAGAGCAACAGATTGCCTTGCTCACTCCGGTAAGCCTCGAAAACGATTCGCACATGGGCAAGTTTTTCATTCTCGTCAAGAATATGACGGTTGACGCATATTACCGAACCGAAGCTGGTCTGAAGACCGAACTCGGCTGGCATGGCAACACGTATCTCGCAAGTTTTCCCGGTTGCGATCATCCGGAGCATCAAGCCTGACTCATGCAGACTCAAAACAGTTCGCAAATCCACGACGTCGTGATCATCGGCAGCGGCGCAGCCGGCGGAATGGCGGCCTGGAACCTGACGCGACAGGGCGTCAACGTTACCATGCTAGACGCCGGGCGTAAGTTCAGCCGTAGCGAGTTTTGGACGCATGTGAAACCGTGGGAATGGCAGCAGCGTCTGGATGCGGGTCAAAAACCGCCACAAATTGTTCTTGATCCTGTTGAACAACCCTACATCACGCCGCTTGGACAGAATTTCTCGCTCACGCGCGTCTGGGGACGCGGCGGCAAAACCAACATTTGGGGACGGGTCAGCCTGCGCTACTCCGATCTCGATTTTGCGGGGCCCGAAAAAGACGGTTGGGAGATCCCGTGGCCCATCCGTTATAGCGATATCGCTCCTTACTACGACCGGGTCGATCAGCTCATTGGTGTTTGCGGCGGTGATGACGATCAGGATTCCTTGCCCGGAAGCCGCTACTTCCTTCCGCCTCCGCCGCTGCGCTGCGGCGAGCATGTGATCAAGAAGGCAGCCGCCAGCATAGGCATCGGCGTGGTTCCCATCCGGCGCGCCGTTTTAACACAGGATCATAACGGGCATACCAAATGCCACTATTGCGGAGCATGTGGTTCCGGCTGCGACGTGGGAGCTTTCTTCAATTCTTCCGACTATCTGATAGAACCTGCGCTCAAAACCGGGCGTCTGAATATCGTCGATAACGCGGTGGCTGCGCGTGTCCTGGTCGACGACCGAGGTCTGGCGAGCGGCGTCCAGTATTTCGATCGAAACACGAAAGAGGAGCGGCGGATCCTGGCCAAACGCGTTATTGTCGCGGCGTCATGCGTCGATTCCACCCGCATTCTTCTCAACTCCACTTGCGCGCGGTTTCCGAATGGCATTGGCAATTCCTCGGACGTCGTCGGACGGTACCTTTCCGAGCAGATTCGCTTCACGATTCGCGGCTTCGCACCCGAACTGATCGGCGGCAAAGTCTATAACGACGACGGAATCGGCGGAGCTCACATGTACATGCCGCGATTCAACCATCGGGACGGACGTAAGCGCGACTACCTGCGCGGGTTCGGATGCCAGTTCTGGTATACCGGGGCGCAGACCGACCTCTCTTATGCGAAGAGTGTCCCCGGGTTTGGGCTGGATTTCAAGAAAGCTGTGAAGGAACGGTATCCGGCGCTGCTCGCTCTGCATCCCTTTGGCGAAACCATCCCCAAACGTGAGAACCGCATCACCACCCAGGGCTCTCCGCTCGACAAATATGGCGTACCGGTTGCGCGCATCGCATACACGACCGGTGAGAACGAGCGCCGGATGTCGAAGGACATGTATGACACCATGCTCGAAATTTTGCACGCCGCGAAAGCTGAAATTGTTCCCTACCAACAGGGTCTTCTCGAGCCGAACGGCAGCGCGATCCACGAACACGGTACTTGCCGCATGGGCGCAGACCCGAAACGGTCTGCTTTAAACGGCTTCTGCCAGATGCACGAGGTGAAGAACGTATTTGTTGTCGACGGCGCCGCCTTCACAACCGCCTCCGAGAAGAATCCGACACTTACAATACTCGCCATTGCCTGGCGCGCCACAGATTACCTGGCAAACGAAATGCAGCGCGGCAACGTGTGACCCGCAGGTGGGCTTTTGCTCTAATTCTGACCACCGCCCGCACCGTGCGCCGATGCAAGAAAAGCAGGCAGCGTTGCGAACGAAGCCGGCAGGTTTGACGAGCGGCGCGCGCCCGCTTCCGCAGCGGCGTAACGTTGCTTGTTCAGGGCGACGCTTTGCACGGCCTTGAACAGGTAGGCTTCGGAGGTGCCGGCCGCTGTGCCGCTTGCGCGGTCGTATGCGTACAAGCCGCGTGCGTCTTCGACCACGCGTTTCAGATCCGCCCCGCTGAATCTTTCGGTCGCCTCAACCACCGCAGCCAATTCAGGTTCTGGAAAAATGGCGTTCGCTTTCGCCAGCTCTTTCGCGAGAATCAATTGACGCGCTTCCGGGCTGGGCAGTTTCATTTCAAGCCACAGTTCCACTCTTCCCGATCGCACAAGCGCAAGCGGCAGATATCCGACATCCATCGCGGTCATCATCACGCTCACGCGTTTAGCGCTTTCACTTTCCAGACCATCCAGCATCGTCAGGAGGTATCGATACAGACCTTGTTCTTCACCACCCTGAAAAATCGCGTCGGCATCATCAATGAAGATGACAGCGGGCGCGTTTTCCTTGGCGGCTTCAAAAACCTGCTGCACCCGGCCGTAGAAATCGCCGGTTCCCGCAATGAACGTTCCATCGATCAGAAAGAATTTGCTCCTGAGCCGATGTGCGAGCGCACGCCCAACAGTGGTTTTTCCGGTTCCCGGCGGGCCGTAGAGCAGTACTCCCCGTTTGGGTCGTAACGCGAATTCGCTTGCCAGCCGATCGTTTTCGAGCGGCAGCGCGACATGGATCTCGAGTTCCCGAATTACATCCTCGACGCCGATCAAGTCCTTCAGGTTGACTTGCTGAACCTCTGTGAGATCTACGTTGCTGGCAAGCCGCTGCGAGCGCAGGTATTCGATAAAGCTCTCGGTAGTGATTTTGCCGGATGGCCGCAGCCAATCGCAGGCTGCGCGAAACTGATGAGCGGTGAGCTTGGGCGCGAACCGGTACACCTTGCCGAAATCGATCGACGAGGCGTCATCCGGCAGCAAGTTATGTCCCAGGACCTGGTAGTCGTCTACGCCGAATTTAGAAATTGTTGTTTTAAACGCCCGCTCGGTAATGGTGTGCGGTAAGCCCGTTCCGTAAGACAGGAGCAGGGTCGTCCCGCGCTCTGCCGCGTTGTTACAGAGAGCTAACGAAGGAGAATCAAGCCATCGGCCGCGAGGATAGAAGTGGTGACAGCACACCAGGTCCTGCAGCAGTTGGAAATCGTCAACAATCGTGATCGAATTACTCCGCATGGCATTGAGCACCACGTGATAGAAGGCGTCTTCGAGGGCCAGCGGGTGATGATGAGCTGCTTCCAAAAGAATGTCGGCTGCTCGGACAAAGCCACCGCCCTTTTGGTTGTGGATTTCTTTGAGGATCGTTGTCTTGCCTCTGGCAGACTCACAGCCGAGCGCGACAACCGGTCCCGCGGCCATGCCCATCAGCAAATCTTCCTTGGCCGATTGTTGTGCCGGTGTCAACTTTGGCTGAGTTTCGTGCATTGACTTCACTCCGCTGGAACGGAAACCATGTATTAAGGTTCCTGGGGAACCGGAGCGTGGTGTGGCTTTCCCGGTTGCGTCGCATCGGCCAGCAATGTGTCAAATTCCGTTCGAGGCATTTTCAATTTGTCAGGATGAGCGTCAACCCACTTTGCGAATGCGGCATACTTCTTCTCTGTCCAGCCGCCTTCAAATTCTGCGCCATTCTTGCCCTGCTGATTCAACTCGAAATTAAAAGCGTCTTTGAGATTGGTGAATTCTGCTGAACTGATCGCCGCCTCTGCGAGGACGGCCGGAATGAACAGCACCCCATCGGTCTTAGCCAGTACCAGATCGCCCGGCAGTACGACTGCCCTGCCGATACGGATAGGAGCATTGATTGCCGTCAATTCCATCTGGGCCCACGCTGAAGGGTCATACCCGCGATACAGTCCGTTGAAGTTCGGGATCTCACGGTTCTCTTCCTGATCTCTGATCCCGGCGTCGAAGACAAATCCGGTGTGCGTGTGGGCAGCGATTCCGTTACCTAAATTCGAGCCGATCAGTGTACCTTCGATGATCTTTCCGAAACCGTCAGCCACATACACATCTCCGACTTGGAGCTCGTTAATTGGCCAGCTGTTGTTTCCGCTGACCCGACCTTCCGCTTTACCTTCCGCAATAATCGCCTTTGCCATGTCAGGCCGTAGAGGCATATATTGGGCCGTCAGGGCGCGCCCCGCAAAAGGCTTTTCGGAGTGCAGTGCCTGCCAACCGGCTTCAAACTGATTCCGGTAGCCCTGCTCGCGCAAGTAATCCCAAACATCTTCGATCGACACATCAACCGCCCGCTTGAGCAGATCGTCCGCTACCTTAGGCCGTCCGTCGGGAAAGCGATCGCCTTTCCAGTCTGACGAGTAGAACATCATCTGTTCCTTCGTCATTTTGACCTGGGGGAACGCAGGCAGCGCGCCCAGCAGTAAGCCGGCCCCTAAAACCGATACCGTCGCCTTTCTCATTCCACGCTCCTCCTGATACGGTATCGCGACGGCCCTGCAGGCAACTGAATTACTGCTTATTCTGAATCCTGCTTGAACAAATCACTTCGATCTATCCGCTCCCCACGAAAATAGACCGAGTTGATGTGCTCAGTTACCGAGATATCCTGCATGGGATCGCCGTCGAGCAGGATGAGCGTAGCGTCATGATCTTTTTGGATCAGACCGATGCGATTATCTGCACGAAGCACCTTCGCTGCGTTAAAGGTAGCTGCCTGTAGCGCTACTGCCGCAGGAATCCCCGCTTTAACCCATAGTTGCAATTCGCGCTGTACGGTAGGCCCATGAATGACCAGCAAATTGCCGGCATCGGTGCCTGCAATCAGCATGACTCCTGCTTTGTAGGCGGCTAATAGATTTGCGTTCAGGCGATCCAGCACCGGCGTCAGTGTCTGAAGATCTCCATGCTTGCCGCGCTTGAGCATGTTGCGCGTTGACTCGAGGAGTTCCGCAGGCCCCACCTGCTGCAGAAGGGATCGGTCCAGCAGCTGTTCATTCCCGGTTCTTTCGGCGGCCGCAGCCTCATAGACGCTGAGCGTCGGATCGTAGGCAATTCCCTTTCCCTTCATCTGCGTGAAGAGCGCTTCAGGGATGAGATCAACCATGGAGCCGTGCTCAATACTGCTTGTCCCGGCGTTGATCGCGTCACGCACGTCTACTGCGCTGCCGGTATGTGTGGCGGATGGCAAATTGTCGTTCGTTGCCTGCGAGATGACAGCGCCATAGATGCTCGTGTCAAGGCGGTTGACCAATCCCCAACTGGCATTGCCCGCTTCTAACACCGCTTTGATCCCGTCCACCCGGTCTGCTTTGAGCTCGTCTACCAGATGCCGCGCATCTTGAGGCGATTTGGGTTCGCGCAGAAACTCGCCGCGTGCTCGCGCCCTCATCGAGGCGGGAAACTTCTGAATGAATTCTTCCGGGTGGCCGCCGGGCGCCGTGAAGAGCGGCCCGGAAACAAACAATTCCGCGCCCAGATAATTGCCGGAATTGACCTGCTTGCGCAGCTCGAGCGAATCATGCAGCCAGTCGCCGGCGCTACGGACAGCCGTGACACCGCTATACAGATATGCGGCGAGCCGCCGTTCACCTGCTTTAGGATCGGCGTACTTCGACGCCTTCTCATACACGCCGCCCGGGGCGCCAATATGCACGTGCATATCGATCAGGCCAGGAATCAGGGTCTTGCCCGAGACCTCGATTACTTCGGCGTGCAGCGCTTGAGGATCCGAAGGCGGAGCACCAAAGACCTCGGCAATCTTGCCATTGCGGACGAGCACAGCTCCCCGCTCTATTACCGTGCCGTTGCCGACAAAGATGCGTGTATTTTGAAACAGCGTGGAATTGCGACGATACATGTCGCGGGTCAGAATTTTCGTTTTTTGTATGTTCTCGCTGGTCCGGAACTGGTAGACGCCCATCAGGACGAAAGGCGCCAGCACCGCCAGGATCCAAAGCTTGGCGCTGCCAGCGATTTTTTCTTCCTTCTCCCAACGGAAGACCTTTGCACCTACCATCAGCGACACGGCCATTGTGAGCAGCAACGCTGCCACAGGAACCACGTTTGCCCACAAGCTTTCGCCACCGACGAGCAACGACTGCATGCCCTGATAGAGATAGGTCGCTGGTAAAAACTGGGATGTCTTTTGCAGCCACAGCGGCATCATGTTGATCGGGAAAGTCGCGCCGCTAAGAAACAACATCGGCAAGTAGAGTAGCTGGGTTACCAACTGGCCCTCCGCTGCGGAGTTCACGACAGCAGCAATAATCATCCCCATCGCCCGAAAAGCAATAAGTGCTATGCAGACGAAAATGACGACCGAGAGCAGGTTGTGCGGCAGAGGCATCCCGTACCGCGTCCGCGCAAAAAAGAAAAAGAGGAATAAGGATGGCAGGAAGGCCACCACTCCCGATACCAGCGAAGCTATCAGAATCGGCACTGGACCCACAGGAGCCACTTTGAAGCGCTTCAGCACATTTGTCTCTCGATCCTGAACTGCTCGCATGCCGGCGCCAAAGAAACCGGTTCCAAGAATACCGATAATCACAACCATCGTGATTACCTGGCTCATCGCCCCCGCGCTTTCCTTGCCGTGAAACGACTGGGCAAACACAAAAAAGAACACGAGCGGGAATACAAACCCCATTACCAGGACCGAACGGTCCCGGAACATCAATCGCAGGTTGCTCTTAATTTGCGCCAGGTAAGGCTTCATTCGCGCAGCTTCTTTCCGGTAAGTTCGATAAAGACATCCTCAAGGGTCGGTCGCCTCAGGTGAATATCCGCAAGTTTTAAGCCGAGCCCGTCAATCCATTTGACAAGCTCGACTATGGCTGCCGCCGGTTGATCTGTCCTCACGGAAAGTGTCCGGCCGTCGTCGCGTGTCGCCCATTTCTCATTCCGCAGTCCTTGTGGGATGTCTTCGATCGGGATGCGCCCAGTCGCGGTAATTTCAACCTGTGATTCGCCGAGAACCCGCTGCTGGATTTCTCGGGGCGTTCCGTGCTCGATGATCTTGCCCTCGTCGATGATCGCCACCCGATCACAGAGCCGTTCCGCCTCCTCGATGTAATGCGTGGTCAGCAGAATCGTCTTGCCGCTCTCCTTGAGCTCCTGTATAACGTTGTGGATCTCATGGCGTACCTGCGGATCCAGGCCAGTCGTCGGCTCATCCAAAAACAGAAGTTCGGGTTCATTCAGAAGCGCGAGGGCTAAAGCAACGCGCTGCTTTTGGCCGCCAGATAGGGTTCTGTAGAAGGCGTCGCGTTTCTCCCAAAGTTGCAACCTCTTCAGAAGGGCGTTCCGGTCCGTTTCCCGGTCATAGAAAGCCGCGAAAAGTTCAAGCGCCTCCATTGTCTTCATCTTGTCCGGCAGGTTAGTCGCCTGGAGGCAAACGCCGATCCGGTTCTTGATTTCTTTGCCGGCCGTGGCTGGATCAAAGCCGAGCACCGACACAACGCCGCTCGTCCTCGGGCGCAGACTCTCCAGAATTTCCACAGTCGTCGTCTTTCCGGCGCCGTTCGGTCCCAGCAACCCGAAGACTTCGCCGGTCTGAACTTCAAGGTCTATACCCCGAACCGCTTGTACGGTGCCGTAGGATTTGTGGAGGCCTTCGACAGAGATCGCTGGGGTCACGCGCTTAGTATGAACGATGTCGTCTGGTTTGCCGTTTCCCTGAGGATGAAGGCCCTATTTTGATGGATGAGCGGTGTCATTTCGCCTGTTCTTCACTCTGCGTTCCATCGGATGAGTCAGGCGGCGGAAGGACGCGTTCATGAAAATTTTGCAAATCCTAAACCACTTGCGGAGATCGGAATCGTAGCGTGAGATGTAGCGAATGCCTCAGACCATCGCGCTCGAACCAACGGTGAGCGATCCCCTGCACACGCTCGTCGCGCTCGAAGAGGACGAAATCTTTTACCCATACGGCTTCCCCGTGCGCCTGCGGTCGAACTCTTCGATAGTCCTGGAGGCAGCCCGTAAGAGCTGGAGTACTTACGGCTGCCGCTATAATCATCAGCCGCTCGATGTCCGGTTGATACTCGCAGGAAGCAGCAGTCCTGGCTGCACGGACCCCCCAACGTTTCGCTCTCAAGGTCATCTCATGAGCGTCGTACTGGATCGAGAGAATTTTGCATCGCTCGATCTTGCGGCAGGGTTCGCTTTTGGCTGGGCTACCACCTCCACGGCTGAGAACCAGGACTATTTCCGTCAGTGCCTGCTGGATGTCATGGTGTACCCGCTATTGGAGGTGCGACATCTCATAACGCTCCATGCCGCATGCGTTACGTATGGCGATAAAGGCATTTTGCTCGCGGGCGATTCCGGCGCCGGCAAGACCTCTTTGTCGTATGCGTGCGCGCGCCGGGGCTGGACGTTTGTTTCGGATGATGCGAGCGCCTATCGAAGGGCGGCCGAGACTCCCATGGTCATCGGGCATCCTCAAAAATTCAGGTTTCGTGAGCCTGTCCTCGAACTGTTTCCCGAGCTCCAGGATTTCGACGCTCTCCGAACATACGGAAAGCTCGAAGTCCGAACCCACCTTCTCGAGCACGTCAAGACGGCCAACGAGAGCCCTCTTGATGCGATTGTATTTCTCAATCGCGCTGACCACGAAGGCGGGCCCCCGGTTCTGCATCCGGTTTCCGAGGAAGAGGTTTGGAAACGCCTTAGCTTCTCGGTTTGGGCAGTGCAGATGCCGGCATTTGAAGATCGGCTGAATGCGCTGAGGCGGCTCCTCGGAGTTCCCGCGTTCGAAATGCGCTATTCGGCAATGAGCCCGGCGATCGACCTCCTCGAAGACTTCGCGGGGCAGCTCTGTTGAGGGACCAAGCAGGCCGGGTCACGCTCGCAGTGCTGGAGGCCTTGCGTTTCCGTCATGCTTCCTCGGAGTTTCTTGTGGCGCTGCCCGAACACGAGTGGCAAAAGGTTTTCAATTGGTGTGACAGGCGGCAGCTCACATTTCTTTTAAGCTCCGTTTGCTTTTCAAAGCTACCCGGCGCGATTTGCGAAGAAGTATTGAAGAAACGAGATCGCTTTGAACTTCGATTTCAGCGTTTAAAACAGGAGCTGTTTCGGATCGCGGAAGCACTTAACGACTCGCATTTGGAATTTGTCATGTTGAAAGGGATGAGCCATGTGCCCGCGCTCAGCCCGAACACATTGTTTCGAGCTCAGGGCGACATTGACCTTTGGCTTCCCGGATCGTCGGTCTACGAAGCGCGCGATGTGCTCACCCGGCTAGGCTTCGTGCCTCTGCTGAGTGCCAAGTCGCGTCACCTCGCGCCCATGGCAAAGCCGAGTAACTGGGAGTGGCGGGGAGACCTCTTCGATCCGGAAATGCCAATCGCGGTCGAACTTCATTACGACCTGTGGAGCGATGCCTCCGAACACATAGCAATCCCTGACCTTGAGGCTTTCTGGCAGCGGAGAAAACCACGCAATTTTGACGGCTGCGAAATCAACGTCCTTTGCGAAGAGGACCTTGTCGGGTTTGCTGCGCTTCACCTCCTACTGCATCTGTTGCATGGCGACCTGCCATTGCAGCGTGCCTGGGAAATCGGCAATTTTCTCGAAACGAGCGCTGACGATGAGCTCTTCTGGAACTCATGGGAGACCATTCACCCGTCACCTTTGAAACAGATCGAGAGCGTGGTCTACAGTATGGTCGCCACATGGTTTCATTGCCGCTGGCCCAAAGCGCTGGAAAAGCACTTCGATGGTCTTCCAGTTAAGACAAAGTGGTGGCTCGACAAATACTGCTGGGCTCCCGTGCAACGTGAGTGGGCACCCAATAAATTCGAAGTGGGGCTGCATTTGGCACTGGCGAGCAGCAGGCGGGATAGGGCGCGGGTTTTTCTTCAGCGGCTCCTTCCGGTCGCAATGCCTGGTTTCGCCGATCGTGCGCAGCCGGGACTCTCATTGGCCGCAATCCTTCGAAGAGCCATCAGGCAGGCTCGCCTTCTCGTGTCGCGAGTTGTCCATCACGTGGTTACCATGCCGTCGACGCTACTTTTGGGGCTGCGTTTTCTCCGGGTCCGGCGCTTCTGAATCTGCGGCAGTTGCACTAAGTCTGCCTGCAAATGAGAGATTCAGCCCGCTGCGGACGAACTGATAGATGCCGCAATACTCGATTCGAGGTGGAGAATCAGCATTTCCGCTCGACGGGAATTGACTTAATGCGATCCGAATCACGCCTAGATGGGCGACAATCGCGGTGGGCGCGTCGCCCGAGGCGCTGACGATCTCATCCAGGGCGCGCAACACCCGGTTGCGAAATAGTGTGAAGCTTTCGCCACCCGGCGGGCTCACTGATTCCAACGACTCCAGAAAAGCGCCGCCTGTTTGCTCCCGTACTTCCGACCATCGCTTCCCTTCCCATTCGCCGAATGAAATTTCGCGCAGGTCCTGGCGCGAAATAATTGGAACGTCCCAATTGACCGCCAATCCACGTGCCGTCTCGTTTGCACGTTTTAAGTCGCTCGCGTACAGCCGCTCGATTCTCGTGTTGCGGAGCTGGTCAACCAGCCGAGCCAATTGGATCTTTCCGGCTGCGTTTAAGGAGGGATCGAGCTGGCCGCACAGCCTTCCTTCCAAATCGGTCGTGGCGTGCCGGATTAGAAGGAATTCGTTACCCACTGTTCATACTTCGGGCAGATCGGGTGAATCGAAGGGGATGGTTTCTCCGCGAATCAGATCTTCATAGGTTTCGCGCCTGCGTATTGTGTGAAGATCGTGGCCATCCACCAATAGTTCGCAAGCACGTGGGCGAGAGTTGTAATTCGAAGAAAGAACGAACCCATATGCGCCCGTCGTTCTGATCGCCATAAGATCACCGGATTTAACTTCCGGTATGGTTCGGTTGCGCGCGAAACAATCGGAGGATTCACAGATGGGACCTACCACGTCGGCCATAAAAGTACGTGCTCCCAGAGGAAGACACACAGGTTCGATTTCATGATGAGCCTGATAGAGAGCCGGCCGAATCAAGTCGTTCATCGCAGCATCCACGACAACGAATCGTTTGTCGCCATTGCGCTTAACGAGCAGGACCCTGGTGATCAGGACGCCAGCGTCGGCGACAATGGAGCGTCCCGGTTCAAGCGTGATGTTCAAATCCAGCCCACGAACCCGCACCTTCAGCTTTTCGATGAAGGACCGGATATCCGGGTGCCGTTCATCGGGCCGGTACGGCACTCCCAGCCCTCCACCGAGGTCAAGATTCTTAATCGGGTGACCTTGTTCGCGCAGTCGAGACACAAGCGTGAGGACCCGGTCCAGAGCTTCCAGAAGCGGCTCGTCGGAAAGCAACTGGGAACCGATGTGGCAGCTGACACCCTCGGGAAGAATGCCGGGCAAGCCGGCCGCCCGCCGGTACAGGTCCTCAACCACATGAATATCAACTCCGAATTTGTGCTCGCGGAGGCCCGTAGAGATATACGGATGAGTAACCGCATTCACGTCCGGATTGACGCGGACTGATACTGACGCGATACGGCCGAGAGCTACCGCCGCTCGAGAGATTTGCCCTAGTTCGGCATCCGATTCGCAGTTAAAGCTATGGATCTGCTTTTCGAGCGCGAAGCGGATCTCGGCCGGAGTCTTCCCCACTCCCGAGAAAACGACCGAAGCCGGGTCGATGCGGGATGAGAGAACACGGTAAAGCTCACCACCCGAAACGATGTCAAAGCCCGCCCCTGCCGCGCCGAGCAGATTCAAGATAGCAATATTTGAATTTGCCTTGACTGAATAGCAGATGCGATGCGGGATTCCCTTGAGGGCATCATTGTATATTTCGAAGTTTCGCAGGATAGTCCGCTTCGAATACAGATATGCGGGAGTGCCGTGCGAAGCGGCGGCCCTCCCGAGATCCGTTTCTTCACAAAAGAGCGTGCCATCCCTGTAGCGAAACTCGCTCGATCCGTGCCGGTCCATAACTGGTTCAGAGAACGCGCAGAGCTATCACCGTCTGATCGTCGGTCAGCGGAGTTGCACCGCGGAAGACGTCTATATCGTCAAAGATCTGGTCCACGATTTGCTGCGGTTTTAACTGCACGTTTGCAAGCACGATACGGTCGACTCGTTCACGCCCGTAGGATTCCATTTCTTTCAGACTGACTTCTTCTTCGCTCAAAGGTCCCGCATCTTTCCCTAATTGATCTTCCACTCCGTCCGAAAATAGCAGAAGGAGGTCTCCCGGCTGGGCGGCTATCTCTATCTGGTCGTATTCCTGATCTTCCAGGAGACCGATGGGCACACCCGCTACGCTGTAGCTGATAATTTCGCTGCCTCGATACAGAACAGGCGGAAGGCTCCCGGCATTGGCCACTCGAAATAACCGCCTCCGCGCATCCCACAGGGTCAGGGAGAGAGTGGCGTACTGGGCGTCCACTTTCCGTTCCAGAAGCGCTTCGTTCAAAGATTGCATGAGTTCGGCGGGCGTAAGACGCCGGCGACCCAGCGTTCGAAGAAGTCCTGAAATTAAGGCACCGTAAAGAGCCGCCGCAGCTCCCTTACCGCTTACGTCGCCAAATGCGATGAGAGTGTAATCGTCAGTGTGCTCGAAGAAATCGTAGAGGTCGCCGCTGATCGCGCGCGCCGGCCTTGTTCGCACCCCGACATCGACACCGATAACGTCTGAAACCGTCCTGGGAATCAGTACGGATTGCAACTTGAACGCTGCCTGAATATCCTGGTCGAGCCGATGCTCCCGCTGGAGCAGTTCTCCGTAGAGGCGAGCATTTTCGACCGACGTCGCGATCTGCGGTGCAAGAAGACCGAGCGCTCGAAGATGGTCATCTGTGAAAAAACTGATCCGTGTACTTTCCAGATCCAGTACTCCGATGACACGGTCATGTAGCACGAGAGGCACCGCTACTTCTGAGCGGATGTCCGGATGGGAGAGGATATAGCGGTCGTCGAGCCTCACGTCCGGTATACGGATAACCTGCCGCGACTGCACTGCCACGCCCGTAATTCCTTTTCCAATTTCGATGTTCTCGATCGTCGCGCGCTCGTCATAGCGCTGGCTGAAACGGCAGCGCAAAAGGTTGCGTTCGGCGTCCACTAAAAAAATGCTAAAGGCGTCGAAGCTGATGAGCGCATGCACGGTGGACGCGATCTTCGTCAGCAACTCGTCGATATCGAGAATCGAACTGAACTCCTGCGAGAGGTGAGCAAGAACCCGAAGAGTCCGGTTCTGACGTTCGACACGCCGGTAAAGACGAGCATTATCGATAGAAGTACCAACACGCGTAGCGATCAGAGTAAGCAGGGCCCGATCCTGCTCGGTGAAGGAATTCAAGCGGGTAGATTGCAGATCGATGACACCCACCAGCTTGCCGCGCACCAGCATGGGAACGGCAAGCTCGGCGCGAACCGCGTCGAGCGCGTTCAGGTAGCGCGGATCCTTCCGAACGTCCGGAAGGAGAATGGGCTGTCGAAGGCTGGCTGTGCTGCCTGTAATTCCCTCGCCGAGCCCGATAGTCAAGTTCTTGGCTATCTCATCTCTGTGACCGATCGAGTAACGCATGCGTAGAGACCGGCTGCGCTCGTTGTAAAGAAGGATCGCAAACAACTCGTGCGGGATCACTTCTTTGATGATTTCGGCAACGTTTGCGAGGAGGCGATCCAAATCCAGCGTTTCGGCCGTAACCGTGCTGACCTCTAACAGGAAATCGAGAAGTTCCGCTCGCTCGCGAAAGCGCACCGGTTGAGGTTTACGCGTTGCCACTAATAGCCCTCCGGCTGGTCTCGCGTATCGGGCTCATGCCGCCTCGCATCCCGCTCGGTTTTCCATTCACACATAATCTCGACACCCGAGCTTGTTCCGATCCTGGTCGCCCCCGCACGCACCATTTCGCGCAGGGCAGAAAATGTGCGAATGCCACCCGAGGCCTTGACGCCCGCCCGGTCGCCAACCTCTGCCCGCATGAGCCGGATGTCTTCGAGGGTTGCGCCGCCGGTCGAAAATCCGGTTGAGGTTTTGACAAAATCCGCCCCAGCCTCCACTGCCATACGGCATGCCCGGCGCTTTTCCTCGTCGTTGAGAAGGCAGGTTTCGAGAATCACTTTTAGCAGCGCATCGCCGCCATGGGCGAGCCTGGCAAGCTGCGAGATCTCCGCGAGAACAGAGTTCGAATCGCCCCCACGGAGCGCGCCAATGTTGAGCACCATGTCGAGTTCAAGGGCGCCATGAGAAAGGGCTCTATCGGCTTCGTATAGCTTGGCTGCCCCTTCGTTCGCGCCAAGCGGAAATCCCACAACCGTACAGACCTTGACCAGCGAGCCGTCGAGTTCCCGAAACGCTACCTCCACCCAGTAAGGATTTACACAGACTGCGGCGAAACCGTGCACGCGCGCACCCGAGCAAAGCGCCAGGATTGCAACTTCCGACGCCTCAGGCTTCAGCAGGGTCTGATCTATCAGAGATGCAATGGCAGAAACTTGATCGAGATCCGAGTAAAGGTCCACTGTTGGAATAACGAAGAGCGCACTCTGTTGAGCCGGAACCTGGAACCGCACGCCGGACTCAATGGTCAGTATATAAGCGAGAATCCCTCAGGCTGCTACGGGCTTACAAGCTCCACTTTGACGCGGGCATGGCCCACATGGACCAAGTCGATTTGTTCGGCTGCTTTCGGGAAAGGTCAACCACCGACTTTGATTTCGGGTTCATGCGGTCGTTTACTTTCACGGATACAGATTTCTGATTGCTGAGGTTCGTGACCTTGATCGTGCTTCCAAATGGGAATGTACTGTGGCTTGCAGCCGTAAGTGCGTTGCTGTCATACTTTTCGCCCTTCATGGCGAGCGTTTTGCCATTCATTTTGTCGCTATAGTACACCACTGTACCAGTGACCGAGTGCGCCGAAGATGTGTGAGCGGGTTTACCTTGCGAAACAGCAGCCCCTGCCGCTAGTACAAGCCCGCAAATCGCCGTCCAGATAAGAGAACGAGATGATTGCATAGAATTTAGATAGTAGCAATGGCCTCTGACAACCGCTCTTTCCTCCGGAGGAATCTACGTAACGTCTCCTGAAGGCGGGCCGTCCGTAAGGGATATGCTTCGTGGAAAGCGTGCTATTCTGGCGCCAGCTTAACCTTCGCGCATTTTCAACTTTCCGGGCACGCGCATGTTTGAATTCCTCTTCAAATACCCGGCCAATGTCTTCTCCAGGGGAACGTTTGTACTTTTGGGCTCCTGGCCCAGGTGGCTGCTTTACTTCACCATTGCGGCTGGTGCGCTAGGCTTGGCGGGAGCCCTGATTCGGCGACGTCGCAGGCTCCTGCCGGAGTTCCGACATGGGCGGGCACTTGCCATTGGCTTCCTGCAATGGGCGACTCTCGCGATTCTCCTCCTGCTGCTTTGGGAACCGGCAATTAGCGTCACTGCACTAAAACCGCAACAGAATATTGTTGCCGTGGTACTGGATAACAGCCGCAGCATGGGCCTCAAGGAAGGTGCTCAGACCAGGCAAGAACGGGCCGTAGACCTGTTGAAACAAGGTCTGCTCAAGCGCCTCGGTAACCGGTTTCAAGTACGTCTCTACAAGCTCGGTGGCGGCGTGACTCAAGTGGCGCAGTTTTCGCAACTGCACGGCGATGAAGCTTCCACGCAGATAGGCCGTGGCCTTCGAGAACTGGCCAGCGAATCAGTCACACTGCCCATCGGTTCGGTTGTGCTCTTGACCGATGGCGCGGACAACAGCGGAGGCATTGATGCCGAAACGCTGACCGAGCTGGCCCGCCGCAGACTGCCGGTGAACGCTGTAGGATTCGGCAAAGAGGAGCTCGAGAACGATGTGGAACTTGACGAATTGGACTTGCCCTCAAAAACTCTCCCCAGCTCCCGTTTGCAGGCGCGCGTTACATTGCGACAAAATGGCTTCACCGGTAAACGAACACGCGTTGTTTTGAGCGCCGGCGGCACGGTGCTGGCAAACCGTGAAGTCACGCTCCAGAGCGGGTCGGAACAAGTAGAAACACTGGAGTTCAACGCCGGGAGAGCCGGGGTGAAGAATATAGAGGTCAAGCTCGACCCCCTCCCGAATGAGACGAATTCGGGAAATAACCGGTTGAGCAGAGTTTTGTCGGTTGACAATGGCCGGCGCCGCATCCTCTATGTTGAAGGCGAGCCGCGTTGGGAGTTCAAGTTCATTCGTCGCGCAGCGGAAGAGGATCCGGCATTAAAGCTGGTCTCCATGTTGCGGACCACGCAAAACAAAATTTACCGCCAAGGCATTTCGCCTTCCAATCCGAACGAACTGGTAAACGGTTTTCCGACGAAACCGGAGGATTTGTTTGAATACGACGGCATGATTCTCGGAAGCATCGAATCAGCGTTCTTCACGCGGACGCAGCAGCAGATGATTTCAGATTTCACGGACCGTCGCGGCGGTGGTGTGCTCTTTTTAGCCGGTAGATGGGGGCTCTCCGACGGCGGATATGGCGTTTCACCATTTGCTGAGCTGTTGCCGGTGACGCTGCCACAAAGACGAAATACGTTTCAAAGAAGCTTTGTTCCAGCTGAGCTGACAGAGGCAGGCAAGCTGAGTCCGATTTGCCGGATCGAAGAGGATCCCGAGAAAAGTGTCGAGCACTGGGAGATCCTGCCGTATCTCGCGAACTATCAAGATCCCGGCATTCCGAAGCCCGGTGCGTTGGTTTTGGCAAACGTCAACGTCAGCGGAAAGAGGTTGCCGCTTGTGATAACGGAAAACTATGGTCGCGGGCGCTCGGCCGTGATTGCCAGCGCCGGCACATGGCGGTGGCGGATGCAACAACCTGCGACCGACACCAGCCAGGCAACGTTCTGGAAGCAATTCCTGCGCTGGAGCGTAGGCGCCACTCCCTCTCGGGTCACAGCTTCTTCCCCGAACGTAAATCTGGCGGACGAAGGCCACATAATGTTACGTGCCGAGGTACGCGACAAGAACTACCTCCCGATCAACGACGCTGAGGTAAGCGCGCATATCATTCAGCCGGACGGACTGTCTCAAACGGTTCCGCTTCGCTCTGAGCCGATGACCCAGGGCATTTACGCGGCCGATTGGGATGCAGCAATGCCCGGCGTCTACGTGGCGGAGGTGACTGCCCAGCGCGGAGTCGAAAAGCTCGCCTCAGACGTCTTGCCCTTTCATCGGGAGGACGGTGCCGCGGAAAATTTTCATCGGGAGCAGAATCGTGAACTCCTGGAGAAGCTGGCAGAAGCAACTGGCGGTCATTATTACACCTCCAGGAATGTGAACCGTCTTCCCGATGAGATCGCCTATTCGGAGGCGGGAATTACCTCGCGTGAGATGAAGGACTTGTGGAACATGCCGGCGGTTTTCTTACTTTTGCTGGCGCTGCGCTCAGGAGAATGGCTTCTGCGACGCAGATGGGGTGTCGTTTGAAGCTTCTTCCGATTTTGTTCGCTGCTGTAATGGGTGCGCATGCGGCGAGCTACTACGTGACAGTCGCCGGACTTGGCGGGGAACCGGACTATGATTCTCAATTCGCGAAATGGGCACTCGACTTGCAACATGAGCTTGAGAAAAATGGGCCGGAGGCTCATATAGTCACGCTTTCGGGTCCTGCCGCGACTCGCGACGCCATCCGAAAAACGTTATCTCGTCTGGCAACCGAAATGCAGCCGAATGATCGCTTCGCCCTCTTCTTAATAGGTCACGGGAGCTTCGACGGTTCTGACTACAAGCTCAACCTTCCCGGCCCTGACGTTACCGCCGCTGAGCTCGCGAGTCTAATGAACCGGCTTCCCGTTGAGCGCCAGTTGGTCGTGAATATGACCAGCTGCAGCGGAGCTTCGACGCAGGCGTTTGCACGTAAGGGCCGCATAGTCATTACTGCAACCAAGTCGGGTACCGAAAAGAATGCGACGGTGTTTGCGCGTTATTGGATCGATGCCCTGCGCGATCCGGCCGCCGACACTGACAAGAATGGTGTCCTCTCCACGCTCGAGCTGTATCGCTATACCGCGGCAAAAACAGCTGCTTATTTCGAATCCGAAAAACTTCTGGCGACCGAGCACCCCACTATCACCGATACGGGCGCTGCAGGTGCTCGTGAGGCTAAGGCGGAAAGCGGCCAAGGATTGCTGGCAGCCCGCTTTGTGATTTTAGAACCAGAACAGGAGGCGGCCAGAAGCGTTGCGCCTGGAAAGCAGAACCTCGTGTCGAAGAAGGAGGATTTAGAAGCCCGGATAGACAGGCTGAAATATCAGAAAGCCGCGCTAAGTCCAGAAGATTATAAGCGCCAGCTCTCGGCCCTTCTGCTAGAGCTGGCGCAAACGCAGGCGGAGATCGATCGTTGAGAAAGGTTACAAGTCTCGTCGCTGCAGGTCTGCTTTGCATCCTGGGTGCAAAAGGTGAAACCGGCCCCGAAGGCTGCCGAACCTTGCAGCGGCACGGCAAACTGCTTGGGGCGAAGGCCTGTTTTGCGACATTAACCCGAAGCTCGGATTCTTTCCGGCGAGCGGAAGGTTACTTCGGTCTAGGTCAATTCGAGAGTGCTAATCAGGAGTTTCGGGCTGCCGTCAGTGTGCAGCCGCGGTCGGCGGAAGTGAAGGCGGAATGGGGCCGCCTCTTTTTGGAACACTATCAGCCGTCTGATGCTGCGAAGCTCTATGCAGAGGCTCTGGAATCCGACCCCAACTTCGCGCCGGCATATCTGGGCATGGCCAGGATTTTTGCGCTCCGCTTCGATAAACGTGCCGTCGACCTTGCACAGGAAGCGCTGAAGCGTGATCCAAAACTGGCGGAAGGGCATGAGCTTCTGGCCTACCTTGCCTTGGAGGACAGTCGGCCGAAGGATGCCGCTGAAGAAGCGCAACTTGCGTTGAGCATTTCCGATGAGTCGCTCGATGCTTTAGCCGTACTCGCTTCAATCGACTGGCTAGCCGATAAACAGCAATCTTCCTGGGCTGACCGCATCCTTAAAATCAACCCGGCATACGGAGAGGCCTGGGCTACGGGCGGACACTTCCTGGAAATCAACTACCGGTACGAGGATGCAATCGCCTTTTATCGAAAAGCGATCTCTCTAAATCCGGACCTCTGGAGCGCGCGGTCCGAATTGGGAGTGAATCTGATGCGTCTTGGCAAGGAAACTGAAGCACGAGAGCAGCTCCAGCGCTGCTATTCGGCTCACTACCGAAATCCACAGACTGTCAACTCACTCCGGCTGCTCGACAAGCTGGACGATTTTGAGACCTTCAAAACCCCCGCGACTGAATTGGTCCTAAGCAAGAAGGAAGCCGCGCTGTTGAGGCCATACGTCGAACCTGAGATGCAACGGGCTATAGCTGTCTACCAGCAAAAGTATAAGGTGAAGCTACCCGGCCCGGTTCGCCTCGAGGTATATCCGAATCACGATGACTTCGTCGTTCGCACACTCGGCCTGCCAGGACAGGGGGGCCTTCTGGGCGTCACTTTCGGCCAGGTCGTTACGATGGATAGCCCGTCCGCACGCCCCGCGGGAGAGTTTAATTGGGGAAGCACTCTGTGGCACGAACTCAGCCACGTTTACGTTTTGACCGCAACTCATCACCAGGTGCCTCGCTGGTTTACCGAAGGACTGGCTGTACACGAGGAAGGTGTTACCGCCCCGGATTGGGGAAGCCGGTTGACGCCAGACATCATAATGGCTCTGCAAAAGAAGCTCCTTCTGCCAGTCGCGGGTTTGGACCGGGGATTTGTGCGGCCTCAATTCCCTGATCAAGTCCTTGTCTCCTACTATGAAGCGGGAAAGATCTGCGACTACATCGTCGAGAAGTGGGGAAACGATGCGGTCCTCGGCATGATTCGCTCCTATGGCGAGCGAAAGACTACTGCCGAAGCGATATCGGAAAACTTTCATCAATCCCCCGAAGAGTTCGACAAGGCTTTCGGCGCCTGGCTCGATTTACAGACCTCGACCGCCGTTCACCATTTCGATGAATGGCGAAAAGGAATCGAGTCCGCGCACGCTTCCTTAAAGGCGGGTCGCGGTGATGACGCGATGCGGCAGGCTGCGGCTGTCAAGAATCTTTACCCGGATTATGTAGGTGACGGAAACGCTTATGAAATGATTGCCGACGGCTACGAGCACAAGAATCAAAAGTCCGAAGCCGTGCGAGAGCTCCAGCAATACCGCGATCACGGTGGCACGAATGTTGCGCTGCTTGAGAAGCTCGCCCGTCAGGAGGATCAGACTGGAGACAGTAAGCAAGCCGCCATTACGCTCAGCAAACTCAACTTCATCTTTCCGCAGGATGAAGAAAGTCATCGTCTGCTGGCGAAAATCTCGCTTGCTTCCGGGGACGTGAACACGGCCGTCCGAGAAAGCGAAGCAGTGCTCGCGTTGAAGCCGGCGGACGCCGCGCAAACTCAGTATGAGCTGGCGCAGGCTTTAAATGCAGCTCATCGGGTAAGTGAAGCGAAAGATCACGTGATCCTCGCGCTTGAGGCTGCCCCCGATTTCAAACCGGCGCAGCAGCTGTTTCTTAAATTGAGCCAATAATCTTATGTTGTCTACCATTACAGGCACGTCCATTGATTCGAGCGAAGTAAGAACTCGGGTACAGCGCTTTGTTGAGGTCCAGGAGGCCATCCGGCGGGAAGTACATAAAGTAATCATCGGGCAGGAAGAGGTGCTCGAGCACGTCCTGATCTCGCTTTTCGTCGGCGGGCATTGCTTGTTGACGGGTCTTCCGGGCACTGCCAAGACTCTACTCGTTCGTACGCTGGCTCAGACCCTAGGTCTCAAGTTCAACCGGGTCCAATTTACTCCCGACCTGATGCCCTCTGATATTACCGGTACGGACATCATTGAAGAAGACCAGGCCACCGGCAAACGAACCTGGACCTTCGTTCCCGGACCCATTTTCTCGAATGTCCTCCTCGCGGACGAGATTAATCGGACTCCGCCTAAGACTCAGTCGGCCTTACTTGAGGCGATGCAGGAACTCTCTTGTACGGTACGAGGACACCAGTATAGGATTCAAGCGCCGTTCATCGTCCTCGCAACCCAAAATCCCATCGAATTGGAAGGGACGTATCCGCTGCCTGAGGCGCAGCTCGATCGCTTCCTCTTCAATTCCGTTCTCGACTACTTGACCACTGAGGATGAGCTGAAGGTAGTCGATCTCACAACGACCACTCACGTGCCTGCCGCTAACACCGTCACGAATGGCGAGGAAATCCTGAGTTTCCAGGAACTCGTTCGCATGACACCGGTGGCAGACTCTGTGAGCCGATACGCCGTTGAGCTGGTTCGGTCAACTCGCCCGCTGGCCGCCGAGGAAAGCCCCGATTTCTTTAAGAAATACGTGAATTTCGGAGCCAGCGTGCGAGCTGCTCAATTTCTCGTGCTTGCCGGAAAGGTCCGGGCGCTGATGCACGGACGCTTCCACGTTTCCTACGATGACATCCGAGCGCTTGCCATTCCGATACTGCGTCATCGTGTTCTACTGAACTTCCACGCAGAGTCCGAACGCCTGACATCCGACGAACTTTTGCGCCGTCTGATCGATTGGAAGAAAGCACCCCGCGAGTAAGGTGAGACCTTGGCCGTGACGAGTACAGTTGCTCCAAACCGGTTCCTCGATCCCTCTGTGCTCGCGGAGGTTTCCAACCTGGCGCTTGTCGCAAAGACGGTTGTCGATGGCTTCGTGGCCGGTTTACACCGTTCTCCGGATTTTGGATTCAGCCAGGAGTTCGCGGAATATCGTGCATATTCGCCCGGGGACGACTTGCGGCATGTTGACTGGAATGTCTTTGCGCGCACCGAACGCGCCTTTCTCAAACGTTATCGCGGCGAGACAAACACTGCCGTTCACATCCTGCTCGACGCCAGCGCAAGCATGGGATTCGGTTCAGCGGACATGAAGAAAATCAGTTATGCGAAGTTTTTGGCTTCCGCGATCGCCTACTTGGCGCATCTGCAACGCGACAGCGCGGGCCTGATCATTTTTCACGAAGAACTCGCGAATTTCATTCCACCTTCCTCGCGCCAGGGGCAGCTGATGCGTCTACTGCATGGGATTGATCAAGCTGTTTTAGGCCAACGAACCAATTTCGCCAAACCCCTTTTCGAGCTGCAGCGCTTCTTGAAGCGCCGAGGACTGACTGTGGTGATTTCGGATTTCTTTGACAAGCCGGCAGCAATTATAGAGACCGTTCAGCCTTTACGTTTCCGCGGCAATGAAGTAATTCTGTTTCACGTGCTTGATCCCGGGGAAATCAATCCCGAGATAAGCGCCTCGGCATTACTCCTCGATATGGAAACCGGTGAGACCCTTGAGAGTTCATCCGAATATGCGCGGACCGAATACCGATCGAAGGTGGCAGCCCACATCGACGATCTCCGCGTGAGGGCGCAAGCCGCGGGTATTGACTATTTCCTGCTTCGAACAGACCGTCCTCTGGATGGAGCCTTGCGCGAGTATTTCTCAGTTCGAAAGGGACGCACATAGGTGGGCTTTCTCGCGCCGTGGTTTCTACTCGGACTCCTCACCTTGGGGTTGCCGTTGTGGCTCCACTTGCTCCGCCAATATAAGCGGACTCCACAACAATTCAGCTCGCTTATGTTCTTCGAGCGCCGGATACAGAGTTCGGTCATGCACCGGCGCTTGCGTTACCTTGCTCTGCTGGCTCTTCGCATGGGCCTGCTTGTACTACTGGCGCTCGCTTTCGCCAGCCCGTTCGTCAATCGAACGGCAACTGTTGCGGGCCGGCGCACTATGGCGGTGATTGCAATCGACCGCTCCTTCAGCATGCGCCATGGAGACCAGCTGCAAAAGGCCAAGGACGACGCGAAACGAGTGATCGCAGCGATTCCAGGACAAACTCTCGCTCAGGTGATCGCCGTCGATGCCCACGTTGAAAGCCTCGGTCAGCCTACGAGAGCAAAATCGGAGTTGACCGCGGCGGTAGACGCGATTGGGCCAACGGACCTGGCCAGTTCGTTTGCCGAATTTGTTCGGGCGCTCCGCTCAATGGAACAGACGAGCGGCATGCATCTTGACGTTCATTTTTTCAGCGACATGCAACAAACGTCTATGCCCACTGATTTCCGGACGTTGCAGGCCGGGCAGTATCTCACCTTGCACTTTTACCGGATAGGAAATCAAAACCGGGCAAATTGGGCGGTAGACAACGTAGTAGTTACGTCGGTGCTGGATGGCAATGAACAGCCTCGCCTTAGCGCAACTGTCGCCGGATGGAACTCGTCGGAGGCAACGCGTCGCGTTTCTCTGCGTTTGGATGGCAAAGTTCTCGCCACCAAAGACGTTACGCTCGCCGGCAATGGACGCGCCACCGTCGAGTTTGCCGATTTCGATGTGCCATATGGTGTGCATCGCGGCGACATTCACCTGGAGCCGGCAGACCAGCTGCCACAGGATGATGATTTTCGCTTTTCGATCGAACGTCAGGACGCGCGCAAAGTTCTTTTTCTGTATGCGGGCGGCAGGTCCAACCGAGCCACGCTCTATTACAAGACAGCACTGGAGTCGGGCGTTCATGGAAGCCTTTCCGTTCAGGCAGCTTCTTCTGCGAGCGCTGCCGAAAACGAAGATTTCTCCCGATTTGCGTTCGTGGTGCTGAGCGACGTCGGAGAACTCGACCCTAAGCTTGCTGACAATCTCTGCGCTTATGTCACAAAGGGCGGAGCGGTTTTCATTGCGCTCGGGCCACAAACTACGCGGGCGGGAGTGATTCCCCTTTCCAAAGAGCAGATCAGCGAAAAGGTCCAATTGCAATCCGTCGGATACGTGGACAAGGCTCATCCCGCATTTGGCTCGGGAGGAGAGTTCGAGAACGTACAGTTCTCCGAGACCGCACACTTCATTCCAAAACCAAACGCGCGCGTGCTCGCCAGGCTGGCCGACGGTGATCCATTGCTCGTCGAGGAACGGGCTGGCGAGGGTCGAAAACTGATTTTTGCCTCCGCGTTCGATGACGCGATAAGCGATTTTCCGCTCCACTCGTCCTTTGTGCCTTTTGTGGCCCAAACGGCCCGGTTTCTCACCGGCACGGAAGAAAGCAATTCGAGCGTCGTCGCGGGCACCCCCGTCCTGCTGCGGCGAACGTCGAGCTCCGGAACAGCGGATGTAATAGGGCCCGAGGGGAAACATGAGCTTCCGCTCGAGCAGGCCAACCGGGCACTCAGCTATGAGGTGTCCCGCGAAGGATTCTACGAAATCACTCGCGCCGACGGACGACGTCTGCTTCTGGCTGCTCATGCCGACAGGCGCGAATCGGACTTAAAACCAGTTTCGGACGAGACGCTCGATTTATGGCGCAATACTGGAGATATAGGCGGTCGCTCTGACTTTCCCGGGCAGCAGACTCAGACGCAGCCGTGGAATTTCTGGCGCTATGTGCTGGCCGTGGCGCTGGTGGCCGGTTTGATCGAGTCGATCTTCGCGAACCGGTATTTGAGCAGCAGGAGTCTGAAGGAGGAGAGGCAGACAACATGACGGCGCTCGAACAAGTCAACAGGTACCTGCGGCAGCTGGAGTTGCGGGTGCGACTCTTTGCCGCATCGAGAGGGCTTGCCATTGCCGCGGCGCTAGCACTCGTGCTGACGCTTCTCCTGGCTGCTATCTGTAACAAGTTCCAGTTCGCCAGTGGAATCATTCTCCCGTTCCGAATCCTGCTCTACCTGGCAGTGGCAAGCGCCATTTCCTTCGGCGTCATCCTCCCGCTTCTGAAGCTGACCCGGAAGCGGGCGACTCAAATGGCAGAAAAGACCATTCCCGGATTCGAAGAGCGTCTGCTCACAGTCACGGAGCGAGTTGACCCGACAAATCCTTTCACGGAATTGATCGCGGAAGACACCATGCGCATCGTGCGGCAGAGCTCCCTCGACACCGTGCGGCCTGCGCGCTGGCTCTGGACACTTGCTGGTGCCGCGGCGGCGGCAGCGGGTATTCTCATCTGGCTCATCGCTGCTGGTCCGAGCTATTGGGGTTATGGCGCTTCCCTTCTCTGGACGGGCTCGGCAAAAGCCAGTCAACGCCCCCTTTACCAAGTCAAGGTGCGCCCGGGTAATAAGACAATTCGGCGAAAATCCAACCAGATTGTCGAGGCGATGCTGGTCGGCTTCTCCGCTCAGCGGGTTACCTTGCATGCGCGTTACGGCAACGCCGCAAAGTGGCAGGAAGCTGCCATGCAACAGGAACAACATGGCGACAGATTCCAATTCTTGTTTCCGGCTGTTTCTGAAGCGGTCGAATACTATGTCCAGGCTGACGGCGCCCGCTCGCCGCAATTCAAGATCTCGGTGAAGGACTTACCGACAGTAAAACGGATTCGCGTACTTCTGAAATTTCCGAGCGGTCTTGGTTTGGAAAATATCAGCCAGGATTCCGGAGGCGACATACGTGCAGTTGAAGGGAGTAAAGCGGAGGTATCGGTTCTTACAGACCGACCTCTCGACCGCGGCGTACTGGCTCTGGACAGCGGGCAAAAATTTGAGCTGCAAGGTACCCAGGGTAATTGGACGAAGGCTGAAATTCCGATCGCGAAGGACGGCTCGTATCATATCGCCGCATTTGAGGATGGTGAAACCATTCGGATCAGTGACGATTACTTCATTGAAGCTAAGCCGGATGAGCCGCCGAGCGTGCGGATCGTACGGCCAGGGCACGATCCGCGGGTCAGCCCGATTGAAGAGGTTCCGGTCGAGCTCGACGCGGCGGACGATTTCGGTGTGCGTTCGCTCGAGTTTCACTATTCCGTAAACGGCGCCCCCGAGCAGGTCGCGCGTTACCAGACAAAGGGTGGGAAAGAAGAACACGGCCACAGCGTTCTATACCTCGAAAACTTCAAACTGGCGCCAGGTGACGTCATCAGTATGTATGCCACCGCGAGTGACGCCAACAAAACAGCGAAGAGTGACATCCTCTTTGCCCAGGCCGAAGCCTTCGACTATAAGTTCAGCCAGTCGCAGCAATCGGGCGGGATGGGCGGCGGCGCGGGAGGAATGGATGACAACATTTCGAATCGCCAGAAACAGATCATCGCGGCAACCTTCAACGAACTCAGAGGATTGAGCCAGAGCAAATCAACTATGCAGGAGCAAGCGCACTTCCTTTCCGATCTGGAAGGCAAGTTGAGCGCACAGGCAAAGACCCTGGCCGATCGCATGGGCAACAGAGAGCTCTCTCAGGCCAACACGCAGTTTGAAGCCTTCTCGAAACTCATGACTTCCGCAGCCGCTGAAATGACAGAGGCTGTTGGACGGCTTGCCCCTGCAAAGTGGCAGGATGCGTTAGCACCTGAACAACGAGCATTACAGGCGCTTCTGCGCGCCGAGTCGATTTTCCGGGATATTCAGGTGGCATTTGGCCAACAGGGCGGCGGCGCAGGTGGTGGAGGTGCTGAGAGAGAGCTCGCTCGGATGTTCGACCTGGAGCTCGACACGTCGAAGAATCAATACGAGACGGGCCAGCAACAGAACGACATGGCGAATCAGCAACAGAAAGCCATTGACGACGCTTTCGAACGGCTGCAAATGCTCGCTCGGCGTCAGCAGGAATTGGCTCAGCAGAGAAGTTCTCAGCAGCCGGCTGAACAGCGCTGGCAGGAGGAGCAGCTGCGCCGTGAAGCGGAAGAGCTGAAAAAGCAAATGGAGCAACTGGCGCGAAACTCGCAATCCAGACAGCAATCTCAGGGCAACCAGTCCTCTGGGGAACAGAATGGACAATCGGGCAGCCAGGGCCAAAGTGACGGCGCCAGGAGCGCCCGGAATCAACAGGGCCGCGAGATGACGGAGGCAATGCGGCACGTAAGCGAATCCCTCGAGCAGGCCGAAAACGAAATGCGAAAAGCCGTAAGCAATGGCGATGCGGCGGCCCAGCGGCGAGCTGCCGGACAGCTTGCTGAGGCCCAGAGGCAGTTGAGTTCCGCTCTGCATCGCAATGCCGGCAATTCTCTCTCTGACCTGACGCAACAGGCAGACGCGCTGGCCAAAGCTCAACGGGATGTTGCGGGGCGGCTCAAACAGATGTACGGAGAGCGTCCTGGCGAGAGCCGCACCGATGAGCTGTCGAGCATCCTCGGCGGTGGCGAATCGGGTGAGATGCCTGAAATGAATGACCCCGATAACATGCGCTTCGGCTACGGATATCGTCGGAGAAATTGGCAGCAGGATCTGAAGCCGCAGCACCGCGCTACTGAAGAGGAAAAGGGTCTTGCAGCCGAGAAAGAGCGGATCGCGCAGGAGCTCGAACAGTTGCAGGATGGAATGCGGCAACAGGGAGACGCTTTGCAGAGTACAGCACCGGGGGCGGCAAACGAGATTCGCAAGGCTCTTTCTGAAGCGGAACAGAAGGAACTCGCGCTACGCATGAAGAAGAATGCCGAGTGGATTCGCGAGGGATATGGCGATCGGAATCTCGGCATGGAAGACAAGGTGACGTCGGCGGTCGAACAGCTCAGCCGCGATCTGCGGGGGGCGCAGCAAACGCTGAAGGCAGATCAAGGAAACGGAAAGGGCGGTCTGAGCGACAAGACTGCCCAGGCTCTGGCGGAAGTTCGCCAGCTACGCCAGATGCTCGAACGCGCTCAGCAGGGAAATAGCCCTAACCGTCCTGGAGAGAGCGGCCGAGACAACTCGCAGCAAGCCGGAAATTCTCAGAGCGGGCGAGGACAGGATGGGAAAGACGGTAGCCTCTCACAAGCCAATGGCAAAGGAGATCTGAGCCGGCACGAGTTGCAGGACGCCATCGGACAGATTTCCGCGCTACGTGGGCAGATCAGTGGAGAAGACCGGGCGCTCGGCAACTATTTCGGAGGCACACTTGGATATCTGCGAGATCTGAACGCCGACCCGAGCGTCTTGCAGGCGACCATCGGACAGGACGCAATTACGAGCCTGGAACGACTGGAGGCCGAACTGAGCCGCCGGCTTGGCGAGCAGCAGGTGCAAGGCGCCCGCAGCGGTACGGCGGACGCAACCTCAGAGAAATATCGTGACGCGGTAGCGGAGTATTTCAAGAGGCTGAGTCAGACACAACCTCGCTAAACCGCCGATGCCCGAAAAGGACTTTCCGCTTCCTTCCGGGCTGCCGCTACCGGTAGACGATGGGGCAGCTTCGCATCTGCACGGCTTACCAGTGCCCGAGATTTCTTTGCGTTCCACATTGGACCGATTCGTGGACCTCTCGACCCAAGCGCAATCCCGCATCGTTGTCTATTGTTATCCGATGACGGGCGTGCCTGGGAACCCACTCCCTGAAGGCTGGAATGAGATCCCGGGAGCACGCGGATGTACACCGCAAACTTGCGGCTTTCGCGATGGGTTCAACGAATTCCTTGAAAGAAATGTCGGAGTTTTTGGCTTAAGTACTCAATCTACCGAATACCAGAAGGAAATGGCCGGCCGGCTCGTGCTGCCGTTCGAAGTACTGAGCGATTCCGAGTATCGCTTCTGCGATTTGCTGCGGCTGCCAACCTTCGAGGTTGAAGGAAAGCGCCTGATCAAGCGCCTCACACTTGTCATTCGAGATGGGCGGATCGAACATGCCCTCTATCCCGTATTTCCGCCCGACAAAAGCGCGGAGCAGACACTCGACTGGCTGGACCAACATCCGCTTGCTATCTAGAAAAGGACATCCCCGCTGTCTCCTTGATTGCCAAGAATCAGACTTCCCCGCGGATCAAATACGAAGTAACCGGAAGCGCATAAGGTAGTCTTTAATCGGGGAAGCCCCATGAGTAGCTTCCTCGATTGCCACGAGGAGATTAGAGATGACGTTAGCGGAAGCCCGAAAGGTCATTGAAGCCGCGGAGAAGAAAGCCCAGGAAATCGGGCAGCCTATGAACATCGCGGTAGCGGACGAAGGGGGCAATCTGGTTGCCCACGTGCGGATGGACAACGCCTGGATCGGAAGCATCGACATTTCGATTAACAAAGCGTTCACCGCGCGCGCTTTTGATATTTCCACCAAAGATCTGGCAGCGCACTCCCAATCTGGCGGCCAGTTTTTTGGAATCCACGTTTCGAATCACGGACGCATAATGATCTTTGCGGGAGGCATCCCGTTGAAGCGCGGCGGAAAAGTGGTCGGCGCGATCGGAGTGAGCGGCGGTTCTGGAGAACAGGACCACTCGGTCGCCGAAGCTGGTGCTGCCGCTTTCTAAGCGAGCTGAACAAATAGGAAAGGAAACTGAGCATATGGCAAGTAACCGCGGAGTTGCTTACGTCGGAACAGGAAAGGTCGAGGTCAAGAGCATCGACTATCCTAAGTTGGAACATAAAGGGAAAAAACTGCCCCATGCGGTGATTCTGAAGCTGGTGGCCACCAACATTTGTGGAAGCGACCAGCATATGGTGCGTGGCAGAACAACGGCTCCTTCAGGGATGATCCTGGGCCATGAGATTACGGGCGAGGTCATCGAAAAAGGTGATGACGTCGAATTCCTTTCGGTCGGTGATCTGGTCTCGACGCCCTTCAATATTGCCTGCGGGCGATGCCGCAATTGCAAAGAAGGCAAAACAGGCATTTGTCTGACCGTGAATCCGTCTCGTCCGGGAGGTGCCTACGGGTATGTCGACATGGGCGGATGGGTTGGCGGCCAGGCGGATTACGTCATGGTTCCGTACGCCGATTTCAATCTTTTGAAATTCCCCGATAAGGCGCAGGCCATGGCTAAAATCCGCGACCTGACACTGCTCTCCGACATTTTTCCCACTGGATATCACGGCGCCGTGACGGCAGGCGTTGGTCCGGGATCTACGGTTTACGTCGCAGGCGCGGGCCCGGTCGGCTTGGCGTGTGCGGAAGCGTGTCACCTTTTGGGGGCCGCAGTCGTAATTGTCGGGGACATGATTGACGAACGTCTTCGCCAGGCTAAAAGTTTCGGTTGCGAAACGATTGATTTGAAGAAGAGCGCTTCTCTGGGTGACCAGATCGCGCAAATCCTCAAAGCACCGGAAGTTGATTCCGCTGTGGACTGCGTGGGTTTCGAAGCCCGCGCGCATGGCGAAAACGGCCAGGAGGCACCCGCTACCGTTTTGAACTCGCTTATGACAGTCACTCGGGCTGGCGGTGCGCTTGGCATTCCCGGGCTCTATGTTACGGACGATCCGGGCAGCAAAGACGAGAAGGCCAAGAGCGGCGTTCTCGGCATCCGCATCGGTCTCGGCTGGGCAAAGTCCCACTATTTCACAACCGGCCAATGTCCGGTGATGCGCTATAACCGCCAGCTCATGATGGCGATTCTGCATGAACGAACCCACCCTGCCAAGGCTGTTAACGTTGACGTTATTTCACTGGAACAGGCGCCCAAGGGGTATGAAGATTTCGATAAGGGAGCGGCACGCAAGTTTGTGCTCGACCCGCACGGGATGGTAAAGAAAGCGGCCTGATTAGCCGTTTGTTCATCTAACCCGCCTTTTGAAGCCACTCGTAAACCTCGCCAGGTTTACGAGTGGCTTTTTCTTCTCGACGATTGATGCTCCAATGTAAGGCTGAGCTCCAAATCGGGGCTTCTGGAGATATCAAGCATGCCGACTGAGATCGACGAACGCGAATTGGTCCGCGATTGGAGCCGCCTCTCTCTCTCCGAGCGCCTCAGAGCTTTCAACGGACTTCCGCGGGGGCTCACTGACAACGTGTTTCTTGTGCTGCCTACGGAGGATCAACTGGAGCTCATTGAGCACCTGCCGCAGAACGAACAGCGGATCTGGATACGCATATTGCCGCCGGACGATGCGGCTGACCTGATCCAGCTTGCTCCTGAAGAAGAACGTCCAGCCTTGTTAGCGGAGTTGGACGAGCCGGGCAGAAAAGAAGTGAATGCCCTCCTCGCATATAGGGAGGACGTCGCCGGCGGTCTGATGAGCCCGCGATTTGCACGGGTACGGCCAGACATGTCCGTGGACGAAGCGATCTTATACCTCAGGCGTCAGGCTGCCAATGTAGAGGTCCTCTATTACGCATATGTGCTCGATGAGCAGCAACGGCTTCAGGGCGTACTGAGCTTTCGGGAACTATTTTCTGCGGACGGATCGAAAGCTGTGGATCAGATCATGCGGAAAAAGTTTGTATCCGCATCCGATGACATGGATCAGGAGGCTCTGGCACGCCTGTTCAGCAAGGTCCGCCTTCTTGCCATTCCAGTCCTCAACAAAGAAGGGCGGATGGAAGGCATCGTAACGGTCGACGACATTGTCGATGTTGTCCAGCAGGAGGCAAGCGAAGACATACAAAAGGCGGGCGGATTGGAGGCCCTGGACGGCCCCTATCTGCGTATCGGCATCGCCGAAATGATCAAGAAGCGCGCCGGCTGGTTAATGATTCTCTTCCTGGGAGAAATGCTTACGGCGACTGCTATGGGCCGCTTCGAAAACGAAATCGAGCGTGCCGTTGTTCTGGCACTGTTTGTCCCCTTGATCATCAGCAGCGGCGGTAATTCCGGTTCACAGGCGACGACCCTCATCATCCGCGCCATGGCCCTTGGGGAAGTACAGTTGCGCGATTGGTGGAACATCGTAAGACGTGAAGTTCCCACCGGCATGGCGCTCGGCGCAATCTTGGCGATCATCGGGTTTGTTCGAATCCTGATATGGCAAGCGATCTGGCATTCCTACGGCGCGCACTACCTCCTGGTAGCGCTCACGGTTGCGTTGAGCCTCATTGGCGTGGTTTTGTTCGGAACTTTTGCCGGCTCCATGCTGCCATTCCTCTTGCGCGTAGTGCGACTGGACCCGGCGAGCGCGTCCGCCCCTTTCGTTGCCACGCTCGTCGACGTGAGCGGATTGATCATCTACTTCACAATTGCAAAATTGATTTTAAGTGAAACCTTGTTGAAGTAGGAGCAGATGGCAATCCATGCGTGAGGAAGAATTTTTTCCTCTCGAACCCGCATTTCCGTAAACGCACCTGCGATTGCAATCGTCTTATGCTTCGAATGACAGTAAAGTGGGCATTCGATATGGCCCTCTGCGCCGTTGCCGTTGCGTGCTTCAGTCCGAAGATCTACGCGGGCTCTGCGTCTTCCCCGCTCGTTTCTGCCGTCAGCGTAACAGGCGAGACCGCAGGCAAAAACTCGGAAACAGACTACCGTCTCCCTGATAGCATCGCGAACTGCAACAAGATTCGCCAGGTACGCACTCCGCGGAAGAGCCCTCTTGAATCGCCGGCCGGCTCGATACTCCCTGGGTTCGATTTTTCACATCGCACGGCCGGAGCAATCTCGTCACTCGGATCGCTCGACTCTTTCTTGACAGGAGTGGAATTCTTCTCGAGCCGCGCCCCACCCGATTCCCGCGTTTAACGCCTTGTCGCGTTGATTGGCAACGAAGCCGGATGTGACGAAGGTCCTGTCGCTCCGGAAGCCAGGCGGGGATGTCCGGTCCACTTCTCGAGACCGGACCAAAAGGAAGCTGCGAAAAAGGAGCCAGCCATGCACAAATCCGAACAGGGTTCGCGAGTACTAGAATTCAGACGATCCGGCTCGAGTAAGCCGCCCGATTTGCGGTTTGACGGCGACGCTGAGAGGCCTTTTGCACAGACGCTCGCGAAACTTCGCGCTGAGATGGATGTGCTTGCCCTCAGCCTGACCCGAAGACATGGGAGAAATAGCGAAACAGCTCTCCGGGCCGAACAAATCTGCCACGCGATCCAGCGTCTCGAGTGGGCGCTGAATCGCGAAGGCGAGCATCCGCCCGCAAGCTAGCGGTGCTACGACGCTGGTTCGAAAGTCCACTTCTGCGTTGCAGCGCCTGAACAGGTCCACTGCTGAATCGGCGCGCCGTCCTGAGTCGTCGTTCCGCTGACTGTCATGCATTTTCCGCTATTGTTCGCCATCATGGTGTACGTTCCGTCCGAATTCTTGGTCAGTGTCCAGACTTCGTTCGTGTAACCGTTGAAATATGCCTGGATGATAGGTATCGCATTTGCGACTGCGGTCGGCCCTCCACGGACGGAGAGTTTGTTGGCGTCGCTGCGAACTGAGATCTTGTACCCCCCGGTCACCTTTGTAAAGAGAAACTCCTGATTCGTCCCACCAACGCAGGTGCGTTGCTCCGTTAGAATGCCTGCGGCTGTTGCGGCCGGCCCCCCAACCATTCCGAGACATTTGCCGCTGCCCTTCGAAATCATGTTGACCCAGCTGTTGGAGACCAGAGGCGCGGATGCGATTGCCGCCTGTCCTGAGTTCACATTCACCATCAGGCTGGATTCATTCACAACTTCGAAATCCGCACCGATCAACCTTGTAAGTTGACTCAGCTCAGTACTGTTCCAGCGCGGATCCTTGAAACCGGCGAGGTCCCAGGCCAAGCCGTTGTCGGCGAGGAACATGCCATAGGTCTTGAGTGCCTGCAAAATGGTCTGTATTCGGGGCGCGAATGAACTGATGTCGAAATCCGCCTTAAGCCGGAAACGCATCCCAAACTGCGGATATTGAGTTCCCGACAGAGTCGACGCCAAATGTCGCGCGGGCCAAATGTAGCTGTTCCTGGTGTGTGGAACGGTAAAGCGTAGGGCGTGATTTACATGCCCCGTCGCGACCTCGTCATAACGAACGCTCCCCGGGAACATAGGCAAACCCGCTGCATCGGCCGAGGTCCAGCCGAGAGGGCGAAGAGCGTTTGAGTTCAGTTGATAGATCGCGCCCGAACCTGCCTGCCATGCGCCGTTCGATCCCTTGCCTAACTGGAACAATTCGTACAAAACACAATTCGTTGTGTCGACAATAAAAGCGTGGGCGTCACCCTGTGCCTGGATCGAAACATTGGATGGGATAGGGTAGGGACCCGGGTCGCTTTCAGTCGCGTACTTAAACGCAACATTCACTTTAGGCTGGCTCCCGGTCACAGCCGTCAGCGGATACCCATACGAGGGGCTGAAAGCAGCATGCATAGGCCCGCTGATGCCTATCGTGTTAATGTATGTGGCCGATTTGGGGTCAACCGGAAGACTGTCGATGCGCGTGTTCCAAATATTATTCGCGGGAAAAACGGCGCAGTTCTGATATGTTGGAGTCTGCGCCCCGGCAATACCGGAAAGCAAGACGCAAAAAGGAAGATAACGGAGATTCTTGATCACTAGCACCACTCCTGGTCGAAAATGTTTTTGAAAGCGCAGTAACGCTTATGCGGCAGCTACCCGCACAGCTCTACCAGCGCTGGCTGCATAAATTATACAAATATCGCTATTAAAACTTATGATAGCGATGGTAAAACTTCAATTTCTAGCCTGATCTGTAACGTTCCGCAGGGCTTATTGAAGACTTCAATAAAACTTTCACGGCCTAATTTACAGTTTTTAGCAGTAGTGTCCGGTTTCCGTGCTTTGTCTCGACCCCTGAACTCGTGGAAACATGCTAGAGATGTCTTATGGATCTGAGCACCTTGGGATTTGCCATGGGTTCGGCCTGGCTTTCGGGCATAAACCTTTACGTCACGGTCTTTACACTCGGTTTGCTACAGCGATTCCACATAGCCCATCTCCCCGGAGACTTGGGTTATCTGAGCCACACGTGGGTGCTCGTTGTATCAGGCATCATGTACGCCATGCAATTCCTGGCGGACAAGATTCCAGCGGTGGATTCGGTTTGGGACATGATCCATACCTTTATCCGCGTGCCAGCGGGCGCAGTGCTTGCGGCAACGGCTTTCGCACATTTCGATCCCACAATACGAATCGTGGCGCTCCTGCTCGGCGGCGGAATCGCGTTGACATCGCACGGCACCAAGACAGCGACACGGCTAGCGGCGAACACTTCACCCGAGCCATTTTCCAATGTCGCTTTGAGTCTTCTGGGTGACGTGGTTACCCTTGGTGGAACGCTGCTCATGGCAGTTCACCCGGTGGTTCTGATCGGGATTGTGCTCGTTGCGGTTGTCGTGTCAATCCTGCTTTTTCGCTGGGTCATCCGCTCGCTCAAGCGACTCTTCGAACGGCGAGCAGCCGCGCCAGTCGTCTAAAATCAACAGCCGCTATCGCTTGTCTGGTTCAGGCTTTTGTGGAATGCTGGCTTCTAAGCTGGAGAGTCTGAAAATGCCCTGTGATCCCGATGTTTTGAAAAACGTTTCGTTATTTGCGTTGCTCGATGACGAGGAGACCGCCGTCCTGGCGAGTCAAGTCGAGGTTAAGACATTCGCGCCACGTCAACGCATTTATAAGATCGGTGATCCGGGAGGACGCGCCTATGTCCTGGTATCCGGTAACGTTCGGGTGACTACTGTCGACGACGACCACCAGGACGTTATAGTAGACCAGCCCGCGCCCGGGGAATTCTTCGGATTCGCCTCGATGCTCGACCAGACTACTCATCAGACGAGTGCTGTCGCGCTCGACGAGAGTGTTTGTATCGAGGTAGATCGTAACGATATTACAGTTCTCCTGACCAAAAAGCCACACGCCGGGATGGACATGCTGGCTGTTTTGGGGCGCCAATTTCACGCCGCCCAGCAATTGGTGCGCATTCGAGCCATGCGAAATCCCAATGACGTCATCGAGGAGAAGGAGACCTTCGGCGAACGCATAGCTGACTCAGTTGCGAGATTCGGCGGTTCCTGGGCCTTTATTATTTCTTTTGGCTCGGTCCTGATCTTTTATGCCGCGATCAATGTAATACTTCGCCGGGTTGCCTGGGATCCTTACCCGTTCATCCTGCTGAATCTGTTTCTCTCCATGCTGGCAGCAGTTCAGGCACCGGTAATCATGATGAGCCAAAACCGGCAGGACACGAAAGACCGTCTGCGCGGTGAGCTCGACTATGACGTCAATCGCAGAGCCGAGGCCGAAATCCAGGGACTTGCCCAGAAGCTGAATCTGCTAAGCGACAAGATAGGTGACGTGGAAGACTTGCTTCGAAGGAGCTTGCCCGGAGCGGAAGCCAACGGCCTTCCCTTCTCGCATGAGTGAGGCTCTGAAAGCGGAGAGTGGAGTATTTACCGGATCCGATCCCTATAGCAGCCCCGCAACACCGACCCGAGCGCAAGGAATTCGCTGACCTCCGCCGGCTTCGTAAGGTACCCGTCCGCAGCGAGATTCGCTTTGCCAACGGTATCTTTGCTTGCAGCCTCGGGCAACGAGCTGAGAACGATCACCAGAAGATGATGCAATCCGGCCGCGGTTCGTATAGTGCGGAGAACCTCCGTTCCGTCACGCTTGGGCAGATTCAGATCAAGGATGACCATGTCGGGCGTGCTCGCTTCAGCAAAAGAGTCCTGCCGTGTCAAATACTGAATCGCACGATCTCCATCTTCGGCCACGAATACATCGGTTTGCCACGTCGATTCTTCTTTTAGTGCATAGTTGATCATGCGGGCATCAATGGGATTGTCTTCAACGAGCAGAATTTTGACTGGATCGTCGGAGTTTGTCGTCTTCATTCTTTCCTGCGTCGGGGAATGCGAGTCCCAACTCCGATTATCCGCTTTTGACCGATGCAATCCGCCGATTCTCAAAAACGGAAGTGCAGTCCCAACTGCATCTGTCGCATCGGGCTTGCTGTGGATGTGATTTGTCCAGCGCCGGAGACGTCAACCGTGTTATTGGGCAGGGCTAAATTCACATGGTTGAAGGCGTTGAAATTTTCCCACCGAAGTTCGAGCGACTTGTTCTCGGTGATCCGGAAGCTTTTCGCAAGAGCGAGATTGAAGACGTAGGACGCCGGGCCGCGTAGGGATCCTTTGCCGGCGTCACCGTTCCTGTAAAGCTGCTGGGGCGCCGTATAGGCTGCAGGATTGAACCAGAGATTCGCGCCCGGGTTTGAGACGCTCGGGTCGCCAATGATATCCGGGCGGAAGTAATTAAAGTCTGCGTTCACGTTTGGCGCATTCGAGATTTTCGGCGTATACGCCACACCCGAGAACAGAGTGCTAACGCCGCTAAATCGCCAACCGCCTGCGACCGCCTCGACGACTTTGTTTGCGTGACTCATGAATGCGCGCCCCCTACCAAATGGCAACTCCCAGTTGTGAAGCATGGTGAGTGCGTGGGTCCTGTCAAAGTTTGCCGGCCCGTGGTCGGCCCTGATGTCATAATTGTCGGCGAATCCATAGCCTCCTTGGCCGTTGGTAAATGTCTTGGACCAGGTATAGGCGATCAAGAAATCGAGGCCATGAGAAAAGCGCTTTTGCGCTTTCACCTGCAGGCTGTTGTAGTCCGAATTATCGCAATTACACACGCTATAAATTGCTTGCGTGTCTCCGTACTTATCGAAGGGGCGCCGCGAATCGAAATCTCCCGGTCCGGGAATTGCCTGGTTGCGATTAGGGTTGGTGAAGAGATGCCGTCCGACATTTCCGACGTACGCCGCTTCTAGGGTCAAACTAGGAACGATTTGGTGCTGTATGGAGAAGTTCCAGGAATCAGAGAGCGGAACGCGGTAGGAGCTGAGCGGATCAAAGAAGAAATACACGGAAACACCCGGCGGTAGCGGATAACGACCCGATGTGAAATCCGGTACTGCGGCGGGAACGTGACCGCTGGTAAGAAACGTGGGTATTGCGCTGCTGTATTGATTCGACGGGTTTAGATTTTGGACAAACTGGACCGGCGGGTCGATTTCAGGGTTCTGCGCCCAAACGGCACCCACTCCGGCGGCGTTGAAACTGCGTCCAAAGCCGGTCCGGATTACCCAAGTAGGCGCAGCCTGGTAGGCGATGCCCAGTCTCGGAGCAAAGCCGAGATTGTAAGCCTGGATGCCCATATTGCGAGGAACATTTCCGAAGCCGGCAACCACGACTTCGCCGGTTGCGGGATCGAATGTTCCAGCGCTCCCAGGTTTCGCCGCCGTCTGCGGAAGATAATTTTCGTACCGGAGCCCATAGGTGATCGTGAGTTTCGGCGTAACACGCCACGCATCCTGTCCAAAGAAGAACAGCCGAGTTTGGCGTAGAGAAGGATAGAGTCCGGGCCCGGTGTTCTGTTGTACAAACGAACTCGGAATTCCAAGTAGAAAAGAAGCGACACCAGCTCCAGTAGTCGCGCTGCCGTTGGCTAGTGTGTCAATGTCCAGACTGCCGGTTTGTGAATCTGAAAAACTGAGCTCCCCAGCGCGGTGCGTGCTGCTGTCGATGCGCTTTTGCTGCGCCCGGCGAATGTCGGCACCCCACTCGACGGTATGGTTACCGGCTTGCTTCGTCCAATTGCTGACCCACTGAAACTGGTTTTCGGTTTCATCCAGCAGGCAATTACAGTTATTCACGCCGAGCGAATATCCAAAGAGGAAACCACCATCTCCGTTCACGGTGAACGCAGGCATGCCGGATGTATCGGGGGCGCCTCGATTCAAGCCGAGGAGTCCGGCATCCAGCGCAGGCGTAGTTCCATAGCCGTTAGGCAGATTATTCACGCGATACCGGTAAAAGCCGAAGCGGAAGTCGGCGATCAATGTTGGAGTGATGTTATAGGTATATCCAACCGCGAGGCTTTGATTCTGTGCTTGCGAATTGCCTGCAAAATTTGACGGACCGGCGGGACCGCCCGCTTCTAAACCGAACGCTCCGGGACCATTTAGAGTAAAACTTGCCAGGCTATATCGGCCGAAGATGTGGTGTTTTTCTTTCAGGTTGTAGTCCACGCGCCCGTCGTACTGGTCCGCATTGGATGTATCGGCAACGGTGGTGGCATAGTTATTGAAAATCTGTCCCGGTGCTCCGAAATTGGGTGCGGGCAAATAGCCGAGAAGGGTGGTCATCTGAGGCGCCGGAGTAAGCACATTCAGTTGTCCGTTTTTTGAGAAGGCCGCCCGTCCGCTACCATCCGGATTTCCGGTTGCAGGATCAAACACCATGCCGGCCCTGGCTGCTGCCCGTGTCCCTTCCGTTGTTGGCACGTAGGCAGGATTGGCACACCCAGAGCTCGAAGTTGAGCCGTCGGCGCAAATGTACGGGCCGAGTAGGGCAGTCAAGTCGCCGCTGCGCTCTGCCGCAGTAGGAACGGTCGTGATCTGAGCACCGCTTATGCTGCGGCGTGTGCCCTGATAGCCGAAAAAAGCAAAAAGTCTGTTCTTGAGTATTGGTGCGCCAAGTGTTCCGCCGAACTGATTCCATCGGATCGGCGCATCGATTCCCGTAAAGGGATCCGCAGCATTGAAAAAGTCATTTCTCAGATATTCGAAAGCCGAGCCGTGAAATTTGTTCGTGCCCGATTTTGTGCTGGCCTCGATCATCGCTCCGGAAGCGTTTCCAAAACGGGCATCGTAATTGCTTGACGTCACCTTGAATTCTTCAAGAGTGTCAGGATTCGGCACGATTACAGAAAGACCAAGAATATTGCTGTGGTTCTCAGTGCCGTCCAGCAGAAACCCATTCGAATAACCGAGTTGGCCATTGACAGGAGTCTGCTGATCGGCCTCCTGATTTTCCGAACTCGCGGTTCCTCCGCCCGCCACCAAACCACCTCCAGGCAGAGCCACCAGCAGAGTGGTAACGTTGCGGTCCAGAATGGGCAACCTACCTAACTGATTCGCAGTCAGCGTATTGCTCACGTCGGCTCGATCCGTTTTTAGTAGCGGAGCTTCGCCTGTCACGCTTACAGTTTGGGTGCTCCCGCCGACCTGCATCTCCGCCGTGATCCGCGTAGTGCTATCCACTTGCACTACGGCATCAACAGCGTAATCGGCAAAGCCGGTAGCGCTGATCCGAACGTTATAGTGACCAGGCAGCAAATGCGTCTGAGTGAAGTTCCCGCTGCTGTTTCCCGTTGCGACGTAGTCCACACCTCGGTCTACGTCGTGCACCGCAACATGAGCCCCGGGCACTACCGCGCCCGAGGGGTCGGTAACGGTTCCAGTAATTTCACCGAAAATAGCCTGGGCCCTGGCTGAAACCGCCAGAAGCAGGCCGAGCAGAAGGAGCAGACAATTCTTCTTGATCAAGACATCCCCTTTTCTTAAGTAGCGTACGAGTGTTTCTTACGGATGATCAGAACTCGGACTCTGCAACGGGGCAGACGAACTGTTTACATCAAGCTTTCTGTATATCGCAAACTCTTTGGCCGCCTGCTCCGGATTGCCCAGAGTCTTGTAAGCCGAAGCCATCAGATAGTGCGGAATTTTGTTATCAGGCTCCAACTCTGCCGCGGCCTGTAAATGAGGAAGGGCCGCAGCAGTCTGCCCCAACGTCAGCAGAGCTTTTGCTAAACCGACTTGCGCCTCACCAAATTCCGGATGGTATTCGACTGCGCGCTCGAAATGGGAGATTGCCGCCGACGTATGATTCTGCTCCCGATCGATCTCACCCAATTCATATTCCGCATCGGCATTAGTCGGAGCAATTGCGAGTTCTTGTTGAAATTCGATTCTAGCCTTCTCCATTGCCTCTGGAGTTCGCGATTCACGGAGAATCAGCCGGCCCAGCTTATAGTGCACGCCGTGCATTTCCGGATCCTTCTCCAGCGCATGCCGATATTCCTGCATTGCGGCATCTATGCGATCGAGGCCCTCCTGTACTTGTGCGTTCGCGTAATGCATCCAGGCGGAATCGGGCGCTGTGCGAAGCAGTGTGCGCATCAGATCGGAGGATCTGTCGGCATAAAGACGAGAGACCTGGTAAAGAATTTCCGCATCGCCAGGAAAACGCCTCACTAATGCATCTCCGGTAGACAATGCCTGCCCCGGCTGGCTCGTTTGCGAATAACAAGTCATCAAATGAAGGCCGCTGAGCCGCCCTGTTTCCTGGTCCGAGGAATGTCGGAATTCAGGATCAAGAATTCGAATGGCTTCCTTGCATCGCCCCAGGTCCGCTTTGCACAAACCGATCATCGCTCCAACCTGTGGCAAACCTGGCTTGAGACTACGGGCACGCTCGAATGACTGAAGAGCTTCCGTTGGTTTTCCTTCGAAGTAATAGGCGAGTCCCAGGTTAGCGTACACCTCGGCGGTGTTCGGTGCGAGCTGAACCAGGTGCTCGAGCGCTTGCGAAGCATCATGCCATTTCTTCTCGGCAAGCGCTTGGCGCGCCGTGTCCGAGTAACCGTCGGCGTCGGACTCCTGCTGCGTCGCCATCAAACCTGCGGAGAAGGCAAGCAGCAGCAACGACACACACTTCATCGACAATAGCCCTGAACGCGAGAAAACCCCTCAATTATCACAGTATAGGTTGTAGCTTAGCCCAATGCTATAGCTCTTGCAATGCGCGGTAACGGACACATAAGCGTTCTGCTAGAGTGAATCGCGTGCTCGCGCTCGACAGGTTGATTTTTCTCGGAGCGCTCTGCTTCGTTTCGCAAAAGCTCCTTGATTCTCGGCCATTTCCAATCGAAGACACTGGAACGCAAAGATATTTCCTCGATGACGTTCAGGCTGATATTTCCTATCAACCAGGTCTCGCGCTGGATGCTTTTGCGCCCGCCGGTCCTCCCCGTCCCGCGGCCATAATCCTCCATGGAGGGTCTGGGGACAAGTCGACTCACGTCACGCAATTGTTCCCGCTCCTGACCAAGGCCGGCTATGCCTGGTTTTCCATTGATTATCGAACTGCTGCGGATATTCAGAAAGCAATCGAATTTGTCGAGTCTCCGGGACGATTTTCCATTCAGCCTCAGCCCGTCCTGATCGGAGAAGATGCGGGGGTTTCCTTCGCGCTTGAGCGAGCAAGCCGCGGCGGGTTCAGAAGTGTGATCGGCTTTGGCGCGACGAAAAATGTAGCGTCCATGCCAGACCCGAACATTCCCGTGGTCCTGTTTCACGGAGCTGCGGATACCGACGTAGAACCCAAACCGATCGAAGCAGCTTGCCGAACCTGGGTTCACTGCCGGTTCGAGCTGATACCTCACGGAATTCACAACCTTGAGAACTGGCACCCTGCCGAGTGGGACTGGAAAGAAGAGTTTACCTCCATACTGCGCGACGGTAGAGGCGGACTTTGGAAAGATATCGTTTACTCTCGACCTGACTTGCCTCTTACTATGGACGCCAACCTACCGGCTGGGGCCGGTCCGTTTCCGGCCGTAGTCGTAGTTCACGGCGGCGGCTGGGAAGCGGGCGACAAGCTTACTTACGTATCGCCCGTTCTAAAGCTTCTCTCCCAGACACAGTTCGTTTGGTTCTCGATGGATTATCGTTTGACGCCCTACGTGCGGAACGAAGCGCAATTAGAGGACTTGCGAAACGCGCTTCGCTATATCCATAATCACGCGCAACGATTCAAAGTAAACCCCAACGCAATAGTAATTTTGGGGGAGTCGGCGAGCGGTCAGATGGTAACGGAAGTTGCTTCCGAGCCTTGTTCCGGTTGCGAGGTTCGCGCGGTTGTTTCGTTTTATGGAGTGTACGACTTTACACGATGGGCGAACGATCGGGAGTCTAAATTGACTCTTGACCGGCTTTTCGGAACCTGGAATATTGCTAAGCTTCGCAGATATTCTCCGATCACGCACGTTCACGCCGGGATGCCGCCCGTGCTACTGATACAGGGAACCGCCGACGAGCTCTACTCCGGAACGATGACGTACGAAGAACGATTGACGCAAGCAGGCGTTCCACATGATCTGATTCTTCTTAAGGGTGCGCCTCACGGTATGGAAAACTGGGTCGGGCACCCAGAGTGGGAAATCTACCAACGCAAACTACTTGCGTGGCTGGACTCCGTCTTCCGATAGTCGTACCCAGCGCCTGGCGCTACGAAACGGTCCGGCTTAGGAGTCGAGATGCTTGTCGATGATGTCCTTCACGACTTCAGGCACATCGACATTATAAGTACCGCTCTCCACTTGCCTTCTCAGCTCTTCGACTCGCGCTGCGCTCTGCTCAGCGGCAGCCGCTCCGATTCCGCCGGACGACGAATCCTCCCCCGAAATTGCATGAGTATGTTCTGACGGTTTTTTCGCCGAATCCGCCAACCCGTTCTTGATTGAACTGTATGGCAGGTAGGGATACGCCTCATCCACTCTCATACGACACTCCTCAGGGCTTCTCCGAACCTTCCTTGCACAAACACCATATCGATCCTACCTTGACTGATTTCAGGAAAAGTAGCCCGTAAAGTTCAGGCGAAGAACTGACGAAGATCCTCGTGTGGCTCGGTATCGAGTCCCGGGGGTCCCATGACATCTCTTTCAACTGCCAAAAGCCGACATCTCTCACCTTTCGTCTCGCGGGATTTACTGATTCAAGAACACCTGCCGCAGGTGCGTTTGATCGCCAGACGCATTCAACGTAGCCTACCGCCTTCCGTATCGCTGGACGACTTGATATCGGCAGGAACAGTCGGACTGATCGGCGCGATAGATCGCTACGACGCGAACCATTCCGTGAAATTGAAAACGTATGCGGAGTACAAGATTCGGGGCGCAATACTCGACAGCCTGCGAACGCTTGACTGGGCTCCCCGCCAAAAGCGCCGCCAGGCACGGTTGCTCGAACGCACGATATCTCGGCTGGAAAACGAGAGCGGCAGGACCCCAGCCGCGGAGGAGATAGCAGCCGATCTCGGAATCTCTTTGGAGAAATATCAGACCTTATCGGCAGATAGAGTCGGCCTTACGCTTAACAGCCTCGAACAGTCGAGTTCAGACGAAAAGGGCAGAGATCTGCTGCACTATCTTGCGGGGTCAGAAGAGGAATGGCCCTCTCAACTCTTCGAGCGCGCCGAACTTCGCCGCTTACTCGCGGCGGCCCTCGAAAAAATACCTCGTAGAGAGCGATTGGTGCTGGTGCTGTATTTTTATGAAGAAATGACTTTGCGTGACATCGCCAAAGTCGTACGCCTGCACGAATCGCGTTTGTCGCAATTGAAATCCCAAGCCATCGCACGGCTTAGGTCATACATGAGTGACTGCCAGCCCCTGGAGCGTGCAAGCGTGAGACTACCGCGGCGCGCTGCCAATCATTCGGCAAGCAGGAGAGAGATCGTGCGCTGCTTGTGATCCCGCACAATTTGGATCGACAGTGTCTGCCCCGGAGAACTCTGAGTACGAAGATACGAAATGAGATCGCGCGGCGCGGCAACGATTTGTGCATCGACGCTCAGAATCACATCGCCGGCTCTTAACCCGGCTTTCGCTGCAGGATAACCCTTCTCCACATGGCGGATCAGCGTGCCTCTACCTACTCCGAAGTATTCGGCGATCTGTCCGTCGATGGGTTCGCACTCCACGCCAAGACCGACATTGTCCCAGAGCATCAGCATACGAGGGAAATCCGGGGCACTCAAAGGTAACGTCGCCAAAGGCTGAGATTGGGTTGGATCAGACGGGTTGGCCCCTAGGCCAAGCAAGAGAATAACTGCGGATTTATTCTTTCCATCCCGCCAATAGTCCACCTTAACTTTGTGGCCGGGCGGTGTCTCACCGACCAAACGGCCAATTTGTGGAGCACTCAAAACCTGTTCTCCGTTGTATGTGAGCAGGACATCTCCTGCTTTTAGGCCGGCTCGATCCGCAGGTCCGCCTTCCACAATTGAAAGAATCTCCACCCCGCGCGCGGCACCCAGCTTCAAGACATCTGCACGGTCGGCGTCCACGGTTTTAAGGCCCACGCCGAGATGGCTTCTGGGGGGCGAGGGCTCGGACTTATCGAAAGGCCATCCGCCCTGTGCTAAAGACTGGGCGCAGAACAATCCGCCAAGCAGAATAGTTCCCGCTACCAGCGCCGACGTTAATCCAATCCGCATAGAGTTAGTAAACGTTTATGGGCGCGTTCATGTCACGGAGTAGCTGCACACAGCGCTCCCGAATGTAATCGTCGCTTTCCGAACGTGCGAGAGTCTGCAATGTGAGAGCGAGTTCAGGGCTGAGCTGTAGTCTCTGGTTAAAAGGCGCCAATACGTCGATGGCTTGCGATCGTACGGCGGGATCCGGATCGTGTTCAAGAACCGCTCGCAGCACATTTCGGATTTCCGGATCCTTGGCGAACCGTCGAACGGAATCCAGCGCCTTCAGCCGGACGGCGGCATTCGAATCCCGCACAACACGCTCAATCAAAGCGTCGCGGACCTCGGCGCCATCCTGACTACCCAGCATCTCTACCGAATCCACGCGAATTCCTGGATCGGTCGGATCCTGAATGGCTACGAACAACAATTGCCTGACGCTCGGGTCCTGCAGAGTGCCGCTGATCTCGCGCTGATTGGTTTGATCCAGGACGATGCGCACACCGCCCACGCCGTTCGGCTCGATATCGCGAATTTTGGTATTGAACAAACCGGCTCGACTGACGTTCGGCGGGATGTCCAGGCGGTAACGATCGAGTAGACGCGCGGCCCCGAAACCAAGAAACACCAGGAAAGAGGCTACGGCAATCTGGTAAGACCACGGAGTCGGCGAAATCCGGAACAGCGAGCGCCAGTCCCAGCTCTTCGAGCCAGAACGCGAAGGTTTGCCTTCTGCCGCAATCGCATTTCGTAAATCCTGCCGGCTTTCAGCGAGTAGATCGAGCGGCACATCCAATTGCTCGGAGGCCGCCGCGGTATGCCACACTTTTTCTCGAGCCAAAGCCCGCTGACAGAACGCGCAGTTGCTCAGGTGGCTTTCCAGCGCTTCTTCGGAAGCGAAGTTGAGCTCACCGTACAAATAAAGAGAGAGCTGGAGCTGAACGTCGTGGCAAGTCATACAAAATCGCCTAATGCAGCACGCATTTTCTGAGTAGCCCGGAACAGGCAATTCTTAGCTGCTTCTTCCGTGACACCGAGCGATTCGCCGATCGCCCGAAGCCGCAAGCCCTGGTAGTGCCGCATCTCGAATACCAGTCTCTCGCGCGGGGACAGGGTGCGCAAAACTTCCTGAATCCGATTCTTCACTTCGGTGCTCATCAGCTGGCGCTGCGGATCGACATCGGCGCGCCGCTCTGGAATCATCTGGAAGACATCGACCTCGCCCGTCGGGGTTTCTACAGAAGACGGCTCTTCTTTCCGAACTTTTCGTTTACGGATCTGGTCCAGGCACAGATTGGCGACAATCCGGTAGAGCCAGGTAGAAAAGGCGGAATCGAACCGGAAGTCGGGAAGTTTCCGGTAAACCCTGAGAAAGGCTTCCTGATAAACGTCCCGTGCGTCTTCTTCCGAATGGAGGAGGTTAAAGGCCATTCGGAGCACGTTGCTGTCGTATGAACGAACCAGTTGCTCGAAGGCATTTCCGTCGCCGCGCTGGGCGGCCCGGATCAACGACTTCTCGTCGGTTCGCTCAATCGCGCCGGCCACCGCTAGGGCGCCGGCTGTTCCGGTTCTAAGGTCCACCAACAAAATAGACGTTGAACCTGGTACTTGGTCTTGGCATTGCTGGGGGCAATTTTTACCAAACGAACTCGAACTCCCACTGGCTCAACTAGCCAACTCTAGTTCTATCAATCGTTTAGCAGCATCCAAGTTAGAGATTCGGAATGACCGAACCTCACCCGCCCGGGCCGCTGGCTTCGTTTTTTCGTTTGTTACCCCCTGCTTCCACCGGGCCGCGAGCATGGCGCCGAGCGATCCGACATCTGAGGGTTTGGAGACCTCCGAAGGAGCTGAGGTGTCGGCCGAGGCGGTTTTCAACTTACAGTTGGCGATGATTCCCTCGCCGAGTTCGACTTTGGCCCGGTCACCCTGCACTTCCACCAGGCGGCCGCTGACCGTTTGTCCGGCCTGATGCTCCGAAATATAGTGATCCACCGTAGTCGGTTCGAGCTGCTTCATACCAACTCGCAAACGACGCCTTTCCTTGTCGATTTCCAGGACCACGGCCTTTACTTTCTGTCCCTTGGCCAGCGCCTGACGTGCATGATCGAGTCGCTTTTCGTTGGTAATGTCAGAAATATGAACCATCCCTTCAATTCCTTCGGCTAACTCAATGAAACCACCGAACTGGGTGATGTTGGTCACTGTTCCCTCGACCGTCATGCCCACCGGAAACTTCTCGGAAACGGTTTCCCAAGGATCTCCCAGGGCCTGCTTGTACCCCAGTCCGATCCTGCGTTCCGCCAGATTGATTTGCAGAACGACAGCCTCAATACGTTCCCCTACTTTCAGCAAATCCCCCGGTTTCCTGACACGCTTATTCCAGGAAAGTTCTGAGATGTGCACCAGGCCGTCGACGCCAGGGAGCAGCTCGATAAAAGCCCCGAAATCAGTGAGGCGGGAAACTGTGCCGGACAGACGATCGCCAACCTGGAAGCTTCGCGCGGCGACAGTCCAGGGATCTTCCTGCAGTTGTTTCAGTCCGAGAGAGATCTTGTGAGTGTCGGGATCGACTTTCAGGATCTTGAGGTCCAGTTCATCGCCGACCTTAAGCAGATCGCCTGCCTTACCGACACGGCTGTAGGCCATATCTACGACGTGCAACAGGCCATCCACGCCTCCAAGGTCCACGAAAGCGCCGAAATCCATCAGGCTGCGAACGCGGCCGTGAACAACAGCGCCTTCCTGAAGATCCGCAAATACCTGCTCCCGCCGCCGGGATTGTTCTTCTTCCAGAACAACGCGGCGGTCGACTACGACATCCTCTTTATCAACGTCGAGCTTGGTGATCCGGCACTGAATCTCCTGGCCGACAAGCGCGGGCATGTCGGCCATCTCGCGAACGCCGCTGCGTGAGGCCGGCATGAACGCTCGTACTCCGATATCCACGCGGAAGCCGCCTTTTACCTGTTCAGTGACAAGACCCGCGATGTTTCGCTTCTCGTCAAACGCCGTTTGTAATCCGGTCCAATCCTTCGGCCTCTCTACTTTGACAGCAGAAAGCTCATAAAACCCTTCCTCGTTGCGAGGACCAATTGTGACCGTATGATGTGAACCGACTTGCGGCTCGCCCGGCTGAGTTTCCATCCATTTCGAGAGGGAAAGAACACCCTCTATTTTGCGCCCGACGTCCATCAGCACGCCGTCAGGACGCACTGAAACGATGATGCCTGAAACAGTTTCTTCCCTGGTTCCCTCAGGATGTTCACGCTCAAAGCTCGAAAGGATATCACCAAAATCGGACTGTTCCTTCAAAGGCTCTTCAAAAGGAACAGCGGGGTCAAAATTCTCGTTACTCATGACTACAGAATCGTCACCATTCTGCCATAGGATGACAGAGCCGAAGCGTAACGAGCGAGCTTACCGTACGAGGTGAAATTCGGTTTGACGGGAGAGCACCCACGAGGCGCGCCCCGACTCATCAACCTCGGCATCCTCTTCGAGCCCCATCTGCACTTCCTGGTTGTTCCATTCGGGAACCGGGGTCCAGGCCGAAAGCTCGATTGAGAACCAGGTCATGGGCAAAACCTGAACGCCACCTCTCCCGGGCACACCCTGTTGCATGTCCCACAACCCGATGAGAGGACCGGCGGCGTGACCATGATCCCCAATGGGATGGCTGTAGATCGTTCCCTTGATACCGGCCGCTCGCATAGCAGCCAACGAATCCTTGAGAATGCCGTTACCGGTCGCACCTGGACGGATGCGCTCGAGAACTATGTCCTGCAACCGGTTGCCCTTGCGGAGCGCAAGCTTCAAGCCAGCGGGCACCTCGTTTTCGCCGCTCCGGAGCACGTACCCCATATGTTGCGTATCGGTATTCAGGCGCATGGCGGTGATACCAAAGTCCGTGTGGAGCAGGTCGCCGCGCTCGATTACGATTCCGGTTTCCTTGTGGAGAAAATCCAGACCCTGGCTGACGCCTTTCCGCTGTACCATTACGGAAGGCTGAAACCAGGTTCCGTATCCCATGTCATTCACCTGCTGCCGCAGCCACCACACCACGTCCTGATCGGTTGTGTTGCCGGGTGTGATCACCTCATTCGAAAATGCCCGGGAAATGAGCTTGTGTACGGCGGTCATCATCTCCCGATAAGCGGGTAGCATCTCCGGTACGCGCAGTTCCTGATATTCGAGCGCAAGATTTTCTGAATGGATGAGGCGCCTGGCATTTTCCGGGCCGAGCGCTTCGACCAGCTTAGTGTTTATGCCGACAGTCAATCCGTCAGAGAAGGCGTGAGTTGCCGAAACATCGATGGCTATGTTTCGGGGTTTGCGCTCATCGACGAGTTTTCGCAGTAACTGCCATTGCGAGTCGCCGTAGATCTCATGGTTCGGTGCTGCTGGGTCGCGATAGGCCTTGTAAAGACCGCCATTCGAATCGCCGCCCAGGGCTAAACGCTCAATCTGCTTCCCCGCTCCCGGATCATTAAAAACATAGATCGTGGTTCGTCGCGCGGCAAACACCGTAGGAGAGACCAGCGAAAAATAGGCTGGGTCCTCCGCGTATTCGCGGCAGGCCACGATCCACATGGAGACGCCATGCTTTCGCAATAGAGCCGGGAGATTGCGATCCAGTCTGATCCTCAACCAATCCTGTTGAAGCGCAGCCTGGGCCCGCAGACTCGAGGGAAAGGTATCGGATGCGCGGGAGGCGAGCGGCAGGAATGTCGAAGCTGCCCAGGCGACGACCACAGAAGATTTCAAGCAGCGCATAAGAGAATTTGGATTCAATCCCGTTCTATCTTCAACGGTAGTATGAGGCCCGCGCCCTGATATCTTTTAGTAACGCGAGCAGCATAGCAGCATATGAGCGATGGAGCATCCGACCACGGAAACCTGGCGTTTATTCGTAGAACTGGGAAGCGCCATTGTAGGGCTGGCGTTTCTTGCGAGGCTTGCGAACAAATGGGCCTTTTCGGCAATTCCTCTCTACCTCATCGCGGGCCTGGCATTCGGTAACGGGGGCCTGGCGCCGCTCAGTTTCAGCAAGAACTTCGTCAATGTAGGGGCCGAAATCGGGGTTCTACTATTGCTGTTCATGCTCGGTCTCGAGTACAGCGGGGTAGAACTGGTCAGTAATCTCCAAGCCGGTTTCCGCTCGGGCGCGTTGGACCTGCTATTGAATTTCCCTCCCGGCCTGATCGCCGGCCTCTTGCTGGGATGGAAGATTCGCCCGGCTATCCTGCTCGGGGGTGTAACCTACATCTCCTCTTCGGGCATCATCGCAAAAGTGCTCTCGGAATTGGGGCAGCTGAATAGCCCTGCTACCACACCTATAATGTCGATTCTTGTTCTCGAAGATCTAGCGATGGCGCTTTACTTGCCTTTGGTAGCCGCCTTGCTAGCGGGTGGGACTCCGAAGGTGATGGCCATTTCGGTGCTGCTCGCGATCGTGGTGGTTTGCACTGTATTGTTCGTCGCCGTTCGGTACGGAGAGAGGCTCAGCAGCTTTGCCGCTCACGAGTCAGACGAGGTGATCCTCCTGACGATCCTCGGTGCGGTAATACTGGTGGCCGGGATCACACAAAGATTCCAGGTATCGGCAGCGATCGGCGCCTTCCTGGTCGGGATTGCTGTCTCGAGTCCAATCGCTGAACAATCGCACCGGGTGTTTGCTCCTCTGCGAGACCTTTTCGCCGCGACATTTTTCTTCTTTTTCGGGCTCGAGATTGATCCCGGTACTCTTCCGCGCGAATTGCCGCTCGCCGGACTCCTGGCGGTTGTGACCATGATCACAAAAATCGCCACGGGATACTGGACCGCACCCAGAAATCTTGAGAAGCGCCGCAGAGTATGGGCCGGAGCGGCGCTGGTTGCACGAGGTGAGTTTTCGATCGTAATCGCTGGACTCGGAGTCACGCTCGAACCGCGGCTTGGTCCGCTTTCGGCAGCTTACGTGCTGTTAATGGCGATTTTGGGGCCGTTGTTGGCGCGTGCGCTGAACTAAACATGTTAGTGGAAACGAGATCGCCCACGAGCGATGGCAGCCGCCGCTTTCAGCCTCAGGACTTTGCGTGGCTGTTGTTCGTTGCCGTCCTGATCGCCGCTTCACCCGAGATTAACTACCAGGCATTCATTCTCCTGCCGCTGATAGGCGCGTTCCAAATCGCCGAACCGCGCATTAAGGCATTCGCCTCGCGAAGCGGGCAACTCTGCTCGATTGCCTTGAAGCTGGTGCTGTGCTACCTGCTGGTCGGCTGGACCCACACGATAAACAGCTTCTACTTTCCGGTTTTCTTTATCCCGATAGTTTCGGCTGCCACAACATTCGATGCCCTCGGTGTCAGCCTTGTCACAGCCATCGCGTGCGCAGGCTCTTTCTCTTTTCTCTTGTTTCTTCCAAGATTCCTGCCCTACAACGAGATTGAGTTCGCGGATTACGTGCGAGTCATGAGCCTGCGCGTGATGTTTTTTGCGATCGTGGCTTTTGTCGTTTACCAGGAAGCGAAGGCAAAACGGGACCAAATCAAACGAACCGAAGAGGCCGCCGCACGTCTCGCCCAGGCTAATCGCGAATTGAAAGAGGCACAGGCTTCGTTGCGCCGCAGCGAGCGCCTGGCGGCCTTAGGTCAATTGACTGCGGGCCTGGCGCACGAATTGCGAAATCCTCTGGGCACGATCAAGGCTTCAGCTGAGATGTTAATGAAGCCCATGGCGAAGAGCCGGCCGGAGGTCCGCGACGAGATGGCGGATTACATTCTGAGCGAGGTGGAGCGCATCAATGGGCTCATTGGCAGTTTTCTGGACTTTGCCCGGCCATTGCAAATCCATCCGGCAGACGGTGATCTGGAGAACTTATTGCGGGAGGTAGAGCGCGAACAAGCCGAACTGGCCAGGGGGCGCGGTGTCAAGCTCGCCATAGCGAACGAGGCCAATAGAATCGTGTTTCCCTTCGATCGCGATCTACTGCGGGTGGCGCTCTCGAATTTAGTTCAGAACGCAATTCAGGCAAGCGGACTGGGTCAAGAGGTTGATGTGGAGGCCCAAGCGGATCTCAACCACGTCACGATCCGAATCAGCGACCGAGGCGAAGGCATTGCTCCTCAAAATCTAGAGAGCATTTTCAATCCTTTTTTCACCACGAAACCCAAAGGCGTCGGGCTCGGCCTTGCGCTTGTGTCGAAAATCGTAGATGAGCACGGCGGACGCATCACCGTCGAGAGTGAGTTGGGGAAAGGCAGCCACTTCGAAATTGTGTTGCCCAGGAATCAGCGCTGAATCGCCCACGCCAAGCCGTCCGGTTCCTTACCGGCGTCGATGTGTCCGACGACTTGCAGCGACGCCAGATCAATCACAGTGACATAGCTATCCGGGGTACAGGAAACATAGGCGCGACTCCCATCGGGCTGCATCTGAATGCCGGCCGCGCCGTGGCCTATCTCGATTCGCTTGACGTCGTGGCGCGTGGCAGCGTCGAGGATGACCAGCTTTGAACCGCGCAGGGTTGAAATGAAGACATGCTTGCCGTCAGGTGTGAACTTCAGACGATTCGCTCCAGAGACATCGGCGTGCAGCGTTTGCGCCGCGCGTTTGGTCGTCAAATCGATAATCGACACAGTTCCGTCGCCAGCGTTCGCGACCCAAAGCTCCTTTCCGTCGGGAGAAACGTCGAAACCTTCCCCTCCTCGTCCGGTGGGAACCACGGTTTCATCCCAATCTCCACCAGGAGGTCCCATGGGCCGAGGGCCTAAGGCATTGGGTGGCCGCGGCGGAGCATTGCGATTCCCTTGAGGACCGAAGCTCGATCCGGTAGTCTTGTCGATAATGCTTACGGTTCCGGAACTCACATTCGAAGTGATAATGCGCTTCACATCCTCGGATACAAAAATCATGTGTGTTCGGTTCTGGCCGGTACCTAGAATCCAATCCACCTTCTGAGTCGCAGGGTCGTACCGTCCGATGCACTTCGCAGCCTCTGCGGTAAACCACAAGTTGCCCGCGATAAACGTGAGACCGTGAGGGCCGCGCAAAGGCCCGAGATCTATCGAAGGCAGAGCCATTTGCTGAGCAATGTCGAGAACGGCAATCGTGTTGTACGCACCACCTCCATAATTGGAAGCGTAAGCAAATTTTCCATCGGCAGACGCGATCACTTCGTGGGGATCCTCGCCGACCGGCAAGCGCGCAACGGCCTTGAATGTGGAAGGATCGACGATTGACAGCGTATGATCGCCTTTGGAAAGCACAAGCAGCGACGCCTTCGGTGTCTCTGCACCATAAAGGACACCCCATGCCAGAAGAACAGCCATCGCGAGAGCCGAACCAAGTCTTTTCGATATGAGCGCAGGAAAAGTGTTGGTCGTCGAAGACGAGGAGAAGCTGCGGCGTGTTATCCAGCTGGAGCTCGAATCAGACGGGTACGAGGTCGACGGAACGCCCACGGCCGAGCAGGCTCTGGGACTGGCGACCGTGGCGGATTTGATCTTGACCGATTTGCGCTTACCAGGCATAGATGGTCTTCAGTTTATCTCCGAGCTCCACAACCGAGGGATTGGCGCGCCGGTTATCGTCATGACTGCCCACGGATCGGTCGAGGCAGCAGTTGAGGCTATGAAGCTCGGTGCAGCAGACTTCTTACAAAAGCCATTTTCGCTCGATCATTTGTCCACTTTGGTTCGGAAAGTGATGGCAGTCCAGTCGCTGCGCAATGAAAACCAGCGATTGCGGGAACAACTCGATCAGCGCTATCAATTCGACAACATCATCGGACATAGCGCAGCCATGCGCGAGATATTTCACACCGTGGAACGCGTCGCGCCAACCCGGGCTACGGTTCTTATTGCGGGCGAAAGCGGCGTCGGCAAAGACATGATCGCCCGGGCCATCCACCAGCATTCGCCGCGCAAGAACCACCCGTTCGTAAAGATCAACTGCACCGCCCTGCCGGAGAATCTGATGGAGAGCGAACTGTTCGGGTACGAAAAGGGCGCTTTTACGGGAGCCACTACAAGCAAGCCCGGCAGATTTGAGCAGGCTGACAAAGGCACAACGTTCCTGGATGAGATCGGCGATGTGCCGCCCAACATCCAGGTGAAGCTGTTACGCATTCTGCAAGAGCGCCAATTCGAGCGGCTGGGATCGAACGTGACCCGCAGCGTGGACGTGCGCGTGGTAGCAGCGACCAACGTGGATCTCCGTGCCGCCCTCGAGCAGGGGCGTTTTCGCGAAGATCTTTACTATCGGTTAAACGTCGTCCCGATTAACGTGCCGCCGCTCCGCGAACGCAAGGATGATATTCCGTTTCTGGCAATGAACTTTGTAAGAAAGCTCGCTCCGGAGCTCGGCTCCGTCGTCACGGAGATAAGCCCTCCTGCGATGGATCGCCTGGTGGCTCACTCCTGGCCTGGCAATGTGCGAGAACTGGAGAACACGATCGAACGAAGCCTGGTACTAGCCTCGGGCGATGTGTTGCAAGCTGCTGACGTGAGGATCGAGATCCCGCGAGGCGCCATATCCGTGCCTCCACAGACCGCTCCTTTATTGCCCGAAGGCGAGACTATCGAGCACTGGGAGCAAATGATGATTCGCGAGGCACTGCGCCGCGCAAATGGCAATAAGAGCCAAGCTGCACGCATATTAGGGCTCACCAGAAATGCGCTTCGTTATCGCCTATCGCAAATGGGGCTCGACGCGGGAACCGAAGAGACCGAGGCGACGTAGGTGTTTGGGGTACGACGCAGAAAGCACAGCTCGAAATGGCGCGAGCACATCGACGAGTTGGGACAAAATTTGCGCTACGCGTGGCGCATGCTGGTCAAAAATCCTGCCCTTACGCTGGTAGCTGCATTCATGCTTGCGCTGGGAATCGGCGTGAATACAGCAGCCTTCAGCATCCTGAATGGCGTCTTGCTGCGAGCTCTCCCGTACAAGGATCCCGGTAGGCTCGTAGTGATTTGGGACCGACTTACGCGCAGCAGAAGTGACGCGCCGATTTTTGCGAGCTATCACGATTTCGAGCAGCTGCAACGGTATGCCCACAGCTTTTCAAACATTTCGGCCGCTACCTGGGCAGTGAACGGCCGCATCTGGACGAACCACGGTTCGGCCATGAGACTACTCGCTGTACCAGTCACCGAAGCCTTTTTTGACGTGCTCGGAGTAAAAGCCGCGGTAGGGCGGACTTTCAGAACTGAGGATGAAAACGCTGCCTGTAGTGTGGTGCTCGCCGAAGGATTCTGGAAAAGCGTTTTGGGCGCTCCGAGAGATATCGCAGGGCGCAGCCTAACACTAAACGACACACCTTGCAGAGTTGCAGGCATGATGCCGCGGCGTTTCACGTTCTATCCGCGCCAGACGCAACTGTGGATTCTAGCCAATCCGAATTTCAAGCCGAAGCGAGAAGATCTGGTCGTGGGAATCTTCGCGCGATTAAAACCGGGCGTCACAATCGCGCAGGCGCAGGCAGAAGCCGATTCGCTGCACAACACATTGCATGCGGCCGACGGTCGCGAGCGCAATGTGCGACCGTTCGTCTCAAACCTGCAAGAGCAATTCACTTTTCTTGCCGGCCGCACATTGCGGTCAACCGTGTGGCTGATCACCGCGGCCGTTGCTTTTGTTTTGTTGATCGCTTGCTTGAACGTCGCAAATTTGCTCCTCGGCCGTTCGGCGCTTAGGCAGCGGGAACTCGCCGTTCGGGCTGCCCTCGGATCGGGCACCCAAAGGCTCGTAAGGCAGCTTTTAACTGAATCACTGCTGCTGGCTTCGCTCAGCTCGACGCTGGGAATCGCTCTGGCTTTTGGGGCAGTGCGGTATTTCGTTCGCTCAAGCCCGATCGAACTACCGGCGGGAAGCCAGATAAGAATCGATGTTTCGGCGCTCCTGTTCATCGCGCTCATCACGATCGGGTCAACTGTCGTTTTCGGGCTTCTGCCAGCGCTGCGTGCTTCGCGCGTAGACGTGAACCTGGCGTTGAAAGCGGCCGGAAGGAGCGCTCCTCAGCAACTTACGCGTCAAGGGCTGAACCGAAGCATAGTAGCAGCAGAGTTTGCTCTTTCGTTGGCCCTGCTCGCTGGTGCGGGACTATTTCTTACCAGCCTCCTTCGCATGCAAGATGCGCAACTCGGTTTCGACCCGCATGGTCTTTCATTTGTCACGGCCGATTTGACTACCGGGCGATACGCAACAGATCAAAAGATGGTACTTTTCTGCACCAAACTGTGGCAACAACTCGAAGGAATGCTTCCGAACGATAGTTTTGCTTTCGGCTCGAAGTCGCCAATATATGGAGGCGGAAATGACCCGATCGAGATTCAAGGCCAGAGGCGTCTCTCGCTAGATCCGACGGGCGATGTCGGCGTTGAATCGGTCAGCCCGCGATTCTTTCGTGTTTTGAAAACACCCCTTCTGAGTGGCCGGGAGTTCTCTTACGGAGACAGGGTCGGCGCCCCCGAAGTTGCCATTGTAAATGAATCCTTTGCCCGAGAGTATTTTCCAAATCAGAGCAGAGTTGGCACGAGGATCCGCTTTCCCCGGGAGAATCAGACCGGACCATGGATGACGATCGTCGGCGTAGCCTCGAATGCCCGACACAGCGAACTCATGAAAGAAATGAATTGGATCGCTACTCCAACCGTGTTCCGACCGATCTTTCAATCGCCCAATCTGAGCGCTCCAGGCAGCGCGTTATTCGTCTTCACGAGGACACGCGATCAGGGCATCCGGAGAGTACCGAAAGCGATCGCGGCCCTGGATAGTCAATTGCCCGCAGGAGACGCGGAGACGATGGACGCCAGCATTTCTCTGCTGCTTTCGTTCGCGCGGTTTCGCGCTGTTCTGGTTGGGGCGTTTGCTTTCGCCGCTCTCCTGCTAGCGATCATCGGGCTTCATGGCGTATTGGCCCAGTTGGTAACCCAGCGGATACCGGAGTTCGGCATTCGCATGGCTCTCGGCGCGACCACGAAGGAGCTGGTCCTTTTGGTTGCAGCTTACGCCTGTGCTCCGCTGCTGGCAGGCCTCGCTCTTGGACTGATGCTCTCTCTAGCGTTGGGAAGATTTATGGGCGGCCTACTGTACGAAATTCAGCCAACCGATTCTCGAATTCTGGCGGGTGCGGTCGTTCTCCTGTGCTGCACGGCGGCTTTTGCCATGGCGACACCCGCATGGAGGGCGTCGCGCGTGGATCCCGCAGTAGCTTTACGAAATGAATGATCGTTTCAGTTCTATTTGATTTCGTAACCCGAGCGAGTATGCGCGACTGCGCTCGCAATATCGGTAGAGACGACAACGGAATGACGGCCAATGGTCGGAGGTTCTGGTGCGTAACTTAACGTATAAGCCCCGTGAAGCGTGCCGCCGAGGGCGATCAAAGCGTTCTCAAGCTCGGTTTGCTTACGGAAATGGATCGCCAGGCCGCCGCTTTCGTGCGTCAACACTGTAAATGGATCGTTGCGCTCTTTGGCTTTCGCGGTGCGCTTCAGGACGGGTCCAAGCCTGGTCAGTTGCACGCTCGCGATATAACCGCCCTTGTAAAATTGGCTGCCGAATCCTTGAAGGGAAAAGGAGTCGGAGACAAAGCTCTTGTCGACGAGCGGAAGCGTCAAGGCAAAAACGGAAATATTCTCCTGCTCGAGACTTCCAATCAGGCTTTCGAGAGACGTGGTGCTCCCGTTGTCAAAAGGCTGGCCGATGATGACCAGGATCTTCGAGCGGGAAGGTTCGCGCTCTTTAAGCATGTTGACGGCGCAGGCCACGGCATCAAACAAACGTGCCTTTTCGCCGCCGACCGAAACAGACTTAACGGCAGCTTCAAGATCGCCGTTCCCAAAAGGCTTGCTTACCGCTACTTCATCATCGTACGTGAGCAGGGCTGTCTCGCCCGTCTGGGCCTGGAGAGAATTCTCGAGCGTGCTTCCGACCTTCTCAACAAACGGCAGGTAAGATCGCACACTTTGACTGGTTTGTATCAGAACCGCAAGTGTGAATTTGGCCGAACCGCTCTCGAAACGAAAATTTTGAAGCCGACCATTATCGAAGACCTGAAAATCTTTTTTCTCGAGACCGTGGAGTCCCACGCCCGTCCCGGAAAAGACAAGGGTTTCAAGCGTGACCAGCCTAACTGGAACCTTGATTGGTGGTAGCGGTTGTTGCCCGAAAGCCGTGCTTATCCACAGAAACACAGCAAAACGCATCTGACAGGCGGACGCAGGAGCGAAGACACGGTTACAACTTCACTATTTTTTCGGAACGAAAACCTTTCAAGGCGTGACGGGTGTCGACGATGAGCCTTGCCTTTTCGACGACTGCCCCGTAGTCAACGCCGCTATGGTCTGTTACGATCACCACGCAGTCGGCCGCTTCAACCGCGGGCAGCAACTCCGCGGCGTGAAGAGTCGTTTCGTTGATCCGAATCTTGTCGACATAAGGATCCGAAAATGTCACCGTACCGCCCATGCGCTGCAACAACATAATGATATCGAGAGCAGGTGACTCACGGACATCATCGATATCGCGCTTATATGCGGCTCCGATCACGTGAATGCGAGACCCGCGCACGGGCTTCGAAGCATCGTTGAGAGAGTGCTGAATTTTCTCTACAACGAACTCCGGCATGCGGCCGTTGATATACCCTGCAAGCTCGATGAACCGCGCCTCCATGCCGGTTTCCTTGCTCTTCCACGATAGGTAGAACGGGTCGATCGGGATGCAATGACCGCCCAGTCCCGGGCCCGGATAAAACGGCATGAAACCGAACGGCTTGGTGGCGGCGGCGTCGATTACTTCCCAAACATCAATATGCATGCGATCGCACATCAAGGCCATTTCATTTACCAGGCCAATATTGATCATGCGAAACGTGTTCTCGAGCAGCTTCACCATTTCGGCGACTCGCGTTGAGCTGACAGGCACCACCGTCTCGAGCGCCTGCTTGTAAAACAGGGCGCCCAGTTTGGTGCACGCCGGCGTAATGCCGCCGACGACTTTAGGAATGTTGTTGGTTTGAAATTTTGGATTGCCGGGATCGACGCGCTCGGGTGAAAAGCACAGGAAAAAATCCTTACCGACCTCAAGTCCACTGGCAGTGAGTTTCGGCAGCACCAGCTCGTCCGTAGTGCCGGGATAGGTGGTGGATTCGAGCATGACCAGAAGGCCTGGATGAATGTATTTGGCAATAGCGTCGGTGGCCGAAATGACAAAGCTCATGTCCGGGTCCTTGGTTTTGCGGAGCGGTGTAGGAACGCAGATGTCGATCGTGTCGAGATCGCGTATCACGGAAAAGTCGGCCGTGGCCCGGAGCTTCCCGCTTTTCACAAGCGGCTCGAATACGTGGTCCGGTACGTCTTTTATGTATGAACTTCCTGCATTGAATTGGTCGATCTTCGATTGCTGTACGTCGATACCAACGACTTCAAAGCCGGCGTGTGCAAACTCGACCGCCAGAGGCAATCCGACATACCCAAGACCCAGAACTCCAACTCGCGCTTTTTTGGTCGAGATACGCTCGTGGAGCTTGGATGCCACGTCAGCTTGCTGAACAGGCTGTTGAAGTACTTCAGAACTCAAGAAAAAATCTCCCTTCGCCAACGACTTCTGCGGGTCCCGTCAGGTAAACGGTTTCGTCCCATCTTATCTGCAGACTTCCCGCAAGGGTTTTTACCTCAACCGGACTTTTGGATAGTCCCCTAAGAATAGCGGCGGCGGCCGCGCCGATCGATCCGGTACCGGAGCTTCGCGTCTCGCCTGCGCCCCGCTCAAAGAAAGAAACGTCCAGCGCGCCCGGGCCAGCCAGACGTACGAAGGAGACGTTGGTGTGATGCGGAAACCGCTCGTGCCGCTCGGCCGCTCGGGCGAAAGACAGCCAATTGTCGGGAAGCTGGTCCACGAAGATGGCACATTGAGGGTTGCCGACGTTTAGAATCGTGGCGTCGAAGGTTCTGCCATTGAGCGATAAGGCAGCACGTAGTTCTTCCACGGCCGGCTGCCCCATGTCCATCTCAAATTCAAAATGATTACCGCTATTTGAGATGAGGCGGAGACGCTTGGGACCAGCGCCGGTTTCGATTGTCACATCCGTTCGCCCGGCGCTCTGCCCGAATAAAAATAAAGCGGCCGCACAGCGCGTTCCGTTGCCTGATATCTCAGCTTCGCTGCCATCGGAATTGAAGAGGCGTGTCCGGAGGCCGGACTGGATCTGTTCCATGAGCATCCACCCATCAGCGCCAATCCCCGCATTGCGGGCGCAGATGCGGCGCGCGACATACGGAAGATCCGCTTCCTCAGGGACGTCGGACTTCCACGTGAACAGAAAATCGTTCTCAGCGCCATGAAGCTTTGTAAAAGGGATTGCCTTCATTACTTTATTTCGAGGATACGCAACGGCGGACTAAATTTACTTGTCAGAATGATCGTCACGTCCTCATACGGCGCATGCACGCGCCCGAGTTGTCGCGACAGGGGGTCGCCCTCCTGCATTATGGCCCAGATGGCAGGATGAAACAGATCAGGCCGCAGCGTAGCGAGGAACCAAGTGGGCCCGTTACCGATATTGATGGTCTCTGAAAGATGAATTCGCGAGCGGCAATAGATGCCGGTAACATCTCCTGTAGAAGTCAAAATGCCCTGCCCCGATTGATAGTTCGCTTTCAAAAAGCCACTGGCCGCGGCCGTCCAGGTACGCCGATCGGCGGAGTTGACCGCAGACTCTTTCCAGCAGATCCACTGCTCAGGCGATGGATGGAGCAGCCAGGGGCTGACGGAAATCAGCGGGAGTAACAGCGCGAGCTTGGCCCGTCGTTCTCTCGGGAGAGCCGTCACAATGGCGCCGCAAGCGAGTGCGCAGAGTGGCAGCACCGCTATTCCGTAACGGCTGTTGTAATAGCTGAAAGGCCAAAGCGGCGGAATGTAGATGGGCGTGCCGCCGGAAGAGTGCATGCTCCAGATGTAGAACAACGGAGTGAGAGAGAGAAACAGAAGGGCCTGCATTGCGGCTTTCCGAAAAGCAAGCCAGGCGCCAATTGCACCGAGAACAAGGAGCATCCAGCCGGCGCACATCTGGCTTGCCTTGGAGTAGTAGTGGATGGCTGAGAGCCAATCGTGATAACCAGGATATGATTTTGATCCTTGAATCGCCCGCGCGGAGTATGGACCGTTGTAGAAGTCCAGTGCATTAGCCGTTTCCCACCAGTTGTGGGCGATCCAATAGAGCGGCGCGAAGGACATAAGAATCGTGCATATCGCGAAAAACGCAAACCTGCCGCGCGGCTTTGAAAATGCGATCCATGCCGCAAGAAACGGGATCAGGAACCAACCGTCATAACGGGTAAGACTCAGGGTCCACGAAGCCACCACCGCAACGGCAGCCCAGACCGGATGCCGGGACGCGCGGAATTTCAGACCGGCCAGCAATGCGAGGAAGAGCGCCGCGAGGAAAACGATCTCCGTCATCGGAATCGTCGCCAGGTAGAGGACATTGGGGTTGAGCACAAAACAGGCAAGCGAAATCGCCGCAGCAAGGTCACTTGCATAGACTTGGCGTGCAGCCAGGAAAAAACAGACGCCGCCGAGAACAAAACAGCAAGCAACCGGGACAGTCCCAGCCAGCCCAGTGGACCAAAGCCAGTCATTACCTACGAACGGCAGGCAGATGACGTGGAGAACTGGAAGCCAAACCGTCCCCAGTTGGTCATATCCCGGCGTCCGCGAATCAATTAAGCCGCGACTGATGTTCAGGTGAGATTGTGCATCCCCGTAGTAGAGAATCCACCCATTCCGAAAACAAAACCAGGAGACGAGCGCAATCAGAATGAACAGAGCAGCAACAACCAGCGCGAGCGAAGAAATTCTCCGCGCAGGATCAAAATGCTGTGAAGCGTCGGAACTCGTCAAAGCGCTGATCGATCTCTTTGCGGGTTAGGGTTTTGAAACGCTCGACGCCGAATTGCTCACAGCAGAAGCTCCCGAGCACTGAACCGTAGATCACGGCCCGGTGCAATTCATGGAGGTCAAAATTACCATCGCGAAGGTCAAAGCCTCGCTCTGCCAGATAGCCCACGAATCCACCTGCGAAGCAATCGCCCGCACCGGTCGGGTCGAACACGTCATCGAGCAGATATCCGGGAACCATGAAGAGAGTATCGCGTCGAAAGAGCATTGCACCGTACTCACCGCGTTTGATGACCAGGGTATTGGGCCCGAGGGCGAGAATTTTTTGTGCGGCTTTGCGAAGATTATTCTCGCCGGAAAGCATGCGTGCTTCACTGTCGTTAATCAGTAGGAAATCCCAGTTTTTTATGGCCTCCAGAAGTTCCTCGCGATAATCCTTAATCCAGTAGTTCATGGTGTCGCCGCCGACAAAACGGAGGCCGGACATCTGCTCCTGGACACCCTTTTGCAATGCCGGTTGAATGTTGCCAAGAAACAGATATGGCTCTTTTGCATATGCAGGCGGAAGCTTAGGCTGAAAATCCGCAAAAACGTTCAGGTCAGTCCGCAGGGTTGTGCGATCGTTCATGTCGTCCGAGTACACGCCGGACCAGAAGAACGTCTTTCCGGGAACCTGCTCGAGACCGGCAAGATCGACTCCCTTGCTGGAGAGGAGCTTCCGATCTTCATCCGCAAAATCCTCTCCAACCACGCCAACAATTGACGAAGGCGTGAAGTAGCTGGCACTCAGTGCAATATAGGTGCACGCTCCTCCCAGCGTTTTATCTCGTTTTCCGTGGGGGGTCTCGATACCGTCATAAGCGACGGATCCAATAACGACTAGCGACATCGCCTTGCATTGTAACCGGAGCGCAGACGAGGGCATCGCATTGGCCACCTTATGCGAGGGAGACTTGGAAGCAATCGAAGTGTGAAAAACTGTAGTCGGGTGACATCTTGAGGAGCGTCCGATTTGGAAGAAAAGGCATAGTGCATTAAAGTGCATTTAAGCTAAGTGCGTTATCTGATTCTGAGCGATACACACGCAAATTGGTATGCCCTCGAAGCCGTGCTTGCGGATGCCGAGGGCAAGTACGATCAGGTTGTCTGCTGCGGGGACCTGGTAGGATACAATCCCGCGCCGGCGGCCGTCGTCGATTGGACTCGAAAGAGTTGCGCTGCGGTGGTTCGCGGCAATCACGACAAAGTGATTGGTGGTATCGATAGCCTCGAATGGTTCAACGACGTGGCCAAAGCTGCGGCGCTCTGGACCACGACCCAACTAAGCGGCGAACAACTCGGTTACCTTCGCAGCCTGAAGCCGGGACCGTTGAAGCTGGAACACTTCCATATTTGGCACGGCTCGCCTCGAGATGAAGACGAGTACGTCAATACGCCGCGCGAAGCATTACCGGCTTGTGAGTATCTGGAAATCCCGTTAGGATTTTTCGGCCACACGCATGTGCAAGGCATATTTTTCTCTAAACATCGCAGGCTTGGCGCATTGCCGTCGGTCCCCCGATCAGAAACCGAATTTACTTTGGAACTGGAGCCGGATGTGTTTTACATCGTGAATTCGGGATCGGTCGGCCAGCCTAGAGATGGGGATCCGAGAGCCGCGTACGCACTCTATAACACGGAGCAGAAGACGGTCTCCCTGAGGCGAGTACAGTACCCCGTCGAAGCTACAGCCGCGGATATTGTGAAGGCGGGCCTGCCGGATGTGCTCGCACAGCGGCTATTCTACGGATTCTAATGCTTGCGGCCCTCGGAATAAGGACGTTGTCAGCGCATGAGAAAATGGTGTTTTGCGCATCATTCCGGACGGCATCTATTACGCCTGCGGCCTCACGTTAGCGGGACTTCTTCTCGGATTTTTTCTGAACGGGTGGGTGGGAGTTCCGATGTATGTCCTGGCGGTGTTCTGTCTGTATTTTTTTCGCGACCCCGAACGAGTGCCGCCGGCTGGTCAGTTAATTGTTGCACCGGCGGATGGCAAGGTCGTTGCAATCCGGGACCTTGGGAACAGCGAGACACGAATCAGTATCTTCCTGAACATCTTCAACGTCCATGTGAACCGCACTCCGATTCCCGGCAAAATCAATGCGATTGTCTATCAGAAAGGCAAGTTCCTGAACGCCGGTCACGAACCGGCGTCTGACGAGAACGAACAAAACACGCTTGTCATCGAGGGCCATGACACGCACGTTACTTGTAGGCAGATTGCCGGACTAATTGCACGCCGGATCGTGTGTTACAAAAAGGCGGGTGACGAAGTGAAGCCCGCGGAGCGCATCGGATATATCAAATTCGGTTCCCGTGTCGACCTTATCTATGGCCCAGAGTGGGAAACGGCCGTGAAATTGGGACAGAAGGTGTTAGGCGGCACAAGTATCATCGCAACATGGGCAGAGAAGGAGGAGCCGATCTGAAAGAAACCGGCTCGCGTGCCCCAATACCGATGCCAGCCCGGAAAAGACGCCGCCGTGCGGCGTATGTGTTCCCCACGCTCTTCACCAGTGGAAATATCTTCCTCGGTTTCCTTGCACTGATGCAATCCTTTCAGGGGGCAATAATCGCATCCTCAGGTAATTTGGGATGGAACGCGCACTTCGCCCTCGCCGCCAAGGCCCTCGGATTTGCGATTTTAATCGACGGGCTCGACGGACGCATCGCGCGTATGACGAATACCACCAGTGATTTTGGACGCGAGCTGGATTCACTCGCAGACTTCATAACGTTCGGCATCGCGCCCGCGATGCTCGCGTTTGTGTGGGGTGTTCGCTATGTGGCCCTACCGGCAAACAGCGCGCCCGAAAGCCAGCTGATCCGCGCCGGTTACATGGTCGTTTTCCTTTATTTGCTATGCGGCGCGGTGCGGCTGGCCCGCTTTAACGTGCAGACGAACCCGATACCAAAGAACCCTGGGCGGCCGGACCGTAAATATTTTGTTGGAATGCCCAGTCCTGCCGCTGCGGGCATTATCGCAGCCACCGTGTTCTTTGAACCGTCCCCCGTGAGGTCTTTGGCGTTTTCAATTTTCTGGATGGTCATTGTAGGAATAACGGGCCTGCTGATGGTGAGTACCTGGCGTTACCCCAGCTTTAAACAGGTAACCGTCCTCAAACCTCGTACACCCCTGATCGTTCTGATTGTCGGCGGCATAGCGTTCCTGATCTGGGAATGGTCGCAGCCGTTTCTGTTGGCCGCTGCAACAACCTACGTAATGACCGGCATTGTTCTTCGTATCGGAGGGTTGATAAGGCGTTATCGCAAAGTCCGTCCAGGCGCGGCCTACCCGGAGCATCAAGTTGGCTAAGACACGGAGCTTGTCACAGTTGAAAGTAGCCTTGATTGGCGCAGAAACCTTACTTGGGAAAGAGATCGAAGAGATGTTGCGCACTCGTCCAACGCCTCCGAAGATCGTCGGCTTCGCATCCACTGGCGAGGGCAATTTCTCAGAGAGCGAAGGGGAGGCGGTTTATGTCGAGGCGTTCGAAAAGCGCATACTCGAAGACCTAACTGCCGTCCTAATCGCCAGCGCGCCAAAAGGAGGGCTTAAGGCTTATCAGCTGATCAAATCAGTTGAACATAAGCCTTATCTGATCGATTGCACGGGGCATTTGGAAAATCAGCCGGAGGCTCGCCTTGTAGCGCCGATAGTTAACGACGGTTTTCCCTTGGACCGATGGCTCCTGGTGCTTGCTCATCCAGCGGCGATAGCGCTCGCCATGATCCTCCGACGGCTCCAGGCCCGGCAGAAGCTGCGACAGGTTTTGACGCTCGTATTCGAACCCGCCAGCCAGCAGGGAAAACAAGCTGTATCGGAGCTGCATCATCAGACTGCAAATCTTCTTGCCTTCAAGACGCTTGAGAAAAAAGTCTTCGATGCGCAGCTTAGCTTCAATTTGTTAGCGCGCTATGGCGAGGAGGCTCACGTGTCGCTCGCCGATGTGGAACAGCGTATAGAGCGTGACCTCGCCACGATTCTGAGCAGTGACCGGGCCCTTGCCGCAATACCAATGCCTTCCTTGCGGGTGATTGGAGCTCCAGTTTTCCATGGATACAGCTTGTCGCTGTGGGTGGAGTTTGAGAGGGATGTCAACGCTCAGGACCTCGAAGAGGCACTGGCGTCCGCAAACATTGACGTTCGCAGTAGCCGAGATGATCCGCCCGACGCCGTCGGGATCGCCGGCCAGAGTGGATTGTCTGCCGGAGATATTCGAGTCGATCGTAATAACGGGCATGCCGCCTGGATTTGGATTGCGGCTGACAATTTACGCTTGACTGCGGATGCCGCAGCGGCTTTGATCGCACGGCTCGAACCGTAACCTCGAATGTTTAGATATGCCCCACTGAGCCTGTTGGCTGCAACCCTACTGTTCGACCTCTCGTGCGGCTATCATGTCGGCGGTCAGGCGGATATGATGCCAAAATCCGTTCGGACAATCGCAATTCCACCCTTCGTCACGTTGACCATGCGCTACACATTGACGGACGAATTGCCCCGTGAGATTGGACGCGAGTTCAACTCGAGAACGCGGTTCGCCATCGTCAACAATCCGGCAGAAGCCGATGCAGTATTGAACGGCACCATCAACTCGGCCGTTGCTATTCCCACCATCTACGATCCCAGCTCGGGAAAGGCGACGAGTGTGCAAGTGGTGGTAAACCTCACGGTAAAACTGCTCGAACAGCGAACTGGAAAAGTCTTGTACTCGCGTGTGAACTGGGGAATTCGGGAAGATTACGAACTCGCAGTAGATCCGCACCAGTTCTTCAACGAAAGTGGTCCCGCACTCGACCGATTGAGTCGTGACGTAGCACGTGACCTAGTCAGCGCGGTCGTCGAAGACTTCTAAGAGTGCTCTGACGAGGATTTCGATGACTCCCGAGCAATTTCTTAGCCGAGTATCCAAACAACCCCCCGCATCGGCCTATCTGTTTTTGGGGCAAGAGGGTTACCAACGGGGAGTTTGCAAGGATGCGCTCCTCTCGCGTGTGGTGCCAGGCGTCGCACGAGTTGACGGACTAACAGTCGTGGACCTCGAGGGCAGTTCTCTTTCTGCCGTGCTTGACGATGCAAGATCGATGTCGCTTTTCGCCACGGATAGGGTTCTTTGGGTAACCAGCGCAGAGTTCGCTTTGCCCCGCAGAATGGCGCAAGACGACGAAGAGGTCGAAGGGGAGAAAGGGCCCGAGTCTATATTGGCGACCTACCTTGCGTCGCCGACGCCAGGAACTGTAGTGGTGTTCGAATGCAGCCGGTACGATTTCAGCGGGGACGACCGACCGAAACTTGAGCGCGTTCAGAAATTCTACTCCCCCATTTCTGCGACAGTCGAATTTCGTCATTACACACCGGAATCGAGCCGCTACCTTGCTCAGGAGCTGGCGAAGAAACACAACCTGAAAATCGCAGGCGCGGAACTGGTCGCCTTATTGGAGGCCACTGCCGGTGACGCGAGCCGGTTAGTCTCTGAGATTGAAAAGCTCTCGCTGTTCGTGGGACAAGGGCGTCCCGTCAGCATGAACGATCTGCAATTGCTGGTCCCTAACGCCGCGCAAACGACAATCTTTGCGCTGGTGAACGCACTCGGCAAGCGGGATCGATCAGCAGCCCTCAAATCGCTCGAAATTCTGGTGCGCGAGGGAGAATACCTGCCGCTAGCGCTGACGTTGCTAAACACGCAGTTCCGCTTAGCTCTTGCCGTCAAGGAGGCCAAGGTGACCTCTATCCAGCAGGCCCTCGCCTTCTTTGCGAAACTCGGGGTGCGCATGTGGAGAGATCGTGCGGAACAGGTTTTAGCCACGGCGAGCTCGTTCTCAAAAGACCGTTTAGCGAAGGCTTTGTCCGCGATATACGAGACCGACAAGAAGTTCCGTGAGGGTTACCGCGACGATCGCCTGATCATGGAAACGCTGGTGCTCACTCTCACCGCGGCCTAGATAAGTTAGCTTTTCGAGCGTCTGCGCCATTCAAAAAGAATGATGCCAGCAGCAACGGACACGTTCAGTGAGGATACCGCGCCAGCCATCGGAATGCGTACCAGAACGTCGCAGTGCTTCTGCACATTCTGATGCAGACCTTTGCCTTCACCGCCGAGCACTATCGCCGTAGGAGCCGCGAACGAGATGCTGTCATAAAGCTCCTTGCCGCGTTCATCTAAACCGTAAATCCAATATCCACGATCTTTAAGCCTTTCGAGCGTCTGGCTCATGTTGACGATTCTGCTTACAGGCAGATATTCGAGGGCTCCTGCCGCTGAGCGGTCCACCGTCTCCGTAAGGGGGGCGGACCGCCGCTCGGGCACTACCAACGCATCTGCGCCAGCCGCGTGGGCAGTACGAATGATGGCTCCGAGGTTGTGGGGATCCTCCACCCCATCGAGCAAAACAAGCAGCTTCGCGGTTGCGAGAAGAGGCTCCAATTCGGCGTAGGTATGCGGCGATCCGAACGCTACAACACCCTGGTGCGAGACCCCCTTTGACGCGCGATCGAGTGCTTCGCGGGCTTCGAAGCGGACAGGAATCGACGCCGAACGGGCCAACTCGACAATCTCTTGCAGCCGGGGTCCCGCTGTTCCTTTGACGATCAGAATCTTGTCAATGGGACGGCAGGCGCGCAGCGCTTCACGAACTGGATGGACTCCAGCGACGACTCTGTTCACTCTTTCATTTTCGTGCCGCGGAGCCGCTTGACCCAAGCGCGAAGGCCACTACGTAATCGCCCAGAGGTTGATTACCGGCGGGTTGATGGCTCCCCGCCGAGATCACCACGTACTGTCTGCCGTCCGGCCCTTGATAGGTCATGGGAGTGGCGCGAGCGCTCGTCGGCAGTTCACCGCTCCAAAGCTCTTTCCCGGTTTCTACATCGAACGCGTGGATCGCGTTGTCCAGAGTACCGCCCGTAAAGACCAGTCCTCCCGCGGTGACAATCGGGCCGCCAAGCACCACCGATCCCCATCCACGCGGAGTAGGCGGCCGATCCTTGGCGGTGTACAGGCGCCCCAAGGGTACTTCCCAACGCTTCTCCCCTGAACTTGGGTCGATTGCGAGAAGAGTGCCCCACGGCGGCGGCGTACACGGCAATCTTTTCGGGCTGAGCAGCATGCGCCGCATCATACCGTACGGAGTCCCGTTTTGAGGAGCGAATTCCCAATCGCCATCGAGCGTTCTGCCACGCGAGCTACGCAGCCTCGCATAGTCATCTCGCGGAATCAGCTTGACCTCGGCGGCAAGGTGGTTCTCAGGAATAATCAGCAAATTATGTTCACGGTCGAAAGCCATTCCACCCCAATTCTGGCCACCGATATTTCCCGGAATGACAAGCGTGCCACCGACCGATGGAGGCGTGAAAATGCCGCTCGTACGCAAGTGGCTGATTTCCTCCCGGCACCATTTACGATCAGTTTCGTCAACGCCCCAGGCATCTCCTACGGTCATCGTTTGCGGAGTAACCGGCGCGGGTTTGACAGGAAACGGTTGCGTCGGCGAAGCAACTTCGCCCGGAACATCGCTTGTAGGAACAGCGCGCTCCTCGACACCGAACACCGGCTTGCCATTGTCACGATCAAGAATGAACAAATTCCCAGTCTTGGAGCCAATCGCGATCGCACGAATTGTCTTGCCGTCTTTGTGCAAGTCGAACAGCAGCGGGGGTGTCGCCACATCGTAGTCCCAAAGATCGTGGTGAACAGTCTGGAAGTGCCAAAGCGGCTCTCCGGTATCGGCTCGTAAAGCAACCACCGAATTTGCATAGAGGTTGTCGCCCGCTCGTTCACCGCCAAAATAGTCCGGGCTCGGGCTACTGGTCGGAACAAAGACCAGATTCCGCTTCGGATCCGCGGCGATCACAGACCAGGCATTCGCCGCTCCAGTCCGTTTGGCGCTGCCGTTTTTCCAATGCTCTCCAGCTGAATCGTCAGAATGCTGGGGAATTGGATCCCAAGTCCACTTCAGCTTGCCCGTGGTGGCATTGAAACCGCGTACTTCACCGCTCGGTTCGTCGGTCCAGCCATTGTCTGCAATCCCGGAGCCGACAATTACCGTATCGCCAACAATCGCGGGTGGCGACGTCTCCTCGTAATCAGAAAAACCATGGGGCGCGAGGCGCAGATTCTTGCGAAGGTCGACGATTCCGTTATCGCCGAACTGCCGAAACGGCTCGCCAGTGCCTGCGTCCAGAGCGATCAGACGAGCATCCATAGTCGCGATGAAAATACGGCGCGCGCGCGCTGCGCCGTAGGGCCAAGCCGCGACGCCACGATGGGAGTAATCGCCATAGCCGGCGTCCTTGTCGATGTGAGGGTCGTACGCCCAAATCTGCTTGCCGGTTACCGGATCGAGTGCAAGAACGCGCCCCAAGGGTGTCCCGATGTACACCACTCCTCCAATGTAGAGCGGAGTCGTTTCGAATGCAGTTGGTTTATCGTGTTCGGGACGATAGGCATCTCCAGTTCGAAACGTCCACGCAACTTTCAACTGGTCGACGTTAGAACGATTAATCGAGGCAAGCGGCGAAAAGCGTTCGCCCCCCGCGTCATGACCGTATGCCGGCCACTCGCCGAATGTATCGGTTGCACCTGAGCCAGCGCAGAGGTGACCGGCTGCACTCAACAGCACTAGCCAACAAAGTAGCTTCATGTATGCAGTATCAGGCTGTCCGCCGCATGTCGTGGAGTGATTTGGGACCAGCGGGATTGGATGCGGGACAGCCGAATCCAGAAACCTTGCCGCAGCCGTGTGATGATGTCCTCAAAAAGAAAAATAATCGCAATGAGTTATTGTTCTGTCGTACGTGAAGGCAAAATCGACTCGTATAACATCGCGTATCACGACAGTGAGTACGGATTCCCGATTCGCGAGGACGCCGCCCTATTCGAGCGCTTGATCCTCGAAATCAATCAGGCCGGCCTCTCCTGGCTAACAATTCTCAAGAAACGTGACGCTTTTCGGAAGGCTTATCACGGCTTTGATGTGGCTCGTGTAGCTGCCTTTGGAGAAAAGGACCGGCAGCGTCTCCTCGAGGACGCCGGGATTATTCGAAACCGCTTAAAAATCGACGCTGCCATCGCAAACGCGAAGATCGTGCAACAAATTTGCCTTGCTCACGACTCCTTCGCGAGTTGGCTCGATTTGCATCATCCGAGCGATCTGGAAGCCTGGAGAAAACTGTTCAAGAAGACATTCCTCTTTACCGGCGGAGAAATCGTCCGCGAATTTCTGCTGAGCATTGGATATCTGCCGCATGCACACGATGAAGACTGCCCGGTATACAAGCGGATTTGGAAACTCAAGCCGCCGTGGCGCTCCTCGCACACCATTTCGGGCTGATACCGTGAAGGCTATGGCGCAGACAATCGGCCGACCGGAACCTAATGAATTCGCTCCTCACGCCAAAAACTATGTAGACCTGGTGCAAGGCGAAGACGCAATCGAGACCTTGACCCATCAGATCAACAAAACCATTGCTTTGCTAAAGCCGTTGCCGGATGACTACGCGTCCGGATTCACCTACGCGCCCGGCAAGTGGACTGTGAAACAAATAGTCGGACATTTAAGCGACACGGAAAGAGTTTTCTCGCACCGAGCGCTACACCTGGCTCGCCGGGATTCGGCCCCGTTGTCTTCTTTCGAACAAGACGACTACGTGGCGCAATCGGCCGCCAATTCGCGGTCTCTTCGGAGCCTGCTCGACGAATTCAAAGCGGTTCGGGAATCGAGTCTGGCGTTATTCCGCAGTTTGCCGGACGAGGCGTGGCTCTTTCGCGGACGTGTCAGCGACTGGAACCTGACGGTGCGGGGAATCTTGTTCACGGTCGCGGGACATGAACTGCACCATGATCGGATTTTGCAGAAATATTACATTCCGCCTGAAATTGCAACGGGCACGCCCTCTACGTAAACCTGTCGCGTATCGTCTCCCGGCACGATCGGGACCCAATTTTATTGCTGAACGAGAACGGTTACTGCCAAAGCGCAATCTTGAAGACCGGTCGTTATATACTCGGCTGTTGGTGAATGTGCTCTGTCATTCGCCCGCTTCGCGAAAGCTCCTATGGCACAACTCTTTGGACCTAGCTCGAACACGATCGCGAAAGTCTCGCTCGCGGCCGTCGTTCTTCTGGCCGGTTCTACGCTAGCGGTCGCCTACATCATGGACCGCGGACCCTGGATTACAACCGTCCACACCGCGCCCGAACAACCCATCATGTTCAGTCACAAGCATCATGTGAAGGACGACGGGATCGACTGCCGCTATTGCCATACGGGCGTCGAGACATCAAACTATGCCGGTCTTCCCGCCACTGAAACATGCATGTCCTGTCACTCGCAGATTTGGAATAACGTGAATATCACGCAACCAATTCGCGACAGCTGGGCCAGTGGGAAATCGATTGAATGGACCAGGGTTCACGACCTGCCCGATTTCGTCTACTTCAATCACAGTATCCACATCAACAAAGGCATTGGTTGTTCCACCTGCCACGGCCAAGTTAACGAAATGCCATTAATGTATCGGGTAAACACCTTATATATGAATTGGTGTGTAAACTGCCACCGCGATCCCGCCAAATACATCCGGCCTAAAGCCGAAGTGTTCAACATTGATTACAAATATCCGGATGATCAGGCCGAATTGGGCACCAAACTTGTGAAGGAGTATCACGTTCAGTCCTTGACCGACTGCGTAACTTGCCATCGATGAAAGACTCTACGCAAAACTCCAACAATCGATTACCCTTTGAGGTGCATGCTGCCGACGCTCATCGCGACCGACATGCTACAAACGGGGGCCTAATCTCGCTCGAATCACTCGCGGATCCAGCGCCTAAGCGTCTCAATCTGGATGCGCTCCGTGAGAAATTGGCCGCTGGCCGCGGTCCTCAATTCTGGCGAACTCTGGAAGAAGCGGCCGAAACAGAAGACCTTGTCGAATATGTAGAACAGGAATTTCCAGGACTTTCGGGCCAGGTTCCGCAGGGTGTCGACCGCCGAAACTTGCTTAAGGTTATGGCGGCTTCTCTCGCGATGGCCGGCGCAGCAGCTTGTACCAAGCAGCCTAAAGAACTAATCGTCCCTTACGTGCGTCAACCGGAAAACGTCATTCCCGGCGTTCCGCTCTTTTACGCAACCGCGATGACGACGGGCGGTTACGCGCGCGGGTTACTAGTGGAAAGCCATTTGAACCGGCCCACCAAAGTCGAAGGCAATCCGGATCATCCGGCGAGTCTCGGTTCCACGACAATTTTCGAGCAGGCTTCCGTTCTGAGTCTGTATGATCCCGATCGATCCGAAATCGTCCTTCACGAAGGCCGAATGGGAACCTGGGGCGGTTTTACCGGCAGTTTCAGCACAGAAGCCCAAGCGCTCGCCACTCGACAAGGGGAAGGCCTGGCAGTTCTGACTGGACCAACCACCTCGCCAACTTTCATCGATCAGATGAAGACGCTGACAGCCCAGATGCCTTCGGCCAAACATTACATTTACGACGCGACGGTAAACCCCGCGATCAATGGCGCGGCGAAGAAGATCGCTGGCCGCAATGCTTTCGTCTCCTATGACTTTTCGAAGGCCGACGTAGTAGTCTCCCTGGAGAGCGATTTTCTTAACGTCGGTCCGGCCGCGTTGAAATACGCAAGGCAGTTTGCGAAGCGCCGCGGTGTCGATAGCGGCGAAACGCCGTGCCGCTTGTATGCGATCGAATCCTCTCCCACGGTAAGCGGGACGCTCGCCGATCATCGTTTCTCTATTAAGAGCAGCGCCATACCGGGTCTGGCGTACGCTCTCGCGACAGCCTGCGGCGTGAATGCATCGGGCGGCGGAAACGCACCCGATTGGGTTAGTATTGTCGCCCAAGATCTTCAAGAGAGCAAGGGCCGCAGCATTGTCATCCCCGGCGAGTTCCAACCTGAAAGCGTTCATCTTGCCGCTTACGCAATCAATGCAGCGCTTGGCAATGTGGGGCAGACAGTTACTTTGCTCGAAGGCGTCGAGGCAGATAATACGCACTCACTTGGCGATCTTGTCAACGATCTCAACAACGGACGGGTCGAAACTCTGGTCATTATTGGACAGAATCCCGTTTACACTGCCCCCGCCTCCTTAAATTTCCTCGCGGCCATGCGAAAGGCGCGACTGGTTGTCCGAGTCGGACAGTTCTTCGACGAGACTTCTCGCTGGAGTCACTGGCACGTGCCGGAAGCGCATTTTCTCGAAACATGGTCCGATGCACGCGCGTTCGATGGGACCACAACCATACAGCAGCCGCTGATCGAGCCGCTATACAACGGAAAGTCAGGGGACGAAGTGGTCTCCATTCTACTCGGGAAGCCCGACCAGAACAGTCACGAAATTGTCAAAACTTACTGGCAGAGCCAGGACAAGTCTGGAAATTTCGACCAGTTCTGGCAGAAGTCGCTACACGATGGATGGGTAAACGGAACGGCTGTCGGCACCGTGAACGGCAATGCGGTCGCGCTGCCGACGCTCGAGGAGCAGGCCGTAAACGGACTTGAAGTGGTCTTCCGTCCCGATCCAACGATCGGCGATGGCACCTGGTCCAACAACGGTTGGCTTCAGGAGTGCCCTAAGCCACAGACCAAAATGACCTGGGATAACGTCGTCTGCATCAGCCCGAGGCACGCGGCCTCTCTCAAGGTCGATAAGGGCGACATGCTGCGGGTAACCGTGAATGGTAAGAGCGTGACTTGTCCGACTTGGGTTTTGCCGGGACATGCCGAAGACTCGATTACAGTTTATTTCGGCTACGGACGTGAAGGCTCGGGTCGTGTAGGTAACAAGATCGGCTATAACGCCTACTTTATCCAGGATGCCGCTACTCCTTATGCGGCAAGCGGCTCGGTGCAGAAAACCGGCGAGCATTATCGCATCGCGAACGTTCAGGAAACACAAACGATGGCCGGCCGCGAACCGGTTCGAGAAGCCGAACTCGCCGAGTTCCGCGCGCATCCCGATTTCCCCACGCTCCAAGAGAAGCCGCTGCCGCCCGGCGAGAGCCTGTATAAAGACGTCCGCTGGCCTTACAACGGCTACAAGTGGGGCATGACGATCGATCTAAATATTTGTACGGGTTGCAGCGCTTGTATTGTTGCTTGCCAAGCCGAGAACAACATCGCCGTGGTCGGCAAAGACCAGGTGGCGCGCGGCCGCCATATGCATTGGATACGCGTCGATCGTTATTACAGTGGGGATCTTGATCATCCCCAGATCTATAACCAGCCGGTTCCCTGCATGCACTGCGAAAATGCCCCGTGCGAAGTAGTTTGCCCCGTCGCTGCGACAGTTCATAGCACCGAAGGGCTTAACGAAATGGTTTACAACCGCTGCGTCGGTACGCGCTATTGTTCGAACAACTGCCCCTACAAGGTGCGCCGCTTTAACTTCTATTTGTATTCGGATTGGAGTACGCAGAGCTTGTACGGCGGGCGCAACCCGGATGTGACCGTTCGGAGCCGCGGCGTAATGGAAAAGTGCTCCTACTGCGTGCAGCGTATTCAAGAGGCGAAGATTTCCTCCGAGAAGGAAAATCGTTTACTCCGTGATGGTGAGATTCTTACGGCTTGCCAGCAGGTCTGCCCGACGCAGGCCATCACGTTTGGCGATTTGAACAACAAGGAGAGCCAAGTGGCAAAGTCCCAGGCGCTCCCGCGAAAATATGGTTTGCTCGACGACTTAAACACCAGACCGCGTACCCAATATCTCGGCTATGTTCGAAATTCTAATGAGGCGTTAAGAGGTCAGCGTGGCAATAGAGAAGCTTGAGTCACCCACTGCGATAATTCCGGATCCTGGACCTGATGAGATTCTCGGTCCCGGGCACTCTTACGCATCGGTAAGCGACAGTATTGCCAACGTCGTTTACCTGCCACTCAAGAAGTCGCCCAAAAAGTGGCTGGTCGGTGCGTTCTTCTCCTTTGTTTTCGTAAATCTCCTGATGCTCTGCATGTTTGTCCTCTTTACCAAGGGTGTCGGGATCTGGGGCGTCAACATCCCGATCGGCTGGGGATTCGCCATCATCAACTTCGTATGGTGGATCGGTATCGGACACGCGGGAACGCTCATTTCGGCGATCTTGTTCCTGCTGAAGCAGGACTGGCGTACATCGATTAACCGGTTTTCGGAGGCGATGACCCTATTCGCCGTAGCCTGCGCAGGCATGTTCCCGATTCTGCACCTGGGCCGGCCATGGCTCGCTTACTGGCTGTTTCCTTATCCAAATTCCATGTGGCTCTGGCCACAGCCGCGCAGCCCTTTAGAGTGGGACGTTTTTGCGGTTTCGACGTACGGCACAGTCTCACTGGTCTTCTGGTACATCGGACTGGTACCCGATTTGGCTACGATGCGCGATACCGCGCCATATCTCTGGCAGCGGCGTCTTTACGGAATTCTGGCGCTAGGGTGGCGCGGTTCCGCCATCCACTGGCATCGTTATCAGAAAGCCTACCTGCTGCTGGCCGGTTTGGCGACGCCACTGGTGCTTTCGGTTCACTCCATTGTCAGCATGGACTTCGCGATCAGCATCATCCCCGGCTGGCATACCACCATCTTTCCGCCATACTTCGTCGCGGGCGCCATTTATTCCGGATTCGCCATGGTGTTGACATTGATAATTCCACTGCGCGCCTGGTACAACATGCGCGATCTGATCACGCTGCGTCATATCGAAGCGGCGTCGAAGCTCATGCTGGGTACAGGCTTGATCGTCGCCTATGGCTATTCGATGGAAGCATTCTTCTCCTGGTATAGCGGCGACAAATATGAAAGCTTCATGTACTGGAACCGCATGACAGGACCCTACGGCTTTTCTTATGCGCTCTTGATTCTGTGCAATATTCTGATACCGCAAGCGCTGTGGTCGAGGAAGGTCCGTCACAACATCATTCTGGTTTGGATCATCTCGATTATCGTCAATATCGGCATGTGGCTCGAGCGTTTTGTCATTGTCGTGACGAGCCTGCATCGCGACTTTCTACCCTCTTCGTGGGGCATTTACGTCCCGACAAAATGGGATTGGGGCACTTACGCTGGAACGCTCGGATTTTTTATGTTCCTCATTTTCCTCTTTGTGCGCGCCCTACCCTCGATTTCAATTTTTGAAGTGCGCGAAGTCGTGCACCACGAAGCGCACGAAAAACACGAACTGTCGGGGGCTGTATGAGTCATCCGGAACTGGAGGCGGTCCCCGGCGTGCATGGCGCGATGGTGGAATTTGACACACCTGAAGAACTCATTACGGCTTGTGAAAAAGCCTATGCGGAAGGTTTTCGCCGCATGGACGCCTACGCGCCTATGCCAGTGGAGGGCCTTGCGGAAGCGATCGGGTACAAGAGAAATAAGGTTGCTTTCTGTGTATTGATCGGCGGTATCTGCGGCGTGCTCTTCGGCTTCGGCCTCCTCGAATGGATAACAGTTGTAGCCTACCCCCACAATGTGGGCGGCAGACCGCTGAACAGCTGGCCGGCGTACATTCCGATCATTTTCGAGTGCATGATCCTTTTCTCCGCGCTGACCGCGATGGTCAGCATGTTCGCTATGAACGGTCTTCCCCGCCCGTATCACTCCGTATTCAATGTGCCCGCTTTTGAAAGAGCCTCGGTTGACAAATTTTTCCTTTGTATCGAGTCGACTGATCTTAAGTTCCGCTCCGATCACACCTTGGACTTTCTACGAACACTCGGAGGCAATGAGGTGACGCTTGTTCCGGCTTAAAGCGGCAGCTGTGCTACTCGGCGCGATCGTCTGCACCGTTGGCTGTCGAAACGATATGCATAATCAACCCCGATATAAACCGTTCGCGGCCTCTGACTTTTTTGGTGACGGCCGATCTGCCCGCCCGGCGATTGCCGACACCGTGGCGCGCGGACAGCTTCGTGTGGACGAAGCTCGTTACACCGGCAAAATCGGCAGCGATGACGTCGATTACTTTCCGATTCAAATTACGAAAGCCGATGTTCAGCGCGGTCAGGAACGATTCAATATTTACTGCTCCCCCTGTCACGGCCGTCTCGGGAACGGGCACGGAATGGTTGCGAGCCGTGGTCTGCGCGAACCGCCCAGCTATCTCGATCCGAGGCTGATTAATGCGCGTGTTGGGCACTTTTTCGATGTCATGACAAATGGTTATGGCGCGATGTACAGCTACGCATCACGAGTCGCCCCCGACGACCGCTGGCGGATTACGGCATACATTCGCGCGCTTCAATTAAGCCAGGACGCGCCGCCGAATGTGGCCCAACAGCATGGTCTGAAAGGCGGCGGACCCGCTGGAGGAATGAAGTGAGCGTTCACGCACACGCTGACGATTTCGCAGTCCCGGAAATCAGATTGGGAGCAAAAGCAGCCAGCATCGAGCGCATTTCCGGTGTTGTAGGCGGCCTAGGTCTGCTCCTATGCGTCGCCGGTTTCTTTGCGAATCGGGCTGGGTTTTTTCAGTCCTATCTCTTCGCATTTATTTATTGGAGTGGATTTACATTCGGCGCCTTGGGCGTCCTGCTACTCAATAACACTGTGGGCGGCAAGTGGGGTGTGACGGCGCGCCGCTATCTCGAAGCGGCTATCCGTACGCTGCCCTTGATCTTTCTGTTCGCCATCATTCTGCTGTTTGGCATCAAGGATCTTTATCCCTGGACCCACGCGAACCTGGTTGCTGCGACTCCAGTGCTCAAGCACAAGCAACCTTACCTGAACATACCTTTTTTCGTGGTGCGGATGCTCGTGTACTTCGCTTTGTTCGGGTTCTTCGCCTGGCGCCTGAACCGCATGTCGGACGAACAGGACCGGACTGGCGACCCGGGCATTCGGGAGCGCATGCGAAAGTTCAGCGCCCCCGCGCTTCTCGTCTGGACACTCGCACTGACCTTCGCGTACATCGACTGGGTCCTTTCAGCGGACGCACAGTTCTTTTCAACGGTCTATGGCGCAATGATTTGGATAGGCGACACCCTGCAGACGTTCGCCTTGGTCATACTGGCGATTATCCTGACTTCAAAGGACGATCGCTTCGGAAACCGCATCAATTCCAAGATCCTCCATGACCTCGGCAACCTGATGTTCGCTTTTACGATCTTTTGGACTTACCTCAGCGCTTCTCAGCTGATCATTGTGTGGCCAGCCAACTTGCCCCAGGAACTAGCGTGGTACCTGAATCGCGTTGGCGGCTTTTGGAAGTGGGTAACCCTTGTCATTGCGCTCAGTATGTTTGCGATTCCATTTCTCGCTCTGCTTTCCCAGGCGCGCAAGCAGAATCCTCACCGGTTGATCAAGATTGCTATCTGGATCCTGGTCGCGCGGGCGATTGACGTCTTCTGGATTATTGTGCCCACGTATCGCAATCTTGATGTGAATGGCTTGTTGAAAACGAGCCATGGGTTTTCTCTTTACTGGACTGATTTCGCTGCGTTCTTCGGCTTGGGGGGCGCCTGGGTCTATTTCTTCCTCGGTCAACTTCGCAAACGTCCTCTCCTTCCCCTGCGCGACCCGCGTGTGAGTCCCCCGCTTCCCGAGGCCATTTTATGAGCACTCATATTCCGGATGACAAAGACAACACGCTGGTTCACTCCGGACACGTGGTCCATTCCGAGCCCCGTCTCGGCCATGAAGGAACGAATTACGAAGGCACCGATGCCAAGGCGGGATTAGTTGTCAGTTCGCTTGCACTGATCGGCTTAACTCTGGTAATCGTGTTCTTTCTTACGGTGGGCATCCAGAAGTACATTCAGGCTCGAAACCCGGCAGGAGAAGCACCTAGCCCACTTGCGCCCGAGCGCGTCGTGGCGCCCGCTCCCCAACTTCAAGTGCATCCTTGGGAAGATCTGCCCCAATTGCGCGCGCAGGAAGACCAAATTCTAAATAGCTCGGGTAAAGATGCCGAAGGGCACTACCACATCCCTATCAATGATGCGATGGCGGCGGTAGTTCCTCACTTGAAAATCGAACCCAATGCACCCGTGGGACTGGCGAATCCGGGCGGCGAAGGGCGTCAATTTTCCCATTCCCTTTCCGACATGCCGCCACAATATCGCGTGCCTGCTATTCGAGGTGAAATACGTAAGCATGCGCAGTAAGACGTTTGCACTGGCCGGAACGATGCTCGCTGGCGCTGGTTTACTCGGCGCGCAGTATTCGCGGCCGAAAATCACAAACGGAGTGACCATCGAACAAAAACTCAATGCGCCCATTCCGTTAGATCTAGTGTTTCACGATGAGACCGGCCAGCCGGTTGCACTATGGAAATATTTCCGTGAAAAGCCCGTTCTCCTTTCCATGGTCTATTTCAATTGCCCGAGCCTGTGTCCCATGAGCCTGCACGAAACCGTGACCAGTTTGCGGCGAGTTTCGCTCGTGCCCGATCGCGATTACAACGTCGTGGTCGTTAGTTTTGACCCGAGGGACACGCCCAAGGAAGCGGCGCTGGCAAAAACCAAATACGAAGCCGAATTTGGGGGCCGGACAGGCTACCGCACAGGTTGGCATTTTTTGACCGGCGACCGGCAATCCATAGCGAAACTGGCTGATGCCATAGGTTTCCGCTACCGCTGGGACGACGGCACCAAACAGTTCATTCATGCCGGCGGGATCATGGTTGCCACACCAGAGGGCAAACTATCGCGATATTTTTACGGCATCAATTACGCCCCCGCCGATTTGCGGATGGCTCTCGTCGAAGCCTCAAAGCATAAGATCGGTTCGCCGGTAGATTACGTTCTTCTGTTCTGCTTTCATTACGATCCTACGCAAGGCCGATACTCCCTAGCGATTCTCAAGCTTTTGAAGCTGGCGGGCGCAATTACACTGCTGGGATTGATTTTCGGTATTTACTATCTCATGCGAGACGACAAGAACAAAAAAACGCGCACGGCGTGGAAGGAAGCTCATTATGTGGGCTAGCGCGTCTTTCTTAGCCGACTTAGAGCTGTTCCCCGTTGCGGCTTCCGAGCAAGCCGGACCGATCGACGAGCTGTATTGGTTTCTGACGATCGTTTCGACCGTCATGACGGTGTTGATTTTTGCGGCGGTGGTCATATTAGCTTGGAAATACCGACGCCGGCCCGGAGTCAAGGCGGTACAGATTGAAGGTTCGACCAGACTCGAGTTGACTTGGTCTATACTTCCGTTCTTCGTCATGCTCGTTATGTTCTGGTGGGGCGCGAAGATTTACTTCGCAGCACAAAATCCGCCGAAGAATGCCATGGAGGTGTTCGTCACCGGAAAACAGTGGATGTGGAAGGTCCAGTATCCCGATGGCGCCCGCGAGATTAACGAGTTGCATGTACCCGTGGGCCAACCCGTTAAGCTGACCATGGCTTCCGAGGACGTGATTCATAGCTTTTCGATTCCGGCGTTTCGCGTGCGGCACGACGTCGTCCCCGGACACTACGACAGCCTGTGGTTCACGGCCACCAAGGCGGGCCGCTACCATCTGTTCTGCACTGAGTACTGCGGCAATCAGCACGCCAGCATGGGGGGTTGGGTCGACGTAATGGAGGCGCGCGATTACGCTGACTGGGCAAGCGGCGCAGGCGGTGGCGGGGATCTGGCATTACAAGGTCAGCAGATCTTTGTGCAAAACGGCTGCTCTACGTGTCACCTGCTCGATCAGCAAGGGCGTTGCCCGAATTTGCGCGGCCTGTATAACAAGCCAGTACAGTTGGACGACGGGAGCACTGTAATCGCGGACGATGCTTATCTCAGAGAGTCGATCCTCGACCCGAACGCGAAAATCGCCGCGAGCTTCAAGACGGATATCATGCCGGAGTACAAGGGACAATTGAGCGAAGAAAACGTGATTCAATTGATCGCATATATTAAGTCGCTGTCGCCGGCTACGCCGGCCTCGCAACAGGGAAGCCAACAGCCGCCTGTGGTGTTGACATCGCAACCGGGGCAGCCGGCAGCCACGCCACCAAAAGCTGGAACCGCATCCCGCCCTCAGGCGCAGAAGCAATAAGGAAATCAACATGGCAACCATCGCACAAGCACAGGGCACACCGGAGATTGCAGCGAAGGAAGTAAATTACCTTAACGTCGAACACGGTTGGAAGAGTTGGCTCTTCACGACCGACCACAAGCGCATCGCGGTTCTCTACTTGATTTCGATCACTCTTATGTTTTTTGTCGGAGGATCGATGGCGGTGCTGTTCCGAATCAACCTCCTCGAGCCCCAGGGCATATTCGCTCCGGAAACATATAACCGGCTATTCTCGGCCCACGGAATCATCATGGTGTTCTTTTTCCTGGTGCCATCGATTCCGGCAACGCTTGCCAATTTCCTTATTCCGATTATGGTCGGCGCAAAGGATCTTGCGTTTCCGCGCATCAATCTTCTTAGTTGGTATCTCTATGTCGCGGGCGCCCTTCTCACCATGTTCGCGGTGCTCCGCGGCGGTGTAGATACCGGTTGGACATTTTACGCGCCGTACAGCAGCACCTTTTCCAATTCGTACGTATTGGCGGCTGCCTTTGGTGTATTTACGGCAGGGTTTTCCTCTATTCTTACCGGCCTTAACTTTATCGTCACGGTACATAAAATGAGGGCACCGGGGATGACCTGGTCGCGGCTCCCGCTGTTCGTCTGGTCGAACTACGCAACCGGGCTGATCCAAGTGCTCGGAACTCCCGTCCTCGCGATCGTACTCCTACTGCTTGCCTTCGAGCGGATTGCGCATGTCGGCATTTTCGACCCGAGCATTGGCGGCGACCCGATTCTTTTCCAGCATCTGTTCTGGTTCTACTCGCACCCGGCGGTATACATCATGATTCTCCCGGGCATGGGAGTCATCAGCGAAATTGTGGCCTGCTTTTCGCAGAAACGAGTTTTTGGCTATAACTTCGTGGCGTTTTCGAGCATGGCCATCGCAGTTCTAAGCTTCGTCGTCTGGGGGCACCACATGTTCGTTACGGGCGAGAGCATGTATACCAGCATCGCGTTTTCGTTCCTCAGTTTCATGGTTGCGGTGCCATCAGCTATTAAGGTCTTTAACTGGACCGCAACAATGTACAAGGGCTCGGTCTCATTCGATACGCCGATGCTTTATGCCTTCGGCTTCATCGGCTTGTTCACGATCGGCGGACTAACGGGTCTCTATCTGGCTTCGCTGGGGATGGATGTCGCGACGCACGGTACGTACTTCATCGTGGCGCACTTTCACTACGTGATGGTGGGAGGCATGGTCATGGCGTTTATGGGCGGCCTGCATTTCTGGTGGCCGAAGATAAGCGGCCGCCTCTATCCAGAGGCTTGGGGAAGATTTGCGGCCCTGATCATTTTCGTTGGTTTCAACCTCACTTTTTTCCCACAGTTCATAGTTGGCTATCTGGGGATGCCGCGTCGCTACCATGCCTATCCTCCAGAGTTTCAGGCGCTCAACGTTCTTTCAACTGCCGGCGCCTCGATACTCGGAGTGGGGTATCTGATTCCTATGGTCTACCTGATCTGGTCAGTGAAGTACGGCCCAAAGGCAAGCCAGAACCCCTGGCGCGCCGCTGGACTGGAATGGAAGATCGCATCGCCGCCCACAACGTTCAATTTCGACACCACACCCGTTGTCACCGAGGAAGCTTACAACTACGGTGAACTGGAGGAGATCGTTGGCTGACGCACTAGTCCCCGCGGTTCACCAAGAAGAACCTTCCGCAAAAGCAACCCATTTACGTCATCATTTCGCCACAGCGGAGCAACAGATGGAAGCGTCCATGCTCGGTATGTGGACGTTCCTGATCACGGAAGTCTTGTTTTTCGGCGGCATGTTTACCGCCTACGCGATCTATCGCGCCATGTATCCGGGTGCATTCGCGAGCAGCAGCAAGTACATGGACGTTATGCTTGGCGGCACCAATACCGCTGTCCTGATCTGCAGCAGTTTGACGATGGCCCTTGCCGTACGCGCTGCCCAGTTGAGCCGCAGCCGGGATGTGGTGAAATACGTGCTTCTCACGATGTTCTTCGGAACCATCTTTCTGGTGATCAAGGGATTCGAATACCACGCCAAGTGGGTGGAGCATCTGGTTCCTGGCTTTGGGTTCCGCTACGAGCCGACCTATTACACGCAGCATGCGCAGATTTTGTTTTTCCTTTACTTCTGCATGACGGGTATGCACGCCATCCACATGATTGTCGGGTTGGGGCTTCTGACTTACCTGGTGGTTCAGGCAAAGCGCGGTATCTTCACTGCCGAATACTTCTCTCCTGTCGAAATGATCGGTCTCTACTGGCACTTCGTCGATATCGTTTGGATCTTCCTGTTCCCGTTACTTTATTTGATTGGACATCGCGGATGAGCGCACACGTAGCTATTCCAAGCGTCAGCACACTCGTAAAGGTTTGGGCGGCCTTGATCGTTCTCACGGCTGTGACTAGCGCCGCTTCTTACGTCGACGTTGGAGAATGGAACATTGTTTTGGCATTGCTGATCGCGGTGACCAAGGCTTCGCTGGTGGTTTGGATCTTCATGGGTGTCAGGCATGTCACGACTCTGACCAGGTTGTTTGTAGTGGCCGGTTTGGTGTGGCTTTTCATCATGATTCTGATCACTTATAGCGACTACGGAACGCGCCACTGGACATACCAGCCCAAGCCATGGGCGGACAATCCGGCGCAGGGCCTGAGCCGCTAGTTTGCGCCAGTATGTCCTTACGCATCACGCGATGAACCTCACACTCGGCTGTCCGCGTTTTTTTGACCATGAGTGAGACAAGTCCCCAGGTTGTCAAGCGTTATTTACACGATGCCCTTGCGGCGGAGAAGGGCTTAGCTTCACACTTCAGAGAATTTGCCGGAGAGGGCGACTATCGAGAAGCGCTCGACGTCTTTCTGGAGTGCGAAGCAACAGCCCTCAGCCACAGCAAACGGCTAACCGCGCGGCTCGACCGTATCGGCGAGACGCCAGCCGGAATCACTTCGCTCTTCCGCATATTCGGGATCGGCGACAAGGCGCAGCATTTCGATTTTGGCGCAAACGAAGAGACAACACAAAAGCTACTTCTGACGTACACTGCAGTGCATAGCGAAATCGCAATGTATGAAGTTCTTGCAATGGTAGCTGAAGCAGCGGGAGATAGCGAGACAGAGTCGCTCGCCCTTTCCTTGCAACAAGAGGAAAAGGTAGCGGCAGAGAAAATCTGGCGTCTCTTCGCGCCCGCTGCCCAGCGCGAGTTCAGCAACCTGAACCCATGATTTGACGGCCCTAGCGCTCTAGGGAACACCCCAGTTCAACCATTCAGTACGTGTAAAATGACAAAAGGTTGTTCCTCGCAAAGGAGGATTCGTCAAAGTGAAATCCGCCCATTTCCCGCTAGTAGGTGTTCTCGCTCTTTCTGGTGCGTTGTATTCGCAAACTCCAAGCAATCCTCTCACCAGCGATCTGAGGCAGGCCTATCAAACGGTCAAAAACAATTTACATCGCGCGGCTCAGAAAATGCCGGAACCGGATTATAGTTTTAGACCCACGCCCGAAGTGCGTACGTTCGCCGAGGTCCTAGGGCACGCCGCGGTGGCGGAATATCACACCTGCTCTGCATTGACCGGCACGGATGGCGGTTCTCTTTCAAAGGCCGAGAACAAAGCTTCGATCATTGCCGCTCTCGATCAAGCGTCCGGGCTTTGCGATAAAGCGTTCGATTCCCTCACCGATAGCAATGCTGCAGAAATGATCAAGTTTCCCCGTGGCCAGAAGAGCAGACTGGGGGGATTGACCGGACTTGTCATGCACGATACCGAACAATATGCGATCCTCGGCGTCTATATGCGTCTCAAGGGGATTGTGCCGCCCTCGAGCGAGCCGGCAGGTGGCCGATGAGCACTGTGGCGGTCACGGAGAAGAGGAATTCAATGATATACGAATACGGGCGTTTTCTTTGCAGAGTCTGCGGCGAGCTCGTGTTTGTACCGCTTCCTCAAAAGCCAAACGGAGAAGACCGGAACGGCGATCTGCGTGAGCTCACTTGCTCCAAGGGACACACAGATGCCTACGACTTTGCCGAATTGGAAGAACTAAACTCGAAACCCGCTGAATCGCTCAAAGCGAGACGAGCCGTCGCGGGTATGGGCTGACTTCCCAAACGGCGGATACATGCGCGTTACCCGTCGGTGGAGACATTGGACCGAACGGTACAATGACAAGCTGTGGCAGTCGCTCTTTCGTCCCACGATCAAGTCATCGAGCAGATCTCTGAGGTCTTTCGGCGACGCGGCTACCCGGGTACGTCGCTCTCCGATATCGCGAAAGCAACAGGGCTTGGAAAGTCAAGCCTATATCACTATTTCCCTGGCGGCAAAGAGGAGATGGGCAGAGCCGTGCTTGCACATACGCTGGCTTGGCTGCATGACGAAGCGTTGACGCCTCTGGTCGCCAGCGGCGACCCGACGAAGCGGCTGAACCACACGCTGAAAGCCATCAACCGCTTCTACGATAAAGGAAAGAAGCTGTGCATTCTTGGCAGTCTGGCGTCCGGCGACTTTCGTGAGCCGTTCCAGCGTAAGCTGGCCTCCGCGTTCTCGACCTGGATCGAGATGTTAGCCGCTCTAGCGGTAGAAGAAAAGGTTCCCCGCCGCATCGCCCGAGAGCGGGCCGAGCGGGTTGTTGTCGAGATTCAGGGCGCGTTGATTCTGTCCGCCGGCAGGCGAGACCCCGGACCCTTCACGCGCGCGTTGCAGCGTATTCCTGAAACCTTGTTGTCAAAACGGTAGCGAACTAGCAACTCTCCCGCCGGGACATCTTTTGTACCGTTGTACCGATCGATCGGTCTATCAACACGAGTTACAACTCGACAATCCGCGTAATAGAAATCATCGCTTGGGCCAAGCTTTGCGGCGCGCGCGATAAGTCCCCTTCTTCTTGGGCCCACGTCCAGGCGGGACCGTGCTTTTTGCGGCAGTGCCTTTTGAGGCAGTCTTCTTCGTCGGCGCTTTTCCTGTCGCGATCTTCGTTCTGGCTGGCTTCTCCACAACGACCCTCCTGGTGGCCTTCTTCGATGCCGCAGTAACCCTTCCAGACGGAGATTTCCTTTTTCCCGGGCGTGACGAATCAGGCGCGCCTTCTGCTCCCTGTGCGCGCGCTCTCGGTTTAGCTTCTTTGCCGAACGAACGGTTCAAAAACGTGCGCACTTTTCCCAAGGCGCCTCGTACCGAGGCTTCGACCGTCCCCGCAGAGTCTGTTACTGCAATCGGACGCCGGCCTGCGGGCCGGACTTCCAGCAGGCACCGCTTATCAACGTCGCCAGGCTTATCGCTGTTTACATCACTCAGGTGAATCTCCACGCGCGTTAGTTTGCTGGCAAAGATTTTTAGCGTGCGCTGTACCTCGGCCTCGATGTCGTTCGTAAGCTGAGCATCAACCAGGATGTTTTTGTCACTGTTTACTTGAATGTTCAAGGAATCCTCATCAGAGTTCTAGCATAGTGCTCCCGCGGCGAGCCTCCCATTGAGCTTCCGGTGATTCGTCGCGTTGGCATCACAAGAGTACATCAGAAGGCTATCCATTCCGACGGTTGTCCTTCCATTTTCACTTCCGATCTCTGCGGGCGAGCGGTCGCATCGCCCGGAAAAATCCGGGGTTATAAGTCGCAAAAGCAGAGGGAGATATATCGGCCAGAAGTACACCCGCCAACGCTACAGTCGGTGAATATAAAATAGAGACGCAAATAATCTCTACAACAGATCGAATTCGACCGATGAGTTGCTTGACGGCTATGAATTGTCCACACTGCAAAAGTGAAAATATCGGTCGGGTACGCCGACGCACCCTCTGGGATAACCTTAAGTCCTCCATGGGCAGGTGGCCCTATACCTGTGATGACTGCGCACTTCGGTTCTCCGCGGCAAGCCGCTTCGGACCAGATCGCCGAAATGCTGAAGCCACGGAAGCTATAGGCCTACAGACGGCCCAGCAATCAGGCCCGGAAATGGCCTATAGGAATAATCCGGTACGCCCGGTAGCCAAGGTCGTGATTCAGGCCGATGATCAGGCTCAGCTAGAGAACATTCTGCTTGCCCTTGACCGGGCTGTTTCTCATTACCAACAGCCTGTTAAGCAGCACAAAACGGCGCAATAGCAGGAGGCTTATTTCACTCCTTTTGCCGGATCCCACGCTTTCTGAAGCTTGCGGATGTAGAGGATCTGGCCAACGTGATAGGCGTTATGAGCCCCGACGTGGGCGATCTCCGATGACCATTTACTAAGCTTGGTGTCGTCCGCCTCGTCAACCGCCTTTTCCCAAGCCGTCAGAACGTTATCAAGCTCCTTCACTGTAGCCGCCCAGTTTTTACTGTCAAAGCTATTGAAGGTTTCGTCGTTGTTGCCGTTATACTTTGCGGGTTTCTCGCCTTTGAACTTGGCTAGCTCCTGAGCATCCCAGAACAGGAGATGAGCGGCTAGTTGTCCGATCGAGTGGTTTCCGCTCTTATCGGTCCAGTTCGCCTGTTCTGGAGTGAGGCCGCCAAGCGCAATATTAATCGGCACAAACCAATCCTCCTGATTGTGCGTTGTGCGGAGCTGCTCCAACAAGACACCTTGCAAAGTTGTCGGCTTGGCATTCTGAGCGTAGTTTGCCGACACCTGCAAAAGAAAAAAAACAATCAACGATTTTTTCAACTACAAGACCTCATCATTTTGACCCCAGACTAGCTATAGGCTCCTCAAGCGTTTTGCTCCCTGTGACTTTGAAACGCCCGGTTAGTCCATCGAACCCGGAATATGGCGCCCTTCCCCCGATGGTGACAGAATACTCTCCCTCCTGGACCTTTCGTGCGCCACTTTCATCGACCTCGCTCAGCTGCCAGGGCGAGAGCGCGAATTTCAAATGATGTTGCTCTCCCGTGGCCAGAGAGATCCGTTCAAAAGCACGCAGCGAATGGATCGGCGCACCGGAAGTTCGCGGAGACACCAGATACACTTCGACCACCTCGTCACCTTTAGTTGTTCCAGAGTTCCGCACATTAGCTTCGACGGTCAGACCGTCGCCGGCTTGGAGGCCCTCGTGTGAAAGACGCATATCAGAATACGTGAAACGGGTATAGCTCAGCCCATCCCCAAAGCGGTATTGCGGCTGCCCTTCGAAAAAGCGATAGGTACGGTTCTTCATTGAATAATCGTTGAAGGCGGGCAGCTGATCAGTAGACGCATAGAACGTGACCGGCAGACGGCCACCAGGATTGTTTTTCCCGCTGAGCGTCTCAGCGATCGCTTGCCCTCCGGCCTCGCCTGGATACCAAGCTTCGAGGATTGCGTTCGCGTGTTGATGAGTCCAGTTTGACGCCAGCGCGCTTCCATTCATGAGAACCACTATCAGCGGCTTGCCGAGTGTGCCGACGGTGCGCAATAGCTGCTCCTGGGCGTAGGGAAGCTCAATCTTGGTGCGGTCTCCGCCCGCGAAACCCTCGACCTGGACGGGCATCTCCTCGCCTTCTAACTCTGGCGACAGACCGACAAAGGCAACCACAACATCAGAAGAGCGAGCGATAGCTATCGCTTCCGGAAGAAGGCCGCCCTGGGGAGGCTGCCAGTTCAGCGTGATTCCAGCTCCAAAAAGCTTCGATCGATGACTATAGTCAAGCCGGATTGCGTGCGGCAGCGTATCCCGGAATTGGATATGAAAGGCTACGGTGGCGCTCGCGTGCCCAACTTTTCCTTCATCCGTCGAGTATGCCGCGACCTGTCTCTGATCCACAAATACTGCGTATGCCTCGCGGCTCGAGCACGGGTAACAGTGCGCAAGCCGGACGTCGAAAGCATAGTCACCCACGGTAGGCGGGCTGATGGTACCGGTCCAACGGACGCTGAAGTCGCCTGCCGGTATACCCGGCGCCGGACTAGCGGAATTCCAATCGAAATCGATCTGAGCGTCGGTACGACTCAGGACAGGCTCGTTACGAAAATCGGAGTTGCTGAAATATTCAGCCATCAACCCGGACCCCGGCTTTCCGCGCGGTTGATGGAAAGCGTTGCGCGAGACCGGCAGAGAAACGCCATCGGCATATGGTGCGCCCTCTGCATAAATGACTTTGGTCCCATGCTCAAACTCTCGACTGATTCCATCCAACGGCAGCGTGGGATCGGACGGCACGGCATTGTAGTTGCCCTCGAGAGCGGCCAGCGAAGCGGCATTGGGCCCAACCACGGCGATAGTTTTCGTGTCGGATTTCAGGGGCAACATGCCGTTATCGTTCTTAAGCAGCACCAGAGACTTCCTCGCCGCCTCAAGGGCGAGTGCGCGGTGCGCAGCGGAATCATTTTCCAAAAAAGGAATACGGGAGAACGGCACTTTGTGCGGAGGGTCGAAAAGGCCGAGGCGAAATCGGGCCGCAAACAGCCGCTTCACCGCTTGGTCGACGGTGTCTTCCGGAAGAATACCAGCCTTAACGGCGGCTACAAGCGCACGGTATTCGTCACCACAGCTGGTGTCAGTGCCTGCCTGCACGCCAGCCGCAGCTGCATGTTTCTCGTCCGGGGAGAATTTGTGTCCGCCAGATGCGAAAAAGTCCGAAATAGCGCCGCAATCCGAAGTCACATACCCCCGAAAGTTCCAGCTCTTTCGAAGAACCGTTCCGAGGAGTTCCTGATTGGCACAGGCTGGCACGCCGTTAATGGCGTTGTAAGCACACATCACCGAATCTGCGTGGCCTTCAATAATTGTGGCGCGGAAGGCGGGCAGATAGGTGCTTGCCAGATCCTGCGGTGAAGGCCTGACATTGAAGCGATGGCGGTCAGACTCCGGCCCGCTATGAACAGCGAAATGCTTCGGCGTCGCAACGGTCTTTAAATATGCCGGCTCATCTCCTTGCAAACCCTTGACAAACGCCACGCCCAGTCTGCTCGTGAGGTAAGGGTCCTCGCCATAGGTCTCTTGCCCGCGCCCCCAGCGGGGATCGCGGAAGATGTTGATATTGGGAGACCAGATGGTCAGGCCGTAATAGATGTCATGAATGTTGTCGCGAATAGCCTGGTTGTATTTTGCTCGTGCCTCAGTAGAAATGGTGGAAGCCACTTCATGCATCAGACCGGTGTCCCAGCTCGCAGCCAGTCCTATGGCTTGAGGAAACAAGGTCGCATAGCCCGAGCGCGCTATACCGTGCAGACCTTCATTCCACCAGTTATAGGCTGGGATTCCGAGGCGTGGGATCGCAGCAGCGTCGTTCTGCATTTGCGAGACCTTCTCCTCGAGGGTCATGCGATGCACGAGGTCTGCGACCCGCCGGTCGAGCGGCAGCGACGCATTTCGATATGCCGGGTCCTTCGCACTTTTTACCACGAGTGGATAGACCAGCAACGCGCAGCCGGCAAAAAGATATTTCAGGCCTCGACGGGAACGCAAGCTGATAGCTTGGCGCAAGGTAGTCCGCACGTGTCAATCTTATCGGGCTTGCGGAGCGCCCCGGAGCGACCTACTGCGGCATAGCGCCCGGGTTCAGTTCAATTCGGATTTGAATCTGACCTGACTGTTTCTCACCCGCTCGCCAATCAATGGTGAACTTCTTCCATCCAGAAGTTTCAACCGATGACGTTTTGACTTCGAGAGGCAGGGTAAACGTTGCATGCGGTTCCACCTGCAGGTCATGGGGAATTGCCCTGCGAATTGTCCAGCCTTCCGGCGCATGAACATCGAATTGCATGGCGACCCGCTCGTTGAGTGGATTTTCAACTACTAGTGGAATATTGAGCGGGGTTCCATACTTTGCCATTATCTCGGGTTCAACCAATTTCGCAAGATGATCCAAGCCGTGAACCTGCCAAAACTGCCGGTAGAAACGCCAGGACGCTCCGAGCTCGACTTGAACCGATCCGAGCTGAGGCGCGCTGTAGCCCGGAGATCGTTGATAGGCAATCTCTGGCTTTATCCCTGTGAACAGATCGGCAGCGACCGACGAGTCAACGTAGGACTTGCCAAAAATAAACAGAACAGGTTCCTCGAAATAATGGAGATCGTTCTTTGCCAGGGCTGTGCGCGCCATTTGTCCCGTATCATCCTGGGTGAGATGGTAAGCGCATTCCTCGGCAGCAAGTCGTGCGTAAGTCACGTGCCGCGATGCCGACGTTTCCGTGGCCAAGTACGATGGCCCTTTGCCCTTAATAAAGTCCGTGTGAGCGGCGTCGGTCACGTAGTAGAGCTTTTCGGCCTGCCACGGCCGCAGGCCTTCGGTGAGGTTTCCAATACCCTGACGATTTTTGGGTGCGGCGAGTTGTTCAGGGAAAGCGGTTGGATCGCCGGACATGTCGAAGGCTTCGGTAGCAATCACGCCCGCCGCCTGATGATCGCCGTGGTTTTCACCAGCTACCCAGTCGGGAAGCCAAGTCACGATTACGGACGGGCGCGTCAGTCTCACGAGCCTTACTAAGCGGCCCAGCGAATCCCCGTGATCCCAGGTTTCAAGAGAATCGAGCACTCCCTGCCCGGGCGTATCCAGGCCATTCAAGAACCAAACGTGCGAAATCCCGAAATGGGCGACTGCTTGCCGTGCTTCAATCTCGCGAATCGCGCCTAGTGAAGCCGCTTGTTCCTGCCCTTCGGCATTTCCGCCGCCATTGCCACGGGTACCGAATACTACGGCCACCCGCTTCTTTTCGTCAAATACCGCACGGGCAAGGTAAGCGCCGATTTCAGTCTCGTCATCCGGATGGGCAACCACCAGGAGCAGGTCGGCCTTGAAGCGTTCGTCCGGAGGAAAAAGTACTGGCGCTTGAGCATGGGCGCAGGAGCCGGCACAGGCAAGCAAGCAAAACAAATTACGAAGCAAGGGTTTCATAATGTCAACGAGAAAGGCTGTTCCGAGATCTTAGCAGTCTAGTGCGCTGGGGCAAGCGATTGATCAGCCGGGAGCCGTTTGGGCGGCCGGCGCATGATGAAGGGCAAAGGCACGAGGCAAAGAACAATGACACTCATAATCCAGAAGCTGTTTTCGAAGCTGAGTGCGTTAGCCTGCGCCTGAACGCTCTGATATGCCATGGCCATTGCCTTGTGGGCCGCCGTGGCCGCATCGAAGCCCTGCGAGCGGAACATCGCTTCAAGACCGGATAGGAACTGCTGAAAATTCGGCCCGGTAGTGTGGGCGGCAAAGCTCCCCTGGTGAGTTTGATTTTGGCGTGCCAGAAAAGTCGTCAATAATGACGTCCCCATGGCGCCTCCCATATTGCGGGCGAAGTTCGACATGCCGGAGACCTGATTGTTCTTCTCCCGCGGCACGCCAATATAGTTGAGCGTGCTGATCGGAATAAAGATCAGGGGCATAAAAATTACCTGGACCATTCGCAAGAGAACTATGGTCTGAAAGTCAATCTGCAAGTAGATTGTCGTCATCATGCGGAGCGTTATCGAAGTCCCCAGGAATCCGACGGCAACGAGTATCCGTGGATCGACCTTCGTTGCTGTAAGCCATCCGGCGACCGGCATCATAAACATCAGGACGAGGCCGCCCGGAGAGAGTGCCATTCCTGCACGCTCGGCCGTGTAACCAAGACTGCTCTGTAAAAACTCGGGAATCAGAACGGTCGATCCGAAGAGAACAACTCCCAGAACGAATGAGAAGAACACAGCCGTGCCGAAGTTGCGGTTCTTCAGCAGGCGCACGTCCACGATCGGATTCTCGTGGTACCACTCCCAAAGAAAAAACGCTACTAAAAGGGGCACCGCAACGCATAACATGCCGGTGATCAGCGGGGAAGAAAACCAATCCTTCTCCTGACCCTTGTCGAGCACAATTTGAAAACAAGCGACCCCCAGGACAATCAGTCCCAGCCCGATGTAGTCGATCTTGATCCCGGCACGTTTCTCCTTTGCGAGCCATGGTGGATCCTCGACCAGCCGGTGTGTAAGAAAGAGCGAAAGCAAACCAATAGGCAGGTTTATGAAGAAAATCCAGTGCCAGCTGTAGTTGTCGGTGATCCAGCCACCGAGCGTGGGCCCTACAGCCGGCGCAACGACGACTGCCATGCCGTACATGGCAAACGCCATGCCGCGTTTCTCAGGCGGAAACGAATCCGCCAAAATCGCCTGTTCGGATGGCTGGAGACCCCCGCCACCAGCGCCCTGCAAAACGCGGGCGAACACCAGCATCGGCAAGCTAGATGCTATTCCACAAAAGAACGAACATACGGTGAAGAGAACCACGCAAAGCATGTAGAAGCGCTTGCGCCCGATCACGGTTGAAAGCCAGCCGGAGATCGGCAGGACGATGGCACTCGAGACCAGATAGCTCGTCAGAATCCAAGTCGCCTCTTCGTAGGTTGCCCCAAGAGATCCGGCAATGTGCGGTAGGGCGACGTTGGCGATGGCCGAATCAAGCACTTCCATAAACGTGGCAAGGGTCACCGTCATCGCCACAATCCACGGGTTGTGCTTGGGCCTCCAGGGGCCGTGCGGGATGGAAGAAGGTGAGGCCAATGGTCAGTCCGTAATGCGAATCTCAGTCTCGACGGACATGCCCGGGCGTAATCGTTCGAGGCCCGACTGATTCGGCTTGAACCGTATCCGCACCGGAATGCGCTGCACAACTTTTACGAAATTTCCAGTGGCGTTTTCTGGAGGGAGCACACTCGCGACGGCCCCCGTGGAACCGCCAATGTTTTCGACCGTGGCGTTAAAGTCGCTCCTTAAAGCATCGACATGAATGATTGCGGGAAGCCCCGGCCTGATATTGCGAAGTTGGGTCTCTTTGAAATTAGCCGTTACCCAAAGGTCGCCGATTTGCGCGATCTGCAAGAGCTGCTGACCCGCTGTTATGTGAGCGCCAACCTCGGCAGAACGTCTCATCACAATCCCATAGACGGGCGCAACGATATGCGTGTAGCCGAGCTTCAGTTTGGCTTGCTCCACCTGGGCAGCCGCGCTTTGTGCGCTCGCCCGGTTCGACTTGACTGTGGCTTGCTGAATGGCAATCTGTCGCGGGGCGTTGTGGCGATATTGCGCGAGCTTGCTTTGGGCTTGAGCCAGTTGGGCCTGGCGCTGATCTACCGTTCGTCCAGCCGATTGTAGAGCAGCCTGATACGCCCTCACGGTGGCTGCCTGCGCCTTTGCCGCCGCAGCGATTTGATCGTATTCCTGTTGCGATACTTCTTCTTTCGCGATCAGCATCTTGTACCGGGACAAATCCGCCTGCGCGCGGGAGTTGTTCGCGTCCGATTCGGCGAGCTTGGCGGCCGCAGATTCGCGGTCGCGTTCGGCGGCGGCTAACGCCGCTTGAGCATTCGCAACCTCGGCCTCGCCCGTTGTTATGTTCGTGCTGCCCTCGACTTGCGTGATGGGAATGTTTGGCTCTTGGGCGGTCACCATGCTCTGCGCCTGCGCGAGCTGCGCAGTGGCCTGGTCGAGCGAAACCCGGTAATCTTGCGGATCGAGATCTGCCAGCCGGTCACCAGTCTTGACCACCTGGTTGTCGTCCACATAGACCCTGGTAATCATGCCATCAATCCGGGAGCTGATTGGATTGAGGTGTGCATCTACCTGAGCGTCGTCCGTTGACTCGAACTGGCGCGCATGCAGCCAGTAAAGTGAGCCCGCAATGGCCAGGACAATCAGAACGAGAAAGAAGATTGTAAAGGCTCGACGCCGGCCGCGCGGACCAGTCTCTGCCTGCTTCGCCACGGGGCGCTCGACCGGGCGTTCCGTCGGCTGTGTTGTGGTGGGAGTCTCTTGCGTGGTCATGGACGATCCTTTTTGAGTAAATCCGGTAGACTGCTTTCCGCTTCTCCGGTGGCTCCGCGCAAAGCTCAAACGCGCCAAATCAAACGAAAAGAGGCTAGAAATGTAGTCGTTCTCAGCGCTCGCCACCTGCTCCTGGGCTTGAACTACTTCAACCGTGGTCGCGACCCCGGCCGCGAACCGGTCCCGCGATTCCGTAAGCGTCTCGTTGGCGTAGCCCCGATTTCTTTGCGCCAGTTGGACCTGGCTCGAGGCCGTTCGCAGCTCTACCAACGCGTTGCGAACCTCCTGTTCCACCCTGCCGCGTTCTTCTTCCAATTCTGCTTTCCTCTGACGAAGCGTTGCGTCTGCCTGCTGAATGTCACCTTTTGTGCGACCACCTTCCCAAATTGGAACGTTCACCGAGCCCGTAACCGCGAACACGCCATGGGAGCTGGTGGGGTCGGTCCCCAGCACCCCATAATTTCCGTTCAAAGTTACGGACGGCAGACGCTCGCCGCGAGCTGCCGAAAGCGCCTGCTCGGCTGCTCGAACCTGCGCTTCCGCCGATTGGAGATTCGCCCTGTTCTTCTCCGCTGTAGCGATCGCGGCAGAGCCTTCGGGTGAAGGAAATTCATGGAAGATGAGGGATTCCGAGAGCATAAGCTCCCGATCCTGTGGTAGACCGATCACTCGCGCCAATGCGATCCTCTGCTTTTCCAGATCCGCTTCCAGGGAGCTGAGCCTTTGTTTTTGCGTCTCGAGTTCTACCAGCGAGCGCATAACATCGATCTTCGAATTGGTACCTGCCGTTTTGCGAGTCACCGCCTGGTCGTAAACGGCTTGGGCATTCGTCACTTGGGCGCGCTGCGATTCGACGCGCGCGGCATCGGCTAACGTCTGAAGATATGAGCCTCCTACCGCCAGTATCACCAGCTCCCTCGTCTCTCTCGCCGAAAGAACTGATGCTCGCTCGCTCTCCTTTGTCGCTTTCCAGTTTCGACGAGCGACCGGGTCGTAGATGGATTGGCTCATTGTGCCCTGCAATTGACCGTAATGGAAGGGTCCAACTACTGAGGGAATCGAAAAGTTCAGGCCAGGCGGCACATTAAATTGAAAGCCATAGGCCGCAAGGTTCACCTGAGTCACCGTTTCGCTAGCATTGGCAGATATGTTTGGCAATAGAGCACTGAGAGCCTGTATGCGTTCGGCACGAGTGATGCGCGTGGAGTTGTCGGCTGAAATGCCTCCGAGGTTTGCTTTGAGTCCAAACTTTAGGGCGTCAGCCAGGCTCAAATGAACGGGGCCGGGCGGAAGGTTCGAGATTATGACGCTACCCGAATAATCGCCCGAAACCTGCAGCGAGCTGCTGACCGTAGCGACGCCGCTGCCTTCAGCCGCCGCTTGGCGCGCCTCTACGGAACCGGGTTGCGTTGTTCGCCCGGACGCCGGGAGCTGCATGGCGCGGCTCGCCACGGACGAACCGGTTGCGCCCGGTATTGCCTGCCCGAACGTGCAGCCAGCTGCGGCTAATGCCACGACCATGATCCGGCGCCCTGCGGCGCAGGCCCGCTGAACATCCTTTCTTTCTCGTCGCATCAATACATACACACATGTATCATATTGCATGCGTGTTTGTATATAATTATCTGTGAATGCAGCCGACGCAATCCAAGTTCGCGGCGAAAAGACCCCACCCGGCCGCCGTTTCGCCCTTGCCTTTGAACAAACATCAGCAAAAGACCGAATCCACTAAGCGTAAGCTGCACGAGGCCGCACTGAACGTCTTTGCGCGGCATGGTTTTGAAGCGGCACGGATTGAGGACATCGCGGCAGAAGCTGGATTTACGCGAGGGGCCTTTTATGCGCACTTCCAATCAAAGGAAGATCTCTTCTTCGCCATGCTCGAGGAGCAATCGCATTTTCTTATGGAGCGTCTTGAGCGAGCTTTGAAACGTTCGACGACCGATGAGCAGAGATTGGAAGTTCTGCGCGAATATTACGTCAGCCGCGTAACGGATATCGAATGGTCTGTTCTGATCCTCGAGTTCAAATTGTATGCATTCCGTCACCCCAAGCTGAAGGCGAAGCTCGCCGAGCGATATCGCAATATTCGGACGAAGGTCAAATTGCACAGTGTTCCTATGCTTCACTGCGAGCCGGGGGATGAGCTGACCTTGAAGATTACCTTGCAAGCAATTCTTCACAGCCTGGCGCTTGAGACGGCATACGATCCTGGCAACCTCTCCGAGACCAGGGTCCGGTCCGTCCTGCGTAATGTCTTCGATTCGCTGGTCACGGAACTCGTGCCCACGATCGCCACAAACAATTAGGCTGTCCGGCTCTCCGATATGATGCTGATCAGGCCTCGTTTAGATGAAAAAGTCGATCGGCGACAATATTTTCCCTCCTAGCGTGGGTTTCGAAAGCGGGCTTAAACTTCTCAAAAGCGCCGGTTACGACGGAGTGGAACTCTGGTTGGGCGAAAGACCTTGGTTCCAAATGAACACGAGCGATGGCGAAGTAACGCGGATGTACCGGCAAGTTCGGGATGCGGGTCTCGAAGTTTCCGACGTCGCCAATGCGCTTGATTGGAAAGAAAACATTTCTGCGCGCGACCCGGCGGTACGCGCCGCCGCCATGCGGCATATCGAACGGCAGATCGAGACAGCCCAAATCATGCGTTGCGATGCGATATTGGTCGTGGCCGGGCTGGTGACCAGTGACTGTCCGTATAACGAGGTTTATAACCGCTGCATTGAGACGCTGCGGCAACTAGCCCCGATTGCCGAAAAAGCCAAGGTCAAGATAGGCGTTGAAAACTGCTGCGCCGAACAGAAGTTTCTCATGAGCCCTCGTGAGTTTCACACGTTTTTGAATGACGTGAACAGCCCCTGGGTCGGGATTCATCTGGACGTGGGAAATATTCACGAGACGGGCTTCGCGGAGCAGTGGATCGAAATTTCAGGTTCGAAAATTACCTGCATCCACCTGAAGGATGTTTTGAAACACCGCGGCCGCTGCGGCGATCAGAGTGTCTACACGAATATCTTCCTCGGCGATAACAACTGGCGAGCGATTCGCGACGCGATAACCAAGGTTGGGTACAACAAGTGGCTGGTTGCAGAGATGGAAGCAACGTATCGCTACGCCCCCGACCAGCAGATTTACGATACCGCGGCCGCGATGAGCCGTGTCATCGATGGCAGGCTGTAGTGACGGCAGCGCCCAGCAGGCGTCAGCTGCTACGAGAGGTCCTGGCGATTCCCACGGTTTTCGGTCTGGCAACGGTTAGCGCCACATGCTCCTGCGGAATTCTGCACAATAATGACTTGCTGTCCGAAGAGTGCGCACGAGGATACCGCCGCTTGCTGGCGGACCCTTCTACAGTACGCCCGCGCAATCTTTTGATCGTTGCTGGTTATCGGGACCCACCGCGTGCGTTAGTCTCAAAGCTTCTTAAATCTGTCGAGGACGGTGCATGGTTGCTATGGGAAGACCCCGCTTCGTTTACTCCGGAGCAACCTGTGGCAATGTCTCTTCAGGCCTTCGGTATTCGCATCTTCCCACCCAGAACCGTCAACACCGCGAAAAGCCTGTACGTGCAGTACTGCTGGCCTCGCGCGGCTTTAATTCGCACATTCGCCAGCATCACTCCAGTTGACGCCCAGTCACTCGATCAACCTATTGCTTTTTACGACGGTCACCTGGTCGCAGGCGCCCGCTGCATCGGCCGGGGCGGTGTCGTGTTCCTGGGGGGCATGCTCGGTCCGCAGTTACACGCCGACGATCCAGAGGCCGAACAATTCTGCCGGCACTTGCTGACTTCCCTTCCCCTTACCAGTTTGTGATCGAACCGTCCGGGCGAAAGTAGGTTTGCGCGCGGGCCGTCACGGGCTCGGTAATTTCGGTCACCAATTTAAGCTGCTTCATGTCAAGCTCTACTCCAAGACCCGGGCGCTCGTTCGGATAGAGTTTGCCATTTTTGAAATCGAGGCATACAGGAAGATGTGGGAGCACTTTGCCTTGATAATTGTACTCCATCAACACTGGGCCTGAGAACGTTCCCAGCGAATTCACCAGTGCGGCTGTAGCGATAGGCCCCGTGAAGTGCGGCACGATGCCGACAAAGTGTGTTTCGCAAATTGCCGCAATCTTCATCATCTCGGTGATTCCCCCTACATTGGGAAGGGTCGCGCGCACGAAGTCGATATCGTGATTCTCGACAAGCTTATTAAAATCCCAACGATTACCCCACTCCTCGCCTGCTGCAATTGGGACATTAACCTTCTTGCGAAGAATGGGCAGATCTTCCTGGAAGGCCTCCGTGCGCACCGGATCTTCCACAAAAAAGGGAGCTAACTGCTCGATCAGGTTGCAGCCCCGGATTGCCTCTGACAGGTCAAAGCGCTGATGAAAATCGACTGCCCAATCTCCGTTCTGTCCGACTCCTTCGCGGGCTTCCGCACAATCCTTATATAGCTGGTTGAGGCGCTCACGAGTGTTGTAGGTGCCATTGGCAGGGGAGTCGGCGGCTCCCATACGGAACGCGCGGTATCCCGCTTCGATGGTCAGCCGTGCCCGGTCCCTGATGCCCGTTCCATGTTCGATACCCGGAATGATGCCGGCCGTGTTGTAGCACTCGCAATAATTGCGGACCATGCCCCCTAGGACACGATGCACGGGCAGGTTCAAGACCTTCCCCTTGATATCCCAAAGAGCCAGATCAAGCGCGCCGAGAGCATCTTCCTTTTCGCGGCCCGGGGGATAAAAAAATGCCCGTGACATATCCTGCCAGAGTCGCTCAATATGCTGCGGATCTCTACCGATCAGACGTCCCGCGCACTGTTCGAGCATCTCCTTCGAACCGCCTTCTCCAATTCCGATGACTCCTGCATCGGTTTCAATCGTTACTACGTGATCGCTTTGATTAAAGAGCGGATTTGGATCTGGCGGCGTATAGGCCCGCACGCGCGTGATCTTCATGGGAGCCGTAGCGGCAACCGCGCGAGCAGGCGGTTTTACCCCAAGCATGGAAGCTGCTCCAAGCGATTTCAGAACCGTTCTGCGAGTCGGCATTTTTTCCGCTCAAGTATATCGCTGCGGCCTAAAGATTCCGCCCTCCTCTGCGAGTCAATGTTACTCTTCGCTACTCTGTTCTGGAGAAGGAGTGCTAAACCCACATTGCCCGCTACCTCGTCTTCCCATACCGAAGCAGCTACCGTCGCCACATTCGGAGAGATTATGCTCCGCCTTTCTCCGCCGGGTTTCGAGCGTTTCCTCCAGTCCCCACAATTCGTAGCAACGTGGGGTGGCGGCGAGGCCAATGTCGCAGTCTCGATCGCGCAGTTGGGAGGGTGCAGCCGCTATATCACCGTGTTGCCTCCTGCCAATCCGCTCTCGGACGCCTGCATCGGAGAACTGCGCCGCTTCGGTGTCGATACAGGGCATATCGTGCGGGGCGCGGGAAGGCTTGGTATTTATTTTGTCGAAGCGGGCGCAAATCAACGACCCTCGAAGGTCGTCTATGATCGCGCAGGCAGTGCAATGGCAATTGCCTCTTCCGGCTCGATCGACTGGCAGAAGGTCTTATCCGGCGCCTCCTGGTTTCACATCACCGGGATAACTCCCGCATTGAGCGAATCTGCCGCTGGGCTTGCATTCGAATCGCTGCGTACCGCAAAAGAGCTCGGGGCAACTCGGTCTATCGATCTCAACTTTCGAAAAAACCTCTGGAAATGGGGCCGGCCGGCGCATGAGATCATGCCGGATCTTCTAAAGCTCGCGGATGTTTGTATTGCGAATGAGGAAGACTGCCAAAAGTGTCTCAATATCGATTTTGAAGCTGGCGTGGAGAGCGGCGCCTTAGCTCACGACAAGTACAAAGAGCTTGCCGAAACAGTGCTGGCGCGTTTTCCTGATCTGCGAAAGATATCCATCACGCTTCGCGAATCAAGGAATGCTTCGCAAAACGGCTGGTCGGCTTGTCTGCACAACCGCCAGGACTTCGTGCTTAGCCGCAACTATGACATCACGCACATTGTGGATCGTGTGGGCGGCGGCGATAGCTTTGCTGCTGGATTGATATACGGTTTTCTGAATCTCTCATCGGATGCCGAGGCACTGGAGTTTGCTGTTGCAGCTTCCGCTCTCAAGCACTCGTTGCCAGGGGACTACAGCCGGTTTACCGCGGACGAAGTATGGGATCTGGTACGGGGCGGTGGAACAGGCAGGATTCAGCGATAGTTACTCGCAGGTGTCTCGCAGTATCCGCCTCACTTATAGATCAAGTGGATCGTGATCGCCGTCTCAGGACAACGGACATTGATAGCTGCGGCGTCAAACGAAGGTGCGGAGAGAAATACGCGCGGGTTATTTGCGAAGCCGAAACCCTCCTTCGGGACACGTAAAAGATTGCGGTCCAGCTTTTTGTTCGAGTTTTCATCGTGAATGACCGCCACCGCATAGCGTCTCGCCGCCAGACCGTCGAAGCGCAACGTCGCATGATCGCCAGTAATATTTGAATGAGTAAGCCGGAAAGCCTTATGGTCGTCTTCCGGCCAGCCGTCCGGGGATTGAAACACAGCTCCTCCCGCAGCCCCTTTCCCATTACGAAATCCGTCGATATTGACCACAAGCGTACAGGCCCTCGCTTCCGATTTCGGAACCGACTGACCTCTACAAAAGATCGACATGGCAGGAAGCAGGCCGAAGGCCAAGAAAATGCGCACCATCATCTAGCGGCTATTGCAGCGATGTTCCTTCCAAAATGGAAAGCGGCTCCAGTGTAGCCTACACTAGTCGCTTCAGGACTCAATGCGCCAGATGATCGATGCGCCCAGCTTTATCCAACTGCCGATCATCGGAGCGTAGTGGTCTTCGAGAATCGATCGCTTTAGCTTCAGCGTCGGAGTGACAAAGCTCCGATCGTCCGTCCACTTGGCGTGGTCCAAGACAAGGAATGCAAGCCGTTCGTGGGGAGCAAGCTTTCCATTCATCTCCGTAAGGTTTCGTAGAAAGGATTTTTCCAGTTGGCTACGCCCAAGTTCGGTTCTTGCGGATTCTCGGGCGCTATCGGAGAGTGATACGACCGCAAAGGGCGCCGAAAGTCCTGAGCCCATCACCAATGAGCAGTCGACCGCACTATCGTCATTCAGCATCGATTCGATTGGCGATGGTATTACATATTTGCCTTTGCTTGTCTTGAATTGTTCCTTGATGCGGCCAAGAATCTTGAGCCAGCCATCCTGATCGATTTCTCCCAGATCGCCCGTCTTCAGAAATCCATCTTCAGTCATGAGCTCGCGGCTTGCCTCGGGATCGTTATAGTAGCCGAGCATGTTCATGGGACTTCTCAAAAGAACTTCGCCGTTCGGCGCAATCTTTGCGTCCACGCCAGACACGACGCGGCCAACGAAGCCAGGCCTACTTTGGCCCTCGAAAGCAGTGTGAGTTATGCCGGTTTCTGTGGTGCCATAACCCTCCGTGAGCGGTACGCCGATATTCCGGAACCAGAGCAGCAGATCGTTGGGCAAAGCTGCCGAGCCAGACCCCGCAAACTGAAGCTTTTCCAACCCAAGGCCACTTTTTATCCGATGGCGCACGAAATACGAGATCACTGGAATTGCGAGCAACCGATCGAGCCTGTCCTGCGGCACTTTCGCCAGAATGCCCTGCTGAAACTTCATGTACAGGCGCGGCACCGAGAAAAACAACGTTGGTTTGGCGCGCTTTAGATCCTTCAGAAAGCTAGCCGTGCCTTCGCTGAAGAAGATGCGCCAACCTTCGTAGAGTGCTGCAGTTTCAGTGACAGCGCGCTCGGCAATGTGCGCGAGTGGCAGATAAGAAAGGACGCGGTGATAGGAATGTACGCCTACCACTTGCTCAATTGCACGTGCGAAATATGGAAAAGCTGCGAAGGAGTGCATAACTCCTCGCGGAGGCCCGGTAGTTCCGGAAGTATAAATGACTGTTGCCAGGTCATCAGGCGAACGTACCGGATTGTTGCGGATCGGGGGCACGTGCTGTGTGGCCTCATCCCAATTCACTGCCCCGGATGATGGCGCTGTCGGGAAATGGACGCAGAGCATACCGGTCGATGTTACGGCTGCTGCCAACTCCGGATTGTCGAGCGTTCCGATAAAGCAAGCTACCGGCTCACAATTCTCAATCAAACGTAGAGCGGCTTCTACCGGAAGTGACGTATAGATCGGAACCGTGACATGCCCGGCCATCCAAATTGCCAGTTCGGAAATGACCCACCATGCAGAATTTCTGGCGAGAATAACTACCCTGGATCCGGCCTCCCAGTTTTGAGCCTTTAAATAAGCGGCGACGCGACGCGCCTCCATCATTGCTTCAGCCCAAGTCCAGTTTCTGGCCTTTCCGTGAATCGGCTGTGTCAAAAAAATGCGTTGGGCGCGAGCGATCTCCCAGTAATAGGCGCGCTCTAAAGGGAGAGAGTCGTAAAGCTCGGACACGGCCTTCAGGTCCGTCACTTCAGTCAATGCGACATGATTACAGCGGTCAGTTGAGCTGCGCATCGCGAGCCCTCCGATTTGCAAGCGAAAATGCAAGACATTCGCTTGCGCTTTTCTTACTGACGAGTAAGATATCAAGAGGAGATGTCATTGTCAATACTGGACAGCGGCCATGCAAGGGCGGACGCCCGGAAAACGCAGTCCGAATCGCCTCGTCTCCATTTGAAGGCCTTTGTCAACCGGAAACGAGATCCCGACACTAAGCGGGAAGCTGTACTCAGAACAGCGGTTCGCCTGTTTCTCGAGCGAGGATTCTGGCGCACTTCTCTAACAGACGTGGCCGAACGTCTAAAAATTACGAAACCTGCGCTTTATCACTACTTTCACAACAAAGAAGAGATTTACCTCGAGTGCTATCGCTGGGGAATTTCTTTGATCCAGACAAAAATCTGTGAAATCCAGGCAAGTAAGTGTACAGGACTCCAAAAGGTGGCGGATTTCATCTACAACTATGCGATCGTCATTGCGGGTGATTTCGGACGCTGTGTGGTGCGCCAGGACGACCGTGAGCTATCTGCCCGAGCCCGGGCGGAGGTCCGCGCCTACAAGCGTGAGGTGGACCGAAGTTTGCGTGCTTTTATTGGAAAGGGAATAGAAGATGGCAGCATTCGCGCCTGCGATGCCAAACTTGCAGCCTTCTCCATCGCTGGCGCCGTCAATTCGCTTGCCCACTGGTTTAAGCCGGAGGCCGGGTTGTCGTCTGAAGAGGTTGCGGCCGGACTGGTCGACATACTTACGAAAGGATTAGTCAACCATCAGGCGTAAGGAATAAAGGCGTTGAACAGGCGCTCTTGCGCGCATTTAATGAGGCCAGGAAAATAGGCATGGTCACTGAAAGCATCCAAAAGACTGACGAAGGTGCAGTGCATCAACAACGAACAAATACTTCTTTCCTCATCCGAAAGGTTGGAGTGCTGGGGGCCGGAACGATGGGTTCCCGTATTGCGGCACATCTGGCGAACGCTGGTGTCCCGGTAGTACTGCTCGACATCGTTGCGGCGAATGCCGCCATCGGCGACCGAGTTGCTCGCAGCCGCGTGTCGCGGGACGCACTGGAAGCTCTCAAAAAGGCGAAACCGGCAGCCTTTTTCGACGCCTCGCGTGCTCGCCTGATTACCATCGGCAATTTCGAGGACGATCTCGAGCTGCTGCGAGATTGCGATTGGATCATCGAGGCAGTGTCAGAGCAACTGGACGTCAAGCGCGCGCTTTTGAATCGGATAGCGCCTTTCCGGAGAAACGATGCGCTCGTTACAACGAACACCAGCGGCCTTCCGATCAGTCAAATAGCCGAGCAAATGGGCGAGTCATTCCGCCGGCACTGGTTTGGTACGCACTTCTTCAATCCGCCCCGCTACATGCGGCTGCTCGAAATTGTGCCCGGAACGGACACCAGTCTCGAAGCGGTGGACGCGCTCCGCTATTTCGGCGATCGCCGACTTGGGAAGACAACCGTCCACGCGAAGGACACTCCAAGCTTCATCGGAAATCGTATTGGGGTTTTCACAATGATGAACGCCGTCCGAATTATGCAGTCGATGGATCTAACCATCGAGCAAGTAGACGCTCTTACTGGCTCCGTTTTAGGCTGGCCCAAAACAGGCACATTTCGGCTTGGCGACCTCGTCGGAATCGACGTTTTGGCAAACGTCGCAAAGAACTTCTTCGAGCGTGTGAAGGACGAGCGTGCCGATCTTGCGTTGCCTTCGTTCATTGACCGGATGCTCGAACGCAAGTGGCTCGGCGACAAAGCGGGACAGGGATTCTATAAGAAGACAAGAGGTCCTGGCAACGAAGAGATCCGATTGGGTCTGGATTGGAAGACGCTCGAGTACCGGCCTTCGGAACGCGCGAACTTCCCCGCCATCGACATGGCGAAAAATGCCGAGTCCCTTCCGGAGCGGTTGAAGCTGATTCTGGCTGGTGACCCTCGCAAAGACAAGGCTGCTGCTTTCTACTGGCACGTTTTGCCGGAGCTTTGGAATTACGCTGCCCATCGGATCGGCGAAGTAGCGGACGATATTGTCTCCATTGACCGCGCCATGCGGGCGGGTTTCAACTGGGAGATGGGCCCGTTTGAGATGTGGGATGCCGCCGGAGTCCCCGCAACTGAGGAGAAGATGAGGGCTGCCGGCTTGTCTTTAGCTCCAGCGCTTGAAAAACTCCTCGAGAGCGGCAATACAAGCTGGTATCGCGACGCGCCCTCGGGTAAGCAGTTTTTTGACGTCCCAAGCGGACGGTACAAACCTGTCGAGCTTCCGGCGGGAATTGCTTCGGTGGCTTCCTTCAAAAGATCAAAGGAAGCAATCCAGGAAAATGCAGGCGCATCTCTGATTGACTTGGGCGACGGTATAGGTTGCCTTGAGTTTCACACCAAGATGAATGCCATCGGTACCGACATCCTTGGACTAGTCACTCGGACGCTCAGACCGGATAGCAATTTCGTCAAGGATTTCGACGCATTCGTCATCACCAACGACAGTGATAATTTTTCTGCAGGTGCCAACCTGATGCAGCTCCTGCTCGCCATTCAAGAGCAGGAATGGGATGAGGTGGATCAGGTCATCCAGTCATTTCAGAAGATGACGCAGGCCATCAAATTCTGTCCTCGCCCAGTGGTTGTCGCACCATTTGGTTTGTGTCTGGGCGGAGGCGGCGAGATAGCTCTCCATGGCGCTTCCAGGCAAGCGCACGCAGAGCTGTACATGGGATTGGTCGAAACCGGCGTAGGGTTAGTCCCGGCCGGAGGCGGCTGTAAAGAGATGCTGTTGCGGGCGCTCGAGGCGGCGGCACTTGTGCGCGACACGGGTGGCCGCAGCGAATCGGTAGAGCTGATGGACGGTCTGCGGCAGCGATTCGAGACGATAGCTCTGGCGAAGGTTTCCACATCTGCAGCCGAGGCACACAGCTTGGGATATCTCCACGGCTCAGATGGCGTGACTATGAATCGCGAACGTCTACTGACCGATGCAAAGGCACGTGCGCTTGAATTAGCGCGCTCCGCTTATTCGCCGCCACAACTGAGAACCGACATACCAGCACCCGGCGAGAACGCGTTGGCGTCCCTGAGGATGGGCGTCCGTTTGATGCGTGAAGGCGAATTTATCAGCGACCATGATGAAAAGGTGGCCAATTGGGTGGCGTATATCGTTTGTGGCGGGAAGCTCACCCCCGGAACACCAGTAAGTGAGCAGTATTTTCTGGACCTGGAGCGTCAGGCATTCCTTTCGCTGTGCGGTGAAAAAAAGACAGCTGAGCGGATCGCGCATACCCTGAAAACCGGAAAGCCGCTACGGAACTAGTTATATGAAAAATGCTGTTGTTGTAAGCGCCGTCCGCACTGCGGTCGGTAAAGCCCCAAAAGGATCGTTGCGCAATACTCGGCCCGATGATTTAGCTGCGGTCGCCATCAGAGGCGCGCTGGCACAGGTGCCGCAGCTCAATCCCTCGGAGATAGAAGACGTCATCATCGGCTGCGCAATGCCTGAAGGCGAGCAAGGAATGAATGTCGCTCGAATAGCCGCATTACGGGCCGGCCTTCCTATCGAATCAGCTGCGATGACGATCAACCGGTTCTGCGCCTCTGGCTTGCAATCTATCGCGCTCGCGGCAGATAGGATTCGCGCCGGCAGCGGCGACGTGATTATCGCAGGGGGCACCGAATCCATGTCCATGGTCCCGATGGGTGGCAACAAAGTCTCCATAAATCCATGGCTCGAGGAAAACTATCCAGGCTCCTATTTATCGATGGGCCTCACCGCCGAACGTGTGGCCAGACACTACGGTATTACACGCGAAGAGGCGGATCAGTTCGCCTTTTCAAGCCACCAGAAAGCACTCGCGGCTCAGCAAAGTGGGAAATTCCGGGAGGAGATCGTTCCAGTGCCCGTCACCCTTACTGTGCCCGACGAAAAGTCGAAGCCAAAAACTACCGCGCTGCAGTTCGAGGTCGACGAGGGCCCAAGAAGTGATACTTCGCTGGAAGCTCTCGCCAAACTGAAGGCGGCGTTTCATGCCAAGGGTGGCGTTACGGCGGGCAATTCATCCCAGACATCGGATGGCGCTTCCGCCGCTATCATCATGTCCGAGGAGCGGGCGAATCAACTCGGTCTGAAGCCGCTCGCACGCTTTCTCTCGTACGCATACGCCGGCTGTCTCCCGGAAGAAATGGGAGTTGGTCCGGTGTACGCAATTCCGAAAGCGCTGAAACTCGCCGGTCTCGAGCTTGACGCCATCGATCTGATTGAACTGAACGAGGCGTTCGCCGTGCAATCCCTTGCAGTGATCAAGACACTGGGTCTCAATCGCGAAAAGCTCAACGTGAATGGGGGAGCCATCGCGCTAGGACATCCGCTGGGATGCACGGGAGCCAAGCTAACGGCAACACTTCTTCACGAGATGAAGCGCCGCAAGGCGAAATACGGGTTGGTCACGATGTGCGTTGGCGGGGGAATGGGAGCCGCCGGCATTTTCGAAAGCCTGAATTAGGAAAGAGGAGTTATGCCCACAGCGACTGAGGTTGGTGTTATCAAGAAAGCCAGTGGCGGCAGTTTCCTGTTGGAAGACGCGCTGCCGAGTGAGATTTTCACCCCAGAGGACTTCTCAGAAGAACATATTCACATCGCCAAAACCGCAACCGAGTTTTCCTTGAACGAAGTATTACCTGCCGCAGACGATATCGAAGCTAAAAAATTCGAAGTGACGAAGCGTCTCCTGCGAAAAGCCGGCGAGCTGGGCCTTCTGGCGGTCGATGTTCCTGAAGCCTATGGCGGACTCGAAATGGATAAAGTTACCTCGGCGCTCATTGCCGAGTCTCTCAGCAAGAATGCCAGTTTTTCCGTCTCGTTCGGCGCACATTCGGGCATTGGCACACTGCCGCTGGTCTGGTACGGAACCGAAGCGCAGAAGCAAAAATATCTCCCAAAGCTTGCGACCGGCGAGTGGATCGCCGCGTACGCCCTCTCGGAATCTTCCTCGGGATCGGACGCCATGAACATCCGTACCCGGGCTGTACTCTCCTCTGGCGGTCAGCACTATCTACTGAATGGAGAAAAAATGTGGATCAGCAACTGCGGTTTTGCTGATCTCTTCACCGTATTCGCAAAAGTCGATGGCGAAAAGTTCTCCGCGTTTCTCGTAGAGCGCAGCGCGCCGGGCCTCTCGATTGGCGCTGAAGAACACAAACTCGGAATTCGCGGCTCCTCCACATGCCCGCTGATCCTCAACGACTGCAAAGTCCCGGTCGAAAATCTTCTTGGCGAAATCGGCAAAGGTCACTACATTGCTTTTAATATTTTGAATATTGGCCGCTTCAAACTGGGAGCCGGGGCAGTGGGCGGAGCACGTACGGCGCTGGAGCATGGCGTTCAGTATGCAAGAGAACGGAAGGCCTTTGGAAAGTCCATTGCGCAGTTCGGTCTCATTCAGGAGAAAATTGCCGAATGCGCGACCGGCATCTATGTCGGAGAATCGCTGACCTACCGAACCATCGGTATGATCGACGCCGCCTTGAGCGACATCGATCATCAGGCCCCGCATGGGTCGCGCCAAATCCAAAAACGCATCGAGGAATATGCGGTCGAATGCTCGATTCTCAAAGTGTGGGGATCGGAGATGCTCGACGTGGTTGTCGATCACGTTGTGCAGATCTACGGTGGCTACGGTTACGTTGAAGAATATCCGGCGGCGGCGGCATATCGCGATGCACGAATCAATCGGATCTTCGAGGGCACAAACGAAGTCAACCGATTGATCATCACAGGCTGGCTGATGAAACGCGCGATGAGCGGCCAGCTTGCGTTACTGCCGGCAATTAAACGTGTAATGGACGAAGTAATGGAAGCGCAATCCGGCTTTGACGACTCGCAAGGGCCACTCGCGACCGAGCGCCGCATGCTTGCCAATGCCAAAAAGCTAACTCTCTTTGTTGCGGGAGCAGCGTCCCAGAAGCACGTGCAGGATCTCCAGGATCAGCAGGAAATCATGGGCGCTCTGGCGGATTGCATCATCGAAGTCTACGCGCTTGAATCTTGCTTGCTCAGATCGGAGAAGCTTGGTCCGGCTGCACGACACCAGATTGCCATGACAAAGCTCTACGCGGGCAAAGCCATGCAGATAATCGAATCCTCGGCGCGTAAAGTCATACCTGCCGTGGCCGAAGGCGACATGCTGCGAACTCAAATGGCGATTCTGCGCCGGTTTTGCAAATACGAACCCAGCGACACCATTGGCCTCGGACGACAGATCGCCCGTCACACGCTCGGATTGTAAAAGTCCGGCCTTTAGTGATCAGAAATTGAGGCGGTGTATTCGAGGCTGATACGGCCCTTTGCCGTGAGCCATCGGTAGGCCGGGACACCGAACAAACTACCGCGATCGATCATCAAGCGGCGCGTCTCCGGGAACGGAGAGGCTCCGAATTCCATTCCCCACGTAACTGTCCTGGCATTCCACGGCGAGTCCCTTCGAAGGCGGTTTTCCTCCCAAATACCGAGCCATGGAAAGTCCTCCCGACGCCATCGATATCCAATGCGCACCTTTAACTTTGAGTTAAAGGCGCTGAAAAAAGCATCGGTCGACTCCGAATCCATCAGGTGTGTTGCGAACCCGGCGGAGCTCGCTTCTGACCTGAACACCCTGCAATCAGCCATACCGCCCAGCGGTTCGAAAACCTGCGATCGAACGCCGCTGTGAGCAACTTCGGTTACTCCGCCCTCGATGAAGGGCGGGCCCAGCGTCACGTGTTGAGTCCACGCGAGCGGTCGATCAAGCGCAATCAGATTCTGCACTACTTCATGGAAATGCAGTACAGCGCCACGTAAGCTTAACCGTCGCTCGAAAGTCAACCCCGCCAGCGGCAGGTGCGCTGCCGCCCGAATCTCTTTCGGGGAACATTCAAGATCATAAGGCACTACCGAACCTTCCCCGTGCACCGTTAAGCCGGCATCGGCTTCCTCATCCGATGGCGGCCCGAACATATCGAGACACAAATTATGTCCCATAATGCCGGCCAGCAGCTTGCTCTCGGAATTATGGCCATATTCCGGATGAAGGGTCACATCGTAGGAAGAGGGTTCGATGCTTTTCCAAGGAGGCATCCAAAGTGGATTGACGCCGGATTTCTTGTCCAGGATCTCGGCAATGTGACCACCTTCCTTCAACACGGTCACCCGTATCTGATCGTTTTCGATCTGAATGGCCTCGCGTCCGCGAAACTTCATGGGCGTCTTTTGGGGACCAACCCGTCTGCATCTGGATTGTTTGGCCCGAAGTGTTTCAGGATTACAAGCGGCTCCTTATCGCTCTTGTTTGTGATCTTGACACCAGTCGCGGCTGCCGCTGCACTGACAAAAAGCTCATCGTTCGTCATCTCTCCAAAGCGGATCAAGGCGGGAGTTTCGACGTGATGAATTCCAAACTGGCCATAACCCTGCGTGAGAATTAGTCCGTACGCTGCCGCGTCCTTGATCGTGACCGCTTTTCCCGGATAGACGGTTAGCTCTTTCGCCGAATAGTGCGTTGTTCCATACGTCACCCAAACCTCGCGGTAACCGAGCGCATTCATCTCCTTTTCAGCCCTGATCGGATGGGGTTTAGTCAGATTATGGCTTGCAAACTCAGGATCGACATTCGCTTCCCAATCGAGCATGTCTACCAAATATTCCAGGTCGTGCGCCTTCTCTGGCGGCACGTCCTTCACAAGCAGATCCCAGGGAACGTACCGCCCCTCGACCATGGATTGGAACATGCCGAAAACGTCGCTGTTCACCTGGGGTTCGTATGTCACCAACGACCCGGGTGCGTGCAAAACACCGGCGTCGATCTGCCATCCTGTCCCGGGCTGCAGGCGGTACGCCTTCGAATGGTTGAGAATGCCGTTGTCGCCTTCGTTCCAGCGCTTGAGGCAATCGAGAACATCATTGCGCGTGGTTCCGGGCTCCAGGCCCATGAACGTATAGGGGAAATTGTTGAACTTGAAATTGTATTGAGGCGGGAAATAATATGCTTCGGGCTTCCCCAGACGGCCAACGAGCTTTGCATGCTGATCCTGCTGATGCATGTGGTGAGGAATCGGACCGAGATTGTCGAAGAATTTGCATAGAACATTCCAGCCCTTGTCGCGCGCCATCACCTCAGATCCAAGAATGTGATCGCCCAGCGATTCGATCGCTTCCTTCAGCAGCACTTTCTTGCCATCAAAAGCGATGTAGCTCAATCCCTCGTCTTCGGGAGTGCCCGGCCCATTCGCCGCATTCGTAGTGGAGGAAAACCACCTTTCATCAATGCCTCCTCGGTGCGCGCCGAGCGCATAAAGATCGCGAACGTCCAGTTTCAGACGTCCTCCCGGCATCAGGAACGACCGCGGCACCCAACAAGGGGCAAGGCGTACCACCCCCTCCCCCGTTTTTAAAGCTTCTTTTATTAGCGCCTGTTTAGACATGCACTTTCCTTCCCACTTTGGTTAGCTACAACTCATCCACGTTTCCGTCTTCGCCGAATCCAAGACAGCCTTTACTACCCGCTCCGTGGCCAGCGCGTCGCGGAAGGTCGGACTTGCTGCCTCGCCCTTATCGAGCGCTTTTATGAAGTCGGCAACTTGGTGAATGAAAGTGTGCTCGTAACCAATCTGCAATCCCGGCACCCACCATTGCTTCATATATGGATGCTCACCATCAGTTACGTGAACCGAACGCCAGCCCCGCAGCCGCGCTTCATCGCGATAATCGAAAACCTGAAGACGGTGCAGGTCGTGCAAATCCCAGGCGAGCGACCCGTTCTCAGCGTTCAATTCGAATGTGTAGAGGGCCTTGTGGCCACGAGCATAGCGGGTGGCTTCAAAAGTCGCCAGCGATCCGTTTGCAAATCGCGCCAGAAATGCACTGGCATCGTCAATTCTCACTGGTTCTGATTTGCCCGTCAACGCATTGTCCCGTTCCTTGATGAAGGTTTCGGTCATGGCCGAGACTCTCTGGATAGGCCCGTTCAACCAAATCGCAGTGTCGATACAGTGGGCAAGCAAGTCGCCCGTGACGCCGCTACCGGCGGCGTCAGCATCCAGTCTCCACAAAGCTGTGCCGCCAACCGGCACTTTATCGGATATGGTCCAATCCTGTAGAAACTTAGCTCGGTAGTGAAAAACGCGGCCGAGCTTTCCTTCATCGACGATCTGCTTCGCCAGGGTCACAGCGGGCACACGGCGATAGTTGTACCAGACCATATTCGGAACATGCGCTTTTTCGACTGCCTCTACCATTGCCAGTGCTTCGGGCAGATTGCGGCCTAGCGGCTTCTCGCAGAGAATGCTTTTGCCGCGCTCCGCCGCGGCCACTGCGATCTCGGCATGGGTGTTGTTTGGACTCGCAATATCGATCACGTCGATATCACGCCGATCTACCATCGCGCGCCAATCGCTCTCAACAGATTCGTACCCCCACCGGTGCGCGAAAGTCGTCGCCTTCTGCTTCTCGCGCCCGCAAACAGCCTTTAATTCAGGTTGCGTCTCGAGATCGAAGAAGTGATTTACCTGCCGGTAGGCATTAGAGTGCGTCCTACCCATGAAGCCGTAACCGATCAGCCCGATCCGCAAAGACCGCTTCTGATTCATTTGGCTATTCGCACCATCCATGTTCGTCACGAACCAGAAGCATGGTTCGCAGGATCTCATTCCAGGTTTCGGGCTTCATCATGGCCTCGTTCGAAAACATGCAACCATCCCAACAGATGTGACGAATCCTTTTCGTAGGTTGCCCAGTTTCGTCGCGCAGCCAGAGACCGGAGGCGCGCACAATGTCCAATTTTCCATTCTTATCGCTTGGCAAGCAGTGATGACCGGTTTTATCGTGCGAACCCGAACCCTTGACAGTGCCGTCGTTTTGGGCAACATGAAAATCATTGGTCCAGGGACGCAAGGCTGATGCAATGGTCTTAAGCGCACGGTATAGCGTGGCCTCGTCATTCCAGTCGAAATCTTTCGGAAGGACACGATCTTCAGGAGCGTTGTAGCCAAGCGTGTAGAGTAACGTGTGGGCCATATCGGCCTGAAATCCCAGAGTATGCGGGCGGTCCACGAGTTCCAGCAACTCGATCATGTGTTTCCAGCCATGCATCGCAGCCCAGCAAATCTCACCTTCCGCGGCCAGCTGCTCGCCGTGTTCTTCCGCGATCGTGCAAGCTTGCCGAAAGGTCGCGGCTATGCGTTCCGTATTGGCTCGCGGCGATTCGGCCCAATCTGCCGCGCTCGCCGCCGAGTCAATGCGAATGACTCCATCTCTCCTGATTCCGATATCCCGTAAGGCAGCGCCGATCCGGCACGCTTTCTCCACCTGCTTGAGAAAACGTCCGCGTTCTTCTTCGTTTCCCATGGCGGAGCCCCCGCCAGTAGCGCTCCAGACGGGCGCGACCAGAGATCCCACCACAAATTTCCTTTCCGCAATGTCGTCGCCCAGCCTCAGGAGATCATCCTTGCTCGAATCGATGCTGACGTGCGGATCGGAAAGGAAAAGATCTACTCCGTCGAATCGCTGGCCGTCGACGGAAGCTTGCGCTGTGAGTTCAAGCATCGTATCGAGTCCAATAGGTGGCTCGGCGCCAGGACCCTTTCCCACCAGCCCAGGCCACATCGCATTGTGGATTTTAGGAAATCGTTGCTCTGACATATCCAATTCGGCTGTTCAGACTCCAGCTAGGCATCCTATCGCGTCTTATTTTCAAAGAAGAAAAGCCCGCTCTTTCCTCCCACGACAAAATCCAAGTCCCCATCTTTATCCATATCTGCTACCGCGACCTGTATGCCTCCGCCCGTCCGGCCACCATAGTCGATTACGTGTTTCACCCACTCGATCTGGTGCGATTCAGGGACCACAAGGCGTTCGTACCAATAGATTCCAAGGGGCTCTCGAGCGCCTGGATCTTTTCCGTTGTGGGCCATATAGCGCTTACCCGTCAGGAGGCCGATATTCTTTTTGCCCCGAAAATCTACCAGCGTCACGGCGTGCGGTTGTGACCAGCTATCGTCGATCATATGCTGTTCCCAACTGTTGTCCGCTTTGTGTTCCAGCCAGAACAGACCGTATCCATGCGCCAGGGAAGAAATAACATCCGGCCGGCCGTCTCCATTGACGTCGGCCGTGTACATGAAGCCAACGGTGCCTAATTTCCAATCGTCATGAAATTTCCAGTTTCCACTTCGGGGGTCGGCAGGCGCCTGCAGCCAACCGTTCGGGGTTAAGATATCGCTCCGGCCATCTCCGTCGACATCGCCGGCTCCGATTCCATGTCCGTAGCTTTTGGGGCTCACGACATGTTTGGCGATGCCTCCGTGGTGATCGCTCTCGTACCAAGCCAGTGGCGCTTTTTCATCGCCAAACTCCGGCAAAATCTCGCGGATCTTCCCGTCATTATCGAGGTCAACCAAAATGGCAAATTCGACCGGGTAGGTGCTTTCGACCACGTGTTCAGTCCACTTGTCGCCACTTGGTCCCGGATTCTGCCACCAGGCGATTTTTTTACTGAACCAACCGACCGTTACCAGATCAGTATGGCCATCTTCGTTAATATCCAGCGGCACAGTACTGAGATCGTCTATGTAGTTGTTCGTGTAATAAATTTCTCTAAAGTGGTGTCTTTTCCAAGTGGGAGCCTCGTACCAGTTCTCGCCCGATACGATGTCAAGCCTTCCGTCTCCGTTGATATCGGCTATGGCAGCCGACTCGCTCGAACCAAGATCCAGCGTATGTTTTTCAAACGGAATGTCTGGAGGGCGGGTGACCATGAAGGCGCCGCTCGCGAGGCTCAAGAAAACAAGTCCAAATATGAAGCATGAGCACCCGGTGATTCGGAACGCTACTCGCGGAATTGGCATCCGGTCTCAACCTCCCGTACAGTTATATCCAAACGCCGCCGCACATCCTCGGCGCGGTCGGCGAATGGATTCTCCGGATCAGGATTGTGGCATAAAAAACGCACCACTTTCTACTAAAAAAGACAGTAAGTCAACGCCGCAATTAACAATATGGATCCAAAATGTCCGAAGAAATGCCTGTACGCTTTTTCTCTTCAAGGCTCCCTATTGTGTAATACCGCCGTTTGGAGTGGGAAAAGACAAATCATGAGACGTTTGACATTGCTTGCGGCCCTCCTATTGGGAGCTCTCTGGGCCAGTCCGGCGCAAGCTGCAGGCCGGCTGATCGTTCGGGTGAATAGTGGTTTACCGCTGCTGAAGGTGGACTGCCTTATCGCCGGGTGCGCTGTTTCTGAAGGAATCGATGGCACTCTCGGACAGGTCTTTCTAGTCACAACTCCTGACGTTCTGAATCTCAACAGCGTTCTTCAATTGCTGAGCCGGCTTACCGGCATCGTAAATGTGGAACTGGACCAGGTTGCTCAACTGGCCGACTCCAGCACTTCCATTCCTCCTGCGCTTTCTGACGAAACACCCGTCCCGTTTTACGGCTCAATGGTCCCGCACGGTTATCTGAATCAGCCTGCAATAGAAATCATCGGGCTGATGCAGGCCAATAACGCGTTTCCTAACGTCAGCGGCAGTGGTACAGTCGCCGTAATCGATACCGGAGTAGATCCAAATCATCCCGCTTTACGTGGAGTCGTGCTTCCCGGTTACGACTTCACACGAAACCAAAATGGAGCAAATGAACTTCTCGACGTCAGCCTTTCAAATTCACCTGTCGTAGCTGGTTCTAATCCCCAGTGGGTTCGTGGAGACGGATCGGGTAACGTGTCTCAGTCGACTGCCGCTGTTGTCGATCAATCTACCGCCGCAGTGGTTGATGGCAATCCGAGCTACAGCGACTTTGGGCACGGCACCATGGTGGCAGGCATCATCCCATGTAGTTGCCCCCACCGCCAACATTCTGCCTCTTAAAGCGTTTCGTGCCGATGGAACCGGTTACAACTCGGATATTCTGCGTGCCATTTATTATGCGACCGCGCACGGTGCGAGAGTGATCAACAAGAGTTTCAATCTCGCGGCTTACTCCCGCGAGGTCGCAGCCGCCCTCAATCTGGCCACGCTAACAGGCACCATCTCAGTGGCAGCCGCGGGCAACAACAGTAGCGATGCGCTTGTTTATCCCGCCGCACTTTCGAACGTGATTGGCGTCGCTTCCACTAGCAATGCGGACCAACTGTCTTCTTTCTCGAATTATGGTTCAAACCTTGTGTGGCTTGGAGCGCCTGGCGAAGGAATCGTGACTACATATCCGTTTTCTACGTATGCCGCCGGGTGGGGAACGTCATTCAGCGCACCATTTGTTTCCGGCGCGGCAGCCCTGCTGTTAGATCTCAACGGGCTCTGCGATCAATATGCCGGCGCTCAATCGACGGCGCATGCCCAATCAATCGATCCGGATGTCCGCCATGGCCGTCTGGCCCTTTTGCAGGCGATGACGGCCTGGAGCCAGGGGCAATAGGGCCTGTCGGAAAATGATAGTCAGCCGAACCGGAGCGGCTGCCTATCCCGGAACAGCTACTGAGTATTCGTAACCTCTCTGTCCAGTTTCGAAGTGCCGTTAAGCCAGCTCTCGAAGATGTCTCGTTTGATGTGGACACGGGACAGGTGATTGGCATATTGGGCGAGTCCGGCGCCGGGAAAACAACGCTCTCGAACGCGATTACCGGTTTGCTTCCAAGTAATGCAAAGATCACGGGCGGGTCAGTTCAATTCCGTGGGACTGAAATGCTGGGCGCCAAACAGTCGGATCTCGAGAAAATTCACGGTGCTCAAATTTCATTCATTCCGCAAGAACCGGAGACGACCCTGAATCCAGTGATGCAGGTGGGGCTGCAGATCGATGAGGTGCTGCGGGCACACATAGCTTTACCTCTCCCTAAGCGAAACGAGGAAATCCGCTCAATGCTCGAAGCGACCGGGCTTACTGAGCCAAACATTTATTTCGCATATCCTCATCAATTGAGCGGCGGTCAACGCCAGCGGGTCGCGATCACCCAAGCGCTCATCTGTAGGCCCTACCTTCTCATTGCCGATGAGCCCACGAGTTCTCTGGATAACGTTGTCCAGGCAGATATCCTGCGACTTCTCACAAACCTTAAGCAGCAGTTTCAACTGGCTCTGATGCTGATCACCCACAACCCCGCTTTGCTTCGTGGGCTGGCCGACCGGGCTCTCGTCTTGCTCCAGGGAAGAATCGTCGAGGACAGCGGTTTCGTGGAACTTTGTCGTGCCCCGCAGCACCCGTTCACCCAGGCTCTTCTCGATTCCATTCCGCCGCTACCGATAACATAGTTCTGATTTGCAAGTTGCCGATTCATGTCTCGGCTGATTCTTGAAGCCTGTGCGCTGAACAAAACATATTTGCGAGGCCGGTGGCCCGCCAAATCATCGCGCGTCGTCGCGTTCGAAAACGTCGATCTTCAAATTGTTGCCGGTTCGACACTGGCGCTCGTGGGAAAATCCGGCTCGGGAAAGACGACTCTCGCAAGATGTTTGGCGCTACTCGAAACAGTAGATTCCGGAGCCATTTCTTTCGAGGGTAAGAACCTGTTAGGGCTCACTCGCTCTCAGCTCTTTTCAGTCCGAGGAGACCTACAGCTGGTCTTTCAGCATTCCGCGTTAGCAATGAACCCACGCTACTCTGCTGTCGAAGCAGCGATGGAGCCGCTGGTGATTCAGAAGGGCACTTCTCAAAAGCATGCACGTCGACGAGCCTTCGAGTGGCTGGCGAGAACGGGCATTCCGGTTGAATCGGCGGGCCGCCCCATTCATCAGTTCAGCGGCGGCCAGCGCCAGCGAATCTCCCTAGCCCGCGCTCTTGTGCTCGAGCCAAAGCTCATCATCCTCGACGAAATCCTCTCGGGCCTCGATCTGAGAATGCAGCTTCGGATCGCCCACCTGCTTCTTCAAATGCAAAGCGAGCTCGCCATTTCTTATCTCTTCATCACGCATGATGTTCGGATGGCAAGCTTCATTTCTGACCGCATCGCGATCATGGATCGAGGTCGGATTCTGGAGATTGGAACGCCAAACCAGTTGTTCCGAGCGCCGCACCGGACGGAAACGGCGAGGTTGATCGAATCGATCCCACGTTTACCATTCGCACCTTCGGCTTCCGCCTCGAGCTTGCCATAGTGATGCGTTTTCTGCTTCGTCGGTCGCTACAAGCCCTGCTCCTGTTAACTCTGGCATCCGCACTCTCGTTCACCCTTATTGAACTTGCTCCTGGCGATTACTTCGACGTGCTAAAGCTCAACTCGCAGATAACGCCTAAAGCTCTCAAGGCTATCCGCGAACAGCATGGCCTCGATCGGCCTGCAACTGTCAGGTATCTTCTATGGCTCCGTTCGGTTCTTAAAGGCGAGTGGGGCTATTCATTCGCCTATAATCTGCCGGCGGGTCGCCTCCTCTATGCACGCGCCCGCAATACGCTCATCCTTACGTCGACAGCTATCGCGTTGGCTTGGGTCGTCGCACTCCCTTTGGGTATATGGGCAGCGGCGCGACCGGGCTCGCGCATCGATTTCCTGACGAGCGCAAGCATTGCCGTATTTCTTGCCACACCTGAACTTGTGCTCGCGCTGGCCCTTCTTGCCTCGCGGTGAAAACCGGCTATTTCCCCGTCGGAGGAATGGCAGCAATAAGTCCGTTGCCTTCTGGCGCCGACAGTCAGGTTTGGGCGCAGCTTCTGGATTCTCTCAGGCATATCGCTCTACCGAGTTTCTGCCTCGCCGCCGGCATCTTCCCGGTAATCGCTTCGCATGTTCAAGCGGCTGTGCGTGAAAGTTTAGAATCACAATATGTAAAAGCAGCCCGTGCTTACGGTATCCCCTACAGTCGAGTCGTTCTCAGACATGCTCTGCCCGTGGCTGCAAATCCTCTCGTATCTCTGATCGGACTCTCTCTTGGCACGCTGCTAAGTTCCTCTCTTCTGGTAGAGGCTGTGTTCAGCTGGCCGGGTCTTGGACAGCTGATGCTCGAGGCCATACTCCAGCGCGACATGTTTCTCGTGTTGGATTCAGCCGTGTTCGCGATTGGCTTCCTGATCGCAGGGAATATGATCGCCGACGTGCTGCTCTACGCCGCCGATCCTCGGATTCGGGCGGATTAGACATGGTTTCCATTAGAAGCCCGCGTGCTGCCGCGACGTGTCTGGTCTTGGCTCATTCTCTTGCTCTGTTTGCGGGCTTCGTAGCGACGGATGTTCCCGAGGAACAGCATCGAATGCATATCTTCTCTCCACCCATGCGCATCCATTCTTTCGACAAGAATCATGCGTTCCATTGGCGGCCCTTTGTCTATCCGCTTGCTTTGGAACCCGGCACCTTCAATCAGTACCAGGAACAAAAGACCCGTGCGTATCCTATTTTCTTCTTTCACGTCGGACCGCCTTACAAGCTCTTGGGTGTCTTTCCTGTAACTCGCCATCTGCTGTTAAGCTCCTCTCCCGAACACCTGTTTCTACTGGGGACTGATGCCTATGGCCGTGATCAGTTTTCGCGGCTGCTCTATGGTGGGCGAATTTCCCTGTTTGCCGGATTGCTCGCAAGCTCGATTTCAATATGTTTAGGCCTTATCGTAGGCGGACTGGCCGGTTTCTATGGTGGCTGGGTCGACAGTCTTCTTATGCGTATCGTGGACGCTTTTCTTGCCATGCCATGGCTATATCTTCTTCTTGCCGTCCGCGCGATTGTGCCACTGCACGTTGAACCGAACGCCGTGTTTTTGTTGCTAATTGCCACCCTCGGCGCCGTCGGTTGGGCCCGCCCCGCGCGCCTGATTCGCAGCATCGCGCTCAGCGCAAGAGAACGTGACTATGTCGCGGCGGCAAGAGGCTTTGGCGCAAGTGACCTCTACCTCCTGCGAAGACACATCGTGCCTGTTGCTTTCCCCGTCGTTCTGACCCAATGGGTGCTCTATGTACCGCAATACATCTTGGCGGAAATCACTCTTTCCTTTTTTGGCTTGGGCGTCAGCGAGCCTGAGCCAAGCTGGGGCAATATGCTGACGGCCCTCCAACAGACCTTCGTTCTTAGTTCATGCTGGTGGATGTTTGCCCCCGCGCTTGCCGTTACAGCAGTATCGTTTGCCTACCAGCGCCTTTTCGATTACTACTCAACTAAACCACCCTCGGCTTGAAGCCGAGGGGTTTAGGTGCTGTCGATTGGAAATCGACTGTCGTCGGCTATCTGTTCCCCTTCTTGTTCTTCAATATATTCGCGGATCATTTCATCGGTGATCGTTCCGGAACTGACCGTCAGATATCCTCGCGCCCATAGATGCCTTCCCCAGAACTTCTTTCGTAGGTGCGGAAACTCCTGCAGTAGGACCCGCGAGCTGATTCCTTTCAGCCACTGCACGATCTGGCTCACGCCCTGGTTGGTTCGATAAGAGAGCAGCAGGTGAACGTGGTCGCGTGCCACCTTACCGGACACGATCTCTAGTTCATGTTCTGCGGCAATTTGCCGCAGCAGGTCACGCACACGAAGAGCCACTTCTCCTGTCAATACCGCTTTCCGATATTTCGGTATCCACACTAGATGGACCTTCAGGTCGCTCTTCGTGTGCGCGCCCATCCGGTAATGCCGCACGCGACCACGTTACACCAAATCTTGCTTCGCCTAAAGGCGAGGGGCTTCCACCATCCCCGATGGGGACACTAAACTCGGCTGCCGTGGCGGAACTTGCCTAGGAGGTCCGAGTTACTGTTCGATCAGACGTCAAGCGTGCGCAGCGTTTAGCCGAAGCCGCAGTGCTAATTGCTGGCAGGTTGAATACCGACCATGAATCGGGACTCGCTCTTCGAGCCAAGGCTAACGTCGATTGGGTAACTGGTGATTGTAAGTCCGCTGTCGGTCTCTACCGTGAGGCCTCTAGCTGTTTTGAACGCACTGGCAATAACAACGAACTCGCTCGGACGCTGAGCAGCTCGATTCAGTCCCTCTCTTGCTAGGAGACTATGATCACGCCTTTTCGGCGGCAGCCAAGGCCAAAGAAATTTTTCTTGGCCTGGGGGAGAGTTGGCGGGTGGCTCGCGTCGAAATCAATCTTGCCAATATTTACCACCGGCAGAATCGCTACGCGGACGCGCTCAAAACGTATGAGCACGCTTATCGACAGCTGCTGCCCCACCGGGACATGGAAGGAATCGGCGTAGCACTTCACAATATGGCTGTCTGCCTGATAGCGCTCGACGATCTCCGCGCGGCCCTGGAAACCTACGAGCGCGTTCGAGCCTTCTGCTCGGAACATGGGATGCCGCTCCTCGTTTCACAGGCCGATTACAATATCGCTTATCTTTACTACCTCCGTGGCGATTACAGCAAAGCATTATCACTTCTTCGCTCAACGCGCGAGGTTTGTCGCAAGAATGGCGATGACTATCATCTTGGACTGTGCGATTTAGATCAGTCCGAGATCTATCTGGAGTTAGGCCTGATCGAAGAAGCAACCGAGATGGCCCGCAATAGCCTCACACAATTTGAAGAGCTGGGGATGGGGTTTGAGTCAGCCAGAGCGCTGACCAATCTTGCCATTGCGGCCACTCGCCAGAATGAGCTAGATACCGCCCTCGTTATGTTCTCTCGCGCCCGGAACATCACGGAAACCGAAAACAATCCTGTGTGGCCGAACTTGATCGATCTTTACAGCTCGATTGTCCTGCTCGAGCGGAATGAGTTCGACTGAGCCTGCGCCCTTTGCCTTTCGGCGGCCACTTTCTTTGACCAGGCACAAATGCCAGGCAAGCTTGTGGCTTGTCAACTGGTGCTGGCTCGTATCGATCTTCAAACTGGGAAGCTCGATGACGGCCTCGCCCATTGCAAGAAAGCTCTTCGCGTCTTAGAAAAGGTAGATGCGCCGATGCTTTTCTATCAGGTATGTCTGCTCCGGTGGCAGATTTACGAAGCGGCCGATTGTGTTGCGCGGGCCTATGACTCCTATCAGCAATCCCGAGGGGCATTGGAGACCTTGAGAAGCAGTCTTCAGCGTCAGGAACTGAGGATCGGCTTAATGCGCAACCGGCTTGAGGTGTATAACCGGTTGATCCAACTCTGTCTGACGCGTGATCAAAGCCAAGCTTCACGCGAAGAAGCTTTGTCCTACGTTGAATCAGCAAGGTCGCGAACTCTACATGATCTCATTCTTGGTGAACCTCAACCTTCAGAGCGCAACTCGACAGAGGGCGAAGAGGATCAAGAACTAAGCGATCTGCGCAAAGAACTCAACTGGTTCTACCACCGCATCGAACTGGAACAGCTCTCGAAAAATCAAGTCTCAACTGGGATTATAGAGGCACTCAAGCAGGAGGCCAACATACGTGAACAAAGGTTTCAGCGAATCTTGCTGGATACGCCCGATACAGCCGCGGTCGGTTTGGCCTTGCAGAATTCGAAAGCAGCTTCGCTGGCCGAGATTCGTGACGCTCTCGGACCTCAAACGGCATTGCTCGAATACTTCGCTGTCGCTGAACGCGCCTATGTCGCGGTGGTGACTGCCAGCAGTTTGGATATAGTGCCGCTGACCAACACATGTGTCTTTTCACATCGGCTGCGGATGCTCCAGTTTCAGTTTTCGAAATTCACCCTCGAACGCGACTACGCTCAAAAGTTTCAAAACGCTCTGAGCCGAGCTACCCACGATCATCTCCACAGCCTTTATGACGAGCTCTTCGCCCCCTTAGAGGGCATGTCTCAAATTCGGGGGCCCTGGTTATTGTTCCCTATGGAACACTTCACTCCCTGCCCTTCCATGCCTTGTTTGACGGCGATCAATACCTAATTGACCGGTTCCGAATTAGCTACGCACCGAGCGCCAGTATTTTCTCTCACATACAGCGTCAGCCGGACCTCGGCTCGGGATCTTCTCTGATTGTCGGTGTGGGCGATGATCGAACCCCTTTCATTCGAACAGAGGTGCAGGCAGTTGCTAGCGTAACACCAGACCCGAAGATCCTTTGGGGTCTGGAAGCCACAGAAGAGGCTATTCGGAAGTTTGGCGCCTGTAGCCGCATCATCCATATTGCGAGCCACGGGTTTTTCAGACAGGACAGTCCAATGTTCTCCTCGATAAAACTGGCCGATTCGTACCTGACGCTTTATGACTTGTACCGCATGAACCTGCCGGCCGACCTCATGACGCTCAGCGGCTGCGTTACCGGTATGAATGTGGTTGCCGAAGGCGACGAACTGCTCGGCCTCACTCGCGGATTGCTCTATGCGGGTGCAAAGTCGCTTTTACTGTCACTTTGGGAGATTGATGACCGTAGTACGTCCCAATTTATGCGCGAATTCTACGGTACACTCGGTCATTGTTGGAACAGAGTCGAGGCTGCCAGAAGCGCGATGTTGAGCCTGCGCGAAAGCTGCCCCCATCCGTATTTCTGGGCCCCGTTTAAGTTGATTGGAAAAGGTATGGAACAAATTTCCCGAAGACAGCTCCAATTGATTGTATTTTTTCCAATATCACTCGCTCCTAATGATGAAAAGGGAAATAAAGAGTAAGCCCCTTTAACGCTTGCAGCGATGCAGGGAGATGCCATGTACCACTTTCGCGCGGGTGACTGGATAGATCTTGTCCGGGGCGGTTTAGCCCAGTCCAAAGTCGAACTCATGCAAACACACCTGGACCAAGGATGTGAGGAATGCCAGAAATCCGTCGCTGCATGGCGCACGATAGTTCAGTTCTTCTCAAGAGAAAAGCAGTACCAGCCGCCAGCCGCTGCCGTAGCGGCCGTCAAGTCAGCGCCACTTCCCGAAAGGTCATACACCTCGCTTGCGGAGCTGGCGCAGTTCTCTCGTTTGGTATTTGATAGTTTCAGGCGGCCTCCCCAGCCATGGTCAGAACTTCTGCCCAGGCTTACCGCCAACTTGTTCATGAGTCGAATCCGTATACCATAGATATACGAATTGACTTTGATATGTCGCAAAAACGCACGTACCTTGTCGGTCAGGTCCTCAACTCCGAAGATCCCGACGCCGCAACCAGCGGAATTGAAATAGTGCTGCTGAGCGGCCAAGACCTGCTCAAGAAGACCCTGACGAATGTATCAGGAGAGTTTCACTTTGATTACAGGATGTCAGACGACATAAAAATATTGATAAACGCCCGCAGTAAGCGTCTCATCGGGATAGATCTCAGCAATCTGGAGGCTTAATCGCTAGCCGGACTAGCCTGCCGAACCGACCTTCACTCATTCGCAGCTCTTGGAACACTTTCTACACGATGCTCGCAAGGTCCACCAAAGACTGGCACTGACTGCTATGTTTCCAGAACCACTTCGCGTGACTGAGATAGTTTGCGCTCTGTCTCAGGCTCTCGATCTCGCATCGGGATCCACTCCTTGGCATTCCGTTCGCACGTGCATTTTGGGAATGAGGATCGCAGCCGAACTCAAGCTGCCCGAAACCTTACAACGTAACCTGTACTATGTTCTGCTCCTTAAAGACGCCGGCAGCCCTGGAGAATTCAGGCGGGTTCGTTGCGCGGGAAGGAATACCGGAAGCTGGCAGCAGGGACTTCTCGCCGGTTTAATAAGGCTCCCGGAAGAGACGGTGACCAATCTCTCGGGACATCATGAACGCTGGGATGGAAAAGGCAATGGCGAAGACCGTCGGGGTGCGGCGATACCGATCATTTCGCGCATCACCCTTGTTGCCCAAACTCTGGATACCATCTCCACGACCACCGGCCTTCACGCGGCGCTCGGTATTCTCGATCGAAAGCAGGGCACTTGGTTTGACCCACACGTGGCACAAGCAGCAAAATCGCTCGCCCTGCGAGCCAAGCTTTGGATCGATCTCCATGACTCTCAATTGCTCAGCCAAGCGCGCGCGATGGAACCCTTGCCGCGCACTGTTTCGGGCGAGGGCCGCGTACTAGAGATGATCTGTCGGGCGTTTGCCGCCATTGTCGATGCGAAATCGCCGTTTACCTACAACCATTCGCACGGTGTAGCGAACGCCGCGGTGGCAATGGCCCGAAAAATGGGCCTTGCCGATTCGCGGGTCACTCTCATACGCCGCGCCGCCCTACTTCATGATCTCGGGAAAATGGCAATTTCAAACTCAATTTTGCAGAAAAGCGGTACGCTTGACAGCGGCGAATGGCAGGAGATGCGGGCTCATCCGGAACACACTTGGCGGATCCTGCACCCAATTCGGGGTTTTGAGGAAATCAGCGAGGTGGCCGCGTCTCACCATGAGCGGCTTGACGGTACAGGCTATTTTCGCGGGTTCTCCAGCCAGCAGCTGTCGCTTGAGTGCAGAATTCTTGCGATTGCCGACATTTTTGAAGCACTGTCCGCAACGCGGCCCTATCGCCACGCTCTCCCGATTAAAAAAGTATTTGAAATAATCCGCCAATCCTCGCCTCAGGCTTTCGATCCGACTTGTCTTGAAGCCCTCGAGCAGACTACGCCTGATGATGGCCGGTCGCATCACAACGCTTACGACCTGCAACGATCACCGGAAGGAGTGCGGCTCGCCTCGGATTCGTTCAACGACGAATCGCTGCCAGCAATCGCTGTGCCGGCTGGAAGTTTGGGTTGATCCGAACTGCAGTCTCGAGTTCAGTCCGCGCTTCTTCCATGCGCCCCAGTCGCGCAAGCGCCGCGCCGAGGCTTGTGCGCAGTTCCACATCGTTCTCGCGAAACCTGACTGCCTCCTGATAACGCTGCACGGCCTGCTCGTTATTGCCCGCCTTCGCCAACTGATCACCAAGGGCAAAAAGCACGTCACCCAGGCGTTCGCCGACCTTAGAATAATCAGGCCGTTGCGCTAACACCAGCTCAAAATCCGTGATTGACGTCTCCAAGTCACCAGCCTCAGCTTCCACGCTCGCGAGGTTGAATCTTGCATCAACGTATTTGGGATCCATCAAGAGGGCTCTCTTGAACTGCTGTTCGGCCTCCGATAACTTTTCCGCCGTGAACAGGGCCACACCTAATTCGGTCGGAGCCAACACGCTTTCTGGATTTGCACGAGACGCTTTTTCAAAATAGGGGATTGCCCCGGCCGCATCCCCTTTGCTCAGGAGGACGTCTCCCATGTTGTAATTCGCACCGAAATCGTCGGGATACTTTTTAAGACGCTCTTCCACCAGCGCCGCTTGCAGCGTGGCCCGCTGATCTCCTTCACCGACAGGCAACACCTGTAGCCATAAATGCCCCATTTCGTCTGTCGCTTGAATGCCACCCTTTACTTCTTTTGGCGGATGATTCGGATTGTGCACATTGTCGGTCGAGTTATCGTACCGATAATGCATCGAAACCACCGTTCCTTGTGGCAGGAACATCGGTGTCTTTAGACGGAATACGCCTTGCCAGTTCAGATCCCAGTCAGCAATTCGAACTAACCACTTCTGCGATCCATCGGGAAGCTTCGCGACGCCCTCCATTACTTTCGCTAGATAGTGCGCATGCGGGTAAATTGCCAGCACATTCAGGTCTTCCGGACAGCGAAAATCGTCGGTGATCACAAAATTGCCATCCCCTGGCCGGATATCGATTGCCCCATCGTGCTCAAGTTGGATGAGCATTGGAAACTTGGTTTGCGGATGGTCGGTAAAGTACAGGCCGATTTCCGGACTTACTTTTTCCGGCTTGCCGGTGGGACGCAAATGAACATTGAGCACCAGGTCCATTCCCGGCTCAGCACGCCAAGCCATTCCATCGGGCTCGACTACCGGAGGGCTTCCGGGTTTCCAGGAAAGGAAATGGCCATCGGGATCAAATGTGGTCTCTTCGACTGTTAAATCCATACCCGGAAAGCCGATGCCCGCGATCTTTTCCTGACGACGCGCTGAACCGGCCCGATCGATGATTACGTTCGCGTGATGAAATACACGCGGATTTCCGGGTCGCACTTCCATCGCTCGCACCCAGCGCCCTTCCTTAATGGGCACGGGCATAATAAAGTTCCAAAAGATCTCATTTCCTCCCGCAGGCAGATTGTACGACTGCGCGACGTGAAGGATCAGATCTGGCGGTCCGAGTTGCCACTCCGACGTGAATTTGGGTGGCGTGGGAGCGACGGCTGTGGAACCCGGGAGCGCCCCTTGTCGCACCCACTGACCGATGAGTAAAATCTCTTTTTCAGTCAGTCGCCGTTCGTCTTCGAACTCGCCATATCCCTCCTGCGGCAGCCAGGGCGGCATGAAACGGTGCTTCGTCACGTCAGCGATTTGCGACGCGTGGCGCTTGGCATCTTGGTAGGAAAGGAGTGAGAACGGCGCAGATTCACCGGGCCTGTGGCACGGTGCACAGTTCTTATACAGGATCGGCGCAATGTCTTTCGCAAATGTGACCGTTTGGGATGGTGCTCCAACCAAGCGGCTACCGCCGGTAGTCAACAGGAGAAAGCCAATTCGGAGACGATTCGACAACATGAAAGAAAGACCTGAGCCCTTTATCTTAGTGTAGAAGGCTGTTTCCTGCCGGTAACCGGGTTCGGCCCGCAGCTGAAATATGCAGCAATGATCGTATTAGTTGATAATTCGTCACGCCCAGGAGAAGCAGAAAACACACAAGCCCCGCATAGACTACGTTCACCGGCGCCAAAGTAACCATATTCAGATCCGCCGTTGGATGCATCCGCCACCAGGCCCAGAGACGAGCCGCCGTCGACCGGCTGATGGCCGCCCCATAATATGGCAGCAATTTGACGGGATACGTAAGCGCCGCAATCCAAGCCGTAACAAGCAAGAGCAGGATGGCAATGGCTCGTCCCAGCCGGCCACTAAGCGAAAGTCCGCGAAAGCATAGCACCACAAGCACCGCAAATACCCCTTGCGCATACCAAGGTTCCGGGTGCGTTGACTGACCTTGTGAAGCGGCCCACGTAACACAGGTTTGATACACGAGGCCCAACGCAAATAGCAGACAGCCACATAATAGCCATACCTCTTCTCGCTCCATTCTCGATAGCCGCAAAAGATAACAGACAAGCGCTCCTGAGAGCAGTACTAATTCAAGATAAAGAGTGTTTTTTGAGAACGAAAGGAATGACCAGTTTCCTGTCCACAACGACCAGAACGCAAAATCGAGAGCGCTACTCGACCATTGAATATGCGGAAAGGCAGCGACGGCTTGTCGGAGTCCTATTCCCGCTACGCTTTGCTGAGTACCGCTGAAGCTGTTGTACAAAATGCAGTTCCGCCCATACCACGGAGCGTCAATCAGAACAATCAGCACTGTCGATAGAGCCGCGGCTTTCCACGTCACCCGGCGCACGGCGATCAGCCAAACCAGGAGTGCCACCATTAAAGGTGCGAAAGCCAGAAAATAGGCTTTCGTCAGAAGTCCCAGCGCGAAGATCAGCGATACGGCCAGAAGATCTCTCGCACTGCCTCGCCGAACGGCAATGACAAGTGTCGCAAGAAACCAGACTGTCAATGGAACAGCCAATACGTCGTTTCCCAAGTGCGCAATCGAGGCCCAAAGCATCTGAGCTTCGAAGCAGACGGTGAGACAGGCCAGTCGAAGAACGCCGTTCAGGCCCAGGGCATGAGAAAGACGTTCCAACCCCAGAAAGAGAAAGACGGTCGAAGCTATTGCGCCGGCGATCCGCATCCAGAGCACACGCGATCGAAGGGGAAGGCTCGCGAGCGCCCAATCCATCGGCCAATAGAGAATGTATGTCAGCGGCGCCTGCTGGGCTTCATAATTCAAGATGCCTCCGCTTTCCTCGTTCCTTCGCAGAGTCAGTTTTTCTAACTGGTCGAAATGCGATTTCTTTTCCTGTCCGGTTAATTTCGACCACGCCTCGAAAGAGATTGAACCCTGTACTGCCTCGCTGAGAAGGCGGCTCACGGGTGTCCCGTCCAGCGACCTGCGAATCTCCTGGGAAATAGGTGTTCGATTAAGAACAGGCAGGACGTGCGATTGTGAAATCGACTGAATGTAAGCATAGTGGAAAGGCTCATCAAATCCCTCCCATAGGGGAAGCATGCAGCAATAGAGAATTCCGTTCACGAGCGCGAGCACGAGAACCAGGAGATGGCGCGGTGGGATCGGCCCATCGCTCAATGCTATGCCAGTGTTCAATGGAATACTGGTTTCACTTTCATCCCGTCTCTGATCTCGGCGTCGGGCGGATCAATAATTCGTTCGGCAACACTATCGCCTTCCTGCAGCCCGGAAAGAATCTGAACGTCATTGATGTCGCTGATTCCAGTCTTAACGGGTAGCCAGTTAATTATTTGTTTATTGAGTTTATAAACGCCTTCCGCGCTTCCGACCTTTCGCAAGGCAGCTTTGGGGATCTGCAGCGCATTGTTCACAACTTTCGAAATAATGCGCGCATCGACAGAAACTCCGGGAAGCAAATCGTGCTGCGGGTTCTCAATTATGGTGCTGACCTGTCCGACACTTCGGGTTTGCAACGGAACAATCTGCGTCGGGAGCTTGTCCACTTTGCCGGACCATTTCTGACCGGGGCGCGAATCGGAAGTAATCGCAACCGGCATGCCCAATCCCACCCGGCCCAATTCGGGTTCATCCACATAGACGATCACTTTGACCTGATCAATTTTGCCCACCAGCGCAACCAGGGAGCCGGGCGTCAGATACGCACCCAGCTTCAAATCGAATTGATAGATCGTGCCCGAGATCGGCACCGCTATCCTCCCGAGGTCCACCCGATGCCGCGCCAGTGTGACCGCCGCTTGCGCGTCCCGAACTCTCGCCTCAGCTACGCTTCTATCGCTTCCAGTAACGGCAGTGCGCCTTTGATTCTGTAGGGCAGCAAGGTTCAACTTTGTCCGCTGCAGAGCATCGCGATCCGCGTTTACTTGCAGTTTCGTAGCAGCTTGTTGTCCGAGTAAACGCTGGTCTGAATCATAGATGCGCTGCGCTGCGTCAACTGCTGCCTGCGCAGTGCGAATACGGTCGTTCAGATCGGCGACCGTAGACGCCTTCCCACCCTGCGCGAGAGTGTTGAGCGCCGTCTGCTCTTCCTCCAGGCGAGCTAATGCCGTTGCCAGATCAGCTCGCGAACCGGTTGTGTCCAGCGTGACAAGAGTCTGGCCGGCATTTACGTTCTGACCTAACCGCACCTCTATCGTCCGCACGACACCCGAAGTTTCTGCGGTTGCCGCGGACCATTCAGCAGGCTCCACTTTCCCGTTTGTAGGAACACTGCTTGACAACACACCGCGGCGTACGGGAGAGAAGTGCACCAAAGTTGATGATTCGCCGCCCCCGAACGCCCACCATACGAGCAGAGCAAGCGGCAAAACCAACAGCCACCAATATTTCCCCATCTATGTGCTTTTATCTTGTGACACGCTGGCGGTGTCACGTCCCAATTTTGACAGACTGCCGAAAGAGACCGGCGTGCTCTTGGCTCATCGGGCCCGCGCCCGGAGTGACGACGAAAGAGCTATCGGATTCGAATTGCGATCAGGCCACGCCCAACTTCTCTGACGCCATAGTGGTTCCCTTGACCCGCGATGTGATCTTTTGAAAGGCGATATCTCGAGCCGCGTCCGGCGATCCGTGCTTCGGCTTGACGTCGATACTAAACGGCGAAAAGCCGCAGTCGTCTGTTGAGCCTAACCGCTCCTTTGGTATGTGCTTCGCCGCCGTTACCAAATCATCGCGTACTTCTTCGGCGGTTTCCACGCGTGGATTCTGCGGGTTAATGACACCGATAAAGCAGACCTGCGCAACACCGTTGGCATCTTCGCGGCTGTGCTTGCCGACGAGCCGGTAGACATGCTCCTTATCCTTTTCACTGGAGAGTTGCATGAGAAAATAGCCGGCGTTCATTTGAAACATGCTGGGTAGAAGTTCTGCGTAATCGACGTCTGCGCTGTGAGTCGCGTCGCAGTCGCCACCCGGGCAAGTGTGAATCCCGATATTCTTACGTTCTTTAGGCGAAAACCGGTCAACCAAACGATTGTTCAGTTCAACGAAATGACCGAGCATGTTGCGGCCCGTCCAGGGATTTGCAGGGTCATTGCGGCAGGCAAGACGTCCTTCGGTAAAGTCAATGGAAACACGAACGGCACCCGCCGCGAAGCACTGGCGAACGTCCTTCTCGCACTCGTTGACCAGGTCCTCAAGGAATTTCTCTCGAGGATAGCCATCTACCTTTCCATCGAGAGGATAAAGCAAAGAGAGCATGGAGGGTGCGATAACTGCCTGTTTCAGGGGCTTCTTCGCAACTTTGGCGGCTTCCTTCAAATATTCGGCCGCATAGGTCTTGTAACGGAACGGGCCGCCGGTAACGCGTGGGAGCTGGCGATGATGGCCATCTGTAAATATTGCGAAATATTGGCCGTCGGCAGCAAGGTTTTCAGCAAGGCCTGTACCTGCCAGAGTGTCAGTGAGTGGGTAGGTCGCGAAACTCGACGCGCGTTGTTCTCCATCGGAGACGATCGGCGAGCCGGTCGCTTCCATCCGTTGGATCGAATCTTTCACCGCAACATCCTGTTCCTGTTTCAACTGGTCGCGCGTGATCTCGCCGGCGTCGTAATCAGCGAGGGCGGCCTGTAGCTTAGCGGGCCTAGGAAGCGACCCGACGTTCTCGGTTGGCAGGGGCATGTAACTGATCTCCTCTTTCTTAATTGCCAGGGAGATCTTATCAATATCGGTTGTGCAACCCAGGATCGTGCAGACTATAAAGGTCTAGTCGATTCGCAGAACCGCTTTCTTACGACCGGCTCTTTATGTCGCCTGGAGGATGAAACGGCTGAGCGCCTGTCGGAGCAGTCCACTCCGGACTCGCGAGATCAAGATTCACTACGATTGGATCTTGACCGCTGCGCACCACCACTGCTTCGCAGGGTTCATCGGCGTGCGCGTTGATCTCCTGGTGCGGCACATACGGTGGCACGTAAATAAAGTCGCCAGGACCGGCTTCATCGACGAACTCGAGGCGGTCTCCCCAGCGCATGCGAGCCCGGCCCCGAACCACATAGAGGACTGTTTCGAGATCCCCATGGTGATGTGGTCCCGTTTTTGCGTCAGGCGCAACAACTACCGTGCCGGCCCACAGCTTCGAGGCTCCTGTCCGGGCGTGAGTTATGGCTGCTGCGCGGGTCATCCCCTCGGTCTGGGGCGTATTCATGTCGAACGAGCCGGCCCGAACGATTTTTACTCCGTGCTCTTTCCAATCCATTCCAGGCGATCTCCGCGACTACGCCTTCACCGCCTGCAACTTAGCCGGGTCCCACTTCAGATACTCACGCTTTCGATAGGACTCGACCGACATCTCGCAGAGAACCACTCCATAAAGCCCAAGCATCGAATCGCAATTGAGAGGTTCGTTCTTTCGAATCGCATTCTGCAGGTTGCGGTGATGAAGCGTCACATCTTCGGCGCCTTTCTTTGCATATGTGAAGGGCTGCACGTCTTTCGCGTCCTGCTCCGGAGTGATGGTAAATCCTGTTTCGGTGAACTCGAGGGTCGCCTTGTGTCCGCGAATCAGGTGGCCCACCTTCTTCTCGTTCGCCATTGACGAAATGAGCTGCACAGTCAGACCTTCCGGGTAATCTGCAAGCACGTTAAACGTGTCCGGAATTTCGGCAACGCTTTCCGTAAATTCAAACTTTCCACCAGTGGCAACCACGTACTCGGGAAAAGTGAGATCCAGCGCCTTGATGAGGCGCATGGCGCGGTGGATGAACAAATCCGTCGCGATACCGCCTGAGTAGTCCCAATAGCGCCGCCAGCGGAAGTAACGCTCAGGATCCCACTCGCGTTTTGGCGCAGGGCCGAGCCACGCCTTCCAGTCGAGGTTCACTCCGGGCTTCGCATTGGGATCGATTGGATACTCATTGCCCGCCCAGAAATCTCCTTCGTAATTTCGTGAGTAATCGATCTGCGCTAGAACCACTTTGCCAATCTCAGCGGCTTTAATATGATCGTGCGCGACGGCGTATGACTCGTCTGACATGCCTTGTACGCCAACCTGCAGTTTGAGCCCGCATGACTTTACTTTTTCAGTTAGTTTCTTCGCCTGCTCGATTGAATGAGTCATGGGCTTCTCTACATAGACATGCTTACCGGCATCAAGCGCGTCCATGGCCATCTGGAAGTGCCAGTGCTCCGGGGTAGCAATGAGCACCCAGTCGATAGTTTTGTCGTCCAAAATACTGCGGTAATCATCGACTGGTTTAGCACCCGTAAGCTGCGCCGCTTTCTCCAAACGCGGTTTATAAATGTCGCAGACAGCCTCTATTTCGAGATTGTCTGCTTCGCGCGCCTCAACCAGGCTGTGCATGTGCTCGGTGGCCATCCCACCAGCGCCGATGACCGCCATACGAAGGCGATCGTTTGCGCCTGGAACACGCGCGTACCCGCGTGCGGCGAGCAGCGAGGCAGCACCAACTGCACCCACGAATTCACGTCGTGAGACTGGAGGATTCATGCCCAAATTGTACTGATCGCCGAAATCAGGTACAAGCCTGATGGCATACCTGGATGACTGTTATGTCATCGGCTTGCGTCGAACGGGCGAGAGCCGCGGCGGCTAGTGAACCAGAAAAGGTATCGGTGCGTTTGCGGTTGAGCCGGCGAATCGCATCGAGAGCCCAGTCATCTTCCTCGTCATCCACTACGCCCGCCTCCGAGACGCCGTCAGAAAAAAGAATCAGGCGGCTGCCCGGGTCGAAGGGAATTCTTTGTTCCCGGAACTCAGCTTTCTCAAAAGCTCCAAGGATCAGAGAACTCGGCTCCAGAAGCTGCGCCTCAACGCCTTCACGAAGCAGAACGGCCGACGGATGTCCGCAATTTACATAACGAAGCTGGCGGGTAGCCGCGTCATACACTCCGAAGAAAAGCGTGGCAAAATGCTCGGGCCTGGTAGCTCGAAAGAACTGCTGATTCACTCGATTCAAGAGCTGCGCGGGCCGGTCGGCTAGCTCGAGTTGGCTGCGAATGGTTGCCTGTAGAGTCGCAACAAGGAGCGCCGCACCAAGGCCTTTCCCGCAGACGTCGCCAAGAAGAAACGCGGCCCGGGTCGAGTCGATTTCGAAGAAGTCGTAGAGGTCGCCCCCCACTTCGCCAAAAGGCAGAAACGCACAGTCGAAATCGAGCCCGGCGGCCGCGAATCGCGGTGGCGGCAACAACTTCTGCTGAATGCGCCGGGCAAGCGCCAGATCGGTAGAATGACTCGAGCTGTGTACGTCGGTCTTCGGCCCCTTGCTTAAATGCTTCTCGAACATTTCCAGCAGGTGATTGACATCCCAGGGCTTCGTTACGAAGTCGCACGCCCCGTGCTGCATCGCTTGGACTGCGAGTTCGATAGTGCTCCAACCTGTCATGGCAATAATTGGCACGCTGCGTCGAAGTTTCCCGAGACGATCCAGCAACGCCAGACCCTCTTGCCCGGACGTCGTGTCGTAGTCATAATTCATGTCGATAAGAATCAGGTCGGGATTGCAAATGGCCGCGGTCGCAACTGCGTCGTCCGGCGATTCTGCCATTTGAATGGAATAGCCCGCGCTCTTAAGCATGAGGCGAAGAGCTTCACGGACGTCGGCCTGGTCGTCGACGACAAGCACAGTGCGGAGGTTGGGCTTTGTTCGTTCCATCGTTTGGATCATGCCGGTAAGCACCAGTCTTGATCGTGCAAGTGACTTGCCACACGGCGCTTGGTCAAGTATCGCCTAGATTCAAAGACTTACAGCTTGTCTGAATGAATTGCGCTGTTCGGATGCGAACACACCCGCACACTATCTTTTGAAGCAGATCCCCCGGGACCGCCGGGAGAACACTGCGGGAACTGCAAGTGTTCTCGCGACTCATCCGCCATTTTTAAAATTCGAACCCGTCCCAGAGAAAGAGTAGTTTAGTTCACAGTACAAGCTCGGCAGACCCAACTTAGAACAGCCATCCTTCCGGAAGCCGCAAGCTGTCGTAAGCCATCTTATTCTGGCTCTATCCCTGGTCAAAAAATCGACCTATAATGAATCCATACGTGTCGGATCATGTTTTGTCACTGGAGGGGTTCAACATGACTTTATTTAAAAGGATTTGGCTCGCACTCCGAGGCGAATCCGCGCAGGGTGCTTCTGAGTACGCCCTTCTCCTAATGGTTCTCGCTCTTGCCGCTGTAGCAACCGGTCAGAGATTCGCTACTAATATGGATCATGGGTTTACTCTCGCCACCAGAACTCTTGCTACAGCGATCAATGCTTGTGTGCCTCCCCCTCGCAGGCACCATTAACTGAAACAACGACTTTCGCTGTGTTTCTCGCTTCTGCTTGAAATAAGTGAAACAGTTGTCACTTCACAAATCCAACGCTCGAGTTCTATTGTCCGTCTTTCAGGATCTCGATCGCTCCGTTGTTATTCGTCAGTCGCATTTCGCAGCGACCCCCACCGAGCGTACCGTTGATGTCGTCGTTTGAGATGGAACCGGAAATACTAAGGGGGAAGTCTGACCGAATTTTTCCAAACGATGTTCTCGCTGCGACGCGATAGCTCGCATCGGGTTCCAGGTGCACGCGCAGCGTCGAAAAAGACGTACGAATAGCGATCGGCTGGCAACTTCCCCGCAGATTGCTGTCAGCATCGACACTGCCGTTTTGATTCTCAACCTGAATCGGTCCTGACACGCCGCTGACGGAAACCGATCCGAAGCTGGTATTGATGTGCGCCCCTTTATTGTTAGCTCCCGTGACGCTACCGTTCGAGTTCTGAACCGTGAGCAGACCTCCTACATCCGTTGCTCGTACCATGCCGAAACTGGTTTTGATGGTTGCTGCTCCACCAACCCTCTCCACGACCACGCTTCCGTTGCCCGACTCTATTTGAAGGTCGTGCTGCACGTCGGAAACTTCTGTCGCTCCAAAAGAATTGATCAGAGTCAATGAACCGCCCACTTTAGTTCCCGAAACCTTTGAGTTATTGCTCCGAATGCTGAGCTGCCGGTTGACGTCGGCAAAGCGCACTTCGCCAAAAGTCGTTCTTAAGTTAGCGGAACCATTAACAGTAGTAGCCTCAACCCGGCCATTGCTGTTATTCACTGTAAGGTCCCCATGAAAATTTCGTACTATCACATCGCCGAATGAGTTCCGGATGTCGCCCACGCCTCCTGAGTCAGTTACCTCAACTGCTCCATTGGTATTTACCAGATTGACGCCGCTTGAAACCCGTGCAACAGTCAACCTTCCGAAACGATCCCGGACGCTGAGCGCGCCTTTGACATCAGTAGCTTCGACTGCGCCGTTACTGGTTTCAATGTTCACGTCCCCTGCGTTGTTAGCGACCTCTACTCGCGCGAATGAATTTTCCAGCCGTTGCGCACCACGGCCATCGTGAAAAATCAGCTCCCCGTGGGATGTTGATATCTCTGAACTTGTTCTTGTTCCAGTCACGGAAACCGCGCCGAATGAGTTTCTCACCGAGAGTGGCGAACTCTCCGGCACCGTCACGTCATAATGCACCGAAAATGACACATTTGACCAGTGGATTCCCATCATGCCTCTTTCCGTGCTCGGATAACGCGTCCGAATCGACAACTCTGAGGAGGAATCCACAAGGATTTCGACCTTGTCGGCGTATTGTTTGGCCTGATCTTCATTCGAAGCCGAGACACGAATGTCGGCATGGATCGCAACGTCCGACCCCGGGTGTGCGTGAACAACAATGTCGCCGAATTTGTTTTCGACCATCACCCGGGCGCCCGAACGGACAGAAACTGTCTTATCAAAGCGCCGCGTGTATTCGTCCCGGGCAAAGACTGTTGTGCTGAGCGCCAATACAAGTGCAAAAGCACTAATTCTTGCGGTCACGTGAGAGTAGCTCCTGTAAAGTTTGCTGCTTTTGCCGATACAAATCCGCCAGCGTGTTCTGGAGCTGCACGTTGAACCGGTTCGAAGCAATATTTGATCGAGTATCGGCGATAGCGGAATCGAGCAGCATGAGTTTTTCGCGGGCACTCACAGTCGCGCCAGACGAAGCGCGCTCCAATTCAGGTTGGGCCAGACGCGATAGTTTCTCGATCGACTGCCGGTAGGCAGCTTCGTTCTTTTCAACCTCCCGTAACGCCTGGTCAGTCAGGAAATCGCGACTCCCGGTGGCGACGGTGGCCCCGGCTTGCGCCGAAGGTGTCCCGGGAGGCTTTCCCGGATGCAGCAAAAATCGAACCGGCAGCACAATAACAATGGTCACCGCGGCTGCCAGGCTCCACACTCTCGGTTGCTTCCACCACGGCTTGCCAGGCTTCGGTTCCGCTTCAATGGCTTGCCGAATTCGAGGCCAAAGATCGGCGCTTTCCCATTCGGTATGCAATTCGCGCGCATTGCTCGAAATCTCGTTCCACAGCCGGTATTCTCGACGGCAGGCCGCACAGGTTTTCAAATGCTCGCGCGCCTCGGGCATGAGATCGGAGACAGCCAACGCGCGTTCGAGATCACCACACTCAAATTTCATCTCGCGCTCTCCGTCAACAAGCGCTTTAACTGGCTCTTTGCTTCGAAAAGCCAACTCCGAGAGGTCCCTTCGGGCACCTCGAGGATCGCTGCAATTTCCGAATGTCTGAGTCCTTCCACTTCGAACATGAGAAACACCAGGCGTTGCCGATCGCCCAGCAGACTAAGGGCCCGATCCAACGCCATCTTCAACGGCAGCTTGTTATCCACCCGAAACTCTGCCGGAGGAGGTGCCTCCGACAGCCGCTGCCGCTTGCGTATGCTGTCGTAACAGCAGTTGAGCAAAATGCGATACATCCAGGTCGAAAGCGACGAATGCCCCTCAAAGCTGCGCGCCGCCCGGTAAACTTTCAAAAATGTTTCCTGAACCGCGTCCTCCGCATCTGCCCGGCTGCTCAAAAGGTGAAAGGCTAAACTTTTCATACGCGAGGCGTGTAAGGCATAAAGCGATTCAAAAGCGCGCAGGTTTCCCCGCTTGCATCCTTCGGCAAGTTCAGCGTCAGTTGGATGGTTCGGCAGATTAGCGGCGAAGTGGAGCGGCAACCCGATCTCCCACACCATATTCCTCGTTTTCGGGCTTTAGACGGTGATCGTCATCGGAACGTTGGGAAATACCCAAAATTTTCCTCAGATCACAACTGTGATCTAACTTTCGGTGCGAGATGATGAAATTTCCATGCGTATCGACTGGATGCTCCGGGCGGGAGTAACATCCGCTGCCTTGATCTGCCTTCAGGCGGCCTCTGCTGCGGATTGGAAAGCCGCCGGCGACGCGTGGTGGAAACATGTCGAATATCTGGCAAGTGATGAACTGGAAGGACGCAATGTCGGATCTCCCGGATTCGACAAAGCAGCGACATACGTTGCCTCGCAATTCGAACAGGCAGGTTTGAAGCCTGCGGGCGCGAACGGATATTTTCAGCCGGTCGCCTTTGAGGAGGTCTCCATAAATCCGTCCAGCTCGAGCTTAGCTCTGATTCGCGACGGCAAGACGACAAAGGTTTCTGTCCCCGATGAAGCGCAGCTCGGCTACTCCACGAATTCGGCCGCAGCCATCACCGTGCCCGTTGTGTTTGCCGGCTATGGGCTGGTCATTCCCGAAGCTCATCACGACGATCTGAAAGGACTCATCGTCAAGGGGGCTGTAATCGCGTTTCTGATGGGAGGGCCCGAGAGTATCGACGGCAACCTGAAGTCGCACTACTCTTCCTTCGAAGAACGATGGAAGGCAATGCGTGCTGCCGGCGCCGTCGGGATCATCGGGATTCAAAACCCAAAGACTATGGAAATCCCGTGGCAAAGGCAGATCCTCACGTGGGGAATGCCGAATATGAGCCACGCCGACCACGCCCTGCAATCTACCACCGGCCTGAAGTTCGGCGCCGGCTGGGACCCTGCCAAAGCCGATGATCTTCTCGCCGGGTCGGGCCACACCTTTGCCGAGATCCTTGAAGCGGCAAACCAGCAAAAGCCGTTGCCTCACTTCGCGCTTCCCTCCCAGATTGAAGCACGCGTCTCTCTCTCGGTAAGGCCCGTAAAATCGAAAAATGTCGTGGGTGTTCGGCCTGGGAATGATCCTGTTTTGCGAAATGAATATGTGATCGTCTCAGCTCACTTGGATCATCTAGGAGTCGGCAAACCGGTGAACGGGGATCGTATTTATAACGGCGCGATGGATGACGCTTCTGGGATCGCATCGTTGATCGCTATTGCAGACAACTTAAAGCAAGAACCCGTAGCGTCGAAACGTTCGCTTCTCTTCCTTGCCGTGACCGGCGAAGAGAAGGGCGAGCTGGGGTCCGAGTTCTTCGCCGCGCACCCGACTGTCGAAGGCAGAATCGTCGCGGATATAAACATGGACATGTACCTTCCGCTCTTTCCGCTGAAATGGCTGGAGGTTCAAGGGCTGAATGAATCCACGCTGGGCGACGACATCCGCATTGTTGCGGACTCGTGCGGCGTGAAAGTACAGGCTGACAAGGAGCCGAACCGAAATCGCTTCATCCGCAGCGACCAGTACAGCTTCATCAAAAAAGGCGTTCCGGCGCTCGCATTCAAATTCGGTTACCAGCCCGGTGATCCGGAAGAGAAGCTTTTCAAGGATTGGTATACGAACCGATATCACGGCGTGACCGACGATTTAACGCAGCCGGTGGACAAAGCCGCCGCGGCGCAATTCGACGACATGCTCGAAAAGCTGGCGCTGCGAGTGGCAGATGCGAGCGAAGCGCCGCATTGGACCCCACAAAGCTTCTTTCGCAGATTTGCAACTGCACCCGAGTAGTTCCCGGAATGTACTTCCTGCATCTGACCTGCGAATCGTCTCAGGTGGACTTGCTTTCCGGCGAACTTTGGGAAGCAGGTACTCTTGGCATTCGCGAACTTGCCGGTCCACAAGCTTTGACGACGCTCGAGGCAGCCTTTGAAGGAAACGGGGCGCGGGACCGCCTTCTTGAGCAATTTGCTTTGCTACAACCTGCCTGGAAGCACGTACCCGATCACGATTGGGTCCAACATACGAAGGACGCATGGCCTGCTCGCACTATTGGACGCACACTGTTCTTGGCTGCTCCCTGGTGGGTTGATCCGACGCCCGCCGGTCGCGTGAGAGTAATTCACAACCCTGGACTCGCCTGCGGGACGGGCGAACACCCGTGCACGCAACTGGCTCTTGAAGCGCTCGAGGCTGTAATATGGGCCGGCTCGTCGGTTGTGGATATAGGAACGGGATCCGGTATCCTCGCGATTACGGCCCTGAAATTGGGTGCGGCAATCGCTATTGGAATCGACACGGATCCGGAGGCGTTGGCTGCTGCGAAGGAGAATTTTGCTCTCAATGGACTTAACCCGCTGCTTGCCGCCGGTTCGATAAGCTGCCTGGCGGCGGGATCGACAGATGTGATTGTGGCCAATATCAGCGCAAGCGTATTACTTAGCCTGGCCGACGATCTTCTCAGCGCGTTGAAGCCGGGTGGTGCCTTCATCCTGACCGGATTTCCCGAAGTCGAGTCACGCATCGTGGAATCCGTTTTTCCACCTCGCACGACTGCGACACGGGACGGCTGGACCTGTATTACCGGTCGTGTCGCATGCAGGTGACTGGGCGGCGCCCAACGCGCCCAAGCGGGCGCCAATGGACATCCGAATCTCGATGTCAAGCTATACTAAAGCGAACATTTCGACTTCAACGTGCTGCAATTTCACAATAAGCCGAGCGCGGTCGAGATCCCCTTCTATTCAGGTCCTCCGATTGAGAGGCGATACGTCCTGAATGTCGGCAACGCCGAGACGCAAAGAGTCTGACCCATGATGTTGGTTTCCGATCCGGCCATAACGGGCTTTTTGCTCGAAGCAATTTCGGCTGCCCAACTGGCTACGCCGGCCAGATGACAACAGCGGATGTGGTCGATCGGCTAGCCGGGCACAAGGCTCTGGGCTCGGCGCCTCGCGAGGAGCTGGTGTGGCTGGCCTCGCACGGGTCTCTTCGGCAATTGGAGGCTGGCGCCGTGCTGACTGCGAAGGGCGCAAGGGTAGAAGGCCTGTTCGTCGTACTGTCTGGGCGCATCGCCATGTCAGTCGATCGCGGCGCCGGGCTCCACAAGATCATGGAATGGCGAGAGGGCGAAGTTGTGGGTGTGCTTCCATACTCCCGCCTGCTCAGCCCACCGGGTGATTCGGTTGCCCAGGAGTGCTCGATGATCCTGGCGGTTCACCGGGACCATCTCCGCGAAATGACCCGCGAGTGCTATGAGATTACGTCGATTCTCGTCCACAGCATGGTCGATCGTGCCCGCACTTTCACTTCGAGCGACCTCCACGACGAGAAAATGGTCTCACTAGGCAAATTATCTGCGGGTCTCGCCCACGAACTGAACAACCCCGCGTCCGCCATCGAGCGTGGCGCCGCATTGATCGGGGACCGCCTCGAGGAATCGGAGCGAGCATCGCGCGTGCTTGGCGCCGCCAGGCTGACCGACTCCCAACTCGCAGCCGTCGAAGCCATTCGCGAGGCTTGTATTACAACCCGCGTGCACGGCGTACTGTCGCCCATCGAAGAGGCCCAACGCGAGGAGGCGATTGCTGACTGGCTCGCCGATCGAGACTTGGACGTAGCCATTGCAGAATCGCTTGCGGAGACAGCCGTAACATTCGAGGCGCTCGACCTCCTGGCTGGAGCAGTGGAGGGACCGGAGTTGAGCGCCGTACTGCGATGGGCCGCAACGGGATGCTCGGTCCGAGGGATCGCATCGGATATTCAGGATGCCGCAATACGCATCTCGGGACTGGTCACCGCGATCAAAGGTTTCACGCACATGGACCAGGCGGCCGTTGCCGAACCCGTAGACCTGAAACAGGGACTGAGCAACACCATCGCTGTCATCAAGTCAAAGGCGAGAGCGAAATCGGTTAGTATCGTCCTGGACGTGGAGGCCGAGCTCCCGCGCGCCCGGGGCTTCGGCGGCGAGCTCAATCAGATCTGGGCAAATCTGATCGATAACGCTCTGGACGCCGTCCCCGCCTCCGGCCGTGTCGATGTGCTCGCGAACCGCGAGGGAAAGCACCTGGTGGTGCGCATCGTAGACAATGGGACTGGCATCCCTGCACAAATCCGCGAGCGCATTTTCGACCCGTTCTTCACCACAAAGCCGGTGGGGTTGGGTACAGGCTTGGGTCTCGACATCGTCCGCCGCCTCGTTCGCCATAACGACGGCGAAATCGAGGTGGAATCACAGCCGGGAAGGACCGAGTTTCGAGTTGTCCTGCCTCTCGCCAATGTTGATGGCGCCGGAGGAACGATTTGAACAAGCCAGTTCTCCTCGTCGTGGACGACGATCCACAGGTACTTGCCGCAATCCGCCGCGACCTCCGCTCCAAATATCGTGAGCACTACACGATCATAAGCGCTGCATCCGGCCAGGAGGCGCTTGCAACCGCCCGCGAACTGAAAAGCCGTGGGGATTCGCTGGCAATGGTTGTGAGCGATCAGCGCATGCCGGGTATGCTCGGGAGCGAAGTGCTTGCCGGATCTCGCGAAGTGTATCCGTTGGCACGGCGCGTCCTGTTTACGGCCTACTCGGACATCGAAGCAGCAGTGCGGGCGATCAATGATGCCCATGTCGATCACTATCTGTCGAAGCCGTGGGACCCCCCGGAGGAATGTCTCTTCCCGGTGATCGACGATCTCCTCGACGCCTGGCAGGCCGAGTATCTGCCCGAAGCGAAGGGGCTGAGGCTGGTTGGAGATCAGTGGTCTCCCCGGTCGCACGCGATCAAGGACTTCCTTGCGAGCAACCTCATTCCTTATCACTGGCTCGACGTCTCGCGGGACCTGAACGCTAAGGCGCTACTCGATGCGGCCGGGGTTGGCACGGAAGGGCTTCCGGCGCTCTTCTTCGAAGATGGAGCCGTGCTGCACAATCCGGAGCCCCGGCAGGTGGCAGAACGCCTCGGGCGCTCGCTCTCGGCTGCCTTCGATGTATACGACTTCGTGATTGTCGGCGCTGGACCCGCGGGCCTCGCGGCCGCTGTATATGGCGCATCGGAAGGGCTGCGAACGCTGCTGCTTGACCGGCATGCTCCTGGTGGACAAGCGGGTACCAGCTCTCGGATCGAGAACTACCTTGGCTTTCCGTCAGGCGTCAGCGGCAATGAGTTGACGCGTCGCGCTCTGATGCAAGCGCAACGCCTTGGCGCAGAGTTTCTCGCGCCACTCGAAGTGACCGGCGTTTCGATCGATGCGGGCTATAAGCGCCTGGCGCTTTCCGATGGCCGCGAGCTTGTTACCCGATCCATGTTGGCCACCACTGGCATGTTCTATCGTGAGCATCCTGCGCCGGGCGTGATCGAGCACACGGGTGCGGGGGTGTATTACGGCGCCGCGACCACAGAAGCAGCAGCATTCAATGGGCGGCGAGTGCTCGTCATCGGCGGCGGAAACTCCGCGGGCCAAGGCGCCATGTACCTGGCTCGCTACGCGAAAGAGGTGCAGATCGTCGTGCGCCGCGATAGCCTGCGCGACACCATGTCACAGTACCTCATCAATCAGATCGAGAAGACGCCGAATATTCGGCTGCGAACTCGGACGGAAGTCGAACGAGTCGAGGGCGAGGGCCACGTAGAACGGGTAGTACTCAATTCTCTCGACGATGGAACTTCTCAGGTAGAGGAAGCCGCTGCGCTGTTTGTGTTCATAGGCACCCGTCCGCGAAGCGACTGGCTCCCCACCAACGTGCTCCGCGACGCCAAAGGATTCGTCCTCACCGGCCGTGACCTGATTGCGGCCGAAGATTACGGACGCGTCTGGAAGGAGCGCCGCGAACCGCTGCCGCTCGAGACCAGCGTGCCCGGGGTGTTCGCCGCAGGCGACCTCCGCGCCGGCGCAATGAACCGTGTTGCCTCAGCCGTGGGCGAGGGATCGATGGTCGTACGGCTCGCGCACGAATACCTGGCGCTGACTTGACTTCGGCGGGCCGCCTATTTGGTGGCGCCCCTCTGACGCGCTACAGGGCCTTCTTGTGACGGTTCTGTGTCTTCTTTTTTGGAGAGGCGTCCTTCTCGCTGATGCGCTCCAGAGCATCCTCGAGCCTCTGACCGCCATTCAAAACAGGCGCGAAAAGATCGCCCAACCTTCGAAAGCGCGCGACCGTGTCGTCTATGCGGAAATCCTCCGGTCGAATTCCTTTTTTGACTTCCTTCCATGCGAGTGGTGTTGCGACAGGACCGCGATCATAGGCGCGCACCACATAAGGAGCCGCAATCGTCTTGCCAGTTCCGATCTGCAGGTAATCGAAATAGACGCGCCCTTTCTTCCGCTTGTCAACACTCCGCGGCGTCGTAAACAAGTTAGGTGCAAGATCGTTGGCAAGATGAGCCACGATCTCGGCGAAACTTCGAACCTGATCGTAGCTGTACTCCGGTTCCAGCGGCACATAGACGTGCATGCCATCACCACCGGTGGTTTTCGGATACCCTTCCAACCCTAATCCCGAAAGAACTTCCCGCACTAACCCGGCAGCTTCGACAATCTGGTCAAACGAAGTGTCGACAGGATCAAGGTCAAGCAGCATCCAATCCGGTCTATCCAGACTTCCCACGCGGCTCATCCACGGGTTGTGATCGATACAGCCAAGATTCGCCAGGTAGAGTAAACTCGCGCGATCATTCGCAAGCGGATAATGATTCAGCTTCGTACCCCCATGTTCTGAGATGGGTTCACAACGCAGCCAATCCGGAAAATGATCGCCGGCATTCTTCTGAAAGAAGTAATCGTGATGGATGCCGTTCGGGTAGCGTTTCATCGAGAGAGGACGATCTTTGAGATGAGGCAGCAGCCATTCGGCGACGGAGTCGTAAAAGGCCAGCAGATCCCGTTTTTTCCAACCGTCCTTTGGAAAGTAGATTTTGTCCAGGTTTGTGAATTTCAGCCGGTGGCCATCGATTTCGGTCAGGACTTCCTTGCCGCTCAAATCGAGAGACGATTCGACCTTGTCATTGCCCTCGGGTGCGTTATCGTGCGGCGCCGGTTCCTCCTCGGCCGCCGGGCTCTCCTCGCGTTGCACCTCATCCGCGGCTTTGTCGTCCCGCAACCCCACGAACACCGGAGCGCGGAGCACATTATCATGGGTCCACTCGAGAAAGCGAACCTGGCAAACCACCTCCGGCCGCACCCAGGTTACACCGGCAATTTTCGGCTTCGGGGTTAGCGGGCATGTTTTCGTGACAAGCGGTTCCAGGCGCTCAAAGATCGCCTTCATCAACCTGTGATCGAATCCCGTACCGACCTGGCCCGCATGCCGGAGTTTGCCCCCTTCGTGCACGCCGAGCACGAGTGCCCCGAAGTACTCGCGTTCCCCGGCCGTGAAACCCGCGATCACAAATTCCTGCTCGTTTGAAACCTTCAGCTTCTGCCAGTGGTTGGTGCGAGCAGCTTCGTACTTGCTGCGTCGGTCTTTCGCGACAATTCCTTCCAGACCCATCGCGCGCGCCGCCTCAAACATCTGCTCGCCGCCAATCTCGAAAATCTCTGAAATTCGGATATGGTCGTCTGGCACGACAAGCGCGTTGAGCAGCCTGCGCCGGTCTTCCAACGCGACGCCTCGCAGGTCGTAGCCATCGGCATACAAAATGTCGAAGAGGAAAAGCGTCGCTGTCGCCGTTTCGGCCAGTCGCGGTACCGCGCTTGGATTCGCCCCGATTCGCGGCTGGATGTTCTGAAAACGTGCTCGTCCGTCCCCGTCCAGGACGCAAATCTCGCCGTCGAGCCACGCGGTCTTAGCGTGCACATGTTCCGGGAGGTCTTCGAATTCCGGATACTGCCGTTCGCAATGGTTGCCCTTGCGAGACTGAATTTCGAGCCTGCCGTTCTTGATCAGACAGAGGGCCCGGATACCATCCCACTTGATTTCATAGACCCACTGCGACCCGTGGGGCGGCTTATTGGCCGCGATGGCGAGCATCGCGGTCATCGTCTCCGGCAACGCAGCCTTCCGCGCACCCTCCAGCGCACCGGGCGTCGCTTCCTCCACATTATCGGCAATCTCGTCCTGGTTCCGCTTTGTAGCAACACTCCAGGCATACTGATCGACGTCGTAGCCCGGCACAGCATGTTTGTCTTTCTTTTTGATCAGAAGCCATTCATTGCCCTTACCGGCGTGCTTCATGCGGACAATTGCAAACGAGCCGTTCAGTTTTGTGCCGTGCAGCTCAAATTTGAAATCGCCGCGATCCAGTTGCTCCTGTGCCGGCTCATCGCCAAGCACTTCGTACGAGCCCTTGTCCCAGAGCATGACGCTGCCGCCGCCGTAATTGCCCTTCGGAATGTTTCCTTCGAATGTTCCATATTCGAGGGGGTGATCCTCGACTTTCATGGCAAGCGATTTGCGCGTAGGGTCCAGACTCGGCCCCTTCGGCACCGCCCAACTGACGAGAACCCCGCCAACTTCAAGACGAAAGTCATAATGGAGCCGCGAAGCGTCATGGCGCTGGACGCAAAAAAAACCTCCTTTGTCGCCTGCCGTCGCGGTAATCTTCTTCGGTGCAGGCTCAGGTGTAACCTTGAAATTTCTTTTTTGCTCGTATTCCTTTAGAGCCATACCTGGGCTCATTATGCCAACTTTGTAAAGTCAAATCGGCTCTTCGAGGCTTGCTACTCTTAAGACAACTCCCCCAAGAAAATCGACTGTCCTAAACTGGCACACACGTGAATTTTGCCGAGGAGCTCAAAAGGCAGCTCAACCTTGTTCAAGTAATCGAGCAGTACGTGCCCTTGAAGCGCCAGGGATCGGGTCAGCGCTGGAAGGGTCTCTGTCCGTTTCATTCGGAAAAGACTGCCTCGTTCAATGTCGACGGCGGTCTTCAGTTCTACAAATGTTTTGGCTGTGATGCGAAGGGCGATATCTTCACATTCGTCCAGCAGATCGAAAGCCTCACGTTTCCCGAAACACTGCGCTTGCTTGCGGACCGCTATGGGATTGCGATGCCGGAACGCCAGCGGTTTACCGATCCCGAAGCACAGCGCCATGCCGCCCTGCTGGAGCTCTGTGAAGCTGCTGCGGCGCTTTTTCAGGAGAACCTACGGGCGCCCAGCGGCTCCGAAGCGCGAGCCTACCTGGAATCGCGCGGTGTGAGCGCTGATGCGGCGCGTGAGTTTCGGCTCGGTTTCGCAGATCCGTCCGGACAACAATTGCTGCACCGTCTCAAACGTTTTGGAGAGACTCCGCTTCTCGAAACCGGACTCGTTGCCAGGCGATCTGAAGATGCGGGCCTCTATGACCAGTTTCGTGGACGCTTGATGTTTCCTATTCATAGCGCCTCCGGCAAGGTGATTGCGTTCGCCGGCCGCGCTCTGCGGAAGAACGACAAGGTTAAATATGTCAATTCTCCGGAAACGAAGCTCTATAAAAAATCCACGGTGCTTTACAACCTGCACCGAGCTGCAATCGCCGCCCGCAAGAACGACCGCATGATTCTCGTCGAGGGTTATATGGACGTGATCGGCGTCTACTCGGCCGGCATCACGGAGGTCGTGGCTCTCTGTGGCACGGCGCTTGCGCCTCTTCAGATACGCGCCATCAAGCAGCAGATTTCGTATCAGTCAGGCAAAGGCCATGTCATTCTGAATCTTGATTCCGATGCCGCAGGCAGCCGTTCCACCGAAAAGCACATCACCCCCCTATTGGCAAATGGACTGCGTGTGAAAGTGCTGGAAATTCCGGGAGGGCTTGATCCGGACGAGTTCATTCAGGGCAACGGCGCGGATGCCTATCGCAAACTCCTGGATCAATCCCCATCGTATTTTCACTGGCTCTTGGAAAACGCACGAACAAAGTACGATGTGCGAACGGCTGAAGGAAGAGTCGACGCCTTTAAGTCCATCTCGTCCGCGATCGAGCACGTGCATGACCCGATTGAGCGCGGCACCATAGCAAGAGAAATCGCGGAGCACCTGAACGTGGACCGGGATCTGGTACGGCAGGCGTTGCGGCCGAAGGCTGCTCACAAGGGGCCTGTGGAACCGCGTCAGTTATCGTCCTCCGTACCGCCAAATGAAAGAGTCCTGATTGCATGTATACTCGCGAGCGCTTACGCCCGAGCGGTAGTGCGTCATTTTCTCGCGAAGCCGGGGGCAAGCGACGCGCTGGAGTTCCGGCCGATTTTCGATGCCCTGGTCGGGTCCGACGAAGACGACGGAAGCGTTTCGCTGACGACAGTATTAGCGGCGCTGGATGAACGCGCTCAGCAGATCCTGTCTGAAATCGCCTTTTCCGAATCCGGAGTGCGGGAAGATCATGCCGCCGAGCAAGCGCTGGAGTGCCTTAGTAAGCTCGAGACGAAATCGCTCGAAGCAAAACGTGACGCGCTCAGACGACGGATTCGTACGCTCGAGGTCGAAGGAAAAATCGAGGAAGCGCTTCTCCTCATGAACGAGCTGGATCGAAGCAAACGGCCGTCCAGTATCGTGTGAATCGTTGTACTATGAGGAGTCAAGGAATCAATATAGGGGCGCCTTGGCGAGTACATCTGAAGCGGTTTGCCCACTGGCAAGTTTCTCGCTGAAGATTAACAAGGGCAGTCGATGCAAGACAGACACGACAAAGGTTACGCTCTCTTTGACGAGATCGGTGGATCGGTACACGAAGGCATCGCGAACGGGAATGAACTGAACGATCTTTTCACGGACCTTGGTGATGGGACCGTCGAGCTCCTCGAAGACTCCAAGGAATTCGAAAAGAATGAGCGAGAAGATGAGGCAGAGGCTCTCGCCGATCTCGACCTAACTCCTGGCACGCTTGATAAGAACAACGATTCGGTTCGCATCTACCTGCGCGAAATGGGAATGGTTCCTCTCCTTACGCGTGAAGGAGAAATAGAGCTCGCGAAACGGATCGAGCGTGGTGAGAACGCCATCCGCAAGGCGCTCTCCCGGTCGAGGCTCATCGTACAAAACGTGCTGGAAACGGGAGAAGCCGCCAGCCGAGGCGCGGTTCCCGTCCAGGAGGTACTCCAGGTCCCTGATATTGAGACCGATGAGGAAGAGCAGAACGCTGCCGAGCAGCTTCGTGAGCAACTCCTAGCCGCCACTGAAGAAATCGAACGACTTTATCACAAAGCTCAGCAAACCGAAGGAAAGCTGATCAGCACCTCTCGTAATCTCAAGGCGAAGCAATATCGGAAGTTGCGGTTTGAGTATGCCCGTCTGGCGATTCGAATCTCTCAGAAGATCCGGACACTCCCCTTTACCTCGCGGTATCAGCGGTCGCTGGGCGAGACCTTGAAGCAGGTGGTAGAAAGAATCAAGCCTCTCGAACACGAGATCGCTCGTGTTCAACGGAAGCTGGAGCAGTTGCCGGCTTCGGAATCGGCTTACGCGCCGACCCTCCGCCGGGAGCTGAAAGCGCTTTCGAGTCAGTTGCAAATGCTCGAAGATCGTACCGGGAGTACAGCCAGTGACCTTCGCAGAACTTTGCAGATCCTCGAGCGCGGCGAGGTTGAATCCGAGACCGCAAAGAAGCGCCTCATTGAAGCCAATCTCCGCCTCGTAGTTTCCGTGGCCAAGCGCTATACAAATCGAGGCATGCAATTTTTGGATTTGATCCAGGAAGGCAACATCGGCCTCATGCGGGCGGTCGACAAGTTCGACTACAAGCGTGGATACAAGTTTTCGACATACGCGACGTGGTGGGTAAGGCAAGCGGTAACGCGTGCGATCGCTGACCAGGCGCGTACCATCCGCATACCGGTCCACATGATCGAGACGATCAACAAGCTGGTCAGGCTGCAGCGCATTTTATTGCAGGAGTTCGGTCGGGAAGCGACCACCGAGGAACTCGCCGAACGGATGGAAATGAGTCCGAGCAAAGTTCGGCGTGTCCTCCGAATTGCGCAGGAACCCATTTCTCTTCAGACGCCCGTAGGAGAAGAAGAAGAATCCAATCTCGGTGATTTTCTGGTCGACAGCCGGATGGTTTCTCCCTCCGAAGCCGTTATCAACCTGAACCTCAGAGAACAGACTGCGGAGGTTCTGAAGACCTTGAGCCCCCGTGAAGAGAAAATCGTGAAGATGCGCTTCGGACTGCACGATGGCAGTGAGCACACGCTCGAAGAAGTAGGTCAAAGCTTCGCGGTGACTCGCGAACGAATTCGCCAAATCGAGGCGAAGGCGTTACGGAAGTTGCGTCACCCCAGCCGCAGCCATCGACTTCGCAATTTCCTCCATAATGGCTCGCCCAACTAGCCTCTGAAATATTCCCGCAATCCGGCAACCGCCGCGAAGATCCGACAAGCAGTAGTGATCAACGCCGGTGACCGGCAGGAACAGTATGCTAGTAGCATGAATCTACCCAGATTCGTTCTTGTACGCCAATCGTTTCCTAACCGCGCAATCGGAAACATTCCGTTGCATGTCCACACCGAGCTGTCGGCTTCTGGCATTGCCGACCGCCTGCCCAAAGGAGCTCGCATTGCCATTGGCGTGGGGAGCCGTGGAATTTCCAACATCGCGACCATCGTCAAATCGGTCGTTGACTTTTGGAAGGAGCAAGGGGCCCAGCCGTTTATCTTTCCGGCCATGGGAAGCCACGGAGCGGCGACTGCCGAGGGCCAAGCGGATGTCCTTGCTCATTACGGCATTCACGAGGCAACGATGCATGTTCCTGTGATTAGCTCGCTCGAGGTCGTCTCGCTCGGCGAGACTCCACAAGGAATAGAAACCTTCATAGACAAGACCGCCTATGAATCCGCCGGCGTGTTCCTGGTGGGTCGCATCAAGTGGCACACAGACTTTTCAGGATCGGTCGAGAGCGGCCTTTTCAAAATGATGGCCATAGGCTTGGGCAAATTTTCGGGAGCCCGAACCTATCACACCTATGCCTACCGTATGGGCCTCGAACGAATGATTCGAAGCGTAGGAGAAAAGGTCTTTAATTCCGGCAAAATTCTCGGCGGTATGGCAATCCAGGAAGGCGCGCATCATGAGACCGCCGGGCTCGTCGCCGTGAGCGCGGCGTCGGGCTGCCATGCTATGTTCGCCCGCGAAGAAGAGCTTCTGAGCGAAGTGAAATCATGGAAGGCAAACCTTCCAGCCGACGAGATCGACGTCCTCATCGTGGACGAAATGGGCAAAAATATCAGCGGCGCTGGAATGGACACCAAGATCGTCAACCGCAGTGTCATGGGCCACCCTAATCCCTTTTCCGACATCCCCGTAGTGCACCGTGTCTATGTGCGAAGCCTGAGCAGCAACACGTACGGGAATGCGGTAGGTGTGGGATTGGCCGACGTGATTCATGACCGGATACTGCAGCAGGTAGACTGGAAGCCCACCTACATCAACTCATTGACTGCTTCGACACCCGCGGCGATTCGCACACCAGCTCACTTTGCTTCCGATTACGAAGCCCTTGCTGCCATCGCTCCCACGGTCGGGAAGAAGAACATGGCGGAAGTCACATACTGCCGCATCCACAACACGCTGGAGTTGGTGGATCTCGCCGTGAGCGAGAATCTTGTCCCTGCCCTAGCCGCACATGCCCAACCCGCTTCGGATCCATTCGACATATCCTTCACTGCCAACGGCGAACTCGTCGATTTTGCCGAGGCGCCCGCGCCACTGATGCACGTCTGAGCTGTCAGGCGGACAAAAGTAGACCGCCGGCAACCGCGTATTGCAGATGTTGAAGAGTCAAAAGTCATCAGCTGCCCCATGGGTTCCGGCCACGCACGAGCTGAAGCAGCTCAAAGAAGCGGCTCCATCCTGCAGAGGCTGCGATCTTTACCAGCACGCAACGCAGGTTGTTTTCGGCGAAGGGCCGCGGACCTCGAAAGTTTTAATGGTTGGTGAACAGCCTGGCGACGAGGAAGACGTGAAAGGTCACCCATTCGTGGGTCCCGCCGGGCGCCTGTTAGATAAAGCGATGAAGGAGGCGGAACTGGACCGTCGTCTGATCTATGTCACCAACGTGGTCAAGCATTTCAAGTTCAAGAACGAGCGGGGCAAGCGGCGCATTCACGTAAAGCCGAGCGCGATCGAGATTTTGGCATGCCGCCCATGGCTCGAAGCAGAGCTAGACGCGATCCGGCCGCAACTCGTCGTATGTCTGGGCGCAACGGCTGCTCAAGCACTCATGGGCCGCGAGTTCCGCATCACTTCCGATCGAGGAAAGCTTTTTCGCCATCACCTTGCCCCTGAACTGGTTGCCACCATTCACCCATCGGCAATCTTACGCGCACTCCCGGAGCGATATGATGAGGAGTACCAGATGCTGGTCCGCGACCTGCGTTTTATCGCCGCTCGCGTGCGAGAGTTCGATAAAGCCGGTTAGTTTAAACCAGCTTTCCATCGCTCGATGAGCACCAACTGTTTTTCGACCTGCGTTCGTTCGGGCGAATCAGGTTCGAGGCGGAGGTATGTTTCCAGATCGGCCTTTGCCGCACGATGGTTTAATTGCCGCAGGTGCACCAAACCCCGGTGCCTGTATTCTTCAGCATAATCAGGCATCGCTCCTATCAACAGGTCGAGTACCTGTCGCGCTTTGTCGAAAGCCTCCCCCCTCAGATAGATCGCCTTCAGATTGCTAAGAATGCGAACCAGGATTTGCCGTTTGGAAACAGGCGCGAGAACCGCAGGATTCGATCTCAGGTCAACGCCGGCTGTTTTCTTGGCAAGAGCACTGCAATCCGCGAAGGAGAGAATCCGGCCGCGGTTGAAAGGGTCGATCCAGTAACGCGTTGCGGCGTCTTCGTAGGAAACAATGAAATGGCCCGGCAGCCCCACGCCCTGCACCGAACGCCCGAGGCGTCGGCCCACTTCCATGTACACAATCGACAAAGAGATTGGAATACCGAGACGCCGCATGAGCACCGAATTCAGGCAGCAATTGCGCGGATCGTAATAGTCTTCTTCATTACCTCTAAACTGCAACACGTCGAACAGAAGCTCATTGGAAGCCCGGATGAAATCGAGTCCGCTCGCGTTGGTTGTGAGCTGAGATCCTATCTGCTCGGCCAGATTATCCAGCCGGAAAGCGGCCGCATCGAGATCAACGCCCGGAAACTCTATGCTGGCGATCTCAAGAGCTGCGACGTCGAGCGGAATCGTCGAGCGATCATCGCGAAGAGCATCCAGCAGGCGCTGCACGCGGATTAGCTTATCACCCTAAAACAGAATCAAAATCGCTCGAGGTCAATGAACTGGTTCACAACAGATGAAAATCGATTTGTACGGTGATACGCACCCTGACCGGCTTGTCCGCCTTGGTTCCCGGGCGAAACGTCCACTGCTTCAAGGCCTCGAGGGCCGTCCGGTCTTCCTCGGCGGTCAGGCCGCTCGAAATTCTGCACTCGGTCGGCTTGCCATCCTTGGTGATCACGGTCGAAATTTTCACCGTGCCCTCCACGTATGCTTCTTTGGACGAGGAAGGTGAGAACTCGGGTTCTACGTAGTGGACAAGTTTAGGGGGCCTGACATCACCTCCAGGCTCAAAGATCGGGTCGTCCGTGTTGTCTCGAGCACTCGCGCTTTGATCGTCGGCAGTTGCGGGTGATCCGTGAAATGAACCCAAGGCCGCCAGCGCAAGGAGGAATACCCTCCTGTTTGGATGTAGGTACACCAATTCTCCTGAAGCATGCGAGTGTGAGAAGTGACGAAACGAAGCGGCCGGAGGTTTCAGCTATAGCGCACTTCTTTTACCAAGTACTTTACAACACAGAGGAAGTTCTGCTACTTTGAATTGTGGCTCGTGTTTTAGCTTTTGTTTTCTGGATGAGCCATCGCTCCCGGCTGCAATGCCGGGGTTACTCGTTCCCGAGCTTTCACAAACAGTGGCAGCGAGATCTCGAAAGGCTCCTGCGGCTTCCTTCCATCGATCACCCAAACGAGAAAATTGATAGTTTCGACCGGCAGGAACTTCGCGCCCGATGGTAACCCGAAGGCCTTCAGGCAGTAGAGGCCTGCGCCCGTTTGAGCAGAAGCTCACGTTCGCGGCCGTTTTGGGTAAGAGCCGCGGCACGTTCGAATTCGAGACGCGCTTCGTTTAACCGGCCGAGCTTGACTAGCAAGTCACCGCGGACGCTCGGCAAGAGATGGTAGTTTTCGAGCATCCTATCAGAAGTGAGGGCATCGACGAGCTCCAATCCGGCCGCCGGCCCAAACGCCATGGAGACGGCTACCGCGCGATTCAATTCCACAACCGGCGACGGCGATACCTGGGCGAGTGCATCGTATAACGCGGAGATCCGTCCCCAGTCGGTTTCCGCGGCCGTTCGAGCCTGCGCGTGGCAAGCGGCAATGGCCGCCTGCAGAGAGTAAGGGCCCAGGCCGCCGCTGTTTTTCTCGCTGAGCTTTTCAGCGCGTTCGAGCGCAGCGAGCCCACGTCCGATAAGGACACGGTTCCAACGCGAACGGTCCTGGTCGAGCAAGAGAATTGGCTCGCCGGACTTGCCGCTTCGAGCGCCCAGCCGCGAAGCTTGAATCTCCATCAGCGCCACCAGCCCGTGCACTTCGGCTTCCCCTGGAGCCAGCTCGGCCAGAATGCGTCCCAGGCGCACCGCCTCTTCGCACAGCGCTGGCCGCATCCAATTGTCTCCCGCAGTCGCCGAGTAACCTTCGTTGAAAATCAGGTAGAGAACCTCGAGAACTGATGCAAGCCGTGTCGCGAGTTCGACGCCGCGAGGCACCTCAAACGGAACGCGTGCTTCGGAAAGCGTTCGTTTCGCTCGCACGATACGCTGCGCAACGGTCGCCTCGGCAAGGAGAAACGCGCGCGCGATTTCGGCTGTTGTCAAGCCGCCGAGCAGGCGTAAGGTAAGGGCAACGCGTGCCTCGGTCGAAAGGATCGGGTGGCAGGAGATGAATACCAGGCGTAGGAGGTCATCGCCGACGTGGTCATCAATCGCTTCCTCGAGGCTGTCCGTGCTTGCCTGCTGGCGCGCCTCGAGTTCGTACCCGATCTCCTGATGCTTGCGGTCGACCAGTTTCCTGCGACGCAGCCGGTCGATCGCTCGATGTTTTGCCGCAGCCATCAGCCACGCCCCCGGATTGCGCGGGATTCCAGACTCCGGCCACTGTTCCAAGGCGGCAACCAGAGCATCTTGCGCCAGCTCTTCAGCAAGGCCGACGTCGCGAACCATACGGGTCAGACCCGCAATAAGCCGTGCCGACTCGATTCTCCAGACGGCATCGATCGCTCCATGAATTTCGGAGCTGGTTACAGCATTGCTTTCTTCGGCCATGCGAGATACTGAGTCTTATAAAGGCTCTATTCTTTCCACCGAGAGGACACGCCTCGAAATCCACAGCACTCGGCGGCCCGTTCAAGAATATTTTTTGAGTGTAGCTCCCAGGCTCGTTAGAGCTCCTATCCGGGCCAATCGGCCGTCCGTTCGCTGCACTTTCGTCTCGCAACACGAGCGGGCCAACAGCATCCCGAAAATACGGCACTGGACAATGGAGAAGAACGATTGATGGCAAATTTTGAATGTCTGAGGAGAAAAACAAATGACGAATCCACAGGATCTAGGCGGCACGTTTACGGTTCCAGGCGCCGCGATGACTTTGAACCGCATGGGGTATGGCGCTATGCAACTTGCCGGTCCGCACGTCTGGGGACCGCCGCGCGATATTAACGCGGCGGTCGCTGTTCTGCGAGAAGCGGTCGCAGTTGGTGTGAACCACATCGACACGAGCGATTTTTATGGTCCGCACGTGACCAATCAGATCATCAAAGAGGCGCTCCATCCCTATTCAAATGGCCTGGTGATTGTCACCAAGGTGGGTGCTCGTCGCGGTGATGACAAGTCGTGGATTCCTGCCCTTTCGCGTCCGGAACTGATCGATGCCGTTCATGATAATCTCCGCAATCTCGGGCTCGACACGCTCGATGCAGTCAACCTTCGGGTTGGTGGACCGATGGGACCGTCGAAAGGATCGATCGAAGAACCGCTGACTGTGCTGGCCGAACTTAAGGGTCAGGGGCTGATTCGTGAGCTCGGTCTGAGCAATGTCAGTCCTGAGCAGCTGGCCGAGGCACAGACAATTACGGAAATCGTCTGCGTGCAAAACCTGTATAACGTCGCACATCGCGATGACGACGGCTTCATCGATGATCTTGAGCGGCAAGGCATAGCCTACGTGCCATTCTTCCCGCTTGGAGGATTCAGTCCGTTACAGTCGTCCGCGTTGGACGCAGTAGCGGCCTCGCTGCACGCCACACCTATGCAGGTCGCCCTCGCCTGGCTTCTTCAACGCTCTCTCAACATCCTGTTGATCCCTGGGACATCTTCGCTCGAACATCTCCGCGAGAATCTAGGGGCGGCGGCGCTTCAACTTCCTTCCGAGGCGATCGCCACTCTTGATTCGATCGGCCAAAGCGCCAGGAACCAGGCCGTCTACGACTCTGCTTTGTCGTCCAACTAAGATTTAAGAAGTGTCGTGCTTTTGCTTACCTCTCTGTCGGGTACTACCGTTTGTTCTTCTCGTGCTGCCGCAGGCCCTGCCGGCTGCCGATACAGTTTCCGCCTTTGGCTACACCTGGGATGTCTACAAGGCGTCAGACTGGAAGGTCGAAACCGTCGAGGGGTCGCCGGTTCTCGAATTAGTAACCGGTCGTGAACCGCTTCCGGGCCCTCGTCGTCCAATGCAGTTTGCCTTGGCGCGAACGCCGGATCTCGCTCACGTAACCGTCGAAGCAGACGCGCGGCCCAGAGGGCGGTCTTTGCTGATCGTGTTTGCATATCGGGATGAGAGTCATTTCAACTACGCCCATTTTTCGGCGGACACTGGCGTCAAGCAGCCCGTTCACAATGGAATCTTTCATGTTTTTGGAGGCGAGCGCGTGCGTATCAGCTCACAGGCGGGTCCCTCGGCCTTCGGCGAAACAAATCATTGGTACCACCTGGTGCTCGAATATGATGGCACGGCCGGGAACGTCACGGGATCAGTCGATGGCCGCCTGATACCGGCTCTGTACGCAGTCGATCTTAGCCTTTCCTCTGGCAGAATAGGTGTCGGATCGTTCGATGAGGTGGGAGACTTCCGAAACGTCCGGATAACGGCTCACTAGAAGCTCCGCGCGACTCCAACCGAAGCCGCTGATAGAATCGGAGCGGTCATTTCAAACATGATCACCCAAAACAACATGTCTTCGTCTTCAACCATGGAATCCGAAAATAAGGCGCTGATCCGAAGATGGTTTGATGAAGTCTGGACACGCGGGCGCATCGAAGCAATCGATCAGTTACGATCGCTGAAGGCGACGGCGGTGGGCCTCGGAGAAGGTGATGCAGTAGCGCATGGGCCCGATCCTTTCAAAGCATTTTTCTTGAATCTGCGTGCTACACTTCCCGACCTCAAGGTCACGATCGAGGACCTGGTTGCCGAAGGCGACAAAGTCGCCGTGCGCTATTCGGTGGAAGGCACGCATCGCGGTGAAGCCTTGGCTTCGCCCCCAAGCGGTCAAAAAATTCGCTTCACCGGTATGACGATTGCACGCGTCGAAGGCGGGAAAATTGTCCAAGGCTGGAATAATCTCGATCAACTCGGATTATTGACCCAGTTGGGCCTCCTGCCGGTACATTCCGGACCGGACCGGTTTCTCACCAGACGGCCTTAAGGCGTCCAGTGTCGGGGAGGCGCTTACGTGGAGGTCGAAGGCGAGCTCCGCTCTCGCGAGTGCGCGCCCGCGGAATCCGAGCGCAGCGTTCGCGTTGCTGAGATCTATGCCAGTTCCGTCCTGGCGTTAGATCGCTCAGATCGACAGCCCGCCTCCGTTGCTGCAGATTCCGGAGTAAGCAACGACAAACCTCTCGATTGAGCCGAGGGGCCGGGCATCTGATCTTGAACAGTGCCAGGCTCTTTCAGCATTAAGAGGCGTCGCGCATCCGTTTCTTGAGATGCATCATAATGTTTACTCCTCGGTTCAGTTCTCATAATTCCGTTCAAGATCGCCGACGCCAGCGCTTGTGCACTCTTCCTCGTCCGCTCGCGCTTTTCTTCCGCACTGATTTGGACCCAGTAGTTTCGCGAAACTTGTCCCATGGTCCGACGGAACACTTCCGATTGACCCGGACTCTTGATACTTCTGATAAGGCAGCCCTACGCACCTCCCCTCTCCCGCAGAAAGTGCGTCCAAACCCCTGCTTAGTGCTTGATAGCGCGAGAGTTCACATTCGTGGGCAATGCGATTTAGCTTTTATAAAACGACTCGGTGGCCTCCAGCCGGACAGGCCGCCGCGAATCGTCCAGATCCTTTGGTCGTGCTCGTTTCTCCTGGTCCTGATTCTCTTCGGGCAGCTTCGCTACTGCTACTGCATGCTGGATCATCAGCGGACCCGCTCATCGGTCAACACAGCAATGCCGAGCTGCCCAATGATCATCGTTACCTAGGATGTCTGATTAAACATCTCTCGCCTTTTGGAGCAATTACCCATTCTTGGCGGTTACTATAATAAGACTGTCTATGGGTAAACACAAATCCGATCTGATGCCCGGCACGCTCGATATGCTTGTGCTAAAAACCCTCACCCGCGGCCATCTGCATGGCTACGCGATTGCGCAACTCATTCAGCAGCTCTCAGAAGACATTTTGCAGGTAGAAGAAGGCTCCTTGTATCCAGCCCTTCAGCGCTTAGAAGTAAATGGCTGGATTGAAGGAGAGTGGGGCGTGTCGGCCAATAATCGCCGTGCCCGATTTTACAAATTAACCCCGGAAGGTCGCAAGCAACTGAATGCCGAGAAGGAACAATACCGCCAGCAGATCTATGCAATTGCACGTGTCATGGGCACTTCCTAAAAGAGAACCGCACCATGAATTCGATTGTGCAGCGCTTCAATCGCCGTATGCGCTACTTCCTCCAGAGGCGTGAACGACAATGCCTTCTCGGGGAGGAGATGAGATTTCACATCGAGTCAGCCGTAGAGGATCTGAAGGAAAGCGGCATGTCGGAAGCCGACGCCCGCAGCGCAGCTCGAAGAAGGTTCGGCAACCTGAGTCAAAAATCCGAAGAATCGAGAGCCGCCTGGATTTCGCTCTGGATTCATGATGCTGCTCAAGACGCCTCCTATGCCTTCCGCATGTTAAGGCGCGACTTCGGCTTTGCCGCGTTTGTGATTCTCACGATTGGCCTGGGTATTGGCGCCAGTACCACGGTCTTCAGCGTCATTCGCGCTGTTTTGCTTCGCCCTCTTCCTTTTACCGAACCGAACCGACTCGTTTGGATTGCCAACACAGACGTCGATGACGAAGACTTGTCGGGGCAAACCGTGCCCGTCGGTCACTTCCTGGATCTGCGCAGTCAAAACCAATCATTTTCCGACGTCGCCGCTTATTCTCCGTTCTATCGGTCCGGCGATAACAAGCTCACTTGGAATGGGGAGCCACTCCGCCTCACCAGCGTTGCCGTCTCTCACAATTTCTTTTCAATCCTGGGTGTAAAGCCACTGCTAGGGAGGACGTTCGCTGCCCCCGATTGCCAATTCACGTGGAATGCGCCGAAGGTCGTGCTTTTGAGCTACAGCTTATGGCGAAGCCGCTTTGATTCCGACCAGCGGGTCATCGGTCGACCCCTCACATTAAACGACGCACCGGTCACGGTTATCGGCGTCATGCCGCCGACCTTCGATTTTGCCACAGTCTTCGCCCCCGCCAGCCGGGTCGATCTTTTCTTGCCATACCCGCTCACCGAAGAAGCGAGCAACCGCGGCAATGAATTGGCAATGATTGGGCGCTTGAAACCCGGCTCCACTCTTCAAAGCGCCCGCGCGGAGATGCAGATCCTTGGCCCCCGGATTCAGCGCAGAGAACCCGACCGAAATTTCAAACCGATTGTCAGTAATCTCGCAGACTACGTCAGTGAGCGTCTTCGTCCAGCACTACTGGTGCTCGCCTTCGCGGTCTGTGCCGTGATGCTAATTGTTTGCGCCAATCTTTCCAACTTGCTACTCGCTCGCATGGCAACGCGCCAAAAGGAGATGACCATCCGCGCATCCCTTGGCGCGCGCCGCCTTCGGCTAATTCGTCAAACCTTGACCGAGAGCATTGCCATGTCCTCTTGGGGCGCAGTCATCGGTTTAGTGCTGGCAGTACTTGGAACGCGAGCAATCACTCACCTGACGACCCTCGATATCCCCCTTCTCGCGGGCGTACGTGTCGATTTTGGTGCTCTCGCTTTCTGCGGCTATCGCGGTTCTGACCGGGTTGATCGTCGGCTTGCTACCAGCACTACAAGTCCCGGGGGCCGCCCTTCAAGACTCCTTGAAAAGCACCGCGCGTGGCTCGAGCCATGGGAAGAATCACGCTTGGATTCGTAGTTCTCTGGTCGTTTCGGAGATCGCCTTCGCGTGCTTGCTCCTAGCAGGCTCAGGACTACTGATTCGAAGCTTCGTTCGCCTGCTTGACACGAAAATTGGATTCAGGCCCGAGGATGCCACAGCCCTCCGCGTCGATCCCAGTTCGCGATATTCTTCCCGCGCGCAACGCATTGCCTATTTCAATGAAATCCTTCGCAGCGTCCGAGCCGTGCCGGGCATTGAAGCCGCCGGCTTGACGGATGTGCTTCCTCTGGGCGGGGACCGAACCTGGGGGGCGATGGCGAAAGGGCGCCCCTATACGAAGAATCATCCGCCTCCCTGGGCTTTCGTCCGCATTGCCAGCGATGGCTATCTTAAGGCGATGGGCATTTCGTTACTCGCCGGTCGCGATTTTACCGAGCATGACAGCGCGTCCGATAAGCCCGTCATCTTAATTAATGAAACATTGGCCCGTACCCTCTGGCCGGGGCAGAATCCCGTCGGCCAAATCCTCGTCGGCGCAGGCTACGTCGATCGCGAAGTAGTCGGCGTGGTGAGCGACGTGCGGCATCTCGCTCTGGAGCAGGCGTCAGGCTGCGAAATGTATTTGCCGATCCGTCAGTCCGGCGATTACGCTGCGGTTGATATGGTTTTTCGCTCGGCGCTTCCCTCTGCGGAGCTTGCCGCACCTATTCAGCGCGCTCTCGCGGCGATTGATCCCACATTGCCTGCGAATGATTTTCAGCCGATGCAGCAAATGGTGGATAAGGCAATTTCCCCGCGGCGCTTCGTTGTTCTCATGCTGACCGGATTCTCAGCGTTTGCATTGGTTCTCGCGGCCCTTGGCATCTATGGGGTCATACAATACTCAGTCACTCAGCGCACGCAGGAAATCGGAATCCGCATGGCACTCGGCGCCTCCGCCATGGGTCTGCAGGCCAGCATCCTTCAGCAGACTCTGGCTCTGGCTGCAGTCGGAGTGGCTCCAGGGTTGTTTGCTGCCTGGGGACTCTTTCGAACAATGAGCAGTCTGTTGTTTGACGTCACAGCAGACGATCCAATGACAGTTCTTGGAACAATTGTCATTTTGTCGGCGGTCGCGGCGACGGCTGGCTACGTCCCAGCGCGTCGAGCGTCTCGTATCGATCCAATGACGGCACTCCGCATAGGCTAACGCGCCTGGGATGTCAGCGCCGGTGCAAATCCCCATAGTGCCGGTTGAAAAATCCCCCACCGCTGGCGGTTGATAAACCGACCCGACTCTGGGAACAGAGGAGGGCGGACATGTGTTCAGGGGGAAAGACGTGGAAGAGATCAAGGAACTCAAACGGGAAGGTTTGAGCCTACGGGCCATTAGCCGGCTGACCGGCTATGACCGCAAGACGATCAGCAGGTATTTATTAGCGCGGACCAGCAGACCGATGTACGGGCCGAGACCTGCGCAGATGAGCAAACTGGGAGCATTCAAGCCGTATCTGAAGGACCGACTGCAGGCGGGAGTCTGGAACGCCCAGGTGCTGCTGCGCGAGTTGCGGGAGCGCAACTACAGCGGCGGTTACACGATTCTGACGGACTGGCTGCGGCCGCAGCGGAAAGAAGCGCTGTCGGTTGCGGTGCGGAGATTCGAAACGCCGCCAGGCAAGGAGGCTCAGGTGGACTGGGGACATCTCGGCTCGCTGTCGGAACAGGGCGCAGAACACATGCTGTGGGGTTTCACGATCAAGCTGGGCTACAGCCGCAGGATGATGGCCGAAGCCGCCACCGACCAGAAACTGAGAACGTTGCTGCGTATGCACGAGTCCGCGTTCCAGGAGTGGGGTGCGGTGCCGGAGGAGATTCTCTATTGACCGGATGAGGACGATCTGGACCGGCACAGATGAACGCGGCGAGATCGTCTGGAACGCAGTCTTCCTCGACCTCGCGCGCTACTGGGGTTTCACGCCGCGGCTGTGTCGTCCTTATCGGGCGCAGACCAAAGGCAAAGTGGAATCTGGCGTGAAGTACGTGCGGCGAAACTTCCTGTGCGGATTGCAGGGCCGCGAGCCGGCGAATCTCGCGGATCTCAACGCAGAGCTGCGCCGCTGGGTGGCGGAGGTAGCCAATCGGCGGGTCCATGGCACAACACACGAACAAGTACTGATTCGGTGGGATGAAGATCAGTTCGCCATGCAGCCGGTTCGGAATGGACGGCCGCCCTATCCCTATATGGATGACGAGCAGCGGAAAGTGGCGCGCGACGCGTACGTCTCGTGGCACGGCAGCCGCTATTCAGTGCCATGGCTCTATGCAGGCAAGCAGGTCCGGGTTCGCAATCACGGGCGCTACGTGGAAGTCCGTTACGGCGCCGAACGGATCGCGCTGCATGCGCAGGCGGCGAGACATCATCAGGTCGTTACGCTCGGTGAACACCATGGGGACATCCCTTTGGGGAACGAAAAGAGTGGCAAGACGCTGATCCACATCGAACAGAGTGCGCCGGTGGTAGAGCGCCGTCCTTTGGCTGCCTATGAAAGTCTGGCGGGAGGTGGGCGATGACAACTACCGTGGAGCGGCTAAGAATCACGCTGGCGGCGTTAAATCTGACTGCTGTCGATGCGCGACTGGAAGGCATTCTGGAAGCGGCCTCGAAGAAAGATCCCTCCTACGCGGATTTCCTGCTTGAGGTGGTGAGCGCGGAAGCCGATGCCCGGCGGCAGCGCTATCTGAAGACGCGGCTGCAACTGGCTCATCTGCCGTATGTAAAGACATTCGATCAATTCGATTTTGCTTTTCAGCCCTCGATCGATGAGCGGCAGATTCGCGAGCTGCACACCCTGCGGTTCGTGCACGAGGCGTCCAACGTGATTTTGCTGGGTCCACCCGGCGTCGGAAAAACTCATCTGGCAGTGGCTCTCGCCGAAACCTCGATTCAGTCAGGACAGGCAGCATACTTCATGACCGCGCACGATCTGGTCACCGATCTCGGGCGCGCTTACCGGGAAGTTCGGCTCGATCGGCGGCTGTGAATATACCTTGCTCCGAAGGTCCTCATCATCGACGAGATGGGATATCTGCCGCTGGACGATCTGGGCGCGACGATCTTCTTTCAACTCGTCAGCGCCCGCTACGAACGGGGCAGTATCATTCTCACTTCCAACAAAAGCTACGGCGAATGGGGCTCGATCTTCGGCGACCCGATCATCGCGACGGCGATCCTCGACCGCCTGCTGCATCATTCGACCACGGTAAACATTCGCGGTGAGAGTTATCGATTGAAGGAACGTCGCAAGGCAGGCCTGATTCCTCTGCCGGAACAGCAGCAGACCGAGTCCCCCGCTACCCCTCCGAACGCTCGTGGCAAACGGAGCCATTCGTTATGAGTTTTTTAGGGCATAGGCAAATCTATCAATCCGATATGTTCTTCGTTTCAGGCTGGAGGCGAAGCCCTATTCGGCTCCGCCCCCGGTCCCATCGTCTTGATGAGTTTGCGGCCAGCTATTCCTCGGCGGGTTGCACTCCTGCATTGCCCGCTTCCGCTTTACCAGCCGGTTTCATTTTCTACCAGCCGGCTGAAACTGTAAACCATCTTCTCCGGAGGGTGCGGGAGTTTTCGACCGGCAGAATAGGGAATTTTCGATCGGTATTGACATCTGTTCGGAATCGCGGACGCCGCTTTCAGCTTGGGAACCAGTTTGACTACCGACTCGAGTGGCAACTCTACCAGCACACTGATCACGACCGTCGCCAATTTGCAGCAACAAGCTGTAAGTCACTTTACTGCGCAGGAAGGAACGCTGGGAACACAATGCAACTTCATTTACAGGACTGGGGGAAGGTCAGCGCCCTAGGGGCGAATCTCGCGGGGGCCCAACCTGGCTCCGCTTGGTATTGGGACGGAGACAAGACCACCGCCAGCGTCCTGAGTGCTATGAATCCTGCGATCAAGCAATCCTATTATCAGAGCCTGATGGCGGCGACATACGCGATAGGATCTTATTTACCTGTATGTTACTTGTGTCCCGGCCCGGCCAACTGGGGGAAAACGCCAATATGGCAGCAGCCCCGGAGTTACACGGTTAACGATCCCGATTGGCCGTGTTTCGGTTGTACGCAAAGAGTTCAACCTTTCAACTTTCCCTGGTATGTCCTGCCTGATTGCCCTCGAGTTGGCCTTTCGGTTCCAATTCCCTCGCGAGGCGTTGAGGGGAACGATTGTCGCCATTCCACAACTCGGTGACCTCATCACCGATATGAACGCATTGGCAACTGTGTTCGGATCGATTATTGGCGAACGACAGCTGCTAGGGATCCCCGATTAGAGGACGCATTTGCGAAAGACCACCCACATTCTGAGGCGAAGCGGTTTGCGGAGAAGCTAGAGCAAAAAGTACTTGACCATCGGGCTACAGGGCGGGACACGCTGAAACCTGGAGTGGGAGTTGACAAAACAGGAACGCATTAGTAACGGGAAGTCCCGTTTCCGTCTATAATCAACTTGAATCGTGTTGCCGCTGTAGATCAAACTGGAATCGTCATGGTGGAATCGGAGAAAGATCGGCTCGCTAAGCAGGTTGCCGATCTACGAATAGCGTTCGACTCGGCGCTTTCCGACAAGCGCAAATACCCTGTGACCGAGTTCAACGCCTTTGTGCAACGCGCACGCCATTACATCAAGATCACCGCTGGCGACGCCATGGTGCATAGAAGCGTAGTACAGGCTGTGAATGGGCTTAGGGAGTTCTTGCAAGTCGAGCGCAAGCGAATCCCCAGGAATATCTTATTTCGAAGCGGACAGACTTGAATGTCAGTTTTTTGCTGGCTACGATCCAAGCTTTGATGGCGACGAGCCTCCCGGTCTCTCAGCTTTGTTCGTGGCAATCTCCTCGACCACGTGCTTGGTAAACCCCTTGCGCCTACTCGCAGGCAAAATTTGGATGACGCAGTACTGCAAAATGCACAGCTCTTTGCGCGTAAGGCCTTCGCTCACTGTCAAGGATCACCGGACTCGTACCTGATGGGACCGTTCCTCGGTATGTCTGCTCAACAGCTGGTGGAACTCCACATCACACAGGGCCCGGTGATGGCTGCAAAGAAGACAGAGGGTCGATCGCTCTCAACAAGTTGGGAGATCTAAGCGAAAGGTTGTCACCAGCGAAGATCGCCAACGGCGTGCGGTGGAAGGGTGGGGTTTTTCTCTATAACGATTGACCCGGCAACGATCCTGGTCGGCGGCCCAATGGAGCAACTGGACGGAATGGCTTGATCCCACATGCCAATGGCTGGCTGCCTCTTGGATGGCTCTAATCTCATTGCTGTTCTGGAGAACAAGAACGGTCGATAAGTCGAATCATCGTACTGGAGAACTAATCTCCCTAAACTAGCAAAGCAAACCTTCATTATGCGTGATAGCATTATTGGCCTAAGCAAAATCTGTTGGTCTTGTTTGCATGCCGTGCAGTTATACGCTCGTGTGGAGACAACCGCTTTGTGAAGGTCGGTGAGGTTGCGCGAAGGGGACGAATCCGTGTTTATGGGAGGAACGTTGTCGAAAGATTCTTGTAACTGTTCGTGGAGGTTGGTTGCAGGATTCGTTACAGTTTTGAGCGCGCCAATGCTCTTTTCCGGGCAGGCGATTGCGCCTGATGGAGCCGTTCTTCCCGCCGCAATCCATGAACGAGAGTTTGCATCAAATCCCCTCCTAACCGCGACCGGCAAACAGGCGATTGTTTTCGGTGTCAACAACGGGCAAAGTATCGGCAGATATGACCTGAGCGCAGGAACCCACAAATTCTGCCTCGAGGGCGGGGCGGGTTACTTCACCCATGTGAACATTCAGGCGAGCGATGGAAACATCCTGAATCTTTCGTTGGACCGTCAGGGATGTGCTAACGCAGAAGTTCCAGAAGGCATTGTGTCGGTCACCTTAGGTCACCGGAGTACTCCCAAGCCGCCAACATGGGTCACAGCCTCTTTGCATGTTGACCAGGCGGAAGCTAACCCTTACATACCCCCGGCGCCTCTTGTCGATTCCCAGAACTCACCCGTGTCCGGTTTTTGGGCCATTCAGGACCTGAACTACAACGCCAGAGGCACCTTCGGAAACAGGATGTTGTCTACAGTTCCGGTTCCGAATACCCCCAACAGCGCTGCGGGAATGATTTTGATCGACCCAACTACTTCGTTTGATGGGCTATCGCTGTGGCAACTTCCGCCGGTAACTGGGTCGGTCAGTTACCCGCCATATCCGCAAGCGCTCTTCTACAATGGCGTTGCCTATTGGTGGTTCCCTATCACAGGGCCCTACGTAGTTAGTTCCTGCGGCAATAGCTTCTTCGATTACTGCGAAAACGCTTACGGGGAAACGCCGCTGTCGGAGTACCCTCCTGCTCTCCAGATTACGGATCTGGGCAATTATGCGTTCCGATTTAACCTGAATCCAGATATCGGGGGTGAAAGCCTATACAGCCAATCGGCGAATGGCCAGATTCAACTGGTCCCCACCTTGGGCGGCGTTCCCCCCGATACGTTTCAGGTGTTGTTCCGCTTCCTGCCGGCCGACTATCCATCTCCGCAACTTAACCCGGGAGAGGTGCAGATCTTTCAAGGCTGTAGCTATCAGGGTCAAAGTTCAATTTTCATTCCGCTGATGGGGGCAGGCGTTGTCAGCGGCGGATACAACTTGGCTTCTCTTAGCAGCAGCGCTACCACGCTAGAGAATACCGGCCAATCTGTCCACGTTGGTCCAGGCTCCAGCATTTATTGGGGCTCGGATCAGAATGATTTGCAGGGTGCAGTGGTCAGCAATCAATCGTGCATGTCTAACAAACCGGCAGGCCAGCTCTTCGTCGAACCTCTTTCGAACACGCTGACCGTTGCTCATGATCTTCTAAACAACGCATGTACTAACTGTGTTCTTTCCGGGCAGACACTCAATCCCGCTGCTGGATCGCCGAGCAGCAACTACCAAGGGTGGGACTTCACTGGCGCAGATTTCTCACATTCAAACTTGAGTAATCTCGATTTCACCGGAGCCACCCTGAGCGGAGCGAAGTTCATGGGCGCCACACTGAGCAATGTCACGCTCAATAGCCTCCAGTTGTCAACAGCCGGTCTCGACTTCACAGGTGCGATATTAAACCACGTCACTTTCAACGGCACAAACATCAGCAACTTCAACTTCTCCAACGGCACTCTGACGAATGTTGACTTGAGCAGAACGACCGCACCCGGCGGGAATCTTACCTTCACAGGGGCAACGATGAATCAAGTTAATCTGAACGGAGTCAATCCGGCAGTCGTCGCAGCGACAGGCGCGGCGTTCTGCGGAGTCAGTTTAGCCGGAACAGGTAGCAGTAACATTCTGGATTTGACTTCAGGCCCCTTCGCGAATGTGACAGTTGCCATCAGCAGTTCATGCACGGCGAATCTGGCGTATACGATTATCAACGCGACTGCGGTTGCCGGGTCGTCATGGGCTGGCTTTAACTTCACAGGAACGCAGATCAATTTGCCTTCCGGGCAAGTGCTTTCTACACAGGCGAACCCCCTTGACTTTACAAATGTTCAGATCGCGGGTATGTCGCTGCAAGGCGTCATTCTCGACTATGCGACCGGCTTGGCCGGACGTACTCTGTCGGGCATAAAGCTGAATAATTCGAGCTTACGCTTCGTGAATCTTAGCGGTGCGTTCATGTATGGTGCGCAATTGCCTAACAGCAATCTGGAAGGCGCAAATATGAGCGGAGTTTATTTGACGAAATCGGCCGATCAGCCGAGTGCGGCGAACTTGGGCGGAGCATTTCTGCGCAACGTGAACCTCTCAAATGCAAAGCTGAGCGGAGCGGATTTCTCTGACGCCAGCTTCTACAGTCAAAAGGCGGTAGGCCAGGGAACTTGTGTGATTTCTGGCGGCTTCACGGTAGAGTGCGCCACTGCCGCGAGTGCGACTCTGACGGAACTCAGTTCACAGGAGCCTATCTGTTTGGTACCGATTTCACTGACGTGACGGCCCAAGGAGTGTTCTTCAAGGGAGCCTTCCTTGCGGGTGCAAACTTCGCTGGAGCGACCTTCACAGCGGCCAACAACAATGGATCCGATTCAGGCTTTCAGGATGCATTCTTGCAAGGAACGAATATGGCCAAAGTAACGCTTAAGAATGGCATATCTCTGGATGGTGCCTTCGTTGACTTCACGCCCAACAATACTGTCTTCCTGGTGCTGGGTGGCGCGCACACCTCATTCCCGGGATACTGGAACACTCCAGGACAATCGGTCTGTGCCGAAATGAACTATCCCACTGCGACAACCGTTCCACCTACGGACGGATCGACAACCTGCCCTAACAACAGCAGCAGCGACAAAGGCTGCGGGCCCGCATTTAACACCAATGGCACAGCGAATACAAATTGGAAGTCCACAATCGATATCAGCAGCCAGGCATTATATCTAAGAACTCTACCTTCACGTCCGCTCCTGCTTCGGGCACTCCGATATGTAATGCCGATATTCAATGGGTGCCTCTGAGCTTTTCGGAACCCCCGCCACCGCCGCCTCACCGTTGCAACGGCACCATCGGCATCCGCCGGTTCACCATCCTAAGAAGCCGCACGATACTTAGACCGGTACCGAACCTGCGCAAGAGAAGACTTTTTTAATTTCCACAAACGTGCCGAAGGAGGCCGTCATGAACAACGATGAATTCTTAAAGCTGCCGGAGTTCTCCCGACGAGGTTTCGTTGGCGCTGCGCTCACCGCCGGCACTCTGCTCGCTCACTCGGAGGACGAGGAACACGATCGCGATGGAAAAAAGAGGCATCGTCGCCACCGGCGCCACGAAAAAGAATTCCGGGATTTATTCCTGAACCTTTCGCACCAGTCGTACGCCGGCCGTGAGTACCATCTGGTTCTTGGAAAGCAGCGCCATCGTCTAAGAGAGCTGCAGTCAGGCGACCGCGTTCTTGCCAGGCACCGGCAACACAATCAGCTTCTGTCGCAACTTCCGGACTCACAGATTACGCATGTGATCGAGAATGTTCAGCTCGCAACCGATCAGGTTCACTTGAGTTACCTGATCTCAAGCCGGCACGACGAGTGGTAAATGGTACATGTCAGCGGTGTTCTTGTTGGCCCCAGCGACAGCCTTGTCCTATGCGTACAATCGCGCAAGAGAAACGAGTAATGACGGTAACTCGCTCCGTCTCTCCGCCAAACATAGACAGTATGGATTACGCAGTCGGCTACTTCACTGCAAGATCTGATGGACGAAAGTGCTCTCTTAGACACAACGGATTGGGCCACCGCCCTCGTAAACCTCCATCCGGAAATGTTAAGCGCTGATCCCGAGTCCGCCGCACACATACAGACCAATTACATTCAACCCGGATCGAACACTTTTTGAGTTGTCTCAAGTCTTGGGGCTTGCTGGACCGGCAGCGCCACAAGGCAATCCGTCATCTGCCAGCAGTGGCACTCCGTGGGCAACCCTGGTTCCGTTCACAGATACTGATGGTTCTCCGCTGGTCAACACGAACGGGAACAACAAAGGTCTAATTCTTTACGACGCCCAGTGGAATTCTAATCTGAGCCAAACTTTCATTGCACCTGCAATGAACCCTGCCCTGCAGAGTGTCAAAAACGATTCCACGCTGGGCGCGGATGTCACCAATGGAGGACAATCCGTCACCGACGGTTGCTTGTGGACCAGGAATGACGGGAGTACAAGCGTTAACGTTCTTCCCGGTTCGGGCTTGTCGTCAAGCAACAGCAGCTACACTCTGAGCAACATCACACAAGGCTACAACGGCTACAGCTGTAACGCGTCGGTTTCGATCAATGGCGATTCAGCCCAGATCACTTTAGGATTCAAGAACTGGTTTGTGCGTTACCTTGCTCTGTACATCCAGTTTTTCAACGAAAACACCACCGTTCCCCCCTCGCAACTACCCTCCGGTACATTGCCTGACGCATCGTCCTTCACGCCGAACAACGAGATCCTCGTGGGATCGCTTACACCAGAGTTCACCTTATATGGAATACCCGTGTCGGCCTCATCAAATTCGGTCGTCGTAAACTTCCCGGCCAGTGTTGCTACATCTGCAAAGATTCTCGCTAGCGGGCTGGGAACTGGTACTCATACCGCTTCCGATACGGAAATCTACGGAATCGTGATGACCAGTTTGTTCAATCTCGCGATTCCGGCGACCTTGCTTGCGCTCACTATCGGAACAGAGATAGACATTTTCGTGAAGACACTGGCATTTCCGTTTGCGCTTTTAGTCGCGCAGGAAGTCGCC
>CAVWRP010000025.1:0-81907 GCA_963757345.1 Terriglobia bacterium | reverse complement strand
CGAAACCTTCCATGAGATGCCTGGTGATTGTCAAACAATTCTCTCCTGCGCGGTAACAAATGTTCTTTGCTTCTGCCGTTCTGTTTTGTACTGTTCGGACTTCTTGTAATGCTTGTCGTATTTCTGGTCCGGAGGCTTTTCTTCGTCGGCCGTTTCTTCTCTTACTCCGTCCCCGCTTCCATCCGCACTGGCTTTGTGCCCACGCTTGGGTGAGTTGTGCTCGTTGGGGTTCGTTCCGAAGTCGGTGCTGCGATCTATATAGCGGCCTCTCGGGCCTGGTTTCATCCCGCAGTCACCGGAACGCGGCTTCGGCCCACGCTCTCAAAGCGTTTCCGTCACTTTCCTGTGTATACCTCTCTTTTCTCTCCTATTCCTAAACTGTGGCTGCGGGAACACCGTAAAACGGTTCATAGGGCTCCTGGGTCACCCAGAGCCGATGGAGGAGCACGGCTAGCTTACGAGCGACAGCCACGATCGCTCGTTTCTTCGCATTTTTTCCTCCACGTTCTGCTAAGCTCAGACCCCAACGGCGCAACGCTGTATCCGCGCCAAAGACACCTAACACGTGTTGCGCACATTCAACCAGGAGCGTGCGCAGACAGCGGTTTCCGGCTTTGGTGATTCCTAACTGCGGGTCTCGTTCACCGGACTGCTGTTGACGTGGTCGCAGTCCCAGATAGCAGCCCACATCGCGGCTTCTGGCAAATCGTTTTGCATCGCCGATAGTCAGCACAAAGGTAAGAGCCGTGACCGGCCCTACACCCGGCACCTTGCGCAGCAAGGTGACTTCTGGGTATTGCGTTTCGGCCAGATGCTCCACGCCTCGGTCGGCCGATCGAATCTGTTGGGTAAGGGAAGCAATCTGCTCGAGCAAGGGCGCAAGCAACGTATGATACTCGGTCGGCAACTCCATGCGGCATCGGGTGACAAAGCTATCGGTCGAGCAAGCAGAAAGGCGATAGCCAAAAGGCTTGATCAGGCCGCGGACAGCGTTGATGGCCAGTGATCGCATGCGGATAAGAACCGCACGAGTACGAATTACCAATAAATTCGCCTGTGTCCGACTATCCCGATGAACAATCGGCCGGAGAATTGTCGGGTCCACGCGGGCGTAACGGGCAAGCTTCTCAGCATCCGCTTTGTCCGTCTTGCGATCGCTTGTCGAGATGGCCTGCAGTTCCCGAGCGTTGGCCACCAGAACTTCATGGCCTAACTCAGTGAGCAGCTCCTTCGCCCAAAGGGAATGAGTGCCAGCTTCCATCGCGATTCGGGCTGGAGCTAACGCCGCGAAACGCTGCGTGAAGTTATGTGGACTGCTCTTTAAGCGACTTTGATCGAGGATCTCGCCATTGGCATTCAACACGCAGATCTGACTCCAGCGGTCACCCAAATCAATGCCGATCGTAACTAAGTCAGTCACGCTCTTGTCGCCAGCAGAATTCCTTATGGGAAATGGGATTGTTTTGCTCATTCCTGGTCTCCTTATCAGCAGAGCTTGACAGGTAGTTCGGTTGTTTCAGAAAACCTGGCATCTCATCCCATCTATATAAAGGTGAAGGTCGGTGGACTTACCTCTACCGAGCGGTGGATAAGCAGGGCCGTACGGTCGATTTTCTGTTAAGCGTAAACCGAGACGTTGCAGCTGCCAAACGCTTCTTCGGTAAGGCCATGAGTAATGAAACCCGACCACGGGTCATCACACTCGATGCTTACGCGGCTTCACATCGTGCCATCGCCGAACTAAACCACCCTCGCGCTTGTTACTCCACATACCTGAACAATGTGTGGAGCAGATCATCGCCATCAAACAGCGTCGCGATGCTGGGTTCACGATTTAGACAGCGCGATACATCAGGGCATAGCTTGCGAAAATTCGGAACACAGTTAACGGAAGCACGGCAGACCCGAGCCAGAGTTGGGCGCGTGCGCGCCGACTCCTCCGATAACATCACGCGCTGCACTCTAGGAGTTTGCACCAGAACCCTGACGCCGCCTCCACTCTCACCGCCCGCGTCGCAAGCCGAGGGGTTTAGGTGCTGTCGATTGGAAATCGACTGTCGTCGGCTATCTGTTCCCCTTCTTGTTCTTCAATATATTCGCGGATCATTTCATCGGTGATCGTTCCGGAACTGACCGCCAGATATCCTCGCGCCCATAGATGCCTTCCCCAGAACTTCTTTCGTAGGTGCGGAAATTCCTGCAGTAGGACCCGCGAGCTGATTCCTTTCAGCCACTGCACGATCTGGCTCACGCCCTGGTTGGTTCGATAAGAGAGCAGCAAGGTGAACGTGGTCGCGTGCCACCTTACCGGACACGATCTCTAGTTCATGTTCTGCGGCAATTTGCCGCAGCAGGTCACGCACACGAAGAGCCACTTCTCCTGTCAATACCGCTTTCCGATATTTCGGTATCCACACTAGATGGACTTCAGGTCGCTCTTCGTGTGCGCGCCCATCCGGTAATGCCGCACGCGACCACGTTACACCAAATCTTGCTTCGCCTAAAGGCGAGGGGTTTCCACCATCCCCGATGGGGACACTAAAATCAGCGGGAGCCATGCCGCACCGGGTTCGGGTACGCTCCAGCAAGTACCTGAACAATGTTGTGGAGCAGGATCATCGCCGAATCAAACATCGGATACGACCGATGCTAGGATTCAAACGATTCGAGACAGCAGCGATCACGATCAGCGGCATTGAGCTTGCAGAGAAGATTCGGAAGCACCAGTTTAAGACGGGAAAGCTACCGGGCAGACCCAAAACTGCCCCAGATATTTGGGCGGCTATTCTAGCGGCCTGATACTCCTCTGGGATAATCTTCACGGCGACTGCACTCTTTGGCGGAGTTTGCACCAGAACCCTTTGATATGCCTTCCATTTTTTCTCTACCGCCCGTGTTGCATTGACTTCGTCAATGTCGAAGCCGATTACTGAGAGGATCATCGCGCGAACGGTTACATGTGGTGTGGCACCTCGCCGATCGGGCCACATTTGGGACACCTGACGACGGGAGAGCGGAGCTTGCGCGCCGTGCGAATCTGCTGAACATTTCTTCGAGCTCGTCCCGCAAGCGGATCATCTGCTCAAACGACATTTGTCGATGCCACTCCACCATCTCCTCAAACCAAACGCGTTGAGCGTCGCCAGCTGCCATCGTTCGTTGACACCAGTTTCGCGCAGAGATTGCCAACCTGCACTGACTGAGCTGCCATCGCCGGTCACAACGGCGTCCCTCATTACTAATCGCCTCACTACACGCTAAGTCTCAATCACTCACTGCGTTGCAAAGTACATTGCGCCCTTATGGGCGGGGAATGTACAACAGAATCAAAGCGCGGCGTCTCCGCGCCTGAGTTTGCGTGCCGTCAACAACGATAGAATGACGCTTCTTCCAAGCATGAGTCCCGAACGCTGGATCCGCGTCACCGACATATATGACAGCGTTATTGGGGTTTCTCCTGAATCCCGCGACACGGCGCTCAATGAAGCGTGTGGGGATGACAAAGATCTTCTGCGCGAGATCCAATCGCTGCTCGAGGCAAGGGATGAAGCGGGTAGTAGCTTCCTCTGCCCGGAGGAGCTGTGCTCGCATATTCGCGAGCTGTCGGAACCGGAAGTCGCTCCCGGCAACACCTTCGGCCGTTACGAAGTTCTGTCGTCAATCGGCGCCGGCGGTATGGGGCACGTCTATCTGGCTCGCGATGTGGAGCTTAAACGCCAGGTAGCTTTGAAGGTCTTGCCTCTGCGGTTCACGCTGGATGAGGAATGCATTCTGCGCTTCCGCCGTGAGGCAAGGGCCGCATCGGCGCTCAATCATCCGAATATTGTGACCGTGTATGACGTCGGGGCAAACGGACAGACCTGGTACATCGCGACGGAGTTCGTGGAAGGCAAGACCTTGCGGAACTGGATCGAGGAGGGAGACCTTGAAACCGGTAAAGCGCTTGATGTCGCATTGCAATGTGCCCGCGCGCTTGCGGCGGCCCACCGAGCGGACATTGTGCATCGCGATGTGAAACCGGAAAACATTCTGGTGCGCCGCGACGGCGTGGTAAAGATTGTCGATTTCGGATTGGCTCGAAACATTGAGGAGCCTTCCGAGGCCGGAAACGATACCCGCGTTGGTACGGTCATGGGAACTCCCCGCTACATGTCGCCCGAACAGGCACGCGGCGAAAGACTGGATGCGCGCACCGACATCTTCAGTTTGGGAGCCGTGCTGTACGAAATGGTTACCGGCCAACCGGCATTTCCCGGCGCGTCTACCGCAGAGATGTTTGCGGCGGTCCTCGCCTACGAGCCGAAGAAGACCTCCGGTGGTTTGGACAACATCCTGCACAAGGCATTGGCAAAAGTTCGCGACGAGCGCTATCGGACGATGGACGAGTTCGCCGCGGACCTGCAGCGGTTTCGGGAGCGACCGGCGAGTTTTTCGGATGGTGCCTTGCCCGCCGGAAAAGCACCATTTTCGAGGCGCGTCCTCCTCACCGGGGCGGGCACTCTCGCGGCGGGTGCCGGGATGATCGCCTTACATTTGAAGTCAACGCGAAGTGATACCAGAGAAGCACCACCGGTGAATGTTCTCCCTCTGACGAGCTTTCCAGGTATTAAGGAGTACGCTTCCTTCTCTCCCGATGAACGCCGAATCGTATTCAGTTGGAACGGAGGCTCTGGCGGCAGCGGAGGCAAACAGGAACGGAACATCTATGTCAAAAACATCGGGAGTGGCGATCCTGTCCGACTGACTTTCGCAGGCGCTGACGAGACGCACCCTGTCTGGTCGCCGGATAACAGCCTCATTGCATTTTGCCGTTTGACGAAAGACGAGTTGCCGTCCAGGCAGTTTGCCGTCATGACTATTTCTGCAAACGGGGGGCCAGAGAGCCAGATTTGGGAAGGCTGTGAGGGCGTGTCCTGGTCGCCGGACGGTGCCACCCTGGCGGTTTCAGGACTGCCTCCAGGATCGGGGGGTATCTTGCGAGTCGGCCTGAAAACAGGCGTGCGAACTCGCCTGACGCGTTCAGCAAACCATTTGGACGAATTACCAATCTTTTCACCCGATGGGAAATGGGTTGTGTTTACTCGCTCCTTCGGTCCGAGGACGCGCGAACTATTTGTTGTCTCCGCGAACGGCGGATTCGAAAGACAGCTCACCTTCGACCACCAACCCACATATGGCGCCACCTGGACGGCGGACAGCCGGGAAGTCATTTTTTCGTCAAACCGCTCAAGCAGCGGTGAGACCCTGTGGCGCATCCCTGTGGAGGGTGGTACACCACGCCGGCTTTCGTCGACGCTTGCGGGTGCGTTCTATCCTGCCATCTCAAAAAGCGGGAACCGGCTCATCTATACGGAGGCGTTCCTGGACACCAACATCTACTCGAGTGCAGGTTCGGGATTTGGCGAACGGCCCGCACCGGCTCGTTTTGGCAAAACGACTGTACTCATTCGTTCTTCGCGCCGCGATGATAGCCCGAGCATCTCGAAGGAGCGAAATCGGATCGCCTTTGTCTCTCGACGCACGGGCAATGAAGAGATTTGGCGATGCGAATTGGACGGCAGCAAGCCCAGGCAGCTGACCTCGTTCGGCGGGCCCGAGACCGGAACGCCTCGCTGGTCGCCTGATGGGAATCGCATCGTCTTCGACTCGATCGCCACCGGCACCTCGGATATTTACGTGGTCGATGCCGAAGGAGGAATGCCCCGGCGGCTTACGAGCGAACTCGTCGGCCACTATATGCCATCATGGTCCGCGAGCGGCAAGCTGATCTATTTCAAATCAGACCGGTCGGGCAGCGATCAGATCTGGTCGGTTTCCGCGGAGGGCGGTCCGTTGACTCAGGTTACGCGCGGCGGAGGGTGCGAAGCGTGGGCGTCAATGGACGGCAAAATACTTTACTACACGAATCACGGTTGGGGCACGATCTGGAGCGTGCCCGTAGCGGGCGGTGCTGAGAAACCAGTGCCGGAACTGCAGCAATTCGACCGAATTTTCCGGTCTTGGGGAGTGGTAAAGCAGGGCATTTACTTTATGTCTCGCGCGGACAAGCCGGAGCAGATGGTACGTTTCTTCAGTTTTTCAACTCGCCGCGTTTATCCGCTGCTCACGTTCGATCGAGAGCCTATCTGGAACTATCCCGATCTGGCGCTCAGTGAGGACGGCCGCGTTTTGCTGACTGCGCGCCTGGACCACGAAGTGAACGATATCATGCTGATCGAGAACTTTCGATAGCACAAACGTTATGAATCCCACGTCCGGAGAAGTAACGCAGCTGCTGAACGCCTGGTGTCGTGGAGACGCGGATGCCTTCGAGCGGCTGGCTCCGTTGCTCGAAGCCGAACTGCGGCACCTCGCGCGCATATATCTCAGCCGCGAGGCCACCGGACACACCTTACAGCCCACGGCTCTGGTTCACGAAGCTTACATACGTCTCATCAACTGGGATGTTGAGCACTGGCAAAACCGAGCCCACTTCTACGCCGTGGCAGCAAAAATGATGCGTCGCATTCTGGTGAATCAGGCTATCAGCCGCGGCCGGGCCGAGCGTGGCCGCGCTGCGCTGTCGGTCTCGCTCGCTTCTGCCGGTGCAGCTTCGAACCATGTTTCGGACGTGGTTGCCTTGCATGAAGCCTTGCTTGCACTGGCGCGCATGGATGAACGAAGGAGCCGTCTGGTCGAACTGCGATATTTTGGCGGTCTGACCGCGGAGGAGACCGCGGAAGTTCTCGGTATCTCCCTCCGTACCGTACATCGGGAGTGGGATCATGCCCGAGCGTGGCTGTTTCGCGAATTGCGCCGGACAGAATAGGCGCTCAGCAGTTCGCGCCCCAGCGGCTGTGGGACCGGCGCAGTGGAGGCGCCCACGCCGGTCCTTTTGCATCCCCCGGCTAGAATCCCCAACCGAAACCGAGGAGTTTTTGCAGAGCGCCGCTTCGTAAGTCCCCAGACGGCTGCAACGCAATAAATGCGGCCCAGGCGAGCTCCGCTCTTTTTGACCTTCTCTGTTGCATCCCGAGGCTTCCAGGCAGGCTTTCCTGCAACTCATTAGGAATCAGGTTGTGGGTCAAATACTGGTATAGTACGTTGGCTCGTGGGTGGTGCGGATGGCTATCCAACTCGAGCTGTCCACCCTGTGTCGAATAATCGTAGAATTCTTTCTGTACCGTCCCGACGATGTTGGATGTCAGCGGGAACCAGTGTGCATAAGCGCCCAACTTACTGTCTTCGAGCCGCAAGCCCAGAACGTGAAAAGGGGCTTTGTTGAAGTTGAGGTATTCGAATACTATTTCGTCAGTGGCAAACAGCACATAAGGGCGTCCAGGCGCGCGCGGCGACTTCAGCATCGAGACCATGTCATGCCGGTCTCCGTAGATCGCGGCGAGATGGCCTTGTCTCATCCAGTCGTTTGTGCCCCGGTATCCAATGCTGACCAGCATGTTGAACAGATCTACGGAAGAAGTCAGCCCGTTTCGAATGATGTGCGTGTGGTCGGCGAACCGGCCGCTCGGATCAACCACGATCAGCGGGATGTGCCAAGCCTCTTCGTAAACAGTGCCCATTTTGCCTTGCAGCATGCCGTGCGCCCCGCAATACTCGCCATGGTCGGAGGCGAATATGACGACCGTGTTTTCGATTACGCTATCCGGCAGAGAATGCAGTGCATTGAGCACCCTCCCGATCTGGCCATCGACAATCTGCATGATCTGCGTATAGCTGTCGAAACCACGCTGCCAGTAGTTGAACGGCATTTTCGCGATGCCAAGTTTCAAATCCTCTACCGCATTCGGATTTGGGTACTGCTCAATTGTGGCCGTGTCCTGCGTCCGATCGTCGGTAACGCCGCCCCACACCCCTTGCTGAAAATCATGGATAAAAACCTGGGTGGATGGCTTGTTGTTCAGCAGATCATCCCGCGATTCCCAATTGGGCGGCAGCTTCGGATACCCGTAAGGCTTTGGGGATTTCAGCTCATTCTCATCCCACGACACCGCTGGCGGATTTTTGTCCGTGCCATAGCCGGCCTGCATTTGCGTCAGGTCGTCCGGATTGGTTGTGCCGGAAGCGAACAAGTCGGCGACGGTCTGAAATTCGGTGCCGGCGGGAAAGAACTCCCGGTCATGGGGATTGACCAGGCTTACCGTCAAACACCAGGGCTTATTCGATGGCGCCTGCTCAGTCAGCCAGGTTACTGCCTGCGAGGCGGTGAAAGCGTCGCTGTGAAAAGTCGGTTCCTGCCCGTAGGTTCCCTGAAGGTTGAAACCTACCGGATCGTAATAAGTCGGGTAGTAATCAAACCCATAATCCTGCAGGGTATTGGTCTCTGGAGTAGAAAGAGAAACATGCCACTTGCCGATGTAGGGTGTGGCATACCCGTTCGACTGCAGCAGCTTGCCATACGTTGGATAAGCCGGATTCAACACCGGCATTAATTTAGGGGGCGCCGATAAAGGAGAGGACGTAATGGTTGTGAACAGCCAGTTCTGCTGCGAATACAGGCCCGTGATCATCACACCTCGCGACGGCGTGCAGGCGTTCGCCGCATTGTGATACTCACCGAACTTGACACCCCGCTTCCATAAGCTGTGGACGTTCGGCATGTACGTCTCCAGAAACTTGTCAGGCGTCTTGATATGGTCCGGGAATACGGTCGGGTACCGTAGCTCGTCTACCAGGATGAAAAGAATGTTCGGCTTGTCTCCCGACACCGGCGTACGTTCCGGGATTCCTTCGGCCGAGGCCTTATATAGGCCGGAAAAAACCCCGCCGGTTACCGCGGTTGTGGTTTTGAGAAATTCTCTGCGCTTCATTTAGCCTTACCCTCTGGAGGGCCTCCTGAGTGTGCAAGCAATGAAGCGCCGCGAAACCTGCCAAATTATGCAGTGTACTGAGTCCTAGAAGTACTACTGGGCCAGCATTGTGACGGAAGATGTCGTATGGGGTTCTCCCTCAAAAATAGGTCTTCTATGTCTGTAAGTGATTGAAATGGTGTAAGGGCGACTAACGGCGTGCGATTTTTCATATCGATTGTGATCCTGGGATCATGATCCACTGGTGCAAACTCCGCCAAAGAGTGCAGTCGCCGTGAAGATTATCCCAGAGGAGTATCAGGCCGCTAGAATAGCCGCCCAAATATCTGGGGCAGTTTTGGGTCTGCCGGTAGCTTTCCCGTCTTAAACTGGTGCTTCCGAATCTTCTCTGCAAGCTCGATGCCGCTGATCGTGATCGCTGCTGTCTCGAATCGTTTGAATCCTAGCATCGGTCGTATCCGATGTTTGATTCGGCGATGATCCTGCTCCACAACATTGTTCAGGTACTTGCTGGAGCGTACCCGAACCCGGTGCGGCATGGCTCCCGCTGATTTTAGTTCGGCGATGGCACGATGTGAAGCCGCGTAAGCATCGAGTGTGATGACCCGTGGTCGGGTTTCATTACTCATGGCCTTACCGAAGAAGCGTTTGGCAGCTGCAACGTCTCGGTTTACGCTTAACAGAAAATCGACCGTACGGCCCTGCTTATCCACCGCTCGGTAGAGGTAAGTCCACCGACCTTTAACCTTTATATAGATGGGATGAGATGCCAGGTTTTCTGAAACAACCGAACTACCTGTCAGGCTCTGCTGATAAGGAGACCAGGAATGAGCAAAACAATCCCATTTCCCATAAGGAATTCTGCTGGCGACAAGAGCGTGACTGACTTAGTTACGATCGGCATTGATTTGGGTGACCGCTGGAGTCAGATCTGCGTGTTGAATGCCAATGGCGAGATCCTCGATCAAAGTCGCTTAAAGAGCAGTCCACATAACTTCACGCAGCGTTTCGCGGCGTTAGCTCCAGCCCGAATCGCGATGGAAGCTGGCACTCATTCCCTTTGGGCGAAGGAGCTGCTCACTGAGTTAGGCCATGAAGTTCTGGTGGCCAACGCTCGGGAACTGCAGGCCATCTCGACAAGCGATCGCAAGACGGACAAAGCGGATGCTGAGAAGCTTGCCCGTTACGCCCGCGTGGACCCGACAATTCTCCGGCCGATTGTTCATCGGGATAGTCGGACACAGGCGAATTTATTGGTAATTCGTACTCGTGCGGTTCTTATCCGCATGCGATCACTGGCCATCAACGCTGTCCGCGGCCTGATCAAGCCTTTTGGCTATCGCCTTTCTGCTTGCTCGACCGATAGCTTTGTCACCCGATGCCGCATGGAGTTGCCGACCGAGTATCATACGTTGCTTGCGCCCTTGCTCGAGCAGATTGCTTCCCTTACCCAACAGATTCGATCGGCCGACCGAGGCGTGGAGCATCTGGCCGAAACGCAATACCCAGAAGTCACCTTGCTGCGCAAGGTGCCGGGTGTAGGGCCGGTCACGGCTCTTACCTTTGTGCTGACTATCGGCGATGCAAAACGATTTGCCAGAAGCCGCGATGTGGGCTGCTATCTGGGACTGCGACCACGTCAACAGCAGTCCGGTGAACGAGACCCGCAGTTAGGAATCACCAAAGCCGGAAACCGCTATCTGCGCACGCTCCTGGTTGAATGTGCGCAACACGTGTTAGGTGTCTTTGGCGCGGATACAGCGTTGCGCCGTTGGGGTCTGAGCTTAGCAGAACGTGGAGGAAAAAATGCGAAGAAACGAGCGATCGTGGCTGTCGCTCGTAAGCTAGCCGTGCTCCTCCATCGGCTCTGGGTGACCCAGGAGCCCTATGAACCGTTTTACGGTGTTCCCGCAGCCACAGTTTAGGAATAGGAGAGAAAAGAGAGGTATACACAGGAAAGTGACGGAAACGCTTTGAGAGCGTGGGCCGAAGCCGCGTTCCGGTGACTGCGGGATGAAACCAGGCCCGAGAGGCCGCTATATAGATCGCAGCACCGACTTCGGAACGAACCCCAACGAGCACAACTCACCCAAGCGTGGGCACAAAGCCAGTGCGGATGGAAGCGGGGACGGAGTAAGAGAAGAAACGGCCGACGAAGAAAAGCCTCCGGACCAGAAATACGACAAGCATTACAAGAAGTCCAAACAGTACAAAACAGAACGGCAGAAGCAAAGAACATTTGTTACCGCGCAGGAGAGAATTGTTTGACAATCACCAGGCATCTCATGGAAGGTTTCGTCACAGCGCCAGGATCCACCCAGGGGCCTGGCATACTGGCCCCAACGCTTCTCAAAATCGGGTATATAGCGTTGCACCCAGCGAAGAATTGTCGTGTGTGCCAGCGTAATTCCGCGCTCGCTCATCATCTGAACCAGGTCGCGTGAGCTCAACTTGAAACTGAGATACCAGGGGACGCACAGCACGATCACCTCACGGTCGAAATGCCGTCCCTTGAACAGGTCCTGTGCCGATTTCGATGGAGTCATTCCGGTCCATTATCACCGTCCACCAAGCCGGCTTGCGTTTGCACCAGAGCCGTATAAATAATCCCTAGCTGAAGAAACCCCGGAGCTAGCCCGGGATCAAGGCTCACGGCTTTCTCAAAAAACGACTGAGCCTTAGAGAGCGTTCGGAAGTCGGCCGAATCCTTTTGGCGCCTGAGAATATTCACTCCATAGTAGTAGTTGGCCCAGGCATTTTGCGGTTGAAGTTTGACAAACCGAGAGAGACGCCTTTCGAACGCGTTTGATTCCGTAATCTCTCGAATTTCAAGTTTGCCGAGAAACAGGTAGGGGCCGGGATCACTTGGTCGGAGATCGACCGCTTGAAAAAAGAAAGTGCCTGCCTGACTGTAATTGCCTTGTATGTAATTGGCAACCGCCGCGGCGATTCGCAGCCGCGCCGAGTCCGGGAACAGCCGGATACTCTTCTCAAAAATCTGACTCGCAGGCGCCGGCGCATCGTGTATCAGTAACTCCGTTCCCCAATCGAAGAGATTCGTCTCACTCGCATCTAACTCTGCGGCCCGCTGAAATTCCCGAACTGCTTCGATAGGGTGGCCCAGAGTTTCTTCTGACGGCGGCGCTGTGATGTTGATTGGCCTGATTGGAGTCCCACGCGGTCTCGCGTGCTCCCTGAAGAGAGGCGGTCGCTCTTGTGAGTGCTTCGGCGGAGCGCTTGACCGTGTCGGAACCGTGCCCAGCCGAATAGGCGTTTTCAGTAACGCCCGCAACTATGAAATCCGGCTCATCGAAAAAGTCGAATGTGTGTTCGAGAACAAGATCGGCGGTCTTCTTCTCGTTCTCGGCAAGAAGAAAGGGACCGCCCTTTGCCTTGCCGACCTCGATGATTTCGACGTTAAGAAAGGTAGCTGCCTGGAGGAAGTGAGGAGACGCTAAAGTGCCCATTGGCATCGGTCCGAACTGTCTTGAGAGGCGCAGGGCGGGACGCAAGACTTCCCTGGACAACCGCTCCAACCACCACGTCTCCATTCGAGTTGCGAACGAACCCTTCAATCGTTGCCGCCCCAAGCAGCCCGCACTCAAGCGAGACAAACAGAGCCAACCGCCGAATCATAAACGGGCCAAACGGTCGATTACCAGATTCAAAATTATCCCACAGTGTCAATCTCACGGACCACCTTGACATTTGCCGGTTTGCCAGTGACCGACCACCAATCAATGACTGTCATTCCAAGAGTAAGCTCGCTGGCACATTCAACATCCACGTGCACTTTGCGGCCGGAAAAAAGATCGGGCTTCAACAAATAGGCTATGACTGTTGCGTCATGCAGCGGGCCGCCATCCGTCCCATACTTCTGCTCATCAAACGTCTTATTGAATTTCGACAGGTGGTAAAAGGCTTCGGCCAGCGGAGTGCCTATGCTGCGCAACTTCGCGAGCCAGGCAGGAGTGGTCAGCGCTTTGTGCGTACAATCGAGCGGAATCATGGTAATTGGCGCCCCGCACTGTAGTACTCGTCTTGCAGCTTCCGGATCAACATAGATATTGAATTCAGCCGCGGGGGTGACGTTCCCTCCCTCTGAAAAGGCTCCCCCCATAACCACAATTTCCCTCAATCGCGTTGCCAGCGTTGGCTCCTTCGCGAGCGCAAGAGCGATGTTCGTCAAAGGAGCCAGACAGCATAAGGTTACGCCGCCCTGCTTTCCGTTCATAACGAGGTCTACGATGACATCGGGTGCGAATCCGTTTGCCAGAGACGTTACCGGGTCAGGCAGTTCATACGCGTCGAAACCAGTGTTCCCGTGAACATGCTCGGCTGTGATCAGGGGACGGACCAGCGGCGCCGTGGCTCCCGCGAAAACGGGCGTCCTTGAGAGATGAGCCAGTTCCAGTGCCTTCAATGCGTTCTTCGATGTCAGGGACAAAGGCACATTACCGGCAACAGTCGTTATGGCCAGTACGTCCAGTTCCTCTGGTGAAGCCAGGGCCATAAGGAAGGCCACGGCGTCATCCGGCGAGGGATCGGTGTCGATGATGACAGGTCGCGGCATTCGTTCCAAACCTCCGGCTAGCTTCCTTTGCCTGATAGCCTTTGAAGTTCGTTGCGAATCTCCATCCATATCTGAAAGTAGGCCGATTCAGGCGGGGAATCCGCTTCCTGGATGTGGTCTGGCCGCTGAATCAGATTACCTGTTGAAAGAAGAATCTCTCGCACGCGCGGATTTTGGCCCAGCTTGGCCTTCATTGCCTCTCGTATGAGCCGGTAATGCGCCCCCGGTTTCATGGACCGGTAAGGAATTCGTTTGCCCTCGAAGGTCACCCAGTCAATATCCATCAGGCGCATATTTTCTTCGCCGAGGGTTCCGGCCGCTCTGGCTTGAAAGCTCGTCATCTGAGAAACTTGTTCTCGCGTGTAGCGCCATTTGACGCCCGAGGCTTTCGCGCGAGGGTCGGACTCGTTTTCCGGATACAGCATCATCTGCCAGAATCCTTCAACACTCGCGTAGCGTTTGCCGCCGAGGGTAAATGGAGTTTCAGCGAAATTAGAAAGAATCCCGAGTTCATTCCGTTTGGATAGAATGACTTCTCCTGCTTTGGCCGACTGAGGCAAAATTTCCCACTCGGGCTTCTGAGAGTCGGCTACCGGAGCCCACCAATGAGCTGGGTAACGATTGCTCTGGGCAAGAGCGGTAGCGGCTAGGACGCTGACGAGACTCAAACGAAGTGTTGTCATTTCATTCCGTCTAGCATTCTCCTTGCCTGGTCGTGATCTGAATCTGTTGTAGAAGCGCCTGCAGAGCCACCTGCGCTTTTTCTCGGTTGCCTTCGATTTCATATACGCGGGCAAGATTAAGGTAGGACTGATCAAAGGCAGGCGCCATGCGAATACACGCCTCGAATTCTGCCACGGCTTGATCACGTCGATGCGTTCGCAGATACAGTACGCCGAGGTTGTTCATTGCTTCCGGATAATTTGGACGGAGCTGTAAGGCACGCCGGAGATAGGTATAAGCGCGGCCCGGTTCATCTGTTTGGGCGAAAACCATTCCGAGGCTGTAGTTTACTTCCGGGTCGTCTGGTCCGACCGTGAGGGCCTTCTCCAGGGTGCGCCGAGCTTCGGCCCAACGCCGCTGTTGCCGGTATGCATTTCCCAGATTTTGAAGTGAAACCAGATGGTCTGGATTGATGCGCAGTAGCCTCTCTGAAAATAGGCCGAGCCCAGGGAAAGATAATTACGCCCGAATGTGAACGCTTTTGAATTGGCGGGGAAGGGCAGTGCTCTTGCAATTCGCTCTGCCTCCGACCTCGGGATGTGGCTGAAGTCATCTTGAACTCGATTGGGATCCAAGACGCCTTGATAGATCTTGACGATTTCGCCGTTTTCGTTGAGCAAGAGCGCAGTAGGAAGGTGCAGGTCACGGTGCCGGTCAAATAGGTGTCGGTACAGAATGTTATAAGCGGCGGCGGTGTCGTCGGAAGCGATCAACATATCGAAAAGAGAGCGGGCGACCGCGCACCAGCGCGTGAACCTTCCCAGCGTCCTGCGCTTGGTCATTTACCGCGATCAGTTGATTGCCGCGAACCCTCCACGAAGGGTAGACACGATCGAGGGCGGCCAACTCCAGCTCGCAATCTGGAGATTTGGCTGTCCAAAGGTAGAGGAACACAGGGTGGCCGCGAAACGCGGAGAGGTTTCGGGTGATCCCATCAACACCAAGCATGGAAAAGCCCGGCGCGTTCACGGGAGCAAGCAGCCAGGTTTCTACGGCTACAGGAAGCGTCTCGGCCTCCCGCGTGGCCGGTTTTACCGATTCCCAAGAAGACTCGCGGAACAGTTCAGTACGACATGATGAATTTCCCTCCTCGACGTAAACTCTATGGCCGGGCTCAAGACCATTGAGCGATTGCACGAAGCCGCTGGGCCAACGGATTGAGACATCAACTGCTCCTTTAGCCTCGCCCAAGCCAAAAAAGATCTCTTTGCTGTGTTGGGAGAGGAAGCCCGAACCGGCTTGGAGCCGCTTGGTCTGGTGACCCAGGTTTGTTTTGATGGTGACAGCCGCGCCAATCGCGTCGCGATTGCTTTTGCTGCCGCGAAGGCGAAAGCTGATCGAAGGCGGAAGCACTTTTATGGCATTTTTCAGCAGCCGCAACTGTGGGGCGTTGCGATTTTTTTGAAGTATTTCGAGTCGCCCGTCACGGTCGAAATCAGCGAGCGCAAATGCTCTTGCCGTCCTCTATGAAATCGAGCCCGACCGCTCCGGATACATCAGAAAACGTCCCATTGCCGTTGTTGGCGTAGAAGACGTTTCGCTCGTAACCGCTCCAGCTATAATCCGCGCGAAGCAGTTCGTTGACGGCGGACCATCCCTGTTCGTAATCGTGCGAAGGCTTGGCTTCATCGGGCGAATTCGCCACCACTTGTCTCCAGAAGAAGCTCTTCAGGTCCTCATGTAAGGGCCCCGAAACCATTCCGTTCGTGACGTATAGGTCAGGAAAGCCATCGTGATCGAAATCCCAAGAGTCACTCGACCAGGACCAGCGGCCCATGTTTACTCCGGCGGCGCTGCTCTTGTCCTGGAAAAGACCGTCGTTTTCATTGCGGAAAAGCGAGTTGCCCATAGCGTGCTTGTGATCGAGGGCGCGCACCTGGGCGGGTGACTTCTCCCGGAAGGTGTTCTGCATTGAAATGCGTTCGCCGGCAGCCGTCCACATGTCTGCCACATAGAGGTCTTCCGCGCCATCATTGTCGTAATCGAAACAGCAGACGCTCATACCCGCGCCGATATCATCGACACCGGCCTGGCTTGTCACGTCGGCGAAGGTTCCGTTACCGTTATTTCGGTAGAGGTTTTTTCGCCCGAAGTCGTTCACTACGTATAGGTCCGGCCAACCATCATTATTCGAGTCGGTCCAGCCGCAGCAGAAGCTGTACCTCGCGTTGTTCTGTGTCAAGCCCGATTCGCCTGTCACGTCGTGGAAGGTGCCGTTCCGGTCGTTGCGCATAAGAAAGTTGGGAGGCCCGTTGTTGGCGTCGTAATAGGGTGTCGGATATTTATATTGGTCAGTGCCCTGGTAGTAGACGTATAGGCAGAAGTAAATGTCAAGCCAACCATCACGATCGTAATCCGCTGCTGCCGCACCTGTGAACGTGCCCTGCGGAGGGTTTGCGAAATGAAATGCATCCGGCTTCTCTTTGAATGTGCCGTTACGTTGATTCAGGAACAGTAAGGGTCCGTTTGCGCGAACGACAACCAGGTCCTGACATCCGTCATTGTCGAAGTCGGCAAACAAGGCGCAGGCTGTATTTTCGAGCACACCTGTTCCCGAAGCTTCTGTGACGTCTTCAAATGTTCCGTCGCCGCGATTGCGATAGAGCCGGTTCGGAAGGCCCGCAGGTTGGCAGACATAGAGGGTCATCGAAGCCGTCGCCGTCGATGTCTCCCACGGAAACGCCGTTGCGACCATAGATTTCTATGCCGCAGGCGCCGTCGAGAACGGTTCTCCAGAAGTCAACACCGTGCATAAGTTGTGTCGAATAAGACGAATTGTTGTCGCCCAGCGCATGTCTGGTGACGTCCTCAAAGATTGGCGAGGCAGAGCGGCTTCGAGTTTCACTTACCGCCTGCCACCCCTGAAGCTGAAATTGGCTCGCAGAGGTTGTGCCCCAGGTAAGTTCCCAATGACCCGTGCGCTGCTCTAGAAAAAAGTCGTCGCCAGTTCCAACCAGGTCGTAACGCACATACGTAAGAAGCCGATTACCCGTGATTTGCTCGATCCTCCTGATCTGAAACTCGGCAGTTAAGACTTTGGAAAGATCAACCAGGTAATGCCGGAGCGTGTCTTCGAACGCCTTGCGTCCCAGGGACGGCTGCCTTTCGAAACTCAATTGCCGAACTTCCAAAACAGTCTTCGGGCGCAGCAACCTGGATTCCGAAGGCTGCAGTGAGGCACCACGAAAATCATTGGCGAGTACATTTTGAATGGCCTGGGTGCGATTTGAAGCTTGGAGCAAATTCGCGCTCCATTGCTCCAGGATCACGGCGATCTGATCGTGATATTTCTCAGCGACGAAATCGTCGAGGGTGGCCCTTCTCTTGTTGAGCACGACTTCGAGCGGGCTTCGCTCCCGGTAGTGAGGATGAAGATGAAACTCGGCAGCTTCGCCGTATGGCGTCCTCGAATTGTATGCCGTAGCGAAGAGAGCCGGTCCGAGCAGAAGTGCGGTTTGTCCGCAATCAATAAGGAAGTCTCTTCTAGCAAGACCGTTCTTTAGAGAGATAATCACGTCTGAGAAGTGAGCCAGACTACGGTCTTCGTTGCAAGCCGATCGAGAGCGGAAACTGCCAGTTCAATGTGCTCCTCGCGCGTGTCCTCGATGCGGTTATGGCTAATGCCGCCCAGCGACTGCACGAACATCATGACGGTAGGAATTCCCGAGCGGCTTACCTCCGCCGCGTCGTGGAGCGGACCGGACGGTAGCGATGGCCCTTCGATAGCGATCTCTCGAATCGATTCTTGACAAAACCGGGTCAATTCCGGATGGAAGCGAATCGGCTCGATGTTCCAGATACGAGACCAGCTCACAGTGCAGCCTTCTTCCTTCGCGAAACGCTCGCTTGCCTCTTTTGCTTCCCTGTACATGGAAGCGAGCACCAGTGGATCGAGGTCACGCTGATCCAGGGTGGTTTCACAGCGTCCGACCACTGCTGTTACGATTCCCGGAAACGTTTTGACGCTGCCGATGGTACAAACCGCATCCTTGTGCTGAGCGGCGATAGGTCTGATTTCGAGGGCGAGCTTGGCTGCGGCCGCGAGTGCGTCCCGGCGCACGTTCATAGGCGTAGAGCCTGAATGCGCCTCCTGCCCGAAGAACGTAACGGCATGCCGCTCAACGCCCTTAGTTCCAAGAACGGTGGCGAGTGGGAGGCCCGCGCGCTCGAGCACCGGACCCTGTTCAATGTGCAGTTCCAGGTACGCCGCCGCATTCTTCTGTTCCCGCCTGGCTTCTCCGATGCGCTCGATATCGAGGCCGCAACGCTTCAACGCGTCTTCGAGAGTTATCCCGTCTTTGTCTGTCCGTGCCCGGTCTGAAGTGATGGAGTGAGTACCTGCAAATGCCGAAGAGCCGAAGAGGCTGCGTCCAAAGCGAGCGCCTTCTTCATCCGCCCAATCGACCAGCCTGATGGTGACCGGAGGGCGGCCGTTGAACTCGCTGGCAAACCGACGCAGCACTTCGAGCGATGACAGCACGTCGAGGCTCCCGTCCAGCCATCCACCATTTGGCACAGAATCCAGATGGCCGCCAAGCAACAGTGCTTTCGATGACTCTCCAGCGAGCGTGACCCAATTGTTTCCGGCGGCGTCCTGGTGATGTTCGACGGGCAAGTCTGTCAGCTTTGTTTGAAACCATTCGCGCGCCTTCAGCCAGGTGTCGGTCCAAGCAACGCGCTGTGCACCGTTTTGATCGCTCGTCAAATTGCGAAGCTGCTTGAGTTCGGAAACAGTGCGTTTGGGATCAAGAGTCATCGGAACAAACTTCAGAAATACGTCGGCTCGCGTTTGATAAATCGACCCCGCCCACGTTCTCCAACGAATTCTCCGTTGACAACCTGGACCTTGCCGCGTACCGTGACGAGGACTGGCCGACCCCTGGTGCGCATTCCCTCAAATGCGTTGTAATCATTGTTCACGTGCTGCGTCGCCGCCGAAATCATTCCTTTTTGAGTCGGGCCATAGATCACAAGATCGGCATCGCTGCCAACCGCGATCGTTCCCTTGCCTGGGAACAGGCCGAAGATCTTCGCTGCACGCGTGCTAGCCACATCGACAAACCGATGAAGATCCAGCTTACCTTGCTGGACCCCATAGGTAAAAAGAAGGTTTACTCGCTCTTCGATACCGGAAATGCCGTTGGGAATCTCCGTAAACGAGTTTTTGCCCAGGAGTTTCTGATGCGGTATCGAAAGGACAGTGATCCGTAGCAACGGTGTCGATGAGACCGGCAGTCAGGGCGCTCCAGAGAGCGGGTTGATTTTTTTTGTCGCGCAAGGGCGGAGACATCACGTACTTCATGCCTTCGAGACCCGGCGGCTCCGCGTAAGTCTTGTCGAGTATCAGGTGAGGGATTACGGATTCGACGGAAATTCTGACGCCCCTCTCTTTTGCTAGGAGTGCCGCTTTGAGTGCACGCTCACACGACAGGTGAACCACATAACCGGCTGCTCCCGTATTTTCGAGAAACGTTGCGAAATGATGAGTGCCCTCGGCTTCAACCGATTCAGGGCGGCTGGGCTCATGCCACCTGGGTCCCGTTTTGCCGGCGGCAAGCAGTTCGTGTTGACGCTGAGCAATCAATTCTGCATTTTCGCAGTGCGCAGTGGTGATGACGCCTAGCTTACGGGCCAGCTCCAGAGTACGGTACATCTCGCAATCGTCGATGCCGAAGAAGTTCTTGTATGCGAGAAAAATTTTGAAGGAGCTGATGCCATCCCGCACAATCTCGCGCAGCTGCGATTCGGTTTCACCCGAGTATTTCGAGACCGCCATGTGAAACGTGTAGTCGCAAGCGCTGTTTCCGTCGGCCTTGGCTCTCCAGAGGTGATAGCCTTCCAAGGCGTCGTCCGCTCGTGAGGGGCAACACATCTCGATGTAGGTCGTCGTGCCGCCGACCAGCGCCGCGATGCTGGCAGTCTCGTGCGTATCTTTGGCGAACGTGGCCATGAAAGGCAAGTAAACATGGACATGCGGATCGATGAAGCCTGGGAAGACCAGTTTCTCCGAGGCGTCGATAATCTTGGTCCCGGGCGGCGTTTCCAGACCCTTACCGATCTGCGTGATCGTCTCGTTTTCGACGTAAAGGTCGGCGCGATACCGCGAGTCGGCAGTTACGATTTCGCCATTCCTGATCAATAGCGGCAACGGGGCAGGCTCCTAGTGTATGTGGATGCCCCGAGCCGTGCGATAGCCCTCCATGGCCTCCCAGCTTTCGGTTACTTCAGGCTGATTTCTGGAAAGCTCGTCCCATGTCACCGATGGGTTGCAGGGTGGCAGGTCGACCATTTCGATACACCCAGTAACCGGACAGACGTTGTAACAGAGGCGGCACCCGACACAGTCTTCTTCTCGGATTCGCGGCTGAGGACGGGAATGGATCGCTTCATTCTTGCCATTCGAGCGAACGTCGTAACGGAGCGGTTCAACGATGCTTCCATCTGCGCCGACCAGGTCGATACATTGATGCGCAGTGTCCTGGCAAGCGACATAGCAGAGGTTGCACTTTATGCATAAGTCGGTATTGATGCGCGCGACCGCGCGAAACGCAAGATCGAAGTCCTTGAAATCGGATATCCGGTGAAGTGCTTGCCCTCTGACCTCGTCGAGCGATGCAAAGCCTTTGGCGTCCATCCAGTTCGATAAGCCGTCACAAAGATCTTCCACGATTCGAAAGCCGTAATGCATGACTGCGGTGCAGACCTGCAAACTGGTCGCGCCGAGAAGAAGAAATTCGGCTGCGTCTTTCCACGTGGTGATGCCGCCCATGCCCGAAATAGGAAGGTGCGAAGAGCCGACTACGTCATCGGTACCTAGGGCAGCCAGCATGTTCAGCGCGATTGGCTTGACGGCTGGTCCCGCATACCCGCCGTGGCCACCCTTCCCTCCAATACTGGGCGTGATCTCGAGCGAATCGAGATCCACTCCGATGATCGAGTTGAGGGTGTTTATCAGGGATAAGGCATTTGCGCCTGCACTCACCGCAGCGCGCGCCGGGTGGACTATGTTCGTAATGTTCGGCGTCAGCTTGACGATCACGGGAATGCGAGCTGTTGACTTCACCCAACCTGTAATCTTCTCGCAATACTCCGGCACCTGGCCGACGGCGCTGCCCATTCCGCGCTCGCTCATCCCGTGAGGGCATCCGTAGTTCAGTTCAATCGCGTCGGCGCCTGTATCTTCGATCCGGTGTACTATCTCGTACCACGCCTCCGGAGAGGATTCGACCATTGCCGATACGATCAGGGCCCGGTCCGGCCATTGCCGCTTCACATCGGCAATCTCACGCAAATTGATTTCGATTGGACGGTCTGAAATCAGCTCCACGTTGTTAATAGCGAGCATTTTCTGCCCGCCGTAATGCCAGGCCCCGTAGCGATTCGACACGTTCAGGACCGGCGCGCCGATAGTTTTCCAAACAGCACCGCCCCAGCCTGCTTCGAACGCTCTGTGTATCTGTGCCCCGGAGTTGGTTGGCGGCGCGGAAGCGAGCCAAAACGGATTCGGCGAGTTTATTCCGGCAAAGCTTGTGTGAAGATCGGCCATCAGACGCTCCCTCCTTCCAAGCATGACGCCAGCCTGTGGTGTATGGCGATTGCGGCAAGTTTTCCGTCCTGGACCGCCATCACCGTAGAGCAGCTGCCAGAAGATCTGATGCAATCACCACCGGCGAAGACATTGGGGATACTCGTTTCGTATTCAGAACTCACATCGAGATATCCGCCCTTTGTCGCAAGGCCGAGAGCCGCAGCGAGCGGCTTCTTCTGACCGATAGCCTTCACGATCTGGTCTGCCGGAACGAAGAACTCCGAATCCGTTAAAACGGCCGGCGAACGACGCCCGCTCGCATCCGGAACGCCCAGAGTGATCCGCACACATTCTATTCCGGTCACCCTTTCGTTTTGAACGATCACCTTCGCCGGCTGGGTCAAGAATTGAAATCCGACGCCCTCATTTCGAATGAATTCGATTTCGTGACGATAGGCGCTCATTTCGTTTTCGGTGCGGCGGTATAGTATCGTGACCTCTTCTGCCCCCAACCTCCTGGCTACCGTTGCGCAATCGATGGCAGTGTTGCCTGCGCCTATAACGACGACGCGATTGCCTACCTTCAACTGCTGAGGATCGATTTTGCTCTGCTCGACGTAGAAGAGGCCGTCAAGAATGTGTTCTTCACCGGGAATCGCGAGAGACGGCGTGTCGCCAAGTCCAAAACTCACGTAGACCGCGTCGAACCGCGAGCGGAGATCGGCAAGCTGGAGGCTGCTCTCGATTGTGATGCCCGTTCGAAATTCAACCCCCATCTGCTTGATCATTTCGACCTCGGCAAGGGCTATGGCTAGAGGTTCGCGGAGGACAATGATGCCGTATGTCGAGAGGCCGCCGGCAAGGTCTCGCTTTTCAAACACGGTCACTGTATAGCCGCGTTTCGCGAGTTCACCCGCGCAGGAGAGACCGGCTGGACCAGCTCCGATTACCGCAACCTTCTTATTGGTGGGCTCGGCTGGAGGAAATGGGGCAGCCTGTCTCACATATGAATAGTCCATGGCATGGCGCTGCAGGCGGCCTATCATGATGGGCTTGTGCTCGGCCCCAAGAACACATGCGCCTTCGCACAGTTCCTGGACTGGGCACACGCGCGAGCAGGTGGCACCCAGTATATTTGACTCGAGAATGGTTCGTGCTGAACCCAGAAGATTATCTGACGCGATTTTCTTAATGAACCGGGGGATATCGATATGTGTCGGGCAGGCGTGCGTGCAGGGGGCGTCGTAACAGAATAGGCAGCGATTCGCTTCAACCAGCGCTTCCTGGTTCGTTAACGGAGGCAGCTGTTCTGTGAGGGCAGCCTGGGGCGTCGCTGATTCATTCCACTTCTGCAAGCAATCTGTTCTTTCACTCCCTCGAGTAAAGTTTCCGACTTGCATATAGTGCATTAATCTCGGAGGTTCTGGTTTCCGTCCAGCCGAAGGTTTGTTGAATTCTTACAGTACTACAGACTACGCTGGGCTATGGCGGCCGAAACGGAAGCGCAACGGGGTGGAACGCCGGCAGCAACACTCACCGACGTTGATCCACACCTTTACAATGATGACCTTGCTCCGGTTGCGCAGTCTCGCCGGACTTGGAACACGTACAGCTATGCGTCTCTTTGGGTCGCGATGAGCGTCTGCATTCCGACCTACATGCTCGCCTCAGGTTTAATCGCCGGCGGGATGAGCTGGAAGGAGGCTATTGGAACGATTTTTCTCGGAAACCTTATTGTTCTGGTTCCCATGCTGCTTAATGCGCACGCCGGCGCGAAGTATGGAATCCCATTTCCGGTGTTCGTGCGGGCATCCTTCGGGGTGCGCGGCGCGAACGTGCCCGCAATCCTGAGAGCTGTTGTGGCCTGCGGCTGGTTCGGAATTCAGACGTGGATCGGAGGGCAGGCAATCTACTCGATGCTGGGTATTCTTTCGCCGGCTGCCGCACACCATCCGTCCGTACCCTGGCTGTGTTTCTTCGCGTTCTGGGTGTTGAATCTGATTGTCATATGGAAGGGTATCGATACGATCCGTTTTCTGGAGGGTGTCGCGGCGCCGTTCATGCTTGCCGTGGGACTCCTGCTGCTGGTCTGGATTACTCGGAAAGCAGGCGGATTCGGCCCTGTGTTGAGCACGCCGGGTAAATTCCGGAGCGCGGGCGAGTTCTTTCGCTTCTTTGTTCCGTCACTCACGGGAATGGTTGGTTTCTGGGCCACAGTTGCTTTAAACATTCCTGACTTCACGCGCTATGCAAAGTCGCAAAAGGCACAGATAGTCGGGCAGGTTCTCGGACTGCCACCGGCGATGACGCTCTTCTCTTTTATTGGCGTAGCTGTTACTTCTGCATCGGTCGTCCTCTTCGGTGAGGCGATTTGGGATCCTGTGACTCTGTTGGGTAAATTCCGGCAGCCCGTAGTTGCCTCCATTGCGCTGGCTGCGCTGCTTGTAGCGACTCTCAACACGAACGTTGCCGCGAACGTGGTATCGCCGTCGAACGATTTTTCGAACCTCAGTCCGCGGCTGATCTCGTTTCGTACCGGCGGGCTGATCACGGGTGTCGCCGGACTATGCATGATGCCCTGGAAATTACTAACGGACTTTCACAGTTACATCTTCGGATGGCTGGTCGGATACTCCGGATTGCTCGGGCCGATTGCAGGCGTTATGATTACAGACTATTTCCTGATTCGGAAGACCAAACTCGAGATCCAGAGTCTTTATCGCCGGGGCGGAATCTACGAATACAGGAATGGGATCAATCCTCGTGCTTTGACGGCACTGATCGCAGGCATTCTGGTCGCGCTATGCGGTCTGTTTATACATTCGCTTCGATGGTTGTTTGATTACGCGTGGTTCGTCGGGTTTGCTACAGCTGGAATCGTCTATTTTGTCAGCATGCGTAGCTCTAACCGGGCGTGATGGCTGTCAAGGGAAACGCTTCAATAAGGAATTCTTCCGTGACTTCGTATCCATTCGTCAAATGGACGGCTGCCTTCCTTGCTGACCAGGTGTTTACAGAAGATCGTGCGCTCTTCGGGATGGCGTTCAAGTTCCTGGTCGATGAAGGCGTCGTCCGAAACCATGGGCGGCGGCATCCGCGCGGCTCGACGCGAAGTAAAGCCTTCAGGACGGGCCCAGTAAATTGCTCCCAGGCACATAGGGCAGGGCTCACAACTCGTGTAAAGTTCGCAGCCCGTGAGCTGAAAGCTGTTGAGTTCTCGACAGGCGTTGCGAATCGCGACCACTTCTGCGTGCGCGGTCGGATCGTTGCCGCTCGTTACTAGGTTGACTCCCGTTGCGATAAGTCTGTCGTCTCTTACTACTAACGCACCAAAAGGGCCGCCGCGATGCAGGCGGACATTCTCGACGGCCAATTCGATGGCTTTCGCATCCATTCTGCCGACGCGTCTGCCATGTCGTTCAGAGCCATAGTCTAGCGTGTCTCGCGCAGATGAGACAACAGGCCATATTCCGGCAAATGTGAAGCGGGCAATTCGATCGAAAACGCATCCTTATTCAGGAGGGTGTCGGTCCGGGAGTGGTCCTCATTGATGACGAAAGGATCGCTGCCGTTCAACCGCACGATTTCTCGGCGCCCGCGGATACATGCATACGTGTATGTTGGAATTCCCTACTTGCTCCCTGGTCTGATCGACTGTCACGTACCGGTAAGCGAGCCGGCCACATCGGGCAGAGGGGCCCGCGCTCCATCGATTCAAATTCTACCGACGTTTTTGAGACGACTAGAATTTTGATGGCCCCATGTTTGCCTAGAATTCCTATATCGAAGTCTGTGAGGACGGTACCCGTGATATTCGCTTCCGCGCCGGAGTCGGAAACTTGGATGCTTGAGCACCCGAATAGCGGTCAGCGGCACGACGCGAATATTCAGGATAAGTCGCTAAACCTGAATGGATAATCACTCCCCGGCGCTCCGGGTCGGATACTCGTTCTGACAGCGCAAAAATTGCCTGAGCCCTTTTGGTTAGGCTCCTGCTCATTGACTTTTGGGAGTGTAGAACTTGCGATCCACCTTCGACGAAGAATACCTGGAGGCGCTCCGGTGCCGTGATGCCGATGCGGAAGAACACCTTGTTTCCTCCTTCAGCCGGCAAGTGAGGATAAGCCTGCGAAAGAGATTTCATTCTTCGGAGATTTTGGAAGACGCCATGCAGGAGACTTTCCTTCGCGTATTACTTTACTTCCGGTCTGGCAAGACCCTGCGAACGGCATCGAGTTTGCCAAGTTTTGTTAAGGCCGTCTCGATTTACGTGTCGCTGGAGATGCTTAGGGAGAGAGGCCAGGGTGCATCATCGGCCGAAGAGCTTCCTGAGCGTATTGACGGTCTCAAGGATCCGGAAAGCATGGCTGTCTTTGGCGAGCAACGGGAAATTGTGCGCCGCGCCCTGCGCCAAGTCGATGACAAGGATGCGCACTTGCTCAGACGGGTCTTTTTCGAAGAAGCCGACAAAGACCAGATCTGTCGGGAACTAAGCATCAGCAGGCAGTATCTTCGCGTTATGGTACATCGAGCCAAGTTGCGATTTAGGGATGCCGTCGAGGTGCTCGACAAGCAGGGACTGCGTCCGGCAGGGCACGTCAGAGCAGCCTAGGCGATCGCGGTGTCATAAAATCACGATTCGGAATGAGTGAATGGGACGCCGAGGCGTATTCGAGAATCTCAGCTCTTCAGGCTGCTATGGCTGCCGAGGTACTTTTGCTGCTCGATTTAAAAGGGAGAGAGCGCATTCTGGATATCGGCTGCGGCAATGGAAAAACGACTGCTGAGATCGCAACCCGTGTTCCGCGCGGAGCGGTTGTAGGGGTGGATGCTTCGCAGGAAATGATCAAATTCGCGGCGGCTCATTTTGACACCGAACACTATCCCAATCTCAGATTTCAGGTGGCTGATGCCCGCCGTCTGCTGTTTAAGAATGAGTTCGATCTCGCCGTTTCTTTCAATGCACTCCACTGGATTCCTGAACAAGACCAAGCTCTTCAATCGCTACGATCGGCGTTGAAGTCCGGCGGGACAGGTCAGCTTCGCCTCGTGCCGTCCGGCGAGCGCAAGAGTCTGGAGAACGTGATCGAGGAGACGCGACTCTCCACCAGATGGAGCCGCTACTTCGACAATTTTCGCGATCCATACCTCCATCTCACGCCCGAACAATATGCCGTCGCAGCCGAACGAAACGGTTTGCGAGTCCGTCACATGCATACCGAGTCGAAAGAATGGGACTTTCATTCCCGGTCCGCATTTTTCGCTTTTGGATCCGTCACTTTCACGGAATGGACCCGTTTGCTGCCTGAATCTGAGCATCCGGCCTTTATCACTGACGTCCTGGATCGCTATCGACGCGTCGCAATGGACCGGCCCGGCGAAGAAAATGTGTTCAAGTTTTACCAGATGGATTTGTCTCTCACCCAACAGCAGCCATAGGGTTCTTGAGTTCCGATTTGTTGTGTCATGAGATTGAAACACTCGATGCCTAAGATTGGAAACCATGAATCAAGAGGTGCCTCAGCCAGTCAATGTTGCGGTGAGAAACGGATCACAGCCGCATGTAACCATTCTTCAGATCAGCGGTCCGCTCACGATCCGGAATTTTTTCGAATTTCAGGATCTTACGCGAAGTGAGAAAGCTTCCGTTCTGATTGTGGATCTAAGCGAGGTTCCGCTGATCGATTCCGCTGCCTTGGGATGCCTTCTCGGGCTCCATCTCTCCTGTACTAAGAACCATCGGAAATACGGGATCGCCGGCGCCAATGAGCGCCTGAAGACGATGTTTATCGTTTGCGGTATTGAAGGCGTGCTGGCTTTGTTTCCGGGGGTCGCCGAAGCCGAAGCCGCGCTTGCCTAGGGCGCGTGTTACAAATGAACGTTATGCGGGCTACCGTAGCGCTTTTTGTCTCGTTGGCACTCGGTTCGGGCATTGGATGGACGCAGGACGATAAGTCACTCGAGACCGTCGGCCAGATCAAAATCGAAGCGTTCGATCATTCCAAGGTCATGGATACGCTCGAAAATCTTACTGACCTTTATGGGCCGAGGCTAACTGCATCGCCGGAATTCCAGCAGGCCGCGAATTGGGCGATGGGCCGTCTCAAGGAATATGGCATCTCGAACGTTCACAGCGAACCCTGGGGCCCATTTGGTCGTAGTTGGTCAGTTGAACATTATGAGCTCGCAATGACCTCTCCCCGGTATTCGAATCTGGTGGCCGCGCCGCTTGCCTGGGGTGAGCCAACGAAGGGAGTGAAGAACGCCGACGCCTTCTATGCGCCGATCCCTAAGCCCGCTTCTCGCTTCGACCTGAAGAAACGGGAACAAGCGCTCGACGAATACGAGAAGGAGTGGAAGGGCAAGCTGAAGGGAAAGATCGTTCTGGTAACCGATGTCGACACACCGAAACCCAGCATCAAACCTCTTTTCCGGCGATATACTGACGCCGAACTCACCGAAATCAGCGGGGCGCCCGAACCCACCGTCAAGCGGACCATTACGGTCGATCAACTTCAGGTTCCGAGCGATGAGGACGAGGCCCGCAAATATTTTGCGAGCCTTCCGGAGTCTCTGATCGACAAAATATATGACCGCCTTGACGAGCTGGGTGCAAAACGGGCGAAGTTCTTCCGCGATGAAGAAGTAGCAGGCGTTATCATTGCCGACAATCGTGCGCACAACGGTCTGATTTTCGGTGAGGCGGCCGGCCCGTTCAGCGCGAAGAACCCGATGGCTCCCGCCACATTTATCGTCACGGAAGAACATTATTCGCGCATCATTCGCCTGCTTGAAAGGAAACAAAACGTATCCATGCGACTCGATCTCCAGGCAAAGGTGGGCGATCGTGACGTGGATGGGCTTGACCTGGTTGGTGAGATTCCCGGACGGAAAAAGCCGGATGAAATCGTGATGATCGGAGCTCATTTTGATTCGTGGCATACGGGCACCGGCGCGACCGATAATGGGGCTGGAAGCGCAGTCATGATCGAGGTCATGCGGATTCTGAAGACCTTGAATCTGCCAATGGACCGCACCGTCCGGATTGGCTTATGGAGCGGGGAAGAGCAGGGTTTGTTTGGCTCCAAAGCTTATGTGAAAGCGCATTTTGGGGACGCTGACACAATGGAACTTAAGCCCGAACACGCCAAGTTAGACGCTTACCTGAATCTGGACAATGGGAGCGGCAAGATTCGCGGCGTGTACCTACAAGGCAACGATGCCGCGCGTCCGGTTTTCGAAAAGATGCTGATGCCGTTTCACGACTTGGGAGCGCGTACCATCAGTCTCAAGCACACCGGTGGCACGGATCACCTTTCTTTCGACGCGGTGGGGCTTCCCGGTTTCCAGTTCATTCAGGATCCCCTCGACTACGGGACGGTAACGCACCATTCCGACATGGATACGTATCCTCATGCAATACCGGAGGATCTTATGCAGGCTTCGGCAATTATTGCAAGTATCGTCTACGACATCGCCAACCGGCCCGAGATGTTTCCCCGCAAACCGATGACACCGAAAAAAGTCAGTTCCTGACGTCTAGTTCGGTTTATGGCTGCCAGCGCGGCGCTCTTTCCAGGCGGCGCTCTTTAGAACAGACGGACCGGCCTCAATCAGCCGGGGCAACAGGTTGAAAACCGCTGTAGGACTCCAGGATGTTCCTTCGCGAGTTTGATACCCGCCGAGGTTAAGCTGATTCGCGATCTCGCCGATGCGTTTTTCCTTGACAATCTGTTCCAGGATCAGCATGAGCACGGTAGCCTCCAGCGGGTTTTCCTCGAGGTACGGCCCATCCTTGGAAACCTGCAGGCCATACGGCACATCGACCGGAGCGGAAAGAACCTTCGCCGGCTCGGGCGCCGTTTCTTCCACCTCGCGGACCCACTCGACGCTCGCCAGCTTCCATCCTTCTGCTGAACGCCGCATGAAATAGTCGAGAGTCAGTTCGCCCGCTATCATATCCCGGATTCTTTTTTCCATTCGAGCCCGTCCTTGTGGTCGTTGTTAAGCAATTTGTGTGCCGGGAATATCACCGAGTTTTGGTCATTCCAGTGGGTGTCCTCATCGGGCGTAGTCCGTCTCGTACTCATCTGGGACTCAAATGTGCGTTCCTGGGAAAGGTTGAAAGTGTGTGTTCCGACGCTAGACTGAAGTCGCATGCCCACTAATGCCCTGCTGAACGAGAAGAGCCCCTACCTCAGGCAGCACGCCCATAATCCCGTGAATTGGTTGCCGTGGGGCGAGCAGGCTTTTCGCAAGGCGAGGGACGAACAAAAGCCGATCTTTCTTTCGATTGGCTACTCGACCTGCCATTGGTGCCACGTGATGGCTCATGAATCATTCGAAGACGAACTGATCGCGGAGGTCTTGAACCGCGATTTTGTACCGGTCAAAGTCGATCGTGAGGAACGGCCCGATGTGGACAGAATTTACATGCTTTTCGTTCAGGCCTCAACCGGGAGCGGAGGGTGGCCTATGTCCGTGTGGCTTACGCCCGACCTAAAGCCATTTTTTGGGGGAACGTATTTCCCGCCCGACTCGCGTTACGGACGCCCTGGTTTCAAGGACGTTCTGGAACACCTGGCAAGTGCCTGGCGGCGGGACCGTGAGCAGATCGAGTCGTCCGGTACGAAAGTGACCCAGCAGCTACAAGCGATCTCGACTTCCGACGGGACTGCCTCGCTGCCCGACCGCGAACTCTTTGAATCCGCTTTTTGGCAGTTCCGGCGCATCTACGACTCCCGCTGGGGCGGTTTCGGATCAGCGCCCAAATTCCCCCGCCCCGCCGTATTCCATTACCTTTTGCGTTTCTACGCAGCTTCGCAAAATGGAGAAGCTCTGGAGATGGTTGTCGAAACCTTACGGCATATGGCGGCAGGTGGCATGCACGATCAGATCGGTGGTGGATTTCATCGCTATTCAGTCGACGAGCGCTGGTTCGTTCCGCATTTCGAGAAAATGCTGTACGATCAGGCCCAGCTTGCCACCGCGTATCTGGAGGCCTACCAGATTACGCATGACGAAGAGTTCGCCCGGGTCGCAAACGATATCTTCACGTATGTTTTGCGAGATCTCGGCGACCCCCAGGGAGCGTTCTATTCCGCCGAAGATGCCGATAGTCCGGATCCCGACCGCCCGGGACACTCAGGTGAGGGGACCTTCTACATCTGGAGTCAGCGGGAGATTGAGTCCGTGCTCGGTACCGAAGTTGCTAAAGTGTTCAGCCGGCTCTATGGAGTCCAACCGGACGGCAATGTCGAGAACGATCCCCAGGGTGAATTTACCGGCCGCAACATTTTATATCGCGCTGTCAACGTACAAGACGACGATGATGCGGCCATGCTGGATGGTGGCTCAGCCAGGCTCCTGAAGACTCGGAGTCGACGGCCGCGCCCGCACCTGGATAACAAGGTTCTGACTTCCTGGAATGCGCTGATGATATCCGCCTTCGCGACCGGTTACAGGGTATTGGGTGATGACACATACCGGCGGGCGGCGCGAGCGTCGACCAAATTCATTTTCTCCCGGATGTATAAGAAAGACGCTCGAACTTTACAGCGGAGGTTCTGTGAGGGTGAGGCGGCAGTTGCCGGTTTTCTCGACGATTATGCGTTCCTTGCGCAATCGCAGCTAGACATGTTCGAAATCACCTTTGAGGTGCATTTCCTCGAACGTGCGATTGAGCTAGCGAAGTATTTCTTAGGGCACTTCGAAGACACGCTTGTTGGTGGCTTTTTCAGCACACTGGCTGCGCCAGACCTGCTCATGAAGTTGAAGGACGATTATGATGGCGCTGAACCTTCGGGAAACTCCGTTGCGACGGAGGTTCTTTTGCGCCTGGCGCATTTGACGGGAGACGCTGCATTCAGCGAGCCTGCCGTCAAGGCTTTGCGCGCTGCCAGTTCTCGGCTGAGATCGCAGCCGACAGCAGCGCCGCTGTTGATGTCGGCGATAGGCCGGTGGTTGGCCGGGCCTTCTCATATAGTAATCCGCTGTCAGGATTTCAATCACGACGTGGAGAACCGGCTTCGAGAGGTTTGGAAAGACTTTGAGCCAAACGTGACGACGCTAGTGGTCTCCGACCAGTCAGCTCGAGAACTCGCCGGGTTGGCGCCTTTCCTCAATTCTTTGGAGAGGAAAGGGCAAATGACAATTTACCGGTGCGTAAACTTCACTTGCGAACTTCCGGAGGTTGTCCTTTAGCCTAGACGTTGCGTTTGCGTTTCCAGGCGTATGCTCCGAGCAGGGACCCGGCCAAGCCGAGAAGGGCAAATGAACTCGGTTCCGGAACAACGGGCGCGAGGCCGAAAGAGTAATCGCCGGCGACAAGGGTAGAGAAAGTGGACGTTCCGTCCGTCGGATTGAAGGTATAGATCGAATTCGGCGCCACAAGCGTGGAGGCGTAAACTGTCCCGCCGGTCGTGATCAATGCGCCGAAATCAGTTGTTCCACTCGTTCCGATAAAAGAAGCTAGACCGTTGGCCGTATTGATCGTATAAATGTTTGAGCCAAGCGCAATGTAAAGAACGTCGCCGCCCGCCGAAAGCCCCACATACTGGCTCATACCCATATTCAGCTGCGTCGACCCGACGAGCGTTGCTGCGCCGGTTGTCGCGTTGATCGTCCATAGACCGCCCTGGGTATCTACCATGTAAAGCCCAGTGCTGGTCGATCCGAAGGTATAGTAGGTGATGTTAGATCCCGTGTTCCCGATAGCCGTCAGTGCGCCAGTAGTTTGATCGATCGAGAACAAGGTAGACCCACCAGCGTCGGTGGTATACAGGGTGCGATTGCCGATCTCTCCGATGCCTGCGGGGGTGAAACCAAAATTGCTAATTTGATTGAATTGACCAGTAGTCAGGTCTAGCTTCCCGAAGTTGTGGGTTTGCGTCACATCCCACGCCACGGTATCGGCAAACGAGGCGCCACCAAAAGCTAAAAATAGCGCTGCAGCAATAAAATAGCGTTTCATTTTTGAATTCTTCCCACCTCCTCAGACGGCGAGAGCAAGAAACGCCCCAGTGCCTGGTTAACTGTGTCAAATGTACCATAGTTCACCTGCTTTTGAGCACTGGTCGGGACTTGAACCTTAGTCCGGTACTAGTTCCCGCCGGACATGAGAACGCACTGTTGATTCCCAAAACCGAACAAGAACAGAAGCAGTCTGAAACGCCGAGTAGCATTTAAATCAATAACTTACCATCTGTCTCAGCTTTGGTAACAGAGGTGCGTATATCGTTTCGGCATATATATCATGGATGTACCTCGCGGTAAAGAAGTAGCTCGAAAACGCCTGATCCGGCGCATTGCTCTCCTGGCGGTAATTGCATTGGCGATCGGCGGCACCACCATCGCGCTTGCGCGTCTAAAACCGGCAGCACCTTCGGTCGATATGAGTGGTTTGTGGCCCGGTACGGTGCGTCGCGGACCCATGGAACGGAATGTGCGTGGATTGGGGGCACTTAAGCCCGAAGAGATTCACTGGATTGCAGCTGCCCAGGACAGTCGCGTTTTGCAAGTCGTGAGACGTGCGGGTATCGACCCGATTAAAGCGAACGACATGATCTTGGTCCTGAGCGATCCCGATCTCGAATTGGAGGCGGAAAAGGCACAATGGCAATTGAAACAGGACGAAGCGCAGCTTGCAAATTTGAAAGTAAAGCTCGAAAGCGACAAGCTCGATCAGCGTGCTACATTAGCGGCCCTTGAATCGGAAGCGACGACGGCGAAGCTAAACGGCGACCGGGATCTGGAATTGACCCGCCTCAACCTGAAGAGCGACCTCGAGTCGCGGATTTCCGTTAACAACGCAAATCAGTTACAAAATCGAGTGGCCCTGCAGAAACAGCGCTTGGGAATCCAGGACGAGGCGATCAAAGCCCAGATTGACGCTCAGCAGGTGGCCGTCGAAAGCTCTCGGGCGGACTATGAGCTAAAGAGAAGGCAGGTTGATCAGCTCACAATCCGCGCCGGAATTGACGGAGTGTTGCAGGAAGTCGATGTGGAAGTTGGCCAGCGCGTCGCGGCCGGCACGATTCTCGCGAAGGTGGCGGATCCAAAGAAGCTCAAGGCCGTTCTTCAGATTGCAGAAACGCAAATGAAGGGGGACGTGCGCATCGGGCTTGACGCTACTGTGGACACGCGCAACGGGATCATACCTGGACGTGTAATTCGCATTGACCCGGCAGCGCTTAACGGCACGGTAGGAGTAGACGTGGCTTTGCTTGGACCGATGCCTCAGGGCGCCCGGGCCGAACTAAGCGTCGACGGGACCATCGAAATCGAGCGTCTTCCTGACGTCATATACGTAGATCGCCCGGTATCCGGCGAGCAGGACACGACGATCGGCCTTTTCAAGATCGATCCCGACGGAAAAGGCGCTTCGCGGGTCAATGTGAAGCTAGGCCGCGCCTCTGTTAACACGATTGAGGTCAAAGACGGTTTGAAAGTTGGCGATAAGGTCATCTTGTCCGATATGTCGCAGTACGACCAATATCAAAGAATCCGGTTGAACTGATACGACAGCCGGTGCGTATTTAGTAACTATTGCCGATATAGGAAGGGAACAGAAAAGAATGACAGCATCCGATCCATTGATTCATCTGGATGGCGTAACGAAGGTGTTCGTCACCGATGAGGTCGAGACTCACGCGCTCTCGGGCATTCACATCGATATTCAGCGCGGTGAATACGTTTCGATATCCGGGCCCTCGGGCTGCGGAAAATCTACTTTGCTGGCCATCCTTGGATTGCTCGACTCGCCGAGTTCAGGCACCTACATTCTGAACAGCAAACCGGTTCAGAGTTTGAAGCTGTCGGAACGGGCGCGCATCCGGAACCGCGAGATCGGCTTCATCTTCCAGGCATTCAATCTGATCGGTGATTTGAATGTCTATGAAAACGTCGAGCTGCCGCTTACCTATCGCGGTATGCCATCGAGCGAGCGCAAGAAAAAGGTCCACGAAGCGCTTGAACGCGTTGGAATGTCGCACCGCATCAAACACTATCCCTCGCAGCTTTCCGGAGGCCAGCAGCAGCGCGTCGCCGTCGCCCGAGCCCTTGCTGGCGACCCGTCGATCCTGCTCGCGGACGAGCCAACCGGTAACCTTGATTCTCAGAATGGCGAACAGGTGATGGATCTGCTCCGCGAACTGCATCGCGGCGGCGCAACCATTTGCATGGTCACTCATGACCCGCGCTATGCGAAGTACGCTGACCGCTCGATTCATCTGTTCGACGGTCGAGTAGTGGAAGAAAATATGGAGGTTCCTGCCTGACGGTGAGGAGAACTCTTCGGCAGGCTCAAAAACAAAGATGTGTAAGCACGTAGATTTGTTGGCTGTCGGCATTCTCCTCGTTGGCGTGACGTTTCTGACCCACGCGCGACGATCTCCCCTTCTTGAAAGTCAATCGATGCGCCTGGCGGAATTTACCACTCGTCAATTGGAACATTTCTCGATTCAGCCCTACATCCCACGGCTCTGTCTGTCGCGCAACTAAATTGCGGCCTGCTCTACCCTATTTAGTGGGCCGCTAAAATTTAGCTACGCAATGATCTCTCTACGAAACATCGAAAAATTTTTCGAACACGGGCCGAGCAAGACCTATGTGCTGCGCCGCATCAATGTAGATATTAAAGAAGGCGAGTTTATTTCCATCATGGGCCCATCCGGGGCCGGCAAATCTACTCTCCTGCACCTCCTCGGCATGCATGACTCAGCCTGGACCGGTGAATACCAATTCCTGGATCACCCCATTCATCGCATGAACAAGAAAGATCGTTCTGAGCTTTATAAAAAGTACATTGGCTTTGTTTTTCAGAGCTACCATCTGCTCGATTCGCTCACAGTTTACGAGAATCTCGACATTCCGCTTTCGTACCGAAACATAAAAAAAGCCGAGCGGCAGAGCATCGTGTGCGATGCCCTGGATCGCTTCAATATGGTTGGCAAGAAGGATCTTTATCCGAACCAGCTTTCCGGCGGACAACAGCAGCTTGTGGCGATTGCGCGGGCCATGATTGCCAATCCAAAACTCATCCTGGCCGACGAGCCGACGGGCAATCTTCACTCGAGCCAGGGGAAAGAGATCATGGAGCTTTTCAAGCGCTTGAACGAGCAAGGAACCACCATCGTCCAGGTCACCCACAACGAGAGGAATGCTGAGTATGGGCACCGCATCATCTACATCGAAGATGGCTGGATTACTCAAAACTAAGCGGCATAAGAATGGTTCCTTCGCAGATGCGCGTTCTCATCGCCGACGATCAGTCGGACGTACTCGAGGCGCTTCGCCTGGTCTTAAAGCGTGAAGGCTTCAAGATAGAGGCTTTCGAATCGCCCCAGCAGGTTCTTTCCAACATTGAGACGCGAGATTACGATCTCGCAATTATTGATCTGAACTATACACGCGACACAACCTCAGGCCAGGAAGGGCTGGATCTGCTCGCGAAGATCCAGGCGATCGATTCCATGCTGCCGGTCATTGTTATGACTGCCTGGGGCAGTGTCGACCTCGCGGTCGAAGCGATGCGGCGCGGGGCGCGCGATTTCGTCCAGAAGCCTTGGGAAAATGAACGGCTGGCTTCGATTGTACGAACCCAGCTCGAATTGAGTCATGCGATACGCCGAGGGCAAAGACTCGAGGCGGAGAACCAGATCCTTCGTGGCGAAAATCTTCCAACGATGATCGCCCAATCGCCGACGATGCAGCCTGTACTCGACCTCGTCGCGCGTGTGGGCCCTTCGGACGCAAATGTTCTTATCACGGGAGAGCCCGGATCGGGTAAAGAAGTGGTAGCGCGCACTCTGCATGCCATCTCTGTGCGTGCCAACAAGCCGATGGTTACTGTCAACGCCGGCGGCCTTGCCGAGGGCGTATTTGAAAGCGAGCTTTTCGGTCACGTAAAGGGCGCGTTCACGGACGCCAAGATGGATCGCGTAGGGCGCTTCGAATTGGCTGACACAGGAACTCTATTCCTGGACGAGATCGCCAATGTCCCACTGAATCTTCAGGCAAAACTTCTGCGTGTTCTCGAAGTGGGTGAGATGGAGCGGGTTGGATCTTCGAAAACGCGGCAGGTCGATGTGCGGGTCATTTCGGCCACCAACGCCAATCTGCCCGACGAAGTTCAGAGTGGCCGATTCCGCCAGGATCTGGTATTCCGTCTGAACACCATCGAAATCCATATACCGCCCTTGCGCGAACGACGCGAGGACATTCCGCCCCTGGCCAACCATTTTCTCGGAATCCACGCACGCCGGTACCGTAAGAATATTACCGGCTTCGACGCGAACGCCGCGCAGGCCATGCAGGAGCATGTGTGGCAGGGAAATGTGCGTGAACTGAATCACGTGGTGGAACGAGCCATTTTGATGGCCCAGGGTAATTGCATCAAAGCCGGCGATCTGGCTTTGCGCAGTGGTCCTTCGTCGACACCCCGCCTCGAAGATATGAGTCTCGAGGATGTCGAGGGATTCCTCATCAAGAAGGCGCTGGCCCGGTACGGAGGCAACGTAAGTCATGCGGCGAGCGCGCTCGGGTTGAGCCGCAGCGCATTGTACCGGCGACTCCAGCGTTTTGGTCTCTAAACTCTTCCTTCGAACCGCATCATGAAAGTAGCAGGCTTTGAGATCAAAGTCGGGCATGACACGCGCGTTCTCCTTCTTGCGCTGATGGGAGGTCTCCCGGGCGTCGTAACGACCATTATTTTGCTCGCCGCGAAAGGCTTCTCTGGGCGGGTCCAGTGGACGCTCGATCTGCTGGTAATTCTGCTCTGGCTCAGTTTCTGTTTCGCCGCCAGGGGGAGAGTTGCAGGCCCGCTTCGTACGCTAGCCAACCTGCTCGAAGCGATGCGCGAAGGCGATTACTCCATTCGCGCTCGAGTGGAAGATCCGAAGGAGCCTCTCGGCGAGGTGATGCAGCAGGTCAATGCAATGGCTGCCACTCTGCGCGACCAACGCCTCGGCGCCGTGGAGGCGACTGCGCTGCTCCGGAAAGTTATGGAGGAGATCGACGTAGCGGCTTTTGCGTTTGATCCGCAGCAGAGCCTACGTCTGGTGAATCGCGCGGGCGAACGTCTGCTGGCCCAGCCGGCGGAACGCCTGCTCGCGAAAAATGCGGCCTCATTAGGTCTCGCCGAATACCTGGTTGGCGAGCCGGAGCAAACCATCCAGCGCTCATTTCCCGCGGGTAATGGAAGGTGGGGTGTGCGGCGCAGCCAGTTTCGGGAGGGTGGAGTGCCGCACCAGCTATTGGTTGTTACCGATCTTACGCGGCCGCTTCGCGAAGAAGAACTGCAGGCTTGGCAGCGTCTGGTGCGAGTCCTCGGGCATGAGCTGAATAATTCCTTGACTCCGATAAAGTCTATCGCCCAAAGCCTCGAACATGTGCTCAAAGCTGACCCTCGGCCGGACGATTGGGCAGACGATATGTCCCGCGGCCTTAACGTCATCGCAGCTCGTTCGGAATCGCTTAGCCGTTTCATGAGCTCTTATGCCAGGCTTGCGAAGCTACCCGCTCCAAAATTCGGCCCAATCGAACTGAATGGACTCATTCAACGCGTCGCGCGACTCGAGACGCGTATACCGATTGAGGTGCAAGACGCCGCTCCGCTCACAATTCAAGGGGACGCCGACCAGCTCGAACAGGTTCTCATCAATCTCTTACGCAACGCGGTAGATGCCGCGCAGGAAACTGGTGGACGCGTATTCGCTAACTATGCCCGGACAAGCAATGCCGTCGAGATCACGGTCCGCGATGAGGGGCCGGGTCTCTCGAACACAAGCAATCTCTTCGTGCCATTCTTCACGACCAAGCGTGGTGGTTCGGGTATCGGCCTCGTGTTGAGCCGGCAGATCGCCGAAGCGCACAACGGCACTCTGACTCTGCAGAACGCCAAAAACGGCCCAGGTTGTGTAGCCCGATTGTCCCTTCCCGTACAGTAAGGCGCAGCCGGTCGTCTCGCCGGTGACAAACTGGTATTCGGAGAACAGTAGAGTGCCATTCTCAAAACAGTTATTTTTTGCGGGGCTGCTTTTGTCGATCGTCCCTCCAATGCTTACGGCTCAGGACGACCAACCGGCCGAATCCGACGTACCGCCCATTCTGAAGATCGGCCAGCCGGCACCCGATTTCAATCTGCCTGGGATCGATGGGAAGACGCATAGCTTGAACGAGTATGCTTCTAGTAGGATCCTCGCCATTATTTTTACCTGCGACCACTGCCCGGTTGCGCAAATGTACGAGAAGCGCATTAAGCAGCTCACTACTGACTACAAAGACAAAGGCGTGGCTATCGTGGCCATCAATCCGAACGATCCGAAAGCCGTGCATCTCAGCGAAATGGGATATACGGATGTGGGCGATTCACTTGCTGAAATGAAGATACGGGCGCAATATCGTCACTTTAACTTTCCCTATCTGTCCGACGGAGCCACTCAGTCGGTCGCCCTTAAATACGGCCCTACGGCGACGCCGCACGCTTTTATCTTCGATCAGCAACGAAAGCTGCGCTACGAAGGGCGGATTGACAGCAATCCGCGAGAGGAACTCGCGACTAAACACGAGGCGCGGGCGGCAATTGATGCTCTGCTTGCTGACCGGCCGATTAGGGTAACCGATGCTCCCGCGGTCGGCTGTTCGACTAAATGGGCTTATAAAGAGGCGGGAGCACAAGCTGAGGTTGCAGGCCAGGAACGCGAGCCCGTTACCGTGCAACTGGCTTCCGTCGACCAGCTCAAGACGTTGAGACAAAACTCGGGCAAAGGCAAGCTACTGCTCCTCGACTTTTGGGCAACATGGTGCGCTCCCTGCGTAGCGGAATTCCCGGAACTGCAGAAAATGTATCGAATGTACCGGCAACGGGCAATCGATATCGTTACCGTCAGTATCAACGCGCCGGACGAAAAGGAGATGGTGCTCAAGTTTCTGAATCAGCAACATGCGTTTAACAGGAACTTACTTCTAAATAGTGAAGATGCGGCAGACGCTGTTTTCGTTTTCGGGAGCGGCTGGACGGGCGGCGTGCCGTTTACGGCGCTGATCGGCATGAAGGGTGAGCTTCTCTATAAAGCACAAGGACAAGTCAACACCCTCGAAGTAAAGCGGTCCATTCTCAAGAACATGCCTGACGACAACTACAAGGGCCAGCAGGCATACTGGAACAGCGTTTTCTAGGAGAGCAAGTCGAAATGCACATCACTTTCTATAGGTGCGGTGCAACTCCTCTTTGACAGTACAGTTTGAAATTCCCGAAGCTGGCGATAACTCGCTTCGCACTGCTTCCGCGGTGAGTCAAATTCCACGAAACACGGGAACGGCACAATACGGAGGCGCGCGGGCCGTTCGCCGAGTGTTGGTAGCCGAAGACAATCTAATCAATCAAAGAGTCATAGCCCGACTGATGGAGAAATGTGGTCATGCCGTTACTCTCGTCCGGAATGGTCGCGAAGCGCTGGAGGCTTATAGATCACACGCGTTCGATATCGTCCTGATGGATGTGCAAATGCCGGTCATGGATGGAATATCCGCTACCGCGGAGATCCGGATCGTCGAGGCGCAAGAACGAGGCGTACATGTACCGATCATCGGGCTCACTGCCCAAGCCCTCAACGCGGATCGAATCCGGTGCCTGAAGGCGGGAATGGACGGTTACCTTCCAAAGCCGTTCAAGATCGACGAGTTAGTCAGTCTGGTCGAAGAGTTGACGAATCGAGTCTCGTGGTGACGCGCTGACGCGGCACGCTGGCCTTGCGTTATTCTGCGCGCAGCAAGTCGGATGGTCGCACGCGCGTTGCGCGAAGAGACGGATAAAGGGAGGCGGCGAGCGCGACAAAGAGGAAGGCCAAAGGCCCGAGTCCAAAGGAAAGCGGATCAAACCGCCCTATCCCGTATGTGATCGCCGATGCCACTCGTGACACTGCCAGCGCGCTGGCTAATCCGATCGCTATTCCAATCCCCGCGATAGCAGCAGCTTGGCGCAGAACGCTAGCGATCAGGTTTTTGCGAGTGGCGCCGAGCGCGATCCGCAAGCCAAATTCAGGCATCCGCTGAGCTGCCTGATACGAGACCAGACTGTAGATGCCAACCGAGGCAATCGAAAGTGCGAGAACCGCGAAGGCTGTAAGAACGGTGGTAATCAGGCGCGGACGAGAACGCGCATTAGCAACGAGGCGTTCGAGGGTCTGCACCTCGGTGACGGGTTGCTCCCGATCCTGCTGTTCTACCGATTTACGAATTGTGTCGCTCAATGCCGCTCCATCTTTGCCTCGGGAACGAACCAGCAAATTCATCTCCGGCGATGGAAGCTGCTCGAAAGGAATATCCATTTCTGCTTGCGACGGACTGGAGAGGCTGACGTTCTTAACGTCTCCCGTGACCCCAACGACGGTCCAGGGTTCGGCCGCCTTGCCGAGCCAGATACGTTGACCAATCGGGTCGTGTTTCCCAAAGAGACTTTTGGCGAATGCCTGGTTAATGACCGCGATGTTTGCTCTTTCACGCTTGTCAAGATCCGTGAAAAAACGGCCCTCAATGAGTGGGATCTCCATGACTTGCAGATAGGAGGGGCTCAGAGCTTGCACGGCCACCAAAGCGCGTTGTGCGACAGGCACAGCCGGCTGTCCCTCGGCTAACACATGACCAAGCCTCGATTCGTTTAGCGGCAAGGCTGAAGAAATCGCTGCGTCCTGGACTCCTGGAAGATTTCTGATTTCTGAGAGAAGCCGAGAGTAGAAACTTGCAATCCGTTGCGGTGTTGAATACCTGCTTTGCGAAAGCGAGATGTTCATTGTCAGGACGGTAGGTATTTCTACTCCACGCGATTGATCCTTCAAAAAGCTGAAGCTGTGGATAACAAGGCTGGCGCTCACTAGAAGGAGGACTGAGACCGCGATCTGTCCGATGACAAGGAGGTTCCGGAAGAGGTTGCGTCTGGCGCCTACCGTCCCGCGGCCCGACTCGCGCAGTATGGCGTTCAGATTGGAGCCTGCTACCTGCAGAGCCGGAACTAAGCCGCACGAAATGCCAGTTACCGCGGAAAGGAGTGCGCAAAGACCAGCGAGGCGAAAGGTCATATCGTTGTTGCTTTCACTAAGCCGCGGGAGGGCGTCCGAAAAGAGAATTCTAGTGACATGGCCCCCGGCCACGCTGACCAGTAAACCGGTCGCCCCACCCAACGTTGCCAGCAGAAAGCTCTCCGCGAGCACCTGCGCAATAATATCGCCTCGTGTTGCGCCAAGGGCCACTCTAACCGCGATTTCTTTTCGCCGGTCGATCGCTCGTGCGAGAGACAATCCCGAGACGTTGGCGCATGCAATTAACAGGAATAGGAAGACCGTGGCGCCGAATATGAGAAGCATCGGTCGATGACTGGCGACCAATTTTTCCGACAGCGCAATGACTTCGAGTTCCCGCTTTGGATCGGCTTCAATTGTGGCCGCGTTCTGCCGCAAAAAAACTGCCTGTTGCAGGCCAAACGCTCGGTGTGCAGAGGCAAGGGAGAGACCGGTCTTGAGACGGGCGACCGCGTTCAGGTAACACGCACCCGCCTGAACCTGCTGTGGGCTGATGCTGCCGATATTTGGGAGAGAAGGCACCCATATCTCAGCCTTCGTCCCGAGAAGCTCGAAGCGAAATGCTTCGGGGAGCACCCCGACTACGGTGTAGGACTTCAGATTCAGGTTGACCGGTTTCCCAACTGCGCGCGGGTCAGCGCGAAATCGTTGCCGCCAAAGCCGTTCGCTAATGAGGGCCACTTGGTGGTCCCCGCCACCCTCTTCGGAGGGAGAAAAGCTTCGGCCGGCGAGGGGTTTTACGGAAAGGACATCAAAAAAGTTCGACGAAATGCGAGCACCCTCGAGCCGAATGGCGTCATTAGAGTTACTGAGTGTGAATGTCTCGTTTGCGTAGCCGGCCATGGTCGTGAAACCAGCGCTCCGGTCTCTTAGAGAAGCGAATTCGGCATAAGAGATGCATCCCGGAAGATTTGTCTGATTCTGGTGACGGACGGTAATGTGCAGCAGCCTTGACGGGTCACCGTAGGGTAAAGGCCTGAAAAGCACTGCATCCGCTAACGAAAACACGGCGAGATTTGTGCCGATACCAAACGCCAGTAACCCAATTGCCAGGACACTTGGACCCGGGGCATTTCTGATGCCCCTCCAGGCGTCTCTCAAAACTCCACTGCCGGCTGACAAACAGCCAGAGATAACGGAAGAGTTGGCTCCTGGAGAATCAGCGGTCTGCTTTTGGTGAAGATGCGACAGAGGTTTAAGCAACTGCTGCCACAACGCTTCGGGTGCCCGAACCGGCCCGGAGGAAGGTTGCTGCAATTTTGGATCTGACAACTTCCGGGCATCAATATTGATGTGCCGGTTGCGCGCCCCTTTTATGGAAAATTTTACATGGTGATACTGCTTTTCACAACAGGTTTTTCAAGAACCGTCATCGAATTGAGAAAGTGTTCAGGTTTTCGATTGCCTCCCCGCGCTCGTCTACGCTGCGAACGTGAGCCATTTCAGGGCCGGTATGCAGGGCGGCGGCGAGTTCCGAAAGGAGCGTCGGCCGGCCTGTTGCGTAAACTTCAACGCTTCCATCATCCAGATTCCTTGTCCAGCCGTGTAAGCCTAGTTCGTTCGCTCTGCGCTGCACAAAAAATCGGAAACCGACGCCCTGGACAACTCCTCTTACAATCCAATGCCGAGCCGAAATCGTCCTCATGTCAAAACATATTTTCTCTTAGTCCAATTGGTTGCGCTTCTGAATAGGCTCCGGCGGGCTTTGCCAAACTGAGAATACGCCCATGGCTTTTCCAATTCAGCGTCCGCGACGGCTGCGGCACTCCGAGGCCCTCCGAACTCTGGTGCGCGAGACGACGCTCTCGGCTTCCCAGCTGATTTTGCCTCTGTTCGTTTGTTCGGGCGAGGGTGTGCGCAAGCAAATTCGTTCGATGCCTGGGCATGCTCAACTTTCCATTGACCAAGTTGTCAAGGAAGCACAGGAATGCAGGAGCTTGGGGCTCGGGGGTGTAATTCTTTTCGGAATACCGGAAACAAAGGATGAGCACGCCTCCGGAGCGTATGCTCCGAATGGGATCGCTCAACGAGCGGTACGGGCTCTCAAGAACGAGGTGCCGGGATTACTCGTAATCACGGATGTCTGTAATTGCGAATACACCAGCCACGGACATTGCGGCCTCGTGGTGAACGGAGATGTCGACAACGACAAGACCCTCGAGTGGCTGGCGAAGACAGCAGTTTCACATGCGGCGGCCGGCGCGGATATCGTCGCCCCCAGCGACATGATGGACGGGCGGGTGGCGGCAATTCGCCAAGCTCTCGACTTAGCGGGGCACTCCACAATTCCTGTTCTTTCCTACGCGGCGAAATACGCCTCAGCATTCTACGGCCCTTTCCGGGAAGCCGCCGAATCGACTCCGCAGTTCGGGGATCGCCGCACTTATCAGATGGACCCGGGTAATGCACGGGAAGCACTTCGCGAGATCGCCCTCGATATCGAGGAAGGCGCGGACCTGATCATGGTGAAGCCCGCTATGGCTTATCTCGACGTCATTCACGCAGCTCGTCAGGCCTTTGATGTGCCGATCGGAGCATACCAAGTCAGCGGAGAGTTCAGCATGATCATGGCGGCGGTACAAAACGGCTGGCTTGATTTGGAAAGGACGATGCTCGAATCGCTAACGAGCATTCGCCGCGCCGGGGCGGGATTTATCCTCACCTACTTTGCCAAAGAGGCAGCGCGGTTACTGAGCTGAAGAACCGGCGTATTCGCAGCCAGGTACTGTTCGAGCCAGCAGCGCGCTTCAACATCGAGGTGATTGGTTGGTTCGTCGAGAATCAGAAGATCCGAGGGTGATGAGAGCGCACGAGCGGCACGGCACGCGTGCGTTCTCCGCCGCTCGAGATCAGCACTCCTGCAACTGCTGGCCCGACAACTCCAACAACTACGCTCGGTTAAAACGCTATCCGGACATAACACCCCCGAGGCTGCACCGGATGTTGCAGCCGTATGAAAACGGGGTATAGGTCTTAGAGTTTCATCATGGTCGTGCGATCGCGACGCTTTCAAAGTAACACGCCAGCGACGCCAAATCTGAATTGTTGCAGCCCGGAAGATCAGTCCTCGGGTAGACGTCCGGAAAGGTAAATACGCTGAGGTGAGTCGACGCGCTGTCCGGCTGCACGCCCTCGCACTACGTGCATCGCCACAGGTTGACCCGCCCGGATATTCGATTGGAGCTTGATCACGTCGTCAGGTGAGGCGACCGGCCGCCGATTGATGGACAGAATCACGTCGCCTTCCGCCATGTTGATATCGTCGGCAAAGGAACCGGGATCGACCGACACAACCTTGACCCCGCTCCGATCCTCAATCTGCAGATCCTTACGCTCTTTTTCCGTGAGACGCATGATAGTAATCCCAAACCTGACAGGCCCTATCGGTTTCGCGTGAACAGGCGGAAGGGTTTCCGGGGTCTCATCGCCGATTTGCGGCTGACCCTTCCACACGACGGAGCGGTCCGCGACAGGCACCATAAACTCCATCCGTTTCCCGTTGCGATCGATGCTCAGGACGGTGTTAGTACCAATGGGCATGCCGGCGATTTTCGTCACCAGCTCTTCACCGTCCTTGACGGGAGCCTTATTGATCGCCATGATAATGTCGTCAGGTTTCAGACCTGCCTTGCTAGCGGGACCGGAAGGAGTCACGGTTTCGACCAGGACTCCGTGATCCAACCCGAATGCCTGGAGAGTATCCGCTTGACTGCCATTGCGGGTCCATGTAATACCCAGGGAGCCGCGCACGACCCGTCCTTGCCGAATAATGTCGTTGTACACCTTAACCGCTTCATTCGACGGAAGCGCAAAACCGATTCCCTCATAGGAGCCGCTGCGGGTGGCAATCATCGTGTTGACCCCGATTACCTCGCCGCGAGTGTTGAGCAAGGGCCCCCCGCTATTGCCCGGGTTGATCGCTGCATCGGTCTGAAGAAAGTCCTGGAAGTTTGAAGCGCCAGGCAGATCGCGGCTGGTTCGTTGGGCGCTGACAATACCGGCGGTTACAGTAGCCTGCAGACCGAACGGAGATCCGATGGCGATCACCCAGTCGCCCACCTGCACTCCGTCCGAGTTGCCAATGTCGACCGGCACCAGAGCTTGCTTTGTGTCGATCTTGAGTACGGCCACGTCGGTTTCCTTGTCGAAGCCGATCAGGCGCCCATGATAGTCAACTGCTTCGCCTGCCAGGCGTACCTTAATCCGATCGGCGTTTTCCACAACGTGGTAATTCGTGATCAGGTAGCCCTTCTTATCGACAACGAACCCTGTGCCAGAACCTTCGCTGCGAAATGACCGCGGTTCGTTGTTTCCGAAGAAGCGCTTAAACATGTCAGAAGGATCATGGCCGCGCGGCGTGCCCTCGTCGCTTTGGTTATCATCGGAATCCGGCCGGCGCTTAGCGGTCTGTTTGTTCGGTTTCGCAAGGTAGTCGGATTCGATATAGACCACCGAAGGCTCTACTCGCCTGGTCAGTTTGGTGAACTCGTTCGCAATGGGCACGGCCTGAGGGATAACAAGCGGAGTCGCATCCTGCGCCGTTGTGGTTGTCGACTGGCGATCTGCCCTGACGCCGGTGTTGATGACCGTTCCGATTACAATTCCCATCAATAAGGTAAACAAGATCAGCACAAAGCTCAAAAGCTTTGGTTGCTTGAAACGCTTAAGGAACGGCATAAGAGTTTTTCGACTTGTAACCTTCAGTATAGAGAAAACGGGCTATTCCCCACGATGAAGACAGTGGCTACGGGCGCCGCTTTCTCTCGGATGTCAGGCCGTCGCGGCGGGCTTCAATTCAACTGCTAGTACTCCCGTCAGGATCAGCGCCCCTCCCGCCAGAGCGCTGATCGTAAGGGGTTCGTTTCCAACTAGTACTGCTGTGGAAAGGGCAAACACAGGTTCCAGGGCAAAAATGAGCGCAGTCCGAGTGGCCGTGGTATATCTCTGGCCCCAGGTCTGAATGGCGAACGCGACGGCGGTTGCGAAGATCGCGGTGAGGACCAGGGCAAAAATGACGTTCGAACTCCATTTGGCCGCAGGCCGTTCGACCAGAAGCGATCCAGCGGAAAGCAGCGCGGCCGTCAGGATCTGCCCGAAGGCCACGGCCTGAACCTGGCCGCGTTTCGCGTAATGAGACAGCAAAAGAATGTGACCGGCAAACGCTACCGCACAGCCGATTGTAAGCAGATCTCCCAGGTTTACGGCGATCGCCCCTCTTAACGAAGGGAATGTCATCACGACCATGCCGGTTCCGGCAATCACGATTGCGGCGAGCTCACGAAGTTGCGGCCATTTCCCGTAAACAACCCCCCCCAGAGGTGGAACGAGCACGATGTAAAGCCCCGTGAGAAAACCCGATTTCCCGGCGGTTGTAAATTTCAATCCAAAGGTCTGAAGCAGGTAGCCGAGCCAGAGCAGAATGCCGGCCAGAGCTCCGCCTTGCAGACCTTTGCGGAATTCCGCTCGCTCGGCCCGCAAAAAGGCCGGCATGAATATAACAAGCATGCAGAGGCTGGCCAACCCGAAGCGAAGCGCGAGAAAGTATACCGTGGAGATCTCACCAAGCGCCCGTTTGACTACCACGAAGGTCGCACCCCAAACCAGAGCCACCAGAGCGAGTGATAGATCCGCCTGCCAGCGCCGCGGCGTTCCCATCAGTCGCGAGCGGCGTGCGACGGGTGGTCTTTGGAGGTCAACGCAGCAAGAAGCAGCAAAATTCGGCGCAATCCCAATTCGCGTCCATCGGGCTGGTACCACTCACGAGGCGTGTGAGCCCCGCCCCCATGGCCCCCCACACCGATCGAAATTGCTGGTAATCCGAGCGACAACGGCACATTCGCGTCTGTCGAGGCGCAGTGCGTGCGAGACCGAATCTCGAGATAGCTATCCACGGCCTGGATGGTCTTCAGCAGGGGCGAGTCATCGGAAAGTTTGCCGCCCGGCCTCGAGCCCACCTCTTTGATTTTGGCTGAGAGGCGAGATCCGCGCGAGGCGCGATTTTCCCGTTCCAGGCTGCGCTCGACCGAAGTCGTCAGCAAAGTGGCAAGGTCGTCAAGAATAGCAGCATCTTCTGATCTCAGATCGAGCTTTGTGCGGGCAGTCGAAGGAATCGAGTTGATGCTGGTGCCCCCTTCGAGAATGCTGAAATTGTAAGAGCAACGAACCCGTCGCTCTCCGGCGAGGCGCGCCTCGGCCGCTTGTATGAAATGGCTGATGAGCTCGCCCATCGCGTGCACCGGATTCGGCGTCCCGTAGTCGTTCCAGCTGTGGCCGCCAGAGCCTGTTAGTGTGATTTCGAAGCGTCTGCTTGCCAGTGCCTGGGCCGTCACATGTTCAACAGACGGGCCATCCAAAACCACAAATGCGGTCAAGTCTCTGCCTTGCAGCGTGTGGTCGCACAGGTAACGCATCCCGCTGAGATTTCCTTCGCCTTCTTCCCCGGTATTGGCGACCAAGAGAATCTTTGAAGCCAGGTCACCAAGCTCTTTCGTTTCGGCGAGGAGGCGGCCGATGGCCAAAAGAGTTGATAGCCCGGATCCGTTGTCTGAAACCCCTGGTCCGACGAAACGACCATCGGGGCTTAGGTAGACTTCTTCAGCGCGATTCGGAGCAAAGACAGTGTCGAGATGTGCAGATACCACGATTGCGGGATTCGATTCCAGCCCGTTTAGCGTCGCGATCACGTTGCCTGCACGGTCCAGCCGGACGGCCCAGCCAAATTCCGCCAGCTGCCCTTTGAACCATTCAGCACGCTCCCGCTCAAAGAAAGTTGCTGCGGGTATCCGGCAGACCTGAAGGTGCATGGCATTTATCCAGGACCGTTCACGGGCGAACCACCGTTGAGCGAGGGATAGCGGCCCTTGATCAGCCAGCTGCGCGATACGACGGATTTCGGCTGCGTGCCGAAAGCTTTGCAAAGGCCAGGTTTTGGGTTCTGAAGCCAAACAATGTTCCGAATTTGTAGTGTAGCTTTGTTTGGGACGCCGCGTAGGGGCTCTGTTAGCCTCACTTACTCAATAGATCTAGAGCTGGGTCGGCGAGCTTTTTCTCGATTTGCGGGGGCTTTTGCCCTCTAAGGCCTTCACTTCGCGCAGGTAGCTCTCAAGGCGATCGAGACGCGCCTCCCAGAACTGTCGATAATGTTCGACCCAGTCGGACACCTCGCGCAGGGGGGAAGCTTCGAGCCGGCAAGGACGCCACTGCGCCTCGCGGCCGCGCGCGATCAGGCCCGCGTGCTCGAGTACCTTCAGATGCTTCGAAATCGCGGGCATGCTGATCTCGAAGGGTGCTGCCAGGTCTGTTACCGAAGTCTCGCCTGAAGCCAAGCGCGCCAGAATTGCTCGTCGGGTTGGGTCGGCCAGGGCCGAAAATGTGGCGCTGAGATGATCAGTCGTCATGGGCTAACGTACTGGATATATAACCTAATAGTTAAATAGCTGCTAGGTTAAATTTAAAGGTTCGTAGCTGTCTTGTCAAGGGAGCACCGTTGTTGAATCAGGTTTCGTAGTGGGGGCTATACTTAAGGCTTAGCCCACACCTATGAAGACGTACCTGAAGTTCGGGTTTTTGATTGCAGCCATAGTGGGATCACTGGTCTGGCTGGCGGTCGGCGGAGTCAAGGAGACGAAGGCCTACTACAAAACAATCCCCGAGCTCGAGCAAATGGGAAGTGCCCAGAAACACGAACGTTTGCGAGTAGGCGGTGACGTGCAACCGGGATCTATTGTCCGGAACGGCGCGGTCGTTTCCTTTGTTTTGCATCAGGGCGGCAAGACCTTGAATGTAGTTTACTCGGGTTCCGATCCGCTCCCTGATACTTTCAAGGACAATGCCCAAGCTCTTGCAGATGGGCGTTTGGGATCGGATGGCGTGTTTCAGGCGAGTAAGATCCAAGCCAAATGTGCTTCTAAATATGAGGCGAAACCGAATCAGCGGAACATTTCGCATGAACCCGCGCCCGCTTCCCGCATTGGCTAACCAACGGAGTAGGTTCCGACCGGCATGGAAAACATAGGCGCACTTTCAATTCTGATTGCATTTTGTCTTACTGTGTTCGCGGTCATCGCGGCAGTGGCAGGTAAGTACGGGCGTCGGCCTTTTCTAGTAGTCAGCGCCGAACGCGCAGTCTATTCGATCTGGGTCCTGCTGACGATTGCCGCAGCCATTTTGGTGACATCGCTGCTCAAAGGCGATTACCGGATGGCTTATGTAGTGGCGCATAGTAACCGCGCCATGTCCGGCATTTACAAGTTCACCGCGTGGTGGGGCGGCCAGGAAGGTTCGCTCCTGTTCTGGAGCTGGATTCTGTCGTCTTATTCAGCCGTCGTCGTCTATACGAATCGTCGAAAGTTTCGAGACATGATGCCGATCGTGGTTGCAATTCTGATGACCACGCTCGCGTTTTTTGTGGGAATGATCTCGTTTGTCGCCAGCCCGTTCCAGGTTTTGATGGCGGGCCGCGGAGTCATTCAGGCGCCCGACGGCAATGGTTTGAGCCCGCTCCTGCAGTGGTGGACCATGGCCATTCATCCACCGATGCTGTATCTCGGCTATGTCGGCTTTACAGTGCCTTTTGCTTTCGCAATGGCTTCGCTGATCACCAGACAACCGGGCGAAGGCTGGATCCATACGACGCGCCGCTGGGCAATCGTTACCTGGTTATTTCAGAGCACGGGTGTTTCGCTAGGCATGTATTGGGCCTACACAGTCCTCGGATGGGGCGGCTATTGGGTTTGGGATCCGGTTGAGAACGCCTCATTGATGCCCTGGATCACCGCAACAGCTTTCCTCCATTCGGTGATGATGCAGGAAAAGAAGGGCATGATGAAGGTCTGGAATATGGTGCTTGTGTCGGCCACGTTCCTGCTCAGTATTCTTGGAACCACGCTGACGCGCACCGGACTTGTGGCCTCGGTGCACGCCTTTGCGCAATCTCCCGTCAAACCATATTTCACGACTTTTGTGATCGCCGGAACGGCGCTGACGGCCTTCGCGATCATCCGCAATTTGCCATATCTGAGAAGTGAAGTGAAGCTTGAGAGCGTTGTCTCGCGCGAGTCAAGCTTCCTGTTTAACAACCTGATTCTGCTCGCCAGTTGCTTTGCGGTGTTGTGGGGCACGCTCTTCCCAGTGGTTATGGAGGCCGTAACAGGCGAGAAGGAGACCATCGATGCTCCTTATTACAACCGGGTGAATGTTCCAATTGCATTGTTTCTGCTTCTACTCACGGGGGTCGGGCCGCTAATTGCCTGGCGAAAGAGTTCGTTGAACAGTTTACGCAAGGCTTTTCTCATCCCTTCGGTGGTCGGTGTTGCAGTTATAGCGGTGCTTCTGGTGGCGGGCATTCGCCAGCCGGCGCCGCTCATTTCCTTCGGTCTCTGTGCGTTTGTGACCGCTACGGTGGCGAGCGAGTTCTGGAAAGGTTCGCGCGCAATTCGAATGAAGGAGCATTTGCCACTTCCACGCGCAGCCTTCGAGTTAACGTGGCGCAACACCCGGCGGTATGGTGGCTACCTGGTGCACATGGGCATCGTCATCATGTTCATCGGCTTCACGGGCCGAGCTTTTGATCTTCACGAGACAAAGAGCCTGGGACTCAATCAAAGCCTCCGTTTCGGCCATTACGATCTCAAGCTGCTGAGCGTTAACAACGGCGATCTTCCGAATTATGAATTCAGCCACGCCATTTTGAACGTCTCGAGGGACGGCACCGTGATCGACCAGCTCGAGCCCGAAATCCGCCTGTACAAGTCGAGCCAGGAGCAAGCATCTCTGGTCGGCATCCGGCGGAGGCTGAATGAGGATCTCTACGTCAATTTTTCCGGCATTTCGCCCGACAACACCAAAGTAATCTTTCAGCTTTACGTTTTCCCCCTGGTCTCATGGATCTGGATCGGATATTTCGTCGTATTGGCTGGAACGATTATTTGTCTGATTCCGGGAAAGGTGCGTCTGCATTATGCACGCACAGAAGTGGTGGGGTTTGCGTCTGCGCCCGCAACGGTTCAGTCCTAAGCTTCTCCTGGCATTTTTTGCTGTGCTGGCAGCCGCGCTCGCCCAGGACGCATCTTTTCTCAGTCCTGATGTCATCCGGGTGGGAGCAAAGCTCGCCTGCCGTTGCGGGGGTTGCCGCAACACGGTCGGAGACTGCCCGATGATCCGCTGCAGTTCGGCGGATCCGTTGCGTCACCGCATCTACAACATGAAAGCTAAGGGCATGAGCGATGGCGACATTGTGAATTCGATTGTCCGAGCAGAGGGAATCGTGGCGCTCGCCTCGCCGCCGGCTGCGGGACTTGGGCCAATCGTGACCTGGGTCATGCCGGGGCTCGTTCTGGTGATCGGATTCTTCGTGTACTCGGCCTTCGTACGCCGCCATCGCAAAGAACCTGCACCACTAAGCGAGGTTGACGAAAAGCTGATTGAACGCTTCCGCGCTCAGATCGACAGTGAACTCGAAGAGAGCGATGGAGAGCCGCGCCGGGATGCGGGGCGATGATTATTGCGGCTGCCGTAGCGATCGTCCTCGCGGCATTCTATTTCATTCTCAGCGTTCGCGACAAAGACATTCCAGAGCCGATTCCGGTCTCTCCGATTCAGCACTTAGAGGATCGCAAGCAGGCGATTTACGGCAATCTACGAGACTTGCAGTTCGAATACCGCCTCGGCAAGTTGTCTGACGGCGACTATCAGCAGAACAAGCAGGCTCTTCAGAAAGAATTGGCCGGGGTGTTGGCCGAGATTGAAGACACAGTCCATCGTCTGGGAGGGGCCGGCGTTCGACCTGCGAAAGTTCCGACAATCCGGAAACCTGGACCTGCGCGCAATGTTTGTCCTCACTGCGGGGCGAAGTTTGCGCAGTCGCTGAAGTTTTGCGGCGAGTGCGGGAAGGCCATGGCATGAGGTTAACAATCTCCCTTGTCCTGTCTTGCGGAGTGGCCTTCGCGGCAATCGACGGCACTGTGGTCAATCGCAGCACCGGGAAGCCCGTCTCAGGCGTCGCGATGACGCTGGTGAAACCCGGCCAGACCGGCATGCAGACTATCGGTACGGCTACCACCGATGGCGCGGGCCATTTCCTCTTCCAGAGCGATCAGCCGGGTGGTGGTCCGCAGCTCTTACAGGCAACATTCGAGGGCGTCACCTACAACAAGCTGATGACTCCTAACATCCCGACTTCGAACGTCGAAGTGGACGTCTATGACGCGACCAATTCTTCGGCCGTGGCGCGCATTACCCAGAGGATGATGGTTATCGAACCCTCGACCAGCCAGATCTCTGTTACTGAGACCGTAATCGTGCAGAACGATTCGAAGACCACCTACAACAACGACGCACAGGGCGGCCTTCGTTTCTTTCTGCCGCCCGCAGCCAACGGACAATCCCGAGTCCAGGTACAAGGTCCGCAGGGCATGCCGCTGCCACGCGCTGCCGAGAAGACCAAGGAAGCGGACGTCATGCAGGTGAATTTCCCGATCAAGCCGGGCCAGACGGAATTCGAAGTGAATTACGCGCTTCCTGCCGGCTCGCCGTTCACCTTTCGGGGCCGTGTAGTCGGTGTCAAGGGAATGGCCTCGGGCCCTCTGCGCCTGGTTGTGCCTTCGGGAGTAACGCTCGCCGGAGGAGACATCGAAAAGGTTGGCGTCGAGCCGAAAACTCAGGCAACTATTTACACCGTTACGGCGGCCAATAACTTTTCTACCGAGATCACCGGCACCGGGACCTTGCGGCAGCCTGGCAGCGAAGCTGTCGCCGACGATTCTGAATCTCCTGAGGTCACACAGGGTCCACCACAGATTTATCATCACCTCGGCTGGCTTGTCGCTTTCGCCTTCGCCACTCTGGGAGCAGGTCTGCTTGTTCTCTTCCGGACTTCACCGGTGCGGCCGCCTTTGGGCAAGTGAACTCGAGCCAGCCAATGCCGGGCGTCAGCCGGGAAGTCCGACTGGATCATGTCTGGAAATTCTACGGCGACTATGCGGCCCTTCGCGATTGCACGCTTCGCATTGGCGAGGGCACTTGTTGCGCGCTTCTCGGCAGAAACGGAGCAGGGAAGACCACTTTATTGCGCATCCTCGCGGGACTGTCGCCTTTCCAGAAGGGTGACATTCGGCTGTTTGGTGCAGTCCCTCGCAGCCAGGAAGCAAGGCGGCAGATTGGATTTCTTGGACACGGTATTGGCGTATATGAGGATCTTTCAGCGGCCGAAAATCTTCGGTTTTATGCGCGAGTTGCCGGAATCGCAAATCCTGACGGCATCTCTACCGCCTGGTTGAATCGTGTCGGTTTGGATCGGGTTGCCAGTATGCCGGTCCGCCAGTTTTCCCGCGGGATGCGCCAGCGGCTGGCGCTCGCTCGAACGTTTCTTCATTCGCCTCAGCTTCTCTTGCTCGATGAGCCTTTCACCTCACTCGACGATCGGGCAATTGCCATGCTGAGCGAACTCTTACTCGATGCGAAGGAAAAAGGCGCGACAATCATACTCTCCACGCATCAACTGCGGGAAGCACTGGCGATTGCCTCTCACGTGGCGCTTATTGAAAATGGGCGACTGGGCTTTTCGGGAGAGCGAACCCAGGAGATGCTCGACGATCCGAGCTATCTTTACCGATTGCACACTGGGCTCGGCGCTGCTTGAAAAGTCTACGGCAGGCATTGCTGATCGCTGGAAAGGATTTGGCAGTCGAGTTTCGGACCAAAGAGTCTGTGAACGCGGCTGGAGCTTTTGCGGTCGCCATTCTCCTGCTGCTCAGCTTCGCTTTCGACGTTACAGGTGAAGAAACTCGGCAAAGCGCGGGTGGCCTGGTTTGGATTGTGTTCGCGTTTGCCGGAGCATTGGTCTTCAATCGCGGATTTGCCCGCGAATTGCCGAATGAATGCCTGGATGCGTTGCTCTCATCCAACCTGTCCGCCGCCAGCCTCCTGATCGGAAAGGCAATGGCCAGTTTTGCCACTTTGCTCCTGGTCGAGCTTATCTCCATGTTCGTTTTCGGCGTCTTTTACGATATCCGTTGGTGGATCCATTCGGGCCAGCTCGTCGCAGTGTTTGTTCTTGCAACCTGGGGAGTGGCCACGCTGGGCGCTGTCTTCGGCGCCCTGACGGTCAACCTGCGGCTGCGCGAGCTCATGCTCCCGGTGATCATCTATCCGCTTTTGATTCCCTTGCTCATTGCGGCTATCGAACTCACGAACGCCCTGTTTGGGAGCGGCCCGGTCGCAGTGGAAAAGCTCATCTGGTGGCGCGTTCTGTTGGTATTCGATATTGTGTTTACCGCGCTGGCGTTGCTGCTCGCCGATGTCATTCTGGTGAATTAGCCCGATGAATTAGGTGAAAATAGAGGAATCAATGCGTGAAAAGATCGTCATTGCACTTGCGGTGGCAGCAGCCCTGCTCATCTCCTATGACTTGTATCGCATCTTATTGGTCCTTCCGGATGATGCCCTGCAAGGGCCAATATATCGGATCATCTTTTTTCATATACCGGCCGCCATCACGGGCATGCTCGGCTGCTTTGTTGCGCTCGCTTTGAGCGTTCTGTATTTATCGACGGGAAATTTCCGCTATGACTCACTGGCTGCTTCGACGGTAGAAGTGTCGCTTGTGTTCATGCTGATAACCATCGTGACGGGTAGCATTTGGGCGCGGATCATTTGGGGAATCTGGTGGACTTGGGACGCCAGGCTCACATCGTTTCTGGTATGCATTCTGATCTTCGCCGGTTACCTGATGATGCGCCGTGCTGTTGATGAGCCTACTCAGCGCGCCAGGCTTTCCTCAGCCCTATGCATTTTTGGCTGTGTCGATATTGCCATCGTCTGGAAATCGATCGAGTGGTTTCGTACGCAGCACCCTGCTCCGGTGCTCAGTATTCGAACGGGCGGCGGTAACATCGACCCCTCGATGGAACGTATGTTGTACTTCAATTTTTTTGCCCTGCTGATCGTGGCAGCCGCGCTTATACTGATTCGAACGCGTCAAGAAGCGACTGCTCGCGAAATTGATTCTCTTCGCCGCTTTGCTAACGCCTGATTGGACTTATGGACGCCCGCAACTTTACTTACATGTTCTTCGGCTTTCTAGCCGCCTGGCTTATCGTAATGATTTATGTCATCACCCTCGCCCGCCGAAACGCTCGACTCAAGAGGGAACTCGAGGACGTTCGAAATCTCGTCTCCGCGGCTCGCCCGGACTCGAGTATCAGGTTCGAAGACCGCGTTCGCTGATGTTACAACGTCTTGCCCTAGCTTTCTTTCTCATCGGGCCGATCGTCGCTGAAAAGCGGCCGTTGGCACCCGATGATTACGATTCCTGGCGGCACATCCAGAATCAAACGCTTTCTGACGACGGGCGCTTCCTCGCTTATGCTCTCTTTCCGCAGCAGGGTGATGGTGAGATCGTGCTTCGCGATTTGCAGAGCGGCAAAGAAATACGCGAGCCTGCGGGCGAGCTTCCGCCTCCGCCTCCCCCTAATTACTCCAATCCGCAAACGGAAGAGCCCCCTCCGAGCCCGCCCGGCATAGCACTCAAATTTACATCCGACGGCCGATTTCTACTGGCTTCAACCTTCGCCAGTCATGAGGCAATCGAGGCGGCAAAACGTGCGCGTTCTGCCGCCGCCCGTCAGAATACCGAGAGTGCTCCTCGCCGCCTCACCAGAAACCAGATCGTCCCCAGAGCGAATCTTCAACCTCGCCGCAACCCAAAGGGAGACGTCGTAGCAATCAACCTGGCATTGGGCGCCAAGTTTCGAGCCCCCAGCGTCAAAGATTTTCAACTACCCACGGGTTCGAGCGACTTTCTGGCCTATTTGCAGATTCCCGAGAATACGAGCGATACCACGGGAGCGTCAACTCCTCCAGCCGGACCCCGGAAAATCGAGACTGGTGATCTGGTGCTACGCAGTCTGAACGAAGGAACCGAGAGGCGGTTTCCCGACGTCTCCGAGTACTCGTTGGCAAGAGATGCGAAAGTACTTGTCTACGCTGTGAATGCGCACGATGGCAAGGAGAACGGGGTCTACCACGTTGCGCCGGGTAGCGATGCGAATCCGTCCCCCCTGCTCTCCGGAACGGGGACTTTCAATAAACTGGCGTGGGATCTGGATCAGACGAGGCTCGCCTTCCTTAGTAATTGCGGAGAGGGTGCGGGCAAACGTGATGACTATACGCTCTATAGCTGGGATCGCCGCTCGCCCGCGGCCGTTGAGCTCGTGTCAGACCGGACGCCCGGTTTTCCTTCGAATTGGATCCTTTCAGACAGAGCCACCCTGACGGTCGCCAATGGAGGCAATCGCATCTTCTTTGGTACCGCGCCCGAGCGTCCTTTCAAGCCGATCGACCCGGCCATTCCAGAGGACGAACGCGTTTCATTCGATTTATGGTCCTGGAAGGACGATTACATCCAGCCGATGCAGAAGATCCGGGCCGTTACCGAGCGTTTCCGTTCCTATCGGGGCGTCTATGATCTGACGAACCGTAAATTCTTACAGATAGGAACTCCGTCGCTCGCGGAAGTCGCCCCAAGCGACGACGGAACTTACGCGATCGGGGAAGATGATCGTGCTTACCGCCGCATGGAAGAATACGATGCCGACTATGCTGATTCCTACTTAGTCGACACGCGCACAGGTAACCGAAAGCTGGTGGCCCGTCGGCACGTGAATCACATCTCCTGGTCGCCTACTTCGAAATACGCAATCTACTTCAACGGTAAGGATTGGATTGTCATCTCGACCGCGGACACCCAAGCCATCAATCTGACTTCAAAACTGAGCGTCTCTTTCGCAAACGAGCAGAACGACACACCCGGTATCGCCGCCTCCTACCGCTTAGCTGGCTGGACTGCCGACGGGCGCTCTGTCCTTCTCTACGATCGCTACGATATCTGGCAATTCAGTCCCGACGGCTCTTCTGCCGTGAACGTCACTCGCGGCGAGGGCCGGAAACAAAGGCTCCAGTTCCGTATCGTTCGCTTTGAGACCGATGATCCAGCCTCCCGGTGGATCGACCCGGCCAAGCCGCTCCTGTTACGCGCCGAGAACGATTTCACACATGTTGCCGGTTTCTTCACGACAACTTTCGGTTCGTCGATGCCCCCTAAGCAACTCGTTCTCGAGGCGAAGAACTTTGCCCCACCGATCAAAGCGCGCAATGACGATGTCTACGTAACAGCCACTTCTACTTTCAACGAGTACCCGGACCTTCTCGTCACCGATGCTACTTTCGCGAACTTCAAAAAGGTGACAGACGCCAATCCTCAAATGGCCGGATTGCTTTGGGGTACCGCTGAACTCGTGCGCTTCAACAATGTGGACGGCATACCGCTCCAGGCTACGCTTTACAAACCCGAAAATTTCGATCCAAAGAAGAAATACCCGTTACTCGTTTATATCTACGAGCGGCTTACCCAAAACGTTTACAACTTTATCGAGCCACGGCCGTACAACACGATCAACCCGAGCGTTTATACGAGTAACGGATACCTCGTGCTCGAACCGGACATCGCGTACCGCGTAGGATTTCCGGGGCAGAGTGCGCTCGATTGCGTATTACCGGCAGTACAAGCCGTGGTCAACCAGGGCTTTGTCGACGAGAAGTCGATCGGTATCCAGGGTCACAGTTGGGGCGGCTATCAGATCGCATACATGATCACGCGAACCAATCGGTTTCGGGCAGCGGCGGCCGGAGCCCCTGTCGCGGACATGATCAGCGCTTACGACGGTATCCGTTGGGGTCCCGGCACGCCCCGCCAGTTTCAATACGAGCGCACGCAAAGCCGGATTGGCGGCACGGTGTGGGACTTTCCGCTGCGCTACATCGAAAACTCGCCCATTTTTGCGGCGGATCGGGTAAACACTCCGTTGCTTATGATTCACAACGACGCCGACGATGCCGTGCCCTGGTATCAGGGAATTGAATACTTTCTGGCTCTCCGCAGGCTGAACAAAGAAGTCTACATGTTCACCTACAACGGCGAACCTCATAACCTGCGGCGTCGCGCTGACCAGAAGGACTACTCGATTCGGCTCCGTCAGTTTTTCGATTACTATCTCAAGGGTGGTGCTGACCCGGACTGGATGAAGAATGGAATACCCTATCTCGATAAGCCGGGGGTCGGCGCATCACTGGGGGCCGACAACGACCCTTAGCCGCCCAAGCTGTTGAAAAGCGATTTATTGTGACTCACCTATTTCATTGGAAAGAGGTGTGTTACGCTTGTAAAGAAATAAATCGAGATTAAGGTAAAGACGAGGAGTATTGTTTTCTAGCATGGCCCTGGCGGTAGAGGAGAAGTCGCAGGTAATTGGTAAGTACCGGGTTCATAAATCGGATTCGGGTTCGCCAGAGGTTCAGGTCGCGCTTCTGAGTCAGCGAATTTTAATGCTGACGGAGCATTTTAAGACGCATCAGAAGGACCATCACTCCCGGCGCGGTTTGCTGACGATGGTGGCTCGTCGTCGCAAGCTGCTCAACTATTTGAAGGATCGCAGTCCGGAGCGCTACAAGACTCTGATTCAGAGTCTTGGAATCCGTCGTTAGATCTACAATTCTCAAGCAGACGCGGGCCGGCCTTTTGGATCGGCGAGCAACACGCGTAACGCCACTCCGATGAGTGGTTTTCCTTCGCTTCTCACTCTAAGTCCTCACTTAATCCCGAAAGTCGATCCGCATGCAGCGATCTGGTCAGATCGAGGCGTGCAAAAGAAATGATAGATGCGGATCACGCATCGGGAATGACACATGTCGCATACAGTTGAAATTGACCTCAATGGGTCAAAGGTCTCGCTTGAGACCGGTAAGATTGCCAAGCAGGCCGGTGGGTCTGTGGTGGTCCGCTCAGGGGATTCCGTGGTTTTAGTCACGGCTACATCCGCTGAGAAGCCGAAGCCCGGCGTCAGTTTTTTTCCGCTCACTGTGGATTACCGCGAGTATATGTACGCCGCGGGCAAGTTTCCAGGGGGCTTCATCAAACGGGAGGGAAGACCCTCGGAGAAGGAAATCCTCACAAGCCGCCTCATTGACAGGCCGATCCGTCCACTGTTTCCTGAGGGATATAGCCACGAGACGCAAATCATCGCGCTCGTGCTTTCGGCTGATCCAGAGTACGATCCGGGTGTTCTCGCGATCGTCGGTGCGGGCGCTGCACTTGCTATTTCCGACATTCCGTTTGCTCATATCCTGGGCGGCGTCCGAGTCGGCATGGTTAATGGCGAGTATAAGGCGAACGCCTCTTACGAACAGACCAAGGATTCCAAACTCAGCATCATAGTTGCCAGCACCGAAGAGGGCATTGTGATGGTTGAAGCCGCCGCCAACGAGGCCACCGAGGCTCAGGTCGTCGGCGCCCTCGAATTCGGCCAAGACTGCTGCAAGAAAATTTGCGCCGCCATTCGCGAACTCGCTCGGGCGGCCGGTAAGAAGAAACGTGAGTTTACGGCGGTACCTGTCAATCACGACATTCTGCGCAAAATCTCAGACTCCGTCCGGGTTGATCTCAGCGATGCGTTGAACACGCAGAAATACCCCAAGATCGAGAGTTACAGCCGCGTTGATCAGGCGAAACAAAAGGCCCTGGCGCTGTTTACGGAAGAGGCCGAGCACGTAGAAGCCGGCAAGACCTTCGATTATTTGAAGGAGCGCATTTTTCGCGATGAAATGCTTAAGGACAGACGGCGGCCTGACGGTCGCGCGTTTGACCAGATTCGGCCCATCACTTGCGAAGTGAGCGTCCTTCCGCGCACGCACGGTTCGGCGATTTTCACGCGAGGCGAGACGCAGGCGTTGGTGACCACTACGCTCGGCACCAAGGATGACGAGCAGCGCATTGAGCTATTCGATCTCAGCGAGACATCCAAGCGCTTCATGCTGCATTACAATTTCCCGCCTTTCAGCGTTGGCGAGGTTGGATTCATGCGCGGACCGGGCCGGCGCGAAATAGGCCACGGGGCGCTCGCCGAGCGCGCGCTTTCTCCCATAATTCCCGACGAAAAGGTCTTCCCGTACACTCTTCGAGTGGTCAGCGACATTCTCGAATCGAACGGTTCCAGCTCGATGGCGAGCGTTTGTGGCGGAACTCTGTCCCTGATGGATGCGGGTGTTCCCCTTCCCAAGCCTGTCGCCGGAATCGCCATGGGGCTCGTTATAGAAGGGAATGATTACGCGATTCTGACGGACATAGCGGGGGCCGAGGATCATTACGGTGACATGGACTTCAAAGTCGCCGGCACACGCGACGGAATTACCGCTCTGCAGATGGACATTAAGGTCACCAACGTGACGACCAAGGTCATGGCAGAGGCACTGGATCAGGCACGCAAAGGGCGGCTCGAAATCCTCGACAAGATGCTTGCCACTATCGACACACCGCGCACGCAGCTTTCCCAGTATGCCCCTCGCATTTACACCACGAAGATTCCCACCGATAAGATCCGGGAGCTTATCGGTCCCGGCGGAAAGATAATCAAAGGTATTATTGATCAGACCGGCGTCAAGATTGATGTTTCCGATGACGGAACAGTTAACATTTTTGCCTCGAGCGGAACGGCCGCAAATCGCGCGCTCCAGATGGTGGCTGACATCGCTGCGGTGGCCGAAGTCGGAAAGACTTATCTCGGCAAAGTAGTGCGTATTGCCGATTTCGGAGCTTTCGTCGAGATCTTCCCCGGTACCGACGGCCTGCTTCATATCAGCGAAATTTCGGAAAGCCGCATCAAGAATGTTCGTGATGAGCTGAAGGAAGGCGATCAGATTCTCGTAAAGGTTCTTGCACTTGAGGGCAACAAAATCAAATTGAGCCGCAAAGCAATCCTGAAAGAGCAGCGTGAAAAGCTGAAAACGGGCGCCGAAAAAGCCGAGTAACAAGATTGTTGCTCGGTAGCAATTCTTTTTGTGTACGATCGAATCGCACATTCGTCCATTTGAAAGGAGCGAGTGTATGATCGACCCTAAACTAAACGAAATCCGTGAAAAGACCACCGCCTCTTCGAACAACCCTTCGAGAGCGGGCGTCATGGAGGTTCAAGAACGGGAATCGGCGGTGAAACCGCGCCCCGGCCTCAGCGTAGAAGACACTATCGCCGCCAATGCCAACCTATCGGTTGGTGGACGCGGTGCGGATACATCCGGCGTGCGGATGGGCGCCGGAGCGGGTGCGGGTAGCACCCACCTAAGCCCCGCAATAACAAATGCTTCGCCAGCCGCAAACATCGCATCTGGCCCTTCCGGCTCGATGACGCCGGGAATGGACACGTCTGCGAGCCTCGCAACGACAGATATACCTTTACAACTCAGCTACGAAGAAGTAGCAGCCCACGCCTATCGATGCTGGGAGGAGCGCGGTTGCCCGGACGGCTCCCCCGAAGAAGACTGGCACCGCGCCGAAAATGAGCTTAGAGAACTTCGCGAGCGACGTCCTCTAAAGGCCTCTGCGGCAGGCGCCTAGCCACATATCAATCGTGTTAGAAAGGGGCTCCTCGTTCTGGCGAGGAGCCTTTTTTATTGCTCAGAACGAAAATGAAGGCTATCAGGTCGGCCTAGGTACCCGAATTGCTCGGTTCCGGCGTTGGGCTTGATCGGGAAGCCGGAGTCCACTGAATTGTCTACCGCAAACGGAAAGATATTAACGGACCGCGTGGAATCTATGCTTTCTAGCGTAATGCTCCTGCTTGCGCTTTGCGCAGCGGTTCTGTCAGTCGCGCTTACCATTCGGACTTACATGCCGTGCCCTTGGGCAGATGGGTGGAGCGTTATGGCCGATATAGCGGGAGGAGCTAAACCGTGGTCCTTTCATTGGCTATGGAGTCAACACAGCGAGCACCGAATTGCTATGAGCCGTCTACTTATCTGGTTCGATTGGTCGGCCTTTGGCGGGAAAAATTTTTCTTTGCTGACAGAGATCTATCTGGTTCAGATTCTGCATTTGGCTGCAATCTGTTACGCTATCGAACGTTTCTCGGATTTCCCGAAGCCCCTTAAACGAATCCTGGAGGGAGTTTTTGCTTTTTGTCTGTTTCATCCCTACCAGGCGCAGAACTTGACGTGGGCCTTCCAGGTCTCGTTCATGCTGGCGTTTGCAATCGGCACTATGGCGCTCCTCAGTGTGGCGTTCGTTGATCAGATTCAGGCGCGATGGCGCTGCCCGGCGCTGCTCGGAGCCGGTTTAGCGCCGATGCTGGCCGGAACCTGTCTGGCCAGCGGTCTCCTCATTGGCCCAATTGCTATGGCTCTTGCCGGTGTGAAGCGCATCAGCCGCGGCGCCTTTTTCGCGCTTGCCGCACTATCGGCGGCGAGCATTCTGTTCTATTTCTGGGGATATCGCACGCCTCCGGACCATCCGTCCCCGCTAAACGCACTCCTGCAACCCGTCGCGATCCTTCGCTACGTATTGGCTCTTCTCGACACAAGCTGGCATTTTCCGTTCATTGCGAGCATCTCTCTTGTCAGTTTCGCGGCATGGATTGTTGTGGCCGTGCGCTTCCCAAAGCGGGTTTCGAATTTCGAATGGTTCTGCATCGCTGAATGTAGCTTCATGCTTGCGACCGCCTGTTTGATTGCCTGCGGACGGCTCCAATATGGGATCGCGCAAGCGGGCGAGAGCCGCTATCAAACCGTAGCAATGATCTACTGGGCATCACTCTTCTCGCTTATCACTATCGCCGTGTCGCGCTGGCAGCCCGCCTGGCGGTCCCATTTGCAAATGACAATCGCCGTGATTGCTTTGTCATCCCTCCTGGTCCTGCCGCCATTTTGGAAACTGGTCGTGACAGGTGCGGATAGCAGTTACCAGGCATGCGCTTCCGTCCTGCATGGTGACGACAATGCGGCCAAGCAACTGGACTTCCTCGTAGATAATCCTCAAGAAACATCGAGCGCTGCTGCCCTGCTTCGCAGGCGATGGAATCGAGCATCATCGCCGAAACCGCAATAAATCCGTGGTTGCCCTGCCGAACGTGCGTCGGCTGGTAACCGGCACTGCATAATACCGACACAAAAGGCTCTTGACGGGGGCGCATATTTAGCGCTACAAGTTGTAGTGTTACAGACTGTAGTCTAAGATGCCTCTCACACCCCGATTATCTGAGCTCGAGCAGGAAGTAATGGATATTGTATGGAGCTACTCGGGCGTCTCAGCGGCTGGCGTGGGGAACTTTCTGGCTCCGAAGAGGAGCTTGAAGGACTCCACGGTTCGAACCGTTCTGATGCGTCTCGAACAAAAAGGGTTTGTGAAACATGAAGTCGAAGGACGGACGTTTCTGTACCGGGGCAGCGAACCTCCCCGTAGTGTAGCCGGCCGTGCGGTTAAGCAGATCCTCGACCGGTTCTGCCACGGGTCCCTCGAGTCGCTTCTTTCTGGAATGGTGGATGACGAGTTGGTGGATCCTGACGAATTACGGAGGATTACGGAACATCTCACGCGCGAGCGAACTGCTCGGGTGAAAAAGGCTGACAGGAGAAGGATAGGGTTCACATGACGCTCGGCTGGACTTTTATGACCCTTGTCTGGGGCGTAACCTTCCGCTTGTTAGGATTAGCGATGCTGTGCTGGGTCGCAGAACGGCTGCTTCAGTCGAAACTGCCGAACTTCGCTTTGCCCTCTGGCGATGGTTACTCTGTGCTGTTTTTCTTTTGCCGGTTTTGATCCTCGTGACCCCGCCGCTCCCGCGTGCTTCCGGTGGATTGAGTCGCGCTCAGCGGATCGTTCTTACAATCGGCCAGAGTGGTAAGAGCGTCAAGAATGAATCGCAGGTAATCGAGCCCGCAGCATCGCGTCTGACAAATCGGGAGAATCCATCGGCCACTTTCCTCCTGTATTGTGCGGTTGCGGTGATTCTTCTGACCCGGTTAACCTCGGCCAACCAGAGACTTGGGGGACTCGCCAGGCGAAGTGCTTCCATCAGTGAAAGCAGTTTTCACCATTTGGCGCATGAAATCTGGCTGGCGAGCGGCGCAACCTTACGGCCGCGAATCGCTGAATCAGACGAGCTCGGTGTTCCAGTCACGTTCGAGTTGCTGGCCCTCGATCTGGACGAACTATGGATCGTGCTACCAGTTTCATGGCGTTCGTGGAGCGATTCGAAGTTGCGCGCTGCCCTTACCCATGAAATGATGCATGTCCGTCGCAGAGATACAACCAGTTCCATACTTGCCGCACTCGCAGTTTGCCTGTTCTGGTTCAATCCTGCCGTTTGGTTCCTCCAGCGCCGGTTGGCGATGTTGGCAGAAGAAGCATGTGACGAGCTTACGCTGCCGACATTTACGCCTGAGAGCTACGCACAGATCTTGATTGAGTTTTCCGAGGATGTTGCGGCATTCGGCGGAAGGGTCTTGGCCGGAACCAGCGCGGTTATTGGGAGTTCGCATATCGGGAGACGGATCGAGCGTTTGTTCATAGCTCCAGAGAGGTTGCAAAAACGGCGCCTTGTGGCGGCATCGATTTTGCTCTTTTCTTGCCAGCCGTTTATTTGTCCGCTGCGGCACGCTCCGACTCAAGCCCGCAGGAAACGGGCAAAATCGACGAGGCAACGGCCCAGCATTGGAATCACAGCGCAGAGGTAACTTCTGAAGAATTGGCCTCGCTTCAGTTAGACCTGAAAGCTGATCCGGACGATCCGGCGACTAGAACTAAGCTCTTGTTTTACTTTCGCCAGCATCTGGAGACGAATGGCTTCACGTCCCAGCTTCTCTGGTTCGTGCAGCATTATCCAAACTCGCAGGCATTGGAAATTGCTCAATTCCCGCACTCGGTCATTGCGATGCAATCGGCCGGAACCATTCAAATTCTTCAGGCCGCTTGGGAGAAGGCAGTGGCCTCCGCTCCAAACTCACCCAGCGTGCTGTTCAACGCCGCCAGGTTCTTTTCGCAGGAAGATCCTGAACGAGCGCTCAGTCTCGTCCGTGAGGCACAAGGGATGGACTCCTCACATGCCGGCTGGTATACCCACCTTATTGCAGAGGTTTATGTATCGGCCGAGATGACGATGGTTCATCCGTCACAAAGGTTTGTCCTCGACTACATCATCCATCGTCCGGAACTCGCTACCAGGATTCATCATGAATTGGGAGCATCTGATGATCCAGCTCTGCTCAGCGACGTGGGTCGGATGCTTGCGGATATGAATTCACGTAACTCGGCCGAGCAGCGGCGCGCCGTACAACTCATCCAGCGTGCCATCGATCTCGATCCGCAGAACCCAACGTGGAGAGAAGCCCTGGACTCCGCAAAAGCGGCTCCAGTTCGAGAACGAAATTATGAGAATTTGACACGGCCTGCAACCGCGCCAGTAAGTGTTAATTGAATCCGTTTACGGAGAAGACTAAGGAAGATGAAATTCAATCTCTTCTGTGATTCGAACCTCGATTGGACGTCCGTTTACGAGCGCTGGCGAGTAGTGCCAATGAGATAAAGCTTTGATTGCCTCCTGGTCCAGACCCGTATCCAGTCTCCGAATTACCCGTATCTTGCGAACATTGCCGGCCGGTGTAACGAAGAAGCTCAATCCAACCCTCCCTTCGATTTTGTGAGATAAAGCAGACTGCGTATATTGAGGGTCGATACGCTTTACCAATTTCGGTGAAACGACGGAAGCGACATTGCTGGAAGTTGAGGGACTGGCGGGTTCCTCAGCCTTCTGGTCCGGAGGCTTCGAGTTAGTGGACAGCGGTGAAGCAATCCTTCTGACGGCGCTGTCTTCGTGGCCGAACCTGGGAACCACAAGTTCTATCGGTTGCCGGTCCAGTCTCCGCAAATCCAGAATCGCCATCGTCAGAGATGCGCCTGTCAGTAGACTTACGAGTGCGTAAAACGCGGTACGAAGCTCAGCAGACTGTCGAATCCCTTAAGTTTATCGGAGGCGTTTCCGTTTCCGAAACGTATTAGCGTTCTCCCCTTCGGGCGAGTGACGGATGTCGAGGCGAACTGGCGGTCTGGTGAGCCGCTACCGCTATATGCCCGTAAACCGGATGAACAACGCGGCGATAATCGCGCCGCACAATGGCCCGAGTATCGGCACGCTTGCGTAGCTCCAGTCCGACGAGCCCTTACCCGGAATCGGCAGGAACGCGTGAGCGAGTCGGGGGCCAAGATCTCGCGCCGGATTAATCGCATATCCTGTTGTGGCGCCGAGCGAAATCCCGACGCTCCAGACCACGCCGCCTATGAGCAGCGGTCCCAGTCCAGGCGCTACTCCGCCCGGCGCGAGACGTTTCGAGAGTAAGGCGGAAGCCACCAAAACCAGAACAAACGTTCCGATAACTTCGCTTATAAAGTTCGCTCCGAAACTTCGAATTGCCGGACCGGTCGAAAAACAGGCCAATTTCTTTGCCGGATCCTGCGTGATCGGCCAGTGAGGTAGATAAAGCAGCCAGACCAGCATGGCTCCGCAAATTGCTCCGAGAATCTGTGCCGGTATATAGGTCCACAGGCGCTCGGCATGACCCGTCATGATCACCGAAGCGAGTGTGAAAGCCGGATTTAAGTGGGCGTCGGTGTCTCCCATCGAAATGCTGACCGCTACTCCGGCAAATACTGCCAGCGCCCATCCAATCGTGATCGAAAGCCAGCCTGCGTTCTCGGCCTTTGTATCCTTCAACAAGATTCCGCCGACCACCCCATTTCCAAGCAGAATCAGAATCATCGTCCCTACAAATTCCCCAGCCACCGCTCCGCTCATTCGCTATTCACCTGTCCAGATGTAATTTTGTGCCACGCTTTTGAATGCTTTGACCTGCTGTTGCTGCCATTGTTCATCGCGCCCGAGTGCTCCAGCAAGAAGACGAGCGGTTTCAGCCGCAGCTTCTAAGCTAGCGCGTGCGTCGAGAAACAGTGCCCGAGTCCTACGCGCTAGAACATCTTCTACCGTTCGCGCCATTTCAAATTTTGCCGCCCAAACGACTTCGGCTTTTCGGAACGGCAAGCACGAATGAAGAAGCTCGCCGAGTTCGGCATTGCTCTTTGCGAGTTCTTCAACCCTCGGCAGGTCAGCGCCATAAACATCACGCCATTCTCCAGTCCCCGCAGTTGCCGGAGTCCAGCCATGAAGCCGCAGCTCGGATGTCACGGACGTCCTGAGAGGTAATTCCGCCATCCCGATCGTTCTGTCAATCACGTCCTGCGCCATTCGCCTGTAGGTTGTCCATTTCCCGCCTGTGATTGTAACGAGCCGGGACCGCGAAATAAGGATTGTGTGATCCCTAGAGGTCGCCGCGGTGCTCGATCTATCCGGCTGCTTCACGAGGGGTCTTTGCCCCGACCACATGCTCAGCACATCTTCGCTCTCTGCCTTCTTTCCAAGAAAGCGCTCGATGTTTGTTGCCAGAAACCGCCTCTCTTCCACCAGCGCCCGCGGCTCCGAATCGGCTTGAGGCACCGGGGTATCCGTCGTCCCCACGACCACGCGATCGTGCCATGGAATTGCAAAAAGTACTCGCCCGTCCGAGGTCTGGGGAATCATCAGCGCTGAATCACCGGGCAAGAATCGTTTGGGCAGAACGAAATGCGTTCCCTGGCTGACGGTCAAGATTGGTTTTGCCTCCGGTTCATCCATCTTCCGGAGGCTGTCTGAAAAGATGCCGGTAGCATTGATCACTACTCTCGCCGCAGCTTCGAATCGATTTCCACTTTCGCGATCCTCAGCAGCTATGCCACACACGTTGCCCGCACGCTTCTGCAGGCCGTGCACTGGAACGTAGTTCAGCGCCACGCCCCCAAGCTGCAGAAAAGTTCGCAATAGCGCGACCGCAAAGCGGGCATCGTCGAACTGGCCGTCGTAGTAGAGGATTCCGCCGTGCAGTCCGTTACCGCGTATTCCTGGCAGTGCTGCGAGCGCCTCCTCCCGTGTCAGAATACGCGATCGCCCAAGGCGTTCTTTGCCCGAGAGCAGATCGTAGAGAGTAAGACCTGTGCCGTAAACCGGGAAATCGAGAAAGGAATAAGCCGGCACGACGAACGATTGACGGTGCGCCAGGTGAGGCGCATTCCTCAACATGCGGCCGCGTTCGTGCAAGGCTTCGAGAACCAGCTTCACATTCCCCTGCCGCAGGTAACGTACGCCGCCATGAACCAGCTTGGTGCTCCTGCTCGAGGTCGCTTTCGCAAAATCCTCACTTTCCAGAAGCAGTGTTCGATATCCGCGCGAAGCAGCTTCGACGGCGGTCCCGAGCCCAGTCGCGCCGCCGCCCACCACGATGTAGTCCCACGTGGCGGCCGCCGCCGCTTGTTTTAGCAGTTCTTCTCGGTTCGGAATCGCCGGCATGCCGCTAATCTGCATGCCATCCCTTGGCTCGCTCGAGCGCCTCTCGCCATCGGACGACTCGTTTTTGCCGTTCGTGAGAGTCAATCTGCGGAACGAATTGCCGTTCGGCAGTCCACTGCTGCTTAATTTCCTCCTGATCCTGCCAGAAGCCCACTGCCAAACCCGCCAGGTATGAGGCGCCGAGGACTGTCGTCTCAGTGTTCGACGGTCGTGTTACGGTGACGCCTAGCAGGTCCGCCTGGATTTGCATCAAGACATTGTTGCGAGCTGCTCCTCCATCCACTCGTACCTCGCTCACTGGAACGCCTGAATCGCTTCCCATTGCCGTCAGGATATCGGCCACCTGAAAGGCGATGCCCTCGAGCGTAGCCCTTGCGATGTGGCTTCGATTCGAGCCGCGAGTGAGTCCAAGGATCGCCCCTCGCGCATACTGGTCCCAGTGGGGCGCCCCAAGTCCTGCAAACGCGGGAACAAAGTACACGCCGCCGCTGTCGGGAACGCTTGCTGCCAGGGCTTCGATTTCAGAAGAGTTGCGGATCAATTGCAGTTCATCACGCAGCCATTGCACCACCGCTCCCGCGATGAAAACGCTCCCTTCGAGCGCGTAGCTCGTCTGATCCTTGATGCCCCAGGCTAGAGTCGTCAGCAGCTTGTTTTGTGATTCCACTGCCTTCGCACCCGTGTTCTGCAGCATGAAGCTACCGGTGCCGTAGGTGCATTTCACCATTCCCGGTTCGGTGCACATCTGGCCGAAGAGCGAAGCGTGCTGATCACCCGCGATTCCTGCGATTGGCGTTCCGGCCAGCACACCGGCCGCTTTGGCGCAAATACCACTCGATGAGACCACTTCGGGCAGCATCGCCCGCGGTATTTCGAGCAGCGCTAGAAGCTCGTCGTCCCATTCGAGCGTGTGGATATTGAAGAGCATGGTGCGCGAGGCGTTCGTCACATCCGTAATGTGGCGCACGCCTCCAGTCAGCTTGTAGATCAACCAGCTATCTACGGTTCCGAAGGCCACATCGCCGCGCTTCGTACGTTCCCGCAAGCCGGGAATGTTGTCGAGCATCCAGCGGATCTTGCTACCCGAGAAATAGGCATCCGCTAATAGACCCGTCTTGCGGTGAATCAATGGTTCATGTCCTTGTGCGCGCAGGCTGTCGCAAAAGGCGGAAGTCCGCCTGTCCTGCCAAACGATCGCGTTCGATATGGGTTCGCCTGTCTTGCGGTCCCAAACGATCGCCGTCTCGCGCTGGTTGGTGATGCCGATGGCGGCGAGCGAAGTGGCCGGGGCATCGGCTTGTGCCAGCGCATCCATCGCGACCCCGAACTGTGTGGACCAGATCTCGCTTGGGTTGTGTTCCACCCAACCCGGCCGCGGATAAATTTGTTCGAACGGCGCCTGCGCCATGCCACGCACTCGGCCGTCTTGCCCCAGCAGAACCGCTCTTGAGCTGGTCGTCCCCTGATCCAACGCCAGAATGTATTTCATCCGAAGAGCAGACTATCACCGTGGGATCAAATCAAAATCCCGGACACGTCGCCCGGGACTCGAAGCTGCACCAGTTTGGTTCTCAGGGTCTGCAGGATTACACCTCTTTTTCACTATGAAGTTGCAGTCGCGCGTGACTTAAACGAACGGGCCGGCGAATGTATCGTTGCGCGTCGGAGCAGATCGAAAAAAGCTGACGCTCGCGCAACTTTGCTTCGAAGAGGATCATCGCATGAAAGCATTACGACGCAGTTTCCTGCCATTTACGGCTGTTGCAGTAATGGCATCGCCGCTCCTGCTAGCGGGTCAGGCACAAAACGAGAATTGGCCCGCAACACGCGGAGGTGCGGTCTTTGCAATGTCAAACGCCGCCACTAAAAATGAGGTTCTCGCCTTTCAACGGGCAACGGACGGAAAGCTCAATGCTGCTGGCCGCTACGAAACCGGAGGGTGGGGCAGCGGAGGATTAACAGATCCGCTTGAATCGCAGGGTTCTCTGACCTTGAGCCGCGATCATTCATTCTTATTTGCCGCAAATGCAGGGAGTGGAAGCGTTTCCGTTTTTCGAGTTATCGGCCCGCGGTTGTTTCTGGTTGATCGGGAGCCGTCGGGTGGAAGCCAGCCGGTAGCCGTTGCACAGTGGAGAAACCTTGTGTATGTACTTAACTCCGGCGGCAGCGGAAGCGTTGTGGGCTTCCGATTGAATCAGGGAGGTCAACTAAAACAGATTCCCGATTCGACCGTGTTTCTCTCCGCCAACGCAACAGGTGGCGCTTCTGTGACGATCAGCCCAGATGGTCAATTTCTGGCTGTTACTGAGCGCCTGGCAAACCTCATCGACATTTTCCGTATCACGGCAAATGGCACGCTCGCGCCCATTGTCGAAACCCCCAGCCCCGCGCCCGGGGCGTTTTCTGCGAATTTCGCACCAGAGGGAAACTTGATCGTTTCGGAAACAGGGCCGGCTGGTGTCTTGAATGGATCAGCAACCTCCTCTTATGCAGTTCTCGCCAGCGGCAATCTTTCCGCGATCAGCCAGAGTGTGCCAACATTTGGAGCGGCGAATTGCTGGAACGTCATCACTCCGGACGGAAAGCGCGTCTACGTGTCGAACGCCGGCTCGGCAAACATTTCGGGGTTCGCAATTGCTCCTAACGGCGCTCTGACTCCTCTCGGGGCAACTGTGGTCGGTGCCAATCCGGAGGGCAGCACGAACCTCGATATTACGGTGAGCGACGATGGCGGGTTCATTTACACGCTGAACTCAGGTGCCGGGACGATAGGCATTTTTGCTGTTCAGCAGGATGGAACACTGAAGAGTCTCGGTGCGGCGGGCGACTTTCCGGCGAAGTCAGGCTTCAATGGAATAGCAGCCTTCTGAGGAACACAATGCGAGTTGCCGATTCCGTGATCCGCAACTCGCTCGACCTCAGGGAAACCGCAAAACAACAATTAGTCAAAGGAGAACCGATGGATCAAGTAGGACTGCTGGTGATACTAGACGCCAAGCCGGGAAAAGAGAAGGATGTGGAAGAGCTCCTCAAATCGGCTCGTCCGCTCGTCATGCGCGAGACAGGGACGAACACTTGGTTTGCGTTGAAAATTGGGCCTTCCAAGTTCGGGATTTTTGACACATTTTCAGATGAGCAGGGTAGAACGGCACACCTTCAGGGTGAGGTCGCGAAGGCTCTGTTTGGAAGAGCCCAGGAATTGTTCGCAACCCCTCCCCAAATCGAGAAGGTGGACATTCTGGCGACCAAAGGCTGCGCAGGTAACAAAAGAACCTAAGCGATTGTTCCGACGAGCGGACTGCTTGCGACCGCGTATTCACGGCGCGGCATTCGGCCTGCGAGAAATGCGGCGCGACCTGCTTCGACGGCAAGCTTCATTGCGTTCGCCATACGCTCGGAATCTTCCGCTTCGGCGATAGCGGTGTTTAGTAAAACTCCGTCGTATCCAAGTTCCATCGCAATTGCCGCGTCCGAGGCCGTTCCTACGCCGGCATCCACGATCAGCGGCACCTCGGTAATCGCTTCGCGGAGGATCTTCAGATTCGTCAGGTTCTGAATCCCCAAGCCTGAGCCGATCGGCGCGGCTAATGGCATCACCGCTTTCGCCCCCGCATCAATGAGCTTTCGGGCGTTGACCAGATCGTCGGTCGTGTAGGGTAAGACAACGAAGCCTTCCATTACCAGGATCCGTGTGGCCTCGAGTAAGCCCTCGTTGTCGGGGAACAACGTCTTCTGGTCCCCTATGACCTCGAGCTTGATCCAATTTGAGAGACCGACTTCCTGCGCAAGGCGAGCTGTCCGAACCGCTTCATCAGCCGTGTAGCAGGCAGCGGTGTTCGGAAGAATGTGGATCTTTGAGCGGTCGATGAAATCGAGTTCTGACTCCTTTGACTTATCCGTCAGATTGACTCGCCGGACCGCCAGAGTCACCATTTCTGTGCCGGACGCGGTGTGGCAGCGAGCCATCAACTGTTTGCTGCGATATTTGCCCGTGCCGACGAACAGACGGGAATTGAACGAACGATCCGCTATGGTCAGGACATCGTGCATAAGACCATTATGAAGCCCGCGGGTTCGGCACAAAATCGAGCTTCTGTTTGAAATTCTTTGATTGATGACTCGGCTATGATAGTGGAGTCCTGGACAGGTGGGTGAGTGGTTAAAGCCAACAGACTGTAAATCTGTCCCTCCTTGCGAGGTACGAAGGTTCGAATCCTTCCCTGTCCACCATCCAGTCTCGGAACGCCGTTGTAGCTCAGTTGGTAGAGCGCGTCCTTGGTAAGGACGAGGTCACCAGTTCAATCCTGGTCAACGGCTCCATTCTTTCAATAACTTGGCGGGAAGGCTCAAAATTCCGGTGCTTACTGGGTGCTCATTCGCAAAGGTTTTCACTGGATTCCTCCCTCCGGTTTCCCGTACAGACGTGCGAGGATTTTGCGCACCTGTTCGCGCTCCCGGTCTTCCTCGTTTTCGACGTAGATCCAGGTCGTCGAGAGCTTGGTATGGCCTGGCCGATTTTTGCGCTTCTAAGGGGTGTGCGCCAGCCTGGAGACGCCAAGTGATATTGAGACCGCGGAAGCGCCGGAGACCGAAGCCAGGAGCGTAGATGCCAGCGCGTTCGGCTGCAGGCCGGAAGACATGTTGCTGGAGGTCGCGATCGTCAGGCGGCATGCCTTCGCGGTCCTTGCGGCCGAAGATGAAGTCCTTCAAGCCGATGCCGTGCTTCTTCGCGTATGCGAGTAGTTCGGCTGTGACGTCGGGCGCCTGCCGGGTCCGCTCTGACTCAGGGGTTTTGGTGGGACCGATGCGACCCCGCGCCCATCCACGCTGAATCGTGATGGTCTCGGCATCGGCGTCGATATCTCCCGGCTGAAGCGCTAAAACCTCGCTTACTCTCGTGCCTATGGCAATGGACGTCACAACAAGCAGCCTCGCGCCTTCTGTAGGGATGATGCAGGTATCTTCGAGCGCACCGAGAAATCGTTGCAGGCTATCTGTTTTCGGTAACTTCTTTGGGAAGACCTTGGCCTTACCGCCAATCTTCCCTTTGAGGCGCCAACAGGGATTCTCGCCTTGCCAGAGTTTCCACTCGGCCGCTTGCGCGAAGATGGCGGAAAGAACTTTTCGAAGGTCGAGCAGGGTATTGTGGGAGTACCCTACCGCTGCTTTCGCATTCAGCCACGCCTCGACCATCGGCTTGTCGATGTCGCACATCTGCAAAAGGCGTTTCTTCTTGCCTGTCTCGGTGAACTCGAATGCTGGCCGGATGTGCTTCTCAATCTTGCTCAAATAACTGTCCGCTGTGGACGGGATTTGCGGCAGGCGGACTTCGACGTAGCGGTCGAGCACGCTCTTAAACGGGACCTGCGATTGGACCATGACCCTGTTGTCATTGATGGTCGTCATGAAGCGTTCCTTGGCTTGTTTCGCTTCGCGCATGGTCATCTCATCCAGGTAGCCGAGTTGGATGAACTTCTGTCTCCGCACTAGGCCATTCTCCGTGATGACGGGAACATAGGGGCGAATCCAGTAGAAGGGACGCTCAACATCCTTACGCATTCGTATCTTCGGGTCCTGGTAACGCTGTCCGGCCATGACATCATCCTCGCATCGTTCGAGGAGCGAACGGATGAGATCGAGGTCCGGTTCGGTACTGGTAAGTCTCACGCGGCCAACTACTTAAGTGACGTTACTGTGTAGCACGCTTGGCCGTGAAACATTCTAGTAGAAGTCTCATTCTTCACCACGTGCTCTAAGCCGCAACTTACGTAATGTGAGGGTCAGATCGCCGTGCGCATACCGAGCCGCCGCTTGCCGCACCTTTCGCCAGTTGTCAGCCTTGGCAAAGTTGGCGCGAGCCTGCGCCTCAAGCAGCAGAATGTGCGCATCAATCTCTTCGAGCGTAGCGTCATCAGCCTCCTTCCAATCACTCTCACCATAGAGCAAGTTGTCAAAATCTCTTGGAATCGAGATCTCGCTATCGAGTTGCATGGCAGGCAGACCAAAACTAAAACAGAGATTGCGACTAGCCTTATCCTCTTTGAGCGGAGCACGCTGCTTGCGACGCCTCCGTACACGTGCGGTGAGGCCTTCGTCAATTAATTCCTGGCTGTGCTCCTCCAAAACATGGGGGTATCGTTCGCGAATCCACGAAACGACCTGATGGCGTTGGGCATTTTTGAGTATGTTTAATGCTTCATCGATGAGGTTTTCCAGTGTGTCCAATTGTTCGAGAGTCATAGGTGGCTAACTCCTTTACGAGTTTGGTGAGATGCGATTCTGCGGTCCGAGCCTGACCGCGCCAGTTTTTGTCCGGAGTGTCCATGTCAACGATCTCGTGTGCGACCTCCGGAATAGGAATAGATGGATTGCTGAAGGTCTCGATGGCGCGAACGAAGTTCATCAGTCGATTTTACTCCGGCGAGAAGCCTTTGACGGGAACCCTTACTCCGTTTTCGTTTTCCACCGTGCCGACTGTCGCGATGTAATTCCAGATACCGCTCAGTCCGATCACCAGGAACCGCGGCGTGCGCGTGCCTTCAATCGCCAGTCTCCGCATGGCGATGGTTTTCAATTCCCCCTCAGTGATGACCACGGTTTGTTGTGTGTCCCCGCATTCGGCAACCGTTGTGCCCACGGGAAAGTAGATGTGATTGCGGTCGCCGCCAGCCGCGAGGTACTCCCCTTCGGCTTGCCTGTTCGTTCGTCGATATCCGGATTCTCGCGACGTATGCGCCACGTGACGGGATACTTTGACTCCGGCAGATAGTAGGGAATCGCCAATGCGGTCAGGTCGCCGCTCGTGCGTGTAGATCCAAGCAACTCTTTTGCGGTGAAATGATCCACATGCCGCAGGCCTGCAGCTTCTGCATAGATACGCGTGATCCAGCGCCGCTCCAGCTCCCGGAGTTCGAGAGCAGTTAAGTCGGAGCCTATGACCATTCCCACGTCTGACCTCTCAGATGTGGCCTAGTTGTCGCAGCTCCTCGAGGATCGGCGCCTGGAATTTCTTGTAGATCTCGTTGGACTCAAATTTGAATGTTGTTTTATACAACACCTTGCCGTCGCCTGAGCGCTTGGGCGTGCCATCCCGCTCGATCTGCGCCGCACCAGGCAGCGCTATCCAGGGGTCGCCGCCTGGATTGCGATGGACCATGCAGCCGACGATAATCATGCCGGATGGCAAGTGGGCGTTGAACACACCAATCAACGTGTTGCGTTCAATCAACTTCCAGTCGGATATCTGGACGCCTCGGGAGCGGGTCGGGGTTTGTGGCGGATGAGGTGAAACTACAGTCATTGCGTGTTACCAAGCCTTCGGCCTAGACAGCGGAGCCGAGGACCACGGGAGGTCCCCAACAACACTCCATAGATTTAGCACTACTAGGTAGAGTTACGCAAGTAATTAATTTAATTACTTTTGACTACAGATGCGCTCTATCCGCCACAATGTTCGCAAGGTGCACGCACTCCGAAATTGCCTTTTGTCCAGCGGCATAGCCTGCCGCAATCCTGAAAGCGATGAAGATCCATGTCCTGCGCCTTTTGACGCGCCTCGGCCAGACGTTCGGCAAGCGTCAGCTTGCTTATTCTGTTGCGCCTCTGCCTTCTCCTGGCATGCACGGCTCGGCACCCTCACGCTCGTGGCCGTAGCGTGCCTGTGTCTTGCTGACGGTCGCGCCGCACCGCGGACATGGCCCCAGGACAGGCGGACGGCCAGCCGGCGCGGCTGATAGTCTTCCGCTGCGCGAGACGATAGCGGCCCCAGAGCGTCTCAACCGCCGATGCGCACGCGGGAGACTCCGGGTCGGCACCGGACTGCTTGGCGTGCTTCGCCCATGCGGCCGCCAGCAGCTCGCGCACGTGCCTCTCGCTTGTCCCGTAAGCCTCGAAGGTGAAGTTGCGCGTCTCGAACCAAGCACGGTACAGCGTGGTCCACTTTGCGTCCGGCACTTCGACAATCTCGTAACTCTCGTTGCCGTCGTCGAAGTACGCTTGAACGATGTCCTCGTCCAGGCCCGGGCGATCTGTACCGATGGAGGTATCCCAGTTCTGTTCGACGTACCCGCGCAGCGGCTTGCTCGGCTTCGCCTTCAGTGGCATGCAGGGACTGCATCGGTCCCCGTCCTGCCCAGTTGTTTGGTCCTTTGATGAGCAGCAAATATGCCATGGCTAAAGCTCCTTGTTGGCTTCGATCCACTGGTGGAGCGCATCCTCACCACCACGGACAAACCACTGCCGTGCTCCCTCGACTACGCGCTGTACTTCCTCCTCGCTGTCGGTTGTGCGCACGTTCCAGTTGCCTTCAGTGAAGACTTCTGAGTTCGAAAGTCAAGCCACTTGGGACCACTTTTTTTCACAGAGGAATCAAGGCTTCCACATCTTGTACACATCTTCATTCGGGAAGCCACCTACCAAGCGGAGAGCTCCTCTTCTTGAGACCGGCGACGTATTTCGCTTCGTCGTACGTAACTCCGTCGTTCCAGCACCGGAATAGAATACGTTGCCACTTGAACGCTAAAGCTCGGAGCGCGACATGGTGGCGCTTGCCATTTGCGCGGAGTTGGTCGTAATAGACCCGGGCCCAGCGGCAGCTCTTCATCGAATGCTGTGCCCACTCGTGAAACGTCTGTCGGAGAAACTTAGGGCAGGCTCTTCGAAATTGAATGATGCGGGTGCGGCCACTGGCGACAGTCACTGGCGCAATGCCGGAAGCGCATTGCATTTCATGAGCGTTCTGATAACGCTTACCGCTTCCCATCGCGGCCAATAGCCGAGGTGCCATCACCGGTCCGGCCCCGGGTAACGATTGAGCTATCTCCCAACAAGGATGCCGACGGCTGGTTTCAGCGATGGCCGAGTCGAACTCTTTAACGCTCGATTGCATCTGTTTCAACAATGCGACCAGCGCGGTTACTTCCAGAACATAACAATCCAGCAGCACCGAGTCTTGTACAGCCGGAACCGCTGCACTCACCTTTTCTGCCCAAGCCGCCGCCTCTTCCGCAGTGCGCCGATGTTTGAGTAGGAACACCTCCAGTGTCTTGCGTTTCGCCTTTTGCAATTGCTCCAGTCTGGGCCACTTGGCCAGCAGATCCAGAACCGGTGCGGCTCCGATATCGTCAAACCAGGTCAGTACTTGTGGAAAGTAGACCTTCAGCCGGGCGGAGAGTCGATTGCCATGAGCCTTCTTCTCCTCCACCCAGTGTCGACGTTGTTCGACTAACAGCAGCAGGCGACGAGTTGCTTCGTCGTCTTGCTGCAAAGGACGAAGGCGGTCTCGATGGTGTACCAACAAGTCGAGCAGCAACTCCCCATCAGCAGGATCACTCTTGCTTCCGGACGGATACAAAGCCTGACGAAATTGTCCGGCGGCTTGCGGATGGACCGGATAGATCTCTACGCACTCGTATTTCAGAAGCATCCAGACAACAGCGCCATGCTTTTGCTCTATCGCCACTCCTATTCGGCGGCCATTCAACCGGCCCATCAATTGACCGATCCAAAGGTCCAGTGCTTCTGGCGTTTGTTCCAGCCGCCCTCGCTCCCGCTCTCCCGTGTCGGTCCATTGCAGAGCCCAGACGTGCTCTTGGTCCCCCCAATCGAATCCCACCCAGGCTGCATAGGCCTGATCTCGATCGTCATTCTCTTTTGATTTCATATTGTTTTGCTCCGTGATCGCTTCGGCAAGCCGGCTTCGCATTTCCAAAGGACTTATAGCGGTCGTGCTGGTGTCCAGCGACAGCTTCTGAGAATTCGTCTAAGCGAAGCACATCCCACTGCTCGAGAGTCTTTACGAAATCATCGAGTGTTAGTCGGCATTACTCGTAGCAGCGAGACGCCTGCTCCCCTAGAGGTATTCCCCACGCTCCGCTGCTATCAAGCGGCGGAATTAGATCGGAACAGCCAGGGAGAGCTTTTCCACAGCCGCGGCGACCGACGACTGTTGATATCTACCTTATTGACCCAACTCCCTTGGCTCGACTATAAGTCGGTATCTGTGATGCCAACCTGCACGACATAGCGCTTGGCGTCCTGATCCTCGCGCTGCGTGGGATCCTGGTGCTCGAGCCACACCACAACGAAGTCGCGGTCCGGTTCATCTGTGAGCGGCAGTTCCATGCGTCCGCAAGTGTCGTTGTGGTAACTGCGGTCCGTCCATCCAGCACCGCGCAGGAACTCCCGGAATCTCGATTTTCGGGTGTTGATGAAATGTTTTCTGTCGGCCATCACCGTGCCTCCTCATACTTTCGTACCGTCGCGGTGACGAAGTCGGCGATACCCTGCGCGTCGGTCGAGGTGCGTGGGCGCTTGTGATCTCGATGAATCCCGGGCAAGCAGGTAGAGCCCGGAGAGATCAACAAGCCTCAGGTTCTCTGGGGGGCCGGAAAGCAGGTCAGGAACATGACAGGAGAGATCAACCTGCCAGATGACACCGTGCTCCGCGCTCTCGACATCGTCAACGAGCAGAGACTCGCTGCGACCTACGAAGACCCGGGAATCCTCGATCGCCGAGGCTGCTGAGTGCCATTCGCTCGACGTGGCGCTCTTGCAGCGCAGCGCTCCTCGATGGTGCGGTGCCGATGGCCGCCGGTGTTGACAATCAGCTAGACCCGTCTGCGGTCCGAGTGCTCTGTCCAGGGTATTCCGGTTTCGGTTGGCCCAATTTGTATGTCATGGTAAGTTTCCCTTTTTCCCAACGGTCCCGTCTTCAACCATTAACTCACTAGTGAGCTGTATGCAGGCTCTTTTCCCATCTTCGGACAGCATGCGCTCGTTTGTGTACGATCTATCAAACCGTTCACGGAGACCGTTCACGGACCGTTCACGGACCGTTCACACCCTAACTCCCCAACCTTTACGGAGTTAGGCGCCGTGTGTACGGTGTGAACAGTCTTCCTCCTTGTAAGACATGTGTGTATATATAGGGGGCTATAGGGGAGATACAGAGGTAACAAGGGATTTGCCGCTCAGACTGGTTCACACTACCAGCTACCGCTCTGAGCCCCAATGGGTTAGGTGCGTGACCGGTCAAAATCGAGACCGGTCACACCGTTCATGGGGCTTTTGAAGTGAGGATTACGCTCGATTCGTGGCGTAGACAACCATTGAGAACTGTGATAACTGCCTTGACAATAGTCTGACAAACCCTGACAGTGTCAAGGTATGGCACGCCCCAAAGTCACCAAGTGCGCTATCGACAAACTCCCGGAAGTCACTCGCCAGAAAGTACTTAATGCGCTGCTCCAGGGAAAACCGCTGCGCGAGGACTGTCATGCCTGCGATCGAGAAGGCTCAGAAAATCCAAGCACTTACAAACCTTGACAAAGAACTGCCTGTCAAGGTTGCCGAACAGGCTTCCTTGACGAAGGACATCTTACAGTCGAGTCCATTCCAGGAACGTCTCCAGAAACTCTGGGAGCGAGTCGAGCGCAACCTGGACCGAATCGAGGGTAGTCCGGACCTCCAAAACCTCGCTCCGCTCCTGAACCAGGCGCATAAATTTGGCGATTCTCGGTCGTGCGACGGGCGAGCTTGAGACCTCTGCGGCAGTCGGTTTGGCCATCCAAATTGTGCTCCCGGCACCGATGCCAGCAGCGCCCGATGAGCCTGATCAGGACGTTATCGACATCGACCCAAGTCATTGAAAAACGCGTTCCGGGAAAATGTCGAGACATCACCGGATGCCCGGCGATTGATCCTGGCCCGTCCTGGTGCGACGATTTTCAGCGGTTATATGACAGATTCTGTCATTCAACCGCCCGGCTGTATGACAAACGCCGAAATCGACCTATGCCTTTGCCGGAAACAGGGGTATGCGCCGGCGGGTTCCCGGAATCGGCTTGGACCCCGTCCGGCAACCGAGACTTGAATGTGGATTCAAAAGCTGCCTCGGCGACCAAGCGCTGACAGTTGAAATGCGTGGACCGTCCCGGGTCTGGCGCAAGCGGTCGGCGAAGCGTTAGCCAGGCTCTCTGTTTCCGAGTGCGCGTTATATACGGAAAGTTCAATTTGAGCAACTAGGCCGTCGACACATAGCTCCGGCTTTTGCGTGTTCGAAATGCGCGAACGGCATGTGAAACGGCGCATCTGCTACTACCCGGTGAGGATCATATTTTGAATCCCCGCCTTTCTATCAAGCTCTAAATGCAATAGAATACCGTTGACAAACGCTCAAAAAACAGTTCGGGGGGTCCGCAGTTCTTTCTCTAATAGACCTGGGCGCGAGCAAATCAGATTGGAGATCTATGAGCAGACCATCCACGGGTACGCTCGTTATCGCGGTGGCGAGCACATTGCTCATCGGCACAAGCGCCTGTCAGAAACCGGCAGATGCGCCCCCCGCGCAGAACGCGTCAGTTAGTCAGCCCGACGTCCGCGACCGCACTGTGGAGCGCCGCGCCGTCGAAGCCGTCATTTGGGGCATGCCAGCAGTCAACTTCGATCGCATGTATCAGGCAATGGTCCACGACGCTAATGCCGGTGAGGGCAGCAACAAGATCGTCTATTGGTCCAGACTATTCGACTGGAAAAACCAGACCCTGACCCCGAACCCTGACTCGATCTACCTGATGCCCTTCTTCAACACGAGGGACGTCGGTCCGGTCGTGCTCGAGTCCCACCCGCCGACGAAGGCTCCATCACCGGCTCCATCGACGACTGCTGGCAGGCGGCTCTGGAAGACGTCGGTCCAGCCGGCGTGGACAAGGGCAAAGGTGGCAAGTACCTCATCCTGCCCCCGGACTACAAAGACAAGCCTCCCTCCGGCTACATCCCCCTGCAGCCGTACAACTACGAAGGCTAACCCCACTCTGCGCTCCATCCTTAAGAGCAGCAACGAGGCTGACGTTGCCAAAGCCGTCGCCTACGGCAAGCGCGTCAAGCTCTATCCTCTCTCGCAGGCCGCTCATCCGGTTGCGACCCAGTTCGTCGATGCGATCGACGTGGTCTAC
>CAVWRP010000024.1:0-156416 GCA_963757345.1 Terriglobia bacterium | reverse complement strand
TCACAGCGCCAGGATCCACCCAGGGGCCTGGCATACTGGCCCCAACGCTTCTCAAAATCGGGTACATAGCGTTGCACCCAGCGAAGAATTGTCGTGTGTGCCAGCGTAATTCCGCGCTCGCTCATCATCTGAACCAGGTCGCGTGAAGCTGTGTGGTCAATAGACATCGTTTCTAGTTACCCTGTACCGAATGGGTACGGAGATCGAAAAGCGACTGCGATGGGTTCAGTTGGCCGAACAGGGAAGAAGCTGTACACAAGTTTGTTTGCAGTGCGGTATCTCTCAACCGACGCTGCGGAAATGGGTTGAGCGATATCGTACGGGCGGCCTGGATGGCTTGCTGAGCAAAAGTAGGCGACCGCATCGTTCGCCAACCCAAAAGGTATTCACGCAGGAACGAGCATGGATCACTGAGCTCCGGCAGCGCGGCCTCGGATCTCGGCGAATTCAAAGCGAGTTGAAGCGGAGTTACGATGTAGAGCTATCTCGCCCTACCATCGAGAAAGTTTTCCGAAGCTTGGAACCCCGGGCTCGCCTGCTGCGGAAAGTGGCGCGCAAGCATCGCAAGCGGTACGCAAAAGAAATTCCCGGCGAGAGGGTGCAAATGGACACCTGCAAGATCGCGCCGGGTCTCTATCAATACACCGCAATTGACGACTGCACCCGCATTCGGGTGCTAGCCCTGTACAAGCGTCGTAGCGCGGCCAATTCGCTGCTGTTCCTGGAGAAGGTTATTGAGGAGTTTCCTTTTCCGATCCAACGAATACAAACGGATCGCGGCCGCGAATTCTTTGCCTACGCTTTCCAGGAGAAGCTCATGGAATATGGCATCAAGTTCCGCCCTTTAAAGCCCGCTTCACCCCACCTAAACGGCAAAGTAGAGCGGTCGCAACGCACCGATTTAGAAGAGTTCTATCCGACAGTGGACTTACGTGCAGAAGATCTGTTTGGAGCGGTTGTGCGATTGGCAGGCTCATTACAACGAGCATCGAATTCACGGTTCGTTGGACGGTCGTACACCCTGGGAGGTTTGGTATGAGCTGGCGCGCCTGACTCCGCTGTGTGAAGAAGTCGAGGCTCTTTACGACGAATCCATCGAACGCATCAGGCATCCCGATTACCGGATCGACTTTGCAGTTGGCCACCAGGCAGGAGTTTGGAAGAACACGTTTTTAGATGGGGTCGCCCCCATACCCCCGAGATTTTTCGCTTTGCGCCAGGATTCTAGGGCGGCGGAGATGTGATCATCTCCGCCGAATCCCGGCCCCAAAATCGGCGCTCGAGTTGCGTCTCCGCAGTGCTCTGTCTTCCGTTTTGGTACCGCTTATCTTAACCGATACACTCGGCGTCGGTGCTGTAACGATGTCTGTTTACCGCACACGGTCGAGTTCTTTTTCGTGCGCCAGGTGCCGGGCGTCCAAGAAGGTTTGCATGGGTGTTTTCCCAAAGCAGTACTTGCCCGAGTGCGGCCGATGCTCATTGTATTCTTCCAGCCAAATATCCAAATCGGTCTGTAGCTGATCGAGCGAAGAATATAGCTTCTTGCGAAACGCCACGCTGTAGAACTCGTCCTGGATGGTTTTGTGGAAACGTTCGCAAATACCATTGGTTTGTGGATGCTTCGTCTTAGTACGAGAGTGATCGATGTTTTCCACGGCCAGATAGAGCTGATACTCGTGATGCTCGCGCTGGCCGCAGTATTCGGTTCCGCGATCGGTCAGAATGCGTAACAACGAAACATCCTGTTCTTCAAAGAATGGAAGAACGCGATCGTTCAACATGTCGGCGGCCACCAGGGCGTTTTTCCGGTCGTATAGCTTGGCAAAGGCAACCTTGGTGTAGGTAGCGATGAATGTCTGCTGGTAGATCCTGCCGATGCTCTTGATCGTGCCGACATAGTACGTATCCTGCGCTCCCAGATAGCCAGGATGTGCCGTTTCGATCTCGCCATGCGCTTCCTTTTCCTGCTTGGCCTTTTCCATGGCCCGCACTTGCGATTCCGTCAATACATGGCCGGGCTCTTGCGCCAGCTTCGCTTCCAATGCCTTGAGTCGTTTGGCGAACGTCTCCAGATCGTGGCGTAGCCAAACGCTGCGTACGCCAGTTGGTGAAGCAAAGAGCCCGCGCTTGGTTAACTCATTGGCGACACGAACTTGGCCATAGGCCGGCTGTTCGGTTGCCATCCCCACAATAGCCTGTTCAATATGTGCTTCTATTCGATTCTTCAAGCAAGGCTTGCGCCGGCTGATCTCTTGCAGCGCCAGCGCACCGCCTTTCTCATACAGTTCCTTGAAGCGATAGAAACTATCGCGCCAGTAGCCCATCACTTTGCAGGCCTCGGAAACACTGCCCAGCAGGTCGGCTAGGTTCAGCAGACCCACTTTGTTCTTAATGATCTTTTGATCCGTGTTCACTGACATCTCCTTCTTGCGCGTTCTGCGCAGTCTATCAGAAAATGTCAGATCAAGTTGAGACTACTACATCTCATTGTCAGTAACATGTGATTTGTCCGCCTCAAATAACAAGTGAAATGTCCGCTTTGAAAGAGCGGCTGGGAAAAGCTGAGCGGTGTGGAAGCCGACGAACAGCAGATTTCGGCCGCAGAAATCGAGCGGATGATGAAGGCACAAGAGGTGATATTGAAGGCAGCAGCCGGCAAGCTGAAGTGGTGGGAAGCGGCCGAGGTTATGGGAGTGACGGACCGGACGATGCGGCGCTGGCGCGAGCGGCTGAATGAGCACGGCTACTCGGGATTGTGGGACTACCGGAAGCGACAGCCGAGCCCGAAACGCGTGCCGATGGCGATGGTGGAAAAAGTTCTGGGGCTCTATCAGGAGCAATACTTCGACTTCAATGTACGACACTTCTACGAGAAGCTGCGAGATAAGCACGGCATTACTCTGAGCTACGGTTGGGTGAAGACGGCTTTGCAAACAGCGGGGCTGGTGCGGAAGCGAAAGAAGCCGGGATCGCACCGCAAGCGAAGACCGCGTCGGTCGCTCCCCGGTATGATGCTGCACATTGACGGCAGCGAGCACCGCTGGTTCAACGACGATCGTTATTACGAATTGATCGTGATCTTGGACGATGCGACCAGTGAGATCTACTACGCGCAATTGGTGGAAGCTGAATGCACGCGAACTGTGATGGCCGCTTTACGCGAAGTGATCGAGACTAAAGGAATGTTCTGCTCGCTCTATAGCGATCGCGCAGGGCATTTCTTTGTCACTGCGAAACGGGGAGAACCAGTGGATATGAGCCGCCCGACGCAGGTAGGCCGGGCTCTGCAGGAACTCGGAGTCAAGATGATTCCGGCGTATTCGCCGCAAGCACGAGGCCGCTCGGAGCGGAGCTTTGGGACGTGGCAGGGCCGACTACCGCAGGAACTGCGGGTGCGTGGCATCACGGACCTGGACCAGGCCAATGAGTTTCTCAAGAGTTATTACATCACCGAGTTCAACAGCAAGTTTACGGTTGCGGCGGCGCAGAAAGGGAGTGCCTTTGTGCGGGCTCGGCGTAAAGATTTGGATTGGATCTTCAGCGCGCAACATGAGCGCACGGTCCATAACGACAACACGATCACGTTGGAAAACCGCGTATTCCAACTGGACAAAACGCGCTGGCGCGACACGCTGGCAGGACAGACTGTTGTTGTACACGAGCATCTGGACGGCCGCATGTCGATCCGCTACGGCCCGCACGTGATTGCACAATATGCCAGCGGTGAACTGCCACCGCAGGCGGCGAAACGGTGCGGTACTCCGAGACCGTCAACCGGACGTGCTGCCGCTTAAAACAAATCGGAAGGAGTTCTTTTTGAACTGGAGGCGCTGCCTCCAGACCTCCGGGATTTATCGCTTTGGGCCAGGATTGCTGGATCGGGAACGAACCAGCTCGCTCCCGCAATCCCGGCCCTGAGTCGGCGCTCGAGTTGCTTCCCAGCAGCGCTCTGTCCTCCGCTCAGGTCTTCAAAGCGTATCCCTAAAATCTGGTGCTGGCAATACCGGACATTTCATTTGTTAATTAAACCGGACATCTTGACTTGTTACCAACAGACTACTACATCTCATGGAAGGTTTCGTCACAGCGCCAGGATCCACCCAGGGGCCTGGCATACTGGCCCCAACGCTTCTCAAAATCGGGTACACAGCGTTGCACCCAGCGAAGAATTGTCGTGTGTGCCAGCGTAATTCCGCGCTCGCTCATCATCTGAACCAGGTCGCGTGAGCTCAACTTGAAACTGAGATACCAGGGGACGCACAGCACGATCACCTCACGGTCGAAATGCCGTCCCTTGAACAGGTCCTGTGCCGATTTCGATGGAGTCATTCCGGTCCATTATCACCGTCCACCAAGCCGGCTTGCGTTTGCACCAGAGCCTTCGCGAAAGGTCCTTTTGTTTATTTTCGCAGGGTTGCTTGCGGATGCGCTGCCGATGCATTCCAAAGCCTTTATTTTGCGATGACCGCATTGGCACTTTCTTTTTCCCGTGTTCGTTCGAGAACCAGCTTGTACGCGACATAATACTTGTAAATGTTGCTCACGTACTGAACCGTTTCCTGCCCCACCTCCCTCGCCACAACCAGCTCGACATTGCCGAACCACTGATTTGGGTCCAGTCCCTCCCGCTCTGCCGCTTTCCTCAATCGTGCAATCCGAGTTGGACCGGCATTATAGGATGCGAACGTCATAAGCGTCTTGTTCATCGCATCAAGCCCGTCATCCCTAAAGTAAGTCTGGTCGATGTGCCGTAGCATCTTTACACCCGCGTGGATATTACCTTGGGCGCTCAGGACATTCCTGATGCTGATCGGCGGAGCAGCCGCGAACTTGGGTATAACCTGCATGATGCCTACCGCTCCACTTGGGTTCCTTCGACTCTGGTCCAGGAGTGATTCCTGATATCCCTGGGCAACCAACATCAGATAGTCGAAATCATATTCCACCGCGTACTTCTTGAAATAACCGACATACGTTTGAAACTTCTTCATTTCTTCGGTAGATGTCGCGTTTTTTACCCATTTCGTATTTTGCAAATACCGCCTGAACAAAGTATTTCCGAATGAAGTGCCAAACCGATGATCTTCGATGAATTGGTCCAGGAGCTGCTTAAGGCGCGGGCTGTCCTTGCGCGTCACCCATGCGAGCTGCCCTTCATCCTGCAACCCAATATTCGGATGAAGCTTCAGATTGGAGAATATCTGCAACCAGAACTCAGCCCTTTGGTTGAGCGTAACGGTCGCCGGGATTAGGCCAGCATTGACCATTTGCAGGAGATCTTCGTCTGCAAGGTGCTTATCGGCCGCCTTTAAGACGAATTGACGCTTCCCGGCTTTCCGAAGCGACTCGTTAAGATGCTGCAGGCTTTCGTAATAGACCATAAGTGGGTTGGCGTATATTTCCTGCCCACCCAAGTCATCGAGAGTCTTGAAAGCGCGTGCGGTCGGCCCACTCACGATAATCTGCCTTGCGTGCGGCACGATTGGAGCGGTAAACGCAACTCGATTTTGACGCTCCGGTGTGACCGCTGCTCCAAACGCTATGACATCGCCGACACCCCGGACGAGAGCCGGTTCCAACTGTTCCGGATTCAGCGGGAGGAATTTAACAATGACTTTCAACCTGCCGGTCCTGAGCTTCCGGTTTGCGAACCGCTGAAATTCTTCGAGCGCTTCATACGAAATGCCTTTCGGGTGACCTTTGTCGTAGAAGAACCCAGACCGGCTGTACACGACAAGCGCACGAATCTGGCGCCGCTCAAGCATTCCATCCAAATCGCCTGTCCAGCGCTCGAACGTGATTGGCAACGCGGACGATCCCGTCGTCGACGGAAGGGACTCAACAGCGGCAGCCGATGCCGGCCTTGCATGCTCGACTTTACGTATTGGCATAGTCTCCTTGCCGCCACAGGCAGTCAACAGCATCCATGCGACGCTCAGGAAGACAGATGATAGAGCCGGCAAGCAACGTCGTATATGTGTTGTCGATCGATCCCGGCGCTTCCGCCTCATACTAACGAGCCCCTTCCTTTAGCTGATTGTGCAGGCCCATACAATAAAAGTTGCCAGGCCGGTTTTATTGATGGCACGAGATTTATCACTTGCGATGCAAATTTCATTTAGGTCTACGATGCCATACAAATCGAAATGCCTGATACCCAAGCCAAAGTGAACCCATTAGATCAACCATTAGGCCAACGGCAGACGTTAGTAGCCAATCTAGCAAGGCCGCTTGATGCGTCCTTGTGAACGGAAATCGGTTGAAGGCGCCGTAGTCGAAGCCACACGATAAGCGTACGATTGAAAAGCGCTTGGGGTAGGAAGCCACCGCGGCCGCAGCCAAGTCGCCAGATAGCTCCGCCGAGACGGGGTCGCTGGCTCGAACCACCTATGTATGGATCAGGCGGCTTTACTCTTGATTTGAACTTTCCCTCGATTATAGCTTCCGATTCCCTATCACGCTGATTCGGATGCGCTGCATCTGACCTGAGTCTGATACGTGGACATATAAGGATTTGAGGCTGATTCGTCAGCGGGTTCATTCACCTTTGGCTGAAGCCTCAAGCTCCTTTTTTATCCTCGCCAGATACTTCTCAAGTGCCGACTGTGCTTTGTCTGACACAGTCTTCCTGATAAGGCGGCCTTTGAGGTCGGTCAGTCCGTCCTGTTCTGACTCTTTGAGAGTAATCAAATAGAATCCTCTTGGAGAACGCCGAATGCAGAAGTACAGGTCGAGTGCAGTTTGAAAATAATGATTCGCGTAGAGCTGCCTGATCGCGACGATATCTATGGGCCCATGCTCTGCGACCAGGTGAGCGGTGACTTCCTGGCTAACGTGAAGCGTTGGTCTAAGTCCGAAATTGATCTTTTCCCAATAGAAGATCGAAGAGCTATCCGGAAGAGACTGTTTCGGGTAGTTAAGAAGATATGAATCCAGCGTCGGAAGTTTCTCAGGCAAAACCCTCGAATACGCTAAAAGAGATCGGAGCTGTTTACTAGCCTGAAAGGGAATGTCCTTGTCCACGTATGTGGTCAGCGCCGGATCTCCTACTCGCTGATACGCGACTAGTTGCCCCGTCCCAGTGATACATAAAGCGGGGGTAGAGCGTCATTAGGATGTGGCTGATAATCGAGGATTGCTGGAGGTCGATAGCGAGCAACGAGATGAGTTGGAGAGTTGGGCGCAATCGCGAACGTTGCCGGTGGGTGATGTTTTCCGAGCGCGATTGATTTTGGCGCTGCCAGATGGAATGAGCTATCGCGAGATCGAACGCAAGCTGGGGGCGAGTGCACCGACCGTGTCGAAGTGGAAAAGCCGGTTCGAGCAGCAAGGTATGGAAGGCTTGCAAGGACAGCATCGAGGAAGCAAGCCGCGCCGGGCGACACCAGCGGTGCAAGCGCGGGTGATCCGGCTAACACAGCAGAAACCGTCCGATGGCAGCACGCATTGGTCATGCCGCAAGCTGTCTCAGGAGTTGGGCGTGAGCAAGTCCACGGTGCAGCGGATTCTCGCCCAAGCCAGGTTGCAGCTGCACCTGTTGGACCGTTACATGGCCAGCCACGATCCGGAGTTCGAGGCCAAGGCCACAGATATCATCGGACTCTATGTCAATCCCCCGCAGCACGCGGCTGTGTTCTGCGTCGACGAGAAAACTGCTATTCAAGCACTCGATCGATTAGATCCAGTGCTGCCGTTATCGCCGGGTCGCGCCGAGCGGCATGGGTTTGAATATTATCGCCATGGCACGTTATCGCTGTACGCGGCGTTGAACGTGAAGACCGGAGCGTGCAAGGGAAGACGGGCAACCAGGCACACCAGCGCCGAATTTGTCAGGTTCTTGACGGAGTTGGCGGCAAAAGCGAAGTGGGCGCGGGAAATTCACACATGCTTATCTGCACGCCACGCAACAAGCTTTTCTGGAAGGGCATGAACTCGCCTTCGCTTATTTGTGTGGTCAATAGACATCGTTTCCAGTTACCCTGTACCGAATGGGTACGGAGATCGAGAAGCGATTGCGATGGGTAAAGTTGGTGGAACAGGGAAAGAGCTGCACACAAGTTTGCCTAGAGTGCGGCATCTCTCGACCAACGCTACGGAAGTGGGTTGAGCGGTATCGTGCGACCGGACCTGATGGCCTATTGAGCGAGAGTCGCCGACCGCATCGCTCGCCGGCCACTAAAGTGTCTGAGCAGGAACGCGCATGGATAGCGAAGCTGAGGAAGCGCGCTCTCGGATCTCGCCGGATCCAAAGCGAGTTGAAACGAAGTTATAACCTAGAGCTTTCTCGTCCAACCATCGAGAAAGTTTTTCATGGTTTGGAACCTCGGCCTCGCCTGGTGAGGACATTTGCGAGAAAGCGCGCAAAACGCTACGCAAAGGAAATTCCTGGCGGGCGGGTGCAAATGGACACCTGCAAGATTGCGCCGAGCCTCTATCAATACACCGCGATCGATGACTGCACCCGAATTCGCGTGTTGGCACTGTACAAACGCCGGAGCGCAGGCAATTCGCTGCTGTTCCTGGAAAAGGTTATCGAGGAATTTCCCTTTCCGATTCAACGAATACAAACCGATCGCGGTCGCGAATTCTTTGCCTACGCTTTCCAGGAGAAGCTCATGGAATATGGCATCAAATTTCGTCCGCTAAAGCCGGCTTCACCCCACCTCAATGGCAAGGTAGAGCGATCGCAACGCACCGATTTAGAGGAGTTCTACGCGACCGTGGATTTACGTGCCGAGGATCTAGCGAAGCGGTTGGATGATTGGCAATCGCATTACAACGAGTTCCGAGTGCATGGCTCTTTGGATGGCCTCACACCCTGGGAGGTCTGGTACGAGCGAGCACGACTGACCCCGCTGTTTGAAGAGGTCGAAGCCCTTTACGATGAATCTGCCGAACGCATCAGGCATCCCGATTACCGGATCGATTTGCAGTTGGCCGCCAAACAGAAACTTGGAAGAAACCGTCTTTAGATGGGGACTCTGCCCCCATTCCCCCGAGATTTTTCGCTTTGCGCCAGGATTTTAGGACGGCGGAGATGTAATCATCTCCGCCGAATCCCGGCTCCAAAATCGGCGCTCGAGTTGCGTCTCCGCAGCGCTCTGTCTTCCGTTTCGGTACGCACTATCTTAACCGAATACACTTGGCCTCAGTGCTGTAACGATGTCTGTTTACCGCACAACTTATTTTGGCGGCGTATTTCGAAAGCTTCGTTACGACAACCTCAACTCGTTTGTTGCAATGCCTTTCACTTCGATACGAAGCTTTGCACCGTGACTCGTTTCCACGTCTATATGGCAGTCCCGCGTTGCACTCGGTGCCGGCTGAATCAGCTCCAAAAAATCCGGCGCCGGCTTCCTCTGCTTCGTTTGTTTTGTTGATGCATCGCCGCCTGCCGTCGGCGCCATCCGCTTCTTCAGGCGGTTGTAGTCCAATCGCAGCGTTTGCGCTACCGGGTTCAGACCGTATCGCCCGGCAGCTTCCGCTGCTTCCTTCCACAATGCCGGAGGTAATCGACCTCGTGACGGGCGAAGATTCCGATACTCTTCAAACCGCCGCTGCAACTGTTCCAGGTCCCTCGCGTCAACCGCTGTTTCCTGCGTCATAGCTATTGCTACCTCCGCCAACCGACCCTATCAGGAAACCAGACCCACAGTCACGCACGCCTGCCGAAACTTATAGTTGTCGCAGAGGATTTTTGATCGGAACATGTTTTTCACAGTCATCGGAGCACACAACCTGTGGAAAAAGACTTCGTTCGTAGGTGCCTTTTGGCATCTTGTAAGAACGAGCAGGCCCCCGCCGCTACGAATAGCCGAAAGTGACATGCGATGTCTTTCGTGAGACTTGCGAGCGGCGGGAGGCGCCTTGTTTCCTAAAACGAATACTCAGATGTTGTCCAATGATTGCGACTCCGCTATAAGTTTTTCGCCGAAACAAGCTGCCTGCACGATTGCATACAAATTAGAAGGATAGAGGTGATGACACAGGAACAAGTGATATCGGATGAGGAACCTCAGTGGGCCGCCTTCATCGCTATCGATTGGGCGGATCGGGAACATATCTGGAAATTACAGGAAGCCGAATCCGGAGCTTACGAGCAGGGGAAACTGGAGCAGACTCCGGAAGCCATCGAAACGTGGGCCAGCCAGCTGGCGACGCGCTTCGGTGGGCGACCAATCGCCGTAGCTCTGGAGCAGTCTCGTGGCGCTGTTGTGTTCGCGCTCACCAAGTATTGCCATCTGCACTTATATCCAGTGCATCCATCCGCGCTCGCCCATTTTCGGCAAGCTATGGTCCCTTCTGGCTCGAAGAACGATCCCGGCGACACCGGCTTGCTGTTGGAGTTGCTGCTGCATCACCGGTCTCGGCTCCGCCGATTGAAACCTGATACCGAGCATACACGCGAGTTGCAATTTCTGGTGGAGGTGCGGCGCAAACTGGTGGATGACAGAACCTGCTTCAGCAACCGTCTGACCGCGCAATTGAAGCTGTATTATCCCCAAGTCTTGACTTGGTTCTACAAGGTGACATCGCCTGTGACCTGTGACTTCCTGATGCGGTGGCCTACTTTGCAGACCCTGCAGAAAGCACCGCCGCGGGCCATATGCAACTTTTACCGTCGACATAATTGCCGTGAGGAAGAGGACCGACTCCAGCAGATCCGGCAAGCGGTGCCGGCCACCCATGACCAAGCCGTTATTCGGGCCAGCGTTCTCATGGTGCAAGCCACTGTACGGCTAATCCAAGCTCTCAAGCGGGACATCGAACTCTGCGACGAACGCATCGAGGAACTCACAAAATCCCATCCTGACTTTACGATTTTCGACTCTCTGCCAGGTGCGGGCAATGCTCTGATACCTCGATTGATCGCCGCGCTGGGAACGCAGCGCGAACGTTTCGCGAACGCAAGCGAGATTCAGTCATACACCGGTGTCGCTCCCGTTGTGAAACAAAGTGGCGACATGCGATCGATCCGTTGTCGGCAGGCTTATCCTCGGTTTCTACGCCAAACATTCCATGAGTGGGCCGGCCACTCCATCCAAACATCTGAATGGGCTCGGAGTTACTATGACGAGCTTCTCTCGCGAGGGAAAAGGCATCACGCTGCCGTGCGATCCCTTGCTTATAAATGGATTCGGATTCTGTTTCGCTGTTGGAAGGATCGCGTTCCTTATGTGGAAGCATTTCATCTGGCCGCCCTCACGAGACGAGCCGCGTCCACTCCATCGACGCAGTCTCCAACTGTGGATCTGCAGTGGAAAAAAGTGGCTGGCTTTTTGAAAATATCAGCCGTGTCCTCTTGACTGAACCACTCAGATGTCTCACAATCAATCGAACGGCGCTCGTCGACTTCTGTCCAGGGCAAGCGCTTGCGAGGCGCGTGTGCAAACGAACCCTCATCTGTGTCGCCTGGCCATTCGTTCGAAGTTTTCTCCTCCCGAGGCCGCTTCGCGAACTCCTCTTGCGTGATGAGCTCGTATTCCTGTTCTTCCTCGGTCGGTTCTGATCTCGCCATCTTCCGTACGGCGGGGTGGTTTAATGAACTGCACGACGATGCACGGCGCCTTCGGCGCATCCTCGGGCTCTGGTTCTCGGCCCTGCTCGCTCCAACGCGCTCGTGTCTTCAACCAAAACATGGTCGCGGCTGGATGCTTGCCAGAGGTCGCCATTTGAAACAGCGTCTTGCGCACGTTCGCCATCGCTTCCGCCGGACCCCTCGTCCGTTCCTCCCGAAAGTGCTTCCCCAGCGTTGTTGTCGAACGGATCCCAACGACCATGGCAATGTGCTCGTGTCTCTGCCCCAAGCTCGCCAGCATCTTCACCCGCCGGCGTTGCTCGTCCGTCGGCACGAAGCTACGCGGCATTCTTGCGTTCCTTCGGGACTTGGTACAACACACGTAAACGTTGTGCTCGCTCGAGCGCGGCTGCCCGCTCCTGCTCTTCTTCTTGCCGCTGCTGGTCCTCACTTTGGAGTCGCTGACACTTACTCCAGAACAACGTCATCGACAGACACTTGCCTGAGGTTGCCATTGCATATGCGGTCCGCATCACCGCGGCTTCCGCAGCCCCTTGCTTTAACGGTTCATGAAAGTGTTTGCGCAATGTCTTTGGGACCGCATCCCCACCAACGTACAGATCTGCTCCTGCGGCAACCCCAGCGCCGACAGCGACTTCACCAGCTTTCTCTGCTCTTGCTTGGGTTGAAAGCTAGGCCGTGACATGCATTCCCGTTCCGTTGCCGTGCCACTGGTCTCTGTGTGTCACGAAATGATGCCCTTTATTTCGCCCAAAGAAATAAGACGGATCAGTCCTAAGCTTTTTCCGGGCACATTGATGCCGAGTTAGGCGTTGCCATTGCTTAGTACGTGCCATTCAAGGCATCAACCGCGCTTCCGGACTTTACTGACCACCTTTTCAATCCAGAACACGGCGCGAGCAGCTTGCCATCACCTCACTCAGTCGCATCCCCTCGTGCCTTTGACGTCCCGTCCTGCTAATTCTTATAGCCGGTAAAAACTCTCTGAGACGGAGACCTCGATCCCGATCGGGGAGCGAAAAGAATCAACGAGATTCTTCATGCAAGCGTCAGCTAATGAGCGTGACTTGTGGGAGATCTTGTGGGACGCTCCTGAATTCTTGAGTGACTCACCTTCCGTTCGCTCCGGCAAGCTCTCAATTCTGCTGCCAGGATCGGACCGAGCTCGAATTTCCCGAAGCCGGCCCCGCCCATCGCTGCCAGCTGTACACGCCGGCATTCCCTCATTTGACAGGCCGGCGTGTATCGAACTCCATCGGCAGCGCTTTGTTTCGAGGCATTCTCCTCTGCACTTTGGGGGTTTATCCGAGAAGACGAGGTTCTCACCATCTGGCGATCAGTCGATGGCAGATGTCAGGTTCGCATCGGTCAGAGTGGCGATTGTCGATTCAGCGCCTCCCGCCGCAGGGATGCTGCGGATCTCGCCCTCCCCCGGAGCGCTGCGGCTGCATCTTGAACGCAATCCGCCGGCCGTCGGGCGACCAAGCCAGGGAGCCAATCTGGAGTGTCCGCGAATCCGTCACTTTGACTGGTTCTCCGCCATCGAAACGCTTTACGTAGATCTGGGGGTTCTCGGGATGATCGTTCCAAGTGAATGCGATGAATTTGCCATCGGGAGAGAACGCGGGGTCCGCCTCCCAACCTATGTTGTTAGGGCGCAGACAGCGCAATTCCATGGCGGCAGGATCACGCCAATTCGCTTGGAGTCTTGGCCTTGGCCAGGCGTAGAGGCTCGATGAGACCACTGGCAAGAAGATATGCATAGAGATGTCCCATTGGCGGAGGAGGTGCGATCTTATCGGCTTCGAGTAATTCGTCAGGATTGCTGATCGTCCAACCAAGAGCTTGTTTCGGAGTCAGTTTCGCCTGCAGAGTCTCTCGAGCCATAGGATAAACATAGACCCGGACGTTCTCAGTAAATAGCCGGGCCAAACCTTCCAGGACTCTTCCGTGAAGCTCCCCATAACTGGCCGCCAACACCTTGATCAATCCGGAAAGTCCCATAACAAGGCGAACTTGCTCTGCGGTGAAGCGGTAAATAAGGGCGGTGATTTTATAAAGATCCCGGTGAACCGTGAGGAGCACATCGAAGCCATTGGCAAGAAGGTCATCCGCTCGCACCTTTAATTCGGCTGGAGAGAGAAGCGGAGCCGCGGCATCCTCACTCTCGATTGCAGATAAACAGAATAAGCCGAGGGCTGCCCGAGTTTCGATCAATCGCTCCGCCTGCGCATGTTCCAGCGCAGCCGCTAACATCTCGCTGTGAATTCGCTCGCGCTTCTCGAACTTGCCAGGTTCGATGATCACGGGCAATTTGTAGAAGACTTCATTCATGGGTCGATAGTTATCTGCACGCGGCAAAACAACTCCTTCAGAGAGGCCGCATGCAACCAGGGCTACCAGCAACTCTTTAGCGTTCCATTTCTCAAGGAACGGTCCTTTGGCCTCCACGAAATCAACTTGGATCCGATCAAGTCCTAGCTCCTGCCCTAATACCGAGAGAAATCGGCGATGATCTTCGATGCGGAAATAGGCCGCATAAATCAGATTTACGCCGAGGATGCCCAGCGCCTCCTGCTGTAAGACATTGCTCGAGTCAAACAGGTTGACGTGAAGCAAAATGTCATTCGGCTCGGACCCGGCATCCCTGAGAAAGCGTAGACCCACCCAGCCATGACATAAATTGGTACCCGAATAATTCCTGGCCGATACCGTGTTGGCGAAGACGAATGTCCGCGTTCTCGACGAGCGATGCGCAAGCTGCTCTTGCAGGGGCGCCCATTCCGCGGTCAACATCGCCTGGAGCCGTCCCTTTGAGACGTAGCGTTCACCGACTCCATATAAGTCATCGCTGACGCTCTTGTCGTAGGCGGAAATGGTTTTCGCGACCGTTCCCGAGGCGGCACCCACACGCAGGAACCACCGAGCCGTTTCTTGGCCGGCCCCAATTTCAGCAAACGTGCCGAAGATTGTCGAATCAAGATTTATGGAGAGAGCTTTATTGTAGGTATCAAGCGGTTTAGTTGCCATCCCGCACCTATTTGAACACTGATAGTTTCCTCCGGCCAATCAAGACGGGTTCCTTGAACGCCCTTGAACGCGTCGCTGACACCGCTACGGCCTCGGCTAACCGCATGAGTAAACTCATGCCGGTGGTTGCTGCTGATAACGGCCGGCGCGATCGCGTGGTGTTAGCAGCCAGCGAGCGTTGTTCCCGCCGATCAGGCCCTTGCCAGGCTTATGGAGGGGAACGGACGTACTCTGGACGCGGAAAAGGAGAATGTTGCGTTGCGATCTTTCCGAGTTTACCCCCGAGAGCTGCAGAGCGTGCCCGTACCGCGCCGTCGGCGGTGGCTGAGAGCTCCGGGCGATTTCGAGGCGAACGGTGAATTGTAAGTTGTCTTCATCGTGCCGTAGTAGTTAATTTCAGTCTCTCGGTTTCAAAAGGCCCAGCGCACTCCAAGTGTCGTATTGTTGGCGTGAAAATAGCGCGGAGCGGTGGGACCCACGAACGAGTCCTCGCCGTATTGATAATAGTTCCATCCCGCCCTCGCCGTCACGTTATGCCCGATGTCGACTGCGAGATTGGCCAAAGGTTGGTTGTAGTTGTATTGGAGCGAGCCGAAGGGTTGCAGGCTGTTGAATTGCGGCGTCGCGCCATCGACGCTGATGATGCTATATCCTAACTGGGCAGTAACTCGGCGAATCGGCCGGAACACCACCGCGCCCATAGCGTAATACGTTTGATTCGTATAGTAACCACGGGTTAGGAGCGGGTTCTTGCTATCGTTATAGCCGTTTGCAGTACAGCTTCCCGCGTTTGATACCACAGGCAGAGACGTATCCGCATCGTTAAAGCAGATAAACGCGTTCTGCAAGTAATCGCTATAGTTGAAGGCGATATCCACGCCCAGATGTTCCTTCGGCGCAAGAGACGCCGTGAACCCGTAATTGCGATTATGGCCGCGATAGTCAGTGAAGGCATTGCCGTTCGAATTTTGCCAGAGATTCATGGATGCTCCAAGGACGGCCCAGGGTTTTGGTGTGTAGTTGGCGAGGATACGATAGCGGCTTTCTTTTCGCGATCCAATGAGCACAATGCTGTTGTCGTTGTTAGTGTTTTCCCAGTCGAAATTGAAGCGCATGTTCGGTGCCGGTCTTGCCCAGAATCCAAGGAGTGCGGTGTATCCATGAATGACGATGTGGTCTTGGTCTCCCGTCGTGAGGTCCAGGTTAGTGTATGCCCGGTCGTCATATCGGAAACCGACACGGCCGCCAAAGTGTTTTGAAGCATCCCAAATCAGATCCACTTGGTTACGCGTCCAATTCTGGTTGAACGACAATTGATCGAATTCGGTGCTTACGCTTGGTACAGTACTGCTGATCGGAGTCAATAGGGAACAAGCGGGTGGCGCACAAGAAGAGACCGGGACTATCCAATCCGTTTCGGTCAAGTTGAAGTTTTGCGGAATGCGGTAAGACCAGAAGCGGAACGTTTCAACCAGTCGCCAATGTTTCGTCAAATGGAACGTCGCTCCGAGATCAGCCACATTCGAGATACGCTTAGCCTCGCCCGGTCCGGTGTCCGTAGACTGCCTGGTCTCAGAACGTGAGACAAGCCCATTGAAGAATTCATCTAGCGGAGCGTTCATGTCAGCCGAGCTATAAGCATACGAGGCGGTAAGGTCTAACCGTTCGAAATAATTGCTGCGCAGACTGACCCGTTCAGTGGGCATCGAAGTGCGGACGATGTTTGAGCGGTTGTAGTTGAGATAGCCGTTGCACGCGATATTGGTCAGCGTTCCCGTTGAATCGATCAGCGGTTGGCCCGCAGGCGGTGCGCAGGGTGTGCCGGCTACCGTGTTGAAGGGAAGACCCAAAGCAACAGTATTTGAAGTTCCAGGAAGGAGCGCGGATATAAATGGCGCGGCTTGCCAAGAGGTGTCCCCCTTGTAGTAATCCAGGAACTGATCATAGCTAATCACGGTGTGCGGAAGAACCCTGTAGTCGACGCCGAAACGGTAGGAGTTCAAAGTGGTGTTCCAGGGCTGGGATAGCAGCCCGACCGCCCCGTTATTGAGACTGCTATAAGAGGACCCCGTCATGTTGTTGCGAGAATATCCGACACGGAAGCTAATTCGGGACAAGGGCAGAAGTGTGAGGTCCAGATTAGTCATCCGGCGAGTCGTTTCGAAGCTATGCGGCGAGAAGAGTATCGGCATGTAGGGAGATGATGTTGCGGGATTGAGCGGATTGGCTAGCAGGTTGTAGTCGAAGTAATTCTGGTCTCGCATAAAACTCGCACGGAAGTCGTACCATTTGCTCTTGTCAATCCGGAAGCGCAGTCCGTTACTCGGGTCTCCACCCCACCCGAAGCTACTCGTGAAAAGGTTGTCGAAGAGCAGGCTCTCATGCGTTGTGGAGTGCATCGACAGGCTCTGGGTAAGTATGCGCGGCCCGGTTTGCAGGTTGACGAGCGTGTCATACATCGCGCTGCTGCCGTTAGTGTCCGAAATACGGTAACCTGCCTCGATCGATTGGTGAATCAAATACCCGCCACTTTCCAATCCCGTTGAAGTTTCAGGCGGGTTCGAGCCAGGACCGTTTCCGGACACTTGCGCGAGTGCAACGCAGCGCATCAAACAAATCAAGAAAAAGATTAGCCCGATTCGTTGTAGCTGCAAGTTCATGAGTGCCTCCTCTGGCGGTCCGCTCAGAAACCGATGACTGGACGCAGGAACCAAAAAAGTGTCCTGAACAATCGAAGAGTTCTTATTTGAAGAAGACATTACTGGCATTGGACCCATGAATGGCTTCGTGACATATCGTGCACGCCTGGTATTGGGCCGCTAAATTGTGAGACGGGCCCGCTGGACCCTGCCCGGGGAACGTGTGACATTGCATGCACAACAGATTCACCTGCATAACGCGCAGAAACCGCGGGTTGGTAGAACCGTGCGGAGTGTGACAACTGGTGCAGCCTTCCGTCTTTACCGGGACGTGCTCATAAACAAACGGGCCCTGTGTGTCCGCATGGCACTTGAAGCAAACAGCGTCTCCGCTCGGCAATGTCCTGACTTGCTGTAAGGTAGTGGTTCCGTGGACATTGTGGCAGTCGCCGCATTGGATCAGGCCTTCGTTAACCCGATGGCGATACGGCTTCGCGAAGTCTGCTTTGACAGAGATATGACATCCATAACAGAGATTGGGCTGTGCCCGAACGAGCAAGTGCTCTGGCTCTTTTGCGTGGTGCGGGGAGTGACAGTCCAAACAGCCGACATCGTTGCTGGCGTGTGCAGATCCGGAGAAATGCCGCTGCTTGTGGCTTTCGCCGTGGCAGGCCAGGCAGCGATTGGAGGCTTCCTGCTTTGACAGCTCGCTGAACCTGACGATCTTGCTGACATCTCCGCCGCCTTCCACATGCTCCGATCCAGGACCATGACACGACTCGCAGCCGTGCCCATTTTGCAGGGTGGTCTTGAAATGAGGCGTATTTTCGAAATTGTTTTTGAAAATGGTGTCGTGGCACGTCGCGCAGGTATCCGACCCAAGGTATTCAGCCGTCTTCTTGCCGGCTGGTGCGGCAGTCTTGTCTTGTTGGCTGGCCGCAAGTGCCGATCGGACCAGGAGCAGCGGCAAAATCGCCGCCACAGCTAGTCCAAGCAGTCGCTTATGCAACTCACTCATCTTCACGGTGAAACTCCTCGCTTAGCGTTAGCGGCCCTGTTCTACCGCGATGCAACGTGACTGCAGCCCGGCGGGACTGTCAGTAAAAGAGCAAGCTCAGACTATGAGAGAGTCTTTATGTAGTCCGCAATGGCCTTAGCCTGATCGTCTTTCAGCCCGGAAATGCCCTTGTTGTGTGGCGCCTTGCTCGTGGACTCGCCTTTGGTTACATGCTGTACCAGTTGGTCCGCATCCATCGTCGTGCCTTTAAGAGCAGGGGCTTTCATAGCCGGCTTGCCTTCGCCACTTGCGCCGTGGCAGCCTGCGCACTTCTTCTTGTAGAGCGCTGCTCCGTCATCTGCCGCCCAAGTGGCCGTAGATGTGAACAATAACAGCGCCCCCACGGTAACTAAGTACTTACAGTTCATTCCAGCTCCTTTCGTTTCAAGCGATTCTCTCATGCTTTAAGGCAGAGTCATTTTTTCTGGATTTTCGAGATCCGCTCCGCGATCCCGAGAGTTTTCAAGATTTCCGGCGAGGCCTCGTCGGTTGCCAGTGGCTCATGGCAACTGCTGCAGTCTTGAGTGATCGTCTTGTCACCCTTGGCTGTGTGCGAGCCATCGTGACACCGGAAACAACCTGGAAAATCAGTGTGGCCCAGGTTGTTCGGATAGGTGCCCCACGAGACCTTCAGTTCAGGGAAAACGTTGCGATTATAGATGGCAAGCACCGTCTGGGCCGCTTGGTTGATGTCTTGAGAACGCTCGGTGTAAAGCTTTGCATAGTTCTGCTGATAAAAGTTAACAAGGGCGCGGGGTAATTTGTCCGCCGCCTCTTCGCTTGTGGCGTAATTTGCCTTCAGGAACTCCACACTTTTTTTCTTTATGAAGGGCAACGTCACTGCAATATCGCCGAGGGCCAGAGCTTTGTCCATCGCGCGATCCGGCATTTCGAAGGAGTGACTCGCGCGGTTATGGCAATCTACGCACTGCATGTCGTATTTCGGCAAAGTCTTGGCTTGATCCGGAGAAGAGTCCGAACTGACGTAGGTCTCAACCTCTCCGGTCGCTGAATTCCTGTATTCCACCCACGGAATGGTTTGCCGGGCGCGGTCGGCCGTTGCGAAGCTGATGTGAATGCCTGGGCCAAAGTGAGCACCGTGAATGCCGGAGCTCCTGCTTCCCCCGACCATCATCATCAAAACAGTTTGTGTGTGCGAGTTTGCTTCATCATCACCATACTTGTTGATTACGCGTAACCTCACATCCGCGAACTTTTGTGACCAATGGCAATTTTCGCAAGTCTCTCGAGAGGGCACCAGACGATTGCTCTCGAGTGCGGGCGGGATTGGTCTTGGAGCGGTATTTAGTACCACCTCGACCAGTTGCCGGATGCCAGACGTCTTGGAGCGGATCCAACCCGCACCAGTTGGCGCCACGTGACACTCGACACACTCCACCTTGGAATGCGGCGCATTTCGATACGCTGCGAATTCAGGCTTCATCGCGTGGCAGGTCGCTCCGCAGAATTGTGGCGTCTCCATGTGCTTGACAGCCCGATAAGTGAACTGAGTTCCGATGACGAGGTTGAGCAGGGTAGTGACGCCGAAAAACCAAGCAACACGTCGCAACATCTTCTTGCGATCGACTTGCGCCACCGTTACACCTTTGCGAATCTGGCGCCTGCTTAGGTATATCCCAATTGGAATAAGCGCCAGCCCGGCAAAAAAGATCACCGGAACAATCAGGAAGACTACAATCCCGAGATAAGGATTATCAACATGGCCGCGAATGGTCTGGGGTAAGACCACGAGCCACGAAACGAAAGCAGTCGCGACGAGTGCGGCACCGAGCAGACTCACCCAGTGTTGAGTCAGCAAGAACCACGCCGGCCTGTTACTCGGAACGCTCATAGGGTTGAGGTAGGAGAATCTGCCAGATCTCTAGAACGCGATACTATCTTATCCGCCGGAGTTTTATTATTGTTGTATTAAATCACATTGCACCCAGTGGCCGGCTCCAGCGTGCCGATGACTTATTCCGGCTCATGTATCGAATCTGGCCCTCAGACTGCCGGTGGCTGCCCTGCAGGAAGTAGGTCCGGTGGCTGCTTTGGTTCAGCGTCGAAGATGAAGACGCGCTTCGCGTTATCGTGAGCTATGGGTATATCTAGAATGCTCTGCGCAGAGAAGCTAACGGGACCAGCGTGTTCTGCGTTGATCGTGTGCTTCATGAGTCTGGTGCCGGTATTTGGACAGAGCTACGAGATCACTCCCTTAGTGGCGCCCGATTCGGCGGAACGATGGAACTCGAACAGACGGGCGCACCGAACGTTAACGCGCATATCAAGGTAACCGAGGCGCGGAAGGACGCTGCAATTGCCGCAGCACCTCGGGAGCTCCACAATTTGTCGAGGCTCACGGATGAGGAGCTCGACCTGGCTTGAGCGCCTTTCAAAAAAGATTCACGAAAGCTTGTCGTCATCATATTTCGCGAGCAGAGTCTTCGCCGGCATCTCCGCAGCTTCACCGATTACTATCATCGAAGCCGCACGAACTGAGTTTAGAGGACACAACCGCGCCACGGCCACCCGCCGTTCGCCGCGTCAGGCGCCTATAGAGCGGCCGGTCGGTTTCCAGCTCCACGAGCCGCCGGTGTTAAGCTCCAGCACCGCGTCGTACATCTCAAGCGATTCGGCGTCTTCCGCGAGAGTTATGTATGTAATGGAGTTCTCGTCGAGACGCAGGAGCGCCTGGCGAACCTGTGCCGGTTTGAGGGCGGCATTCACTCGATCCAACATGGCGAAGGCCGGCCGTGCGAGGATCAGCCGGGTCAGAGCAAGCAACTGTTGCTCCCCAAGCGAGAGAATGGCCGACCAGTCGTGCTCACTATCCAACCCACCAGCCCGAGCCTGGACGGAGTCCAGGCCCGCCTCGCGAAGGGCAGTCGTGATCTGGTCGTCGGTGATAGCCTGCTCTTTCCCGGTCCGTACGAGGAGGTCTCGGAGTGTCCCTGGTGGCAAGTACGGCCGCTGGGGCAGAAAGAAGATTGCGTCCAGGGGCGGGCGGAACACAGTGCCGGCGCCGGCGGGCCAAATGCCAGCGGTAGCCCGAAACAGGGCAATCCGCGCGGCCTCGTTCGGTCCGACGATTAATACCTTCGTCCCGTGCGGTATCTCTACGTTCAGGTTTTTCAACATCTCACTCTTGCCTTCAGGCGAGAACAGTGTCAATCGATCGTAGGCGATGCGCCCGTCGGCCTCAACGACGACTGCCGTGTGTGCGGACGGCGGCCCTTTCTCGACGGCCCCGGCCAGCGCACTCAGCCGGGCGATCACGGCGGCAAACGACGAGATGGACTGGAACTGGTTGACAATGAGTGAGAATGCGCCGAGCAACTGGGCGAAGGCCATCGCCGATTGCGTGATGACGCCGAAATCCACTTTCCCGCGAATGAACAGGGGAGCCACGATCAGCGTCGGGATGATCTGGATCAGATAGTTGTACCCGGTTGCGAAGAAACCCAGGTTGCGGTTCACCGAGATCATCCGTCGATAGTTGTCCGCAAGGCTGTCTATGCGCCGCAGGAGACGAGCCGTCAGCCGGCCTTCACGCCGCAAGAGGGCAACCGATTCCGCGTTTTCGCGGACGTGGATCAGGTCCGAGCGGAAGCTGGCCTCGCGGTCCGATTGACCGTAATTCAGGCCGATCAGCGGCCGGCCCAGATAAATCGCCGCCAACGTGCCAACGACGGCATAGCCAATTGCAACACCAAATAGGAACGGGCTGATTGTCCACAGCACTCCCGAGAACGACAGGACGGTTAGAGCGCCGTTTATGAACATCAGCGTGAAGGAGAGAGTGGTGGATGTGAACGCGCGAACATCTTCGGCGATTCGCTGATCAGGGTTTTCAATCGTGGCTGATTCTTTGACGTGAAGGTACGTGCGATCCACGAGGTATTGCCGGATGATCCGCCGCGTTAGCCAGACCCGCCAGAACAGGCCCAGCCGCTCCTCGGTAAACCGATAGAGGACTGCGATCCCTGTCGATCCTGCGAACACAGCGATGTAGATGACGGCTTCCCGAATAAATCCGGTTTGGTTACGGCGGGCAATTGCCGTCATGAAGTCGCGGCCGACATAGCTATTGATGACGTTCAGGCCGTTGACGGTCAACGCGAACGATATAAGTAAGGCGAACAGGCCGCGGGCTTGCCAGCGCACCTCGGACGTCAAGAAATCCCTGACGGCACGGACGAATCGCCGCGCCGTTACCCGGTCAAAACCGACGAGCTGTTCGCTCATACACGGTCCAGTAACGGGTCACAGCCACCCGCCGGTGAACCCAGCGCGGCGCAATCCCGCGGTGATGTAAGGCGACCTACGGATGATGTTCCAGATCAGCGCCGTGCGATAGTTCTCGATCATAAGCGCCACCGGTCCCTGATCGATCCCGAAGTGATACGGTGTTACCCACCAGCCGGTCGGGCTGTCCGGCACCGCATAGGTCTGGTTAAAGGACGGCTTGAAGCCGTAGCGCTTCGTCATGCCGAGGTTGAGTTGGGCCATCGCGCGAATCGTCGGGGTAACGATCTCCGGAGCGAACGGCAGGGACGCCAGTACAACCCACGGTGCCAGCGTGCCGTCGTCAGGGCCGAATGGCGCCCCGCGGGCGCAGTAATCGTAGAATTCTCGCTCGACGCCATTGATCATCCGCTTTTCCCACCCGGGTCCGTCGGTCGCCGTTATCCCCCAGCAGAATTCGCCGTAGCCTACGAATTCGAGCGGGTTGCGCCGCGCGTACTCCTGGTGAACATAGGTCGCTTGGCGGCTGTTCTCGAAGTAATCGCTGTCGTGCTCCCGCATAAACGCGTCGCGGAGACCACGGAAATCAACCCAGAGATGCGAGAGCTGATGCGTGAAGAGCGGCCCGGAGTATAGCAGATCGCGGCCATAGATTTGTTTCCAGCTATATGTGGAGCAGTAAGCGAGGTAGCTCTCATGCGGCAGCGGGAAGGTCGGTGAGCCAAGGGCGAGCAAATAGACGAGCAGCGCCTCGTCGTAACCGGTCCAGTAATGGGGAATGAAGCCGGTCTCGGGGCGCCAGCCGTGGCAAATCGCGGCGTTGCCGTTCGTCGCCCACTGCCAGTCAGCGCGGCAATAGAGCTCGACGGCCAGGCGGCGAATTTCGGTTTCCTCCTCGGAATCGCCATCGAAGTAGGCTGCGCAGGTGAGCATTCCGGCAAACAGGAAGGCCGAATCGATGGTCGAGAGTTCGCAGTTCCAGACGCGCCGCCCGGTCTTCATATCGAGGAAGTGGTAGTAGAAGCCACGGTGTCCGGTCGCATCCGGCTCCGGCCCCTGCTGGCTATCGCGGAAGAAGCGCAGCCGCTTGAGCACGAGCTCTGGTGCGAACTCGCGGGAAATGACGCCACGTTCGACGAGCACGGGAACCGTGGCCAGCCCTAGGCCGACCGCAGCGATGCTCGACGGCGAACCGGGGTCTGTCTTGTCGCGTATCAGGCCATTGATCGGGTTGCTTTCGTGGAGGTAAAACTGGATCGTCGTGAGCTGTAGCCTCCCCAACTCCTCGTCACTCAACGGCCGCTTCAGGTCTTCCGGTATCGTTTGGCAGCCGCGTGTTTCCATGATTTCTTCCAGCTCAGGTCACGACCCGAGCGCAATCCGGACCTCGTGCGCTCTGCCATCGTCCACCAGTTCGATTACGCCATCCGGCATTGCGCGTCCATCGACCGACACGCTTCGGACGCCGCGACCGGAGCCGGCTGAGTTATCGACAAAGGCGTGATAAGTGGCCGAGCGGTAGCGGTAGGTGGTCTCGTAACCTGACCAGCCGGGCGGGATGCAGGGATTGAGCTCGAGCCGGCTGCCACGCAGACGGAAACCGAGGATCGCTTCCAGACCGACTCGGTAGAGCCAAGAGGCTGAACCGGTATACCAGGTCCAGCCGCCGCGGCCGGTGTGTGGCGGCGCTCCATAAACATCGGCGCAGACGACGTACGGCTCCACTTTGTACCGTTCCATCCCCTCGCGAGAGGCCGCGTGGCGTATCGGGTTCAGTAGGTTGAACAGCTCCGCTGCGCGTTGTCCCTGGCCCAGCAGAGCTGTCGCGAGCACCACCCATGTGGCAGCGTGCGTATACTGGCCGCCATTCTCGCGAATCCCCGGGACATAGCCTTTTATGTAGCCCGGCTCGAGGCGCCCGCGTTCAAAGGGGGGCGTGAAGAGCAGGATGAGGCTGTCCGCGTTCCGAACAAGGTGCTCTTCGACCGCCTCCATCGCCTGGCGCGCGCGCTCGGAATTGCCGCCTCCGGAAATCACCGCCCACGACTGAGCGATCGAATCGATTTTGCACTCGTCATTGGTCGCCGAGCCGAGCGGACTTCCATCGTCGAAGTAAGCGCGCCGGTACCAATGCCCGTCCCAGGCGTGTTTCTCGAGAGCGACGCGCAGTGCTTCCGCCCGATTGCGGCACCAGCCGGCGCGAGCGCTGTCCCCACGTCGCTCGGCCAAGCCCGCGAACTCTCGCAAAGTGGCGAGCATGAACCACCCGTTCCATACGCTTTCCCCCTTTCCCTTCGCGCCGACCTTATTCATTCCGTCGTTCCAGTCGCCGGTGCCCATCAGCGGCAAGCCGTGGGGGCCCAGCTTCAGGGCGTGTTCCAACGCGCGCTCGCAGTGCTCGTAGACGCTTCCCTGATTCGGGCTTACCTCGGGCAGGCCGTAGTCTTCCTCCTGGTCCGGGCGGAGAACTGGCGCGTGGAGGAAGAGAACCTGCTCGTCGAGCACCGAGGCATCGCCGGTAATGCCGACATAGTGTGCAACGACAAGCGGCAGGAAGACGAGATCGTCGCTAATGCGCGTGCGGACGCCGCGACCCGCGGGCGGGTGCCACCAGTGCTGGACATCGCCTTCCTCGAATTGCCGCGCCGCCGCACGCAAGATCTGTGCGCGTGCTTCCTCCGGAGCGCCGTAGACGATGGCCATCGCGTCCTGGAGCTGGTCTCGGAAACCGAATGCCCCGCCCGACTGGTAAAAGGCCGACCTGCCCCACATTCGACAGGCGAGAGCCTGGTATACAAGCCAGCGGTTCAGCATGAGATTGAGCGCCAGGTCTGGTGTGCGGACCTGGATCGTCCCGAGGATGCGATCCCAGAGCGCGCGAACTTCCTCTTGCGTTGCCTGCACGCGGCCCGGAGCGGCGTTTGTGCGGATGAGTCGCCGGGCTTCCTCGGGAGTTCCTGCCTGTCCGAGCAGGAAGACGATCTCCGCTTCCTCGCCTGGCGGCAGTTCGAGTGGGATCATCAGGGCGGCGCACGGATCGACGAGATCACCAGCGCGGCTGGAGAGCCGCGAGCGGCTGAGCGCGGCGGGCGCTTCCGGAGAGCCCTCGCGACCCAGGAATTCGGCGCGATCAGTGGTGAAGGAATGCGGCGGGGTGTCTGTATGGATCGGGCCCACGGCTGCGAAAGCGACCTGCCCGGCGAAATCGCCCGCCCAGGCATTCGTAGCGAACAACGCGCCTGTTTCCGCATCGGCTGAGCAAACCACTTGTAAGGGGGCCTGGTCACGGAGAGTGCCGAGCACCCACTCGGCATAGAACGTTGCCGACAAGCGGCGAGGCCGCCTGCCTGCGTTCCGCACGCGAAGTCGGACTATCTTGACGGGATCGGTCGGCGAGATCAGGACGAGGACTTCCTGTTCAAGGCTGTAGCTGGTTCGCTTGAAGAGGCTGTACCCTTGGCCATGGCGAATGACGGTCGTCACGCCGCCGCCGCAGGGGGCGGGCGTTGGCGACCAGAACTCCCCGGTTTCCTCGTCGCGGAGGTAGACGGCCTCCCCTGGCGGGTCCGTAACGGGATCGTTGCTCCAGGGGGTGAGCCGATTCATTTGGCTATTGCCCGCCCAGGTGTAACCGCTGCCGGCCTCGGTGATTAGACAACCGAAGGCGGGGTTGGCGAGCACGTTGATCCACGGCGCTGGCGGCCGCTCGCCGGCGGGCAGCGTGATAACGTACTCCCGGCCATCCGGGGTGAATCCGCCGAGGCCATTGTTGAAGAGCAGCACCTCAGCAGGTGCCGGCGAGTCTTGAAAGGCCGCTTTCTCCGGGTCGCGCGTTATTCGCAGCGGGAGGGGCATCGGCGCAGCGGGCACCCGCGCTCGGCCAAGCTGCGCGGCCAGCGGACCATCACTTCCTCGAAGGACGACACGGGCGGCCGCCTCGAGTAATGTCGCGTCATCTGCCGACATGCGAGAGGCGTCGCGGATGAATACGCCGCCCGGCCTATCGACCAGATCTGCCGCAGGCGCGTTTTGCACCAGGTCTTGTAGCTGGCGACGTAATTCGTCGCCGGTGCCACCGTCGTGCAGCAGGACCAAGTCCGCGACGAGGCGGCAGCGGCGCCAGTACGCGTGGGCCAGCAGGATCTGCCGTATCAGCTCGAGGTTGCGCTCCGCTCCGATTCGCACCAGGATAATCGGCAGGTCGCCGGAGATGGCGTACGGCCACAGCCCGGGTTGGCCGAGACGATTCCGAGCGACGGACTCGCGTGACCGCAACGACTGACTTGAAAAGAGGACTGAAGCCGCGAGTCGCTGGAACAGTGCGGCGTCATCCGGACTGAGGCCCAGTTCCGCCCGCCGCGCCGCGTCGCTCGCCGTGGCTTCCTTGAAGACGCCGTCCACGATCTGTAGGCTGCCGAAGCGGGTGGCCAGGGCCAGAGCCTGAACCCGGTCCTTCGCAGCGGCCGTGGTGAACGCCAGCACGGCGGCCGTTCCCGGTTCCACGCGGATCCGCTGGCGGAGGCTGAACACCGGGTCGAGCACGGGACCTATTGTCCCCGAAAGTGCGACGCCACAGTCCATCACTGCAGGGTTTGCAGTAGAGCGACCGCGCCCAATAAAGCGGGCACGATCCGTCTCGTACTCGACCTTTTCGGGTGCCTCGCTCGCCAGGACTTGGAGAGCCCAAACCGGCTGCTGATCGGCGGCGCGCGGCCGACGGCGGCAAAGCAAGGCGGGCGGTGACGCATGATATTCGGTCTCCAGAAAGAGCTTGGCAAAAGCGGGATGCGCCTGGTCGGCGGGGCGCGGATTGAGAGCCAGCTCGGCATAGCTTGTAACCTCCAGCGCGCGTGGCCTTTCGCCGCGGTTGGTAAGGGTGATGCGGCGGACCTCCGCGTCGGCATCGGGCACGACCGCGACCTCGTAACAGCTTTCCACTTCGCAATCGCGGCGGTGGATGATCGCCCGGTCCGAACGCAGATCCGACTCATACTCGTCGGCATTTCGCCCGATGGGCTGGCGACACGCGGACCAGACGCGGCCATCGTCCAGGTTGCGGACGTAGCAATACTGGCCCCAGCAATCGCGGGTATGGTCTTCGCGCCAGCGAGTGATGTCTATCCCGTCAACCGTGCTGTAACCTCCCCCTGAAGCCGTCAACATGACACTGTAGTGGTCATTGGAGAGGAGGCAGACCTCTGGCGAGGAATCGGGAACGTTTACAAGGTCCGGTCGTTTTGGAGCTGACATCTTCGGATATCTCCACGAATTCGGCCCCAGCGCCGCCGATCACAGCGCTCGGTTGAAAACCTGGCGGGCCGGTAATAATCTGAATCAGCTGAAACTCAGGTACTGGAAAGAGAAGTTGCTTGCCTAGCGCGTTGGGAAGTTCGACAGCCGACTCTTTTGGTACGATTACTCGGTTGCGCTTGGCGATTTATTTTTTTGGCACGGTTTAGATGAGGTAATGTGGTCGCTGCAAAACTCGTCGCGGCTACACTAAGCCGATCCGACCAGGCTTTCTCGTATGGCCCCAGCACGTGGATCATCCGCAGTCGTCCCCGTCTTCTCAGCGCGGGCGTATCGAACTGCGCAAACGAACTAATCCGCGCCGGACGCGGGAGACGCACGCCTTCCTCGGCTGCACACCGCTATCGCTAGACGCAGTCGAGGAACTCGAGAAGGAACCGGAAGCGCCATCCACACTTCTCCTGAGCACTGCGGAACGTGTATCGAATACGCCGGAAGCCGCTTTCTCTATAGCCGCTACTCTCCCGCTATCGTGCCCCTCGTTACACGCGCGGCAATGGCATCAATCTGCCTCGAAGCGCCCTTGACCATGAGGCACCTTTTTGCGTTATGCTTCCCTCTATGCTGCTAATCCCTATCTGCTCTCGATGCGACCAGCGACTAAGACAAGCATCAATTGCAATGCGTCGTCATGGCACAGATATGGAGACGGCTATTCGGATGAAGCAAAGCGGTAAACCGACCGAGGAACAGCGCCAGGAGTTCGTGGCCAGACTTGTGGCATCATTCAATGCCGCGCAATCGGCATGGGATTCGTATCGTGAGCACCTGATAAAGCACGGATTGCTGACGCCCACTTCACGCTCGAACGAGTCTCAATCGACGCGCCGAATGCGCCCATCAGGCTGAATACCTGTATGTCGCACATTGAGCGGCTGTCGCTTCTTGCGAAGAAAGGGCGGTTTCTGGGTCGCACTCTGCCGGGACGGTACGGTGAATTCAGCCGTTCGATTGGGATGAAGATCTGACGCGGAATTCTGCTGCTCATCTGCTGGGCCCGGAAGTTGTCCTACGCAATAATCCGATCAGCACGCGAAATGAGTGAGTTTGCCGTGAGACGATTGCAAAGATGTTTGATGTCTTCAGCCGGCTTTCCAGGCTCGTTCGGAACCTGCGCACGGTCGTTAGTGATTGTTTGAGTTTCGCTAACATTGGGCGCCCCCGTTAGGCTCTGGCGGCGGAAAATCTGTTCTTGTGCAAGCAGTTGGCTCTCTTCCGGGAACGCGAGAAGAAGCGCTGCCGACCACCCCTGCCGACAGGCTTGTGTTTGCGAAGCTGTCCCGCTGGTTAAACTGGCATAGCGCAATGGTGATCGTTAGACCAGCCACTTTGATCGGCTGGCATCGCGCAGCATTCCGCCAATTTTTTGGCGCCGGAAATTGTCTGCCGCGGCACATAGACCGTTTCCTGATCGATCAGCACCGTGTCCACGATGCGGCAGACTTCCACCAGGTGTTGCCATTCCCCACTGTTTCTTGCAAAACGCGATACCTCACGAGCAGCAACCGCACCAACCTTCCCGAGACATACCTCGGCCACCATCCGTTCGAAGCCGGCTCTGACTACCGTACCTGCCGCGGAACGGCCTAAATCATCATCGACCACTTCGATCTCGCGCCAGCCTAAATGATGCAGATGTTTCTGCATCGCGTATTGCAGCTTCTGGCTCTCGAGATTGTGTGTCACCTGGTAGGCCGACGACTGACGAACATAGAGAATCGCTTTCCGTTCCAAATGGTGCGGCCTGATCTTGTCACTCGTGACCGCCCTCCCGATGCTCGCCCATGGCTGTTGCTCTTCGATCGACGTGCTGCCGAAGAAGTCGAGCCAGGAGAGCAACCACTTGCGGGTCTATCTCCCGAGGACACTGCTGGATCTGAGGACTGGCTGGAAACAGCCCGAGCTGTGTCTTTGCTGCCCTCGTTGGTTGGCGCATCAGAACCTCCAAATGCGATAAGTTGATGCTGCGCTTCTATCACATTCGCGGTGGTATCCAGCGTTCTACGCAACGAGCGGAGCGCGTCAACAGTCACTCGTCCTGAGGGCCCCTGCCGAAAGACGCGACAGACAGTGGCATCCAACATCCATGCCGGTACTTCAAGCGGAGCTGTCTTAGGGTCGTCGCCGATGCTACAGGCAAACACGACAGTGCCGCGTCGGTTCCGCTCTCCATGAATCGTTACCTCCTGTCCGTAGAAAGGATGCCACGCGTAAACAACTTGCCCCGAATCGGTTTTATGGGTTTTGTGTATCTCGGTTGTACAATGGCGGCCGTCCACATCAGTCCTTGGGACCTCGTATTCCAGACCAAGTTGCGCGGATGTTGCCAGCAGACGACGACACAAACCAGCGCACCGGAACAGACGGGTCATCGCGAAGTCAATACTCGGCAGTCTGCATCACGAGTCTCGATGGGCTAATGCCGCCTGACTTAGTCACAAATGGCAGCGACCACGCCAATTTCAGTACTTTATCGAATTCTTGCGCAGCACACCTTCCAAAACGATAGTGATTTAACAAACTCTAGAACCGATCTCCCCCATCGAGCATCTCTTTTGCGGCGCTGGATAATCTTTTTCAAAGAAGACTCACCAGGGCTTTGCTTCCAAAAGGCAGGCTGACTATGGGCTTTAATCTCAACTATTTTATTCACGCCGGCAACGTCCTGCTGCTGGTGGCTTATACCGTGCGAGACATTTTCTGGTTGCGGCTGTTCGCGGTGGCGTCCTCGCTAATTGCGATTCCCTATTTCCTCTTTCAGCCAACACCTCTCTGGGCACCGTTCGGCTGGAGTGTTCTGTTTAGTGGAATCAATGCATACAAAGCGTGGCGCCTCTTTCTCGAACGCCGTCCCGTCAAGCTGACGCCTGAGGAAGAGGAGGTTCGGCGGCTTGCGTTTGCCGACTTGCCCCCTCGTGAAGTCCTACGCGTTCTCAGCATCGGGTCCTGGACCGCAGCCGAGGTTGGAGAGCGCTTAATTGAGCGCGGGAAATCCGTTGAATCCATCTCACTCATCGTCCGTGGAAAGGTGGAAATGACAGAAGACGGACGCGTTCTGGGCGTGTTGGGAGCGGGGGATCTCGTGGGCTCCGCGCTGCTTTTGAGCGGCGCCCCACCGGAGGTGGATGCCGTTACGGTAGAACCGGCGCGCATGCATCGATGGGACGTCGGGACGCTGCAGCGTTATCTCGATGCTCATCCCGAGACCCGGATTGTATTCCAGCGGCACCTGGCACATGATTTGGTCGGCAAGCTGGAGCGCGCGGTAGGGAGCGTCCCTCGTACGGGCGGTAATGCTTCAGGCAGCAGGCCTCCGGGTCCGTAATTCAGAAAATTAATGGTAAGTTCACTTATTAATCCGCGGTTTGTGATAACTCTTGCCAATAGTTCCGGTGCGTAACCTTGAATCCAGCGCCCAAATCGTAACGTGATCCTGGTAGGGTCGAGCACTGGCGCGGTTAGCCCGTAGGCTCATCCTTGGCTTGTATCCGGGGTTTCCCCTTCGTGCCCGTTTAGGACTTGCCGTGGCCCCGTTTCCAGCGCCCGCCACATCGCACGTAGCGTGCGGATTTCCCGCACTACGCGCTCCTGCACAGTTCGCAGTAAGACTTATGAGACCTATCAGACTGGAGCGACTGCCGAGACAGACCCATAACAGACGCGGTACTCCGAGAAGAGTCCGAGCGTTCCGTAGAGCCATTCCCTGCTCCACCGCTTCCAGCCGAAACCTCGGCGCTGACACGCCCGAGCCAGATGGCGGTCGCGGTAGGGATGTCGGTCACCCAGCACCCCCCGCACGGATCCCCACAAGCAGCACTACTGCATGAGGCTCTTATCTTGGATGCATAGCGTCAAAGCGAGCCCGAGGGTATGGGTGGAGAACACGCGGTGTGGGAATCCAGTGGTCTGCCAGTTTGCGCATCCTCGCCCATGTCAGATGATGCTTCTGGCCCCGATGGATCAGTATGGTCCGCCAGAGCCGAGTCACCCGATTGCGGAATGCTGAAAGGCAGTCAAGATTTCCCGGTACCGCATGGTAGTTGAAGTAGCCCTGCACGATCGACCGAAGCCATGGGCCGGTCCGCGCTACTGGCGCATGCATGCGCCTGCATAGCTGCTGCTTGATTTCCAGCAGCTTGGCTCGCATCCGCTTGCCGGTCGTTTTGCGCTTCACGGCATAGCCCCCATTCTGGTCCTTCCCGCTGATGTGCATGAATCCCAGAAAATCAAACGTCTCGAGCTTCCCTTCTCCTCTCTGTTTCCGGTTGGTTTCGCAAATCGCCCGAACTCAATCCGGCGCGTTTTGTCGGGGTGCAGTTCCAGCCCGAACTTCCGCAGCCGTGCCTGGAATTCCTCCAGGAAGCGGTCTGCCTCGGCCCGGTGCTGGAAACCGAGAACATGATCGTCAGCGTATCGGACGACAATGACCTCGCCTTGCACACACTTCGTGCGCCAGGTATCTACCCACAGGTCGAACACATAATGCAGATAGATGTTCGCGAGCAGCGGCGAAATCACCGAACCCTGCGGGCTACCCATCTCTGTGTTCTTCCATTCCCCTTCCTCCATCACTCCCGCCTTCAACCATTTCTGGATCAGGCGAAGAATGCGGCGGTCGGCAACGCGATGTTGGACGAACTTTAGGAGCCAATCGTGCGACAAATGATCGAAAAAGCCCCGAATGTCACAATCCAAAATCCAGTTCACCTTCTTCCGCGTGATCGCGACGTACAACGCATCCAGCGCTTGATGCTGACTGCGCCTCGGCCGGAAGCCTACGAGAAACCCCGAAAATCCTCCTCATAAATCTGATTAAGGATTGTGACCACGGCCTGTTGGACAATCTTGTCCTCCAGCGCCGCCACCCCGAGCGGCCGTTGTCGGCCATCCGGTTTCGGGACATACACTCTTCTCGATGGCTGCGCTCGATAAGCGCCGCGGTGAACTTGGCTGTGCAGATCGGACAGCCGACCTTCTAGCCCAGCCTCATACTCCTGCCACGTGATGCCGTCCACTCCTGGAGCGGCCCTACGCTTCAGGCGTAAAAGCTATCCCGGAGCAATGCGACTGTCAAATGTGAAGCAAGGCGGTGAACTTCCTCTCCTTCCTTTCCCTTGCTGCCCTACGCACACCCGCCAACCCCTCGGACACGCAACCCCGCTCTGTGTCATGCGTGCTGAGCTGTTGAGTGTTCTCCTTGATCAGCGGCCTTCCCTCCTCACTCTCCGCCTGCGGTTTCTCGCTCTTGTTCGAATGATTCATCGGTACTGTTCCGCTGTCCGACTCCTCGAAGACGTGCATGCGAGCCGTACGGCTCTTGCCTTCACTCGCCGGCCTGTCACGACGACGAATCGCTTCAGGCATCTCCGAGGCCTCCCGGTTCTCGAGCATGGAATGTCCAGACGTGCTTGGTCTACGACTACGCAGAGCCGACCCGCAGCTCGCGCTCACGCTGCTGGTCGTGTTGCCTTCCGCCATTCGGACAGCGTCTGCACCCTGATTGCAGATTTTCGAAGCTCGATACCCAGCCCATCTTTTCCCCTGTTTACGCTTCGCTGGCGTTTCGCAACATCCAGCGCAAAACTCGGCCGAGTGGATCGCTACTCCTTTCTCGTAAGGCTCTTGCATCCTCAATTCCATGCCGTTTAGCCCTGCGCACCCGAATCTTCTTCTCTACCCAGTCTCGGACGAATGAGAAGCACCGACTAGAGTGGCCCACCGCGAAGTACTTCACCCATCCGCGCAGGATTGGATTGATCTTGTCGATCACCGCTCCCACGGGCTGAGAACGCGAGGCTCCGAAGATCTCTTTGAGCTTGCCCAGCAAGGCCGTCCGTTTCTTGCCTTTTGGCAATAACAGTGGCATCCATCGCTCACGGTGACTCCGCACGCGACGGAACTCAAACCCGAGAAAACCGAAGCTCTCGCCTCGCTGCAGATCCACTCTGCGGCTCTTCTCCTCATTCACCTCCACCTGCAGTTTGGCTAACTCCTCCCGCAGCCTCTTCTCCACCGCTTGCCGAAGCCATCGCTGGCGCGGATGCGAATCTACCAGGATCACCATGTCATCAGCAAACCGGGCATACTCTACCGCTGTCCACCGCTCGTACCGGGTTGCTGCTTTCGCCCGTTCCAGCATCTGGTCCACCTCGTTGAGGTACAGATTGCTGAGCAGTGGCGAAATCACGCCCCTTACACAAAAGGTAATTTCTGCCATCTGAAGAGCTTGCCCCTTCGTTTTGAGCTGGACCCGGAGGAATCGGAATGCTGTGACGAATCATAATCGTATCTTCGCGGACCAGAACGTCTTTAACCAGCAGTCGCACAATTTTCTGACGTTCAATGACGCTAAGCGTTTCTGCAGCGCTGCGCAAGCGGGCAAGAAAAGCCGAGAGGGTTTCTGCCAAGCGCAGGAATGCGGCACGATCATTGGTCTGATCAGCGATCGCCTGCAGCTCAGCACTGACCGCCGAGTTTCCGCCAACTATCGGAGCCGATGCACTTGTAATAGTGAATCTTACGTGCGCTGGTTTGTGTCGATGTTCGGGAGAATGCATAGCCACACTTCGCGCAGCTGACCAGCCCTTGCACCACACTGGGCGCGATGGTACGTCGGCGCGACCGTATCTTGTTCTGCTGGAGCAGCTCTTGAGTACGGGCGAAGCTCTCTTCCGTTACCAGGGCTGGTACGGGAATCTCAATCCACTCTTCGCGCGGGCGTTCGTGGCCAGCTGTGGCGCTGGGCATAGTTACACCCCGACGACGCTGTGGGCGCATCATCCGCGTCCGTGCAGAGGCGCGGGTCTTGCCGAAGCAGGCGAGGCCGCGATAGGCTGGATTCCGCAGCAAAGCCCAGACCACCGAGCGTTCCCAGCGGCTTGCCCTGCGAGTTGGGATACGTTCCCCGTTGAGCCGTCGCGTGATCTCCCCGATGCTGAGCCCCTCCACTGTGTACATCTCATAAACGGGTCGCACTACACGGGCTTCGGCTTCATCAATGAGGTAGGCGGCGGGCGCCTCGTCGGTTTTACGAACGTAACGGTATCCATACGGAGCGTTGCTCATGACACTCACTTCGCCCAACTGCGCTCGATGTCGCTTACCGCGTCGGGAACGTTCCAGGATCTGCGCTCGTTCATATTCAGCGATCATGCCTTGAAACTGAACCAGGAGTTGATCTTCCGCGCTGTCGCCTTGTGGCGACTTCACGAACCGGGTCTCGGCTCCATGGCGGGCGAACTCCTCGATCAGCAGAATCTGGTACGCATACTTGCGACTCAGTCGGTCTGGCGAATACGCAAGCACAACCTGGATCTGTCCTTCGGCGGCTAGATCACGCACGCTCCAAGCCTGGCCGCTCCAACGTCGCTCCGCTGTAGCCTTCATCTTCGAACACCCACTCTTTGGGTACTTCCAGATCGTGGCTTTGGGCGAACTCGATCAGCGACGCTGTCTGGCTCGCAATCGTATTCTCCTCGCGCTGTTGCTCGGACGAAACCCTCGCGTAAATCGCTGCCATTCTCATATTCAAACTCCTTCATGCGCGCGCCGACGGGGCGTTCGCGACGTGGGACCAGAATCTCGTAAGCCTGCGCGAGCTTCGGCTCGAGCAAGCGATCAAACGAATAGGAAGCGTGAACTTGAAAATGGCCGCTCTTTCGAGGCGGCTCAGCCATGCCTCTTCAGAGTCCGCAGGAACGCATTGACTGCGGCGGTTACGATCGCTCCGATAGTGAGACCGCTGCTTCTCGCATACTTTCGAAGCAGCTCTACGGTCCGGGGTGGCAGTTTCAAGGTGACCGATATTGTGGCCTCGGGAATTTCGACGGGCCGATCGAGCTGGGAGGCTTCTTCCAAGTAACGATAGGCTTGGCGCTCCGAAAACTCGAACTCTCGTGACAGGCGACGCACCGCCTCGGGCAGTGCGACTCCACGCTCCAGCAGGCCACGAGCGGCATTCATCTGGCGAGCTTTCTCGGCCTTGGTTGAGCGCGCCATCAGTCACAAATATATTACTGTTTACGACGGAGATCAAGCGACGCGTACCTTTCTCGCCATCCTGCGATTGTCCTTACGAACTGAAAATTACCTTTTGTGTAAGGGGCGTGATCACCCCACCTTGCGGAACTCCCCGCTTTCCCGACGCGTCCAGCAGCAGCTTCAAGAGCCACAGGACCGCATCGTCATCCACTCGCTGCGCTACCTTCTTGAGCACGATATGATGTCGCACCGTGTCAAAGTAGGATCGCAAATCAAAATCGATCACGTAGGTCTTGCCCTCCACCACTGCTTGCCGTACACGCTGGATAGCAGCGTGCGCTGACTTCTTCGGCCGGTAGCCAAACGACCCCGGTTGAAAGTCGGCCTCAAAGATCGGTTCCAGGATCAGCTTTACTGCTCCTTGGACCACTCTGTCCCGGATACATGGAACCGAAAGCTGCCTCATTTTGCCATTGCCCTTCGGTATTTCCACCTTCCGTGCCTGCTGCGGCCTATATGTCCTCTGTACCAACTCCTCGCGAAGTTGATCGAGAAACTGCTCGGTGCCCTCTGCTTCCACTGCCTGAAACGTCACTCCGTCTATTCCCGGAGCCCCGTCGTTGGCTTTGGCCATCCGATAGGCTTCCCGCAGCGTTTCCCGTTTACAGATGTGAACATACAGACCCCAAAAGCGCCAGCCTGGTTCAGCCTTCGCCTTGATGTATAGTCGTCGTCTCAGGTCCTGCAGACTGATTGGCGCCTTTATCATCTCGCCCTGCCTCCCTGGTTGATTCCGACACTCTGTGCAGCAAGGCCCCTTGGCTCCGCGGGCGTTACCCCGCCTCCTCGCTACTATGGACCTAGCCGCCACCGTTTCGCCTTGGATCGACTTCCCGGTTTTCGCCGGTTATACGATCTCCTTGCTCCACCGGTTTCCCAGTGGGACGAGGACGGTTTCTCCAGTTGCTCGACATGTCCTTGCCACCGTGCTGCCCCTCCCACCCCGCCGAAGTGACCTCCCGCTTCGATCAGACTGCGGATCACCATGCTGCCTTCGCCCCGAACGAAAGAGCTCGGCCTTCGGGTTAATAGTATCGAGGCCACCTATGGGTTCACTTTCGTTACGGCCCGGTGACTCGCTCACCGCCCCAAGGGCGGCTTTGTCAGTTGGCTTCATTCGTTTCGTTTCCTCCGCGAATGCAACCCAAGCTACGGGGCCCTGACTCTTACCCCGGTGGGACTGTCTCCCACTGAACATGCCAGCCTTTGCTGGACGCGCTCGTTCGCCAATAATCGATCCGAACAAAAATTGCTATGCGGCGGTACGTTCATAGCGGTGATGAGGCCGCCGAGTTGTGGAATTGCGACAATCTGTCCAACCTTCAACACCTCTCGAGGGAACCGACATTGCTTGCCCAGGCTCAAGTGGGTTCTCGATTCGTGGTAGTAGCGGAAGTAAGAAGACAACGTTCTCTTGAGATGGCGGGCGTTCAGGATGATTGCAGTGGTTCAGACACTCCCGTCGAATCGAGCCGATGAGTCGCTCGGCGTATGGATTCTGCCATGGACTTTGAGGTGCTGTGAGGTGACTACAACAAGATTTTAATATGCCCTCCCCAATGTATGTTTTTCGGCAGGCCTGGCGCGGCAGATTACGTTCCGCAACAGCCAAACAATACTGGATATTCTCGAGGGAAGCGCCATTTCGCACGCGTGCTTAGTTACCTGCCTTATCCTTGCAAAGCCGCGAACTTCTGGCAAGCGGAGATTACTTCGGCAACGAGCACGCTGAAGATGCCCGGCTTCAAGATGTAATGCTTCGCTCCGAGAGCGTAAATGCGACTCTTGTCGGCAACGTGAGATATCGTGCTCAGGACGACGACGGGAATACATCGTAGATTCTCGTCGTCTCTCATTTCGAGAAGCACCTGCCAACCATCCACTCTTGGCATATTTATGTCCAGGAACACCAAATCCGGCCGCATGGCCGAAGTATGGGGCCCCAAGCGCCGAAGAAATGCCAGTGCTTGTACCCCATCCGCAACACGATCTACGGTCGCCTGAATATTGCCTTCCCTCACTGCCGCACGGAAAAGAAATGCCATCGCATCTTCGTCGTCCACATGAAGCAATGCGATCATGCCCAGTTAGAGTGAGCAACTCCTGATCTCCCGCGCTCGCAAATCTATCAGGTGCAGTGTTTGGACTTGAAACCCGCCACCTGAGGTGGGCATGACTCTGATCCAACCCACGCCTCGACCCCGTTTATAACCGTACACCCGCATGCGTAATCTCTTTCGAGAATTTGGGTCAGCCTGCCGAGACTCTGGTTTCTCGATCCCCGCCTTGCCTTGACATAAAGAGGCCCGCAGCGGGTTGGCCCAAGAAAGTGAGCCGATTCAAGGACACGATGACGCGACCGGACTTACTCTTCAGGGGCTGGACTGAGAGCATGTGAAAACGGCGACCACTTACTCTCCGACTCTACACTGGCTTCCGATCCGGCGCGCCCTGTTTATACTTCATCCTGGACGTTGCTTGCACGGGCCCGTGTCCACTCCCGCCCTAACACTTCTTATTCAGAGTCGGGTTGTAGGCGTTGCTGCTTCGGATCGTTCGAGACCAGATCTTGAATGGACTTCTTTGTACGCATCACATGAACACCGGAATTTGAGGTGCGGATGTCAAAGATGGATATTCAGCGAACGGGGTTAATTCGTCAGCGGTGCCCAGGCGTGCGGCAGAAGCTGATCGATTTTCTGAATGCAATATGAGGGAATGCGGGCCAGCACATCGCGAAACCAGGCGAACGGATCAAGTCCGTTGAGTTCGCAGGAAGTGACGAAGCTCCGCAGAATCGCCATGGTTTTCCCCCCGCGGTCGCTGCCCAGAAAGGTCCAGTTGTGACGGCCGACCGCTATCACGCGTCCATTCTGCCCATATCGGGCAGGAAGTTGATGTTCACTATCGTTGGCACCCGTTTTACGGTCGGCTATTGCGGGTGCGCATTGACTCACCAAAAGTGTTACCGTTGAGGGGCCGTTGCCTCATGAAAATGTTACCCGTGAGCCACGGAGTAGCGGATGAGGAGGCAATTGAGCCTGACGACACGAAAAGAGTTAATCGAAGACAACTTCGGTTATGGGGTCGGCGATGACATGGATTCCCTGCTTGCGAAATACGTGGGAGAGTGATCCGATCCGCCGCAGTTCACAACCGAACCGCCGCGCTACGCAGGCGTACCGAAAACTCACCAGTTTCTACACAGTTTTCCTTCTCGGTTACGGAACTACCCGCGCCTCCGGGAATTTCCACGCGCCGTTCACGATCTCGGGACGTGGACGATAGAGCCGCACGGTGTAGTTCCAGCCGGGCATGATCGGCAGACAGTTGGGAACCTTTCCGTCACAGCCGCCGAACTGAATCGTGACCGAACCGTCCGCATCCTTCTTTGCGGTGATGTTGTTGAATGAATAGGCATCCTGGTCGTTCTTCTCGAGATATCCTTCGGCGTTGTAGAGGGTGATCGACCAGAAGCCGTCGACCGGCACATCCTCGACGTTGAGCCTGTAAACGGTCTTGCCGTCGTTTTTGCTCGGTGTGAAGCCTAGATAAGTGGCGTCCTTCTCGGGGTTAAGGCCCAAGATGGCTGCGGTACCGATCAGGTGTCTGATTGGATCGACCTCATCCTTGCGGCCGGCGGCGCCGCGCCAGTCAGGAAGCGTCGCTCCCAGAACCGTCAGCGCATCGGCGACCTTCTTCCGACTCGCATCGTCCCAGTTCGGCACCTCGAATTTGCCCGGGCCGCCCGGCTGCTGGACCTTAACCGCATCCTGCAAGGCGTTGACCTGTTTCACATCCTCAGGATCGTTGGGATCTACCAGGATCCGGATCGCCGCCATAGCGTAGCGCGTGCCGACTTGCTCCTTGCTGAAACTGTAGGTGCCGGCACCATAGACGACTGTGTAAACGTAGTGATCCTCATCGATCACGATCATCGTCATGAAGCGGACACCCGCTTCAGGCAGGGTGATCGTCACCGGGCCGGCACCGAGGTCATACACACTAATCGAATACAGCGTGTCGCGATTGGTGCGTTGGACATGTTGGTCCGCGACCGGCGTCAGCTCGTGAAAGTGGTTGAACTTACCGAGAGCGCCTTGAGTCACGAAGCTCCTCAAGGTCCTGTCTGTCTCGGCGCGAACGAAGTTGTCGACCGTAATCGGCATCGACTCGGTAGATGCCGTCAATGTTGGTGTCCTCGTTTGGGTCGGTTTGCTTTTCGGCTGGAGCGGCCGCACCACTCGCCGGCGGCCTGTCGCAGGCGGCCGGTGCGCCGCAAGCACGAGCAAGCAGCGAACGATCACGGCTATCTTCATCACCCGGCCTTCCTTGCTCTCGGGGGCGGATCGAACTCAGTCGCCGCGGCCTCCGAGTCTCCTTCGATTCGCATGGTAGCACCCGAGCGCGAACCCGCGCGGTCTCCGGCCACGGCTCGATGACGAGGAGCCCAGCGTTACCGCGGCCGCATTCCCAACACCCAGGCAAGCCCATCTCTCATCCGAATTCAGGCCTCACTTCCAGTCATGTACGTCGACGGCCATACAACTTGCGTGTCCTTCATGGAAAGGCACCATCTTAGCGTCCTATTTCTCAACTCGTTCGAATTCTTCGACCGTACGGCCATTCTTACCGAAGATGTGCGCCCGCTTCTTCTCCAGACCCCAGTTCGGGATCTCGTTCATCATCTCCTCGTTGGTCATTTGTTTTGCCGCGAACCTCCGATGTTTTCTGCAAACTCGCCGCATCAGAGCGCGGGCCAGGAGCAGATCCATACCACTTTGATGGTGGAACGACGACGCTGCCTTCCGGCTGCATCATGAAATGCGGCGACATGATCTGCACTCCAGCTTCGTTAAAAGCATCCTGAATATGTGCATGCAACTCCGAGAGCGTCTCAATGCGCAGCTTTTCGCTTTCGATGCGCGCAATCAGCGAGTAGGCCACGTAGAAGTCGGAGAGCTGCCGCTGCAACACATACGGTTTGGGCTGCTTGCGTACATTGGGTGTGCGGTCGGCGGCGAGGAGCAGGAGAGCATGCACCTGGCGCCACGGGGCATCATAACCGATCGATACCGTACTACTGACGATCATGCCGTCGGGATAGCCTAAACGTGTGTAGTTCTTGGTCGCCGTGCCGACCAATACAGAGTTGGGAATTGTTACCTCTTGCCCCTCGATGGTGCGGACCTTACCGGCGAGCAGCCCCACCTCCAACACCTCGCCCTCGATTTCGTTCACTTGCACCCACTCGCCGGTCCTGAGTGCCTTGGAGTATACGACGAAGAGGCCACTCATCACCTGGTTGATGATCCCCGTAGAGCCAAGAGAAACCATGAGGCCTACGAACACGCTAATGCCCTTGAAGGCGTCTGTACCTGATCCTGGTATGTAGGGATAGGCGACAACCACTGCAAGGATCCATGCGATGGCCGTGAAGATGCGCTGCGTGGCTGTTGCAACGTCAGGATCAATCCAGTAAATACGGATATTGTTAGCCGCCACCTGGTCAAAGAACGTTTTGGCAAAGCGAGTAATGGTGCGCGCGATCAGGAAAATGACAGCGACTGCGAATAGCCCTGGCACGGCGTGTACGGCAGACTGCGTCAGCGTCTCGAGCAGCTCCAGTACATAGCTGCCTAATCTGATTCCCCACGGCTGAGTGTAAGGAAAATTACGCAGAGAAAGCGTTGTCCAGACGTAGACAGCGGCGACGGTAAGTGTCCACGCGATTGCCCGCATGAGCTTGTACATCAAGCCGGCAATGTTCGGCCGAAACTCCGCGCCGAATAGTTGTAAGCTCGGGCGGAATGATAGTTCTCTTTGGCGAAGCAGCGCAACCAATCGGGCATGGGATTTCCAAATGAGCGAAGCGGCAAGCACTATGAACAGCAGCCCTATAAATGTATAGAGCAGAGCCGAACGAATCACTGGCCACGATCGTTCGGCGGCGCGCGCCATGAGGGCGTCATCGAGGTTCCGCAAAATCCGCTGCGAGACCCCCTCAAGCGTTTCACGCGACTCCTTTTCCAGGTCGTTTTGTCCGAGAAAGAACAGACCGCCGCCGTTGTAGGTGAATCCAATGCCGTCTTGGCCCTCCACGTCGAAGGGCACGAGTACGATGTCGGTCGCTCTTACATTTACGGGAAGCTGATCGAGACGCTCCGCGGCACGCGCGGCACGTTGTTGGGGGCTGATACCAGCAACCGTGTCTCGCAGGATCACGATCTCGCGATTCCAGAATTCGATCGAGGCTTCGTTTGCGCCAACCGCGTACTGTTCCGAACTGGTTTGGGTACTGTCAGCCGCCATCAGGTCCTGAGTAGAAACCGCACAAGCAACAGCTAGGGCGAAAATGATGTGCAATAGACGCTTAAGAAGGGGTCTTTCACTCTTCACAGTTGCCCGCTCGTTGACAGAGTCTAGGTGCTCTTTTGCCAGCGCGCTCACTCCTCGCGAATCATGCGGACTTCGTGAGCACGGAACTGCCGAATCGAAAGTGACCGTTATCCACAATTTGTTCATAAGAGCTCCAGATGATTCGAATTACGTTCCTACCTTCCTCAACAATGCGACCTGTGACCAGTGCGCGTAGTCTCCAAAGCTTTAGTCACTTCCCACCGGACGAAAAACCCCGGACGTGTTGAAAAAGGAAAGGTGATTATCATGGCTCCTTGCCATGAAGAACGCGCAAGTTGTACGGCCGTTGACGTACATGACTGGAATGGTAAACCAACACGTGCAGCTGCAAAACGAATACTTGGCCGCTGAAAACGCAACCCTGCGGGACTATCTGCCCGGCAAATGGCGGCATTTGGTCTGGCAATGGCGAAGCAGTTTAAACCAAGCTGCAATCGTGGTCATCACAGGACGCCGATTCGGAATTAGCTGCGGTTTTGAGAGAGAGGGGTTTTTCTGCTGTACGCGCGGGAGGGCTAACTTGGGAGCGTCTCAATCATCGTGATTGCCGTACGGGCGCACGCCTCTCCGGGCCACACTTATGAACGGTTATCTGGCTATATGTCTTCAAAACCCGACCGTGTGTACTTCATGAACACGTCGCTGTATCGAATCGCTCCACCTTTCTCTAATGGGAGTCATCGGGGGAGACAGGGTTTGCGTCTCGCTGAGACTTCAGCAGTAGGTAGCCAACCACTCCCGATATGACAGAAGCAGCGAGCACGGCTGTTTTTGCCTCCGAAAGATACGGATCGGTTTCAAAGGCCAGCGAACTGATGAAGATGGAGACGGTAAAGCCAATGCCTGCCAGTACAGCGAGGGAGCGGATCTGTTGCCAACTGACTCCGTTCGGAAGCTGGGCAACGCGCCAGCGCACCGCCAGCTTCGAAAAGCAGATAATTCCAAGCGGTTTGCCGGTGATAAGCCCCAACAAAACGCCCCAGGCGACGCGGCTGGTCAGCAGCCCGCGCATAATTCCTCCCGTAAAAGTCACTCCCGCATTTGCCAGCGCAAACAGCGGCAGGATCTGGAACGGGACCCAATCGTTCAAGCGGCGAGTCAGCCGTTCCGATACTGACTCCGTACTTTGCACTAACGCCTCGAACGAGCCGAGCAAGTTCTTAGCAGTCTTTTCATCACCCTCGTTCTGCGCCTTACGAAAGCGCATCAACATCGTAGAGCTGATCTCTTCAAATTCCTGCAGCGAAAACGGTGCAGTCGTCGGGACCATAAACCCAAGGATTACCCGGGCAATAGTGGCGTGAATCCCCGATCGCAGCATCGCCAGCAGTGTTGCTGCGCTGGCGCGAAACAGAAGATCATACAAGACCTTTTTGTTTGAAAGAGCGAGTTGCGAAAGCTCATGTGGCAACGTAAAGATCACGTGTACATACGGCACATCGAGCACTTCCTTTTCACGGGCAGCAAGCCACTGGTCACGAGCATTGGTCTGGCACTTTGCGCAATGGCGATTTCGACACGAGTTGTAAGAGATGGCCTGATGACGGACATCCATGATAGGTCTAAGTCAAGGGGAGACGGAGAACTCCCCGCCTGAAGATCCCTACTTTCCTCTCAGGCAGGACCAACAGAGCGTTTTACCGTGTGATCGCCTACTCAGGTGAGCGCCCGATAACTTTGCACCGAAAAGTGGCGCGCTGGGACGCGCTATAACGCAACGGCGGCAGCCGGGTGATAGCCCAGCACGCCCTAAAATCAAAGCGAGAACGAAAAACGCTTGACGTCAGTCAAGGCCTCTTTTTCGAGGCGTGCTGATTCGCTTGCGCCAGTTGTTCGCGTCGGAGCCGCCCAACGCGGTCGTTAAATCGGAACCGAGCGGAGAGGGCAAGGGCGCGTTGTATGCGGCGTAGCGAACCCTTGCCCACGAGCACGGGTCTGGTATCAAACAAAAACGCGTGGGCGGATCTGCGGAACAACTGGCGTGTTCAAGTTCCTGTTGGTGAGCTCAAGGTTGCGTTCCAGTGTACGTAACATCGCTGTGGCCTCACGGCCTGGGTTCCTGCTGTAGCAGAACCAGACATCCATTTGCAGTCTCGGGTTTGTACCCTCACCGATGATTGAGTTGTGGTTCAACCGGCCGGCCCTGAAACAATTAAGGGAGGTCTTGGGAGCCAGCGCTCCGTGTGCCTAGTCCGTCGATCGGCAAGGCCCGGCCGGTGATGTTACGGTTGTGGAAATTTTCGGCTTACCAGCTCAGCACGCGCTGAGTTCTACTTGGCCCATAGACGGGGGCCGCGGCAGAAACAGGCGACCTCCTCGATCCACGGCTAGTAGATAGGAAACCAACTTCCGTGCGATGGCCAGCGTGGCTCGGTTGTGGTTGCCTTTTTGCTTTTGTTGGTCATACAGCAATGCGAACTCCGGATGCCAGCGCGGCGCCACTTTGGCTGCTTCAATCAGAGTGGTCTGCAAGTGTTTGTTCCGCTGCTTCGAGATCTCGGTGTTCTCTGCAATTTGCCGGCGGAACTCTGCTCGGCGCCGCACAAGCCGCAATAGCTGATGGCAGCCTTTTGAGAGGCGAACCGCCCCACGTCACCAATTTCCAAAGCCCATGTCAAAGCTAAAATGATGCCAACCCCCGGAATACTCATCAGGCGAGCGACGCGTCCGGCCAGGACGGAGTCCGTTTCCAGCATGCGCACGAGGTCGCGATTCATGCTGCGTAACACCTCGATCAGGTTTCGGCCTAGCCGAAGCAGCCCGGGAAGCCCCTCCGGCATAACGGCAGCTTTGGTATCGAGAAAGTCTTCGAAGTATTTCTTGCTGATGTGCAGTTTCTTCTTGTTGTAGGGAATACCCGTCTCCATGAGCATGGCGGCCATCTTGTTCTTCGTCTGAGTGCTCTGTCTCACCAGTACGTTTCGATATCGTAAAACCCGACGGCGGTCGCGGATCTCCCGGCTGGCCATGTGGCATTCGGGGAAGTAGTTGCACCGCAGAAGATCGGCGAGTTTCCGGGCATCGATCTCGTCATTCTTCCGCTTTCCCGCAAAGATCGCCCTTCAACATCGCCGGATGCGCCACCTTAACGGAGATACCTTTCGCCGTCAGATGGTCATACACCCATGCGGTAAACAGCGTCGATTCGAGGCCCACCACACAAGGTGCGGGTACTTCGGCCAGCAGCTCATCCAATTCTTCTCGCAGGGCAGTCACGGAACCTTCCTGCAAGATCGTTCCATCGGAACTGCGCACACAATAGCTGATCGTGCGTTTGTGAACATCAAGTCCCAGGTAGTTCATAGGTCTGATCATGCCTCCTATTTCTGATGTTCGTTGTTGTCGCCCGCGCAGCGGGACGAACGGACGAAAATCACAGACCTATACATTCAAACAATTGAAATTCGGGCGTATTGCCTCAGTGACGGATGCGCATTGACTCACCAAAAATGTTACCGGTGAGGGGTCGTTGCCTCATGAAAATGTTACCCGTGAACAACGGAGTAGCGGATGAGGAGGCAATTGAGCATGGCGACACGAAGAGAGTTAGTCGAAGCAATCCAAAAGCGATACCAGCACGCAAGGCTGGCCAAAAAGACAGCTATCCTGGACGAATTCATAGAGGTGACGGGGTACCACCGGAAACATGCCGTCCGGCTTCTTGGGTCAAATGGAGAGCGGCGAGATAAGAAGCTACGATCCAAGGAACGCATCTATGGCGATGCGGTTCAAGAAGCACTGATTCTGCTTTGGGAAGCCGCTGACCGGATCTGCGGCAAGCGCCTGAAGGCGCTTGTCCCGCTGTTGCTCGGATCCATGGAGAAACACCGGCCACTTGCAGCTGGAGACCAGTGTGCGGGATTTATTGCTGCAGATGAGTGCGGCCACGATGGACCGGCTCTTAGCTGAACCACGCGAGCGAGTGACGGGTACACGTCGCCGAAGAGGAGTCGGCGCAACCTTACTCCGCCGAAGTATTCCGATTCGCACGTTCGGAGATTGGAAGGATCCGGAGCCGGGATACATGGAGGCCGACCTGGTCGCCCATTGCGGTGGATGGATGGCGGGTAGCGTTGTCCATACGCTGGTCCTGACAGATGTCGCCACGGGCTGGACCGAGTGCGTTCCCCTCATGGCGCGAGACCAAGCCCTGATCGTGGAAGCACTCGAACAAGTCAGGAAAGCATTGCCGTTCCCCTTGCGAGGGTTCGACACGGATAACGACGGTGCGTTCATCAATCAAACGGTCCTCAACTACTGCCCGCGAACAGGGCTGGAGTTTACACGATCGCGGGCCTATCGAAAGAATGACCAAGCGTGGGTGGAACAAAAGAATGGCGCGGTGGTTCGGAAGCTGGCCGGATACGATCGGCTCTCTGGAGTGAAGGGTACGGAGAAACTGGCCAGGCTCTATGAGTTCTCCCGGCCGTACGTGAACTGCTTTCAGCCTTCGTTTAAGCTCAAGTCCAAGACTCGTACCGGGGCCCGAGTCTCCAAGCGTTATCACGCACCGTTGACACCGTATGACCGGGTCATGGCATGGCCCCATCTCCCGAATCTAGGGAAGGAGCGGCTCCAGGCGACCTTTGCTCAGCTCGATCCCATCGAACTCATCCGAAACATTCGGTGGCAGCAACGATACCATCAATAATATCAACAGCTTCTTATTTCAAACTGACCCTCTACCCGAATGTCTTTAGTTTGGGCACGAAAGGCTGATGCTCGCGCACCGGGGAAATCTCATCTCGTTCACTCGCTGAAAAGCCATAAGCGTTAATCGGAACTCGCGAGGCCAGGGAGAGGTTGGGCAAGGCGAGAAGCCGAACGCCGAGGGAGTTCGGATAACGCTACTTGAACGAAGCCGTGTGCGAAATGCTGCTGAGTTTTGAATGGCGGTTCGGAGATTCTTGTCGGGCGCGGGAGACAGAGAATGGGATCGTTTGAGAGGTGCTGGGAAGGAGGATGAGGTGCGGAGGGCGGGCGGTGAAGATGCTGCTCCTGTTGATCGAAAAGGATTTCGGGCACACTTCGGGCAGGAGTGCTCCGGGGCGGTGGGCAGATGCGATGAAAATGGTTAGCGCGTGGCTGATCATGACGCGTCCAATGCCGGGATTAGATTGCGAGCCTGGCCCTGAACAGCCGTGAGCCGTGCCACTGGCACGAGTGTTCCCTGGCAGTAAGGGCAATCGTACTCCGCGAGGCGGAGAGATGTCGCTTTCGGTTACAGGCTTCCAGGAGGAAGGCCTGTTAGTTAGAATGCCGGAAGGTGTGGGAACTGCTCTCTCAGTATTCAGACATCACTGTGATTATGAAAGCTCCGAATCCGTCCCGACTTTTTCAATAATGACTTCCCGAACCGTAGGTATTTGCGCCTTGATGTGCTTTCTCAGACAGATTAACCCGCAAGGCCTGTATCCATTAAGTGGATGAGATCGGCTTGTCACGTACCGGCCTTCGTCTTCCCAAACCTCGACACCTTTGTGGGCGAATAAAGTTTGGTTAGCAGGTGTTTGGTCGTGTAACGAATCACGCGGACGAGGTCGAGTGCTCGCCGGTATTTTGGACAGTTCCAGAAAACTTGGACTTATCTGAATATGTCTCGCGTGAGCGACCAAGGCCGTGTAACGCCATCCGAGAAAGGACCGCCGTCTCATTTTGAGTAATTTCGAGACAGTTGCACTTCTCCCGCTTCACGGCTTTAACCACGTGTGCTACAGCACGCTTTGCCCGGGATAGTTTTCGGTGCCGAGGAGGAGCGATTCCGGAGTTTGAGTGCCATCTGCGATGAGCATCGGTCCGGCGTGAATTCTATCTGTCATTGTTTTTCTCACGATCTTCGAAACTTAGCGATGTGGTCCTATGGCAGGAAGTGCGCTCTGTTTGCGCGTCGATCCTTACCAAGGTCGGCCTTCACGTTCTGCTCCTTCAGCATTAAGAGGCCTGGAACCTCTTTCGCATCCAGGCGGACACGTTCAGCAACTGCATTATCCGCTAGAGCGTTCAGGCGTTTAGAAACTATAATCAGCTGAAAGCTAGATTCGTAAGGGAGCTGAAGGAGGCTGAACAAATTATCCGTGTCTTCCCAGCGCGCAACAACTTGCACGATATCTTCATAAAACTGGGACGGTAATACCAATGTTATGCCCGGTCTCGTTGGCGTGCCATATTTCCTCGAAACCGCTTCGACGATGTCCTCGGAGGTAAGTCCATTGGTTTTATCGGTGTCATAATTGACAACCATTCTCAACAGCCGACCATTACAAAAGCTGAACACAACCTGTTCCACTGGATCCGTATCGCCGGAAGAAAACCGGGTCGGCCGCCAGCTTAGCTCCTCGATTCGGGTGGGACGTTGATGGAGTGTCGTCACCTCGGATATATTCATTCCCGAATGCTTCACCGCCGCATCCAGGCTCATTCCAAGTTGAAAGCCGCGATTGGCAGAAAGGTCGGCCGCGCACAGCAAGGTCGAGAAAAGAAGAGCCAGCAAAGGCAGCTTGATGATCGAACAGACTGTTTTCATCGAGATACTCCCTTTCAGAGAATGTGGCTGGACCGGTGCGTTACCGTCCCAGATCACGGTGAGTAAACTTCTAACATGCCCGATGTCCGATCTGTAATCGATCGGGGATACGACGAGGCGGTTGCGCTGAGTCTTCCCAGCGAAATCCCGGCGCAACGCAACCTTAAGGCAGAGCTCTATTCGCCAAATTCCGACGCATAGCTAGGCTGCTAATCAGGGTATTTGGCGTAGTTGGTTCACAAATCATGGGCTTCCGTAGTCGGCATTAGCGAGGCAATCGAGCCGGCATTCTGCCAGCGCCGAACACGTTACTTTGGTGGGATCGATCGCCGGCATTAACCAAATCTTCATATCGCGTGGTAGCTACGTTGAAACCATAACCAGTGTCCTTGCTGGTTCGAATATTCTCAACGACCACGGCACCTTCATGACCGGTGTTATTTTGCATCTGACGAATTGGCTCTTCGCAAGCGCGCCAACCCCGGCAAACGTCGGCAAAGTATTGCGAAACCTCGCGGAGCGTCGCCTTAGCCATTTGAAAGACTACGTCTTCGTCCCGGAAAGCGGGACTAAGCAAGCCACTCAAATAATCGAGGAAATAGTACTGAAGTGCGTTGGCGTGGCGGCCATGAGTTTGCGTCGATTCGCCGACGTTGTTATAAAAGGAAAAGGGCCGTGAAAGGGCCCCTAGCCATGCTACATCGCGCTTGTTTGCCCGTTTTGTGAGGCTTCTTCTTTTACATTCACCTTGATGGCGCGGGCCTTTGCGACCGCTTTTTTTGGGAGAGTGATCGTGAGTACGCCATGAGCGTAATCGGCGCGGACATCCTCTGCATCGACCGTCTCCGGCAAGGTGAAGGAACGTGCGAAAGCGCCGTAACTGCGCTCGATGCGATGGTATCCTTTCACCCTGTCGTCTTTCTCGATGCTCCGCTCGCCCTTGAGCGTCAAAGTCCCATTCTCCACCTGGACCTCGATGTGCGCGACGTTTATGTCGGGCGTGTCAGCGCGGAAGATCAGCTCGTTCTCTGTTTCAAAAATATCAACAGCCGGACTCCACGGTCTCACTTGGTTATCGCTAGCAATAAGACGATTGACAGCGTCGTTAAATGACCACATGCCCGTCGGAAAATCGTTCGCATTGTTGAATCTTGTTACTTCCATGCTCTGGACTCTTTCTTTTACTCTATTGCTAGTATATTATCTAAGCATTACTTTGTCAAGTTTTATCACATCATCTTAGTAACTCCAGCGCGCGGAGTGATCATCACGGGAAGTCTCTCCACTAGAGCACGGATCATTTCAAACGAAGCGCTGCCCCAACCAATTACTATGGATGGTTCGCTCTGCAGCGGCGAAAGAGCGGAAGCCGAGGCTGGCATTGATTCGTCGTTTGATCGCAACCTAATCCTGCTCGACAATATTGTTGAGGTAGGGGACCACGCGGCAACGACATCGCTGGCCGAGTGCATGACTCCTCTTCAATTGATGGATCACTTTTGGGTACGACGGATTCCCGTCTACATCAATCACTCGCGGGCGAGGGTGATTCGGCGCGGCGAGCGCTTTGGGAAGAAGGTTTGGGCGGCAGACACATCCCGAGATTGCGGAAGAAAGAAGTCGATTGTTGCGCCGTTTGAGTCCACGGCTCTATATAAATGGGTCCAGCGTCCGGCCACTCGTATACATGTCGTCCGTTCGCCACGAGCCAAACGAGATGAATACTTGGACGGAGCAGCTGGGCCATTCTCGTCTACGCTCGTTCACGGATGAGGACGGTCACTTCTGGCTGGAGCAGAACGCTGACAAACGCTCGAAATGGGCAAAGCTTGCCAGGCAAGGGCACGATATCGCGTGGGAGTTCGGGATCAGGCGGGGCGTATACCGGGCGGTTGTTGATCGACGGGGAGATCTATACACCCTCAGAGGCGACGAAGAAGTTCCTGAAGAAGTGAGTGCCTGCGGGTCCAAGAAGAGATCGCAGATGCACCCTTTTTTTCTGGCCTACGACATTTTACAAATGCCGTGAAGCAAGGATGCCACAAAGTGAGCCGTCGTTGTCCCATTCCGAGCCAACAACACCTCACAATTTGCACGGCGTTGCGACGTGATGTGATCACTTTGTGATAGATCGTGCTGGCCATGTTTTCAGCCGCATTGCGCGAAGCCTTACGCGCTAAATTCGTGAGGTCGGTGGCCTACACCACCATTACGAACGTCGGGCTGCCTAACGGAATCGATCACACTTCAGCACCAGACTGAATCTCCAAGATGATCCGCCGGAAGCCGCACCGTCGTGAGCGCTGACACTAGGTTTTCGAGTCACTGCCCAACACCAAGCTCACGCCGGTAGGGCGTGTCATCAAAACCTTGGAAGAAGTGCCGGACCGGCGCCGGTTTCAAGTTTCTTTTACGCACAGACGTTTTTTTCAGCGCCGTCGCGGGCGGGGTTCTCCGCCGCAGCACCAATTGGCTTTTATCCTCGATGATCCGCTCGACCGTTTCGCCACGCTCGAACTCCATGGCTTTGGGCGATGGCGGAAGGAAAATTGATATACCACTGCTCGCTTTCCTTGCGTTCGATCAGCTGGACCTTGGTTGGGAATCCCATGGCCGCCCTATATGTAGTCATATAACTAGATACAAGAATATGCAAGGCGTCCCTTTCACTTGGTTGTTAGCTGTTAGGAAATGAAAAGGCCCTCCGAACTAGTCAGAGGGCCAAACACGAGGGGGGACCTTCTCAATGAGAAAGGTCCCCCTCCCAGCTATTTGCTGTGGCTGAAGACTTCATGGTCAGCTGCGGGCATCTCCGCTGCTTTCTCACCGGCAGATGAAATATCTTCGGCTCCCTCACGTTTCAGTATGTCTTTTGCCTTGCTTACCCAACTAGAATCGTCGCAATGAACGGAAACCAGAAGTCCACCTTCTTTGATACGACCTTCATATCGCTTGGCTTCGTACTCCGGTATCCCCATTCCCACTAAGGCCCCAATTAATCCGCCTGTAGCGGCTCCTACCCCTAATCCCGCTAGGGCTCCCATAATCGGACCGGCGGCGATGAAGGGTCCGACACCCGGAATTGCAAGAGCGCCGATGCCAGCCAGCAAGCCTAGGGTTCCACCCAAAGCTCCTCCGGCAGTCGCACCGGTTGCGGCACCTTCAGGGGCCTTCGTGTTCTTCTCCGCTGCAAACTCTCTACTACTCTTTTGGTCCGCAGCCAAAACCGAGATATCGTCCTTTCTGAAACCGGCGGCGATCAAGGCATCTACTCCCTTCTCTGCTTGCGGTTGACTCGAAAAGATTCCAAATGCTGCTGTGTTTTTTCCTGCCATGAATTCTACTTTCTGTTTTAAAGACAATTATTTCAGATCACCTTTAACGGTGAGTTCGTTGGTTACATTGTCAGCTCCGGCGACTTCCGTTGCCTTAGCCTCAATGACCTTCTTTTCTTCGTCCGTGTGAACGGGTCCCTTGAGAGTGACCTTGCCGCCCTTTGCGATGATTTTCACATTATGGGCATAGGTCGAGAGCGATCCATCGGCGACTACCGCACGGCGAATCTGTTGCATCATTTCGCGATCGGAATGGTTGTTTTTTGCCTGATCAGCAGTGGGTTCAGATTTTTGCCGATCTGGCTTATTGACCTTTGTATTGTCAGGAGGCGTGCTCGGAGGTGCTGTCTCCTGCGCAAGCACGGGCCCAACCAGCAGTCCGATTAAACTCACGCATGCTATGGCCAAAGACTTATCTATCAGTTTTGAGATCACATGTGCCTTTCACGATGTTTGACTCAGCCAACCAGAGTTTCCGCCATTTATTTGGGCAGGCACGGTGGATTAATTTCTTCCCCGACCAGCGCCGGCTAGGACTTCTACGGGTCATACTGCACAAAGATAGAAGCGGGTCATCACTTCGCCAGCAATCTTACGCAGCTGCTCGAAGAGTCTAAATGATGGTTGAAGATGAACCAGAGGATGATCAGGACGCCAGGAACTCCGAGTAGCTGGAAGTAAACCTTGCCGACCGGGAAAAAAGACTCGCTGGGCGCGCCACGGTCCCGCGTGGAAGCTGGAGTTTCTTTCGCCGTTCTTGTTCTTACACTGGGACCTCCTTCTCACCTGCTCATTTCGGGTCTGAACGACGGCAAGTCAAATGCCGGCTTTTAGATCGGAGGTGACAATAATGTCTCGCGGGCCAACCGTGACGTTAGGCTCCCGATGATGCGCGGCTGGTGATAAGGGTTACTTTGTAGCTCGTGCCCTTGGTGGATACCAAAATTGCCAGCGGCGGCTACCCGTTCCTCTGCGTAGCCCGCGTACATGGCGACGTAACCAAGAGCTCGGATAATGTCGCCATCTGACCTCAATTTATCTGACATCTGCGCGAGATCGTATCAACACCAACCAGTCCCAGCGGCTAAGATCTGTCAAATTTATTAAAAAGAAAAGACAGCTTTTCCGCATTCGCAACGACCGCACTGGCAAGGGTGACGAGTGCTGTTGAGAGGGGCAGATACGGCGTTACATCAAACATTTTGACCCTGTGTTGATTTTAGCGCGAAACGCGGCTCCGGTTCTCTCTGAAAAAAACTCGTCATGGCCGCTCGCATGTCGGCGAGCCTTTTCAGGTGGCCATTCCGGTTCAATGACACTGGCCGATACACGCTAGCACGTTCACTAAGGGGTGAGTCTGCTACCACGTGCTATCGAAATCTCTGTAAGTTACTGAAAATTTGGTAGCGCTAAGGGGAATCGAATGTCTTTCGGCTTAAATCGGCACGTCTTAACTAGTGCTAAGTCGCTTTCTAGGCGCATTGCTGTTGCAGCCTTAGCCCGGAGGGCTCTACGGGTTGATGCCGTGCTACGACGGTGCTACGACGCATCACATTTTCCGGCAGGCTTTGGCTGGTTATCCGGCGTGTACATGATCCGCCTGACCTATTGGGGATCAAAATTACGTTTGCTGCTCGATACGGTAGCGTTTATCCGGGCAATTCGCGCGCCGGAACTGCTCGGCAGCCGGGCCGCGCGAGCTATCGAAAATCCGGACAACGTGCTCGAACTGAGCACGATTTCTCTTACGGAGATGGTTGCGAGAGCCCGAGCAGTCTCACTAGCAGCCGTGGCTGAATCGATTTTGAAAAACGGGGAGCCGAAATGCGGACACAGATCAGCTATTCGAAAGGGCGTTACATTTTTCCGCAATGTTACCGATTGGGGCATGGAGCGACGCCAAGGTGGCGGCACTGGTAAACGCTTTGAGCAGCAGGTCTAGAAGCAACGGTAACGCATTCAGGCTTCCCTGTAGCCGCCCCCGAGGTGTTCCGCATCCCAATATTTTCCGCATTACCAGGCTCAAGTTGAATGCACCGGCATGGATGAGCAGCCTCTTGATGATGTTTTCATGACGTCGCAGGTGAGTTCTTCGCATGCCTCCGGTTTCGTACATGTGGGCGAAGCTTCGTTCGACTCGTTCTCCCCGCTGGCGCAGCAGCCGTTTTCCGCGCTCTCCCCGGATCCGTCGACGATTCTGGTAAACTGCTGACTTCTCTTCTTCCTTACCGATCCAGTTGCGACGCCCGCGGTCCGGCTCTGAACAGTAGCTTCGAACATCGACTTCTTTCAGAATTGCCAGCACACCGTTACTGTGATAACCCTTGTCGAGCACGAGTTCGGAGGGACCCTCTGCATTCAGCCCCTCCGCATTGCTGTCGGCTGCGATTGCAACTTCACGAACATGCTCGCCGCACTGGGCCAGCGTTTCGTGCAGCGTATTGGTGTCGCCTGCTGTCGCCGGCTGCAAAGTCACGGCGAGCACTGCGCCCGTTTCCAGATCCACCGCATGCTCCGCCTTGTGGGCCAGATGCGTGCGGCCATCTTTCATCTTCGTGATCTGCGCATCGGATCGTGCGGGTCTTCCAGTCGTCGTTGTTGCCCTTCTTCTTACGCTTCCTGTCCAGCTTCGCCAACTGTTCGCGCGTGGGAGTCTCGATGCCCGATTCCCTTCGCCAGACCCTTCAGAAAATCGCCGTAACCTTCGCCGGTATCCCGCCGCACAATGGAGCGCAGCGCCGCGTTCGCCTCCAGTGTCGTTCCGTCGATGGCGACGGTGTTCCCTTTCAGCAAGCCTCTTCGGCCAGCATGCCCAACACCCACAGAAACACCTTGCGGATGCGTTTCCACATCGATCAGGCGTCGTGTTCGCGAGATCGTCGAATGATCCGGCGTTGACTGATTCAGATCAAACCCCAGAAACGACCGCAAAGCCAGCGAGTCGGCTGCCCGCCACGCTATGCCACGTTCCGAACCGATGCCTTCGAAATACCCAACCAGAAGTGCGCGAAAGTAAACTCCGGGCGCCAGCCCCGGACGGCCCACCTTCGCGTAAACGATTCGCACGCCGACTCAACCATCAAATCCACGGGTGCGTAGGACAGAGATCTGATTTGAGATTCCCGTAGAAAAGGATTACGATCTATCCGACGTAACTCCCAGATGCACGCGGAGCAGGCGAAACCGACGTATCGCTTCGGCGCTTTTGAGCTGGACCAAAATAACGGGCAGCTGCGCAAGCACGGGATCAGGCTTAAACTGCAGCAGCAACCTTTGCTGATTCTCGGGATTCTGTTGGAATGCGCAGGTGAAGTGGTCTCGCGGGAAGAGATTCAGAAAAGGCTCTGGCCCGGAGACACCTACGTCGATTTCGACAACGCGATCAATAGCGCAGTCCGCAAACTGCGGGAAGCGTTGGGCGAGGAAGCGGATGCCCCAAAATACATCGAGACGCTATCGCGGAGAGGATATCGGTTTATTGCTCCGGTATCCGGGAGGCCAATGGTGACGGAACCGGCCCTTGAGTCCTGCCGCTTGGCATCAGAGCCTCCAAGAGCGCACTTTTCGCAAAGATCAAACTTCGGAAAGTGGACAGTTATCGTCTCAACGGCGGTCACGCTCGCCTTGACGGGCGCCGGGCTTGGAACGTGGCTCATCAGTGCAGGAAACCGCAACGGGCAAGATCCGCTCTTTCCGTCACCATTAACCAGCTATCCCGGCTTCCAAATAACCCCGAGCATCTCGCCTGAAGCTACCCGCGTGATGTTTGCGTGGAGACGACCTGGCGAAGATGACATGGATTTGTTCGTTAAGCTCATTGGCAGCGGTGAACCGATTCGCGTCAGTACCGCCGGAGGTTTAGCACCTGCCTGGTCACCCGACGGAGGTCAGGTCGCTTTCCTGCGCTCGGCCGATCCGCTACATGCCTCTGTGATTGTGATCCCAGCTTTGGGTGGTCCGGAGCGGGAAATCACTCGTGTCAATTTCATGAGTTCTGAGAATGTGCGCTTTGGCGGCTGGTCCACCCCACCCCCTTTCCTCGTGTGGTCTAAAGACGGCAAGTGGCTCTTGGCGGTCGACCAGAACCTGCCTGGTTACTCTACACCTTCCGTGGTCAGCAATCCGCTTAGGTGAGTTCCTTGACCTGCCGGACCATTTCTCACTACCGCATCCTGGAGAAATTGGGCAGCGGTGGTATGGGTGTTGTCTACAAGGCCGAAGACGTACGTCTTGGCCGGACCGTTGCCCTGAAGTTCCTACCGGATGATTTCACCACTAAACCAGCCTCGGCTTGAAGCCGAGGGGTTTAGGTGCTGTCGATTGGAAATCGACTGTCGTCGGCTATCTGTTCCCCTTCTTGTTCTTCAATATATTCGCGGATCATTTCATCGGTGATCGTTCCGGAACTGACCGCCAGATATCCTCGCGCCCATAGATGCCTTCCCCAGAACTTCTTTCGTAGGTGCGGAAACTCCTGCAGTAGGACCCGCGAGCCGATTCCTTTCAGCCACTGCACGATCTGGCTCACGCCCTGGTTGGTTCGATAAGAGAGCAGCAGGTGAACGTGGTCGCGTGCGACCTTACCGGACACGATCTCTAGTTCATGTTCTGCGGCAATTTGCCGCAGCAGGTCACGCACACGAAGAGCCACTTCTCCTGTCAATACCGCTTTCCGATATTTCGGTATCCACACTAGATGGACCTTCAGGTCGCTCTTCGTGTGCGCGCCCATCCGGTAATGCCGCACGCGACCACGTTACACAAATCTTGCTTCGCCTAAAGGCGAGGGGTTTCCACCATCCCCGATGGGGACACTAATCAGGGGCGCGCTAGGGCGGTTTCAGCGAGAGGCGCGCGCCGCCTCCGCGCTCAACCATCCCAACATCTGCACGGTGTATGACATCGGCGAAGCCGATGGCCACCCCTTCATTGCCATGGAGTATTTGGAGGGCCAGACATTACGCCAGCTCATCGCCTCCAAACCGCTTACGCTTGGCGAAGTAACCGATGTAGCGATTCAGGTCGCCGACGCTCTACAGGCCACTCACTCCAAAGGAGTGGTTCACAGAGACACCAAGCCCGCCAATATCTTCGTTACCAACTCCGGCCAGATAAAGGTCATGGATTTCGGAGTGTCGAAGTATGCGAAGGGAAATAACACCGAAGAGGGTTCGGCGGTGGAGACGGCTGCCATGTCCGAGCAAGTGCTCAGCACTCCTGGCTCGGCAGTAGGGACCGTAGCCTACATGTCACCAGGGCAGGCGCGAGGCGAGACGGTGGATGCCCGTACCGACATCTGGTCGTTGGGTGTTGTCCTGTACGAAATGCTCGCGGGCCAGCGGCATTTCGCGGTGACCACCTGGCCGCAATTCTGCACTCCATCCTGGACGAGAAGCCAAAGCCGCTGCGCACGCTCCGCGCCGATGCGCCACCGGAGCTAGAGCGCGTCACGGGCCGGGCATTAGAAAAAGATCGTGAATCACGCTACATCTCAGCGGCGGAGTTGCGAGGTGATCTGGCGGACTACCGGGCAACTGTCACAGCCAGCAAGAGCGGCCCGGTAAATGTAAAGCTGATCATTCACCAGGTCAAGCGGCCCCGGTATGCGACACCTGCGCTGGTCATAGTTTTGGCGCTCACGGGGTCGGTCGCGTGGTGGGTGGAGCGCAGTTCGAAGGCGCGGTGGGCCAGGCAACAGGCAATACCGGAAATTCAACGGCTGATCGATGCGGAGAAGTACCCAGCGGCTTTTGCCCTAGGGCGACAAGCGGAGAAGTACATCGCGGGAGACGCGGCATTGTCGCAACTTTGGCCGAAGATGTCGGTGCTCGCTTCTATCCGGACAATCCCCACCCGGGGGCTGATGTGTTCATGAAAGACTACAAGGCGTCAGATAGCGCATGGGACCATCTTGGGCAGTCTCCCCTAGAGAAGCTGCGGGTTCCGGCCGTATTATTTCGGTGGAAGATCGAGAAGAAGGGATTCGCCACCGTTGAACAGGCTGGTTTGGCGACGGCATTCTAAAGTTCTTCCTGCACGAGGACGGCCAGACACCGCCCGGTATGGTTTACGTGGAGCAGGACGATTCCTTCGCCCTCGACATTCCAGGTTTTGAGGTTCTGCCACCAGTGGCAATGAAGGACTACTGGATTGACAAGTACGAAGTCACGAATAAGCAGTTCAAGGTATTTTTGGATCGAGGAGGGTATCAGAAGCGGGAATACTGGAAATATCCGTTCAGCAACGACGGGCGCACCCTCTCCTGGGAAGAAGCCATGGTCATGCTTCGTGACAGCACAGGCAGGACCGGGCCCGCCCAATGAGAGCTAGGCGAGTACCCACGCGGACAGGACGACTACCCTGTGACAGGTGTCAGCTGGTATGAAGCTGCGGCCTATGCGGATTTTGTCGGGAAAAGCCTGCCCACTATCTATCACTGGAACAAAGCTGCTTTCCCGCCGTTGGCCTTTGAGATTGTGCCCCTCAGCAACTTTGGGAACCAGGGCCCGGTGCGAGTGGGAAGCCTGCCGGGCATGAGTCCATATGGCGCCTACGACATGGCCGGGAACGTGAAGGAATGGTGCTGGAACGAGGGCGAGGATCATAAACGCTACATCATGGGTGGTGCGTGGAGCGAACCGGTCTACATGTTTATTGACGAGGATGCGCAGGCTCCACTCACGCGGTCGGCAACGTTCGGATTCCGGTGCGTAAAGCGGGCGTCGCCGGAAGTCATTTCAGGCAAGGTTTTGGAACCTGTGATGAATCCGCGACGGGACTACAGCAAAGAAAGGCCCGTTCAGGATAGCGTTTTTAAGATCTACCGGAGTCTCTACGCGTACGACAAGACGCCGCTGAATCCCGTCGTGGAATCCGTGGACGACAGCAATGAGCATTGGCGTAAGGAACGAATCGCGTTTAATGCTGCTTACGGCAAGGAGCGCATGTTCGCCTATCTGTTCCTGCCGAGAAAAATTCGACCGCCGTATCAAACTGTTGCGTTCTTTCCCGGCTCCTTTGTTATTGAGCGCCGTTCAAGCAAAGACCAATCAACGGATCTAGACCTTTATGTAAATGTGGATTTTCTATTGAAGAGCGGGCGAGCCGTAGTCGCCCCGATCTTCAAGGGGACCTATGAGCGGGGTGACGGCCTGAAGAGCGATGTTCCAAGCACCAGCACTTTTTACCGTGATCATGTAATCATGTGGACCAAAGACCTTGGTAGATCGCTCGATTACTTGGAAAGTCGGCCCGAGATAGACCACGACAAAATCGGTTACTTTGGCGTCAGTTGGGGCGGGGAGATGGGCCCTATCATGGCGGCAGTGGATAGCCGTATCAAGGTTGTAGTGCTGGATAGTGGTGGTATTTACTTCCAAAGAGCGCTACCCGAGGTCGATCAAATCAACTTTCTGCCGAGGATCACCGTTCCGGCTCTGATGCTCAACGGCCGCTACGACTACGGCTCTCCGATGAAGACCTCTCAGCTAGTAATGTTTCGGTTGTTGGGGACGCCCCTGGAGAACAAGCGTCACGTTAGCTATGAGACTGGGCACCTTATTCCGAGAACCGAGATGATCAAAGAGACCCTGGCGTGGCTGGACCGTTACTTAGGCCCGGTACAATGAACAAACGGCGGCTGTTCCGAAGACAGCGAAGCCTTTTCAGAACCGTGAGAACGATTCCGAAAATACACCTGATCTTTTAATCTTCACGACTTGACCTAATACCTTCAGATACTTAGCAATTTAACCCACGACCCGTTCCGGGAGAAAGCAACGTATCCTTTTACTCACTCTGCCATTCAATCATCCGACGTAAACCATTGATAACAAATGCCGAGTTGACGAACATTTAAGCCGTTAGGTGTATTTTCGTCGGAATCGTTCTCACCGTTGGGTTAGTGTTGGCCAAAGCTTTAGCAGAAATAGCCGTCCGTGACAACTGTTGATCTAAAGGATGTAGCTCAGACTGCATTCCAAGATTTCTCTGCAACAGATTCCAGGAAATCTGTACAACGCCACGGCCCCATTCCAGGATTTCTGCAACGACTCATTCTCGATCAGCGCGCCGTCTATGGCCGGCGAATTCTGATTCCGGAGCGCCGGTAGGCCCCGAGAATTGTATTGTAAGCGGGACCAGATCGCCGGTTTGGCAAGGCGACTTGTCCGTCGGGCAAACCATTTTCCCGATGACTGGATAGCTCCAGATCTTGATACCGCTATCCTTAGAACGTCACCTCGTCGTCGAAACTAGAGGACGAACTAAGAGTAGACTGTTTCGCTGTATAGCTCCCATTGATGTCGTCGACGGAGCTTTTTATTTTCTGAGCGGCCGAAATGGAATCGGATTAAGAACTCTCGGCATCGCGTTCGCTCATTATCGCAACGGTCATCACCGCGCCCGCTACCTACACCGATTTACGCAGATTGAGTTTTCGGACCAAACGAGGTCCAACACGGCGGTTGTTCGGCTCTACTCCACTTGTTTTTTTCGAAGTTAATGGAGAAGAGCCTTTGTTCAAAAAATCCAAGCGTCTCCGCGAACAGAGCTGAAGAGAACAAAGTGGCAATGATCAGGATCAATGAATTTCTTCTCACGATTCCTCCACGTTCCAGATCTATTGTCACCAAACCAGTCTCATCGAACGAGAAGAGCAGGTGAATTCAAGTTCGAGCAAACTTTTCCTAGAGGGTCGAGAGGAACGGCATGGGTAAGCAAATCGGAATACTGCAAGGCACCCTGGAGATGTTGATTTTGAAAGCGGTATCTCTGGGGCCGCAGCATGGCTACGGCGTACTTCTTCGCATCGAGCAATTAGCAAAAGGAAACCTGCAAATTGAACAAGGTTCGCTCTACCCAGCGCTCTATCGTCTCGAACACCAAGGTCTGATTGAGTCTGAGTGGGGCGAGAGTGAGAACAATCGCCGCGCCAAGTTTTACCACCTTACGAATGCGGGTCGAAAACAACTGTGGGCCGAAACTGAGAACTGGAACCGCTTGGCGGACGTGATGGCGGGAATTCTGCAAGCTGCTCCCGAAAACGCCTGAAGTTCTCCTCCGATACAGTAAGGCAAGATTTCGAGCCGAAAGGGAGTAGTACTGATGCCGACCCGCGCTCCCTTAATTTCTTGTAAACTCACAAGATCCCACTTATGCCCAAAGTACCGGCCCGACGATAGTTTCCGTGAGCCCTAGACAACGATTTTTGCCTGTAACCGGCAGATTGACGCGCCGGCGACTCGGAAAACAGACGAGGGGGCGCATTAACCCGAAATGGCTCAGGGCAGGGACAGCGGGCTTGTTCCTAGGGCTGCTTGCACAAGCGCAATCGGAAACCGTTGGAACAGCGCGAACGGATATTCGGCGCGCGTTCCTTTACGCCAGCGAGTTCAACCATTCGCGCGAGTTGGCGGCACGAAGCCGACAAACTATTGTTTTTGAATCCACGTTTGCAAATGCGCTTGCGCGGCTGGAGTTAAGCGCCGGAGAGCACCGTTTCTGCCTCGATTCAAGCGGCGAGTTTTTCACGGATATCGTTCTACGGGGCGGAAGGGAAATGATTACCTGGACCGCTCTGGACAAATCAGGCTGCATGACCGTGGAAACACCTGCAGGACTTTATTACCTGAGCCTCACACATGCGAACGAGGCGCCCACGTTTCCGAGCATCGCCTTGGTGTCCATCGATCGCCCAGGGCCGCCCCTCCTGGACTCTGGAGGCCAGCCGCGAAAGGGATTTTGGGCGATCGTTCCTTTTGTGCAATCCCGCCCTCATCAGGCGGGGACAGGCCGTTTTCGAGCCCTGCCATCTGAGGACGGTGTTATGCCCGTCACCGGCGATTTTTCTTCCAGCCGGATGGACTCTTACGCGCTCTGGCAGTTCGGCTCCTCCTCGCCGGCACTGCTCGCCGCCCCAGGTTCTGTTTTTGACTACGAAAGGCGTTCTCTCCCGGCGATCAACGCGGGAACTGTAGTCGTGACGAACCACAAACCTGGATCCTCCTTGCAGGTGATCGAACGGGAGAGGGAAGCCTCTACGTTTCAGCTTCGGATGAAGACCGAAACTGATTCCCCAGGTATCGATCTTGTCTTTTCACCCAGCCTGTTCTCGTCGCATACGTTAAAGGTGCTCCGTGATTCGCCGAAGAACCGCAAGCCTGCTGCGTTCTCGCTCGCCTTCCGGTTCTTTCCCGATGCCGCCGAAATGGACCCTTTAAAGGAAGGCGAGGCGGCCCTTTTCCAAGCTGCGGACTACCGTGGCAAAGCCACCGTCTTTTCGGTGAGCACGCCGAGCATGGCGGCTTTCAACAGCAGCGCTATTTCGATTGATCGCAGCGCCACCTCCATCCGCTTAGGACCCGGGACCGGGGCCGTACTTTATTCAGAGGCTAACTATTCCGGTACGCCCAGCTCATTCAAGACCGATTCATCCCAACTTTCTGATCCGGGTACGGCCCTCAGTATCCGTCTCACTTCGTTAACGAAGGAGCTGTTAGCAACTCATAGTTGCGTGAACTGCAACTTTGAAGGAATCGATCTGAGCGGATTGCGTTTATCGGAATTCGACTTGACGGGCGCGCGCTTACTGGGGGCCAACCTTACCGATACCCGGCTGAACGGGGCGAAGCTCTCGGGCACCGATCTTACGAGCGCCATATTGTCGTGCACCGATTTCTCGGGTACCGACAGCAATCACCTCAATGACCTGACACATACCAACCTCACGAATGTTCAGATCGTGCCGCAAGCTTCGTGCCGTACTAACTTCTCTTACACGCGCCTGAACGTGGATGCCTTGCCGCCGACACAATTGAAGTTTCTGAACCTGACCGGGGTGCACTATGAGCGCCCTCCCAGGGTTCGAGGTGGTAACGTGCCAGGACCACCGCTTGTGAATGGTTCCGGATTTGCCCTCGGCGGATATTGGGCCATACAACCTGATCCGGCTTTGGATCCGTCCCACCGCGCGGGTCGTCTGCGCACGACGCTTCCCTTTCAAAACCTGTTCGGCGAAAATCCGAACGACGCATACGTGCTCGCGGACTATAGTTCACAGCAAATGGATGGCTACTCGCTATTCGCCTTGCCACCCGATGCCAATACCGACGGCTCGATTCTCGAACCAGGAACGTTCCTCAACGGCTCCAACTACGGCGAAAACACGATGACCGCCATTTTCCTGACTGTCGGCAAAGGCTATCAATGCGATCAATTCTGCACATTTGTGAATCAGCATCTCACTCTCACCGATCTTGGGAACTATCGCTTCAATCTGGGCTACCAGAGTTTCTGGGTCAACTCGGGGCCTTTCTTCGTCTGGAGCGGCGGCCCCGCACCGGCGAATGCGTTACTGGACGGTTCTTCCCTGAGTCCGGTCACGTTACGAGTAATGTTCCGGTACTTTCCCGATGGCACGCAGATTGGAAATCTTGCCGAAGGCGAAGTTGCGATATTTCAGCAAACCGGGTTTAAGGGCAAAGCTGCTGTGTTTGCCAAGGATCCCACCGGTTATGACCTGGACCAGCTCACCAGCGACGCAACGACACTCCCTCTAACGACGCAATCCATTCGGCTTGGAAACAATACCGCTGTGTCCTGGGGCGTTTCCAACGGCGGCAACACAGAATGGACCGGAGTTGTCCAGGACCAGGACAACATTAGCGCTAATCCGAACTATGACATGACTATCGAGCACAACCTTTGGGTTCAACCATTGGACCAGGCAATCACCGCAAATATTCAGTCAGCAGGGGGAAATCCTCCGTTTCCCGTTCCACCTATTTATACTCCCCAGTGCGCAGGCTGCAAGCTGGCGAATGCGAAGTTCAGCGGTATTACCTTTCAGGGGTGGAACCTCGCCGGAGCCACCCTTTCCGGGGCCACTCTTAGCAATGTGACCTTCAACGACGTGAACCTGACGGGTGTCCGGTTCGATGGAGCGACTCTTTCTAATGTAAAGGTCGATTCGATGTCTGAGCTCGGCACCAGCAAGTTCACGGGCGCGACATTGTCGACAGTCACTTTCAACGGTACCGATTTACGCGGAGTCGATTTCTCGGGAGCCGTGCTGACGGATGCTGTGTTTGCGGGAGCAAAGGTAGACAAAACAACCATTCTTAACGGCGCGAAGGTTACCTGTGTGAATTTGTCAGGCCCCGATCAGAACCATATCGCCGATTTGACCGGACTCGATTTATCGCAAGTGCAATGGTTGTCGTCGCAGTCGTGCCGCAGCAACTTCTCCTACACGAAGCTGTCGGTTACACAGGTCCCACCCCCTATGTGGAAGAACGTGAACTTGACAGGCGCGGTCTTTGTCGACCTGAACCCAAAGTTATCGAGCCAGGCACAACCGCTCGACCTGACAGGGGCCATGCTCGGTGGTATGTCCCTGCAGAACGTCGTTCTCGACTACGCTGTGATGGCAGGCGCGGATCTCACTGGAACACTTTTCAACAACGCCAGCCTGCAGCATGTGAATTTGAGCGGCGCCAAACTCTATGGCTCGCACCTGAACAACGCGAACCTGGATGGCGCGAACATGTCCGGCGCGGATTTGACGAAGACCTCGGTCCCAAACAGCGTGGCAGCCAATTTACAAGGAGCATTCCTTAGAAATGTCAACCTCTCGCAGGCAAAGATGAGCGGAGCCAATTTCACGAATGCAAGTTTTTACGGCCTGACGGCCGTGGGGGAGAACGTGTGCACACCTGACCCCAAGACCGGCTTTACGAATGGATGCGCGACCGCGTCCAGTGCCAATATGGACGGAACCATCTTCAACGACGCCTACCTATCAGGTGTCGATTTCACCAGCGTAACGGTCGAAGGCGTCAACTTCGGCAATGCCTACCTGGCGGGCACGAATTTTAAGGGCGCGACGCTCTCTGTTAATTCCAACGGAACGGATACGGGATTTACGGGAGCCTTTCTGCAGGGCGCTAACCTGCAAGGGGCAGTGTTCTTAAACGGAATGTCGCTGGATAACGCTTACGTTGATTTCACAGCCGCGGGCAATATTATTTACCTGCAGTTGAGCGGTCAACATACCACCTTTGCGGGCTATTGGAACACCCCAGGCGAGCCGGTGTGTGCGCAGATGGTGTACAACAATCCAACCACACCGCCGCCGACCGACCAGACCACGACCTGTCCAAATGGTTCGCAGAACGTAGGCGGCTGCGGCCCGACGAACAGCTCAAATCTGAATTGGAAGAGCCCAGTCGACATCTCAAACCAGGCTTCCTACGAGAACGATTCCACTTATACGAAGGCTGCCCCAGCCATTTGTACAGCTGATGCGCGTTGGAATTTAGGCAAGATTCCGGGCCCGACAGCGCAGGCCAAGCCTCGAGGAGAAAACAAATGAAAGACAAAACCAGCGATGTGAGGGACGGCTCTTCTCGCAGGGAGTTTCTAGGCGAGTTTGGACGGATGTCTGACAACGTGAACGTTCCGTGCGATGTCTGCCAGGTCAAGTTCAGACTTTTACAAGTAAGGCGGGATTTCGAGCCGAAAGGGCGTAGTAATGATGCCGACCCGCGCTCCCTTAATTTCTTGTAAACTCACAAGATCCCACTTATGCCCAAAGTACCGGCCCGACGATAGTTTCCGTGAGCCCTAGACAACGATTTTTGCCTGTAACCGGCAGATTGACGCGCCGGCGACTCGGAAAACAGACGAGGGGGCGCATTAACCCGAAATGGCTCAGGGCAGGGACAGCGGGCTTGTTCCTAGGGCTGCTTGCACAAGCGCAATCGGAAACCGTTGGAACAGCGCGAACGGATATTCGGCGCGCGTTCCTTTACGCCAGCGAGTTCAACCATTCGCGCGAGTTGGCGGCACGAAGCCGACAAACTATTGTTTTTGAATCCACGTTTGCAAATGCGCTTGCGCGGCTGGAGTTAAGCGCCGGAGAGCACCGTTTCTGCCTCGATTCAAGCGGCGAGTTTTTCACGGATATCGTTCTACGGGGCGGAAGGGAAATGATTACCTGGACCGCTCTGGACAAATCAGGCTGCATGACCGTGGAAACACCTGCAGGACTTTATTACCTGAGCCTCACACATGCGAACGAGGCGCCCACGTTTCCGAGCATCGCCTTGGTGTCCATCGATCGCCCAGGGCCGCCCCTCCTGGACTCTGGAGGCCAGCCGCGAAAGGGATTTTGGGCGATCGTTCCTTTTGTGCAATCCCGCCCTCATCAGGCGGGGACAGGCCGTTTTCGAGCCCTGCCATCTGAGGACGGCGTTATGCCCGTCACCGACGATTTTTCTTCCAGCCGGATGGACTCTTACGCGCTCTGGCAGTTCGGCTCCGCCTCGCCGGCACTGCTCGCCGCCCCAGGTTCTGTTTTTGATTACGAGAGGCATTCTCTCCCGCCGATCAACGCGGGAACGGTAATCGTGACGAACCACAAACCTGGATCCTCCTTGCAGGTGATCGAGCGGGAGAGGGAAGCCTCTACGTTTCAGCTTCGGATGAAGACCGAAACTGATTCCCCAGGTATCGATCTTGTCTTTTCACCCAGCCTGTTCTCGCCGCATACGTTAAAGGTGCTCCGCGATTCGCCGAAGAACCGCAAGCCTGCTGTGTTCTCGCTCGCCTTCCGGTTCTTCCCCGATGCCGCCGAAATGGACCCATTAAAGGAAGGCGAGGCGGCCCTTTTCCAGGCTGCGGACTACCGTGGCAAAGCCACTGTCTTTTCGGTGAGCACGCCGAGCATGGCGGCTTTCGACAGCGGCGCTATTACGATTGATCGCAGCGCCACTTCCATCCGCTTAGGACCCGGGACCGGGGCCGTACTTTATTCAGAGGCTAACTATTCCGGTACGCCCAGCTCATTCAAGACCGATTCATCCCAACTTTCTGATCCGGGTACGGCCCTCAGTATCCGTCTCACTTCGTTAACGAAGGAGCTGTTAGCAACTCATAGTTGCGTGAACTGCAACTTTGAAGGAATCGATCTGAGCGGATTGCGTTTATCGGAATTCGACTTGACGGGCGCGCGCTTACTGGGGGCCAACCTTACCGATACCCGGCTGAACGGGGCGAAGCTCTCGGGCGCCGACCTTACGAGCGCCATATTGTCGTGCACCGATTTCTCGGGTACCGACAGCAATCACCTCAATGACCTGACACATACCAACCTCACGAATGTTCGGATCGTGCCGCAAGCTTCGTGCCGTACTAACTTCTCTTACACGCGCCTGAACGTGGATACCTTGCCGCCGACACAATTGAAGTTTCTGAACCTGACTGGCGTGCACTATGAGCGCCCTCCCAGGGTTCGAGGTGGTAACGTGCCAGGACCACCGCTTGTGAACGGTTCCGGATTTGCCCTCGGCGGATATTGGGCCATACAACCTGATCCGGCTTTGGATCCGTCCCACCGCGCGGGCCGCCTGCGCGCGACACCTCCCTTTCAAAACCTGTCCGACGATAATCCGAACGACCTGTACGTGCTCGTGGACTATAGTTCACAGCAAATGGATGGCTACTCGCTATTCGCCTTTCCACCCGATGCCAATACCAATGGCTCGATTCTCGGACCACCGACAGGAACTTTCCTCAACGGCTCCCCGTTCGGGTACAGTTTCGAGATCTTCCTGACTGTCGGTCAAGGGTATTATTGCGACCAGAACTGCACACTCGTGAATCAGCGTCTCACTCTCAAAGATCTTGGGAACTATCGCTTTAATCTGGGCTACAACAGTTTCTGGGACCCCTACTCGGGGCCCTTCGGCCTCTGGAACGGCAATGGCGCCCCTGCGAACGCGCTACTGCAGGGTAGCGACATGAGCCCAATCACGTTACGAGTAATGTTCCGGTACTTTCCCGATGGCACGCAGATTGGAAATCTTGCCGAAGGCGAAGTTGCGATATTTCAGCAAACCGGCTTCAAGGGGAAAGGCGCCGTGTTTGCCGCTGACCCGAATGGGTATGACCTGGACCTGCTCACCAGCAGTTCCACGACACTTCCGCTGACGACGCAGTCGATCAGGCTTGGAAACAATACGGCCCTGTCCTGGAGTTTGTCCGACAACACCGAATGGGATGGACTTGTCCAGGACCAGGATAACGTTAGTCCAAACTATGACATGACGATCGAGCACACCCTTTGGGTTCAACCATTGGACCAGGCAATCACCGCAAATATTCAGTCAGAGGGTTCGGGGGGTGTTCCGTTTCCCGTTCCATATATTTCTCCTCCCCAGTGCACAGGCTGTAAGCTGGCAAATGCGACGTTCAGCGGCATTACCTTTCAGGGGTGGAACCTCTCCGGAGCCACCCTTGCGGGAGCCACTCTTAGCAATGTGACCTTCAACAACGTGAACCTGACGGGCGTCCGGTTCGATGGAGCGACTCTTTCTAATGTAAAAGTCGATTCGACGTCCCGGCTCGGCACCAGCAAGTTCACGGGCGCGACGTTGTCGACAGTCACTTTCAACGGTACCGATTTACGAGGAGTCGATTTCTCGGGAGCCGTGCTGACGGATGCTTCGTTTGCGGGAGCAAAGGTAGACAAAACAACCATTTTCAAGGGCGCGAAGGCTACCTGTGTGAATTTGTCAGGCCCCGATCAGAACCATATCGTCGATTTGACCGGGCTCGATTTATCGCAAGTGCAATGGTTGTCGTCGCAGTCGTGCCGCAGCAACTTCTCCTACACGAAGCTGTCGGTTACACAGGTCCCACCCGCTATGTGGAAGAACGTGAACCTGACAGACGCGGTCTTTGTCGACCTGAACCCAAACTTATCGAGCCAGGCACAACCGCTCGACCTGACAGGGGCCATGCTCGGTGGTATGTCCCTGCAGAACGTCGTTCTCGACTACGCTGTGATGACAGGCGCGGATCTCACTGGAACGCTTTTCAACAACGCCAGCCTGCAGCATGTGAATTTGAGCGGCGCCAAACTCTATGGCTCGCACTTGAACAACGCGAACCTGGATGGCGCGAACATGTCCGGCGCGGATTTGACGAAGACCTCGGTCCCAGGCAGCGTGGCAGCCAATTTACAAGGAGCGTTCCTTAGAAATGTCAACCTCTCGCAGGCAAAGATGAGCGGAGCCAATTTCGCGAATGCAAGTTTTTACAGCCTGACGGCCGTGGGGGAGAACGTGTGCACACCTGACCCCAAGACCGGCTTTACGAATGGATGCGCGACCGCGTCCAGTGCCAATATGGACGGAACCATCTTCAACGGCGCCTACCTATCAGGTGTCGATTTCACCAGCGTAACGGTCGAAGGCGTCAACTTCGGCAATGCCTACCTGGCGGGCACGAATTTTAAGGGCGCGACGCTCTCTGTTAATTCCAACGGAACGGATACGGGATTTACGGGAGCCTTTCTGCAGGGCGCTAACCTGCAAGGGGCAGTGTTCTTAAACGGAATGTCGCTGGATGACGCCTACGTTGATTTCACCGCCGTGGGCAATACTATTTACCTGCAGTTGAGCGGTCAACATACCACCTTTGCGGGTTATTGGAACACCCCAGGCGAGCCGGTGTGTGCGCAGATGGTGTACAACAATCCGACCACACCACCGCCGACCGACCAGACCACGACCTGTCCAAATGGTTCGCAGAACGTAGGCGGCTGCGGCCCGACGAACAGCTCAAATCTGAATTGGAAAAGCCCAGTCGATATCTCAAACCAAGCTTCCTACAAAAACGATTCCACTTATACGAAGGCTCCGGTGCCCCCCGCCCAAGCCATTTGTACACCTGATTTGCTTTGGAATTTAGGCAAGATTCCCGGCCCGACAGCGCAGGCCAAGCCCCGAGGAGAAAACAAATGAAAAACAAAACCGGCAATGTGAGGGACGGCTCTTCTCGCAGGGAGTTCTTAGGCGAGGCCGGCGGCGCCGGAGCCTTGCTTGCGGTGTCGCCGGCCTTCTCGGAATCGCCGCAGACCGAGCTGCGCTTGCGCGGCCCGCAGAGAGAGAAACGCAAGAAGGAAAAGCACACACTGTTCTTTAATCTCTCTCACGAGTCGTACAGCGGACATGAATATCACCTGGTAACAGGGACACTGCGGCGCCGGCTCCGCGAACTTGCGCCGGGAGATGCGACACTCGCCCGGGCGCGCCGGTCCAACAACCTGCTGGCGGCGGTGCCTGACAACCAAATCACGCACGTAGCTGAAACCGTCGAGCTGCATGCGGATTCAATGAATTTCGGTTACGTGATGAAGGACGCTAACACCACGACCGGGGAATGGCAGATGTCCTCTATTTTTCTGATTCCTCCGCGACGTAGTGTGGCATATGCCTATCGACAGGCACTGGCGACTCTCTCCGCAACCGCGAGCCTGAAAATATCGGCGAAGCGCAAGAAATACGGCTTGCCACCGGCGATGACGCTACAAGATCTTCTCGATGAGCAGGCATTGCAGGACACCACCGACTGGGCGACCGCGATGGTGAATCTCCACCCGGAGATGCTCAGCGCCGATCCAAACTCGGGCGCCCTCATCCAGACAATGTATATCCAGTCAGTTCAGGCGACTGGCCAGCTTGCCGAGGTCCTGGGCCTCGCGGGACCAGCCATGCCCCAAGTGGGATTAGCGCAAGACAACCCTACCGGATGGGCCACGCTCGTGCCCTACACGGACACGGATGGAATGCCGCTCAAGTCCGATAAAGGCAACAACCAGGGGCTGATTCTCTACGATCCGAAGTGGCAGCCGGCGATCAATGTCCCTTGGGTAGCCGCCGCGATGCAGCCCGCACTACGTTCCGTGAAGGACGACGAAAAGAATCTCGGCGCCGATGTGACCAGCGCAAAGACTGTTCCGGCTGGAACCATCTGGACCCGTCACGACGGGATTACCAGTGTTGCACAAGCCCCGGGAGTTGAGGCAAGTAACGCCAAGTACACCCTGTCAAACATCACGCCCAACTTCGATGGTTATAGCTGCGCGTCTCAAGCTTCGTTGAATGACCAGAGCGAAATAACGCTGAGCTTCAAGAACTGGTATGTGCGCTACCTTGCGCTCTACATGCAGTTCTACGATTCCGACAAACACGTGGTGCCCATATCCAGTCTGCCGCCCGGTATCGTGCCCGAGGGCGCTTTCAGCACTGCGAATAACGAGTTCCTGGTGGGTTCACTCACCCCGGAGTTCACGATTTACGGAATACCCTGCCAGGTATCCTCAAACTCGTTCACGTTCACCTTTCCAAGTAGCGTAGCTTCGAGCGCGAAAATCCTTGCGAGCGGATTAGGCATCGGCTCTCACACTTTCCAGGACACCGAGACCATCGGGATTGTGATGACCTCGCTCTTCAATCTCGTGATACCCGCGTCGTTGATTGCCTTGGGAGTCGCCCAAGATATTGACGTCATCGTAAAGACAGTGTTCGTTCCACTAGCGCTGCTGGTGGCCACCGAAATCGCTGTCGGAATTCCTAACGGAACCCCGGCGCAAGCGGCGGCTATTTATTGGAGGGCATTTGTAAGAGGCGCCGTGGGACCCGCACTGAAGCAGTTTTTCGAACTATTTTTACCGATCCTCGCCTCGTTAGAGGTGCTCGATTCGGCGGAAGATGCCATTCCGATCGCCGGTCAGATCCTTCAGGCAATCGGAGTCCTGGGGACGTACGCTGAGATCTCCGAAACCACGCTCGAAGTTTCCTCTTCTCCTTGGACCTATGAATACGACCTGGTCGGAACGTATGACCTGAGCCTTGCCATTTTTCCCGATACGACCAAAGACCCGAACGGATTTCCGGCCGCTGCCGCGACTTACAAGGTCACCGCGATCTTCGATAACGGTACGCCTTACGTACAAACCCTGAACATGCCGGGCACGGGTGTAAAAAGCTTGCCCCCGGTGGTCTTTCAAGGCGTGCCCTTAGGCGGGAACGTGGTGCTGACGGTGGGCTTTTACGCGGTGGATGGCACACAGGTGGGACACGGGACAACGGGCTCCATTCCGAATTTACCTCCCGGCGGAAACGTATCAGGCCCGGCCATCACGATCACCGAAGATCAACTTCCCATTAACTCGAGCACGGTCTATCAACACAAGCAGAAGACTGGCCTGGATGCCGAGGGCAACCACATGTGGATCTGCGGGGCACCGGCCCCTCTAGGGCCCAAGGGCCCACCCGGCTGCGCGCCAAACCCGGGGAATCTTTGCAGCTTTAGAAATATTGCATATAGTTCTGGGGCCGGGAATATTGGTTATTGCTGGCAGTCCTACCATCCGACTGCCTGCAATACCGGCGCAGCGCAACTTGATCAGCTGGCGAATATACCGAGCGTGAATACGGGCTCGAATGCGCAGGCCGGATATGCCGCATCTTGCCCGCTAACAGGACCAGCCAGACTGGTCTACGATCCTCTCGGCAGGTCGGATGTTAACTTCTACCTGGACACTACAAACAATAAAAATATTCTGCGGCAGATCCAACTGAATCCCCCGCAGTTCCCCGGCCCGAATCAAGCCTGGGGCAAATTCAACCTGCCTGCAGACGATCTGCTTTTGCATCCCTCGGGCGCCGTGATATCGATTTACCAGGCTTTGAGCAAGATGGAGTCGCTGAAGGTTCCGGCGGCGCCGCTAACGGATGATCAAGCCGCCGTGAGTCTCCTGGCACAGATGCATGCAGGCCAGGGAGTCCGGCCGGGACTGTTCAACGGACCTACAGCGGCGACGATTACCGCCGAAGGCGTCGTCCTGATTGTAGAAAGCGGCAATAATCGGATTCACGCCATAGACGCGGCGGGGAATCCGGTTCAGCACTTCTCGAAACAGCCCACGAAGTATTTTCTGAACCTGAGCGCAACCGGTGGCGCCGGAAACACTTATCTGGACATCGCAGCGGAATTCAGCGGTTTCATCTACGTTCTTTCCCAAACCAATTCGGTGTACCGGCTGGATATCTACCATCCGGATCAGAGCGGGACCGATCCGATTTCGACTACAACAGGCTTCAATGCCGCGAAAGTGACGGTGGATTACTGGCGCAATGTGTACTCCCTAAACTACGAAGTGCTCATGATCAACGAGTCGCTTCCGCCAAGCGGCGTCACGGAGCCCTCCATCAGCCAATGGTTGCCGACGACTCCACCACCGTGCCAAGCGCCCCAAATCAAGTCGGCGGCAGTGCCCAAACTGACGTCACGGCGGCTGTTGCGGCGGAGAGATCTGTGGGGATTACCAGTCAACTTGTTTGCCGACGCCTAATGGCTGAAACCTCAAAACGCGCACTTCAGCCCTGTAGGGCGTCAGAACCGGAGTCCTGACCCGGTCCTTACACTTACCCACAAAGGAGATCATCTATGAATAAGGGGATCCACGGCCGACCGCGCCGTGCAACGACTGCGGTCACCGTCGCGGTGTTCGCCGTGTCCTGCTTTGTCGCGTTCTCGCCGGGCGCGGCGGCTTCTGCCGTGCAAGTATCATCCGTAGCGAATGGTGAAGTAGGTGCACCGATCGTCTGGGGTGCATGTGATCCTCCCCCGCCTCCCGGTGTGGATCTCCAGTGCGCCCGGATCGCCGTGCCGCTTGATTGGAAAGATCCGGGCGGGCGCACAATCAGCCTGGCGGTGATCCGCCTCCGCGCCAAACCAGAACTGCGGATCGGCACGCTGTTCATCAACCCGGGCGGCCCCGCCGACACCGGTGTCGGCCTGGTGCGGGGAGACCCGGAAGGAGTCGCTTCGATCGGGGGCGGCCGTTTCGACGTTGTCAGCTGGGATCCTCGTGGTTCGAACGCCAGCACGCGGGTGCTCTGCTTTAGCGACCAGCGGGAGGAGGCGCGCTTCTGGGCGGGCGCCTCCTTTCCCATGACGACGGCCGCTTCGGAGCGGATGCTGCGCCTGACCGCCGATCTGGCAAAGCGCTGCGGCGAGGTCAGCGGCTGGCTCTTGCCACACATCTCGACCGCCGATACGGCCCGCGATCTCGACCACCTGCGCGTCCTGCTTGGCGAAGAGAAGCTGACCTATGTCGGCCTGTCCTACGGCACGTACCTCGGCCAGACCTACGCGAACATGTTCCCCGATCGGGTCAGGGCGATGCTGCTGGACGGCATCGTTGATGCGATTGAATACTCGAAGAGCGCCGAGGCGAGGGAGGCGAATTTTTCGGGCGCGGCCGACGCGGTCTTTAATCAGTTCCTCGAGTTATGCGAGAGCGCAGGGCATGAGCGCTGCGCGCTCGCCGGTGGCGGCCAAACTCCGGCCGAGCGCGTCGAGCCGTTGTTCGCGCAGGTTAAGGTCGCGCCGATTCCGGCTCCGGGGGTGACGCCGCCGCTCTTGTCGCCTTGGACGCTCAGCTACAGCGATCTGCTGCTCTCGCAATTCCAGCCGATGAGGGCTCCCAGTACGTGGCCAAGCAACGCGGCGGACCTTGACGCCGCGCTCCGGGGAGACGCATCCGCGCTCGGGAGCAGAGCTACGCTCTTCCTCTCACCTGCCGGGTGGGCCCCAGCGATAACCTCGGCGGCGATCCAGTGCGCGGATGCGCCGGCCGACCAGAGCCCGCAGGCGTGGCCACAAGTAATCGGACACCTCCAGCAGGTCGGCCGGCTCCAGGGCCTCATCCACGGCTGGTGGGAATGGGCCCCGTGTGCGTCCTGGCCGGTCCGGGGCCAGGACAACTATCGGGGGCCCTGGAACCGCCCGACCCCGAACCCGATCCTGCTAATCAACCAGACCTATGATCCCAACGCGGGCTATGCCAACGCCGTGCACGCGCAGCAGTATCTGGGTAACGCGGTCCTCCTCACCCACAAGGGCTATGGCCACGTTTGGTTCCAGGACCCGAGCAAATGTGTCACGGACGCGATGGTCAAGTACCTGGTGGACCTGAAAATACCACCGAAGGACAAAAGGGGCAAGAGGGTCTGCCAGTCGGATCGCAAACCCTTCGACCCTAAATTCCAAAGTGGTACAGAATCGCCGCCGCCAGGCCAAGTGGTTGAACAAGATTTGCCTTAACGGCGCGGTGAGTAATCCATTGGTCAACACGAACAGCTGAAAGATACTCGCGACAATCAGGCGGCGACGTTCTCTCTCGATAACGGAGGAATTTGTTTTGCGTGGATCAACCGGCTGATCCGCCGCAGCGGCTACTCTGGTGAGTGATGGAGTTTGTGACTATCGATAGCTGGCCGGAAGCCGAGCAGCGAGATTATCGCTCGGATCTCGAGGCCGGCAACGTACTTTATTTTCCCAAGACACCGTTCGACCTACCGCAGGAATCACAGGAATTCTTAAGGGGCTTGAACTTCGCGGGGAACGCTGTTCACAAGAACATTGCATACCCTCCCGCCCAGGATCGTGTAACGGGAATCGACGACAGAAGTAAAACCGCCGGGAGAGCTCTCGAGATCATGCGCAATTACTCGCGAGCGGTGATGGAGTTTACCAGGGAGTTGCTACCGCAGTACGGCGGACATTGGAAATTGGACTACGCCAGCTTTCGGCCGCTCGAAGAAGAGGGACGTAATCTTCCCTTAAACAAGCGAAGTGACCTCCTGCACATAGACGCGTTTCCTTCCCGGCCAACCGCAGGCGATCTCATTCTGCGAGTTTTCACAAACTGGACTTGCCCCCATTTTTGGCACAGAAAGTTAAGACTCAAAATTCATCGAATTGAGAATTTGAGTCATGGGGCTATCGCGCCGGAAGTTCACGAAAGAGTTCAAGATTGCCGCGCTACGGCAGTTAGATGCGGGTGTTTCGATCTCGGCAGTCGCGCGATCGTGTGAGGTCAATCCAAGCCTGCTGCATCGCTGGCGGCGGGATTTTCAGCAGTCACCCGAACAGGCTTTTCCCGGTTTGGGCAAGAAGAGAGCCGACGAGAATCGGGTAGCGGAACTGGAACGGAAAATCGGCCAGCAGGCGTTGGAGATCATTTTTGAAACGGTGCTTGCAGCGCATCGAAGAACGCGGATGCTGCAGGCGTTAACTGGAAAGCCGCTATCTACCAGCAGGTCCGGCAAGAAATGACTGGCAACGAGCTGGCGATTGAAAGCATGTGCAGGCTGGCGGGCGTGAGCCGAAGAGGTTTCTACCTGTCCTACGCAATAATCCGATCAGCACGGGAAATGAGTGAGTTAGCCGTGAGAATATTGCAAAGATGTTTAACGTCTTCAGCCGGCTTTCCAAGCTCGTTCGGAACCTGCGCACGATCGTCAGTGACTGTTTGAGTTTCTTCGCTAATATCGGGCGCCGCCGTTTGGCTCTGGCAGCGGAAAATCTGTTCTTGCGCAAGCAGTTGGCTCTATTCCGTGAACGCGAGAAGAGAGCGCTGCCAACCACGCCTGCCGACAGGTTTGCATTTTCGAAGCTGGGCCGCTGGTTCGACTGGCGTAGTGCATTGATGATCGTCAAGCCAGCCACTTTGATCGGCTGGCATCGCGCTGCATTCCGCCGTTTCTGGCGCTGGAAATCGAGACCGGTCGGTAGGCCCCGGGTGACTACCGAAATCAGGGACTTGATTCGCCGTCTAGCAACTGAGAATCCAACCTGGGGAGAAAAACGCATCGCCGACGAACTGTTGTTGAAGCTCCAGATTCGGCTCTCTCCGCGCACCGTCGCCAAGTACAGAAAGCAACTGCCCCGGCCACGCAGGTCGCGAGACCAGCGCTGGTCCACCTTCCTGAAAAGTCACGCCCAAGCAATCGTGGCTTGCGATTTCTTCACCGCCGTGACCGCCGCCTTTCGTGTCATTTATGTGTTTGTCGCCATCGAAATCGGATCGCGGCGTGTGATTCACTTTAATGCGACCGAGCATCCGACATCAGAGTGGACTTTGCAGCAGCTGCGCGAAGCGCTGCCCGGAGATCAGGAATACAAGTTTCTCTTGCACGATCGCCACAAGACCTTCTCGGCTGGTTTGGACGAAGAAGTCGAGAGATGGGGTATTGCAGTACTAAAATCGCCAGCGCAGGCGCCCACGGCGAATGCCTTTTGCGAGCGTTTGATCGGATCCATTCGGCGAGAGTGTTTGGATTATCTGATACCGCTGAATGAATCTCATTTGAAGCGCACGCTTCGAGAATGGGTGCGCCATTACAATGGCGGCCGTCCACATCAGTCCTTGGGGCCTGGTATTCCAGACCAAGTTGAGCGCACGTTGCAGGCAGACGACGACCATAAACCAGTATCCCGGAACAGACGGGTCATCGCGAAGTCAATACTCGGCGGTCTGCATCACGAGTATCGATGGGCTAATGCCGCCTGACTTAGTCACAAATGGCAGCGACTACGCCAATTTCAGTACTTTATGGAATTCTTGCGCGGCACACGTGCCGTCTACGTTGAAGAGCCCATGTCTGTCTCGGCTAGCCTGACGGTTCTGCTTGTCCCCGGAGGCACTCCTCCACGCGCGCGACCTCAATATGAATCCCGCATATATCAGGTCTCAGCAGCTCGACTCGACCACTTCGATTCCAACTCCAGCAAGAGAAGCGCGCTTTCGTGATCTGGCCAATGAGGCTCCACTGATTATTGGGGTAACCGGCCGCGGTAACGCAGTGACGTTCTGCAATCGACCAGGATTAGAGTGCCAGCCAAGGATAGAAGCCCGAAGGCGCAAGCTTCCTTTTTCCGTGAGAGTTGCGACGAAGGGCTCTCGTGGCCATTTTGGCGAAGAATGAGATTTGACCTACTAAGAGCTAACTGCCAGCACTCCGCGAGTTTCAGATCCCGACAAGTTGACCATCCGGAGTTATGAGGCTGCGGCCATCCACTTGATTTCGGTAACTTGCCAAACGCACCACTGACAGCATTAGCCGCGAAAAATCCGCTTGTCGTCATTTGGAATCGAAAATCTGGACAATGTGCTCTGGCGTGCGCATTCCAAGTCGACCAATAACGCACCATTCAGACACTGACGATTTTTACTCTGAAAGCGAGCAACCCGGATGTCCGCATCCGCACGAGATCTCTATCTCTCCTTTCGCGTCTTTGCAGCGCTGGCTGCAGTACTTCTTGTCATCTGGTACTGTGCACCGGCATGCCGGATGCGCACATTTCTTTTGCTTAGTGTCAGCCATAATGATCTCGTTCCCTGCTAATCAAGTATAGTGAAAAAACGCTGATAAGATGTCAGGCGCCAACCAGGATGGAAGCTTGGCTGCGACCGGTACTGCAATTGTAACTAGGATTGTCACTAGTTCCGCCCCGGAATAGTCGGTTCAGTTCGCGCCATACTCGCTCGATGGGCGTCTAAATGGCGTTTTGGGGGCAACGCAGGGTTAATTGAACGGATTTGCGATTTCGGGCTGTGGATTCAGTCCGGCCATCGGCTGTTGGCGACGGCTGTTTCAAAGAGCTGGCCTTTTGATCCAGATATCGGCCTAGTTTCTGGCCGGCAATCTGAATGTCGCGTTCATCCGTAATGTCGTAGCGATCAAAGATGCTTCGGCTTCTGTGCCCGCTAATACGCATAGCTTGCTTTTCGGGAATGCCTGCCCGAATCATGTTGCGGATGGCAGTTCGTGTGGATCAACAAGCTTGGTACTTTGGCGCGGAGGCGGGCCTTGTTCCAAGCCGTCTTCACTTCCTTGATGCCTTCGCCCCTCCAAGACACGATGAATATGCAGTCTTTCCTGGCGGCATACGCCATTTCGAGCCAAGCGCGCAACTCTCCATAAAGCGGAGCGACCCGAGCCTGCTTTCCTTTAGTCTGTTTCTTTTCAAGCCGGATGAGATTCTCTTCCCAATCCACTTGATCCCACCGCAGCTTCAGGATTTCGCCGCGTCGCATGCCAAGTGATAGCCGATGACGAGGATGAGCCTCTGGTGATCTGGAAGCTCCCCGCGCAAGGCAATATATTGGTCGTGCTCCAGAAAACCCTCGCGAACGTTATTTTCTTCGAGCATCTCGATTTTTGGGCAGGCATACACGAGAGGAGGTAGCGAGTGCACTCCGAGGTTGTATGCTCGTCGCAGCGCTTCCAACCACCGGTTGATCGTCGCGTTCGCGTAATCAGCTGCTTGCTTTTGCTCGATGAAGCGGTCGATGTTTTCGGGTAGTTATCGCGGAGGCTTTGATTTTGCCGAATGCTGGATCAAGATGCAATCGAACGTAGCCGTCTGCTTGCTTGTAACTATGCCTCCCCTGTTTCCGTTGATCGGCGAGATAAAGCTTAAATAGGTCACCAACCGTTGCGGTCAAAGACGACACTTGCCGACTGTCGATTTCCGAGCGCCGTTGGTTTAGAAGTCGAATCGCATCATTCTTGCTGGCAGATTTCGAAGACTCGTAACGGGGTCGATCCTCTCCCGGCACGTAGTATTTGATCCACCAAATCTTGCCACGCAAGTACGGCTTTGTTGTCCCACGTTCACCTTTCGGCATTTATTCGCTCACTAGATCCCGTTGCGTTTCGCGCGGTCGACATCGAGTTCGCCGCCGGCCAAATGGCAGAGCCGAGCGCACGTTCTTCTGATATCATGAGGCGCAAGTTTGTCTATGTCGGCAGTCTTAGCTGTCTTCCGAACCATTTCCCAAAGCACCTTTGGCGTCATGCCTGTTCCGCATATCTTGCCCGCTTTATTGATTGCGCGGAATAGGCAACCTTCGGTGAACTGACCGGGATCTCGTGTCGGTCGCTGCCTGCGACCGGAGTTTTCCGCGGAGTTCTTTAGGCGACGTTGGTAAAGAGCTAGCCGCCGCAAAAGCCCAGCTATTCGACCCGCAACGCGATCGCCGGGTCGACACGCGCGGCCCGAATCGCCGGAATGAGGCACGCGAAGAGGGCCACGGCGGCGAGAAGCGTGGCCGTCAATCCAAAGGTCGCTGGATCGATAGCGTCGACACCATAGAGCAGCGTTCGCAGCACTCGCGTGAGCGCGGCAGCCCCGGCCATTCCGACCGCCAGACCGAGCGCCACGAGTACCGCGCCGCGACACATCACGAGAGTCAACACTCCCCCGAATTCGGCCCCGAGCGCCATGCGGACTCCGAACTCGCGCGTTCGCAAGGCGACGAGGTAGGCGAGCACGCCATAGATTCCGCCCACCGCGAGCAGTGCGCCGGTGGCGGCAAAAAGGCCCAACAGCCAGGCGTACAGACGCTGATTCGCGAGCGAGTTTTCGACGACACGTTTCATCGTTGAGACTTGGAACAGAGCCTGCGTTGGGCTGACCTCCCGGATAGCCGCGCGGATCGCAGAGGTCAGATTCTCGACGGGCACGTGACCGCTCACCACCAGAGTGGATCCATTGCTTCGAATCTGCGCGAAGTTCTGGATCATTGTGGAAAAGACGACTGGCGTCGCGGGTTCGCTCAGGCGCGCTTGCCGAACGTCGGCCACGACGCCTACGATTAGGCCGCGGTCAATTCTGACTCCGACGGGAGCCTGATCGCGAAAATACTGGCGCGCCAGAGCCTCATTGACGACGATTACCTGGGGCCGGTCGGCCGCGTCAATCGGCGTGAAATCCCGGCCGCGACGAATCGCTACGCCCATCGCAGTGAAGTACCCGGGCGTCACGTAGCGCAGCTCGCAGGGAAAAATCTCGGCGCGGCCCGGAATGCGGAACCCCGCCGTCCATCCGGACGTCTGCAGTGGCAACATCGAGATGAATCCGTCGGCGCGAACTCCGGGAATCCGCGCCACGCGCTCCTGTATCGCCATTGCTTCCGGTCCGCCCGTCAGCGCCACGTGCACTGTGAGGACGTTCTCCGTGCGCACACCAGTATCAGCGCGCTGCAGATTTAGGAAGGTGCGGACCAGCAGCCCCGCGCCCGCCAGCAGGACGAATGCCAGCGCAATCTCGGTTACGACCAGTCCATCGCGAACGATCGTCCCACCGGAGCGACTTCTGAGCGCCGACGATCCTCCGCGCGCCGCAGCGAGCGACGGCGCCAGTCCAAAACCAATGGTTGCCGCCATGCAGACAGCAAGAAGAAACGCAAACACGCGCCAGTCTAAACCGATCTCTCCGGCGCGCGGAAGCTGCCCGGCAGCGGCCCGCACCAGAGTGCGGCTGCCCCACACGCCGAGAGCCAGGCCCGCCACGGCGCCGGTACCCGCCAGCAGGAGACTCTCCGTGAGGAACTGGCGGACGATGCGCATACGTCGCGCGCCGAGTGCCGCACGAATCGCGATCTCCCTGTCACGTGCGGCCGTTCGGGCAAGCAGCAGGTTGGCAACGTTGACGCAAGCCACCAGCAGGACCATGCCGACTGCCCCCAACAGAACCAGCAACGAACTCCGCGTGGAGCCGGTGACAACATTTTTCAAAGGGCGCACCATGACCAGCCGGCCCGCTGTGGACCGGCCCGCCATCGCGCTCAGTTCCTGCCGCGCGGCTCCGATTCCGACACCAGGGCGCAGCCGAGCCACTACCTCATCAAGCCGCCCTTGCACAGCAGGAGGCAACTCCCATGGAATCCACAAATCGACGCCGGACCCGCGGTACGGGAACTGGAACTCCCTAGGCATGACACCGATAACGGTCAAGGTCTGGCCGTCGAAGTTCAGCGTGCGACCCACGGCGGCCGAGGCAGCGCCGAAGTGCGCGACAGAAAATGCGAGTGAAACGACCGTGACGTTCGGTGGATCGTCGGGGGCGATCGTCCGGCCGGCCAACGGGCTCGTTCCGAGGAGGGAAAATAGCCCCCGCTCCGCCAGCACAATCGAAAGCTGCTCAGGCTCGCCCATACCGAGCAGGTTGCCGCTAGAGACCTGGTATGTGATGAACCCGGCGAACAAACGGCTATGACTGCGAAACTCCTTGAAATCGGCGGGCCAGACGGGCCCGTTTGTTTCGACGCTGGAGGCGTCCCTCGGCTGTATCTCGTTCACCTGCACAAGGCGGTCGGGATCGGCATAGGGAAGCGGGCGCAGCAGTACACCGCTGACCACGCTGAAAACGGCGGTATTTGCGCCGATTCCCAGGGCGAGCGTCGCCACCGCCGCAACGGCAAAGCCAGGCGTTTTCGCCCAGCCGCGGAGGGCAAAACGCAGATCCTGAACCGTGCCGTCGAGCCATTTCATCATTGGTAAGACGGTAAGACGATTTCGCAAACCCTGGTGTTAACGCACGAAGGGGCACTGTCACGGCGGGCAGATGTGATTCTGGGTGAGTGCCAGCCAATCGGTTGTGGGTAGCCAAAACACCAAGCATCAGATGAGTGCAACGGACCGAGGTGCGTTTCACGCCGCTACGCTCCAGGTGTAGCGATGATGGAAGCCTCCGAGCCGAGGCTGTGCGACTATGCTGGCCGCTGGTGACGGCCGTTGCTCTACTGGTCGCCCATTCGGTGCGTCTTTGTTTAGACCATCGTGAATACGGTCCGCATTGTGATAACTCGCATACTCGCGAAGAAGTCGTCGCAGATGCCGTTCATCCAGCGGGATGATGTGGTCCAGCATCTCTCGGCGGCAACTTCCGATCCAGCGTTCCGCAATTCCGTTCTGCCACGGCGCTTGGATGCTCGTGCGCTTCGGCTGTAAGCCGGTTGCGGTGAGCAACCGAATTACATCGACATTAAACTTCGAGTCGTGGTCGAAGATGATGTACCGGTATGGATCCGCCTCGGGGAAGGTTTCCCGCAACTGCTGCACGACCCATTCCGACGTGGGATGAGCAGTAACGTTGCAGTGCAGAATCTTGCGCCGGCCATGCTCGATGACTAGGAAGCAGTACAGCAGCTTGAACGTCAACGTGGGTACAGTGAAGAAATCGAAAGCGACAATCACCTCGCGATGATTGGCGAGAAATGCCTTCCAGCGCTGATCAGGTTTCCCGGTTCGGGGCCGCAGGCCTCGCAGATACCTGGCGACAGTGCGTTCGGAGATGCTGAAGCCGAGCTTCAGTAGCTCACCGTGTATCTTCGGCGCTCCCCAGTCGGCATTCTCAAGTCTCATCTTGCGAATGAGACTTCGAACCTCTTTGGTAATCCCAGGTCGGCCGCCCCGCCGCCTGGATCGCCAGCGCCAATATAGTCGGAAGCCTTTTCGATGCCATGCGATTACGGTCGCAGGTTTCACGATCGCCAGAACATCCGACCATCGCGGCCACACACTGCGCAGCATGATCCAAAAGAGTCGATCGAGGCGACTCAGCAGCGGTCGCCGACGTTTCCGCAACAGCGACCTGCTGGCGCAGGGCGAGCACCTCCAACGAGACGTCCAGGCGACTGCGAAAGAATACTGCGAAGGCGGCCAGAATCGCGCCAATCATATCGGTCACAAATCAGCTGTAACACGCTGCAGCGATTCCATCAGCCGCATTTGGTCGCAGTGCAAACCATTGATCTCACACATCCGTAGCGTTTTGACTACCCACAGGGAACCGATAAACCGAAGGCCGACCTTTTACCTGGCACCCTGGACATGCTCGTCCTGAAGATATTGATACGGGGGCATTTGCATGATGCGATCGCGCAACTGATTCAGCAATTGTCCGACGATCTGCTGCGCGTCGAAGAGGGCTCTCTTTACCCGGCCCTCCAGCGGCTTGAGCTGAATGGCTGGATCGAGGGCGAGTGGGGCCTCTCGGCCAACAATCGGCGCGCTCGTTTCTATAAGCTGACTGCCGACGGCCGCAAACACCTCGCCGACGAATCGGCCGTTACCGCCAGGTCACCGGCGCGGTGGCCCGCATTATGGAGTTTGTCTAATCAAACGGAGAAATGCATGCGAGCGGCTTCACGTTGGGAGTTTTTTCGACGGCTCTTACGGTATTGGCTGGATCACAGCGAAAGACAGCGCTTGCTGTGGGAAGAGATGGAATTCCATATCGAGTCGATGGCTGGGGAACTGCTGGCACAAGGCATGTCCGAGCATGAAGCGCGCGCCGCGGCGCACAGGAAGTTTGGCAATATGAAACAAAAATCAGAAGAAGCCCGCTGCACCTGGATTACGCGCTGGATGAGCGACCTGATGCAGGATTTAGGGCACTCGTTTCGCGGGATGCGGCGCGATGCCGGATTCACGACGTTTACAATTCTCATCGCCGGCCTCGGTATCGGAGCCAGTTCGACGGTCTTCAGCGTGGTCAATGCGCTGCTACTGCGCCCGCTCCCATTTCACGATCCAAGCCGCCTGGTATGGATTACTAACGGGGATGGCTTCACCACCACACAAGCCGAACACTATTCAGACCTCCGGGAATTGAACCAATCATTCTCCGATCTGGCGGGTTGGAGCGGATACTACCGTGTGGGCGACAAGGAACTGACCGGAACCGGGGAGCCGGAACGGGTTACAAGTGTTCCCGTGACCAGGAACTTCTTCGCACTGCTGGGCGTGCACCCTTTAACCGGAAGATCGTTCACCACCGAGGAGTGCCAGGGGAGGTATTTCGTACGACTCCTCCGCCCAAGCTGGACGAAAAAGAGCAGGCCGCATTTATCGAGCGAGAAAGTGAAGGCGCTAGCACCCAAGTACCGCACGGAACTACTTGAGGAGGCCTAGCTGAGAAGTGCGGGGGCAGGACCTTCAGGTCTATACATGGCAGGGCTATGACCCGCGTCTTGCCTTCCAACGTCGCTCTTCGGGACGCCGTGAAAAAAGCGCTGCGCGATATCAGCGACTTTCGGTACATGAATTGCTAGGCTGAGCGATCGGGAACTATCTGTCGTTAGCTGTTTAGTAATGAGGAATTGCGGTTATTGCCGAGCACCACCCGTCAGCAACAGCGTCTGTCCCGTGACCCAGCCTGCATCGTCTGAAGCAAAGAACACAGCGGCCGTTGCAATGTCCTGCGGCTGTGCGATTCGTCCCAGCGGTGTCGTCGCCTCCGTGTGCTTACGGAAGTCGCTCTCCGCGAAACCGACCGAGTGTAGCCCTTCCGTCTCCACCATGCCGGGGTTTATCGAGTTTACTCGGATCTTCTTGGGTCCCAACTCGCCTGCCAGGGAGACCGTAATCGCGTCCACGGCCGCCTTCGTCGCGCTGTACACCGAAGCCATCGGCACAGGCATCGGCCCTACAATCGAGCTCACGTTGATGATCGAGCCGCCGTCCGCCCCAATCAGCTTCACGGCCTCCTGCGTCGTCAGCAGCAAACCAAGCACATTCAAGTCGAATTGCTTGTGGAAGTGCTCCGGCGTAATCGCCTCCAGGGGTAAAAACTCGTAGATTCCGGCATTGTTCACCAGGATGTCGAGCTTCCCGTAAGTCCTCTTCGTCTCCGCAAAGAGTTTCGCGATGTCGGCAGGTTTCGAGACATCGCCCTGCACGGCAATCGCCTTGCCGCCCTTGGTCGTAATCCTTTCAACCACCGCATCCGCGCCGGTCTTGCTGGTCGCATAGTTCACAACGACCGAAGCGCCCGCCGCCCCAAAATGCTCGGCGATCGAAGCGCCAATGCCTTTGGAAGCCCCCGTGACCACCGCCGTCTTGCCTTCAAGGTTGCTCACATCATCCTCTTTTCAAACACCTTCGCCTGGTATCTCTGGAATATTTCGATTCCCTCAGTCTGATGAGGGCACCATTTGAATGGATTCAGTAAGCGGATGAAATCCGTTTCAACGGTCCAGCGGCCCGATACTGGCGATTCTTTCGCTGTTCCCTCGCCGCTTCAATTTCCGATCCCGGTCGGCCTGACTGCCATCAAGAAAGTCCAGATAGGGACGATGCCGCACCCGAGAGCAGTAGCGACTCCAAACACTGTTGAAATGACGGTCCGCACGAGGGAGCAGGCACTGTCGAGCCTAATGTTGCCCGAGATTACAATCTGGAATCAGGGCAGGCTCGGGTGAAACGCCAGACGGATGAAAAACGCGCTTTGTGCCAAATGAGCGCCGCCGCCGGTAGACTGCCTTTTCTCCAGGCGCTTGTCGAGACGGAAAGCGCCGCACGAAGAGAAATGATCATCCACGTAGCGTGTTAGCTGGCTGTCGATGTTTTCGACCGCAACGCCTTTCGCAGGCGCTTCCCACGTGGCTTGGGCTTCTCCAGCATCTCGCCTGCCGCCTTGCCGGCGCGCTTTGGCTTCTTCGGCTGCCGCTCGGCCACCGTTCGGTCAGGGCTAGCGCTCTGAGCCATGTCCAGACCAAAAATCTCGGAGAGATTGTCGCCATCGAGAAGCCTCGCGGTTGCTGGCGCCTGCTTCACAAGCGGAGTCGCCGCGCCCACATTGGCGATCAATTCCATCTCGTCCACCGCGCGCAAGCGAAACAGAAGTTCGGGTTGATGATCGAAGCGCGTGCCGACGCCATACAGCACCGCTGCGACGTGCTTGCACATATCGGCCCAATCCGGGCAAGTGCACGAAAGCTGGATCTCCCCGGGCGTTGGAAACAGTCCTTGACTCTCGCGGCAGATCCGCTCCATCACGCCTTGCGACAGCCGCCCTTGCAGCAACTCAACCAGCGAATCGATCGCACCTGCGCAGTCGTTGCATATGGATTTCCAACGAGCTCTCCCGACCGGCGCGACCTTCAGCTCCACATCGTATAAATTCGAGCCACAAACGCAGGCATGAATCGCGCCAGGTGTAATTCGTAGATCGACCACTGAGCCGTTGCGGACATACGTCCGCCCGCGCGGAAGCCGGTTGGCATAGTCGCTGTATCGCTCGAGGTTCTCGCACCAGGCTTTTCCCCAGAACGTTTTGGTAAGCGTGCGGCCTTCGATGCGCACAGGCGAGACAACGTGCCCTTGCTTCTTGCGTTTCGCTATTTCGCGTTCCGCTTTGCGCCGCCGCTCGGCTGCAGAAACATAAGGCCGCCAATCGTATTCGTAGAACGCTATCAATCAGGACTCCTCGAGCGCTTTGTTGATGTCCAGCGCAACCAGCTTGAGCAATTCCTCGTCTTTCATCTCCGTCAGCAGCAAATCGGCGCCGCCCTCAAGCAGCTCCTGCGAGAGTTGCTGCTTCGACTCGATGAGCTGATCGATTTTCTCTTCTACACTACCGCGGCAAATAAACTTGTGCACAAGCACGTTTTTGGTTTGGCCGATGCGGAACGCGCGATCGGTGGCTTGATTCTCCACCGCCGGGTTCCACCATCGATCGAAGTGCACCACGTGCGAAGCCGCTGTCAGGTTCAGACCGGAGCCTCCGGTCTTGAGCGAAAGCACGAAGAAGCCCACCGATTCATCTTCCTGAAAGCGCTGTACGAGATCTTTCCGCTTCTTCACCTCGGTCTCTCCGTGCAGGACGAGCCCGGGCCGTTCAAAGACCGACCCAAGAAAAGCGGCCAGCGGTGCCGTCACTTCGCGGAATTGCGTAAAGACGAGCATCTTCTCTTGCTTTGCGGTCACCACTTCGGCAATCTCGCGTAAACGCACCCATTTGCCGCTATCGCCTTCCCTCCAAGCGCCGTCTCCCAGCCATTGTGAGGGATGATTGCAGATCTGTTTGAACCGCATCAGGAACGACAGCACAAGTCCCTTGCGCTGGATCCCCGTAACATCCGCGAGTTGCCCAGCCAATTCCTTCACCGCCTGCTCATAAAGTGCAGCTTGTAGACGGCTCAACGGGCAGAACGCCTTGATTTCGGTTTTATCCGGCAGATCGGAGATCACCGTTTTATCTGTCTTGAGGCGCCGGAGAATATATGGTCGCACCAACTCGCGTAACGGGCCGTAGGAGCCATGAGCCCGGTCGCCGAGACGCCTGGCGAAACCCGCAAATTCTTTTGACGTCCCCAGCAATCCCGGATTGACGAAATCGAAAATCGACCATAGATCGGCCAACCGATTCTCCACCGGCGTGCCAGTAAGCGCCAGTCTCGCATTCGCCTTGAGCTTCTTGACCGCGCGAGTTTGTTTGGCGCCGGGGTTCTTGATGGCCTGCGCTTCATCCAGCACCGCCAGCCGCCACGGCACTTCTATCATCCACGGACCGCGAAGCAACGCGCCGTAACTGGTGATGACCAGGTCGACGTCGCGAATTTGTGTAGCATCCATAGCCTTGAACTCGACTGACGGCAAAGCGGACGGATGAGCGATAAGAGCCTTCAGGCCCGGTGCGAACCGTTCGATTTCCGCCGCCCAGTTAGCGAGCAGCGATGCCGGTGCGACTAGCACGCTCGGCTGCGATTTGTTTCCGTTTTGACGTTTGAGAATCAGCAGCAGCGAAAGCACCTGAATGGTTTTGCCGAGCCCCATGTCATCGGCAAGGCACGCTCCGAGGCCGAGCTTCGTGAGCAGATATAGCCACTGCACACCCGCCTGCTGGTAAGGTCGCAGCACGCCTCGGAGCGCATCGCCAGGCTCGACCTGCGCCAGCCCTTGTGGACTGCGCAGCCGTTCTAAGGTCTCGGCTAGCCAAGGGCCCGCGACCACTTGCGCCCACTCAGCGTGATCAGCGGCGGCGGCATCCTCGGCCGCGATGTCTGCGCCCGCGAGCAGTCGCGAAGCTTCCGCGAAGCTCAGACCGTTGTCCTGCGCCGTGCGCTCTACCGCGCGAAAGCGCTCAATCATCCCTTCGAGGTGCTCGCTGTTGAGTTCGATCCAGCGGCCTCGTACCCACGCAAGCCCATTCGTCTTAGCCAGCAGATCGCGGATTTCATCGGGTGTGAGCGTTTCACCGTCGAGCGTAACTTCCATGCGGAAATCAAGCAGCGCGTCCTGTCCCAATCCCGCTGGCGCTTTCGTCCCCACGGTGCCCGTCACGCGCGGCCGAGGCGGACGATTGCCCCTCCACGCCGCCGGCATTCGTACCACAACGCCCGCCGTCTCCAGGTGTGGAACGTCTCTTAGAAGCTGCAAGGCCTCCTGCGGAGTCCAGCGCAAGGGATGAAAGACCTCACCCGCATCGACCATGGCCTTCAGCCACGGGCACTTTTCCGACGCTCGCTGCACTGGAACGAGCAATGACAAAAGACGCTGCTTGTTGGCCGCGCCCGCGTACTCGCGTAATGCTTCCCCAAGTGGCAAATGCTGCGCTTTGGCATGCGCCGATAATCGCGTCGTGTAGGTGGCGAGAAAGGCGAACGGAGCGTCCGAGTCCTTGCGGTTCTCGGCAAGGTTGAAGTGCACTCGGCCCACCAGGTTCCATGCCGGATTCCGGCGTCGCAGAAAATCCTGCACACTGCATTTGGATTCGGACAGCTCCATGGCAAATGCCGCGTCGATCTCTCTCCATAAAGCCTCGAGTACAGCGGCGGATAAGTATTCCGCGCCCATCATAGGCGGTGCGGCACGCGCGATGTGATCCAATTCATCGCTCGCCGGCGCTGTGATCGGCGCTGCCTGTTGCGTGCAAAGAGCCGTCACGTAGCGACCGCCGAATTCACGCCAATAAGAATGGACCGGCGGTAGCACCGTCCCCACCTCATCGGCTCCCAGCAGCAAAAGCCCATGACCCGGTCCGCGTTCGAACGCTCTCCGCAAGCGGTCGTGGAGCCGCTCGTCCAAACGTGGCGCGTCAGCGTCATGAGTCAGGAAAAGATGGCCCTGCGGACTGAGGCCTATGCCGAGCGAGGCAACATCCATGCCGTGAACCGTTCAGCTTAACAAGACGCTTGTTCATCTCAGCTTGCCATGCTGAGCGGGCTCTTGCCTCCATTGCCCGCGCCGGGAGATCTGCCGATGTTCCCCGGTGGCGATCTGACGATTGTGCTGAACGGAGCGCTGTCAGGTAGTACTAGTGCGTTCGAGCTGGTGTTCCCCGTTGAGAGTGTCGCCGCGGTTCGAAAACAACTTACAGATCGCGGGTGCCATTTTACCGGGGAACCGCGAGAAGTCGCCAAGGGCATGTGGGCGGCGACACTCACCGATCCGGACGGACACCGCCTCGCCCTGTTCGGGGCGCGTTTGAGTTCAGGATCAGCAAATCGGCCCTATGCCACGCTGAGTGTAAATGACGCTTCCGTTCGGGTAACGAGCGGAAAACCGGCTATGGTTCAATCTCCGCAACGGCGACTGTACGTCCAAGTGGAAAGAAACAATCTGGGATGCCCTGAGCCGGCGAAGGCTCAAGCTTCTCGTTTGTCTTTCAGGATTAGAAGCCGAGAATCGGCGTGTCCAGTGCCTTGGCAGCGCGCACCGGATCAAAATATTCCCTCAGGAACGCGATCTTGCCGTCCGCAGCACGCAGGAAGACCACATATTCCTGGCGATACACACGGCCCGTAGACTTAATGAGCCCCTCCCCCTTAACTTCGGCGACTGCGCGCTGCGGATCGGCTAAGGCATACACCTTGAGGTCGAAGAAGCGGAAGTTCTCCACAGCACCGACGAACCATGTTGCGTGACGGACAGCTTCCTCACGCCCCGATAGTTGCGCCGGATGGCCAAGCGAAGGTGCATAGGTGAGTTCCCACAAGATGTTGTCAGCGATCAGGGTCTGCCATCTCGCATTGTCGTCAACGAGCGTCTGAATATGTTGCTGCAATAGGTCGGAGGCGATAGTCATCTCATTGTCCTCGTTGTTGGACGGGTGGCAGTCCATGTTACTTGTTATAGGCCATCCGGCTGCAGCACGGGTGACGCTGGATTCGGATTCGCAAATAGCGAATGTGGCATCAAGGCGCCGCCCGGCATTGATGCCGGAAGTCACGCCTTTGGATAGATCGGCCAGGCGCCACAGACGCGTTCGCGAGGCCCGCCGGCTATGCTGCCCTTTCGGAGAAGTCCAGCAAGACCTTCTGCTGTCCAGCCTCACCATCGGCTAAGTGTACTGCCTCTTGGAAATTCTTAAATGAATACCGCACAGTTGCTGGCGGCGTAAGTGCTCCGTTGGACAACATGGTGAGCAGATCGCTCGTAGCTGCCCGCATCTCGGCGAGCGGCTGGGAACGCACCCATTGCGGAAGCCACCATCCGCGAACTGTAGCTGTCGAATAGATCAAACGCGGAGCGAACAGCGGCATTATGAATTTCGCGGGGTCCGTCTGCCGGTGACTGGAGAGGGCTCCATATACAAGCATGGTCCCGGCGGGAGCGAGGTTGCTGGCGATCTCAGCGCCAAGTTCCCCGGCAACGCAGTCAATCGCTCGTTCAACGCCCTTGCCCGCGGTCAAATTCTCCAGGTGTGCCCTCAGGTCCTCGTCGTCTGTGCAGATTACCTCATTGCCTCCGAGGCTGCGTATGATCGTTTCCTGTTCGCGCCGCCGGATGACGTTGATTGTCTTGAATCGATACTGCTGCGCTAATTGAAGCACAAACTTCCCGACGCTGGATGCAGCCGCCGTCTGTAGGAGCCAGTCCCCCTTCTTAAGATTGTGACTCGATTTCGTCAATGCCCATGCAGTCAGAGGATTGATGCAGCAAGTGGCGGCAGCTGGATCGTCCAGGTTGTTTGGAACGGGCACAAGTCTGTCCACTGGACAAACGATCTGTTCGCTCCAGGTCTGCCAGATGTGAACGAAAACTACGCGAGTTCCAACAGCCGGACCATGCACGCCCCGACCTAGAGCTTCCACAATCCCGACACCTTCAATGCCCGGGCTGGCTGGCAATTCCGGCTGATAGCCATAGCGCCCGCGCAGCATGTGCAGATCCGATGGGTGGATCGGACTCAGCACCATTCGGACGAGCGCTTCGCCAGGAGCCAAAGGCGGAGTAGGGATCTCTGCGACGTTCAAAACGCGATTCGGTTCACCGGTTTCGCGAAAGATCAATGCTTTCATCAATACCTCCTGGGTCTTTAGGCGACGGCTGATTCCGAGCGGATATTCTAAGACTTCGGGCACTGCCGGAGAGTGAATTCGCCGATACGGTTACCCGGTTGATGATGAGCGCGCCGCTCTCGCTGCGTCGTTCCGGGCTTCGATGGCCTTGACCGAGTTCGCAAACGCCTTTTCCAAAACGCGCTTGCCGACGGTCCCGACTACGATGCCGAGCAGCCGTCCCTTGAGGTTTTTGCCGTCGCGTACGACGACCACGTCGATGTCGGTCAAACCGTCAGGACGGCGTGTGAAGGTGTAGGTGTGGCCGGACGCGCCTCCCCAAGTGTTGGAGTCGGTCGTCGTGAGGACGACGCGGTTGGGATCGGACCAGTCGTAGTGCAAGCGTTCCCAAATGCCACCCACGCCTTCCGTGACGTCGGCCTGCGAGGGGCCACGGTCATGCACCTTCAGGTACTCGTCAGCGCTGTTGCCAAAAAGCTTCGAGCGGCCAGGCCCGAAGTCGGTGAGCCCGGCAACGTACTGCTCGGGCGTTGAGGTGGTTGTCTGGTGCAGGTGGATCGTGGACATGCGTGCCCCCTTTCGCGTCCCGAGACTGCCGTGATCTGAGTCCGGCTTTTACTACTCGGGTCGACACTGCTCATACTGGTTTCTTTAGGCGACGACGAACTGCTGTCCGCCGTCGATGGCATAGGTTGCGCCTGTGAGGGCGGTATTGGTCATAATGTGCACGGCGAGCGCGGCTACATCCGCCGGTCCGACCACGCGTCGGATGGGAAGCGTGGCGCGAAGCTGGTTCCGACGTTTTTCGAGCTGATCGCCCAGCAGTTCCGCGGACAGAGGCGTGTCCACGAATTCCCGCGGCGATGAGGTTGACTCGCACGGGCGCGATTTCAAGTGCCAGGTCAGCGGTGAGGGCGGGGAGCGCAGCGGTGACTGCGCCAGCGATGCTCATGCCAATCGCTGGGCGTCGACCGCCAGTGCCGCCCATGAAGATCAGTGTTGCCTCCCGGCCGCACTTTGTTGGCCGCGCTGCGCGCGACGTAAAGCGCCTGCAAGAGGTGCTCGCCGATGAGATGGCGATCTTCATGAAGTCCATATCGGCGAGCCGGCCGTAATAAGGCCGACCGGCTGTCACCATCACGTGATCGATTGTCGGGAGGTCACGGAAGAACCCATCGAGAGCAACCGGATCCGGGGCGTCGAACGCCGCGCTACTCAGGGCATCAAGCTCACCGGCAGCGCGCTGGAGGCGCTCGGCATTCCGGGCCGTGAGGATCACCTTGGCCCCTTCTGAACGTGCGCAACGTGCCGTTTCGAATCCGATGCCGGCGCTACCCCCAATCACAACAATGGTTTGCCCAAAGAGTTCCGTTTCACGTTGAATGCGAGAGGAGATAGTTGCGGTGCTCATCGTTCCTCTGATTCGGCTAGTATATACAGAGCTTTCGTCCACTGGGGCCGCGATGTCGACTTGTCGAGACTGGCAGCTGTCCGGCCATTTTACTCAACTATCAACGGTTACACATGTCCTTCCCCGCCGGCGCGGTTAGCAATGGGCGCATTCGGGCCCTTTGCGGTCGTGTGGCTGCTTGCTCAGACCCCTTGGATTGTTCCCAATTCCCGGCGCACAGAAGATGGAGCATCTGGATGACAATCTGCCAGCGGCCGGCGTGAAACTCACGACGGACGATTTGGGCAAGATCGAAACGGCATTTGCGGCCCTCCGAATTGAAGGTGCTCCTTGCCTCAGTTGCTGCAGGACGCAATCGATCGATAATGCTGGTGGGGCTTAGACTGCGCCGGCAATGTTTAAGTTCCGGGCTAGGCGTCTCGAGAACGGAACGCTGACGGGATAGATCGTGTGCGACGGCCTAGCATTTGCTTACACGCCTGGCTTGAGCACCGAGGATTTCTCTACACTTGGCGACTACCCGCGTTCTATCCACAAAACCACTTCCCCGACTCGCCGACGACACGCTCGGAAGGTCGAACTCCCGGGCGTCAGATTCAGCGCTCGGCCAGAAATGCCGGGATACTTGCTTCAAGGTTGGCGCGGTCTACGATACCGACATATGTGGCGGCGATGCGGCCATGCCTATCGATCAGATACGTGACCGGTTGCGCGTTGACCGAGTAGCGTCGTGACCACCTCGTCGCCCATCAGGATGGGCTAATTAATCTTGTGCGCTTCGGCGAAAGGATTAACCGAGGCTCCAGGCCTACCGGGACCTTTCAAATCTTCGTAGAGAATGTCCATGGAGATGCCAACCACGGCAAGCCCTCTACTGGCGTAGGTATGGTGAACTTCGATGAATGATAGGATTTCCTTGATACAGCCACCGCACTTAGTGGCCCAAAGGTCCAAAAGAAGGGGCTTGCCCCCTGAAGCTGGACAGCGAGACCGACTTGCCGGACGCATCCAAGCAACACAAAGTCCTGAGCCGTTTTGCGAACTGATTGTGGTTCGAGACCGGCGCGAATTTCACTGGCATGCACGAGCGAACATGCGGCAAGGCAAACGAGAAGCGTGCCCATACGTTTTCCTAGCGTCCTTCACAATATGAAATCAAATTGGCATCTCTGCCTTAATTCTTTGCCGTCTGTGTGCCATTTCTGAGCCGGAGGTAACCCGTGGCTCGAAATCAGGCGGGCTCATTTCACTCGGACAACGTACTTCGCGCTTGGGCTGACCAGTGCGCAACTCCCCAATTGCTTTTCGAATCGATTCCTGGCGTTTGGCGATGCCCCCGATCAGCTTATCCCGACAGCCATGCTCGAATTACCTTACGCCGCGCCGCGGCCAGCAACACGATGCCTGCGGCCGACAAAAGCAGTGATTCAGGCTCAGGCGTGGGCGTTGCCGATGAGAACGTCACATTATCGATTGCGAAGTCCCAGGCCTCTGCGTTGGCCGAAGTTATGTCGACGGTCGTCACTTCATCACCTGGCAAAGAGAAAACAAACGCGCCTAAGCCGCCCGCGGAAGCCAGGGATTTCGTGAGTGAATCGCCTAAATTGTCCGACACGGTATAGCTCCGCACATCGTCGCCGTTCAGAACCCGCACACTAAAACCTTCTACCGGCTTGGCAAAGGTAATTACCACGGGATTAGTCTCGCCAGAGCCGAACAGTCCCTCACTCGCGTAGACGGCCGTTTGATCTGCATTCAATCCAATCTCGGCCGCACGTAACTCGCCACCGGTGAAAGTGGCAATCCCAATAGTAAGTGGCGAATCGGAAATACCCGTAAGATTGCCGCCTGCGCCGGCGCCTTGCGCCTCAAAGTTGATAGTAGTGGCGCTAGCGGGTACGACCGTCGCAAAAGCCAGAAGCGCGATGGATCCTAAGAATGCACAGGCCGTTTGGCGGCGCTTGTGTGCGGTCCGAGCGATAAGTGACAACCTAAAATCTTTCATTGATTTCTCCTAAGTAGTGGCCCTAAGGATGTACAGGCGTGAGAGAAGTCTCCAGTACAAATTCAGCGACCTCTTTGCCCAGTTGTGCTCCGGCCACGAGGTCAGTACGAAAGTGTACGCCCGCAAAGATTCGGCTCGCGGTCGCTTCCTCGGCGGCTGCGGAGAACGTGGTAAACGAACGCTGCACTCCAGCCAAGACTTCCGAGGTGACTGCAAACGTGAATTGGTCGGTTCCGAAGAAGGACGCCAGTACGGTCTGGGCGCCACTAGAGATTACTGCGTGTGCGCCAGGATACGACGGATCTGGCGTCGTGTTCCCTAATTCAGGAAGCCAATTCGGATTCGCGACGGTACCGGGGTTGCCGTCCGTCGCTGCCGCTCGAATCGCAGTCACCGGCCGCCAGAAATCGTAAGTGTACTTGGCGTCGTAAAACGCAATTACTCCGTCCGCAAAGGCGAGGTTCAGAAGAGCAAACAATCTGGCGCTCTGTGCGGTCGTCAGCTTGTGGGCCGCGGCCGCACTCTGGGTGATTTCGTTCCAATAGTTCTGAATCGATCCATTCCAAAACCGGCCGGCTAGCTCTTCATCAAGCGAAGCAGTCGCGCTGTGGACGATTCCGAATGATTTCACCTCGTTGAAAGCGTTGGTGTAAGCTGAGTCCGTTAAGGATGGTGGCGGACCTGGACGAAATTGATTCGCTTGTAACAACACAAAGGGAGTTACCTGCGACCATCGCGTAAACTGCGGCTTCGGGAAATTGGGAGGAGTCGACTGATAATCACCCGGCTTGTTTCTGAAAACAAATGGGGGTGCTTGGACGCCCGATCCGTCATTGCTGCGGAGTGCCAGGATTTGATTTGCGACAGACACCCCGAGAGTTACGCCCGCATCCTTGTTAGGTCCATTCGGAATCTGCGCCAACAATTGTTCAAAAGTCGCGTCGATCGTGGATTGTAGGCTTGGGTACAGCAAGATCAGGACTTCATGCGCTGCGGCGTCGGCTGCCGCATCCTCCGAAGTTCCTCTTACTATTCCGAATGTCCGGATCAGATGAGAATGATGCGTCTTATCGATCGCGTTGACCGCCTCATAGATGGCCGCGTGCATGATCGCAAACGAACGCGTCGAATGTAGTGTTCCGGGTTGCGCGCCCGGCGTTCGCACGATGGCCAAGAGCTTTCTATTCCACTGGACTACTGGATTTACCGGCCTACTCGTAATGCTTGGGCTTTGGGCGACAGCGTAGGCCTGCACACTTGCGCCTATGAGTGTCAGAGTCATTACAACTTTAGTCATTGTCAGATTTGTGATCTCTCTTATCAAGAATTGATGGACACCCTGGGATGAACACGGTGAGTCCTCTCTGTTGCCTATACTCTGCCGATCAGCGAGATATTCCAGAGTTATGCTTTTTTCTTGGCGCCTACTCCGCGCGGATCGCAGTTTGGTTGCTGAAAAATCCAGGCTGCTCGCGCATGGCGGACCTGATTGTCGGTATGCACAGCACCGGAGGTCTGGTCTCTGCAAGTAGCTTTCGAAGCCGGACAGGTGACGTTGTCCACTTTTCTGTTCTTGATTGATCTAAATCTTCTCTTGTGCCGCGCCGACAATCTTATGCGACCGCTTATCCCGTAAAAAGATCACGACACGAACGCAATTGGCCGGCATGCGGGACGGTATCGGCATGACGACGTCTTTTGACAGCGAGCTCCCCCTTTCAGAGTTCCCATCGGGGCAAGCACTCGCACAACCGCCACGTGCGTCAGTGAGCGGCCGCCATTCTCTCCGCCTCCCACATTGGATTGCACCTTGCCTTCGGCGAGTGCAGCGTAAACCGTAGCCGTGCTATCGCCGCCGCGCAAATTCGTCGACATCAGATGAAATTTGATTTGGTTGCCATTGCGAATGGTATCGGAGAACGTCAGCGAAACCTTCTCGCTCGGCGCCATGGCCTCTACCGCGTTCCTGATCGCAAATAGCATGGCTGCCCACTGTTTCGTGCGCCGTCCACGAAATGCAATTTCAAAATGCCAGATGAGGACCTCCCAGACGTTTAGATTCGGGCAATGCACCTCGAGAACAGTCGTGCTCACGAGTCCAGCTAACATCCCGGTAATTGCGCCCACAACTCGGAACGACAAAATCGCACCACGGCGCAAAATGAACCAGAACACGAAGGCTGCTGGAATCGCGTACGGTATTCCCCTTTCTAGCATTTCTCGCCCGACTGCAGGAAATGCGAGCCAGTCTGGGGTGCGCGACATGAAAGTAGCCGGATAGTTCGGCTTCCTTTTTTTGGGCAGCTATTCTGGAAGTATATAATACTTCCAGAAAGGGGGCTTATGTCTGAAGCCCTTACTCGTCTGGAAGCTCATCGCAGCGAGTTGTTGGCCGCCATGGCAGGGCTGGAGGACATGCGGCCGGGATCGATTGTGGGAGCGGTCCGACGTTGTGGCAAACCGACTTGCCATTGTGCTCAGCCTGATGATCCGGGCCATGGTCCCAGTCTGCGGCTAACTCACAAACGGCATGGCAAAACAGTAACGGAAGCGCTACCCACCAGCACGGCAGTGTGCAAGGCGGAACGGGAGATTGCCGAGTTTCGTCGTTTTCAGCAACTCAGTGAGGAATTAGTCGAAGTCAGTGAACAGATCTGTCGGCTACGTCCGTTGCAAGACTCGCTGACAGCACAGGAAAAAAAACGGCCGAAGCGATCCAACGCGAAGCGGCACGCGAGATAGCTGCACTGCTGGAAGTGATCTTCAGTGGCTCCCGCAGGAGCGGAACCTTCGATCTGGAGGCGATTGAAATGGCCACCCGCGCCGCCACGCACCAGTTGGGAGCCAAGATGCTGGAGAAACTGCTGGATCAGCCTATGGAGTTCGAGCCAGCCCTATCTTGTGGCTGCGGCCAACAGGCGCGGTTTCACGAAAAGCGTCCCAAACAGCTCCTGACGGTACTCGGTCCGATTACCATCCAGCGGCCCTATTATCTATGTCCGCATTGTCATCAAGGGCAGAGTCCGCGCGACTCGGAACTGGATGTCCAAGGTACCGAGTACTCGCCCGGTGTGCGCCGCATGCTGGCGGTGGTAGGCAGTGAGACCAGCTTCGAACATGGCCGTGAGGAACTGGAACTGCTGGCCGGTTTGCAAGTGACGACCAAGGCGGTGGAGCGGCAAGCGGAAGCCATCGGCGCCGATATCGCTCAAAAAGAGCAGGCGCAGAGCCAGCGTGCCAAGCAATTGGAGTTGCCAGAGATGATCGGCCCATCGGTTCCCGTGCTGTATATCGAAATGGATGGCACGCAAATTCCGATAGTGCGTTCTGAATTAGAAGGCCGTGCGGGTCGAGCCCCAGGACAACCTGCACGCACGCGCGAGGTGAAGCTGGGCTGCGTATTTACACAAACAGCTACCGATGAGCAAGGCCGGCCGGTGCGCGATGAAGCCTCCACGACCTATACCGGAGCGATTGAATCGGCTGAGGAGTTTGGCCACCGCCTCTACACCGAAGCTTGGGAACGTGGCTGGAGTCGCGCCGCAAAGAAAGTGATCATCGGCGATGGAGCCGAGTGGATCTGGAATATCGCGGAACAACACTTCCCCGGGGCGACGCAAATCGTGGACCTGTATCATGCACGGCAACATCTCTGGGAACTGGCGCGTGCTCTGTATCCCAGTCGAGTAGCCAAGCGTTGGGTGACGGCTCGGCAAAGCAAACTGGATGGCGGTGCAATCGAAAAGCTTGTGCGTTATCTGCGAAGTCTGGAAACTGCCGATCCACAGTTGGTGGACAAGCTCCGGGGCGAGGCCGACTACTTCGAACGCAACGCAGCACGCATGCGCTATCCGAAATTCCGCGGGCAAAAGCTATTCGTTGGTTCTGGTGTCATTGAGGCCGCAAGACCGTAATCGGCAGTCGCCTGAAGCAATCCGGTATGTTCTGGACACTGCGCGGCGCCAACTCCATTATTGCCCTCCGCTGTCATCGCCTCAGCGGCAAGTTTGAAGACTACTGGACTTTGCGGTCATAAGGTTGCCTGAGCTTCCACAAAAATGTCGCGCACCCGCCAGTCTGCACTTGGAAAACGCTTGCTACGACCATGCACAATAGCCCGAAAGGCCCAATCGGCAGTAATCCTGGAGGAACCAGCCTTCTGACCGGGAACCATCTGCGCACCAGGGCGAACGCTAAAAGTGCGGCGCCTGCGCCCAGCGTCGCGAAAACGGCAATTCTCTGCACCGGCATCAGCACAAACCAGCCGTACGGTCCGAGATACATAACACCGAGGCAGCTGAGCGCTACAAAAACCAAGTGCAAAGGCTGAGAGGAAACCCAGGCGGAGGCAGCGGGCGTACCGGCCGCAAATCGTTGCTTATCATCTTCTCCAAGCGGTCGATTTGACTTGAGTCGAGTTGTGCGTTCGCCGAAGGGAGTCCAACAATTCGGGCAACTTCTTGGTAGCTCTTGCACTCTTCGATATGTGCGAGAACCGGCGCGACTACGTTGCCTGTTCCTCTGGTGTTCAACATCGCCAGCGCTTTTTCGACTTCTCGACACGTTATCTCGCTCCTGTCCACGGATCTGAACTCGATAACAAAGTCCGGAGTTTGTCGCAGGCGCGGCTCGCTTTCTGCTTCACCACTCCCACGCTAAAATGCCGCCCGCGCTACCTCGTCCAGACTCAATCCGTTCACCTTGAGCATTGTCAACACTTCGCGTTGACTCTCCGGCCAGGTCTGCTATCACTGATTCGAAGGTGAGTGTTTCAGTGCGTGGTGATTCCTGCAGCGCCGCACTCTCCGGCAAAGTCCTGGGCGTAATCTCATTGTGCTGGATCCGGCGGCGCTTGCGGTAACCGTCCGCCCTCACGTGCTTAGCGATTGCGAACACCCGTGGCAACACTGGCGCGCCGCTGCGGTAAGTATGCCGGGCTTTATGTATGCGCAACCAGGCGTTTTGCAGCAGATCTTCCGCTTCGGTCCTCGTGGTCTCCTGCGCGAAAAAGAATCGCAACAGATCGGGGCTCAACCTGCAAATCGATTGCTCGTCGCATGGGCGTCCGCTTCTTCGTAGCCTCGCAAACAGTGTTTCGAGAGTAGAACGACAACCACAGACTACGTGGAACCTGGTAGCTCCCAACGAGTACGGGTTCTCGAACGTGAATCCCCAGGTCGATCATCCACGCTGGAGTCAGGCGACAGAGCGGCGTCTTGGCGATTTCTTTAAGCGACCCACACAGAAATTCAACGGTTACGACGCTCAAGTCGCGGGATTGTAGATCGGCATGGACCTAAAAAAAGTTTTTGACAAAAGATCCCGGTATGCAAATCCGGCCGTTGAAGATTGCTACTTTCCTGCTCAGTCTACTGCCGGTGCTCATACCGGGCTGGCGTGCAACGCACGCCGGCATTGGAGCAAATCCGGTTGAATTCGTCACCACTCGAACCGGCGATTGGATTTTGCGGTTTCTTCCCGTCACGCTGGCAGTGACCCCGATTCGTAACCTGCATTTCCTGACATATATCTGGTTCGACAAATCTTCAACATGCAAGAAATGTCGAAAGATATTGGCAAACGGCCTTCATCGCCATCGGTTTCGCGAGCCTGCTTATGATTCCGCTCGCTATCACTTCGACCGCAGCCTGGACTAGGCGTCTCGGCGAGAAGCGCTGGCAGCTAATGCATCGGCTGGTTTATTTGATTGGCCTCGGCGGTGGTATCCACTCTTACTGGCTTGTGCAATCCGATATTCGGTTACCTGTCCTATGCGGTGCTATTCTGGGCGTTCTTTTGGCATATCGTTGGTTCGCGTACTTGCGAAGCGACGCACAAGGCATGTACCCGTGCTCCCGCAAGCTCAACAAAAGTCTTCAGGTAGCATGACTCTCTCTTGAGAATCTTCGAATCATGTAGCATTGCTTGGCCGCACGAAGTGTCCCGTAACGATTGATGTCTTTCGCGTAGAGCGCCCAAACGGGATCGATTACCGGATGATCGTGGACGCTGGTGCCCGCAAGACATCGCACGCCGGACCCGGGCCTATGGGTCCCGGTCCCGGACCTTGCGCGTCGTTGAAGTTCGACCTGCGGCAGTCGCGGTTTCAGCGAGTGCTGGCACGGGCCTCTTGTGAGATTGGATCATCTTTTTCGGTGCGACCGTTGCGGTGCCCTGCGAATTATCCGAAGCAGTTGATTGTGCAAACGCTGACGTACTTATGAAACCTGCGAGCGCAAACGCATGGATAGCCTGGCATGCATTCTTTCCAGGCCTTTGATGCCTGACCTTGTTCAAGTTGTTTCTCCTTACCTTTAACAGTGATGGTCTGTAAGTTTGGCTGTTTCAGCCTGGCTCACTGTACGCTCATTTCGAAGCCTGAGATCCAAAGTCACGCTGAACAACGCTGCGGGCCGGAAATTCACATTTCGTTTACACATCTCTCGACGGACACAGCGTCACTGGTAATCATGAGTGGGATCTGGGGAGGTGCTGGGAATACTTTGAGACCCACTACGGTATAGCAAGTTAGGAGAAAGCAGTGACAAATACCATTACTAGAATTACCGCCCTCGGATTCGCGCTCTTCACGACCGCATTCACGCCGTTCGCTAAGGCGGATGAGTAGGATAAGAGGACGCTCGTGAGAACTCATATTCAAATCCAGATTGAAGGCAAAGTGCTTGAGCCAGGCCAGTACGTAATGAAGCTACTCGATTCAGCCGACCGCCACGTCGTGCAAATCTACAACTCCGATACGGCCCTGCTGGAGATGACTATCCTCGCCATCCCCGCATATCGGCTCGACCCCACGGGCGATACCCGGCTCACGTTCGACGAGATGCCCATCGGAAAAACTCCGGCCTTGCGTACCTGGTTCTACCCAGGAGACAACTCGGGTTTCGAGTTCTCCGCAATTCGCTAAGACTCACCGGCTGTCGTAGCTCCCAGGTTTATATCAATCGTGGGGCGACGGCAGTGTGCGACGCGAGCACCCATGATTTTTGGACCTAGGGTGCTCCTTACTCGTTGATTTTCACCCTCCGCGTCGTTAACTCTCCGCAAAGATGACCAGCACATTTATCAATCTACTTTTGGGTAGTTTGTTCGTACTGCTCGGTGCTCTGAATGTATGGCTGATTTTTCATGCCTCCCGAACGCTGACCACGTCACGACTGAGCCAACACCTCATTCAAGCCCATCGTCTCGGCGGCTACTTTTTCATCGCCCTATTCTGCGTGATGAGCTACCTAATGGCTTTGCGCACCACGAACGTGTCGGACGAGCTTTCCGCGCCGGCCCTCATTCATGTCCTAATCGCGATGTCATTAGTGCCGTTGCTCTTTGTCAAAGTGCTCATCGCCCGTTATTACAAGAGCTACTATTCCGCCCTGACCTCTTTGGGGTTAGTCATTTTTTGCTTCGCGTTTATCCTCGTCGCGCTGACAGCCGGCCCCTATCTTCTTCGTGCGACCTCACCAAAAGACACTCCCCTGCGGCATTAATGCACGCTCGGAAACGATAGATCTACGCGCCTCCGAAGCCTTGACACAAAGGAAGTGTTCCCGCTGCCACACGCTTGATCGCGTGATCGGTGCGCGTAAAGACGGCGCCGGCTGGACGGCGACCGTCCACCGCATGCGGAATCTTCCCGGCTCGCATATCTCGGAAGACGATGCCGCGACGATTCTGAGCTACCTGGTTGCTACGAATTCGATCGACAGCTCGACCTCGCAAGGAGAACTGAAAGTCGATAAGGCGCTCGTCGATGGCCACTGCGGAAGATGTCATCAGTTGGATAGAGTGTACAGGTCCAGGTTCAGCGCGCAGAAATGGCAGAAAACTGTTACGCGTATGGTGGGCTATGCACGGGGAACGGATGGATTTTTCAAACCAGGCGAGGCCCAACAGATTATCCAGTTTCTTTCTAAGACTCAGACCCCGGAGGTAGTCGCTGCCCGACGGCTTCAAAGTGCCGCGATAGGGCTGGAATCTCAAGACGAGACTCGGACTGGTCCCCGAGAGAAAGTCTTGAAATATTCATCGCATGTTACTCGCGAAAGTGTTCAGACCGGCGTTGTCGTCCTGGCTGTATTTATCGCCTTGGGAACGCTTCTCATTCGGCGCCCGAGCCGTACGGCCGCGAAACGGGCGAATTCAGTCCTCCAGATGGATCGGGCGACGCCCGATACTGCATTTTCGGCCCCGAGCACGTTCGTGCTTCAACTCGTCCGCATCGAACGGCAAACCCATGACTGCGTTAGTTTACGTTTTCGATTGCCTGACGGGGTGACGTTCAAAGCAAGGCCAGGGCAGTTCATGACGTTCTCCTGGCTGCTCGCAGGGGAGAACGTTACCCGCTGTTACAAGATCTCCTCATCCCCGACTCAAAATGGGTACCTGGAAATAACTTCAAAACGAGCAAAAGATGGCTTCGTGTCTGCGTTCCTGAACAATCATGCCGCGATCGGCCTTAACGTCGAGGCGACCGGGCCGGCGGGCGAATTCTGTTTCGACGAGAAGACCGACAAAAGCGTTGTCCTGCTGGCTGCGGGAAGCGGAATCACACCCATGGTGTCAATACTGCGATTCCTCGACGATCGCTCTCTGGACATTCCCGTAGCGCTCGTTTATACAGTGCGCACGCAGCGTGACATCATCTTCGCGGCCGAGATTGAGCGCCTCAAACGGTCTCTTCCGGGCTTCAGCTGCTTTATCGTTCTGACGCATCCGGAGGCCGGGTGGAATGGTTTGACTGGGCGCCTTCGCGGTGATGTTCTCGCGGACCTCGTCACCAAACAGAAGGACGCTGCATTCTTTCTGTGCGGTCCGGAGCCTTTCATGAACAACACGGTCACCGTGCTCGAAGAACTGGGTGTTGATCGGAAGCAGATTAAACAAGAGCGGTTTGGAGCGCCCAAAATTATTCCAGCTCCTGCAGCCGACCAGCCGCCCATCGGTGTTGCCGAATTCTTGCGCTCAGCAATGAAGTGTGACATTCCTCCGGGCCTTACCGTGCTCGAGGTAGCAGAGAAAACCGGATCGCTATTCCGTATAGCTGCCGGCTCGGTCAGTGTGGCACTTGTGCCACCAAGCTCACGGATGGCACGGTTCGAATGGCGTCCGAGGTAGGGCTGTCAGACGAGTTGAGAGCACAGGGATACGTACTGCCCTGCGTAAGCCGGGCACAGGGAGACATAAAGCTTGACGCTTAGCCCGGATATCTCACGAGTGATGACGTAGAGCGAACTGAGTGGGAGGCCAGAAGTCGGAGGCCGTGCTTGGCTTGGAATCGGTGCGGCGCCATAGCCAAAGATGTATTTTCGGTAAGCTCCGCCAGGAAACTGCTGGTCGAGGACTCGAAGTTGTCAAAGAGGGCTTACTGCTTACGTTTCAGCGACGCAACTGCTCATAGGCTCGAGCGAACACGCGCCAGCACGGATAGCTGCTGGCAATGGAAATCCAGACCTTGCGCGCCGTAATGCGCACCTGGGCGCCGATGCGCAGCAGTTGCAAGCAGATGGTCTCGCATTGCGCCCGCGCCCAGACCGTACCCGAAAGCGCCAGCCGGCGAAAGGCGCTCATCAGCATGTACGCCGCGGCCGACAGATACAGGCGCAGTTGATCGGTTCGCATGGTAGCGGCGCTCACGCGCCCAACAAACAAGGAATACTGTTCCTTGATGCAGTTCTCCATGTCGCCACGCGCGCGATACCATTCTTCATACAGCTTCGGTGCGGGCCGGTTGGCAGCTGCCAGTGACGTGACCACGAAGCGTGGATTCTCTTTGCCTTCGATGTACTCGGCTTTCGCCATCACACGCCGTGAGCGGCTCCAACTGATGTTGGTCTGGTAAGTGAATTCGGTAAATACCCGTGCGGCTTGGCCGCTTTCCCGATGCAGCGCAGCTGCTTGCTGCATCTGTCCGTCGATGATTCCCCGCGAGCGCTCATTGCGCGCAAAGCCGAGAGCATAATCCACCTAGTACTACTGTGTGATAAACGAAGCGCGCAACAGAAAGGGCAACAAGGGAGTTGGTGGAGGAGCAAGCGGGCGAGGCGCGGGCGAAGGGTAGCGATGGAACTCGGATTATGCCGCTCGGCTCGGGCGCGCTGCACCGCGGGGTTGGAAGCCGGGAGGAAGTGGCGGGGCGCATAAGTCCAGTTTTGCCGGCGCGGGCGGAGGGGGAAAAACGGCTTCGCTCTGCCAGTAAGAAGCCGTAAGCGGCAATGCAAAGCGTGGCATTAAAATTTGTGTGGTCAATAGACATCGTTTCTAGTTACCCTGTACCGAATGGGTACGGAGATCGAAAAGCGACTGCGATGGGTTCAGTTGGCCGAACAGGGAAGAAGCTGTACACAAGTTTGTTTGCAGTGCGGTATCTCTCAACCGACGCTGCGGAAATGGGTTGAGCGATATCGTACGGGCGGCCTGGATGGCTTGCTGAGCAAAAGTAGGCGACCGCATCGTTCGCCAACCCAAAAGGTATTCACGCAGGAACGAGCATGGATCACTGAGCTCCGGCAGCGCGGCCTCGGATCTCGGCGAATTCAAAGCGAGTTGAAGCGAAGTTACGATGTAGAGCTATCTCGCCCTACCATCGAGAAAGTTTTCCGAAGCTTGGAACCCCGGGCTCGCCTGCTGCGGAAAGTGGCGCGCAAGCATCGCAAGCGGTACGCAAAAGAAATTCCCGGCGAGAGGGTGCAAATGGACACCTGCAAGATCGCGCCGGGTCTCTATCAATACACCGCAATTGACGACTGCACCCGCATTCGGGTGCTAGCCCTGTACAAGCGTCGTAGCGCGGCCAATTCGCTGCTGTTCCTGGAGAAGGTTATTGAGGAGTTTCCTTTTCCGATCCAACGAATACAAACGGATCGCGGCCGCGAATTCTTTGCCTACGCTTTCCAGGAGAAGCTCATGGAATATGGCATCAAGTTCCGCCCTTTAAAGCCCGCTTCACCCCACCTAAACGGCAAAGTAGAGCGGTCGCAACGCACCGATTTAGAAGAGTTCTATCCGACAGTGGACTTACGTGCAGAAGATCTGTTGGAGCGGTTGTGCGATTGGCAGGCTCATTACAACGAGCATCGAATTCACGGTTCGTTGGACGGTCGTACACCCTGGGAGGTTTGGTATGAGCTGGCGCGCCTGACTCCGCTGTGTGAAGAAGTCGAGGCTCTTTACGACGAATCCATCGAACGCATCAGGCATCCCGATTACCGGATCGACTTGCAGTTGGCCACCAGGCAGGAGTTTGGAAGAACACGTTTTTAGATGGGGACTCTGCCCCCATACCCCCGAGATTTTTCGCTTTGCGCCAGGATTCTAGGGCGGCGGAGATGTGATCATCTCGCCGAATCCCGGCCCCAAAATCGGCGCTCGAGTTGCGTCTCCGCAGTGCTCTGTCTTCCGTTTCGGTACCGCTTATCTTAACCGATACACTCGGCGTCGGTGCTGTAACGATGTCTGTTTACCGCACACATTGATGGTGAAAACCGCGCCAGCCTCTTCCTTCGTAGTGGCCGAGTCCAAGTTCCTGCTTCAACTCTTGGTAATCACGCTCAATGATCCAGCGCTGTTTGGCAATCGCCACCAGCTCCTTTACCTTGGCAGCGGTGGACAGCGTCGAAAGCCAGTATTTGGTCGGCTCGGCTTGGTCTTTCGGCCATTCGATTAACAGCCATTCCTGCGCGTGTGGTTCGGCCTGCCAGTAATCGCGGTGCGCCGGGCGAACTCGCAACGCGGCAAAACGGGAGCGCAGTTTGTGTCGCGTGCCTTCCCGCCAGTGCACTGTCCTCCAGGCCTCTGCCGGTAAGGAGAACGCCAGCTCCTTCACTGAGACGGGCTGATGGTCTTTATCTCTCCGCAGCAGACGAGGCGGTCGGCCCGTCTGTTTTCGCGGCAAAGGCGGCACTGGTTCCGTGCCTGGCGCCCATACCGAAAGCGAGGACTGCACGCCTACCGCATACTCTAGCCCCAACTCCGTCACGCCTGCCCGGAACCGCCCGTCGACCCCATAACCGGCATCGGCCACTACCACGCCACGAGTGACCTCTTCTTCCACGGCGACACGAATCTGCCCGAGCGCAATCTGTGGTTTCGTCTGAAACTGAACTTCTTCTGGAATGCCGACTTCCGACCTGCGCTTCTTATCTTCCGTCCACACCTCAGGTAGGTACAGACGAAAGGCAATCGGGAGGCTAGCCGACCAAGTGGTCACCGACAAACTCACCGCCACACGGCAGTTCTCCTGTTTGCCAACCTGACCGCAGTACTGCCGGGCTACCCCCACCGAATGACTGCCCTTCTTCGGGAATCCCGTGTCATCCACAATCCAGCACACTACCGGGCCTTGCTTTTGCAGGGCAGGTAAAACCCAGTTCCGCGCCTGCCGCAGCAGCGCTTCATCGCTCCACGGTGCATCCGCGATCACGTGATGTAACGACTGGTGCATGCGCCGCACGTTGTCCGGAGCCAATCGCGCCGCCATCGGTTCCACGCTCTTGCGTTCGCCGGGCAAAAGCAATCCTGTGCACTAATTCCTCACTGGAATCTCGCGATCGGCATGTCCCGCGGCTTTGGCCAGGCCCCCCATATATGCCGCAAAGCGCGCTTCTGTTGTGGGCCTGGCTCGGAGGCTTTCTTTCCCACAAAACAATTCTACATCAAATTGTTCTACTTATAACACAGTAGTACTAGAAGGTGATCGACTGTTCCATTTCCTCAAGTGAAAGCGGCTTTGAGTTACTTTCAAACCACGTCAGAAGCTGCTGTTCATCAACCGTATCGCGCTCCAGCAGGTACGTGGCCAGGCAATCGATGACCGTCTCATCAGCCTTGATGAGTCGAGACGCCAGTTTGTAGCCACCGTGCGCGAAGGGATGTGTATCCCTGACATTCGAAACGAGTCCCCATTGCACTGCCGTTTCACCCGCTTCGAGCACGATCGACATGTCGGCGCTCAGTTCCTTTTGAACCGAATCTGAAAGAGGCTCCGTCACTTTCTGGTCAATGATGCTGCCCACATAAGCGAAGGCGAAGCCACGTGTGACCAGCTTTTCATCGTCACCGTATCCTTCTCTGGCCTGTCTCCAATCGCATGTGATGCCGCTGGGTCCAGTATCGAGACCATCCAGCCCAATGCGTTCAACGCAAAATCGTGCGCGCAACGCGACAACGGCACGAGCGGCCAAATGCCTCGCTGTCTGCATGCGTGCTGCCGTGGTGGTGTTTTTTGTATCGGTATTCTCCATTGTCTTCCTCCAGTTGAGCGACCGCAGCGGAGAAACTCGTTGCGAAAACTATTTGAACAGTTTTCTATCGACTCCCTCCAGACCGAGGAGATGCGCCTTCGTTTCAAGGCCGCCGGCAAATCCAGTAAGCTTTCCGGAAGCTCCAATGACACGATGACATGGGACGACAATGGAAATCGGATTCCGGCCATTTGCCGCGCCCACTGCCCGGCTTGCGGCAGGGGCCCCCAATTTTTTCGCGAGGTCGCCGTAGGTCCGCGTCTCGCCAAAGGGAATGGCAAGAAGAGCCTCCCAGACGTTCTTTTGGAAGGAAGTACCCCTCATGTCGAGGGGGATTGAAAAGGCTTTGCGGTTTCCGTTGAAGTACTCCTGAATTTGCTTCTCGGCCATTTGAATCATGGGATGACTTGCGTCTTCCGTCAAGTCGTTCAGGCGAACGCGCTGAGGATCGTCATTCTCCCAGAGGATGGCTACAAGCCCCTTTTCGCTTGCTACCAATTTGAGTTTGCCCACCGGGGAATCCACAAATTTATAAAAGAGGTTCACTTGCGTTGTCCTTTCAAAATTGCAAAATATTTCCGTACTCGAGAGTGCGAGCGCTTACGCGTTTTGGCGCTTCTCGTATAGTGCGGCTGGGTCGACCGCCCAAAGATGTTGGGCTGCGTACGCCCGCCATGGGCGCCACGACTCGGCGCGATCAAGCAGAACGGCGGGGCTCTTCGCGACCGTTTTATCGACAACCGCCGCGCCACGCAGCAGCCCTATGTCGGTTGCGGGGAACGCGTCCATCTCGCGGATCGCGCGTAGTGCGATGTATTGAGCTGTCCATTCGCCGATCCCGCGGATATGTTTAAGCCGCTTGATCGCTTCGTCGATGCTTCCAAGCGGACGAAACACACTCGGGTCTGCGACCGCGGCTTCTGCAACGGCCTTCAGGGTTGCAAGACGAGCGGCGGGCATGCCCAAACCGATCGAGTCGGCCTTGGCAAGTTGTTCCGCCGCAGGAAACAATCGAGATAACTCGGGATGCCCGGCATACGTTTTTGGCACAGGTTTCCCGTGGAGTTTGACGAGCTGTCCGGCCAGCTTGCGTGCGGCTACGACACTGATTTGCTGACCAAGGACGGCCCTCAGTGCCAGTTCAAAACCGTCCCAACCGCCAGGCGCTCGAAGTCCTGGACGTCGAGCAATCAAGGGCGCAAGCATCGGGTCATTTGCGAGATGCGCATCAATGGTCTCGATATCCGCTCCTATGTCGAATTGACGACGTACTCGTGCCACAATCGCCGGAAACGATCGAACGCCTGGAAAGCGAATCTTGACACAGATGCTCTGACGTTTGGGTTCATGAGAGACCTCGATCGAGCCGGCTTTTCCATCCATCTCAACCGTGCGAAAATACCTTCCGTCTGCGACGATCTCGACCTCAGGAATTGTGCGTTCCCGCAGAAAACGTAAGATCGAATCCCAGTCATAGGGTGGCCTGTAGCGTAGGCGCAGGCTCACCCCCTCGTCCCTATCAGTGGAAGCCATCGCAGATTTACGCCTCAGTGCGCCAGGAGGACGATGAAACAGGTTTTGAAACACCTCGTTGAACCGCCGAACGCTACCGAAGCCGGATGCGAGCGCCACGTCCGTTATCGGCATTTTCGTTTCGTGAAGAAGCTGTTTTGCGAAAAGCACTCGTCTGGTTTGAGCCACCGATAGCGGAGAGGCGCCCAGGTGCTGAAGGAAAAGGCGTCGGAGTTGACGCTCGCCCACACCGAGGCGCTCCGCGAGCCTTTCGACGCTTTCCTCTTCTCCATCGAGAGCGCCCTCTGCGATAAGCGCTAAGGCCCGAGAAACGGTACTCGAAGTACCGCGCCAAGAAGCTAGATCTGGAGCCGTTTCCGGCCGACATCGCAGACATGGGCGAAATCCGGCGTCTTGTGCGGAGGCTGCTGAGCCGTAAAAACTGCAATTTTGAAATTTTGGTGTCCGCGCAGGGCATACGGGCCGGCAATAGATCCCGGTCGACTTCACTCCAACAAAGATCAGCCCGTCAAATCGGGCGTCCCGGCATTCCAACGCCCGGTAACAAGCCTCTCTATCCGGTAATTCCACGCACCCATTTTCGCATCGGCGGCGCGGAAAACTAGCGGTTTTCGGACGTGATCAATTTTCATTTTCCGGTTCAACGTCAGCTGGGAGCGTACGGAAAAGAGCGAGTCTGACATTTCGGATCGAGGCACATATTGACATGAACGGTCGGTTTCCGATATAACGGAGGGCGACTATGAGACAAGATCTGGATCAGTTTCTTCCTCTGTCGAACGCCACTCTCCACATACTGCTGGCCCTCGGAGCAGAGGATCGTCATGGCTACGGGATCATGCGGGAAGTCAACCGGCAATCGGAAGGTAGATATCGCCTTGGGCCGGGCACTCTATACGACAATCTGCAAAAGCTGATCGAAAAAGGGTTTGTGGAAGAGAGCCCGCGAAAAGACGAAGCGGATGATCCACGGCGCCGGTATTACAAACTGACCCGGTTGGGACGAAGCGTTCTGTCAGCCGACGTCGCTCGTCTCGAAGGAATCGTGCGTGAGGCAAGCGCATTCTTGCGCGGCTCAAAGCCAAGGAGGGCATGATGCTCCGGATTTTGTATGCAGTTCTCCTGCGTTTACATCCCAAGCAGTTTCAGGCGAGATTTGGCAATGAGATGCTGCTCACGTTCGAGGAAGCACGAGATACAGAGGGGACAGCTCGGTTAGTGCTGGATGCCGTTCTCTCCTTATTTCGGCAGCATTTCCTGCGAACGCATTCCAAGGATCGGCTCCCGTCACAAGCGGGTCAGCAGGTCGTTGCCGGCGCAATCCAGTTGAGCCAACCCGCGCAGTTTGGGCTGGGCCCTTATCGGCTCTTCCAGGGCGGTCTGATCTCCCTTGCGCTTTTTGTCACAGTGTTTCTCTGTATTCGCGGCGGCAAGGCGTTTCGAGACAACAGGCTTTTTGCGCAAGATGGGAGCGGCGCTCAGGCTCAGCCCCTTAGACCATCCGATCTCGCCACCATTCACGTGGAGTGTCCAAAGGCGACCGTTAATGCCTGTTCGTCTCCAGCTCGGGATACGGACGCTACTCCGGACGAGATGATGGATCTACTGCCGCCGGCAACCCAGAAGCCGGACGCTCACGAACTGTTGCTTCCTTCCGGGCCATTCGGTATAGGACGGGTTCTGTACGAGTGGCAGGAGGATCAAGACATCACCGCAGGCAGACCGCAAGCACGGAACCGATTTGTCTTTGTCTGGTATCCGTCTCCGGCCCCGGAAGGCACAACCAAACCGTTTGCCAGCATCTGGAACTACTCCAGGGCGAACCAGCAACTCGTTCAAACTCATACGCTTGAGAAACCGCCTATCGTTAAAGGATCGCATCTGTTTCCGGTTCTGCTGTTCTATCCGTCAGTAAACAGTTCGAGTGCCGCATACACGACTCAGATTGAGAACCTGGTAAGCCACGGCTATGTAGTGGCATCACTCGAGCCGCACACGGACCGGAGCGTATTGTCGTTCTCGAACGCTCAACTGGTTCCCTTCGCGGCCGATCTCCGTAAGGCATACAGAGCGCGCGAGAACTCTTCTCATGACTCACTCCTGCAACGGGCGCTTGATAACTTCCTTATCCGTCAGAAGAGTTTAGCCGGCGACCTGAGCTTCGTGTTGGACAGACTGACCGTTGCCAATAGCGCTTCGAGAGAGATTGCTCCCTTCTCTGGACGATTAGACCTTTCGAGGGTTGGTGCTTTCGGGCATTCCGATGGAGGTATCGCCGCAGCGCTGGCTTGCAGGTTGGACTCGCGGATCAGCTTGTGTTTAAGCGAAGACGGCTGGGCGCCGACTGGGCCAAGCCCGGAAATAGCGGAAGCAAAGACCTCGCCCAAACCATTCATGTGGATTGACATTCCGCTTGCCTCCCCGGAGACCGAGCAGCTTGCGTATCTTCACATGAAGAGAGCCGAGGTTGATTCGTTGGCGAGAAAGGGCGAGATCCTGGCAAGCCGGCAATTAACCTCGCTTGGGAAAGAGGCTTATCGGGTAACGGTGCGACTCCCGGAGGTAACGGATAGCTATTTTACAGACGGTCCATTCGTTTGGTCCCAGGTGAATCCACAGGGCAGCGTTACGGAGCGAAATGTCCTGGTGATCGTGAATACCTATGCGCGGGCTTTCTTTGACCGTTATTTAAAGGGCGGTTCTAAACAATTGCTTGACGGATCTGCTCTACCGCTACGGAATGTAGAGGTAAAGCGATACGGGTCTCGCCCTCTCTGATCGGACCTATTTGAACTCGATCGTGCTCTCGCCGGTGTACTTGTGGTAGTCCCTGAAATCGATCGTGTTCTTCGTACAGATTGAACTCCCGCGTTGGCAGCTTAGATTTTCGGCATGGACCGGCAGAAGGAACTTGGTCGTTCCGAGCGGCACCTCTTCATAGTCCACGGCCGAGGCGATCGTGTCATCCGGGAAATCCTTCGGAACATTGTCCGCCTGCATCTCGATTCGCCTCACTTGAGATGTCTCTTTGTCAATCCAAACACTGCCGCTGTAGGCCGGGCGAAGCGCCTGGCCGCCCACCTGAATCGTCCAGTTCGAATTGCGCAGGGGAACCTTAAAATCGTAGATTGCCGCCGGCTGCCTGGCGACGGTTGTCGATTGTAAGAATTTGAACTCGGCACGGGCTCCCTCCTCGAAAAGCCCGCTCAACACTGAGGCGAACTCACCAGTCGAGGTCGAGCCGCCTATCTCCATCATGCTCTTATTGGTTCTCCGCCCGCCCACCGTAATCTCGCTATACTTCTCGTGCCCATCCTCGTACAGGACTTTTGCGGTCACGAGATCGATGGGTTGAAAGCCTTCCGAACGCGATTGTTCGACATACCGCGTGGTGCTCTGCTGGCACAAAAAATTCGGCAATCCGCTCGTAAAGGTCAAAGCCCACTCACGAGTCTTATCAATCAGATCGTCAAGCTTGTTTGCATGCTTGACCGGGGCGGATTCGCTATTGATGGTGAAATCGATTGCATCACCGTTTGCCGGCTTTGCGGTGGACGCTGCCGGTTTGGAGGCTGGCTTGGGTGCAGGAGAATTGGACGCTAAATCGCCATCGGTTGAATCTGAGGCCGTCGGCTTCCCGTGCCGCAGTACGGGCCGTCCCGGGGCATCAGGCGCTTGGAGAATCGTGGGGCGGGCCATTTCTTGATCCTCTTCCGGCGCACCGGCAGGCCTACGCGCTATCCTGCTTCCGGCCGGGCCCGCCGCCTCGGGCTCCTCCTGTGGGGCATCCTTCTTTAACTCCACAGTGGTAGCCGTCAGAAAAGCTTCGTCATCCTCCGCGGCAGCGATGTGAACGGTTGTGCGAGGAATCACCTGGGTCGAAGGAATCGCATTTCCGGTTCGCATCCATTTCGTTTCAGGCGTGAGTATCATGGTCAGGACACGTCCGTCCTCGGTCCCTACCAGCAGTTTCTTCCCGTCGTTCGAGATCGTGACACCGTCCGCCTCCAGGGTTGGTTGCTGCGGCTGATCGCCTTTCTTTTGGTTCTTTTTATGCCCTCTCGAGGGGATCGAAATTCCGCCGCCTCCGGGGCCCTGACCTCCCGGGTATTGCCCCGGCGGAGATTGTCCGCGTGGATACTGTCCGGGAGGAACCTGTCCCGGGTATTGAAAGCCCGCTAGCGGAAGCGCCGCCGCGAGTACAACCAAAGTTCTTAACATCCTGCTCCGTCCTTATGATGCAGGCCACCCGCGAGCCGGTTACCGCAACCCGCGCCCTCCTACCAGTTCAGCAGAACCAGTTCGGAACAGAAGCCGGGTCCCATAGCGGCCAACAGGCCCCATGTTCCCGGTGGCGGCCTCCGATTCTTCAATACTTCCTCCAGCACAAACAGTACTGAGGCCGACGAGAGATTCCCTGTACGCCGCAGGCATTGCCACGAGACATCCAACGCTCCGTCGGGCAGTTCCAACGCGTCCTGGGTCGCCTCAAGAACCTTTGGGCCACCCGTGTGAATCACCCAACTTCCAATATCGCTCCGGCGCAGATCGTTTTCTTCGAGAAACTCGTCGACATCCCGCCGCAGGTTCTGCCGGATCACATCCGGCACCTCACGCGAAAGAACGATGTTAAATCCTTTTTCAGAGATGTCCCACCCCATCACGCGTTCCGTATCGGGATAAAAGTTTGAACGTGTTGCCACAATGGCAGGCCCGTCAGTTCCCTCGAATTCACTTCCGCCTACGAGCACAGCGGCCGCACCATCGCCAAAAAGACCGGTACTAATCAGGTTCGCAGCCGAGAAATCGTCCTGCTGAACTGTGAGCGAGCATAATTCTACCGAGAGAAGCAGGCATGTCTCATTCGGAAAGGCCCGAACATAGTCGGCGGCGCGCGCAATTCCGGCCGCTCCCGCTACGCACCCAAGGCCAAAAATAGGAATCCGTTTCATGCGCGGACTTAGCTTCATTCGGTTGATGAGCCGGCCTTCGATCGAGGGACTTGCCACACCTGTAATCGAGACGAAGATAAATGCGCCGATATCCTTCGGATTGACTGCACCAGAGCCGTTACCTGCGTGCCGAATCGCCCGGCACACAGCCTGTTGCCCTAAGTTGAGTGAGGTTTCTATCCAGCAATCGTTTGCTTCGCCCCAACTACGTAATGGATAGAAAGAAATGGGTAAGGACAAATATCTTCCGTCCACCTGGGTTGCGGCATGAAGACGCTCAAGTATGTCGAAACGATCCAACCGTTTGCCCCAGTGGTTGCGGAAAGCCTCGATCAGCACCTCTTGCGGGTAGTAATAAGACGGAAGGGCCGTTTCCGCGGCGAGAATTCTCATAGAGCCAACTCCAGTATCCAAAACCTCGAGCGACACACCGGTTTCACCGTCTGCCGCAAGGGCGTTGCAGGCGTTTTCGAGCGCTCGGAAAATCCTGAGCCTGAGGGTGCCTGATGCGCCACAACTTCTTCCACGTGGCGAATACTGCTCTCACACAGGAAACGGCCCTGCATTGGCTGGCTTTGCGAATGGTTCCAGGCCTGGGGACGCTGGGCACTATCAAACTTCTGCGTAAGCTAAAATCCCCGGTACAGATTTTTCGCTCTTCGGCAACTGAGCTCGAAGCCGCAGGCTTGAGCCCGTCGCAGGCTCGCAACGTCGCTTCCGGTTGTTCTTTCGAGGATGCCGTAGAGCAACAGCAGAAGATGATGGCGGCGGGCGCGCGCCTGATCGCGATCGATGACCCGCTTTATCCAAAGCGGCTTCGGGAGATTTTTGACCCTCCGCTGCTTCTCTTCGCACTTGGCGGCACCGATCTCCTCGATTCGTACGGCATCGCGATCGTTGGTACCCGAACCCCCACGCCATATGGTCTCGCCGCTTCGGAACGTTTGAGCGCTGACCTGTCCAAAGCCGGCCTTACCATTGTCAGCGGCATGGCTCGGGGTGTGGATACCGCCGCGCACCGGGCCACACTCGATGCGAACGGCTCGACCATCGCGGTATTTGGCTGCGGCGTCGATGTTCTCTATCCATCCAGTAACCGGAAACTCTACGATGACATCGCGAAGCGCGGACTTATGGTATCTGAATTCCCCATGGGCGCCCCTGCCTTCCCGCAGAATTTCCCGGTTCGAAACCGGATCGTCAGCGGCCTGTCGCTTGGCGTTGTAATCGTCGAAGGCGCTCAGCACAGCGGATCCGCCATCACTGCCAAGCTCGCGATGGATCAGGGCCGTGAAGTGTTTGCGGTTCCCGGCAATATCACCTCTAAGATGAGCTGGGGACCAAATCTGCTGATCAAAGAAGGAGGCGCAAAGCTAGTTCAGGAATGGAGTGACATTACAAACGAACTCCCCGTAGTGGTGCGCCGCGATTTGATCGCTCGCGCCCAGCAGCAGATCTTATCTGAGGAAGGCGAGCACACCGCGACCAGCAGCGGCGCGGCCGAGATACCCCTCCAGGCGCTGGCCCGTAAGGTGCTCAGTTTCCTGAAAGTCGATGTCCCTCAACAACTTGAAACGCTAGTTGAAACTTTCGAGGATTTCTCCTCATCAGAGTTGATCGGTGCGCTGTTCGACCTTGAAATGTCGGGGCTGATCCGGCAGCTTCCCGGCAAGAACTTTGTCAAGGTGTGGTAAAAGGGTAGCGTTCTCGGGCCGGAATCTTCCGGCTGACCGGGGAATCAGATTAATTAGGTTACACAGTAAGGCAGGTATGGCTAAATCACTCGTCATCGTCGAATCGCCGGCGAAGGCGAAAACAATCGGAAAATATCTCGGTAAGCAATTCGTGGTGAAAGCCTCCCTTGGACACGTTAAGGACTTGCCTAAGAAGGACTTAGCAGTCGATGTGGACCGTGATTTCACGCCCAGGTACGAGGTGATCGAAGGCAAAAAAAAGCTGATTGCCGAGTTGAAGCAGGCCGCCAAGGGCGTCGACTCTATTTACCTGGCCGCTGACCCGGATCGCGAGGGTGAGGCGATCTGCTGGCATCTCAAGGAGGAGCTTGAGCCGAAAAAATCCGATAAACCGGCTATTTTTCGGGTAATGTTCAATGAAATCACCGCGAACGCTGTCAAGAAGGCCTTTGACAAGCCGTTACCCGTAAATGTAAACCTGGTCGACGCCCAACAGGCTCGCCGCGTGCTCGACAGGCTGGTCGGCTATAAGATCTCGCCGCTTCTCTGGGATAAGGTCCGTCGGGGATTGTCAGCGGGTCGCGTCCAGACAGTCGCTCTCCGTCTGATTGTGGATCGCGAGCGGGAAATCAAGGCGTTTCAGAAGCAAGAATATTGGACCATCGATGTCCTGCTCAATGCCAAAAAGCCTCCAGTCCTTAGCGCGCGCCTGAATCGAGTTGCCGATCGGACGCCTGAAGTTACGAACGAACAGAGCGCGACCGGCATTGTTTCGGACCTCGAAGGTGCCCACTATGTGGTCAAATCCGTCGCGACTAAGGAGAAGAAACGCAACCCTGTTCCTCCTTTTATAACCTCCACTCTGCAGCAGGAATCGTCGCGGAAGCTGCGCTTCAGCGTAAAGCGAACCATGATGCTGGCGCAGGGGCTTTACGAAGGGAAAGAGGTTGGCAAGGAGGGTTCGGTCGGTCTCATCACTTATATGCGAACTGACTCGACCCGCGTCTCGGAAGATGCGTTGGGCGAGGTTCGCGGCATGATCGCCGAGCGTTATGGCCCCGACTACGTGCCCAGTTCGGCCAACATCTATAAGACAAAAAAGGACGCGCAGGATGCGCACGAGGCTATCCGTCCCACGTCGGCGCTCCGAACTCCGGACTCTTTGGAAAAGTCGCTTGCCGAAGACGAGCTTAAGTTATATCGCCTGATTTGGATGCGCTTTGTCGCATCGCAGATGAACCCAGCGCTGCTCGATCAGACCACCATAGACGTCAATACCGCCGGCAAGAGCGGTACGCCATACACCTTCCGTGCCACGGGCAGTGTCCTCAAATTCGAAGGCTTTCTGAAGGTCTATGAAGAGGGCAAAGACCAGAAGGATGAGGAAGACGAGGATCTCAAGCACAAGCTCCCTGCAGTCAGCGAAGGAGAGGCGCTACGTTTCAAGGAAATCCTTCCGGAGCAGCACTTCACCGAACCGCCGCCGCGCTTCAACGAAGCCACTCTCGTGAAGAAGCTAGAGGCAGATGGCGTGGGGCGTCCTTCTACCTATGCTTCGATTCTGACGACCATTCAAGACCGCGAGTACGTAAAGAAGGAAGGCGGCAAGTTTCATCCAACTGAGCTCGGCATGGTCGTCACGGACCTGCTGCTTGAAAACTTCAACGATCTGTTCGACATCAAGTACACCGCTCGAATGGAAGAGGAACTTGACGAGATCGAGGATGGCAAGCTCGAGTGGCGCACCGCCATGGCGGAGTTCTATAGCCGCTTCCAAAAAGATTTGGAACACGCCGAACGCCACATGACCGACATCAAGCGGATGGAGAAGCCGACTGATCTCATTTGTGAAAAGTGCGGCAAACCCATGGTCATCAAATGGGGTAAACACGGAAGCTTCATCGCTTGCACCGGGTATCCCGAATGCAGCAATACGCGAGAAGTGGCCGTAGAAACCGCAGATGGCGAGAAAACCGACTTCAGCGAACAGGATGCGACAGAGTATTGCGGGAATTGCGGTCGTCCAATGGTTCTCAAGAAAGGACGCTTCGGGCAATTCTTCGCCTGTTCCGGTTATCCCGATTGCAAAACAACAAAGCAGCTCGGAGGCGAGCAGCGCAAAGACGTTCCGCTTGAAGAAAAATGCCCTCAATGCGGCAGTAATCTGGTTCAGAAATATGGACGCTACGGCGAATTCATCGCGTGTAGCGATTACCCGAAGTGCAAGTACGTCAAGCAGAAGACCATCGGCGTTCCTTGTCCGAACTGCTCCGAAGGGCAGATTGTCGAGCGTCGCTCGAAACGCGGCAAAACTTTCTACGGGTGCAATCGCTACCCGGATTGCGATTTCGTCGCCTGGGGCAAGCCGATCGCCGAGAAGTGTCCGGAATGTGGGAGCAGCTATTTGATTGAGAAATATCTCAAAGCCGGTCCCGTAGCTCAGTGTCCTAACGGCGAGTGCAAATTTAAGCGCCCGCTCGAGATTCCGGCCGAAACAATTGTCGCCTGAGACGGCCAGTCTATATTAGGGAACGAGCAAAACTGCTCGTTCCCTATGTCTCAATACCAAACTGCGGAGCACATTCGTCTCGCGGCATCGCAAGCGCGCACGAAGCATTGGAAGCGTTGGGGCCCCTATCTTTCCGAGCGCTCCTGGGGCACCGTGCATGAAGATTACAGCGAAAACGGCGACGCCTGGAATTACTTTCCCCACGAACATGCCCGCTCGCGGGTGTACCGCTGGATCGAAGACGGTCTTCTGGGTATCTGCGACAACCATCAATATCTCTGCTTCTCCATTGCACTCTGGAATGGCCAGGATGCCATCCTCAAAGAGCGCCTCTTCGGCTTAACGGGACCGCAGGGAAATCATGGCGAAGACGTCAAGGAAATCTATTATTACCTCGACGCGACGCCCACTAACTCATATCTTAAAGGCCTTTACAAATATCCGCAGCGGGCATATCCTTATGCGCTACTCGTCGAGGAAAATGCGAAGAGATCTCGCCGGGAGCCCGAATTCGAATTGCAGGACACCGGCATTTTTCAAGAGAGCCGCTACTTTGATGTCTTCGCAGAGTATGCCAAGCAAGATGAAGACGATATTCTGATCCGTGTCACGATAATCAATCGCGGGCCCGAGTCTTCGGAACTCACCTTTCTGCCAACGTTATGGTTCCGGAACATCTGGAGTTGGACGAAGAACTTTGATCCCGCCGCTCGGCCTCAACTCACCCAATCGGCGTCGGCTGAAATCTCAGCTGCGCACCCACAACTTGGTAACTTCATCTTTACCGCCGAGGGCGCCGAAAATTTCCTGTTCACCGAAAACGAAACCGACACCGAACGGTTTTGGGCGTGGCGCGGCGATAACAGTTACTACAAGGACGCATTTCATGAGTACGTTGTTAAGGGCAACAAAGAGGCGGTGCGGCCCGACAGGAAAGGAACCAAAGCCTGCGCACTATATCGCTTGCGGCTGGCTCCCGGAGAGCAGAAGGACTTCTATTTGCGCCTCAACCGGAAGGGAGCGCCAGCGCTGGCCCGGGAAAAATGGGAGGGTGTTTTTACAGCTCGCCTGAAGGAGGCTGACGATTTTTACAGCACATTAGCCGACGATCTCACGCCTGAGGCGATGCAGGTACAACGCCAGGCATTCGCTGGAATTTTGTGGACCAAACAGTATTACCACTTCGTGATCGAGACCTGGTTGAAGGGCGATGAAACGATGCCGCCCCCGTCACCCGCCCGACTCAAAGGCCGCAACCATAAGTGGCGGACTCTCTTCAATGAAGACATTATTACAATGCCCGACAAGTGGGAATACCCCTGGTACGCGGCCTGGGATCTCGCGTTTCACATGGTCGCCGTCGCCCCGGCTGACCCTGATTTTGCTAAGGAACAGCTGGCGCTATTCCTGCGCGAATGGTACATGCATCCTAACGGTCAAATCCCTGCCTATGAATGGAACTTCAGCGATGTAAACCCTCCGGTCCATGCCTGGGCTGCCTGGCGGGTATTCAAAATCGATCAAAAGATCAAGGGCAAGCCGGACCGGGATTTCCTCGAGCGCGTTTTCCACAAGCTGCTGATGAATTTCACCTGGTGGATCAATCGGAAGGACTCCGAAGAGAACAACATCTTCGAAGGCGGGTTCCTGGGGCTTGATAACATCGGCGTCTTTGACCGCAATGCCACGCTGCCGAGCGGCTGGGTTCTCGAGCAGTCCGACGGCACCAGTTGGATGGCCATGTATTGCCTTGTAATGCTTGAAATGGCCTTTTACCTTTCCGAAGAAGAGAAGGTTTACGAAGACATTGCGAGTAAGTTCTTCGAGCACTTCCTATACATTGCCGATGCCATCAATCATCACGGCGGCAACGGTCTGTGGAATGAAGAAGACGGCTTTTACTACGATCGACTGCTTAATGATCAGGGCGGCGCTATGCCCCTCAAACTGCGCTCGCTCGTAGGCCTGGTGCCCCTCTTCGCGGTCGACACCCTCGACTCTGAAAGTCTGAAAAATCGTCCGGGGTTCGAGAAGCGCATGAAGTGGTTCATTGATAACAGGCCGGACCTCATCTCCGGATTGGCTTCCATGACTCAGGCCGGCGTCGGCCAGCGGCGTCTGCTGTCACTCGTGCATCTGGAGCGGCTCAAGCGCATTTTGCGGCGACTGCTGGATGAAACTGAATTTTTGTCGCCCTTCGGCATCCGTTCGCTCTCACGCTACTATCATGACCATCCTTACGAGATTTCGCTCGATAAAGGGTCGTATCGCGTCGCATACGAACCGGCCGAATCGCAAACGAACATGTTTGGTGGAAACTCCAACTGGCGCGGACCGGTATGGTTTCCCATGAATCTGCTGATTATCGAAGCGCTGCAGCGCCTGGATTATTACTACGGTGATACCGTCACCGCAGAATTTCCAACGGGTTGCGGAAATCAACTACGCTTAGGCGAGATCGCGAGTCAGCTGTCTCAGCGCCTGAGCAGTTTGTTCCTGCCGAACAAGGAGGGCCGCCGGCCCGTTTACGGCGACGAATCGCTTTTTCAAACTGACCCCAATTTCCAGCCTTACATTCTGTTCTACGAATATTTCGACGGTGACACCGGCAAAGGTCTTGGCGCAAGCCACCAGACCGGGTGGACTGGTTTAGTCGCGAAGCTGCTGCAACAGAGTGGCGCGCCATCCGCGACCATCTGAGGCTCTGAGCTACGACGCTAAAGGCCGCCGAAATCGGAAAGATGGCTTTTTGCTATTGCGAAGCCGTGGTCAATGCAGACACAGCCCGGGGAAACAACGGCGCAGAGTCTGTGCGAGATAGGTCGCTAACTCTTTGGGAGAAAAGCTGCGTCCTTCGTCGAAAATGGCAATTACCGACCCATCGAGATCCTTGGAGATTGGCATCTCAAACTCACTCGGGAAAAATTGCAGATGTTCCGCCTCGTCTCCGGAGACGGCAACGCTGATCATGGGTGCCCAGGAGTAAAACCCGATCCTGAGTCGGATTAAGGTTGACGGGTAGGTGGCCTTGAGAATCCGAAACTCAGACCCGCTGGTGCAGTTAACACAATGCTCTACACTTAGGCCGTTCTCCGCCGCAACCAAATTAATTAATTCGGCGTGAGACCGGCATTCGTCAGTGAGATGTTTCCAAAATTCGTTTCCTTCTTGAAAAAGGGGAAGGGGGGCCATACCGGTCGCAGTACTCATTGAGTATTCCCTTTCACGTTTCCGCCGTCAAGCCTCGGCGTTGGAATGAAGTCAGTGTACCGCTTTCAGACGCAATCCGAAAGAGACTATTTCATCTTTATCTGGCAGCACCCACCGCCTGATTCAGTTCCTTGACAATACCCGACACGAATGATTTGGCATCGCCAAAAAGCATCAGGGTTTTCTCCATGTAATATAGTTCGTTATCGATGCCCGCAAAGCCCGGATTCATGCTGCGTTTGATCACCATAACAGTATTCGCCTCGTAGGCGTGGAGGATCGGCATGCCGGCGATGGGACTGTTTTTGTCGTTTTGAGCGGCAGGATTCACCACATCGTTAGCGCCAATTACTAAGGCGACGTCCACCCTCGGAAAGTCAGAATTGATTTCCTCCATCTCTACCAGACGGTCATAGGGCACATCGGCTTCCGCGAGGAGAACATTCATATGGCCAGGCATCCGTCCCGCGACGGGATGAATTGCAAATCGGACGTCTATGCCGCGCCGCGTAAGCACGTCGTACATCTCGCGAAGTTTGTGTTGAGCCTGGGCAACGGCCATTCCATAGCCCGGAATGATGACAACCGAACGGGCGGCATCCAGGATCTCCGCGGCTTCTTCGGGCGATGCCGAGCGGACAGGGCGCTCCTCGGCTTGTTTGGCGCTTGTCTGAATCGTTCCAAATGCGCCGAAAAGGACATTGCTAAAGGAACGGTTCATCGCCCGGCACATGATAACCGAGAGAATGAAGCCGGAAGAGCCATCAAGCGCGCCCGCCACGATGAGGAGTTTGTTATCGAGCACGAAACCCATGGCACTGGCCGACAGCCCGGCATAGGAGTTCAATAACGCGATCACGGTAGGCATGTCGGCGCCCCCAATCGGAACAATCAAGAGAAAACCGAAAAGAAGCGACAGTACCGTGAAAATCGGGAAAAGCCAGGTCTGCTCGGGCGAGATGACGAGCGCAATGCCAGTGGCGACAGCAAGCCCAAAAACTCCCAGATTCATCCAATTCTGGCCCCGCCAGGTGATGGGCCTGGTCGGCAGAATCTCCTGAAGTTTTCCGAATGCCATCAGGCTCGCTGTGCATGTCAGAAATCCGAGCAGCGTCTCGAGAACCAGGGCCGCCATGACGAATCCATGAGGCGTTCTGCGAAAATATTCGGCTGTTCCGATCAATGCCGACGCAAGGGCGCCGCAGGCGTGAGAAATCGCGGTCCGTTGCGGTACCGCCGTCATCGGCATGTAGTAGGCGATCGGTACGCCGATAGCGGACCCCACGAAGAAAGCGATCAGGATCCATTCGTAGTTAACGACTTCATACCGCAGCAGGGTTCCGACTACCGCCAGCAGCATTCCGACTTCGCCCACGATGACGCCGCGGCGAGCAGTGGCGGGCGAGCTCATCCATTTGATCGCCAAAATGAACCCTGCCGCCGCAAGAATGTAGAAAAGGGCCAGCACGCTGTTCATTACTTCTTTTCCGCCCCGCGCTTCTTAAACATCTTGAGCATGCGGTCCGTGATCAGATAGCCGCTCACGACATTTACCGTCGATGCCACCACTGCGATAAATCCGAGAGAACGGCTCAATGTGCTCGCATCTTTTTCACCAGTAATCAAGATTGCTCCGACAACGGCAATAGCAGAAATGGCGTTTGTCAGGGACATCAAAGGCGTATGAAGCAGCGGCGAAACGCGGCGGATCAACTCAAATCCCAGAAAGGCGGCCAGCATGAACACCCAAATTGCAACTTCGTACGAACCCATTTGTTAATCGTTCTCCTGTGTTTTAATCGCGCACGAGTTCACCCAGAAGTTCCGAAACCCGCGGATGAATGATCCTGCCTTCATGCGTGACCAGCGTTTCACGGATGATTTCGTCTTCGCGGTCAATGGATAAAGTTCCATTTTTCGCGACGAGCTTCAGGAAGGCGGCGATGTTGGAGGCAAGCATCTGGCTCGCGTGATAGGGCACCGTTGACGCCGTGTTCAGAGGGCCGAACACATGGACGCCGTTGTAGATGACATTTTCGCCGGGGCGCGTGACTTCGCAGTTGCCTCCCCGCTCAGCGGCCAAATCCACAATCAGGGAACCGGGCGTCATTGCGCTTACCATTTCGGCTGTGACCAGGATGGGAGCTTTTCGGCCGGGAACCGCGGCCGTACTGATGACTACGTCCTGCTCGCGCAGCACTTCCGTCATAAGCTCCCGTTGACGGCGATAGAATGCTTCGTCCATCGCCTTGGCGTACCCGCCCTTGTCCTCCGAGGTCTGGGAATCGACTTCGAGAGTTACGAATTTCGCGCCTACGCTTTCAACCTGTTCCTTAACGGCCGGACGCACGTCGTAGGCTGAAACGACCGCACCCATTCTTCGGGCACTGGCAATAGCCTGCAGACCCGCGACACCCGCGCCGAGTACGAAGACCTTGGCGGGAGTAATAGTACCAGCCGCCGTCATCAACATGGGGAACATCTTGGGCAGATGGTTGGCGGCGAGAAGGACAGCTTTATAGCCAGAGATGGTCGCCATGGATGACAGTGCATCCATACTCTGCGCGCGAGTAATCCGGGGCATCAGCTCCAAAGCAAAGAAGGAAACGCCGGCCTCCGCTAACTCCGAATTCTGCTTCAGTGCGGTAAGCGGCTCTCCGAATCCCACCAGTGCCTGACCGGTGCGAAAAAGCGGGAGGTCATGCTGCCCGGCTGTCGGATTCACACCTAAACATCGCACCTGCGCAATGATTTCTGCGTTAGCAAATATCTCTGCGCGACTACCTAGGCGGGCTCCTCGGGCGATGTACGTCTCGTCCGGGAATCCGGCTTCCCTGCCCGCCTGAGTCTCGACGATGACCTGAATTCCTGCTTTTTGTAAAACTTCACATGTTCTCGGTATGATTGCAACGCGGCGTTCACCGGGAAACGTCTCTCGGGGCACCCCAACTGTAACTGGCAACAATGCCTCCCGTCAGTGATGATCATTCATTCCGACGAAGCTCTGCAAGGGTTAGGTTACTTTCTTCACGTGTATAATAGAGAACCAATAGGGCCTTGTCTGCTAATGTGGGCGGTTGGTTAAAAGCGAACGCGTGAAACCCACCGACGTTCAAAATCCGGAGTACTTCCATAAAGTCGTCGATTGTCAGTGGGCGTGCCCTGCCCATACCAATGTCCCGGAATACATTCGGTTAATTGCCCAAGGCAGATATACCGACGCTTACCTGCTGAACAGGGAATCGAATGTCTTCCCCGCCATTCTGGGTCGGACCTGCGATCGTCCATGCGAACCTGCTTGCCGGCGGGGTCGTGTTGATGGAAAGCCTGTGGCGATCTGCAGATTGAAACGGGTTGCAGCCGATCTCAGGGGCGACATTTCCCAGTCCCTCCCGATTATTCCCTCAGTCAAAAACGGAAAGCGGGTGACTTGTATCGGCGCGGGTCCAGCCTCTCTAACCGTAGCGAACGATTTGATGCCGCTGGGCTATGAGGTCTCGATTTTCGAGAAACAGAACAAGCCCGGGGGCTTGATGCGATCGAATATTCCCGGGTTTCGACTTCCCGAACAGGTTCTTGCGGAAGAAATCGACTTGATCCTCGATATGGGCGTCGACATCCGTTTCAATACGCCTGTCGAGAGTATGAAAGCGCTGCTCGATCAAGGGTTCGATGCCATTTTTGTCGGATCGGGTGCGCCTCGCGGCAAGGAGTTAGAGATTCCAGGTCGCCACGATACGGATCGAATCCACATCGGCATCGATTGGCTCGAGTCGATCGCGTTCGGACATATTGATTCTATTGGCGAGAGAGTGTTGATTATAGGCGTTGGAAACACGGCAATGGATTGTTGCCGCTCCTCCCGACGGTTGGGTGGCAGGGACATCAAGGTCATGGCGAGACGCCCCAGAGGGTTTTTCAAAGCCTCTGCCTGGGAATTGGACGATTCGGAGGAGGAAGGAATTGAGATCGTCGTCAATCATACGCCCAAGAATTTCGTTATAGAAAATGGACAGCTGAAGGGCATGATTTTCGAGCGTCTCGAATGGGACCCCGAAGCAAAACGGTCCCGGACCATCGACGAGATCTTTTTGCCTGCGGATGACGTCATTCTCGCCATCGGGCAGGAAAACGCGTTTCCATGGATAGAGCGCGACTTAGGTCTGGAGTTCGGCAAGTGGGACATGCCGGTAATTGATGAGCAAACCTTCCAATCGACACGGCCGGAAATCTTTTTTGGCGGGGATGCGGCGTTTGGCCCGAAGAATATCATTTGGGCGGTAGAGCACGGACATCAAGCCGCGATTTCCATTCACAACTATTGTTCTGGTATTCCCCTCACCAAGCGAATTGCCAATGGCATGAACCTCGTCAGTCAAAAGATGGGGATCAGCGAATGGAGCTATCACAACGACTACAACCCGGCAATGCGTCAGAAGATGAGGCATGTCGATCTGGTTGAGCGGTTCGAGAAGTTGAATATCGAAGTCGAACTTGGTTTCACAGCCGAGCAGACCGTCCGCGAGGTCGAGCGGTGCATGAACTGCGATGTAGAGACGGCCTTTGACGCTCCACGTTGTATCGAATGCGATGCCTGCATTGATGTTTGCCCCGTTCAGTGCCTGACGATTCTGCGTAACGGCGATGAGTTGGATTTGCGTACTCGGCTTTCGGCGCCGGCTTTGAATCTGGACCAGGCCTTGTACGTCTCCGCACCTCTGGTCCAAACCGGGCGCATCATGGCCAAGGACGAGGACGTGTGTGTCCACTGCGGCCTTTGCGCCGAGCGATGTCCGACCGCGGCTTGGGACATGCAAAAATTCGACCTCCTGATCCACTATGCAGGAGATACAGGCCAGATCCCCCAAGATCATCCAGCAGGCGACGTCGCGCTTCTCGGGCCAAGCGCGCCGAATAGTGGCGTCATCCACGGAGCACAGGTTCACTAGAAGGCGTGCAGGAAAAATCCGCTACCCGCATCAATGATTTCGCCATGAAGCTGGCGAATGTAAATGGGACTGGCTCGGCCAGCGCGAATGGCCTGATCATGCAGACCATTTTTCGGATGGGAATTCCTGTCTCCGGCAAAAATCTCTTTCCCTCGAACATTCAGGGGCTGCCGACGTGGTATGAGATTCGCGTCAACAAAGACGGTCACACGGCAAGAGCGCTCGACTATGACCTGATGATCGCGATGAACGCCCAGACCTATGGTCGCGACATTCAAGAGGTCAGGTCCGGCGGATATGTCCTCTATGACTCGAGCTGGCCGCTTGAACGATCGCTTCGCAGGAAGGATGTTCATTTTCTGGCGGTGCCGCTCGCGCAGATGTGTAATGAGCATTTTAAGGATCCGCGTGAACGCGTGTTGATGAAAAACATCGCCTACGCCGGGTGCCTTGTCGCCATGCTCGATGTAGACATGTCGATCGTCGAGAACTTGCTTTCGGAGAAATTTGCCGGCAAGAAGAAACTGAAGGAATCGAACCGCGTAGCTCTTAACATCGGCTTCGAGTATGCAAAGAATAACTTCGAATGCCCGCTGCCATTTCATCTGGCGAAGATGGACGCGAATGATGACAAGATTCTGATCGACGGCAATACTGCAGCTGCGCTCGGCTGTGTCTATGCTGGAGCCACCGTTGCTGCCTGGTACCCGATCACGCCCGCTACATCGGTGATGGACGCATTCAAGGCGTTTTGCGAGAAGTATCGGCGAGATGCGAGCACTGGCCGCAATAATTACTGCATTCTGCAAGCCGAAGATGAGCTTGCGGCGATTGGCATGGTTATCGGAGCGGGCTGGAATGGCGCCCGTGCGTTCACCTCGACTGCCGGTCCTGGCATCTCTCTCATGAACGAACTCCTTGGCTTGGCATACTATTCCGAAATTCCAGCAGTCGTAATCGATGTCCAGCGGGTTGGGCCTTCTACAGGTATGCCGACTCGAACGCAGCAGGCAGACCTGATGGAATGCGCTTACGCCTCGCATGGCGACACAAAGCACATTCTTCTGATTCCTGGCAATCCGGCTGAGTGTTTTGAGTTTGCCGTGATGTCCTTCGATCTGGCCGAGCGCTTTCAGACACCCGTCATCATGCTTTCCGACCTCGACATAGGCATGAACGATTGGGTAGTGCCGCGGCTGACGTGGGAGGACGCATACCGTCCTGATCGTGGGCGCGTGCTTTCCGAAAGCGAACTTCGTGATCTGGCGACGTTTTATCGCTATACGAATGAAGACCGGTATCACGTATCCGCGCGCACGCTGCCGGGTGTTCATGCAAACGGCGCTTATGTCACACGTGGGTCGGGCCACAACAAGTTCGGCGGCTATACCGAAACTCCACAGGAATATCAAGAGGTTCTAGACCGGTTGCTTCGGAAGCACAAAGCCGCGGCCGAACACGTACCCTTACCCGTGATCACAAGGACCCCAGGCGCGAGGTTTGGGGTGATTACAATCGGCGGATGTGATCCGGCGGTGCGCGAGGCGGTCGCTATACTCGCTGAGCTGGGAACACCAGCGGATTACTTGCGGATTCGCGGATTCCCCTTCCAGAAAAGCGTAGAGGCTTTCTTGTACGAACACGACATGTGCTTTATCATCGAGCAGAATCGGGATGGCCAGCTTCGATCGTTGCTGACGCTCGAGACGTGCGTGCCTAAGGACCGGTTGCGATCGGTGCTGGCTTATGGCGGGTTCCCGTTGAGCTCACGCGATGTTGTGGAAGGTATTACGCGACAACTGGAGGTTCGCAGTGCCGTCCATAGCTAAACCAGTCGTACAGCACCCGAGCGCCCTCAAAAACAAGCTCGGCCTGACGATCCGCGATTACGAAGGCTCGATGTCGACACTCTGCGCCGGGTGTGGCCATGACTCTATAACGGCGGCGATCGTACGTGCTCTGTGGGACGTGTCCATGCCGCCGCACATGCTCGCGAAAATGAGCGGCATCGGTTGTTCTTCCAAGACTCCTGCCTACTTCGTTAGCGGTGCTCATGGCTTTAATTCAGCGCATGGACGCATGCCGGCTATCACCACGGGAGCTGCCGCCGCAAATCGCGAGCTCACCTATATCGGAATCTCCGGCGATGGCGATTCGCTGTCAATCGGAATCGGGCATATGTGTCACGCCATTCGCCGTAACGTAAGAATGGTTTACGTGATCGAAAACAACGGAGTGTATGGCTTGACCAAAGGTCAGTTTTCCGCTTCGTCCGATGTGGGTTCGAAAAGCAAGCGTGGTGACGCAAATCAGATGTTGCCAATAGACCCCGTGATGCTGGGACTAAGCATCGGGGCGACATTTGTGGCGCGTAGTTTTTCAGGCGACAAAGAGCAACTTGTCCCGATTTTAAAGGCGGGTTTCGCACACCGTGGTTTGGCCCTGATCGATGTAGTGTCTCCTTGCGTGACGTTCAACGATCATTCCGGATCGACGAAAGCGTACTCCTATACTCGCGATCACGCAGTCAAGGCGACCGAAGCGGATTTTGTTCCGCACATGCCCGAAATTCTGGCGACGATCGGAAGTAGCAATGTAACCGCGGTGACAATGCACGATGGCAGCGTGCTCCGGTTCACAGCTGTTCCGGAAGGATATGATCCGACAAACCGGCGAAACGTAATCAGCTATTTATCGGAGCGTCAGAACGAAGGAGAGATTCTTACCGGTTTGCTCTTTCTTGACGAAACGGTTAAGGACCTCCATGAGATGAACAATACGTCCGAAACCCCGCTCTCACGCGTCGATTTCGACCTGCTGTGTCCCGGCGCAGCGGAGTTGGACCGGCTGCAGGAAGATTTTCGCTAGCGGCGAGCCCGTCGCGCAATTGTCTTATTGAGGACTGCTTCAACCACCCGACTGACCTTCATCCTCCAGGCGTGGCGGGCTGGCGTGTTCAGTAGTCTGTCCCTTTAGCTGGTCCCGCAGTAATCTGCTGTCGTTTGGGTCCGGCGATTCGGGCTCCGCAGAATCCGTCTCCTCGATCCCTCTAATTTGTGATTTCGCTGACTCCATATTTCACCATGTCATTCCCTACTGCGATGCGATGTAATCCAGCAAAGCGTTGACGTCTGATTCAGCGAGCTGTTTGAAGGCCGGCATGAGCGCCCCCCCAAATTTAACTCTCACTGTTACATACTGCCTGCTTGGCTTCCCGTGACTAAGCGGCAATCTCTCATTCTTAAACAGATGATTCAGGCTGGGTCCGAGTTTTCGGCTATGCTTCTGATCCTTGTCAATATCGTGGCAGACCGAACAGTTCTCGCGGTAAATGTCGCGCCCGATTGTCAAACGCGATTGCTCCCACGGCGGAGCTACCGTTTCGGCGGCAGATAGGTTAGCCGCCAGGCTCAGAAGGACAAGCCAGCTCTTTTTCAAGCCGCGTCACCGCCTTTCACCACCGCTATCGCGCCTGCTGATTCGAGACAACGAATGGCCTCATCGGCTTCGTCCGGTCCGCAACGAACTCGGATACGGATTGCGCCTGGATGAAGTTCAGGCGCTGTTGACCTTCGGTGTCGCCGCAAGAGACCGCTTTCCAGGAGAAACCAGAAGAAGGTTGTTACGATCGCTCCGAACATTGTCATCTCATAGAACACAACCCCGGCGGACCAAAAGGAAAATAAAGGCATGCCGCCGGTGATGAGCGGATAGTTGTGCTGAGCGAAGTACACAAATCCAATGACAAGCAGGGCAATTATTATGGCACAGCTCACAACGCCGAGGGACATGTGGCTTGGGCGTTCGAGAATACCGGTGGGCATCTCGAGCGGCTCTTCCGAAAAGACTTCGACGTTCTCCGCACTGAAACCACTTGCTTTCAGGCCAACCAGGGCATGAGCGGTTGATTGCTGGTCGTGAAAGTCGCTAATGAGATGCACGCCGTTAGTCTCCTTGGACGGGATGTGGATCTAACTCCCAAATAGAAATGATTGGGAAGAGTTTCGCGAAAATCAGGTAGAGTACTGCCATCGCTGCAAAGGTTGACACGGTGATCGAGATCTCGACCCAGGTTGGCGAATACCGGCCCCAAGCTGCCGGAAGACGTCCGTAGCTCAAGGTCGGAATGACAATCAGAAACCGTTCCAGCCACATGCCGATCAGCACCGTTACTGACGCGATCGTCGCCGTTCGAATGGATCGAAGCCGACGAATACCTAACAGCACAACAGGGACCGCGAAGTTACAAAAGACCATGATCCAGAAGTACGGCGCGAACGTGCCTCGTATGCGGGCGCCGAATACGTTCATTTCCTTTGGCTCATTCCCGTACCATGCGGTCAGGTTCTCAGCAACTGTGAAATAGATCCATAGGAGGCTCATCAACAGCAGCAGCTTGGCCAGATTATTGAAGTGATGGGACGTGAGGTATTTTTCGAGATGCATGGTTTTCCGAATGATCGCCATGGCGATGACAAGCGCAGCAATTCCGCTGAAGATCGCGCCCACAACGAAATAGGGACCGAAGATACTGCTGTGCCACATCGGGGCAATCGACATCGAAAAATCCCATGCCACTACCGTGTGAACCGAGACGGCAACGGAAAGAATAATGCCGGCCATTAGCTTCATCGCGCGCTCGAGCGCATGCCACTCCCGGGCGCTGCCCGTCCAGCCTAGCGAAAGCTTTCGGTAAATCCACCGACGCATACCTGTGGAGTGCCGCGCAAGCTGTGCCACGTCGGGTATGAGCGGCAAAAACAGGTAAAGAGTGCTCCCGATCAGATACGTACTGATTGCTGCCACATCCCAAAGAAGGGGCGAACGGAAATTCGGCCACAAGAGCCTGGTATTCGGATAGGGAAAGAGCCAGAAGAACAGCCAGGCCCGGCCCAGATGGATGATGGGGAAGAGACCGCCGATCATCAGCGCGAATACCGTGATGGCCTCGGCCGCGCGCGTTACCGGTTTACGCCAGCCCGCGTCAGTGAGCCGAAGAATTGCAGAAATCAACGTCCCCGCGTGGGAGATTCCAATCCAAAAAACGAAATTGACAAGGTACAGACCCCAGAACACGGGACGCCGAATTCCCGCCACTCCGATGCCGCGATAGAGTTGATAACCCCAGGCGAAGAGACCCCACAGCGTCACGATAGTCAGCAGCCCCAGAACAATGAGGTAGCTGCGGCTCATTGCTGACAGAGGTCGCCATAGGTCCTGCCGCGCATTCGCGTGAGGCTCAGCTCGAGGCAGGGTAGCCATCTAGGTCGCCTTTTCCATGTAAAAGACTTTTGGCTTCGTTCCCAATTCTTCGAGCAGGCGTTTTGAGCGAGCGCTGCCCGCCATGCGCGAAACTCTGCTCTCGGGGTCATTCAAATCGCCGAACACCATTGCTTCGGCCGGACAGGATTGGACACAAGCAGGCTGTACGTCACCGTCCGCTACTGGCTGTCCTCGTTCTTCAGCACCGTCTTCGGCTCTCTTGATCCGTTGAATGCAGAATGAACACTTCTCCATGACGCCGCCCATGCGGATGGAAACGTCCGGGTTGTGTTGCAGGTTGAGTGGGGACGGCCAGGAAGGCTCAAACCAATTGAAGAAACGCACTGAGTACGGGCAATTGTTCGCGCAGTACCGCGTGCCGACGCAGCGGTTGTAGACCTGCACATTGAGCCCTTCGGGATTTTGATAGGTGGCATAAACCGGGCACACCGGCTCGCACGGCGCCTCGTCACAATGCTGGCAGAGGACGGGAACATGTTTGACCCGCACGTTTGGGAACTCCCCTTCGTAATAGCGATCCACCCGAATCCAATGAACAGCCCTTCCTTTGGCTGCGGATTCTGGATCCGAGACGGGCAAATTGTTTTCCGCGTGGCAAGCTGCGACGCAGGCTTGACATCCTGTGCACCGGTCAAGGTCAATCGCCATCCCCCACCGATGTGGCTTCGCCTTCTCCTCGTTCATCGATACCCCCATGGTCCCTGCTCGCGATCACTCGGGGAGAATTGTATTAAGTCACCGGGTGGATCGAGACGTGTGATGCGAACACGCGTCGCTCCGAACGCGAGAGATCCTGTCGAATTTTCTATAACAGGAGCAAGGATCGACAATGGATTCGCTCCCCGCCCGGACGCGTACCGGCCGTAGTTCTTGTGTCCTTGACCGATTCCCATGCTAACCACGCCTGGAAGCGCGGCAGGATGAACGTACGCGATTGTTTCCAGACTTCCACTTTCCGATTCCACTCGCACCCGGTCGCCGTTTTTCACACTAACCCGCGTGGCGATTTGTGGATCAATTTCGAGCGGCAGGTCCCACATGGAACTTGAGGCGGGATCCGGCAATTCCTGCATCCACGGCAGGTTTGCGCCGCGGCCATCATGATACTGGAGTGATAAGTAGGGCTGGAAAAGCAGCGGGAATCGATCTGGCGCTCCTGCGAAGACCGGAGCAGCCAATCCCAACTTTTGCTCGGTTATCGTCATCGGAGGAGGCTCGGGTTTACTATCCGACCACCAGCCTCCCTGCCAGACAACCTGATCCCACTGCACGCCGGTTGGCAAGAAACTCTTCACGTAACTCTGAGGAGTGACCGGTTCGAAATTGAGATTCATTTTATGAGCGATGTCTAGGAGCGTCTGACCCAGCGCTCGCGTATCGTAGAGCGGTCGAACGAACTGTCTGGTCACGACGACGGACGTCTGGGGTGACACCGCCGGGACGATTGCTGCCTCTGATTCGAGGATATGGTGGTCCGGAAGGATCAAATCGGCATATGCGACCGAGTCATCTATAAACGAGCCGAAGCTCACGAGACTCTCGAGATCCCGAAGCAGATGCCCAACATCGGTGGATGCAGGGAGGCTGTACGCCGGATTCTCACCGTCGAGTAACACAATCCGGGCTCTCTTCAGCGCCTCCGAAATATCGGAGGTTTTTTGCTCTTCGGAAGCATTCGCAGGAGGAAAAACGCCGCCGGGTTGCTGGATATTTCCCAGCAGCAGGTTGACATAGTGCGAAGTCACCAGAGCTTGCAGAGAATTCGTATAGACAATAGATGCGCCGGCTATCAACAGCGGACCCTCGGATTCGCCAAGCTCCCGCGCGATTCGGCGAAAACGTTTCTCCTCGAGGCCCGTCTGCCGGATGCAATCCGCGATATTTGCCTCCTGAATCGAGGTCATCGCGGCTGGGGGCAATTTTTCCGGCTGTCGCGCGAGTTTCTCGTCAACCAGGAGCCGTGCCAGAGCGAGGAGGAAGAATGGTTCGGAGCCTGGGCGAAGTGGAAGCCATTCGTCCGCACTCCCGGCGGTGAGTGACAGTCTCGATTCGGCTTGAACCAGCTTGCCGCGAATTCCGGGGCGTCCCTGCCGGAAATTGCCAAACTGTCGCGCGTAAAAGACGGGGGATGCCCAGCCCCCGAGGAAATCCGCTCCTATGCCAAGGGCATACCGCGCTCGCTGCAAATCGTAACGGGGTAAACCCTTCCATCCGAAAACCGCATCGGCGGCCTTTCGTTCCAGGGCGAGCGTGGCGGCGGAGCAGGCAAGCGCCGGCGGTGCGCCGAGCGACTCGAGGAAGCGTTGAATGATTACCGATCGTGTTCCAGCCTGAGGCGAACTCAGAAACAGAATCTTCTTTGGGTCCGCCGCCCGAATCCTGGCGAGCTTTTCAACCACATCACCGACGGCCTCATCCCACGAAACCGGTGCGAATTTTGCTTCTCCGCGTCCGGCCGATCGCCGCATCGGCCCGGTCACACGATCCGGATTGTAAAGCGACTGAAGTGTGGCCTGACCTCGAGCGCATAACCGGCCGCCACTTACCGGGTCAAGGGGATTGCCTTCAATCTTTTTAATACAGGCGATTCGTTCACGGAATTTCTGGCCGCTGCGCTCAATTATGCGTTCGCCTTCCATAACGCGCACCATCACTCCACAGCCCCCGGCGCACTCGGTGCAGACTGACGGATGCCACTGCTCCTCTCCAGGCACAATCTCTCGATCCGCGACGAGCAGCGGGATGAACGCGTCACTCTTTTTCCCGCAACTGGTGGTTGCCACTCCAGCGGAGACGGACGAGACGATTTTGAAAAAATTACGTCGGTCCATTTCTTTAGGCCATTAATAATGGCATGCGACGCAATCCTCAGAAGCGTGTTTCTGCCGGTGACAGGTAACGCACGTGCCCATGTTATGAGTAACGGTGTCTTCGGCGACAGTTGCCTGTGTCATGTCTCCGTGACACGTAGCGCACATAACGCCAGCCCGATAGTGGGGCGCGTGGCGGAACTTTACGTGAGCATCGGTAGAAAACCCATAAACCCGTTTCCAGGGGATCTCAACATGTTCCTGATCGTAACGAATGACCTTCCGAACTTCGGGCCGATTGGTCGCGATCTTGGCGTGACACAGCATGCACTTTCGAACTGAGGGAAGACCCGCAGCATCGCGAATATCAGCGCCAATGTGGCAATCCGTACAGCCGAGCCCGACCTTGGCGTGAATGTTGTGGGGAAACGCGATGGGTTGCTGAGATCCGCCTATCGCGCACAGAGCAAATGGCAATATGCTTTTCCACAGGAAACGAACATACCAATTCGGCCGCGATTCCAACAATAAAGCATCTCCCAGACCCCAATTTTTTGCGTAGCCTCGGTGTACCGCGCTCCGCTTGAACCCCGATGGGCCGTCCTGCATCAAGTGAGCGTAAGAAGATAGCTTATCTCAACCACAATCTCAGCCCATCAAAAAAAACCCGGTGCCGGCGTTCCTGCTATGGCCTGTTGTGAGCGGGATTCAAAGCGTCCCAGCGAGGGTCTCCGACAGCGGTGTAGCTTGACGGAAGCTGCTTCCAGTCGGGCCGGCTGATCCCGTTGAGATCGTAGACGACCTTCCCGTTTTTGACAGTCAGCTCACACTCAAATTTTTGCTTTCCCTGAAGGCGGGCGCCGTACATATCTGTAAAGCCAAAGTCACCCGTCGCGACACGAAGGATCGCGATGTCCGCAGGCGCCCCGACAGTGAGATTTCCCAGCTCCTCATGATGGATTTCGCGCGCGGGGTTCCAGGTGGAGCGAACGAGCACATCATCGACCGACAGGCCGAGCGCAAGGAACTTGCTCATCAGATTGAGCATGTCTTTCATTCCGGCATTCATGCTGGCAATGTGCAGATCGGTTGAAATCGAATCCGGAAGGAAGCCCTGCTGAATGGCCGGCGCGACGATCCGCCAGGCGAAACTCCCGCCGCCATGGCCCACGTCGAAAATGACCCCACGCTTACGTCCTTCCCACATGCCGGGATTTACTTTGCCATCCGGTCCGAGTTCGTTGCGCAGACCGGAATAGCAATGCGTGTAGATGTCACCTGGACGTAGCTTCTGGGTCAGGAGCACTGAGATCGGGCGCTGAGGCCAGTTCTGCCCAAAGTCAACCATCACGGGAATGTTGGCGATTGTCCCGGCCTGGACTGCATGCTCAACCGGCGTCCACTCGGGCTTTGAATAGTGAGCAGTTTTGATTCCGACAATCAGGCCCGGATACTTTTTCGCGAGCGCGGCTGCCGGCTCCGGATTCATATCCTCCAGATTGTCTTCGTATTTGGGACCCCGCATTCCGGCGCCCACAATGTTCAGGAATGCCAGGACCCTGGTCTTCGAGCGGTCGATCACATGCTCCTTGAAGTCGGGAAAGCTCTTGTAACCCGACGATCCGGCATCGGCAACCGTCGTTACGCCTGAACGCAGCGTGAATCCGTCGGGAAAAACGCTGTTGTCGCCTGCGTATGAATTCTTCTCGCCCGTGCTCGCGTATGCATGTACGTGGATATCGACCAGGCCGGGGCTCACCAGCAGGTGTTCTACGCCAACAGTTTTAAGAGCTCGTGCCGGATCGATGTGCTGCGCAATCGCAGCGATCCTTCCATCCAAAATCGCGACGTCGCGAACACCGCTGATGTGGTTTTTGGGATCGACTACATGCCCTCCCCGCAGCAGGAGATCGTAACGCGTTTGCGCAAAGGAAGGAAAGACCAGGAACGCGGCCAGCGTAGTGGAGGCGAGGATCGTGAGATTCAAGTAGACTCATAGTATCGAAAACGATGCTCACTGATAGGCGGCAATTCATTGAAACGGCGTTCCTAGGCGCTGCTGCTTCGTTTATCACCTCGAAGAGCAGGGCGGCGACGGGCCGTGCTCTTGGGATTCCCGGTCCATACCCGGGGCGTGTCATTGCTGTACAACACACCGGCTGCATCGCGGCAGGCGCCTACCAACCGGAGCCCGTTCGAAACATGGTCGAGCGTGGAATCAAGGAGCTGACCGGAGCCCCCACAGCACAGGATGCGTGGCGATCGATGTTTCAAAAGGGCGATGTTGTCGGAATCAAAGTGAGCCCGGTAGGAGGCCCAAAGCTCTGTTCGGACGTTTCCGTGCTGCACTCGATCTTCGATGGTCTGAACCAGGCCGGAGTTTCCGACGACAATATCATTGTCTTCAATCGGTATCGGGAAGAGGCTATCGAGGCTGGCATCGACAAATGGCTGCGCCCGGGTGTGCGTTTTACGGCTGCATCACCTCGCTACGACAATTTCCAGCTCGATATGGGCGGCTATGACGACAAACACTTCATGGAATTGGCGATCGTCAAAGAAGGCGACGACCCCATGAATCCGCGCTCGCGCCGTTCGTATGTGGCCAAGGTTGTTACGACTGACGTCAACAAGATCATCAATCTGACGGTTTTGAAGCATCACCAGTCGGCCGGCGTCACCATTGCACTCAAAAACATGTCGCACGGTTTCGTCAACAATGTGAATCGGAGCCATATGACTCCGACCGGAAACGCCTGCGGAATGTTTATTCCTTCCGTGGTCAGCCTGCCGATTATTCGCCAAAAAGTAGTTCTGCATGTTGTCGACTCCGTGAAGGCCTCTTACCACGGTGGCCCTTCTGCAAAACCGCAGTTTGTTTGGGAGCCGAAGATGATGTACTTCGGAACTGACCCGGTGGCGCTCGATAAAACCGGATGGAAGGCGATTGACGCAAAACGACAGGAAGTCGGCATGGCCCCGATTGCAACCTCGAAGCCGGATAAGGCCAGCCATTTCCTGAACTGCCAGGTGGAACATATTGAAATTGCTGGAATGATGGGTCTAGGGCAGTTTAACGACGACAAAATCGACGTGAAGCGCATTCGATTGGCTTGACCTCTTGATGAACCCGAGTGCAGCTCGCAGCTTAGGTCTGGTCGTTGCGTTCACTGTTTTGCTGTTGTTCCGCTCCACAGGCGTTGCTGCGCGAGCAGAAGATCCACAGCCGAACGCAGACGATCTCATACAGGGCTTCCGGCTGGTGGAAGCGGCGTCGGTGGCGGATGCGATGGAGCAGCTGTATGGAAAACGTGCCTATATGTCGCATGACATGCGCCCCTTGAATACCACGAAATTCGCCGGTCCCGCCGTGACCGTGCTTCTCAAGAAGGAAGAGCACCATGACGGGGCGAAAGCTCTTCAGGGGATGCTCGACGTAATCGACGAATCCCCCGCGGGATCCGTTTACGTGATGGTTCTTGAGGACGGCCTCGACTACGCAGGGCTGGGCGGTCTGATGAGCACCGCCATGAAGTATCGCGGTTTCGTGGGGGCCGTTGTCGACGGCGGCATCCGCGATACTCCCCAGATCACCAAGCTGCAGTTCCCCGTGTTCAGTCGGGGAGTGGTTCCCTCAACTACGGTGAATCACTTCCGGTTTGCCGGGCGGAACGTACCCGTCACCTGCGCAGGAGTTTCGATTAAGCCGGCGGACATTGTAGTAGCGGACTTAGATGGCGTGGTTGCAGTTCCGCGCGAGCACGCTGCTGAAGTTCTGAAAAAGGCGCAACAGCTCGATGAGAGTGAGCACGGCATGTTCCCCTTCATCGAGAAATACAAGTCGATCCGGGAAGCGGTGGCTCGTTTTGGACGGCTCTGATCCCAAGAGCTGACTCAGTCCGCCCAGCTGCTCAGACCGGTTTCACCGGACGAATGACACCGCCTGGCGCGTGGTATTGATGACGGTTGGCCGACCAGCGGGCCTCACCATATTCGCCTAGATTCACGCTACCCGCCATCTTGTCGCCTTCTACTGTTCCTTTGAAATCGTAGAAAAGCCTAGTACCTTGAATTCTTTGGGAACTGCGAAACCGGACGATGTTTCCGGCAACCGCACCGCTCAAATCGCCTGAAACGAACTCGCCGCGATGGGTTCCTTCGAGCTTTGTTCCCTGCTGCTCGATAATCAGCGCATGCATGGCCGAACCCCGATCAAAGTCGATTTGAAGCTGCCATTGCCCCGCCACAGAGGCGGGAGCCTCCTGGGGGAGTGGCTCCGGCATCGGGAACTGAGGCGGCTTTGAAAGCGCTGAATAGAGGCGCTCGGCGATAACCGTCGCGTCGCCAGGCATCATCATATAGGGCGTGATCGAAACGGCGCTCTGCATTTCATCGGGCCTCGACCCTTTGGCCGAGCCGAACACGATCCGGGGTTCGGTATCGAGCAGGAGCTTGCTCACTTCCTGGCCAGTAATTCCGATTTGGGAAGCATCCCAGGCAATAGTGAGACGGGGCGAGCGATTGGAAAGCCCCCCTTCGGCTCCGCGCATTTCCACCGTCACGCCGTGGACACGCTTCACACTCGTCGAGACCTCGTCAAGCCAGCCTTGCCACGCGTTCCACTCGGCATCATGGTCGCGTTTTTTCCACATCTGCACGGCCGTCAGCATACCCATGATTTCCTCTTTGCCGACTTTCAGGGAACGACCGAAGGCATGATGGGGGGCGCTGTTGGCCCAAGCTGCTTGAAGGAGGTTCTTCTCCCCGAGCAGAAGTCCCGCCGCTTGCGGTCCACGGATGCATTTGCCGCCGCTATAGGCAACCGCAGTTGCGCCGCGCCCCAGATGAACGTTGGGGAAGGTAAGAATTTCGGCGGCTGCATCCACGATGACTGGGACGTTGTGGCGTTTGGCGGCTTCTGCAATGACCCGGGTTCCCAACGGCCCGTCGTCGCCGGGTCCGCCGAGAATGTAGACCATGGCCGTTCGTTCATTGAATGCGCCGTTCAATTCGTCCGGGTTGTTGACTTCCACGATCTTTACGCCGAGCATGCGGATCGCGTGATCGTATACGTTGCGCGAGTATTCGGGAATGATGACTTCGCTCTTGAGTCCGGTGAGGTCGGGAAGCCGCTCCATTCGCTCCGGATTGGTTCCAGCAATGCAGGCAGCAGTACAGTGTGTTAGCGCGGCGCAGCATCCGGCAGTGACGATACCCCATTCGGCGCCTGTAAGTTCCGCAAGACACTTACTCACGCCGTTCATGAGTTCATCCATCTGGACATAACTGCGAGAGGCTTCATCCATGGCCTGCTTGACTTGGGGAAGGGTCTGCGAGCCCGAAATGATGGTGAATGTGCCCCGAGCATTGATCAGTGGCCGGACGCCTATATTCCGGTAAATCGCGCCGGTTTCCGGGACAGCGCTCGCGGCGGATTTTGACTTATCGCCGAGCGCCGGCAGAGCGCCGGCCAGGGTGAGCGCGCCGCCTTGCCAGAACAGCTTGCGGCGCGTGTAGCCGCTATCAAGGTTATAGAGACCCGTGGAGTTGGACATCGATTTCCTTTCTCAACTCTATATCGTTGCCGACGCTCTTCGGGGGTCCGTCAGATGTATGCGATCACGTCGATCTCGACCAGGCTCTTGCCCGGCACTCCCGCTACCGAGACTGTAGTGCGAACCGGAGGCTCGGGACCGAACCGGCCCCTGAATACGTCGTTCATCTGATCGTAGTCCTTCAGGTCGGCGAGAAACACCTGAGCCTTTAGCACCTTATTCATGGAAGACCCGCAAGCCTCAAGTTTTTGCTGGATCTCATCGAGAACGTGCTTGGTGTGGGCTTTGATGTCACCTTCAAAATGTGCGCCGATACCCGAGAGAAATAGCAGGTTGCCGTAAGACACCGCGGGACTAAACAGAGCCGGCTTGTCGGATGGCTTCTTATCCGACAGCCAGACTTTCTTCTTAATTGTGTTCTTCGCAGCGGCAGGGGATGTTGCGGCAACAGCCATCGCTACGGTGGCTGCTCCCTTCTCAATGAAATGTCGTCTATTTGTAGTTTTCAACTTCTGCTCCTCTCTTCAAATGCAATCTATTATCGTGAGGCAAAAGGGCTGGCTCGTACAATTCTTTTAGCGGCGCGATGCGTACCAAGTATAAATACAGAATCCGAGTCACGAAAACGGTAAGTCTACAACGATTGGTCTTGAGCCTTTTAGCGACGGCCGTGATTCTCGTTTTACCGGCTGAAATGGCGGGCGGGGAGAAGTGTGCTGAGATCGGCTGTATCGATGTTCGATCATCCGATCTTCTGAGCGCGCCGGCCGGCGCAAACTGGCCTTCCTACCACGGCGATTACACGGGACGCCGGTTTACCAGCTTGGACCAAATCACCCCGCGAAATGTAAACGCGTTGCGCGCGCAATGGGTATTTCATGCGCGAAATTCGAGTTCCCTCGAAGGCACGCCGATTGTTTGGAATGGTGTGATGTTCGTTACCGCCGCCAATGACGCCTTCGCGTTGGACGCTCGAACGGGGAGGCAAATCTGGCACTACTCGAGACCGGTTACCGAGGGATTGATCGATGATGCTTCTGCCCACCATAATCGCGGCGCCGCCCTCTGGCGTTCGCGCCTCTATACGGAGACTGACGACGCGCACCTGCTCTGTCTCGACGCACTTTCGGGTCATTTGATTTGGGAAGTCGACTACCGTCCCAAAGGGAACAAGAACTATGGCGCTACCAGCGCGCCTCTGGTTGTCAAGGATCTTGTTCTTGTCGGGACCTCCGGTGGAGATGACGGTGTCCGCGGATTTATCGCAGCATTTGATGCTGATAAAGGAAAAGAAAAATGGCGGACATGGACGATTCCGGCGCCTGGCGAGTTTGGTTCCGAAAGTTGGCCGGGTGACTTGTATTTGCGTGGCGGAGCGACTACATGGATGCCCGGAACCTATGATCCGCAGCTGGACACCTTATATTGGGGCACGAGCAATGCCGCCCCCGACTTTGATGGCTCCGTGAGGCCCGGCGATGATCTGTATACGGCATGCGTCCTGGCCCTCGACCCGGACACCGGGACGCTGAAATGGCATTTCCAGTTCACTCCTCACGATCTCTTCGACTACGATGCGGCCGAAACCGCCGTTTTAGTGGACGCGCCCTATAAAGGTACCCAGCGGAAACTGCTGATAGAAGCCAACCGCAACGGATTTTTCTACCTGCTGGACCGGACAAATGGGGAGTTCCTCTATGCCACGCCCTTTGTCAAAAAGCTGAATTGGGCGAAAGGTATCGACGGAAATGGCCGCCCGATCCGGACTGGAGCGGAACCCTCTGAAAACGGAACGCTCATCTGCCCCGATATGGTGGGCGCCACGAACTGGTTCTCACCTTCGTATAGCCCCGTCACGCATCTCTTCTATTTCATTGCCAGGGAGGGATGTCAGCTCTACTTTCTAAAACCGCAGAAGTTTTCTGAGGGGCAGGAGTTCTATGCGACAGGAGCTAAACACGCGCCCGGCGAGCATGGCGAGAAGATCTTGCTGGCCTACGATCCAGAGAATGGCAAGGTCGCCTGGCGATACCCGCAGGCCGGTTCCGGAGATTCCTGGGGCGGGACGATGACCACGGCCTCCGGGCTTCTTTTCTTTGGAAACGACGCCGAAGCGTTTGAGGCTGTGGACGCGAAGAAGGGAGAATCGCTCTGGCACTTCAATACAGGGCAATCTATGCACGCATCTCCCATGAGCTATGCAGTTTCGGGAAAGCAGTTTGTCGCGATCGCCTCCGGGAGCGACGTCTTCAGCTTTGCTCTACCTTAGTAAAGAGAGGTTCATTCTAGCCATGGGCGATTCCAGCACTCGAAGAGTTCTCCTGGGGCGGGCTGCCGGCATACTCGGAGCGATACCCTTTGCTGCTGAGGCAGAGCATGCTGAGCCACATCTTGAAGACGAGAAATCGAGCGAAGACTACTACGAAAAGCTCGGCGTTACCAAGATCATCAATGCGGCTGGCACCTACACGATCCTCACGGCCGCCGTTATGCCTCCCGTCGTGCAAAGGGCGGTTGCCTTGGCGGCCAGGCACCCGGTGCGCTTACTCGAACTGCAGGAGAAGGCCGGTGCGTACCTGGCATCTCGTCTCCAATGTGAGGCGGCCATGGTTACCGCGGGTGCCTCGTCCGCACTTACTCTTGGTACTGCGGCTTGCATCGGTGTGATGAATAACGCGTCCCGTGAGGCAGTACCAGCCAAAGTCCCTGATCTGCCTAAAAACCAAGTACTAATTCAAAAGGCTCACCGCTACTCATACGATCACGCTATCGAAAACTGCGGCGCCCGCTTCGTGGAAGTAGAGTCTATCGATTCTTACCAGCGCGCTTTCAATGACCATACCGTAATGGCTCTCTTTTTTAATGCTGCGGAGAAGGGCGAAATTAGTCGTGAAGACTGGATCCGGATTGCCCACCAGCATGGCGTGCCTTCTTTCAATGACGCTGCGGCCGATGTTCCGCCCATTTCAAATCTCTGGAACTACACCAAGATGGGCTTTGACCTGGTGACGTTTTCAGGCGGTAAAGGAATTCGGGGGCCTCAAAATGCGGGTTTACTGCTCGGCCGCAAAGACCTGATCGCTGCTGCGACAGCTACCAACAATCCGTTCGATGAAGGTGTCGGCCGCGGCATGAAGGTGGCGAAAGAGCAAATTGTGGGAATGGTAGCAGCAGTTGACTGGCTTCTCTCTCAATCGGACGAAATGATGCAGGCGGAGTTTCAGAAGCGGGCTGAACGCATTTGCGCCGAACTGAAGTCCATACCGACTCTCGAATCCAAAGTCGTTGTACCTCAAGTTGCAAACCATGTCCCTCATCTTGTACTCCGCTACGATCAGCAGCGAGTGAAGATTGCGCCTTTGGAAGTCGCGAAACAATGCCGGCAAGGAACTCCGAGCATAGAGCTCAATCCTGCTACTGGGCACAGGGAAGGTTCCGCCGGGCTGCTCTCCGATGAAAACACCATTGTTGTAGGTGTCTGGATGCTGGAGCCTGGAGAAGACGGGATTGTCGGACGCCGCCTCCATCAAATTCTGTCATCCGCAGTGGCGTGAATTAGCACGCCCTTGCTCGCATAATACTGTTTTGAGTACCGGCTACTGACGCTGTTAGTTTGTCTGTAACGTGTGGTAACCGGTACGTACCCACATAAGATTTCGCGGAAGTCAACCAAGAAAACCCTACCTATTAACGAGTATCGTCTCGCGGGATACTCACTCATAACCGAACCACATACAAGCCATCAATTCGAGGCTTAACAAGACATTAGTCTCGCGAAAGGGTTTACCATTGCGATGAAGAAGAGACTGTTGTGTCCCTTCCCGGGTCTTCGGACCTTTAGACGTTCCCGTCGATGCTCCGTAAAAAACATGGCGCGCAGCGGGATACTTATTTGCTCCTTCCTGTTTAGCCGGGAGGCTTGCTTTGGGGCCGCGCTCACAGTGACTCCTTCGGCGCCATTTGTCACTGAAGGACAATCGATAACGTTCGTATCAAGCCAGCCCGTAAACTGGTCTCTGGCGAGTGGAAGCAGCGGCACTTTAATTGCGAACTTCGGAACCTGGGCCATCTACAAGGCGCCAAATGTAGTTATTCCGCAAGGAGTTTCGGCGGGTTGTCAGACGACGCCCAGCGATTCCGTTTTCAATACGCGAATAGATAATCTCCCAGTGGAAGCGAACTCCGCCTCGTGGATCGCAATCATGAACCCCAAAGCTCTCAGCGTTCAACCTGATTTTGGGACAAACGTCGTGGATGCCTCGACGACGATGGTGAATGAGGCTTTCCTCTACACGCCTGCTAACAATGGCACGTTTCCTTTGGCGGCCACGGAGACCGGGAAAAGGCAGACCGGCACCTATCAGACCGATCTCAGTTCGGGCAGCACAGACCGGCACGCTATGTATGTTGATCCGCGCTCCTGTAGTTTTTACGAGGTTTATAAGCACCACTTCACCCCGCAACTATGCGGCACAAAGACGTGTACCGCGACGAGCGGAGTTTCCTATCCATGGAGTTCCTATACACTCCCAACCCTCACTACTCAAGCTTCCAATCTTATTTTCCATCCGTTGCTGATCCGTCTTGCGGAGCTAAAGGCAGGCGCCATCAATCATGCCTTGTCCTTTACCGAGAATCAGTATTCCCTGCATGCACTTTCCTACTGGCCAGCCAATAGCGTCCTTGGGTGCAAGAGTTGCGGGAACGGGCCGCCCTACGGCGCACGCTTTCGGCTCAAGCCGAGCTTTGATATCAGCACGTTCAGTCCGAACGCACAAGTGATTCTGCGGGCGCTTCAACAATACGGTATGTTTCTTAGCGATGCTTCAGTCGGCGGTGCGGTGCTATATGCCGACACAGACGTAACACAGGACCCGGCCGTCGTTAAGGCGTTCGCGGAAATCGCCACCGCGAACATCACGATGACATCCTTCGACGCCGTCGATGAATCGAGCTTCATAGTCAATACAAAATCGATGCAGGTGAATCCTGCGAACGGCTATCAGACGCCGGCGAACTATGCGGTGCTGAACCTGACTCCAGCCAGCGGCACACCGCTTTCCATTCCGATCGCGCTCGGCAGCCAGGCTCCTGGGGTTCCTTCGCCGACGCTATTCATCATTGCGGGGACGCCGTCGTACAGCTTACGGAGCTGGGTTGGCGGAGGTTCTAGCGCACCCTTGACGTGGAGCCTGCTAAGCGGCACAGGAAGCGTGACGCCCGATGGCTTCTATACTCCCCCGACCTCAGTGGCCGCTCCAACTGCGGCAGTTCTCCAAGTGGCTGCCAACGCAAACCCGGCCCTGTCCACTCGGGTAAATGTAACGGTTCTGCCTTCCGGCACGAATCCAACGGGTAGCATTCGCATCGATGTCGGAAGCACAGTTAGCACCAAGAGTTCCGGTAACACGAAAACCTGGCTTGCCGATATCGCCTACGAAGGCGCAGTAGACAAACTTATTAATGATTACCCGAAGTGGCCGAACCAAACCGATCCGGATGCCAATGTGTACCAGTCGTTCCACTACACCAGCGGCAACGACCTCACGTATTCGCTGGGCGTTCCGAACGGCAATTACAAGGTGCGCCTATTACTCGGCGCTCCCTATAACTCGACAAGATGCACGGCCCCGTGTATCTACAATGTACTCCAGGTTCCTTCTGTCTGGGGACCCTACAATCTGATCGCTAATGGACAAGTGGCAGCTCACAATTACGATTTTGGTGTGGCTACCGGGCATACGCTCGCCATGCCGGTCGATACGTACATTCCAGCTTGGGTGACCAATAATCAGCTGACTATCTCGGTTCGCGGGTATCGTCCCGATTCCATGCCTGGCTATCCGATGATCATGCCGGTGCTCGAAGGTATTGAGATACTGCCAGACAGCACGACGCCTTATCTGAAGATCGATACGCAACAGCAAACGAGCGTAGCTGCTGGAACAAATCTGCAACTCTACGCCGTGGGCTGGTACATGGGCAACTCCGTGACGTGGTCCGTCGTATCAGGCGAAGGGAGCATCGACCAAACAGGCGTTTACACAGCACCGGGTATCGCACCGTCCAGCCCTGAAACAGTAGTCATCCAGGCGACGAGCAACACGAACGGCGGTGTCGTGGCAACCGTCGCGTTGACTATACCGGCTTCGAGCTAGGAGGCCTTCAGACATGGGAGTCCAGATAAGAAACAAGCCGATGCAACCGCCAAAGGGCCATGATTGCCTCCCTCTATCTGTATGGTGGGCGCGACAGGACTCGAACCTGTGACCTCCTGCGTGTGAAGCAGGCGCTCTAACCAACTGAGCTACGCGCCCCAAGGGTGGGCACTCTCCTGATTCTAAACTACGCCGGCGAGCCTCGACTTTTGCCCGCCGGCTAGTCCTCTTTCGCGAGTTTGCCGTGCCCTTCGAGCCTTGTTCGAAAGAAACGCAAGGCGAACGGTATTTCATCCGGATAAGCGGCGCACCAGGCAACGATTCGCTCAAGCTTCGTTGTGTCGTCCTGGATCGCGCTGATCTCCATCAGCTCCGCTTCTACTGTTTGTTCGTCACGTTTCATTTTGTCGTCCCACCAGTTCGCGACCTCAATACGTGACCGGGTAGCGATTTGGTCATTTCACCATGCTCGATTACCGGAGTGCCATTCACAAGAACATACTCCATACCTGCTGCAAGTTGGTTCGGTTTCTCAAATGTCGCCATATCGCGCACTGTTTCCGGGTTAAAGATTACTATGTCTGCCCACATGCCCTTCTTTAGAACGCCGCGATCCGCAAGACGCATCCGTTGCGCGGGAAGAGCGCTGAACTTGCGGATCGCTTCTTGCAGCGTCAACTGCTTTTCTTCGCGTACATACTTACGCAGAATCCTGGGAAACGTTCCGTAAGCTCGTGGATGCGGATGCTCCTTCCCCAGAACACCATCCGGAGCCGTACCTTGCGAATCGTTATCCACCGAAACCCACGGCTGCTTCAACGCGAGGGCCACGTCGCTCTCGGACATCCCAAACACCGCGACCGACATGGAAGGATCTTCGATCAGCAGATCGAAGATCGTGTCAATGGGATCCTTCCTTTGCTCCCTAGCCACATCGGCTATGGTCTTACCTTGTAAAGGCAGCAACTTCTGGTTCGTCACGACACTGATCAGAATGGCTTCGGGTCCTGGAATCTCCTGCCACTCGTTATCCCAGCCCTTGCTGTCGTTCAGCATGTCGCTGCGAATGTGAACGCGCGTCGCAGGATCTTTCAGTCGCTCAACCAGTTTGCGATCGCCGCCGTCATGTGCCCAGGGCGGAACAAACGCTGAAAAGGAATTGAACCAGGCAGGATAGGCATAGGTATCCGCTTCGACGTCGATGCCGCTCCGGCGCGCCGCTTCGATGCGCGCCACTATTTCGGGCATACGCCCCCAATTGCGCTTGCCGGCGGCTTTCAGATGCCATATTTCAACAGGAATCGAGGCCTCCCGGCCAATACGAAACGTTTCATCGAGCGCGTTGTCGATGGTATCGCCTTCACTGCGCATATGTGTGGCATAGATTCCGCCATGCTTTGCTGCCTCGCTTGCCAGGGCGATCAGCTCTTCCGTTGTCGCGTAGGGTGCTGGCGCATACTGCAGGGCTGTCGAGAGGCCCATTGCGCCCTCGTTCATCGCCTGCCCGACGAGCGCCTTCATTCGTGCGAGCTCCCCGGCGGTGGGAGCACGGTTGTCGTCGCCTATGACGACTCTGCGAACTTGAGTGGCACCTACGTAACTCGCGAGATTGATCCCAATGCCCTGCCGTTCGAGATTCGCGAAGTATTCCGTAAAGCTGAGCCACTTCGCGGCGATGCCGTAAGCCCTTAAGAGTGATTGCTCTTCAGCAAACAGATGGGGAGTAGTGGGCGCCACCGAGCCGCCCTCACCCGTGATTTCGGTTGTGATGCCCTGAAAAATCTTGGACGGGACATGCGGATTGGCCTGTATCGAAATCTCGGATTGCCCGAGCATATCGATAAAACCGGGGGCTACCGTCAATCTGGCCGCGTCGATTACGTGCTTTGCGGAGCGGCTGTCAAAGGAGCCGATTCCCGCTATCCGACCGCCACGTATACCGATGTCCGCGGAGTACCAGGGCGAACCGGTACCGTCGATGATGCGCCCGCCGCGGATTACCAGATCGAACGCCTGCGCCCACGCAGCCTGCGCCAGGAACACGAGGGCTGCGCACGCGATCAGGGCTTTGGTCAAACCCGGCGCTATTGGCCCGCTCCAGCCGGTTCCTGAGTCAAGGAACCAACGTTCTCACTAGTGACGACAAATGTCCCCGTATCGACAAAGACCGGAAACGGGGAGAACACATTCTGCGCCCAATTGCCCGCCAGCGGTTTCGTGGGATTCAAATGAATGTCGCCAAGCAGTTTCGTGCCGTAATAAGCCATCGTATAAGGTTTCTGAGCTATCGTGGCGGAAATCACACTCTTCTTGATCCACTCGACGGTACCGGGATCGGTATCCATCGCGATGATCTTCACTTTACCGCCCATACCGGCACGATTCACCACATCAGCGACAGCGGGACACGCGAGCGCTTCGAGGCAAATGAACGCGTCCACCTTAGCTTTGGAATCGAGCAGCTTCTTCGCGGAATCGAAGGCGATATCCGAGTTGCCATTCATGTCCACCACTTGCATGACTTTGATATCGGTTCCGTCAGCAAACGCCGCCTGGTAGCCAGCTAGGCGATCCTTCAAATTGGCCTGCGAAGGCATCGTGTAGATAACCACGTTTCCTTTTCCGCCCAGCAGTTTTGCGGCAAGCTTACCGCCGAGGTTTCCGGCATTGTAGTTATCCGTGCCGACGAAAAAAAGCCGCTTGCTATTTGGGGCGTCTGAATCGATGGTGATAACCGGTATCCCCTGATCTATAGCGGCATCAATATCGGCAACAAGCACGCTCGCGTCTGAAACGGAAACCAGGATGCCGGCCGGTTTCTCAATGACAGCACGATGGAACGCTTCACGTTCGCCGTTCGTATCGTGACCCTCAGGTCCCTGCAACTCCGACTTAACCTTCATTTGCTCCGCGGCACGGCTGAGACCGCGAACGGCCAGTTGCCAATACGGAATCTTCGAGTTGTCCGCTACCAGAATGTATTTCTCAGCCGGCTCGTGTCCGCCGCTCGCGCACCCATTGAGAAAAATTAACGCGGCCGAGATTAAGGCCGGAGTGATCAATCGCTGAAATATTCGCATTCAACTCTTCCTTGCGCGAAAGTGTATCACGAAGACTCGACCGCAATGAGCAGCGGCCAGACTTGTCATCTCCTGCCTCACCTCATTCGAGCTCAAGATACAGGGCAGCCAGTGGAGGCAGATCGATCGTAACCGAATAGGCGCGGCCGTGAGCCGGCACCGGAACGCTGGAGACACCGCCAAAGTTTCCGCGTCCTGTGCCTCCATAAGCGACCGCGTCGGTGTTGAGAAGTTCTTTCCAAAATCCTTTTCCGGAGACGCCCAACCGGTAGTTCATTCGAGTGACGGGGCTGAAGTTAAAGATCGCTACGAGGCGTTGCCCGCCTTTTGCATTCCGCTGGAACGCGAGAATGTTTCGTTCCGCGTCCTGCGGCTCGATCCATTCAAAGCCCATTCGCGCATGATCGAAGGAATTCAAAGCAGTTTTGGACCGGTACAGGTGATTCAGGTAGCCAACCAGTAAGCGAACGGCTGCGTGAGACGGTAACTCCAGGAGCCGCCAATCCAGGGAACGATCGTGATTCCACTCCTTCCGCTGTGCGATCTCGGCACCCATGAACAGAAGCTTCTTGCCCGGTTGAGCGTACATGTAGGCAAATAGAAGTCGCAGGCTGGCGAATTTCTGCCAATTGTCGCCAGGCATTTTAGAAAGGAGCGACCGCTTGCCGTGGACGACTTCGTCATGCGAGAGCGGAAGAATGAAATTCTCGTCGAACGCATAGACGGACCGGAAAGTCAGCTCGTTGTGATGATGCTTGCGGTAGACAGGATCGTGGGCCATGTATTGAAGCGTGTCGTGCATCCAGCCCATGTCCCACTTCAATCCGAATCCTAAGCCACCGAGATAAGTCGGGCGAGACACCAGGGGCCAGGCAGTCGACTCCTCCGCGATGGTCTGAACATCCGGATGCAGGCGATAAATATCTTCGTTCATCCTCCTCAGGAAACCGATCGCGTCCAGATTTTCGCGACTGCCGTACACGTTTGGAACCCACTCGCCCGGCTTACGGGAGTAATCGAGGTAAAGCATCGAGGCGACGGCATCCACTCGCAAGCCGTCGGCGTGGTATTGCTCCAACCAGAACAGCGCACTGCTCACGAGAAAGCTTCGAACCGGACCGCGTTCATAACTGAAAATGAAACTGTTCCAATCGGGATGCAAACCGCGGCGCGGATCGGCCGATTCGTATTCGTGTTCCCCGTCGAAATTGCCGAAACCGTGCTCATCCTGAGGAAAGTGCGAGGGGACCCAGTCAAGAATGACGCCGATGTCATTCTGGTGAAACTCATCTATCAGGCGCATGAAGTCCTGCGGAGTTCCATACCGGCTAGTTGGCGCAAAATAGCCAGTCGTCTGGTAGCCCCAAGAACCATAGAAAGGGTGCTCCATTACGGGCAGGAATTGCACATGGGTGAAACCCATTTCCTTGACGTAGGGGACGAGCGTGGCCGCCAATTCGAGATACGTCAGGCACCGGGTCCCCCGATCGGCGTTCTGCCACGACCCCAGGTGAACCTCGTAAATGGCCATGGGAGCGTCCAGACTGTTAAGGTCCCGGCGGCGGGACATCCAGCCGTCATCCGCCCAATCGTAGTCGAGATCCCAGAGTATCGAAGCATTGCCGGGAGGCTGCTCATGGAAAAAGCCAACCGGGTCGGACTTATATATATCGATTATATATAGTTGTTCCCTGCCCCGGCTCGATCTGATATTTGTATCTGGCACCGCGCTCCGCCCCCGAAACAAAGCCCTGCCAAATCCCGCCTCCCACGGGAGCGAGCGGGTCTGCGCTACCGTTCCAGCCATTAAAGCTGCCGACGACCGAAACTGCGAGTGCCCGCGGCGCCCAGACAGCAAAATGCGCGCCGTCTTCAGTCAGATGAGCGCCGAGAACATCAGCCAAGCAAACGTGCGTTCCATCGTGAATTTGCTTGAGATCGGTCTCCGTGAGAGGCCTGCCCGTTCCGCTCATCAGCTATGCATCAGGCTGAGGATTCCGCGAAGTGGGATTGGCAGCCAGTGTGGTCGATTGTTCAGTTCATAAGAGACTTCGTATAATGCCTTCTGCAAAAGGAAGGCGTCCAGCAGGACACGTCTTTCCTGCCAATTCGCAGGGACAAACGCGGCGCCGGCGGCACGTTCGAAATATGCTCTCAAGTACGTCGAACTCACTACCGCATTCCAGGCGGCCGCCCAGCCTTCGATTATTTTCTTCGACTCGGGGTCGGTAGGGATGCCGGGCACCTGCCCAAAAAGAGCAGCATACGCCGCATATTGAAAAGAGCGGATCATGCCCGCCACATCTCGAAGAGCCAAGGCCTTGGCGCGCCGCTCGGCAAGCGGCCTCGCGGGCTCTCCTTCAAAATCGATGATCATGAAATCGTGCCCGGTGTAGAGTACCTGGCCGAGATGATAGTCGCCGTGAAACCGGATGCGAATCGCTGAAATGGGGCGGCGGCGGACGGCCTCGAAACGTGCGGCGACTTGGCTTTCGAATTTCAAGAGGGAATCGACGCTCTCCGCCAAGACGCCGCTAATACTCGCTTGTTTCCCGCGCAATAACGCAAATGTCTGTTCGGATTGATGCAAGAGTTCTTCGGCGAGGGCCGTGCTGTCACTGGAAGTAAATACTTCGGGCTCAAAGTCGGGCCCACTGCCGGAGCCGGCGAGCGCGGCGTGCATCTCAGCCGTTCTCTTGCCAAGCAACGCGGCCGAGTCAAGGTAGTCGCCGACAAACAAGCGCAGCTTTGGAGGAATCTCCTGCCCGATCAGATTGAGCGGGTGTTCGGTTGCGAAAGTGGGAGCGATTCGCTTACTTGGAAGCGCCCTTTCAAAAAAGCCTTGCAGCGAATCGAGAGTATATTTCCACGCGTCGCCCTTGTTCGGAACAAATTGCTGCAGGATGGCAGCACCATATCCTGCGGCGCTGTTTTGTGGTCTGTATTCAATATTTCCGAGCACCGCCGGCGTATTTCTGAATCCTCGCTCGGTGAGAAATCTGCCCACCTCGACATCGGGGTTGATACCGGACTCGAGCTTGCGAAACAGCTTCAGGATGTAACGGTCGCGATAGATGATGGAAGTATTGCTCTGCTCGGCGCGCGAGACGAAGCTCTCAGCTTTTGGCGACGCTCCGCATTTCTCGCGGAGGGCAGAGGTTCTTGCAGCAACCAGTCTTCCGCCGCGCCCGCTCAGCTGACGCTCGCAAATGATCGCGTCGAGCAGGTCGTCACGAAACCCGGTGTCCCCGAACGCGCTGTAGAGCGTGGCTTGCTCACCGCCGGGCGTAACCAGGCGAGCGACCACTTCCTCACCGGCGGGCGCGTCGGCGGGCGCGATGGTCAAAGCCAGGATGTAACGGTCGGTTTCGCTGTCGGTGTATTGAATTGCGACGACCAGGATTCTGACCGACCCCGACGTGATGATGTCCTCGATCCCAACACTCGAAATTGTTTTCGTCTTGGAGCGATACCAGCGCTTTGTCGCGAGGTAGCCCGGAAGCAAGCCGGCAAGATCGGCCATCGCGGCATCGTCTAAGGGATCCGCCAGGGACCTGACTTGCAGGGTCGCGAGGTCGCCGACGCTCATAGGTAATACTCAAAATCGTTTTCCACTCGAAGGCGTCGGCGGATCTGAAGGATATGGGCCGGCAAACTATCCGGGTGCAGCTCTACATAATTCTTTGGGCCGGTCCAGACATAGTGCGCGCCAGTAAGAAGATCATTCGCCTGAAAGGGGCGATCTTCCTCGATGCCGAGCTTACGTAAAGGAAGATCGACAAAGCCCCTTTGTGTGTGATGCGGATCCAGATTGACCACGATGATAAGAAGGTTTCCGCCGTCGATCGCGCTCTTGCTGTAGCAAATCAACTGTTCATTATCGACGGGATGGAACTGGAGAGTCCAATCGGTCTGCAACGCAGGATTCTCGTGGCGAATTTTATTTACCGAGGCGATGATTTCCCGGAGGCTGTCCGGGCGGTCCAAGTCCCAATGGCGAATCTGATACTTTTCGGAGTCGAGATACTCCTCGCTACCCTGCCGGAGCGGGCGGCTTTCCATCAACTCGAACGCAGGCCCGTAAATACCGTAATTCGCGCCCAAGGTGGATGCCAGAAGAAAGCGGATCAGAAAGGCTGCGCGCGTACCGATCTGCAAGAACTCCGTGAGAATATCCGGCGTATTGGGCCATTGGTTCGGACGGAAAAACTCCCGAACGGGACTTTGCGAAAGCTCAGTCAGGTACTCGGTAAGCTCGCGCTTTGCATTGCGCCAAGGAAGGTAAGTATAGGACTGGCTGAAGCCAAGCTTGGCAAGCCGGTACATGATCTTCGGCCGCGTGAAAGCTTCTGAAAGAAACAGCACATCCGGCGCTTCTTTCTTCAACTCAGTGATTGCCCACTCCCAGAAATAGAAGCCCTTAGTGTGGGGATTATCAACGCGAAAGATCCGTACGCCTTGCTGTAGCCAGAAAGAAAAGACGCTCTTCAATTCCTCCCAGAGTGGTTGCCACTGGGGTGTTTCGAAGTCAAACGGGTAAATGTCCTGATACTTCTTGGGCGGATTCTCAGCGTATTGGATGGTGCCATCGGGACGTTTGCGAAACCACTCCTCATGTTCGCTAACGTACGGGTGATCGGGAGACACTTGAAAGGCAACGTCGAGCGCGACCTGGATGCCGAGTTCATTTGCGCGGCGGATGAAGCGGCGAAAGTCTTCCAGCGTGCCCAGATCGGCAAGAATCGACTTGTGTCCTCCTTCCGGTGCACCGATTGCCCATGGACTGCCCACATCTCCAGCCTCGGCAACGACCGAGTTGTTTTTTCCTTTGCGAAATTTAGTTCCGATAGGGTGAATCGGCGGGAGATAGACAACGTCGAATCCCAGCTCCGCGATATACGAGAGGCGAGCTTCGCAGTCCGCAAAAGTGCCGTGACGTCCTGCTTCAGGTGAGGTCGATCTCGGGAAGAGCTCGTACCAGGAACTAAAGCGGGCGCGCACCGGATCCACAACGATCTGCAGGTCACGGTCGAGCCTGGTAGCGAGGCGTCTGTCAGGATAGCGCTGCATCAGCTCATTCAATTCGCTCTGAAGAGCGGCAGTCTGACGAGCTTCGCTGTTGTGTTCCGATTGAAGAAGTTTCGATTGCTTCTCGAGATTGGCGCGATCCTGATTCTCAGCGCGCTCCGCGGCTTGCCCGATGAGTTCCGCGCCAATCCGGTAATCGAGAGGCGAATCGCTTTTCGCGTCGATCCTTTTGCGGAGATCGCGGAGCCAAGTCTCCCAATGATCTACCCAGGCATCAATGGTGAAGTGGTAGCGGCCCAGCTCGCGAACGGGAAAACCGCTGCGCCAACGATCGTTCACTAATGGGGTGAGAGGTGACTTCTGCCATTCAGCCGAAGTTTCGTGACGATACAGCAAAACAGCGCGAACGGAATCGTGGCCATCGGTGAAGATATCTGCTTCCACCTCGACGGTGTCGCCAACAGTTCGTTTGGCGGGGAAGCGGCCACCGTCCACTTCCGGCGAAACGCGCTCGATCATGACGCGGCGACGCCCCTCGCCTGCGAGCGGGGATGGGCTCTGTGCGGTCGTTGTCATCGCTGATGGGACAAGAGTTTGACTCATACCGTTACCTGCCTTTGTCGATCAGCCTTCGGTAGAGATCGATCGTCTGATCGGCGATGGCGCCCCAACTGAACTTTTCTTCGACTCGTTTTCGCCCCGCGACGCCAAATTGCTTACATTTGGCTGGATCGGCAAGCAGAACTGAAACTTTGGAGGCGAGATCGCGCGCGAAACGCTCCGGGTCTTTGGGAAAGCTTGTGACCGGGTCCTGCTCGAAAGGCACGAGGTAGCCCGTTTCGCCATCTACGACAACCTCTTTGATTCCGCCCGTAGCGCTGGCAACGACAGGCGCGCCGCAGGCCATCGCTTCCAGATTGATAATCCCGAACGGTTCGTATACGGAGGGACAACAGAAAACTCGAGCGTGACTGTAAAGCTCAATCACCTCCGGCTTGCTCACCATTTTTTCGATCCAGAGTACGCGAGGATTATGGGCGCGGGCTTCTTCGACCTTCTGGCGCATTTCAGCCGCGATTTCAGGCGTGTCAGGCGCGCCGGCGCAAAGCACAACCTGCGTCTCAGGCGGAAGAAAGCGGACTGCGTCGACAAGATGAGTAACGCCCTTCTGTCTCGTAATCCGACCGACGAAGAGAATGTAAGGGATTTTCGAATCGACACCGTATCGCTCAAGCGCTTCGGTTGTCGTCTTCCGCTGGTATTCCTGCAGGTCGATGCCGTTGTAGATGACGTGGATCCGCTCGGGCTTAACATCCGGATAAGAACGCAGA
>CAVWRP010000023.1:0-45646 GCA_963757345.1 Terriglobia bacterium | reverse complement strand
CTTCTCGGCCAAGTGGATTCCTCAACACCTAGCCGTACCGGCGACAAGCACCTGCTGGGGCTCGAAAATTGAACGATATCCATATCGTCAATCCGTGCGACTTCCTGCGGAAGGGAAGGGCGCGAGGGCTTTAGGCAAACACCGGCGCGAGCAGCTCATCAAGTACACGCTCGCGTTCGCGGCGTGGCGCAAGATCCGAAGCGGCTCGTTCGACATACTTCACATACTCGAGAACGTTTTGGCTTACGATCTCTTCTTTGGCCATCTCCTCTTTGATCACACGGTCTACTGTATCGGCGAATTCCCTGACCGCGGCCGCGGCGAGATCCCGCTTGTCGGATGGAAGCGGCAACTGTGCCACGTGCTTCGCCAGTAGGACAAACAGCGTGTAGAAGTCGGACTTCTTCCTCCAGCGCGTCTTCGCCAGGTTCGGGATAAGCTGCTCGATCTCGCCTAACACCTTCAGGAAAATGGAGCGCAGCTTCTCCTGATCCTCGAACTTTGTTTCGTACTGCTGGTAGAACTCTTCCAGCCGTTTCTTCTTGTTTTGTAGGCCGTTGAGCACGGCAACAGCAAGTTCGCTGATGAATTCGACATCGATCATCCGCCGACGATCATTAGCGGAAAAGATGCCGGAGTCATCCCAAAATTCGTAGTCGGAGATCTCTTCCATGAGCTTGATGAACGGGCCCCAATACGTTCCGTGCCGCAGCTCCTGGCCGTTTAGCGTGACCGTGTTCTTATTGACCCGTTTAAATATGGCGCGTACTTCATCGTCAGGCATCTCCGGCAGAAGTCGTACGACGAATGTTGTATTCGAATATACGTTTGCGGTCGGCTTGCGTCAGATCTTCGAAGGCTAGGCCTGACCAGTTGCTTTCCTCATCCTGCAATTCGAATTCGCCGGCAAGATACGAGAGCACTGTCCGAATGCGCTGCTGCCCATCAACCAGCAGGTGTTTCTGGTTGCCATCAGCGTCCGTGACGTCCTGCATGTAAAGCTCTGGAATCGGGTATTCGAGCAGGATGGTGTCGATCAGCGAGCTCTGCTGGCGTATCGACCAGACCGGATTGCGCTGGAACGGCAGCTTGATGACCAGATCGCCGGCTTCGTAGGCCTTCTTGAACCAGACGGGGGATCGATGCGTGGTGTTCAGATAGCGTTGCATGCTTTCAACTCAGCTATAAAGGTTTTCCCGAACGCTTTTCACAGACATCGTCTGATAAGCGCGCAGGGCCTCGTAATCGGCATAGATGCGCAAATTGACGTCCCTGCCCTTGGTAGGGTCCTTGAAGCCCATGGCGCTGATTGCTCTTATCCATTCCAAGCCGAAGGGCAGGATGCCGAGCAACTTGTCCGTCGCGATGGTGCCCCAATAGATGTACCTGTTTTACGTGCTCGTCCCAGGCGTTGCGCGTGCGTTGGTCGACCTTGAGTCGCCGAGCGCCATTCATTCGTAGGTATCTCCAGGCAATCGTGAAGTAATGATTTGAGATGACGGCGACATCGACGTCCGACTGATCGTCAAATGGCTTGATGTTTTTGCTTGGATTCAGGCTGCAGCCGACTGCGGCGCTCCCGATAACCATAAGACAGGCAGGATCCACATCAATGCCGGCGCCGAGGGCACGTTTCCAACCGATGTATGCACCGCGATCGCCGCCAGAGACATGAGGCACAGAATCGAATACATGCTCTTCAAGGAACGTGGCGGCGTTCATCGCCTTTAACGTGTCTATCAGGGCCTCGCGATCCATTGATGGAAAAAGCAGAAAGCGTCCGGGACGGTAATCCGACGGACACTGCGCATCGAGCTTACCATGAGCAGGTTAACCTGTACCTGGCGCGTGCTGGTCGGAGAAAGATCCACGGTCGACACCAACGGTGAAGCTATGTCGCGAATCCTGGCTTCGTCAAGTTGACGTAAAACGCGCTTATCCGGCCAATCTCTGCCCGATCCAGCGTGGTGGAGCAGCGAGTTACTCAAGACTTCACACCATCATTCTGCAGAGTAGATGAGGGGACTGCAAGAGATTTCTGTGAGAACCTGACCACCAATTGCGGGAGCGCGCCCAGACGGGGCTGCAGACGTCTTTCTATTTACGACAGCTCGAACGAAAGAAGAAATGAGGGCCTGTCTATCGCACCTGACCCGCTTCGCCAACAGAGGGACCTCAATAAGGATTGGCCGGTTTTTTTGCGCTTTGCGTCACTTTGATTCAGTTCCTCGAAACCCAAAGCACGGGGAAGCAACGCCGACTTCTCAACCGGTGGATTCTCAGAACCGAGCGCGTTTTGGACAAGGCGGCCGCGGAGAACGACAGGCGCAGCTAATTCGCGCCGAGACGAATCGACTCCTGCGCTTGCTGAGCAAGTCGTAGGTCCAAGCGTAGGTCCAAACGTAACCATCTAACACTGCAGAACAATACAAACGCAAAACATTATCCGAACAACCCAAACACCACAGCGTTTCAATACACCACAAGCAGCTTGCCGCTCAAGGCTCGTCGCTCTCGCCGTTGACGAAGAAGGGCTCCATCTCCTTGTACTCTAGGATCTTCACGGTCGCCTTCTTGACAGCGTTGCCCTGCTCCATCGCGAGGAACGCCTGCTCCGACTGTGCCACCATCGCGCGCGCGAGGTCGTTCTTGTGGATCGAGTGGTACTTGGACGGCATGGCCCCGTGCAGCAGTGGCATCACGTAGCCAAGGACGCCCGGCGTGTTGGAGTTGCCGAGAATGACGGCAGGACGGTACACCCCGAGGAAGTCGAACTTGACGGACTCGACAGCCTTCTCCTTCTCGCCAATGATCTTCGCGTACTTCATCCCGGCCTCTGGGTCCGCGCCCGCTGCTGTCATGACCCCGCACACACGAGCGCCTCCAGCCTTGGCGGCGCGACAAAAGGCTTGCGGGTAGGCGATTTCGATTTTGCGCACCTGGTCCTGTGGCATCTTCGCGCTACCCTTGCCGACGCCGAACGCGGCGAGCGCGACGTCGACTTTCTGGGCGTGCGGCACAACCTCCTCCTCCGAGCCGGTCCATGTTGACAACCACCTCGGAGACCTTGGGGTCGGCGAAGGCGTCCGTCTTGCGGCGCGTCACCACCACCACCTTCTTGCACAGCGGGTTCTTGATCAGAAGCTGCACGATGCGCCCGCCCACGTTCCCCGTCGCGTCCAGCAAGATCGCCGAGTACTGCGCCTTCGCCTCTGCCGCTGGGGCTGCCATCGTCATGTGACACGCGCGCGGAACCCACAATACACGCAAAATTCGGAAGCGAGCGAAGTTTTGTTGTCGAGCGATCTCCACATCATTTCCAATTTCGCACTCATTTTATGATGTTTCGCTCGTTTTGCTGCCAGAAGATTTGACGAGAAACGCGCTTTCCACGGATGTGAACCGCGCCGCTACCACGTCGGGCCACATGCGCGGTTCTCAGTCCTCATCCAGCCGGAGAGAGCCGGAAACCAGAAATCACTTCACTTATGCGGGATGTATTAGTCCGGTCTTGCTCTTAACTCGACTTGCCGTGCATACAGCTCCACCGTGTACACGTCTCTGGTATGTCACAAACACAACCGCATTGAAATGTTCGAGTCTGTTTCCGGCTGGTCTATTTTTAGCCCGCCACCAACCGCCGCTTACGCGACGTCCGTGGTCTGTTTTTACTCCGCCGCGTACAGTCTTTGACCCCGGCTGTCTGGCAAGTGGAATGCGCAACCGAAGTTGTAGGTCAGCCGAATGGGTCCGGAGCCTGCGCCCGGACGAAGGGAGCCAAGAGAAACGCTTGAAAGCGCAGTCAAGCCAAGAGCACTACGCTCTGGAGTGATGCCGACGTACTCGGTGTTCATGTGATAGTCGCCTCTGAGCCGCCCCCGGCGAAGATCAAGCCTGACACATCGAACTGGCTCCAGACCACCCCAGCACATGCGAGGCGATAAGGGCATTTTCATGCTCGTGTGCGTCGACGTAGGCGACATCACGCTTAAATGTCCCTAGGTTTCCTTCTCTCGCCAGGTTTCCACGCGCCAAAGGCGGAGCAACCGGCTAAAGATTCCGGAGCAGCACGTCCAGGATGGTTTGCACGAATGGGTAGGGGTGGGGGGTAAGAGGTTCGGCTTCGATCGAGTAGAGCCCTTTGTATCCAACTTCCTTCGAAATCTGAATCGCCCTGGCCGAGTCGAACAGATTCGGCATGTACTTAAAATGGCTGCTTGTGGCCATCGCATACATGACGCGCAAACCTGCCTCCCGCGCCGCGTCGTCCGGGAATGAGGCGACGTCGGGATTGGCCCAGACCCCGGCGGCCCTGATCAAATGGACCTCGTCCTCCCAAGTATGCTCAGGCGAACGCGCAGTTGACGCGGCGGCGGCGCTGTTTGGAACTCCGCCTGCACTACGCGGAGCGCCAGCCGCGCCGTCACGGCCGCCCCCGTTGGGCACCGTCGAAGACACGTATCCTCGCGGGTCGTCGCGATTCTCCACGGTCACCATGACCTTCTTCGCATCGGCGTACGCCTTAATCGTCTTCAAGGTCTCGGCCGCGGTGGTACGCACATCCGGTGCGAGCGTGCCTTGGTTGATCATCACACGCGCAGCGGAAAGGAACACCGCACGGTCGATCCATTGGTTCGTCAGCTCGATCGTCTCCGACCGAACCGCCGGATCCGTGGTCGAAATGTTGTGCGCTTCGAGTTCCAGGACCAGCTGAGTCACCCGCGATTGGGCTTTCGTCAGCCGGTTCTTAAACTCTCTCAAGTAGTCGGGCTCGGTCGAGCGGAAGTGCTCGTGCTGGATCTCCAGATTATGGATTCCGTAGCGCTGCGCCATCTCGTCGGGAAAATCAAAGATATCGAGGGTTCTCTGCGGATCGTCCGTACCCGCAGCGCTCTTCATAATCAGATCGAAACTGTAACTCATGACCGCGACGCGATCCATTTTGGCTCGGTCCACGGTCTGCCCCCACGCTCTCGCCGCTCCGGCGGCGACGGCCGAATCGATGAGAAACTCTCGACGTTTGATCATTAACCCCGCTAGATTGGCAATTGGGTAGTGGAATCGATCCGGTAGTTCCTGGATACAAATACTTCCAGAAAACCGGCCTTCAGACCCCTCGGCATCGCCGCCGTTACCCGGAAGGCCTTGCATATTCTACCGTCCGCGCCGCATCATACACATTCGTCACGCCCGAGCGGCAACCATCGCAAGCGCTAAACCCGGATAAGCCGGACGGCGCCGGTCGTCGCTACACGCGAAGACCCGCCCCACCTCGTCCGGCTGAACAAGCGGGTGTATGCTCTCGGTGCTGCCGGTACCGTGGCTGGTGGACCTGCCCTCCTTAAAAGTTTGGCGGTGCCGTCAGTGGTTGAGTGCCCCTCCGTCTGCGAAAAGGACTCGCCGCGCGTTTCACTCGCGCTGCGATAGCAAGTGAAAACAGCCCTTCCGCCCAGCTACCCGGCCTAGCTGCCGGGCGTGTGCCCGCTCCGGTTGGATCGTCGGCCACTCGGAGAAAGCTGGCCTCAAGGTGGCGGATGAAGTTTGCCGTCACATGTCCGTAGAACGCGCATGCGGTCGACGTGAAGCTGCACTGGCTCAATCGGCGCGATGCCGACTTCTCGGTCATGTGGGGTGACTGCGCAGGAGCGATTCAGCGACCAGCGCCTATTCTCCTCCCAGGGTCAGATGCACTCCCTTCATTTCCCTGATATCCGTGATGACAATCGCGTGCGTTCCATTCCTCTCAAACGAGATTCCCTTCACCTGCACATATTTGCCGACGAAGGGCATCAGCTTTTTCCTCTGACTGTAGTCGGGCATTTTTTCAGAGATTGGCAGATACAACTCGCCATCCTTCGTGAGAATACCGATCGGCGAGCCGGCCTTCACGCATTCCCTCACGCACTTCAGGCTCAAGTGAGTTGCGTCTCCATCGAGGTTTTGCATGGGGCATGCGATATCTCGCACTAAGCCCTCGATCGTCGCTTCTGAGCGATTTGCGCGGGCACCTTCCATCGACGTCTTCTGTAGAGGGGCGGGCGTTGCCGCCATCGCCGCAACGCAGCAGCCGGTCGATAGACAGAAACGCAGAATTCGGTTCATAGATGGGGACGAGTATATCTCTGCCGCAAGCGCTTCGATCAAGGTAACTGGCGTGAACAGGCCATTACACTCACGACCGGAATCGGCCACTAGGCATTCTGGCCGAACCGCGAGTAATCCGAAGTTGTGCTGTTCGGCGTCAAGTTGACGAGAAACGCGCAAGCCGTAGAAGTGATCGGCCTATTCGGGGATCGTGTCTTGTTATTCGGCCACCCGAAAAATGAGATCACCAACGGCGCGCGCTGACTTTGGATTGGATGTCCGAGAACTCGAACTTTCTGTGCGATGTCTATCAGGTCAAGTTTCAGCCTTCTACACCTTATCGGCTACGGCGGTCGTCAGGGCGGTGACTTGCGCCGACACCGCTCTGGTCGTCTGTCGATACCCGGGCATAGCTGTATTTCGTGTTCGCATTATGCACAAATATTATGCAGAGCGCGAACCTAGTAAAATCTGGCCTTGCAGTTTTGTGCAGAATTTGTGAGTTGTGCACAGAGCCTGGAGACGACCGTCGATTGTAAACACATGGCAGTTAGAACGAAGCCGCTTTCCGGCGGGCGCTCGCGTGTAAGTCTCCAGGCGGTGTATCATTTGGCAGGGCAACTGCAAGTTGTCGCCGAAAAGCCTACCCACAAGGTTTACGAAAACATTCGCGTAGCACGAATGTCATATCGCGTAGCACGTTTCCGATTGAATATCCAATAAGCAGGGTCGTTGTGTCGGCGCCTGATCGATAAGGACCAGCAACCTAAGATCATCAGCGGCTCGGACAGACCCGGACCAGGATATAGCTACCCCTAATCACTCCGTCCTCAGTGCTCTCATGGGATCAACCGCCGCAGCCCGCCGCGCCGGGATATAGGCTGCCAACAGTGCTGTCCCGAAGAGCAGACCGCTCACACCGAGTAGCACCGACGAATCGAATACTTGTACCCCATAAAGTGTGCTGTGCATTAGGCGCCCCAGCCATGCTGCTCCTAGCACCCCCAGCGCCAAGCCTATCAGCGTGAGGACGGAACTCTCCGTGATAATCAGACGCTCCACGGCTCGTTTCTCTGCGCCCAAAGCCATGCGCAAACCAATCTCCTGTGTTCGCCTCGACACACCAAACGAAATCACACCGTAAACACCGATTGCAGCGAGCGTCAGCGCCACGAAGGCGAAGCCGACATACAGCATCATCGTGAACCTGTCGCCGATGAACAGTTGATCTCTGACCTCCTTCATTGTCCTCAGATGTGAAACCGCGACATCTGGGTCTATGGAATAGATCGCCTTCGCAGCCGCCGCACTCAATTCCGCTGGATTGCCCGCCGAACGCAGCCCGATAGTGACACTGGGTAGAGGCGATTGGGGAAACGGCATATCTATTTCAGGTTGGTCGGCACGCAATCCGAATGAGCGGACATTGTGAAAAACGCCCATGATCTGCCACTCCACAGCCGCTCCCAGCTTCTGGACCGTGGGATCGATTTGCTCGATGGATAATCGCGTATTCAGAGGGTTGAGTCCTTTCAGATACTCTTTGACAAACTCTTCGTTGACCATGGCGACCCGCGGGCTCGTCGATGTGTCGGCGTCGCTGAACTGGCGGCCTTTGATGAGCCGGACGCCGAACGTTCTGAAGTACTCAGGGCTAATTGACTGGAATCCGGCACCAGGTCTCTGGGAAGGGTCGGCGACTGCTGTACCCACGATTGTGAACGGCATCCCATCACTTGTACCGAGCAGAGGAGCTCCGGTCACGACCGCAGCAGCGGAAACTCCAGGCAAGGCATGGATTTGTTCGAGTACTTGCTTGTAATACGGTACGATCCCGCTGGCAAACCGGAAGCGCCCGTCCGGCTGCTGCAATGAAAACATCAAGACGTGGTCCGTACGCACTCCCAGGTCCCGTGTCAGATTCCAGAAGCTATGCAATGCGAGACCAGCACCGGAGAGTAGCGTTAACGCAAGCGCGAGTTCCCCCACAACCAGCGCGCGGCGCAACGTGTGGTGTCCCTTGCCCTCACCAGCACGCCCTCCTTGTTTCAACGACCAGGCCGGATCTAATTGCGAGGCATACCAGGCAGGCGCCGAACCCGATAAGATTCCCACCAGAATTGTGGCCGCAGCAGTAACGCTAAGGATCGGGATGTTCAACTGCAAGGCGACCTCAGAAGGCAGAGTGCCTAGCGGCATGAGCGCCACAATGCAGCGAAGCACAAGAATGCCCAAGACCACTCCAGCCGCTCCGCCGGCGCCGGCCAGCACGACACTCTCGATCAGGAACTGCTCAAACACCTGCCGCCGCGATGCTCCGACTGAGTTTCGGACCGCTACTTCCCGCCAGCGGAACGTACTCTTCGCAAGCAGCAGATTCGCCACGTTGACGCACGCGATCAACAGCACGAATCCGACAGCCCCCAACAGCAGCCAGAGCGTCTGAATGCGGTCCTTAGGCACGAAATCGTTTGCAGCGGTTCGACCAGAGCGCCCCAGCCCTTATCACTGCGCGGGTTTTCCTCCGCAATACGCGCCGTCACTCGATTCATGTCGGCCTGCGCCTGTTTTATGTTCACGCCCGGTTTCAGGCGCGCGGTCGCCAGCAACCAGTGATAGTCGTGATTGATCTGTTCGGGACGGAAGGCGAGCGGCGCTGTCAACTGCGCATCGTAACGATCGGCGACGCCTTCTGCCAGAACGCCCACTACGGCGTATAACCCGCCATTAATTCGCAGCTGCCTGCCAACGATATGGTCATCTGCGCCCAACTTATTCCAGAGTTTGTGCGTGAGAATAACAACTTTGTCGTTACCTGGTATGCCTTCTTGCGGGAGGAAATCGCGGCCCAGCATGAAGGGCAGGCCCATCATGTGAAAAAAGCCGGGCGACGCCAGCCTTCCTTCTACCTGCTCCGGCTTATCCTTTGTTCCCAAGTTGAAATTGCCCCCGGTAAACGCACACAACTTTTGGAATGAGCTGCTATACCGCTGCCAATCAAGAAAATCGCCCGCGGCGATCCCGTTGCGGTTGCCCTGGACCTTTGACCACACCATCACCAACTGCTCGGGATGGGGCAACGGCAGTGGGGATAGCAACGTAGCATAGATCACCGTATAAATGGCCGTTGTGGCGCCAATACCGAGCGCTAAGGTCGCCACTACAGCAGTCGTCAAACCGGGATTGCGCCGCAGCATTCGCCAGCTGTATTTGATATTCCGAAAAAACGAGTGCAAAGATGTCCTTTCTAAGCCATCCGCGAGGGCAGAATTACGTTCCTGCAATGCACTGCCCATTCGATTTCGCTCGGTTACGCAATACCCACGCCGGTATAAGAACGGGTGCGCTTGGTTCAGTGTTGGGAAGCAGTGTTCGTTCCTGGATAGCCTGCCCTCCAAATCGGGGCCCGACCGAGGGCCCCCTTCCTGCCATGCGGAGCGCTGACGGCACACTTGAGCAATCGCCCGTGTCAGGTACCTCAAATGTACGGTTGCCGGTCATAGAGAACATATCCGGAAGCGAATCTAAACTCGATCCTATTTCTGGTTGAACGACTGTCACGCGGATGGATCGAGCGATGGAATCTGCAAGCGGCAAGTTCGACTTGACAATTGCATAATTGAAAAGCTGGAGATTTCGCAATGCCGACACCAGAAGTAGCGTTACGTAAGTACCTCACAACTGCTGCAGTCTCCGTCGGAGCTTCGGCAATGGGAGCATTCGCGCTTGGCGCTATTGCGATAGGAGCGTTAGCTATTGGCGCTCTTGCAATCCGCCGACTCGCGGTCGGAGAAGCGCACCTGAATCGTGTGTCCGTGCGGGAAATTGAGGTCGAGCGCCTGACTGTTGGCGAGTTAATAGTACGCCGCTAATCAGAATTGCTAACCGGACTCTTAGCGATTTGCCCCGAGAAGTAAGGTGCCACTTTACTTTATCGACAAGCCAGGCGCACCGGGCCGAGCCTTGGCAATCAATTCGGATGAATCGCGTCGGAGATACTTACGTCGACGCCATACCGAGCGCATACACCGATTCGCCATACCCGCTTCAATACTATTTCGAACTGAAATCAGCACCCGATCGCAGCTGGCTACATCACACCTTCCCTGCCGATTTCGCGGGACAGCTCTGCCCCCCGAGATGGCCGAATGGATACTTGGAACGCTTCGAAGCGAAAAAGAGGATCTCGGACAGGATGCGCGGTCAGTTTCCATCGACGAACTCGCGTCGGCGGAGTTCATGCTTCTGCCGCGGCGCTACTTGTCCGCCCAGTCCCGAGGACCTAAGCGCTTCGATGTCCATGCAGCGCGCGCGGAGCTGACACATCTCGAGACAACGGCTTACGAAGCCTGCGCGGAAATGGACGAGATTCTCAACGGCCTCGGATGAAGGAATCTAGTCCCAGAGCTGTGTCACGCTGAGTCAATGGATTTAGAACAAGTGGTAATCGATGCCGCGAACGTTCTGAAACAGATCGACAACTCCGGTTCGAGGTTCAAGGAGTTTCGTCCAGGCGTCGGCCCCTACGGCGAGCCGCAGTTGCTAAAGCTCGCAGCTGAGGAGATGTGCAAATTCCCGCAATACAGTTCAGGCGTGACGACCATGCGCACTCCTGATCTTCTGATACGTAAACATTGGGCACTCGAAATCAAGCTTGTTAGGCCATTTGGCGACAATAACCGCCTTGCGGAGAACTGGTCCGTTAATCTCTTGCATCCGTACAGCGGGAACACGAGTCTACTGGGCGACTGCCTGAAGCTCCAATCGCTTAATTGTGAGGAGCGGAAAGCTGTTATGGCAATCGGCTATGAGCACGAGCCGGCACAAGTATCGTTAGAGCCGCTTTGGATGGCATTTGAGCTACGTGCAGATAGGATTATGAGTGTGAGTTTAGGTTCAAGGGTTGTGGCCCGACGGTCCGGCTTAGTTCACCCAGTTCACCAGCAACTGATCGTTATCGGTTGGGAGCTGAATAGGTCCTGATGTCGGCTTCACTCCGCTGATCACCTGCGGACGCCACCGGTCTGTGTAACGCTAGGACCTTATCGGAGCAGCCGCGGCAGCGAGCGATCTCAGGAACTGCACAATGCAGGGCTGCGGCGCTTTTCGAATAAGGTCCCAGCGTTAAGGATTCTCTACCACCTCGACAGTCCCGGTTTCATAATCGCGTGATGCGTCTGGAACGGCCGGACAGTGATCGGATATCAGCGCCAACGCCTCAACCTTCGACCTATTGTTGGTGGTCTGGAACGACATCGCCCTCGGCGATTGTGATGCAGCCCTCACCGGCCCGCATTTGGATACGGTGGTTCTCGATCCGCAAACGCACTGTAAAGCCAAAAGCGGACCCCAGCCAAGACGCCGCGACACCAGGATCGGGGTAGTAAGCACAGGAATCACGGGACAGGGAGGAACGGAACGGTTGTGACGCATGGGTGGTTGTCAAACATGCTTCGGGCCAGCTTATCAGGGTGGCTAAAGGAAGCGCTGTCCAAAGATGTCTAAGTATCGACCAGTCATCAAGAATTGGATTGATCGACAGTACGCCGTTACTCCGTTACTCGTGATCCGTCCCGAATCAATGAAAATTGAGAGTCACATTAGTTTGGAGTTTAGATAGAACTGGGCTACAACTCCAGACGTTATGGCCGGCAAGACCTCTCGTCCGGCAGACCCCGCGAGACGTGATGCAGGAGACTCGGCTGGGCTACTCCTCGCGAAGCGCGACCACAGGGTCCACTCTCGCTGCTGCGCGGGCCGGAGCCCACGCCGAGACGAACGCAATCAGCGCCAGCAGTGCCGCGACGGCCGTGAATGTTGGTACATCGAACGGCGAAACACCAAATAGAAAAGTCCGGATGAACCGCATCAGTGCGATGGCAGCGGCGAATCCGGCGGCGATCCCTGCGCCCGCGAGCAGCATCCCCTTGCTCACGATCATGCTCACCGCATCGTGCGGGGCTGCCCCGAGCGCCAGCCGCAAGCCGATCTCCCGCGTGCGCCTCACTACCGTGTTGACCATCACGCCATAGATTCCGATCGCGGCGAGAACGGCCGCAAGTCCGGCGAACCAGCCCATCAGCAGGGCCTGGAAGCGGCGCCGGGATTCCGCGGCGGCGATAAACTCATCCATGCTGCGTAAACCGATGCCCGCCAGGTCCGGGTCCAGGCGGGCAATTTCACGGCGGATGGCCGCCGCTGCGCCAGATAACTCCCCTGCCTTGGACCGTACCAACAGAAACATGAACTGCTCCGGCGATTGCGTGTGCGGAAGGTAGATCTCTGCTTTTTGGCGCGCCTCGAGACCAAAGTGCCGCGTGCTTCCGACGATGCCGACGATCTCACGCCATATCGGTCGCCCGTTCGCCGCCCAATCGACGCACACGCGCTTCCCGATGGGATCTTCGCGCGGCCAATATATCCGCGCCGCCAGATCGCTTATCACAGCTACATCCGCCGAACCGGCCCGATCGCGTTCATCGAACAGCCTGCCGCGGAGCAGCGGAATGCCAATGGTCTCGAAGTACTTGCTCGACACGCGAGGCCGGTTGGCCTGCGGGCCGTCATCGCCCGGCTTGGGCTCCGGTCGGCCTTCAATGCGAAAGCCTCCCTGATCGTTGCTCCCGCTCAGAGGCACTGAATCGGAAACGGCCGCCGCTTCAATGCCAGGGGTCGCGCGCAGGCGACGCATGAGTTCTTCAAAGAAAGCCGTTTGCTTTGCCGGATCTGAATAGCGCGACTCTGGAAGGCCTATGATAACGCTGAGCACATTGGCGGCTCGAAAGCCCGGATCGACATGGATGACGCGCACAAAACTGCGAATCAGGAGACCGGCGCCGGTCAGCAATACGACAGCGAGCGCCATCTCGGTGGCAACCAGAACACTGCGTACCCGCAAACTTCGTCGTGATGCGGTTGCACGCGCGCCGGCCTCTTTCAGCGACCGGTGCAGGTCCGAACCACCGGCGAGGAGCGCAGGCGCCGCGCCGCAGAGCAACCCTGCCACCAGCGCTACCGCCGCGGTGAACAGCGCAACTTGTCCGTCAATGGAGGCCTCGCTCAATCGAGGGATGTTCGCTGGCCCGAATTTCACCAGTAACGATGCTCCGAACAGGGCGACGATAAGACCCGCCGTCGCACCGAAGGCTGCCATCAACATGCTTTCGGTAAGCACCTGGCGAATGAGACGGCCGCTCCCCGCTCCTAGCGATGCCCGTATCGCCAGCTCACGCACGCGCGCTTGTGCCCGCGACAGCAACAGGCCCGCGACATTTGCGCACACGAGCAACAACACCAGCCCGACCGCTGCCAGCAGGATAGCCAACACCGGGGCGACATCGGAGGTCAGATGATCCTGGAGCCGCAAAACGGTGGCGCCCATGTCCTTGTTCGTGTCTGGATACTGCCGGGCGAGATTCGTGGCGACGGCGTTCATGTTCGCCCGGGCTTGAGCGAGCGTCACGCCCTTCTTCAGGCGGGCAACAGCCCAAAAGTTGTGGCTGCCGCGCTCCTGCAGATCCGGAACGGTGCGCATCGGAATCCAAAGGTCAATAGGGACGACGTAGTTATCGCCGGGTATGCTGTTCGGGAAGTGGAATTGCGGAGGCATTACGCCGATGATGGTGTACGCTTTGCCCGCGATGTTGACCCGTCTGCCGGCTACCCGAGGATCGCTGCTGAACCGGCGTTGCCATAGACCGTGGCTGATCACCGTGACTGTCTCCCGGCCCGGCCTGTCTTCGCCGGGCAAGAACGTGCGGCCGAGCGCCGGTTTGACGCCGAGCACGGCGAACAGCTGATCTGTCACCTCTAGGCCGAGCATGGCCTCGGGCTCGCGCCATCCGCTGAGCGTCAGTGTCGCGAATCGCCACGCGGCGATCTCCTCAAATACCCGGTTGGCCGCGCGCCAATCGCGAAAGTCCGGAAACGAAACCCAGTCAGACTCTCCGCCGGACCGCGGGCCCCTGTCCCACACCTGTACCAATCGATCGGGTTGCCTGTACGGAAGCGGGCGCAGAAGCACCGCACGGACGGCGCTGAAGATGATCGAATTGGCCGCGATCCCCAGCGCCAACGTGACGACAACGATCGCGGTGAGGCGCACATCCTTCGCCATCAGGCGGAGCGCGTAACGGATATCGTTGCGGAGATAGTCCCACCACATCCAGCGGCCGGCTTCATAGAATTTCTCCTCGGTTGCGGCGAGATTGCCGAACTCACGCCGAGCTACTGCCCGCGCTTCCTGATCGGACAGCCCGAGTTCGCGCCGCAGACGGTCGACCTCATGGCTCAGATGGGCCTCGATTTCCGCCGAAAAGTCGCTCTGTTTTCTGCGCCAGAACATGACCTCAAGCCTCCGAAATTTCAGGTCCGAGCACACGACCGATGGCAGCAGCCATGCGCCGCCAGCGCGTCGACTCGCGCGCGAGTTGTGTTCGGCCGGCCTTCGTCAAAGTGTAGAAACGCGCCCTGCGGTTGTTCTCAGAAGTGCCCCAGGCGGCGCTAATCCATCGCCTCGCTTCGAGCCGCTGCAGCGCGGGGTAGAGGGCACCGTGTTCGATCAACAACTCATCGCCGGAGGTCTCCTGAATCGCGCGGGCGATGCCTTGACCGTGTTCTGGCCCGAATATCAGCCTTCTCAAGATCAACAGATCGAGCGTCCCTTGGAGCAGCGCTAGGCGTTCCTGTTCTTCTCCTGTCGACATCCTACCTGAGCATCCATTACTTTGGGTAAGATGTCAACCTGTAATATGCCTCCGATTGTCTTCGTTCGTGGAAGAGGGCTCGATCAATAGTCGTGGGTAGTCGCCAAGGGTTTACAAACGCAGAGCCGTACAAGACGGAGACCATTCACTTATCGCTCACCCGACGAATTGTAAAAAGCCGGGCCCACTTGGGCCCAACTGCACTTCTTTTTCGCCTCCCGGGCCCATTTCGGGTCCCAATCGAAAAGGACTAAGTCTTTCTTTATCAAGGGGGCTCTCGCTAAGTAGTTGTGTTGTTTGTCCTTGGTAAGGACGAGGTCACCAGTTCAATCCTGGTCAACGGCTCCATTCTTTCAATTGTTTGTGAGAATCCGGGCCTCAACTTGCTGCCCCGTTACCGCACAATTTGATCACTGAATTCCTTGGGTTGGCTACCCAGAATTCTTTCCTGCTGCGCGGCCTATGGCGATCCTGCTCATTTAGATCCTGCGGGTTTAGAGCGGGCTTCTATCCATGTGGGCGTGACCGACGGTTTTTCATCCAGAGATTAGAGCCCACGGCGGATATACTGCAAAATTTGTTTCTTGTCCTTAGCGCGGGGGTACTGCGCCTATGAAGGTGCCATAACCAGAGCCATAGCTGGCAGAGGTGGGTGCATAGCCATCAAAGATCCACGCTCTGACCTGAGCAGTAGTCAATTGACCTGCGGCGAACTGTGAGAACATCCATTCTCCATTGCCTGTGCCGCCAAAGGCAGCATCGTACTTGAACGGGTCACGCAAAGATGGGTCTGCAAATGCGGGATCTACGCCATCTATATCGCCGTAGGCTGCAGTGTTTGGGTGTGGTGTCTGCGACGTGTTCCGAAAATAAGTGCCGTCGTACTCTTTGTACTTAGCCGGGGCACAGTCGAACGTAGCATTATGATGCACTCCCGTGGCTGGGCTTGCGTCTGGGGAATACGTGGATTGGGAAGGGGATCGGTTGTTGTCGTTCACGCACGAATCCCACTTCATGATGAGATTGTTGCGGGCTTTCTGATTGGTAACCCCGTAGCCGCTTTCGCCAAATTGCGCGCCGATGGTGCCAGTGCCATGAGCCCCGACGATGGTGTTGTTGTCCAGGATCGAGTTGTTTGTCCATTTGTAATCAAAGAACCCCATATTGTATGGGCAGGTCGGAGTCGTACCGGTGAGATGGAGAATGTTGTAAGTAATGATCGGTGCCATTCCGCCGATCATGATGATGCCCTGGTCTTTGCAGGTGTCCCAATCTTCCGAGAGGAAGCTTTGGGTGACATTAACAACCGTGGAGCGATCACCATTGGGCGGCCGTAGTTGAACCGTCTCGTAATTGCCTGTCGAGACCAATCCGCTGATGACAGTATTGGCATCCGTTGCTACTGTGCTGCGAAGCCCAACACAAGGGATACTGCCAAGCGAGCCGGCATTGTTCAGGCAGATATTATTTGCGATGGTCGCATTGCCTGTTCCCTGTGACCCCGCGACCGACTGATACAGTCCTCTCTTGTAGGTTCCTCCCTGCACATGAACCTCCTGGATAACAGGAGAGAAGCCAACGTCGTAGCTGTATATGTAGAAGCCAGATCCATCGGAGTGTCGGTCGGTATCGTTGGTAATTGTGAGGCTCCGGAATCCGGCGCTCGTCAGAACTATCGAACCTAGATCCATAGCGGCCCCGTGTTCAGATTGGTTATTTGTCCAGGTAAGCGAGGACTGGAAAGCGCTCGCCATTCCACCATAGAACAGCCGGTAATAGTGCAAAAAGGTGCAGTTGTTGACCCTAACATTGAGCGACGGCAGGCTGGCCGTGGCAAACACCAGACCGGAATAGCCATTCGATCCAATGGAAGAGCCGAGATTCTGAATGGTGGAGTTCTGGAGGATGAAGTTTGACGGATGGTTCCCGTACACTTGGTCCCGCGTATAAATCGGCGACGTGCCGTCAGGAGTCACGATGGTGACGTTGGACAGATTGACGGGGCCGCCGTTGGCCGTCTGAACAATCCCGAACATGGTCGCGCACTTGCCGGGGTTTCCCACCACGCCGCCGCACGAAGCTCCTACCGGATCATTGCCATAAGAACCGATGGACAGAGTATGAGGCTGGCCGTCGGAGACGAAGGAGCCCCCATTGACGACGATTCCATACACGCCATTTAGCCAGTCCGTATTAAGAACGACTGGACCCTTGATGACGGCTTGTTGGTTCTGGCCAGGGACTTGACCGCCAACCCAGGTGGAAGGGCTAGTCGCTGAGCCCCCTGCAGTCGTTGAATTGATTTGTCGCTGTGCGAACAAGACTGGTACTGCGAAAAGGGGACACAGCGCGAACGAAATAAGTCTCTTCACAGCCTCAAGAAACATGTTACTCGAGGTAAAGACGCCACGCGTTTTGACTTCGTGCCCGTCACCAACCAGGCTGTCAGATAGATGGCCTGGTCTGAAATCGTGATCCGAGTGAAGCTGGAACACCGCAGGAAACAATAGTACACGCCACGGAAACGATTCTGTAAACAGTCGTTCGCCTTGCCACAATCGGGCGGCTACAGGTTATTGATTCGAAACTCGACCTGGTGGCATATCCCGTGCAATGTAGGCAACCCCGAGGAGTCTGCTGGAATGCGTTCCGTTCGAATCGGCCAATCCCCCATTGGTCTGGGCGTCCTTGGTTAGGACGAGGTCACCAGTTCAATCCTGGTCAATGGCTCCATATCTTCACTCGGCTTACGCAGAACTCTCCTGATGCGCGCGTATCGTGCCGTCCTGCTTTCTTAGACCTTACCGCGGCGGTACCGGAAAGCTTGTTTTCTTCGCTAGCGGGGGGATACCGCGCCTATAAAGGTGCCGTAACCAAAACGATAGCTGGCAGAAGTGGGTGCGTAGCCATCAAAGATCCATGCTCTTACCTCAGCTGTAGTCAATTGGCCGGAGGCAAACTGTGAGAACATCCATTCTCCGTTGCCCGTGCCGCCGAACTTGGCGTCGTATTTGAATGGGTCACGCAGAGACTGGTCTACAAATGCGGGATTCACGCCATCTATATCGCCATAGGCGGAAGAGTTAGGATGCGGTGTTTGTGACAAGTTTCTGAAGTAGGCCCCCCCAAACTCTCTGTACTTAGCCGGGGAACAATCAAACGTAGCATTATGATGGACTCCTACGTGGGGATTTCCATCCGGAGAATACGTGGATTGGGAAGGGGTCCTGTTGTTGTCGTTCACACACGAGTCCCACTTCATGATCAGATTGTTCCGGGCTTTCTGATTGCTAACCCCAAATCCGCTTTCTCCAAATTGCGCACCAATTGTGCCAATGCCATGCGATCCGACAATGGTGTTGTTGTCCAGCACCGAGTTGTTGGTCCAGTTGTAATCAAAGAACCCCATGTTGTATGGGCACGTCGATCGCGTACCGGTCAGATGCAGAATATTGTAGGTAATGATTGGAGCCATCCCACCGATAAAAATGATGCCCTGGTCACGACACATGTCCCAATCTTCTGATAGGAAGCTTTGGGTAACGAGGATCGGAGTATAGCGATCACCATTCGGTGGGAGAAGTTGGACAGTCTCGTAATTCCCGGCCGAAACGAGCCCACGCATCACGGTTTTCTTATCAGAGGCTACCGTGCTGCGAATGCCAACGCAAGGCACCGAGCCAAGCGATCCGGCAGTGTTCAGGCAGATATCATTTGCGATAGTCGCATTCCCTGTTCCCTGGGACCCCGCGATTGACTGATACAGTCCTCTCTTGTGGGTTCCTCCCTGGACGTGAACCTCCTGGATCACAGGAGAGAAGCCAACGTCGTAGCTGTAAATGTAGAAGCCAGCGCCATCGGTGTGACGGTCGGTGTCGTTGGTGATTGTCAGGCTTCGAAACCCGGCGTTCGTCAGAACGATCGAACCAAGATCCATAGCGGTTCCGTGTTCCGATTGGTTATTTGTCCAGGTAAGCGATGATTTAAAAGCGCTTGCGGTCCCTCCGTACAGCAGGCGATAGTAATGGGAAATTATACAGTTGTTAACCACAACGTTCAGTGTGGGCAAACTAGCCGTGGCAAACACCAGTCCTGAATAGCCGTTGGCGCCGATGGAAGAACCGAGATTCTGAATAGAACAATTCTGAAGTGTAAAGTCGGACGGATGATTGCCGTACACCTGGTTGCGAGTGTAAATCGGAGAAGTTCCGTCGGGCGTCACGAAACTGATATTAGATAGATTGACGCGACCACCATTGCCGGTCTGAACAATCCCGAACATGGTTGCGCACTTGCCGGGGTTGCCCACCACGCCACCGCACGATGCTCCTACCGGATCGTTGCCATAGGAACCGATGGACAGAGTATGAGGACGTCCGTCGGAAACGAAAGAGCCCCCATTAATGACGATTCCATAAACGCCATTTAGCCAATCTGTATTAAGAACAACTGGACCCTTGATGACGGCTTGTTGATTCTGGCCAGGGACTTGACCGCCAACCCAGGTGGAAGGCCTCGTTGCTGAGCCTCCTGCTTTCGTTGAGATGATTTGTTGCTGTGCTAACAGGACTGGTACTGCGAAAAGAGGATATACCGCGAACGAAATAGGTCTCTTCATGTGTAGCCTCAAGAAACATGTTAGTCGAGGCAAAAGACGCCATGCGTCTTGATTTCTCACTCCGACACTCTTAAGCTCCTAACGCTTGACGAAAGTTGTGCGGCCGCGATCAAGAAACGAAAGTACACACTCAGGGGCACCTGTGTAACCCGCCGTGTTCGGCCCGCTAGCCTTTAGGCCTCAATTCATTGAATTCTCTATTTGGCTAAAAGCGTGCAATGATTTTCAGCAAGTGTCGGAGAGTAAGCTCGGACAAGCGAGTCCGAAACGGCGGAGAGAACGTTTCGGACTCGCTGTCAATGAGCTGGATTTGGGCATTGGTCAAAGCAGCCTGCACGCGCTCATCCCGGGAACGAAGTCACCTTTTCAAATTTCCGATCAATGGCTCCGAACTCTTCGCAGCTCCGGGACTGATAACACGCCCTGCATCAAGACTCCCTTCATTTACCTGTCAGTTGGCGTTGATCAATTTCCCAGCGTATCCCGCACCAGTTCGATGGCCGTTCGCGTTGCACGAAAATATGCATGCACCGTTCGCTTGTCCTCGACGTCGGGCGTATCCCAGTTCAAGACCATTGCAAAATACACCCACCGGTCGGGGAAATACATACCGCCGGCAATGCAGCGCGCGTGGGCGCCCGGGGAATCGAAATAGCCAGCCTTCCCGAAAGCGTTAATTCCTATCGGAATAGGAACAAGGGAAGTGATATCGCCCAGCGAAAGGATCCGCCTGAACTGCGTCAGCGTTTGGGGATTCACGAAGAACTGTCCTTGAAGCGCCTGCGCATAGAACGAAACAAGGTCAGCCGCCGATGAAGCTAACGTCTCAACGTTGTTAAGCACGGGGCGAACAAGGTCCCCCGCGATATTGAGCAATTCCTGCCAGGTGATCGTGAGGTAATTATCCGCCCCAAAGAGATAGGCTGCAAGGGCACGCGTGCTATCCGGAATCATCGTACTTTTCGCGCCAATCGCTTGAATGAACTGCCTGACTTTTTTCGGCGTCGCTTCTTTCAGAACCAGGTCGGTAGCCGTGTTATCGCTATGAGAAATCATCGCTTCCATAGCTGTCCTTTCACTTATCATTCCCGCAAGATTAGGAGGATCGAAGACGGGGCTGCCGAGCGACCAGATGGTCTGATCTAAGTTGATTTTGTGATCTATTAGCTTTTCCTCCACACCCCAGGAATCGAGCTGGCGCAGCCGCTCGCAGAGGATGTACGCTTTATTCGCGCTCGCGGAAAATAGCCTTTCGCCGGCGTTCAGCGCGGTCAGGAACTCAGGTGCCTTCCCTGAGCGTGGCGCCCATATCTTTACGCCCTTGCGTCCGGGAAGATCCGCGAAAGCCTTTTGAATTTCTGCCGCTATTGCCGAGCGATCCTTGCCGGAACTCCACTCTGGGAGCGAGTTTTCTTCGGATTGAATTGTGCCTGGCACGCTCAAGCCTGCTGCCGCGGAGGCAAGCAACATCCGTCTGGAGGGAAGCATATGTAAGATTGCCGTCGATTATAGCGAGAAAGTCGACAGCTTAAAGTACCAATTGAGATACTCGCCGCGGGCTTGGACGAAATTCAGGTAACTGTAATGATCTTAAATTCCTGCGTGCTATTCTTTATGGTGGACGAGACGGAGTATTGGTGCGTCTGTGCGTCCTAGCCCGCATCCTCCCGGTTGGGAGGAAGCCTCCATACACCTTTGAGAAACGAGCATGGCGAAAGAGAAATTTGACCGCAGCAAACCGCACGTGAATATAGGGACGATCGGACACATCGATCACGGGAAGACGACGTTAACGGCGGCGATCACCAAGACGTTGTCGAAGCATAATCCGAAGAACAAATTTCGGAGCTTCGATTCGATCGACAACGCGCCGGAGGAGAAAGCGCGCGGGATCACGATAGCGGTAGCGCACGTGGAGTACGAGACAGCGAACCGGCACTATGCGCACGTGGATTGTCCGGGACACGCCGATTACATCAAGAACATGATCACGGGCGCGGCGCAGATGGACGGGGCGATTCTGGTGGTGGCGGCGACGGATGGGCCGATGCCGCAGACGCGGGAGCACATTCTGCTGGCGCGTCAGGTGGGGGTGCCCTACATCGTGGTGGCGCTGAACAAGGTCGACATGGTGGACGATCCGGAGCTGCTCGAGCTGGTGGAGCTGGAGGTTCGGGAGTTGCTGTCGAGCTATCAGTTTCCTGGCAACGATCTGCCGGTGGTGAAGGTGAGCGCGCTCGGGGCGTTGAACGGGGAAGCGAAATGGGAAGCCACGGTGGACGAGCTGATGGCGAAGGTGGACGAATACATACCGGTACCGGAGCGAGCGATTGACAAGCCGTTCATTATGCCGATTGAAGACATCTTCTCGATCCAGGGCCGGGGCACGGTGGTGACGGGGCGTATTGAGAGGGGGATCTGCAAGGTCGGCGAAGAAATGGAAATCGTCGGGTTTACGGATACGCGGAAGACGGTGGTAACGGGCGTCGAAATGTTCAAGAAGTTGCTGGACGAGGGGCGCGCGGGAGACAATGTAGGCCTGCTGCTGCGAGGCATCGAAAAGAACGATGTGGAGCGCGGGCAGGTGATTGCGAAGCCGGGCTCGATCAAGCCTTTCAAGAAGTTCAAGGGCGAAGTATACGTGCTGTCGAAGGAAGAGGGCGGGCGTCACACGCCCTTCTTTAATGGTTACCGGCCGCAGTTCTACTTCCGGACGACGGATGTAACGGGCGTAGCGAAGCTGCCGGAAGGCATGGAGATGGTGATGCCGGGCGACAACGTGGCGGTCGAAGTAGAACTGATCACGCCGATCGCGATGGACAAAGGCTTGCGGTTTGCGATTCGCGAAGGCGGGCGCACGGTCGGAGCAGGAACCGTCACGGAGATTTTGAGCTAGCTCTTTGCCGAGCTAGTCGAGGGGATCGGAAATGCCGAGAGAGATTATCCAGTTTCAATGCAGCGAGTGTAAAAACCGCAATTACAGCAAGACGAAGAATAAGCGCACAACTACGGAGCGCTTGGAGATGAAGAAGTTCTGTCCGTTTTGCCGGAAGCACCAGCCGCATCGCGAAACTAAGTGAAACCAGGTTGATCTGGATGCAGCGGTCGCCTTTTTATGAACGAGGCGAAGAGTCAAGGAAAAAAGGGGCATAGGCTAACGGTAAACCAGCGGTCTCCAAAACCGCCTTTGGGGGTTCGAATCCCTCTGCCCCTGCCATTTTAAGCAGGTTTCCTCAAATTACGAGTGTATGGAATTAACCACAACAGGCGGATGGCCGCAACGGACAAAGTCTTATATCGAAGAGCTGCGAACCGAGATGAAGCGCGTCACGTGGCCCAGCTGGAAACAAGTGCGAGCTACCACGGGCGTGGTCATCGCGGCCGTGTTTTTGTTCGCGGCTTACTTTTTCGTTGTGGATGCCATCGTGAATTCGGCGATCACCAAAGTGATCAACTACTTCACTCGCGCCTGACTTGCAGAGATAAACGGAAAGAGCAAAGCAGCAAATGGCAGATGAAATACTCCACGATGAGGACTCGACAAATCCGGGTTACGAAGCGGAGTCCGAACACGAAGAATCCGACGTGTTGGAACGTGAAGACCGAGTCGTAGAGGAAGAGATTCATTCGGCAAACGAAGAAGAAGCAGATTCGACGGGTGACGACGGGGTACACGGCTTTGAGCGCGAGGAGCACGTTCCAGCGCCTGATGTCGAACTCACGGACGGCCCGCTTAAGAATTGGTACATTATCCACGCATACTCGGGGTTTGAGAATAAGGTTGCGGAATCGCTTCGGACGCGCGCCCAGGCTTTCGGATTTGCGGATCGTTTAGGGCAGATCCTCATTCCGACCGAGGAAGTCATCGAACTCCGAAACGGAAAGAAGGTGACGAGTAAACGGCTTCTGTATCCCGGATACGTACTGGTCGAGATGGAGATGGACGACGAGCTCTGGCACGCCGTGAAATCCACCCCGCGTGTCACAGGCTTTGTCGGCGGGGGCACGAAACCGATACCGCTCAGCGCGGACGAAGTGAACTCGGTGCTCTATCGCCAGGCGTCGAGCGCCGAACGGCCGCGGCCGAAGATGACGTTCGAAAAGAATGAGACTGTAAAAATCGTCGATGGACCGTTCACAAACTTTTCGGGCAAAGTCGACGAAATCAATTCAGAACGCAATACGTTGCGCGTAATGGTGACGATCTTCGGGCGCTCTACGCCGGTGGAACTCGACTTCCTGCAGGTGGAAAAGATCTAAAGAAACGAAATTCGAGTAGGAACACAAGGATATGGCAAAAAAAGTTACGGCAGAAGTGAAATTGCAGATTCCGGCGGGTAAAGCAACGCCGGCGCCTCCGGTGGGAACAGCGCTTGGTCCGCAGGGCGTGAACATCATGGAATTCTGCAAAGCCTTCAACGCCAAGACATCGGCGAAGGATCAGGAAGGGCTGATCATTCCCGTGGTCATCACCATTTACTCGGATCGGTCCTTCACATTCATTACGAAGACCCCCCCCGTGGCGATTCTGGTGAAGCGTGCGGTGAACCTGGCCAAAGGCTCAGCGGAGCCTAATAAGAACAAGGTCGGGAAAATCACCTTGCAGCAGGTCGAGGAGATTGCCAAGATCAAAATGCCTGATCTGAACTGCTTTACGGTAGATGCTGCCATGGAGCAGGTCAAGGGCGCCTGCCGCAGTATGGGAGTCGAGGTCGTCTAGAGACGACTTCAAAACATCACTCCTCTTTTTTCGTCCGGTAAACCACATCGCCGGCCGGCCCGCTCCTGACTGTGTAATCAGCCGGAACTTCGAACAGATCCGAGGCAGGTTCTGCGCGCTGGATATCCGTCAGCCGGTATGTTGTTTCGCCGATCCTCGGATCGCTGGTCTTACTCATCACAAGCACTTTAAGATCGGGTGAATACCAGGTCTCGGTGGTAATGACCAGAGGTTGTTCATTGCCTATCGTTCCTGCGGGGATCGTTCGCGTCACCCGCGTTCCCTGAGCTTTGACGCCTTCCACTGTGTCAGTTCCCAGATCAGTCTTGGCGCCCGGCGAGTCGGGCAGAACATGGGCGCTCGTCATAATGTGCAGGTTGGCTTTCGGCATCATGTCTGACGAGTAAAAGAACACCTTATCGGGGCCGGGGCCAGGCGGCGGAGGCATGGCGGTGTTGAAGGTCGCGTTTCCGGGCGACATGCTTGAGAGACGGGCGAAAGGCATCTTGAAAGCGGTTTTGCTGTGAGCGTCGAGATTCCAGTGGACACCGGCGACCGGATCGTCGATGAAGACCAGATGTGGCGCGTCTCCTTGGGTACCCCCGAAACCGGACAACGCTTCGTCGCGGCGTACACGGCCTTGGCTGTCGCGCGCGACGCTGCCCTGAGTTGTTTCCACAATACGATTCCCGTCCCCCAAAGTTTGCACGTGCTGTGTCTGAACCTGTGCCGAGTAAGGGGCGCCTGCAACCGTTGGCCCCGCTGCGCCGCCGGCTACGGTGAAAGCGGCGACATGGGGCCCATCGGCGACCCGTGTCGCGGTGATGGTGGCCGTCTGGCCAGCTTCCGCAGCATGGGGTGTGCTGGTCTGCCCGGCGGCGGCTAGAACCGACAGGGAAAGCCCTGCGATGAATCTATACATTTTCTCCTCCTTGCAATAGCAAACTAGAAATCACTGGCTCGAGTCTTCGCCTCGCTGAGCGAACTCCATCAATGGTTGAAACGTACGGCGCGCGCCACACCATCTTGCCCAACCAGCAGGTCGGCCGTTACCGCGCCAGATGCCGATTGAACCTGCACTCGCAGGATCGTCGCGTCTTCCAGCGGAACATCGCTCTGGCCGTACGGCAGCGCGACAAAACCGCTCTCCGCGACGGTGGGAATGGCGGGAACCGGTTGCACCGCGCGGCGTGAGAAAAACCAGCTCAGGCTGGCCGCCAGAACGACGGCGACCACCCAGTAGGAGCTCTGCCTCTGCCCGCGACGCCGAAATCCGCGCCGCAGCCGCTCCTCCACGATCTCACTTGCGAACTGCGGCGAAACTTCGCGCAGCCGCCGGAAGGAATCGCTTAAACCTGTGTCGTCGTTCATGCCGGACAACTTTCCCGCCTCCCCTGCATCTTTCTAAGCAATACCGCCCGCGCGCGATGCAGCCGGGAACGTACGGTTCCGAGTGCGCAGCCTAAATGCCGCGCAGCTTCTTCATAGCTCAATTCTTCCAGATCGCACAATACTATGACCTCGCGGTATTTCGGATGCAGAGCGAGAAGCGCTTTTCGTAGGGCAAGCAAATCGGCGCGATCCGACGTTTCTTCGGCCACGTAACTTGTGTCAAAAGACGCGCGCGATCGTTCGTGTCGTTGCTGACTTCGCACACAGTTGCGTGCTACGCCGATAAGATACGCCTGCAGCGAGCCGCGTCCGGCATCGTAGCGGCCGGCGGCGCTGAGTAAACCAAGAAAAACTTCCTGCGTCACTTCTTCCGCAACCTGGCGGCTACCCGACATATGCAAGGCGAACCGGAAAACTGCGCCCTGGTGTCTGCGATACAGAACCAGGAACGCCTGCTCATCGCCTTTTCGCATCAGGTGCAACAGATCGTCCTCGCTAAGCTCGTGCTTCCGGCCTTCCGGGCCGGCCTTTTGTTCTTTCACTAGACTTTCAGCCGCTTCATGGAGTATTGCGCCGCCGGGTGCAAAAGGTTCCGAAAATTTTCAAAAGCGGCTCCGAATGCGATGAAGTATCGTGTTGGGCATGCCCTCTCGATTCGCGTGCGTCATTCCTCTAGTTTGCGCAAGCGCCGCGCTCTCGGGGGCTCCGGCTCCCACTCCGCCTATGGGTTGGAATAGCTGGGACTCTTTCGGGCTGACGATTACCGAAGCGGAGTTCAGAGAGAACGTGCACTGGCTTGCCGGCAACCTCAAGAACTACGGCTGGCAATACGCGGTAGTCGACGAGGGATGGTATCTCAAGAATCCGGAAGGCGCAAAAGGCAGCTTTCGATTCACCATGGACGAGAAAGGGCGTTACCTTCCCGCTTCGAATCGATTTCCTTCCGGATTTAAGACACTTGCCGATGCCGTTCATGCCCTCGGCTTAAAGTTCGGCATTCACATCATTCGCGGCATCCCGCGAGAGGCTGTCGAAAAGGATCTACCCATCGCCGATTCGCAATTCCGGTCCGCCGAAGCGGCGGACCGGTTCGACACTTGCCAATGGAACGCTGACAACTACGGGGTGAAATATACGCCGGCGGGGCAAGCCTACTACGACTCGATGGCGAGGCTATACGCGAGCTGGGGACTCGATTTCATCAAAGTGGATTGCATCGCGGCGTCCCCTTATAAAGGAGACGAGATCCGCATGATCAGCCAGGCCCTGCGCAAGAGTGGTCGAACAATCGTCCTGAGCCTTTCTCCCGGTCCCGCGCCTTTAGATAAAGTCGGCGAGCTTCGCGATAACGCGAATATGTGGCGGATCTCCAATGACATCTGGGATCACTGGAAGCCAGACAAGCAGATTGCCTACTCACCGGGTATTCTCGGGCAGTTTGGAGTGACTGCGTCCTGGGCAGGCTTCGTCAAACCGGAGCACTGGCCTGATGCCGATATGCTGCCGCTCGGTTATCTTGGCCCACGTCCGGGCGCCGGCAAGCCTCGTGACTCGCGGCTCACCCACGACGAGCAGCGGACGCTGATGACGCTCTGGTGTATTTTTCGCTCACCGCTTTTCATGGGTGGGAATCTTACCAGGATGGACGACTGGACAAAATCACTGCTATCAAATCCGGAGGTCCTGGCGGTTGACCAGCACTCGTGGGGTGGCCGGCAGGTCTCCAATGACAATGGAAAAGTTGTGTGGGTTGCAAAAGATCAGGCTGGCGGGGGTGCCTATGTGGCGCTGTTCAATCTCTCCGACTCAAAAAAACTCCTGGAGTATCCGCTTCAGAGCCTGGGCACTCAGCAAACCGCTTTTGCCATACGCGATGTTTGGGAGCGGCGAGATCTGCCAAAGGCCGATTTGATAAAAGTTGAACTGGCGTCGCACGCATCGGTTTTGTATCGAGTGAAATGATAAGGCAATAGACTGAAAACGATGAATCGCCGCGAATTTTTACAAACAGCCAGCGCAGGGATGGCGCTTCAGGCAGCAGCTGGATATACGCGCGCCGCAGGCAAGCAGCGCCGGGTGGGCCTGATCGGCTGTGGCTGGTACGGCAAGATCGACCTGTTTCGACTGATTCAAGTCGAACCTGTCGAAGTGGTCTCGCTGTGTGATGTCGACAAACACATGCTTACCGAAGCGGCAAACATGGTCGCCGTCCGGCAAGCGTCCAAAAAGAAGCCGCAAACCTATAGCGATTTCCGGCAGATGCTGGCGGCGAAAGATCTCGATCTCGTGTTGATTGCACCGCCCGATCACTGGCATGCCCTTATCATGATCGAGGCCGCGAAATCCGGCTTGGACGTGTGGGTGCAGAAGCCGATCAGCGCGGACGTACTCGAGGGCAGGGCAATGGTCGAGGCCGCGCACAAATACGGGCGTGTGGTTCAGGTAGGGCTGCAGCGGCGCAGCACGCCGCACTTGGCAGAGGCAAGAGACCGCTATATTCGCGAAGGAAAGCTAGGCAAGATCGCGCTTGTCGAGATTTATTGCTACTACCATATGCGCGCTACCGAGAACCCGCCGGATACCGATCCCCCCTCTTACTTGGATTACGAAATGTGGACCGGGCCTGCGCCGATGCGACCTTACAACGCACTGGTGCATCCTCGTTCATGGCGCGCTTTTATGGAATACGGCAACGGCATCGTCGGAGACATGGCCGTGCACATGCTCGATATGACACGCTGGATGCTCGGTCTCGGTTGGCCCACGCGCATCTCCTCGACGGGCGGGATCCTCGTCGATAAGAGCAGCAAAGCAAATATTTCCGATACGCAGACCGCGGCTTGGGATTTTGGAGATTTGCGAGTGATCTGGCAACATCGTTCCTGGGGCGAAGCGGATGACCCTAAATATCCGTGGGGTGCAACCTTCTACGGAGATAAAGCAACGCTCAAGGCGAGTGTTTACGGATACGACTTCATCCCGCTCAAGGGAGACGCGGTGCATCGGGACGTGACGTACGAACTAGAGCAATATCCGGAAGACAAGACCGAAAAGGATATCGAGAAGCACGTTGCGCCCGCGGTTCGGTATCACATGAAGAACTTTCTGCAGGCGATTGATGCACGATCGAAGCCTGTTTCAACAATTGAGGAAGGCTACATCTCGACTGCTTCCTGCATCCTCGCCAATAATGCGATGAAACTAGGGCGCACGCTCCATTGGGATTCAACTGAACAGCAAATTGTAGGAGATGACGAAGCGAACAGATTGCTGGCTCGCCCCTATCGCGGCCCCTGGACTCACCCGCAATTTCACAGCGTTTGAATCGCTTCTTGAGTACTTCGCCTCGATCAGGTATACTGAATAACAGAAGACGCCGGTGATGTTCTTGCGTTCTTCGTCCTTCCTCTCTGTAGAGTTGCTCCCTTATTTAGCGGCCGTGATGACCGTTATGCCTTCCTAAGCAGCAAGAGTCATCGTCATAGTACGACTTCTCTCTGAGTTTCCAGCGGATTTGCTTATCCCGAAACTCGCTCCCGGTGCTCCGTCTGCGCCTCCACATAGAAATTACTTCTGAAGGAGAAACAATTCTAATGAAAATGTTTAAAACGCTTCGAATAATCTGCGTACTTGCTTCCGCGGGAGCGGCGGCTAACGCGTCGGAGATGTCTCATTACCTGCGCGTAAATGTTCCGTTTGCTTTTGTGGCTGCTGGGCAGCAGTTCTCGGCCGGGGAATATAGGGTTACCGAGACCGAAACCGGTGTCATCACCCTGCAAGGCGAGGGAAAGGCGGCGTCGCTGATCAGCACGCCGATTGCCAGCCCGAAGAGTGGCGACACATCCGCCCTTCGCTTTACGAACAGCAATAACCAGTCGTACCTGACGAGCGTCTCCGTGGAAGGGGAGGGGACCCGTTCGGTTCCGGCTCACCTGACAGCCGAGCGCAAAGTAACGCTGGCCCGCCAGTAGCAGAAACTGATCCACAGGAAAGCCGGCCTCGTCCGCCGGTCTTTTCAATTCATTTTTAAAGTTGCGTTCGTAAGCGACCTGGTTTATCCTTTTCTTGTAGAAGTGTAAGGGGAACAGGAAAATTGGGCGAAGAAGCGCGTATCGAGCTACCGCAAGGGACGCTCGATCTTTTGATTTTGAAGACCGTTGCGCTCGAGCCGCTGCATGGTTGGGCGATTTCTGAGCGGTTGCAACAAATTTCGCAGGATGTCGTACAGGTACAGCAGGGGTCGCTCTATCCAGCGCTGCACCGGCTGGAACGGCGCGGCTGGTTGCGGGCGAAATGGGGTGTGAGCGACAACAACCGTAAGGCGAAATATTACGAGCTCACGGCCGCGGGCCGCAAACAACTCGCAGCGGAAGCGAACTCGTGGCGCAAACTCGCGGGAGCCGTGGCAACGGTTCTGGACATGGGTTGAGCAATGCTCAGGGACTGGATCTACCGTCTCCGATGCCTGCTTCGAGGCTCGGCAATCGAACGCGAGCTCGACGACGAATTGCGCTTTCATCTCGAAAAGCACGCTGAAAAATTCATGTGTGCAGGATATTCCCGTGAGGAATCGGCACGCCTTGCCCGGCTTGCATTGGCTGGTCCCGAACAGACGAAAGAGCGCTGCCGGGATGCACGAGGCGTGCGGTTTTGGAATGTCACGGTGCAAGACTTGCGCTATGGATTCCGGCAGCTCATCCATAATCCGGGATTCAGCATCGTAGCGGCATTGGTTCTGGGTCTCGGCATTGGCGCAAACACTGCGATTTTCAGCTTTCTGGATGCGGCGATGCTGAAAGGCCTCCCAGTTGAGAAGCCCGAGGAACTGGTCGTCCCGAAATGGACTGCCAAAAGCACGCCCAGTCCATTCGGCAGCAGCGATTTCGAATCCTGTTTCGAGAGTCGCATCCGGCAGCCAGAGGGAGGCTGCACGTTCTCTTATCCGATCTTTCGCCTGATTCAAAAGCGAAGCGATCTTTTTTCCAACGTAACAGCTCTTGCGGGTCCCGCGACAGTGAATGGGAGAAGCTCTGGACCGGCCAGCCAACTGAACATAGTCATCGTCGATGGACAGTTTTTCGCAACCCTCGGCGTTAGGCCTGCTATCGGCCGCGCCCTTCGCACAGAAGACGATGCTGACGGCGCGCAACCGGCGGTCGTTCTCAGCGACGGCTACTGGAAGAGCACTTTTGCAGGCGATTCCGCCGCAATCGGCCGAATCGTTCGCTTGAATGGCGAGCCATTTACAGTGGCCGGCGTGGCCGACCCGCGCTTCAACCGTTTGTCGCCCGGATACCCGGTAGATCTCTGGCTGCCCTTGCACGCAGCGAACCGGCTGGGGATTGACTTTCTTCGCCGGCCTCTTGGCGACGAGCACGAGTGGTTTCTGAAACTCATTGCGCGACGAAAAGCGGGCATCACACAGGCGAGGATCGAAGCCGAGCTGACAACTCTTCTTCAGAACGAAATGATCTACCGCGCCAAACTGCTCAAGCCCGGCAGTAATCCTCGCATCGAGGTGACGTCGGCGCACGAAGCACTTACTGGAGTGCGTGAACTCCTTGGCGAGCCGTTGTACATCCTGAGTGCGGCTGTAGCACTCATCCTGCTCATCGCCTGTACGAATGTAGCCGGCTTGTTGACGGCGCGCGGGGCAGCACGCCAGAGAGAGATTGCCATTCGCCTGGCAGTTGGAGCCGGGCGAGGCCGCATTATCCGGCAGCTGGTCACCGAAAGCGCTTTGCTTGGGGCCTTGGGCGCGGCGACCGGCATGTTCTTCGCCTACGGTCTCGTGCGCGCCCTTAATGCTCTGCTCCCGATGCAGCTCGATGTGCGAGCGGACCTGGGCGTTCTCTCGTTCACCATGTCGATTGTGCTACTTGCCGTGCTTCTCTTCGGCCTGGCGCCCGCGCTTCGCAGTACGCGCGTGCAGCCTCTGGCGAGTCTCGGTTCCGGACTCCAGCAGGCGATGTCTTCCATGGCGCGCAAGCTCAAGCTTGCGAACGTGCTTGTGGTCTCGCAGGTAGCTCTCGCGACTGTAATGCTGTTTGGCGCGGGTCTTTTAGTCCGCACACTGATCAGTTTGAAAAACGTGCATACCGGACTTCGCGTCGAACAGCTCCTCGTCTTCGGTGTCAGCCCGGATTCGAAACGATATACCGAAGTGCAATTGCAGACTCTCTATCGCACTCTGCGCGAACAGCTCGCCGGTCTGCCTGGCGTTTCGATGGCGAGTTATTCGTCACATCCTCTCTTGACCGGTGGCATCTCTTCGACGGACGTCCGGATAGAGGGACGAAGCGACCTCGGCGAGGTTCACTTGCAGTTGATTCCGGTCGGAGCGGACTTTGTGAAAACGATGGGCATGACTTTGATGACGGGCCGGAACCTGCGCCATGCCGATTTCACAAACGCTCATCCGGTTGCATTAGTGAACCAAGCATACACAACGAAATACCTCGCAGGCCGCAGCCCCTTAGGGCTGCATTATGGGAGCGAGAAGCCGGAGAAAGGGACGGAAATTGTTGGCATGGTCAACGATGCCCGTCACGTCAACCTGCGCGATGCGGTCGAACCTACGGCTTACCTGCCGCTGCGCGAAGGTAGCGCGTACTTTGAGCTACGGACAGCCCGCAGCGCGCTCGCGCTGGCTCCCGAGGTGCGAAACATTGTCCGCCAACTGGATGATGATCTGCCCGTGTTCAATATGCGGACGCAAGGCCAGCTGGTTGACGACCTCCTCTTTGTTGAGCGGATGACGACATTTCTCTCGAGCGGTTTTGGCATTCTCGCCCTTCTCCTGACGTGCATTGGGCTCTACGGGCTGTTGTCTTATGAAGTCGCGCGTCGCACACGCGAGATCGGCATTCGACTCGCTGTCGGGGCAAGACCACGCGCCGTTCAGGGCAGCGTGTTGCGCGAAACACTCGGCATTGTCACGCTCGGACTGGCAGTTGGCATCCCAGTCGCGTTACTGACAACCCGTGCCCTCACGGCGATACTCTACAACGTGAAAGCCGGCGATCCTCTCACACTCGCCTGTGCGGTGCTCATCATGCTCTTCGTCGCCGGGCTCGCGGCGTATATTCCGTCGCGGCGCGCCTCGCGTGTCGATCCGATGGTGGCTTTGCGCTACGAATAGACGTAATTCAAAACGTCAAGACGGCTGGCACCTTTGCGAGGCAAAGCACTTCTTATCGGTTATACTGTCGTAAATGGCCTTTGCCCAGCGTGTTCTCAAAGCACCCACGCCGATTGATCGTCGCGCCGCGGACAACCTGCGGTTTATCCGCGACACGATGGAGCGGGCCGGTTCGTTTACTGCCGTACCCGGCTGGGGCGGCGTAATGATCGGCTGCACGGCGCTTATAGCCGGCGCAATTGCCGCGCCAGTCTCGGAACGCCGCGCCTTTTTCGTGTGGCTGGTGGAATCCGGGATTGCACTCCTGCTTGCATTCGTGACAGTGAATTTGAAGTCTAAGCGGCAGGCTCTTTCTCTCCGATCGAAGGCGGCGCGGCGCGCTCTCCTGAGCTTTGTTCCTCCTCTTATCGCCGGTGCAGTTCTTACGGCTGTCCTGTTTCGGTCGGGAAATATCGGTGTTCTTCCCGGACTCTGGCTGCTGCTGTACGGAGCGGCCGTTGTCACGGGCGGAGCTTTTTCCGTGCGGATCGTGCCGGTAATGGGTTTATGTTTCATGCTGACGGGCGTGCTTTCGCTCGCTTCTCCCGCAGCTTACGGAAATCTGTTTCTGGTACTGGGGTTCGGAATATTGCATATCGCATTTGGCATAGCGATAGCGAGGAGGCATGGTGGCTAGACCTGCGATGGCCCGTTCGAGCGCCGAGGTGGCCGAGCAAAAAAACCGTTCCTCAAAGGGTGCCTCTCACCCCGAGCAGGGAACGCTCGAGAATGCTCTCCCCCATCTGGACCGAATCATTCACGAAAGGATGCGGCTCGGGATCGTCAGCGCCCTGGCGGTGAACGAATCCCTTACCTTCAATGAGCTGAAAAAGCTGCTTCAGACAACAGATGGAAATTTGAGCGTGCATGCGCGGCGGCTCGAGGAAGTGAACTACGTCGAATGCACGAAAAGCTTTGAAGGGCGCATGCCGAAAACCGAATACCGGCTCACACCATCGGGCCGAAAAGCATTCGAGCGGTATCTCGATCATATGGAAGCATTGATCCAGGCCATGCGTGAGGGCGGTTAGCTTAACGGCTGATACAGTTTGTGCATGAACCGTCGACGGATGCTTGCCGCTTTCGGCACTACCGCATTACTGAGCGCTCAGGAGCCTAAGGAGGCGGCGGTTTCGTATTTAGAGCTAAAAGTCTGGCAGCTGCACAACACCCCTGAGAATCAGGCTCAGCGAATGGGAGCGTATCTGGAGAACGGGCTTGCGCCGGTGCTGGCGCGGGCGGGCGCGAAGCTGGCGGGCGTTTTCTCGACCGTGATCGGGCCGGAGAGCCCCTGCCTCTATTCACTGGTTCGCTATTCGTCACTCGGCGCGATGCAAGAGGCGCTCGACGCGGTAAAACGTGATGCGCAACATTCGCGGGAACTGGAAAGGCTTGGGTCGGGAACTGGCCTCCCGTTTGTAAGAGTCGAGAGCAGTCTCATGCGCAGCTTTGACGTCATGCCACAGCCTGAAATTTCTGCCGGAAGCGCACGTGTTTTCGAGTTGCGGCGGTACGAATCGCAATCGTTCGCCACCCTGACCCGAAAGGTGGCGATGTTCAATCACGGCGAGGCCAAAATTTTCGAGCGGCTCGGTTTTCGACCCGTTTTTTTTGGCGAGACAATCGTAGGCTCGAAGCTTCCGAACCTGCAATATATGCTTTCCTACGAGAATTTGGCTGCGCGCGACCGTCTTTGGCAGTCGTTTATCAATGATCCGGAATGGAAAAAGTTGAGCAGCCAGGCGGATTTGAAGGATGCGCAGGTAGTGGCCAACATCAGCAACGTAATTCTCGCCCCGCTCGAGTTCTCGGCCATCCGCTGATCTGTTTTCCTCGTTCGGATTTGTCCTCGGAACAAACTGTGTTATTCTGATCGGAGGTTTCCATTCAATTTGGGAGGCAAAGGTGTGTTTGTTCCACCGGAGCCGTTTGAACCAGTCAAATTATGAGTCAAAAGCCCGGTAAGAAATATGAAGCCGCGGCTAAGCAGATTGAGGCAAAGCCTTATCAGCTAGCTGAGGCCGTTCCGTTGGTACAGAAGATCAAGTACTCGAAGTTCGACGAGACCGTTGAAGTGCACATGCGGCTGGGCGTGGACCCCAAGCATGCGGATCAGATGGTGCGAGGTACAGTCGTGCTGCCTAACGGGCTCGGCAGGTCAAAGCGGGTGCTCGTAATTGCGTCTGGAGACAAGGTTCGGGAAGCCCAGGAAGCCGGCGCGGACTTTGTCGGTGGCGAGGATATGGTCACTAAGATCCAGGCCGAGAACTGGACTGACTATGATGCTGTGATCGCCACTCCCGACATGATGCGCTCTGTGGGCCGGCTCGGGAAGGTGCTAGGGCCACGCGGATTGATGCCGAATCCGAAGACCGGAACGGTGACTACTGACGTCAAGACGGCAATCGGCGAAATCAAGGCGGGCAAGGTCGAATTTCGTGTCGACAAAACGGGAGTGATTCATGCGCCGGTCGGCAAGGTCAGCTTTCCCAGCGATAAGCTGCTCGAGAACACGAACAGCCTGATTCAGGCGGTGATTCGCGCCAAGCCGTCTGCCGCTAAAGGCAAATACGTCAAGAGCGCTACGATTTGCTCCACGATGAGCCCGGGCGTGCCGCTCGATGTGACGCCATTCAACGCCAAGACAGCTTAGGGGCAGGGAGACGGGATGAAGAGTAAGGACGACAAGAAAAAAGATCTCGAAGCGCTGAAAAAGATGATCGCGGATAATCAGAACCTTTTCGTCGCAGGCTACGAAAAGATGACCGTGAGTCAGGATTTCACGTTGCGCAAGACGGTGCGGGACGCCGGTGGAAGCTATCAGGTTGTCAAGAACAATCTGGCAGCCAAAGCGAGCGAAGGCACTCCTGCACAGGACCTCCTCGGCGATCTTAAGGGGATGACTTCGCTGGCATATACGGCGAAAGACCCGGTCACGCTCGCAAAAGCGCTTACTAAGTACTCGAAAGAGAATCCGGCCTTCACTTTCAAGGCGGGAATGGTGGAAGGTCGCGTCATCGATCTGAAGGCGATCGGCGAACTGGCGACGATGCCGCCTAAAGAAGAGATTTACGCGAAGCTGCTTTTCCTGATCAATGCCAGCGCAACTCGACTTGTCACCACGTTGAACGGTGTGGGGCGAAACCTGGCTGTGGTTCTCGATCAGGCAGCAAAGGAAAGCAAGTTTCAGTAATATATGGGCCGCGTCTTTGAGCAGGCCGAAGATTTAAGAGGATGCAGGGCATGGCTTTGCCCGAGTATTGAAAAGGGATAGGAAATAAAAAAATGGCGGATATCAATGCGATTGCAGAGCAGATTCAAGGCTTAACCCTGCTCGAGGCTTCCCAGTTGGTGAAGTTGCTGGAAGAGAAGCTAGGAGTTTCGGCAGCGGCGGCTTCGGTCGCCGTAGCGGCTCCCGCTGCTGGCGGGGGCGGGGCTGCCGCCGCACCGGCTGAGGAAAAGACGGAGTTCACGGTAGTGCTTACTGCTGCCGGAGCAAACAAAATTAACGTTATCAAGGCGGTTCGCGAAGTGACCAGTCTTGGATTGAAAGAAGCAAAGGACCTTGTGGACGGCGCCCCGAAGAACATCAAGGAAGGCATTAACAAGGAAGAGGCCGAGACAATCAAGAAGAAGTTCGTGGACGCCGGCGCCACGGTAGAAGTCAAATAAAGTATCTGCAAGCATTGGGGATATCTCGCGCTGGTCGGGCAGCGGGATGCCCCGCCTTCGATGGACTTGCTGCAGGCTGTGCAGTATATGCTAATATTAAATAGACGTCAAGCCGGGGCGGCCCAGCATTAGAGTTCCAAAATCAGCGTTCTAACAAAGTCCCGCAACCCAGAGAGGTTCGCGGGGCTTCGGCGTGCCCGGTTTTCTCTCTCACTGTTTAGGTCTTTACTCTAGTTGATTATAGACTCCAAAACGTTCTCAGGATCTGGAAATCGCCCTGTACGAACTTCGTTTTTTTTGCCTGCGTTTTTTCTCATAGGGTTTTTATCGCGCGCGGCTCATCCGTTCTTTGCTTCGCGCCAAATTGCATTAGCCGATTGCCCGGTAACGTCCTGATGTCCGCCGCTGCCCTTGAGCACGGCAAAGTGGTCTGTCGAGTATTGCTGAATGTGGTCGCTCAACCGATCGTTTTCCTAAAGGATTAGCGTTAGATGCCCAATGTGTCAAATGGTTCTCTCCGAGCGAGAGTTGACTTTTCGAAAATAAAGACTTCGATACCGATTCCGAATCTGATCGAGGTACAGAAGCGTTCGTACGAGCGCTTTTTGCAAATGGATCTTCTTCCCAAGGAGCGGGAGGATGCAGGTCTGCAGAGTGTGTTCAGCTCCGTGTTCCCGATCTCCGATTTCCGTGGATTGAGCCAGCTCGAATTTGTCGACTATTCGATCGGAAATTGGGAGTGCAAGTGCGGTAACTTAAAGGGCCTTCATCATCTCCGCACCATCTGTCGCAATCCGACCTGCGGCGCCGAGATTCGTACGGATCCATTCCACGCAGGTGACGTGCTTTGCCATAAATGCGGCACGTTCAACAAGAACATCGTCACGTTCTGCAACCGCTGCGGAGATCCGGTAGCGCTCCAGCTTAAATACGACGTACCCGAATGCGAAGAGCGCGGCATGACTTATGCCGCTCCGCTGAAGGTTACGATTCGCCTGACCGTTTACGACAAAGATGCCGAGACGGGCAACAAGACGGTCCGCGATATTAAAGAACAGGAAGTCTTCTTCGGCGAAATTCCGCTGATGACTGACAACGGCACGTTCATTATCAATGGAACGGAACGGGTCATTGTCTCGCAGTTGCATCGTTCACCGGGCGTTTTCTTTGAGCGCGTTCCGGCGCAAGGCTATTTCCTCGGCAAGATTATTCCCTATCGCGGAAGCTGGGTAGAGTTCGAGTACGACAACAAGAATCTGCTGTACGTACGAATCGATCGAAAACGCAAATTTTACGGGACCGTTTTTCTGCGCGCGCTGGGTCTGAAGACAGACGCCGACATTATCCGCGCATTCTACAAACTCTCCACGATTTCGCTGAAAGACAACAAGCTTTTCTGGGGAGTTAACGAGAGCCTGATTGGAATGAAGCTCTCGCACGCGATCGCTACTAAAGGGGGCGATCAGGTTGTGCCGCAGGGTCGCAAGATCACGAATTCTGTTTTCCGTGAAATTCAAAAGGCGAAGATTGAGCGTGTCGAAGTGGCTTCGAATGATCTCGAAGCCGCTTACGTCGCAAGCGACGTGATCGACATGTCAACCGGTGAGGTGCTCATCGAGGCAAATCACGAGTTGACGACGACTGCCATCGGGAAGTTGTCCGAAGCAGGAATCTCGAGCTTTGAGATTTTCTTCCCGGACCGCGACGAGGCGGGCAACGTAATTTCATCCACCCTGCGCAAGGATGCTGTAAAGAGTCAGAACGACGCGCTGCTCGAGATTTACCGCAAGCTGCGGCCGGGCGATCCACCGACGCTCGACACTGCCACCCAGTTGTTTCAGGGCATGTTCTTCGACGCCCGGAAATACGATTTCTCGCGCGTAGGGCGCATGAAGTTCAATATCAAGCTGTACGACAAAGCGGACTCCACTCCGCTCGACAAACGTACGCTTGATCAAAAAGACTTTACAGACACGATCCTCTATCTGCTCAAGCTGCGCCGCGGAATCGGCGTGGTGGACGATATCGATCACTTGGGCAACAGGCGCGTGCGAGCGGTCGGTGAGCTGCTCGAAAATCAGTTCCGCATCGGCCTCGTTCGTATGGAGCGGGCGATTAAAGAAAAGATGTCGGTCTACCAGGAAATGTCCACGGCTATGCCGCACGACCTGGTAAACGCCAAACCCGTGATGGCGGCGATTCGTGAGTTCTTTGGATCGAGCCAGCTGTCGCAGTTCATGGATCAGACGAATCCGCTTTCTGAAATCACGCATAAGCGGCGTCTATCGGCGCTTGGGCCAGGGGGTCTCTCGCGCGAGCGGGCAGGCTTCGAAGTGCGGGACGTTCATCCCACGCACTACGGCCGTATCTGCCCGATTGAAACGCCGGAGGGTCCAAACATCGGTCTGATTTCCTCGCTCTCCTGCTTCGCGCGGATTAATGAGTACGGCTTTATCGAGAGTCCGTACCGGCGTGTTCGCGAAGGCATCTTGGTGGACGAAGTCAGGATTCTGAATCCTGGCGATGCTGACTTTAAAGTCGGCCAGGTCGTGTCTCGCGATGAGATTGACTCTGCCAATAAGCCGCTGCACGGCAAAAAGCAGACTGCCGAATACGAAGCTTATTCGGATTACTTGTCAGCATGGGAAGAGGACAAGTACATCATTGCCCAGGCCAACGTGCGGATCGATGATAGCGGCCGCATCATTGACGACTTGGTAAATGCTCGCCAGGCTGGAAACTTCGTACTCAAGCACCGCGATGAGATCGAGTATATGGACGTCAGTCCAAAGCAACTGGTCTCGGTGGCTGCCAGCCTGATACCGTTCCTTGAAAACGATGACGCTAATCGCGCCCTGATGGGTTCGAACATGCAGCGGCAAGCCGTGCCGTTGCTGCGGGCCGAGGCTCCTTTTGTAGGTACGGGAATGGAGCGCGTTACAGCGCGCGATTCCGGAGCTGTGGTGATTTGCAAACGCTCCGGGATTGTGGATTCGGTCGATAGTGAACGGATCATTGTGCGCGTCGAAGGCGGAGCGCATGAAGGGCAGATGTCGCGCGAGGTTGGCGCGGATATTTATCAGCTCACGAAGTTCAAACGGTCCAATCAGAACACCTGCATCAGCCAGAAGCCGATTGTTCATCAGGGACAGAAGGTGAAGAAGGGTGACGTCCTCGCGGATGGACCTTGCACAGAAGCTGGCGAGCTTGCCCTTGGCCGCAACGTGCTGGTCGCTTTCATGCCGTGGCGAGGCTATAACTTCGAAGACGCGATTGTTGTGAGCGAGAAGCTGGTCAAGGACGATTACTACACCTCAATTCACATTGAAGAATTCGAAATTGAGGCACGCGACACAAAACTAGGTCCTGAGGAAGTCACTCGCGACATTCCAAACATCGCGGAGTCCTTCCTGCGCAACCTCGACGAAAGCGGAATCATCCGCATCGGCGCCACTGTGAAACCGGGCGACATTCTGGTCGGCAAAGTGACGCCGAAGGGCGAAACTCAGCTTACCCCCGAAGAGAAGCTTCTGCGCGCGATTTTTGGTGAAAAGGCCGGCGATGTAAAAGATGCGTCGCTCTACTGTCCGCCTGGCATCGAGGGAACAATTGTCGACTGCAAAGTGTTCTCCCGCAAGGGTGCGGAGCTCGATGAACGTTCCAAACTGATTCTCCAGCAGCAGGAGGAACGGCTTCATCGCAACCTCGACGATGAGAAGCGAATTCTCAGCGACGAGCGTGCCAAGCGGCTGGAGGAACTGCTGAAAGGCAAGGAACTGCTGGCCGATCTGCACGACGAGAAGACCAATAAGAAGCTGCTGTCAAAGGATCTGCCGTTGGGCCGCGACGTTCTCGAAAAGTTGCGTGCGCGCGATTTAAAGCGCATGAGGCTCAATACGAAAGATTTGCGGCTGAATGAACAGATCGACGAAATCGAAGAAATGACTTCGCGTCAGATCGCGGTGCTCGAGAAGATCACCGAAGAGAAGATTGCGAAACTGCGCAAGGGCGATGAACTGCCGCCGGGCGTGATCAAGCTCGTCAAGGTTTACATCGCAATGAAGCGTAAGCTCTCGGTCGGCGACAAGATGGCCGGTCGTCACGGAAACAAGGGCGTCATCGCCCGGATCGTTCCGGAAGAAGACATGCCGTATCTGCCGGATGGCACGCCGGTCGAAATTGTCTTAAATCCGCTCGGCGTTCCGTCCCGTATGAACGTCGGTCAGATTCTCGAAACGCACCTTGGGTGGGCCGCTGCCAAGCTGGGTTTGCACTTCGCCACGCCGGTATTTGACGGCGCCGCCGAAAAAGACATCAAGACTCGGCTGGATGAAGCTGGACTGCCAAGCTCTGGCAAGATCGAGCTACATGACGGCATGACCGGTGCGCAGTTCGAACAGCCGGTGACAGTCGGTTACATCTATATGCTCAAGCTGAGCCACCTGGTCGACGATAAGATTCACGCGCGCTCGATTGGGCCTTACTCCTTGATTACGCAGCAGCCCTTGGGCGGCAAGGCGCAATTCGGCGGCCAGCGCTTCGGCGAAATGGAAGTTTGGGCGCTCGAAGCTTACGGCGCCGCATACATATTGCAGGAATTGCTAACGGCAAAATCGGATGACGTCTACGGTCGCGCCAAGATTTACGAAGCGATCGTTAAGGGTGAAGCTGCAGCTGAGCCCGGCGTGCCGGAATCGTTTAACGTTTTGATCCGCGAGTTACAGAGTCTCTGTCTCGACGTCGAGCTGATGAAGAAGGCGCGCGAGATGCAGGATTTGGCACACGCAGCGGATTAGCGGTCAGGATTAGACGCGGGCGGGATGTGCGTGCCCCCACATTCCGCTCGCCAGAGTTTGGAAACGGGCGTTCTTTGAATAAAGAATTTAAGGACTATTCATGTATCGTTCCTCTCCGTACGACAGAGCCAATCTCATAGCCGACTTCGATTCGATCCGAATCAGCTTGGCCTCTCCGGAAAAGATCCGGAGCTGGTCACACGGCGAAGTGACCAAGCCGGAGACCATCAATTACCGCACTTTCAAACCCGAGCGTGACGGACTCTTCTGCGCACGCATTTTCGGCCCCGTAGCCGACTGGGAATGTCTTTGCGGCAAATACAAACGCATGAAGCACCGCGGAGTCATTTGCGACAAGTGCGGTGTCGAAGTTACCCTCTCGCGCGTGCGCCGGGAGCGTCTTGGCCATATCGAGCTCGCCAGCTCCTCCTCGCATGTCTGGTTCTTTAAGGGATTGCCGAGCCGCATCGGCTATTTGCTGGACATCACCCTGCGCGAACTCGAGCGCGTTCTCTACTACGAAGCGTTTGTAGTCATCGATCCAGGTGAAGCAACGGGGTTAAATCAAGGCGAAGTCATCAGCGATGAACGCAAGCGCCAACTCGACCAGGAATTTCCGGGCAAGTTCGTCGCAATGATGGGCGCCGAGGGCGTGAAGGAACTTCTCAAAAAGATAGATATCGAGGGTCTCTCGCAGGAGATCCGCGAGAAGATGAAAACCGAGACTTCGGCCCAGAAGAAGCTGAAATATGCGAAGCGGCTGCGAGTAGTTGAAAGTTTTCGCAAATCCGGCAACAAGCCCGAATGGATGATTCTCGACGTCATCCCCGTCATTCCGCCGGAGCTTCGACCATTGGTGCCGCTGGATGGCGGCCGGTTCGCCACTTCGGACCTCAATGATCTGTATCGCCGCGTCATTAACCGTAACAACCGCTTGAAGAAACTGATGGAGCTGCATGCTCCTGACGTGATCGTGCGGAACGAGAAGCGCATGCTTCAGGAAGCCGTGGACGCCCTATTCGACAATGGACGGCGCGGACGCGTCCTCCGTGGCGCGAATAACCGGCCGCTTAAGTCCCTTTCCGACACCCTGAAGGGCAAGCAGGGACGCTTCCGCCAGAATCTGCTCGGTAAGCGCGTGGACTACTCCGGCCGCTCGGTCATCGTGGTCGGTCCGGAGTTGAAGCTGCATCAATGCGGTCTTCCGAAGAAGATGGCCCTTGAACTTTTCAAGCCGTTCATCTACCATCGCCTGGAACAGCGCGGCCACTGCACCACGATTAAACAGGCCAAGGAACTGGTCGAGCAGCAGGACCCGGTGGTTTGGGACATTCTCGAAGAAGTCATTAAGGATCATCCGATCCTTCTCAATCGCGCTCCTACGCTGCACCGCCTTGGCATACAGGCTTTCGAGCCCGTACTCGTCGAGGGCAAAGCGATCAAGCTGCACCCGCTGACCTGTACAGCCTTCAATGCCGACTTCGATGGCGACCAGATGGCTGTTCACATTCCGCTTTCACCGGAAGCACAAATCGAAGCATCGACTTTGATGCTCGCTTCCAACAACATTCTGTCGCCTGCTCACGGGGCGCCGATCGCGATCCCGACTCAGGACATGGTTCTTGGGCTGTACTACTTGACCAAGATGCGTCCGAATGCGAAGGGCTCAGGCCGTACGTTCGCCTCCATGGAGGACGTCTTGATTGCACTCGAAATGGGTGAAGTCGAAACCCTCACGGCGATCAAGCTTCGTTACACCGGGAAGGTGATAGACCTGACGAAGGCATTCGATAACCAGAACATCATGTACACCGAACCGATCGAGTTCAATAAGCAGTACATGGACACGACGGTGGGACGCGTCATCTTGAATGACGTTCTTCCCAAGGAAATGCCGTTCATTAACGGACTTCTCAAAAAGAAGGGTGACGGCCAGCTTGTTCAATACTGCTACTTGAAGTTCGGTTTGCAAATTACTGTGCAGATGCTTGACGAAGTCAAGAAACTGGGCTTTTTGTATGCCACTCGTGCCGGTATTTCAATTGGTATCGACGACATGGTCGTGCCGGAAGAGAAGGCCGGTCTGGTGCGCGATGCAGAAAAGCAGGTGATCGAAGTCCAGCAGCAGTACCAGGAAGGCGCGATCACGCAATCCGAACGTTACAACAAGATCATCGAAATCTGGTCGAAGGTTACCGAGGCCATTTCGGACAAGCTGTTCAAAAATCTTGAAGAAGACGATCGAACCGGCCGTATTCTAAACCCGATTTACATCATGGCCGATTCGGGCGCTCGCGGTTCGAAGCAGCAGATTCGTCAGCTTTCCGGTATGCGCGGTCTTATGGCTAAGCCTTCCGGTGAGATTATCGAGCAACCCATTACGGCCAACTTCCGTGAAGGTCTCGATGTGTTGCAGTACTTTATCTCGACGCACGGCGCACGTAAAGGCTTGGCCGATACGGCTCTGAAGACGGCTGATTCGGGATACCTGACGCGGCGGCTCTGCGACGTGGCGCAGGACGTAATCATCACCGAGGATGATTGCGGAACTTCAGATGGAATCTACGTAGAACCAATCATCGAATCGGGTGAGATCATCGAGCCGCTGCGCGATCGTATCGTCGGCCGTGTGGCGCTCGAGGATCAGCGCGACTACGAAAACAATGTGATTGTCCGGGTAAACCAGGAGATCACCGAAGAACTGGCCAGCGCCATACAGGCGGCTGGAATTGAACGCGTAAAGATTCGCTCAGTGTTGACCTGTGAATCGAAGCGAGGTGTCTGCCGGCTATGCTACGGGCGCAACCTCGCCACCGGCCGCATGGTCGAACGTGGTGAAGCAGTCGGCATCATTTCGGCTCAATCGATCGGCGAGCCTGGCACGCAGCTAACCATGCGCACCTTCCACATCGGTGGTGCCGCAACCCGTGTCAGCGAACAATCGACCCAGGACGCAAAGAGCGACGGTTTCGTCCGCTTCAGCAACGTCAACACGGTCCGCAATAACAAGGGCGAATTGATCGCCATGAACCGCAACGGGATTCTGATCATCGTGGATGATAAGAACCGCGAACGGGAACGTTATCCGGTTGTTTACGGCGCGAAGGTCAACGTCGCAGACGGCGCTCCGGTCAAAGCCAACCAGGTTCTGCTTGAGTGGGATCCGTACACTTTCTCGATCCTGACGGAGGTGAGCGGGACCATCCACTTCAAGGACTTGGTTGACGGCGTTACCACGACGGAACAGGTCGACGAAATCACCGGCAACATGCAGGTAGTCGTAACGGAGTCGGCGGACGAGAAACGTTTTCCGACCGTCATTATTCGGCCGGAAGGCGGTGGCCGTTCGGAAGAGAAGCGGTATCTCATGCCGACTCATGCGCACCTTATGATCTCCGACGGCGAGCAGATGCACGCGGGCGATGTTATCGCGAAGATCCCACGCGCTACAACGAAGACGAAGGACATTACCGGCGGTTTGCCGCGTGTGGTTGAGTTGTTCGAAGCGCGCAAGCCTCGTGAAACGGCGATCATTGCGGAAATCAATGGCGTCGTAAAGTACGGTGAGGTCACAAAGGGTATGCGCAAGCTGCACATCACTGGTGATGACGGCGTGCAGAAGGAATACGCGATTCCGCGCGGTGTTCATATCAACGTCCAGGAGGGCGAACGGGTGCGTTCGGGTGATCCGCTGATGGATGGCCCCCGCAATCCGCACGATATTCTGGCCGTGCTCGGCGAAAAGGAACTGCAGAAGTACCTGGTGAACGAAATCCAGGAAGTTTATCGGCTGCAGGGCGTCAACATCAATGACAAACACCTCGAAGTCATCTCGCGACAGATGATGCGATGGGTGCGCATTGAAGACATCGGCGATACCGAATTCCTACCCGAAGAAGTGGTCGATAAATTTAAATTCCGCGAAGAAAACAATCGCGTAATCGAAGCAGGCGGGCGTCCCGCAATGGGCAAGCCGATCTTGCTTGGCATCACAAAGGCCTCGCTATCGACCGATTCCTTCATCTCGGCGGCAAGCTTCCAGGAGACTACGAGAGTGCTCACCGAAGCCGCTATCAACGGCAAGGTGGACTATCTGCGCGGGCTCAAGGAAAACGTCATCATGGGCCGGCTCATTCCAGCCGGCACAGGGATGGAGTTCTACCGGCGGGTCAAGATCGCCGGTGAGGATGTGGTCGAGGAAGAGGCAGCACCGGAGCAGGAAGTTTCCTTCGCCGAGGGGCTGGCCGATTACTCCGACGACACTCCGGGAATTTATACCGGTGGATTGGCTGAGGATCTCGGCGCCGAAGAGGCCATTAGTACTCCTGAGGAAGTTTAAGAGAAACCCACCTTTAGTCAGTGAGAGAAAGGCGGCTCCCGAAGAGCCGCCTTTTTTGGCATCTTTTAAGTGAATTTCTTGTCAAACGCCGCCCTTATTCAGTTTGTAATATGATCAACATGTGGGCGGTCATGTTGACC
>CAVWRP010000022.1:0-245414 GCA_963757345.1 Terriglobia bacterium | reverse complement strand
ACTACGGTTGATCCAGACTGAGTTACTCTGAAGATGGATGCGTCGGTTGCATCATCTGACTCTTGTCCTGGCACTAATTCTGTCGCTGCTCGCGCCGACCATGGTGTGCGCCCTTCCAAATGCTCAAATGACAGCGCAGGAGCACGCCTGTTGTCAAAAGATGAAGGGTAACTGCGGCAGCATGCGCATGCCAGCTTCGCACAGCTGCTGCCAGCAGAGCATGCGGGCCCAGTTCGATGCGTGCAGCCCGATCGGTCTCCGTGCCGGTCGCCGCGGCCATCGCCGTCCTGCCCTCACCCACAACGTTCGATTTGCGCTCGCCGAGTTTCGAACGCGTAAGGCTGCCGCAGCATTCGCCGCCTATCTTTTCGCCTCCAACTGTTTCCGTTTTAAGAATCTAGGTCCACTCCTTTCGCGCTTTTATGGCGGTCGCCTGAGTGCGTCCGCGCGGGCTAAATCCGTACAGACGATTTGCGATTGGAGATTTGTTGATGAATGCGGCTTGCCTCTCTGCCGCTGCGCTCGTCCTGGCCACCGGCCTTTCAGCGTTAGCGCAGGATAAACCAAACACACCCACGCCCCTCAGGGAACTGCTTGAGGAGGCGCAGAAAAGAAATGCTCAACTGATGGCTGCCGAATATGCCTGGCGCGCCGCGGGCCATGTCGCGCAGCAAGTCACGACGCTGCCGGATCCGCAATTTACGGTGCAGCAGTTCAGTGTCGGTAGCCCAAAACCCTTTGCCGGCTTCACCAACAGCGACTTTGCCTATATCGGCGTCGGCGCGTCGCAAGAGCTGCCCTATCCGGGTAAGTTGCGCCTCAAGGGCCAGGTCGCGACGCGTGAAGCCGGAGCCCAGCAGGCGCAATCGGCAGAACTGCGCGCCTCGATTCTGGAGCAAGTAAAGACAGCCTATTTCCACCTCGCCTATCTTCAGCAGACGCTGAACGTGCTCGAGCGCAGCGGCACGACCTTAAAGAAACTCGCAGCGACGGAACTGTCGCGGTATCGCGTGGGAGAGGGCAGCCAGGCCGATGTGCTGAAGGCTGAACTCGAGCACACGAAGCTGGTGCGCGAGATCACTATGCATCACGCGGAGATGGCGCAATATGAAGCCCAGCTGAAGCTGCTTCTGCATCGTCCCCAGGATTCCGCCGATATTGTGGCTGAGGATTTGAAGCTGACACGCCTTGCTTACAGCGCCCGGGAACTGCTCTCTTTCGCCCCGGGCCAGAATCCGGCTGTACAGAGCGAAAAAGCAACGTTGGATAAACAGGCCGCGCAATTGCAGTCGGCCGAGCGGGCCGGAAAGCCGGATTTCAGTGTCGGCTATATGTTTGAGAAAACGGACAGCCGTTATCGCGATTACTACATGCTGACCGTGGGGGTGAGCCTGCCGCGGCGCCGGCGTGTCAATGCGGAAATCGCAGAAGCCGCCGAAATGCAGCAGAAGGCGAAAGCATCGCTCGATGCGGAGTTGCAACAGCAGCTATCAGAGGTACAGAAGCAGTACGTTTCTGCCACGAGCTCAACCGAGTTGCTAAGCGAGTACAAGGATGGCTTGATTCCGCAGGCGCAGTCGGTGCTCCGCGCCCATCTCGCGGCGTTTGAATCGGCGAAGGGTGAACTGAGTCCCGTCCTGCTCGCTCTCAATGACGCGCTGAACCTCGAACGCGACAGCGCACAGGCGCTTCTCGACCATGAAATTGCCATTGCGCATCTGGAAACTCTTACGGGAGTGACACTGCGATGAACAAATACATCCTGCGCACCTCTCTTTTCTGGCTGTGCATTCTTGCCATAGTCGTCGGTTTTTTTCTTTACCGGCCACATGCGGTGAAGAAGGAAATCGGTCTGAGCAGCGGCCCACAGCCGGTTGCGGCCGGTCCCGATCCCGGCACCGGTGATCTGCCGGCAAAACCGGAGCGTCGACTATGGAAGCACCGTTGGCGCCCATGCAGCTTACGCCGGAAGGCATGCAGAGCATCGGCGTGAAGATCGGCACGGTTCAACTCAAATCGATCAGCGATGATATCCACGCAACCGGCACGGTCGATATCGATGAGCGCCTGATCTCTTATGTGCAAGTCCGCTTTCGCGGCTATATCCGAAAGGTCTTCGCCAATGCGACATACCAGTATGTGCGCAAGGGCGACCCGCTCTTTACGATCTATAGCCCGGATCTGGTTGCAACGCAGCAGGACTATCTGAATGCGCTGGAGGATGAAAAGCACCTGGGGACAAGCTCCGTCGAGGGTGTGGCGTCCGCGGTAAAGGACGTGGCTGCCTCGACGGAAATTCGCCTGCGGCAATGGGAAATCGCTCCGAGCGACATCGCAAGGCTGAAAGAGACGGGCAAGCTGATTCCTGATCTGGTCGTCGATTCTCCTGTTTCGGGATACATTACCGAGCGCAGCGCGCTGCCCAACCTGTTCGTGGAGCAGGGCACGCGCCTTTATACCGTTGCAGATCTTTCGCGGGTCTGGATTTACGCGCAAGTTTTCCAGGATGACATCGGCAGGCTCAAGCCGAGCGATACGGCACAGATTACGGTTGATGCCTATCCCGGCCGCACCTTTAACGGCCGCGTGGAAAGCATCCTGCCGCAGGTGGATATGGCAACGCGCACCGTCCGCGTCAGGCTGGAAATCGCCAATCCGGGCGTGACGCTGAAGCCCGGCATGTTCGTCAATGTCGATCTGAAGACGCATCTCGGCCGGCAGCTGGTGGTCCCTGCTTCGGCCGTGCTTCAGTCCGGCACGCGCCAACTGGTGTTCGTCAGTGACGGAAGCGGCCGCATCGAGCCCCAAGAAGTGGTGCTGGGACCGCGCACCGGCGAAGACCTCGTCATCCTTAAAGGTCTTCAGGCAGGCCAGCAGATCGTCACATCAGCGAATTTCCTGATCGATTCGGAAAGCCAGCTGCAAGCGGCAGCCGGTTCCTACACGCCGCCTCCCCCCGGTGCTGGAGGTACTGCGGCGAGCCAGCCGGCGCAAAGTGCGCAGGCGACGATCGATTTCACGACTACCCCGAGCACGCCGCATAAGGGCGGCAATGTCTTCCGCGTGAAGCTTTCCGGGCCGGCAGGCGTGATCGACGGGGCGGAGGTAACCGTGACGTTCTTCATGCCGGCGATGCCCGCAATGAGCATGGCGGCGATGAACACTACGGCCAAGCTCACCGGCAAGGGAGGTGGGCTCTATGAAGGAACCGGCGTCCTTGGGTCCGGCGGCTCATGGCAGGTGACGATCACCGCGCACAAGGACGGAAAGGCCATTGCATCGAAGCAGATGCGCGTGAGCGCGGAAGGCGAAATGTGATGCTGTCCCAAATCATCGAAGCCTGCGCCCGGAATCGCTTCCTGGTCTTTACCGGCGTGCTCATGCTGACGCTTGCCGGTATCTGGTCGCTGCGGCATGTGCCGCTCGACGCCTTGCCCGATATCTCCGACGTGCAGGTGATCGTGCATACGGGCTGGGCCGGCGAGCCGCCCAACGTCATTGAAGACCAGGTCACTTATCCCATTGTCACCAGCCTGCTCGCCGCACCGCATGTGAAGGCCGTACGCGCCCAGACGATGTTCGGCGATTCCTACGTGTATGTTGTATTCGAGGACGGGACGGATCTTTACTGGGCACGTTCGCGGGTGATCGAGTATCTACAGCAGATCAGCGGCCGGCTGCCGCAGAATGTGCATCCGGCAATCGGTCCCGACGCGACGGGTGCGGGTTGGGTCTATGAGTACGCCATCGTGGATACGACGCACACCCGCAGCCTCGCGGACCTGCGCAGCTTGCAGGACTGGCACCTGCGCTATGCGCTTGAAACCGTGCCGGGCGTGGCGGAGGTTGCCAGTATCGGCGGCTTCGTGCGCCAGTATCAGGTGCAGCTCGATCCCAATAAACTGCTGGCACACAACATTTCGCTGCGGACTGTTATCGACCGCGTTAAGGCGAGCACCAACGAAGTCGGCGGCCGCGTACTCGATCTAAGCGGCGCACAGTACATGATCCGCGGCCTAGGCTATCTTCGCTCGCTGGACGATTTGGCGATGGTGGCTGTTGGCAGCAACAACGGTACGCCCGTGCTGCTGCGAGATCTCGGCACCGTGGGCTTCGGGCCGGACATTCGGGAAGGCGTCGCCGAATGGAACGGAGAGGGCGAAACGGTGGGCGGCATTATCGTCATGCGCCAGGGTCAGAATGCGCTTAGCGTAATCGAGGGTGTCAAGCGCAAGCTGCGCGAACTCGGCCCTTCGCTGCCTCCTGGCGTTCAGATCATGTCGGGCTATGACCGGTCCGGGTTGATTAATGATTCGATTGCCACTCTCAAGCGCGACCTACTGGCAGAGGCGGTGATCGTAAGCCTGGTGATCATCGTGTTTCTCTTTCACTTTCGCTCCGCGTTGATCGCCATTCTGGCGCTGCCCATCGCTGTGCTGATCTCCTTCATTCCGACGTTTTATTTCGGCGTCAGCTCCAACATCATGTCTCTGGGCGGGCTGGCGCTCGCCATCGGCGTGCTGGTTGATGCCGCCATCGTCATGGTTGAGAACGGCTATCGCCAGCTCTCCGAGCGCCAGGAACGCGATGCGCAGCCCGTACCTGAACGGGAGCGCCGGCGCATTCTTATCGATGCGGCAAAGCAGGTAGGCCCTGCGCTCTTCTTCTCGCTGCTCATCATCGTAGTTTCGTTCCTGCCGGTGTTCCTGCTCGAGGCGCAGGAAGGCCGCATGTTCCGGCCGCTCGCCTGGACGAAGACGCTGGCGGTCGGCTCCTCTTCAATCCTCGCCATCACGCTCGTGCCGGTGCTGATGGTGCTGCTGATCCGCGGCCGCCTGCGGCCGGAGCGGAGCAATCCCCTTTCACGCATCACGCAGGCGATCTATCTGCCGGTGCTGCGATTCTGCCTGCACTGGCGGAAGGTGATCGTCGCGCTGAATCTGCTCTTTCTTGTTCTCACGCTTCCGCTCGCGCTGCGCCTTGGCAGCCAGTTCATGCCGGCGCTGTTTGAAGGCTCGTCACTTTATATGCCTACCGCGCTTCCGGGTATCGCGATCGAGCAGGCCAAAACGCTGCTCAAGGAACAGGACCGAGTGCTGCGGGCCTTTCCTGAGGTTGAAAGCGTCTTCGGCACGGTCGGCCGCTCGGACAGCGCGACGGATAACGCGCCACTCGATATGTACGACACGACGGTGATGCTGAAGCCTCGCGAGCAGTGGCGGCCCGGCATGACGTACAACAAATTGATTCAGGAAATGGACCAGAAGCTCCAGTTTCCGGGGCTTTCGAACACATGGACGATGCCCGTTGAAAATCGGCTCGATATGGCGCTGACCGGCATTAAGACGCCGCTCGGGCTTAAAGTGCAAGGCCCGAATGTGGATGGGATCGAGCAGCTCGCCTCCCAAATTCAGAAGCTGCTCTCCAGCCTGCCGCAGGTGCGGTCTGTGTTTGCGGAGCGCGTTTCGCAGGGCTTCTATGTCAATGTCGAACCGAACCGGGCGGAAGCTGCCCGCTATGGGCTTACAGTCGAGGACATCCAGACCGCCGTCGCCTCGGCCATCGGAGGGCAAAATATCGCCGAAAACATCGAAGGCCGAGAACGTTACCCGATCAATGTGCGCTACCAGCGGGATTTTCGCAGCAATCTCGAAGAGATGCGCCGCGTGCTGGTGGCAACGCCCTCAGGCGCGCAGATCCCTCTCGGCCAAGTGGCCCGCATTTCCTTCTCACACGGCCCGGCGATGATTCGCGACGAAGACGGCGCGCTCACGGGATATGTCTACATCGATCTTAAGGACACCAACTATGGCGGCTTCGTCGCTGAAGCGAGCCGCCGTTTCAGAGCAGCAGCTGAAGCTGCCCGCGAACTATTCGTTTCAATGGTCCGGCGAATACGAATTTGAGCTGCGCGCGAAGGAACGGCTGAAGCTGATCCTTCCCGTCGTCTTCTTCGTCATCTTCGTGCTGCTCTATCTCGTCTTTCATTCCGTGGCTGAGGCGCTGGTGCTGATCTTTCCGACGATCTATGCGCTTACCGGCGGTCTGCTGCTGCAGTGGTGGCTTGGCTATAACTTCAGCGTGGCCGTTTGGGTCGGCTACATCGCGCTCTTCGGCATTGCCGTTGAGACCGGTGTCGTGATGGTCGTCTATCTGCATGAGGCGCTGGATGAGCGCCTCCGGGCTGGCGGACCTATCTCCAAGGCGGACCTGGAGGCGGCGGTGATCCACGGTGCCGTGCAGCGCCTGCGCCCCAAGCTGATGACGGTAACGGCCGTGCTCGCGAGTCTGGTGCCGATCCTCTGGGAATCCGGCATCGGCTCGGACGTGATGAAGCCGATCGCCGCCCCTATAGTGGGCGGCATGATCACCTCCACCATTCATGTGCTGATTCTCGTGCCAGTCTTTTTTATCGCGATGAAGGAACGCGCACTGCGCCGCGGCCTTCTCACTGAGGAAGTCGAAGCTCCACAGAAGGATGTTGCCGGGGAAAATGACTAGTCGATTCTGGCCGGGCTACATACTGCGGATCTGGTTCTGACCATCGTCACTAACACGAGGCAAAGCTTTCACAAGCCCGTAGAGTCGGCATCGCGCTGATTGAGCCAGTGCAGCTTCACGTCGACGGCATGCGCGTTATGCGTCAAAGTGAAATCTGACAAATTGCGCCCGACTAGGAACAACAGTAAAAAATGAGCGGCCAACAGCTCCTGCCCTCCTATTTTGCACAATGGACTTGACGTTCGACCTATATTTCGGCAATTATAGAATCATGGAACGAGAATGGGCGTTTGCCATTGAAGAGCAAGATGCTTGCGAACATAGCGCCAACCTTCTCGAGCCTCAGCGGGTTTCCATCCTGGACTCCGCGCTGATCGATCCTGTATTGACCGAACTCAAGAGGCAGGCTCCGGCCGGCTGCGTGCTCTGTTCCTTTGACGCTTTGGACGATGAGGAATGGGACTGAATGGCAAAGGCAAAGAATGAACCGGATGTAGTGCGCTATGCGGATATGTTCTCGGCGATGGGAACAGAGCCGCGCCTTCGTATTATGCGCGTCCTCCTAGCAGCCCATCCCGACGGCATGGTTGCTGGTGATATAGGGTCTGAACTCGATATACCGGCGTCTACGCTCTCACATCACCTTGACAAATTGAAGAACGAGGATCTAGTGAAGGTGCGCAGGGAAAGCACTTTCCTTTGGTATTCGGCCAATGCCGACGCGCTCCAGGAGTTGCTCGGTTTCCTATACGCCGAATGCTGCACCCGCAACAAAGCAATTGAACCGCACGCTATTGTCCAGCTCTGCAAATGAGGCATTATGCCGAGGCCGAAAGTTCTATTTCTCTGCGGCGCGAACTCTTGCCGGACACAAATGGCCGAAGCATTTCTACGGCATCTGGCGGGCGACCGCTTTGATGCAATAAGCGCCGGTTATGAACCGGCTGCCGAGGTGTGCCCGGATGCTATTGAAGCGATGCACGAAGTTGGTATCGATATCTCGGGCCAACGCCCGAAGAGGACTGACGACCTCCTGGGGCAGCGTGTTGGTTATGTGGTCACACTCTGTAATCGGCAGAAAGAGCGCTCGTGCCCGATCTTTCCTGGCGCTGCGTCACGCTTGATATGGCCCTTGCAAGACCCGCTGCAAACCGTATCGCCGGAGGAGCGGAGAGTTGCGATTCGGCAAGTACGCGACGAAATCCGCCGACTGGTTCTCGAGTTTGTCGGTGAACAAGCATGACGATTTAAAGGAGAAAAGCATTGGAACTCAAGGCGATATGTGAAAGAGAAATATGGCGAGGCCGCCCGGCGCGTCATCACAGGAGAAGGATTGCCGTCAGATTGCTGCTCGACAACATCCTGCTGTAGCGGTTCCGCAACCGCATCTTGCGACCCGATTACGTCCAATCTCTACGATGACGCGCAAACTGAAGAAATTCCAGAAGCGGCATTAAAAGCCTCACTCGGTTGCGGCAATCCAACCGCGCTTGCCAAACTCAATCCGGGTGAAACCGTCCTCGATCTCGGCTCGGGCGGGGGCATCGATGTACTGCTCTCAGCTCGTCGTGTTGGGCCGACCGGCAAGGCTTACGGCCTCGACATGACGGATGACATGCTCGCCCTCGCGCGTGAGAACCAGCGTAAGGCAGGCACTGAGAATGTCGAATTTCTCAAAGGCGAAATTGAACACATCCCGCTTCCTGATGACAGCGTTGACGTCATCATCTCGAATTGCGTGATTAACCTGTCGGGCGACAAGGATCAGGTCCTACGCGAGGCCTTCCGTGTGTTGAAACCGGGCGGGCGGTTTGCCGTGTCCGATGTGGTGGTGCGGGGCGAAGTACCGGCAGAAATCCGCCGCAACATGGAACTGTGGGTGGGTTGCGTAGCTGGTGCTCTGCAGGAGTCCGAATACATTGACAAGCTCACCACAGCCGGCTTCGCCGCTATCGGGATCGAGCCGACACGGATCTATAACGTGGAAGATGCGCGTGGGTTCCTCGCAGGCCAGGGCGTGGACGTAGATGCAATTGCTCCGGTCGTCGCAGATAAGTTCATGGGCACGTTCATCCGCGCCACAAAGCCAGCTGGCTGTTGCGGACCAGGCTGCTGTTCCTGAGTGGATGCAATGACAAGCACCATTGATATGCCCGTAAGGCCTGTTACAGGCGGGCTCGGATCGTTCGAACGTTACCTCTCGCTGTGGGTGGCACTCTGCATGGCTGCAGGGATCCTGATCGGAAAAATGTTGCCGGGCTTAACGGCTAGCTTGCGCGGCATTGAGTTTGGCAAAGGCAGCCAAATCAATGCACCAATTGCGGTGCTGATTTGGCTCATGATTACGCCCATGATGATGAAGGTCGATTTCTCATCGGTGAAGAACGTTGGCCGCCGTCCGGCCGGACTCCTCATTACCCTGCTCGTCAACTGGATCATTAAGCCGTTCTCTATGGCGCTGCTCGCTTGGGCTTTTTTCCGCATTCTCTTCGCATCGTTCATCGCACCGGCGGAAGCTGATCAATACATCGCAGGTTGCATCATTTTAGCTGCTGCGCCCTGTACGGCGATGGTCTTCGTCTGGAGTCATCTCACCAGTGGCGACCCGGCTTATACGCTCGTCCAGGTCTCAGTGAACGATCTGATCATGCTTGTGCTGTTCGTGCCCATCGTTCAGTTTCTTGTGCATGGCGCCTCCTCCCTCACGGTGCCGTTTCAGGTGCTACTCACCTCGGTGATCGTCTTTATCGTCGTACCGCTAGTCGCGGGTACGCTGCTGCGTTCCTTGCTTGTGAAACGGCGTGGCCGCGCCTGGTTCGAGGATCAGCTCCTGCCAAAGTTTGCGCCTGTCACGATTGCAGCGCTGCTGGCGACGCTCGTTTTGATCTTTGCTTTTCAAGCCGACAACATTACCGGCCGACTCTCGCACGTGCTGCTCATCGCGGTCCCGATCACGCTACAGGTGTATTTCAACGCCGGCATCACATACATGCTCATGAAGTGGTTGAAAGTAGAGCATTCCGTCGCTGCTCCCGGGGCACTGATTGGGGCATCGAACTTCTTTGAACTTGCGGTCGCGACCGCGATCGCGCTCTTTGGGCCCGGCTCGGGTGCGGCGCTCGCAACCGTTGTCGGCGTCCTCGTTGAAGTACCGGTGATGCTGTCGGTCTGCGCGGCCTGCAACCGAACCCGCCACTGGTTTCCGGTGCGGACTGCCTAAGGAAAGCTATGCGATTGGTGATTATCGGCGGTAGCGACGCCGGCATCAGCGCGGCACTTCGAGCGCACGAACTAGCCCCGTCGGCGCATATTAGCGTCATGCTCGCGGATGCGTTTCCTAACTTCAGCATCTGCGGTCTGCCGTTCTATATAAGCGGTGAAACGCCCGAATGGAAGCAACTGGCACACCGGACCGAGTTCGAGGGCATCGATGTACTTCGGAACCACAGAGCAACTCAGATCGATGCCATAAACGGATTCCTCCTCGCCAAACATGAAGAGAAGTCGAGAGCGTTTCCATATGATCAGTTGATCATCGGTACAGGTGCTGTCCCGGTGATACCAGCTATCGACGGACTCAACGAGTACGGGGTGTTTCTGCTGCACACGATGGAAGATAGCTTCCGGATTCAGGGCTATCTGACAAAGGAGAACCCCAAATCGGCCCTGATCATTGGGGCAGGCTACATCGGCGTCGAGATGGCGGATGCTCTGACGCACCGCGGACTCGATGTCACGCTGGCAAGCCGACCGCGAACTGTGTTGCCCACAGTCGACCAGGAACTCGGGGCACTCATTGAACAGGAATTGCTGGCCCATGGGGTCCGCCTCTGGACCGGCGTTCAGATTACGCAAGTAGAATCGGTCGAAGGGCAGCTCAGGGCGTACTCGTCTTCAGGAGAAGAGCGAAACGCCGGCATCGTGATTGTCGCCACTGGCGTAAGACCCGATTCTGACCTCGCTCGCACTGCTGGTATTCAACTCGGCCCACATGGTGCAATTCGTGTTTCCCACAAAATGGAAACGAACATTCCAGAGATCTACGCTGCGGGTGATTGTACTGAGACATGGCATAGGGTGAGAGATGCCTACGCGTACTTGCCGTTAGGAACGACATCGCATAAGCAGGGACGAGTCGCCGGAGAGAATGCTGTTGGCGGGGACGCGGTATTTGCAGGTGTAGTCGGAACTCAGGTCGTGAAGGTCTTCGATCTGGCGATCGCCCGAACAGGGCTGCTCGATAGCGAAGCTCGGCAAGCGGGATTCGACGCATTGACTGTTCAGACGGAGGTGTGGGATCACAAGGCTTACTATCCAGGCGCGAGCAGGCTGTGGTTACGCGTTACCGGGGATCGCTCGTCAGGCCGCCTGCTTGGCGCACAAATTGTGGGCTCGTGGAAGGCGGAAGTCTCCAAACGGATCGATGTGCTCGCCACCGCTCTGTATCACGCCATGAGAGTCGAGGGGTTAAATGAACTCGACCTGAGCTATACACCTCCGCTCAGCAGTCCATGGGATCCCGTTCAGATGAGCGCGCAAGCGTGGTCGCACGCCCTCCGCACGCGACAGCCTAGTCAGGAGATCATAAATGTCTAAACAGTCGGTGCTGATTCTCTGCACCGGGAACTCAGCTCGCAGTCAGATGGCCGAAGGGCTGTTCAGGCACCTGGCCGGCGATCGCTTTGAAGTGGCAAGCGCCGGAACCAAGCCCAGTTCTGTGCGGCCGGAAGCAATCCAGGCGATGAAGGAGATCGGAATTAGTCTCGCCGGCCATCGATCGAAATCAGTCGATGAATTCCTTGGCAAACCGGTCGACTACGTGATCACGGTTTGTGACAACGCGAAAGAGACCTGTCCTGTGTTCCCGGCGGGAACCAGCAGAATGCACTGGCCGTTTGAGGATCCCCCGGCGCCACACGACGGCACGGACGAAGAACGGTTGGCTGTTTTTCGAATGGTCCGAGATCAGATGAAAGCTCGCTTCACGTCAGAGCTGGAAGGTGGCGTGTTTGCGCCAGAGCTATTCGAAGGAAAGGAAAAATAATGAAGACAATCGAGATCTTCGATCCACCGATGTGTTGTTCCACCGGCGTTTGTGGACCGAGCGTGGACCCAGTCTTGCCGCGCTTTGTTGCCGACTTGCACTGGCTCGCCAATCAAGGCGTGTCGGTCACGCGCTACAACCTCGCCCAGGAACCTCAGGCGTTTGCGGCGAATGCAGTCGTTAAAGCTGCACTGACGAGCAATGGAAACGAGTGTTTACCTTTGATCCTGGTGAACGGACAAATAGCCAGTCAAGGCGTTTACCCCGACCGGAAGCAACTTGCCGAGCTGACTGGACTCGACGCGGCGAAAGCGCAAATGGGGCTTGCGTTGCCGGTAATCCAGAGCGCAAGCTGATATTGCCACGAACTGAAAATGAATACGCAAGAGTTTTTGGCGGCTCTCCCCAGGATCGTCTTTTTCACCGGCAAAGGGGGCGTAGGTAAAACCTCGCTCGCTTGCGCGACGAGTGTCAGGTTGGCGGATGCAGGCAAACAGGTGCTTTTGGTAAGTACTGATCCGGCCTCGAACCTGGATGAAGTATTAGGGACTCCTCTATCTAGTCAACCTTTGGCGATTGAGGGAGCCGAGCGATTGTTCGGCTTAAATATTGATCCTTTCGCCGCCGCTCGCGCGCACCGCGAAGAAGTTATAGGGCCGTATCGCGATATCTTGCCGGAAGCCTCCCTTGCCAGCATGGAGGAACAACTGTCTGGTGCATGTACCGTCGAAATCGCCGCTTTCAACCAATTCGCGAAGCTGCTATCGGATACGGACAGGACAGGAGCCTTTGACCACATCGTATTTGATACAGCTCCTACTGGGCACACCTTGCGGTTGCTGAATCTGCCAGCCGCCTGGACGAGTTTTCTTGACGCCAATACTACCGGGACTTCTTGTCTTGGGCCGTTACAGCGGCTCGAAGCTCAGAGAAGCCTTTACGAAGCCAGTTTGCAAAATCTGACGAACGCGTCAGTGACCAAATTCATACTGGTCAGCAGACCCGAACGATCTGCCTTAAAGGAAGCAGATCGTACGCATACAGAACTGAGGCGAATGGGAATCTGCAACCAAATGCTCATTTTGAATGGGGTGTTTGTGGCTGAGGGAAGAGCGGATCCTTTCGCGCGCGCCCTTGAGGAGCGCGGGGCAGCAGCGCTCCTCGACATCACACCCCGACTGGCAAAGATTCCGCGCATCAATATTCCTTTGCTAACAGTGTCGCCGCTCGGAATCGAGAACCTGCGTTGCGTCTTAACTGAAGAGAAGCTCGATCGAAAAGGCATTGACAGTCGCCACGAAAGAAGCCCCGATATTGATTCGTCTTTGGTAGACCTTATTGATCAGATTGAAGCGGGCGGACCGGGCGTCGTCTTAATGATGGGCAAAGGAGGGGTAGGGAAAACGACGGTTGCTTCTGCAGTGGCGCTCGAATTGGCATCGAGAGGTCATACGGTACATCTCACGACCACTGACCCCGCCGCACACGTGCTTCAAACCCTGGACGGCGAGGTTTCAAGCCTGCGAGTGAGCAGGATCGATCCCGAAATTGAGACACGAAGGTATGCTTCCGAAGTTCGCGCTCAGTCGGCGTCTCTGCTGGACGAGCAGGGTTTGGCTCTGCTCGACGAAGACCTTCGGTCGCCGTGTACAGAGGAGATTGCTGTGTTTCGTGCTTTTGCGAAAACAGTCGCGGCCGGAGAAAGCCAATTTGTCATCATCGACACCGCGCCAACAGGACACACGATCCTCTTACTCGATACCGCTGAGGCTTACCATCGTGAGGTTTCCCGCTCTACCAGACAGTTGCCACAAGAGATCCAATGTCTGCTCGCTCGATTGCGTGACCCGTTTTTCTGTCGTGTCATCTTGATCGCTCTGCCTGAGCCCACCCCTATTCACGAGGCCGAGCACCTGGAGAAAGAATTGAACCGGGCCGGCATAACTCCGTTCGCGTGGGTTGTCAACCAGAGCTTCGCCGTTCACACCCTTCTCGATTCGGCGTTGCGACAACGGCAGCTACAAGAACTTCCGTTTATTGTCAGACTTCGGGACCGACTGGCGCAGCGATTCGCGCTCCTCCCTTGGAAAGCGTCGGAACCTGTTGGCATTGACCAACTCCTGGCATTGGCAAGGTAAACAGCGCAACCTAGTTGCTCCAAACCGCCAAACGCTTGCATGGGAATATTGTTGACAGTGTCCTATTATTCCAAAATAATAGAAATACCGAACGGTGCGACGCCGCTCGAATGAGAGGGTATGCGGATCTTTGCTGCTCTATGGTGTGTTGTTGCTGCTCACGGCCGCATATCCTTGACCGGTTCCGGTTCGACATTCATTGCGCCGATCGCATCGACGTGGTGCCGGGAATATCAAAAGAGTCATCCTGATGTTCAGATCAGCTATCGCGCGGTCGGATCGGGCGAGGGGATACGCCAAGCCATTGAGGGCATTGTTGATTTCGGGGCCACCGACGGACCGATGACCAGACTGGAGTTGGAATCCTACAAGGCACAACACCATTCGGGAGTCGTTCACTTACCCGCGGTGATTGGTGCCGTCGTCCCCGCCTATAATCTGCCGGGATCTCCCACAAGGTTGAATTTCACGCCAGAGGTTCTTGCGGGCATCTTTCTTGGAACCATCTCGAAGTGGAACGACCCCCAATTGGTGTCAGCAAACCCTGGCATCCCTCTCCCCGATGCGCGCATCGCGGTCGTGCACCGTTCCGACGGGAGTGGGACGAGCTATATCTGGGCCGACTACCTCGCAAAAGTAAGCCTTCAGTGGAAACTGACCGTAGGAGTAGGAACGTCCGTCATCTGGCCTGTGGGCGCAGGTGGAAAAGGAAATGAGGGAGTTGCGGACTCAATTGGGAAGGCTCCTTTTTCAATCGGGTATCTAGAGCTGGGCTATGCGATCCGCAACCACCTCGCCTATGGCAAAGTTCGGAATGCTTCAGGAAACTTCGTAATGGCGGACTTGGCCAGCGTGACAGCCGCGGCTGCAGAAACAAAGACCATGCCCGGCGATTTCCGAGTTTCGATCACCGATGCACCGGGCAACAACTCGTACCCGATAGCTAGCTTTAGTTGGCTTCTGATTCCGGAGGAACCCGGGAGCTCTGGCCTCACATTGGATTCCGATGGATGCGTATCTTTGGAAAGCCGACCGCTATGAGGATTTCTTGGCTGCGAGGCGCTCTCTTCTAGCGAAGGCGGGAAACGAGTTCCTCGATAGCCTCGTGAACGGAGCGATACCGGAGCACAAGGCTGTTGGCGTAATGACGGGAAAGCATACCATTCAGGTCGAAGAAGACGAAAAGCCTCTCACCGATATGAACCAATGGGTTGTAGGTCAAGGCCTTCCGGCCGGTATCTTGAATTATCAATTGGGTGATCCGGTCGGCCAACAGCAGGAGATCATAGACCTGGCGTGGCCCGACGGTTTGCAATTGAACCTTAGCCTACCCGTCGCCGTGTTCGGGAATGATCAGAACGGTGCGCCGGAGGCTGCCGCCCAAGCGGGATTTCGCGTGTTTACCGACCTCGAGAAATTCAAAGGGTACGTGAACCGCGAGGTCTTGGCACTGTGAGGGGGCAGGAGTCGACACCAGAATACAGGAAACACGATGACGGAGCTTGAACGACGTATTCTCTTACCGTTGGCGTGCAGGCTCCGAATGGAATATGCGGCGGCTTGGTCCGACCTCAAGTATGAGACACAGTTCGGCCCTGAAACTATGGAATTTCCGTGTTACCCGGCTGCTCTCGATTTTCAGTACCTGCAAAACGAGCAATCGCGGCCGTTGATTCTAGCGACAAGGCCTCCCTTTTGCAATCGTGGCGGTCGATATCTCGATATCCATTTACATTCAATGAAGACGAGCGGATCTTAGCCCAGTTGCTCGCTCATCTTGATGGACCTGATCGTAAAACGTGCAAAGCAGGCTGGGGCTCGAACTCATGAATGGTAGGTCGCAGACTTGGTTATGAGTCTGGGAGATCAGACCTAGACCGGCACCGAGATTCCCAAACGATTATGTGCTAATCCGCCGCCATTTCCACGCCCGCATAGTTCTAAGACGGAATTTCCAGAACTGCCGCGGGTTGCGGACCGGATTCCGGTATTGAAGGTGCCCTGATTCGCCGCGGCGCACGATTTGTCGTGCTGACTGCTATTTCTCAGCCTGGGCCCTGCCCGATGCGAGATAGGAGTGCGCTTCTTTGACCTGCGCCAGATCGGAATCGGCGTTGGACCAGGCATCCAGAAAATCGCGATAGGATTTCGCGGCCTCCTCTCTCTTGCCTTCCTTGTCCCAGGCCAGGGCGATACCGTAAAGCGCCCAGCCCGAGCGCGGCCGCCCCTGCAGCACCCTCTGAAAGACCTTTCGGGCATCGTCAAACTTCCCCGCTCGGATACAGGCCATTCCCAAGACTTCCAATGCCGGCCGTGAATACTGTGGAGGCTCCGAGTAACCGACTTTCTTTTCTTGCTCGTCCGCGCGTTCAAGTAATTTGCGTCCCGCGTCCAGGTCGCCTTTAGCGCTGGCCAGATCGCCGCGAAGCTCTAGCGACGCCGTACCCAAGATTCTTGTCGCCTGGTCCCGTCCGGACTTGTCGGCGTCTTTCACATCCTCCTGCGAAACGCGCCATAACAGCGCATCCAACAGATCGGAATCCTTCTCCGCCTCGCCGACTCGACTCTCGTCCACTGCCTTCATGCCTCGCGCGTATTGCACCAGGCCGTCACGGTAACCGCGCGCCCAGATACTCACTTTGTCGTCGGAAACGCCAAACTGCATCGGGTGCGCGATTACGTCATCCCATTTAGCAAAGCGGATCGCTAACCGCGCGGGAGCGCTGCCGATTTGCAATACGTAAAACCAGGGATTACCGGAGTTGTCGGGATCGTTGGCAAGCCCGGCCAGAGAGCGTGCATGTTCGAGTGCTTCAACATAACGGCCTTCCTCCGCGCAGTCCGCGATCAGGTAAGCAATGTTATGCGCGTAGTTCCAATCGTCGTGGGGCGATACATGCTGCTTCGCCATGTAATCCTGATCCACGCGCAATGCGTGTAGAAAGATCTGCCGCGCCCGCTCATAATCACCAACGCGATAGAAAATGTGCCCCGGCATATGAACCATGTGCCCGGACGCGGGAGCTAGGCCGCCCAGGATGTCGGCGCTCTGGAGTGCCCGCTCCGGGTGATCGGTCACTTCCATTGCGTGGATCCAGTAATGGTTCGCCGCCGGGTTGTCCGGGTAGTCCTGCAGCAGGTCGCGCAGCATGGCCTGTCCGTAGAGGGTTCCCGGCCGCGGGTCGCCCTTCTCGGTGTATCCGCGGCCGTTGGAAAGCGCATACATCAATTTCGCTTCGAGATCGTCCGGATAGTGCGTGATGAGCGCTTCCATTTCTTTTGCGAATATTCTCTCGCCTTCATCGTCCTGCTTTCCCTCCGATTCGGCATAGGCGCGGATGTAACGCTGCTCGTGATCGGTAGCATTGGTGGAAAGCTCTTTGGCTTTCGCAAGCTCCTTCTTCGCTTGCTCCGGGTCGCCGCCGCGTAAATTCATTGCGCGGTACAAGCCCCAGTGACACATGGCGCAGTTGGGATCGAGGCGCGTGGCCTGGGCAAATGCACGCAGCGCCTCGTAATCCCAGAAACAGTGGAGCAGAGCAATACCCTGATCGAACCATTGCTGCGTTTCGGCGGACTTCGTCGTGATCGCAATATGGGCGCTGCCGATCCCTTTGATGCGCTGCGGGGCGGGCAGCTTCTCCAGGTCGACACTCGAACCTTCCTGCGGTCCGTGGTGGTGCGTTTGCGCCTGCAGGCAGGTACAAACCAGCAGAGCAACAATGTTCTTCGTCATCGGTTCAGAGTGGATCGATTCTATCGAAACCTATTGGCTAAGAAGGCTTCTTTCGATTCGGCCGTGTATTTTCTAAACTCGTGGATGGCCGCCAGTCCGGCGTAATTACCCGGGCGAAAGGCACCCCGTCGCCATGGCGGCCCAAATTTTTATTGGCGGGGGTTAGGGACGGGGGCGCCATCGCACCGAACGGAGAAAACCCGAACACGGTTTTCGTGTCGCAATGGGCGGCATGCCCACTGTTGGAAATTGACCGTCCCGTGGAGTTATTTGGCAGCGAAGAGGCGGCCAGATCCTGGTTGCGAACGAATGGAGGTCGCAAATACCTCGAAGATCCGTTGCCTGTCGTTGCGCTGGCTGCTTGTTCCGGCCCAGATTTCTCAGGACCACCTCTATGCGAATGGCTGCGAGCCGAGGACATCGTACCTTTGGTGGAAGGTGGAACTACGACTGGTGGAAGGTGGAACTACGACCGACGAGATGGTCTTTGATGCGGTACTCACATTGCGGGGCCAAACAGCGTGGCCGTTCTGCTATTTGGCCGGAGATTGGTCTATTGAATCACTTGTGGAGATCGTTTGGAACCTCCAAGGTCATCATTTTGAAGGGAGGCTTGCCTCTTCCGCACCGGAGGTTATCTTTCGAGCTTTGTGCGATTTCGACCTTGCGCTCAGGCGGGTGCATCGCGTCCTTCCAACGTCGGCGATCGCCTGCTTCTTCCAAAGTTGGCAAGTCCATGAACACGTCACTACGCTGTGCGACGAACTTAAAGAGTCAACTACAGCACGTAGATTACAAGCACACTCCACTCACTGGGACGATGCCAAGTGGAAGATCCGCCGGCTTATGAACGGTTACGCGCGGGAGATGCTGATTCTGGACTACTCACCTGAATCTACGCCTGCGACTGCTAGCGTGATCCAAATGATGTTGTCCCCGGGGACGTCATCAGTGGAACCGCAGGTGAACGACGACCTCGAAGGCGAAGTGGTCACGCAGTCCGAAACTAACGATCGCCGGGCCATGGTAGATGCATACATCGACGAAGTCCTAGAAGCTAAGAGTAAACGGATTTCAAAGACCGACATTTGGAAAGCCGCTGGCTATAAGGACCGCACGGAGTTTGACCGCTGGCAGTCGTATTGGCATGAACGGAAAGGCAGGAAGCCCAATAAGGCTGCGAACAAGGCATTCACCCGCGTGCTAACGGTAACAAAGCCCCACCTCAAGTAAGTTTCCCTGCACTTCCCTGCTTTCCCCCACATTTCCCGGCATTGCGCCCGCCTGTGCAGGGTGCTCGATCCTTAAGACACCGTAGCACCTGAGCTACGTGGAGAGGATTCCATGTCAAAAGAAAACATCGCGTCAGAAACACTCCTGAATGAACACGAGGTCGCCAGACTTCTCAATGTCTCGGTCGCGACCATCCGACGCCGGCGGCTATTTCGGCGCCCACCCGAGTGGATAAAGCTTGGTGCTAGCGTTCGCTATACCCGGGATTCGGTCAACCGCCTGATCGAGTGCAGCAGGATTCAACCAGGCCTGGAGGCGCGATAACTTTATGCCCGAACAGATGGAACCCAACGCAGGAAGCGGGTGGTCTCGACAATTCGTTGCTACCGAGTGGAACCCAACGCAACGGAATACAGCACAGCGGGTCTCAGCGGCTCGCGTTAAAGGGACTCGCTGCATTGTTCGCTGGAGGTGAGCAGTAATGCAGCGACCGCTCGACCTAGCTATTGAATATTGCCGGATGGGACTGTCGCCTATTCCAGTCCCATTCCGGCAGAAAAAACCAATTCTTAAAGGCTGGCCACAACTTCGGATCACAGCGGAAACGGCACCCAAGTACTTCAACAACAAGCCGGCAAACGTCGGCGGCCTCTTGGGGATCAATGGGCTGAGCGATATTGACCTGGATTGTGCGGAAGCAAGGGTTGTCGCCGATATCTTGCTGCCGGAAACTGGTTTTCGCTTTGGACGCCGCTCTGCACTTGATAGTCATCGGTTTTACCGAGTAGACGGCAGCCTGAGCTATCGGAAGTTCACCGACCCACTGAGGGACGAGGAAGAGGAGAAGGCAACGATCCTCGAGATCCGTAGCGCTGTTGGTCATCAGACGGTGCTCCCGGGCTCGACGCATCCGACAGGTGAGATGATCGAATTCTCTTCTGGGGCGACGCGAATTCCGCAAAACGTCGACGCCGAAACTCTCAAGCAGGCTGCAACGCGTCTAGCAGCCGCTGCTCTCATTGGTCGCTACTTTGCACGGGATGGCACCAGGAATGAAGCATTTATCGCACTAGCTGGAGCACTCGCCCGTAGCGGCTGGCCGGAAGAAGATGCTTTGAACTTCAACCTTGCCATTTACCGCATCCTTTGGGGTCAATCTGCCGACAGGACCGCCTGTCAAAGCGAGACAAAAGCAACTTTTGAAAAGTTCCGAGCGAATGGAAGAATCGTCGGAATCCCGAGGCTAAAGGAACTGATCAACCGTGCGGTGATTGACAAGGCCCTCACATGGCTTGGCATTCGCGAGGAGGCCACGGGCGCGCCACCTCGTGCTGAGTCCAGCGCCAGTGACTGGCTGAAGCCTATCCCGCTCACAGCCAAGATGCCGGACCCGATAAGCGCAGACGTCCTGCCCGGCGCGTTGGGAGAATACGCGCGAGCACTGTCCAAGCACACCGAAACCCCGATCGATTTGCCCATCCTCGCGGTAATTGGCGCAACCTCAACCGCGGTAGCGGGCAAAGTCGAGGTCGAGGCAGAGTTTGGCTATATCGAGCCTGCCCATATCTGGGTGTGCCCCTTGCTTGAATCCGGCAATCGCAAGACGGCGGCAATTGATGCGATTCGGGCACCAATTGATGAGCACGAGGACTCCGAGCGGGCACGCTTGGAGCCGGAGTTCAGACGGCTCGTCAGCGACCGTAGGAGCAAGCTCGCCACTATCGAAAAACTCCGCAAAACTCTGTCGGTGAATTCGCCCGAGACCTTAGAGGAGCAGAGGCGGCATATCGCCGATCTGGAGGCGGAGCTCCCCGACGAGCCGCACAGGATCACCCTAACGACATCAGACGCAACGCCGGAAGCTCTTGAAGAGTTGATGCAAGAAAACGGTGGCCGCATGGCGATCATCTCCGACGAGGGCGGAATGTTCGACATTATGGCTGGTCGGTACAGTTCGCAGCCGAACCTTGACGTCTTCCTGAAGGGACATACTGGCGGCCGGGTCAACATTAATAGGCGATGCCGAAACACATTTATTCCACGTGCCTATCTGACGATGTGCATCGCCCCGCAGCCTGGCGTCATTCAGGGCCTGAAAGACAAGCCCTTTATGCGGGATCGTGGGTTGCTAGCACGGTTTCTCTGGGCGGTGCCTGAATCCCCAATTGGTCATCGAGACCATTCAACTATCAGTATTCCCGACGGCGTCAACCTTCGTTATCGGACCGTTATAGCCCGGCTGCTCCATTGGCAGCCTGAACGCCCTGTGCGGCTACGACTGAACGAGCGGGCTCGCCGGGAATGGAAAGATTTCCAAAGGCACATCGAAAGTTTAATGGCCGAAGGGTGCTCGCTGGATAGACTGCACGATTGGGGAAGCAAACTGCCTGGTGCCGCGCTGCGTATTGCGGGTATGTTCAGCGTCGTCGACGACCAACTTCCGTCGGTGTGTGTGCCAGAAAGGATTGAATACGCCGACATTGAACGCGCCACAGCGCTCTGCGCGGCTCTGATTCCGCACGCTATTGCGGCATTCAATCTTGTGGCAGAAGACCCAAACGTATCGCTCGCGAAGCTCATCCTTCGCTGGCTGCGCAAGCAGGAGGGAGACACCGTCACAAGACGGGATTGCTTCCGTGCGCTACACAGGCAATTCGATCAGGTCGCAGACATGGACGCACCATTACAGGTCTTAGTTAACCATTTTTACGTTCGCACAGGATCGGTCAGAACCGGTGGACGTCCATCGGAGTTAATCGAAATCAACCCCCAGTGGAAACGAGATGAAGACTTGGCGTGAGATTCTCCACGTGCGGCCAGATCCGGCTTCGAGTATTTACAAAACCGACGACAACGGCGACAAAGAGAACAACGATTTTGGTTTTGTCGCCATTGTCGCCGACTCTAGATCGATTGCGAATGCAATCGTGGACGAAGCTGGTACCGGAACGGTTACCACCGTCTCCGTCAGTGCCGGACCGGATTGTGGCAAGAGTTGGCACTCGTGGATGGCCGAGCAGTGTGATCGCATCTTTGCGGAAGCACGAGGCTCCTCGCATTTCGCCCCGGAAATGCAAGACACCGCTACGACCTTTCAGCGTAGCTTCTTCGAGAATCTTGCGGACATTCCAGCCTATTCTGAAACCGATTTGCTCGAGCAGGCCTGTCAGCGAGGCATTCCGTCCGAGTGCGCGAAAGCGTTCTGGAAAGCAACGCATTCTCATAGAATTCAGTCGCCATCAAAACGAATGGACATTCGGAACTTGGATGAAGGTGATGAAGACGAGGAGACTGTATGAGCAAAGCGCTCCAGCGAACCAGAAGGCTCGAAGTCTACGCGCTGAGATGCTGGCGGTGCGCGAAGCAAATAGAGTTACGAGTCTCGGACGAGCAGGTACACAGTTGTCCCAACTGCAAGTCATCGATTGTTATTGAATGGTCCCAAGTCGGTAGACCTCCGTCAGGGATTGCTTTCCACGGGCCGCAGAGCCTTGATGAAGAGCTCAATTGCGGTGACAGCTTCACTTCAAGTTCAGCCGAGTCTCCCTGATGGGCGTAGCCTCGGCTGCATTGATGACCTTACTACGCAAGAACATTGGCGGACTTGTTTCTGTCGAGCCAATCAGCGTTCCGCCGTGAACGTATCGGAAAGGAGAATGTTTCATGTCAACAACGGAGCAGTGGACAATTAAAACGCCCGCAGAGCGGGAGGACGCCGTGAAGCCGGGCGGCCAGCAAGAGGATGACACTTTCGACAAATTCTTCGAGGAACAGCTTGGTCCGGAGCTTCTGGATCGCTTGATACGACTGGTCGGCCACTACTGGCAACGCAAGAGTCGCGTTCATCGCCTTTGGGACTGGCTAGAGCGGTCTTCTGGGTATTGGGCGGCGTTTGAGATGGTCAGAAAGCCGTGCGCCGAAAGCTTTAGTCAAACTCGAACAGATGAGGACGTTATGACTTTGGCCCACTCATTATTCCAAGATGGATTCAGTCTCGGATTCCTGGTCGGTGATAAGTGGAGGGACGAGCTTGAGCGGAAGCCTTTCATGACCAGAGATCTAAAGGATTGTTCCCAATGTGAGCTGATGTCAGAACTCAAGATTGCCGCTTTCGAACTGCTTCATGTAGGTGTCGAGGGCTCACGAGATCCTAGTATCATCGCAACGCAGTTGCTTTATAAAAGACCGGATCTGGAAGACGCGCTTTGTGCAAGCACCGCTCAAAGCTACGAGAAGATTGAACTTCACCTGACAGAGGTCATTGCGGATATGGACGCCGAATGGGAACACTATTATCCTACTAGGCCTAAAACCCTTTGGGATAAAAGACACAAGTTCGAGTTGGCACTCCATCAGGCATTTCACCTTCACACAGAAGTAGACTTCGCGACGAATTTGGAAAAATCGATAGGTCTGTTTTACAGGGACTGTCTACGATGGTTTCTGGAGCCTACATCTAGAAACCCCGAAAGCTGTTTTGAGGGGCTTAACGAATTCTGGCAATGCGGTTCTAAAAAACTCTCTCGAGTTCAGAAGATCGCCTGAGAAAACTGCCGCCAGGACTCGTAAAGCCCCTCAATAAAGCACTGGATTAGATGCGAGATCCGTAAGACCATGTATGTAGATGGCCAATTGGAAGGGTGCGGCACTTGTCCCGTTTCGGCTTTCGAAGCGAAACATATGAGTGAAACGGAGGATAAAAGCTCATGGAACGTGTTCCAGAAACCGTTTCGGCTTCTGTCGGCAAGAGGGTTTTTACTGGTCGCCGCGGAGATCCTTCGAAAGCGCCGCGGTGCCTTGCGAAGACCCGTAGTGGGAGCTTGTGTCAACGACCTAAACAACGTAATCCTCATTCGGGCAAACTTAGTCGGTGCAAGCTGCATGGCGGCTGGAGTACGGGGCCAAAGAGCCAAGCAGGGAAAGCAAAAATTGCGGCCGCAGCATTCCGGCACGGCCGTTTCGCGCAGGCAGCGACGCTCGCGCGATTGGAGGGGCGGCGGAAGCTTGAGAATCTGAGGAAGATCCGTGAAGGAATATCAAATGACCCGTTGCACTGTTTGTCGGCTTGAAAGGAATCTACGGGACGCGGTCGATTCAGCTCTAAGAACGGCCGGGGTTTCGCTGACGACGATCGCTTCACGCTGCGGGTGTAGCAAGGCCGCGTTGCATAGACATCGACAACACCTAAACCGGGAACATATCTCTTCGAAGCCACTGGCGAACGTGGCTACAGTCGGACCGGTGATGCCCTTGACAGCGGCGGCGCCGGCAGTAACACGGAACCCTGAGGCAGTTCTAGAATCCGGCAGTAGAGAAGAGCTGCTACGCCGGATCGAGTATCTCTGGCTGGAGTCGTTGGCAGGTCTCGAGAGCAGCAAACAACCGATCCGAATCGAGAAACCCGATGGAACTGTTGCAGAGCTCCCGCCGGACACTCGCGCTCGAGCCGCCTTCATTCGCGAAGCTAGACAGAGTTTGAAATTGCAGGCCATGGCGAATGGCGGCTTGAATGTGGCACCCGCCGGTTTGATCACGATAGTCCTGCCGGCAACCACAAGGGATAGAATTCCGGGACAGGATATTCAGGTAATCGACATCGAACCACGGCGTTAAAAAATATCGAGACCTTGCCTCGCCAGCCTGGATTACCGCTGGAACCAACCCTCAGCGTTTCCGCTTTGAAAGTATTGCGACCGCTTCACGATTTCTTTCATTTGGCGCATGTAAATCGAAAGAAAATCCGTGCTCACGATCCGGGACAAACGAAGCACAAGAGGCACGCCATTCGACTTTCGGTGCACGGATCGATGACTTTCACTTGCAAAAAATAACCCAAACGTTTAGGATAATGTTATGGCGAAGAGAACGGCAACCTCGAAGGCCGCGAGTTTACTGGGAAGGAGAAGTTACAGCGCCAGACTGGAGCGTTTCGGTCTCGAGCGCCTGCAGGCCATTGCGCGGGAAAACGGCAAGAAGGGCGGGAGACCCAAGGGGAGTACCAAGAAAGGCATCATCGCGAGAAAGCGAGAGGGGAAGTAAAGATGGGCTTGTACCGGCCGCAGTACAAAGACAAGAAGACCGGCGAATTGAAGCAGTCGAAGATCTGGTATTACGATTTTTTCTTTGCTGGTAGGCGCATCAAGGAATCCGCGAAAACGAAATCGAAGACAGTGGCGAAGGAAGCTGAGAAGCGGCGCCGGCGCGAGCTCGAGGAAGGATTTAACGGAATATCGGATCTCCGCGACGAACGAATCCGAGGCATACGCGAACTCGCGCAAGCGTTCCTAAAGGACTACGAGGTGCGTCAGCCGAAATCTGCTCGGTTCGCAGAATATGCAACAAGCCATTTGCGTCGATTATTGGGTGGGCTCATAGCGGTCGACGTCACGGACAGAACCGTCATCAAGTATCAGACAGACCGGTTGAAAGAGGATGCTGCCCCGAAAACCATTAATGAAGAGGTTGGATTCCTCTTGAGACTGCTTCCGATAGCCCAAGCTGGGGCATTGCGCGCGCTTCTGCGTCAACAAAAGAAGTTGAAGCTGAAAGCGAATAAGGCGATAGGCAAAGCCTTCTCGGGTGATGAAAAGCAAGCTCTTGTCGCGGCAGCCAAAGCCGCCCCGCGGTCCAAAGCCATTCATATGGCCACCATGCTCGCGTTGCACGCCGGTATGCGCGATAAGGAGATTCGGACCGTTCAGTGGAGCCGACTGAATTTAGAGAGCCGCATCGTGACGGTGGGCGAGAGCAAGACTGATGCCGGAACTGGGCGCACCATTCCAATGAACGGGGACCTATTTGCTGCAGCGGTTGAGTATGCGAAATGGTACACCAATCGCTTTGGAGTCGCCCAGCCCAACTGGTATGTATTTCCGTTCGGCAAGCCCAGACCCAGCGATCCAACACGACCTCAAACCTCGCTGAAAACAGCTTGGCGGAATGTTCGAGCAAAGTCCAAAGTTGAAGGCCGCTTCCATGACACGCGGCACACCTTCGTGACGGATCTCGCCGAAAGTGGCGCTGGCGATGAGGTGATTCGGGACATGGCCGGACACGTCTCCCGCGACATGCTCAAGCACTACTCACACATTCGAACCGAGACCAAACGGCGGGCAGTTGAGGCGCTGTCGGCAAAAATACCCGCAATCGAGAGAAAGTCCAAACCAGAAGAACTGGCACCAAACTCGGAGAGTACCCCACAAGTTTTCACACAAGTCACCGCGATGAATTGATGGACTGAGCAACTTTGAGCTGCCAAGCTATTGATTTATTTGGCTCCTCAGGTAGGATTCGAACCTACAACCCTTCGGTTAACAGCCGAATGCTCTACCGTTGAGCTACTGAGGAGCATCGCGCTCCGCATTGCGTCGCAAGCCTGTTTCGAGGCCATTACAAGGCGGCCTTCCTTATTTAAACACACCGGCATCGGCCCCGCTAAGGCTGCGTTCGCACCGTCTTCCGAGCTATTTTCAGGTGTTACGCTGAAATTTCCCATGCAACTTGAGAAGGTCTATGAGCCCCAGCGCTTCGAGCCGCATTGGGCTCAGTGGTGGATTGAATCCGGCATCTGCCATGCAGACGCGGCTGCCGCGCAGAACGGTAAGGTCTTCAGCATCGTAATTCCCCCGCCGAACGTCACCGGCTCTCTCCACATCGGTCACATGTTTGAGCACGCCATGATGGATGTGGCCGTACGGTGGCATCGAATGAAGGGCGAAGTTACCCTCTGGCTTCCCGGTACGGATCATGCGGGCATCGCAACGCAAATGATTGTGGAGCGCCAACTCGCGTCCGAAGGTGTTACTCGCCAGCAGCTTGGTCGCGAAGAATTTGAGCGCCGCGTCTGGCAATGGAAAGAGGAGTACGGCGGCCGCATCAACCACCAGATCCGCCGGGAAGGCGCTAGCGTCGACTGGTCTCGAGAGCGGTTCACCATGGACGCCGGCCTCTCACGCGCAGTTCGTGAAACCTTTGTTCGTTTATGGGAGAGGCATCTCATTTATCGCGGCGAGTACATGGTCAACTGGTGCCCGCAATGCCAGACCGCGATTTCAGATCTTGAGACCATCCACGAATCGGTCGAAGGCCACCTCTGGCACATCCGTTATCCTCTTTTCGAGTCAGCCGGCTTTCTTACTGTTGCGACGACCCGTCCCGAAACAATGCTTGGGGATACCGCCCTGGCAGTTCATCCCGACGACAAGCGCTATCAACATCTACTAGGCAAGATGGTTACCCTACCGATCATCGGCCGTGCGATTCCCGTCATCGCCGATACAATGGTCGATCCGGAATTCGGCACTGGAGTCGTGAAGGTCACACCGGCGCACGATCCGAACGATTTTGAAGTGGGCAAGCGGCACCACCTACCTTTTATTAAGGTAATCGGGGAAGACGCCCGTATGACCGACGCCGCGGGTCCTTACGCCGGGCTGGATCGCTTTGAGGCTCGCAAGCGCATCCTAACTTCGCTGGAGGAATCGGGCGAACTTGTAAAAACCGAGCCATATACGGTCAGCCTCGGCAAATGTGATCGCAGCAAGACGATCATCGAGCCGCTTGTTTCCACTCAGTGGTTCATGAAAATGAAGCCGCTGGCAGCTAAGGCGATTGAAGTCGTGCGCGACGGTCGCATCCGTTTCGTTCCGGATGATCGCGAAGGGCTGTTTTTCCAATGGATGGAAAACATCCGCGACTGGTGCATTTCCCGGCAGCTTTGGTGGGGTCATCGCATACCCGCGTGGCACTGCTGGAATTGTTCGAAAATTACGGTCGCGCGCGAAACTCCACCGACCTGTCCACACTGCCACTCGACCGAACTCGAACAGGATCGGGACGTCCTCGATACCTGGTTCAGCTCCGGCTTATGGCCGTTCTCGACCTTGGGCTGGCCCGATGAAACTGCGGATTTGCGCGCCTTCTATCCGACGTCTCTACTGATAACCGGTTTCGACATCCTCTTCTTCTGGCTCTCGCGCATGGTCATGCTCGGCATCGAGATGACTGGTGAGATACCGTTCCGCGAAGTCCACATACACGGGCTCGTGCGAGACGCGGACAAGCAGAAAATGTCCAAGACTCGCGGAAATGTCATTGACCCGCTTGTAATCATGGAGCGCTACGGCACGGATGCCTGCAGAATCGCGCTGCTTATCTCCGCCGCGGCGGGCGCGGACATCGCACTTAAAGAAGACCGTATGGCTGCCGGGCAGGCGTTTGCTAATAAGCTATGGAACGCCTCCCGCTGGCTTTTCATGAATATGGAGCGTTCTGCCGTCTCAGGCTGGATCCCATCGTCCGGCAACCCCGTTGCCACCGCTTTAGAAGACGTTTGGATTCTCGATCGTTTAAACCGTGCCACCAGCAGTGTTACGCGCGCGCTCGAAATCCACCGCTATCACGAAGCGGCTCAAACGCTCTGGGATTTCGTCTGGCACGAGTTTTGCGATTGGTATCTCGAAGTTAAGAAACTGCGATTTCGTGAAAACTCCGGTCTGGACGAACATTGGGAAACCACGCTCACCGTTTACGAAGCCGCTCTGCGCCTCCTCCATCCATTCATGCCATTTATCACCGAAGAGCTGTGGCAACGGCTCATTCACGGCTCGGAGCTTAATGCCGCGCAGCCGAGATCGATTTCATTAGCTCGCTATCCGGCGGCCGGCCCGCTCTCCTCGGAAGCCGCAGAAATTTCCCAATTCAATATTCTTCAGGAAGTCGTAAAGGCAGCCCGTGATGCGCGCGCAGACAATAAGCTTGACCCCAAAACAATGCTCGACGCAACGCTGCATATGCGCGGGAATGCCTTCCGTGACCAGGACATTGAGGCGATGGCCACGCTCGCCAGGCTAAGGCTCCAGCAGCGTCACGAGAGCTCGACCAACGGCACACACTACAGACTTCAAATTCACGCCCTCCTCTCCACTGACGCTCGGGCCAGAATCACGAAAGAGAACGCCGGTTTGATCGAGGCAATCAAGAATTGCGAGCGCCAGCTCGCCGACGAAGCATTTCTCAAGAAGGCGCCGGAAAAGGTTGTCGCTTCGTTGCGCGCCAAGCTGACAAATTACCAGCAGCAGCTCGAAAAGAACAATCGCCTTTTGGAAGGCTCAGAGTAGTCGATGTTTGATGTATCGCAGGCTGAAGTACTGTCTGCTGTAGAGCGCGCATTAGCCGAGGATATCGGTACCGGGGACATAACTTCCGAACTTACCGTTTCAGCCGATCGGGAAGCTCGCGGAAGCTTCATCGCTAAGCAGGATTTTGTGCTCGCTGGCGTCGAACTCCTTCCGGTTATTTACGGCAAGGTCGGGCGAGCCGAAGCGAGGATATTAAAGCCCAGCGGCTCACAAATCAGAAAAGCTGATGTGTTCGCTGATGTTTCGGGTTCGGCACGCACTCTTCTCTCTTGTGAGCGCGTAGCTCTTAATTTTCTTCAACGGCTGAGCGGAATAGCAACTCTGGCGCAGCAATACGTCCAGGCAGTGAACGGCGGCCGCACGAAAGTCCTCGATACTCGTAAAACCACTCCCGGCCTGCGTTTACTCGAGAAATCCGCCGTTGCTGCGGGCGGAGGAACCAACCACCGCCGCGGCCTTTACGATGCCGTTCTCATTAAGAACAATCACATCACGGCGGCGGGCGGTGTTCGCCAGGCATTAGCCAAAACGAGAAGCTTTGAAGGTCCTGTTGAGATCGAGGTCCGCACCAGGGCCGAACTCGACGAAGCAATCAAGTGCCGTGCGCGTCACCTGTTGCTCGATAATTTGACGCCACAGGAAGCGCGTGAGTGGATCACCTACATTGATGGTCGTGCGACTACCGAGCTTTCGGGCAACATTACTTTGCAAAATATCCGAAGCTATGCCGAAGCCGGCCCCGATTTCATCTCCTGCGGTTCCATCACCCATTCCGCCACCGCCGTTGACATCAGCTTTCGTCTGGAACTGCTGTCTGCCTGAGATGCCGCTCGATCTGGAGTCTATTCGCCGGCTTCGCCCCGCCAACGGCTTTCATTATTTCGAGACCGTCGGCTCGACCATGACAGAAGCCACGCGTCTCGCGGAGTCGGGTGCGGGACACGGAACGGTTGTTGTCGCTGAGGAACAGACCAGCGGATTGGGGCGCCGAGGCCGTTCCTGGGTCTCCGAGGCTGAGGTCGGCATCTATTGTTCGATTCTTCTGCGTCTGCCGCTGGCTCCCTCCCAGTTGCCTGTCGCGAGTCTCCTTGTGGGACTTGCCGCTGCAGAGGCCATCGAGAAGGCGACGCACCTGACTTGCGATCTTCGCTGGCCCAATGACATTCTGATTCGCGAACGGAAGGTCGCCGGGATTCTTCCTCAGCTTGTAAACGATTATGTAGTCGCCGGCATAGGAATCAATGTCAACAACACGGATTTTCCGGCAGGTCTCCGCACGCCTGCTACTTCGCTCCTGCTCTCGAGCGGCCGCCAACAGAGCCGTGAGACGCTGCTGGTTGAGTTGCTCGAATCGCTGGATTTGTTCTCCGACTTACTCGCGACTAAAGGTCCCAATGCGATTCTCCGAGCCTTTACCGCGGCTTCCACTTATGTGATAGACCGGCGTGTGATCGTTGAAGAAAGCGGCCTCCGGGGCACGACTGCAGGTCTTGACCAACAAGGCTTTCTGCTCCTGCGGTCGGACAACGGTCAAACAAGCCGCATCTCTTCAGGAGGCATTCGTAAAGATTTGGAAGGCTCGGCGATTTGAGTGAAATACCAGAGGCTGCGGATCCCGAGTCCGATTGGCCCGTCAATTACTTTAATTACTTCACGGAAATCGAGGAGCACTTTCAGCGCGCGCGCGGCAGCGGCCTGTTTCTGATGTCGCCGCTGGATTGGGCGCTGATTGAGAACTGGAAGAGTGCAGGCGTGCCGCTCGAAGCTGTGCTTCTTGGTATTGACGAAGCGTTCGAGAAATGGCGAAGTCGCAAACAGAAACGCCGTCTGGTGAACTCGTTGGCATATTGCACGCAGGCTGTTATGGAAGCAGCTCAGCGGACACCGCTCAGCCGCGAGGGTGTCGCAAAGGAGGCCGAACCTCCTTTTACCGCAAATGATCTGGCATCGCATCTCCGCTCGGCTGCGCTTGCGTTGCGCAAGCAACCCCAGAGTTTTTTTTCCGAAATTGCCTCTGCCCTCGATGCCCTCGCCGAACACGCCGAACACTACCTCAAAAACCTCGAGGAACTCGAGCGTCGCCTCACGGTTCTCGAGGAAAAGACCGTAGCCGGGCTGAGAACTTTCCAAACGGATCAGGAGCTGTACGCAATGCGTGAAGCCTTGGACCGCGAATTGAAGCCATATCGCGGGAAGATGACCGCGGAACAGCTGGTTATGCTTGAACGCCGGTATCTCGATACAGCAATACTCGAGCAAGCCCGGATCCCGCGGCTCAGCCTCTTCTATCTTCATTGAGCATGGCTGTTCCTCGAAGCGGCGAGGACATCGCTGTTCGGCCTGATCTGATCTGTCATTAAGCGGCTTTGATACAGTGACCACGAATGGAACGCGCGCTGCGCGAACCGCGAACGTTACATTGGTTCGCGCTCGCGCTCCTGGTAATCTCGGTCTGTATCAACTACGCTGATCGCGGGAGCTTGGGCGTTGCCGCCAAGAGCCTTTCGGGCGAGCTTCACCTCGTTCCGCGACAGTTAGGCTATTTGCTCGCCGCGTTCTCGCTTACTTACGCGTTTGGCCAACTGGTCGCCGCGAAGGTTATCGATCGCTGGAACGTGAACTGGGCCTTCGCCGTCGGCTTTCTTCTCTGGTCCGCTGCGACAGGCTTTACCGGACTCGCGAATTCGTTCGTCGCCGTCCTTGTTCTTCGCTTCCTGCTCGGAATCAGTGAGTCTATCGCTTACCCTGCTTATTCGAAGATCATAGTCATCAGTTTTCCTGAAGGACTGCGCGGCACCACCAACGCCCTTATTGACGCAGGTTCGAAGCTCGGACCCGCGATAGGTGTCTTGCTCGGCGTAAAAATGATCCAGTGGTGGTCGTGGCGGGGCATGTTTCTCATCATGGGAGGTGCCAGTCTGCTCTGGCTCATACCATGGACGGCGGTGGCAGCAAAGCTCCCCAGCCGGACTCATGCCGCGTCTTCCGAGCCGCCCGTCATTCCGAGCTTCCAGGAGATAGCCAGTCATCGAGTCTTCTGGGGAACGGCTATTGGCCTTTTCTGTGGGAACTACACCTGGTTCGTTTTTCTAAATTGGCTGCCGTACTACTTTGAGACGCAACGCCACTATACGCACGACCGCCTCGCCGTGTTTGGTTCCCTTCCCTTCTGGACCCAGGCGGTGTCTTCTTTGCTTTTCGGTTGCCTGGCCGACATGATCATTCGCCGAATCGGGAACGCCGGTCGCGTACGTCAAAGGTTCGTTTGTCTTGGGCTGCTCGGTTGTTGTGCCACTATGCTTCCGGCGGTCATGGTTTCCGACCCTTCGCTCGCAAACGGGCTCCTTTTGTTCGCGTCGGTGTCCATGGGGGCGTGGTCTTCTAACCACTGGGCGCTTACTCAGCTGCTGGCTGGGCCGCACGCTGCCGGAAAATGGACAGGTGCTCAGAACGGCTTCGGAAACCTCTCCGGGGTTGCCGGACAGATCATTAGTGGCTACGCCCTGCAAGCGACTCAATCTTTCGTAATTGCTTTCGCGATCGCCTGCGCGATTCTACTGGTCGGTGTTCTCTCTTATTGGCTGGTGATAGGCTTGCCGCGGGAGACCTCCTGGAAGGTCCCCGGTGCGTCTGTCCCCGCTGGCGAATCAACCAGAAACTAAAGAAGCTAAAGGGGTTGGGGGTACTGAAACGGTGGTTTCGTTTCTATTGCCCATTCTATGATAAGCTTGGCGCAAGACAAGCGTCGGCCTTCGGGCCGCACGCAGGCCGGTGGGTATTTCCTCCGAGTATCCACCGGCGTCATCTGAGCGCCAGTAAACCCAGTCGAAACGCCGGCCGAAAAACACGCACCCGTGAGTCGGCGATGCCCGCCCGCTGCGCAAGTTCCTTCAATTCGTTCGCTCGAAACGCCGCGCGTACCGATTTCAAGCCATCTTGTACCGTGATACGGTGCCAACCCAGCATGGGTTTCGTTGCGGGCAGAAAAAGGTAGGGAAGAATATGCCGCTCCAGATCGCAAACGATCAGACCCTGGCACGCAACGGCGTAAAAGTTCGCTAGCAGGTCTACAACGTGGTCATTCGAGAAATGATGCAGGAAAAGTGAACACACCACGTAATCGAAGCTTCGTCGTTCAAAGGGCAAAGCAAAAGCATCGCCGAGAAGCTTTGGCGGCGGAGCCTGCTCCAGATTTGTCGCATTGCAATCCAGGCTCGTGATCCGCGCCGCGGGATACATCTGCTGGATGACACGCGCCGTATCACCCGAGGCTGCGCCGATATCGAGAAACCTGGCGTTCGATGCAGGAGTGGCCTGCTTCAAGACATTTCGCAAGACCGAATGCCCTCCGAACCTGCGGTTGATCCGCACCAGGTCGGCCAGATTCGGTCGGGCCTCCTCCGGGGTGGCGTGATCCAGCTCTTCTGGTTCTATTAGTCGGTGGCGAAACAAACCTTCCCGTACCCGCAGGTCCTTGTCTCGTTCCAACCTGCGCGATTATAGTAACGCATTGGACATTATCCTTCCCCATTCTGGCTGGATCGAGGCCATCTGCGGCCCTATGTTTTCCGGGAAAACCGAGGAACTTATCCGGCGCCTCAAGCGATGTATGATTGCCCGCAGAGGCGTCCAGGTCTTTAAACCCAGGATCGATAAACGCTATTCACACTCTGAAATCGTGACCCACTGCAACCTTCGGATGCCGTCCGAGTGCATTGAATCCGGGGAGGAGATCATCGATCGGCTGGATTCTGAAACCCAGGTAGTTGGCGTGGACGAAGCGCACTTTTTCGGCGAACCGCTCGTTCAAATAGCCACGCAGCTGGCGGACTCGGGCGTACAGGTAATCATTGCAGGGCTTGACACGGATTACATGGGTCGGCCCTTCCCGCCGATGCCTGATTTGCTTGCGCTTGCCGAATCTATAACTAAGATGCTCGCGATCTGCATTCGCTGCGGAGCGCCGGCCAAACACACGCAACGGCTAGTGGAATCGGAGGAACTTATTTTCGTCGGAGCCGTCGATTCGTACGAAGCTCGCTGCAGACACTGCTTCGAACCTGGGATTCCGCGGCAGGAACTACTCCCGTTTGCGTCCCCGAATCGTGAGAAGATTTCTGCTTCGGATTGAAACATAATGGATAGATCAAGATGAGTGCACCTCAGCAGCCTACCTACATCATTCCTCCGCCTTCAAAATTCGATTGGAAAACGCCCTTGGTGGCAGGCGTTCTCGCGCTGCTGGCCGCAGCCAACATATATCTGTTCGTTCAACTCGAACGAGTAAAAACCGACAACCGCAATGAATCCGCGAAGCTATCGGCAGAGTTCACTGGCGCCATGGAGAAAATGCGCGTCGATTCAAATGAGGAAGTCCAGCGGTCTCGACGCAGCGTAGACCAGTTGCAGGCGCGATTAGCCGCTCAACGTCGCGCGGCTGAACAGGCGGTCGGTCAGGCCAAGGTCGATGCGGAGCAAAAGGTGCAGAGTTTGCAGGAAAAGGTCGCACAGGAACAGGCTGCTCAACAGCAGGCCATTACTCAGGTGAAGCAGACCGCGGATACTGCAACTACCCAAATCGGCAATGTTTCCACTGATTTAGGTAACACGAAGACGCAGCTCCAACAGACGGTTGCAACCCTCAAGCGTGCGACTGGCGAACTCGATAATCACACGAGCTTGATCGCCACCAACGGCAAAGAACTCCAGGCATTGCGGGAATTGGGCGAGCGCAACTACGCGGAATTCACCATTACGCGCTCTAAACAGGCGACTCGGGTGGGCGACGTAATAGTTTTGCTGAAAAAAGTTGACGTAAAACACAACAAATTCACGATTGCCATCACCGCCGACGACAAAACCGTTGAAAAGAAAGACCGTAACATAAACGAGCCCATCCAGTTTTACACGTCCAAAGCGCACCAGCCGGACGAAATTGTGGTCAATCAGGTGCGAAAAGACACAATCGTGGGCTATCTTGCGACTCCGAAAGTGCAAAATGGAAGAGCAGGCTCTTAACATAAATAAAATGCCCTATCCCGAACAACTAATTGGAATGATGCGCCAGGACCTCACGCAGTATGGCGTAAAGGAAACGCGCAGCCGTGCGGAAGTCGATCAACTGTTGAGCCCTTCGAGCGGCACCGTCCTGATGATTACGAATTCCGTTTGCGGCTGTGCCGCAGGCAAGGCTCGCCCGGCGGTCGGTATTGCGTTGCAACATCCGAACCGGCCAGATCAGGTAGCCACCGTATTTGCGGGAGCCGACACGGAAGCCGTGGATCGGGTTCGAGAATTACTGCCTGGTGTCCCGCCGTCGTCGCCTTCCATGGCGCTATTCCGCGATGGCAAACCGATCTTTGCGCTTCATCGGTACCAGATCGAAGGAAGTACTGCTCCGCAAATTGCGAAGCTGCTCACCGAAGCGTTTGATCAATACTGTGTTGCAACATCGGCTCGCTGAGGAGCGCGGCCGTATCCTGTTACTGCAGTACGCTAGCCTTACTTCCGAATCCGTATAGGCCTCGGGCCTCAATAAAGGCGCGCACCCCTGCTGGTAATTCCGGTGTTGGGTCTCCGGCGGCAAGTTCATTCCTGATGGAAGAGCTCGACACGTCCAGTTCGAGACCGTTTAGAGCATGGACGGTGGCGCCTTCCGGGACCCGATAGACTTGCCCGGGACGTGTTACCACGATGAACTCGATTAGCTCAATCAGCTGTCGCCAGCCTTTCCAGGTCTCAATTTCGTCGAAGGCGTCCGCGCCGATCAGGAAAAACAGCTGTGCTCCACCCCCGTTGGTGGCACGGAATCGGTCGACTGTATCGATGGTGTAGCTCAAGCCTTCACCCTCTTCAAGTCGCGAAGCTTCAAAGTACGGGTAAGACTCGCAGGCAATCTCGACCATGCGAAAACGGTCTTCGTAAGGCGTTAGGCCCGCAGCCGTTTTATGGGGAGGACTTCCAGCCGGAATGAATAACATTCTGTCCAGCGTGAAGTGTCTTGCCGCTTCCTCAGCGATCCGCAAATGGGCGCAGTGTATGGGATCGAAGGTTCCGCCGAACAGGCAGATGCGATGGTGCTCAGGCTCGGCTTTCCGCATGTATTAAGGCGTACCGGTCGAGTCCGTGTTTCGGTTCGCTCGAAATCTGCTCTTGCGCCGCTTGGCTCGCCAGCTCGTCGCAGCGATTGTTATCTTCGTTCAGCGCGTGGCCCTTGGTCCACTTCCATTGAGTTTCGTGGGAACTCACAAGCTCGTCGAGTGTTGTCCAAAGGTCCTGGTTATTTACCGGCGTCTTGTCGGACTTGCGCCAATTATTCCGCTTCCAGCCGTGTATCCACTGGGTAATGCCTTTCTTGACATACTCGGAATCAGTCACGACTTCTACCGCACAGCGCTCTTTCAAACGACGCAAACCCTCGATGGCAGCGGCTAGCTCCATGCGGTTGTTAGTTGTATGCGGACTGCAGCCGTAAGCTTCCTTGTGGAACTCGCCATAGCGCAAAATGAAAGCCCATCCACCTCGTCCCGGATTTCCTTTGCAGGCGCCGTCCGTGATCAGTCGGACCTGCTTCAAGCGACTTCCAGCTCCTTCAGTTCACTTGCGAAAAAGCAGTCGACGTGTTCGAGAATTTGCGATACCGAGGCGGCCCGATAGATTTCGGTCCGCAGCCTTGCGCCGTTACGCACTCCATGCGTGAAATATGTTGCGAATTGCTTCATTCTTCCGACGGCGTCGGCTTCACCGTGATCTTCAAGCATCCGATAGTAAGTCTTCATCATCTCGTAGCGTTCAGGATCCGCAGGAGTGCGGTAGGCCCCCGTACTGAGATATTGCTCGAATTGTGCGAAGAACCATGGATTGTAGGAAGCGGTGCGGCCGATCATGACAGCGTCGCATCCTGTCTCGCGTCGCATTCGAACGGCGTTTTCGGGCGTGACAATATCGCCGTTCCCAATGACCGGAATTCGCACTGCTGCCTTGACTTCCGCGATGCGTGACCAGTCGGCACGGCCGCTGTAACCTTGTTCCCGGGTACGCGGATGCAGCGCGATTGCCGCAAGCCCGCAGTCCTCGGCAATCTTCGCCATACGCACATTCACTAACTCGTGGTCGTTCCATCCGGTGCGGAACTTGCAGGTCAAGGGAATGGAAATCGCCGACCGGACCTTGCGAAGAATCGTCTCGACCAGGGGTAAATCGCGCAAAAGGCCGGAGCCTCCGTTGCACTTTACGACCTTATTGACCGGACAGCCGAAGTTAATGTCGACGATATCGAAGCCGCGCTCTTCACACACTTTGGCTGCTTCGGCCATCACGTCGGGGTCCGAGCCGAACAACTGGCAGGTGATCGGATGCTCTTCGGGTTCAAAATACAGGTAGCGGAAATTGCGGTTTGGCTTCTTCGCCTTCCGTGTACTGACCACCCCATGAGAGCTTGTAAACTCTGTCATCAGCAGCCCGCAGCCGCCCTGGTTTCGAATCAGCCGGCGAAACACCGTGTCAGTGACACCTGCCATAGGCGCGAGCACGGTTGCCGGACGTATAACCACATGTCCTATCTGAAATTCTGATGGATAGTTACTGACAAGCTGATCTGACATGTAATTAGGTACAGTGGTCGGCCCTCTGGCCCCACAGGTTTCCTTATTTTAACGTCCGGGAGCGCAACGTTTTGCCGCTCTCCCACGTTTGACATAGTGGGGAGCAGCGCGATGAGTCCGAGCGTTCTGAAAATAGCCGCTGCATTTGTAGCTGGATTGGCCTTGGCGCTCGCCGGGGCATTAGTTTATGTTCGGGTTCAGGACAAATCGCAGCCGGTTACGACTGCCCAAGTCGAACGATTGCCCACGAATCCCGATCCTACGGCCCAAGCGGCACCTGTACCCGCCACTTCTCAACCAGCACCTGCAACCTCTGAACCGCCTCCGCAGACTGCGCCCGCCCCGTTTGCGTCGACGAAGCTGAAGAATCCGGCGAGGACGAGAACAAGCAGCTATGCACCGGTTCGTGTTCCAGTTCAGGTGGTGGAAAATAAACCGACTTCGGCGGCCCAGCAGGTTATGCCGGTTTCTGATGTTACGACGCCCGGTTACCCGCCTGTTAGCCGTGAAGCGCTCCCTCCGCAGGTCACATCCGACACGCCTCAGCCTTCGGCTTCGGATCCAGCTCCGATTCCTCAACCCCACGAGGTAGAAATCCCGGCAGGCACTAATCTGGTAGTCCGGCTCGGCGAACCCTTGTCCAGCGATAACAACTACGCCGGCGATACTTTCCGCGGGACGCTTGCTGAACCGTTAATCCGCGATGGCTTCATTATTGCGGACCGCGGCTCGAAGGTTCTGGGACGCGTGGTCACAGCCGACAAAGCCGGACGCACGCACGGCGTCTCCGAACTGAGGGTGGCGCTCACCGAAATCAATACGACCGACGGACAACGCATCACAGTGGAGACCAATTCGGTCGAAAAACTTGGCCAGGCCAGCACAGGCTCGGACACGGCCAAGATCGCCGGCGGGGCCGCTCTGGGAGCCTTGATTGGTGCGCTGGGCGGAGGTGGCAAAGGAGCAGCTATCGGAGCAGGCGCCGGAGGCGCCGCGGGAACAGGAGTGGTTCTCGCCACGCGCGGCAAGGCTGCCACCCTGCCGAGCGAGTCCCACCTTAGCTTCCAGTTGTCGAGCCCCGTTAGGATCACCGAGAAGCTGAACCGCTAACCGTAGCCTCAAAGGCGCGCAATCTGCTCTCGAGCTCCGATTCTTGTGGCGCTTTGATGGCGTCGGGCAAAAAAGAGTAGTGAATGCTTGCACGCGCCATGTCCTTCAAATCCCGGTAACTCAGCCCGAACTCTTCCGCCGCTTTCTGATACTCGTGAGTAAGATCGATCCGCGAGACTCCTTCATCATCGGTAGACAAGGCAACGGGCACGTTCCTCTTCCGGTAGAGCGGCAGAGGATGCCCCTTGCCCCGGATCCCGAGAATGAGATCGTTGCTCGTCAGGTTGATCTCGACCATCACATGACGCGCCGCCATTTCTCTGAGCAACTGACTCGAGTCACGCTCGTACATCACGTCTACTCCGTGCCCGATGCGCTCGGCATGTCCCAGTTCCACGGCCTCGCGGATATGAAATGTGAGGCCCTCGGGCGCTACCAGCCCCTGAGCCAATTCGCCGGCATGCAGGCTGATGTGCACTCGGGGATAGACCGAGTGCAGGTAGTCGAGCATTTTCATTTGCCGGTGATATTCGGCCATCGGCACGTACCAGTCTTCCGGCATGACGAAATTGATGCCCACAACACGCGCATCGACCGATGCCAGTTCGAAGCCTAAAAGCGTCTGTGCAAAGACCTGCTCCGGTGGGAATCCTCGCAATACCTGGAAAAGATAGCGCACCGTGACCTTACATGCCGGTGACCTGTTCGCTGTAGAGCACGCTTCGAGCTGGCTGCGCGACGCCTCTGCGGAATCGAGTTCGCGCCGGTCGGTTTCCACATTCTGCCGCAACCCCTTGGCAAGAAGGGCCTCGCGAGTTTCAGCCAGGTTGCCGCTCCAGCCGTTGGCACGCCCGAGTTGCGCCGCTAGGGCGAAATCGGGAGTGTGCATGATTTCCAGGTACTGTTCGTTCTGTTCGCCGGCCCTGCTCGCGAGTTCGTCTACCCACGCGCCCAGATGTCTGGGAGTATCGAGATTTTGAAAGCGACTGAAAGTTGAGAAGAAATGGTCGTGTCCCGTGATGCCGGATGAAGAAACGAACCCACGCATCGAGAATGCGTCAATCAAAGAATCGTAAAGGGCTTGATCTTTGAGCGCCTTGGCAGCCGGTAGCAGCCTCCCCTCGCAAGCAGTGCCACGGGGAAGAATGGTGCAAGTGGTGTTGTCCACGCACATTCCGTCTTCAGCCGCCGCTCTTATGAAAGACTCGGCATAGACCGCACCCACCAGGTGAGTATGCAGGTCCGCACCCTTCGGCATGGCGACCAGAAATGCGCGTAGCTCCGGCGGGCTCGCGCGCAGATGTTCGAAAACGCGACTGGTCGCTTCCTCCTGCGAGGAGACAATACGTCGCACCTGGCACGGTGCCTCAAATGGAAGCGCGGCCGACAAAATAAAGAGCCAAGAGAGATGGCGCGTCACCGTTTCAGGATAAGCGCACCCGCCGTGACCCCATCTCAGTACGGATGCGAAGCGCCGCGCGCAGGACGCTGTAATTTATCCCTACTCTTAATGCGCTAGTTACGCCGTAATGTTAATGGATTAGCTACAAAATGTCCGCTTTATTTACGTTGAAGCTTGGTACACTGCTGTTCATCAGGGGGATTTCATGTTCAGAAGACCACTACGTATGTGTCTTTTGGGAACCTTCACAGCGGCGGCAGCGCTGCTCTTTGTTCCCTATCTCCAGGCCCAGACAACCTTTGGCTCCATTACCGGTAACGTCACCGATACATCTGGAGCAGCCGTTGCCAGCACCGAAGTAACTCTTACCAATCTCGGCACAAACGAGAAACGAACCTCGATAACAAACTCCGACGGCCTTTATCAATTTGTGAACCTGGTACCGGCCTCATACTCTGTGAGTGTCGAGAAGACCGGCTTCAAACGGGTAGTTCGATCGCCCGTTGTTGTGCAAACAGAAACAACAAGTAAAATCGACCTTGCGCTCGAAGTCGGCGCTGTCAACCAAACAGTAGAAGTGACGGCGCAAACTCCTTTGCTCACGCCCGAATCTTCTTCCCTCGGACAGGTGATCGACGAGCGTAAAACTGTCGAACTGCCGCTTAATGGCCGCAACCCCCTGAACCTGGTTGCGCTTGTGCCTTCGGTAGTTCCGCAGGGCGGCTCGATGTCGAATCCGAATGGTCAAAATCCATTTGCATGGGGCAACTATCAGATCGGCGGCGGTATGGCCAACCAGAGCATGGTATGGCTTGACGGTTCACCCGTGAACGGAAGTTACGCCAACATTACAGCTTTGATTCCAACACAAGATTCCTTGCAGGAATTTAAAGTAGCGACCAACAACTTATCGCCCGAGTATGGGCGGTTCGCGGGAGGTGTCGTAAACTTTGCGACTAAGTCCGGCAGCAATGAATTACATGGAACGCTCTGGGAATATCTCCGGAATAAGGATCTGAACGCTAATAACTTTTTCAGTAATTCGAACGGCACGCCGCGTGGCGCCTTCACACAGAATCAATTCGGCTTTAACGTCGGCGGACCAGTCATAATCCCAAAGATTTACAACGGGAAAAACAAGACATTCTTCTTTGTGGACTACGAAGGCTTTCGTCTGCGGCAAGGACAGTCCTACACTGAGACAGTTCCTAATGCAGCGGAGCGTTCGGGCGATCTATCCGGGTTGGCTGCATCGCAGGGTGTCAATATCTATGATCCCCTCACTACCTGCAACGTCGCTGGTTCTGGGTATCCGCGCGTTTGTAATCCCGGTGAGACGCCTGGAAGTCGTCTGCAATTCCCGGGCAACGTGATCCCCTCGACAAGGATCAACCCGACATCCGTGAAGATGTTGAATCTTTATCCTTCGCCCAACGCACCCGGGCAGGCAAACGGAGTCAACAATTGGGTATCGAATGCGAGTCAGGGAGGCAACAACAACGAGACTGTCGCCCGGATTGATCAGAATATTTCGGAGAAGCAGCATCTCTCTGCCCGTTACACGTACTGGGGCAACTTAAACCTGCCGAACGACCCGTTCCAGAATGGCGTTTGCCAGGACCGCTGCACCGAGATCTTCAATACCAACAACTTCGTTCTAAGCGACACTTACTCCTTCTCGCCCACGACCATCATGGAAGTGCGGTTGAGTTATCAGCGCTTCAATTACGATCGAACGCCTTCGACGCTTGGCTATGACGTCACTCAATTAGGCATGCCCGCATCCTTGAACGATCAGGCGGTATTCCGCGACCTTCCGGTTCCGGTAATCAACGGGTTCGACACCAACGGCACTTTCGGAAGCCAGGGCGCGGGAAGCGTGATCATCGATCGGAACGACAACTACCGCGCAGCCGGGACAATCACAAAGATCAGCGGCAACCACACATTTAAGTTCGGGGCTGAATTTTTGCGTTTGACGCACAATTACGCGCAGACAAACGTGCCTACCGGCATTTTCAACTTCAACCCTGATCTGACAGCGGCGAACGGCTTCAACGTGGCCGGAAGCGGTCTCGGCCTGGCTACATTCCTGCTCGGATATCCATCGGGAGGCCAGGCCATCAGCCCGGCTCTTGTAGCGGCCCAGCAACTATACCCGGCAGTCTTCGTCAATGACGATTGGCATGTGAGCCCAAAGTTGACTTTGAATCTTGGCGTCAGGTGGGAGCATTCCGGCCCCTGGACAGAGCGCTTCGATCGAATTTCCTGGTTCAGTCCGACACAACCTAATTCAGTCTTGCTGGCTGACGGAGTCTCGGTTCCAGGCAATGTCAACCTGGTGACCTCCGGCGGCAACAACTATCGGAGCGCCATCGCGCCGAATTGGATGCAGTTCGCACCGCGTACCGGTCTCGCCTATCAGATCAGCCAAAAAACAGTTTTTCATGCCGGTTACGGCTTGTTCTGGTTGCCGAATGACGTAGCGTGGGATACCAGTCCGAACAACGATCCGATCAACAATATCAGCACTCCCGTTCTGGAATCGATCTCCGCAGGCGTCCCGTCTTGCTACCCCGCGGGTTGCAATACCAGCGGGGCGGTAACCGGCAACGGAGCCTATACTATCGCCAATCCATTCCCTGGGGGAATTCTACAGCCTCCGGGCCGCGCTCCGAGCTACGCGAGCCTGGCGCTGGGAAACGGCATTGGTGAGAACCTGCTCAGCAACCCGTACGGTTACGCGCAGCAGTGGAATGCCGATATCCAGCAGCAGCTGGGCAACGGCTTTCTGATCGATGTAGCATACGGTGGTGCGAAGGGAACCCATCTTCCTATCGATTCGCCGCAAATCAATCAGCTGCCCGACCAATATTTGTCTATGGGCAGTTCCCTGCTGGATAGCGTGCCGAATCCGTTCTTTGGCCTGATCACTACTCCCGGTTCGTCACTTGCGGCGTCCACTGTTACCAGAAGCCAATTGCTTCGGCCTTTCCCTGAATACAACGGCGTAACTTACGCGGGTGAAGCAATCGGAAATTCTACTTACGAGTCCCTTCAGGTGAAAGCCGAGAAACGGTTCTCGGGAGGCAATTCGATTCTCGTCGCCTACACTCATGCGAAGCTTATCAGCGATACGGACACCATTACCAGCTGGCTCGAGGCAGGCGGGGCTGGCGGAGTACAGAATTGGAACAACCTTAAGGCGGAAAAGTCGCTTGCCTCCTTTGACACGCCCGACCGTTTGGTGGTCAGTTATGTGCTCGATATACCGGTAGGCCATGGCCGCAAGTACCTTGCGAACTCCAACGCCTTTGTAAATGCAGCCTTGGGCGGGTGGGGCGTACAAGGCGTGACAACCATTCAAAGCGGTTTCCCGCTTCATCTGACCATGAACTCAGGCAATGTCAACTCCCCGGGGTCGGGTAGCCAGCGTCCAAACGTAGTTCCTGGGTGCGATGCCTCTACATCCGGTTCGGCAACGTCCCGCCTGAGCGACTGGTTTAACACCAGCTGCTTCGTTCAACCGGCGGAGTTTACCTTCGGCGATGAAAGCCGCACAGATCCCAACCTCCGCTCCACGGGTATTGCACAGTGGGACTTTTCCGCTTTCAAGAACTTCCCCATAGCGCCGGGTGATCGAGCAAGGCTCCAGTTCCGCGCGGAGTTTTTTAACATCTTCAACCGCGTGCAATTTGGTTATCCTGGGCAGTCCATCGGCTCCTCTTCGGCAGGTGTTATATCCACACAACAAAACCTTCCGCGTCTGGTACAGTTCGCGCTCAGGTTATCGTTCTGATCTAGAAGCGAGCCCGCACATTTCCGATAATTTGGGCTCGCTTTAAAACTTCTGTTGATTGAAGGGCTAATACCGCTGACGCTCCCGGCTCAACGGATCAGTCTGACGCGGAGAACGCGGAGCTCGGCCGCCCCCACTGCCCTCGCTCATGTGCAAAACTTCGTAGGAACGGAGTTGGCCCATCACTACCTTTGTCTACAGCCTGATCCGGCCTTATCGACTGACATTAGTCGTTATCTTTCTGGCAATGCTGGTCGAGACCGCCATGAGTCTGGCTGCTCCCTGGCCACTGAAGGTCATCCTCGACAGTGTGGTGGGAACGCACAAGGTGGCGCCGTGGCTGCATAACCTGAGTTCGAGCCTGGAGCATGGCAACCGGATGCATGTAGCCGCACTGGCGGCACTTGGCCTGGTACTCGTGGCAACCATCGGAGCTCTGGCCACTTACATTGACAATTACTACACCGAAAGCGTAGGTCAGTGGGTCGCGCACGACCTGCGGATGCGTGCCTACGATCATCTCCAGCGTCTCTCGCTTAGCTACTACAACACGCACGCCACCGGTACGATTCTCAGTACGATCACCACCGACATACAGACCATTCAGGGATTTGCTTCCTCGTCTACGCTCGACATTCTGGTCGACCTGCTGACAATCGTCTGCATGCTGGGGCTGATGCTTTGGTTGAACTGGGATTTTACCCTTCTCGCAATAGCTGTCACCCCGTTCCTACTGCTCTTCGTCTCGCGCTTCAAAAAGGCCGTCAAGAAAGCGACGCACGAGGTTCGCAGGCAGCAAAGCGAAATTGTGGCGGTTGTGCAACAGGGCTTGGAGAGCATGCAGGTAGTTCAAGCTTTCGGCCAGGAGGAGGCCGAGGTGGAGATGCTGAAAATCGTGAGCGACGCGACTGTAAGTGCGGCGTTGAAGGCTCGCAGAGTAAAGGCACTGCTCTCGCCCGCGGTTACAATTACGGTTGCAGCCTGCACGGCGCTCGTATTGTGGCGGGGTGCCGCCTTGATCGTTGCCGGTAAAATGACGATCGGCTCGTTCACGGTCTACCTGGCATATCTGGCGCAGTTTTTCAAACCCGTCAAGGATCTGGCGACAACTACCAACGCGATTGCACAGACGGCCGTGGGCGCCGAGCGGGTGCGTGGCCTGCTCGAGACCAGTTCCGCCATCGTGGACCCTCCCGACGGGAAGGAGCCCGAAACGCTATTAGGCGAGATCCAGTTTGAGCACGTTTCCTTCGGATATGATCCAAAGATCCCCATACTCACCGATGTCGATTTCCAGATCAAGCCAGGACAGTTTGTAGGAATCGTCGGACCTACCGGCGGTGGTAAGTCGACGATTTTGAGCCTCATCCCCCGGTTCTACGATGTGCTGTCAGGCACGGTGCGAGTAGACGGCAACAGTGTCGGGGACTACAAACTGAAAACACTGCGCGAACAGATAGGCTACGTTCTGCAGGATACCGTTCTGTTCCGCGGAACCATCCTCGAAAATCTTGCGTTTGGCCGGCCGAGCGCTACCAAGGACGAAATCATAGCGGCGGCGAAGCTTGCAAATGCGAACGATTTTATACAAGAGATGCCGCTTGGTTACGACACTGTCGTTGGCGAACGCGGATCGACTCTGTCAGGCGGCCAGCGCCAACGTATCGGCATCGCACGCGTGATGCTGCGTGATAGTCCGATTTTACTGCTGGATGAGCCGACCGCGGCTCTCGACAGCGAAACAGAACGGCTCGTAATCGAAGCCCTGGAGAGGTTGATGAAAGGCAGGACCGTGATCATGATCGCTCACCGCCTGAGCACGATCCGTAATGCGGATCAGATTATCGTAATTTCAGGAGGAGTGGTGGCAGATTCCGGCACCCACGACCAATTGATGGAGCGCGACGGAATATACGCCGAACTCTATCGCACGCAGTTCCAGTCTCAGAACACGTAACTGCAAAAGCTCGCATCGGAAAATAATGTAGCGTGTCCCGCTCCTTACTGGTTCTGCCCGATGATTCTGCTCAAGGCCTGATTTCTGCCGTTTCGGAAGCCACGCAATCGCTTCGGATCAAAATGTTCGTGTTTTCCGATCCGGCCATGCTCCAGGCTGTAGTTGCAGCGCAGAGGCGGGGGGTGAAGGTCCGTGTTCTGTTGAACCCCACGCGGCGCAGCGGTGAGAGCGAAAACAGCGACTCGCGGAAGTTCCTTCGAGACGGCGGCGTGAACGTTCTCGACACGAACCCCGCGTTCGATCTGACGCATGAGAAGTCGATGGTGGTAGACGATCGGCTGGCGCTCGTCATGTCCCTGAACTGGCAGACGAAAAATTTAACCGAGACTCGCGACTATGCGATCCTGACGACTCACAAGCATGAGGTCGGGGAGATCATCGAGTGCTTTGAGGCCGATTGGGCGAGAATGGAGTTCACGCCTGGAGATCATTCGCATTTGATCTGGTGCGTGGGAAACGGGCGGCAGCGGCTAGGCAAGTTGATCGACGGGGCCAAACACACGATCTGGCTGCAAAATGAAAGATTTCAGGACCAGACGATTTTGGAGCATCTGGTGCGAGCCGCGCGGCGCGGCGTCCATCTCCACATCATGGCCCCTCCACCTCACAAGCCGAAGAAGGACAAGCTCATAGAAGGCGTGGGCGGCCTCAGAATTCTCGAGGACGTCGGCGCCAAAGTCCATCGATTGAAAGGCCTTAAACTGCACGCTAAAATGCTTTTGGCGGATGGGGAGCGCGCCATCGTCGGTTCGATTAACCTTGCGCCGGGCAGCTTCGACAGCCGGAGGGAACTGGCGATAGAAGCGGATGACCGGCACGTAATAGATCGTCTTCAGCAGGTCATAAAGTCGGACTGGGAGAACTCGCGCCCGCTCGATCTCAGCGACGAAGGTCTGCTGTCGGAATTGTCGGCTTACGGTGAATCTATCGCCGAAGATTTAGCGATTAATCCTCACGGATCGGGTGACGAGAAGTAAGGCAGATCCAACCAGCGTCCCTGAGGTCATCTCCCGGCCGACAGCCGTCTCGGAACCGGCTCGATGCGCTTCGTCTAAAATCAAGAGTCCCGCCCCAAGAAAGGATCTTCTCATGCTGCATGCACTTGCACGCAACTGGCTCGCGCTGGTTTTACGTGGCGTCGTTGCCCTGATTTTTGCCCTGGTGGCTTTTCTGATGCCGGGCATCACCATCTTTGCCCTCGTCGTGATGTTTGGCTTCTATGCCCTGCTGGATGGTGTTCTCAATATTTTCGCCGCTGCCCGAACCGGCGTGAAGAACCATTGGCCACTATTAATCGAAGGAATTTTGGGTATCATCGCGAGCGTTTTGACTTTGATCTGGCCCCATATAACTGCGCTTGTCCTGGTTCTCCTGATTGGTTTCTGGGCGATCCTCACAGGAGTATTTGAGGTCGTAGCCGCCGTCCGGATGTGGCGCGCTATGGGCGGGGAATGGCTTTTGCTGCTCTCCGGCATTGCCTCGCTGATCTTCGGTCTGTTCGTTGTCGCCGTACCCGGTGCGGGCGCTCTGGCGATCGTAATCTGGATAGCTGCCTATGCTGCACTGTTCGGCGTGCTGCTGATCGGTTTCGGCTTCCGGCTTCGCGCCTTCAACAAACGGCACTTGGCGGACGCCTCCGCAACTATTTAATGACACGCGCGTCGCTCCAGCTTGTCGAGGGCATCTTCCTCGGCAGGCTTGGGGTGGTGTCGGCTGCTATCCTTGAGGTGGATCCCGCCAGGAATTTAAACTCTTTTGAAGATAGGATTTGTAAGTCTCGGCTGCCCGAAAAACCTCGTCGATAGCGAGGTCATGATGGGGCAGTTGGTCACGGATGGCCATGAGTTGACCCCAAACGCAGCCGAGGCTGACGTCATTGTGGTCAACACCTGCAGCTTCATCGATCCGGCGAAGCAGGAATCGATCGATACCATCCTCGAAATGGCCGAGTACAAGAAAACTGGCAGCGCGCAGCGGCTTGTCGTCGCGGGTTGTCTCGTGGAACGTTATCGGGATGATATTCGCAAACAGCTGCCGGAAGTGGATGCCATCCTCGGCACGAATGAACTTCAAAAGATAACCGCTCTCTGCGAAGGGCTCACACCCAAAGATCAGTTACCGGAGCCGTACCTGTATCACGATCTCACGGCTCGCGTCTTTACGACCCCGCGCCATTCCGCGTATATCAAAATCGCGGAAGGCTGCGACCACCCGTGCTCGTTCTGCATCATTCCGCAATTCCGCGGTCAGTTTCGAAGCCGTCGTCCGGAAAGTGTCGTAAATGAAGCCAGGCGCATGTTTGCTTCGGGCGTTCGCGAGATCAACCTGATCGGGCAGGACACGACCTGTTACGGAGAAGACCTCGGGCTTAAGGATGGTCTGGCCGGCCTGCTCGCCAGACTTGCGGCAGTTCCTACTGAATTCGCCAAATGGATCCGCGTGCTTTACGTCTATCCGAACAAAGTCAACCAGGCTTTGCTCGAGACAATCGCCCAGCACGACTCGCTCGTAAAATATTTCGATATTCCCCTGCAGCACGCCAGCGCTGGCGTGCTCAAACGCATGAAGCGCGGAGCGAATGGAGACATTTTTCTGAAGCTTCTCGAACGGATTCGCGCGACAATCCCTGGTGTCGCAATCCGCACCAGCATGATTGTGGGCTTTCCCGGCGAAACGAGCCAGGAGTTTGATGAGCTTTGCCAATTCGTCGAAGCGGCTCAGTTCGATCGTCTTGGCGTTTTCGCTTACAGCGATCAGGAGACGAGTGCGAGCTTTCATCTTGAAGGGAAAATCGACAAGCGAACCATCTACAACAGGAGGCGCTCCTTGATGGCTCTGCAGCGCCGGATCTCTCGCCGTCGCAATCGGCGCTTGATCGGCCGCGAATATCAAGTGTTGATAGAAGGGCCGTCCAAAGAAACCGAACTGCTTTGGGAAGCTCGGCTTTCCACCCAGGCGCCAGAAATAGACGGGCTCTGCTACGTCAATGATTTTGGGCCCGATGAAGAGGCTCCGCGTCCCGGTGAAATGCGTCAGCTCCGCGTGACCGCAGCGCACGACTACGACCTGGTGGGCGCGCTCGTCGATTCCGCGGAATCCTCCTTTGCCAGTCACCGAGAGAACGGCGCTAATCCGTTTCCCATTCTGCAAGTTCAGCCCCGTTCCGCTCCGCACGTTGGAGCGATCCCTGTACGCTAGGGCTGGCATCATGTCGGATAGAACCACGCGCTGCCCGATTTGCAGAAAGGAGGTCTCCTTCGAGGATCCCGAAATGCCTTTTTGCAGTGCACGGTGCCGTCTGATCGACCTGGGCAATTGGGCTTCCGAGAAATATTCCATTCCAGGCAGCAGCATCACGCCTGATGAACTTCCAGAAGAGAACGATGCAGGCGGGTCTGAAGGCTCGGAGCGGTGACCCGGGCCGCGCTCCTGCTTTCAACTTGGTTCGGATGCGGATACGTCCCGCGAGGACCCGGTACCGCTGGGTCTCTTGCCGCAGTGGCGATCGTCGGGCTTATTCAGTTTTATCTCGGCATACATCGCTGGATCCTGGTGTGTATGATTCTTGTTCTGCTCCTGCCAGGCATCTGGTCGGCTGGAAGAACGTCAGATTCTCTAGGAAGTCAGGATCCAGGCGTAGTGGTTGTGGACGAGGTCCTTGGACAATGGGTTACGCTGGCAGGCGCTGCTGTGTGGAATGGCAAAGTACTGCTCACCGGGTTCGTGTTATTCCGGATTTTTGATATTTGGAAGCCCTGGCCCGTGAGAAAGCTTGAAAAACTTCCAGGAGGACTTGGTATTGTAGCCGATGATCTTGCGGCCGGAGTGTACGGAGCGCTTATCTTATATATAGTTGGGAGCGCGGGATTGTATTAGTATGCCGAACAAGCAACAGGCAGTAAATGTGGCCCAAAAAAAACCGCGGATTTCTCACGTGGAACCGATGGCGGCTATCACGGGCGGCGAACTGCATATCCGGGGTGAGCATTTCACGGCGAACGGACGGCCTGCGGTCCGCATAGGGAATCAGAATGCCCATCTGATCATGGCGGGCGAGCGTTACATCATCGCGCGGGTGCCCGACACAGCCGTGATTGGGGAACTTGTGGTTGCTGACGGTCCTCAGAATAGCAACAAGGTGGATACCCACATCGGCATCCGCATTGCCGACAGTCTGCATCCCGTCGCCAATCCTGCGGTTGACTACGAAGGTAATGTCTATAGCACCTTCAGCGGATCTCGCGGGCAAAAGTCGCCAGTCTCCCTGTATAAAATCGATACTTCCTTCAACTCCAAACCGTTCGTAACGGATTTGATGAACCCGACTGGATTGGCCTTTGATTCCGAGGGCTTACTTTATGTATCCAGCCGCTATGACGGCATCGTGTATCAGGTAACGCCGTCCGGGAACATGAACGTTTATGTCGAAGGCATGGGCGTGGCCACGGGTCTTGCATTCGATCGCGAAGGTAACCTGTACGTCGGCGATCGAAGCGGGACGATCTTCAAGATCAGCCGGTCGCGCCAGATTTACGTCTTCGCCACGCTGGAGCCGTCCATCGCTGCCTACCACCTGACATTTGGTCCCGAAGACTATCTCTATGTTACGGGACCCACCACCTCGAGCTTCGATGCTGTTTATCGCGTCTCAAAAGCGGGCGAAGTGGATACTTTCTACCGGGGATTGGGCCGTCCGCAAGGCGGCGCCTTTGACATCGACGGTAACTTTTACGTCGCGGCGTCTTTACACGGGCGGCGTGGCGTCATTCGAATCGATGCTCAGAGCAAAGCGGACCATTTCCTTTCGGGCCCTGGCATTGTCGGGTTGGCTTTCACCCCCTCGCAAGCCATGATTCTTGCAACACACAACGCACTGTATCGAGTCGATCTGGGCGTTATGGGTCGCCCCCTCCCTTAGACAGAAATGCCTAAGGATGCGGAAATCATCGCCATTGGCAGTGAACTGCTCACGCCGCAGCGCGTGGATACGAACTCGCTGATCATTACGGAACACCTCAATCTGCTGGGTGTCGAAGTTGTTAGAAAGCTCGTCATCGGCGATGATCGTGACCGGCTCACCGATGCTATCCGTCGCGCCATTGGCCGCTCCGCAATCGTGATCCTCATCGGCGGGTTAGGACCGACCGAGGATGATGTCACACGGGACGCAGCCGCCGCTGCGATGAACCGGAAGCTCGTTCTCTCGCTCGAACAGGAATCGGTTCTGATTAGCCGCTTTCGCCAGATCAACCGGCCAATGGCTAAAAATAATCTCCGCCAGGCGTACCTGATCGAGGGTGCCGAAGCGATGTCAAATCCACTTGGCACAGCCCCGGGACAGTTTCTGTCAACAGACCATGGAGCGCTTGCCCTGCTTCCCGGGCCCCCGCGCGAATTAAAGGCAATGGTGGAAGACCAACTCGTTCCTCGCCTGCGCCCGGTACTGCCTCCTCAAGTGATCCGGGTGCGTAGCTATCGCATCGCCGGCATGGGCGAATCCGAGCTCGATCACCTGATTGCTCCGATTTACTCAAACTACACAAACCCAGTCACTACCGTCCTATCGGCGCCGGGTGATCTCTTTGTCCATCTGCGCGCCCGCGCAGCAACCAGGGAGCAGGCGGATGGGTTACTGCGGGAAGTAGGAAATCCGATCGCTGAATTATTGGGTAACCGCGTATATACGGAAGACCCCGATCAGACGCTGGAAATGGTAGTCGGATGCTTGTTGCGCAAGAAGCATTCGACAGTCGCTACGGCTGAGAGTTGCACGGGCGGAATGATCGCTGTCCGGTTAACCGAGCATGCCGGCAGCTCGAAGTTCTTCGTCGGGGGTTATGTGACCTATAGCGATGCACAGAAACGCGACGCCCTGGGAGTCCCTAACGAACTGGTCGCCAAATACTCCGCCGTGAGCGAAAAAGTGGCAGCCGCCATGGCTGAGGGCGCAAAGAGCCGTTCTGGCGCGACCTATGCCATTTCAACAACCGGCTACGCGGGCCCGGACGGGGGCACCGAGTACGACCCGGTAGGCACAGTTTACATTGGGCTGGCCGCACCGGACGGAACTCAAGTCACTCGCCTGCGCTATGGACTTGACCGCTATCGCATACGCACGCTCGCAACGCAAACCTCTCTGGATCTTCTTCGGAAAAAACTTCTGCAGTAAGCTCGCGCCGATATTGAAAACAAGAACCCTGGTCGGCAGCTGAACTCGACGTTTATCGAATAACGTTTCGGATGCGGTTGAAAAAACCTTGCGTTTAGCTAAAAAGTTCGGGAATGACTTTACCTTTCCCGTCCTTCGTCACATACACGGGGCGCCTTTCCACGACGTAGGACTGAGTGGGCGCGATGCCCAGCGCGTGGTAGATAGTCGCGTGCAGGTTTTCGACAGGGACTGGATTTTCGATAGTCGTACAGGGGCGTTCGTCGGCGGTTTTACCGTATAGGCTGCCTTGCTTGATACCGCCCCCGAACAGCAGCACGGAGCCGGCCGCGGTGAAATGACGGTGCATGCCGTAGTGTTTGAGCTCCGTCATGACGGCTGGAGTTTTGGACTGATCTTTTACTTCAAGACCGACCTTACCCTCTGTGATGGCGTCGCGCCCGAACTCGCTGGCGAGTACAACAAGAGTGCGCTTGAGAAGACCGCGTTCCTCCAGATCGAGGATGAGTTGCGCAACAGGAGCGTCGATCTGTTCCTTCATCTTCAGGGCCCGTTCGTGGCCGTTCTCGTGGCTATCCCAGAAGCGGAATGGAATGTATTCAGTGGTGACTTCCACATAGCGTGCGCCCGCTTCTATGAGACGTCTGCCAAGCAGGCAACCTTGTCCGAAGCGGCCCGTGTTGTAGATGTCGTAGGATTTCTTCGGCTCGAGCGAAAGGTCGAACGCTTTGGCTGAGGGCGAAGTCAGCAGCCGGTCCGCCGCATCCAGAGAACGGATCAGCGATTCGCGCTGGTAGTCGCCCGCATATTGGTACACAGCCTCTTGGGAGAGCAATTCCTGATAAAGTTTGCGGCGGCTTCGAAAATGTGCGTCGCCGAGTTCTGTGGGCGGCCGAACCGCTGAGGCAGCGTCTTGTGGATCGTTGATCAGAAACGGGCCGTACTCGGAACCGAGAAAACCAGCAGTGTGAAAGGCCTTTACGGCCGGGCTTTCGGCGCCGATTTCCATATCCTGTCCGATCGCGACGAAGGCCGGCACCGTCGGATTTTTCGGTCCAAGCGAACGCGCAATGACTGCGCCGAGATGAGGCATGGCTACGGTTTGGGGAGGAACATAGCCGGTGTGCCAGTGGTATTGATGTCGCGAGTGCAAAATGAATCCGAGGTCCGCGCCTTGAAAAGTGCGGATGAGTGAGCCCCGATCCATCACGCGGGCGACTCGTTCAAGTCCTTGCGAGAGCTTAATGTTGTCGACGTTGGTATCGATGGCGGGAAATGTGCTTAGGACACGCTCGGTGCGAACTCCCGGAGCGAAGGGCGTATAACGTTTGGGATCGAAGGTTTCGGTTTGGGCCATGCCGCCGGCCATCCAGAGAACAATCACGGCGTCAGCAGTTGCTTCGGGAACATCCGCGCGGAGTTGCGCCGGCACGCCCCCAACGAGTGCCGCAAGTGAGGCGCTTGCTGTGGCGCCCATGAAGCCGCGGCGACTTATACGATCAGAGATGAGGCGCTCCTCTTTATTCATACGTGACCTCTACTAATAGATTAGTTGGAACTCGGGCTTAACGATTACGGCCCATAATAAGTCGGCAAGGCCTTCCGGCGAGATAATGCCCGATGGATCTGTAATCGCGGCGATAGCGGCTTTCCGTTCTTCCGGTGAAGGCGCTCTACCCAAGGCATAATTGAAGACGCGGTCTACCGCCTCTGCCGGCGTGCGCACCTCTGGCCCAGGTTTCAAGGGTGTTTCCCTATCGACTGGTGTGAGGCGTTCCGGGTCGGGTTTTTGCTTAAAGATAAAGAAGCGAATTTGTGGGTTTAGGTCGGACGTGATCTCCAGATTCTCAATGTGGGCGGACCCTCGGAGGCGTGTGAAGCCTTTGCCCGAAATGTCATAAATCAGTTGGGACGGAGTTTTCACTCGAACGCCAGTTCCGCCTTCACGAAGTCCGGAAGGATCTAAGGGCCGCAAGTCGGACAGACGTGTAACACCGGTGGGCGAAACAAGTTCCGCCTTGTCCCAGATGGCCTCTACTTTCTCAGGAGAATAGGAACCCATGTCCTGGACCATCAGGTACAGATGGGTAGCGGCCGTGATGTCGACGTCGAACCGGTAAGGGCCGCCTTTATTCGAAAGTGGCTGGTCAAAAATGCTGGAAGGTGCTGGAGGAAGCTGGCCGGTCATCTTACGCGCCCCTCGCAGGAGCCAGTGAGTGAGTGTCTCGCCATTGACGACTTCCAGAGCCTGCAGCGTTGTGGCCTCGGTTTCACGTGTTGAGTAGACCTGGTCACGAATGGGACGCCCGAGGGCGCGAGTAAACGAAGTCGCAGCCACGTGCCAGTCGCGGCTGTACTGGGCAGGTAGGGGCACGTCGTTCTCCTCTGAGTCAGCGGCTTTCGGCTGCACCGTATGCCATTCACCGGTGATGGCGCCGATGGCATCCGCCATCTCCTCGGCGGTCATGCGCCGCACTTCGGGGCCCTTGAAAACATATTTGTGTGACGGCGCGTCCGTGCGGGGAACGGCGGCCATTTGATAAGCGCGCGAACTTACAATCTCGCCGATCAAGTATTTCAGATCGTAGCCGTGCGCCACGAAATCGGTGGAGACAGCGTCCAGAAGCTCCGGTGACCATGGTTCGCCATCCATATCGTCCGGGTTTTCGACAATGCCGTGGCCCATCAGCCGCAGCCACATTCGGTTTACCAGAGTACGCGCCAGACGGCCATTGCGGGGATCGGTGAAGATTTCGGCCGCCGCAGCCCGGCGGTCGGCGCTCGAGCTGGAAGCCGGAATGCGGTTGAGCGCGGGATACAGATACGCTGGAGTGGCGTATTGACCTTGCGGAACATCGCAGCGATGGAGTTGCAGCTTTTCTTCGGTAGAGAAATAGCTCGCCAGAGCGTAAGCGTCGCGGAGCTTCCATCGGCTGATGAAGCTGTCATGGCAAGAGTTGCATTTCAGGTTTACGCCGAGGAATATCTGCGCGCTGTTTTGGGCGGCTTGCATGGCTGGAATTTGACTGGCGCTAACCGTGCCGCGCCAGTTAACTCCAATCAGGAACCCCTCCGGATCGGCCGCACGAGCCGGATTCAGCAGTTGACTTACAAACTGGTTGTAAGGCAGGTTCGTCTTGAGCGCCGCAAGAAGCCAATCCGAGATGCTCTTGCGCGAAGCAGTCTCTGAGTAATAGCTGACGCCCTCATCGTTTCGCAGAAGGTCGTTCCAATAAGAGATCCAGTTCTCCGCGTAATTCTGATCGTCAGCCAGCAGTCTGCTCACAAGGTTCTGGCGTTTATCGGGATGGCGGTCTTCTAGAAAAGCCTGGAGGGCGGACGGAGGCGGAAGCAGCCCCCAGATATCAAGGTAGGCGCGGCGCGCGAAAGCGGCGTCCGATATAAGCGCCGGTTCGGACACCCCATTCTTGGCAAGATAAGCGGCAACATAAAGATCGACCGGCGAGGTCCAACTCTTCCAGACGATGGGGGGCTTGGCTGGAGGCTCGAGGAAGAGCGGTGCTTCCCATTTCGGCTTAGCGGCGGCCGATGTAGATGTGGCGCGAGCCCCCTGATCGATCCAGGCGCGGATTACGTCGATTTCAGCTTTGGAGAGCGGGTTGCCGCCAAAGGGCATTTGGGGTTTGGTTTCTCCGGTGATGCGGGCGATCAGGAGGCTTGCCGCAGAGTTGCCGGGCTTAACAGCTGCGCCGCTGCGGCCACCATCCAGCGCGTCATTATAGGACGCCAGCGACAGACCTCCCGAACGCTTTTCCGCGCTATGACACGGAAGGCACTTGGCCGCTAGAATTGGATGAATTTGCTGGTCGAAATCGACCGTGGCAGGAGCGGAGTCGGCCAGCCGGCTGAAGACGGCTAAGGCTGCTAACGCTCCGATTTTCGGCCTGATTCGCAGTTGCTTGGTGCCCATGAGCCTTACGAGGAGAAGAGTATCATCTCATCCTTAAAGTAAATGGGGCGGCACCCCATACCAGAGCCAGCTGCCCAATTTGCGACTTCTACCTCTTCGCTATGAAGTTCGTGCCATAGACTTCGCGGTAAGTCTTCACGGCTTCATCTTCGGATGGAAGGTCCAGACCATCGGTGAAATGATTCATGTAGGCAAAATTGCAAGTCTGCATGACAACTTCGAGGGCACCCTGCTTTCCGAATTGCGTTACCAGTGTCTGGTAGTCTTCGTCGGTAATGGACCAAGGCTCTCTGGTCAGCTTGCGGGCGAAGGTTACGGCGACCAGTTCTGCTGAGGTAAGGGCGTCATCATCTTTCCGCATGGCCACCAATTTAGCCGGACTCACTCCAAGGCGTCGCAGACCGAGCACCTGGTGCAAGGTGCAGTAGCGGCACCCATTGGCCATCGAGACCGCAAATGAGATCTGCAGTTTCATCTCGCGCTTGACGGACTCGTATTGACGCGCAGCGGAGCCAAAGTCGAACCACGCTCGTGCCATTTGCGGTGCTAGATACATGGCTCTCATGGAATTGGCAAAGCCGATGCCCCAGTTCTTGGTTTGCGCCTGGGCGGCGGAATCGGCCAGTCGCTTTTGAATCGCCGTTATCTGGTCGTCTGAAATCAGATTGACTCGAGCAATGGGTGTCGAATTTTGAGGATGCAGGTCGGAAGCGCTGACGAGCGCCCACGATTCGACCGGCAACCGAAGCGCCTCGGAAAACCGCGTCAGGTAGTTAAAGAAACAGACGGTAGTTGTAAGTTCGACAACCTGACCATCGTTAAAATAGGACCGCACGCGGCGAAAATCGCTATCGCTAACACCATGCACGTCCCGCGTTAACCATTCGGCGTATTGCAAAGCGAGCCGATCACCGGTTTGAAGGGAGTCCAGCCGATTGCCGGCTAGTGCCTCAAGGAGTTGACGGCCATGCCCGCTAGCCTCCAGTAACCGCCGGGTGTGAATTGCTACATAGGGGGAATTCAGAAGCTGCGCAATGCGAAGGCCCATCGCCATCTTTTGTTCCGCCTCGAGGGACCCCGTAAATAGGGCCGCGTTGAACAGTTGTGTCATAGGCTCCGCCGCATGTGGCGTTAGGGCCAATGCCCGGACGTAATTAGGCGTCCGCTCTTCTGCATTAAGTTCCGTGCGGGCAGAAGTATCCACACGAGCTTTAGCCGCCCGCTCCAGTTGAGCTACAGGGATTGGCGAATACAGGACCGGAGGCTTATCGTCCGCGGCTAAAACGATAACTGAGGCGAAAGCAAATGTAGCAACGATTTTCAACATGTTGTCCTCAAAAAGTGAAGCGAAGGCTGGCCTGTAGGGAACGCCCATCGAAGGCTGAAGTCGATTTGCCGAATGAAGATGTCGTGGAGAATGTCTTGTCAGGGCGCAAGGCGAGTGAAAGATCCGAATTGGGTAGGTAAAGATTTACTTTGTTGGTGGCGTTGAATGCCTCGACCCGGAGTGAGAAAGCCCGGTTTTCACCAACAGCAAAGGAACGGCTGACAGCCGCATCGAGGTTTATCTGGTGCGGTCCACGATACGTGTCCCGACCCAGATTTCCATCGGTGCCTGCTATCGGTGTCGAGAAGGCCGCTGGCAGGAAAGTACCGTTGATGAACTGCTGATTAGTGAACGAGGTGGATACCGTTCCGGCAACGGGGGCATTAGGCCGGTCGTAATAGCCGCCGCCGACCGCCCCGCCGCCGCCATCCGCATTGTAGTCGCCGCCGGCCGTCAGAGACGCGCCATTCCAAACAGAGAAAGGTCGACCCGATTGCGCGCTAAAGACGCCCGACAACTCCCAATGATTGCCTAATCGTCCGATCATGCTCCCATCGGCAAACAACTTCGGCGTCCAAAGCGCCGTAGCGGCGAACCGGTGCGGGATGTCGAACATTGAGAGGCCTCGTTCGCATTTGAGGCAGGTGATGTTTTGCGCGCCTTTACCGGGTTCTGAGTTGTCCAGAAACTGACCGGTCGAGGTATCGGATCCATCGTCGATCCATTTCGACCACCGATAATTTGCAAGTAACGTGAAGCCCCGGCCAAGAGTATGGCGAACCTCGGCAGTGAAGGCGTTGTAGCTGGAATTTACGCCATTGGTAACAAACAGCAATGGTCCGAAATTAGGATTGACGTTGTTGAGAACACCATCCAGAAGGTCGCCATCTATACGATTGACATTGTCGATGCGCTCGAGATTGATTCCGTTAGTACCCACATAGCCGATCTCCAGCACCCACGTGCTGCGGATTTCATGTTGGATATTGAAAAACCAGCTTTCGCTGTATTGGGTCTTGATATCGGGGTTTACGACAAAACCCGTGACGACTGGCGCCTTGCTGTCCGGGATGTTCCAATTCAATCCGCCCCACTCATTGAAACCTGTGGCGAACTCCGGGTTGATGGGAACCGGAATGTCGAATAGAATCTGAGTCGCTCTTTTGGCGTTAGGCTGAAGCAATTCCTGCGCCGCATCGGGCGGCAGCGCCCGGGCACCGCCTATTGATTGTCCATGATGTGGCTGATAGGCCATGCTGAAGCCGCTGCGAATCGACCACTTGCCGTTCCCGGTGGGATCGAACGCGAAACCAATTCGTGGAGAGAAGTTGAATTTCTGTGGGTCGTAAAGTGCGCTCACATGTTGGATGGCCGCGGTAGCTAAACGCTGATTGAAGTTTTCGCCGGGTCCGAAAACGATGGACGACAGTAAACCGTCGCGCTCCGATGGCGCACCGAAGTAGTCGTAACGGAGGCCCAGATTGACATTGAGCCTGCGTGTTACGCGCCAGTCGTCCTGGAGAAAGCCGCCTCCTTCGTAGACATTGAAATACCGTGGATATGCGGCGAACTGACCAGTGTTGGGATCTACAGTTACAGTTTGCTGGAATGGAGTGTCCTGCGCGAAGGCCAATATGCTGTTGAAGGCATAACTCCCAGGTGTCGGGGGAGCGAGTGAGAGGCCCTTAAAGATCTTGCGGAACTCAAAGCCGGTGCGAAGTGTGTGCGCGCCGCGGTCAATGCTTACCGTGTCACGCCATTCATACGTGCGCAGGCTGGTACCGTTCGGTACCGGATCGCCGAATGGCGCTGTAATCCCACTGATCGAAATCTGCGGAATGATGGGGTTGAGGACGCCCGATGTAACCTTGATGTCCTGGAAGGAAAAGCGCACGTCATTCACCAGTCGATTGGCCACGTGAACTTCACCCAGATTCATGTTGGCGAAGAATCCGTTGTAAGGCCCGTAATCGCCGCGCGCGGCCTCGCCCAGCGTGGCTTTGGATGAGCTTGTACCCCCGGCATCGGCCTCATATTCGGCGATCCAGCGGGCTGTCAGTTTGTCTTTGCCGGAGCTAAAGCTGTGATCCAGCCGAGCCATGTATTGGTGGTAGCGCATGTAGTCGTGGACGGGTACGGCGGCCAGAGCCGTGCCCGGAAGAGTAAGTCCTTTGACAGGGCTCACGTCCACCTCGTTGCGATACCCGAATGCGCCCGCTCCTGATAGCGGAGGAGGCGCTGGAAATTCCTGAAAGAGTTTCGCGGCAACGCTCTTCGGATAGGTACGCAGCGTATAGTCCACGAATTCAGGTGTCTCGACTTGAAAAGTCTGGATCGGAGCGAACGCATTAAGACTGCCCTCGTAGGACAAGAAAAAGAAAGTTCGGTCTTTGATAATCGGTCCGCCAAAGTTGGCTCCAAATTGATTGAACGTTTGTGCGCCACGAGCCGCGGCGAAGAAATTCCGGGCATTCAGCTCTTTGTTACGAAAGTATTCCCAGGCTCTGCCATGCCAATCATTGGTTCCGGATTTTGTTCGCAGATTCACTACCGCTCCGTTGCCGCGCCCGAACTCGCTCGAAAAATTGTCGGTTTGGACCTGCGCCTCCTCGACCGATTCGAGACTTGGCACAATCGCGGGCTCGCCAGTGTTATTGGGATTGGTATTCATGGACCCATCAAGAACGTAATCGTTGCCCCGGTAGCGGTTCCCATTCACAGTGATGACGGGTGAGTTCGTGAGCTTCGTAGAGTTGGCGGCGCCCGGAATGCTGGTGGCGCCGGCGCTCAGCTTAGGGAGACTAAAGATATCTCGCTGCGGCAGCGGCAGATCCGCTATCTGTTTGCGCTGATAGTTGTCGGCCAGACGACCTTCGGTCGAGACCTGAACCTGGTCGACGGTGCCGGTAACATCTATCTGCTCTTTCACCGATCCAAGCTGTAGTTTGATATTGATTTCGCTTACCTGGGCGACATTAAGTTGAATTGCCTGCTTTTCGAAGGGATTGAATCCTTGCACCGTCACGGACAAACGATAGGAGCCGGGAGGGAGTTCGGCCAAAACGTAAGCGCCTTGGCTGTCGGTAGTCGAACGTCGCGATTCTCCCGTATTTTCGTTGGTAACCGAAACAACAACATGCGCGACGGCAGCTTCGGTTGCATCCCGAACAGTTCCTTTCACGGTTGCTTCAGTAAATTGCGCTAACAGACAAGAGACTGAGGCAAGTATTAAACAGAGAGTGCGAAGGCTGGGCAAGCTCATGCTTGCGTGAGAGTAAAGTATTTACACGCTGTCTGTCGTCGGAAGCAAAGACGATTTTTCCGCCATCCATTCGATTGAGACATTCCCAAGGGCAGAGAGCTTGTTTAGCCGATCTCTTTTCCTTGGACCTGCGCATACTTCAAGAAGAGGCGCGCACACAAATTTATCGAAGACGATTACGGGAGTCCGTCCAGCTTCGCAAAACAAATATCCTCACCTACTCTTCGTTACAATTTGAAGCTGTATTGACCCGGCGAAACGTGCCCAGATAGAGCACACAGCCTACGCTTGGCATCCACATGCACACAATCATTCTCGCCACATTTTTTGAGATCTCTCGCACGGCCGTTTCGATGTGCACCGCCGGCAGCCTGCTTTTCCTTGTTGCGCTTTGGGCTGCGAAGGCCGATATCGCGCGGGCCGGCGGCCTGGACAAGATCGTGGTCTTGAGCAATTTGTGTTTCGCCATCCCACTGGCGGTCTTCGGCGGAGCATCTCTCGGGCGCAAAATTCATCATGCTCAACGTACCCTCGTACATGCCATGGCGTTTGTTTTGGGCGTATTTCGTCGGCTTTGCGTTGCTGTCCGCGTCCTTGAGTATTGCCACAAAGGTTCAGGTGCGCTGGTCCGGCCTGCTGTTCGGCATCATGATGTTTCTTTTTGTGGCGATGGTGCATATCCCGCGAGTTCTCGCAAGCCCCCGAGACCGGTTTGCATGGGTGATTGTCATCCGCGAAATGTCATTCGCGGGCGGAGGCTGGATTCTTGCGGGAAACGCGATGCGCGGGCAAGACAAAAGCAAGCTCATTACCGTGGGCCGCGTGTTGATCGCGGCCGCCGCTATATTCTTTGGCGTTGAACATTTTCTGCACCCGGCGGGGTGCCCCGGAGTCCCGCTCGAAAAACTGATGCCGGCGTGGATTCCGGGCCGCCCGCTCATTGGCTATCTGACGGGCGCAATTATTCTCGTTGCGGGGATAAGCATTCTGCTGGCCAAGAAGACGCGGATGGCGGCAACTTATCTCGGCACCTGGATTGTGCTGCTTGTCTTGTTCATCTATGGGCCGATCCTGATCGCACAAATGTCCGACCCGAGCACCGCGGTCAAGGTTGAGGGGATCAACTACTTTGCGGACACGCTGCTGTTTGCCGGAGCGATTCTCGCGCTCGCCAGCGCGACACCACGCACGGATTAAGCTGCGGCCCGCCAACCCATTACGAAACTAGGACCACGACAGTGTTGTGCTGAAGCTGGCGAGCCTCACCCGGTGCGAGCCGGTTCCACGGAAAATTCCACGATTCATCGAGACGCAGGCCCGTCGGGATATCGATTTATAGCTCCCGTCAAGGTGCCCGTCGAGACGAACCGCAGTTCCTGGCCCCGATCCATCGAATTCGCACCGCCCACGGCGCAGCGTCAGTTGGGTCGCGGTGGCAGCGCTGTCGCTGCTGCTGATCGGCACCGTCATACTCTTCTACCGCATACGTCGAGAGGAAAAGTGCCGCCCTATCTATCCCTCTGCCGCATCCGGTTCCGCTCACAACCGATCCGGGCTTTCAATGGGCGCCGACCTTTTCGCCCGAGGCAACCAGGGTTGCTTTCGCTTGGGATGAACCCGGAAAAAGAGCATCGAACATCTACGTCAAGCTGATTGCTTCGAGCGAACCAGTGCGTTTGACTACGGGGGACAAAGGGGATTTCGCTCCGGCCTGGTCGCCGGATGGCCGCTACATAGCGTTCCTCAGGTCTCGAGGGCCGTTCAGCACTGCAGTCATGCTAATCCCCTCTCTGGGCGGATCGGAAAGGGAGTTGTCGCGGCTGCAACTGGATGCAGCACCGTTTTCTCGATCACAGGGGATGGATCCCGGCATTGCCCCCTTCTGGCCTGGTCTCCGGATGACAAGTGGTTACTTGCCACTCTAGAGACCGGTCCGGCGCACGCGGCTCGAATTGTGCGCATTTCGGTCGAAAGCGGAGAAACAACTCAAGTAAATCTGTTTGCTGATTATTCCGATAATAGTGCCCCTGTCCCTCTGTCTAGCGGCGATGGTGGACTCGCTCTTTCACCGGACGGAACGGCTCTCGCGTTTGCTCACGCAGTGATCCTTCCAAACAGCGGCTTGTTCGTAGTGAACTTGTCGGCTGACATGCTCCCTATCGGCCGACCCAGATCACTTCATTTCGACCGGAGTTACTGCGCAGGGATAGCCTGGGACCCAGACGGTCAGAATCTGGTGGTGTCGTCCGATCGACAAGGCTCGATGGAACTCTGGAAAGTTCCTGTCAATCCGCGCAGCGAACCTGTCCGCCTGAACGTGAACGATGCCGGTCCCGGAGAAGTAGCGGTGTCGAAGACCGGCCAGCGTCTGGCGTTTACGCACTATTCAGGCGATTCAAATATCTGGCGCGCGAGACTGAAAAACGCTCACATTACCGACGCCGTCCCCTTGATCGCATCAACCAGAGGCGAACTCAGTCCCTCCTATTCATCCGACGGCAAGCGCATCGCTTTCGAATCGAACCGAAGCGGAAATGAGGAGATTTGGGCATCGAGCGCGGACGGTTCCCAAATCCGGCGAGCCATAGAACCCTTTCTTGCTCTCAAGGAGACCTTGGATCGTTGGCCCCAGATCGAGCGTGATTTGGCTGAGTCAACCAGAAATTACAAGATCTCTTCCTGACTTGATGCTTTGAGACCGCCGATTCTGCTTCCGTAGTGGTCTCTAGCCACTTTCCCGAAACCCTGTATTGCAACCACAACTCGTTTTGGTGACCAATAGTTAGCCATTTTCTAGCTGGTGCGTCATATATCAACTTCAGAGCAGAGCGATACATGGGCGGACTAAACCAACTCAGCGTTCCGTATCGGATGGAACTCGCGTATAGAGCCGACATCTACCGGGTCACTGCGCCGGCGAGATCGCGCAGGCTAACGATGTAGCCGCTCAAGTTTGTAGTGGAATTGTTTCGTAGGCAGGCCTTAGCGCGCTTTTCCAGATCGCGCGCTGGCCTTTTGCGCCGGAGCCGGCGTAGCGCGGTCGCCTGTTCCAGCATCGCGGTTGCAGTCACCGGGTGCCCTTCGCCGAGGATGCTAAGCGAGAGCTCGACCGCGCGCCGAGCTACTGGCTCCGCCTCGTTCGCATGCCCACTCATGTTTTCGCACCTGGCTAGGTTCACCAATGGCCGGACCAGCGCCGGACTCCCAGGACCCGATGCAATCTCAATTTCGCGGATAGCCTGATGAAACAGATCGGCCCCGGATCCGTATCGCCGCGCCTCTAAGTGCAGAAATCCGAGATTAGCTTTTACAAGTGCAGCATCTACGCTCACAGGTCGCTGCGCCTGGTGAAGAAACCGCAGGCATTCAGAATAATAGCGCTCAGCCTCGTCGTCTCGATTCCGGGCATGCTCCAGACTCGCGATGACGTTCAGTAACACTCCTGCCGCTACGGGATCAGCATTGAGTGCTCTAGGTAGCAACTCCTCAAGCTGTTCACGTATCCGCTCGCCCTTCGAGTACTGGTGAGTTTCCAGGTACAGAGTCGCTAGATTTTGCAAAATCGTAACCCGTTCGCGATCGCCCTTGGTTGCTCGAGAGGCGCTGAGCGCACGAAGGTACGAGCGCTCGGCTTCCAGATATCCTCCCAGATCCTGCTCGACCGAACCGAGTTGAGCGAGCAGCGCGGCCGAGCTGGGCGCTTTCGATAAGGCCTCCAGCAAAATATCCCGTGCAGCATTGTATTCACCAGCGACCTGCTTGCTACGTGCGATGATTAGCCGATCGGATACCGTCTCAGCCTGAGGGGCTCCGCTTTGAGAGTGCGCTTCTGTGCGCAGAGTAGTCAGTCCTATCGCGAAAGCACAGAACGCTGCGACAGTGATGTTTCTCCCGTGGTTGCTTATTCGGGTGATGGCAAATGAGCTCTGGAACTGAGTCATGGTGCGCTCCTGAGGACCTGAACTCGGTTCAGAAGCTTCAGGTATGCGGCGATGTCCGCTTGATCCTGCTGGCTCAGTATTGTGGGACTCGGAATCGTAAGGAAAAACCGCGCATAATGAGCGGCCACATCCTCGAGCGTCTTAGCGGAATTGTCGTGGAAATACGGCGCCGTGTTTTTGACGCCCCATAGTATCGGTATCTTGAATGACATCGGGTCTGACGCGGGCCCTGGTTGGTCGATCCTGCCGGTAATGAGAGCCCGCCCGGGGTCCGGACTCCAAACAGGAGTTTGAGTCCCGTCGGGGTTATGCCAGATGAACTGGCGGACGGGGTTTCCGATCTCGTTGAACTCAGATACCCCGACACTCTGAAAGCGTGTGCCTGCGGGGATCAGTCCAAAGGTGGCGTCAACGAAAAACGCGTTGGTCTGATTGAGCATCGGACCGCTATGACAGAACGCGCAGGAACCCGCCTTCTCTCCTGGTACGAATGGAGTATCAACGAAGAAAACTCGGCCCCGTTTTTCAGAATCCGTGGTTCCCTGTGGCAGCACCGGCGCGCGCCCCCCGCGCGCGTATGCCCGCAGCCTGGGAGAACTGTAAAACGGCTCGGGCAGTTCGAATTGAGAGATGCCAAGTAGGTCGGATACTGTTGGCATGATCGTCGGTTGAAAATGTCGCTGTATCGCGTGTAATGCCTGTCTAGGAAGATTCAGGTCCCTGCCATCGAGCATCAGGACCGGGTCAAGCGCGGGGGTATTGTGCGTGCTTGGTATGCCTCGCGGCAGGGTCACGGACCTCGCCGTTGGATCATCCGCCAGGCTGACATTCGGCGGCAGCGGGATTTGGACTAGGACCGTCGCGTCGTTCAGCATGCGGGTGGCGCCGTGGCCCAGACCGTCGTCGCTTCCGTCGAACAGGAACAGTGGGTCGAGGTAGTTCTCCCCATACCGCTTCTGGGCGTCTTGCGGCGAAACGGTTCCGGTTTCCAGGCTATGGCAGGTTACGCAGGCCCTTCCGTTCCCGCCGAATTTTTTGGTTGTGAACAGGCGCCTATTCCTTTCGCTGTTACCAAACCTGTTCTCCTGGGCTCGAGCATGTGTCAAACCGATAATCAGGGCCGCCAGCGCGATGGCAGCCCACAAGCAAAGGCCCCGTCCTGACTTCATTGCTTATCCTTTCGAAGTTTGAAGTCCACGTACCTTAGGTACGCGGTGAACGATCCTAAAAACCGTTCGTGTACTCGTGAGTCTGCGGCAGCACAGGAAGCGCGTCCATGGACTGGACTTTAAGCACAAGTGATTTGCGTATGAACCGGTAAGTTGCTGAGGCGGAAGATGGATAGGTGTTCATGTGAACGTCTCCGCCGTGCGCCGGTGCTTAACTTCGAGGTCTTTTTGCGCCAGTGCTATACTCCAGATCCTTAAGGAAGTAGTCGTGCAAGAAGCGGCAAAGTCGGCGGGAGTCTTCCGTTTTGGGGTCTTTGAAGTGGACGCCGCGACGGGGGAGCTGCGCAAGCAGGGTTTGCGCATCCGCCTGCAAGAGCAGCCTTCTCAACTTCTTCTCATGCTGTTGAACCACGCCGGAGAAGTGGTCAGCCGCGAGGAAATCCGCCGCAAGCTGTGGCCGCCCGACACCTTCGTCGATTTTGACTCGAGCCTTGGCACGGCTCTCAGGAAACTGCGGCAAGCGTTAGGCGACAGCGCCGATAACCCCAGATTTATCGAGACGCTGGCGCGACGCGGATATCGGTTTATTGCTCCGGTGCACGGCCCGTCCGCCATTCCGCCGGTGGAAAGTCCCGGCCCTGAAGCGAGAGAACGGCGGGTTCTGATTCACAAACGGTTCTGGGTCGCGCTCGCAGCGGTACTGGTTTTGGTCGTCGTGGCCGGAATCCTTTATAAACTGGCTTTCGAGCAAAGCCGCACAACCAGCGATGCTTTGCCGCATCCGGTTCCGCTCACAACCGATCCGGGCTTTCAATGGGCGCCGACCTTTTCGCCCGAGGCAACCAGGGTTGCTTTCGCTTGGGATGAACCCGGAAAAAGAGCATCGAACATCTACGTCAAGCTGATTGCTTCGAGCGAACCAGTGCGTTTGACTACGGGGGACAAAGGGGATTTCGCTCCGGCCTGGTCGCCGGATGGCCGCTACATAGCGTTCCTCAGGTCTCGAGGGCCGTTCAGCACTGCAGTCATGCTAATCCCCTCTCTGGGCGGATCGGAAAGAGAGTTGTCGCGGCTGCAACTGGATGCAGCACCGTTTCTCGATCACAGAGGATGGATCCCGGCATCGCCCCTTCTGGCCTGGTCTTCGGATGACAAGTGGTTACTTGCCTTGCAACAGACCAGTCAGTCGGACGCGGTTCAAGTTGTGCGTATCTCTGTCGAGAGCGGCGAAAAGACTCAACTGAAGCTGTTTGCAGACTCCTCCGCTAACACTGCTTATGGCAATGTGCCACTGTCTAGCGACGCTGGACTCGCTCTTTCATCGGACGGCAAGACTCTCGCCTTTGCGCATTTCGTACAACTTCCAGCCTGTGATTTGTTTGTAGTAAGGCTCTCAGGCGACGCGCTCCCCGTCGGGCCGCCCAGAGCACTGCGCTCCGACCGGAGTTACTGCGCGGGAGTAGCGTGGTACGCGGACGGTCAGAATCTGATGGTGTCGTCCGATCGACAAGGCTCGATGGAACTCTGGAAAGTTCCTGTCAATCCGCGCAGCGAACCTGTCCGCCTGAACGTGAACGCTGCCGGTCCCGGAGAAGTAGCGGTGTCGAAGACCGGCCAGCGTTTGGTGTTCACACACTATTCAGGCGATTCAAATATCTGGCGCGCGAGACTGAAAAACGCTCACATCGCCGACGCCGGCCCCTTGATTGCTTCAACCAGAGGCGAACTTAGTCCGGCCTATTCATCCGACGGCAAGCGCATCGCTTTCGAATCGAACCGAAGCGGAAATGAGGAGATTTGGACATCGAGTGCGGACGGCTCCCAACCACTTCAATTAACGTCATTTGGGAACGCCTGGACGGGTAGTCCAAAGTGGTCGCCCGACGACCGGCAAATTGCGTTTGATAGTAACGCGGCAGGAAAGTGGGATACTTATCTGATTCCTGCCCAAGGGGGTAAACCGTTTCGGTTCACGGCAGGCTCAGGACAGAGTTTCAGACCTAGCTGGTCGCATGACGGGAAATGGATCTATTACGGCGCTTCGGACCATAGCGGTCTCCAGATCTGGAAGAAGCGTGCGGCGGGCGGTCCCGAAATCCAGGTTACAAAGAATGGCGGGTGGAATCAGCTGGAATCTGCTGACAGGGCATACGTTTACTATTTGAAATCTGATGGCCGTGGCCTGTGGCGAGTTCCGACCGGTGGAGGAGGAGAATCTGAGGTACTTGCGCTAGCGCACGTAACGCAGTTCGCGCTTGGAATTCACGGGGCATATTTTCTCGAGACGGTGGCGCCGGCGACCCTGAAATACCTCGATTTCGCTACCGGTGCTATCAAAGTCCTCGGCGTACTTCCAGGATCTGTTTATTTTGGTCTGGGACTAAGTGTTTCGCCCGATGAGGATTCGTTACTGTACATAAAGACTGAGCTTGCGGGGAGCCAGTTGATGCTCATCGACGGATTCCGGTAGACAGTCTCACCACGCGAACGGGACATGAGCAAGGCGATGTTTGCTTAGCCTCGGGCTTCGTACTCATGGCCACTCTTTACGGCACACTAACCGAAACCGTGGCGTGTTATTCACAAAACGTAAGATCCACAATTCGGTTGGCGGTTTGGCTTAACCGGAAGTTAGGCTGAAACGGCGATGTGGAAGGTTTGGCCGCCTTGCTGGCGTTTAGCCGCTGCATGCTTGAATCCGCGATCTCTCCCGCACTGCACCTCGTCCGCGGGCTGGCGCTCCTCGCCCGACGGCATCTGTCCTGCCCGATCTCATTTCGTTTTCCGCCGCGCTTTGCAAGTCGGTGACAAACTGCCAATATTTATATCTCCCCATCCCTCAAAGACTTACAGACCAGGAATTTTTTCATGGTTCGTTTTGGCCCTTCGCCGTGCTACTCTCCGGCAGGCTCGTAAACAGCGCGACGGCTGTTTCACGAGCCATTTTCATTTTTCAAGGAATTGCCCCCCATGAGCCCCAGATCCATTCGCCGCGAGGCCGAGCGTAAAGCCAGAAAGCTGGCCCGCAAAGAAGCCCTTCAGAGAACTGCAGAGCCTGTCTGCCATAACCAGGACACTCCCGAACCGAACCCTGACCGTGAAGACACGCGCGGGCAGGCCACCGGCCCCAAAACTGCCGAAGGGAAAGCCATCTCCTGCATGAACGCGCTCAAAACCGGGCTCACTGGCCGCACGGTACTTCTCCCCACCGACGATGCCTCCGCCTATCAAGCCCACGTCACTGGCTATGAGCACGAATTTCAGCCCGCCGGGATGCGCGAATGCACTCTTGTGCAGTCCGTTGCGGATGCAGATTGGCGTCTTCTTCGCATTCAGAGTCTCGAGATGGCTATCTACGCGCACGGTCGCAGCGAGTTCGCTTCCAGGTTTGAGGAGGAAGAACCGGCCAGCCGGCCGGCTCTCCTCGATCTCGAAACTTTCCTCGCCTACGAAAAGCAGCTGCGCAATCTCCACATCCAGGAAGGCCGGCTGCGGCGTCAGCGCGAGAAGGACCTCGCCGAACTCCGCACAGCCCGCGAAGCTCGCCTCCAAACCGCCTCAGCCTCGACTCTGTTGACAGCGGAAGAGGCCGCGCTTTTCAGCGAGCCGAAGATTCAAAACGATGAGGCCGCGCTTCTCAGCGAGCCGAAGACTAACGAAGCTGCCTTCGAATTTTCAACTCGCGACATCGAGGGCTTTCTGCAGAATCTCGGCACGCCGAACGCCGCAGGCGCAGCCCTCGAAGAGGCACAACCCCTTATGAATGCGGCATAACGTATACCCGAAAGTGGCGGCCGGACTGCGGTCGCCCGAAAACACCCACTAAGCGGATTCAAAAGCCCGGAGACTGTCAGCTTGTGGGTTTCGGGATCAACTGGGGAAACTCAGCCCCGGTCGCTTCGGAGGCCTTAGTCGAAGCAGGAATATCGATGCTCGAAACTGGAATCCTGTGCGACGTCTGGCTGGATAAATCCCATAACGTGTCGCCCATCACCGCGTAATTCTGAATCTGCAGCGTCTGTCCACTGTTCAGGACCACGGTCAGCGGTGGTGCTGGCGCGCCTTGCTGCGGCGTCGCATCAGGAGCGCCCGCTGAAGGCGAAAGATTTCTTTGGCTCAACTGATTCTGGAGATCGTTCAGTTGTGCACTGAGCTGCTGCACTTGCGCGCTGAGCCCGGCAGTGTCGGTAGGCTCTCCTTCAAGCGAAGGGTCACCCGGATACGCGGCTGGATAGGGTGGGGCATCATAAAAACCGTTGTCATAGTAGCCCAGCAACGGGAAGTAAGGGAGCCCGGCATATCCGTACCCGTACCGCGACCGGTAGCCGTTCTTACCGTATTTCGATCCTGCGCGCCATGGTCCGGCGGCGGAGTAGGAGCCTGACGCGCTCCCATAGGGTGGGTATCCGTGAAACCCAAAACCCGGGTACACGGATGGCGGAATACTGCTTGAATACGGCGAAGCGGGAATCCCAAGCGAATGAGCGGACGCAGGAATGCCAAGTGAATAAGCAGACGCAGGAAACCCTGGTGAATTTGCGGAAGCCGAAGGATACACCGGCGAGCGTGGCGTGAAGGGAGCCGCTCCAAAATGGCCCGAACTCGCTCCTGCGTGCGACCCGCCCGCACCCCGATACTGTGCCAAAGCCGCGCTCCCCGGCAATAGCAAGGAAACGGAAAGCACCCAAACTCGAACGGAAACGCTCATATGAGCCTCTGCCTCCAGCTTAGCGCCGCTACAATGAGGGCTTGGATGCGAATCGCGCTGGCGCAGATCAATAACACCGTCGGCGATCTCGAAGCCAATGCCGCTAAGATCCTCGATTTCGCCCGGCGAGGTCAGCAGGCAGGCGCGGATCTGGTGGCTTTTCCCGAACTTGCGCTGACCGGTTATCCGCCGCGGGACTTGGTCGAAAAGCGCTCATTCCTGGAGCGCACCGCCGCGGAACTCGAGGCGATTGTCCGCGAGTCGGCCGATCTCAATGTGGCCCTGGTAGTCGGCTATGTAGGGTGCACTACGGATTCCGCGCTCCGGGCACAGAACTCAGCCGTTGTGATCGAAGGCGGACGAATCGTATTTCGTCAGTCCAAAATGCTTCTTCCGAACTATGACGTGTTCGACGAAGTTCGTTATTTCGCGCCCGCGAGAGAGCAGGACATTTGCACCATCTGCAATACCAAAGTGGCGCTTGTCATCTGCGAGGACGCCTGGAACGACAAGCAATATTGGGAACGGCAGCGTTACACTCGGGATCCGATTGAGGAGCAAGCCAGGAGAGGCGCCGAACTCATTCTTTCCATCAACGCGTCACCTTGGAACATCGGCAAGCGGCGTCAGCGGGAGGGTATCTTCCGGGCCTTAACCGAGCGCTTCGGGTTACCTGCCGTCTATGTTCATATGGTCGGCGGAAACGATCAGCTGATTTTTGACGGCTCGAGCTTTGCCCTGACGGCACACGGCGAGTTAGCGGCGCGGGCTAAGTCATTTGAAGAAGATTTGGTTTTGTTCGATACCCAAACGGGCGAAGGCGATGTAAGATCGGTCGATTCCGATCCTGACGACGCGCCGTATGATGCATTGATTCTCGGCACGCGGGACTACATTCGCAAATGCGGCTTCCGAAGCGTGCTCGTCGGTTTGAGCGGTGGCATTGATTCCGCGCTGGTGGCTGCGATTGCTGTAGAAGCAGTTGGGAATCAAAATGTAACCGGTGTGGGAATGCCGGGCCCTTACTCTTCTGACCACAGCCTGACGGATGCGCGCGCACTGGCTCACAATTTGGGAATCCGGTTTGAGGTCGAATCGATCAAGGCAGGATACGAGTCGGTGTTGGGAACATTGGCGCCTCTCTTTCGAGGCTGCAGTCCGGATACAACCGAAGAGAATCTGCAGTCTCGTCTGCGGGGAATGGTTCTGATGGCCTTGTCCAATAAGTTCGGTTCGCTCGTGCTTACAACGGGAAACAAAAGCGAAATCGCGGTCGGTTACTGTACGCTTTATGGCGATATGTGCGGCGGTCTGGCTGTCATTAGCGATGTTCCGAAGACCATGGTGTACCGGCTCGCCAATATCGCGAACTGTCGTTATCGCAAGCGTGGACTGCCCGCGCCGATTCCCGAGAATACGATCCTCAAGGCGCCGTCGGCCGAGCTTCGGCCTGATCAAAAGGATACCGATAGTCTGCCGGAGTATCCTCTGCTCGACGCAATCCTGGAGGCTTACATCGAGGATTACAAATCGGTTTCTGAAATCGCCTGCGCAACTGGCGCGTCTGAGGACCTTGTGAGAGACATCGTGAGGAAGGTCGATCGGAACGAGTACAAGCGGCAGCAAGCTGCTCCGGGATTACGAGTCACGCCTAAAGCCTTCGGCGTCGGACGCAGGTTCCCTATCGCACACCGGTTTACCGAATGAAACTTAAGGTCGCGTTGGCGGCGGCACTTTTTTGTGTTGCCGAAGGAATTTCCCAAAACAAAGTGGGGATATTGCCGGATGGCGGCTACCTCCTGAATAACGGTTGGACTCTGCGACCGGCCGGAGACCTCGTGCCGGTGGGCTCTTTCCCGATGAGCGCGGTTGTCTCTAACGATGGCAAGTATCTCCTGGTTCTCAATGCAGGAGCCGCGCCGCCGGGTATCAGCACAATTGATATAGCAAGGAAAAAAGAGCTCGGACGGACATTGCTGCCGGATGTGTGGCTTGGCCTTATTGCCGCCCCCACTAGCAACTTGGTTTACGTCGGTGGCGGCGGAACCGGGCGAGTCTACGAGCTGTCTCTGGGACCTGATGGAACCTTGAGCCGAACGCGCGAGTTCGTGGTGGAGACTTCGAAGACCGCCGGCATTCCTTTCGTCGGAGATGTAGCTCTGTCGCCGGACGCACGAATCCTTTATGCCGCCGATCTCCGCGGGGACAGCATCGCGCAAATCAATCTGCAGAGCGGCAAAACCGTAGATCACTGGAAGACGGGCAAACGTCCATACCGCATTTTGGTGTCGCCAAATGGTGCTCAGCTCCTGATCAGCAGTTGGGCTGAGGCTGCGGTTTACGAGCACGAATCAGGCACCGGCGTCCTGATCACGAAGCTGCGGGTCGGTTCCCATCCAACGGATATGCTGTGGCTCAAACAGCCGTTCGCGGCCGAGAGCAGCGCCACAACCTATCAGGGGCGGCTGTTTGTCGCTTCCTCCAACACCAACACAGTTTTTTCTTTCGGCGTGAATCAGGACGGCCAGTTCAGCAGGCTCAACCCGATTAACGTAGCTTTCACACCTATGCAGCCGCTGGGCATGACGCCCTCGGCACTGGCAGCGGACCCGCAAGGCACACGGTTGTTCATCGCATGTTCGGACGCGAATTCCGTCGCCGTAGCTGATTTGACAAACCCGAGCCTGCCGGTCCTTGCGATGATCCCGGCGGGTTGGTACCCGACGGCGGTCCAGTTCCTTCGCGATGGCAGCGTTGTATCGGTTAACGGTAAGGGCTCCGGCAAGAGTGACGGTGAGCGGGCCGGTTCGGTCGCGTTCGCCACGATAGCGGGACCGGACCAGCTTGCTGCCTTGAGCAGGACTGCGCGCGAAAACTCGCCCTATCGCGACGATCTGATTTACGGACCAATCACCGATCCGGCTGAAACCCGCTTCTCGCGAACGCAGGAGCGTCCTTCACCAATTCAGCGGGTGATCTATGTCATCAAGGGAGACCTGACATTCGATCAACTGCTGGGCGACCTGGGTTCCGGTAATGGTGACCGGTCGAAGGTTCGTTTCGGCAATGATGTTACGCCGAATCAGCACGCGTTGGCCCACGAGTTTGTGCTCTACGACAATTTCTACAGTAACGGCGATTTCTCTGCCGAGGGAAGCAATTGGGCGGTGGCGGCTATTGCGCCCGATTTTATCGTGAAATTGGCCCCGCATGTTTTCTCCGGCCGCAGCGGAACCTTCACTTTTGATAATGGCGACCTCGCAAACGCGCCTCCCTCCGGCTACCTCTGGAGCAACGCCTTGCAGGCTGGGCTAACCGTCCGAAACTATGGCGAGTGGGTAACAAACACGGCCTCGCCGCAAGCCGCTGGGCAGAGGCAGGTGCAGCGGACGAACGGCCCACCGCTCGCCGCCGTCACGGACCTCAACTTTCGTGGGCCTGACAGCGCCTACAAGGATACGGATCGCGCCGGGGAGTTCATCCGCGAGTGGAAGGCGTTCGACTCTCAAGGGCAACCGCCCCAACTCAGCATCGTCCGGTTAAGCAACGATGCGGCCACGAAAGAAGGACCTCCATCGGCGGCCATGACTAGAGATAACGATCACGCTCTCGGCATGCTTGTGGACGCTGTTTCGCACAGCAGATTCTGGGCATCCACTGCCATTTTTGTAGTGCAGACTTCTGGCGAACAAGGCTCGGACCACGTCGATCCGCATCGAACTCCTTGTTGGATCCTCTCGCCTTACACTCACCGCGCCGCGGTCGACACCGCTTTCTTTAATCAGACAAGCGCGCTCCGGACGATTGAGTTAATTCTAGGCATGAGGCCGATGACTCTCTTTGATGCAGGAGCCAGGACGATGTTCGGCAGTTTTGCCGGACAGGCGTCTGCCAACGCTTTCACGGCGTTGATGCCAAAATCGTAGTTAGCACGGCGAGTTCGTAGTGAAGCACGGTCTAATAGCGCTGCTGTTCGCTGTCTGCGTTGCGATAGCGCAGAATCAAACGCAGGTCGCGCCCGGGTCGGTGCAGGGGCGTGTTACCGATTCCCAGACGGGCATTGGTATCAGCGGCGCCGCTCTCCGTCTGCTTCCTCGGCGATCCGTCGTCGCGAGTCAGCCGGTCTCTACCGTTTCGCTCGATGATGGTAGCTTCCGTTTTGATTCGGTTGTTCCAGGCACATACGCCTTGTTTGTCAGCAAACTCGACTATCAGCCGCAAAGTGGTTCCCAATCCGTCTCCGTTACAGGGCGCCAGCAGGTGACGGATGTCGCCTTGCAGTTGAATCCGTTGGGCGCCCTGGCAGGCAGAGTGATGGATAAGGCCGGTCATCCCGTTCTCAAAGCTGTCGTCCAGCTTTTCGTCAGCCACAATCTGCGCGGCACGATGCAAATTGCCCGCGCCCGCCAGACGACCACCGATGCCGCGGGTAAATACCGCTTCGAAAAGATAGCCCCGGGACGATATTACATTGCGGCGGACCCTTCCGCCGAAGCAAGGCAATCGCGTCATAACGGAGATGGCCAGAAGCATGTCGAAGCAGAACAGACAGGAGCAGAATCGAACGGCATCGGCATGGTTCGCACGTTCTATCCGAAAGCTCTTGGCCCGGACGGAGCCTCGGTGATCGAATTGAGTGCCGGCGCGAGCATGGAGTCGCTCGATATTCGTCTCCAGGTCGCGTCCTTGTTCGCCATCGGCGGGAAAATCGACAGCCCGCAACCGGGAGATCTCGGCAGATCTGCGAGCCTGACCCTTACCCCGCGCGATGCTCTGCCGACAAGTGGTTTGGGTCGAACTGCTCAGGTGGATCGCGATGGCTCGTTCTTAATCGACAGAGTCCAATCCGGCACCTATACGGTTTGGCTGACGGGAAACTTTGGCGCAGATTCAATGGGAAACCGCCGGTTCGGGCGGCGACGCCTGCTCGCTCGCAGCGATCTCGACGTCAATGGGGGTAACGTTAGCGGCGTTGTTCTGTCGCTCATGCCTCCGGTTAACCTCAGCGGACAGGTCACCCTGCAAAATCCTTCCGCCAATGTAAACGTGTCCCAGCTGCGGATTACGTTGCAGCCGGCCGGTCAGGGGAACATCGGCAGCTACCAGACTCTGACTGTTGACGGTAATGGGAGTTTTTCCATCCAGGATCTCGAGCCGGGACATTACACAGTGCAGGTAGCCAATAAACCTTCCGGAATGTACGTTCAGTCCATTGCTCTGAACCATCAAGACATTATGTTGAGCGGGATTGACTTCTCTCAGGGCGGAGGCGGGGAATTGCAAATTACCCTCAGGTCGGGAGCCGCAGAAGTCGACGGCACTTTAAGCGGGGCAGCCAGCCAAACCGGGTCAGGGGTTGCTCTCCTTGTACCCGAATCCGTCTTAGCGGATGGATCGGGCGTGCTCGTTGGAACAGTAGGAGCCGGAGGTATTTTCAGCATTCAGAATGTCCCTCCGGGACGCTACGTCGCCTTTGCCGTACCACAGTGGACCAGCATTTGGCAGAATCCTGACTTCCAGCGCGAAATGCAGCGAGCTGGCACCCCGATTGAAGTTCAGGAGAACGCTCAGACTCACGTGGACATGCGTCTGCTGAACTTAAACGACATGGAACTGGCAGCGTCGCGTTTGGGCTTGAGTTCCCAGTAAACGGAACTTCCTGTCTTCCGGGTGCGTTTTCTCATTTGAGGTCGCAAATGTACTGTAGTTCGTGTGGAATCGAAATTGCCGACACATCGCGGTACTGTTCACAGTGCGGGGCCGCAACCAGCAAGGGCGCTTTCACTTCTCCGATTGGCCAACCAACCCGAATAGTAAGACCGCGTGACTCACGCAAGATAGCCGGAGTGTGCTCGGGCATCGCGCGCTATTTGCGGGTTGACGTAACGCTGGTGCGTATTCTGACTTTGGCGCTCGCCGTTTGGCCTCCCGGCGTAGGACTGATTTTTTATATCGTCTGCTGGATCGTGATGCCCCAGGAACCGCTCCTGTTGCCCCCAGCCACCGCGCAGGGCGCACAGAACGCCCCTGCTGTGCCTTAAGCGTCCGAATCGTTCATCGCTCGGCAACCATGATGACTTCGTAGGCAAACAGCCCGGGCAGCACGACGTTGGCCAGGCGGAGAATGAAGGTACCGGATCGCAGCAGCCAGTTACCCGGTGCAACTGAGACCAGTCGCTCTAAGGGAATGACGGTGAAGTGGCTCGCCGTCACCTGAAAACCGTGAGACTCGAGTGTCTTCCTGACGGTCTTGTGAGTATAGAACCGAAGATGTTTCCAATCGAGTATTCCTCGGTCGCTGTACTCGAACATCCCGAAAAGGATCATCAGCCTCACCGTAAAGTTCGCCGCGTTCGGGACTGAGACTATCAGCTTTCCTCGGCCATGCAGAAGACGCCTGCAATCCTCGAGCAGGTTCGCCGGATCGCACAGATCTTCCATTCGGTCCAGCATGACGATGCGCTCGAATTGCCGGCTTTTGAGCGGAGACATCGCGTCCAAACCGCGTTCCAGATCCAGTTCGATCAGTTCTTCATAACCTGCTTCTTCGGCAACCTTCAGTGCGGAATCGACGCCCGTCACTGCATTTCCAGCGCGTGTCATCTGACGGCCGAAAGATCCGTCGCCGCAGCCAATTTCCAAAACGCGCTGTCCGGTGCCCACCAGCCGTGAAGCATAGTAATGCAGCGAATAACGACTTCGCTTGATTGCGTATGGAACAAAATATTCTTCGTATTCCGGATGGCTTCGCACCGCCCTGGCGGTCTCGGCATACCGATGAACCGCTCTCACGACGGCTTTGGCGTACTTAAGGCCGTTTACGCGGCAAATCTCGTCGCCATAAAACGTTGGAATAGGAACTTCTTTAATCCGATAGTTCTGGTGGTGCAGCTTGATGATAATTTCGGTATCGAAATGGAAGTCGTCTGTGAGCTTGTCCAGCTTGATTTGCGCCAGAGCGTGAACATTATAAGCGCGATAACCGCTATGAAATTCGCTCAGGTTAAGGCCCAGCGCACGATTTTCGAAGGCAGTTAGAATCCGGTTGCCCAGGTACTTATACATCGGCATGCCGCCCTTCAGCGGGCCTCCGAAGTCCTTCATCATTCGAGATCCGAAAACAGCGTCCGCTTCTCCTCGAACGAGAGGCGCATACATATGCGACAGGAGTTCGGGCGCGTATTGCCCATCGCCATGCAAAAGCACGACAATGTCGAACCCTTGCTCGATGAAATACCGATAGCCGGCTTTTTGATTGCCGCCGTAACCCAGATTTCTGGCGTGCTTCAAAACCCGCAGCTTCGGCAGATTGGTCATCGCTTTAATGCCAACCACCAATTCGTACGTTGCATCCTGGCTCGCGTCATCAAAGACGATGACCTGCTCCACATTGCGCCAGACCTCCGGCGTGATGCGCTTCAAAACGTTATTGAGTGTCGTTAACGCGTTATAGGCAACGATGAAGATGCCGATCCGCTTCCCTCGGTTGTCCGCTCGATCTTCGTTCTCCTTGAGAACGTCCTGGCGGAATTGGGGGAGCGGCTCGAAGGGCAGTGTTAGCCGTAACGGTTTCTCAACCGTTGAAACAGGTATGGTAGGCACGTCCATAACTTTTCGCAGAGAGAGACCTACGACCTGATGCTAGCACCTGAGACGCGTCCGACAGCGAAAGATTATGTTAAATAGCCTTCACCCAGACTTGGTTACAAATTGCGATACCAAGGCCACCGGTAGAAACGGCGAAAACAATGATGGCAACGTGCCGGACGGGCGCCAATCACCAGCAGGGGCAAATCGCGCAGGCGTAGCACTGAGGATTCGAAGCGTCTCGATAGACAGCCAGGGCACATACGGTTATTTGCTGAACATGTGGACCGCGAGTCGACATTCTCTCCGGCAATTATGCAAAAAGTCCGTTGTAAAGCCATGCGACCGCCAGCAAAATCATGATCACCGCCGTCGACCAGGCAATGACATTCTGCCAAGGCTTGTTCTTGAAGCTTCCCATCAACCGTGGACGGTTGACGAGTTTCAGCATGTAGACCAGCACAAACGGCAGGAGGATGCCATTTGCCATTTGAGAATAGAGAATGAAGCGCAGCAGAAAACCATTTGGAATCAGCAGCACACAGGCGGCTCCGCCGCCGATCAGAAGCGTATACAGCCAGTAGAAAATAGGAGCTTCCGAGAAGCGTTTGTCGATTCCTGATTCGAAGCCCAAGCCTTCGCAAATGTTATAGGAAGTAGCCAGCGGCAGAATCGCCGCGGAGAGCAGCGAGGCGTTGATCAGTCCAATCGCAAAAAGAAGCGCCGCAAATTTCCCGGCGAATGGCCTGAGGGCGGTCGCCGCCTGTGCGACATCGGTAAATTCAGGGTGGTTGGGATGGTAGATGGTGGCCGCGCACGCGACCACGATAAAAAAAGCGATAACATCCGTAACGATACATCCGACGATTACATCGAGCCGGCACAAGTTGTAATGACGCGCATCGACGCCTCGCTCGACGACGGCCGCCTGAAGATAGAACTGCATCCACGGCGTAATGGTTGTACCTATCAAACCCACAATAACCGCCAGGTAGCCGGGATCGGAACTGAAAGTCGGGATGAAAGTCTGCTTGAGCGCAAGATTCCAGTTCGGTTTAGCCAGGAAGGCTGAGACGGGATACGCGAAGTAAATCAGCGAGGCGAGAATCAGGATTCGCTCAACCGGCTTGTAACGTCCTCTGACTATAAGAGTCCACACGAGAATGGCCCCGAGCGGCACCACGATATATTTGCTGACTCCGAAAATGCCCATGCCCGAGGCAAGGCCGGCAAACTCGGCCACAATGTTGCCAAAATCGGCGCACCCGAGAACGAGCATGGTGAAGAATGTCGCCCGGAGGCCAAATTCTTCCCGAATCAGATCGGAGAGACCTTTGCCCGTGATAGCGCCCATTCGCGCCGCCATTTCCTGAATGACGATCAGCGCAATTGTCGTGGGGATCAGCGTCCAAAGGAGCGAATAGCCGTATCGAGCCCCGGCGTTCGAGTAAGTCAGGATGCCGCCCGGGTCGTTATCAACGTTCGCAGTAATGAATCCGGGCCCGAGCACCGCGAGAAACGCAAACAGGCGTGCGCTCACAAGTGCGAATGTGGGTTTCCTGCGAACGGCAACTTGACTCATGAAAAGAGAACTTAGGCGAAATTCCTATTCTTCACCATGCAGATTGCAAGCGTGTTAGAGCTTCCGATTTTGAGTGGATCGCCCGCTATTGCACCGATTTACTGTCCGCAGAAGGAGCTTGCGTATAGTGATTCAACCAGTCGAGCACGGTACCGTACCAAAACTGGCTGTTCTGCGGCTTGAGGATCCAATGGCCCTCGTCGGGAAACTGCACGAGCTTCGAAGGAATCTTCCTTTGCTGAAGGGCGGTGAATAACTGCTGCCCCTGGCCAATCGGCACTCGGTAATCGATCTCGCCATGGGTCACCAGGGTCGGAGTTTTGAAGTTCTTGACGAACATGCTGGGCGACCATCTGTCGTAGAGTTCCGGATTCTCCCACGGGAATCCTTGAAATTCCCATTTCGCAAACCAAAGCTCTTCGGTTGTGCCTGCCTCGCTCCGCAGATCATAGACACCGGCATGTGACACCAGCGCGCGGAAACGGTCAGTATGACCGAGGATCCAATCGATCATGTATCCTCCATACGACGCACCGGCGGCCACCATACGATCCTTGTCCACATAAGGAAGCTTCTCAACGTAGTCCGCGGTTGCCATGATGTCGTCGTAGGCGCGTCCACCCCAGTCGCCATTGACAGCATCGGTGAAGGCCTGGCCATAGCCGATAGAACCGTGCGGATTTGGCAGAACGACCACGTAACCGGCCCCTGCAAAAACCTGGGCATTCCAACGATAGCTCCACGATTCGCCCCAGTCTCCCTCCGGCCCACCATGAATAGCGAACAACACAGGGTACTTATTCTCGGCTTTAAAGCCCGGCGGCTTAATCAGAAAGCTCTCTACCTTTGCTCCATCCGTCCCGCCATCGACCGAAATCCTCTCCAGCGGCGTCAATTCGTATTGCGCAAAAATCGCATCATTCAAATGCGTTAGGGAAACACCCGAGCCGCCTTTCGATAACGCTTTATTGATTTCAGGTGGATGCGAGCCGCTCTGGTCCAGATAGATCATGATCTGGTTGTCATGGGAAAACTGGACCGCGCTCACAGAAGTTGGACCCTGCGCAATCGTCCGCATCGCCCCGCCTTCCACGGGAATCATCAACAGCGGATTCGTTCCGTGATCGTCAATTGTAAAAAAGATCCGGGAAGAGTCGGGAGACCACGTGTACGACTCAACCCACCGGTCGAGTGATTCAGCGAGCGTATTCATCCGTCCGCTCTGCAGGTCGAGAACCGCTAAACGCCATTGATCGCTCTCGTAGCCGGCCTTCATTTGAGTCCGATAAGCAAGATACTTACCGTCGGGCGAATAGACCGGCCCTTCATCCGCACCGGGATTGGTGGTGACGCGCCTGGCCTCCCCTCCGGCCGCGGGCACGCTGTACAAATCCGAGTTGGTGCTGGTCGAAAGATCCGGGTCAATGTTCGCGACGTAGGTGATTTGGGTGCTATCTGGCGAAAATGCGACAGGCTCTGGACCGCCGAGTGAAAAAGGAGGAACGTTCAGGCTGCCCGGCGTAAGATCGCGGGGCTGCGCAGATTCGCTCGCTTCCTGGATAAGGATGTGCTGCCGCTTGACGCCCTCATAATGCGTCCAATGGCGATAGAGCAGGGAGTCGTAAACACGAGCCTTCATTTTGCTGGCCCCCTCGGCATCGAGCTTGCTCTTGTTGCAGGCGTTATCGAAAGGCTCGCCTGGCCTCGACCCGGGAGGCGCGCAATTCGGGTAGACATTGCTCGTAAAGAGCATCAAGCGCCCGTCCGGTGAGAGTGTAAGGTCTGCAGCCTCCGTTGCAATGTTCGTGACAGGCTTTGGATCCGAGCCATCTGCATTCATGGCCCAGATCTGAGAACCGTTGCTGCGATCGGAAACAAAGAAAATCCGCTTGGAATCCGGACTCCAGCGGGGCCGCGTGTTCGAACCGCCTTCGTGCGTGAGTTGCCGCGGCAAGCCTCCGTCTATCGGAACAAGGAAGATCTGGGTCGGCTTTGTGTTACCCGGGAGGTCAATGGTTTGCACGGTGAAAGCGACGAGTTTGCCGTCGGGCGACAGCTGCGGGTCGTCGATTCGTTGCATTCGCATCATCCCTTCGAATGTGAACGGCGCCTTGGAGGGAGCCGCACCTACGCTCAAGGCGCACAACAAGAGCGCACAGGATAAAACAAGCCGCATGCTTGCTATTCTATGCGGCAAGCCAGGGACCGCTACGACCCCTTTCAACGGCCAAAATGATGAGGCGGGCACATACCTCCTGCTAGGATGACTAGAAAGAGAACACACCCGACGGGCGCGAGGTTCGAGTTATTGCCGCCCGGCTTTCTATCATGATTCGACCGTTCGGCGGAGTCATGCCGCGCATTGCGGACTCCGCATATATTGATTCAAGCGCTCAGATTATTGGCGATGTTGTGATCGGCGACCGGACTAGTGTGTGGCTGAATGTCGCGATCCGAGGCGACGTCAACCACATAAGAATCGGTAACGAGACCAGCATCCAGGACAATTGCGTCCTCCACGTCGATCACCAGGTATATCCCTGCATTGTAGGTAACCGGGTGACGGTGGGACACAGCGTTGTTCTACACGGCTGCCTGATCGAAGATGAGGCCTTGATCGGCATCGGTGCAATCATTCTGAACGGCGCACGGATTGGCCGTGGCTCGGTAGTAGCCGCCGGCGCCCTTGTTCCGGAGGGCATGGAGATACCCCCCGCGACGCTCGTCATGGGCAGTCCCGCCAGAGTGAAGCGAGCAGTCTCCGAAGACGAACAGATTCGGTTTCGCAAGAATTGTGACAATTACGTGCGGCTCACGGCTGTCTACAAGGAAGAACAGCGTTGACTCCGCTTGCGAGCGTGAAGGGCATGCGGGACATTCTCCCGCCTTCGAGCGTCGTCTGGGTACAGGTGGAGGCGGCTGCCCGCAGAATTTTCGCGCGCTTCAATTACCACGAAATCCGCACACCGATATTAGAGGAAACAGCCCTGTTCGCGCGCGGCGTCGGAGAAGAAACGGACATCGTGAGCAAAGAAATGTACACGTTCGAGGATCGCGATGGAACCTCGCTCACGCTTCGCCCAGAGGCCACCGCCTCGGTTTTGCGTGCTTATATTGAGCACCGGCGGGACCAGGTAGCGGGATTACAGAAGCTCTATTACATCGGGCCGATGTTTCGCCGGGAACGTCCGCAAAAAGGCCGTTATCGCCAGTTCTTTCAAATCGGCGCAGAGGCGATCGGCTCCGACACTCCTGCTGTGGATGCCGAAGTGATCGAACTCGTTCTTGCCATCCTTGACGAAGTCGGCATCAAGGGGTACGAGTTGCTGATCAATTCGGTCGGCTCGAAAGAATCGCGGGCACGCTACAACGAAGTGCTTCGCGAAGCGTTGCGAGACGTTGCTCCCGAGATGTGTTCGGATTGCAGGCGCAGAGCCACTACCAATCCCCTCCGTGTGCTCGATTGCAAGGTGCCCGAGGACCAGCCGATCATCGACGCCTTGCCTTCAATCCTCGATCACCTCGACGCACAAGATCGCGAACATTTCCGCCGGGTTCGCGAACTGCTCGATGACCGCGACATCACTTACACCGTCAAACCCCGCCTGGTGAGAGGTCTGGATTACTATGCGCGGACCACGTTTGAAGTCACGCATGGGGCGCTTGGCGCTCAGAACGCCATTCTGGGGGGCGGCCGGTACGACGGGCTAGCCGAAATGCTGGGTTCTAAGGTGCCTGCTCCGGGGATTGGTTTTTCCATCGGCGAGGACAGACTGGTCATGACGGTGGAAGAGAACAGAACGATGACTCCGTCCCCGCTCGATCTTTACATCGCCCCGATGGGTGACGTGGCTTTAAGGCACTGCGCGGTCCTCGCCGGTGAAGTTCGCAAACTGAACTTATCTGTTGAGGTTGGTACCGATCACAAATTGAAACGTATGCTGGAACTCGCGAACAAGCTTGGCGCTCGATACACCTTGATCGTAGGAGACAACGAAATCGCAACGCGATCCTATGCTCTTAAGGACATGACAACCGGGGAGCAGCAAACGCTAACCCGCCAGGGATTGCTGGAATTTAAAGCATGGCTGAAGTAAAACTCGATTTTCTGGGTGACCTTCGCAGGACTCACTCCTGCGGGGAGTTGCGCGTCTCGGATGCCGGTACAACGGCTCTTCTGATGGGATGGGTGCATCGCCGCCGCGACTTGGGCGGCGTTATCTTCATCCATCTTCGCGACCGCTATGGAATCACGCAGCTTGTGTTCGACGAGAGCAAGAATGCTGCGGTTCACGCCCGCGCGCAAGAGCTGGGCTCAGAATTTGTAATCGCTGTCGAAGGAGGCGTTGCGCAACGCTCCGAAAGTACTCTGAACCCGAATATCGCAACCGGCGAAGTGGAGATTGTCGCCAACAGAATCTGGATTCTTAATGAATCCCGGACGCCGCCATTCCCGCTCGAAGATGAGGTTGATGTGAAGGAGGAAGTACGGCTCAAATACCGTTTCGTCGATCTGCGCAGACCGCACATGCAACGCAACATCATCATGCGGTCGAAAATTGCGTTCGCGGTGCGGCAGGCGCTTCACACGCAGAATTTTCTTGAGATTGAAACGCCCTTCATGACACGGTCGACGCCTGAAGGAGCGCGTGATTACCTTGTTCCCAGCCGCGTTCAGCCGGGCAGCTTCTATGCTCTGCCTCAATCTCCGCAGATCTTTAAGCAACTGCTGATGGTGAGCGGCTATGAGCGCTATTTTCAGATCGTTCGCTGTTTCCGCGACGAAGATTTACGCGCCGATCGCCAGCCCGAGTTCACCCAAATTGACCTCGAGATGTCATTTCCACAGCAGGAACAGATTTATGACGTCATAGAACCTCTTATGTTCGCAGTTTGTGAAGCTGCCGGCAAAAGCGTCGAGAAACACATTCCTCGCATCACCTACGCCGAGGCAATGAACTCCTACGGCAGCGACAAACCTGATCTGCGGGTTCCGCCGTTCCATCGCGTCGAAGATATTTTCACTGGAACGAATCTCTTGGTGGAAGGGATGCCCCTTGTGGCGATCCATATCCCGAAAGTTGGTCCATTAACTCGCCGGGAGCGGGATGAAATCAAAGCTGTCGGGCAGGAGCGCGGACTGCGGGTATTCGATGACATGAAGCGCCTGGAGCGGGATTACGGCGAAGCTGTCGATCAATTGCGCGAACGCATCCGCCCTGGCGAAGAGGACCTGGTCATTCTTGCTACATGGGCCGGAGAACCCAAAGGGGCTCTACCCGAACAAACAGCGCTGCTGGCATGTGGACAACTGCGCCTGCACATTGCTCAGAAATATAACGATCGCCACAAACTGCTCGATCCGGAAGTCTTCAAGTTCTTGTGGGTTGTCGATTTTCCGATGTTCGAATGGGACGAAGAGGATAAGCGCTGGAATGCTGCGCACCATCCGTTCACTTCGGTACACGATGAAGATCTGCAAAAACTTACCGACGACCCTGCGCGTTGCCGGGCGAAGTCGTATGATCTCGTGCTGAACGGAGTGGAACTGGGATCAGGCTCCATCCGTATTCACCGGCGCGACGTGCAAACGAAAGTCTTCGCAGCGCTAGGCCTCAGTGAGGAGGAAGCTCGCCGTCGTTTCGGCTTCCTGTTAGACGCGCTTGAATATGGCGCGCCACCGCACGGCGGAATCGCGCTCGGGTTAGACCGGCTCGTAATGATCCTGGCAGGCGAGCAGTCGATCCGGGAGGTAATCCCCTTTCCCAAGACCGCGAAGGCTGCCGACCTGATGTGCGAAGCGCCTTCCCTCGTGCCGGAGTCGCAACTCCGTCACCTTGGCATCAGCTTACGCACTCCGGGTTAAGCTAGTCGCACTATTAAAACATCAGCTTCAAAGCGAGTTGAATTTCTCGATTAGCGTTTGGGTTTGCGGTGGATGTGATTACGCCAAAACCAGAGTCCGTTACCGTGTTGTCGGGCAACCCGAAGCTGGGGTGGTTAAAGATGTTGAAGAACTCAGCACGGAATTGCAATCTCATACGTTCCGTAAACAGGAAATTTTTATATGCACTAAGGTCGAGGTTCTTAAAAGATGGCCCTGTCAGGTTATTCCGGCCTTCGTTACCGAAGGTATAGGCCGCAGGAAGAGCAAAGGCAGCCGTATTAAACCATTCCAGACGGCTCTGCGTGAACCCCGAATTAGAGTCCCCGATGACCTGAGCACGTTGGCTCCCACCTCCCACATTCGCCGTGTCGCCTCCCGACCGATATCTATACGGCTGGCCTGTATTTAGCGTGGCAATCCATGCTAAATTCCAGTTGCCGAGGATCGCATTCGTAAATCCGTTGGCTTTCGAAAGATGGCTCATGCCCTTCCCAACAGGCAATTGATAAACCCCGCTGAACACAAACAGCTGAGTTCGATTGAAGTCTGACGGGCCGTAGTCACGTCCGTAATCGTAGATCGTTTCGATACTTCCCGACTGCCCCTCAGACTGGATATCCAGCGACTTCGACCAGGTGTAAGAAAGAAGAAAACTAAGCCCTGACGAAAGACTCTTCTGCGCCTTCACCTGTAAAGCATTGTAATTTGAGTTCCCAACGTTCTCATCGAACGAAAACCCGCCACCATATTGGGGAAATGGTTGCCGCGCCGAGACGGGTCCAGGCCCCGGATACAAGGCAGTATTCCCTACTGGCTGAATGAAGAGGTGCCGGTTTAGTGAACCTACATAATTGACTGTCACCACAGTAGAATGCGCTATCTGCTGTTCAACACCAAAGTTATACTGCATTGAGTACGGGACCTTGTTTCTGTTATCAGCGCCAAAGGCCACCAATGGCTGAAGAGGGTTGAAGAACGAACCATAGAGGGGCAGATTGTTGTAGTACACCGTAGGCTGTCCGTGATTCAAGGATACCTGCGACACGCCAACGCCCTCCGGCCAAGATATGCGCGGATCTTGTGCCTCCTGGACCAACGCATTATTGTGGTCATCGAACATGGCAAATCCGGCACGGATGACAGTCGTTTGGCTGGCACGATAAGCTACGCCAAAACGCGGCTGGAATCCCTTATACTGCGGATCATAGTAGGTCTTTCGTACATTAGGCTGGGGATACAATGGCGGAACCGCGCCGGAGACCAGAAAGTCGCCCGTTAGAACATTTAGACCGGAGACAATTTTGCTGCCATAGCTGGGTGGTTGCACGAAGTCGTAGCGCATACCGGCGGTAATTGTCAATTTAGTGGATGCTTGCCATTGGTCCTGAATATAGCCGCCGTACCACCAGCCGCGTTCATTGGCGGATGTGTTACCAAGGAAGCCAAATATGCTGTCCGGTAGTCCAAGCATGAAACTGGCGGGCCCATAACCCGTTCCATTCACTTGTCCTCCCTGAGAGGTAGCATTTTGCGAAAAGCTCGGACCCATTCCCCAGCCATCGTCAAAACTGTGAATGTGGTAGATCATTGCTCCGGCCCCAATGGTGTGCTTGCCGCGTACGACTGAGAGATCGGCATGCCCGTCGCTGTTATATTGGGGCCCAAGCGGGATGGCAAATTGCCCGACGCCCGTGTAACCGTTTGAAATCCCCATATTTGGTCCCAGCGCGAGGCCATTCTTGGCCGGCGCGATTTGGGCGAAGTTGGTTGACGTTATAAAAGCTTGGCCTGACGGCTCATCGAATTGGCCAGAGTTCGTGTTCGTCCAGCCATAGTGAAGGTTGAAGATCACCGTCGGGCTAAATAGATGGGTGTACCCCAGCCCCAACGTCTGGGCATAATTGACGAGTGATTGCGTGTAAGTCGGCAGTCCTTCGGGCCGTTCGAGCGTTGCGTTTGACCGATTGTACCGGCCGAAAAGCGTATCGTTATCCCCAAACTTGTGGTCAACTCGTATGCCGGTCTGGTCCGTGGCGGTATTATTGCCGGCCGCCCATTGATAGTTGGGACTAACAGTGGGACCAACGTTTAGGTTCGGTAAGGGGTAGTATTTTTGCAGTGTAAGCAGCGATGCAGGATTTAGTTGGTTCGAGGGGATCATGTTTCCCGGATACGGATTGCGGATGATGTTGGCCGGATTCTTGGGATCTGGCCGGCTGCTGGTCGCGTCGAAGATTTCGTTTGTGAATAAAGGTCTTCCCAGGCTGTCGGTGCCGATTTGAGAGCCTAGAATTCCCGAGAAGTCACCGTTACGCATGGCCTGCGTTGGGACGGTGGCAAATTGGTTCAAACTCTGGACCGATCTAAACCCCTCCCAATAGGCTTCAAACCAGGTGTTGTTTTTGATAATGGGGCCGCCGAACGCAACCCCGTATTGGTTCTGCCGGTAGGGAGGTTTCGTCGCGTCGAAGAAGTTACGGGCATCCAGGGCGTCGTTTCGAAAGAACTCCCACACATCGCCATGAAATTGGTTTGTTCCCGAGCGGCTGACAATGTTTATATTCGCGCCTGACGAGATTGCGAATTCAGCATCGGTTATATGTGCCTGAACATTGAATTCCTGGAGCGCGTCAGGAGGCGGACTGATGGCCCAAGTATTCGTAAAGATACTGTTGTTTAGCAGTCCGTCCATGGTGAAGTTGTTTTGCTGGCCTCTCTGCCCGTCCACAGACGGACTAATGGCACCCGCACCTTGCTTGACCGTGAACGCAGCCTGCTGGCCCGATTCCTGCGGGGCGGCTCCCGGAGTAAGTAGCGTCAATTGGGTGAAACTGCGGCCATTCAGGGGCAAATCTACGATCTGCTGATGTTGAACGACGTCCCCGAGCGTAGCGTTTGTGGTATTTAGCTGCGCCGCGGCCGCAGTGACCTCAATCGTTTCGGCCACGGTAGCAACGGAAAGCGTAAAATCGAGCGCCGCGCTTTGATTAACAAGAAGCTGAACGTCGGTGCGGCTCTCTTTCGCGAATCCAGCCTTTTCCACCACGACGTCATACCTGCCGGGCGGCAATTGCGGTATGATGTAGGTTCCGTTATCCAGCGATGTAGCTGCGCGCTGCGCAGCGGTGTCTTTGTTCGTGGCTTGTACCTGGACACCGCCTACGGTCCCACCGCCAGGGTCGGTTATTGTTCCAGTTATTGAGCCGGCCGTGGTCTGGCCTATCAACGTTCCGACGAAAAGAGGTATTGCAAAGGCCGAACGAATCAAAATTTTAGCTAACTTCATCTCAACTCCCACTTGGAGAATCCGCGTTGGCGTGAGATTCACGCCACCTAGGGCTGTTACGAGGTATATGTTATAAAGACCCCGCAGGTCAAGATCTTTTTTAATGACTGAGTTAAAGTCCCTTGATTTTGGTTCGTACTGTCAGCTTCGGACGCTCTCCGACCCTTTACCCGTTGTTTCCTGAAGGCGCAAAGCTGCCCTTTTGTTTTCTGCCTGATTCCAGGCGGACAAGCGCGACGTCCCGACCTTCGACTTACAGACACTTGTGCTTTCCGAGGGCAGCGGACGAGGGGAATGCCTACTTTGTTCTGGCCGAGGACATAATCCCACTCCCACGCCACGTCTCTTATAAATTCGCCTAGTAAGTAAGCAGTAGGAGCAGGTTTCAAGTAGTCGATAAAGAATTATGGTAAATGATTCGGGTTAAGTAATGAGTAAATAGTAGGCAAATTGGTCGCCGCCCTAGCCGCAAATGATGCCGCGGCCGAAGTTGCACTCAACATGGCATCTAACAAGTGCCATACTCACGAGATGGCTGCGCCAGTGGAGTTCTTCAACTGAGATGCCTAAAGTTCGTGGCATCGGCGGCATCTTCTTCAAGACGACCGATCCGGAGGCACTGAACGACTGGTATCGAAAACATTTGGGCATTGAAGCCCAGCCGAATCAGGGAGCGATGTTCAAGTGGCGTCAGTCAGATGATCCTTCGAAGGAAGAGCTGACGGTATGGGCGACTTTCCCCGCTTCGACCGATTACTTCGGGAAGAGCAAGTCGGATGTCATGGTCAATTACATCGTTGACGATCTCGACACAGCACTTGAAGAATTGCGTGCGCAGGGCGTTCAGGTCGATGAACACGTTGAACGGTGTGACTACGGCAATTTCGGCTGGATCACGGATCCGGCGGGAAATCGGATTGAGCTTTGGCAGCCTAAGCCTTAACAGGCTTATCGGCCGCTTTCCACTTCTCTTCTTCCCAGTACTTCACGCGGCCGTCCCGGTAAGAGTCAACCGCCATGCTGATCAGCACCTGCGCGTGCGCTGCCGTCTCCACATCCAAGTGCGGTTTTTCACGCGTGCGCATACATTTTAGGAAGTTACCCACATGCGCCTGCATCATGTCGTACTGATCCACCGGGATTTTGATCTCATCGGAACCGAACTTATATCCCGGAAATGTTCCCCGGTGTGGTGCGTCGGCATTTGCCGCATCCCGCGGCAGCCGCACTATCTCGGGCCGCACGATAATGTTCGGCGTCGGCTCTTCAAACTTGCCGTGCTCCACCATGATAATCGTGCCTTCATGGCCGCGAATGAGTCCCGGAATGTGCTGCGAATTTGCCATCGACGAACTCAGCACCAGCGAATGTCCTTCCGGATACTCGGCGATGACGTGAAAAGTGTCAGGCACTTCGCGTCCATCGTTAAACGCGTAGATCCCGCCCGATGCGCTTACCTTCGTCGGAAACTGCGGCTTGTCCCAACAGATATTCAGCGGCGCTACAACATGAAAAAAGAGATCGGTTGCAATACCGCCGGAGTAGTCCCAATACTTGCGAAAACGGAAGAAGCGGTCAGCATCGTAGGGGCGCTTCGGCGCGGGTCCCAGCCACATATTCCAGTCAATGTGATCGTCACCCGAGGCGTTCGGACCGGCGGCGCTGTCGATCGGCGAATTCCACTCGCCTTCGATCGAATTGCGATGATACGAACCCTGGCTCATGATCATCTTTCCGATCATGCCGTCCGCAATGGCTTTCTTCGCCTTCCACCACTGATCGGCTGATGTCGTCTGCGATCCTACCTGCAGCACGCGTTTCGTTTCACGAGTCGTGTCAACAAGCTTCTTTGCTTCTTCGATGGTGTGGCACATGGGCTTCTCCAGGTAAACGTCTTTACCTTTGTCCATCGCCTCAAGTGCGATACGCGCATGCCAGTGATCCGGGGTCGCGACGATAACGGCATCCACTTCCGAGAGCCCAAGCACTTCGCGATAGTCGCTGTAGCCCTTGGCTTTGTGCCGCTCCGCGGTCTCACGCTTCCGCTTTTCGTACACATCGCAAACAGCCACAATCTCGCAAGCGTTGTTATTTGCTGCGCCGTACTTGGCAAAGCTGTGAGCGTCAGACTGGCCCCGGCCTCCACAACCGACCAGCGCAACATTTATCCGGTCGTTTGCCCCAAGGACACGGGACGCACTTGTCTTATTCATCGCCTTCTTGGCGAATGCGCTGACGGCAACACTTACTCCCGCTCCCAGAGAACCGGTCCGCCTCAGAAAGTCGCGACGGTCAAATTCAGAAGACATCCACACTCCTCTCGAAGCCGCTATTGTATCGAGCGAGCTTCGCGGCTGGCCCGCCTTTGCGTCTGCAGCCGCGAGAGTTTTGTTACTGAACCAGCCGACGCTGTTTTCTCAGAATCGCCGGCGTGTCATAGTCGTCGCCAGGCGGAACTTCTTCCACCGGTTCGCGGTGTTGTTCTATAGCTGCATCGGAGTCGGCAGACACCGGAATGTGGGCCGCTTCCGGCGAATTCGTTGGAGTGAAGGGGAAGTGCGGGTTGCGCCGATCGATCTCCGGCAGGGAATCGCGCTGGAACCCAGTCGCAATCACCGTGATCTTTACCCTGTCTTCCATCCTCTCGTCCATCACCAGGCCGAAGTTGATCTGCACATCATCGTTCTGGGTGGCCTTGCGGATCAGGTTGCAGGCTTCATTCACATCATGAATACCCAGCTGGCTGGATGCCGTGATGTTAATTAGCACGCCTCGCGCGCCCAGCACGCCGCCTTCTTCCATCAGCGGGCTGTTGATTGCCCTTTGCGCTGCTTCGAGCGGCGCTTTCTCTCCGGACGCCACTGCCGTGCCCATCATGGCGTAACCCATACCAACCATGTTGGTACGAATGTCGGAGAAATCGCGATTAATGAGACCCGGCGTGGTGATGATATCCGCGATCCCTTGTACTGCCTGATGCAAAACATCGTCTGCCATACGGAAGGAATCTAAAAAGCTAGTGCCCTTGGGCGCCAAGCCAAGCAGCTTTTCGTTGGGAATACTGATGACCGTATCGCAGCTGCTGGCGAGCTCAGCCATGCCGCGTTCCGCCTGCTTCATTCGGCGGGGCCCTTCAAAGAGAAAAGGCTTCGTCACGACAGCCACCGTAAGCGCATTGAGCTCTTTCGCCAGGGAAGCGACCACGGGCGCGGCCCCCGTCCCTGTTCCGCCACCGAGCCCCGCCGTGACAAACACCATGTCAGCGCCTTCAAGAATTTCGATGATCTGCTCGGTGTCTTCGAGAGCCGCCTGCCGGCCAACCGACGGATCCGCCCCCGCTCCAAGTCCGCTCGTCAGCTTCTTGCCAATTGCAATCTTATTGGCAACCGGCGAAGCTCCAAGCGCTTGTTTATCGGTGTTGAGAATGTAGAAATCGATCCCCGAAAGACCTTCGTGGAGCATGCGCGCCACGGCGTTGGACCCTCCACCGCCGACGCCAACCACTTTGATTCGGGTTCCCAATTGAACTTCCTCTTCGATCAAAAATTTTAGATCTTCCGCCACTTTTTCTTCCCTTCCTCTCTGTCTCACTTAACCGCCAATCCGGCAAGTCCGGCCGAAGCGCGCTTCCAATCCCGTTTCAGCTTGAGACGCCCGGAATACATGGTCAGGCCCGCCGCCGTTGCCCACATCGGGCTATCTAATTCTTCCGGCCAGCCCTCAATTCCCGTAGCCAGACCGTTCCGCGCCTGGCAATTCAGCATTCGCTCCGCGAGGTCGCACATCCCGTGCAGCAAACTTCCGCCGCCTGTAAGGATTGCTCCTTCCAAAAGCGATTGCTCCATCCCAACCCGCAGGATTTCCGCATAAATGCGCTCGAAAATGTCTTCGGCGCGCGCTTCGAGAATTTCGTTGAGCTGCCGGCGGTGAGCCTCGCGCGTTCCTCGCCCTTCCGCGGTAGGAATCTCGATCAGGCTATGGTCCGATTCGGTCCCCGTAATGGCACAGCCGTATTCCCGCTTCAGACTCTCCGCGTCTTCATAATTTACTTTCAGCAGCCAGGAAACGTCTCGGGTAAAGTGGTCCGCGCCAATGGGCAGCGAAGCGGCCAGAAGCAGTGCTTCCCCGTCATAGACGGCTATGTGAGTCGATTGCGCGCCGAAATCGATAAGGGCAACACCGCGGGCCCGGTCTTCGGGCAGTATTGATGCATAAGCCGCCGCCACGCCTTCAAAAATCGATTCCTCCACAGCCAAGTGCGCTTTGTGAACCGCGGAAACAACTCCCTGGTGCTCGCCCAGTGCCGCAGTGATCACGTGCACATTGGCTTCGAGGCGCGCACACAGAATTCCCTTCGGATTTCGATATCCCGCTCTCCCGTCCAATGTGAAATCCTGCGGACAAATCTGCAGAATCTGACGGTCCTCTTCGAGCCTCACGCGCGATGCGAGTTCAACTGCGTAACGCAGATCGTCCGGCTCAATATCGCGTCTTCGACCAAATTCATACAAACCCCGGCTGTTAACGCCGTCAACGCTTCCACCGATCCCAATGACCGCCGACTCGGGCGACGCCTGCGCGCGCAATTCCGCCTCATGCAAGTGCGAACTGAATGCTCTGCGAAAGGGCATCCTGATCCGATAATCGTCCCTTATGCCAGGCTTGAACTGGAGCGTCGCCGTACCCCAGGAACCGTATGCCTTGTTCTTCGAGCGCGCAAATTACCACGCGCGTCGCGCTGCTGCCCAGGTCCAACCCCACGGCCAGCTTCGTCTTATTCGCCACCGCCATCGCCTCCAACTGCCGTGATGACGCCGTCCACTCTCAAATCAAGCGTTTTGGCGTCCGGGCGTTTCTCTTTAATCTCGGAGTAGTTGTTTAAGAAACTCTGCAGACGCTCAGCATAGTTGTCATCCCCGAGCATCAGGTTGAGCACCTCGTTTCCGACATGCTCAGCGACCACTAAGTTATTCGGGTCAGCCACATTAATCTCAGAGATCTGCCCGCCCAACGGCCCAATTTCCTTCAACATCCCGAGGACAAGCCTCACCCGGGCTTTACGATTGTCGAGCGGTTCATTCTCACGAACGCCGGCGATCACCGGTAATGTAAATTGCGCAGCAACTCGCGGGCGGAGAATGTGGCCATCTTTATCGATCAGCGCCAGGCGCGATGACCCATCTTTGCGATTGCCTGTCAGCCGCACGAACGCCACCGGAACTCGCTCGCGAATGTATACTCTCAGCGTGTTCGGCCATACTTTCGAAATCGTTGCGTCCTCCACCCAGTCGATCTCCAGTAGTTCGAGCCTGCGCTTCTCAATCGGGACGAGATAAAGGCTGCGGCCAAAATCCTCCGCGAAGACGTGACGGATCTGGGAAGTCGACGCATAATGAATTCCTTCCACCATCAGATTTGGACTACGCCCATGAAAGTCTTCCGATTCGGCTACCCGAAACCGGTTGTCCTTAATGAGGAATTCCTCAGTCGTGTGCCAGGCGAATAACGTGCTCACCATCAAAACCATTCCGGCCAACAGCCAAAACGTAAAGCGCACCCAGCGAATGCGTTCGGTTGGAATGGGAACCGGATCGATACGCTTTCCCACTATGCTGCCTCGCGAAGCGTGTCGAGAATTCTGTCAGCTGCCAGCGAAACGCTTCCCGCTCCAAGCGTAATGATCATGTCGCCAGGCTCCGCCGCGGCGGCGATGCTCTTTACACCTTGTTCAAGGTTTGCCACATAATGCGCGGAACGATGTCCATAAGATCGTATTTTTTCCAGCAGTACCTCAGAGTCGATGCCTGCAATTTTGGGTTCTGAAGCTGCATAGATATCCAGCAGATACACGTCATCGGCCTGATGGAACGCCGTGCCGAACTCATCCAGCAGATGTTTGGTGCGAGAAAAACGATGAGGCTGGAAGAGTACGCGAATTCTCCTGTAAGGCCCAAGCTTTGCAGCCGCGAGAGTGGCTTTGATTTCAGTTGGGTGGTGACCGTAGTCGTCTACCACGGTCACTCCCCGCACCTGACCGCGAATCGAGAATCGCCTGTCGACGCCGCTAAACGCTCCGAGCCCCTCAGAAATTTTCTCGATCGTAACGTCCAGCTCAAGCGCGACACCGATTGCGGCGGTAGCGTTCAAAACATTGTGCACGCCAGGCACGGTCAAATGAAAGCGTCCGAGTGCGGCGTTTCCACGGCGGATGGTGAACTCACTGCCGGCCTGCGAGAGCACAATGTCGCAGATTTCGAGATCGACCTGCGCCGAGCGCCCATAAGTTACGGTTCTCCGTCGCACCGATGGAAAAATCTGCTGGATGTTTTCATCTTCCATGCAAAGAATGGCCGCTCCGTAAAACGGAACGCAGTTGACGAAGTCGGTGAAAGCCGCCTCGATCTCTTCGAGCGAGGAGTAATGATCCAGATGCTCTCGATCGATGTTTGTGACCACGGCCAGAATCGGAGCAAGCTTTAGAAATGACCCGTCGCTTTCATCTGACTCGACAACCAGGAGAGCGCTCTTGCCGACGCGTGCGTTTGAGCCCTGCATGGCAGCCACTTTCCCACCAACCACCACCGTAGGGTCGAGGTTCGCGGAATTCAGAATGGACGCCACCATCGAAGTCGTCGTAGTCTTTCCATGGCTGCCCGCAATCGCAATCCCGTACTTGAGCCGCATCAACTCGGCAAGCATTTCGCCGCGATGGATTACCGGTATTTGCAAACGCCGAGCCTCTGCTACCTCCGGGTTCGCAGGATCGAGGGCCGAGGTAACCACAACCGCCTTGGCTCCTTCCACGTTCTCTGCCCGGTGTCCGATTCGGATAGTTGCACCAAGCCGGGCGAGCCGGTCGGTCGTTGCGCTCTGCCTGATGTCGGAACCCGAAACCTCATAGCCGAGAGTCAAAAAAACCTCGGCTATTCCGCTCATCCCGATGCCCCCAATTCCCACGAAGTGCACGTGTTGGGGCTTAAAAAACATTCTTCATCCGTATTGTTTCGGCTTTCTTACTGGGTGTCAAGCATTTCATCACGCGCGCTCTCGTATTCGACCGGTCTTCGTTCGCGCCGCCTCATCCAGAACGTCGGCGGCACGCCGGGCGGCACCGGGACTCGCAAACTGGCGCACATTTGCTCGCATCGCGGCGAGTTCCCCGGGTGCATTGCGGAACGTTTCCACTTCCCGGAACAATCGGTCTCCGGTCATCTCCAGATCGGGCACTATGCGCCCGGCCCGCGCCGCTACCAATGCCTCTGCATTTTTGCGCTGATGGTCGTCAGCCGCGAAGGGAAGCGGCACAAGAATCGCAGCCATTCCCGCGGCGGACAGCTCATTCACCGTACCCGCGCCCGCCCGGCAAACAACCAGATCCGTTTGTGAGAAGGCCTTCGCCATGTTCGGAATAAACTGCGTAATTTCTCCCGTCAAGCCTGTCTGTTCGAACTCACGCGCCAACGTCTCGTAGTTCGCAGCCGCGCCTGCCTGGTGGATGATTCTCACCTGCGGATTCTGGGCCCGGAAGAGAGGCCAGCTTTTCCGCGACGCTTCGTTCAAAGTCCGAGCTCCACGGCTTGCTCCTGTTATCAATACAGTAAAGAGACCCTCCCGTTTTGGCTGCACCTCGAAAAATTCCGCGCGTACCGGTAAGCCGGTTACCTCGCTTCTTCCCGGAGGGAACCACGCGCGCGTTGCGTCGAAGCCGACCAAGGCCCGATAGACCCAGCGGCCAATTTTGCGATTCGCGAGCCCCGGCACGATGTTTGGCTCCATGAGAACAATCGGTATTCTGGTCAAGATAGCCGCCAGCATCACGGGGCCGGCCACATATCCGCCGGTGCTGAATATCGCATGCGGCCGATAGCTGCGCAACAACTTCGCAGCGCCGGCGACGCTCACCGGCAACTGCATCACGCTTTGCGTCTGCTTCCGCAGTCCTACTCGGTTCAATCCGCGGCTGCGGATGAACTCCATCTCGAACCCTGCCTGAGGGACGAGCTGCGCTTCCATTCCCTCTCGTGTCCCGATGAACAGGAGCTGGTGGCCGCGATCTCGCAACAAGTTGCCCACTGCCAGTGCCGGGAAAACATGACCGCCGGTCCCCCCGCCCGTCAGGACAAATGAAAAGGACATCAGCTTGCATGCTCACTCACGCTCAGCAGGATCCCCATCATCACAAGCGTGCTCAGAAGGGAACTGCCGCCCGAACTGATAAAAGGCAGGGGAATTCCCTTGTTTGGTACAAGCCCCAGCACCACGCTCATGTTGAGCAGTGCCTGCACCACCACACATATAGTTACGCTCAATGCGAGAAAACGGCCGAAGTTGTCACCGGTTCGCACAAAGGTCCTGATCCCGCGCCACAGCACGACACCGAAACCGACGATGAGCAGACTGGCGCCCAGGAATCCAGTCTCCTCCCCAATCACCCCGTATATAAAATCGGTGTGCGCCTCAGGCAGATAAAGCAGCTTTTGTCTGCCTTGCATCAAGCCTGCGCCTGTAAACCCGCCAGATCCCACCGCTATTTTCGACTGCAATTGCTGATAGCCGGGATCGCTCGTGGAAGCAGTCTGGTGCGCGTACTCGAGAATGCGACCCTTCGGATCAATTTGCGCGAGCAGCTTGTGATCCTTATCCACGAACTCGATTGCACGCATTAAACGGTACGGCTTCATGGCTATAAAACCCGCACCCAATAGCGCACCGAGCAGGGCACAGAGGATAAGGTAGCGCCGCTCGATCCCGGCCACAAACATCACCGCCACCGTCATCACAACGAGCACTACGGCGGTTCCGAAATCCGCAACCGCTACCGCCAGCGCCATCACCGAAACGGCCACCGCGATCGGACCTAGCGTATGTCTCTCATTCACCGCATCGAGCCGGCGGCACAGAAAAAATGACAGGAACAAAGCCAGGGCAGGTTTCGCCAGCTCTGAGGGTTGTAGGGAAAGAGGACCCGCTCTGAGCCACCGATGCCTTCCGTCGGTCAAATACACAACGACTAACAGCAGCATCACGGTGCCAAGACAAGCAAAAGCCACCTTGGGATTGTTCCATTGCCGGTAGTCGCGCCTCATGCAATACAGCAGCACGATGAACGAGAAGACGGCCCATCCGAGCTGCCGCAGAAAGAAATGCGTACCCGAAACGTGGTACTTCAACTCGGCTATCAGGGATGAAGCGCTGTACACCATCACCAGTCCGAAACAAACTAGTGTCAGTACGGTGAGAAAGAGGATCCAGTCTGTCTTGAGCCGTTGCGCCATGGTGAATTAAAACAATTCTTGCACTAGTTGTTTGAACTGATCGCCGCGCTGTTCGTAGTTTTCGAATTGATCGAAGCTGGCGCAGGCCGGAGCCAGTAATACGACATCACCCGTTTCGGCATTTCGCCGCGCGTATTGCACGGCTGCAGCCAGCGTGCCGCATTCCATGATGGGCAAGGCTCCTTTCAACGACGCTTCGATCAGCGGAGCAGCGGCATAAGGATACGGGGGAGCCGCACCGATCAGCAGGGCGCCCTTCGCGCGGCTTTGGAGTGGTTTGCGCAGCGGGCCATAATCACTTCCTTTGTCCTTCCCCCCTAAAATGATCCAGATGTTTCCAGGGAAGGATGCAATCGCTTTAAGCGTCGCGTCGACGTTGGTGGCTTTCGAGTCGTTGTAATACTCGACGCCATCCAGCTTTCTTACAAATTCGATTCGATGCGCCACGCCCGGGAATGTCTCGACGGCCGCACTCAGTTCATCAAGCGCTGCACCTGCCAGATGAGACATAAGGGTTGCCGCCATCACGTTTTCCAAATTGTGCAATCCCCGCAGCTTGATCTGGTCGCGTTTGAGAAATGCTTCCCCGCAATACAGCAGATCTTCGCCTTCGAGGGCGACACCCTGCGGTACCGGCCCCGCAGAGCTGAACCAGAACACGTCGCCCCGTGTGTGACATGCGTAGTCCCGGCAGATCGGGTCCTCGTAGTTCAGGACGGCGAAATCGCCTGCTACCTGAGTCTCGAAGAGGCGCCGCTTAGCATTGGCATATTTGTCTAAAGTAATGTGCCGGTCTAAATGATCGGGAGTCACGTTGAGGCAAGCGCCAATCCGAGCTCGAAAGCTCGCTATCGTCTCCAGTTGGAAAGAAGACAGCTCGAGGACATTCCATTGATCCTCGGCGGAAAATTCTACGAGCAACGTGACTGCTTTCCCGATGTTGCCGCCGACCTGACAGGCAATCCCACATTCCTTCAAGAGGTGTCCCGTAAGAGCGGTTGTGGTTGTCTTGCCGTTTGAACCCGTTATGCCAATGACAGGGCCCTTTAGGAAAAAGGAGGCTAGCTCGACTTCTCCGATCACGGGAACGCCACGCTCGCGCGCATCGGCAAAAATAGGCGTGTCAAACGGAACTCCCGGTGAGAGCACGATCAGATCAGGATCGTGACCCTCGTTGCGAATGTACGCTTCCGATTGCGGCGCGACGCGGACCCCCCAAGCTTCGAGACTGGCTTGCTCGGCAGGCGACGGATTCTGCTCATCCATGGCTCTGATGCGTGCGCCTTGTTTACGCAGAAGCGCGATCGCGCCAAGGCCCGAGCGCTTCGTCCCCACAACCAGAACGTCTTTATTGCTTAAATCCAATTTCCTCTTACCTGAGCTTGAGAGTTGCCAAGGCGAAAAGCGCCATCACTAATCCGGCAATCCAGAAGCGAACGATTACCTTGGACTCGGGCCATCCCAACGCCTCAAAATGGTGATGAATCGGCGCCATCTTAAAAATTCGCTTCCCGCCTCGCAGCCGGTAACTGCCGACCTGGAGAATCACCGACAGCGCTTCGATCACATAGACGCCGCCTATGAACGCCAGCAGAACCTCCTGTTTTATGAGCACCGCTACAATGCCCAGCCCGCCCCCCAGCGCCAGTGATCCCACGTCTCCCATGAATACTTCGGCCGGATGGCAGTTGTACCAAAGAAACCCAAGGCTTGCGCCCATCATCGACGCACAGAATATGGTGAGTTCCTGCGAATTCGGCAAATGCGCAAGATCGAGATAGTTTGAAATGGCCGTGTTGCTCGAGACGTAGGTCAAAGCTGTCATTCCCCCGGAGGCGATGATCATTAGGCCGATCGCCAGACCATCCAAACCATCGGTGAGGTTCACGGCATTCGAAGAACCGACCATGATGAACACGATGACTACGTAAAACAGAACAAAAGCGAGCGGATAGGTCCAATAGCTCTTAGTCAATGATTCGATCAACAGATCCTGTTTAAACTGTTTGAAAAAGGGAATGTTGATGGTCGTGGAGTATGCCTGCTTGGCGTGGAGCACCAGCAGCAAGAAACCAATCAGCATTGCCACCAGGACTTGAGCCAGAATCTTCTGTTTACCGGTCAATCCCAGGTTTCGCTTCTTCGCGATCTTGGCATAGTCGTCAACAAAACCGATCGCGCCGAACCCGAGCAGACCGAGCAGCGCGAGCCACACATATCGATTGGTCAGATCAGCCCAAAGCAAGGTTGGAACGACGATAGCAATAACGATGAGAAGGCCGCCCATAGTGGGCGTTCCAGCCTTCTTCTGATGGGATTGTGGACCTTCCTCCCGAATGTGCTGGCCGAAGCTCCATTGGCGCAGCTTGCGAATCATCCACGGTCCCATTGCTAGCGCAAGCCCAAGCGCGGTGAGATTGGCGAGCGCAACACGCGTCGTGATGTACCCGAACACCCGGAACGGCGGGATGTAGTGGCGCAGTACCTGAAAGAGCAGCCAATAAAGCATTACTCCTCCATTTTGGCGAGAGCCGCCTCTACGCGCACTCCACGCGATCCCTTAAATAGCAGCGCGTCGCCTGCCTGCACAAATTCACGCAGGAAGGCTCCTGCGCTCTCGGGCTCTTCAAAAAAAAATGCCGCCCGGGTGCCCGATCCGGCTTTGGTCCATTCCTGGACCATCCAGCGGCTGGCGGCACCTATGCCGACGAGCACATCCACACCACGTTCCACGGCATACCGGCCGATCTCGCGATGCAATGGCTCCGCCCACTTCCCGAGTTCCAGCATGTCACCCAGAACCGCAACTCTCCGCGCAGCCGGCTCTTTCATGAGTGCATCGATCATCGATCGTGCCGCCTCTGGATTGGAGTTATAAGCATCGTTTAATATCGTCGCCCCATGCACCTGTCTGCGCTCTCCGCGCATCCGGCCCGGTGTGAGCCGCGCGACCACCGCAGTCAGCTGATCGAACGGAATGTCGAAGGCGCGCGCTACAGCCAGCCCCGCCAGGATGTTTGCGACCGAGTGTCGGCCCGCCAGCCGCGATTCAAATTTCACGCCATCCACCTTAAATTGTGAACAATCCGCGACGGTAATAATCTCTTCGGCCCGCACTTCAGCATGCGCCGATGTGCCATAGGTCAGGGTTCTTCCAGAGTGAGCTTTTCGGAACTCGAATACACGCTCATCGTCGGCGTTCAGCACTGCCACACCATCCGGCGGCAACGCTTCAATGAGTTCCCGTTTCGCCGCTGCTATGCCTTCGATACCCTGAAATGTCTCAACGTGGGCGTAACCAACATTGGTCACAACTCCGATCTGTGGACTCGCAATGGCCGCCAGTTCTCTTATCTCGCCCGCGTGATTCATTCCCAGCTCAACCACCGCAACCTCGGCTGAGCCGGGAAGGCGCAAAAGAGTGAGGGGCAAGCCGATGTGGTTGTTCAGATTCCCGATCGTCTTGCCGACGGAATAGCGCACGCTCAACAATTCGGCGATTATGTCTTTTGTGCTGGTCTTTCCGGCGCTCCCGGTAATGGCAACCACCGGTTTATTCCATTCCTTGCGAACACGTTTTCCCAGTTGCTGAAGAGCCAGTACGGTGTCCTTTACCTGGAAGAGAGGTCCGGTGGCTGCGGCCCCAGGTTCACTGACCAGCGCTGCAACGGCGCCTCCCCGGAACGCAGCAGGAACATACTTGTGACCGTCAAAGCGCCCGCCCTTGATTGCGAAAAACAGGTCGCCAGGAACGATAGACCGCGAATCGATGCTCCACCCGGAAACCGTCTTTGCCCGCAGTTCCTCCATCGCAGCGGAGCTTGTTCCACCTGAGAGTAAACTCGCGCCGGTTTCCTGTTCGATCTGGCCCAGAGCCAACTCCATTCGTGGCTCTTTACACGTTCTGTGCGGATTGGGCTGCCGGCGAGTCCTTTTGCTTCGGCTTTCCGTAGCCGAAGGATCGCAGGACACGCCGCGCTACCTCGCGATCATCGAACGGGATGGGGCCGTCCCGAAGAATCTGATACGTCTCGTGACCCTTCCCCGCCAGAATAACGACATCGCCAGGTTTCGCGATTTCGATCGCCTTCCGGATGGCTCGCTCCCGATCCGGTTCGGCCGCATGTGGCGTATCGTACCGGCCGATGCCAACCATGGCGTCGTTCATGATCGCCAGCGGGTCCTCACTTCGCGGATTATCTGACGTCAAGACCACAAAATCGCTGAGTTCGGCGGCCGCAACGCCCATCAGAGGCCTTTTCGAACGATCGCGGTCACCGCCGCACCCGAATAGCGTGATCACCCGGTTCGGACGCATATTCCGCGCCACCGTGATCACGTTCCGCAATGCATCATCGGTGTGCGCATAATCCACAACAACGGCGAAAGGCTGTCCTTCTTCCACCCGCTCAAATCGGCCCGGTACCCGCTGCAAGTTAGCTACTCCCTTTTGAATGTCTTCTTCGCGAAGTTCGTATGTAAGCGCCGCAGCGCAGGCCAGCAGAATATTGTAGACGTTAATGTGGCCCACGAGTGCCGATTGGATCGGAATACGCCGCGTCTCCGTCACGACGTCGAAACGCAAGCCAGAGAAGCTCGATTCGACATTTTCTGCACGTACATAGGCCGGTTTTGGCTTGCGGCTTTGTTGCGGAGGCGGCTCACTGATGCCGAACCACAGCAATTCTGTCTCATGAGCGATCCGCGTGCCGCGCACCAGCGGGTCGTCCGCATTGAGCACCGCGAAGCGTGGGGGAGGGCCGCTCCGCGGTGTGAACAATAATTGCTTTGCTGCGAGGTAGGCGGCCATCGTTCCGTGATAGTCGAGATGATCGCGCGTCAGATTTGTGAAAGCGGCCGTGTGAAACTGCATCGCATAAATACGGCCGAGATCCAGAGCATGTGAAGAAGCCTCAAGCGTGGCGTGAGTGCCACCGGCTTGCGTCAGCTCTTCGAACATGCGAAACAGATCCAGGGATTCAGGCGTCGTGTTTACCGCTGGCAGTACTTGTCCGGCAAGGTGGTATTCAATCGTCCCGATCAGCGCCGTCGTTTTTCCCGCCGCCCGTAAGATGGAATCGATCAACGATGTGCTCGTGGTTTTTCCGTTTGTCCCGGTTACTCCGGTCAAAGCAAGACGCTCATCCGGCTTAGCATAAAGATTTCGTGCAGCCAGTGCCAGCGCCTCGCGCCCTTGTGACACCTGGATCCAGGGAATAGTAACCTGTCCGGACGAGGGGCGATCGCTAACCACGGCTAGCGCGCCCTTCTGTTGCGCCGCACTCGCATAACGCGAGCCGTCTGTCTTCGAGCCCGAGAATGCAAAGAAAAGATATCCGCTTTCCACCCGCCTGCTGTCATAGGCGAGTCCGCGCACCTCGGCGCTGAATAGATCACCGGGCAACGGCTTTACCGTCGATACGGCCTCGAAGACTCGTCGCAGTTCCATGGAGGCTCGGTCTAACGCGCGAATCTCACGGCAATATGTTCGCCCGGGGTCAAAATTGCCCCGGCAAGCGGACTCTGTGCGCGTGCCATCCCGTCCCCGAAGAACTCCACCTCAATTCCGCGAGCCGTCGCTTCCTGCATGACATCCTTCATCGTCTTGCCTAGGAAGTTCGGCACTGTAGGCGCATTCGAATCCGCGATGAACTGTGAATCTGTTCCTCCGGACGCTTGCTGCATCTCCTCTTGAGTGGGAGGATCGAGTTCTGCGAGAGCAACATCATCGGTATCTTTGGGCTTATCTTTGTCCTTGCTTTTCGACGCCGCGTCTTTCTCCTTCGCTAAGATCTCTTCGATGTCTTGCGGCTGATCCCGCACAATGCCGAGCCGATCCATGGCGTTGGACATTACCTTTTCAAAAACCGGCCCCGCGGCTTGCCCTCCATAGCCGGCCAGGCCCGTCGTGCCGCTGATCGTAACGACTACCAGGACGGTAGGATTGCGAAATGGTGCGAACCCCAGAAACGAGGCATTGTATTTGTGTGTGTAAATCCGGTGTGCGTAGTCGTAAATCTGGGCTGTTCCGGTTTTTCCGGCGAACGCATAGCCCGGCACATGAATATGATGCGCAGTGCCTCCTTCTTCAGTTACAACCGATCGCATCATGGACCGCATCATCATCACGGTCATTGGACTTAAAACGCGTTGCCCGCTTGAGGGCTTCAGGATGGCCTTTTCGCCGCTTGGAGATCGCTCCCAGGCGACAATCCGCGGTTGCACAAGAAAGCCGCCGTTCGCAATTACGCTCCCCGCCTGCGCCAGCTGCACCGAAGTCACCGCGAGCTCATGGCCCATCGGAACGGAACCGATCGAAGTCGGTTGCCATCTCTTGAGAGGTCGCAGCAAACCGGGAGCTTCCGCCGGCAACTGGATTCCGGTGCGCGATCCGAATCCGAAACGGCGGACGTAGTCATACAGATTCTTGTTGCCGACCTGCATGCCGATCCGGATCGCCCCGACGTTACTCGAATAGGCCAGTACGTCCCGCATGGGCAAAAGCGAGTACGATTTGTGGTCGTGAACAATCCGGCTGAAGATTTTGATCGACCCGTTTCCGCAGTTGATGATCGTGTCCGGCCGTAAATTCGTTGTTTCGAGGGCCGCCGACAGAGTGATCACCTTGAAAACCGAACCAGGCTCGAAGGGTGCCACAACAGCCAGATTCTCTCTTCCATTCGCCTTCTCGCCCGGCAGGAGATGCTCGTTCAGATCATAGGTCGGATAGTTTTCGAGCGCCAGGATCTCGCCTGTGTTCGGATTCATCGCGACGATGCTGCCGTGATCCGCATGATTTTTGGTAACTGTCTCGCGCAAAGCCTGCTTCGCGACGTATTGGAGTTCGCGGTCGATAGTGAGACCAACGTCCTTGCCGGGTGTCGCGGTTTTCACGACCTCCGAGGAGTATGAGTTGTTCTTCGCATCTCGCTCGATCCGAAGCGTTCCCGGCGTACCGCGCAGATCTTTATTCAGCTTCTGTTCGATGCCCGCCACGCCCTGTTCCTCACCGTTCAAATTGCCGATGACGTGGGCCGCCACATCGCTGTTCGGGTAGGAGCGTTCGCTTCCCTCTCGAATCTCGAGCCATTCTAAATTCATCTCGCGCAACGTGGCTGCCTGTTCATCGCTCGCATTCGGCGCGATCACGAGGTACCCATTGTGATGCTTCGATAAAGCCGCGACTTCAAGCGAGGCTTCCAGACGTTTCGCATCGAGGGCCAAGACTCCAGCCAGCAACCCGGCGGCAGTCGCCCGGTCTGGGATGCGCCGGGGATTAACGATTACCAGATGCGACGGAGAACTGATCGCGAGCAGATTCCCGTTTCGGTCAAAGATGGACCCGCGCCGCGCTTCCACCGGTTCGAGCTTTTCTTGCTGCTGCCTGGCTCTCCTTGCCAGTTCGTCGTGTGACAAAACCTGCAGGTCGAACAGCCTGAAGACAAGAATCAGGGCCCACCCGAGAAGGATGAGCCCTGTAATGAGTGCCCGTTCTACTGATTGCGAGACGAAATCAGATGGCCGGGACTCCATGTGTTTCACCCACCAAAAAACTCTTGCCCACGCAGATTAAGTGACTCATGCTTTTCGCCGGAATATTCGCCTGACTAGGGCTCCATTCCGTCTGTGGCGGCCGGCAGCGTATTTCGCGCTTCCGTATTAGCCGATTTGCCTTGAAGTGTTTCTACCTGCTGGGGTGCAGGCTGCGCCATTTTGAGCGACTTGGCAAGCTGCTGCAGGCGATCCAGACTTACCAGCTTCGCCTCCGCTGCATCAAGCTGTGTCATCTGCTGCTCGAGAACGGTTTGTTCACCGCGTAGATGCTGCAGCGTAAAACCGGCCGTAGTGTTGTATGCCGTGGGAACCAGCCCTGCAATCACCAGCATGGCCGCGATGAACCCCGTCAGCATCGTGCGGCTGCGCGCCACTCTTGCGGCCGGATCCGCCGCTCTCACCACTGTCGTATTGTCGATACGCTTGACAAAGAGGTAAACATCCTCGTTCGCGATAGGGCGCAGGCGCGGCGTCTCGGTGCGCGTCCATACTGCGGTCTTAACTTCGGCGAGCTCCGCTGCGCCGACAAATCGATTCACGTAAGTTGCAAGTGTTGCCATGGTTCCCTAATCCTCTTCTCGAATCCGTTCGGCTGCCCTCAGCTTCGCGCTGCGCGATGCCGCATTTTTTAAAATCTCTTCGGCGCCCGGCCTGACTACGTGCTTGGTCAGGATCTTCCACTTACCGCTTCGCGCCCCAGACTGAAACGCCCGCTTTACCATGCGATCTTCGATCGACATAAACGTCAGGACCACAAATCGCCCTCCCGACCTGATCCGCTCAGGGGCCAGGTCAAGCAACGCTTCCAATTCCTCTAACTCGCTATTCACCCTCAGCCGCAACGCCATGAACGTCTGGGTAGCAGGATGAATTCTCCCCGTTCGCGGCGCGACGCTCTCAACTACTTCAGCCAGACGGCCGGTCGTCAAGATGGGCCGCGCGCGAACGATTGCTCTGGAGATTCTTCGCGACCTCCTTTCTTCGCCCAACTGGTAAATCAGATCGGCGAGCCCTTTCTCGGGCATCTCGTTCACAAGATCTGCCGCAGTCAGGTCCTGAGTGCGGTCCATCCGCATGTCCAAGGGGCCGTCCTCATTCAACGAAAATCCCCGCTCGGCAGCACTCAATTGATACCGGCTCACCCCCAGGTCCGCCAGCATTCCATCCACGGCTTCGATACCATTCGTCAACAATGCCTTCGGCAAGTCCGAGAACGGCCCGTGAAAATAGCGGATCCGCCCTCCGAACGCAGCTGTATTTTCGCGGGCCCAACCTAGCGACTCCGCGTCACGATCGCATGCGATCACCCAACCCGTCTTCAGTTGCTCGGCGATCGCTCGCGTGTGACCGCCCAATCCGGCGGTCATGTCGATGTAAATTCCTTCCGGTCGAACCGCCAGATAGTCCAGCGATTCCTTCAGCAGAACCGAATAATGCTGCGGACTGCCGGCCGACTGCGCTCCCTGCATGGCATGGCCGTTAGCGCAACCCCTTCTTCTCCAAAGCTTTCAGCTTCTCCGGCAAATTCGTCTTTGCCGCATCCAGCCGTTGGCTGTAAACCTTGCTCCCCAAGACTTCTATCCGCTGCTTGTAGCAGATCAGATGGACGTCGTCTTTCTCTAATTCCAACTCTCGCCGCAACACCGCGGGCATCAATATGCGGCCCTGGGCGTCAATATCGGAATCCTCACCGTAATGATTCGCAATAAAAGCCAAATCGGCCCGAAGGTCCGCATCCTCCCCGGGCTCTTGCAACATCTTTTCTGTTTCGCGCCACACCGAAATCGGGTAGATTAATGCTGTTGAGGTATTCAGCGTCGTGACAAAGAACTTTTCTTCCCCAAACGCCCCCAGGTACTGTCCAATCGCCGCCGGAAGCTTCAGCCGCCCCTTATCGTCAACTCGAGTCTGCGGTGCCCCCCTGGGAGCTTCCAGCTCCCGTGCCGGCCGTGTATGACCATCCTGCTCCACTCGACTCCACTTTTGGCCATCTCAGACCACTGATCGATACTCTCACGCGAATTCTGGGATTGCAATACATTTTTTGAAAGAATTCTTACCTAAGTCCTTTGTTTCGCCTTTATTACGCCTAGACAGTACGTTCAGTACGGCGATTCAGGCCGCTCTTTCCCGGTTCTGCTATGGAATTCGGAATCGCTTCCGCCGAAAGACGCAAGTAAGCTCACGAGCGATTTAGTCTGGCTTCGAATTTACTGTTCAGCTTTTCGAAATTTCGGTCATCGACATCCACTGTGGGAAACGATGCCAGTCAGCTTTTCTGTTCCTGCCAGATTTTCTCGGCTGCCCTCAAGGCAAGCGCGCCGATGGTGGACGTCGGGTTCACCGCGGCTGAAGTTGCGAACGAACTGCCATCGACGATGTAAAGATTTTCCACATCGTGCGCCCTGTTTGATGCATTCACGACTGACCTGCGCGGATTTGTGCCCATACGCGCCGTTCCCATCAAGTGATAGGCGGGAGTGACGGGGCCGCTGTCCAGGATCTCGGATGCACCAGCCGCTTCTAAAGCCTGACGCGCCATCTTCCCGCCGTGCTCCAGCATTTTCAAACTGTTCTCGTTGTAGCTGTATACCACGCGCGGAGCGGCGATGCCGCTCGTGTCTTTCAGATTCGGGTCAAGCTCGACGCGGTTGTGCTCTTCCGGCAAATCTTCGCCCATTACGGTCACACGGATCAAGTGCGGGAAGCGCCGGCGCATCACTTTATGGTGATTTTCTCCCCAAGGAACGGGATGGTTCGAAAAGCTGCCCCATGCCTGGTGGAGAGGACCAAACGAGCGCTCCAAAAGAAGCGTGTACCCGCGAACGAAGCCGCGACCGGTATCCGTTTCATAGAATTGCTGGCTCATCGCCGGAATTCCAAACGGACCCAGGTGCCCGTCCATGGGCGCTTCGAAAACACCTTCTAACGTTCGGAACGGATGGGTCATGAAGTTCTTTCCCACCAGTCCCGTCGAATTGGCCAGCCCATCGGGGAACAGGTTCGATTTTGAATTGAGCAGCAGACGCGGCGTGCCGATGCCGTTGCAGCAAACGACAACTACCTTCGCGGCCTGCTCATGCAGTTTTCCTTCGCGATCGTAGTAAACGGCAGATTTAGCCTTGCCGCGGGCATCCACTTTGATCTCGCGCACGCGCGACCACGGCTGTAGAATAGCCCCTTTTCGAATCGCCTTCCGCCAATGGGTGACATCCGTCGACGCTTTAGACCCAATCGGACAACCGAACAGGCACTTGCCGTGTAAACCACATGCCGGCCTGTCGCTGTAATCGCGCGAGATGATGGCGTTGTCTGAAGGCCACCAGTGCCAGCCGAGCTTGTTGAGCCCTTTCCCGATCGTCTCGCCGAGAGCGCCAATAGGCAAAACGGGCGTCGGACGTGGAGAGCGCTCCGGATTCGCAGGATCTCCATTCAGCCCGGAAACGCCCCAGTCGAGGTCATTTTGGTCGTAGTAAGGCCTCAATTCCTCATAACTGATGGGCCAGTCATCCGCAACGCCATCGAGCCTTTGCACTCGGAAGTCGGATGGATGAAAACGCGGGAAGTGGCCTGCCCAGTGATGAGTACTTCCGCCGACGGCGTTGAACATCAGGACCGAGGGCGGATTTGCACCTGTTTCCATTACCGGATAGTCTTCCCACCGCCTGCGAATGTTGGGACTGAAGTGAAATGCCCCGCGACGGAGTTGAATTTCCCAGTCGGGACGATCAGATGGATAATCACTGGGCTTAATCCAGCCGCCCTGTTCGAGGCACATGACCTTCGCGCCCAGATCCGTCAAGCGCTTTGTGACGACCGCGCCGGCTGCGCCCGAACCGATTACCAGAATGTCGATGTTGTTGTTCTGCACGGCTAAGCATCTCTATATAGCTTGGGCATCTTCCGGACGTCAGCCAAAAGCGAATCGTCGAATGGCTTAAGGTGCGGTCCCTTGTGATTCGTGGGGTAGAGTTCGTAGCCGATCAGTTTCCAGATTGCCGGCTGCGTGTAATACGACTCGTAAACGTATGCTCTGAGCGCATCAAAGACTGCGGGAGCTGTGGCCTCCATCTCTTTCAGAACGGCAATCTTGTCGTTCTTTTCAAGCTGGCTGAACGGTCCTTTGAATGAACGCTCGCTGAAAGCAGCCGTCACATCCAGGCCTTTTGTGATGTCCCGAGCAGCGTCCTTATTACGTTGCATCAGGTTTTCCAAATACGTCAGTCCCCCGGCTTCGCTCGCCGACGGCATCCCGTCCGACGCCGGAATAATCAGATCCATGATTGTTTTCAACGTACGCTGCACGTCCTGCGCTGGTGCCGGGTCTGCGGGCCGAATGGCGGTAATGAGGACTGGCGTTGCAGCGCTTGCGCGCAGGAAAACACGCCTGCTTGGCTTCATAGTTTCCGACACGTTATCACAATCTCCCGCAGGCCGAATATCAGTGAGAACCCGGCGGAGCCATGTGATGGCGTGAGAGAGAAATAGCTTTTGACTATTCTGCTAAATTTACAGTCGCGATGATTGAGGAGGTTCAGGCCGAAGTAGATAGAGTAGGCCGCATAAAGGCGGTGCCTTCCATCCTGGAGGTCGTGTGTCGAACGACCGGAATGGGGTTTGCAGCCGTTGCTCGAGTAACGAAGGATCGCTGGGTCGCGTGCAGCGTGCTTGATGAAATCGACTTCGGTCTTAAGCCGGGCGGCGAACTGAAGGTCGACACGACCATTTGTCACGAGATACGGCAAAGCCGTGAACCAGTCGTTATCGACAACGTGGCGGAAGACGAGGCTTGGTGCCATCACGCAACCCCTGCACTGTATGGCTTTCAAAGCTATATTTCGGTGCCAATCATTTTGGCCGACGGCTCGTTTTTCGGCACGCTGTGCGCAATACACCCTCGACCGGCCCGGCTGAAGAACCCGGAAACAATCGGGATGTTCCAATTGTTTGCCGAACTCATTGCAAAACATCTGGATGCCGATCGCAAACTAGCTGCGACCGAGTCCGCTCTGACTGATGAACGAGCGGTTGCCGAACTGCGGGAACAGTTTATAGCAGTGCTCGGACATGACCTGCGAACTCCGATGCGCGCCATTACAAGCTTTTCGGAGCTGATGCTGAGAACTCCTCTTGATGAGCGCACCGCCGAAATGGCTACGTTCATCCGAGACAGCGCGCGTCGCATGAATGCACTGATCGATAATCTGCTGGATCTGGCGCGTGGCCGTGTGGGCGGGCTGCCTTTGAATCGCGATGCCAATCAGCAATTGGGGCCGGTGTTGCGGGCGGCGGTTGCCGAACTGGAAGTCAACTATCCGGATCGAATCGTAGAAGCCAGTTTTGCTCTGGTTGAGCCGATCAATTGCGATCGAAGCCGCATCGCACAGCTTATCTCCAATCTTCTGAGCAACGCACTCATTTACGGCTCGCCGGACAAGCCGGTTCGAGTACAGGCCAGGAGTGATGCGAAGAACTTCGAGCTGTCGGTCTCGAACTCGGGGGAACCGATCCCTTCGGCCGTCCTGGCGCATGTGTTCGAGCCGTTTTACCGCAGTGCGGCGGTACATTACCGAGAAGGCCTGGGGCTCGGCCTCTATATCAGCCATGAAATTGCGACGGCTCATGGCGGTACGCTCAGTGTCGCGTCCTCGGAAGAGGAAACTTGCTTCACATTCCGCATGCCAGTGATTTAGGATTAGGAACACTTTTGGTTTTGGACGAGACGGACGTGGTTAGCGGGGCGCGAGTTCGCCTGCCAGTCTGGTTGTATCGAGCCATCCATCATCAGACGGAAGACAAAAGAGCATTTCGCTCATAAGCTAACTAAAGTCTCGGTCTGAGCCGGCTTGACAGGACGTGTCGGTCAACCGGGCCACACGATCAAAATTTATCGCAGCGTTTCGAAGGATCAAGAGGACCAAATTAATGCCACATGTTGCATTGCCTGAAGGACTACCCGGAATTACGAGTGCATTCGCGTTTCGGCCTGAGACCGCCGAGCCATTACGCGCCCTTGCAGAAGTGTTGCTGCCGCGGTCCCAGTTCGCTGACCAGTGGCGAACGCGAGCTGATTGCGACCTATGTCTCAGGCCAGAATGACTGTCGATATTGCCAAACAATTCATGGCGCGATCGCCGCACATCACTTGGGCGGCAACGAAGACCTTGTTGTCTCCGTGAAACAAGACTTCGAGGGCGCCAAGGTCTCCGACAAGCTGAAGGCATTGCTGTTGATCGCGGGAAAGGTGCAGATTGGCGGGAAGCAGGTGACGCCCGGTGACATCGAGCGGGCACGCAGGCAGGGCGCAACAGATCTCGAGATTCACGATACCGTCCTGATCGCGGCTATGTTCTGCATGTGCAATCGCTATGTAGATGGCCTGGCCACGTGGGCCCCGGACGACCCTGGATTCTATCGCCAGCGCGCAGCAAAGATCGCCACGGAAGGCTACGCCGCAGGCGATGCGCGTTCTGCGTTGGGGCAAGCCATCAGAAGTGCTGGCCGGAATTCCCGCCCTGCTGCCGGAACTGCGCGTTCCTACGCTGATCTTTCACGGTGTAAGGGATGCCGCTATTCCCGCGGCATTCGCGCGCCGTGCGGCTACGTTAATTCCTAATGCCGAACTGATAATGCTCGATGCGGGTCACTTCATTCCGCTGAATCGTCCGGGGATCGTCGCGCGGAGTCTGCTGCGGTTTTTCGAGTTGCAAACCGTCACTGCACGAACTGCTTCCTGACTAAATGGCGACCAAGGCTACGTTCTGGTTCCCTGTAGCAACGCCATTTCTTCAGAGCTTGAGGAATGCCAACAGGTCGGAGTTGATCGTTTCCGCTTGCGTAGTGGGCATGCCGTGTGGGAAGTCCTTGTAAGTTTTCAGGGTTCCGTTCTTCAGCAGCTTTGCGGAGAGGGGTCCGGCGGCGACATAGGGCACGATCTGGTCATCTTCGCTATGCATCACCAACACCGGAACGGTGATCTTCTTGAGGTCTTCCGTGAAATCGGTCTGAGAAAAGGCCACAATGCCGTCATAATGGGCCTTGGCACCTCCCATCATCCCCTGACGCCACCAATTCTGGATAACGGCCTCCGAGGCTTTCGCGCCTGGCCGTTTGTAGCCATAGAAGGGCCCGACCGGAAGGTCGCGATAGAATTGCGAACGATTGGCGGCGAGCTGCGCCTGCAAACCATCAAACACTTCCTTAGGAAGGCCGAGCGGATTGGCCGCCGTTTTCAGCATTAGCGGCGGTACGGCGCTGATCAGCGCTGCTTGCTCACCCGGCTTTCGCCATGCCGACCCAGATAGCGCGTCACCTCGCCGCCGCCTGTGGAATGGCCGACATGAATGGCGTTTTTCAGATCGAGATGCGCCGTAAGAGCAGCGAGGTCATCGGCGTAATGATCCATATCGTGGCCCTCGGCCGTCTGAGTGGAGCGGCCATGGCCGCGGCGGTCATGGGCGATCACGCGATAACCACGATGCAAAAAGAACAACAACTGCGCGTCCCAATCATCGGCCGATAGCGGCCAGCCATGGCTGAACACAATTGGCTGGCCCGAACCCCAGTCCTTGTAGAAGATCTCGATTCCGTCTTTCGTCGTGACCGTTGCCATATGGACTCCCTTTAGAATGGATCGCGCCCCAATTACACCACACGCAGGCGACCACCTTCGGTGAGCCTGGCGCCCGCCGAGAGTTCCGCTGCAAGAAACCAAAAAAAGCAATGATAGTAGCGATTATGATCACTCAACCTAATCTTTAGAATCTCAACTTCCGAAAGTGATACAAAGACTCAAAGGGGTGGCGTTGGGACAATCACCTGCGAGGGACCTGGAAGAGCACAGGGTCTTCCAAGAGGCGGAAAACAGCGAACCCTTAGCGTCCAGGCTTCGAAAAATCTTCGTGGGCAACGTAGCACACCTAGCCCTTTGCGCCGCAGTGCTGTTGCTCTGCGGATACCTTCGCTTTGTCAACCTCGATTGGGGCACGTGGAAAAAGCAAGCGGGCGGTCACCCAGACGAGGTAATTGTAGTCGGAGTTATTGACAGCCTGAAGGCGAACCATTTTGACACGGACCTAAGGCGTGCAGCGATTCCGGAGTCGTTGCAGGGATCGAGATACAACTTCTCTTCATATGAGTACTGCGCCTATGTCTGGTATTCGGCCATGGCAGCTTTGCAGAAACTCACCGGGCTTTCACAACCGAAATTCGCCGCGCTTCCGCCCGTAGTCGTCGATCGTCTCTTCTCTGCCTGCCTGGGCCTTGTGGTGTGTGTACTGGTTTACTTCTGCGCAAGTACTTTCCTTCACCGAACATTTGCTCTATTGGCGGCGCTTTTTACCGGTGTGCTGCCAGTGCTCGTTCAGGACAGCCACTATGCGAGGGCGGAATCTCTGATCACGGCTGGCACCCTTGCGGCGATCTACCTGATCCTTCGCTTTGTTAGAGACCCCTCCTACAAGCTCTGTTTTTGGTGTGCTTTCCTTCTAGGGTTCCTCAGCGCCTCCAAGGTCTCTTTAGCTGCGCTTCTCTATTTGCCGGCGTGCGCAATCTGGATTGTTTTCAAACCAGAACATTCCCGCGCCGGGTTGGCCATGCTTAGACATTTCGCGGTGACGATTACCGGAATTCTGGCGGGCTTTTTGCTAGGCGTGCCGTACGTTCTGCCGCACCGACAAGAATGGTGGGCGGGTTGGAAAAGCCTGCGAGAACAATATTCGCATCCATTCCCTCCACATGGCCCTGATCCCGAGGGTTACTGCTTCGGATACATTGCCACGTATTTTTGGAAAACCTTCGGAGCAGCGCTCATCATCGTAGCGGTTATCGGCGTTATTTACCTGGCGCGACGGAAGAGCTACCGCCTGGTCCTTTTTCTTGGGAGCCCGATCCTCGTTTATTACGCAATCTTCTCGCTCCAGGAATCCTTCTTCGAACGGAACCTTAGCCACGTTGTCCCACTCATCGCAATTCTGGCTGCGGCGGGTTGCGCAGAGGTGTGGGAACGAATGGAAGAAAGCATCTCTTCGCGAGACCTGCGGATTGTCGCGCTGTCCCTTATGGTCTTACTGTGTCTGTGGGTGCCACTTGGGATTTCCTGGCGGCTCGCGGTTAAGGTGCTTGGCGCAAAACTATACGAAGCAAATCCTTTTTACGATGTATTCATACGGGATTCGCACAAGGGACTGCCGGTGTACACCGACAATCTGTTTTTCATCCAGAGCCTGGACAGACTGCGGGATCGATCGCTCGAGAATCCCAATGGCTTTGTAATCGAACTCGAGGATGCCGGCGACGAGACTTCGCAACATCGGTTGTCCATCGCCCAGCGCCTGTTCAACATGAAGCTGCTAGCGACATCGCCTGGCCACTTTGCCGATCTTCCTGTTTCGACCATGCAGATTTACCACAGTAAGAATCATTCCTGGTACCTGGTCCGTGGAATGCAGTGAACTTCACTGTCTAGCGACGGAATTCAGCCCGAAAAAGGTGCTCGATAATGGGTGAAACAGCGATTTCCATGCACATTGAACTGGATTATTCCTTTGATTCCGAGCCTCGATTCGGGCATGGCAAGCCGCCGCACCCGATCCTTTACGCTCTTTTGAACGAAGGCCGAGAAAGATATGCACGCCGCTTAAAGGAATTCAATGGATTCGTCTCAGACCTTACGGAAATCACAGTGGATCAGCCCACGGAAGGGTCCTTCCGACCTTTCTGGTCAAACGGATTTTTTACTGGTTACGACGCGTTCGCTTTGCATGGGTTTTTGGCGTCCGAAAGGCCCAAGTCATATATCGAAATTGGAAGTGGCAATTCCACAAAGTTCGCCCTACACGCGATTCAAAAGCGAAACTTAGCGACCAGGGTTATTTCTATCGATCCAAGTCCCCGTTCGGAAATCGATTGGGCCTGCTCACAAGTGATTCGAAAGCCACTAGAGGCAGTCGATCTACGAATTTTTGAGAGTCTGGGCGAGGACGGGCTGCTGTTTTTTGATGGCAGCCATCGATGCTTTATGGGGAGCGACGCAACAATATTTTTTATCGAAGTACTGCCACGCCTGCGTCCCGGTGTCTTGATTCACGTGCACGACATCTTCCTGCCCGAGGACTACTGGCCACAATGGAAGGATCGCTACTATTCTGAACAGTACTTACTCGCAGCATGGTTATTGGGTGGAAGCAAAGGCTTACAGATTGAGTTGCCAGTTGCCTTTATTGCAAATGATGGAGAACTCACAGCGATAATGGACGACTCTTGGCGGCAGCTTCCTCCTAACACCCCGCGGCACGGTGGTTCGTTTTGGATGCGTCGCGTGTAGAACGCTCGGATTACGCATTCGGAAAATAATGCAATAATACAAAGGCAGCTATATATAGCTGGCTTTGCATGGAGGCCAAACACCAGAATGCCGGGCTCCAAACTCTTCGTTTTCCTGAGGAGTTCTATGTCCATATTTGAGCGGCTTTGGAATGCTGTCCGTCCGAATCGCTTGAACGATGAGATTCGACAGGAACTGGAGACGCACTTTGCACTGATCGAAGAAGAGGAGCGAGCCCAAGGACTCAAGCCGGCCGCCGCTCGCGTCAAGGCCAGACATCGATTCGGAAATCAAGGCGCGTATCGCGACAAGACTCGCGATATGGACCTGGCAATCTGGCTGGACAGTTTTCGGCAGGACCTGAAAATTTCATTGCGGCAGCTTGCCAAAGCGCCAGGCTTCGCAATTAGCGCTGTGCTGCTGCTCGCGCTTGGCATCGGGCTGAACGCGGCCATTTTCACGATCATTAACAGCGTGATCCTGCGCTCGCTGCCGCTGCCGGAGCCAGACCGGCTCGCAATCGTTGCCGAGCGGCAGGGTAAGTTTCAAACTCCGCCATCCTGGCCTGACCAGCGCGATTTTCGAGAAGCGAATCGTGTATTTCAATCGGCGGCAGGCTTTAGCGGCGGATCCAGTTTCATCGTTCGGTTGGGGGATGGCGCCCGGAGCGTGAAGGGAAGCTACGTAACGCCAGATTACTTCGCAACGCTCGGCGTGCGGCCTATCGCCGGCCGGGTATTTGATTTCTCGGAAGCACAGGTCGGCCGGAACAGCGTAGCTCTGTTGAGAGAAGATTTCTGGCACAGCGCTCTGAATGGCGATCCCGCAGTTCTCCAAAAAACGCTGGTGATCAACGGGACGACCTGCAATGTAATCGGAATTCTTCCGAGCACGTTTCGCTTTCCTTCTGATGAAACTGTCATTTGGATGCCGCTCGTCCCCACGGCACAGGAGGCGAACAGAGGCTGGCACAACTTTCCGATGATCGGGCGATTGAAACCGGGAATTACGATCGCGCAGGCACAGGCCGACTTGGAATCGATTATGCGGCGCCTTGTACGCGACTATCCCGAAACGAATACGGGGCGCAGCGCCTTTGTTGTTCCGTTTCAGAGCTGGAACATGGACAGCGGTGTTCGCAGGCGGCTCGTTGTTTTACAAATAGCGGCGCTGATCCTATTCTGTATGGCCTGCGCCAACGTTTCTGGTCTGCTACTGGCACGCTATTCCTCGAGGCGCAGAGAGTTCGCCGTTCGGGCCGCACTGGGCGCATCCCGCCTGCGTCAGACCGCTCAGCATGTTACGGAGAGTCTGCTTCTAACTGGATTAGGCTGCATTGCGGCGGTAGCAGTGGCCTGGGCCGCCGTTCGCTCTCTGCTTTGGCTCTACAAGGATCGGATGCCGCGCGCCCCGGAGATCTCTCCAGATTGGAGGCTTGTCGCCACGGTGGTGTTAGTGGCGCTTGCGGGAGCCCTCGCCATCGGGTTGGCCACGGCTTTTCACGAGAAGACAAAGGAATTGCAAATATCCATTCACGACGGCGGCAGGGTCACGGGAAATCGAAGCACAGCGTTTGCGCGCCGCATGCTTGTCGTCTTTCAGGTTGCGTGCGCGGTTGCGCTGCTTGGCGGGGCGGGAGAGATCCTCCAGAGTTTCCGGACATTGCTGCGTATGGACGTCGGGATTGACCGCGCTCATCTGCTCACGATGCGAGTCGAGCTTCCGTCCACGAAATATAGAGCCGGTATTCAGATTGGGAATTTTTTCGATAACGCGGCAAGCCAGGTCCAGGCGTTACCCGGCGTAATGGCAGCAGCGGCAATCAACCTATTGCCCGTCGCCGAATGGGGATTCAATGGAAACGTGAATGTCGAAGGGCTCTCCGCGGAACATCCGGGATTCTTTGCCGAATACCGCTGGGTGACGAAAGAGTATTTTCGAACGATGGATATTCCTCTCACGCGGGGACGCGTTTTTTCTCGTGAAGAGATTTCCGGCAACCGAAGCGCCGCGATCATTAACGAAGCCATGGCGCGCGCGCTTTGGGGTGAGAAGGATCCTCTGGGTGCTCATATTCGTTTTCTCAGTCCCGCTTGGATTACGGTCGTGGGAATCAGCCGCGATGTTCGTCAGAGCGGAGTAGAAGTTCCTCCCAGCGCAGAACTCTTTTTGCCAGCTCGGTCGTATAGCGCGCCTTTTTCTTCCTGGTCGATTGTCGTGCGATCTTCCCTTCCCCCGAAATCACTGATGCCGGCGATTCGCCATGCGATTTCCAGCCACGAACAGGATGCCGTTGTCAGTCACGTCAGGACGATGGATGATGTCGTATCCGATTCCATCTCCTATCAGAGAATTGTTGCGGCCTTGCTGGCGTGCTTCGCGATACTTGCCCTCACGCTCGCAGTGCTCGGTATACATGGCATCGTAAGCTACGTCGTCGCGGCAAGGGCTCCTGAACTGGCAATCCGGACGGCACTCGGATGCACTCCCGCCGCGTTGGTCGCGCTGGTCGCGCGTCAAGGCATGGGGCTTGTCGCAGCAGGTCTCGCCATCGGTTTCGCGGCTATGATCCCGATCAGCTCATTGCTCACGGACTTCTTACATGGAGTCCACGGCGTCCACATTCCGGTCTTCGCCGCGGTGCTGGGAATCTTGTTTATAGCCGCTGGTATCGCTGTTCTCGCACCCGCGATCCGTAGCGCCCGCATAGACCCAATCCGCGCGTTGCGTCAGGAGTAGCGCAATAGCTGCGGGCTTGTCTTACCGCCTGGTTAGGCCAGTATAATCTGACGGTGGCCACTGCTTTACCCGCTTGGGGCGTTCGATTGATCGCTGAACTCGACGCCTCCGATCAGAGGGCTAATCAATTGGTGACCGGGCTCGAGTCCAAGCAGCTTAACTGGCAACCCGGTCCGGGTGCATGGAGTGTCGGGCAATGTCTTGAACACCTATGCTTCACCAACGAAGCTTATCTGCCGGCGATCTCCGAATCGCTAACAGGCAAACCGGCCCTTGCTGTCCAGAACATTACACCGGGTCGGGTCGCCCGGTGGTTTATTAGCAGCTACATCGAACCATCCACTGAAGGTAAGCACGCCCGTGCGCCAAAGAAGATTGTGCCAGGCGTGCAAGTGGAGCTTTCCGTTCTGGATCGTTTCCTGCGCAGTAACCAAGCCCTCCACGAACTCGTCCGTCGCGCGGGTGATCACGATGTAAACAACATTCGGTTCAAGAATCCTTTTGTTCCCTTAATTCGTTTCACGGTAGGAGCAGGACTAGAGATCGTCTCGGGACACGAGCGTCGTCACCTGTTTCAAGCGGAACGGGTTAAACGCGCATCGGGCTTTCCTATATAGGAAGATTGTCACCGGTCAACTTCTCCAACGTATGACGCATGATCGGCCGGGGAGGCACACGGTGTGCAACAGGCTTGAATCCCAGCTTCAGGAACGTCGAGGCAAAACCGGTGAATGAGGAACTCGATGTCAAATCCCCATCGAGCGGATAGGCTTCGAGTGCGAGCGCTCCGGCATTCCGGGCGGCGTGCAACGCTTCGCGAATCAGGGCGGATGTTACACCCTGCTTGCGGTAGCCCTTGCGCACATAGAAGCACGAGATGCACCATACTGGCAGGTCGTCGACGCGTTTGAGATGGGGAGTCCGATCGAGCCATGGCAGCGATTCCCGCGACGAGAGTTGGCACCATCCAACCACAGTGTCGTTATCGAATGCCAGCAATCCGGGCGGCGGCCCCTCTCGGACGATCTGATGAAATGCTGCTTTGTTGACCTCTGCCGGTCTCCTGCGGTAGGCGCTCCCGATGCGCCAGTACGTACACCAGCAACGCTTGCAGGCAGTTCCGGTTTCAAACAGATCCTCGATTGCCGGCCATAGATCTGCAGTTAAAGGCTGCACTCGCAGTTTCACAGGCACAACTATCTCATTTCAAAAAGACACAGTTCCGTTGGGCTTGCAGGACTTGGAGCGCTAAGGCGTGGTCGTGAAGTGGGCAGAACTGGCGGCGATGGAACTGCCACCTATGTATACGGTATAGTCGGCCGGCTCGACGACCTGCTGGGCCTTGACATCGTGGAAGGAAAGTTCGCTAAAGCCAAGTGGAAAGTGAACGGCATGGGATTGGCCCGGCTCGAGAGTGATGCGAGTAAAGCCCTTGAGATTGCGTACGGGCTGCTCGGTGCTGGCGCCTCGGATATTGACATAGCACTGGACGATTTCGGTGGCCCGGCGCTGGCCAGTATTGGTGACAGTGGCGGTTGCGATAAGGGGCTGACTTTTCTGATCGCGCATGAGCATGGCTGAGCTTATGGATTGCATCGAAAGCGAAACGCCCGAATAAAGGAACGTCGAATACGAAAGACCATGTCCGAAGGGGAAAAGCGCGTCGTTGGGCACGTCGAGATAGCGCGAGACGAACTTCATCTCAACATAGCCAGGATGAGCCGGATCGGGATGTTGGATTGGGCGGCCGGTGGGAAGCTGGTTGTAGTAGAGGGGCTCCTGCCCCACAGCGCGTGGAAAGCTCATGGTGAGCTTGCCGCTCGGAGCGACGTCACCGAATAGGGTGTCGGCGATTGCGGGGCCGGTTTCGACGCCGGGGTACCAAACCTCCATGATTGCGGGGACATGCTGAGCGGCCCAGTCGAGCACGAGCGGGCGGCCAGAGAATATGAGCAGAACGACAGGCTTGCCGGTTGAGATGACAGCCTCGAGCAATTGCTGTTGGTTCCCAGGCAGATCCAGGAAAGCGCGTGACGCAGCTTCACCGCTCATGTCGCTCGATTCGCCAAGAGCGAGAATCGCGACGTCGGAATTCTGTGCGGCGGCAATCGCTGCCGCAAACCCGGAATTCGAAGTGCCGGAGATCTCGGTTCCCTTTTCATACATGAGGGTCGCGCGGTTTTGCTGGGCTCGTTCCGCCATAGTGGCTCGCAAGGTATGGACATCACCGAAATTGTTGGCGCCGGACCAGGCGCCGACCATGTCGTTGGCATCGTCAGCGAGCGGACCGATGAGGGCAATCCTCTTCGTGTCTTTTGCGAGGGGCAGAAGGGTGTTACCGTGAGCGGGATTGTTCTGTAGCAGAACGAAAGACTCCTCTGCTGCTCTGCGGGCAAGCGGGCGATGCTCAGTGACGGCCCCGGTTACTTCCTTGCCTTCGGTGAAGGGGTGATCGAAAAGACCGAGAGCGAACTTCACCCGCAGGACGCGCCGCACGGATTCGTCAATGACAGACATGGGCACGCGGCCGGACTTGACGAGCGCTGGCAGCTCCACGTCGTAGTAGTGCGAGTTCATGTCGATGTCGACCCCCGCGATAAGCGCCTTTTCGCTGGCCATTGCGGGATCGAGTGCAATGCCGTGATGGGTGAGTTCCATGACAGCGGTGTAGTCGGAGACAACGGCACCGTCGAAGCCCCATTCGTCGCGCAGAACGGTCTGGAGCAGGAACGGGTTGGCGGTTGCCGGCACGCCGTTGAGCGAGTTGAAGGATGACATAACGGTGGCGGCGCCGGCCTCGACGGCTGCGTGATAGGGCGGCAGGTAGACCTGGCGCAGTTGCATTTCGCTCATGTCAGTTGTGTTGTACTCACGGCCAGCCTCGGCGGCACCGTAGGCAGCGAAGTGCTTGACAGACGCGGCAACGGAATCTGACGCCGAGAGGCTGGCGCCCTGATAGCCGAGGATATAGGCGCGAGCGATAGCAGAGCCCAGGTAGGGGTCTTCACCGGCACCCTCAGTGCAGCGGCCCCATCGAGCATCGCGCGCGATGTCAACCATGGGGGAATAGAACCAGTTGACGCCGGCGGTGCGGGCCTCAACGGCGGCCATGTGGGCTAGGTCGGTGATGAGAGCCAGGTCCCAGCTGGATGCGGTGGCGAGCGGAACGGGGAAGATGGTTCGGAAGCCGTGAATGACGTCGGCACCGAAAAGCAGCGGGATATGGAGGCGCGTGTTGTCAACGGCGGCGTGCTGAAAATGGTTGGTAAGGCTCTGCCCGACCGTGTTGAGCATGGAGCCGAGCTCACCTTTTTGCGCGAGGGCGTAACTGTCGACGCCGCCAGGCGTGGGAGGGTTGACGTTAAGCGCGGCGGTTGAGTTGCCGGAGCTCTTTGCCGGGTGCGCTTCGGTGGCGCTGTACTGCACCAACTGGCCGATCTTCTCGTCGAGTGTCATTTGCTTGAGCAGCGCATCGACCTTCTGCTCGATCTCAGGGCTGGCGAGTTGCGCGTTGGAAGGTGCGTGATGTGACGCCTGCGCGAGAGCCGGGGAGAATGCAGAGCAGAGCAAGAGACCGACGAGCAGGATGGATCGACAGTAGGTCATACAAGGCTCCTCAGCTACTTTACCCCTGAGGGTGAAGACTAAACGCTGCGGTCGGCCACCCGCATGCCCGCAGCTCCCTTAGGAAACGCTAGTGACAGAGCTATCGAAGCAGCAAGAACGGTTCCAATGACGAGAAGCGTATACGTAATCGGAAAGTGTCCGTCCCATAGAGCGTTTAGCCACGACATCTTTAATCCGACGAAGATGAGAATCAGTGCGATGCCGTAGCGCAGCAAATGGAAGCGGCCGATGGCTCCCGACAGCAAAAAGTACATAGAGCGCAGGCCGAGGATTGCGAAGACATTCGAGGTATAGACGATGAAAGGTTCGCGTGTGATCCCGAAGATCGCGGGCACGGAGTCGATGGCAAAGACAATGTCGGCAGTCTCTATTGCGGAGAGGGCAAGCAGAAGTGGCGTGGCATGCAGTTTCCCTCCGATCCGCGTGAACAGGCTCTGGCCCGATAACCCGGACGTAACAGGTACAAGCTTGCGAAGCAGACGCATGGCCCAAGTGTTTCCGGGCTCAATCTGCTGCTCTTTTCCCAGCATCATCTTGAGCCCCGTGAAGATCAGAAGGATACCGAACAGGAGGACGACCCACCCGAATTGAAGCAGGGCCGATCCCAAAACGACGAAAATCGCGCGAAATACCAAGGCACCGAGAATTCCGTAAAACAGCACCCGGTGATGTAACTCTGTCGGGATTCGAAAATAGGCAAACACGAGCACAAAGACGAACATGTTGTCGAGGGAAAGAGATTCCTCAACAAGATATCCGGTCAGGAATTCAAGCGCGGTTCGCTTTGCGGCTGCATCTCCGAACTTCCAGCCCGTGTACTGGTAGAGCCCAAGACAAAAAAAGAGCGCGAGGGTAACCCAGACAACCATCCATTTGGATGCTTCGCGGACGGTCGGCGCGTGTGCCTTGCGATGAAAAACGCCCAAATCCAATGCAAGCAAGGCCAGCACCAGCGCGCTGAAGAGCGCGTAGAGCCACCAGTAATCGGTAAACGGAAGCATCAGGCTGGACGCTTTCGAGCGCTTCTCTTAAGCCAGCGAGCCAGTAGGCGTCTGATCGGGTGCGTCGGCCCGAGCAACGAAACGCCGATGACTAGCAAGGGAATACCAGGCAGGATCGGGAGAGCGAGCCCTGCGAGGCCGGCGGCTAAACACGCGTAAGCCGCAAAGCGTCGGGCACCTGGGTTGCGGCTGAAGCGGCGTAAGAAATAACGCCATTTCGGATAGTTGTGTACGGTGCTCTCGGTTGGGCGATCAACACAAAGAGAACCGTCGAGACGGCTCGTAGTGTTCATATTTGGGCTTGACATGCGGCACGTCCTGTTTCATGCGGGCTTTTCACAGTCCGTCCAGGCGTCGGGAGCTGCCGGCACTGGACGGACTGGAGAGTTACTCACTACGAATCACTACGATTCTGTGGAAGCAACTCGTTCCTGAAGCCGGTCGAGTTTGTCCTGGGTGCTAGCCAATTCCAGGTGAACGTCGATGGACTCATTCATCTGATCAGCGTGGTCATAAATTGCGCTGAGATGATCGGTGTACACCGGAGCGAACAAATGTGGCCGGTTCTCGTTCAAGTGGTTAATGGCGTCCTGAGTGCTTGAAGCGAGCTGAAGCGCAACGGGAACAATTGCGGCAATGGCTTCCTGTTGCCAGGGCTCCGCGGTGTCCTCTATGTTCTGCAGAGTCTGAATCCGGGAACCGATGGCATTGATGTGGTCCTTAGCCAGGTTCAGCTGAAAGGCGTGACTCTGCCAACTGATCTTCTGGTTCTTGTAAGAATTGAGGGTGGCGGCGTCGCGTTCAAGGTTGCGCCCGATCGCCTGGATCTCTTCCAGAAGCCGGGAAGCTTCCGTAGAAGAATTTGCGGTCTCCGACTGCGTGACGGGAGGGCCAATACCTGAGCCCGCTGGGCCGGCCAACAGCTGGGAACCTGCAATCATCAGGGCGGCCAGCGGCAGAAGCGTTGTTCTTCGAATGTTGTTTGTGTTCATGTTTACTTTCCTTTTTTGAGATTGTCTTGAGAGACTTTCGACCTCTCAACTCCAGGAATAGCGCGACTAACCAAACATTTAAAAATAGAAAGTTATGAGCCAACCAATAGAGTATTTAGAAGTATTGTCCCAACTCCATGGCTAATAACGGATTAGCGGCGGTCGGATTTGGCGTTGACGGCGAACAAACTTTCGCGTGCAGATTCGGAAATTGCCGCCACAGCTGGGTGCTTGATTTTCCGTTCCGCTGAGATGGCATAAAAGTCTTCTCTTGCTGACTCGAGTCGGCCTACTAATACCGCCCGAGAATATTTGCGGACTTCATCTTCAACAACAGCCGGCGATGCGAAGATTCCAACTCCGGCTTGTCCAAAAACGTTTAGCAAGGCGCGATCCTGAAATTCGCCGACGATGAGCGGTCGAATTCCGTGTTTGCTGAACCACTGATCGAGGGTCCGGCGAGACGCGGAGTCCTGCATCGGCATAAGGAAGGGAGCGCCGTCGAGCCTGGCTGGAAAGTCCTTGCGATAGCGCGCCGCAAGAGAAGGCGCTGCAAATAAAGCGATGTCGCTGGATCCCAAAAGATGGCTGAACACTCTCACGTGAATCGCGGAATGAGCGGGTACGTCCGTCAGGACGAGATCCAATTCGTGTGCTGCCAGGTTCAGGAGCAGCTTCTCCGGCTGATCCTCATGACATACAAAATGGATCTGCGAGCCCAATCGCAGTGCCGGTTCCAGAATACGATAAGCGACCAGCTTGGGCATCATGTCAGAAATTCCAACCACCAGGCGCGCGGGACGACCTCGCGGTCTTCCCTTTAGTACATCGGTCAGTTCCCTTCCGAGCGAGAAAATCTCGTCCGCATATCCATAGACGACCTGGCCGACTTCCGTAAGTTGCAGGAGACGACCGGCTTTGCTGAAAAGCTTTTCGCCAAGACTCTCCTCGAGCGAACGAAGCTGAGCGCTAATCGTTGGCTGGGCCAGGCGAAGCTCCTGAGAAGCCCGGGTGATGCTGCCGGTCCTTGCGACCATCCAGAAGTACAACAGGTGATGATAATTAAGCCAGTCCATAGTGTGCGATCAATGTATTGATTAAACCTCACAATGAACTCCATATTATCTACATATCCAATACACGGATTCATACGTCCATGGAAAGAAGGGGTCAGGGTTCCACCGTTGTTGCACCGCCGACGTTGGTGGTCGCATCGAAGCCCGACCACAATGGCTGAACCACAGATCTAAGGGTGTTTTTAGAGCCGAACAGCCGGGCTTTGAGGCACCGGGCTGCCTTGCCCGCCCGAAAAGATAGTCCTTAGTCTTACTCTGCCCTCCTTTGAATCGTGATAAGCTCTTTCCAAGCTACGAACCGCCTGTCCGTCTCTGTTTAGTAACAGAAGGCGAGAGGGTGCAATGTTAATGGCAGGTGGCGTACAGACTTTCTGGCAAAGGAGCCACGTTCAGGATATGTTGAAGCGAATAATTGGCGGGTGTTCAAAAGATAGGCCCCCGTCACTAACCTCTGGCACCAGGTTTCTTCTCCTGGTAATTGTGGGCCTGTTTCTGGCGACGCCTTTTCTTGCCGCCCAGTCTCCCGGGATTGACGGCTACGACCTTCTGTCCCCGGACGACCACGGCATAGCCTTTGATTACGACAGCAGCGGCCGCGCGGACCATCTCCTGTTCTACCGTCCGGGCACCGGAATTGTATACATCGTGCGGAACTACGGAGGCACCTTTGGCTCCGTGTTGCAGTCGTCTAGTGGAATCGGCGGTTATGACATGCTTTCCCCAGACGACCATATTGTGGCGTTTGACTACGACCACAGCGGCAAGAAAGACCATCTCATCTGCTATCGGCCGGGGACTGGAGTCATTTGGATTCTCGTCCACCTGCAGAAAAGTGGTGCTTTTCTTCCGATTTGGAGCAGCAGTGGAGGGATTGGGGGCTATGATTTATTGTCTACCGACGACTCCATTCTGCCGTTCGACTATAACAGCAACGGCCTGACCGATCACCTCGTGATATATCGGCCGGGGACTGGAATCATTCAGATTCTGGAGCATACAAACGGGTTTGATGCTGTCTATACGTCCACCAATGGTATCGGCGAATATGATCTGATGGTAGCCGCCGATCGGATTGCTGCTTACGATCAATTGAACACCGGCAAGGCCGATCACCTTCTCCTATATCGTCCCGGTTGGGGAACTGTATATATTGTTCAGAACGATCACGGAGTATTTTCGCCGACCTACCAGAGCGCCAGCGCCGGCATCGGCCTGTACGATGTGAAGTCGCCGGCCGACATTTTGTTACCGTTTGACTTTTTGGGCAACGGACATCTAAACTACATACTCTGTTATCGACCTGGTAGCGGACTAGCATATATTATTCGGAATGACCTGGTCTCGGTGTGGGCCAGCGGACGCGGTATTGGAGCGTACGATCTGCTCTCAACCTCCGACAGAATTTTCCCATTCGACTACAACACTGGTTGGCTCGATCACCTTGTTTTGTATCGTCCGGGTGCGGGAGTTATCTTTATCGAGGCCAATAACGACGGGGTTTTCTCGTCCGTCTATCAAAGCGCACATTAAAGTTAAGTATTTCGGAACGATCAGAGGATGGCTTCCCTGCTAAGGAGAGCCATCCTCTTTCATTTGGTCTCATTAAGCGAACACGGAAGAGCCAAATCGTCCCTCTGTGAATGAACCATCTCCTTCAAGACCCTCCTCCCTTCCCGCGGGCGAAGCCGCGGCATTCCTTTCAGCTCGAGACTTCCTCTTAGAGAATCGTTCCGACTACGCCACTGCCTACGACAACTTCCGGTGGCCAAAACTTCAGAGGTTCAATTGGGCGCTCGATTACTTCGATGTCATGGCTGCCGGGAATTCACGAACAGCATTGATTATCGCCAGTCAAGACTCGGCAGACCAGAGCTACACGTTCGCCGAGATGAGCCGGCGATCCAATCAGGTTGCAGGCTTTTTTGCCGGGCTTGGGATTTGTCGCGGCGACCGGATCCTGGTGATGCTTGGAAACGAGATCGCGCTTTGGGAAACGATGTTAGCGGCGCTGAAAATTGGAGCGGTGGTGCTCCCCACAAGCAATGCGATCAGTGCCGATGACCTCGAGGATCGGCTTGAACGCGGGCACGCGCGGTATGTGATCTCAAGTTTCGCCTGTCGAGACAGGTTCGGCGAGAACGGCGGCAGACATACGTTACTGCTGGTGGGCGGCAGTGCAAGAGGTTGGCTTGAGTACGAGCAGGCATATGAATACCCGACAGAATTTGTCGAGAAGGAAGCGACACAGGGAAGCGATCCTTTACTCCTCTATTTCACGTCGGGCACTACTGCAAGGCCTAAGCCAGTCCTGCATTCGCAGCATAGTTATCCGGTTGGACATTTGTCGACCATGTATTGGATTGGGATCAGACCGGGAGACCTGCATTGGAACATTAGTTCGCCAGGCTGGGCAAAGCACGCCTGGAGCTCTTTCTTTGCTCCCTGGAATGCAGGAGCTTCGATCCTTGCCTCGAATGATACGCGCTTCCGAGCGAGTGCCGTGCTGGAAACATTGGTGCGAAGGAGCGTTACCACCGTTTGTGCACCTCCGACCGCGTGGAGAATGCTGATCAAAGAGGATTTGCGGAAGTATCCTGTAAAACTCCGGGAGATGGTCAGCGCAGGTGAACCGTTAAATCCGGAAGTAATTCGAAAGGTTCAGGACTGTTGGGGTTTAACCCTCCGCGACGGCTACGGCCAAACGGAAACCACGGCGCTTGTGGGAAATACACCGAACCAGAAACTCAAGCCCGGTTCTATGGGCCGGGCCCTGCCCGGTTATCGAGTTCGGGCTTTGGACGAGAACGGGCAGAGCGGCAGCGAAGGCCAGTTGTGCGTCGACCGTGAGACATCGCCACAAGGTCTTATGCTCGGATATCAGGCGCAGGAACGAGCCGCTTGTGAGAACATGGCAGGCCTGGACTACCTCACGGGCGACATCGTAAGAACGGACGAAGAGGGCTACATTTTTTTCGTCGGGCGAACAGACGAAGTATTTAAGTCCTCTGACTACAGAATCAGTCCTTTCGAGTTAGAAAGCGTAGCTATTGAGCATCCGGCAGTACTGGAGGCGGCAGTCGTGCCCAGTCCCGACCCGGTGCGGCTTGTAGTGCCGAAAGTGTTTGTCGCTTTAGCGCCCGGCTATGCAGCGGACAAGGCCACGGCTCGAGATATCTTTTTCTATTTGCGAGAGAAGCTAGCGCCTTACAAGCGCATCCGCCGGCTGGAGTTTACCGACCTGCCGAAGACTTCGTCCGGAAAGATCCGGCGGGCCGAGCTGAAAAAGTCGGAGTGCGAGCGGTCGCCGGAAACTGCTCGCAATCCGTTAGAATTTCTTGAGCAGGATTTTATTGATTAGCCTGGTGAGGCAGCTACGATTTGTGCGGCTTGGCTTCGCGGCGTACTTCTGTGATGGCGGAGGCATTCTTCTGAATCATTTGGACGCGACCAGGTGGCGTACAGACTTTCTGGCAAAGGAGCCACGTTCAGGATATGTTGAAGCGAATAATTGGCGGGTGTTCAAAAGATAGGCCCCCGTCACTAACCTCTGGCATCAGGTTTCTTCTCCTGGTGATTGTGGGCCTGTTTCTGGCGACGCCTTTTCTGGCTGCCCAGTCTTATCCCGGGATTGACGGCTACGACCTTCTGTCCCCGGACGACCACGGCATAGCCTTTGATTACAACAGCAGCGGCCGAGCCGATCATCTCCTGTTCTACCGCCCGGGCACCGGAATTGTTTACATCGTGCAGAATAACGGGGGCGTCTTTGGTTCCGTGTTGCAGTCGTCCAGTGGAATCGGCGGTTATGACATACTTTCCCTAGACGACCATATTGTGGGGTATGACTACGACCACAGCGGCAAGAAAGACCATCTCATCTGCTATCGGCCGGGGACTGGAATCATTTGGATTCTCGCCCACCTACAGAACAGTGGCGCTTTTATCCCGGTTTGGAGCAGCAATGGAGGGATTGGAGGCTATGATTTATTGTCTACCGACGACTCCATTCTGCCGTTCGACTATAACAGCAACGGCCTGACCGATCACCTCGTGATATACCGGCCGGGAACTGGAATCATTCAGATTCTGGAGCATACAAACGGGTTTGATGCTGTCTATAAATCCACCGATGGTATCGGCGAATATGATTTGATGTCAGCATCCGATCGGATTGCTGCTTACGATCAATTGAACACCGGCAAGGCCGATCACCTTCTCCTATATCGTCCCGGTTGGGGAACTGTATATATTGTTCAGAACGATCACGGAGTATTTTCGCCGACCTACCAGAGCGCCAGCGCTGGCATCGGCCTGTACGATGTGAAGTCTACGGCCGACATTTTGTTACCGTTTGACTATCTGGGTAACGGACATCTAAACTACATACTCTGCTATCGACCTGGTACCGGAATCGCATATATTATTCGGAATGATTACGTCTCGGTGTTTGCCAACGGACGCGGCATTGGAGCGTACGATCTGCTTTCGACCTCCGACAGAATTTTCCCGTTTAACTACAACACCAGTTGGCTCGGTCACCTTGTTTTGTATCGTCCGGGTACCGGAGTTATCTTCATCGAGGCCAATAACAACGGGGTCTTCTCGCCCGTCTATGAAAGCGCGCATTAGAGTTTTAAAGTAATTTCGCAGCGATCAGAGGGTGGCTTTCCTGCTGAGGCAGGTATTGGGCGCTGGAAAGAGGTGGTAATCCGTTAGAATTTCTTGAGCAGGATTTTATTAATTAGCCTAGTCAGACAGCTACGATTTGTGCGGCTTGGCTTCGCGGCGTACGTCTGCGATGGCGGAGAGATTCTTCTGCATCATTTGGATGCGCTGGCGACCGGTCTCAGATCCCTCGATGAGCTTTTCAATGCTTGACAGGAACTCAGGCATAACCATCTTCTCCCTGAATTCAGCCAAGTACGGCTGAATCTTCGCGTATTGGAAGTACATCTCCTGGCAGGTGTCATATACAAGGCCAGCGTCGAGTGCACCGTTCGATACGAATGCAGCCACCATGTCCCAATATCCGTACACCTGAAGAACGAAGCCAGTATGCCTGTCGCCGGCACTGACGATTTCGACAAACTCGCCGGCTGACCGGGGCATAAACTCGCCACCCACGTAAGAACGTGCTTCACGCATGACGGTTTCACGCCGCAGTTCATATAGCTTGAGAATCAGCTCCGCTTGCCGGATTGCATTACCGCGTGTTGTTTTCTTTGATGTGCCCATGGTTCTCTGTTCACTCCACCGTTGATGATACAGGCGTGCGCGATACGTGACCCGTCGCGGGCAGCGCCATGTAGATCGTCACTGCTGCAACCATCCCTGTGACTGCAGCCAGTCCCCGAACCTGTCGATCCAACGGTCCGACGGTAATCCCTGTCTCCGCATCCCGAAGCCGTGGCCTCCCTTGGCGTACATGTGTATCTCAGCGGGTTTGTGCGCGGCAGTCCATTTGTCGTATAAGCCGATGCTGTCCGGCGCCAGTCCGAGCTGGTCGTCGCTGGCAGCGGCGAGAAACATCGGTGGCGCGTCGGCCGGGACGGGATCGTTCTTAAGTGCCAAGACTGCCGGATAAATCGGAGCCACAAAAGCCGGCCGTCCCTCTGGCGTGTAATGTAATCCGACCGCAGTGGCGACCGTCCCTCCTGCCGAGAAACCAATGATTCCCACCCGCTCCGCCGAAACACCCCAATCCGAGGCGTGCTTCCGCACATACGCCATGGCAGCGAGTCCGTCTCCAATCGACAGCGGCACGACTTTGCTGACTATCTCCTCGAATTTCTTTTTGTCTCCAAGCGTTGCCGTGAACTCCTGCGTAGCATCGTCGCCAGTGTGGGCCAGTCGATACCTTAAAACGAATGCGGTAACGCCCCTGGCCGCGAGCCATTTGGCAACATCGACGCCCTCGCTTGTAATTGAAAGAGCCATGAATCCGCCCCCTGGACAGATCACGATCGCACTCCCGTTACTCGTAACGCCAGCGGGCTTATAGAGAGTTAGCGTTGGCTTCGTAACATTGCTGACTACTTCTGTATTCCAGGTCTTCGAGAAGTATTCTTTCTCGGGATAGCCCATTTCCACGGAGCCTGGAGCAGTACCGGGATACAGAGGAATCACGTCTTGAGCGCGGCCACCGGCCGCCAGAAGCCCAAGCACCCAAATGAATCGAAGGAAACGCAGTTTCATGGTCCTGTCTAGTCTAATCGATGGCGCTGTAACCAGGCAGCTAGCCATCGGCTCTAAATAGCTTAGTCTCACCACATACAAGCTTTCCTAGAACTTTTAGGATTCTTTTAGAGCCTGTTCAGGTTCTTCGCAGGACATCCGAGCCGATATCACTCCAAGATGGTGTCACAGACCAGCCGGTCTTCGACTGCTTTTCGAGACGTGCGGGCTCGGGCTGGCGAACAACTTCCAACAAAAGGAGCAGTACATCGTGATCACAAGCACAGCAGAACCGAGGGAGCGGCATCTTCGCTCGCTGCTAACTCTTTTCCTTCTCTTTGGGCTGGCAAGCTTGCCTGTTTTGGCCGATTCGTTCGCTTTCAGCACCGGCAATCCAGACAGTCTGATTGGCACCCTATCGCGTCCCGCCAGCGCGTCAGGCATTCAAACCGAGACTGCGGATGATTTCATACTCAGCCAGGCTACACAGCTCACTTCTGCGAGTTTCTACGGTTTGATCCCCACAGGCGCCGCGCTTAGCAGCATTAGCCAGGTTGAGATCGAGTTCTATCATGTCTTCCCAGGTGATTCGGCGCTCCCGCCGTCGAACAATGTGCCTACCCGTGTCAACTCGCCAGGGGACGTTGAGATCGATTCCGCCACCCGCGATAGCGCCCTCGGCGACCTGGCATTTACTGCCACCACGGTGTCCCCGAGTTTCTCGGTCCTGAACACGGTAATTAACGATATACACGGTGGGAATCCATTTACCGGTGGAGAAGGTCCGGCAACCGGCCAGGAAGTGAGGATCGACGTGACTTTCAATTCACCGGTCAATCTGCCTGCCGATCACTATTTCTTCCGGCCGGAAGCATTGCTTACCGACGGGAATTTCCTATTCTTGTCGGCGGCGAGACCAATCGTGCCGCCAGGGACTCCGTTCACGGGCGATTTACAGAGCTGGATTCGCAATGACAATCTTGCTCCGGACTGGGTGCGAATCGGGACGGACGTTACCGGGCAGGGACCCTTCAATGCCGCATACTCTCTGGCGGGAACCGCAACGCCGGAACCTGGAAGCGTCACGCTGCTTGGGCTGGGTTTCGGTTTAGTGGCGTTCGGTGCCCGGCGGCTCCGTCCGAACCGGCGAGCACTGCGCGACTAGCTATTATCTTTTTTTCCTGGAGTGCGACCTCAAAGCCTGCTGCACTCGGAGGGCGATGCCAACGAGTTCGCACTCTCTTTTTTGGAATTTGGAGAGACTTTCTTAGCCACCCAATCGGTTGAAAGGGTGTCTTTGGGTGACGGTAACGGAGGGCCCTCGCGCATGTTTCGCAAAAACGTCTTCTTCCTATTTATTTGCTTTGCCTTTCTGAGCGCCCTGATGCTCCTGGCACACGCGCTTCGGAGCCCGAAACCTTCCACGCCGCTTGGCTCTTCAATTCCAAGGACCTGGGATGAGGCTGCATTGCGTACGGTCGAAGTTCCGCTTGCTAATCCCGAGTATTCACCCGTGCACGTCCCTGCAAGTTTCTACTACCAGATCCCGGAGCGCCCCATTTATAAGACTTATCCCGTTTACGCGCTTGGCCGCGAGCCTCAAGGTTACTGGGAAGAATTGAGGAGCGCGGTCCCCGTTGTTGTATGGGGCAGAGATGAAAAGGGAGTGGAGCATCGGCCGCCGCTGCGTACAGCTACCGACTGGGTGCATGCCGGGGAAATCGTGTTTGACGCAGCCATTTCTTACTCGGACGGGGCCGGCTTCCTGATCTCTTTAGCCAACGTGCGTGATCGGAATTATTATGCAGATCTTCAGCCGCCATTGACCGCGGACGGCAAATTTGCGTTCGGTTCTTACGTGATCCGCAAACAAGGCAAAGTGGAATTCGGCCAGTCGTCGTGCGGCATGTGTCATACGCGGGTGCTTCCTGATGGATCAGTAGTGAAAGGCGCCCAGGGCAATCTTCCGTTTGACCGGACATTCAAATACAACGTCTCCACCTTGAAAGTGCTCGCGCCCGAGGCACGGCAAGCTGCTTTCACGAGATTCGCCGCCTTGGCCCACACTTTTTACGGCATGCCGTGGCTGAAGCCCGATCCAGCCGAAGCTTACTCTCCCGTTAGCATTGAAAAACTCGAAGAAATTTTCAGTGCGATTCCTGCCGGGGTAATGGATCGTCAAGGCGCGAGTGCGATTTACCCCGTGCAGGTACCCGACTTGATCGGAATCAAAGATCGCAATTACCTGGATCACACGGGCCTACTACGTCATCGAGGGCCCGCCGACATTATGCGTTACGGCGCACTCAATCAGGACATGAACCTCTGGAGCCGTTATGGAGACTGGATACCCGCCGCGAAGGATGGACGGCTTCCCTCACCCAGCACCCTCGGTCGATATAGCGATGAGCAGCTTTACGCATTGGCGCTGTTTCTCTACTCGCTTCATCCGCCCCCTAATCCGAATAGCTTTGATGCGCTCGCCCGCGCCGGCAAGAGAGTCTTCAGCCAAGCACGATGTGGCGGATGCCATACAGCGCCGCTCTATACCAACAACCAACTGACCCTCGCGAAAGGCTTCGAACTGCCCACCGATATCAGAGATGATACGATCATGCCGCTCAGTGTGGGGACGGATCCGCGTCTTGCTGTCCAGACACGCCGCGGCACTGGCTACTACAAGGTGCCCTCTCTCAAAGGAGTCTGGTATCGCGGTCCGTTTGAACATGGCGGGTCCGTGGCGACTCTCGAAGACTGGTTTGATCCAGCCCGTCTGCGCGATGATTACGCGCCTACAGGCTTCGTCGGGTACGGTGTGAAGCGTCGTGCCGTACCGGGCCACGAATTTGGTCTGGAGCTCTCAGCCGACGACCGACGCGCCCTGATCGCATTTCTCCGGACGCTCTAACGGTTGTCGATGGCCGCAAACCCAGGACAGGCCTCGCCTACAAACTCGGGCAACTGAAGTTCATCGAATTGCGCCAGGCCGGCTCAAGAGCAGCTAGGCGTGAAATATGATATCCGTGCTTTCCACGATGAAATGCTGAACAGCGGAGCATTGCCGCTCGACGTTTTAGAGAGCCTCGAACCAGCGCGTGGATCGCTGATGTGAAGGCCAAGCAAAGCCTCGAGCCAAGCTCCCGGAAGCGCATGGGTTTTAATTGAGAAGGCCACTTCCGAAGTTGAAAGACAAGATGCCATTCACGCATGCGTTAAGTCCTGGACTGGTACCCCACTTGAAAGCGCTCATCTGGCGTATCATCGCGAGCACTACGGCGCTGACCATCGTCAATCTCGACGGAGATGATCCGAGATCCGATGCGCGGAAGTGAGTTCTTACGCTGAGGCGCCAATCGATTGCCCATCACCTAGTCTTATTGCGAACGATCAAAGACTAAGCGCTCCGATACCGTTTTCCTTTTTGAGTCCGCGTACCACGTAAGAGTCAGCTTCCTGCGGTCTGGGGCGACGTTTCGACGGTAATAGCGATGCGCCGGGTCCGAGTCAATCACCTCTCCCTCAACGGTACTCTCATTGACTTTCCTACATCGAAGTCGGATACCGGCAGCTATAGGTTCTTCGGTGCTGTCGCAATTCGCAACATAGTCGCCGTTGTCCTGCTTACCGTGACCGTAATCAATCTTCCATGAGACCCGTACCTTCGTTCCATCGTGTGCGTAGGTGCGAGTATACGAAACGTAGTGCTCTCCTTTACGGAGACGAGAATGAGCAGGGTTGAGCTTCCAACTACCAGTAAACCGATCGGCGCTCTCGATCGATGTTTTTTGGGCGAGAGCAGCCGAAGCGATCACCAGTGCGGTCACAATTGCAGCGATCGTCGTTCCAGCCCTGACGCTAGGAAAGGAGGCGTTGCCGGTAATCAGTAACCTGAAGTGACTACACCAGCCGTCTGAAGGACACGCCATGGATACGGAAGAAAGCGGACTTTTCCTCTCTTCATGCTGCCCTAACTCCTCCTAGGAAGAAAAGAGCTTAAGGAGTACCAGAGGCATCAGGATAGAAATGCATACGCTGCGAAGCTATCCCTCGCCAATCTTCGTGCGGGGTCTGATGCGAAAATCTCACAAGCGAGGCGTCAACCTTTCGGACTTAGAGGTTACTGGTAAGTTCGAGCCCTTTTAACCCCGGAATCCGAGCTTTAGCGCGCCGAGGCGGTCGAATCCGAATTCATGGAGGACCGCCTCAGCCAGTACCGTATTTGGTTTGAACCTTACCGGCGCCAATAGCCGGGATAGTATCTGTGCCCGTAGTAGCGCGGACCATACCAGCGAGCTCCGGCATACGGTGGACGCGCCCAGTAGCCGGCACGCCAGGCGTAGCGTGGGCCATTCAGATACCAATAGCCGTTCACCCATGTGTAGCCTGGTGCGGGCCCATAGTAGGGCGCCGGCGCCGCGTAGGCCACCACAGGAGCCGGTGGGGGGGCGGCATAATACCCTCCGCCGATTCCAATTCCGACGCCGATATGCACGCCAGCGAACATCGAGCTTCCCGCCAACAAGAACAGGGCGAGCAATTTTGATTTCATACGATTTTCCTCCCCAAGCCGCCGGCTTCTGCATGAGTTACTTTGCTTATGCCGGTCGACGTCTTTTTCGACTTACCGAGGTGCAAGTCTCTTGCCAACGCTAAGTTATAGAAGGACAAGACATCAAATGCCATCCGGCGGTTCGTGTCCACCGCCCGTGGTGCTTTTCAACCTCTGATCTCACTGCAGCACGCGCAAAAGCTCTTTACGTACGCTCCAGGTGCCAAGCAGGTTGCGATCGGCCACCTGAAACGCACCCGATGTCAGCAACCAGGCCAAGTCTGAAGGATCCGCCTGCTTGTGCTCTCGGGTGAGCTCCAGCTTCAGCATGTTCGTATTGAGTGTGAGCTGAGTCTGCGCGGTTTCCGCCATCGGCTTGTTTCGAAAAGCGGCGTTGATCCTGATCGTGAAGGCGGTTTGGTTATCGGGCGACGGACGCAATTCGAGAACCAGGGAATCGGCGGACTCGAGCGAGATTGCAAAGATTCTTACGGCCAGCGGAAGTTCAGTCGGATTTCTGAGCAGTTCACGCGACGGTTCCACCCATAACGGCGCATTGGAGGACGGTGTGGCCGCATCGCTTCGCGAATGCTCCAGCAAAGTGGCCGCTCGATCGTCTGAACCTACGGCTACGCCCGCTACGTCCGGCTGGACGGAGACAATACTCGCTGCGCGTCCTGGCGTATTCGTGGCTGTGGTACAGATCTCCTCACGGCAACCGCCGCCGTGCGTTGCGAAGTAGTTCCGAATAGCGCGCCAGTTGAAACGTCCGCGCAAGACAAAGAAGCTTTGCCGTCCATCCCACGAAGCGGCCAGCGCATCCAGGTCTCTGGTGTAATCGAAGCCAGTCTCGCGGACGAATTGTGCATACTCTTTCTCTTGCCCGGCGCTCCCCGTTAAGAACTTCAAATAGTCCGATCGGCGCAGTGCCGCGACATCAGCAAAGAGCGTGGTAACCCCGGAGTGGGGCAGCAGCTTGAGCAGATCTGTATTCGCTTGGACAAACCTGTGTTGGTAGCGATAAACTCCAATCCACGTGAGCGCGGCAACGACCAGACATCCCGCCAGGATCAACCACGCTTTACTTCGTGAAAACAAGGCCGCCGTGTTCAGGCCGTCGCCATTTCCTGTACGCGTGCCTGCTTCCAAAGCGAGATGTAGGGCTTCAGCTCCGCCATCATGACTCTGAATTGCTCCGGGTTGAGTGATTGCGCGCCGTCGCTGATTGCTTTCTCCGGCTGCGGATGTACCTCGACAATCAGCGCGTCGGCGCCTATCGCGATGGCCGCACGGGAAAGCGAAGGAACCAAACTGCGCTTGCCGGTAGCATGGCTGGGATCTATCACTACAGGCAGGTGCGAGAGCTCGTTCAAAACGGGAACGGCCGTAATGTCGCAGGTATTGCGTGTCGCCGTCTCAAACGTGCGTATTCCTCGCTCGCAGAGTATGACGTTGGGGTTCCCATGGGCCACAATGTATTCGGCCGACATCAGCAGTTCGCGTATCGTCGAACTCAAGCCGCGCTTCAACATCACCGGCCGGCGGGTCTTTCCGAGTTCTTTCAGCAGTGCGAAATTCTGCATGTTGCGCGCGCCGATTTGCAGAATGTCCGCATAGTCCGCCACCATTTGCACGTCGCGATCGCTCATTACTTCCGTAATGACACCCAGGCCGGTCTCCGCTTTGGCCTTTTGTAGCAATTTCAGGCCGGCTTCCTCCATGCCCTGAAAATCGTAGGGCGATGTGCGCGGCTTGAACGCGCCACCGCGCAGAAAGCGTGCGCCGTGCTCTGCCACATGGTGCGCGATGCTCAGAATCTGCTTTTCGCTCTCGACCGAGCAGGGGCCGGCCATCACCACGAATTCATCTCCGCCGATATCGATTCCGCTCGCCGTCACCACGGTTCTCGTCGGTCGGAATTCTTTGCTTACGAACTTGTAAGGCGCAGAGATCCGGACCGCCTTCTCGACCTGCGGCATCGCTTCGAGCGATTCCAGACAGGCCGTCACATCGCCGACACCGACGACCCCGATCACCACCCGCTCTTCACCCTCGATCGAATGAACCTTGTACCCGAACTCTCGAATCCGTTCACATACGGCGTCCACTTCCGCCCGGCTGGCGTGAAGTTTTATCGAAATGATCATGCGTTTTCAAACCTCGCTATAAAACAAAAGCCCACTCGTTTCCGGGTGGGCTTTTTCGACTTCCGCTGGGCTAGGGCAGCTTCTCGCTTCAGACGAATCCCGCTCGGACCGATCCCGGCCGGTGCCAGAATCGAAACGAGTAATAGCTGACGCCGTAAAGCCTCATGAAGTTAGAGTATGACATAGCCGGAGCGACTGGGCCATTACGTCTTTAGAAACCCTCAAAGCTGGTATCATCGGGGTTGCCACATGCTGCGAGTGGTTGTATCTGCACTGCTGGCGACGACGCTTGCGGCTGCCCAAGGCCAGTCATCGAGTTCGTCGTCTCGGACGAAAAGCTCGAAATCCACTACTCCATCCAACAGCACTGTTCATAAAGCGAGTTCGCCGCCGCATTCCGCGTCATTGCGCCCCGTCAGTACGGGCTCGCATTCGGGGTCTCACAGCGTGAGCAAGCGCTCTAAGAAAAAATCCCGCTCTACCGCTCCTAGCTATCAACTTCATCCTGATCCCGAACGATATAGACAGATCCAGCAAGCTCTTGTGGATCGCGGGTATTTCAAAGGCCAGGTGACCGGCGAATGGAACGCGGATTCGATTGACGCCCTCAAACGATTTCAAACTGACCAGAAGCTCGACGGAGACGGAAAGATCAACGCTTTGACGTTGAATGATCTCGGCTTGGGCGCGAAACATGACGGCACCAGCGCCGCTACCGTTCCTCTTTCCGCCACGAGTTCTGGAACCCCGCCCGATCCCGCTACAACACCCCCTTCAGAACTCCCAGCCGAGACGCCTCCGCCACAACAGTAAGAGCCGCGTCCAGATCGACGCTGAGTATAGTATTGGCAGACAGGAGCGCGCGACTGATGGGCAAACGTGGAAAGGATGAACTCACCAAAAGACAGTTCTTGCAGATGTCCGGCGCATTCGTGGCGAGCGGCATATTTTCAAGCCGGCTGGCCGCCGAAGGCCGAACGAATTGGGCTGGGAATTACACGTACAAAGCCGAGCGGTTTGACCTCCCGAAAACCCTTGGTGAAGTTCAGCAGCTTGTGAAGAGCCGGAGCAAGGCTAAGGCGCTCGGGGCGCGACACTCTTTCAACTCGATTGCAGACAGCTCCGGGGACCAGATTTCGCTGAAGAATTTCGATCAGATGACGCTCGATGCCAAGAGCCGGACGGTATCGCTGGGAGCAGGAGTTACCTACGGGCGCGCCGCACCCTACCTCGATGAGCATGGTTACGCACTGCACAATCTGGCATCGTTGCCGCACGTGTCTGTGGCCGGAGCATGTGCAACTGCGACTCACGGATCGGGAGATAAGAACGGTAATCTTTCCACCGCGGTTTCAGCGCTTCAATATGTCACCGCCGATGGAGGCCTGGTCGAGCTGTCGCGGGACAAAGATGGCGACAAGTTTCTCGGAGCTGTTGTGGGATTGGGAGGATTGGGCATCGTTACTCGTATAACGCTTGATGTCCAGCCGACATTTAAGGTCCGACAGGCGGTCTACGAAAATTTATCGTTCGACCAGGCGGAAAAGCATCTTGACGAGATTTTTTCGAGCGGATACAGCGTGAGCCTGTTCACCGATTGGCAGCAGCGCCGGGCGACACAGGTGTGGATCAAGCGCCGCAATGACGAGGGCGGTGAGTTTCATCCCGAATTCTTCGGCGCGAAGCTCGCCACGAAGAGATTGCATCCACTTGCCGGGCACTCCGCGGAGAACTGTACCGAACAGATGGGCATTCCGGGCCCTTGGTACGAGCGATTGCCGCACTTCCGCATGAATTTCACACCGAGCAGCGGTGCAGAGCTGCAATCGGAATATTTCGTTCCCAGAGATAAGGCGTTCGAAGCAATTCAGGCCGTGGAAAAGCTGCGCGATCACATTACGCCCCACCTCTTCATCACCGAGTTGCGGACCATTCACCAAGACAATCTTTGGATGAGTCCCTGCTACAAGCGGCCCTCCATGACGATTCATTTCACGTGGAAGCCTGAGTGGCAGGAAGTCAAGAGAGTGCTTCCCATGATTGAAGAGAACCTGAGACCGTTCGCTCCCAGGCCGCATTGGGCAAAGCTTTTCACGATGCCGGCTGCTATCCTGCGAAACTCGTACGAGAAGATGCCCGAATTTAAGCAGATGATGGCGCAGCACGACCCGTCCGGCAAATTCCGTAATGAATTCCTGAACAGAAATTTGTACGGCGCAGATTCTGCCTGAGTCTCACCCTTAACGAAATGTATACACGAAGAAAATGGCTGCAGTCTGCAGCAGCCTCTTCCCTCCTACTGAAAGAAGCGGCTTCGGCAAAAGCAAAGAACGCGAAGAAAGTCATCGTCGCGGGTGGCGGGATTGCCGGGCTTTGCTGCGCCTACGAATTGAAGCGGCGCGGCCATGATGTGACCGTACTCGAGGCATCTGACCGCTTGGGCGGCCACGTGAAGACGGTGCACGAGGGACTGCCTGACGGTCTCTATATAGATGCAGGTGCAGAACAATTCACTAAGCCTGGCTACGACCTCTACTGGGGCTATGTTCGGGAATTCAATCTGCCACACCTCCAGGATCACAGGCGCGACCACATGATGCGCTGGATTAACGGGCGCATGTATTCGGAAGAGGAACTGGCGAGCGCCAGCGTTTTGTCAAAGTTCGGCCTTAATCAACGGGAGATCGATTTTCTCGAGCACCATCCGTGGTGGAATATACAGGCGCTGTACCTGGACAAGTATTCGGACAAGATCCAGGATGAGTACAAGCCATTTGCCGCCGGCCTGAATTCCTTGGATGCGATCAGTGTAAACGACCTTCTGAAGCGCGAGGGTGCATCCTCCGCTTACATTGAGTTTGCAGGCGGGCGCGGCTCGGCCCTGCAAGCGGTCTGGCACCTCGGCATTCTGAAGAAACGCGGAGTGCCTGCATTTCCAACGCAAGTCTTCAGGCTGATCGGCGGCAACAGCCTGCTGCCTGAGACGTTTGCCAGCCATCTCGGCGAACGAGTCAAACTGAATTCCCCGGTGCGCGCGATCCATCACAGTCCGAGCGGAGTAACGGTTGAGTACGGTCCTGCCAGCGCGAAGGCCAAAATAGAAGGCGACTATCTGGTGTGTTGCATGTCGGCAGTGATGTTGCGCCAGATTCCCATCTCGCCGGCTCTCCCGGAATCCAAAAGTTGGGCCATTCAAAACGTGCCCTATTATTCAGCCACGCGGCCCATATTTCTCTCTCGCAATAAGTTTTGGAAAGAGCAGAAGCAAAGTATCAATATCGAGTTCAGTCAAACCTCGCTCCAGCATGTCTGGTCCATGCCGGAAGAGGTCAAGACGGAGCACGGTTTGATCACAGGAACCGCGTCGCCGGGTGTTGCCGCCAATAAGGCGCTAGAGACATTCCGCGCTCATTATGCCGGCAAGACTGACACGATCGAAAAGGCTATGATTGTCGACTGGTCGAAGGATCCGTGGTGCCTCGCATGCGAAACGACCAGTTGCAAACCAGGGGAACTCGGGAAATTTTGGCCTAATCTGATCGAACCCTCTGGCCGAATCCATTTTGCGGGCGCTTATTGCGACAACCTGAATTGGGGGCAGGAAGCGGCTACGCGTTCGGCAAACCGCGTAGCGCGGGAAATCGACGCCGCCTGACAACGGGGCATTCTCAGGCTATTCCGTGGAAGTCTTCGCCGCGCTGCCGGTTTTCAAATAACGGCCCGCGAATTCGACAAAAGTAGGCCAATTGGGGGCCGGTGTATGACCGCCGCTATGTTGCCGAAAAGCGATGTCGCCCTGAATCAGCGCGGTCTCGATGGGAGGAAAGGTCGAAGTGCCGAGATCCTTCTTTCCGAGGAGCCGGTAGACCGGCCCTGCTCCGGCAGCGGCAAGGAACATGCCTTTAGCGTCGGCCCATCCATCACCCTGCGTTGCACCCGCACCGATGAAGACGGGTCGCGGCGCGCACAGCGCAATCAATTCGTGCGAATCGACGGGAAGATCGTTAGCCGTCAGCGGCCCCGCGTACTTCAGAAAGTTGCCGGCCATCCAGTGGTATTCACTGGTAGCGGCAACATTTTCCAGAAGCTCGCCCCAGGTGCGGCGGTTGAGCTTGGCGCCTCCTTCTCCTGACGAACTGATATAGGCAATCGCGAACCGCTGGTCGTACGCCATGGCAACGAGTGAAGCCTTCCCGTAGCGCGAGTGACCTTCGAGTCCAACCTGCTTTGCGTCTACTGTTTTGTCGGTTTCAAAATAGTCGAGAGCGCAGCTTGCACCCCAGGCCCAGGCGCGCAATGCGCCCCAGTCATCGAGCTTGCGTGGCCGTCCGCGATTGGTCAATCCAATGATTCCTTGCGTCAGGCCGGTGCCGTTATCCGGCTGAATACTGATCGGAATCAGCGTGGCGTATCCCCAGCCCTTGGCAAGTACCTCGTGATGCCAGGCGGGCGGCTCGGTGGGACGTGGGAATGGGCTTCCCGGACGCCAGACGAAGGCGAGTTCTATAATCACCGGTACCGGACCATTTGCATTGGCTGGGGTGTTCAGAGTCAGATCGATATCCACGCTCGCTGCCGGATATGCAGAGTTGTCGACACGCCCGAGTAAGTGTTTCGTAAGAACCGGAATGTTTTCGTTTGTCTCCCGGGCCGTGCTGACTGTCTCCCAGCGAACGGCGGGCACATGCGCGGGTACGCGCCCATAAACCTCGCGGTCGAAATCTTCAACAATTTCCGGACGTCGCTTGCTCCACCATTCCTGGGGCGTGGTGACTCTCGTCCCGTCCTTCAGAAGCAGCGGATCGGGCAACTTGGGATACGGGTTTGCTTTGGACTCGTCGTAATTGGCGGCATTGGGGACGTCCGTCCGGCGGCCGTCGGCGCCTTGCCGCAGGGACGAAATGTGCTGCAGGTCCATCAGCCTCTGGTGGTCCTGCTCGGCAGTAAGTTGCGCAGGAGGCGATTGCCCGAAGGTGAGTGTAGAAATCAGCAGTGTCGTAACGAGGAGAGTCAGTTTCATCTTTCTGGCTAACACGGCCGTTTGGACGCTATCGCTTTCACGATTTAACGCTGACGGCGCTGTCGAAAATCATACACGTTTCGGAACCATGAGCCACCACCTTGCCCCTGTGATCTGTGACGCGACCTTCTGACGTGGCAATTCGAGCCCCGCAATGGACAATCCTCGCTTCGCAACGCAGCAACCCGCTATGCTCGAAAACCGGACGCACGAAGTTTACTTTCATCTCGATGGTCGTGTAGGCCTGACCCACTGTAAGCATGGAATGTACGGCGCAGCCCATCGCCGAATCGAGTAGGATGGAGATCCAGCCGCCGTGAACGGTTCCCATCGGGTTGTAGAAGCTGGCCGACGGCTCGCCTTCGAAGACCGCCCGACCGCTCTCTACCTCGACCGCCCAAACGTCGGTGATCTTTGAGAACGGCGGCGTGGGGTGACTGCCATCCCCCATTTTTCGTAAGAACTCCAGGCCGCTCTCGGCTGCGGCTTGTTCCTTGTCGACCACTCCGAAGTGCGTGCGTCGATTTTTTGAAGACATGGCTCGTTTCGAATCCTTAGCTTTTGCGCAGGTCGTCAATAAAGTCAAACAGGTGTTGACGAACATGCACAAGCGCCTCCCGGCTGCGCTCCAGTTTACTGATCATAAGTGCTCCTTCAAGGCTCGAAATCACGATGAACGAAACGCGGTCGGCGTTGGTATTCTTGCGAAATTGCTTTTCATCTATCGCTTCCAGCACGGCGGCCTTTACACGGTCTTTCCAATCCTCCAGGGCGGCCCGGGCGTGCTCCCGCAACACCGGATTTGTGTCGTCCGCTTCGGTGGCCGTGTTGAGCAGAGGGCAGCCGCCGGGCAGCCGCTGCGAGGGATGTTCGGCGAAGCGAGCGATCATTCCTTTTAACCTCTCGGCTCCGCTCTGCCGTTCCTCTTCCAAAGCCGCGAACCGCGGCCCGGAGACAATCGACCAGGCATGATCGAACGCATCCGCCGCAAGTTTCTCCTTGCTGGCGAAGTGTCGATAGATGCCGCCTTTTTGCAAACCCGTAGCTTTGAGCAGGTCCGTCAATGCCGTGCCGGAAAAACCCTTCTGGTTAAAGATCGGCGCGGCTTTTTCCAGAATCATGCGACGGGTACGTTCACCCTTGCGCATATATTCCCCTCTCAAGGAAAACCGGGACCAAGGCGTATTTTTTGCGACCTATCGGTCTCAAATCGAGTCTAGCATGACATGGCGACCGAGCTGGCTCTTCCTGCCGCCGTCCAAATCCGAGATGAACCGAAGGCCGTAAATCCATGGGCTGTCGCCATCACCGTGACCATCGCGACGTTCATGGAACTTTTGGATACCTCGATCGCGAACGTGTCGTTGCCGCACATCGCCGGCGGACTGGCTGTCAGCTTCGACGAGTCGACCTGGGTCCTTACCAGCTACCTGGTTGCCAACGCGGTCACCCTTCCGATGAGCGCATGGCTGAGCAGAGTATTCGGCCGCAAAAACTACTACATGATGTGCGTCGCGCTGTTTACGGCCACGTCGTTTCTCTGCGGCATCGCGCCGAGCCTTGGCCTGCTGGTTGTGTTTCGGATTATGCAGGGGATGGGCGGCGGCGGGCTTGCGCCCGTGGAGCAGGCGATTCTGGTGGACACGTTTCCGCCGCACAAGCGCGCCGCGGCGTTTGCGCTTTACAGCATGGCGATTGTCACCACTCCCGCCATCGGTCCGCCTCTTGGCGGATGGATCACCGATACGTTCAGCTGGCGCTGGGTCTTCTTTATCAATGTGCCGATCGGGCTGCTTTCACGCTGCTCAGCAGCCGCGTAGTGCAGGATCCGCCGGCGTTCAAGCAGGAGGTCGCCGCGGCTCGCAGCAGCGGGAAGCTGAAGATCGATGCGCTCGGCATTAGTCTGATCGTGATCGGATTTGCATGCCTTGAAATGGTGCTTGATCGTGGTCAGATCGAAGACTGGTTTGGCAGCAATCGTATAACGGTTCTGTTTACTATCGCCTGTATTTGCCTGGTTACTGCAGTCATTTGGGAGTGGCGGCACAAGGATCCTCTAGTGGAGCTTTCCTGTTTGGGTTTGTCCTTTTCGGCAGCACGACGATGATCCCGGAGATTCTTCAAAGTCTCTATGGATATACCGCTACCAATGCCGGATTGGTGCTCGGGCCGGGCGCGGTGGTCATCACTCTGCTGGCGCCCTTCGTGGCGCAGCTGGTGCAGCGCGCGAAGGTCAGCCCGCGCGCCCTGATCGCCTTCAGCTTTACTGTGGTTGCTGATTCCATGTGGTACTACAGCGGATTCACTCCGGGCACCGATTACTTTCATTACGCCCTGGCGCGTGCCTTCCAGGGATTCGGATATGCTTTCCTCTTCGTGCCCGTCAGCGTGGTGGCTTACTCATTCCTGCCGCCGGGTAAGAACAACAAGGGTTCGAGTCTCACCAATCTGGCGCGTAACTGGGGCGGAAGTTTCGGAGTAACGTTTGTGACTGCTATACACGAGCGGCGTACGGATTTCCACCAGAACCTCCTCGTCAGCCACATCTCGACGGGTATTCCGCAGGTTCAGCAAACTCTGCGCACACTCACCCGATACTTCATGCAGCAAGGCGATTCGGCCACCGGAGCCGCGACGCGCGCGCAGGTCCGACTCTACGAAATTGTAGGGCAGCAAGCGAGCCTGCTGGGCTTCATGGGCTGCTTTCGACTGCTGGTTCTAGCGTCCCTCGTAGGGATACCGTTAGCCTTCCTGATCCGTCCGTTCAGGGCGGGGAAACCATCGGGTGGCGGTCACTGATTTCGGGGGCCGTTGTGGTCGTTCCGGTGCTAACTTGCCGCAGATTTGGGCAAAAAGCGTTCATGAGTGCGCTGCGGCACGATCAGCGAACGAACTGAACGGTTACCCGCAAACCCATGGGGAGCGCGGCTGCCTCAGGCTGCAAATCGACCAACGCTTCGAGAATGTCGCGATCGCTCTTATCGGCGGGATCTCCGGTATCCACTGTCTTACGGCCCATCTGCGACGCGATTTTTTCTACCGTGCCGTAGAACCTTTTGCCAGGGTAGGCTTCCGAGGTCAATAACGTCTTCTGGCCCACGTGAACCTTCCCGATATCGCGTTCATCGATCTCGGCTCTTACCCGCCGGCCCGTCAAGTCGGAAATGATAAACAACGGATGCGGGGCAAAGGTTGAAAACGACTCACCCTGCTTGAGATCTACCCGAACAATCGTTCCCGCAGCCGGCGCTGTCACGGTACACTTTCCCAGCTTTTCGTGGGCCAGCGTGATACGGTCCTGTGCGGCGCGGAAATCGGCGGCGGCCTTGGCAGCATCCTCGGTAGTGGGCGGAGCATTCACCAGTTCTTCGTTGCGAGATGCTTCCTTCAACTCGGCGGCGGCGACATCATAGTCGCGTTTGGCTTGATCGTAAGCGGCTTTCGAAATGGCGGCGGCGTCGCTGAGTTGGGAAGCACGATTCAGTTCAGCTGAGGTATGTTCTAGCACGGCTTTCGCGGCCAAGGTGCGTTGCGCCGCAGCCTCCCGTTCTTCCGGCCGACTACCGCGCATCAAACGTGCCCGCCCCTGCTTAACACTCTCGGCTTCCGCTTCTGAAACGGACAGCGCGGATTGCAGGTCGCTACAGCCGATTTCGGCCAGCGGTTGACCGGCGGTAACGGTTTCACCCTCATGCACGTGAACGGCTTGCACAACTCCATCGGTTGCGGCACCGACCTTGATCGTGTCGCTGCGGCCTTCGATGCGTCCGGGACACGCTACAATCACTGCCCCCAGGTCGGATTGCTTCGCGGCGGGAGCGTCGTGCATCGCAGCAACAGTTGGGCTCGAAGTCATCATCCGAACCAAAAACCCGATCAAACAAATTACCGCTAGGCCGATCACTATCCGAATTGAACTCTTCTTCAAACTCACTTTTATCCCTTCCCTACTACCCGGCCGTCCTGCAGGGTCACTACACGATCCGCGAATTTTGTCCACCGGGGGTCGTGAGAAACCACGACCGTGGTGTATTGCCGTTCGTCCGACAATTTCCGGAGCAAGCCGCAGATCTGGGCTCCGGCAACCGAGTCCAACGAGGCTGTTGGTTCATCCGCCAGCAACACCTTGGGATCTCCCAACAGCGTCCGGGCGATTGCCACCCGTTGCTGCTCTCCTCCGCTCAGCTCTTTCGGCTTTAGATTCAGCTTACCGCCTAACCCCAGATCGGATAGCGCCTGAACGGCTGCTGAGCGGCTTCCGGGGGAGCGTTCTCCGCGAATATCTTTGCTGATCAGCACGTTATCCAAAGCCGAGAGCGAGTGCAAAAGTCGGAAGGCCTGGAAGATGAAACCAATCCGATCCCGACGAACTACCGTCCGGTCGTCCTCATCCAGGGCGCTGATTTCCGTGTCGCCGAGGTAGACCTGCCCCCGATCCGGGCGCAGGAGAGCGCCGAGCAAGGAGAGTAGAGTCGTTTTGCCGCTGCCGGATGGGCCCATGATCAGCGTTAGAGTTCCCGGTTCGAAGCGGAGAGAAACGTCGTCCACCGCAGTAGCGCGCGCGTTGGGCGGTCCGTAGAACACACTCACTCCGTTGGCGACGAGGCTGTGATCAGGCACGGAACACCCTCGCCGGCTCCACTCGAAGCGCCGCTCTCACCGAGAGGATCGAAGCCAAAATGCACATACCGAGCGTCGGAATAAGCGCCATCAGGGGCAGCCACCAGGAGGTGTAAACCCACGGGATGCTGGATGTCGCGGCCTTCACCATCGGGACCGTAATCACGAGTCCCAGCAGATAGCCGCCGGCGCCGCACATCAACGCCTGCGCGACGATGACCCTGGTGACATATTGGCGGGAGCCACCAATCGCTTTCAGCGTAGCGAATTCTTCGATGTTCTCCATGGTGGTCGCGTAGATCGCCTGCGACACGATCGCCAGCCCGATAAAAAAGCCGAGCATCGCCGCCATCAGAATCGCACCGCCCGCGCCGGTTTGCGAAATCCAATACCAGCGTGCGCGATTTGAGAATTGGGAACGCGTCCATACGTCTACGTTCGGAAAGCGTGTTCGGAGACTCTGGATTACGTTGCTCACTGACACTTCAGGTTGCAGCCGCAGCAGGAGGAACATCGTTTGATCGCCGTCCAGGCGGATGTACTTGGCTGCATCGTCATAGGAAGTAAATACGTAAGGGCTACCGATAAACGAGCTGAAGCCGGAAGTTTCGCCGACGACACGCGCATGAAGATCGTTCGCCTCCACTTCCAGCGGAAGATGGCGAACGTTCAACAACTGTGCGTTGCTTCTGTCGATTACCAGGGCGTCAGGCGCCAAAGGTCCAGATGTCCCTTCGAGATGAGGCAGCGGAAACCGCGAACCGACTTGCGAATCTGCTCCCACCACGACCACCTGCTGGCGCACGCCGTCAGACTTGCGAAGCAGAGTCTGTCCCGTCGAAATACGGCTGCTCCCGGCGACACCGGGAATGCCCCGGACGATTTCCACCAGGTTCCGTTCTATGGGTGCCGGGAACTCGAAGCACGGCACGCCGCGGCCAGTAATCCAGATATCGGCATCCGTGGAATCAATGATTTTCGAGGCGGCCCGCATGAACCCGAGCAGAATACTTCCCTGAAAGACCATCAGGAATACGGCGCACATTATGCCGAGCACAGTGACCGCGAAGCGCATTCGGTCATGCGCAATGTTGAACCACGCCAGGCGCATTCTTTAGTGCGAGCGGCGATGGATCATTTTCCAGGGTCGAGGCAGGAATCGGCCGGTTGCCCCACAGTAGTCGGCGTAGGCGTCGGCAAGAGAGCTGGATGCGAACTTCTTTTCTTCATTCACCGCTGCCACAAGATACAACCCGAGCATCGCGACAAAAGTAAGGCCCAGCCAAACGTTCAACGTGCCGACAGCTCCTGCAAGCCAGGCGAGAAGGTAAGAGCAATAGAAAGGATGCCGGACAAACCGGTATGGCCCGTGCTGCACCAGGTGAAGCTGTTCGTTCCGGGAAAAGCACGCGGCCAGAGGCTTAACCCGATGAGCCGAAATGGTCCACCAGAAAACACCCAGCGCCAGACAGTAGAGCGTGACTGCCATTGCCACCGCTAAAGGCTTAAGCGCCGGCGTCCGTAGAATCACATAAAAGTGAGAGATTGCGAATACCATACCAGCGAGCACTGTCACTCGTAATCCCGGGGTCATACGCTCCGGCTTCTCGAAGAAGTTGCGCATTGCCCAGGTGAAGCTGCTCAGGCAGGCAAGAAGCAGTAGCGCCAGCAAAATTTGGAAAAGCATCTCTAGAACCTTGTTCTAATGTTGAGCGGTAGATCCGGCAGCGCATAGCACCGGCCAGAGGATATCTCTCGTAAGCTTAGTCGGCCGCTCGCGGAATCCTATCAACAATTCTAAATGGTACGGCTGTGCCGAAATGGTCTTGCTGGCTGTGCCAAAACGGTACTTCGTAACCCTGGACCGGACAGGTCTTTCAATCGTTGCAGTGACTTAGCTCCTGTGAAGACCCGGGAAGACGCGTGCTTTTTCCATGGCATGAACCTCTGGATAATCTTCTTCGCAGCGCAGGTCGTCGTTTCGGTAATCGCGGTTGTTCGGGAAAAGAAACATAACGGCCGCTTTGAAGGGGACAAGTTGGGCTACCGCAGCTAGCCCGCTCGCTCGTAGAGGAACACGCTCGGTTCGTGGCGGCTTTCGCCGCCGTCATTCACCGAATACATCTTCTTGTTCCCGTTCCCGGTGTTCCAAAGCGAACCGCCGGCATGCGCGCCATCTATCCGCAGGGCGTAAAAATCCATATCGAGGCGGGATAAGATCGCCTTATCGTCGTTATAAAGCTTCGAGATGCGTTTGAGCGCTTCGAGCACCGCATCCCGTGGAGACATGCCCCGCCGCATGCTTTCGACCATCGTGTGAGCTCCCGAGATTCGGATGTTCAGCTCGCCGAGACCGGTTGCACCCGCGCCGCCGACGTCGGGATCAACAAACAGGCCGGCGCCGATTATGGGGGAGTCTCCGACCCGGCCCGAAATTTTCCAGGCGAGACCGCTAGTAGTCGTGACGCCTGAAATTTCACCCTTGGCGTTGAGTCCCAGGCAGTTGATGGTCCCATGTGGCGGATGGACGGCCATTTCCCAAGCCCAAGCCAGCGTTTCGTCGTCCTTACCGGGAAATCGCTCCCGGAGCTTATCGAGGGGCGGACGGTTTTCTGCCTTCAGGTTGTCGGCCATCGAAACCCAATTGTTGAAGGCCCCGGGCGAACGCAGACTTTCCTTCCAGACAAGCCACGCAGTGCGCGACTTTTCAGTCATCAGGTCCTCACGCCGGAAGCCCTGTGTTTCGGCAAAGCGAGTGGCGCCCTCGCCTACGATCATCACGTGACTGGTATGGTCCATGACGAGCTTCGCGATCTTCGAAGGCGTCTTGATCCCCTGGATAGCAGCCACTGATCCAGCCCTGCGGGTAGGCCCGTGCATCACGCATGCATCGAGCTCGACGACGCCATCTTCATTGGGCAAGCCGCCATATCCGACCGACGTGTCATTCGGGTCGAGTTCGACAATATTCACCCCGGCGATCACTGCATCCAAGGGATCACCGCCGCTTGCGATCACCTCCATCGCTTTAGCGCAGGCCCCGCGCCCGTTGGCGCTCGAGATGACCACGGGCTTCTTTCCCGAATCTGCTTGATTTGCGGAAAAAAGATTCGTTGCTGAAGCTGTTGCTGCGCTGCCTACGATCCATTCGCGACGGTTGATCATAATTTGTTGGTGTATCACATAGCTTCTGGCAATAAGGTCCAGGTTGTTGCCTGAGTCGCTACAATCAGGGTTCGATGGTTGAGAAGATCTCGCCCGCGCGGGCGATCCACGGCGTTGTCTCCATGCCGGGCGATAAATCGATCTCGCATCGCTATGCGATGCTCTCATCAATCGCCGAAGGCGATTCCCTGATTTACAACTACTCTGCCGGCGCGGATTGCCAATCGACTCTCGCCTGCATGCAGGCGCTCGGCATCGGCCATTCCTTCACCACCGAAGCCGGCGCCCAGCTTCTGGTTGTGCACGGCCAGGGGTTAAAGGGTTTAAGAGCACCAGCAACATCACTCGACGCGGGCAATTCCGGATCTACCATCCGTATGCTGTCCGGGATTCTGGCGGCTCAACCCTTCACCACAACGATTTCCGGTGACGAATCGCTGGTAAAACGGCCGATGCGGCGCATCATGACTCCGCTCAGCGAAATGGGCGCGAGAGTGGATGCCGCAAACGGGCAGTTTCCGCCATTGACAATCCACGGCTCTAAGCTGAGGCCGCTTGCCTGGGAATCGCCGGTGGCCAGCGCGCAAGTCAAAAGCTGCGTCCTCCTCGCAGGCCTTTACGCGGACGGAGAAACGAGCGTTCGCGAACCGGCTACGACTCGTGACCACACCGAGATTGCCCTTCGCGAATTGGGTGCCGACATTGCAGTCAATCCGCGTTTTGTGCGCGTGCGGGGCCCCGCCACGCTTTCCGGCAAAACGCTGGTGGTGCCCGGCGATATTTCGGGCGCCGCTTTCTTCATTGCGGCTGCTCTGCTCGTACCGGATTCCGAGCTGATCATCGCGGGAGTCGGCCTGAATCCCACGCGTACGAAATTACTGGATGTGCTTACGGGCATGGGCGCTTCATTCAAGGTTCTGCATTACGAAGAACGGAACGGTGAACTGATCGGCAATTTGCAAGTGAGATCCGCGAAGATGCGTGGCGGCGTCATTGAGGGCGCAGATACCGCTGCCGTTATCGATGAGATTCCAGTGCTGGCGGTTCTGGGAGCGGCCAGTCAGGATGGTTTGATCATTCGCGACGCCGGTGAATTACGCGTAAAAGAGACGGACCGCATCGAAACCATAGCTCGAAATCTTCGCGCGATGAATATCGAGGTGACTACGACTGCTGACAGTCTGATGATTCCGGGCGCCCAGAAATTCCGCGCCGCTGAAATCGATTCCTACGGAGATCACCGTATCGCGATGGCGTTCGCGATTGCGGCGCTGCTGGCGGACGAGCCCAGCACGATTCTGGACGCCGGAGCGGCGTCGGTCTCGTTTCCGGAGTTCTACAATACTCTCCGCAGCATTGCGTCGTAGTTTCATTGCCTAATGGACGATTCCCTCGATCCCGATCTCAGCCGCGAGAGCCTTATTCACGACCTCGACAATGTCTTCGAAACCATAACCGAAGCGGCTGAACTCCTGAATTCAGACAAGCGGTGGAAGCACCTTGCGGCCACTTTGAATCGGAGCGTAAAACGTGGTAAACGGCTGGTGGGCGCCATCCCGGATGACACACCCAACCTGGCAGTTATTGTCGACTACGCGATACAGTCCGTGACCGACTACTGCGTCGCTACTCGCAAGCCGCGCATGCGCTGGATCCGTCGCATTCCGGGAGACATCCGTCTGCCCGGCTCGTCGAAGGATTGGGAACGCGTTTTCGCGAATCTGTTTCTCAATACGGCGGAGATCATGCATTGTCCTGGACGCATCGAAATCGAAACGGAGAATGCGAACGAGGGACTTTCGATTATTGTTTCCGACAACGGCCCGGGAATACAGGCGGATCTGCTGCCGCGAATTTTCCGTCCGAACGTTTCTACCAAGACCGGCACCGCCGCGCGCTCCGGTCTCGGGCTTCACATCGTGGCATCTATTGTTAAGAAATACTCAGGTCGGGTGGCCGCCTCCAACCGCGAACGAGGCTCCGGAGCTGTTTTCACCATTTTTCTGCCGGAAACTTGAGAAGATTGCAAAGTTGCGATCTCTACTTCTTGGGTCAGACCAATGAAATATTTGTGTATTCATTGCCATTTCTATCAACCGCCTCGTGAAAGCCCCTGGCTCGAGCAGATAGAATTACAAGACTCCGCGTATCCGTATCACGACTGGAACGAGCGCATTTCGGCCGAGTGCTACGGACCGAATCTCGCGGCGCGTATTCTCGACGACCAGCAGAAGATCAAACGGATCGTCAATAACTATTCGAAAATCAGTTTCAACTTTGGTCCGACGCTCCTCTCCTGGGCGGTGGAGCATGCGCCGGAAACCTACCGCGGCCTGATCGAGGCGGACCGTCAGAGTCGGGACGAGTTCTCCGGGCACGGCTCGGCGATCGCGCAGGCATACAACCACATGATCATGCCGCTCGCGAACAGCCGCGATAAAAAGACACAGATCCGGTGGGGTTACGAAGATTTCGTCAGCCGGTTCGGGCGTCCTCCGGAAGGGATGTGGCTCCCGGAAACGGCGGTCGATAACGAATCGCTGGAACTGATGGCGGAAGAGGGCCTGGCATTTGCAATTCTGGCTCCGCACCAGGCGAAGGCGATCCGTCCGCTGACCGGCGGATATTGGGAGGATGTTACCGGGTCAAAGATTGATCCTACGCGTGCTTACCTGTTCAGGGCGTCAAGCGGAAAGACAATCAGCATCTTTTTTTACGATGGCCCTATCTCGCAGGCTGTCGCTTTTGAGAAGCTGCTCGACAATGGAGAGAAATTCGCGACGCGTCTATTGAGTGGTTTCTCGGACGGCCGGTCCGACGCGCAGCTCGCCAACATCGCTACAGACGGCGAGACCTACGGTCATCATCACAAGCACGGCGAGATGGCGCTCGCTTACGCGCTCGATTACATAGAGAGCAAAAAGTCGGCGCGCATTACAAACTACGGCGAGTTTTTGGAACTGCACCCGCCAACGTGGGAAGTGCAGATCTATGAAAAGACCGCCTGGAGCTGCGTGCATGGGGTCGAGCGCTGGCGCAGCAATTGTGGCTGCAACTCGGGTCGCGCGGGATGGAATCAGGAGTGGCGGCGACCGTTACGCGATGCGCTCGATTGGCTGCGCGACTGGGTGATTCCCCGGTTTGAAAAGCTCGGGTTGTCCGCCCTGCGCGATCCGTGGGCTGCGCGCGACGCATACATCCAGGTAGTGCTCGATCGTCATCCTGAAGTTCGTGAAGAGTTCGGAAAACAGCACTTCGCACGCGATCTGACTGCAGACGAGCAGGTGATCGTCTGGAAATTGATGGAGCTGCAGCGCCACGCCATGCTGATGTACACGAGCTGCGGCTGGTTCTTCGACGATATTTCGGGCATCGAAACCGTTCAGGTGGTCATGTATGCGGGCCGCGTGGTGCAGCTTGCCGAGCAGCTCTTCAACGAAAACATAGAAGCTCAATTCCTGGAACGGCTTGCACTCGCCAAGAGTAATCTCGCGGAATACGGCACCGCGGCAGACGTTTATCTGCGCTACGTAAAGCCGGCAATCGTGGACCTCGAAAAGGTTGGTGCGCACTATTCCATCAGCTCGCTTTTTTCGCCCTATGGCGAGCGGACCGATATTTTTTCCTACACTGTGAAACGGCTGGACTACCATGTGCGCGAAGCGGGCAAAATGCGCATGGCTGTGGGCCAGGCAAGTTTCACATCCAAGGTTACGCAAGAGTGCGAGATACTCACGTTCTGGGTAGTACATTTCGGCGACCACAACGTGGCGGGCGGCGTGATGAAATTCGACGGCGCCGCAGCCTATCGGAGCTTGATGGAATCGATTAGCGACGCCTTCTCGCGCGTAGATATTCCGGAAGTTATCCGCCTGCTCGACAAGCGTTTCGGCGACAGGACCTATTCACTTCGATCTCTTTTCCGCGATGAGCAGCGGCGGATCGTGCGCATCATTCTTTCGGGCACCGTGGCGGAGGCAGAAGCAGCTTACCTGCAGCTGTACGAGCACCACGCAGCGCTCATGAGATTTCTTTCCAGCCTCGGAACTCCCATGCCGCGTGAATTCACTGCCGCTATCGAGTATGCAATCAACAGCCTGTTGCGGCGGGCTTGCGGAATGGAAGAGCTTGATGGAGAACGGATCCGCAGTTTGTTGCGGGAGGCGCAAGTCGGCAATATCACCATTGACCGGACGACGCTCGAATTTCTTCTGCGCCACAAGCTCGAAATCCTCGCTAAGGATTTCTCAGCGGAACCGCGAAACATAGAACGGCTCAGGCGTCTGAAACATAGCCTGCGAATTACTAAACAGATGCCCTTTGCGGTTAATCTGTGGTCCGTACAGAACGATATTTACGCGATTCACACAAGGCTGTACCCTCAAATGCGCAAGCGCGCCGGGCGTAACGATCCCAAAGCGCAGGAGTGGATCAGACTGCTATTTGCAGCTCAGCGACCTGCTTGCAATCCGCATGGTCTGAGACCGGTCAGCGCAGGAAGGTGACCAGGTGCTGGCCGGCCGGTAAGATGACCGGAGCGTCCGGAAGACCCGGGCTTTCGAAAGGCTGGCCGTCGAGTTCGATGCCGGAAGCCTTTGCCGCAAGCACGGCTATGGCACGAGTACGGCTCGAGTACGAAAGATCAAGCCGGTCACGGCCGGAAATGGCCGAGCGAATCTCGCCACTGAAATCCTGAAGCCTCAAAGCGGGAGTGGAGAGGCCGGTTGAAAGCTTGTGCGTGCCGCTGGGAACAAGTACAAATCGGGTGTCTTGAACCGGCCAGGGTCTCCCGTCGATCTCGGCGGCTCCTTGCCACGCCACCCGGGTTAATTCTTTGGCTTGAATTAGCAACTCGTCTGGCGCGAGCGATTCAACGCGAGCACTCGTTGCGGCAGATGGGAGCAGTGAGAGATCCTGTTTTTCAAGCGAGTTCTCGAAGTAAAGGGCAACGCGTCCGAACGAGACGGCTGCCTGGTGAACTAATTCGAGCAACTCGACACCGGTTTGTTTCTTGGTCGGGTAGACGTCCTGATAGCGCTCGACTACGTTAATATCGACCGCCAGAGCGCTCGGGTCACGAGTCAGTTCGCGATACTTGGCGGCGAGCCGCGCGTAGCGCTCTGGGCCGAGCGCCCACAGAGGCGCAGGATCCTCCACCAGTAGGGTGTTTTTCCTCGCTTGAATCAACGGCAGACTGCGCGCAACGTCCGCGCCCAGCTCGTCGCGAATACCCGGTTCGAAACGATCGTCAATATGCGTAAGCGTCACGTCGAGGTACGGCTTCGTTGCGCGCGACTGGTCGACAACCGCGAGCCATTCGCGCTGCATTCGTGAGGCGAGTTCCGCCCGGTAATCCAAGAACTTGCGGAGCGCCTCGGGATGTGAGGTCGCATCGTAGGCCGAACCCGCAATGAAGAGGAGTTTCGGATCGAAGCCGCCGGTGCGTCCGAAATCCGCCCGGACGTCGTCGTTCATGGGCGTGAACCGGGCTGCGTTCGACGCACCTTCAAGAGACTCGAAATACAGTTCGGACAGATTTACCCCGTCCCAATCGAATCGCTGGAGGAGTTCGCCGGTCAGTTGGGCGATCGCTTTACGGCAGTCTGGATTCTGCAAGTTCATCAACTTGCGCCAGTCGAGTTGTGCATCCTGACCCACGGCGGTCTTCTCGCGCCATGCCGGATGGTCGGCCCAGAATCTTTCGCTTACGTGCGGAAGCTCGAGCCATGCATACACCGCGATGGCGTGGCGGTGACACGCCTCTATGACCTGCTTGAGATAGCCATCCTGAGTGGGATCGGGTTCCATGTTGTGCCAGGCCGCGATATGAAGGGCGCCGATACCTGTGCGCCGCCAGTCGTTGCGCTAAGTAGTCCGGGTCGGCCCGAATCCGGTAAGAAGAATCGAAGAATGCCCAAAGAGTGGTCGTTTGAGCCGCTGGCGTGTATCCCAAATCGGTGAGAGCCTGCAGAAGATAGGGAAACCGCTCGATACCGCTGGTTCCAGGGGTCGTGATGAGCCACAAAATCGCTCCGTGAGCAGTGCGCTTGCCGGCGAGGACAGGAACGTTCTTCCATTTTTCGGCGGCAAAGATCTGAAAGCCATCCGGAAGCGCAACCTGCGGAACTTCTACCGGTTGCTCCCAAATAATCGGCAGACCTGGAGCGTGAGTGTCGGAGATCTGTCGAATCCGAACGGACTCCGCTTTCGACAAAATCCCTACCTTGGAAGCGCTCGCCCCGGCGCCTTCGAGAATGACAATCTTGTTTTGTGCGAGAGCGGCAATATCGAGTTGTGAATCCTGGCCGGCAACCACGACATCAGGCTCTCGATGGCTGTCCTGGGCGATGCCAATGGTTCCCAGAATTGCCGACCACGGCTTCGCGTCCGCGTTCTTTACCTGAAAAGTCGCTGCCCGGCCGACCCCGGAAATCAGGCAACTCGTTAGCACTAGAAAGATGGAGATGCGCTTTACGTTCATTTGGTCACGGCGTACCACATGCTGACCCGCACGTCGTTATAGTTGGGCTTCGGAGAAGGCTCCGTATAGAAGCCGTGGAGGAGGTCGGCAGAGAGGTACATCCCGGGCGGCATCCACGGGAAACGAAGCCTGAGCCCTGGTCCGACCTCTAGCGTGTTGGCCCAGTACTCCGTTTTCAGGTCGCGCACGTAATTGAAGTTGAAGAGAAGTTGCCCCGTCAGGCCATTTGCGAAGTGGAACGTTTCGCCCATGCGATGCTGCGAGTAAAACAGCCAGTCCTTGTCGAAGCGACTGATATAGACTGCGTCCGCCGTAGTTTCATAGAACGGTCCGTTCTTCCGGCTGTTGAGCAGATGGCCGAATCCGCGCCCGTAATTTAGCCCGCCACGATAATCCGGGATTGCTGTGCCGATGTCATGCCGGAACGGCAGATAATTTACTGACTCGCCCGCTTCGGCCCAGCCGGTAAGATGATGCCAGGTTCTGCTTGAAACTCCCGCACCGAAGATGAAGGAACTCTCGGAAAGGTATTGAGGAGCTATCACGTGCTCGTCCATGCTGCTCTTGAGATCACCGGCGAAACGCGTCGAGAGATAAAACGTGACGAGTTTGTTAGCCTTGCCCAGAAATGGCAGCGGGACCGTGCGCTTGATCTGGCCGTAGCTGAACACATCTTTCCAGCGGGAGGAAAACATAGGAAGCGTCCAGATGGTCGTCTGGGGCATCGTGTCGCCGCGCAGATTGTGATACGCGCGTGAAGCTTCGGAAGCAATTTGGGGATCATCGGTGCGCCGGGCTTCGTCGAAGTATTCGATCGCGGTGGAGTCGTCTTTGGACTGGTTGTAAGCCCAACCGAGCTTCAGAAGCACCTCCGCGTCTTGAGGATCCTGTTCATGCGCCTGCTGGAGATACCGTACGGCGTCGTGCAGGTACCCCATATCCAGGCTCTTTTTTCCCATGGTCTTTGCATCCATGGCCGGTGCTGCACCGTTGCTTATCCGGGTGTTTACTGCAACCGGTTCGGGACGAGATTTCAGCCCTCGTAAGGAATCGAGCTGGCGTCGCACAACCTGGTCGCTGGCGTCCAGAGCCAACACAGTTTCAAACTGCTCGATCGCTTCGGGGTCCTTGTGCATTGCGAGATAGAGGAAGCCAAGCTCCCGGCGAACGGCAACGTTCTTCGGGTCGAGCTTGAGCGCCGCGACAAATTCGTATGGATACGGGTAACGCGTGCCCAATTGTGCAAGGGCCAGTTCGGCGGTGCGGGAATCAGCCGAGCGCGATGCAGCCAGCAGTGCGGCATGCGATTCCTCGATGCGATTGGTCTCGCCCCAGACACGCGCCAGGATCAGTAACAGCTCAGGAAGTTGCGGCTTGAGCTTCCAGCAAACTTCAAACTGTTGCGCGGCCAGCGGCAATTCGTCGCGCAACTCCGCCGTTTGGGCCAGCTCCCAGTGGGCGCTAAAGGTCGAGAGCGCGTTCGGGTCCGGTACCCGCTTTAATGCTTCCTGCCAGCGCGCGATACTCGCGGCCAGCGGCTGGTCGATGTTTTGAAAAGCCTGCTCGGCGGTCTTGGCAGTGGACGGATTCACGGAACGTCGGAGTCTGTCGAAAGTACGGCGCGCTTCGATCGGTTTTTTTGTCTCATACGCCAGAAAGGAAAACTCGAGCGCCGCTACCTCGTCCTTGGGATCCAATTTCAAAGCCTGCTCGAACTCGTCCCGCGCTTCGGCATTATCGCCGGTCTTGAGCAGAGTGTAGGCCAGATCCTTGTGGCCCTTTGCGTTTGCCGGCTGCAGTGCGAGACCTTTACGGAACGAAGCCACAGCGTCGTCATACTTCTTTGCTTTAAGATACTTGTATCCGTCGTTCAGATCCGGATCGCCTGAGGTCTGGCCGCCACTCAGGCCTGGGACGAAGACCAGGAAGGCCAATATGGCTGGGCTGCAGAGTTTGTCAATCGACACTTTCAGCACGAGAATTAGTTCGAGCCCCCGCTGAAAGTTCTCGCCTGATGCGCTGGCGCTCCCGGATAATTCCTACCTCGAGTAGGCTGTTCAGACTTATCTGAGTCTCGCAAGGTAGGCCGTGAGATCGTGCATCTGGCGATCAGTAAGACGCTCTTCTAATTTGACGTGCGCTTCGAGGGGATCCTCGAGAACGATCTTCGGAGTATTCCCCTCACGCGGCAATGTGACGCGGCGGCCGGTTGAGTCGATCAAAGTTACGTAGTAGTCGGATAAGAATTCCAGCAGGCCGGATTCGGTGCGGCCATCCGCCTGTGTAACCGTGACTCGCGTGGTAGGAGGAGCGGCGGATTCGAAACCGGGATAGCCTCCTTGGCCGCGCGGCAGAACAATACGGCCTTGCAGAACGACAGGCGGATACTTCGAGCCGATGTGCTTCAGATCGCGATCGACGGAGTGACACTTGGTGCACCCTCCCGCTCCGTTGAAGAATGCTTTGCCGGCGCTTGCATCTCCAACGAGAATTTCCATGCCGAAATCTGGCTGCTCTGTGCTCGATTCGAGCGCTTGATGCAGGAAGGCGGCAAGCGTCTTCAATTGAGTATCTGGCAAATGGAAAGCAGGCATCCCTTTATTGGGGCGTCCGGCTTTCAGGAAGGCTGATAATTGAATGCCCTCTCTATCCCCGCGAACGATTGGCGAAGCAGCGAGATCCGGACCGCCCTGTGCGCCTCCGCGCGCGCCCGAGCCATGGCAAAAAGCACAGTTCGCGGCGTAGACCGCTTGCCCAGGCAACGCTGCTTCGGGAGGACGGTTTTGGGCGCAGCACGAAAATGCGAGTTGCGCTATCACAAGAAACTTCGTGATCGTAGAAACGTCTTCGGAGTACATCAGCGCCCGGCCCCGGAATCGATATCTTTCACAATGCGAAATCCGACATCCCAGCCGTCGCCGGGCCCTGCAGCGTGGGTTGCGTAAATCGCATTCTTCACGTCAGAAAGGAAGCCTGCGCCCTTAAGAACGTGCTCGGAACCTGAGAGGGGCGGCGTGCGATCCGGGAATGTTTTGTCATTGTACGGATCCTGCACCCATTCCCAAACGTTGCCGAGCATGTCGTATAAGCCCCAGGCATTCGCCTCTCGAGAACCGACAATGCTGGTGGTCGGCGGGTGCTCGCCGGGTTTGGCGCGTAATCCCTGCACGGCTTGGCGGCGGATGACGTCCCAATCCACCTGTCCGCGGCCGCCGGCCCGACCGGCGTACTCCCATTCGAATTCTGTCGGCAGACGGTAGGCGTGTGTTTTTTCACGGGCGTTCAGTTCGCGAACGAATGCCTGCGCTTCATCCCAGGAGACTTGTTCGACGGGATGTCGGTTGGCGTCGCCTGTGACGTTTGCGCCCTGGAAACGCGAAGGATTTCGGTCCATGACCGCCGAATACTGCCCCTGCGTGACTTCATATTTGCCGATGTAGAAGGGGTGCGAAATTACTACGCGAAATCCCGGGCTCGACTCGCGGTGCACGAATGTCTTGCACAAGGAGTAATCTGCGTGGGTCCACCGGAACACGGGGGCGACGTCAGGAGGAAAATCGCTTTCGCTTGGGCAGGAGGGCTCGAAGACTGCAACCTGCATCGAGCCAGGTTCGATCCGGACGAATTCGATGCCGATGTTGTTCGTGAAGTTTTGCGAACTCGTTCCCTGCGCAAGGGCTGTAAAGGCAGCGAATGTGAGAACCGGGGCGACAGGTCGTTTCATCGGAGCTCTCGGATGGCGATGTTTCGGAACTGATAGGCGGCCCCGGGACGCCAGCTGCCCGGCAGATTGAAGGAATCTTTCGCCGGTTCGTAGAGCGAAACCCAGTGCGCCTGCAGTCCGACCATGCCGTCGGTTTCACCGGCGACTTTGTCATTGCGCGGCTCCTGCACATCCCACATTTGAACGCCGTTGACCCATTCCGTGATGTGCGGCGCAGAGTCTTGCATCCGGATCCGGAACGAATTCCAGTCGTCATTTTTCCAGATCGCTGAAAGGCGTTCGGCTTTGGCAGGCAGACTGATCGTGAGATTTTCGCCAAGGAGGTCACCTGTCCCGCGGCCCTGGTCGAGTTCAATCTGGTAAGCCGAGCCGCCTTCCGTGGAGCGTAAAAAGATTCCGCTGTTGCAGCCCCAGGCCGCTTTGACTTCAAGGTAGAGTTCGAAGTTTGCGTAACGGCGATTGGTGAGAAGAAGCCCGCCCTGGCCGTAAGGGGATTGTCCAAGTGCAAGAACGCCGTTGGCGACGGTGGCGTTTGGCGTTGACCCGTGGTGATCCGTGCGACTGATGTGCCAACCTGTCAGATTTCGCCCGTTGAAGATCGCTTGGAAGCCGGATGGAATTTGAGCTTTTAACGAGAGCGCTAGTAAGAGTACGGCGAGAACGGCAGTAGCCGTTTTTTGGATCGTTTCCAGCGGCCGCACCCTCCCCTCTCACGTGACCTTTGTGCCGGCCTGTGGCTCCCGGTTCAGTTCGATGTGAACTTTCTCGATTTTTCCGGTGAACGCAAATGGCAGTTTGTAGGTAAAGTCGATGGGCGATCCCACATCCAGACCGATATCCAGGCCTTCGCCGAGTGAGAACTGAATCGGGATGGTTCGCTCCAACCGTCCCCCGGCGATCTTCTTTCCGTTGGCGCTCATCGTGATCGTGCCGCCTTTACCCATCCCGCCGCCGTCGTAGGTGAAGTCGACCGCGAGCTTTGTCCTGCCTTTCGGCAGCGCATCGCTCGCCACGAAGGTGGGGCGGTCAATCGAAAGATAGTTATACACAAATACAGGTTTCCCGTGGCGAAGATAAAGACCGTAGCCGCCTTCTAGACCGCCATGCGTGACGATCATGCCCTCGGTCTTATCGTCCGTCAGCTCGATATCCGCCGTGATGGTCCATGACTTGTTACACATGGGCGGTGAAGCGCCGTCCGGAAGACCGATCGTCCCGGGGTAGTAAGTCATTTCGGTGCGGTGCCCGATCAGACTCGGCCGCCCCATCAATTCGGCATTCATGCGAATCGAGCCGCGCCAGTCCAGCGGTAGGACGTTGTACTTCGATGCCTCCACCCACCAGAGATCCTGAAGCTCCCGCAGCTTGTCGAGGTGTTTTGCCGCTATATCGTTAGCCTGGGAGAAATCCTCATCGATCTTATAGAGCTCCCAGGGCGCTTTATCCGGGTCCCACTCGCCGCGATTCGGTTCCCACGGGACAAATGACGGGCACGAAGCCATCCACCCGTCGTGATACAAACCACGATTGCAGCCAAGCTCGAAATACTGTGTTTTACGCCGGCTCGCCGCCTTCGCCTCATCGAAAGTGAAGGCGAAGCTGGCCCCTTCGATCGGCTTTTGCATCACGCCGTTCAGTTCGGCGGGAGCAGTGATGCCGCAGAGTTCATACAACGTCGGGACGATATCGATCGTGTGCAGAAATTGAGAACGAACTCCGCCTTTATCCTTGATTCGCGCAGGCCACGAGATGATCATCGGGTTGCGCGTTCCACCGAAATGACTTGCGACCTGTTTGGTCCACTGGAACGGCGCGTTCATCGCGTGCGCCCATGAGGAGGGAAAGTGGTTGAAGTGTTTCGGACCGCCCAGTTCGTCGATGGCTTTCAGGTTATCCTGCCATTTCTCAGAAAAGCCATTGAAGTACATGTTTTCGCAGAGCGATCCTTCAATACCGCCTTCCGCGCTGGCGCCGTTGTCCCCGGCGATGTAAACGATCAGCGTATTGTCTGCGTCCGGAAGTTCCTTCACCGCATCGACCACGCGGCCGAGTTCGTACTCACATTGCGCGGCATAGCCGGCAAACACTTCCATCATCCGGGCGTAAAGCCGTTTCTGATCCGCATTGAGAGAATCCCATGCAGGCAACCCTCTCGAACGTTCCGTCAGCTTTGTGTCTTGAGGCACCACGCCCAGCTTCTTCTGCCGCGCAAGCGTCTCCTCGCGATATTTGTCCCAGCCTCCGTCGAATTTCCCCTTGAACTTCTCGATCCATTCCTCCGGTGTCTGGTGCGGGGCATGTGTGGCGCCCGTCGCGACGTAGAGAAAATAGGGCCGGTCCGGGGCAATGGTTTTGACGTTGCGAACCCAGGCGATCGCCTTCTCCGCGATGTCGGTAGTCAGATGGTAATTCGGATCGGTCGATGCCGGCACCAGATTCCGGTTCTCGAAAAGAATCGGATTCCAGTGATTCATATCGCCGCCATTGAAGCCATAAAAATAATCGAAGCCGAGCCCGTTCACCCAGCGATCGAAAGGACCGGCCGCGCTTGTTTCCCACGTCGGAGTGTTGTGATTCTTGCCGATCCACGCCGTCATGTATCCGTTCTGCCGCAGAACCTCGCCAACAGTGCCGCAGCTCTTTGGGAGGATACAGGTATAACCGTCGTAGCCCGTTGCGAGTTCGGTGATGCCCGCAAAGGAAGCCGAATGATGATTACGCCCGGTGATCAGAGCGGCGCGCGTGGGGCTGCAGAGAGCGGTTGTGTGAAAGCGGTTGTATCGCAGTCCTTCGGCTGCCAGTTTGTCCATCGTTGGCGAAGGGATGCCGCCGCCGAAAGTGCTGAACTGGCCGAAACCGGCGTCATCGATGAGGATGAGCACAACGTTGGGCGCACCTTTGGGGGCTTGAACGGGTTGCGGAAACTGGGGCGGGTCGGAGTCGGGAAAGGTACGGCCGACCTCGCCAGGAAAGTGGAAGTCCGGGCGCGGTAAGATGCTCGGGGTTCCGGCTGTGGCGCCTTGCTCTTCGATCACAGGGTTCTTTTTCACTTTTTTCTTCCTCATAGACGCAGACTTCGGCTGAGGGAGACACATAAATCTTATGGTCATCCCGATGTGCAGCCGGTTCATGGGTTACTCGCCGCGAAGCGTATCCATCGGATCCACCGAGGCTGCGCGCCGCGAGGGAATGTATGTGGCAGCCATCGCCGCGACAAACAGTACGGTCGCGGCAGCGCCATACGCAGCAGGGTCGAACCGCGTCACCCCGAATAGCAACGACGACATCATCCGTAAGAGAGCTGCCGCGGCAGCCAGCCCCAAGGCTGTGCCGGCGCATGCCAGCAACAATCCTCGGCGCAGAAACATCCGCTTCACCGCACCCGCGGGCGCGCCGAGCGCCATCCGGATGCCGACTTCGCTTCGCCGTCGTTCGACGGTGTACGCAATCACCCCGTAGACCCCAATTACGCCCAACACAAGTGGCATGCCTCCGGCGATCGCCAGCATGACCAGAGCAAAAGAGGTCTGCGCCATTGAGTCTCTATAGATTTCCTGGAGCGTCCGAGCGCGGACTACCGGCGAAGCGGGGCTTATAGCGGCAACGGCTTGCCGGATCTGCTTCAGGAAAGCTTCCGTTCCTTCGGCGGGACTGCGGATGGCGAACGGTACATTCCGTTGCACGTTCAACGCCGCTCCGTCGAAATTGGCGATCGCAAACGGCCAGTAGACGATCGGAGCCGGCTGCTTTTGTATGCCGTCATCGTGCACGTTCTCACTCTCCTGTGACCCGTAGCTGGCACCAGCACCAAATAGAAAAAGATTAGACAATTTGTGTCCTCCTGATCCCTGCACCACTGTTGTACAACCCGTATTCATCTCACCATTGAAATAGACCAGATACCTGTCCGTATCGTCGGCGAGTCGGACACCTGAAACGAGGTTGTTTCCGGAGTGCTGTCCATTAACGCACTAACCGCAAGTTACCTTCCCCTCCGACTCCAAATGCGAACCATAGGTCAGACTTTTGCAACAGCATGGCTGGTGCCGTTCACAAAAAGTTCTCAGCTTAATCTCCCTTGTTCTTAGTCGCTTACAGCCAAAAAATTTTTTCATGGTTCGTTTCGGCCCTTCGCCGTGCTACTCTCCGGCAGGCCTGTGACCCGCCTGCCCGGCGGCTCACGGGCCGTTTCATTTTGCAGGAGAAAAACGCCCACTCATGACCACCGCTGAACGCAATCGCCGTAACGCAAGCTCTTCTACGGGTCCGCGCACCGAAGAAGGCAAATCCGTGTCTTCCAAAAATGCCCTCAAAACCGGCTTGACGGGACGCACGGTTCTGCTGCCGTCCGACGACGCCGGCTGCATTCGAACTGAGCATGTCCACGCTTACTTTGACGAATACAAGCCTAAAGGGTCTGCGCGAACGTGAACTCATTCAATCTCTCGCCGAAACCCGCTGGCGTCTGAACCGCAGCTTTGCTCTCGAAGCCGCTTTGTTCTCCCAGCCCGCTGCCGATGCCGAAGAAGGAACTCCCGCTCCTAGCAATGTTGAGAACCTTATCAAGTACGAAAAGACCTTGAAGAATCTCCACTTGCAGGAAGCGCGCCTGAGCCGCCGCTTCGAAAAGGACATCGCGGAGCTTCGGGAGCTGCAGCAAACCCGTTTGCGCGAAGAGATGTTACGGGGAGATACCCCTGGTGCCAACACGAACGGCGACCCGAAAATGGCTTCGAATTTTCAAATGCTCAAAGAACTCCTCGCAGCCGACAGTAAACCCTTCATGAGTCCTCGATCTCGATTCGGAGCCCGAAGCGTAAGCGAGGGATTGACGCGATCCTGAAAACGGAGCCCCGAAGCGTAAGCGAGGGCGCATGTCTGCTGACGTGTTGCCCGATTCTGCACGTTTCGGACGTCACAGCTCTGCCTTTGAGAGTTGAGATCTGAGACTAAGATGCGGGTTGCGCGAATTTCCGAAAGTAGCTGTCGGGGTTCCACTGCGGTCTCTGGTCGGCGTTTGCGATGCGTTCGATCAGCGTCACCATGAGCCGGTCGAACTTGACTGCAGCCGCCAGGTCTACAGGCTGTGCAGAGTCGTCCGAAGGCGCGTGATATCGGTGTTCGAGCCATTCCATTTGCTGCTTTTCCTGAGGCGAGCCGGGCGTTGCGGCAAAGGCGGGCATAATGGCCGGAACACCGGCACGGATGAAATTGTACTGGTCGCTGCGGATAAAAATGTTACGGTCGGGCGCGCGGTCTGGAAGAATGCGGATATCGAAAGGCGCAGCGGCGGCGGCGATGTCTTTGCCGAGTGTCGATTCGTCCCCACCGAAGACAACCAGGTAGTTGAGCGAGAAGATCGGCAGAAACATGTCCGTGTTGACGTCGGCCACCATGGCGCTCGCGGGGACAGTCGGTTTCGCAGCGAAATAGCGCGAGCCGAGCAAACCTTTCTCTTCCGCGGTAACGGCGACGAATAAAACGGAACGCTTGAGCTTCGCGTGCGATTCGTGCAGACTGCGGGCGACTTCGAGCATACTGGCAATCCCGGATGCGTTGTCCATGGCGCCGTTGTATATCTTGTCGCCTCCGATGGGCTCGCCAATCCCGACGTGATCGAGATGCGCGCTGTAAACCACATACTCAGCTTTGAGTTTTGGATCGCTGCCTTCGAGGATGCCTGCAACATTGGGAGACTCGACCTGCTCGTTGCGCGTCGCGACCTGGGCTTCCAGCGAAGGCCGCAAAGAAAAGTGTGGCAGCGGCTTTCCGGCGTCGGCGAGTGCGAGTAATTCCGAAATGAGGTGACCGGACCCGGCGAGTAACTCGTCAGCGTGAGCGGGGTTCCAAACCGCGGTAAACAGGGAGCCCCGGGAATCTTGCAGCGCGGGGTCGCTGAGTCGCATACCGGCCTGCGAGGAGACCAGGCGCATCCGGGACCAGGGGATGTCCATCGACTTGGGATTGGGAATCGAAATGGTTCCGACGGCTCCTTTGCTCTGGACGAAGCGCACGAAATCCTGGGCCGAGCGGGCGCTTGCCTTGAGCGCTCCGGAAATGCTGGAGGGCCCGCCATTCACGTAGACGATCACTTTGCCATGGAGATCGAGTCCGGCAAAGTCGTCAAACTTTGCTTCGGGAATATGCAATCCATAGCCCACGAAAATCAGGCCGGCGCGAAGCGTTTTGGGTTGCGGGAGGCGGCTGCCGAGCAGGGCATCTTCGCCGAGTTGCACAGGCTTTGCCCCCATGTGTTCGACGAGCGAGAGCTTGGATTGCGCTTCAAGGGTATATTGCACGTCGAATCCGACAGGCTGGAGAAAGCCATCGGTTCCCGCAGGCTTGAGTCCGTATTCGCGAAAGTGGTTGGCGACATAGACGGCGGCTTTACGGTAACCTTCCGTTCCGGGGAGGCGGCCCTCGAGGCTATCGTCCGCCAGATACTTGACATGCGCCCACCATTGCTGACCGGCGGTTTCCGCATCGGCTGCGATCAGGCGGGAAGCAGTGGCGATGAGCAGTGCGACACGAAGTTTCATGAAGAACAAAGGCCATTTTAGCGTTTGCCGCTTCCCTCTTGGCTCCTAGGAGAACGGCTGATATGATTCCTCCGAGAACAATCGTCGGGCGCGATTCTATTCTCTGACCAGGGCAGGTCGCAGGCAGCTTGAAACTGAATAAAAGGACTGGCAGTATCCGCGGGCGGATAAGCGCCGACGGATATGAAGTTCGCGGCGGCGAAACGCTCGAAAGAGTCGCGAGCGATTTGCTGCTCGGCTTCCGGGTGCTCCGTAAAAGTCCGGGGTTTGCGACTGTGGCGGTGTTATCGCTGGCCCTCGGGATCGGAGCGAACACCGCAATCTTTACGGTCGTACATGCGGTGATGCTCCGTCCTTTGCCCTACCCGGATGCCGGGCGCATTGTGCGCGTGGAGCAGATAAATGAGCGCGGTGCGGTGAACGTTCCGGAGCTGAGGTTTTGGAAAGCGAATGGCCAATCGTTTTCGGCGGTAAGCGGCAGCCAGGGGGCAGGTGTACTGGGATTAGTATTGCAAGGCGATCGTGCGTGGGTGAAAACGCTGCGCGTGACGGACGACTTTTTTCGGGTATTAGGGATTGCTCCCGCGCTCGGACGGGAGTTTCGCGTGGACGAGACGAGAGTGGGCGGCCCGCTGGGCCTTATATTGACGAACAATGTCTGGCGCGCGCAGTTTGGAAAAGATCCGAATGTGCTGGGGAGGGCCGTGACGCTGGGCGATAGGAGCTACACGGTGATTGGTGTACTCCCGCGCGGATTCTGGCTGCCGGAAGCGGCCGATGTCTTCGTACCGCTGCAACCAGACGACGATATGCGTGACCGCGGCAAGAATACGCAAATGCTCGCGCGATTGAAAGAGAACGTCGGTCTGGCTCAGGCACAAGCCGAGACCGCGACGCTGAGCGAGAGGTTTCGGCGCAGCAATCGAGACGTAGTTTCGCAAGACTTTCGAGGGTTGACCCTGATCCCGTATCAGAAGTGGTTAGTGGGCGACGTAAGGTTGAACCTGCTCATGCTGTTCGGTGCGGTGGCACTGCTGCTGCTGATCGCGTGTTCGAATCTGGCAAGTTTGCTTTTGGCGCGCATGGCTGCGCGACAGAAGGAGATCGCGGTGCGATTGGCTTTGGGGAGCAGCTCCGCACGGCTTTTAGAGCAATTTCTTGTCGAGAATCTACTGCTGGGAATGGCAGGCTGCCTGGCTGGGCTGGCAATGGCTCAGTGTTGCTTGAGAGGCTTACTGGCGCTCGCGCCGTTCGAGCTGCCGGCTTCGGCTCCTATCCGGCTGAACGCGATATCCCTTGCCTTCACTGTTACGGTTGCGCTGATGACGACTCTCCTTTTCAGTCTCTTGTCACTCAAAAATGTGCGCAAGGCGAACCTCAGCGACACGCTGAAGTCTGCCGGTCGAGGAGTGGGAGCGAGCGTTGCGCGACAACAAATGCGGAGCGCTCTGGTTTCGGCGGAAGTTGCTTTGTCGGTGGCGCTCTTGGCCTCGGCCGGACTGCTGATACAGAGCTTGTATCACGTGCAGCAGGTGAAACTTGGATTTGAGCCGGGCGGACTGCTTACGTTAGAAACAACCATTCCGTCAGAAAGACGGAGGAGCGCCGGAGAAGCGAGGAGCTTCGAAGCGATGCTGGTAGACAGGCTGCGAGCCATACCAGGAGCGGACGAAGTGGCGGGAATCAGCACGCTTCCGCTCACCGGCCCGGACAATCTACCGACGCAGCGCGAGAATCATCCGGACCAGAGTATCGGTGGCATGGAAATCCGGATAGTTACTCCAGGCTATTTCGATGTGATGAAGATCCCCATCGTGCGCGGGCGGCGGTTTTCGAAACGGGACACAAACGGTGGGCAACCGGTCGCGCTGGTGAACCAGGCGTTGGCCCGGACGTGGTGGCCCAGCGGCAATTCTTTGGGCGACCGGGTCGTAATCGGGATGTTCCAAAACAAGGAATTTCCGGAGATCAAGGAAACGGCGCGTGAAGTGGTGGGCGTGGCGGCCGATACCAAGACGCTCTTCTTAAAGGAGCCGGCAAGACCGACTGTTTACATCCCGCTGGCCCAGATCTCGGACCTGATGGCCACGCGAATGGGAGAAATGAATTGGATTTTCAGAACGCAGCCTTCAAGCGGTCTTGAAAAACTGGTGCGAAGGACAGTCGCTGACGTGGATGCGCGGCAGCGTGTACTTCATTTCAGGATGATGAGCGACCTGATTGAATCGACAACAGCCGAGAGCCGATTCGACGCGTGGCTTTTCGGAGCTTTTGCAGCTCTGGCGCTTGTTCTGACGGCGATTGGGTTGTACGGGCTGCTCGCATTTTCGGTGGCGCAGCGCACGAACGAGATTGGCACACGCATGGCGCTCGGAGCGAGCCAGGCTGATGTCCTGCAGATGGTGTTGAAGGACGGTTTCGTTTTGACGATGGCCGGGTTGGCCGTTGGACTGGTGATCGCGTTGGGCGTGACGCGCGCCCTCGCCAGTTTGCTCTACGGAGTTCAGCCGGACGATCCCGGTGTGCTGCTGTTCGTGTGTCTGCTGCTCATTGGTATTGGGCTCGCGGCCAGCTATTTGCCGGCGCGCAGAGCGATGCGGGTTGAGCCGATGACGGCACTCCGTTATGAGTAGCCGGAGGCGAATCCGGTTCTCAAAAACCCGGCCTAAGCTAACGCGCCACTGATAAGGCTGTAGAGAAGGACACTGAGCACGATTGCCGTGATGAGCACGTACGTGTGATCGCGTTCCCATAGAAAGCCAACAAGGGAAAATGCTACTCGAGCCACCGGCGTCGCGATGAGAAGGAGCATGCCCAGTTGAATGATCGACCGCGCGCGTCCGTGTATTGCGCCGGCGATAATTTCCGTAAGAATTCGATCGATGCGGGGTTGGCTGTGAAATATCCTGTAATTCGCCGGGTCGTTCCAATGTCGAATCAGGAATGCGATCCCGCCGAGGAGGGTGACCGATCCGGCGAGAATGACCCCGGCTCCGAGGAGCACACTGACACTTCGTTCGATCGAACGGTCGGTGACTTTCATGTAATTTGCCAGATGCCGTTCGCGATCATTTCGACGGCAATGCCGCCCACAACAACTGCGAATATGCGGCGCAAGAGGGTGACGGGGAGCCGGCTCAGATAACGCGCACCGACGACTGACCCGGCGAGGACGCCTAGCATCACCGGCATGGCGATGGCGGGACTCACGTATCCGCGGCTGAGATAGACGCTGGCGCTGGCTGCCGCGGTAACGCCGATCATGAAATTGCTGGTCGCCGTAGAAACCTTGAAAGGAATTTGCATGGCTTGATCCATTGCGATCACTTTGAGCGAGCCAGAACCGATACCGAGCAGTCCCGAGATTGTGCCGGCTCCGAACATCAATCCGAAACCGGTTTTCACCCGGTGAACGGTATAGCTTTGCGCGCCGATTGCGGTTTGAAAAACGGAGTTAAGCTTTAACTTCTCGGCTAAAGGGTCGGGGGCAAGGGATTTGCCATGCGTCTTGTGAGTTCGTGTTGTCTGCCAGGCGGCTTGCAGAAGAATGATGCCGAACACGATGCTGAGTGCGCGAGTCGGAATGTGCGTTCCGAGAAATGCTCCTAGTAGCGCGCCGAGCGTAGTCGCGATTTCGAGGAACATGCCGATCCGTATGTTGGAAAGTCCGTCCCGAACGTAGGCGGCTGCCGCTCCGGAAGAGGTTGCGATCACGGAAACGAGGCTTGCCCCTATGGCGTAACGCATATCGACATGCAGGAAAAGCGTCAACACAGGAACAACGATGACGCCGCCGCCCAAGCCGGTCAGCGACCCGACGAAGCCGGCGATCAATGAAGCTAAGAGAACTATGGGAGTAAATTCGGCAACATTCATGCGCTCTGCAGCCGCCGAAGTGATGTTTGATATAGAAAAGAGCAAAGAAGGCGTACAGTAAAACTCGTGAACAAATCTTTACTTCTCCTCTTACTTGCTAGCGCAAGTTTGGCACAGCAGGCGCAGCAGCCACCAATACCAAAACCCCAATCGCCCGAAGTGCTGCCCGATGGGCGTGTTACTTTTCGCTATTTTGATCCGCGCGCCCAGAAAGTGGCGGTGAACCTGGAGGGTGCGGCCGAGCCCTTCGAGATGCAAAAGGACGCTGCGGGTATCTGGAGCTATACCACCAAAGCGCTCGAACCGGATCTCTACGGATATTCATTCTCGAGCGATGGAGCGCCCCGTTTGGATCCTTCGAACACCGACATCAAACCGAATCTTCTGAACCTCAGCAACGAGGTGCACGTAGCGGGGAAGTCGCCACTGCCGTGGGAAGACAGCGACATTCCGCATGGCATAGTGCACCATCATTTCTACAAGTCCACGGTCGTGGGTGACGACCGCGATTTCTACGTGTACACACCGCCAGGTTACGACCCTAACGCCACTGCGAAGTATCCGGTCCTTTACTTGTTGCACGGGTTCAGTGACGATGCGAGCGGCTGGACATCCGTAGGAAAAGCAAATCTGATTCTCGACAGCTTGATTGCCGAGCAAAAAGCGAAGCCGATGATTGTCGTAATGCCGCTTGGATACGGAGCGCCGGAAATCTTGAAGCCAACCGGAACACCCGGGGCCGTATTTCGCAACCCGGAACTCAGGGACCGAAATTTCAACAGGTTCCGCACGGCATTGACGGATGAAGTCATTCCTCTGGTGGAACGTACCTATCGGGTAGAGCAGAACCGGGATTCGCGCGCTATCGCTGGGCTTTCCATGGGAGGAGCAGAATCGCTCCTGACCGGATTGAATCGGCTGGATCTGTTCTCGGCCATTGGCGCGTTTAGCGCTGGAGGCTTGGGAGACGATTTGGGCCAGGCCTTTCCGCAACTCACCGCTGATGCAAATTCGAAACTGCACACTCTCTGGATTGCATGCGGAACAGAGGACCGGCTAATAACGCCGAATCGCAAGTTGGTCGAATGGCTAAAATCGAAAGAAGTGCACGTGACTCCGGTCGAAACTCAGGGAATGCACACCTGGATGGTGTGGCGGCGCAACCTGCTTACATTTGCACCGCTACTCTTCCAAACACCGGCAAGCGGAAGTTAAACCCCTACTTTGTTGGGGCGGCCGGAGGAGGCGTGTTGGCAGCGGACGGGGTGCCCCCGTTCAGCCCTTGGTTAACCAGGACAGTTACCTCAACACGGCGGTTCATCTTACGGCCATCTTTACTGTCGTTGCTGGCCGCCTCATGAGAAATGCCCATACCCGTGGGCGTCAGGATGCGAGGAATCGGAATATTGCCCTGCTGCTCAAGGTAGCGCGTCACGGCATTGGCGCGGGCTTCGCTGAGGGTCTGGTTTTTGTCCGCCTTGCCGGTTGAGTCCGCGAAGCCGGCAACTTCGACGATGTATCCCTTCTGCGCGGTGGCCTTTTGAGCCAGCGCATCGAGGTCCCTCTTCGCCTCGTCACTCAGAACTGAACTGTTGACCTTGAAGTAAACCGTCGCCTTGTCCGTCGGCTGATAGTTATCGAGGTTACCTACGCGCTTGTTGACATCAGTGACACCCTGATTCGCCTGGTCCGCCTCGCCCTTGACTTGCGAGACTTGTTGATCGGTCTGCTTTTGAGCAGTTTCAATCTGACCAGCGCGGTTCTCGAGAGTTCCAGTGCGGCCTTCCAGCGTGCCAGTCCGGCCTTCGAGCGCGCCGGTACGAGCCTCAACCGGTGACACCCGAGTATCGATCTGGCGGGACGCCTTCATCGAGTTTGGATCGAATGTCACCTTGCTGGCTACCAGTTCGCCTCTGTCGTTGCCTTTCCCATCGGCTTCAATGCGCAAACCCGGAACCAGTGCGGCGGTGTCCATCGCCGATTTGCGATGAAAAAGCCCGCCCTTCTTCAATTCAATCTTTGTATCACTGGTGATATCGACCGTGCCGATCGAGTCGTCATCGATTCTGAGCTTGATGGTTTGTGCATCTCGGGAAATGATGACACCCTGCACTTTGGCCTGTTCGTCGGCACCAAAGGTGCGCGCGTTTGGAGTGACTCCAAACGCCAGTGCGGAGGCCAGAAGGAGCGGAGCCGCCAACACAATACCGTTCCGTAAAAATCTTGCCGAAGTAGTTTCTTTCATCGCATTCCTCGTACACGCCGCTGCCGATTTCGTCGAGCGCGACTGGCGTGTGTGGCCTGTCTAGATCTGTTCCCAGCTAGTTAGACTTTCATCTTATCGGACTGTAACTAGCAAAAAGCGAGAGATGGCGTGACGACCGCGCCGTCTAGCAAAGCGTGCCGCAGGCGGGCGCTTACTATAGAGAGGCAACTGTGCAGAACATTCCCACAAACTCGGTGACTACAAAGGCCTTCCGAGGCTGGTGGATGATTGCCACCTCATTTTTGACCTTCGGAATCGCAGTAGGTGTTCCATACTACAATCTCCCCTTTTTCTATGACTACTTCCAATCCGCGTTTCACTGGAATATAGAACAAATTACACTCGGCTTTCCGCTGGCGGCGCTGTTGACCGTTTGGGCGGGACCGCTGCTTATTCCAAAGGCGAGTCCCCGGAAGCTGATCGTCGCAGGGACAGGTCTTAGTGCGTTGGCGTTTCTGGGTTTTGGATTGATGTCGGGCTCGCTCCCGATTTACTTTGCTCTGTATCTGCTCTACACGGTTGGCTACATTTGTTCGGGTCCGATTCCCCATCAGCTGCTGGTTTCCTATTGGTTTCACCGGAAGCGGGGCACTGCCATGGGAATCGTCTACGTCGGGGTCGGACTCCTTGGGGGATTGGGCTCGTTCTTCAGCCGCTATATAACCGAGCACTTCGGATTTCGAAACGCGCTTTTGGCAATGGGAGCGTTGATGCTGGTAGCCTGGCCGCTGGCAATACTCGTGCTACGGGACAGGCCCTCGGAGGTAGGACAATATCCGGACGGTGCGGACCACCCTCCGGACGACGCGAAGGCGGTCCCTCTCGAGCTGAACGCCTTGTTACGGCTCCCCTCGTTCTGGCTGCTTTTGATCGGGAGTATCTGCTCGATCGGCTCTATCGGTTCCATCACGCAGCATATGAAGTTTGTGTTTCGAGACGCGGGATTTTCGAGCCAGAATTTACTCAATGCGACCTGGACACATGCTTCCGTAATGATCTTGTGGTCGAGCATTGTCGGCCGGGTCAGCATCGGCTATTTCGCAGACGTTTTCCCCAAGAAAAGCGTTATGACGATCACCTATTTTGTAGTAGCCGGATCGATTTTGCTGCTGCTTTCCGTCACGCCCGCGAAGCATATGTCGGTTTCCTTATTCTCAATGGTCTTCGGTTTCGCCATGGGGGCAGACTATATGCTGATTCCGCTTATGGCAGCGGAGCAGTTTGGAGTGAATACTCTCGCGCGCGCCATGGCGCTCATCCTGCCATTGAACACGATCGGTCAGACTTGGTGCCCATATCTCGTGGCATTCTTACGAAGGCGCTCGGGGGGCTATGAAATTCCAATGAGCGTCGTTTTCGGAATCGCAATGCTAGGGGCGGCGGCGATTGCGCTGTTGCCCAGGCGGCGCAGGCTAAAACAGGTCTGACATACTGTCGGGTACACGCACTTTTCTCGAGTCCATGTAAGACCCGGGGGAAAGAAGGAACTTCCCTTGTCCATTCATTCTCCGGAAACGCTTGTCGCGTCCGAAATCGGCCGTCATTCCTCCGCAAACGGAGTCTCAAGTTCTCATCCGCTGGAGCCGCTAAGCGCTGCGGAGATCCGTTCCGCCGCGGATCTGTTGAAGAAGCTGCCCGACTATGGTCCATACTTCCGCGTTATCAGCATCATGCTGAAGGAACCGCCGAAAGATCGGGTTCACGCATGGCCGAAATCGGCTTCGACTGATCGCGAGGCATTGGCTGTGGTGCTCGATAACAGATCGGGCGCCGCATCCACCGTCACGCTCAATCTAACGAATGGGGCGATCGTCAAGGTTGAGCTTGCGCCGGCCGGATCTCAGCCTACTCTAGCGCTCGACGAACAGATTGAATGCGAACAGGCCGTCCTGAAGAGTGCCGAGTTCAAAGCCGCATTAGAGAAGCATTACGGCGTGAGCGATACATCGTTGGTAATGGTCGACATTTGGAGCGCCGGTAACTATGGTTCCGGGGAAGATTCCACCAGGAGACTCACGCGTCCGCTTTGCTTTCTGCGCGCCGATCCCACAGATAACGGCTATGCGCGGCCGATCGAGGGGATTCGTCCAGTAGTCGATCTGAACCTGATGCGGGTGATTCGTGTTGAGGAATACGGACACTGGCCGCTACCCCCGCAGGAATGTAATTATTCGGCCGATCGTGTTCCCGATCAGCGAACTGACATCACGCCGCTGACAATTGCCCAGCCTGATGGACCCAGCTTTGCGCTCGAGGGAAATAAAATCGCGTGGCAAAAATGGAAATTCGTAATCGGCTTTAACGCGCGCGAAGGGTTGACCATCCACCATCTGCGGTATACAGATAAGGGGCGGGACCGCTCGATCTTGTACCGCGGCTCTCTCACCGAGATGGTAGTTCCTTATGGTGACCCAAGGCCCACCCAGGCCCGAAAGAATGCCTTTGACGTGGGCGAATACGGGATGGGAATGTGCGCCAACAGTCTTCGCCTGGGCTGCGATTGCCTCGGTCACATTGAATATCTGGATGCGCATTTGTGCGACAGCCGGGGCGGTGCGCTGACCATCCCTAATGCCATTTGTATTCACGAAGAAGATTACGGCATACTTTGGAAACATACGGATCGAAGACTGCCCGATGCGCCTGAGGTGCGCCGGTCGCGGCGGCTCGTTGTTTCCTCGGTGTCAACCGTCGAGAATTACGAATACGGATTCTTTTGGTACTTCTATCAAGACGGAAATATAGGGTTTGAAATTAAGCTGACCGGCGTCTTATCGCTAGGCGCAGTACGCGAGGACGAGCGGCCAAAGCAGGGAACCATGATCGCGCCGCTGCTCTACGCTCCGAATCACCAGCACTTCTTCAACGTGCGGCTCGATTTTGACGTGGATGGCTCAAAAAATTCGATTCTTCAAATGGATGTAGTGCCCGATCCGATTGACGATGCGAACACATTCGAGAACGCCTTTCACGTTCGGCCGACGGAGTTGCGTACCGAACAGCAGGCGCTTGCGCATCTTGATTTGACCACTGCCAGGACTTGGAAGATTGTGAACCCGGACGTTAAGAACGCCGTGGGCGAACCGGTAGGCTACAAGTTCTTTCCCGGCGACAACTCTTTTCCTATGGCTTCGCCGAACGCGTGGTGGCGCAAACGCGCGCGGTTTGTCGATCATCACGTTTGGGTTACTCCATACCGCGAAAACGAGAAATATGCGGCTGGCGACTTCCCGAATCAAAGTGCCGGCGGCGATGGATTGGTCAGATGGACCGCCGCTGATCGACCGATTGCAGGCGAAGACGTGGTTTTCTGGTACACCTTCGGCCACACTCACATTCCGAGGCCAGAAGACTATCCAGTGATGCCTACATCCTATATCGGCTTTTTGCTCAAGCCGAACGGGTTTTTTGACGCTAATCCGGCCAATGACGTTCCGCCATCGAAGCCCGGCCGGGCCGAAAAGCCTTGCCAGCATTGCTAGCGAACAGATTCCGAGCGAATCGGCATCCATTAATCGCGGAAGCATAACGATCATGGCGAAGAAAGCTCAAAAGACGATCTTAGTTACAGGCGCGACGGGGAAGCAGGGGCATGCAGTGATGCAGCACCTGCGAAAGGGAAAACTTTCTCTGCGCGTAATGACGCGCGATCCTGAAAAGCCGGCGGCGCGAGCCTTAGTCGGCCACGGCGTGGATGTCGTGCAAGGGAACTTCGATGACAAGGCGTCTCTTGCGAGAGCCTTAGAGGAAGTGGACGGCGTTTATTCGGTGCAGGACTGGACGAGTGGTCCAGAGGTCGAGATACGACAGGGCGTGAATGTGGTCGAGGCGGCCAACAAAGCCGGCGTTAGTCACCTGGTCTACAGTTCGGTGGCCAGCGCGGACAGAAAAACCGAAATTCCTCATTTCGATAGCAAATTTGAAATAGAGGAGCGAATTCGCGCAAGCGGCATCCCCCACACCATTTTCCGTCCGGTTTTCTTTATGGAAAACTGGCTACCACAAAAAGAGCGGATTGAAAGCGGAACACTGGCAATGCCTATGCGTCCTGAAGCCAGGTTACAGATGATCGCGGTGGACGACATCGGAGCATTTGTCGCTGCCGCCTTCGAGCGACCCGGACGGTGGACGGGGAAAACAGTTGAAATCGCCGGAGACAGTCTCTCAATGAACGAGATCGCGAAGGCGTTTGGCGCTACGGCCGGCCGGGAAATCTCGTATCAGCAGATCCCATCGCAAGCATTCGAGCAGCAGGCGGGGCACGACATGGCAGTAATGTTTTGGTGGTTGGACGAAACCGGTTACAACATCGATATCCCTGCGTTGCGGCACGAGATGCCGCATCTTACAAGCTTTGACCGATGGTTGAACACGGCATGGCAGCAGTCGACCGGCTCTAAAGAAAAGATGGCAAAGGCGTAGCCTGCACCAAAAAGTCGCTATATTCGAGCTTCACTGCGAAGCCGAACCGCGCCTCGACAATCTCATCGCGACCGTAGAAAAGCTGACTTCTGTAGCTGGACGAGAACCCCCGGAGATCAGAGCAGAGTTGGAACAGCTGAAGGCGTTGGCGGCTGCCATTGGAGCAGAACGGTTCCCGTTTCAAGGTGGAGAAGCTGATCCAGTCTGATCTCAACTGACGATTGGAACGATGTTGGATGGGGAATGACTTGGAACGATTGACCGTCGAGCAGGAGCAAAACGCGCTGGATATTTTGGAGATCGTGTAAACCGGTTCGAATCGTCTTCCGGCAGAAATACGCCCGTTTCTAAGTTTCGGGTCCGGACCTCTTCCCGACAGTCATCAGGGATATGGGCGTTTGTTTCGCAGTGGATAAATGAAAACATACGCCCGGGAATCCATTGGCGGATCTCGCTATACTCCTGCGCTCGATTCGACGGGCTGGCCAATCTCCTCCAATTCGAGCTTCTCCTTCAAAAAGGCCATATCCTGAAGAATTGATTCTGTTCGACTGCTCTCCTGCGTCCCAGTGGCCGAGGTCAGCCGTTGCAGCTGCGCTCGAAACACGTCGGCGTGTGTTTCAAATTCCCGCGCAAGGTTATCGAGAGCAGTGCGCGCCCAAACTTCGACGGCACGGCCGTAGGAGTTGAAAAACTCAATCAGCGTCGCGCCGAGATGCTTCTCTAGCAGGTGTTTTACTGAGCGTAGGGCCCATCCGGTGGAAACGGAGAATACAAGTGGTCTTGTCAGGTGGTCAGTAGTAGGGACAAACTCCGCGACGGGCATTTCCTTTACAAAGCTGAGTAGATTCAAGCGATCTTCGCGTTCGACGGTGGAGAGGACACGTGCGGCTTCATCCAGTGCCGCTGTCATTTCCTCCGCCGCACTTTGGATCAGCCGTGCAACACGCTCTGCTTCGGCTTGCGCCAGTTGATTTACATTACTCGCAACCCATGAATTGTCGAGCTGAGAAGATCTCGATTCTTTTCCCCAGAAGGCAATCGCCTTTTCCGCCAGCCAACGAATTGCAGAGTCGGGCGCATTTCGAATTAGGTCTGTGCGCTTAAAACATTTTGTGCGAGTGCCTTCGATCAGACTGGCAGCCGTGCGTAGTTGGCCTTCCGTCTCGCTAACTCCTCGCCCGATCCCTCGGCCGGCGGCATAGTCTTTACCGACATCTGAAGCGCGTGGAACACACGCTGGCCCAGACTTCGAGCTTTGCGCTGGATCGAATCCCTTGATAATCGCCGGGCATCTGCTGCGCGGGGTGCGATCTGGCTCTTAATCCACTCCTCCAGCAAGCCGGCTGAATTCGGGACCAGTGCTCAAAGGAGCCACCTGGACTTCCATTCCAAGCTGATGCGCCAATTGCGTCCTGGTGTAGTCAAGAAGTCGCTCTCGATCCTCTTTCATCAGAAGGTCGACTTTGCTCAGCACGACCAAGGCAGGCACCGACGCCGATCGTAGCGTGTCCACCATAGCGACGTCGTCGGAATGGAGATTCGAGGAAGCATCCACGAGCACGACTCCCAGGTCGCAGCGGGGCAAATAGGCGAGCGTTTCAATTGCTCCTTCCAATGCGAGCGAGCCCAGGCCGGGAGTATCCACGAGAACAACCTGGCTGGGAAGCATAGTCAGGGGCATGGCGACGAATCGACGCGTTACATGTTTTTCATTACCAGGATTTTTCGCCTCCGTGACAAAATCCGCCAGTCGATCAATACTGTATTCCGCGCGTTTTCCGTCCGCCGTCCAGACCAGAAGCTCGGGACGAGCCCCATGCGCGTCGGCACCGCGGTGATGGGAGTCACGCCTGTAGGCAAGAGGTCGATACCGATAATCCTGTTCAGAAGAGAGGATTTGCCTGCGCTTATGCGGCCAAAAAAGCGCGATTTCATAAGTTGGAGTCTCAATCTTCTCAACCAACTGGGACAAAGAGGCACGGAACTCTATCAAGCCGTGGCGGTCGCTGATGCTTCCCAACTCTTGAGGCAGGCCGCTGTCCGGATCAGCATCCGAAAGTCGAAGGAGGCGGCTGGATAGATCAGCATCGGCCCGTTGGCTCAGATAAAAAGCGATCTGGCGGACAATACCTTTCATCTCCTGGATTCCGCCACGTAAAGGTTCCACAAGCGAATCAGGAACGGAACCATATCCAGTCAATCGCTCTGGGGCGATTTCTTCGAGCGCCACTTCCACGAATTGCAGGATCACTTGGATCGAAAAAGCGGAATCGAAACGCGGTTCCGGAAGGGGAATATTCAATTCGGTCAAAACATGTAGAGTTTGCTGCCGGAGACGCTTGATGTAATCACGCAAGACCTTTATCTGTAAAGGCGCCGGGGGGGTTCTTGTATTTGGGAAAACCGCCCGACGTAGTCACAGACAGGATTTGCTCAATATCAATCAGGAGCTTGTCGATGTAGCTGGCGCTCGACAGCAGACGGCGCTTTTGTGGTTCGTTGAATTCCTCTGATTGCAACATCGCTAAATGCGAGTCCGGCGATTGACTTACCGTAGCGGCGCGGCTGCACCATTCGATACAACCGTCACTTCGACATCGGTGACCGCGATAACGCCGCTGCCCATCATTGCCTGCAACGCGGGCAGAGCCTCGCGCGCCTTCTCCAGGCCTTCAACAACTGTGATGACGATTGGCTGATCACCTCCGAATAAATGCGGCCGGTGAACTTCTGATGATTCTCCAAATCCTTCAAGACCACGGAACACCGTTACGCCAGCGAGATTGAGCTCCTGGCATCTCGCCACAAGTGCCTGATAGAGCGGCTTGCCTTGATATTCGTCGTGTTCATTCACGTAGAGCCGAAGTAACTTACCGGGTTGACTACTCATTGGAAATCACTGCTCCTTATTAGGCATCTCATGCACAATCTGGTGCAATTCAAACATCGGAAGTAAGGATGATTCCGCCCTGAATTTTCGGCGCTTGTGGCGCACTGTAGAAGCCGAACTGAAGATGTGTCGGCCGGCGGAGCGAGTGGGAAACGATGGATGATGGACGAACGCGCTTTGCTCACTACTCTCCACATACGAATTTTCTCGTTGTAGGAGTTGTTGGCCACTCGCGCGGCAAGCAACGGCGAACTCCACCGCCCAAACCCCAGATTACAACGATCAAGGCGAGGTGGCAACAACTTCTGTGCCTGGGCCGTGTGTCAATCTGACGGTATGGGCGCAACCGGGGCAGATTTTCGTTACGCTTTGCGCACGCTCCGTGCCAACCCCGGATTTACGTTCCTGGCAACCCTGCTGATTGCGCTGGGCATCGGCCGCGAATACCGCGATGTTCAGCGTGATTGAGGCAGTTCTACTGTGACCCCTACCCTATCCTGAACCGTCACGGTTGTGGTAGGGTCGAGACTGGCGCCGATGCTCCGTAGGTTCGGCCTAGACTGTTTGCTCTCCGTTTCCGTTGAGAGTGCCTCAGTATCCGAACCGTGAGTGGTTTCCAACCCCCGCCACATCGCACGTAGCGTGCGGATTTCCCGCACTACGCGCTCCTGCACATTTCACAACAAGGGTTATGGGGCCTATCAAACTGGTACGACTGCAGGGTCCGAGCCGCGATATGCTACGCGGTACTCCTTGAAGAGGCCCAATGTGCCATACAGCCATTCCCTGCTCCATCGTTTCCAGCCGAAGCCTTGACGTTGACACGCTCGGGCCAGATGGCGCCGAATCTTCTGTTCTACCCAGTTTTGAATGAACGAGAAACACCGACTCGAGTGTCCCACCGCGAAGTATTGCACCCAACCGCGCAAGATCGGATTGATCTTTTCAATCACCCCGCTCACCGGCTGAGACTGAGAGGCACCGAATATGGCCTTGAGTTTGCGTAGCAATGCCGTTCGCTTCTTGCTTTTCGGCAATAGCAACGGCATCCATCGTCCCCGGTGACTCCGGATCCGACGGAACTCAAAACCCAGAAATCCGAAGCTTTCGTCTCGCTGTAGATCCACCTTACGGCTCTTGTCTTCGTTCACTTCCACTTGTAGCTTGGCCAATTCCTCGCGTAGCCGTCGCTCCACTGCTTCTCGAAGCCATTGCTGGCGCGGACGTGCGTCTACCAGAATCACCAGATCATCGGCAAAACGGGCATACTCCACGGCTGTCCACCGCTTATACCGAGTGACCTCTTTCGCCCGCTCCAGCATCTTATCTACCTCATTGAGATAGACGTTACTGATCAACGGTGAAATCACTCCGCCTTGCGGAACCCCCTGCTTCCCCGACGCATCCAGTAGCAGTTTCAGGAGCCACAACACCGCATCATCATCAATCCGCCGGGCCATCTTCTCCAACACGATATGATGTTTCACCGTGTCAAAGTAGGACCTCAAATCAAAATCGATGACGTGAGTCTTGCCTTCCAGAATCGCTTCCTTTACTCGTTGGATGGCAGCGTGCGCTGACTTCTTCGGCCGGTAGCCATACGACCCCGGTTGAAACTCAGCCTCGAAGATCGGTTCCAGGATCAGCTTCAGTGCTCCCTGGACCACCCGGTCCCGAATGGATGGAATCGAAAGCACGCGGACTTTGTTCCCGTCCTTCGGTATTTCCACCTTGCGCGCCCTCTGTGGTCGATATGTCCGCTCCACCAACTCCTTGCGGAGCTGGTCCAGAAACACCGTTACGCCTTCAGCCTCCACTGCCGCAAACGTCACACCATCAATTCCCGGTGCTCCATCGTTGGCTTTGGCTAACCGATAGGCTTCGCGCAAAGTTTCCTGCTTACAAACGTGCACATACAAACCCCAGAACCGCCAAGTCGGTTCGGTCTTCGCCTTGATGTATAGTCTTCGTCTCAGGTCTTGCAAACTGATGGGTGCCTTTCTCATCTCACCCTTGCCTCCCGTGTTGAAGTAGACTTTGTTGTGCAGCAAGGCCCCTTCGCTCTGCAGGCATTACCCTGCCTCTTCGCTACTGCAGGCCTGGCCGCCACCGTCTCGCCTTCGACCGCTTTCCCGGTTGCGCCGGTTATACGATCTACCTTGCTCCAACGATTTCTCGCTGGAACGAGGACGGTTTCTCCAGTTGCTCGGCATGTCCTTGTCATCGTGCTGCCCCTACCACCCCGCCGAAGTGATATTCCGCATCAGTCAGCTTGCGAAACATCATGCTGCCTTCACCCGACCATAGTGGGCTCGGCCTTCGGGGCAATTTCCTGTCGAGGCCACCTATGGGTTCACTTTCGTTGCGGCCCGATGACTCGCTCACCGTCCCAAGGACGGCTTTGTCGGCTGGCTTCATCCGCTTCGTTTCCTCCACGAATGCAACCCAAGCTACGGGGTTCCGACTTTTTCCCCGGTGGGACTTACCTCCCACTGAACATGCCAGCCTTTCGCTGGTCGCACTATGGTCTGGAAATCTGTACCCTCGAAGAATCTCGACTGGGACTGGACGGGTTATCCTGCAATCCAAGACTGGCGCCGGCAAAATCATGTTTTCGAAGATGTCGCCGCAGTCGCGCGACCCGAAGCATCAGTGGTCACCCTGACTGGCGGCCCAGAGCCCAGCGCACTCAATCCGCCAAGGTAGAAGGCAATCTGTTCACCGTGATTGGAGCCGCGCCCCTTTTGGGTCGTACGTTCTCGCAGACGGAAGCCCGGCGTGGCGACAATGTTGCCATTCTCAGCTATGGTTTTTGGCAGCGGCATTTCGGCGCGTCCACTGATGTACTCGGGCGAACGGTGGAGATAGACCATCACAGCTGCACAATCATCGGCGTCATGAAACCGAGTTTCCAGTTCCCGAGCAAAGACACACGAATGTGGCTGCTCATCTCCGCTGACGCGCGCTGGCCGAAGTTTTAGCGATTTCGTTTTGCCGACGCTTTCACTGCCATCGTCCGTCTGAAGCTTGGAGTGCCACTCATGCAGGCCAGGGCGGAGATGGACGCAGTTGCCAAGCGACTGGCGATTCAGTATCCCGCAACGGACGCTGGCTTGGAGGCGCGAGTGGTCCCTCTCGCGGAACAAGTTGCAGGGCCCCAGGCACGGCCCGCATTATGGGTGCTTCGCGGGGCGGTGTTCTCTGTACTGCTCATTGCGTGTACGAACGTCGCAAACCTGCTACTGGCGCGGGGCTCGGCGCGATCAAGGGAGTTCGCGATAAGAGCAGCTCTCGGCGCCAGGCCGGCTCGCCTGGTCCGGCAGCTTCTCACAGAGAGCATCGTGATCTCCGGCACAGGAGGCTTGGTCGGATTCATTGTGTCAGCCATCGGATTGAAGATTCTGTTGGCTGCAGCGCCCGCCGATTTGCCCCGTTTGGATGAAATTCGGATCAACATGATCGTGCTTGCTTTCACGCTGGTGCTTTCGGTCGGGACAGGCTTGTTCTTCGGCCTTCTTCCGGCGCGAGAAGCCGCACGACGCAACCCGCAAGACGCTCTAAAGGACGGTGGACGCAGTGGATCGGCGCACGGATCGATGCGCCTTTCGCTTGTAGCGGCACAGTATGCGATTGCGCTGGTGCTTCTTACCGGCTCGGGGCTGCTCGTACGAAGTTTCCTGGCTCCGCAGGCCGTGACACTAGGTTTCGATCCTCACCACCTCCTGACCTTCACCGTCGATCTACCCGGGGGACTGTACGGAGAGAAAGCACGCGCCATTTTTGACCGGGCGATCGAAGCAATCGACCAACTGCCCGGCGTTAGACCCGATAGCCACGTTGCGCCACGAATAACGGGAATTGCTGGCGCGCTGCCGCATGGCGGCATTACGGCTGTGGATCCTCTATTCGTTCCTAATGGCGACTGCGGGGTCGACACGCATCGCATTGGAGGCCGGAATCAAACATGCGATTGCCGCAACCATTAGGACAAGGATTGCGAGCAGACTATAGATAAAAGGATCGCCCGGCGGGACGCCATAGAGCCAGGAGCGGATGAACCGAACGAGAGAAAAAGCTGTGAATGCACCGAGAATGAGCCCTACTATTATTGCGCTAAGTCCCTGTTTGAGAACCATCGCCAAAATGTCTGCGCGCTTTGCTCCGAGGGCCATCCGAAGGCCCATCTCTCTCGCCCTCTGCCGCACCGAATACGATAGAACGCCGTAAATTCCTCCGAGCGCAAGGAGAATGGCAAGCATGCCAAAAGTGGATAGCAGAATCGTTTGGAAACGGCGTCTCGCATTCGCTTCCGCCATTCGCTCATCCATCGTACGAACATCGTCCAGGGCTAGTTCGGGATCGAGCTTTTGCAGTGTCATTCGAGCAATCGAAGCAACTTGACCGGCGCGAAGAACCGAGCGAATCGCAAAATGAAGATTGCCGGTGTCGTAAGCAGGCGAGTAAGGCTCAAAGTATTCAGGCCTCGGTGTCTCTTCGAGCTTCGAATGCTTCCTGTTCCCAACGACACCCACCACTGTGGCCCAAGGCTGGCTCTGCATGTTTGAACCCGATCGAACTTGCGCCGTCAGTGGATCTCTTCCAGCCATGAAGGCTTTGACGAATGCCTGATTGACTATCACCACTTTGCTGTTTGAGTTCATGTCGCGGTCATTGAAAGTGCGACCCGCCAGCATGCTCATTCCGAAAGCGGCGAGGTAGCCCGGAGTGATGGTTCGTGCGTCAATGAGGTCCTTCGGCGTCCCAAATCCTTTGACCTCCACGACCGTTAGGCTCTCATAATTGTCGAGCGGGATGTCGCTGCCAGCGCCTGCTTCGAGTACTCCCGGAGCGTGCCGGAGCCGCACAAGGTAGTTCAGAAAAAGTGCCCGGCGTTGCTCAGGTTTGCTATACCGGCCGTTAAGCTGCAAGTTCATGGTTAAGGTCGAGCGGAGATAGCCCGGGTCTGGGCTTGCAGACGCAAATAGCTATGAATGAGCAACCCAGCGGCAATCAACAACGCAAATGACATGGCAACCTCAGCGGCAATCAGTATTTGACCTGTGAAGCGAGATGCACCCAACCCTCCTTTGTTGCCGCCCCTCCGAAGCTCTTGATTGAGGTTTGCTCGTGATGCGACCAGCGCGGGAATGAGGCCGAACAGAACGCCACTCAAAATCGAGACCACGACCGAGACCAACAATACGGGCCAACTCACCGCCGCTGCGTCGAATCGCGGAATATCGCCGGGGTTCATGAGGAGAAGGAGGCGGACCGCGGCGAAGGAAAGAATGACTCCTATGAAGCAGCCACTCAGAGCGAGGACAATGGCCTCAGTCAATATTTGCCGAAGGAGGCGGCTACGTCCAGCCCCGAGACTTACACGAATGGCAATTTCTTCCACTCTGGTTGTTGCGCGAGCAAGCAAGAGGTTACTCACATTCCCGCATGCAATCAGAAGCACAACAGTAACAGAGCCGAGTAGAATCGACAGCAACATCTGTACGGGGCCGATGATTGTATCTCTGAGCGAACGCGCCAGGACTGTGTAGCCCCTCAGCTCCGGCGGATAGAGACGGTCCAACTGCTTCTCTGTGGATGTGAGTTCCACCTCTGCTTGCCGAACGGTCGTGGCTCCGCGCAAACGAGCAATCATCGCGTCGGCGCTTTGAGGATTGCTGCGATCCATTCGTGTAGCGCCGCTCACAACCATCGGCACCCAGAGATCGGTGCGGCCATAGTGGCTGGCTCCATAAGGAATGTCCCCTTCGAAGGGATATCCAAATTCCTCGGGCATCACGCCAATTACCTCGTACTCCTTACGATCCAGCTGGATACTTCGCCCTAAAGCCGCGGCCTTTCCAGCAAACAATTGATGCCAGAGTCTATCGCTAATAACGGCGACGTGGTTGTGACCTTCCCTGGTGTCGGAGCTACCGAAAGCGCGACCCAGTTTTGGCTGTACTCCGAGGGTCTGGAAGAAAGCGTCACCAACGATAGCGCCGCCCGTTCTTGCGGTAATGTTAGATCGCGTGAAATTGAAAACGTGTTGACGGACCATGGCCATCGAGGAGAACGAGTGGCTATGGGCTTGCCAGTCCAGGGCGTCGGGATAATTGGGGCCAATTTCTTGCGGAATATTTGCAGCGGCAAAGTGAGCATTCGGAGTCCACAGATAAACGAGTCTGGAGACGTCCTTATAAGGTAGTGAATGGAACAGCACTGCATTTACCAAGCTGAATATCGTGGTAACGGATGTGATACCGAGCGTAGTTATCAGTACAACAATGATGGCGAAACCGGGATGTTTTCGCATTTGGCGAAATGCGTACCGAATATCCTGCGCAATCTCGTCAAAAAGAATGAAGGAATCCACGTCTCGCACCCGGTCAACTTGACCAGCGAGGCTGCCAAACTGTTTGCGAGCTTTAGCGCGCGCATCGGGCGCGACCAACCCTTCAGAAAGGGCGGCGTCTTCCAGCATGTCTAGATGAGTTTCGAGTTCTTGCCGGATTTCATCTTGAAGGCGTCGCGCAAAACAAGCTGTTCCAGATGCGAGTCAACCAAGACATGGGGTCCTCAGGCAAATTTCAGAATCTGCGCGACTGCAGCAGTTAAATCGAGCCAGCGACTCTTCTCTTCTTGAAGCTGACGTTGCCCGAGAGGGGTAATGGCGTAGAAGCGGGCCCGTCGGTTCGTTTCTGTCATGCCCCAATGCGCTTTGAGCCACTTTTCGTTTGTCATGCGGTGGAGAGCGGGATACATTGAACCCTCCTCAACTCGCAACTTTTCACCAGCTAACATGTGGATTCGCTGAGCAATGGCATAGCCGTGAGCAGGCCCCGAGCTTTCGAGGACTTTCAGAATTATCAGGTCCAAGGTGCCCTGCAATCGATCGTTGGAATGCTTTGCCATATGAACCGTCATTATACATAGCTGCCTAGACCAAGCCAGCTATGCGTTACTCTCCCGGCAAGACTAAGAATGGCGCCAAAGAAGGACAACAGCGGTCCTGTGCCGTGCAGGACTTGCAGGACCTTCACAGAGGCGGATTTCATGTATACTTGCGTTGCCTCGGGGGGCCCAAAATGGAAATCCCGGCTGGCACGAATAGAGTAAGTCCATGAAAGGGGATGGTCTCGATGGCTAACACGGCAGAACTAATTCCTGAAAAAGCAAGGTGGGAAATTGCAACAAAGGGATTGACCGGCGCCTACATAGCAATTTCTAATGCCTTAAAACAGGCTGTAGGGCAGAACAAGTTTGAGGAGTTCAATGGCTCGCTCTGGCGTGAGGCAGGACAGGGAGCAAAGGAGTTTGCCGATAGCCTGGGATTAGCCACTGAGAGCGCCGGCGATGTGGAAGGGGCCATGCATCTCCTTGCTCAAACTTCAATGGGGCCCGAATTCAAATTCGAAATTGTTGAAGCTACCAAAGACAGATGCGTGGGAACGACTACCGAGTGTCCCTGGCACAAGAGGTGGAAGGAGCAAGGCCTCGACATGGATACCTGCAGCGCGGGGCATCAAGCATGGGGTGACGGAGCTGCCGAGAGTTTAAACCCAAATTTTACTTTCAAACTTACCAAGAATATGGTGCGTGGCGATTCGCATTGCGAGTGGGTGGTTGAGCGGAAGTAATAGGCGAGACTCAGCTCGCTAAACCGATTGGGATGTGGGCACCGAACCTGCGATGAGTTCTCTCGCTTCGGTCAGGTCGGCGGTTGCGGTACCCTCCTTGAACCAGCCGTAGACCGTAGCAAGGCACAGGAGCCCATCTCGCGGCATCCCGCGCGCTTGCAAAAGTCGGCAAAGGCTCACTGCAGAGCGCAATTCGAGTGCCCTGGCTTTCTGCCTCGTCGCGATTTCGAGAGCGTGGCGGAAATTCGCCTCGGCTTCATCCTCCGCCGCGCGGCCGCCGGTCTGGAGGATCATGGCACCACGAAGGCGGTATAGCTCCGCTTCATAGAAGTACGTCCGGCTTTCGCGCAAAAGGTCGAGGGCCTCGGAAACATGCGCCAGTGCGTCGGTGGGCTGGCCGTTCCCAGCGGCGATCTCCGCCAAGAGAGCCAACAAGTACGGACGGTCCATGTTGGCGCCGATCTGATTGAGGGCGGCCATCGCTTGCTCCAGCAGGATCAGCCCGTCGGCGGGTCGGCCGGTCATCGCAAGCGCCCAACCTTTGAGGGCTCGCGCAAAAGAGCTCGCGTACAGATATCCGTGGTTCTCGGCGAGTTGGGCAGCCTCGGTAGCCCAGTGAAGGGTCTGAGGCGGGTCTCGACGAAGCTGGTAAACATGGGCCGCGCGGACCGTTGCGCCGGCAAGGCTGAAAAAAAGGTCCGGATGCCTCGCCAGATCGAGAGACCGTTCCACGCGTGCGAGCGCCTGGTCGGGGTATCCCAGACACCAAAGTGAAAGGGCCGCCCAGCCATGACACGCAACCGCCGGGTTTTCACCGTAGGATGCAATGAGACCCGCGTGCTGCAGCGGGTCGTACAGATCCACTCCGTCTTCGGCCCGTTCCATGGCACGTATGAACTCGCCCTGATGGAATAAAGAGCAGGCGAGGAGCGTGTCGGAATCGATCTGGACGGCCGCTCCGTCTTTTACTCGCGGTAGGAGGAGCCGTTCCTTCAGAATCTGTTCGGCCAGCCGGTACTCGCCACGAAGCTCGTGCATGGTGGCGAGGTGAAACAGCAGTTGATACATCTCCTCCACCCGCACCAGGCGGAGTCCGAGTTCGCGCGCACGCTGAAAGTTAAAGGCTGCTTCCGGTGCTGCGAATCCCTTTATGGCAAGAATCGCAGGCGCCATCAGGGAGCGAAATGCGAACTCTTCGGAATGGCGTTGCGATGTTTCGGGCTGCTGCTCCAATAGTTCGAGACCGGACTGCAAGAGACTCACTGCTTCACGATGGGCACTGCGTCGCAAGGCCTGTTCGGCGGCCAGCCGGAGGTAGCGGATAGCGCGCGGATGATCACCGCCATCGCGGAAGTGGCGGGCGAGTTGATTGGCGCTGGCGTCGTCTCCGGCGCCGTAGGCCCTTTCGAGTGCTTCGCCGACGAACCGGTGGAGGCGCGAGCGGCGGCCCGCCGGCACACGTTCATACACCGCCTCGCGATACAGAGCGTGAATAAAACGAAAACGCGCAGAGAGGCCTCCGCCCGGCCATTCGAACCCACCGGCGTCCAGGATGAATGTCCCCTGACGGGCGAGAGCCGCGCAACGGAATTCTGTATCGTCTTCCGTCCAGCCGAGTGCGGAGGCAAGAACGCTGGCCACGAACTCACGCCCGGAGACACTTGCGGCTTCCAGCAGTAGCTGTTCTTCCGGGCTGAGCGTTTCCATATTCCGATGGATCATGGCCGTCAGGCTTTCCGGCACGCCCTTGCCCAGTTCGCCGAAATTGGCTGCAGCCCGCCAGCCGTCTGCCTGGAGCACTACCGCCGAAGTGGCTTTCCAATGGTCGATCAGGGCCAGAACAAACAGCGGATTCCCGCTGGTCCGCTGGTGTACCGTATCCACCAGAGTTCGGTCGGGAGCCATTTCGGGGAGCGCGCTTTCGATCATGCCCTGAACCGCATCGTGGCTGAGCAGGCCGGGACGGACCACGTGGCATCGCCCGCGGATTTTCATTCCCAGCGCTAACGTTTCGAGCGGCTGCCTGGCTCGAGTCGCCTCAGCCGGACGATATGTGCCAATCAGCATTAACTGCGCGGGATCATCGCGGCGGGCGAGAAGTTCGATTAGCGAGAGCGTGGAATCGTCAGACCAATGCAGGTCATCGAAGCAGAGGACCAGGGGGCGGGAGCAAGCCAACTCTTCGACGAATTCGGCGAACTCGCGGAGCATGCGGTCGCGAGTGACACCGAGATTCCTTTGAGGCAGTTGAGCCAAAGCCGGAGAGCTTGCGAGCCAGGGCATTTGCGCGAGCCATGTAGGCGCGCGGAGGTATAGCAGTGACGCCACTTCGGCCCCATCCGGCCCCCGACACAATCGCCCGAGCGCTTCCAGGATCGCGAGGTAAGGCTCGACTTCGCCGCGATTCTCCAGGCATTGTCCGCGTCCAATTCGCGCGTGGGATGTGCCGGAAAGTTCCCGAAGAAAAGCATTGACGAGAGAGGTCTTACCCACTCCGGCCTCGCCAGGGATGCAGACAAACTGCCGTTCTCTTTTGAGAACGGAAGCAAACGCCTCGCGCAGACTCTTCATCTGGTGATCCCGTTCAATCAGCGCGGGGCCATCAGACAAGATCTCCGCCGACGAGATCTCTGCCGAGCGAGGAGTCACAGGGTCAGGAAACCCGGCTCCTAGAAAACGGTAGCCTTTCCCGGGAACAGTTTCGATCAGTCTGGCATCACCGAAGGCCTTCCTCAACGCGTTTATGTTGTGAGCAAGGTTGTTTTCTTCGACAACAGTGTCCGGCCAGACCAAAGCGATGAGTTCGTCTTTCTCGACTAAACAACCAGACCGCGAGACAAGGACGCACAATGTATCGAGCACCTTTGCGCGCAGACGGACAGGATGGCCGTCGCGCAAGAGCCGTCTCTCCTTGGCCTCGAGGCGAAATGGTCCGAACTCGTACACGCCCTCCATGGGTGCATACAGCATAGCGCCAAAGAAAACTTCGAGGAAAAATCAAGAATCGTTAAACGCTTTTCAAGGACCAAGCGCTGCAGACTGTCAACAGAGCCGGACCGCCGGACGCACAAGAGGAGTTCACGAGATGAGATGGCAACCTGATCCAACGTTTTATCCCTCGCCCATGATGGCGATGGAAGCGCCGGCCGAAAAGCTGGCATACGTCGCAATGTTGAACCCGACCCTGAAGGACCGGTCGGACGCAATGGGGGTAATCGACGTCGATCCCGGATCGAAATCATACGGCAAAATGGTCGGCCAGACGGACATGCCGAATGCCGGTGACGAACTGCACCACTTCGGCTGGAACGCCTGCAGCTCCTGCCTGTGTCCGTATTCGCCGCATCCGCATATGGAGCGCCGCTACATGGTAGTTCCGGGTCTGCGGTCGTCCCGCATCCATATTCTCGACACGAAGCCGGATCCGAGAAACCCCAAGATTGTGAAGATAATTGAACCGGAAACGATGATGAAGCGGACAGGGTACAGTCGCCCCCATACCGTTCACTGCGGGCCCGAAGGCATCTACGTCAACGCGTTGGGTTCAACTGCTGGAGAAGGACCGGGTGGTGTCTTCGTTATGGACAGCGAATCGTTCGACGTCCGCGGGCGTTGGGAAATGGACCGCGGGCCGCAGTACCTGGCGTACGACTTCGCGTGGCACCTGGGGCATGATTCCATGATCAGCAGCGAGTGGGGTACGCCGAACATGTTTGAGGGCGGGCTGAATCCGGAACTGCTGCTAGGGGGCAAGTACGGCCACCAGATTCACGTCTGGGACTTGCAGAAGCGTAAGCACAAACAGGTTCTAGATCTGGGAGCCGAGCAGCAATTGGTGTTCGAACTGCGGCCGGCTCGAAACCCGACGAACGCATACGGCTTCGTGGGCGTGGTGGTCTCGCTGAAGGATCTCTCTTCTTCCGTCTGGCTCTGGTACAAGGACGGGCGCGCAGAGGGTGCGGAGTGGAAGATTCGAAAGGTGATCGAGATTCCCGCGGAGCCGGCCGATCCGGCACTGCTGCCTCCCATACTGAAAGGCTTCGGCGCAGTGCCGCCGTTCGTCACGGACATTAACCTTTCGCTTGACGACAAATATCTGTACGTCTCCTGCTGGGGTTCCGGCGAATTCCGGCAATACGACGTGAGCGATCCGTTTCAGCCCAAGCTCAAAAGCACGGTTTCGATGGGCGGAGTTGTGCGACGCGCGGGACATCCTGCAAAACCGGGAATGCCGCTGAATGGCGGCCCGCAAATGGTGGAGGTGAGCCGGGACGGACGGCGTGTGTACGTAACGAATTCGTTGTACACGGCGGTGGACGACCAGCTCTATCCCGAGGGCGTGAAAGGTTGGATGATGAAGGTTGACGTGGATCCAATTACTGCCGAAATGCGCGTCGATCCTCAATTCTTCCCGCACTTCGACGGCATGCGGCCACACCAAACGCGGCTGGAGGGCGGCGACGCCTCCTCCGACTCATATTGCTACGCATAGGCAGCCCGACCCATGGAACCGACATTCACGTCCTGGCTTACATTGGCGGGATTGGGGGCTTTTCACGGCCTCAATCCCGGGATGGGTTGGTTATTCGCGGTCGCGCTCGGGATGCAAGAGAGTAAGCGCACTGCCGTATGGCGAGCTCTTATTCCGCTGACCCTGGGGCACCTGCTGGCGATTGCGGTGGCCATCGCAGTGGCGATCGTTGCGGAAGCAGCGCTGTCGCCCGGCATGCTGCGCTGGCCCGTGGCTCTCCTGCTGACCGGGCTTGGCGCGCTTCAGTTGTATCGTCACGTGCACCCGCGCTGGGCGGCCATGCGGGTTGGTATGGGCGGCCTGACGCTGTGGTCCTTTTTGATGGCATCGGCACATGGCGCGGGGCTTATGGTTCTGCCGGTATTTCTATCGATGGCAGTGGTGGCAAACGGTCCCTCCTGCCACCGACAGGGAGCCTCGACGCAGGCGCTCGAGGGCGCGATGGCGACGCTGGTGCACGGAGCGGGTTATCTGGCCGTCACGGCGCTGGTGGCGTGGGTTGTCGTCGATCGCGTCGGGCTGGGGCTCCTGAGGAAGACCTGGATCAATCTCGACGTGATTTGGGCAGTGGCACTGATTCTCACCGGGTGCCTGACGCTGTTTGTTTGAGCTGGGAAAGAAACAATCGACTATGCATGCAAGAACGGCTAGTCCGTAGTTCTTGGTGGGGCGGCGATCGAGACGATAACATCTGGTGCAGATGTTGCACTCAGTGCCACAATCGTGCTAAATTTCATATGGACCCTCGATGGAATGAAGCAAAACGATCAAGGCAGGCGAGGACATGCGAGTCGGATGAGATCTATCCCGTTCGATATGTTTCGCGTTTCAATTCTCGTGTTGATGCTGGGGCTGCCTGCGGTAGCAACCAAGTCGCCGGGAGGTCATGGGCAGCTCGATGCGGACTTTGGCTGGAAATTCAGCCTGAGCGACCAGGCGGGGGCCGAGGCTCCGACTTTCGATGACAAATCGTGGCGAACGGTAAGCCTTCCGCACGACTGGAGTATTGAGGGAACACCCAACCCTAAGAACTTGACCGGATCGGGAGGTGGTTATTTCCCGGCTGGCATTGGCTGGTATCGCAAAACGTTAGATGCTCCCCACGGTTGGAAAAACAAGCGGGTGAGCATCGAGTTCGATGGCGTGTATATGAACGCGACCGTATATCTGAACGGTTACATGTTGGGGACTCACCCAAATGGCTATACAAGCTTCGCTTTTGACCTTTCGTCGCACATGATGATTGGCAAATCGAACGTTGTAGCTGTGCGCGTGGATAACTCTGCCCAGCCGAACACCCGTTGGTATACCGGATAGGGAATTTATAGACATGTCCGCATAGTCGTTACGGACGCCATACACGTTGCGCGTTGGGGTGTGTTCGTCACAACTCCGGAGGTCTCAGACGCCCAGGCGAAAGTGCTGCTGCGCAGGCGAGTCTCCAACGATGGAAAGATGTCGGGTGACGTAACGGTTCAGACCACGGTCATAGGTCCATCAGGAGCTAAGGCGGGAGAAGTGCGCTCGTCCATCCAGATCGCCCCGGAACGCAAAACAGAACTGACGCAGAGCATCAGTATTTCGAATCCGGACTTGTGGTCTCCAGAGAGACCACAGCTCTATCGCGCCGTAAAGCGCGTGATGAAACGCAGTACGGTCCTCGACGAAATTGTCACACCATTCGGGATTCGTTCGCTCTCGTGGTCGACGGATCATGGCTTCTTATTGAACGGGAAGCCCATCAAACTCCACGGAGGCAGTGTTCATCACGACAACGGTCCACTCGGGGCCGCGGCGTTCGACCGAGCGGAGGAACGCAAGGTTGAGCTTCTCAAAGCCGCCGGCAACAACGCTGTGCGTACAGCACATAACCCGCCATCGCCGGCTTTTCTGGATGCCTGCGATCGACTTGGGTTACTCGTAATTGAAGATTCGTTCGACGCCTGGACCAAGGCAAAAGTCAAGTTCGACTACGCGCAATTCTTCGATGCCTGGTGGCAGCGCGATCTCGATTCCATGGTGCTCAGAGACCGGAACCATCCGTCGGTGGTCATGTGGGGAATGGGTAACGAAATTCCAGAAGTGTGGACTCCAGCGGGCGCCTCTGGCCAAGAAGCTGTCCGGTTACCTGCGTTCGCTGGATAACAGCAGGCCGATCACGCAAGCGTTCCCGGGCGCAACATACACACCGGATCCGGACGCCGTTTTTGCAATGGTCGATATCGGCGGGTACAACTATAACCTAGCTGCGAATCAGGAGAAAGATCACCACCGCGTTCCTAACCGCATCATGATGACGACCGAGTCTTTTCCGGCGGACGCCTTCGAGCAATGGCAACTCGTACACGACACTCCGTATATTATTGGCGAATTTGCCTGGACCTCGATGGATTACCTCGGCGAGTCCGGCATCGGCGCCTGGGGAGTGGGCACTCCCAAAGAGGCCTCGCAAGTTGACCAGATGAATCGCTTCGTCAGAACATTTGTCACCAAAATGGGGAGAATGGCAAAAGGCCGTTCACCGGGACTAATCCAACACCGAGTCCCATCTTTCCCGGCTATCCCTGGTACGGCTCGTATTGCGGCGATCTTGATCTGACCGGATTCCGCAAGCCGGAATCGTATTACCGAGACATCCTGTGGAACGGAGGTGACCGCGTTTACGCGGCGGTGCGCCTGCCCGACCCCGCGGGCAAAAAGATCTTTGCCATCGGCTGGAGTGTGTTGCCGACCCTCGCCAGTTGGACGTGGCCGGGACGCGAAGGCATGGACATGCAGGTTGAAGTCTATGCCGCTACCGAAAAGGTACGCCTCTTTCTGAATGACAAGCTCATCGGAGAAGCGGCAACGGGACGCGACCAGCAGTTAGAGCGTTGTTCACAGTGCCCTATGCCCCCGGCGCTCTAAGAGCGGAGGGCGACCGTGGCGGTCGGTCTGTCGCTGACGCGACTCTCACAACCTCAGGCGAGCCGGCCACCGTGCGTCTGACGGCTGATCGCAAGAGCATTCGTTCGGATGGGCAGGACCTGTCGTTCGTCACCGTGGAAGCCCTGGACGCGGCGGGCCGATTGCAGCCGAATGCCGGCGAGCAGGTTGAATTTGCTATTCGCGGACCCGGCGTAATCGCGGCTGTCGGGACGGGAGACACCAAAAGCCCGGAGCCTTATCAAGCAAATCGACGGAGCCTGTTCAATGGACGCGCGCTCGTTATCATCAGATCGTCCGGGAATTCGGGCCCGATCACGCTCACCGCGAAGGCGAACGGCTTGGGTGAGACGAACATCACGATTAACGCGGCCACAGAACAGAGCGCGCAATAGGATCGAGCTGTGCCGACTCCGCTCGTATTGCCGCTCCATGAGCAGTTATCTACCTACGTTGAATGACCCCACGAGCCGCGGCCCTCACAACGGCGAGAGCTTCATGCAGTTGCACTTTGCGGTCGTGTTTGTCCGTGATCAGGAGCGCAGCTTGCGGTTTTACATGGACCAGCTCGGGTTCAGCCTGGTCATTGATCGCCTGCTTGACTCTGGCCGGCGATGGTGACGCCTGAACCCGGTTCTGACGAAGAAAGGCTCATCGGACGCTTTACCTGGATCTTTTTCCTGACCGCAGATGTCAACGCCAAGTTCCAGGAATGGCAAAGTCGAGGAGTTAAGTTTCACTTTCCGCCTCGGCGATCGGCTTTGGGCGTTATGGCGACGCGCTTCGAAGACATTGACGGAAACTCGTTCGGCCTCACTGGTATTGACGAAGTAACAAGAGAGGTCGAAGCCCGACGTCGCGCCATCGCGGAGAGGGCGGAGGCCGGCCGGCGCGCGGCGCAAGAGTTGGAGATTGCAAAACGGTGCAGGCGCGACTCTTCCCGCAGACATTGCCGCCGCGGCGAAAGCTCGACTATGCCGGCCTCTGCATCCAGGCCCGTCAGGTTGGCGGCGACTATTATGATTTTCTCGACTTAGGCGGCGAAGGGCTCGGTTTAGTAATTGGGGACATCTCAGGAAAAGGAATCGGTGCCGCTCTCCTGATGGCCAGTCTTCAAGCGATCCTGCGCAGCCAGTGCGCAATCGGCGCGGACAACCCACACCGACTCCTCCTTTCGGCGAATCAGCTGCTCTACGAGAATACGGCTGACGCCGCGTACGCAACGCTATTCTTTTCGGAATGTGATGAAACACGATCCCGACTAACGTATGTCAACTGCGGGCACCTCCCAATACTTCTGCTCAGGAATGACGACAGTCTCGAATACCTGGAATCTACTGCAACCGTGCTCGGGCTCTTCGGGCATTGGAAATGCGAAAGCCGTTCACTCCAGCTTTACGCGGGCGACATCCTCGTTTTTTATACAGACGGTCTTACGGAGTCGTCCGACGAAGCGGGAGACGAATTTGGAAATGAACGAGTGATCGAAGTTCTACAGCGCAACCGCACCTTGCCGGCTGAGGAAATCCTTACGTCAATCATTGACGAGGCCCGCAGATTTCGTGTTGGCGAACAGCAGGATGACATCACAGCGATCGTCGCGAAGTGCAGATAGGGGCAGGATTACGCGTCAATCGCTGGCCTTTTTACCGCCTCTGCCGAGTGCGGAGCGTTTCGCCCGGGATTCACGCCTGTGGACTGATACCGCTGTTCCGCATGCCACATCGCAGAGTGTTGCGAGTACCTGCTCGAGAGTAACGGCTATATCGACATGGCCGCTTTCAAACCAGGTTTGGTACGCGACACTGAGCATTGAGAGTATGAGCGCCGCAAGCACTCGCGCCGTAGTCTGGTCCTTGGAGCCCTTTTTATAACGTTGAACGAATGCCTCGGCCACTTGATCCTGTACTTCAGCGACTCGAGAGATCTGGGCTTCCCTTGCGGCACGGTACTTCGCAGCAATTTCCATTATCTTTCGCGTTCGAGGGTGAGACGCTGATTCTTTTGCCACAGTAAGGACTGTGTGTTTGAAGACCTCCGTCGGGGAGTAGGTTGGAGGACAGTTCCGTATCGCGTCGGTGAGGGAAGTTCCATAGCTCACGATCGGTTGCGCCATCAAGTCACTCTTTGACTCGAAGTAGCGAAAGAATGAGCGCCGCGAAGTTCCCGCCGCTTCCGCTATATCATCGACGGTCGTCTCATCGAAGCCCTTCTCGGCGAAAAGGTTGATAGCGGCTTCCCAGATCGTATCTCGAACGAGCGCTTGTTTCCGCTCCTGGAGGCTCGGAACCGCAGCATTCGTTTGTGCAGTATTTTCATGCCGGGAGCGTGACGCGGTATTGAGCACCGTGCGTAACGTTAGCACGAGGCGCTATGCAGGAGCAATATTGCTTCTTGGTGTTGATATAACATCTGAGTGCCAAACTGTCCGGTTCGCTGGCATGCGCATTCCCGGCGCGCCGATCCGCATGGAGGCGTGCGAAGCCACTTAAGTATCCCCAAGGCTACCGGAGCAGTCCATAAACATGTACTTGGCCGTCGTAAGCAACGGCATACACCTTGCCGTTCACCACAGTGGGCGGTACGAATTTGACCAGCGTACCCAGTCTGTCGCGTTCCGGATTTTCTTCCGAATTCCAAAGCGACTTGAGGGATTCGGCGTCGTACGCATACAGCGCGCCAGGAGCGTTGCCATGGTCCGCGCTCTTGCCGATCCCCAACATGCCCCACACGATCGCACTGCCCGGCTTCGTCCCATCGGCGGAGACGGTGAGCGCAGCACCCGGCGAACCAGGCGATGGGGTGCGCCCCTTCGCCAGCGGTGTCGAGTCTAGCGTCGCGCCGTTGAAGTGGAACGCCTTCAGCACGTCCGATTCTCCCCATAAATAGAGCGTATTGTTCCACCACGCGGGCCCGTTCAGCACCCGTCCGCCGTTCACTTGCAGCTTCTGCAGCGGCACGCCCGGCCTGGAGTTCAACTTCCCAAGATCTCGCGTGCCCAGCAGCGTGAGCACACCGTGCTTGTCGCCGCAAATGATCTTGTCGGTTCCTGGAATTAGAAACGGCCCCGTGGATCCGAAGTCGGCATCTCGTTCATTCAGTTCGAGGTAGTCGACCGGCGTGTAATAGTCAGTTACCGTGAAATGGCCGCCGTTGAGGCGCAATCTGAGCAACGACTCACCGAAATTGGTTGTGCCATTCCAATCTCCATTACCTGTTTCGTAATAGATGTTGTTCTCTTTGTCCACCGCGGGTGCACGGCCAGACTGCCAGATTCCTCCGGCCATGCCCCCGGGCGTGACGCATAACACCGCAGTCTGCTGAAGCGTTCTGGCGTCGTAAGCCATGATCCAGCCATGATAGGGAAGGATATCTTCGTGCGAAGCCCATGCGATAAGCACTTGACCATTGCTCAGCGCCAGCGCCGTGCGCTGGTTGTTGGTCTTGGCGTTGAACGAAAGATAGCCATCCAAAGCATCATTAGCCTGGCTCGCGATGCGCGCACGGATAACGACGGGAGACACGCGATCCTGCCCGCTTCGTACATCAAGCGCGTGAACGCGCTGCACATACCCCGGCTTTTCTTTGGTGCGGGAAACAAGGTAAATGGTCTGCGTAGCAGGATCGATCACCGGGGTGGACAAGATGCCGACGTCGCCCACGATGTTGAGGCCGCTGTCTCCTGTCACATCCGCAATGGGCATCGGTGAGCCCAGTTCGCGCCGCCACAGCGGGTCCCCGGCACGTTCCGCATCGAACGCATAAACCCGGTCCTCCATGGTGGCGACATAAACCACGTTGTGAGTGCCCTTGCCCGGTATTGCGACGTTCGGCAGGTAAAGGGGTTGCGCAAACACCGCACCCTTTACGGAGTAGCTAAAAAGCCTCCCAAACGAGGCCGAGCGGACGTTGTCTGAGTTGAGAACAGCCTCGTGCAGATTGGCGCCGGTGCCGAGCGTGTCATAACGGCTGATAGTGACGCTTACCTGGGCCGCAAGGACGGAAGCGATCAGAAAGCCTGTAAGCAACGTTGAATATTTCATCGGAAAACGAGACGGAATCCATCTAATCGGTTGCCGCGCCGATGTTCTTCCAGCTACGCCTCTCTCAGTAGTTCAATTCGGTACTTGGTCGCGAGCGCTTGCACTTTTTTGATAAATGCCGCCTGGTCATTTTCATCCAGCTTCGGCGGGGGCGACGTGCGTGTGGCGACCGGTACTCCCACTTTCATGAAGAATTTCTCCTGACCGGCAGGAGAGCAGATACACAGCAGGCGTACCGGACTGGTGGAAGTGTTGTGAAAGTGATGCGGGGCGTTGGAAGGAATGTGCAGAGTATCGCCGGCGCGCACGGTCAACTTCTTACCGCGAAATGTGGCCTCCATCTCGCCTTCGAGCAGGATGAAGGTCTCTTCGAAGTCATGCCGATGCGGTGGCGGGCCGCCGCCGGGCGGGATGTGCATATCAATCACGCAGCAGCGTCCATCGGTCGATTCACCCGGAACGGTAATAGTGTAGGTATTGCCGACCAGACCGACGTGAGGAAGGTTGTCGGGTTGTGCCAGCGTCAGATTGCGTTGCGTGTTATCCGCAGGGATCCTTGCTATATCAGTTGCCATTCGTTTCTTCTTTGAATTCCTATCTGCTTGTGGTTTGAAGCGCTTTGGAGCAACACTGAAATTGTCGCAACACTGTAGTTTGCTCAACCGAAGGAAATCGCGGGAGGTTACCCTCCCCGCCCGGAGCTCGGTCACAAAGTATTAGGATCTCGTCCTCCTGCGCTCTTGCCGTCAGTACCGGATTGGGTACCTGGAAAAGCGGGTCGACGTGATGCCTAGTTCACCGAGCTTGTCGAGCATCTGGTCGATTTGCTAGTCGTGTATGACCATCCGATCACTGTCTGCGGGCCAGCCCAATGGCGCCAATATCCACTTCCGTCTGGGCGGCTTTGTAAGAGCGCCGGTCTGACGCCATCCGAAACGTATTGATAGAGCCGTGCGGTTTTCAGGGGAACTTGAACGGCCTTCAGGTATTCAGAGGCAAAGACCCTGGTCTTCGAGTTCAGGCGGATACGCAGGCAGAAATCTCTCGACGGAGTACGGACGTTGGTTCACCACAAGACGCTTGATACGAGCAGGGGTGAAAATCTCCGCCAGCCGCCGGGTCAGAGTGGTTATCTTGCGTGCTTTGCTGATTTGTGAGCCTTGATCGCGAGGTCTTCCGCCACATTCTCATCCAAGTCGTGCAGCTCGGCGAATAGCCCTTCATCCGTAAGATCCATCGGCCGCGAGTTCTCCCAATCTGAATGGATTACGGCGTGCGTACGGTCAATGACCGAATCGTCGCGTACTTCGATAGCCAGCTCCCGCCGGCTGTCGAAACTGCCAGGCGCCAGATTGATGGAACCAATAATCGCTCGCACACCATCCGCAAAGAGCAATTTCGCATGAAGTTTGACGAGCTTGAGCTCGTGGATCTTAATCCCTACATCCTCCAGGATGCGTAGGCCGCCGACGCCCTCGATGAGTTTCTCCTTCTTCAGCTTTTTAGGAGGACGTGCCATGACATGCACCTTTACACCGCGCCGGTTCGCTTTAACGAGGTGCTCGATGATAACTTGATCCTGATAACGCTCATTCTGCAACCACAAGGAGTGCTTGGCGTCATCAATAAACTGGGCGAGCCGCTGCCTGCCGTTGCCGATGCACCAGATCAAGTGCGAGTGGTCGCCAGCGGTGAATTCAGAGCGGCCCCAATCGGCTTCGAAGCACTCAATGACTTCTTCGACTTCATCCTTATGTGAAGTAACAACTGCGTAGTCTCGCGTTTCCGTCAGGTTCTTTGTTTCCCAATTGAGCGACTTCACATACGCCGTTTTGTCGTCGACGACCATCGACTTCTCGTGAGTCAGGTCAAAAGCGGGGTTACTGTCGATCACCTCGACCCCCGCACGACTCAGTAGCTCCCGTGATTTGTCATTCTCTTCTTCACCGCTGCGCCGCGCGGGGTTGAGCATGATGCGCACCTTCACGCCACGCTTGTGCGCCCCAATTACCGCTTGCAAAAGGCCTGGATCGGAAAAGATGAACATCTTAATCCGAAGCGACTTCGATGCCTGATTGATGGCATCGAGAATCGGTTGAGCTGAATCATCGGGTAAAACAATTACGGAACGGAACATGCTGGCTCCCTCCGAGAGCATATGGTCATGAGAATCATCAGGTGCTGCCCGCGCTAAGAACAGATGCCTTGGGGTTGGTTTCCGTCTTCTCCGAGGTGGTGTCGAACTGAGTGCGATGCAGTTCGGCGTAAATCCGATCGAGAGCCATCAAGTCATCGTGCGTACCGCTCTCGGCTACTTTTCCGCCACTGATCACGATGATCTGGTCGGCATCGCGAATCGTGCTGAGCCGATGGGCAATCATGATGACGGTTCTGCCCTTCATCAATCGCTCCAGAGCACTGATGACTAGTTTTTCCGACTCGCTATCTAACGCGGCGGTAGGCTCATCAAGCAGAAGAATGGGGCTGTCGCGGACCAGAACACGAGCGATGCCGATACGTTGCCGCTGGCCCCCGGAAAGGGTTGAGCCGCGCTCCCCAACCATGGTGTCGTATCCTTGGGCCGTTTGTGAGATAAATTCATCCGCGTTTGCGAGCTTCGCGGCGTCGATGATCTCTTGCCTCGATGCATCCGGACGGCCAAACCCAATATTTTCCAAAATCGTGCCGCGAAACAACACGGTGTCTTGCAACACGTATCCGATTTGATCACGCAGCGGCTTTAATTTGAAGTCACGAACATCCCTGCCGTCAATCGTGACGCTGCCCGCATGCGCATCGTAAAACCTGGGAATCAGGCTGACCACTGTCGATTTGCCGCTGCCCGTGGGACCGACTATTCCAATAAATTGACCCTTTTTGATTTTGAAACTGACATCCTGCAGCACAAGAGCGTCCGAATCGTACCCGAAGGCGACGTGCTCGAATTCGATTGCACCCGCCAGCTTCGCAGATTCAACCGCATCTGCACGTTCGGGAATAATAGAATCGGCGTCGAGAATCTGACGTATGCGGTCGGCTCCAACGGTGGCCTGCGCGATAGCGTTTGTCATGGTTGCAAGATCCTTTACCGGTTTAAAGAACTTGCTGAGGTACGCGAGGTAAACGGTGAGCGCTCCAATTGTCATTGCGCCCGCGAGAATGAGGGCCGTTCCCCGCCACAGCACAATCGCTGTACAAATAGCAACGGTGACCGTCACTATAGGGGAGAGCAGAGACTTCACCCTCCGCGCCTTCAGCGCAGCGTTCACGGTCGCGTGGCTGACCTCTTGAAGCTGTTCTTCTTCAACGCCCTCCCGACCGAAAGCCTTTACGACCTGTATGGATTCCAGGCCCTGCTGCAACACAGCCACGATCTCACTCTGCTCTTTCCGGACCTCAATGGTTGCCTTCTTTACCGCTTGCTTGAATCTTGAAACGAATAACAGCAGGAACGGAGTGACAGCCAGGGCTATCAGGGTAAAATCCCAGTTCAGCCAGAACATCAGACCGAGCATGCAACAAATCGTCAGCAGATCAACCAGGATTTCCAGTGTGGAAGAAGAGGCGAATCCCTGAATCGTCTGAATATCTCCCGTCATAGTGCTGAGAATTGTCCCGATCTTGTGGCTGTCGTAATAGCGAAGCGACAATCGCTGAAGGTGATGATAGGTGCGCACGCGCAAATCGTGAGCTACCCATTGGCCCACGCTCTCCGTGTAGTAGTTATCGATGTACGAAGCAACCGCGGCTAGCAGTGCGATCAGTACAAATGTAAGGGCCGCGATACCGGCAACATGCAGCTTGTTGCCGTTGTCCAAAAGCGGCCCAAGGAGGTCGTGAAACCTAGGAGGCAGCTTGCGGTCTCCGATAACGTTGTCCAGGATAATTTTCAATGGCCAGGGTGTAGCCAGGCTCATGGCTGTCTCGACCAGCATCGCCAGGAGAATGATGACCAGCTCTCCGCGATAGGGCCGGACGAGATCGCGGGCGAATCTAAACATGCTACTGCCGGGCGGTGGAGACGGTTTGATAGTTGGCCCCTTTACTGAATATGCGCAACCGTTGTTAAGGCTGAACTGCACTCATCGGTAGTTAACAGTGTGGAAAGATGCGGCCGCAGCCATCAGTGAGTCATTATTTTTGAACGTTCTTTAGGCCTCAAACCCGCTGGGGTTCCAAATGATATCTGTGCGCATCTGTATTGCTCCCCAAGAAGTTTAGACAGCTTCGACTTCCGCCATAACGTTCCCCTTCAGGCCCTTGATGTCCCGGATCGGCGTTGACCGAAGCATCGGCTGTACTCCCGACTGAATTGGCTCACGCTTTCGTAGCCGACCTCGTACGCCGCGGTAGTTGCGTCTAATCCGTCCATCAACATTCTTTCTCTAGCGGTTTGAAGGCGCAGCAGCTTTTGATATTGCAGCGGGCTCAGGGCAGTCAGAGAGCGGAATTGGTGATGGAGGGTAGACACCCCCATTCGGGCCGTGTCGGCCAACTCTTGCATGTGCAGCGGCTTGGCGTAATTAGCTCGAAGCCGGGCAATCGCTCTCGCCGTTCTTTGGCTGCGGTCGCCGCTTGTGGCGATTGCGCGGAGGCGATCTGCCTGCGGCTCTTCAGAAGGCGGTAGAGTACCTCGCGTTGAATGAGCGGGCTGAGAAAAGGAATGTCCTCAGGGTTCTGCAGCAGATCGAGTAGCCGGTGACAGGCGCTGAGGAGTCCTGTTGTTGTCTCGCCGACAGCAAGGCCCTGACACTCGAAGAAGGTTTTGCTTCAGGAATGTCGTTGCGGCTGAGCACTTCTCGCACGGTAGGCATGTCGAAGCGGATAAACATCACGAGTAGCGGCGTTTTGTCAGAGGCCTCCACGATCTGGCTCTGAGCCGGCTCGTCGATGGACGAAACCAGAAACGATGAGGGGTCGCACAGATACACGTGCCGCCGAGAATGATGCGCTTTCGTCCCTGAACAAAGACGCTGAGACTGGGCTCATACGACGCGCGGTAACAGGGTGTGGGTGTAGCGCGGTGATAGAGGACAAGCTCGGGAATTGCGGTTGCGTGCTCGCCGGCTTTGGCGGTGATGGAATGGATCCGCTTGGCGAGTGAGGTTCTCATTCGAGAACGATCGAATCAGGAGATACAACGCTTTTCGCTTCACTCGGCATCGAAGTCGCTCTCCATCTTGAGGGTAGCTCCTAATCTCGCGGCGATTGCAGAAAAAGGATAGTGTGACAGGATCAGGCAAAGAATTGGCAGGATCGGGTAAGCCGGGGAGCAGGCTTTCCGCAATACGGCAGGTTGGACCGCGTGGGCAAACTCGGAATTGGCTTTGTTCGCGAACAAATGTGCGCCACTTACCCGCCGTCTCGATTCGGATATGGTGTCATGCCACAGCGACCTGAGGCCGGAAAACGTCCTGTTCGACGGCCAACGCGTATGGCTCGTGGACTGGCAAACTGCTTTTGTGAACGACCGCTACTTCGATCTGGCCCCTGCGAATTTCGTGGTTGCCAACGACCTAGGCGAATGGACTTGCCTCGAGCAGTATTTCGAGCAACGGCCGGATGAGGATCAACGTGCGAGATTCTTCTTAATGTGTTAAGTGTTGCATACCTTCTACGCCACGGTTTTCCTTTTGCTGGGATCAGCGGGCAAACCGATAAGCCAACGCGAGAGGGTGCCTTCATTTAGAGACTTTCATCGGCAGATCTGAGCGGGCGAGGTTAATCTGGCGGACAACGATCTGAAAATCGTCTATGGCATGGTTCATTGGAACAGCTCCTACAGAATATGCGGCGAACACGATTTGACGAAGCATTCGGAATCGTCTCGGAGCGAAACACCAGCGAGGAAGGTGTTCGTCTACTTTTGCAGAGTGCTCCATAAAAGGGGAGCAACTCCCCCAAAGTTCGCAGCGTAGATCTATCCTGCGCCGTTTCGGCGCGATTGGTTGACCGCCGGCAGACCGACAGCCGTCGTGAATGAGCGTCGGAACCCGATCATCAGCCCCCACCGAAAACCCGGAATTTTGGGACTCCCGATCAGGCGAGCGTGGACCTTGAAATGATATTTTCCTTGCGTGGACGAAGTGCAGCGGCTGTGCGGAGTGGTTCTTGAGTCGCTCGACCAGGAGCAGGACGCAAACGGCCTCGCCCGCCACGCGTATCAAAGCCGGACGCAGTTTTATAGAGTGTTCCGGGCGATGATCGAGGAGACGCCGGTTGCCATGCGCCGGAGGCTGTTATTGGAAAGAGCAGCATGGCAATTGTCTTGTACCCAACTCTCGGTGACAGACATCAGTCTTAACGCAAATTATCGATCGCTCGAAGCGTTCACCAGGGCGTTTCGGAAGGCATTTCGAGTTTCACCGAGCCTATATCGGCGTATGGGAGCGACATCCACTCACCTGCACGCAACGAATGGAATTCATCACCATTCTGGTAGGGACGACACGAAAGGAGTTGGTCAATTCATGGACCTATTTGATATCTTCTCCGGCCAGGAGTCCTGGCATACCCGGCGTCTTCTGGATCTGGCGGCGACGCTGAACGATGAACAACTCGACCGCCCGTTGAAAAACCAGGTGGAGGTCTTCTTCCCATGGAATGGGCCGGACCAGACTATACGCCAGATTCTGGACCGGATGGTACAGACCAAGGAAGCCTGGGCGGCAGCGCTTACCGGCGGCAGCCTGCCCGCACTGGACAATGCCCCGCCGTCCGACCGAACTCCCTCTGCCATGCTGGCACGCCTCGAGAGAGCGGACGCTAAGTTCCATCGAGTACTCACAGAGGTGCGCAATCGAGGTGCTTGGGACGACACGTTTGTCGATGCGCTGTGCGAACCGCCAGAGACCTTCACCTTTGGCGGTATGTTCGCACACGTCATTACTTTCAATGCCTACAGGCGGATGCTGGCAATCGACGCACTGCGACGCCTGGGTGTGAAGGTCGAAGGGTTTGGCTGCCCCATGGAATACGTCACGAGCCTGGTGAACACGTAAGGACCGGTGAGCGGCCACGATTACTCACCGGTAGCCGCTTACATGATCTATTTGCAACCTAAGACTTGCCGACTGCCTCGATGTCGCTGATTTGCCACTTTGCTTGCTTTGGCCAGTCAAGAGGCCGACCGAATCGTCCGCACCAAATCCGTCTGCGCCCGCTCGTAGACTACAAACCCGTAAGCGCCCGCCTTGGTTATTTCCTCCATATACTCCTTGGCCGTCACTAAACTGACAAATACAATCCTCGCCTGCAGACACACTGCCCGGATGGCTCTTGCCGTCTCCAAACCCGAAGGAGCCGTCAATTGCAGATCCACTACCGCCACGTCCGGCAAGCGAAAACGCACGAGTTGCACAGCCTCTAAGCCAGAGACTGCCTCTCCCGTAAGTTCGAAATCCGCTTCCCGATCCAAAATGGAGCGCAGAGCTTGCCGGACAATCGGATGATGATGGACAAGAAGTACGCGAATACGGAAAGCTTACTGCCCAACTCTCCCCGGGACCATCCCGTTCCGGCAGTATCCGCGCCCAGTACGATCGGGTAGCTACGCCCATGACAAGCCGGAATACAAAATCCAGTTGGCTGCTTTGGCTTGGTTTCGGCGGTCTGCTTTGCCTGCTCGGCTTCGCCGGCCTTTACGGTCTGTCTACGGTCAAGGCTATCGGCACTCGCAACGAACACATCCGTACCAATTACCTGCGGCGCGACCGCATTCTCCAGCAAATCCGAGCCGACCTCTACATGTCCGGCACTCACGTTCGCGACTTGCTCCTCGAAACCGATCCCAAACAAGCCGAACTGCACCGCCTTGCATTCCGCGACACTCGCGATCGCATCGAATCCAGTTGTATGGAGTACGCCCGCTTGCTCAGCCCTGATCAACGTGCCGCCTTCAACGGGTTTGCAGCCCAGCGCCATCGCTACTTCGAGCAATTGCAGCCGACACTTGCCTGGACGCCAAGACAACGCGTGACGCTTGGTATTCCGTTCATGAAAGATGTTCTCCTGCCGGAACGCGCTTTGATCGTCCAATTAGCGGATCAGCTCAGCCTGGGCAACGCGCACCAGCTCGAAGGCGGCAGCCGACAGGTCACCGATCTTTTCAATCGGTTCGACCGCAACCTGGTCGTCTTCACCGCCGGTTCTCTGTTGGCAGGCGCGTTCCTTGCCGCCTTCACCGCTCGCCGCCTCCTGCGTCTCGAACTGCTTGCTCAACAACAACTGCATGAACTCCAGGATCTGTCCTCGCGTCTCGTACAGGTCCAGGAGTCCGAACGCCGCGCTATCGCCCGCGAACTGCACGATGAAGTGGGTCAGTCCGTTTCCGGACTTCTTCTCGGCATCGGCAACGTCGCGGCCACCCTGTCGCGCGTACAGCACGACGCAACCCTCTCCCAACTCGACGACCTGCGGCATCTTGCCGAACGCACGGTTGCTTCCGTTCGCAACTTGTCTCTGCTGCTTCGGCCCTCCATGCTCGACGATCTTGGCCTTGTTCCTGCCTTACAGTGGCAAGCTCGGGAAGTCAGCCGTACGGCCAACATCTCCGTTCAGGTCACTACCGGTGCACTCTCTGAAGACGATGTCACGGAAGAAAATAAGATCTGCATCTACCGGATCGTCCAGGAAGCTCTCAGCAATGTGATTCGCCACGCCCGTGCCAGCACCGTCCATATCCGCCTCTCCCGAGACCTGGACCGCACGCTCATTCTGCAAATCGAAGACAACGGCCGAGGCTTCGCCCCACCCGAAAAGGGTCTCGGTATCCTTGGCATGGAAGAACGCGTTCGCCAGCGGAACGGAACTCTTCAAATCGATTCCGAAGCCGGCCGTGGAACTACACTGCTGATACATATCCCCGCCTGACCCATGCCTGTACGCATCATCCTAGCCGACGACCATACCATCCTGCGCAAAGGCCTGCGTCTTCTGCTTGAGCGGGAACCGGACTTCGCCGTCGTAGGGGAAGGAAGCGACGGCCGCGAAGCCATCACGCTCGCCGATTCGCTCCATCCTGACATCGCCATTCTCGACATCGCAATGCCTTCGTTAAACGGGATTGAGGCCGCATCGCGCATCACCGCCAAGAATGAGAGCACAGCCGTGCTCATTCTCAGCATGCACTCCGATGAGGCCTATGTCCTGCGCGCCCTCAAAGCGGGTGCGCGCGGCTATCTCTTGAAGGATTCCGCCGAATCCGATTTGGTCAGCGCCGTCCGTGCACTTTCCGCTGGCAAAGCCTTTTTCAGTCCCGCTGTTAGTCGAGTCCTGGCCGATGACTATGTCCGCCAGGTCCGCCAGCGCGGACTGCTCGACCCCTACGACAGCCTGACAGCGCGCGAACGCGAATTGCTTCAGATTGTGGCCGAACTCAAATCCACCAAGGAGATCGCGACGCTGCTGAATCTCAGCCCGCACACCGTCGACACCCATCGCAGCAACCTGATGGCCAAGCTGAATCTCCACAGCATCCCCGAACTAATCCTTTACGCCGTCCGGAAAGGCATAATCCACTAGCTTTTACCGTATTGACGCGGCCCAATCTCCCCTCGCGGCAGTATTTCGAAATCACCCTGCAGGCCGCACACTGAAGCTGTTTGACCCACGTGTCAAAACAATTCGTTCCGTTGCTTTCCCTGTTGCTCCTTGCCGGCTGTTCAAACCAGCTTGCGCCAGAGGCTTCCTCGAAAGCCGACACGCTCCCCGCTGCCGCCATAGTCCCGGTCGCGCGCAGCTCCATCGCCAGGCGTCTTCGAGTTGCCGGCCAGTTTATCCCTTATCAGGACGTCGACCTCCACGCCAAAGTGTCCGGTTACATTCGGCGCATCAACGTCGATATTGGGGACCGAGTCCATGCCGGCCAAACTCTCGCCGTCTTGGAGGTGCCTGAGCTCGATGCCCAACTCGCGGGCGCCAAGGCTGAAGTTCGCCACACCGAATCCGAAATCAACCGCGCTAAGAGCGAAGTCACGCGTGCCGAATCGACTCATGCTGCCCTTCACGCCGCCTACACTCGACTTCAGCAGGCCGCCGACCAACGTCCCGGCTTGGTCGCGCAACAGGAACTCGACGACGCCCGTGCCAAAGATCAGAACTCCGAAGCGCAAATTGAAGTAGCCAAGGCCGGAGTCGAAACCGCGCGGCAACAACTCGGTGTAGCCAATGCCGACAACCTCCGGGTCCAGGCTCTTTCAGACTATTCGATAGTCACTGCTCCCTTCAATGGCGTGGTTACCATGCGCTACGCCGACGTTGGTTCTCTCATCCAGGCAGGCACCGCCTCCAATACGCAATCCATGCCCGTAGTTCGAGTCGCGCAAAGTGATCTGCTCCGTCTCCGCATGCCTGTTCCGGAATCTGACGTTGCCTTCATCAAACCCGGCTCTCAAGTGCGCGTCAACGTCGCCGCTCTCAAACGCTCCTGGAGCGGAAAGATCGTACGTTTCGCTCGGGCTCTTGACATGAACACGCGCACCATGACCGCGGAAGTCGACGTCCCCAACCCCGAACTCACGCTGACCCCCGGTATGTTCGCCGAAACCGAAATTTATCTCGAGCAGCGCGGCTCCGCTTTGAATGTTCCAGCGCAAGCGGTCATTCGCGACGGCGAAAAGGCCCATCTGCTGATTGTGAGTAGCGGCGATCGAGTGGAGAACCGTCCCGTTGTCACGGGGATCGAAGGCGATAACCGCATTGAAATCCTTTCCGGCGTCAGCCGCGGAGACTTCACCATCGTCTCCGGCCAAAGCAGTTACCAACCCGGCCAGCATGTGCGCCCGCAGCCCGCAGCCGAAGTCAATCCGTAATGTCGTCTTTCTCTCTTCGCTACCCGTTCTTCGTGTTGATGCTTTCCCTCATCGTTGTGGTGGTGGGCGTCACCGCGGTGGTCCGTATGCCCGTCGACCTCTTCCCGGAGGTCAAAATCCCGGTCGTTGTCGTGGCTACCTTTTACGCCGGCATGCCGCCGCAGCAGATCGAATCCAACATTACCAACAGCTACGAGCGCTTCTTTACCCTCGGTTCCGGTATCGACCATATTGAGTCCCGCTCCATAACCGGCGTGAGCCTCATCAAGATCTATTTCCAGCCCGGAGTCAATGCTGATTCCGCGGTCAGCAATATCTCGAATCTCGCGATGGCGAATCTGCGTCGCTTGCCGCCCGGAACCCTGCCACCGGTAGTGTTGAAGTTCGATGCCTCCAACCTGCCCGTCTGTCTCATAACGCTGAAAGGGCAAGGCTTGAATGAGACCCAACTGAAAGACCTCGCTCAGTTCACCGTCCGCAACCAGGTCGCCAACGTGCCCGGCGCATCGGTGCCCCAGCCCTATGGCGGCCGCTATCGGCAGATCATGGTCTACGTCGATCCTCTCAAGCTCGAAGCCCACAACATGAGCGTGACGGACGTGGTCCACTCGATCAACGAATCCAATCTCATCCTCCCCGCCGGGGACGTTCGTGTAGGCACCAAGGATTACAACATTTATGCGAATAGCCAGGTGCCGATCGTCGATCGGATCAACGACGTTCCCCTCCGCTCCGTGAACCGGGCCAATGTTCTTGTGAGCGACATCGGCGAAGCCAAAGACGCTGGCCAGTTGCAAACGAATGTGGTTCGCGTGGACGGCCAGGAATCCGTGTATATCCCCATCCTCAAGCAAGGCGGCAACTCCAACACCATCACCATCGTTGATGGCATTAAAGCAGCCGTTCAGCACTTGCTCGACATTCCGAACGTCCTCAAAACCGACGTCGTTTTCGATCAGTCCATCTTCGTGAAAATCGCGGTCAAAAACGTCATCAACGAAGGCACCCTCGGTCTCTGCCTTACCGCGCTCATGATTCTGCTTTTCCTTGGCAACGTCCGAGCCACCATAGCTGTCCTTCTCTCTATTCCCATCTCGTGTTTAGCTACGTTTCTCGGCTTGAACTTTGTCGGCAGCTCGATTAACACCATGGTTCTTGGCGGCTTGGCTCTCGCGCTCTCACGTCTGATCGATAACTCGGTTGTCGTGCTCGAAAACGTGTTCCGCCACATGGAAATGGGCGAAGACCAGCTCACCGCTGCCGAAAGGGGTGGCAAGGAAGTGCAATTGGCCGTCTTGGCTGCTACTGTCAGCACATCCATCGTCTTCTTCCCTGTCGTTTTGCTTTTCGGCGTCAGTAAGTTTCTGTTCACTGCACTTGCGCTCGCCGTAGTCCTCGCGCTCGCTGCTTCCTACCTGGTAGCCATGACGGTAGTGCCGCTCTTCTGCGCAAAGTTCATCCGCATCCATCACGGCGAGGAGCATAAGAAACGTTGTTTATTCAATCGCATCGTTAACGGCTTCAATAATCTCTTCGCAAAGCTGCAGTCGGCATATGATCGCGCTATTCATCGCTGCCTTCGCTACCCCCGCATAGTCGTAGGCAGTTTCAGCCTTTTCGTACTGCTAAGCTTCACTCTCTATCCCCTGCTCGGCAAGTCCTTTTTTCCGCGCACCGATCCCGGCCAGTTCGTCGTCAACGTCAAGGTCCCCGCGGGGACTCGCATCGAAGTCACCAACCAGTACATCGCCCGCCTCGAAGACACCATTCGCCACATTGTCCTCCCGGAAGACCTGAACATGATCGTCTCCAATATCGGTGTCACGCCTGATCTGTCGGCCATCTACACCTCGAACTCCGGCATGCACACTGCTTTCATACAGGTCAGCCTCAAGGAAGAACACAAAATTGGCAGCTACGATTACATGGAGCGCGTCAGGCGACGCTTGGCCGTCGACTTCCCTGATGTCTCCGCCTTCTTCCAGGCCGGCGGTCTGGTCGATTCCGTCGTAAACCAGGGCAAGCCCGCTCCGATCGACATCCAAGTCAGCGGCAACGACCTGAGCAAAGCCTACGCCCTCGCTCAACAGCTAGGCAATAAGCTCAGAAGCCTCACCGGAGTCAGCGACGTCCTCGTTCCGCAAGACCTCGACTATCCCGGTCTCGAGCTCAATATCAATCGCGAAAACGCTAGCCTCTTAGGCATCACGCCCGAGAACGTGGTCGATAACGTTATTACCGCGCTCACCTCCGACGCAATGATTGCCCCCAGCTTCTGGATTGATCCTGAGTCCGGCAACAGCTACATGCTCACCGTGCAATATCCGGAGCACCAGATCCGCACCATGAACGACTTTCGCCAGATTCCGCTGCGTTCGCCGGACGGAAAGCACACCACGCCGCTCGAATCCGTCGTTGATTTGCATCCTATCGATACACCCACCGAAGTCGACCACTATCAGCTCCGTCGTGTTTTCGATATTTATGTCACACCGAAAAGTGAGGACCTTAGCGGGCTCAATGCATCCGTTGATCGACTGCTCGCGAAAACAGTTAAGCCGCACGGAATTCGCGCCACCGTCGCCGGTTCAGTCCGCGATATGCAGCAGTCGTTTTCAAGCTTTGGTGTTGGTCTCATCCTCGCCGTTGTACTCGTCTATCTCATCCTGATGGCGCAGTTTGCCTCGTTCTCCGACCCCTTCATCATCCTGCTCGCCATTCCGCCTGGACTCTCCGGGGTGCTCGTCTTCCTCCTCGTCACTCACACCACGCTGAACGTCATGTCGCTCATGGGAATCGTCATGATGACCGGGATCGCGGTCTCCGATAGCATTCTTATCGTTGAATTCGTCAGCTCCTTGCGCGTAGCCGGCAGGCCTCTCGAAGAAGCTCTTGCCGAAGCCTGCCGAGTGCGCCTCCGTCCCATCCTGATGACCACCCTGGCGACGATTCTTGGCCTCATACCAATGGCGCTGGCACTCGAGCCGGGTAGTGAACAGTACGCCCCACTCGCCCGCGCCATTCTCGGCGGACTTTCCGTCTCCGGCCTCATCACGGTATTCCTGGTGCCCTCTGCTTATCTGCTCCTCTATCGAGGAAAAGAAGCATGAAGCGGCTGCTCTTGTTCTTGTGGGCGGCTTGCGCCTTCCCCCAACAACCGAATCTCACTCGTCAGGGAGCCGAGCGCCTGGCGCTCGCCAACAATCCTCGGGTCAAAGTCTCTCAACTCCTCACCGAGTTGCAGGGGCAAGTCGCCCGGGAAGCCCGCTCCGGCGAATTGCCGAACGTGAATGGCAACCTCAGCGCAGTGGAAGCCAATCAGGGCAGCCGCCTTTCCTCCGGAGCTCTCACCGCCTCTCGTTTGCTGGGGCATGCGGGCATGGGAGTGCAGGTCAATCAGCTCATCACCGATTTCGGCCGCACCCGCAATCTAGTCGCTTCTGAACGTCTGCGCGAAAAGGCTCGACAAGCCGACGCAGAGGCCACTGCCGAAGACATAATCCTCGCCGCCGATCAGGCTTTCTATCAGACGCTGCAGGCGCAAGCCACGCTGGAAGTCGCCACTCAAACCGTGAAAACTCGCCAGGCTCTCGTTGATCAGGTGAAGGCCTTAACATCTTCTAAACTTAAGTCCGAACTCGACCTCAACTTCAGCCAGGTCTATCTATCCCAAGCCAGGCTCTTGCAAGTGGACGCTCGAAGCAACTTTGAGGATGCGCAGGCGACACTAACCGCGGTCCTGGGAAACGAAAAGGCTGCCAACTATCACCTGGTCGAAGATGCCGGGCCGTTACCCACGCTGCCGCCGAATCCCGACGAGGCTACCCTAACGGCACTGCAAAATCGTCCCGACCTGCATGCACTTCAGCTCACGACGGATGCGGATAACAAATTCGCCACGGCACAAAAACGCCAGATCCTGCCCACGGTAAGCGCACTCGGCGTAGTCGGTTACACGCCGCTCGGTTCCACTCAGTATTTCATTGATAATTGGTACGGCGCGGTGGGTGTGAACATCAGTGTTCCTGTTTTCAATGGGTTTCGCTTTCACGCGCAAGCCGCCGAAGCCGAAGCACAGGCCCGCATAGAATCCGCACGCACCCGCGATCTCCGCAACCGCATTGCACGCGACGTTCGCATCGCCTGGCACACTGCAGCCGCAGCTCGTCAGCGTGTTGACGTTACTACCGAACTGCTCAGCCAAGCCAACTCCGCCCTTTCGCTAGCCCAGACCCGCTACAATCTCGGTCTGAGCTCGATTGTCGAATTAAGCCAGGCTCAACTCAGCCAAACCCAAGCAGCGATCGACGAAGCCAATGCCCGCGCCGCCTATCGTCTCACTTACGCCGCCCTCCTCTTCCAAACTTCAGCCAATCATTAACAAACCTCTGTTTGTCCAATTTCGCCAGTAATCACCGCTACTCGAAAGCCCGAACTAGTGTCAGCCGCCGGACCTATCTCTTTCGTTCCTCGTGCAAGAGTAGTACGTAATCGTAGGTCTCGAGAGCCGAAAGTGGAATGACGATGAGAACGGAATTGCTGCGATTCAACGGCGCTGTCGAGCGGGATCCCACCATCGAGCGTGGATGAACGAGCATGCAGGTGAATTGGGAGCCATCGCGCATCACTGGTTTGAGGTGATGCGAAAATGCGGGGACGAAGTCCGGGAACTCTTGGATGATGGCTGTCCGGTTGCATGTCCGGGAGACGCGCCCTTCGGCTACGTCAATGTATTCACTTCGCACGTAAACGTGGGATTCTTTCACGGCGCAGCACTGCCGGATCCGGGACGCTTGTTGCAAGGCACCTGCAAGTTCATGCGCCATGTGAAACTGAGACCGGAGTCGGCCACAAACGCCACAGCCCTCGGCAGGCTAATCGAGATGGCGTACTCGGATATAAAGGCGCGTGTCGAAAACGGCTACCTCTGAGAAACGCCTCGAGCCAGTCGCCCCACGACTCTGCATCCGCTATTAACCATCAAGGTCTCCTGAAATTGTTGTTGGATTTCCGTCTTTACTCACAGGATTTGCGGCATTTACCGCACGTATCCATTCAACCCGCTGACTAATGCGATCAGAGCCTTCCATTTGACAATCATCCATACGCGGCGTCGCAGTTCCGTCGTGGATCATGACGTCAAACCCGGATGCAGCTCCACTGACTTCTGTGCCGCTTAAGCGTGGCCCGCCGTAACCTTCCCAAAGACGCGGCTGAAGTTTCCGCCGCCGACCTTGCCGATATCGTCTGGCGTAAAGCCCTGGAGCAGCATCTCGCCGGCAACGGCGTGGAAAAATCCTCCAGTCAGGCTTGGCCAGGCCGAGTTGGTGCCCTGGCCAATACGCGAGGAGAGCAGATCTGTGTCGCTGCCGATACCGACGTGGTCGATGCCCACCGCGTCCACCATCGCCTTGATGCTTTCCACGAGATCTTTCAGCGAGTCGGCCAGGTGAGTCCACACGCCGATCACACCGCCGGCGTCGGCCACGACCTTTGCGTGTTCTTTGCTGATAAGCCGTGGCTTCATCATTTCCGCCATCCTGGGGTTTCCGCCTGTTCGGCTGTGGAGGCTCGTGTGTGACACAATTAGCGGCTGCGTGGCCACCTTCAACGCGCCCAGCACCGTCTCGTGACTGGCGTGAGCGAGATCCACCACGATCCCCAATCGGTTGCACTCCTTCACGACCTCTGCGCCAAAAGCCGTCAAACCACCAAGGTGAGCAGGGGCTGTGTTCGCATCGCCCAACGGCGACACCATGTCGTCTCGCTCGTGAAGCAGTTGAAGATCCCGCAGACCACGTTTGTAGACCTCTTTCACTCTGTCCAGGTGCCCCTCAATGAAGTGTGCGCCTTCTACCGTCTGGACGATCGTTGGTGGACCATGGTCGTGCGCGGCCTGCAGGTCTTTGAGGTTCAGCGCGCGGCGAATGTGTCCCTTTTCCAACTGCGCGTCGATCGCCGTGAGCCACCGAAGGAAGTTGTCTCGCGCATCGCCCGGCTTGTCGTTTTTCGCGAAATCCAGCACGTAAGCTCGCACAAACGGCGGTAAGGCCAGACCGTTTCAGTTCGTCTGCCAGCGAGAGCGTGGGCGCTTGCGGTTGCTCCTCTTGTCGCTGCGACTGACCATGCTGCGGATGCGGTTCCGTCCCCGCTGGATAGACATGGTTGTGCATATCGACGCCAATGGTTCGGGCCATGACCTGCGCAACGCGCGGATCAACTCCATCGGCCGCCCCCTTCAGCCATGCCGGCCCGAGCAGCATCGCACCGCCGGCACCAGCCGCAGTCGTCAGGAACTCTCGCCGGGAAAGAGCAGGATCATTACTTTTCAACAAATCGCTCATAGTAGGTCACCTACGATGACGGAAACGTGGCCGCAAAATAGCCACCTCTTCCGACGAGGGAATAGGTAATTACGGGACGAACTCATCGGCTATCACCACCAAAGCAGGATCCCCCGAAGTTGCCGATCCGCAGCTTGCGATCAAGGCTGAAACGACCCGGCCCCATAATCAGGAGAGCTAGGAAGCCGCCGAGATAGAGGACAATTGCTTCTCCGTGGTCTGCTCCCTTGCCGAATAACTGGAAGTGATGGACGAAGCTCCATGCGATGAAGATGTTGACGAAGCTCCACAACGCTGCCCAGCGAGTCGCCAAACCTAACATGACGAGAATTGAGCAGATCGCGTCAGATATCAACGCGAACAGCAGACCGGGAACCGGCCCAACATGCAGCGAATTTGGAAAGTGATGTGCCATTTGAGCGAAGTTGGTGGGCTTTTCCCATCCATGCTTTAGGAACAGGCTCAATCCGAACCAGATACGCAAGCCAAGCAGCCCCCAATCAAAGGTGGCGGGCCGGGTTAAAGCCCGTTCCGACAAGCGCGAGGTCGACGTTGTCGCTCTATCCGCGGCATTGCTGAAGCGGATAGATTCAGGGTTGATATCGGAATGACCTTGCATACCGAAAGCTTCTGCCCCTTACCTTAAGATCGTCTTAAATCCCGGAAAGATACTCCGTAAAGTCGTTGTCGACAGCGTTTCATCTCAATCGTTTGTCATCGGCAACGTTACGCAGGGACCAAGCAAGGAGGCTGATCAGGAATAAGCCCCCGTCCCACGCGATCGGAACAGACGAGGGCAAAAAGCCTGCCTGCTCAATACGCTTTAAATAGGCGTCTAGATGAGAAGTGAGTGGACCCACGCGCAGCCGATCTAGAAGACTTGGATCAAGCGGCGTGGGAACGCAAACCAAGTCATTTCCCAAAAACACGCTGGCCACCTCCGCATCTCTTCGTATAGAATATCTGCATGAATAGAATATCTATATGAAGACGCCTGCGCCGGAAAATACCGCACTCTTGCAGGGCACCCTTGACGTGCTCATCCTGAAAGTCCTTGCGCTCGAACCACTCCACGGACTCGGCGTTTCCCGGCGTATCGCCCAAGTGACTGGCAACACCTTCCAGGTGAAGCCCGGATCCCTTTTTCCAGCACTGCATCGCATGGAGGAGGCAGGCTGGCTGAGTTCCAGTTGGGGCGAATCGGAGAACACTCGCCGAGCCAAGTTTTACCGGCTCACCAAAACTGGAACTCGCCAGCTCAAACAAGAGACCGATCAATGGGCGCGCATCTCGTCGGCGATGGCGAGCGCCCTCGAAATGTCCTGACAGAAGGAGCGGGAAATCACATGTGGCACTGGCTGAAGACGCTATGGCGCAACCTGACGCGCAAACAAATTGTTGAGGACGATCTCACCCGGGAACTCCATTCCTATCAAACAATGCTCGCAGACGAGAAGTCGCGCGCCGGAATCGATCCAACCACAGCGCTACGCGCTGCTCGACTCGAAATGGAAGGCCTGGAGCAAATCAAGGAAAACGTTCGCGAGGTTCGCCTCGGCGTCGCAATTGAGACATTCTCCTCAGAACTGCGCCAATCATTGCGCGGCCTGAGTCGCAACAAAGACCTGAGCATTCTTTGCACTACGATGCTCGCTCTTGGCATCGGGGCAAGCACTGTCGTCTTCAGCATCTTCTACGCAGCCCTTGTTCAGCCTCTGCCCTTTCGTGACCCCGGCCGCCTGGTTGAGCTGAAAGAGTCGCGCCTGAGCCGTGGCATTGATGTGGCCGCCTTTGCCGAGGCCAATTTCTGGGACGTCCGCGCGCAGAACCATTCGTTTAAAGAAGTCGCGGCTTTCCACTATGACGAAGCCAACCTTACTGGCGACGGCCCAGCGGAGAAGGTCACCGACCGATCAGTCACCGCCGGTTTTTTTCGCACTCTGGGTGTATCTCCCGTGTTGGGCCGAGACTTTTCCTACAGTGATGATCGAAATGGCTTTAACAACCGGGTCGTGATTCTCGGCAATAAATTTTGGCGAAGCCGCTTTGGCGCTGATCCGAACATCGTTGGCAAAACCCTGCGCCTGAATGATCGGGCCTGTATCGTCGTGGGTGTTCTCCCGCCCGGTGAACCTTGGATTGACGATCAGGTCTATCAGCCGTTCGGCTATCGCGCAGATGCTGAGCGCGGAAGTTGGGAATTCTCCGTGATCGGCCGGCTCGCGCCCGGTGTGCCCCTGCAAGCCGCTCAAGCGGATTTGAAACGGCTCGCCGCTACGCTTGACAAAGCCTATCCTGCGGCGGACAAAGGTATCGGATTTTCGCTCTTACCCGCAAGCAGTTGGGTAGCCAGCGACAACGCGCGTCGAGCGCTCTGGGTTCTTCTCGGCGCCGTCAGCTTTCTTCTCCTAATTGCCTGCCTGAACATCGCCAACTTGTTGCTGGCACGCGGCACCAGTCGACAGCGGGAGATCGCCGTTCGCATCGCTCTCGGCGCGGGGCGGACACGCTTGATTCGCTTCATGATGATGGAATCGCTTTTCCTGAGCATCTTCGGCACGTTGCTCGGCTTGGCATTGGCTTACGGCACCCTGCGCGGATTCCAGGCAACGGAGGTCCAAGGAATCCCGCGTCTGGCCGCTGCGAGCCTCAATCCATGGGTGCTCGGGTTCTCAGTGTTGATTGCCATTCTGACCGGTATGCTCTCCGGACTTGCGCCTGCATTGCAAGCTCTCGCGAGTGGCACGGCGAATGCCATGCGCGATGGCGATCACCAAACCGGCAGCCGCGGACAAGGTCGTTTGCGAGCACTTCTGGTAACCGCCGAGGTTGCAATTTCCTTTCTCCTGCTGGTAGGCTCCGGTCTGCTCATACGCAGCTTTACCGAACTCATGCACGTCAACCATGGCTTCCAGACCGAAAGCCGCCTTATTTTCTCAGTAAGCATGCCTGAGTCGTATTATCAAAACGGCGTCGGAAAGCAGTTTTTGGATCGCTTCTTTCAGCGTTTTTCTACCGTTCCGCAGGTGATGGCAGCCGGTGCCGTCAGCAGCCGGCCGGTAGAGGGACCGGATACGGGCATGGGTATCACCGGTGTTTCCGCTAACAATAGCGGCGATCAAGGACCACCACCTTGGGCCGGATGGCGCATCGTTTCGCCCGGTTACTTCCAGGCGATCGGCCTCCCACTGCTCCGCGGTAGAACTTTCGATGAGCGTGATAAGCCAGTGTGGGCTGAGCGCGGCCAACCCGCCCCGCCCCGCCGTGTCGTGATCAGTCAGCGTTTGTCCAAATTGCTCTTTGCCAATGCAGACGCCGTCGGCAAACGTGTCGCTCTCTGGAAGGGGCAGGGCAATTTGGATGCAGAAGTGATCGGCGTCGTGGCCGACAGCCGCGAACGCGGTCCTGCCTCCGCTCCCACTCTCACTGTCTATCTTCCATACGGCCGGAACGCTCTCGTTTCGGAGTTCGTTCTACACACGCGCGGCAACCCGCTCGCCGTCGTGTCCACCGTGCGCGCCATCGCAGCCAGGCTCGACCCCAATCTTCCTCTGGCCGACGTTCGCTCGTTCGCAGAAGTGGTTCACCGTTCTCTCTCGCCTCAGCGGTTCAACGTCATTCTCCTGACTGCGTTCGGCGGTCTTGCACTCCTCCTGGCCATTATCGGCATCTACGGTGTCCTTGCTTACACCATGAACCGCCGCACTGCTGAGATCGGCCTGCGCGTAGCCTTGGGCGCTAGCCGTGCCGACATTCTCGGTATAGTTCTCAGCCAAGGCATGCGACCGGCTCTTGTAGGCATGCTGCTCGGCGCACTCGGCGCATGGTGGTTGTCGCGCTATCTTGAGACGCTGCTGTTCGGCATCAAGCCCTTTGACGTTTTCACCTATGTTACGGTAGCCGCGCTCCTATTGGTAACTGCTCTTATAGCCTGCATATTGCCTGGCCGCCGTGCCATGCGTATCGATCCGGCAGTCGCGCTACGGACTGAGTAAGACACTTGCTCGGTTAGCCGAGAGGGCAGATAGAGAGCATTGTTACCTTTCGGCCAGCGTTTGAATAGTCCCAGGCGGGAGAAGGATCTCTCGCGTAGCCGCCATAACTACCGAGGGCCTTCAGCAAAGCAGGAAAGTTTAGTCGCCGACAGGGTTCAATCTCGCCTCAATGCGACGTTACGCGATCCGCTGAACCCATTGGCTCCGCCAGGCCGGCGCCTCGAAGGGATCCGCGAAATACTGTGTCTCGTGCACAACCTTACCGTTGTGGAATTGCATAATACTCACTGTGTATGTGGATGCTGGCCGCCCCTGATAGATGATTGTGTATTCGGTGATCCAGAGATCACCTTTTCCGAGAATCCGCTTGACGTTGAAGCCCGACGGCTTGCCTGGATGATGACTCCGCAAGGCCTGCAAATTGCTTCGCCCCAGGATCCGTTCACCTGACTGAGGATAATCACAAACGGCATCGTCATCGTAAATATCGTGTTCGGCGTTTGCATCGCCGGTTGCCGATGCGTGCCAGTGCTTATTCAGCGCTTCCCGTATTTGTTCTTCTTGCATGGACTGCCTCCAGGTACAGTTTGGCTTTCATGATCATTTGCCTTGTGGAATGAAACCCGGGCTGCCGGTCTTCACTACTTCATTGAACCTCTGTCTAGCTTGAATTCGATTGATTTCGTCGAGCGCGTCTACCGGAAGGGCGGAGACGTTGAGATTCTCCAGCGCGCGGGCCGCAGTCCTCGGAGTGGTAAGCAAAGCCGTGCCACGCTGCACCGCCCAAGCCAACAGCACCTGTGCTGGCGTCTTACCAACTCGTGCGGCAATTGCCGAAATGACTGGATCTTGGAGCGGTCCCGGCCTTATTCCGTGCCCCAACGGCGCGAAAGCCAAAAAGACAACGTCCTTCTCCTTGCAGAATTCCAGAAGCTCCGTTTCCGGCAGATACGGATGTGCTTCCACTTGGACCACAGCCGGCTTGATCCTAGCAGATTCATAAATGGGCAACAGTTCGTTCAAGCTGATATCAGACAGTCCGATGGCCCGGCATCTGCCACTGTCCACGAGACTCTCCATCGCCCCCCAGGTCTCGAGCAAAGTCACGCCGCGGTCATAAAGGATATTGCCATTTTGATCCCGCGGATCCTGCTCGTCGCCCGGTTGAAAGGCAAATGGAGTGTGAATGAGATAGAGATCCAGATAGTTAAGGCCGAGTCTGTCCAGACTCGCCCCGAAAGCCGGTTCGACGCGCTCGGGCCGATGATTGGTGTTCCACAACTTTGTGGTAACAAAGATGTCTTCACGCGCAATCCCTCTGGCGGCGAGTCCAGCCTGCAACGCCTCGCCTACCTCATGCTCGTTCCGGTATCGTTCCGCACAATCGAAGTGTCGAAATCCAGCTTCCAGCGCGTCTCTGGTAGCACTTATCGTCGCGGCTGCATCGGGAATCAGAGTGCCAAATCCGAGTACGGGTATGTGGCCGGCTCCGTGGCTGAGCGGCATTCTTGCGGTTCGAAAATCAGAAGATTCGATCATGATGACATCTCGGCAGTATCTCGCATCCAGCAACACGCCCGGATAGGCAATCCTCTTGCCGATAGGCAGGGCTCCGGCGTATTTATATTTAGTATTCATTGCTAAACATATCTTGTACGGACTTGCTCTTTGCAATTCTGTATCTCATCTCTAAGCTCTGTGCATCCTGGGAGGGCGGATTCAAAACGCACTGGCAGGACAGGTAATCAGTGGAACCGCGCCGCTATCCATCTTTCCGGTACACTTTGCTACTCATCATTTTAAGAGAACCTAAAGTGTATGGCGCCGCTTATCGTCCTCATCGTCATTGTTTTCCTGCTGATGGGCCGGGCAGGTATCACTATATTTCAGCCTATCGGCACAGATCTTCGAACAGCACTCACCCTGGTGTTCCTCGTGACGGCGTCCGCTCACTGGGGCAAGCGTCGACAAGATGATTCCCACTGCGGATTCCGGGCGATGTGAATGGAGCATTCCGATAAATTCTGCATAAAGATTCCGGGGATGTGAATAAGGATTCCGGCAGGAAGTGAATAAGAAAGGCAGCCGGATCGGAGAGGTTATTCACATGCCGGCGGTCTTTGGATTGGTAGACAGAAGTTCTGCGAAAGCGAGCTCTAAGTCGAAAGGAGATACATCTGCAATCTGCGGGTCGAGATCGGTCTTCGCCAAGGCGCAATCGAATACAGCGGCCTTAACGATTGTTTGCCGCACGTACTTCCGGACATCTTCGCCGACCTGGTCAACCGTCCCGAAAGCTTCCGAAGGCGATGATCCATGCGCGATGGCCGCCAGCCATGCCTTCGTTTAGCCATATCGGCAACTCGAGCTTGAGGTGCTGAACGACCAGATGTGTGTATTCATGAACGGCTGCTTGGCTATGATCGGGTGCGATATCTTGCATCACGATGTAGTCGCGTTCATGACTTTGCTGGTAGTAAGCAAATGCACCCGCATTAAATCGGTACGGTCGAAATTCTTTCTCGGAGGAGAACGCGATGATACGGACGCGGCCGTCCAGTGATTGATTGTGGGTGCTGCCTTCAAGAAAAAATAACGGACCTGCTCGAACGTCTGGAGAGGATCGATGGCGCGCTTTTCGCTGTGTCGTGTTCGTCGGAACGGGGTTGCTGGGCGCTTTTCCTCATCAGATTCTCCTATTTCACTCTCGTGACGACCGGCGGGCTCCAGGTTCCGTTCAGTACGCTCTCCTCGGGCCAATAGGCCCGGATGTACAGAACGAAGTTCTCCTCAGGCGCGGGAAGCCAGTTAGCGCTTTTGTCGCCTTCGGGTGGGGTGGCTTGCACGTAGATGGTGAGCGAGCCGCCGTCGGCGACGGCGAGGGTTTTGTTCTTGGTACCGACGGAATACCGCTTGATCTCGTTGGGGGAGAAGAAATGGTGTTTGTTGTACAAAGTAAGCGACCAGAATCCCTTGACGGGTGGAAGTTGACCGCTGGCGAAAGTCACGGTGTAGGCATGACTCCCGTTTAATTGTTGCCCGTCGCCGTCAGAGTCCTGATAAAAATACTTGGTCTCACGGACTGAGTTAACGAAGATGTTGGATTTGGCCACGGCTGCTCGGCTGTAATAGTCGGTCCCGAATGCTGCGCCGTTGTTGATGGTGGTCCAGTTGTGGGGCAAGGGAAGGCCACTATTGTGGAACTGAAAGAGTGGTGTGATGAGATTCTTGTCAGCATCGATGGCAGAGGCGACCAGACCTGCATGCAGCTTCGGATCTTTCGAAGCTGCATCGAGGACACTTTGCATATTGGCGTAAAGGGACTCTTCGCCCGGTAGCGGTGGAACCTCTTTGAGGATCGCTCCAAGCTCATCGAAGAAGCTCTCAGGCTGCACCCATTTGGTCTCTTCCTCACCAGTGGAGGTGTTGGGGAAGTTGGGAACCTTGGACCAGTCTTTGGTCTGGGCGTGGCCAGTGAACCTGCTGAGCGGATACATGAGAATTTCTGTCAATAAGGGTTGAATCGCCTGACGATCGGCAGCGGTATCGTCCATGAAGACGCGGGGTATGACAGCACCGAGATTGGTCTTTGAGGGAAAGACTCCGGTGATGCCGCTAGGTACCGCTCCCTTCCAGTCAGGCCCGGTGAGGAGATAAAAACCGGGCTTGGTGCCGTACATCTTTCCGAGTTGAACGAAGGAATCAGTGCGCTGGTCGACGACTTGATAGACCCAGAACCTGTCGCCAAAGTCAGGCACCTGCACCACAACGGGCTCCTGGTCGAGCGAGAACAAGCCGAAGCCGTAGACCACGTCCTGGTTCGGGCAGGCGACCAAACGCTCACCCGGATCGATGTAGTCGTGCACCATTGAGAGCTGATTCATCGGAGCCACCGGCACGATACCGCCCATCAGACCGGGCTCGGGCAGCTTGGACAGAATCAACTTGCGATTGTGCATGTTCACCATCGGCCAGCCCCAAAGGTACGCAACAGCTCCAACCCGGCGAACATAATCCTCAGTAAGTCGAGTTCCGGCGACAGGGCCAGGAATCGCAGCAGCAGAATTGACGGGGGTCGCACTAGGAGTTGTCGCCAAAGCCGGCTGGTTGACTGGCTGTTGGTTAAATTGCCGTTTCTTCATGGTGTTCCCATTTCACGTCGTTCTCTCACACGAAGCGAGGCAGGGTGTTCTACTTTGGCTCACGATTTCTGTAGGAGAATGTCCCAGCATCCAAACTTTATTCATTACGAGGAAGTTACCAGAGGTCTGGTAGTAGACAACCTGGTAGTAGACAACAAAGAGTGCGCGCCCGCCCGGAAAGAAGCTCATCAGTTCGTATCAACCTACTAGGTGAGTTCGGTCGCCTTGTGCCGTCTCATCAGCGCCATTCAGCCCCGACTTTCGTCACCTCACAGCCCTCTCATCCCCATTTGAGGGAAATAATGTTATACCAGACCATCCGGTCCTATATTGACTGCGAAGAGCTTTCGGGTAACGGAAGTCCAGCCATGGCGCCATTGCTTCGCATGGACTTCTGCTCGCAATGAAATTTCCAAAAGGGTAAGGAGACTCTGCAGTCGCGGAGCCAGAGGGATACCTGTGTTTGGGTGGATTCTAAAACCAATTAGTGTTGGCTTGCTGCTGTCAGCAATTACTTTAGCCGCAACAACGGATGGCCGCATTGAAGGCCAAGTGGCGGATGCGAGTGGGGAGTTGTGAGAACGTCAAACGTCACAATCGTCAGTAATGATGCGACCTTTCTGACTGAAGCAACGGAAACCGGTTCTGACGGTAAATACGCCTTTCCCGTGCCTCCGATTGGTCATTATTCTCTTTTTGTTACCTATCCGGGCCTTCGAACGTACAAACGCACGTACGTCATCGTGGATGCAAATAGCGCGCTGGTGATTGATGTAAGTCTGCAACCTGGTCAGCAGAGCGAAACCGTCACCGTCACCGACAGCGCCGTCCACATCGAGACCACCAATACTCAAATGGGTGAAGTCATTTCGGGGCGCGAAATGACGGCCGTCCGTTGAACGGCCGCGCCTTCACCGACCTGCTTTCGTTGCAGCCGGGAGTCGCACCCGCCACCTCCATCAACGCAAATACCGTGCAAGACGTCGGCGCGAGCACCTTCTCTCCTTCCGCGATTTGAATCCCGGTACAATCTCCATCAACGGCCAACGAGAGTTCGCCAACGCTTTCATCGTCAACGGCAGCGACGCCGAAGAAGACGTGAATATGGGAACATCGATTGTTCCAAACCTGGCCAACCTGTTATCGCAACGTTTGGGTGATCCGATCTTGTCCGGCGAGAGTTACTACAAGTCCGGCTGCACCAGCAACGCGCAGTGCGTTTTTCCGAATGCTGTCATTCCCCAGTAAGCCTGGTCCACTCCCGCACAAAACCTCTTGCCGTACATTCCGGAACCGAATTCTGGTCCGGATTTCTGGGCGCAAGTTATGTAGGTAATGCAGGGCATCATCAGTTAGACCTGACAGAAAACAATCCTGGTAATCCAGCCTTGTATTTAAGTTTGAGCCAGCCGAGCCAGATTACTCCCGGCAGCGTGACATGCGGTCCATTCGGTGAAGACACAACCTATACAAGAGCCTCGGGCCAGGTTGTGAATGGCACTCGCAGCCCGCTGGGGCCAAACTTCGGGAGCAACGCCAACCAAGCCAGCACTGGCAACTCGAATACAACGCGATGCAACTGAGCATGCGCCATACCAGTGGCCGCCTTCAGATTTTAGCGTCCTATACCTACAGCAAGTCGCTCGATCACTCTTCCAATCTGGGGGAGGCCATCAACCCGCTGAACTACGCCCTTAGCTACGCTGTAAGCTCTTTTGATATCAAACATAATGTGGTGGTGAGTTACGAATATCGGCTGCCTATTGATCTTCTGCTTCGCACCTCCAATCGGTGGACCAAGGACTGGACCATCTCGGGCATCAGCCATTTCAGCAGTGGCTTACCTTGATCAATAACACCGACAATTCATTGCTGGGCACCACCCGAACGGCATCAACAATGCAAGCATTGACGAACCACAATACAGCGGCGGCCCCTTAAACCTGAATTCGAATCCGCGAAATGGTCGCCCCTACTTCAATCCCGAAGGCTTCAGTGCGCAGCCGTTAGGTACTCCTGGGAACAGCCAGCGGCGTTTTTTCTATGGACCGGGCTCGGCAAACTTCGACATGGCTCTCAGCAAGAGAGTGACTCTCACCGAATCCATGGCCGTCTTGTTTCGCCTGGAAGCTTTCAACGCCTTCAATCACACTCAATTTTTTGGCCCTCTTTCGACAAATGGAACGCTGGGGCAGCTTCACTTTCGGAAACGTTGTCAGCGCCGCCGCCCCGCGCATTGTCCAAGTAGCTGTCAAATTTAGTTTTTAATCCGTTCGGAGAAAGCTACGCGGCAAAGAGCCTTGGCATCATGCCTATGGCGCCCTTGACCAACGCGCTGCGTCTCGGCTTCATAGTCTTGCCCGAGCGCCTCGCTTCCGAGGTGCCGCTTCAGTTCCCGCACATTGATCCCTGTCCTTCCCAACCAAAGCCCTCCGCCGACTCAGGTTACGAGCCGAGAAGCCTTGCCGATTACGGTCGTCTTAGCGCACACGTTGGCGCATGAAATCGGTCATAGTTTGCTGGGATCCGGCCAAACGTGCGACGGCCTTATGCGAGCCGTGCTCCTGACCTCCGTATTGAAGGCGCGCCGCAGGGGTCAATTTTTCTTCACACCTGGAGATATCCGGCGTCTCCATGAGCGGCGTCGGGTGTTGAGTTCTCCGGTCATTCGACAATCGCGGATTAAGACTCGCGACGATGCCGCGTCATGCAAAACCACCTCAGAGACTTCGCTATTCTTGGCAAAAGAGGAGCTCTAGCTAGCCTGCCCGCGAGATCTGGCCTGGCAACGAGCTTCGACAAGCCTTGGCTGATAGTCTTAGCCGCGAAGGGCTATCTCGATTATGCCCTGTAAGTCAGGTGCCGAGAATGGCTTCGAAATACAAATCCCGGGTTGTTGCATCCGGGAAGGAGCTTGCAGGAAAACGTCGGGATAGGCCGTTAGATAGATAACCGGCACATCGATCTTCTCCTGGATACGCCTGGAAGCTTCGACACCATCCATGCGACCAGCCAATTTAACATCCATAACAACTAGATTCGGACTTAGTTCCTGAGCCAGTCGCACCGCTTCTTCCCCTGAGGTTACCGATGCGCTGATCTGGTAACCAAGGTGGCTAAGCTGCTGCCCCAGGTGCAGCGCTGTAATTGCCTCATCTTCAACGATAAGGATTCTCTCTCTGGCCACACCTAATGATAGCTGTAAACTACCCGCATCGCCAGTGAAAGTACGTAATCATTGCCGGAGCACGGAATCGTTGGACACGGTTTGCTTCTTGTTCTAGTCGAACGGGCATGGCGGTGCGCATCGTGTTGTACATAGAGGATGACGATGCCGCATTCCTGTTGGTCAGGATCGTCCTGGATGAGCAGGCGCCCCATATCCGGCTTTTTCGGGCTCATGATGGAGTGGAAGCGCTCACGCTGTTGCGCGGTGGCGATACGGACCAGCAGACGCTGAAACCCGACCTGATTCTCCTCGACTTGAACTTGCCAAAAAAGAGCGGCCTCGAGGTCCTGTCGGACCTGAAAGCAAGCGAGTCTCTTAGCGCGATTCCTGTCGTGATTTTCAGTACTTCTTCGGCGGCAAAAGACAGAACCGACGCCTTGAAGGAGGGCGCTCTGGACTACATCACCAAGCCTTCAAGCTTCGAGCTTTTCGTCAAAGCAGTCAAGACGGCATGTTCCTTGCCTTGAGAAGACATACGCCGGCAATTGACCGATACTAAGAGATAGGCAGGACGTAGAGGCAGCGCCAAGAAATCGGCTCTGGATCCGTTGTCAGTCGGTAGCCCCGGCTCACCCCACCCGCTTGAACAAAGGGCAACGAGGAGAGCGGAATGCCCAAGAAACGGATCTTGATTGTTGAAGACGAGGCGGTAATCGCCGAGGAATTACGGCAAACCCTGATCGCTCAGGGCTACGATGTCGTTGCGGTAGCGCACTCGGGCGAAGAAGCAATCTCCGAGGGTGGGGAACGCTTTCCCGATCTCGTGGTGATGGACATCGTCCTCTCGGGTCAAATGGATGGCATTTCTGCCGCCCAGCGCCTGCAACCCCTCGGAATTCCCGTCGTTTACCTGACTGCTTACTCGGACCGGCACCTACTCGATCGGGCACAACATACCGAGCCGCTGGCCTATGTCATGAAACCGGCCAAGTCCGGCGAGCTAGCGGCGGTGATTCAGCTGGCTTTGTTCAAGCATGAACAAGAGAAAAAGCGTGAACGGGACGGAGATAGAAGGGAGACCGCAAGCCGCGAAGCCGAAGAGCAGTTCCGTCTTATGGTTGCAGGTGTGACCGATTATGCAATCTTCACCCTGGATGTGACAGGAAACGTGAATAGCTGGAACCGGGGCGCCGAACGGATCAACGGCTACGCGCCGCAACAGATCATGGGACGGTCATACGGATTGCTTTTTACGGCGGAGGACCGCGATCGAGACGTTCCTCTTAGCGAATTGGAGGAAGCTCGGCGGGACGGGTCCGCCGACGACACGCGTTGGTTGGTCCGGCAAAATGGCGAGCACTATTGGGCGGAGGGAACCCTGACAGCTATTCGCGATGATACCGGGATAGTCACGGGTTTTGCGAAGATTACTCGGGACTCGACGGAGCGGAAGAAAATGCAGGAGGCGCTCCGTCAGAGCGAGGAGCGGTTACGGATAGCACTGCATGCGGCCCGAATGGGAACCTGGCACTGGGATCTCCGCACGGATGGCGATACTCTGGACGAGAATTTGCGTCAGCTCTTTGGTCTTCGCCCGGAGGAGGCGCCAGAAAAGATCGAAGACTTTTACTCGATTCTCCATCCTGAGGACCGATCCAGAGTCAAAGCTGCCTTCGAGCGAACCAGGCAGGAAGGCGTCCACCTTGATACGGAATTTCGTGTAGTCCGGCCTGATGGTATCGAGCGCTGGTTCATAGACCAGGGAGAGGTAGTGCGCGACGAGCAAGGGCAACCAGCCTATATGGCGGGCGCTTGTGTTGATATCACCGAGCGCAAGCAGGCCGAGCAACTACTGCGGGAAAGCGAGGAGCGGTTCCGGCTACTCGTGAACAACGTTCGCGATTACGCACTTTTCCAGACGAATACCGAAGGACGCATCACGACGTGGAACTCCGGGGCAGAACGATTGCTGGGCTACACGGCGGAAGAAGTTATCGGTCAGCCCGTTATCCGAATCTTTGTACCCGAAGATGTCGCAGCCGGGATACCGCAACGTGAGATGCAGGTTGCGACGACATCCGGGCGGTCGAGTGATGAAAGATGGCACCTGCGAAAGGACGGCACCCGCTTCTGGTGCAGCGGTGTGATGACGGCCATGCGCGATGACGTAGGTCGCCTTCGTGGGTTTGCGAAAGTGATGCGCGATGAAACCGACCGTCGACGATCGGACGAGCAGCTGAAAGCATCTCTCAACGAAAAGGAGGTTCTCCTTAAAGAAATTCATCATCGGGTCAAGAACAATCTGCAGGTTATTACGAGTTTGCTCGCCCTTCAGTCTTACGCCGTGGAGGATGAGGCGGTCCGGCAGTTGTTCGAAGAAGCCTGCAATCGTGTTCGCTCGATCGGAGATATACACGAGCTTCTTTTCCGCTCTCGAGACTTGGCTCACGTCGACTTTGACACTTACCTTCATCGCCTGACGCAACATCTGTTTTCCTTCTATGGTGTGGCGTCGAGTCGAATAGGAGTGAGCATCTCTTCCAATGTGGACTTAGCGCTTTCAGAGGCCATACCCTGCGGCCTGATTGTGAACGAATTGCTGACCAATTCTCTAAAACATGGCTTCCCGCAGGCGAAGCGAGGCTCCATCCGGATAGCGCTAAACTGCCAGGAGAACCAGTGCCTGCTGGAAGTTTCAGATGATGGAGTCGGCTTGCCGGAAGACTTCGACCTTGAGGAGGGCACATCGTTAGGACTTCAGCTGGTATCGGTCCTGGCCAAGCAATTGCGCGGCAGTTTTCGGGTTCAGCGAACTGAGGGCGTGAGAATGACGGTGGCTTTTCCAGAGAAAGACCGCGACCAGACTTCAGCAAATCCATGAAGGCGCGAATCCTTATCGTGGAAGACGAGAGCATCGTGCAGCTCGACCTGCAACACCGGTTACGGCTGATGGGTCATTCGGTCGTCGGCTCGGCAGTGTCCGGGGAAGAAGCCGTTGCAAAGGCCGCCGAATTGAACCCCGACCTTGTCCTGATGGACGTGCGCCTCGAAGGGCCAATGGACGGGGTGCAAGCCGCTACCCAGATCCGGGCCGGCCGCGACGTTCCGGTGTTGTTTCTCACCGCACATCTTGCGGGCCTCGGAGAACAGCCGCAGGCGCTGTTGCATCCGCGCGTAGCCAAGCCATTCCGAGCAGCGGAACTCGAAGCGGCCATCGCTCAAGCGCTGAATGATAAACCCAAGCCCTAAGGTGATCGTTCCTGACCCATGGCAAAGCGAAAGAAGAAGGCGAAGCCTGATGCGCACCACCCTCAGTTACATGATTTTTTCGTATGGCGTGCTTGCTCTTTCGCTTCTGGCTTACGGGGTCTACAGCTTGAGTCACGAAGCTTGGTACGTAATTGCTGAGTGCGTGGCTGCCATTATTGCCGGAGTGGTAATCGCGGCTGTCCTCGTTCGCCTGTTTGCGCCTGATGATTTCGTGCGAAGAGCCTGAGTGTCGGTTATGCTTGTTGCTCTGGGAAATGAGCGATCATCCGGAACGGCGGATACGCACGGAGCCATCTGAGCCTTTGAAAAATTGGTAGCGCTAAGGGGAATCGAACCCCTATTTAAGCCTTGAGAGGGCTCCGTCCTAACCGTTAGACGATAGCGCCATCAGGAGATCCAAACAAGACTTAGTATAGCCGCAGCGCGCGTCTACAGCGCCGCTGGCATGAGCAAGTTGCACTTGCCCAGCGCCTTAGCGATCAGGTTGATCGCCTCCGGTTCGCTTACGGACTTCGCCACAGATGTTTCGAGAATCAGCATGCATCGGGCGCGCTCAAGCATCTTTTTCTCGCGAAACGACAACGGTTTCGACATCTGAAGTGTCACGAGCGCCTTGAAAACTTCGGCGATTTCGAGCAAACTGCCGCCCTTCATTCGGTCTGAGTTTTCTTTGAAGCGGTCTTTCCAATCCTGAGCGCAACAGGATCGACCGGCCGACAAATAAGTCAAAACCCGGTTGATTTCACTGCACTTGGTGACCTTACGCAGACCGAGGTCGCCCACGTGAGAAAAAGGCACCATGACCGTCATGCTGCTCGCGGCCAGACGCAGCAAATAAAACCTCTCCTGCTGAGTGCCAAACGCTCTGGAACTGATGTTTTCGACGGTGCCAACGCCGTGATTCGGATAGACCACTTTCTCGCCAACCTGAAAGGTCATTCGTGGACCCCTTTTCTCGAATTTTGAAATCAGTTAAAGTTCAATAGCCAAAAGGAATCTTAAACCTGCGTAAAGGTTTCGTCAATAGAAAAATGCATACCCCACACCTCTTGAGGTGGTGTACACTTGTTTAGCGGCAAATAGTTGCGGCGCAAGGCAATGCGTCGCGAACACACATACTGCGGGTGCTAAAAATCAACCCCGGCCGCGAAGCTTGCCTTTCAGGCACTTCTACAAATTTCCTACAGTACAGTTGTCGACCATCCCTCGAGTATTGCTTTGACTTTCTGGCAAAACTGATCCGCCAGTGCGCCGTCTATCAGCCGGTGATCGAAGGTGAGAGCCAAGTGGGCCTGCGAACGTATGGCGATCGCGTCTCCATCCACTACCGCCGGAACCTTCTCGACTGCGCCGACACCCAAAATTGCAACTTGCGGCTGATTAATCACCGGAGTGGCGAAAATGCTGCCGAAACTGCCGAAATTCGTAATCGAAAATGTTCCGCCCTGCACTTCATCCGGCTTGAGCTGCCGTGAGCGTGCCCGTGTCGCCAGGTCCACAATCGAGCGCTGTAGTCCGGCAACATTTTTCTCGTCGGCATTCCGGATGACCGGGACAATCAGCCCGCCTTCGAGTGCTACTGCAATACCGACATTGATATCGCGATAGTAAACAATGTTCTTGCCATCGATTGAAGCATTGAAGATGGGGAAGGCGCGTATCGCTTCTGCCGCCGCGGCAGTTACAAAAGGCAAGAAAGTAAGCGAGAAGCCGTTTCGCGCTTGAAACTCCGACTTTGACTTTTCGCGCATCCGGGCAACGGCTGTCATGTCGACCCGATGCACTGTCGTGACATGAGCCGAAGTGCGCTTGCTCATGACCATGTGCTCGGCGATCTTTTGCCGCATGGTGCTCATCGGTTCGGTGCGGATCTTTGCGGATTCTGCAAGCGGAAGGGGTGCCGCAGGCGCCTGGGCTTTCGCTGCCGGCGGAGGCGGTTGTGGGGCCGTGGGTTGCGGTGCCGCATACGTGCGTGCAGCTTGCGACGACATATGAGCCTCGAGATCCTGCTTCGTGATGCGCCCGCCCGCACCCGTGCCCTTTACCTGGCTCAGATCAATGTTGTACTCGCGCGACATTTTGCGGACGAGTGGAGAAAGTGGTCCCTGATCCTCCGTGCCGTCAGGCTGAGACGTTGGAGAAGGCGGCGCCGGCGCTGCAGGAGGCGGTTCGACAGGATACGGCCCTGCCGAGGAAGATACCGGAATCGGGTGCGCAGTAGGCGCTTGCACAGTTGAAGCATCCGCTGCACGCGCGGACGGCCCGACATCTGTCGCCGAAGGCTTTGCTTCCTCTTTTGCGGGAACCGGTTGGGGCTGGCTTTGCTGCGCCGGGGCCGGAGCTGCCGCAGAGGCGCCGTCTCCGATGCGTGCGACCACTGCATTGATCGCGACCGTTGTCCCCTCCTGCACCAGAACCTCGCTCAATACACCTGCCACCGGGGAAGGGATCTCCGTATCGACTTTGTCAGTCGAAATTTCGAACAAAGGCTCATCGCGTTCGATCTTTTCTCCCGGCTTCTTGAGCCAGCGCGTCAGCGTGCCTTCGGTAATACTTTCGCCCATCTGGGGCATTACGACATCTGTCATCGAATCTCCTGCCTCTTCTCTAGCAACCAGTCAAGCGAAGCTCGCCGGCCCTCAGTTCCGTTCGAGAAACACTCCGGAGGTCGCCCGACGATCTGGACACCACCTCTGCATAACCAAAAATCTGCGCGAACGAAGCCACCGTCGCGTTCGCAACGATCTGCCGTTCTGCCGTTAGGCCGAGCGAGCGAAGTGAGCAGACCGGGCTGGTCAAGCCGCAAGGAACAATGTACTTGAAGTAGCTCAGGTCCGTCTCCACATTCAACGCGAAGCCGTGCGAAGTGATCCAGCGGCTGATGTGAATCCCGATCGCTGCTATCTTTGCTCCGTTCACCCAAACACCCTCGTAACCGCGCTGCGGGATGCGCGTCGCGTTGACCCCCAGAGCTTTGAGCGCCTCAATCAATGCCTGCTCTACTCCGTGAAAGTAAGCATGTACATCGCGCTTCCATTCTCGCAAGTCAAGGATTGGATAACCCACAAGCTGCCCGGGCCCATGGTAGGTCACGTCGCCGCCCCGATCGGTCTCGAAATATTCGATACCGCTTCGCGCCAGTACCCGGTCGCTCGCCAGCACATTTCCTTCCCGGCCATTCCGGCCCATAGTGATCACATGGGGATGCTCCACAAGGAGAAGCGCATCGGAACCGCGCCCGTGCTTTCGCTGCTCGACCAGATCCTGCTGAACCTCGAGGGCTTCTGCATACCTCATGCGGCCAAGGTCGAACACTTCGAGTCTTCTCATGCTATGAAAAGCTGAGTTGCTTCCCTAGATGTTGATCGCCAGGCCGTAAACGTTGTTAAACGCCTCGCCAATAGCTTCGTAAATGGTTGGATGAGCGTGGATGGTGGACATCATGGTCTCCACTGTCGCCTCGGCTTCCATGGCGGTAACGGCCTCAGAAATCAGTTCGAACGCTTCAGGGCCGATGATGTGCACGCCCAGGATCTCGCCAAAGGTCTCCTCCGCGATCACTTTGACAAACCCTTCGTGTTTGTCGAGTATGGTGGCTTTGCTGTTCCCTACAAAGGGAAACTTGCCCACTTTGACTTTGAATCCCTGTGCCCGCGCCTGCGCCTCTGTCAAACCGACACTGCCGATACCCGGATCGGTATACGTCGCCCCCGGAATGCGGTTGCGGTTAATCGGCCGGACCGGCTTACCGGCAATCGTTCCCACCGCAACCATTCCTTCCGCCGACGCCACGTGCGCCAACTGGGGCGTGCCCGCAACAATGTCGCCGATCGCGTAGAGCCCCGGCTCACCGGTCCGCTGAAAGGCATCAACCTTCACAAATCCCCGGTCCAGCTCCGCCTTGGTATTTTCCAGTCCAATACCCTCTGTGTTCGGCTTGCGGCCCACGGCAACCAGCAGCTTATCGAACTCCATCTCCTCTTTATTGCCGTTGGCAAGCGTCACCGTCAGGCTGACACTATTCGCGTTCTTGCGGATGTTTTCCGCTTTTGCGCCTGCCTCTACCCGGATCCCGGTTTTCTTAAAGTGCTTTTCGAGCTCCTTTGAAATTTCCTCGTCTTCCACCGGAACTACCCGCGGCAACATTTCAATAACCGTTACTTTCGAGCCGAAGCGATTGAAAATTGACGCGAATTCTACACCCACAGCCCCAGCGCCAATAATTCCAATTGTTTTCGGGACGGCCGGCGTCTCGAGGATCTCTACGTTCGTGAGAATCAAATTTTGATCCGGCTGCAAACCGGGGAGCATGCGGGCTTCGGATCCGGTCGCCAAAATAATGCTTTTCGCCTCGATCGTCCGCTTCCCTTCCGCACCGGCCACTTCCATACGGCCGCCTCCAAGCAGCCGCGCGTCGCCCTTAATGACTTCAACTTTGTTCTTTCGCATTAGCATCTCGATGCCTTTCGAGTGCTTAGTCACGATCTTATTTTTTCTTTCGAGGACTCGCGGGTAATTTAACTGCGCATCTTTGGCGTCAATCCCCTGTGCTGCCGGATTTTTGAAATAATCCCAGACATCCGCGGTATGGAGTAACGATTTTGTTGGAATACATCCGACAAGGAGGCACGTTCCGCCGAGTCTCGCCTGCCGTTCGACGAGGGCGGTCTTTAGTCCATACTGACCGGCCCTTACGGCCGCAGAATAGCCACCGGGACCGCTCCCGATTACTACTACGTCATAATTCATTTTCGTCTCAAGTGTAGCATCGGACCCTTATTTTACAGGCACTTCAGACGTTTATGACGGGTTCGCACCGGCGCAGAAAACGGCCGTTTTCTGCGCCTCGTTCTGAGCTTTTCAAGGCTTCTTTAGGAGCCACTGGACGGCGCGTTTTTGCACTTCCAGATATTCCGGCGCCCAAAGGGCATGGATGGTATGGCCAACCGCGGTAAAGACAACTCTTCCATTGCCAAATTCGTAAGCCCAGCCGGAAACCGATTTTGTACCGAGAGCTTCGTAACCGAGACCGTCAATGTTTTCCGCTTCTAAAATGATGTGGGCCTTGTCCTTGTCGTAATCGACGTAGTGCTGTTCGTCATTTACCATGAAAGGCTTCATGCCTTTGGTGATCGGATGATCGTTGACGGAGCGAACTTGGAAGGGACGCAAGGGAGGATGACCGACGTAGGCGCCCCCCATGACCTCTCGATAGTTCTTCGAACTCAAGGAGATGTGGCTGCAATTGTGAAGGGCGTAAAATCCTCCGCCCGCGTTGACAAACTCTTTGAGGGCCGCACCCTGTTCTTCCTTGATCCACATCTGCGGGCTCGGCTTTGCGAACGCGTGGTCGTTCTCGAGATTTGCTTCGTAGGCCTCATATGCATCGGGTCCCAGATAGCCGTTCGGCCAGATCATGCCATCGCGTAAGCAAAGAAACAACCGATAGGGCTTCAAGAGGTCGCTGGAGAGCTGGTCGTAATGGATGGTGTAGTCGATCGGGATTTGGAGCTGGTTGAACACCCGGTCCAGGGCAACCCGTATGTAGTCCGCATTGTGGTATCGATCCCCGATCAGGGCAAGCGCCCGAGTTTCGCCGCCAGCCTGACGGCCTGCAGATCGCGATTCCGCTTCCCGGACTGGCGCCAGCCCAAGCAGCCCGGCCCCGGTCACTGCACCCCCCGCACTTACCAGGCGTCTTCTCGAAACGACTCTACGAAAGATATCCATGTGTCCTCATCTGAAATCGTGAACTTTCATCCCGCCCGGCGGAGGAACATCGAAGAGCGCCCGGCTTCATATCCGATCGCCTCCGACAACTGGCCCAGGATGCGGTGAACATCACTCGGAAGCAGGTTGGTCCTGCGCGCCAGATCCGCGACGCCGAGGGACGAGCGGCTCCTGAACTCTCCCGGGACACGACATACCTTAGTAATCGTAGTTGCACGTTTCATGGCCGGCCTCTCTAGTTGGGCATGCAGACTATTGAACGAAGCCCAAAGCCTATGGATTATATGCGATTTAGACTGTGTCGTACAGCAGGACCGTATAGTCTTTTGACTGCAAGGTGGCTTCGATTTTGGGCCAAAGTTTTTTGTGGATCGGCGTCTCGACCCATTTCAAACGCTGCTTTTCCGATTCGAACGTCAGGACAAACCGATAGTTCGATCCCGCCGGAGGGGTACCCGCGAGCGTCGAGCGAAGTTTTAGCATCTGGAGATCTTTGAATCCTGGCTGCTTACTGGCGGCGGGCCGAAACTCTGAATGAAAAATACGGAGCATCTCATCCTGTTTGGCAGGATCTACGGAAAGATCGACGTGAAGCTGTATCGGACGAGCAACACCTGTCTGAGACAGAGCCAGGGTTCCGGCGCCGGCGATCAGTGAAGTAAGACAATTTCTGCGATTCATATCTTGAGTCCTTAAAGTGCTCAGCGATACAGCGCACGCTCGCCGGCAACCGCTAACTTGATGCGATACAAACTGGTACTCGCGGTGATATACAGTGTCTTTCCGTCATCTCCCCAATTGCAGTTCGCGGCGATTTCGGGAAGCTTGATTGTTCCCAAGTGCTTTCCTGTCGACGTAAAAATCCAGATCCCTCCAGGCCCGGCACAATACAAATTACCCTTCGAGTCGATCTTCATCCCATCCGGGAGACCTGGAGCCGACTCATCGGTCACGTCGAAGACTACTCGGCCCTTACCCGCAGATCCGTCTTTGGCAACGTCGTAGACCATCCAGACTTTATGCTTTTCGTCGGAATTAGAAATGAAGAGCTGTTTCTCATCCGGTGAAAATGCGATTCCATTAGGCCGCGTCAGATCCGTAACTACGGTTGTAAGCTTGCCATGAGCGAATCGAAAAACTGCGTTAAAAGGCAATTCCTTCTTGGGGTCGTCGTCCTGCTTAGTGAGCCCGTACGGAGGATCGGTGAAATACAGAGCGCCATCCGATTTGAAAACCAAATCGTTAGGGCTGTTTAGCCGCTTTCCTTGATAACGGTCCACCACGGCCGAGATCCTAAGATCGGGCGACACACGGACAATTCGCCTGTTGCCATGTTGGCAGAGAAGCACTGCGCCGTTTGCATCGTGAGCCATCCCATTGGGGCCCACCAGGGAGCCCTTTGGTGCGTCAGTGCCTGCGTAGCCGCCACCAGCACCCAGAATCTCAGTAACTCCGGAGGGAGACCACTGCCGGACAACATTCCCGATCACGTCACTAAACCAAAGATGACCAGACGAGAACCAGAGCGGACCTTCGATGAACTGAAATCCGCTTGCGATCTTTTCAGGCTCAGCACCCTTGGGTATCAGGGAATCGAGCGCCGGATCGAGTCGGAGAACTGAGCCGCTGTCGGACGACGCGAGAACCACCTCAGCCTGTCGCTTGAATCCGCCAGGAAGGAACCAATAAAAGACGCCTGCCAGGATCGCTACTTTTGTTACGCTACGCACCATGCCTGTCCACAATCTCGCGGGTTTCGCATCTTTTAGACATCGCGCAGTTTTGGACGAATCTGTTCGTTTCACGGGTTCTTTCTCCTGTTCTTTTGAAATTCGGTCAGCTCGGAATCCGTGAGATCGGCACGTCCCTGCTTCCGGTGCAGCATTGCAAGTTGATAGTGGAGCTGGTTCAAGCCGGGATTGAGAGCGAGGGCGATGTGAAGAGAGTCGATTGCTGCTCCGATATTCTCAAGAACTCCTTGTGCCTTGCCAAGATCGGCCTTGGCGAGGTCATTCTGCGAATCTGCGGCAACAGCCATTTCGAGTTCTGACTTAGCCTGACTTAGACGCACGTTCTGCGCCAGGAGTTGACCGGCAGCATAGTGGTCTCCAGCTTTCCTATATTCCTATAAAGCCTTTTCTGTTTCGCCGCGCGACTCGCATTCCTTTCAAAATGTTTGAATGGAATCGTTCGATTGCATTTGTAAGGCATTGTCCCTCCGAAGACGGGCCTTCCATTGTTTCCGAAACTCAGGTGTGCCGGCCGGCGTACTCTAACCAGGAGGTTGGCGGATTCGTATCATTAAAGAAAGGAAGCGAGAGGTATGCGTCTGATCCTTTGCGCCGCTGCGCTGGTGTCTCTCTCTGGGCTCAGCATTGCCCAACAAGCAGATTCTGGCGAAAAGCCGCCACCCGCCGCCAAAAAAGCACCTCCCCCCGGACCGCTGCACAGCGTCACCGTGAAAGGCAATAGCCTTTATTCGGCCGGCGACATTATTAGAGAAACCGGTTTGAAGGAAGGCGAGAAGGTCGACCGCTCGAAAATCGAACAGGCGCGTCAGCATCTCCAGTCTACTGAGCTCTTTAACAGCGTTGCCTATCAATTCCGCCTGGGAGGTGGCGCTTCGAACTATTACGACGTGACATTTGAGATTTCGGAAAACACCCAGCTTTTTCCCGTGCGGTTTGAGAGGCTGGCGCTCCCTGCCGAAAGCATCCGGTCGTGCCTTCGTGAGCACGTAGACCTTTATGCCGATAAGATCCCCGGCACCGAAGGCGTTCTTAATCGCTACAAGGCAGCGGTTGAATCTTGTATCGCCGGTGACAAGGGGGACAAAGGTGAAAAGGTAAAGGCCGTTATCTCAAACGACGATCCTCAGCAGCTGACAGTTCTTTTTACGCCTGACGCTCCCACTCCCACCATTTCCCAGTTCCTGGTGAGCGGCAATCAGGCGGTTGATACCGGCACAATTCTGCGCGCCGTAAACCAGATTGCGATCGGTGCACCTCTTTCGGATATGCGTCTCAAGATGATCATCGAAGGGACCATTCGCCCGCTTTATGCGGCGAAAGGTTATGCCGCCGTGTCCTTCCCCAAGATCGAAACGGAGCCGTCGAAAACCGATTTGGGCGTGATCGTGAAGGTCGAAATTAAGGATGGACCTTCCTTCCGGCTCGGCTCGATCCGCTTCCGAGGCACCGGCCTGGACGAGGACGAGATCCGCTCGACGATTCCGTTGAAGTCAGGTCAGCCCTTTAACAGCCAGCAGATCGATCAATATCGGCTTGATCTGTCCCATAAGTTACGTCGCAAAGGATTTCTCGACGCCAATGTGACCACGGAAACCGAGACCGACGACTCCAAACGGGCCGTTAATATTGTCTACAATGTGACGCCGGGTGCAGCTTATAACTTTCAGAAACTTGATATTCGTGGCCTGGACGTAACCAGCGAGCCCGTGATCGCCAAGCTCTGGGGCGAGAAGGAAGGACATCCCTTCAATCCGGACTATCCGGATTTCTTTCTCAAACGCGTTCAGGAGCAGGGTTTATTCGACCATCTCGGAGACACCAGTTCAGACTACACGGCCGATCCCTCCACGCACAGCGTGACCGTGCACCTCTATTTCAAGGGCGGTGATTCGAAATCGGAAAAGGCGCGCCAGAAGAGAGAACAGGAAGAGAAGCGACAGACTGACGGGAGTTGGAGCCCGTATTAGAAATCACGCGCGCAACTTTTGAATGATTGCCTCGCTGTCATAAACGCAGCCGCCCCAAATTCCACCGCTGGCCTGTTGCAAAGCAGCCCAGAGCTTTGTGTCGTCCGGAAGAAGGGGATCGGGTCGTAGGTCTTTCCTCAGTGCTCGTCTGAGGAGTCTTTTTTCGCCCTCCTCGTAGGAAAACGTCTCGCCATCTTCTCCCACGAAGTTCACCTGGCCTTCGAGCGTGTTACGGTCGATCACAATCTCAATAACGTCTCCTTCGCGTAGTTTCCCTACCGGTCCTCCCGCTAGGGCTTCAGGCGAAACGTGACCGACGCAAGCGCCAGTCGAGACTCCACTAAAGCGCGCATCCGTGATCACGGCTACTTGCTTGCCGAACGGCAGGAACTTCAAAGCCGAGGTGATTTGGTACGTTTCTTCCATGCCCGAACCCATTGGACCGCGGCAGATCAGGACGATCACATCGCCCTCATGAATCGACTGAGCTTTAATTGCTGTAATCGCATCATGCTCGGACACAAATATACGAGCCGGACCGCGCTTTCTGTAAACGCCATCAGCATCAACTACGGATGGATCAATGGATGTGCTCTTTACTACGGATCCTTCAGGCGCCAGATTGCCGTGCGGAAAACAAACAGTCGATGTGAGGCCACGCGTACGCGCCTCATCGGGCGTCAGGATGACATCGTTCGCATCGATACCGTCGAGCTGCATTAAGCGCTGCCGCATGCGCGCACGCCGCTCTGAATCCTGCCACCAGTCGAGCGCTGTATCGAGCGTCTCTCCCGAAACTGTTCTTGCTTTGGTGTAAAGCAACCCGGCGCGGCGCAAATGCAGCATAACCTCCGGAACACCGCCGGCCAGGAAAACTTGTACAGTCGGATGATTCCTCGGACCGTTAGGCAGCGCGTCAACCAGCCGGGGCACGCTCCGATTCACTCGATTCCAATCGCCCACCGCGGGCCGTTGCAATCCGGCCGCATGCGCGATCGCCGGGATATGTAACAGCAGATTGGTCGATCCTCCGAAAGCCGCATGCGTCACCATGGCGTTCTCAAGGGACTGGGGCTGAAGGATATCTCGTGTGCGTATCTGGAGTCCCACCAAGCGCATCAGGGCGCGTGCACTACGTCGGCTCATGTCTAACCAGACAGGCTGGCCGGATGGCGCAAGTGCCGCATGAGGCAAAGTAAGCCCTAAAGCCTCTGCCACCACTTGCGATGTGGCCGCCGTACCGAGGAACTGACATCCTCCTCCGGGAGATGCGCACGCCCGGCAGCCCGCTAGAGCTGCTTCTTCGAGCGAAATCTTGTGATGTGCGAAGCGCGCGCCGATCGTCTGGACCTTCCCGGCGTCCTCGCCGTGCTCAGGCAGCAGCGCCACACCCCCCGGAACCAGCACGCAGGGAAAATCGAGCGTGCCCGCCAGGGCCATCAGCATTGCGGGGAGCCCTTTGTCGCACGTCGCAATGCCAATCACACCGGAACGGGTCGGCAGCGAACGGATGAGTCGTCGCAGAACGATTGCTGCGTCGTTGCGGAAAGGCAACGAATCGAACATACCGGCCGTTCCCTGGGTCCTGCCGTCGCAGGGATCGGTGCACGCCCCCGCAAAAGGGATTCCCGAAAGTCTTTTCACTTCGCGAGCCGCCTCGCCACCAGCAGCCCAACCTCCCAATGGCCCGTGTGAAAACCCAACGCAATGGGACGCCCATCCTCGGCCCGTACGCCACCATGTGTGCTCAGAATCAGGATCTGTTTCCCTCCGAGCGCCGATGGCTCCCAGCCCATCCCCGCGTTCTGGGTCCATCCGAACAGGTTGCCGGATGGCTCATTGATCAGCATTTCCGCTGTGATCGGCAACTCGCCTGCCGGCCCTTGTGCATGCGTAGCCAAGTCAAAGATTTCCTGATTGCCGGAGTCCACAACACTCTTAAAGTCCATTTGCCCGTTCTTTCATTCGACGTTCCGTTACACTCCGAGAGTGGCCGCAGCTCCTACTGAAAAGAGTGCCAGCCGTGAAAAGGTCGCCATCTATCCAGGGTCGTTTGATCCGCTGACGAACGGCCACCTCGACCTGATCGCCCGTGCCTCCCGGCTGTTCGATCACCTCATAGTAGCTGTCCTGACGAATACGGGAAAGCAGCCTCTGTTCCCGGTGGCGGAAAGAATCGAAATGATCCGTCAGGCAACGGATTCATATTCAAATGTCGAAGTTGATTTCTTTGAGGGCCTTCTCGTCGACTATGCAGCCCGCCGTAACGCTGACGCCATCCTGCGTGGGATTCGAGCGGTCTCCGATTACGAGTCCGAGTTACAAATGGCGCACCTCAACCGCCGTCTGCGCGCTCAGACAGAAACCGTGTTCCTGCTGTCGACTGCCGAATACTCCTTCATCAGCTCGCGGATGATCAAGGAGATCATCACACTCGGAGGCGACGTCTCACAGTTTGTGCCGGACCTGGTGCTGCAACGCCTCCGCGCAAAATTTTCCTGAAAACGGTACCCTGAAAGTGAGCCATGCAAGCCACCGCAGAAATAGCCGAACGTATTTCCTCAATCAGTGTCTCTTCGACCATGAAAGTCGCCGCCGATGCCGATCGTCTTCGCCGCGAAGGCGCCGACATTGTCGATTTTGGAGCGGGTGAACCCGATTTCCCCACCCCCGCCAATATCAAGCGCGCTGCCATTGCCGCAATTGATGCGAACTTCACGAAGTACACCAACACGGGTGGAACACCCGAGCTTCGCGCCGCTATCTGCGAACGCCACTGTCTCGATTTCGGCACCAATTACGCACCCTCCGAATGCCTGGTCACCGTTGGTGGAAAACACGCCATCTTCAACCTGGTACAGGCATTGGTCAATCCCGGCGACGAAGTGATCATCCCGGTGCCCTACTGGGTGACTTACAAGGATGTCGTGAATTACGCCGGCGGACATTGTGTATTTGTCGATACTGACGAGCACAATGGCTTCGAAGTCACGGCCAAAATGTTAGAGCGCCACATCAGTCCGCGCACCCGGCTGATCATCATAAACTCGCCTTCGAATCCGAGCGGTGCGGTGATTTCCCAGCCCGAGTTCGTTAAAATTCTCGAGCTCACGTCCAAGCACGGCATCTTTTTGATGACCGATGAATGTTATTGCCATTTCGTCTACGAAGGCCGACCTTTTCAGTCGCCGCCGGCTTGGGTGCGAAAGATTCAGTTCTTGTGGCAGGCTCACTGTCCAAAACCTACGCCATGACAGGTTGGCGCGTCGGGTTCGCCCTCGCTCCCGCACCGATCATTAACGCCATGACCAAGCTGCAAAGCCACTCCACTTCCAATCCGACATCGATAGCACAGAAGGCTGCTCTCGAAGCAATGACGGGACCGCAAGAATCTGTTGGTGAAATGCTGGCCGAATACCGCCGCCGTCGTGACTTCGTTGTGAAGCGGCTACGCCAGATCCCGGGCGTGACAATTGGAACCCCGAAGGGTGCCTTTTATGCCTACCCGAACATATCGGTCGCATACAGGGTGGCCGGACAAAGAACTCGCTTGCATTCGCTGCCGCGCTGCTCGAACAGTCGCATGTGGCGGTAGTCCCCGGAGAAGCGTTCGGAACGAATGATCATGTTCGCATCTCCTACGCCACATCCATGACCGAACTCGAACGCGGCCTTGACCGGCTACACAAGTTCATCGACGAGTCGCGCAGTTAGCGTCTCAGCTCTTTTCCATTCTGACAGTAGCTCTGTCCGATGCCGGCGGCCCGTGTTATGCCGTGGTGAAGGAGCTTTTGCGTATTCGGGTTCGCTTTAACGTTGTCGCTGGCCAATCGCAGGTCGATTACGACTCCATCAAAAGTCGCCCTTCGTGAGGTGTTCGCGTAAAACAGATGGTCTCGAAGCCGGCAGGACCATCTCCTGCCGGCTCAAGTTTTGCCGACTACTTCTCGCCGGCGACGAGTATGCTCTGGGCGCCAATCGAGCTGGTCCCCCAGGCACTGTTCGTACCCCAGGCACTGTTCGTACCCCAGGCACTGTTCGTACCCCAGGCACTGTTCGTACCC
>CAVWRP010000021.1:0-1215448 GCA_963757345.1 Terriglobia bacterium | reverse complement strand
TTTACTTCGGCACCGGAAACGCCTACCCTATAACGCCGAGCAGCGCCAGGGCGATAACAAGTGGTCTGGCAGCGTGCTCGCCCGGCGACCGGATGATGGGTCTTTGGTGTGGGCCTACCAGTTCACTCCGCACGACAACTGGGATTACGACGCCAACGCCGAGATGATCTTGGTGGATCTGACGATTCAGGTCGCAAACGTTACGCGCTGGTTCATTTCGACAGGAACGGGTTCGGTTACACGATAGACCGTGCGACTGGCGAGGTGCTCGTTGCCGAGCCCTATGCAAAGGTCACCTGGGCGAAGCGAATCGATCTGCAAAGTGGGCGGCCGGTGTTGGAGCCCACCCAGCAAACCGGCGCATCCAAGGGCAAAACGCAGGACATCTGTCCCAGTCTGGAGGGTGGGGTTACCCGGTCGCGGCCGCTTCGTACTCTCGTCGCACTGGTCTCTTTTACGTCTCTACCAATAACCTTTGCATGGATTTCTCTACGGCGCCTGCGGCGCGCATCAAGTCGACACCGTTCATGGGAGCAACCACTCCATACAAGCCTGGGCCCGGCGGCTATATGGGCGCTTTCATCGCCTGGGATGCCGTCCAGGGGAAAAAGATCTGGGAGATCAGAGAACCGTTTCCCGTATGGAGCGGCAGTGTCGCGACGGCAGGTGACGTTGTGTTCTACGGCACGCTCGACGGCTGGTTCAAGGCAGCGGACACGAGAACCGGCAAGCCGCTGTGGAAGTTCAAAGTGGGATCTGGCGTCGTCGGCTGTCCTATCACTTATATAGGGCCCGATGGCAAGCAGTACGTCGCAATCCTTTCCGGGATCGGCGGCGGCTGGTTCCTGCTCTCCGGTGACGTTCGCTCCGACGATCCGGCCGATGTCCGGCCGCCCGCGGACTTTGCCCCCGACCTCGGTCGGCATACGAGTCAGGGAGGGATGATCTGGATTTTTGGCTTGTAGCATGGTCAGGAAAATTGTGGATTGGTGCGCGGTCACTGAGAAAATGAGATGAGCACCCTCCCTTCCTTATCGACTCGGAGTCTGAAAGTTCAACTGGTCATCGCGACGAGTGTTGTCTTCGGCTCGTTCCTCAGTTGTCGCCGCGCGGACGACACGCGAGCAATCCCGCCGGCGATCGCCTATGAATCCTACCTTCGGGCGGGTGGATCCGATCCACCGGCAGGCAAACTGAGCAACCCGCTTACTCGCAATGCTCAAGTGATTAAGGACGGCGAAAAGCTTTTCAGCACGATGAATTGCGACGGGTGCCACGGCAGTGGCGCACTTGGCTGGGTGGGTCCGAGCCTGGTGGACGGACGCTGGCGTTACGGGGGCGGCGATGGCGAGGTGTATTACTCGATCTTCTACGGTCGCCCGCGGGGCATGCCGGCATATGGCGGCATGGTTTCGTCGAACGCTATCTGGAAAATCGTCACCTATCTCCGCGTTCAGCCGGTTCCGGCAAACGTTCCGACCCAGTCGTGGATCACGAGTGTTCCTGCGAGGCCCGACTCGGAGGAAAGAGCTCGTTGACTACGCGCTCATCCGAAATCAAGGACCTTCTGAGCCTGGTAAAAATATTTATTGCCCTAGTCCAGGAATGGTAGTACCGTCGCATCACTTCCTGTGGAAGAAAGGTGGCATAATGCGACAATCCTTGCTGGTACTGATTATGACTGCGTCCTTTGCGCGCGGACTCGTTCACTTCCGTAAGTTGCTCATTGGGATCGGAAACCATAACATCGGGCTCGAGCTGCTCTATTCCGTTTACTGTGGGTGTAGGGCCTGAGCCTGTGAGTGGGTTTGTCGCCGCTGACGCCATAATCTCCGGCGAGGGCTCATCGAATATAAGCGCTGAAGCGGATGGAGGCGCGACTGCGGGTACAGATGTATCCTGGAGCGCCGGTGGTACCGCAAGCGACACGGAGTTTTTTGCTACTGCTGGCCCTGTGCGCCCCGGATTGATCGGGGTTCTGACCGACGGCTTCGGTGGATCTAACAGCGCGAACCTCATCGAAAATGGATTCGGCTATGCGGGCGATCAGTGCTGTTTGCCCTTTGAGCTCGGGATGGTATTTCAGGTCTCGGTCTATGCGAGCGCAGCCGCCGGCGGGGGGCCGGGCGAAGCCGATGCCGAGGATAGCTCGGCAGGAGTAACCTTTGTTCTCTCGGAAGCCGACGGTACTAGCGTAGCGTTCTTTAGCGTCGGCCCGCCCGAGCCCGCGCCCGAGCCCGCGACCTGGGGGCTTTTGCTAGTTGGCTTCTCGGCATATGCCATGCTTCATGCTCGTGCTCGGAAAGCGGGCTGAACTGCCAAGTCACCTTGGCGTATCGCTCCCCACATTTCGCAAAGCCGTAAACAGCCTTCGGGCCGATCCCTACCGGACTGCTAGCGCAACTGATTGGCCATTACTGGTTTGAGGCCGCATAACGTTGGAAGCCATTTTTTCATTTGAGATATCTTCTGACGGGAGGAACTCATGGCTAATTGGACGCGAAGAGGATTGATCGGATCGCTCTCGGGCGTAGCGGCTGCAATGTCGCTTTCGGCCCAGGAGAAGGGCGGCCCGTCACTGCCCGAACGGAGGAAGGGGCATGCGCCAATCAAAATCACAGACCTCAGATGCGCAATCGTTGGCCGGAACCCGGTAGTTCGAATCGTCACGGATCAGGGCGTCTCCGGATACGGTGAAGCCGAGTCCGCCAAGTTTTATCTCAAGCCCATGGTCCTGTTTTACAAGGACTATATTCTGGGCGAAGACCCGACGGACGTCGAGCGAGTGATGCTGAAGATCCGCCGCCTCGGTGCATTCAAGCCTTGGGGTTCGGCGGTCAGCGCGATCGAGATCGCTCTCTGGGATATCGCCGGGCAGGTAGCCGGAGTACCGGTATACAAACTGCTGGGCGGGAAGATCCGGGACCGCGTGCGCGCCTACAACGGAGGCGTTCGTTTCCCCATGACCGGCCAAAACCCGCAAGACTACGCCGAGAACATGTCAAAGATGAAAGAAGCTAAAGAGGGCTTCACTCTGATCAAGCAGGCAGTCGGCTTTCACAATCCGGCGATGATGCATGCAATGCCGAACGGGTGGTACGACGAACCGCGGACGGGAACGCCGCACTCCGATCGCGGCCTCATGACGCAGCGCGGTCTCGAACATGTCATCGCCTGCGTTGAAGCAATGAAGAAAGTCCTCGGTGATGAGATCGGTCTCGCTCTCGATTGCGGGCCGGGCTGGGCGGTAAAAGATGCGATTACGTTTGCGCGAGCGCTCGAGCCGCTCCACATCACATGGCTCGAAGACTTGATTACCGGCGACTACACACCTTACCCCGACGCTGATGTCTTTCGCGAGGTAACGCAGAGTACTTCGATTGCGATTCACACCGGAGAACAGATCTACCTCCGGCAGAATTTTAAGGATCTTATCGAAAAGCAGGCTGTCAATGTTGTCGGCCCCGATCCCGAAGATGTCGGCGGCTTGGCGGAAATGAAGTGGATCGCGGAATATGCCGATCTCCACGGCATCCTCATGGCTCCCCACGGGATTTTCGACGGGCTTATCGGTCTGGCCGCTCACGTTCACCTGGCTGCTGCGCTGCCGCAAAATTACATAGCCTTCGAATATCCCGTGGGCCAGCCTGACTGGTGGTATCAGATTATCGACGGACTGCCCGACCCCATCATGAAGCATGGCTTCATCGACGTTTGGGACCAACCCGGCCTCGGTGTCACCTTCAACATTCCAGCAGCCAGGTCGCGCCTGTCGGACGAGGATCGTCACTTCTTCGACTGACAGCGGAGCACTCGGCCCCCGATCGGCCAATTACTCTGGGCGCGGCACGATACGATCAGGGGTTATGAAAATCAAGGCGCATGCCGCCCTATTGATTTGTTGCGCAACACTCACGGCGATTACAGTCGAGCCGTCGGCCAGTCTCTTTGAGAACGATCAGGTGAAAGTGCTTAGAGCCCTCGAGAAGCCCCACGTAAAAGGGAAATTCCACGAGCACAAGCTGAACAGGGTTTTGATTTACTTGCAAGCTGGGCGGCAACGTTTCGAATATCAGGACGGTCGGCAGGCTGAGGTATTGGATTGGAGGGCCGGGGAGGTCAAGTGGAGTAAGGCGGACGGGATGCACTCGCCGGAGGTCATAAGCAACGATGCTTTCAACATTATCGAGATCGAGCTAAAGAAACCGGTCGCCGGAAAGACGATCACCAGCAGTCTCGATCCGATTAAGATCGATCCTAAACATTACAAGGTCGAGTTCGAAAATGCTCAGGTTCGTGTGTTGCGCGTGAATATTGAAGCGCACGGAACTGCTCCGATGCACCAGCATTCACTCAATCGCGTTACCGTCTTCTTAACCGATCAGGATTTTCGCGTCACAAATTCGCAGGGCAAGGCCGAGATAATGAAACACAAAGCTGGCGATGCGGTCTGGGGCACACCGACCACGCATACCGAAGAAAATCTGAGCGATCATCCGTTCGAGGTGGTGACCGTCGAGCTCAAGAGTTGAAGCTCACCAGCGGCGGATCGCATATCGCTGTAGGGTTGCAGCGTTAGCTGCTTCGTGTTGTCGGAAATGCCACCGGCCTGACCGGTGCTCCCGTACCGCCGCGAATATTCATCGGTGCGGCGACCAGGATGAATTCGTAAACGCGATCTCGGGCCAGTTCTTCCAGATGCAGAACCTCAATAATGTATATTCCCGATTCCACCAGTAAGTGCGTGTGTACAGGCATGGCCGGGTTGGGAATCCTCTCAAACGCGACTGTGTCCGAGCCAGCTGCGAAAATCTTTCGGGAACTCAACCATCGTGCCGCTTCGATACCGGGTCCCGGCGCGGCGGCGTTGTTGATGTATTTCTTGGCATCAGAAAAATACTGCGCCCACCCGGTCCTTAGCAGCACCACATCACCTTCGCCGATATCGGCGGTCGAGGCGCGGCTCAGGTGCTCAACGGTTACTTCGAAGTCGGTTTGAAGCACATCCACGCCTTCGCATCCCGCGATATCAAGCAGCACGCCCCGACGCACGATCGGCGCTACCGTCTCCACACCGAGCTTCATCATCCCGTGTTCGTACGTGTGTTCCACGTCAGCCCCGCCGTAGAATACGCCGTTGCAGGAGAAATGACTGAGTGCATCGATGTGTGTGCCGACGTGAGTGCCCAGGGCGATCGCATCGGCCGCCGACGTTGCACCGTTGCCATAGAGAATGTCGCCATGTCTCTTGGTCAGGCTGTACAGAAAAGGTGGGTGAGATGGGAAATGCGGCATCCCGGGAAAGTACGGCTGGCCTAAATCGTAAGCTCGTGCATTCAATATTTCAGTGAGATCCATGGTGTGGCGTTCCATCGCCGGACGCGGCCCGCCGGCTTACACCTCGTTCAAACAGTCGCTCCGATTGTTGCTCCAGGATACTGCGTTATGACTTCGCGGCAGAGAAGCTGGTCGAGGTGATGTTGCATGTGCAGAATGTAATCCTTGATCAGAAATCGCAGCGTGACCGATGGATTCGTGCCAATGAAGCACGGGGTTTCTAATCGGCCGTCTGGGATCCTTTCCACAGTCCTGGCAAGAAAGGTATTGTATTGGAACCAGACGCTCCTGATCGTCTCCCATGGCATGCTGCTGTAACCGTGCAGCCGCACCCATTCATCCTGCGCGTATCCCGGTCCTCGGTACTCGGCCTCTATTGCCCCGCCCACGAATCGGATGTGGTTGTTGGTGGCCGAATCAATCAGGTGCCCAAGTTCCTCCTTTGGCGACCATTTGCCCGGGGCTCGCGGCAGAGAGGCCCGCTGCTCAGTCAACTCACAAAGATTGGGCCACTCCCGTTCGATTGTTTGCGCTAAGAGAAGCGATAGATCTCCAGCCATACGTCATTGTCACATCGTCGTGTAGGGCTGCGCATGGCACGGTCCCGGTGAAATCAGTTCGGCTGTTCCGCGAACCGCTACGCTCCGGGTTGATTCTTTCGCTCGTTACGCTTCGCGCACTTTTCTCGGCTCGGCGGTAAAATTCGTTTACTCGAAGACAGCTGTACGGACGTGAAGATCGCAAATGTCCCGCTGGCGACTATTTTTCAGCCTTTCATTCCTTTTTCCGCTCTCGCTCTCCGCGCAAGATGCACACACGCACCCGGCGCCCGAGAAACTGGGAACGGTATCGTTTCCGATATCTTGCACACCGGCGGTTCAGCAGCCGTTCAACCGTGGCGTTGCGCTACTGCATTCGTTCGCTTACAAGCCGGCCGAAGACGCATTCCGCAGCGTGGCGGCTCAGGATCCCCAGTGCGCAATAGCGCATTGGGGTGTGGCCATGACGCATTTTCATCAGCTTTGGGACCCGCCGCTGTCACCGGCGACGATCTCGCTTGCTCGAGAGCAGATCCACCAGGCGCGGGCAAGCGCGTCGAGCTCCGACCGCGAGCGCAAGTTCATCAATGCCCTGGGCACGATTTTTGAGGGCGATTACGCCGTTCAACGTCCCGCCCGGATGTTGAACTATGAGCGTGGGATGAGTGATCTGGCCGCCGAAAACGAAAAAGATACCGAAGCGCAGGTCTTTTACGCCCTCGCGCTCCTTGCCAACGCGTCTCCGATGGATAAATCACACTCGAGGCAGAAACGGGCGGCCCGCATACTCGAGCCGCTGTATCGCGTTCACCCGCAGCATCCTGGAATTCCTCACTACCTCATCCATGCTTACGACAATGCAGAACTCGCGCCAAAGGGCTTACCTGCGGCAAGAGCCTATTCCAAAATTGCACCTTCGGCGGCGCACGCATTACACATGCCATCACACATCTTTACGCGACTCGGTTTGTGGGAAGATTCCATCGCCAGCAACCTTGCGGCGCGGGAGGCGGCACGCCGGCAAGGCGACACCGGAGAAGAGCTGCATGCAATGGATTATTTGGTGTACGCCTATCTGCAAACTGGCCGCGATAAGGAGGCGGCTCAGTTCATCCAGCAACTCCGCGACATCACAAAGGTCAACCCGGGCGACTTCAAGGTGGGTTACGCCTCTGTTGCCATGCCCGTTCGCTATGTGGTTGAGCGAAGTCAATGGACTGAAGCTGCAGGCATCGTCTCTCCAAGCGGGGCTCCCCCTCATGTGGTCGCAATTGCGGTCTGGGCCCGCGGGCTCGGACTCGCTCGGAGCGGGCGGATTGCAAAGGCCCGCACAGACATCGACGTGTTGCGCGAGATCGAAAACCAGCTTCGCTCATCAGGAAACGATTATTGGGCCAGCCAGGTGCGAATTCTGAAGCTCGAAGTTACGGCATGGTCAGCCCACGCGAGCGGTGCGGAGTTTCAAGCCGTAACGTTGCTGCGCCAGGCGGCCGATGAGGAGGATGCAATGGAAAAGCTTCCGGTAACGCCAGGGCCGATTGTTCCGGCCCGTGAGCAACTCGGCTACTTGCTTCTGGAACAGAACCAGCCAGGTCTTGCGGCAAAAGAATTTGAAACCGCACTCGTGTCGGCTCCCGGCCGTCGCGGAGCATTGCAAGGCGCCTCGCGCGCCGCCGAACTCTCGCATCCAAAATAAAGGGAAAGGATTTCCCCGCTAATCCCGCGACAATAACGCTGAACTCCGTGCGCCGCTGCCCTTCAGCTAGTGCAATCGCTGTGCGAGTCTCCGCGACTTGTCCTCTAATCGGCGCATCACCCGGCCTGCTTTTGCGCTCCCGCCTTCTGGATGATGCCGAAGAGAAAGGCGGTGGTCAGACCAAAAAGCAACATCCCGTCCAACGCCTCCAGCGCTCCCAGGAACTGCCAGGGCGATTCCAGGACCAGACTGGCATGGCCGTAAGTCGTCATCGCGCCCAGCGAGTAGAGAACCGCGTGGCGGTAGTCTGGCACAGCACCGACAAACAGGTAAACGATGGCCCAGATACCTCCCTCTATCCCGTGCAAGGCGGTGGCCAATATCGCGGTGCTACCGGTGACCACCACGAACATGGGACGGTAACCCCAGCGCTTTATAATGTCGTTCTGGATCCGGTCAATGCTTTGGCTGATAAAGAGCAGACCAATCGCATGGATGACCATCGTAAAGGCGATCAACGGAAGGCCCCATGCCCAGTCCGCGTACCACCCCATTACATCGAGATGTCTCAGAGCGGTGTGGGCAGTTTCCGTTTCCATTGAATACTCCCGATGCCGATATTCGCTGAGAGACAGAACGAGCGCGCAGCGCCGGCTGAATACGTGATCCGGGATACACATCCTCCTTTGAGTACCGCCGCCAACTGCTGTGTGCCCCATCCACTCCTCTCAGCAGGTCGTATTTCAGTCACACCCGTTCCATGGGGCTGATGCTCCGCGACCTCACTCGATCTACTTTTTGGGCCGAGCGCTATTCGTTGCAGTGCTGTCTCTCGCCGTGCGGAGTGCGGAAAGCCGGCTGCAGCTCCATTTGTCCTGTCCCGTTGTGATCGTGATTGATTCGAAACCCCCATTCGGCTCGAAGCAACCTCACTAAGCTTGATAAAAGAGGTGCTGGCGATGAAGGGCAAAAGGATGCTGACGATTCCGATGATTACGGGAGTGCTCACCTTCGTGGGCAGCTGGGCCATTTCAGCGCAGGACAAGTACACCCTGAAAGTGCCAAATGGGCTCTCGTTCTCTGAGTTCAGAGGATATGAGGCCTGGCAGCTTGTCTCCATCAGTCAGGACGGAAACCTTATTGCGGCGATCCTCGCTAATCCTGTGATGATCAAGGCCTACTTGGCCGGCGTTCCCGGCAATGGCAAGCCTTTCCCCGACGGCGCTAAGATGGCGAAGATCCATTGGAACCCGAAAAAGATGGAGACGTTCCCTGCAGCGACGGTGCCAGGTACCCAGCATGACGTCGACTTCATGGTGAAAGACGGCAAGACGTTCGCGGACAGCGGAGGGTGGGGATGGGCCGTGTTCGAATATGACGCTGCATCCGGTACCTTCAGGCCCGGCACCTTGGCTGGCAAGCCGCCGCAGGGGAACGACGCCAAGTGCGGGTTCGCATGCCACACGAGCGTGAAGAAAAGAGATTACGTTTTCACGGATTACGGGCACAGGTGAAGCGCCATGCGCAGCACACAGATGAGCAATGAACACGCAACCCGAGCGCTGCGATATGAAGGTTACACACCTGCGGCCTTCAGTGCGGCCTGCACGCGGTCGTCCCGGAAGGGAACCCTTCGAATGCGAACGCCCGTGGCATCGTAGATCGCGTTTCCGATGGCCGCAAGCATCGGTTTGAGCGCGGCTTCACCGGCTCCGTAGGGCGGCAGGTCTGGACGGTTCGGATTTGGATCGCCGTTCACCAGGACGATATCGATTCGCTCCGGAATGTCTGCGTGTCGCAGAGTCGGATGCGAGAACCAGTCCCGGCTCGTCACCTTCTCGGTATCAAATCGGACCTCTTCGAGAAGGGCGCGGCTCAGGCCATGAAGCGTAGCGCATTCGACCGTGTGCCGCAGGCTCTCCGGATTGACCACCAGACCGCAGTCGTGTGCGCACACCAGTCGCTTCGCCCAAACATGACCCGTCTGGCGATTCACTTCAACCTCTGCGATCTGCGCCACAACGGTCTGGCCCCGGAACGAGTATGCGATGCCACGTCCGGTGAGGATATTTCCCTTGCCGATCGGTTTCGGCGAAGGTCGCGAATCCCAGCCATAGGCATCCGCCGCGGCTTTGAGAACCGCAAGGGAACGTGCGCGCCGGAATCCGGCGTCATCATTCGTGCCGGCCTTAATCATTTTCATGCGAAAGTCCAGCGGATCACTCTTCGCGGCCGCCGCCGCTTCGTCGATGAACGATTCCGCAGCGAATGTCGGTTGCGGGCCATTCGGATCGCGCAGGTTGCCGGTGCGAAGCGGCGTTTCCCACACGCTTGGGAGGCTAATCACTGCCCCAACCATTTTGCGATTCGGAATGGCGTACATATCGGAAGGCATGGCGGCACTGCCGGCGGCAGGTTTTGCCCGCCTCGATCCCATCAGTTGTGCAATTAGTACGGTATCCGGCTCGTTGTATCCGACGTGGTTGTAATCGCACGAACGTGCGTGGAAGTCGTAGGCCACCAGACTCCCATTGCCGTCAAGAGCACCGCGAATCTTCACGAGGAACGCCGGGCCCTTCGTATCCCACGCCGTCTCCTCATCTCTCATCCACTGCATACGTACTGGGCGGCCAATCTCGCGGGCAATCCAGGCCGCCTCGAAAGCGGCGTCCTCGGCCGCGGATCGGCCGAAGCCCTGCGGACCCATCATCCAGATCACACGTACGCTGTCGTGGGGCATGCCGAGAAATGTTGCAACACCTCTCCGCATGCCATAGGACTTCATGTCATTCGTATAGAGGGTCATCTGACCGTTCGAGGGGTCGGCTAAGGCATGGGCGCCCGCAAACGCCGTGTGCCCCTGAAACGGTATCTCGTATTCCGCCTCAATGATCTTTGCCGCGCCCGAAAATGCCGTCTCAGGATTTCCCACCACCATGGGTCCGAATACCGGGTCCCGCATTTCGGGATTACCCACCGTAGCGGGTCTGGATGGCGGAACCCGTATTCCGGAATCTGCAGGCCCGGCGGATCTCGATCCCCGGTTGCGTAATTCGGCATCTCCCTCGACGGCGGGTCTGGGCCCTGGAGCGGGTTCGGACTCTCCCGCCCCACCGCTAGGCATTTGGGCTGGCGTTGCTGCGCGCATGTAGTTAAAAAGATCTTCCGATGTGGGGAACGGAGCGGTCGAGGGTTTCTCCCAAGTCGTCTTGAGCTGGCGCGCTGCGCGGATCGCCTGCTCTTCGCGCTCACACACGACAGCCACGTAGTTGCCTTTGCTCACCACCTTGATAAAACCCGGCAGGTTCTTCACCGAAGATTCATCGATGCCCGTCAGCTTCGCGCACGCGAAAGAAGGTTTGACGTTTCGAGCGTGAACCATGCCCGGCAGCTTGACGTCGACTGCCCATTTCAGAGAACCATCTACTTTCGGCGGAATGTCGTCACGCTGCAGAGACTGGCCTGTGTATTTCAGCTCGGCGTTCGATTTGGTTTTGGCTCTACCGGTGACCCTGTTGACGTTATTCCCGGTCAACGTAACATTGAATTTCTTCCCCGCGATCAACTCGCCATAGGTGACCCGCTTCGTAGGATCGGTTTTGACCGTAATCACTGCGTCGCTGACGGCGATTTGATCGGCCGGCACCCTCAGGCGCTCCGACCCCATTTCAAGCAACACACGACGCGCTTCCGCAGCGACGCGGCGCATCGGCCACGAATCTCTTTCTATGGCGGTCGACCCGCCCGATCCCACCTGGTCGACAGTAATGTCCGTGCTCCCCATAATGCAGGTGGTTTTATCGAAGGCGATATCGAGTTCATCCGACATGAGCTGGCGGAAGCATGTCCCCGTACCTTGCCCTGGGTCCGTCTTGCCAACATAAAACGTGGCCGTGTTGTTCTCATGAATCGCAATCCATGAATCGATTTGCCGGAAATCGGGATCGTGATAGGGGCCGGGCCCCCCAGCCGCCCCGTTGCTCTGCGCATCCGCCTCCGTGATCGTGGCTGCGCCGAACGCGCCAAAGCTCACCGCAAGCAGTCCCGCGCTTTTGAGAAAACCCCGGCGATGCGTCACGAGGACGTCTTCAATCGGTTTCGGAATCCCGTGAGACGAGATCATGCCACCACCTTCTTCCCGGCGTCAGGCGAAGCCTCGGCCATAGCCTGCATTGCGCGTTTGATGGCGCTCTGAACTCGAAAGTAACTCATGCAGCGACACAGCGTTCCGTTCATCGATTCACGGATCTCGGCATCCGTCGGATGCGGATTCTTGTCCAGCAAGGCCTTCGCGGTCATGATCTGCCCGTTTTGACAGAATCCGCACTGCGGCGCCTGCTCATCGATCCAGGCCTGCTGCACGGGGTCCAGCCTGCCGTTTGAAGCAAGTCCTTCGAGCGTGGTGATTTCACCTTTCACTGAAGAAACTGGCGTGATGCAGGAAAAAACCGCCGTGCTGTTGATTATTACTTTGCATGCACCGCATTGTCCGAGCCCGCACCCGAACCGGGGGCCTCGCAGCTCGAGGTCATTGCGGAGGATATATAGCAGCGGCGTGGACGGTTCAACATCCAGCGTGTGTGAACGGCCGTTCACCTTCAGTTCGATCTTGCTCACGCTCCATACTCCTTGATCAGCCTGACCTGATGTCGTTTGCCCTCATCCTACCCCCGGGCGGGAATGTGGATCAGCAATATTCCGGCGAATCGGCGATTGGTCGGCTTCGTTAGAAGTTCTCCACTTGCCACACGTTCCTGGCCCCGGTCGCGCCAGCCACCGCCAGCAGTCGCCCGTCAGGTGAGGGAACTGCGTGCCAGATTTCAGGATCGCTGGAATGAAGCACCACAGAGGCTTTGCCATCGAGGTCTACTTTCAACAAGGCACTATCCCATTCGTGAGGATGCCAGGAAACGAAGAGACTCCTCGCGTTCTGAGACCAATTTATTCCCATTAATCCGCTCCAGCCATCGACCACGAATTCACTCGTCTCGTCCGTGTAGATTGACCGCAACTTGATTGTTTTCTGGTGAGGGCCAAACATGATAATGGCTCGTTTGGAACCATCTGGCGACAGACTCCAATTGCAATCGGGATCGATCTGCGGAGCGCCCGCAACCTTACCGCTCTTCACGTCGAATCGGAATGTCTCCGTACTGCTTCCTTTTGTGACGCTGTAGAGGCAAGTCCTCGATGGCAAACCCGCACACTGCACGGTAAATATGAGTGAGTCTCTGAGTACTAAACGAGGAATACCGCCCTCTAACGGAATGGCCAGAATAGAGGAAAGACTTCCGGAGTGTTGACCTTTCGGAGTGGAAATGTATAAGATCTCAGAACCGTCAGGGCTTACGACAGGGTCCGAGAGATCATCTGAACTGCCTGCCAACCTTTCTGGCAAGGCTTGATCAATCGCCTGCTTGAATATCTCACGCGTACCGTTTCGATCGGAGCTGAACAAGACTGCCTTGCTGTCGGGCGTCCAAGCGGTGGGGACGTTCTCATTTTCATCGAGCGTTAATCTCTTTTGCCCGAGGAGGTGTGTGCCATCTGAGCTAAATTCACCTGCGAAAACGGTTGGCAACCAATCTCCTTTAAGAAAGGTCAATACGTTCCCATTGGCGCTTGTCGCAATTTTCGAGATCCAACCGCGTCCTCTGCTAATGCATTTCGGAGATAAGGAGCTGTGTATCGACGGTTGCGGCGAAACCGCCCACAGACTTGAATCTCGTTGGCGCTGGGCGGATCCAAATGCGTATATGAGGCGGCCATCCGGCAGCCACCGCAGAGCGGGGCTCAAGCGACTGTCTGAAAATAGGGTTTCGGCCTTTACTCTCTGCCACTCGTTCACCTGAACCGAACTCGTTCGCGCGTTGTACGCCCAAATTGATTTGATGTAGGCAATGCGTTTACCGTCCGGCGACCAGGTAGGCGTTCCCATCTGTGAGGCATCGGAGCTACCGGATGCCACCTTGACCTGATCTGTGCCATCGGAGCGCATGACCCACTCTTCCTGAGCCCACAAACCGTCATACGTCGGTTGGCCGCGACGGAAGGCAATATGACTTCCGTCGAGCGATAAAGACCCCCCTGAAGCCTCATCCGCTAACCTGCGGGGCGAACCACCGAATACCGAAACGCTCCACAGGCTTACTTTTCCGGGTTGTTCCGTCCGAGAGACAAGCAAGTGATCTCCATCTGAAAACCAGTCATCCACTTCCGCGAAGAAATTTGGCGGTAAAGGAATGGGATGGGTCTCTCCACCCTGGATCAGCTTTAAATAGATACCCGTGTTGTCTCCGTAGGCAAGATGCTGGCCGTTGGGGCTGATCGCCATGCTGCGAATTCGATTTTCCGATGAATTCGCAGTCAGCTGACGTTCGATCAACTCGGAGCGCCGCGATGAATGGTGCCCGAGTGCCCACACAATTACCCCAATCCCCGCGGCCAAGATCAACCCAAGGACCAGCCAGCGACGAAGAAAAGTTGGAAAATTTTGGTTTGACTCCGAAGCCATTCGGATTCCACGGGGAAGCACACGCTCCGGTGGCAGAATCTGAAAGGCGCGATGCTGGCCCTCCGGGATCCCACCGACGTCACTTGACAAAAGGGTTACATCTGTCAAGAAGCCAGCCGTGGCGCCGGCTGCTGACGGCGCTTCTTGCGCCGTCGAATACACAACGCGTTCGCCCTCCTTCAAGAGGGGATCTGAAAGCTCCGCTACTGTCGCCACGAATTGATATCCGCGTCCTGGGATCGTTGCGATATAGCGGTGGTCCTTCGGGTTATCTCCAAGGAGCTTTCGGACCGCGAAGATGCTTTGGCTCAGGTTCGCCTCGTCTACCACGGTGCCCGGCCAAATCAGGGACAGCAACTCGTCTTTGTCAACAAGACGTCCACGGTTCTGAACCAGGACGACTAGCGTGTCAAACGTTCTCGCGTTGATGGGGAGGGACTCTCCATCGCGCAAGAGCGCGCGGGAGCCCAGGTCTAACACGAATGGGCCGAAAACAAAGCGCGTCATTCTTTTCAACAACTTTGCAGTGAGTTAAGACCATTTAAGAACAAAAAAGAAGATTTGATACGGCGCAGAAGAATTTGAAGCGCCGCAGGACCGATCATCCATGGCATGCCATGCCGTGCGAACAGCCAGCCAGCCGCGGCGCTCGCTGCTGTATTGCTCACCTTTTCGGCCGCTTGGCCCACCGCCCTGGCTGCAAGGGACCGAAACGGATCTGATTCCGCCGACACGTCTGCTCCCCAACTGAGTGTACATGTATACGGCTTCCCCCAGCTATCTCCCCGACTGCTTAAGGCTGCAGAACTCGAAGCCGTTCGCATGCTGCGCAACGTTCCGGTCGACCTGAAGTGGATTGATTGCGTCTCACGGGCGTCAACCGGCTGCATGTCGGACCTCGCGCCTACTGATCTGGTCGTCCGTGTGATCGCTAGAGCTCTGCCACAGGCGGGCGCGGATGCACTCGGGATTGCCGGCTCAAGCGAACAGGGAGGAGCCGCGTTCGTTTTCTATGATCGCGTGTTAGCCTTCCGGACGCATGCCAGCGGATTGTCTTCTATTTTGGGCCGTGTCCTTGCACACGAGATCACGCATTTGCTGCTGCCCGCCGAAAGCCATTCGAATTTCGGGCTGATGAGAGCAAAGTGGAGCGCCGACGACCTGCGGACTGAGAGTTCCATCTGCATGGGGCTACCAGTCGCGTCAATACGGCTTATGCAGAAAGAAGCACTTCGCAGAGTGATCGAGTCCCGCAGCTTTGTGCCGAAATGATTCATCGCAGCTACTCATTCATGACTGAAAAACCAGCTTGTCGGCGGAAGTGATTACTGGCTGCTGAGTGCTGACACCGGCATAATTTCGCAAAGAAAGGGAGAATAGATGAACACAAGGTATTGGAACGTGCTCGCTCGACTGAGCCTGCTGTCGAGCTTGCTGCTAGGGGTGGCGCTGTCGCCGGCGCCAGCACAGGATTCGCAGGAACGGAATGATGAAAAAGCAGTCAAGATCGAAGGGACATGGTTCGTCCAGGTCACAGTTCGTAATTGCGTCAGCGGTATCGCGCTCCGGACATTTCCAGCCATCAACACTTTCAACGGTGGACACACTGAGGTTGACACCACCACAGGCTTCAGCCCGTCGCAACGCAGTCCCGGCCTTGGCAACTGGGAAAGAACCGGATCGCAAACTTACAGCGCGACGGTCCTTGCGTTCCTGTTCGATGCAACGGGCGCTTGGACTGGCACACAAAGACTTAGACACTCGATCGAAGTGAAAGGGGACGAAAGCTTATTTACCACCGCAGTTCAATTCTTCGACACCAAAGGCACCCCCCTAAGCGCGGGTTGCGCTACGGCAGTCGGTCATCGGCTGTAACTGGCGAATCGAGTTGCGTTTGTGCTGCTGCGATCGGAAAAGCGCTGCAGCACAGAATTGTTGGGCCTACGCTCCATACTCCTTGATCAGCCTGACCTGATGTCGTTTGCCCTCATCCTACCCCCGTGCGGGATTGACTTGATGGTGGACTGAGTGCTCCAGGCGGTGGAGTGTGTTGGAGGCATGAGACTAGAAGACATTCTAGTGCGACCTCAACCGCGGCATTTATCAAAAGGTTCTTCGCAACCCGAATCGCACCTGAAACGGTTCGACGGGATGGAAAACGTCTGTAAATGCCGGCTCGGCTGTTGGTGTTATTCGGGATTCATAGGCGTAGTCAATGTCGTGATCGCGGCGGTTAAGTAGATTCAAAAATTCGGCCGAAACGCGCCATTTCTTGTTAATTTGATAACCGGCCTCGGCATTGAGCAATATCGTTGCACTTGAGCGATAAATTCCGTCGGACGTCAAATCGCGCGGGCCAAAGTTGCGCAGGCGCAAACTCGCCGAAAAGCCTTTGATATCGTGCAGTGTGATGCCCGAGGAAATCACCAACCCAACCGCTTCGGGCACACGGTTGCCACCCGGGCTCCCCGGCGCCGCGTCGTCTCCATCTATTGAGGTAAAACGGGCCCTGGAGTTCGCCACGTCAAGATCAAAAGCCAAATGTTCCAGTGGCGTGTAGTAGTTCGCAAATTCGACGCCATAGCGGTTGCTCGGCTGTTTTGAAGCAACCGTGCCCCCGGTGTCGCCAGACTGCTGCAGTTCGGAATCACTGTAGAGATACCAGAGCGAAAGGGTGCTTTGCAGATGTGGGACGGCCAGAGTGTGCACGCCGATTTCCGCGCCTTTGGTTTGGATCAAGGCGGGAATCGGCGTGGTGGGCGTATTGGGGTAAGGATTCTCGCCTGAAATCGGTTGCACCGTTTGCGTTGTGCCACGCGCGTCGTTGCTGTGAAAGCCGAATCCGCCCTGTACATAGAACTCAGTCTTGGACCAAGGGCCGAAAATCAAACTTAATTTTGGGCTAGGGAGTGCCTGGGTGGCCGTGCCGGAATTGGCCGGGTTAACCAGGCTGGTGACGTCTGCGTGTTCCAGGTCGCCGCGCAGGGCCGCGACCGAACGGAATTTCTCCGTCCACTGGATTGTATTTGCCACATAAACACCCACTTGCGTGTCCGTAAAGCGATCCGCTTGCGTGGTCGCGGGCAACGTGGTGCCGGTGTCGGCGTCAGTCTTATCCACGCGCACGCGATCTTCCGTCTGGTAAAGGCCGTTGTTGACCCAATCGCTGCGGACCTGCAGGCCGAACGTATTTTCAACCTTGCGGCCAAACCAGTGGCTGAAAATTGTGTGGCTTGCGTCAAGCCCAGCCACCCAGCGCCTGTCCTTCTGTTCGAACTGGTCGCCGCGAATGGGGTCCGTCAGGTAGTAAGTGAAATCAGAAAATAAATCGAGATCATAATAAAATCCGTAGGCCATGACCTTCGTCTCGGAATTTGCGCCGTGGTGATGCCATTCAGCCTGCATGCTATAACGCTGTGAATTGCCACCGTCAGTCGGGTTCAGTGTGCCGAAGAGACCTACCAGCGGCACGGCGTTCTCGGCGATTTGGTCGCTCGAGTTCCATTTTCCGTGGTAACCGCGGGCCGTGATGCTGAAACCATTGGCACCGTCGCCCTGGCTGTAGGTCAGAATGCCGTTGAATTTCAAATAGTCATCCGGATGTTTCCATGGGCCGTTGTCGTGATACACTTCTCCCCCGTAGAGCAAACTGCCCGAACCGAGCTTCTGCGATACGCCGAAGACGGCCCGCTCATAGCCATACATGCCGCCTTCCACCTGAACGAAGTTCTCGGGCAGCATCTTGAAAAATTCCAGGTGGGCCGCTCCAGCTGAGCCATAGTTGCCGACATCTGCATAATAAGGGCCCTTTTCGTAATCGAGCCGCTCCACAAACTCCGGGATGACGGTGTTCATGTCCGCGTACCCCTCGCCGTGCGCGTGCGACGGCAGGTTAAGCGGCATACCGTCGAGCGAAATGGCGAAATCTGTGCCGTGGTCAAGATTGAAGCCGCGAAGAAAATATTGGTTGGCCTTGCCGCCGCCGGCGTGTTGAGTGATCATGACCCCGGGAACCGCCTCCAAAACTTCCCCCGAGCGAAGAATCGGACGTTGTTGGAGTTCCGTTGCGCCCACCGTTCCCTGGGTGGCGGAATTGGCGATTCCGATGAGGCTATCCTCCCGGCCCTTTACGTTGATGGTGGTGCTCATGGATCTCACATCCAGAGAAATGCGCACCGAGGCCGGTGCCTCGGTGGTCCCTATCGTGACGGGTATTTCTTTGGTTTCAAAACCGGGATTAGATACGACGAGTCGATAATCACCTGCCGAGAGTCCAGAAATAATGAAGGAGCCGTTCCTGTCCGACTGTGCCGCTTTTTGTACAGTATCCTTCGCGCTCCGAACCAGCACGGTAGCCCCGGCAATCGCGGCCCCAGACGTGTCAACGACAGTTCCTGATAGCTGAGGCGGATAAGCCTTCTCATTCGTCGCGGTCCGTGAGGCGGGCTCCGCTGCCCGGCTGTAGGAAATCGAAGCGAAAAGCAGGGACGCGATGACGAGCGGCCGCGGAGTCATGAATTCCTTTCAAGAGCAGTGCTACCAATCTCAGAAACGTACTACTAATCTGAGATGGTAGCACTAACCTCAACAACGTAATACGCGGTCGGCGGGCTCTTTGGATATCTGTTTACGGCCAGACGGATTGTGATCTGCGAATCGGCGCTCGCAATCTGGTGGCGTGAATGGAACCGTCTGTGTCCTCCTTGAGATGGGCAATCTGGAAGTTGAAGCGTCGGAGCCAGCGGCGTCGCGCATACGCGTGTATATAGATGTACGGATTGCGGACTACCACGGATGTTCTACCGCATGCCTCGATTTCTTCTTCTGTGCCGGGTGAGAGAAGGAACCCTTGTGAGGAGGCCCACCCCACGCCACTTCGGCAGTTTTGTCGTACTTGAGTGCGGCTGAACCCATCGAAACGGGTTCCACATGTTCGTAACAGTGTTGATACAGTTCAGGCAGATCGTCCTGGACGATTGTCAAAGGTATACGGGAATTGCTGCTCTTAGGCATTGTAAAGAACGCAGCCAAAGCGAGCAGTAACATCATCGTTATTCCAAATGCGCCGCTTCATTTCGGAAGGAAGTTATAGTAAATTCGAACGTTTGCGAATAGAGGAGGTTGGCAGGCATGGGTGAGTTAAGTTCGTCTTTGGCCGAAAATTTCTCCCTGACTCGAGGCGGCCCGTGGTATCGCCTTCGAGTGCGCGTGGAGCGAGGCGAGAATGAACGCCAGCGAGTCGTCCGCAGAGCATTGCTTGCCACTCTCATTACATGGCTGCCTTTGCTCGTTCTTTCATTTTCGAAAGGGCTGGCCTACGGACCGCAAGTAAAAATTCCGTTTCTTCATGACTTTGCTGTGAACGTGCGTTTTCTTGTTGCCCTTCCGATCCTGATCCTTGCCGAGTCAAGAATTGATCAGAGATGGCGCGCCCTTGTTCTTGAGTTCCTTAGGTCTGGATTGGTAAATGAAACGGAACTTCCTTCTTTCGAAGCCGTGATTGAAAAAATCACTCGTCTCCGAGACCGTATGCTGCCCGAAGTCTTGATGATCGTTGCTGTATACTGCCTGCCCATCTTCAGCAAGACTGAGCTGTTGATGAGTGGAATTTCTAGCTGGCACACCGTGGGCGCTGGTTCCGGCGTCAGCTTGGCGGGTTGGTGGTTCGACCTCGTAAGCACTCCTTGCTTTCGTTTTCTCCTATTGCGATGGGCATGGAGGATGTTCCTGTGGACCTTGTTCCTGTGGCGCGTCTCAAGAATCAACCTGTTTTTCGTTGCCACACACACCGACATGGCAGCCGGGCTGGGCTTTCTCGCCGAAGGCCAAAAGGTGTTCAGTGTTATCGTCTTCGCCGGAGGTGCTGTGCTTGCAAGCCAAGTAGCGAATGCCATCGCCTATGAAGGAGCAACTCTCTCATCCATGAAATTCCCCATGATCGCCTATGGCGTGATCGCAATCGTCATCCTGGTTGTCCCGCTTGTGTCCGTCGCGCCTGTGCTGCTCAAGATCAAAAGGAAAGCGCTGTTTGAATACGGGGCTCTCTTAGCAAAACACGATCAGTTGTTTTATGCTAAGTGGGTTCGCCAGCAGCACCCACCCGACGAAGTGCTTTTGGGCAGTCCCGATGCATCGTCCCTCGCTCACCTTGGCGGCAGTTTCTCTGTTGTTCGTGAGATGAGGGTGGTCCCCATAGACAGACCCACTCTCATCAGTTTGGCTGTAGCAGCCGCATTGCCCATGGCCCCCGTTGTACTTTTTGAAACGCCTGCTAACGAGCTGGTCAAAATTGTGTTGAAGATGCTCGCGTAATGCGAGATCGTGTCACAACCGGCATCAAACGTCTCATTCACTGTAAAAGCGAAATGGCACCCGCTTCTCGAAGCGGTCCCACCTATTGAGATAAAATTCCCGTCGCCATCGAGCTCGCACTCGACGGCGACAGTGCAACTTGCCGGCTATTGCCTTGCCAACACCACGCGCATTGCGCTTTCCTTGTCCTCCATGAGATCGCCGCTCACATCGACGACCGCGCCGTATAGCTTCCCGGTGAATCTGAATGGCGGCTTGTAAAGTTCCGTTACAGGGGCACCGGGATCGGCGCCGGCCGTGAGACCGCCGCTAATGCCAAGCGAAAGTGGGAAAGTCTTGGGCAAGTCCAATTGGCCCACCAGCTTGCCATCGATGTAAAGCTGCGCGCGGCCGGTCGCGCCAAGGCCTTTTGCGACGTCCGGTTTGCCGGTCATCTCGAACTCGTACCGTAGCTTGTGCCGGCCTGACGGAACGTTCTCTTTCGACTCCAGGTGATAGTGCGTGTCCGCGCGACATAGTTATATGCGTAGTGCAGCTTGCCGCCCTGCACGTAGAACGAGAAGCCTCCGTCATTGCCTCCGTGCGACAGCAACGCGCCTTCTGCGCCTCCCGCCGGGATGTCCACGTCAGCCGTGATGCTGTACGACCGGTTTAGCGTTCTCACGGCAGCGTTGTTCGGCACTGTCTGCGTACCGGCGTAATACGTGTAGCTCTTCCGGTCCACTGCAATCTGCGGGCGCGGCTCGCCAAGCCGGAGCGTGCCTCGCGCGTCGATTCGTGACTTCGCTGCTCGTTCTCGCCGTAGCAGTACTGCTGGCAACGCGCGACACGGGAGCGAATCTTTCGCACTATCGATACACGCCATTGGCGAGCGACGCAAAATATCACGGTGCCCCCATTTGGTCGCCCAACGGAAAGGCCATAACGTATCCGGGCGTCATCCATGGCGAAACTCACCTCTTCGTGCGGTATATCGCGTCCCCGGCCGCAATCGACTTGGAAATCCATCGTGATGGCGCATTGCCACTCGGCTGGTCCCCGGATTCCGGGCGCGTATTCTTTTCTGCAAAGAGCCCGGATTCTGGTTATACGCCGCCCCTGAACAGTTACGTCGCAGGAGCTTTCTCGCCCGATGCTCGGTCCGTGGCTGCTTTTTGTCGCTTCGATGCGAACGAATTTACTGTGTTTGTATCGACGCCCCTGGGATCGCCCTGGCGACGTTATCGCCTGATCCGTTCGCCACAACGACGTTTTACAACCATTCAAATCTGAATTTCGCGCCGGATGGCAAGAAAGCTTTCCTGTGGTACACCGATGAAGAAAACGTGCTGGAAGCTTGGATACTGCCATTTCCGATTGGCGCTGGCAAGCCCCACAGGGTGCTAACCCACCTACCCACATATTCAATCAGCGCTGCTTCGTGGATGCCCGATAGTCGTCACCTCGTGATAGGCATGTCGGCAGGAGAGAATAGCCATCACCTTTGGCTTGCAGATACCGATTCAGACGGGGCTGACCAGATCACGACGGGCACCTCTTCGGAGTTCAACCCGGGAGTTCCATGATAAATGCAGGATCGCCTCCGAAAACCGACATGGAATAAAAGTCCTGTTTCGGGGTTAGAGACCTTTTCAAAAGATGGCAAGCAACTGTATGGCATACGTGAGGAAGGCGAACATTTAACTCTGTTCTCGTTAGACCTGGCTACACGGACGACCAGGGATCTGCGCGGGCTTGGGGCAAACTTGGCTCCCCGCACCGACTTCTCTCCGGCGACACGATTCAGTGTCGCGCCTGACGGCAAAAGCATCGCGTACAGCGTGGCCGACATGCGGTCCGCCTCCAGTCTCTGGTTGCTCGAAGGGTGCCAGCATCCCGGCTTATTGCAACGACTGATCGGGCCGCGAAATCCCTTAAGCGCCATCAATCCACAGGACACTAAGCTCTAGCCCTAGTTAGTTAGTTCAGTTAGTTGGTTCTAAGTTTTGTCGCGGTGTTCTCCTTGGCATCATCGGGTTGGTAATTGACGGAGCCGAGGCAGGAGCGCCTTACCATGATCACTCTATCGGCTCGATGTCGTCCGGCTTCCAAGTCTTCTCGAAGAACTCTTTCTTGGGGCCGTAAAGACGCAGAATGACAAAGAAGCCTTTGCCGGGAATGGTCGCCAGCCAGTTCTTGCCCGCACCAGGCGATTTGGGGCAGAAAGAAATGTCGGTCGAGCCGTCCCGATTCATAGCGGGGCTATCCATGGTGTTGATTGACGGGAACGGCTGCCCGTTATCGAGACCAGATCCGGTAATGGGATCATAGACGGTCACCGACCAGAAAAGAGCAGCAGGTATGTTTGGTGGCAGATGGAGGTTATAACTCTTGTCGCCGTTCAGAAAATCGCCGTTCGAATCTACGAACGCTGCCGGATACTTCGCGCCGACATTTTCCATGTTGACGGCCATTCCCGGACTGGCGGAGTAGGCGTAGGTGAAAAAGCAGGTACGTGGGTCGAGATAATTGAACGTTTCTGCCGTGAAGGTGGCGTTGCCAGGGAAAACGTTGATCCAATGACGGTCTTCATACCAGAGGCCGTTCTCGAGGAGCGGAGACGGTGTATACGCCAGAACGTGTCCCATGCGAGTGGCGGTGCGGGCAGCATTGTCAAGCAGGACGCGGGCGCGCGCATCGGGCGCGAACGGCTTGCCCTTCACGATGCCAAGGGCGGCGGCCGCACCGCGCATCTCCATGTCAGCCGGGTCAACGTGCTCATGCTCGATGAATCGGGCCAACATATCGAAAGCGGAGCCATCCTGCGGGTAGAGCATATTAGCCGGCACACCCGAAGCGTCGGGGAACTGCATCCGCTTGGCCGAGTCCTTTTTGCCGAGCGGATAGATGCACGTTTGTTCCAACACTCGCACCGGCTCTTCAAGCTGCTTCGGGTCCTTGAAAAAGCCGCGCCAGAAGACAAACACTCCGTAGGTGCGCGAACGGAAGGTTAAATAGCCGTTCGGTATCGGACCTTTGAAATCTGGTGGAAGGAGCAGATATTTGCCGCCCTTGCCCTTGTCGGGACCGGGTAACCCAACGTCCCCGCTCCAGGTGCGCCCATCGATCGGACCCTCCGAGTTGATCGGCCGCTGGAAGAAGTCATCGATAATACCCTGCAGGCCGGGCGGCACTTCGATGACGAGCGGGCCATCTTCTTTCAGGTCGATATAGCCCAATGCATAGATGACGTCGGAGTTAGGGGTGGTGATGAGCGTCTTGGCATCGAGCCGCTTCTTGAAGATCGGCAGGATGTTGTAACCCTTGCCGAAAACCTTCTCGGACCCTTCCTTCATGCCATACATGTTCAGCGCCGGTTGCGCCCAGATGTAGGTCTGCACGGCGCCTGGAAGAAAAGTTCGTCCAGCAGCGTCTGTGTATCCTTCGCGGCAAGGTAGCCCGCGGTGAATGGCAGGCCGGCGAGGGCCTCATAGCGCGTGGCTGTTAATGCCGCGCCTTCTTTGTCCAGGGTGGCCATATTCATTTCACCCTCCCGACTTGCGGCGGCTGCCACGTCCCGTCAAGGATTGCCTCATCCGGCCAATACGAACGGATATAGAGCGTGAACGGGCTGTTCGGAGCGGGCAGCCAGTTGGATTCCTTGTCCTTGCCGGGGGACTTTGCCCCGGCATATAGGGTGAGCGAACCGTCCGGGGCGAACTGGAGCATCTTATTTTTTGTGCCCAACGAGTAGCGTTTGAGGTCGTTCGGCTCGAAGAAGTGTTGTTGGTTGTAGATCGTCAGAGACCAGAAGCCCCTGACAGGCGGCAGTGCCCCCTTTGCGAAGGTTACGGTATAGGCATTTGCACCATTGAGCCGGTCGCCATTCGAGTCCAGATCTTGGTAGAAATACTTTGTCTCGTTTGGCTTGTTGACGAAAATGTTTGACTTGGCGGCGGCTGTACGTGTGAAATAGTCGGTCCCGAACTGGGCGCCATTGTTCTGGGTGGTCCAATTATGGGGCAGCGGCAGTCCATAATTCCTGAACTCGAAGAGCGGCGAGATAAGATCCTGCTCAGTCTCAACCGCGGCCTGGATGAGTACCTGCTTCAGGTTCGGATCTTTCGCCGCGGCATCGAGTATGGACCGGATTTGAGCGTAGCGGGACTCTTCGCCCGGCAGCGGCGAAGCGTCTTTCATCACCGCGGGCAAAATGTCGAAGAATGTTTCCGGTTTTACCCACTTCACCTCTCCACTGCCTTGCGCCTGCGCGGGGAAACTTGGCACCGCATCCCAATCCTTGGTCTTCATCTTGCCGTCGAACTCGGCGAGCGGGTACATCATGATCTGGTTGATCGAAGCCTGCACCGCCTTCTTGTCCTCAGCCGTGTCGTTCTGGAATACACGCGGAATTACGATGCCGGTGCTGGTCGGGGAACGGAACACTCCTGTGATGCCCTGGGCGCTGTGCCCTCCCAGCCCGGGCCGAGCAGAAGGTAAAAGCCTGGTTGGGCGCCGTACATCTTACCCAGTTCGGCGAAACTGTCTGTCCGGAGGTCGACTATCTGGTACATCCAGAACCGGTCGCCAAAGTCCGGCACCTGGATGACAACGGGTGATTCGTCGAGCGCTAGCGCACCGATGCCATAAACCACGTCCTGGTTCGGACATGCGACCATGCGCTCCTCGGGCTCCACGTAGTCTGTCAGCATGCCGAGACGGTTCAGCGGAGCCACCGGGGCGATTCCCACGCGGCCAATCTCAGGGACCTGCGCGTACGTAAGCCTGCGACTGTAAAGGTTCACCGTAGGCCAGCCCCAGAAGTAGCCGTCCCGTCCGACCATGCGTACGTATTCTTCGGTCATCCTCGTCCCGGGCATGGGCCCGGCAACTTCGGTGGCGGTTTTAGCAAACGCGGCCTGTTCCGACAGGCCAACTACACTTTTTGCTACTGAACTCATATTCGTCTCCTCTTTTGAAATGGTTTTCTATCGTGATCCTGCATGCAGGCGTCTCCTGATGCGCCGAATATACGCTTCGGGCGACCATCCTCGCGTCCTCGTCAACGGACTGCTCCTAGGACAATGTCAAAGTTAGTTCATTTGAGTTCTTAGCTGTGACGATGCGGTGCGGAGTGGCCTGCCTCATTTTCTTTGGCCAGTGAAGCGTCTCGATTCGTGAGAGAGCACCAGTCCAGGAGATGAAGTATCGGCTAAGAGTCATTTCAATTGGACGTAAAGACTTCTGAGTTCGAAAGTCAAGCCACTTGGGACCACTTTTTTTCACAGAGGAATCAAGGCTTCCACATCTTGTACACATCTTCATTCGGGAAGCCACCTACCAAGCGGAGAGCTCCTCTTCTTGAGACCGGCGACGTATTTCGCTTCGTCGTACGTAACTCCGTCGTTCCAACACCGGAATAGAATACGTTGCCACTTGAACGCTAAAGCTCGGAGCGCGACATGGTGGCGCTTGCCATTTGCGCGGAGTTGGTCGTAATAGACCCGGGCCCAGCGGCAGCTCTTCATCGAATGCTGTGCCCACTCGTGAAACGTCTGTCGGAGAAACTTAGGGCAGGCTCTTCGAAATTGAATGATGCGGGTGCGGCCACTGGCGACAGTCACTGGCGCAATGCCGGAAGCGCATTGCATTTCATGAGCGTTCTGATAACGCTTACCGCTTCCCATCGCGGCCAATAGCCGAGGTGCCATCACCGGTCCGGCCCCGGGTAACGATTGAGCTATCTCCCAACAAGGATGCCGACGGCTGGTTTCAGCGATGGCCGAGTCGAACTCTTTAACGCTCGATTGCATCTGTTTCAACAATGCGACCAGCGCGGTTACTTCCAGAACATAACAATCCAGCAGCACCGAGTCTTGTACAGCCGGAACCGCTGCACTCACCTTTTCTGCCCAAGCCGCCGCCTCTTCCGCAGTGCGCCGATGTTTGAGTAGGAACACCTCCAGTGTCTTGCGTTTCGCCTTTTGCAATTGCTCCAGTCTGGGCCACTTGGCCAGCAGATCCAGAACCGGTGCGGCTCCGATATCGTCAAACCAGGTCAGTACTTGTGGAAAGTAGACCTTCAGCCGGGCGGAGAGTCGATTGCCATGAGCCTTCTTCTCCTCCACCCAGTGTCGACGTTGTTCGACTAACAGCAGCAGGCGACGAGTTGCTTCGTCGTCTTGCTGCAAAGGACGAAGGCGGTCTCGATGGTGTACCAACAAGTCGAGCAGCAACTCCCCATCAGCAGGATCACTCTTGCTTCCGGACGGATACAAAGCCTGACGAAATTGTCCGGCGGCTTGCGGATGGACCGGATAGATCTCTACGCACTCGTATTTCAGAAGCATCCAGACAACAGCGCCATGCTTTTGCTCTATCGCCACTCCTATTCGGCGGCCATTCAACCGGCCCATCAATTGACCGATCCAAAGGTCCAGTGCTTCTGGCGTTTGTTCCAGCCGCCCTCGCTCCCGCTCTCCCGTGTCGGTCCATTGCAGAGCCCAGACGTGCTCTTGGTCCCCCCAATCGAATCCCACCCAGGCTGCATAGGCCTGATCTCGATCGTCATTCTCTTTTGATTTCATATTGTTTTGCTCCGTGATCGCTTCGGCAAGCCGGCTTCGCATTTCCAAAGGACTTATAGCGGTCGTGCTGGTGTCCAGCGACAGCTTCTGAGAATTCGTCTAAGCGAAGCACATCCCACTGCTCGAGAGTCTTTACGAAATCATCGAGTGTTAGTCGGCATTACTCGTAGCAGCGAGACGCCTGCTCCCCTAGAGGTATTCCCCACGCTCCGCTGCTATCAAGCGGCGGAATTAGATCGGAACAGCCAGGGAGAGCTTTTCCACAGCCGCGGCGACCGACGACTGTTGATATCTACCTTATTGACCCAACTCCCTTGGCTCGACTATAAGTCGGCTATGCTTCCCTCTGAGGTCTTCATGGGCCTGAAAAATCAAGGTGACGGAACGAGCGTTAGACCTGTCACGGTAGTCTTTGCAACTACTGTCGTTCATTCATTCCGGCATTCGACGGGCCGCGACCAGTGCGACTACTGAGAGCGGTGGGAATGGCAGTGCCCGCACGTCGACAAATCCGATCCGGCTCAAAAGCGTCTCGACCTCGCCGGGAGTCGACGCAGCACCGCCCCAAAGCAACGTTCTTAACCGCACGATGGATGCGGTCACCGGCTCACTCCCCGGATTCGGCATAGCAAACAGCAGCCACCCTCCAGGGCGGAGCGCGCGATGAATGCGTTCGCAAGCTGTCGGGATCGCCTTTTCGGGCACAAAGAGGCTGGGGATCCACGCGAGATCGAAAGCGTTTGTATCGGGAAGACCTTCCGCGGTCTGCTCCCTTAGCTCAATGCGTTTGGTAAGCCCGGCTTGCCCTACGTTTTCCCGTGCAAGCACCAGCGATGGCAGCCAGGGATCGACGCCGACCACACTTAGTGACGGCCATAGGCGCGCCACTGCAATTGCCAGACCAGCGACGCCCACCCCGACATCGAGAAACGCCCCATCCTGCGATGCCAGCCGTTTCTCTAGCCCTTCGAGACGCGGCGCAATCGTGTCCCGCAACGCCAGAGCGAAACCGGCAGAAATCTCGCCGCCGGCCCGTAGGATCTCCGTCTCGTTGTAAGTCCAGGCCAAAGGATGGGCAGCGGGCGCCAGAAGCTTCGCATCCAGAAGCATGTTAAAGCGAATCTCTGCCAGCAGCACGCCAAGTTCCGCGGTACTCATCCCTTTGGTTAAATCTTTCACCCCGGCGGCTTCCAAAACCTCATCGACCCGTCTTTGCAGCATCGGGTTTAGAGGAGTACCGGAGACCTGCGCATCCAGTGCCGCGCCAAGGGCCGCAAGAATGGCCGTGGAACCGACGTGCCGCATGACAAATTCTCGAAGGGCCTTGCTGTTTGTCTCCACGGGTATCCATATTTTCAGAAATCTGAAGTGTCGTCAAATGCGCACTGTCCATCACAGACGTACAGAATTTCCTTCGTTGCTGCCCCTCCAACGATTTAACGGGAAAACAGCGGCCGTTCCGAACCCTCATCCGCTACCGTCCGGACGAGGAGTGTAATAAATGTCTGTCAAACGCACCCGCGCCGAACACCAGCCCGCCTCCCCGACCGAAGAAATCCTGGTCGACGAATTGGCGCAACACTACTGGCGCATCAAGCGCTACCGCTATCTGGAAACTCACATATGGGCCGAGCAGGGTCGCGGCGAAGACGGCAAACTGGATGCCGACGTCAGCCGTGTTGTCTGGATGATCGACCACGGCATGGCCGCGCTCTTCCACCGCACTCTGACTTCGGCCGAGCGCTCCTTCCACAAGACTCTCAAGACTTTACAGGAGACTAAGAAAGCTCGTGGCTTCGTTTCTCAATCTTCTGCACTTTCCGCAAGCGCCGTGCGCCCCGCTCGGGATGAGGCCGCGGTTCTCAGCGAGCCGAAGACTCAAACTCGCTTTGTTCCCCAAAAGTCTTCAGCCACAGCAACCAACCGTCACCGAAATGTTCGCCGCCGCACAGGCCAACCTCGGTCTAAGCGCGTCCGAGCTCCTCAAGTTGCTCGAAACCGCAGCCTGATGTAGCTCCGTTCGTCGAAATTTAAACAAGAACGTCGGTTGCTGCACTCGAAGTGTGCCCGCGGGCCGTCGGATCGCGTCTCAGCGGAGATATTTCTCGAACCATTCGAGTGTTCTTCGCAGGACATCGGACTGATTCTTCGGATCGCGGAAAGAGTGCCCTTCCCCTGCGTACACTACCAACTCGGTCGGAACGTTTTGCGCCCGGAGCGCATGCCAGAACTCGAAGGATTGAGGCGCCGGACACTCCCCGTCGCGCTCCCCCACCACAACCAGCGTGGGTGTCTTGACATTCTTGATGTAGGTAATCGGCGAGCTCTTTGCGTAAACCTTCGGGTCATCGTACACCGACGATCCGAAGAACGGTACCATCCACTGGTCGATTGAATTTTGCCCGTAGTAACTCAGAAAGTTCGCGATCCCCGCTCCGGCTACGGCCGCCTTAAAGCGGTTGGTTTGAGTTACTGTCCACATCGTCATGTATCCGCCATAACTCCAGCCAGTTACACCGATCCTGCCCGAATCCACTGGCAGTTTCTTCGTGACCGTATCGACGCCGGCCAGAATATCGCGTAAATCGCCGCCCCCGAAATCCTTAATGTTGGCCCGGGTAAACGCTTCGCCGCCACCATAGCTGCCGCGCGGATTGGGAAAGAATACGAAGTAACCGAGCGACGCCATAACCGACATATCGAAGTGCACGGAAGGCCAGCTTGGCGACTTCATCCCGCTAGGACCGCCATGTATCGACACGATCATCGGATACCGCTTGTTAGCGTCAAAGTTCTCCGGATAGAGCAGCCACCCCTGGACTCCGAAGCCGTCGCTCTGCCATGTGAGGCTTTCGCTTTTGCCCCAGCGCGGCCGCTGATCTGCATTTACAGAGGTAACGGGCTCCCATTCACCGATTCGTCCCGCGCCCACTTCCGGCGCGTGTTCCCACGTGCTTTGCACCACCGCGCTCGTGACGCCATCCTTTGCAAAGCTCAAGTTGGGGAAATTGCCGTCCGCATGCAGCGCGTCGGGACCTTTCCAAAGCAGTTCGGATTCACCGTTCGCGACCTTCAAAGTCGCGATTCCCCCGCTGCCGTCGATGGATTCTGTGTAGAGGAGTGTCTCCCGGTCGCGCCACCGCAAACCAGTAGGTGTCGTCTTGAACTTTGGGGTTAAGTTGCGTGCTTTGCCTCCCTCCGCAGGCACCACAAAAATATCGCCTCCATCAAATCCTTCGTCACTCATCAGACCCGCTAAAAGAGCGATCTTGCTGCCGTCCGGAGACCAGCGCGGAACCGCGATCTGTCGATCCGCCGGTGGAGTGTAGAGCAACTTCATCGGCCCGCCATCAGCCGAACCGGTGTAAAGCTTGGCCGTCCACCAGTTGTTGTCCGCGGGTCCCGGTGCCGCAATCGCAGTAAAACGATTACCGTCCGGTGACCAGTCGTACTCATAAATGTTGAGGTCTGCCGGAGTCACCTGGCGTACTTCCCCTCTGGCGATCGGCAGAACTGCAATGCGTTGATTGTGAATTTCGCTTCCGATTACGCCCGTAGCGGCCGGTTCCGCTTCGAGAGGTCCGCCTCCCCCTCCATGTTCCGCGTAAAGAAACGTAAGCTCCTTCCCGTCCTGAGACCAGCGCAGACCCGCCACATGGCCATCCAAATTTGAGACTTGCTTGGGTTTCGGATTTTCGACTGATGCTAGGTAAATCTGGTCTTGCGGATTATCGCCGTGACTTAGAAACGCAAGCTGACTGCTATCGGGTGACCACGCGATTTCGGAAGACTGTCCATTCTCGAGCAAATCGCCGGTTGTGATTCGCTTTGGTTTTGTGCTCGCGCTTTTCCAGTCAAGCAGGTAAACCGAATCTTTGCCGGCCGACCCTCGCGAGAGCCAGGCCACCCACTTCCCATCCGGCGACATACTAACGCCGGAAAGCGAGTTGACTTGCTCCAGTTGTTTCAAGACCTGGTCGATAGGTTGATCCTGAGCACTTGACATCAAAGGAAGCAGAAGCAGGCCGATGGCGCAGAGAATGCCTCGGACCGATGAATGCGACATAGCCTCAGGTTACGACTGCCCCGCTGGACCAGATTAGAATCGGGAAGCGGCGCATGAAAAATGACGGGATGAAACGTTTCGCAAAACGATTCCTTCTTCTGTTGCTTGCTGGCGGAATGTTGGCTGAGACTCATGATCCGGAGGCCATCGCGAAAGCGAACGAAGGAGTAAATCTCTCGCGACAAGCCAAGTATCGTGAAGCCGTACAATCCTACCGGCAGGCCATTGCGATCGACCCGACGCTTCCCGGAATCTATTTGAACCTGGGTTTGGCTTGGTTTAAGATGGGCAAATTTTCTGAGGCAATTAGGGCGTTCGAGAAGGAGAACGCAACATCACCCAGTGCCCAGTTGCAGACTCTGCTCGGAATGAGCTATTTCGGCGTCGGTAGATATCGGCAGGCAGCGCAGCAGCTAAAGCCGTTGGCAGCCGCGCAGCCGGCCAACGCGGAGCTTTCGTATTTGCTGGCGAAGTGTTATCTGTGGGCCGGCCAATATGACGACGCGATGGTCCTGTTTCGAGAGATGCTTGCACGCGATTCAAATTCGATTGGCGTGCATATGTTACTCGGCGAGGCGCTCGATGCAAGTTCCCGAACGGACGAAGCGATAGTCGAGTTCCGCGCTGCAGCAAAAGATGCACCGGCACAGCCCGATGTCCATTTCGGATTGGGGTACTTGTACTGGAAACAGAAGCGCTACGAAGATGCGGAACGCGAATTCAGGGAGGAGTTAAAGAACAATCCAAAAAATGGGCAAGCGGCTGCCTACTTGGGTGACGTGATGATGAAGAGCGGTCGCAAAGCTGAGGCGATTCGGTTCCTGAAGAATGCTGTCGAGCTTCGAACTGATTTGCACGTCGCGCACGAAGACCTCGGTATTCTCTATACCGAAGACAAGCAATACGATGCTGCCGTAGCTGAGTTCAGAGCTGCCATCAAGGGTGATCCCAAGAGCTTCGATGCGCACTACCGGCTTGCGCGCCTCTATCGCGAGCTCGGGAAAACCGCAGAGGCCGACGCAGAATTTACAATCGTCGCAAAGCTGCACGAAGAGAAGACCAAGGAGCCGCTGATGAATATCAGCGGCCCTGAGCGATGAGCCCGCGCTTTTGAGCGAGGCGAAGACTAAACGTGGAGACCGCTGATGAATATCAGCGGCCCTGAGGAATGACTACATAAACGGAGCCCGGAACGAAGTGACGGGTTCTTTGATGAGACAGCGGACGTAGCATACAATTAGACTCGATCGGTATTTGGATCTCTGACGCTGCCCGCGGGAGCATCAGAAGCCTTCCCCCTGTCCTCGGGAGCAATTCTCAAGGAGAAACGAGATTGTGAGTGATAGACCTGTATCACGTAGTTTCCTTTCACGAGATCCCAACCGCAACGACGACCTGGCAACTGAAGTAAATCCCGCGCGAAGATTGTTCTTCAAGGGCGTTGGCAATGCAGGCTTAACCGCTACCGCGGCGCTACTTTTTGGAGATTTGCCGGTATTGCTTAACGCACAAAGTACTGCTGCGAATCAAGACACGGTCACCCAAATTCTTACTGCTGCACTTATCGCGGAGGACTTGGCCACAACCTTCTATTACAACGGACTTGTAGGTCCGGTCATTCAGGACCCGAGTCTTGCAGGCCCCGACGGAACGGCTACAGCGCCAACCTCGACGGGACAAAGTCTCGGCAACCTGTCATATATTCGCGCCGCCCTGAACCAGGAAATCGAGCATGCTACTCTGCTGCGGGCGATTGCTAACCGTCAAAACGGACCTGCTGCAGATCCGTATCTGACTTTCTATTTTCCGGCTAACACCTTCTCCAGCCTTGCGACATTTATCTCCACACTCGAAAGCTTGGAGAATGCCTTCATCGGGGCTTACTTGAACGCCATCAGGGAGTTCTCGACGCTCGCCGCTAGAAGCGCAGTGCGGAACGTACCCCAGGGCCAGTACGGCTCGACGGACTATAGCGCAGCTCAATACTCGTATTTCGCAATGGTCGCGGCCTCAATCTTGGGCGTTGAATGTGAGCATAGGGCCCTTGGCCGCGTTATTGTGCACATGCCTCCTACGTCTAATAACCTTTACTACGAGCAAACTGACGGCCTGACCAGTGTCTATCACGGCTCGGGCTCGGCAGTCGCAGCGTTAACGCCATTCTTGACAGCAAGTACCGGAACAGGATATTCGCTACAAGCCGCTATTGCCGGTGCCGCGACTGTAGGGCTCGCATCATCACCGAGTAATCCGCCTTCGCAATAATCCGTACCTTTAGATTAGGATGGCAGGGCTCGGCCGCTAACCGGACCGAGCCTTTGAGAGAAACCGGTTAGTTAAGTTGTAGGGACGCTGCTAAAGACCGGTGTAAAGGTGCCGAAGCTGTTACTCAAGATCCAGATAATCCCCGCTCCGGGACGATAGCATACGAGATGATCGGCTCGTCCGATACTTGAGTAATCATAAGGGAAGATCTTGTCCGCGGTCGACATAAGATCATAACCCCCAATGCCGGTAGTACTTTGATAAACCGGCGTAAAGTTGAAATACGAGGACTGCAAGATCGTCGCCATTCCGGCCCCCGGCCTGTATGCAAGCAGATGGTCAGGGTTCCCGTTGCCGGTAAAGTCAAAAGCTGTCAATTGATCGTTGCTCGCCTGAAGGTCATATCCACCTATGCCTGAGGTGGATTGAAAGATCGCACCGAAGCTGCCCTGAGAGTTCTCAATCAAATAAACGATCCCGGTTCCGGGACGATATGCGACCAGATGATCTGCAATGCCAACACCATAAAGATCAAACGCAAAGATGCGGTCTGAGGGAGACCGCAAATCATAAGTGGCTATCCCGTTCGTGCTCATATAAACATCAGTGAAAAACCCGCTGGTGTTCTGCATTATGTAGATGATGCCAGTCCCGGGGCGATAAAAAACCAAGTGGTCAGAGAGCCCATTTCCGTTATAGTCAAAGGCAAGGACCCGGTCGTCTGTCGACCTCAGGTCGTAATCGTTGAGGCCGGTGCTCGAAATGAGTGCGGCGCTAAAGCTGCCTTTGGTATTCGAGAGAATCCATATAGCGCCAGTTCCCGGACGATAGGCAACCAGGTGGTCAAGTAAACCGCTGCCATTGTAATCAAACGCAAACATTCGATCGTCCGGCGACAGAAGATCGTAGCCCCCGATGCCGGTATTCGACATATAAACAGGCGTAAAGTTTCCGTCATGATCAGGATCGGCAAGGATATAGACGATCCCCGTGCCAGGCCGGTAGAACACAAGATGGTCTGCGTGGCCGCTGCCGTCATAATCGAACGCGAACGATAAGTCGGCGGGAGATTTCAGATCGTAGTCAGCGATCCCTGCCCCCTGTGCGTTTAAGAATGAAACACTCAAGAACAGGCTAATGAGCAGCAGGAAAGCCAACTTGCCTTTCAACACGAGGTTTGGGAGTTCGCACCTCTCATCTGTTCGGGTCGACATAATCCGGGAAGGACGCTCCTTTAAGTTAGAGATCTCTACGTCACCGGATTCATTGACATGAATCGCGCTCGCCCTCTGTCTGGCGGCAGAATTGGCAGGTAAGATATTGCTGGGAAGAGCTTATCATAGATACCGAGCGGGCGGGACATCAATGTTATGACCCGCGCAGGCCGAAACTGCGATCGATTTCTAATCGGCAATACCTGGATCAGGCGCATCGATGCCGAGAGCTGTTGCCAAGGAAACCAAATGATCCTGTTCTTGCACCACGATGCTGCGCAGACTCTCGGCGATGGCAAACTCGTTCAATTCGTCTGCTTGCTTTATCCGGCGACGATACTGGCGAATCGTCTCCTTCTCATTCTCCAGGTCGAACCGGAGCATTTCCTCCGCCTTCTCCGATGTCTTCACTTCCTTGGGCGTCACCGATGGCATCCCGCCGAGGTAATCGATGTGATTAGAAATTTGAAGTGCATGGTCCAACTCTTCTTTCGAATGCACTACAAGCTCTGCGGCGATGTTCATGTATGCTGCGCCCTTCAGAACCTGCGAGTAATTCACATAGGCAATGATCGCCTGATATTCGCGTGATAAATCCTCGTTCAGAGCATCGATGAGCTTTGCGCGCGTGATCTTCTTTTGTTCGGGCATCGGTATTCATTATAAGGAGGACCGTTGCTCTAAGCCTTATTGCGCCTTGTAACGAAAAGTCTAGTTCACGCTGGTGAGGAGCCGTTCCAGCTTGGAGCCCGGCACAATCATCGTTTCATTTCGCTCCGGCCCATTGGAAACGGAACCGATCTCAACGCCCGTCTTCTCTTGCAAAAACTTGAGATATGTCTGGGCTTCCGATGGCAGCTGGTTTAGTTCCGAAATGCCCTGCGTCGACTTCTTCCAACCCGGCAGCGTTTCGAAGATTGGCTTGATCACTTCCATCCGACGCGTGCTCGCAGGCATACAAGTGATCTTTTCGCCGTTAACCTCATAAGCCACGCAAACCCGGATCTGCTCGAGCTCGTCGAGCACATCGAGTTTCGTCATGATTAAGCTGTCGAAGCCGTTCACCTCTGCGGTGTAGCGTAGTAACGGGACGTCAAACCACCCGCAGCGCCGCGGGCGCCCAGTAACCGAGCCGTACTCATTTCCAGCTTTGCGAATGTGCTCGCCTACCTCAGAAAGCTCTTCGGAGGGAAATGGGCCCGAGCCCACGCGAGTTATGTATGCCTTCGAAACTCCGACAATGCCATCGATTTTGTTTGGCGGTATACCCGTTCCTGTGCAGGCTCCTCCGGCCGAGGCGCTCGAGCTTGTCACAAACGGATAGGTTCCGAAATCGATATCGAGCATCGTCCCCTGCGCCCCCTCGAGAAGGATGCTCTTGCCTTCGCGAATCATGCTGTTCAGCAGATACGCAGTATCGCAGGCGAGTGGTCGGATCTGATCGGCGTAACGTTTGTACGAAGCAAGAATCTCTTCGAAATTGCCAGGATCGGCGATCTGGAAAGCGTCGGCGATCAGTCTCTTATCTTCCGCCAGCACGCGGTAGAGACTTTCAAAATCAGTGTCGACGAGATCTGCGATACGAATGCCGCGCCGCGCGATTTTGTCCTCATAGCAGGGCCCGATGCCCCGTGAAGTGGTTCCGATCGGCACACGATTTTCTCGGGCTTCAGAAATCTTCTCAATGGTGCGGTGAAACGGAAACAGTACGTGAGCACGGTTACTGATCTTAAGCTGCGCTTTCACGTTGACGCCGGCCGCTTCGAGCGTCGCGATTTCTTCGAGGAGGGCAGCAGGATCCACCACCACGCCATTGCCGATCACCGCCAGAACCCCCGGCCGCAAAATGCCGCTCGGAATCAGCTTCAGCACAAATTTCTTCGAACCGATGTAGACCGTGTGCCCGGCATTATGGCCGCCCTGGTAGCGCGCCACTGCGTGAAACTTTTCGGAGAGCAGGTCGACGATTTTGCCTTTGCCTTCGTCGCCCCATTGCGCCCCGAGCACAATTAAATTACTCATGAGTTTAGGGGAGAAAACACCAAAACTCCCGATTGTACCGCAGGTTGTAAACTTCCTTAAGAATCAGGAACTTGAGGGGCGATGAGCACTTCGATTGAACCTATCCGCTGTGCTACGCTTGGCTCTGATGCAGATGTGCGGCGTCTTTACGGCGCTAGGTCCAGAAAACTTCAGTCATCTGGTGCGTGGTATTTCGATTGGCAAGCTCAGAACCTACCAGGTATATGAGCGCTTCAAACTGCGCGCGCGCCTGGTCAAGCTGAATGGCGAGGCTCTCCGGAAAGCCGAGCCTAAATTCTGGGCTCGTATTCAATCGGGCGAAGAGGAATTCGCCGCGGATCTTTCGCAGGTCTTCCTGCTCTCCCACCTCGACATGATTGTGGACGTCCTCAACTTCCTCAAGATTCCAAACGAACAGGGTTTCTTCGACAAGGATCTTAAGCCCGAAGAATACCTGACGGAAGGATGGCAGGCGCGTGTCTTCGAGACATTCGCAGCCAAGTATCCTCGTGAAATTCTTCTGTTCTACATAAATCATCTCGATTGGGAACTGACGAAAACAGAGAGCGTGTTTTTGCCCGCCGCCTGAGGCTGTCGTTTTATGGGAGACGTAAACGCCTTTCAAGAGAAAGTGAAAAGCGGCGACTTGGCTGGCGTGAAAGCCGCGCTTGTGGATGATCCTGCATTGCTGAATGCGATGAATGAAGCAGGCCAGACGGCATTTCTGCTGGCGAAATACTATCGTCAGCCGCAAATCGCGGACTACCTTTTGGGCCAGAATCCGAAGCTCGACGTTTTCAATGCGTGCGTTGCGGGCAAGACCGAAATGGCTCTAGCGGAAATCGATCGCGATGCGACGCTTCTCGAGTCCCACAGTTCGGATGGTTGGACTCCGCTTCACCTCGCCGCATTCTTTGGACACGCTGAACTTGCTAAGGGACTGTTGAACCGGGGCGCCTCCATCGATGCCCTCTCTACGAATGCTATGAAGAACACGCCGCTCCACGCCGCGGCCGCCGGAAGAAACATCGAACTGGTAAAGCTGCTGCTCGAACGTGGGGCTGATGCGAATGCTCGTCAACAGGGGGGCTGGACGGCGTTACACTCCGCTGCTCAGTCCGGTTGCCTTGAAATGGTCGAAGCGTTGGTGGAGCATGGAGCCGCGATAAGCGCCCGGGCCGACAACAATCAATCTGCTTTCGATATGGCCCTGTCGAATGGTCATGGCGATACGGCGCGTTTCCTCGAGCAGCAGGGAGCACGGCTGCAGTAGCTCACTTCTTTGCAATCATGCCGGAAGCTGAACTCGAAGAACTCCGCCGCGCAACGCTTGCCGCCTTTGCCTCGGCCAGCGGCGCAGAGGAACTCGAGGATGCCCGTGTTCAGGCGCTGGGTCGCAAAGGAACATTGGCGAACATCAGCAAGACCTTCAGCAAACTCTCGCCCGAGGACCGCGCCCGAGTGGGTAAACTGCTGAACTCGGTCAAGCAGGATCTCGAACGCGAATATGAAATCAAAAAACGGCGTTTTGAAGACACTGCCCTGCACGAGCGGTTGAAGCGCGAATGGATTGACGTAACGCTTCCGGCTTCTGGCATCCGGCCTGGCAGCTTACATCCGGTCACACAGCTCCAGGAGGAGATTGAAGATCTCTTTACCTCTTTAGGCTTCGCGGTGCTGGACGGTCCGGAAGTAGAGACTGAAGAATATAATTTCGACGCCTTGAATATTCCTCCCACTCATCCGGCACGGGATATGCAGGATACCTTTTGGCTCAGTAACGGCTTGCTGCTGCGGACACACACTTCGCCGGTGCAGGTAAGGGGCATGCGTCAATTTGGTCCGCCTCTTCGCATGATTGCTCCCGGCCGCACTTTTCGTAACGAGGAAGTAGACGCCTCGCATGAGCATACTTTCTATCAGCTCGAAGGCATGATGGTGGACCGCGACGTATCTGTGGCAAACCTTATTTACTTCATGCAAACTCTTCTGAGCGGAGTCTTCAAGCGCTCGATGACGGTCCGCCTGCGTCCCGGTTATTTCCCTTTCGTCGAGCCCGGGTTCGAGTTAGATATCCGGTGTCTGATCTGTGATGGGAAAGGCTGCGCGGTGTGCAAACACAGCGGTTGGGTAGAGCTTTTGCCTTGCGGCCTGGTTCACCCCAATGTACTTCGCATGAGCGGCATCGATCCCGAGGAATGGGGCGGCTTCGCCTTCGGTCTTGGACTTACGCGGCTCGCTATGATGCGCTATGGCATCGATGATATCCGGCAACTGCAGGGGGGCGATCTGCGCTTCCTTTGCCAGTTCTGATCAGTTCCGGGAGAAGGGTCAGTCTTGAAGTTTTCTTACCAATGGATCCGGGAGCTTGTCCCCGGTCTCGGGGTCGACATCCGCGAACTCTACACCCTGATAACGACCAAAACGGCGGAATGCGAGGGGATCGAGTCCTTCGGCTCCTGGTTCACGAACGTAGTCGCCGCGCGTATTCTTGCGGTCGAAGCGTTGCCCAAGGGCAAGAGCAAATCTGTCTTAGCGGATGTCGGCTCGGGCAGGCAGGTTCGAGTCGTATGCGGTGCTCCGAACGTAAAACCGGGTCTTCTCGTGCCCTGGGTGCCACCCGGAACTGTGCTCAAGGGAAAAACGATCGGTCGGGCTGTCATCGACGGTATCGAGAGCGAAGGCATGCTGGCGAGCGCAGCCGAACTCGGAATTAATCGCGATCATTCGGGCCTGCTCGAGCTCCATGGGGCAGAGCCCGGTGCGTTGTTACGCGATCTCCAGCCTGACTGGATTTTCGAGATCGACAACAAAAGCCTCACCCATCGGCCCGACTTGTGGGGGCACTACGGCATGGCTCGCGAAGTCGCCGCGATTTCCAAAGCCTCGCTCCAGGATCCGGTGAACCCCGCGCTGCTTCCACGCGGCGACGCCCCTTTAAAAATCCGAATCGCCGACCACGTGCTTTGCCCGCGGTATAGCGCACTGATGTATCAGAACGTCAGGATTGCCTCCTCGCCGTTGTGGCTTCAGGCCCGGCTCGAAAGCATCGGCCTGAACAGCATTAACAACCTGGTGGATGTTACAAATTATGTGCTCGCCGAACTTCCGCAGCCGATGCATGCCTTCGATGCGGACAAACTTCATGGCGATACGATCCTTGTACGTCCGGCTCAGGCGGCCGAGCGTCTTGACGCTCTGAACGGCGAGACGTATGAGTTGACCGAAGCCGACCTTGTAATCGCCGATGCCAAGGGCGCAATCGCCTTGGCAGGCGTGATCGGTGGTGCACAAAGCGCAGTTTCGGAAAGTACGACCCGTGTCGTTTTCGAGAGTGCGAATTTCGATCCTACGAGCGTGCGGCTCAGCTCGAGCCGCCACAGGATTCGCACCGATGCATCCATGCGTTTCGAGAAGTCGCTCGATCCGGAGAATACGTTGCGCGGACTGGCTCGAGCGGTAGCCCTCTTGCGAGACTTTGCCCCGGACGCTCATCCGGTGGGTGGCGTTGTTGACAGCTATCAGCCAAAACCTGGACTCGAGCCGATCGCATTGCCCACTGGCTTCGTCATCAGAAAACTGGGCAAACAGATCGCGGACGATGAGGTTGCGGGGATACTACACGCCCTTGGTTTTGGGGTGAGCTTGACTCCCGGGCTTCTTACGGTCACGGTGCCTTCCTGGCGCGCCACAAAAGATATACGCCTCAAAGATGACCTGGTAGAAGAGATCGGCCGCATGGTCGGCTACAGCGAGATTGTTCCCCGTGCCCCGCTGGTTGCGTCTGTCGTGCCGCCATCTAGTGGGATGCGTCTTTTTTTGCGTCGAGTGAGACGCACGCTTGCCGCTCAGGGCTTCTCAGAGGTTTACAACTATTCTTTCGTGACGGGAGCGGATGCCGAACGCTTCGGTATGAAGTCCGAGGATCACCTGGCGGTGCGTAATCCGGTCGCTTCCGAGCTGACTCATTTGCGGCGCAGCCTGCTCCCAAGTCTCTTCAAAAACATCCAGAGCAATGTTCGCAACTTCTCGCAATTTCGCCTTTTCGAAATCGGCAGCGAAATCCATCCAAACGGTTCTGAGCTTCCTAAAGAAATTCCCCATCTGGCAGCCGTTCTCTATGACGCAAATGCGGAAGAACAAAACTTTTTCGAGCTGAAACGTGTACTCGAGTGCGTTTTTCCTCAGGCGCAACTGACGGCTGCTTTGAAAACAAGACCCTTTGAGCATCCGTCGCGAACGGCGGTCATTAGCTGGAAAGGTGCTGAGATCGGCCGCACCTTCGAACTGCATCCTCTCCTGCTTGCATCGGAGGGAATCGAAGGGCGGTCAGTTCTTTTCGACGTCGACCTGCGCCGATGTCTGGATCTCGCCTCGCGGACCCAGATACAATACCGGCCGCTGCGGAAATATCCGACCAGCGGCTTCGACCTGTCGGTCGTCTCAGGCGCAAGGATTCCCGTCGGCGAGTTGGAAGAGCAGCTTCGACGCCTTGCCGGTGATCCCCTGGTTGCTATCGAGTTCGTCAGACAGTATAGTGGACCGCCCTTACCCGAAGGACAAAAGAGCGTTTCGTATCGTCTCGAAGTGGGCGCGGCTGACCGCACGCTAACGGGCGACGAAGCAGGCGCCATCCGGGAAAATATTGTCAGAGGAATGCAGGGTTTGGGATTCGAAATTCGCGGTCTCGATAACTAGTTTTGAAAGGGGAGCAACTTTCATGCACGCTCCAAATCCGCTGATCGCGCTGGGCGTCATGGCGTCAACGGCTACGACGGATGCAGTCTACGTTCTCTTTAACTCCGCGGTCTCGGCGCGGCGTCGAATGTCCGCAGCGAACTGGAGTGCTCTTTGGTACATGCTCTCAGCATTCGCTGTCATCAGCTACACCGGCAATCCGGTCTATGTACTCTTCGCGGCGCTGGGCTCCTGGCTGGGTGCGTTTGGCGCGGTGAGCTGGCTCAACCGCGCCGATCTCAAATCCGGACTCCCGAAAAAGGATATTCACCCGCGCAGCTAGGGAAGTGACTACACCGTGCGATTTCCCGTCAAAGCGCCGAGTTCGGAATATTCTGCCGAAGCTAGCAGCCCGGCAAGCTTGTCGTAAGTTTCCGCTGCACCGTGTTCCATTCCGGATTGGATCACCGCATCACGGACGTCCCTGGACGGATAGAGAATTGTGGCGACGAGTGTCGTCTTGCCCCCGTGTTCCGTAAATACCGAAGTGACCTGTGACTCACCGGGAAAGTCGTCAAACGATTCCATGTGAACAGAGCGTTCGGGCGGTACGATCTCGCGATACACTCCGCGCATTCCCATATTCTTGCCGTCAGGCCCGCGCAAGATGAACCGAAAACCGCCGCCGACTCGAAGATCAACCTCACAGACTACCAGGGACCATCCGTGCGGTCCGAACCAGCGCTTAAGCAGTTGGGGCTTGCTAAATGCATCCCAGACAAGCTCGCGTGAAGCATCGAAGATGCGTGTAAGAACGATCTCGCGATCGGTGGGTGTAGTTACTTTCAGGGTTCCAGTGTTCTTCATCGGTGTTTATCTTCCTTTTGCGCGCAAGGCGCGAACTCTCTTGTCCTTCTGTTTTTTAACCTTCATTTCATCGAGGAGAGCATCGAGCCGTTCAAAGCTGCCCTCCCAAAACTTACGATAAGATTCGAGCCAGGCACTGGCCTCGCCGAGTGGCTCGGCTTCTATCCGGCAAGGCCGGCGTTGCGCGTCACGACCGCGGGAAATCAGACCCGCATTCTCGAGCACTTTGAGATGTCTTGAGATTGCCGGTTGACTCATCTCAAATGGCGCGACCAGTTCGTTTACTGAGGCTTCGCCCAACGCCAGGCGGGCAAGGATTGCGCGCCTGGTGGGATCGGCGAGAGCGGCAAATGCCGAATCAAGGCGTTCCGAGTTGTGCATAACAATACAGTTATATAACAAGCTGATTATGTAATGGATTGCGGAGGAAGTCAAGAGGCCTGGGCATATTTGTTTAAATGACGTTTGATCCGCAATTCGCTGCGCGACATATCGCCCGAGAGAGTTGCGCGGTGCTAGAGCCGGGAGATCGAAGCGTACACGTATGGGTGATACCGGTTCGCGCTTCCGATGTCGCGGCCTCGCAATTTGAAGCAATTCTTTCGGATGACGAACGTGCCCGCGCCACCCGCTTCCGCTTTGAAGATCTACAGCGTGCGTTCCGCGTGACACGCGGGGCACTCCGCTTGCTTCTGAGCAAATACCTGGGGATCGCTCCCGCAGCAATTCAATTCGTCTACGATCCCAAAGGAAAGCCCAGCGTCGGCGGACTTGAGAACATCCGCTTCAATCTTTCGCACTCCGGCGATCTTGCCCTGCTCGCGTTCACTCGAAACTGCGATATCGGGATCGATGTGGAACAAAGGCGCGCGCTCCCTGACCTGGTCGACCTCGCGAACCGGTATTTCTCTCCAGAGGAAAAGTCAGACTTACTTTCATTACCGGCAGAGCAGCGCGAGCAGGCTTTCTTCGTGTGCTGGACGCGCAAAGAGGCCTATATCAAGGCGGTCGGCGACGGCCTCTCGATGCCCTTGGACACCTTCCGCGTGACACTTCTGCCGGATTCGATGCCGCGAATCGTTCACCTGGGAGGCGACATGCGTGCAGGCGAGGCTTGGACGATGGTCAACATCGAATTGGAATATCGTCAGTACACAGTCGCTCTGGCATATCGCGACACACCAAGACCCCTCCGCATGTTTCTCGCTGCGAAGCCGGAGGAACTATTGGAGCCGTAGTGGCATTTCATTCGTTTGCCGGTTTCTTCGCTTGCGCTTGTTGCTCAAACCGCTGCCGCATCGCACGTATCTGGGCGGGCAATTCTTGAGGATTACGCTCTGAGGTTAAAGCCCATTGACGAAGATCGAACGGTATGCCCCACATGATCCTGCGGCGCGAGGGAATGGGAGGGCCATTCGCCGCTCCAGGCGGCGGGATCAGCGAAGGCAGTTTGAAGGCGTAGAAGGAGCCTCCGGCCAACTGGCGATGCGGATATTGAAGCAAGTAACCACAATCGTGATTCTCGACAATCGAAACTGCTGCGACCGCTACCCATTGGCCGGCGTCGGCAGTGGCGGGCGCCTGACAATCCCATGGCCGGGCCTGAGGAACGACGAGCGCCGGATCTGAGATCGACGCCCAATCGAGATCTATTGCGCTCAAGCGCTGCTGCTGTACGAACGACTCGACGGCCGGCAGGGCCTCGTTCCAGCTCACGTTCGAATCGTTTAGCAAGTAATACGCTGGCTTCCCCCAGGCGAGCGCGTTGACAAATGGAAAGAAATAAGGGTATGCGCGCGCAACAGAAATCAAAGAACCAGCGGCAAGCAAAATCGTACTTCCTTGAAGGATGCGCCGGTGCGGAAGGCGGTTCATCGTGCGGGGCAGCGGCGCGAGCATGAGCGTGAGCAGTGCAATCGGAACCATGAAGTGCCGAATGCTGATGTTCAAACGGCTCAGCAGACAAGCCGAAAGGAACACAAGAAATCCGACGATAAGAACGCGCCAGTGTGGCCGGAAAGCCTCTGGAATAGTCTTAACGCCGGATTTTCGTGCGATCACACTCAGTACCGCTGCGAGCGAAAGGAGCAGCAGATAGGGGAGCGTCGATTTCAGGGCCATTACGACCGGGAAATATAACGGAAATCCATGGGGGTACGCGTGCCCGAAGAGATAAGTCGGACGCGACGAAGTAACGAGCATGAACAGCAATCCGCGGCAGTAAAGCCAGAGCGGCATCAGGGGCCGACGAATCAGCCATGCCAACGAACCGCTTCCAACGCGGTTCAGCGCGTCGTCCGGTTGGTTCCACGACAGCAGAAAATAAACGCCGTACACAACCACAGCCGCCCACGCAACACCTTGCCAGGCGCAACGCCAACGCGCTCTTCGCCAGGTTTTGCGCGCAGGCGGTTCTCCCGGCTGATCGGAGGTGGGCCAAAAACGAGTGTGTAGAAACAGTATCGGGATGACGAGTACGATCAGCAAGCCAGTGAATTTGGAGAGCAGCGCACCCGCAAGCGCCAAGCCAAACATGACGCTGTTCCTCCTGGATGCTGTCACCCAGATTTCACCAAGCTGCCAGAGCGCGATTACGGAGAACAAAGTGACCGGCAGATCTGTGATCACAAGCGGGCCGAATGTCAGAAACGCCGGAGTGGTCACGTAAGCAACGAGACAAAGCAAGCCTCCCCAGGGCCCGCCGAGGCGGCTTCCGTAACAGTACATCAGCCAGGCAAAGATTAGCGTCAGGACAAGCATCGGCAGCCGTGCCCACAATAACGTTGGTTTCCACACGTTCCAGCGTCCGAGAACGGCATCACCGAAGATCCATTGCGCGCCATAAGCGGGAAAAAAATCATTCGCTATCGTCCAGGCAGGCCCCGCGTAGTCGGCCCGAGTTCCGCGCAGGACAAGAGGGATAGCAGCCAGCACCTTCCCGAGCGGCGGGTGTTCTGGATTTAAACGTAGATCAAGGCGCTGAAGGTAACTTAGGCCGGCTCCGACATGAGCCACTTCGTCCACGGTGGCCGATTCGCGCAAAGCCGCTCCTCCGGTAAGGAAGAACATAACGACCAGCAAAACCGCGGCCGCAATGCGATGAAGCGTGCTCGCCATGGGCGAATCGGTTCATTCTATCCAGAAAAGAGCGGCTATGCCCGCAGGGTCGAAAATTATGTAACCCGTAGGGCAATCATCGGGTCGATGCGGGATGCCCTTCTCGCCGGAAGATAGCCTGCAAGAACGGCAACAGTAGCCAGAACTGCCGCTGCTCCCAGAAAAGTAATCGGGTCGCCGTAGCTTACGCCGAACAGCAGCGCAGCGAGGGAGCGAGCGAGTACAATTGAGATTACCCCGCCTACCAACATGCCGATTACGGCCAGGTTCACGGTCTGCAGGACAATCTTCCCCTGGACATCTCGGGTAGACGCGCCCAGCGCCATCCGAATCCCGATTTCCTGCGTTCGCCGGTTGACCGAGTAAGAGATGACTCCGTAAATTCCCAGTGAAGCGAGAACCAGTGCGAACAGAGCAAATCCGCCTAACAATAGGACAACAAACCTCCGCGGAGAGACGGCGTGATCTACGAGCTGCGTCAAGGGACGCATTCCTCCTTTGGGCAGGTCGGGTGCGATCGGCCGCAGGCTTGTTTCTATATGTGAGGTAAGGGCCGCCAGAGGCAAAGTCGAGCGCACCACGATGTCCACCGATCCATAGTCCTGACACTGTTTGATGGGAATGTACATTTCGAGACCGGAGCCCTTCTCGAGCGCCATGTGCCGCACATCGCCGACGACGCCCACCACTTCTCGATCGTTACCGCAATCGCCCAAAATGACTTTTCCGATCGGATTTTCTCCGGGCCAAAGCCTCCGCGCCAGCGATTCGTTCACCAGGATCACCTGTTTGGTTGCGGGAGTATCTCGCGCTGAAAAGTCGCGGCCCTTGCGAAGGTTCATACCCATCGCTTTGAGAAAGCCGTCGCTGACGATGCGTACAAAGGATACCGGGTAATCGTTGGGATTTGTGTATACCTGCCCTTTGGCTGCGGAACCCCAAGCGCGGTTATGGCTAAGGGGCAGAACGTCCGTGAGACCAGCCCCCTGGACACCGGGTATGTCTCGCACCCGGCGCAGCGCCTCATCGAAGTAAGCATTTCGCTGCGCCTGGGTTTTGTATCGCTGATCGGGATCGATGCGCAGGGTGGCGGCGCTCTCGGGGCGGAATCCCATGTGCACTTCGAGCACTCGCAAGAAACTGCGAATCAGCAATCCCGCCCCGACTAACAGCACACAGGCGAGGGCGATCTCGGAGACCACCAGGCTGCTGCGCATCCAGGTATGTCCGCGGCTTTCAGTGGAGCCCCGTTGACCCAGCTCCGTGTTGAGAGGAATGTTGGCAGCCTGGAAGGCGGGGGCCGTCCCCAACAACAAACCGGTACCTACGGCCACCAACACCGTAAATCCCAGCGCCACATAATCGACCCTTACACTCGCGAGCAGCGGAATATTGAAGGCAGTCAAATGAGCCACGGCGCGCGTTGCTGCCACCGCGATCACTAACCCGAGCATGGCTCCGCAACATGTCAGAACCAGGCTCTCGGTAAGCAACTGCCGGATCAGGCGCTGACGTGCCGCACCGAGGGCCGCCCGGATCGCCATTTCCTTTTGACGTGTCGCCGTACGCGCGAGCAGCAGATTCGAAAGATTCGCGCACACAATCAGCATCACTACCCCGACCGAACATGCCAGAACAATCAACGCCGGCCGTAAACGCCCGCTGACATGCTGTGCCAGGAATTTGAGATCCGGATGGAGCGAGTTCTGACGCGGATGCTCGTTCGAGACCTGATTACCAAGTACCGACGCCTCTGCCTGTGCCTGCTGAAGGCTGACTCCAGGCTTCAACCGTCCTATCAAAGCCAGGGTGTTGCCCCAGTTGTCCGTCTCTTTACTCAGCGGAAAGGGCGAGTAAAGATCGATGTGCGTGCCTGGAGCAAAAACAGATGCGAAATCGAACGAGGCCGGCAGCACACCCACAACCGTCACCGGAGCTTCGTCGAGGGTAATTGCCTTACCGACGATATTGGGGTCCGCGGCAAAACGACGCTCCCAAAGACCGTGGCTCAGAAGAACCGCTTTGGGGCCATTCCACTTCGATTCGTCTGCCGAAAACAATCTGCCGAGTTCCGGCTGAACCCCGAGTAGCGGGAAAAAATTGCGAGAAACCGGAACGGCGCTCAATCTCTCGGGCTCGCCATTTCCCGTCAACTTGTTGTCCCCGACGCCATAGAACGCAAAATAACCCGCGATATCGGCAAATGATTTGTTCCGTTCGCGCAAATCGATCAACCGGCCGACCTGAACTGTCTGGCCCGAGAGATCTCCCTCCTCATTCGTTTTATTCGCGATCCATACGAGACTGCCCGGATCTTTGAACGGGAGCGGCCGTACAAGCAGGGTATTCAGGACGCTGAAGACCGTAGAACTGGCTCCAATGCCAAGTCCTATGATTAGAATGGCGAATGTCATGAAACCCGCTTCACGCCTCAGCGCACGAAAGCTGTAGCGGAGATCCTGCCGGATGCTCTCCCAATCCGGCAGCCAAACGGTTCTTTGGCGGTCTCGCTCTATCGCTTCCGGTCGAATCTCAGACGCCATGCTCCTCGCTTTCGGGCCTTAGACGTCGGCTGGAACCCGAACGTTGGCTCTATTTTGAAAATTTAGAGAATCATCGCGAAGAAATCGTGTACTGGACGAGCACACCGTTAACAAAATCACCTTTTACCGTCTGGGTCGCACTCAAATAGGTGCACGAGGTCATTGCAAGGCCGCCCTGATTGCTGTCATGTGTTTCAGTGGGCGGACCAAACAGCGCTTCCACTTGGGCTCGGGTTAGCCCCTTCCTCAGGCCTTTGACCGGATCGGCAGCCGGTTCCACGGGCGATGGGTGCGCGCCGGGATCAGCGTGCGTGACGGGCGCCGCCGGGGCGCTTCCGTTTGGTCCGAAGGTCTCAGGCGGAAACGCCACAAATTGCCCCAGCGCATCCATGATGATCTGGGGCGTCAAGGCCTCGCCAGCAGTGCGTTTATCCAAATGAATATTGAACCGCGACCCGCCCCCAACACGATTCATCGCGATTTGCTGTTTTCTGGCGTCGGCTGCTTCCTGTGCTCGCGCCTGATCGCGGCGGTCCTGTCTTTCGCGATCCCGTCTTAAATCATCCAGTTCCCTCGAGATAGATCGGCGACGGTTTTCGTCCGTCTCGTTCTTTAACTGATCCTCCAGCTCCTTCTCGTGATTGCTCTGGGCGGCAGGAGTGAAATGAACAGCATCATCCGTGTTGTCCCCGGCGGTTCCATAACCGCCACCGCCGAGTTGAAATTCGACGCTGTCGTTCTTGACCTTGACCTTCGTGATCATGACGGAGTCGCCGCTACGCAGCGATATTCCGAACGCCTTGAGACGATCCCCATAGCTCTTCGTATCTAAAGGCTGAGGCCGATTTGGATAAATCTCCACGCCCTTTTGCGAACCCGGCATGTCAAGCTTAACCGTTACACTCTTGCCTTCGAAAAATTGGCTTATAGCGACTGGATTCTGTGCTCGAAGTTCAAGAGCAAATAATGCGATCAACACTCCGCCCAGGAAAGCCTGTTGGACTCCTCGGTTCAAGATCGGCATTGTTATCCCCAAGCCGCGTAAGCGCGGACGAATGCATGCAAAAGAAAGCGACGATACAGAATGGATTGTACAGAAGGATGCCTGAACCTTCAAGAGTAACGGCCGCGCATTGATGTCGGATTACCGCGACGAGAGCAGCCAATTGATCCGCTACTCGAGCAGGCTCTCCTGGCCGGTTTCACCGAACCGGTTCTCGCGACTGGTGGCCGAGAAAAAAGAGGCGGGTATCCCGATATTGGATTTGACGAATTCCAATCCAACTTCTGATCAAAAGTATCCCCACGCGGCCATCGGAACAAATTTGAGCAGCGCGCAGGATTTTTCGTATTGCCCGGATCCGTTCGGCTCCCCACGGGCCAGGGAGGCGGTATCTCTTTACTATTTCGAGCGTGGATTCGACGTAGCTACCTCACGGATCGCACTCACGGCGAGCACAAGCGAAGCTTACTCGATCCTCTTTAAGCTTCTCTGCGACCCTGGCGACGAAATCCTTGCGCCGTCGCCTTCTTACCCGCTATTCGAATATCTGGCAGCGCTCGAAAACGTTCGCGTTATTCCTTACACGCTGAAATACGACGGAAGCTGGTTCGTTGACTTCGATCATTTGTCGAAGCAAATATCGCCTCGAACCCGAGCCATTGTGACGGTAAATCCGAACAACCCAACCGGCTCATTTTTGAAGGACCACGAGCGACCGAAGCTGAGGGCGATTGCAAATCAAAACAAGCTCCCGGTGATCTCGGATGAAGTTTTTATGGATTTTGAATTCGGGCGCAGTCCGCGGCGAGTCAAAACCATGGTCGACGAAGCGGACGCGCTCAACTTTTCATTGGGCGGCCTCTCAAAAGCAGCGGGCATGCCGCAGATGAAGCTGGCCTGGATCGTGCTCAGCGGCCCCAGAAAAGAGCGTACCCAAGCACACGAACGCCTCGAACTTCTCCTCGACACGTACCTTTCGGTGAACACACCAGTCCAAATGGCGCTGCCGCAATTATTGGCGACGGGCGTCGGAATTCGCCGGCGGATTCAGGAACGCTGCAATCGGAATCTCGAATTCGCTTTAGACAGGCTTGGGGACAGCCCTATTCATGTCTTGCACGTCGAAGGCGGCTGGTCAGTCATCATGCAACTGCCGTCCATGCTCGAAGAGGAAGAGTGGCTAAAAAGATTACTTCAACAGGAAAATGTTCTGCTGCAGCCTGGTTACTTTTTCGACATGCCCTCTGGCGCATTCGCCGTAGCAAGTCTAATCACCGAGCCCAAGGCCTTTGGTGAAGGCATCGAAAAGTTACGCACCTTTGCGGAACGGATTACTCGATGCTAAAAACCTGCTTCTTCTCCAGTTCCTGATTGGACAGCACGTCGCGAACCTTAAGAAGCACCACGTATTGCCCACGGCGGCTGTTTTTATCAATCTTCAGGTTTATGTTTCCCGGAATGTATTGCGCTGGATAATAGGTCGTAGCGTCAAGGTCCGCAGCCTGCGGATCATTAATAAACGCCTTGCCATCCGGGCCCAGTACGGTCACACCGTAAGCTACGTGGTGGCGATTCTCATCACCGATTCGGAAACCGGTCAATTCAAATCGCGCAAAAACCGTGTCTCCAGCGCTATACGCCGGCACGCTCAGCGGCTCGGTATCGCTTTCGGAACGCAAGAACCGAAAGTTTTGAACCGTAACCGACTGGGCAGGATCCACCTGCATGCCGCCGGTCAAAAAGGGAATGGTTTTCGAAGCTGTCACGTTGCCGAAGCTGTCTTTCACTGTGACGCGAATCTGAAATCCTCCGGCAGCGAGGAAAGAAGGCAGAAGAAAAGAAGCGCGGCGTTTGGGAACCCAATTCTTATCTTCGGGGCTCAAATCGGTTTTTATCTCGTCGGAAACGGGTGCCGCCAAGGGGCGAGCCTCCTTGTCCTCTATGGCGACTTCATACTGAAGTGAAATCTTCCTTATCTCGTCCCGTTGTTCAGAATGAATGGCAAAACCGGAAATCTGGAAAGTGAAGTAGAGGTAATCGCCCGGAAGGAATCGGTAATCTGCAGGGACAGACGGGGCATCTTCGGCGGACGAGATTCCTGCGTTGATCACCGCAAGGTGAGAATCGGCCGCGAGGCACTCTTTTGCGAAAAGTGTCGCAAAAGCAAGTACCATGGCCATACAAGCAACTGATAGTATCGAGCGCGCATCGAAACTTGGAAGGGGTATTTCAGCTTGCCTGTTCGCATCGTAATTCGCCTGTTTCATAATTGGCGTGTTTTTCTGGCGATCGCCGCGTTTTGTCATCTAGGCAGTGCCCAATCCGTACACCCGGTAACGGGGAGGAAAATCGCTCCGGTCATGGGCGTGGGGGGCGCGGACTGGCTGGATCGTGAAGAGCGGACCCGAGAGGAGCAGCCTGAGAAAGCCATCGCCCAATTAAATCTTAAACCGGGCATGATGGTGGCCGACGTCGGAGCCGGTACAGGGTTCTATTCCATTCGTATAGCGAAAGCCATCGCACCGAACGGCGTGGTGTTTGCGAACGATATTCAACCTGAGATGCTGACGAAACTCAAGGCAAATGCAGCCGCCCAAAATGTTACGAACATTGTCACAATCCTGGGAACGCCCTCAGATCCCAAACTTCCGCCAAACAAGCTCGACGTCGTCCTGCTCGTAGACGTGTACCACGAGTTTTCGCGTCCACAAAGGATGCTGGACAGCATACGGGATTCGTTGAAGGCTGACGGAGAACTTGTGCTCCTCGAGTTTCGCAAGGAAGACCCTTCTGTGCCTATCCGTCCGGAGCACAAGATGAGCGTTGAAGAGGTGAAGGCGGAAGTGTCACCCGAGCACTACCATTTCGAAGAGGTAATCGACACCATGCCGTGGCAACACATCCTCATCTTTCGCAAGAGCGCGGACTGAGCGTCCAGCTTGATCAAGTTTACGAGATAGTCGTTATTGACTAACTGCCGGTTGGCGGCGGTTTTGAATCTGGAGGATGCTCGGCTCTGAATCGATCCGCAGCCCGGTCAAGCCGTTCGCGTATTGAGGGGGATTCTCCTAAAGGTTGACCGCTCTGCAAGCGCTCTATTGCATCTTCAAGCCTTTTGGCACGCGCCACCTGACCTTCTTCCGTGTGAGAATTTGCCATTCCGAGATAACTCCACAGGAAAGATGCCCAGCCGGGCAATAACGTAACACTAGAGCTTTTCGAGAGCTTCCTCGATGGCCTTGCCTCGGCCCGCCATGGCGCCCTTCGGGGTCGTCGCCGCCTTTCGTGCGTCCTTCTTCGGCGGATGCTTTACACGAAACTTCCTCGCGGCTTCATCGGTAGCTTCCCGAATAGGCATACGGCGGAAATCGTTCGCAGGAAGCTCTTGCGAAGTGACTTTGCCGTTCTGAACGAAGATCTGATACCAATGGCCGCTCGCCGGGTCGGAAAAGCTGACATATCCTGCTTCCAAAACCTGATGAGGCTCTGTGATAGCTCCCGTAAAGCTGTACCGTACGGTTTTTGAGGCGACTGGATCATAGTAGTTCGGAGTTATGAAGTCCGATACAGAGACGCCGTTGACAGGGTATGCGAACTGGTCGCCCTCGCACGGATCACAAACCTCGACCAGGTAACTTACGCGAGTGAATCCGCTGATCGGAGCCGGCGAGTTAGGAGGAGGGCTTCCTGCAACTGTCCGACGCCCGTAAGGATCAGCGAGCATCTCAAGTGTTTCGTGACTTGCCGCAAGAGGAAACTCCGATGCAAGCACCACAGAAAATGGCTCGCCGTTCTTAGTCTGATGATAACCTCCGGCACTCGGGTCGTTCAGCTTGTCCAGGATGATCACCGGCCAATAATCTACCGGCACATCCTGCAACTTGTCAAAAGCATCTACGGTCGCCGTGATGCCCCAAATCGGCCCGAAATCCCGGCCCACCTGTTTGTTCAGAGCTGCAGCAACGGAACTGATCTTCGACAAGTTCACAGATTTCGACTTCGATACCAGCGCCACGTGTCTAGGCAAAGCGCTCATGGATTATTGGCCTCCTAATCGAAATGCGAGCGCATTAATTTTCGGCGCAGGTTGTTTTGAAGTCAAGCTATTTTTTGACCCGAACAAAAAGGCCTGGCCGAGCTGATCGCGAGACCTTGAATTTGCCGGTGAGCGGCGTTGAACAGACGTTACTCCCCGATGAACTCCAACATGTCCGAGATAAAGCGTTCGCGATGTGTCAACACAATCGCGTGCGGGGCATCCTCATAAACGGTGAAACGGCAGTTGGCGATGAGTCGCGCCGTCTTCGCGCCGGTTATGGAAATAGGCGCGCTGGCATCCTTGTCACCGTGAACGATGAGGGTTGGGCGCACGATCCTCTTCAGGTCGGCCCGCAGATCGGCTGCGGCGATTATCCGACGGCACGCCAGCCCAACCGGCAACGGTACTTCCAGCATCATGCCTTTGATCCAGTTGCGTGTCTCGACCACGGTATCCGGCGCGAAGAATGGGGCTTCATTCTCTGCAATCCATTTCGGGTAATCCTTCGCGATGGAGTCGTACTGAGCCTGAATCGCTTCGCCCGGGATACCTTCGGGGTTGTCGGCGGTCTTGGTCAGAAAAGGGGTGGTGGGCGCCGCGAGCACAAGACGGGCCACTCGATCCATGCCATACCTGGCGCAGTAACGAACGGCCTCGATCGCTCCCATGGAATGAGCTACAAGCACGACGTGCTTTAGGTCGAATTGCGTCATGACCGCTGCCAGATCGTCGGCCAGCGTGTCGAGGTCATAACCGGTTCCTGTAACATCTGAACGGCCGTGACCATGCCGATCCGGTGCGATACAGCGAAATCCCTGGCCGGTCAACGCTGCGATATGGCTACCCCACACATTTGAATTGAAAGCCCAGGCGGCGACAAACACAACGGGACGACCGGATCCCCAATCCTGCACGAAAAGATTGGCGCCGTCTTTCGCGGTCACACTCGCGAGGTGTTTACGGACGGGTTTGGATTCATCCCACTCCGTTTGTGCTGAAGCGAGGGCGTAACTGCCGGGTGCGGCGGTCTGGATGATTTGACGACGGTTCATCTGCTGAATTCTCCTTTTGATCTTGCTTTGGTTCGATCATGCCCTCATCGACGGCGAAGAGCAATTAACTGGGAGGTAATCGTGATTGTTGCGCCTTCGATCCGACTCTTTACGTTGGAGGTAATTGATTTGGGGCGCTTGAACCGCTTAGTATCGGCACATGAGCGCGACCGTTGCGTCTGTCGGCGATATGGTCAGATCCGTGGCGGGAACTGCGTCGTCTGAGCCAGCTCGATTTAGCCGTTGAGGCGGAGGTTTCCCAGAAGCACTTGAGCTTCATCGAGAGCGGCCGTGCGACTCCTTCCCGGGAAATGGTTTTACATCTGGCAGAACACCTTGACGTGCCGCTCAGGGAGCGAAACACCATGCTTCTGGCAGCTGGCTTTGCACCGGTTTTTCGCGATCGCCCATGGAACGATCCCGCCCTCGCGCGAGCGAGAGCCTCAGTCGAAAGCCTTCTCAGGGCGCATGAACCGTTCCCGGCGCTTACATTCGATCGCCACTGGAATGTCCTCAGCGCCAATCAGGCAGTCTGGTCGTTGCTCGGAACGGTCGACCCCGGCCTGTTGAAGCCACCTGTGAACATACTTCGTATCAGCCTCCACCCGGACGGATTGGCGCCGCAAATCGTCAACATCACCGAATGGCGCGGTCACCTGCTCGACCGACTGAGACGCCAATTACGGATCATGCCCGATCCCACTCTGCATGAACTCATCAAGGAATTGACCGGTTACCATTCCGATTCTGCCCGCACTCTCACCGGCGGGCTGCACCATAGCCCGGCTGATGAAATTGCGATCCCGCTTCGGCTGAATACCCCGACTGGAGTGCTTTCTTTCCTCAGCACGGTTACCGTGTTCGGAACGCCGGTCGAGATTACACTCTCGGAATTTACCCTCGAGGCCTTCTATCCGGCGGATTCGGAAACCTCAGCGGCCTTGCTCTCGCCGGGCAACAGCCAACCCGCTAGAGCGGATTCTCATCGGCGATTTGATGCCTCTGCGTACCCTGGGGCTGGATTTGCAACTAAGAGCCTCGGTTTTTACGTTCCAAAACCGACGCCAAGCCGCTCTCAGGGCCTGGAAGTATCTGAAAGGAAGGGGAAGCGGAATCTCATGGCTGGGAGGCAGGGACTCGAACCCCGATACGCAGATCCAGAGTCTGCAGTCTTACCATTAGACGACCTCCCAAGGATTCCAACTGGAGTATAACAAGGCTGGCAAGCTGCCAGACAGCGATCAGGAGGAGGCGTTTTCCGATATCAGCTGCGCTTGCACGATAAATCGTTTGGGGGCCGAACCGACATAGTAAAAGGGATAGCAAGTGATCATCGTAAGAAGCCGTGGCGGCGTTTTTGCATCGATGCGGGCACTTTGCAGGCCATTTCCGTCAGAACGCAGCACGCTCACATCAGACGGTCTGACGATCCGGGTCCCGACGACCTGATACGTGTAGATTTTAGAGTCGGACTCGACGGTGACTTCGTCGCCTTCCTTTATGTCTTTCAATGCCCGAAAGAGCGTATCGCGATGGGCCGCGATCGCGAAATTGCCTTCCGCGCCCGGCAGCGCTGTGGCCGGAATATGACCGACTGAGGTTTTCAGCGTTTTCTTGCTGACTCCCTCGCGTATGATCGCCTCAATTCCAAGCCGGGAAATCGAGACGCGTCCCACAAGGTCGCCTTCCGATAGAGCAACAGGCGCTGCCTTCTCAGGAATTGGCGTCGGAGCGGGCTCCGCGCTTGGGGCGCTCAGTAAAGATCCAAAAGGCAGGTTCTCACGCGCGTAGTCAGTGAATGTCACCGCAGTACGGCCGCTGATCTCCTGATCGAAAGCCCAATTCTCATAGCGCTGCACGATGTACTGATCAACCAAGCCGTAAGAATAAAAACCGATGCATGCCAAACCCAGAAGAAACAGGAACGCCCTGAGCCGACGGAACGGCGGTGCTGGGCCGGTTTCGAGGACTGCCGCACGACGTACGTTTCGGCTATGCTGGCCAGGCAGCGTTACTGTATCCGATGCGTCACGCGTCGGTCGATAGGAGCTCCGAATCTCCGGTATCACTGTTCTCACTGTAACCGTCCGTATTCAGCGGTGCGCGGGGTGTGGAAGGGGTGTCGTACTATACCGGGTGCGCGTCCGGACAATAACCTTTGATTCCACACCTTTAACGGTCACTTTGATGCTTCGTACCTGTTTTCTGTCCGCCACTTCGTCGGGTACGAAACCGATGGTATAGCGATGCCTGATGTCTTGACAAATCCTGTGAAAGATGGGACCCACTTCCGATAGTTCCTTCGGCTCGAAGAACTCGCCACCGGCGATCTTTGCCACTTTCTGCAAAGCATGTCGGTTGCCGTTCTCCTCGGGGTCATACAGCCCTACTGCGTAAATCGTCGCCTGAGAGGATTCCACCTTCGATATAAGCTCCGAGAACGGGAGCCGGCTCGCATTGTCACGGCCGTCGCTCACAATGATGAGAGTTCGTCGCTGCAGGCTGCTTAATTCCAGATGCTTAAGGGAAAACGCGACGGCGTCGTAGAGTGCAGTCTGGCCCCCTGGCCGGCCAAAATAGAGCGCATCGCGCAACCGTCCCAGATTGTCTGTGAAGGGCCTTTCCGGGGGCAGGCCGCTAACCACCGACTCGTTAAAATTCACCACAAAAAACTGATCTTCGCGATTGCTCTCACGGGCAAACGCAAGTCCGGCCGCTATTACTTCACGACGTTTCTGAATCATGCTTCCGCTGTTATCGACTACAAGTCCCACCGTAACCGGTGCATCGGAGCTATAAAAGTCGCGAATCTCTACCGGACGCCCATCATCGAACACCGCGAAATTTTTCCGATGCAGATTGCCAACGAAGGAGCCGTGAGCACGAGTTACGGAAACGTCGAGGAAGACATAATCGGAGGTGGTAGTGATCGTAAAATCGCCCGGGGCATGCTCCTGGAAAGCAACCAGTTCCATGGCGAGCATTGGCAAGATGATCAGCGCCTGTTGCTTCGAGCAGCAATCGCGATAGCGCCCCATAAAAAAGAAATTGGCGACCGTATCAAAAGTCGGCCGCCAATTCATCGTGGACGATCTAGTATTCCACGAAAAGATTTTAGTATTCGCTTCGACGAGTCGCTAATGCGAGCAATCCAGCAAGGCTCAGTGATACGACGCCTGCCAGTCCGATTAAAGGATTGTAAGTTGCTGTGTGAGGCAGAGCTGCCGGTGTGGTAGCGGCCGGAGCGGGGGTGGGTTGCTGAACGGGAGCAGGAGCGGCGGCAGGAGGTGCAGGCGCAGGCGCCGGTTTGGGAGCAGGTTGGACTTCGGGTGGCGGAGCGGGTGCCGGAGGCTCAGGTTCACGATAGCTCGCAGGCACTGGCACTGGAGCCGCAGACGCCAGCTGGGCCACTAGTTTTTTCGGATACGCAAACTCCTGTCCGAAATTGTCGCCAGGATAAAACCACGCGCGTACGGCCTTGGGCACGCCGGTAGGTGTTTCCCAGAAAGAAAACTGCGTCTTGCCATCAGGTTTCATCTTGTAGTTCGGTATTGCAAGAATGGTTTCCTCAAGATGCTTCTGATCCTTGTCGAAAATCTGAACGATATGCCGATCTGATGGTGAATCCATTAATTTCCATACGTACGTTCCAGGATCAAGAACCTTGTTCCCGGCAATAATCGGCTCATTCACGGTGACGATCGTCATTTTGTTCCAGGCGTCAGCATGGGCTCTCGGAATGAACGAACTTCCCACTAAGCCGATGCCTGTGACTGCCAGAGCACTTATATAAAACGATCTAAAATTGCGGTTCACTTCTCCTCCAAATACATTACGAATCTTTGCCTCGAATCCGATTCACTGTCTTATTGCGGACTCGTTTGTCAGCTCTCCGATCGAGAGCGATTCATCACACCCGGTTGGATGCACGCCGTCGTCCAAACAATGCGATTAATCCAACCGTCAAGCACTTAGCCCACTGTGTTGAACATGCCGAATGAAAAAACTACCGGCTGGTAGATCGCTTTTTCACGTTTCCTACGAGACATTCGGATACAGTGTCGTTATGCCTGTAAAGCCTGACGGTATGACGACGCTTGCTATCGATGTTGGGGGTACTGGTGTCAAAACAATACTGTTAAACGAGCGCGGGAGGCCGATTACCGAACGGCAGCGAGTCGATACGCCAGATCCTGCAACGCCCGACGCCATTTTTGCTGCCATCGATAAATTAATTGAGCCGCTCGGATCGTTTGATCGCGTCTCGGTCGGGTTTCCCGGTGTCGTAAAGCATGGTGCCACATTGACGGCGCACAATCTTGATCCAACGTGGGTGGGATTCGATCTCGAGAAAGTGCTGGCGCGAAAATTTCGCAAGCCCGTGCGTGTGGCGAATGACGCAGCGGTGCAAGGCTATGGCGCAATACGCGGCAGGGGAGTGGAACTCGTTATTACGCTTGGCACGGGACTGGGATCCTCCCTGTTCACGAGCGGACATCTGGTACCCGGTCTCGAACTCGCCCATCACCCGTGGAAGAAAAAGAAGACGTACGAAGAGTTCCTTGGCAAGAACGGCCTAAAGCGCCTCGGTCGCAAGCGATGGAACAAGAAACTGGCTCAGGCGATTACTCAAATTGAAGCGCTGTTCAATTACGACCATCTGTTCATCGGCGGTGGCAACGCAACTAAGATCGATTTTCCTCTGCCACCCCATGTAACACGCGTTCCGAATGAGGACGGGTTACTCGGTGGAGCTGCCTTGTGGCGCGATTTCGCGAGTAATGCTACTTTACGAGGCGATTCACCGCCGGCCGTAAAAGGAAAGGCCACTTAGGAACAAGTTGAAAGTGGTTGTAATGCACCAGTACAACCACCACACCGGCGGCGATGAGCAAAAGCGCCAGGGCGCCGAGCGCGATTTTTCCCCACGCGAACTTTCTGCCCTCTCGTTTAAGAACGAGCAGGTAGGCAGCAAACAATCCGACGAAATACAGCAAAACCATCGGCACGGCAAACAACATCATGTTGAACACGTCCGGTGTGGGCGTAACTATAGCGGCGATCACAGTGATTCCGAGAATCGCGTAACGGCTATGTCTTAGAAGAAAACGCGGCGATGCCAACCGGAGAAGTGTCAGGAAAAAAATGATGACCGGCATCTCGAATACGAGTCCGACGCCGAGAGTCACGTTGACGAAGAGATCGAAATACCTGCTGATCGAAACGACGGGCGTGACATGTATATCGCGGCCGATACCCAACAGAAATTCGAGGCCGAAGCGAAAAGCGACAAAGTAAGCAAAACACCCGCCCGCTATAAAGAGGCCAGCGGTGGATACGATGAACGGAACAGCCCATTTCTTCTCGCGTTTGTACAAGCCCGGCGAGATGAAAGCCCAGACCTGATAAAAAACCCACGGCGAACCGACGAAGAGCGACATCAAAAGCGGGAGCTTCAGATAAATGACGTTGAAGTTCTCCATCGGCTCGATAATTGCGAGGTTTGGAGGATTGATGCCGAGATTCGTTAGAGCAATCACTGCAGGAGCTGAAACAATGTTCCAGAGATCTTTGCAGAAGCCTATGCAGAGAATGAAGGCGACAATCAAGCCGCCAATCGCGCGCAGCAACCGCGAACGAAGCTCTTCTAGATGCTCCATGAAAGACATGCGGAGCATGCCTCTCTCTTCTTCATCTCCGTTATCTTCATCTTCTTCAGTCGAAGGCGGGAGAGGAGGCTTCGGCGGGATCTGTGCTACGGCCTCTGGCGCCATGTAGCCCGTGATTGGTTCCGAGGCAGCCTCGGCGGGCACGGTTTCGAGATGCCCGTAAGGGTCGGTTGAGCTCGAATAAGTGTCGCTGACGGGCACGATCTCGGTTTCCTCAGAACGCTGATGGCCTAATTCACCGTTGACCGAGGCCGATTTCTCTGGGGACGGAGGCACTGAATCAATAGCTGGAGTTTCGTGCTCCTTCGGTTCGTCGGACATCAATTTTTCGACGGCTTACGCCGGACGATTCTCTTCCGCCGCGTCCACCGGCTCGGGAACCTGCGCGGCCTTCGAATGAGGGACAGTTCCCGCCACATGCTCGGCCGGCTTCACATCTGGCGATTCATAATGCGAGGACACGCCATTTTGCTCTGGAGAGTCTTGCCGCCCATACTCGTCATAAGGGTATGAATAACTGGGAGCAGTATAGGAAGACGCTGCGTTCAGATCGCGTTTCGTGGATTCCGCTATCTCCGAAACGCGCGCCTCGCGGTCGAGTTCCTGCATGTGGGACTCGAACGTGTTCTTGAGCTCGTTTTTGGCGCGCCGAAATTCCGTGAGCCCTTTGCCGAGCATCCGTCCGAGTTCGGGCAGCTTTTTGGGACCGAACAGCAAAAGCGCAAGAAGGCCAATAAAAAACATCTCCTGCGCGCCGAGCGGACCCATTTAATCTCCTTCCCTTATGCTTGTGACGCCTTTATGATAGCCCAGCATGACGTGAGCGAGAGAGCCGCGCTCGAATTTGAGATTCTCAGGATTTCCTGCGCTTCCTTTCCTTTGGAACGAGATACAGTACATGGGTGCACAGTCGCGACCCGATTCGAACCGCTTGCCGATTTATCCTCACTGCCGCTGCCCTCATTTTCTCCGCGCGGCTCGAAGCGCAGGTCGAGGTGGCCGCAACCGGAGAGGACCATGTCTCGATCGCGATTGACGGTCAACCATTCTCGACGTTTTGGCTCGGCCACGCTTATGCTAAACCGTTCCTTGCCCCTCTGCGCTCCGCGGATGGTCTCATTGTGACGCGCAAATTTCCGATGGAACAGGTCGAAAGTGAGTCGCGCGATCACCCCCACCACAAGGGGTTGTTTATCGGCTATGGCGATGTGAACGGGATCAACTTCTGGGAAGTAGAAGCGGAGTCGAAGACAAGCGGCTCGAATCCGTCCGGCAAAGGAAAGATTCAGCTGATCAAGATTGACGGGATCAAGTCCGGCAAGAAGTCAGGCGCCGTCGGAGCCGTCTTTGACTGGATCGACCCGGGCGGGAGCAAGGTTTTGGAAGAGCGACGCACGATGACGTTTTACGCAGATCCAAAAGTTCGCCGCTTCGACGTTGATGCGGAGCTTACCGCTGCCGTGCCGGCCCACTTTGCAGACACGAAGGAGGGTTTTTTTGCGATACGTGTCGCAGACAGCATGGCAGGCAAAAATGGTGGCATCATCACAAACTCTGAAGGCGCGCAAACCGAAAAGGATGTTTGGGGAAAACGGGCCGAGTGGGTCGATTACGTTGGTTCGGTTGCCGAACACAAGCTCGGAATTTTGATTCTGGATAATCCTCATAACCCCAATCACCCGCCGCGCTGGCATGCTCGCGATTATGGTCTCTTTGCGGTGAATCCTTTCGGTCTGAAAGAATTCGACCCAAGCGCTGGAGCAGCGGGTGGATACAAACTGTCGCAGGGAGAAAGCGTGCATTTCCGGTATCGCGTGATCATTCATTCGGGCGACACTCCTAAGAAGGAGATTGCGCACTGGTACGCCGATTACGCAAAAGCGGAGCGATAACCGGTTTGCGGCCGGTAATAATTTTCCTGCTCTTTGCAGCAGGCCTGGGCGCAGCCGAGCTTCGTATACCGCAGGCTGCTGCGGCATCGGCTCATTTTGACGCGCATGCAGCTACGGATGCCTGGCTCGCCACTGTGTCAGCGCCTGACCGCCAGCGCTCGAACGCATACTTTGAGGGCGGTTACTGGCTGATCCTTTGGGACTTTCTTTCTCTCGCGGCGGTGATGATCGTTCTCCTGGAAACGAAGATTTCGGCCTGGCTGCGCGATCTTGCTCTTCGCATTTCCAGGCGCCCGTGGCTTCACGCTTACCTGTATTGGATTGGGTTTGCGACCGTGACTGCCCTGCTGATTTTTCCGCTGACGGTATATGAGGGCTTCTTTCGTGAACATGCCTATGGTTTGTCCAACCAGAGCTTGGCGAGCTGGCTGCGCGATCAGGTCATCGGATTCGCACTGGTGCTGGTTATTGGCGGCCTGGTAGCAGCAACCATCCTCAACCTGATAAGGCGCCTGCCGCGGTCCTGGCATATCTGGGGTGCCCTGGTAACGCTTGCCTTCAATATTTTCGTCACGGCGGTTGCTCCAGTCTTTATCGCGCCTTTATTCAACACGTATACGCCTTTGAAAAGCGAACGCATCAAGGAGCAAATCCTGAGTCTGGCGCACGCAAATGGAATACCGGTTAACGATGTGTACGAAGTAGATGCCTCTCGCCAGAGCAAGCGAGTAAGTGCGAATGTGAGCGGGCTTTTGGGCACGGATCGCATCACTCTGAATGACAATCTGCTGAAGCGTTGTTCCGCGGAGGGCGTGTTATCTACCATGGGCCACGAGATGGGGCATTACGTGATGCACCATATCTTGAACGCAATAGTTTTTTCGGCGTTGATCTTGCTTGTGATGTTCACGCTTCTGAGATGGTGTTTGGCTCACGCGCTCGCGAAGCGCGGAACCCACTGGCAGATCAGCGGACCAGGCGATGTAGCGGTTTTGCCCTTGACCGTGCTTCTCTTTTCCCTCTTCGGCTTTGTCCTCGGACCGCTCACGAACACATATACGCGCACTCAGGAATACGAGGCCGATATTTACGGACTAAACGCGGCACGGCAGCCTGATGGCGAGGCCCAGGTGGATCTTCTGCTGGGCGAATATCGAAAACTTGATCCGTCTCCGCTCGAAGAGGGTCTGTTTTTTGATCACCCGAGCGGGCGCACCCGCATTTACGCCGCGATGAGATGGAAGGCCGAAAATCTCTGCCTCTTTGATGCATCCCTGCCTTGCACAAATCCTCCGAGCGAGCTTAAAGAGGTGTCCAATCACCCTTCTCTGCCGAGCGAAACACAGCCTCGATGACGCGCATGTTTGCAAGTGCGTCCTCGAGCGGCACCGGGACTTCTGTGTTTTCGCGAATCGCCTGCGAAAAGGCGTCGCCCTGTATAGCGTATTGATCGACGACCGGGAATTCCTCGGTGCGGGCGCTTGCTCCCGCGAGTTGTGATCCATCGTCAATGAAGATGCGGCTCGGACGATCGGGAGGAATATTGTACGGGATTTCGAGCTCGATCCTGCCTTTAGTGCCGAAGACCTGCATGCGCTGGAACGGAACAAGCTGCGTGGCACATATAAACGTTGCTTGTCCAGGCGCAAAATCAAGCAATGCGGAACTCAAACGGTCGGTGCCCATTTCAGGATCGCGATCGATCAGGCTTACGGCCCGGACCGGTTCACGCTCAAAGAAGAAGCGGGACATCGTGATCGGATAACAGCCTATATCCATGATTCCGCCGCCGCCAATCTCGAACTGGTTGCGAATGTTTTGCGGGTCGTTGTTGAAGTAGCTGAAGACGCTCAGAATCGACCGAAGTTCTCCGATAGCGCCTTGCCGTACCAGCTCGCGCGCCCTAAGCCACTGCGGATGTGTGCGCACCATGAATGCTTCGCCGATCTTGACCCCCGTACGATCGCGTGCAGCAATCAACTTTTGCGTTTCCTGGGAGCTTAGGGCGATGGGCTTCTCGCAAAGAACATGCTTGCCCGCTTCCGCCGCTTTAATGGACCAGGGCACGTGCAGGTGATTAGGCAGGGGATTGTAGACGGCGTCTACGTTCGGATCCGCCAACAATTCTTCGTAGGAGCCATAGGCCGCGGGCAAACTCAGTTCTTTCGCCGCCGCTTGAGCCCGCCCGAGATCGCGAGAAGCAATCGCCACTATTTCGGAGCGGGAGCCTTTTTTCATTCCCGGGATAACCTTCTTAACCGCAATATTCGCGACGCCTAGTACTCCCCATCGCACTTTAGAAGCTGGTTTGACCGTTTGCGCGCACATTCCCCTGAGTTTCTCATGGTGTATTCAATTTCCAGGATTCGTTTGTTACCCTGAACCCGTGAAGTTGTACGACATCGACCCGGGCCCGGACAGTCCGGAGCTAGTCCGGGTCATCATCGAAATCCCCAAAAACTCGAGCAATAAGTACGAGTATGACGGGAAATTGGGCATTTTTCGGCTGGACAGAGCGCTCTATTCACCCATGCATTACCCGGGGGATTATGGCTTTATTCCTGGAACCCTGGCAGAGGATGGCGACCCATTGGACATTATGGTTCTGGTCGACGAGCCGAGCTTCACGGGCTGTCTGATGGAAGCGCGGCCGGTAGGGCTGCTTCACATGGTGGACGCAAAGGAAAACGATCAGAAGGTACTGGCGGTTCCCAAGGGCAATCCGCGTTTCGACAGCATCCACACCATGGACCAGGTGTTTCCGCACATTCGAAAGGAAATCGAGTATTTCTTTTCGATCTACAAAGAATTACAAGGTGGAAAGACCGAGATGAAGGGGTGGGGCGGCCCTCGCGAGGCACGCAAGGTGATCAGCGAAAGCCGCCAGAGCTACCTCGATTTACGCGCAGCGGGTGAATTGCCGCAGGCCGTTGTTCCAGCAGAAAAGTAGGTTTTTAGACGTAGGTATCGTCCGAACCCGTGTCGAAGCCGCCGTCGCCGGTATCTAAGCCCGAGTCGTCGAACTGAGAGTCGTCCGACGCCAGGGTGTCTGAATCGTCGGCAAATGTGCCGGAATCATCCACGCCGCTCGCATTCGCAGGATCCACGAAGTTATCGTCGCGATCTCCCGAAGGATAGAGGCCGGAATCGCCGCCAGGCGAATCGTAATAGTTGTTGACGACTTCAGAGGGCGCGACACTGGAGCCGCCCACGAATTCGTTGCCCCCCAGGAAACCGCCTCCATGATGGGAGAACATCGAACCGATCGCTTCGGCTGCTAACGTACCGGCTGCCACGCCCGCTGCCGTTTGTGCGGCGCCTCGCAGAAATCCACCGCCTCCGAACGAGGATGGGGGGGGCGCGTATTGCTGTTGCGGGGGGCCCGAATACTGCGCCTGCTGACCGCCTGAGTAGCTGCCTGACGGTTGTCCCAGCCAACTCGAACCGCCTCCTCCAACCTGGGCCTGCGATGCTCGCCTTTGCAAATCATCAATCTGCTGCTGCGCACGCTGGAGCGCCAGGTTCTGAATCAGGACGGTCTGTGTCATCAAGTAAAGGGCATCCGGTCGTTTGCCGATTTTGGTCCGAATGATTTCTTCCGCTTCCGGGTCGCGGGCGCCGGCAGGCATTTGGGATACCTTGTCGGCGAGGTCATTCAGCATATTTCGTTCATCTGGCGTCATTTGTGATTCTCGGGAGTCCAATATCTAGACGCGGATCCGGCGTGATTGGTTCAAATGGACGTGCGATTGGACCGCATGTCTCAGCTTGCCGGCCTCAGCCGACCGTGACAGTGTAGGAGTTGGATGGTGACGGGGCTTACGCACCTCTCTTATCTCGAGCCGTGTAGCAAGAGAATCAATAGGAGAAGTGAGTCGACCAAAACAGACTAAACCCATGTGACACCATCGGAAAGCTGCCCGAAATGCTCTTAGAAGCTATCCCGACCTTGTCCGTCGATCAAGAAATTAATCCCTGGCAATCCGCCGCCCATAGATTTGATGAAGCCGCAGAGCTTCTTAAGCTCGACGACGGCATGCGGAAGGTGCTTCGTTCACCCGCCATGGAGCTGTCGGTTAATATCCCGGTCCTGCTTGATGATGGCCGTATCGAAGTGTTCACCGGCTACCGTGTTCAACATTCAATTGCGCGCGGCCCTGCAAAAGGCGGTATCCGGTTCGCCCCTGACGTGTCGCTCGATGAAGTTCGAGCGCTAGCGGCCTGGATGACCTGGAAATGTGCGGTGGTCAACATCCCATTTGGCGGTGGCAAAGGCGGCGTGATCTGCGAGCCCCACCTGCTGAGTGAAGGAGAACTGGAACGAATTACTCGTCGGTACACCGCCGAAATTTGCGAATTTATCGGGCCGGAGCGGGATGTGCCCGCCCCGGATGTGAACACCAACGAGCAAACAATGGCCTGGATCATGGATACCTATTCCATGCATAAACGCCATACGGTAACTGCCGTGGTGACCGGCAAACCGCTCGAATTGGGTGGTTCGCGCGGACGGCCAGAGGCTACGGGCCGAGGTTGTATGTTCGTCACGCTGGAGGCGCTGAAGCGATTCGGATTATCCCCGGAAAACACGCGGGTGGTCATTCAGGGCTTCGGTAATGTCGGCGGGATGGCCGCCCGGCTGATGAGCCAGGCAGGTTTCAAAATCCTTTCGATTGTGGAGCATGACGGAGCCGTCTATAACCGCCACGGGTTGGACATACAGGCGCTCACCACCCACAGGCAGGAGACTGGCTCAATTCGGGAGTTTTCGGAAGCCGAGGAAATTGACAGAAACGAAGCCATTCTGATGGATTGTGATGTCCTCATTCCGGCCGCGCGCGAGAACGTAATCACCTCGGCGAACGCAGAGAGGATCAAAGCCAGAATTCTTTGTGAGGGAGCTAACGGTCCGACGACGTTCGTAGCGGATTCTATCCTGGCGGAGAAGAAAGTGTTTGTCATTCCAGATATTCTGGCCAACGCGGGTGGGGTTACTGTCTCTTATTTCGAGTGGGTTCAGGACAGGCAAGGGTACTTCTGGAACGAAAAACTCGTGAACGAGCGCCTGGAAGAAATCATGGTCACGAGCTTTAACGACGTTATCGGATACGCCGAGAAGCACGGGGTAAATAACCGGACGGCAGCGTATATGCTTGCCCTGGATCGAGTCGCCTTAGCTATAAAACGCCGCGGCATTTACGCCTGATCCAGGCGATCGATCCAGCGCAGTCCCGAAAAACGCCGAAAGTCACGGTCGGTGGAAGCGAGGGTGGCAGCGTGTTCGATCGCGATTGCGGCGAGAGCAGCGTCGCTTAACAGATGCCCGTGGCACTGCTTTCGCGAACCAGCTTCCGAAAAATCTGTTTATGACGCGGTCCCGGTTGTATAAGTACCACATTCGGCTGCTCCTGCCACTCGTCGATGCGATCGAATAGCTCGTCCGGTGATGGCGCAAATCGGCGCCAAATGCGTGGATTGGAGTCGATACGGATGAAAGCCCAAAGCGTCGGCCAGCAGAGGCCTACAATGTCTTCTCCTGCGAACTGAGCCTCAAGCCAGGCAAGAGCCGCCTCATGCTGAACAGTTTGACTCTGGTAGGCATAGATCAACAGATTGGCGTCCGGAATCACCACCTCCGGTCTTCGCCTTCCCCATAGTCCAGTAAATCGCCAATCTTGTCGTAGTTGAGACGCGGAATAGGCTCTCCATGAAAAGGCCGCACTTTGAATGGCTTACGTGAGACATCAGCTTTGCCGGCTGAGAGCGCAAACCGCAAAAGGCTGTTTAGGGTCTGTCTAAACGAATCCCCTCGCTCGCGGCTTTCCTGCTTGATCTTCTCGACGACGTCGTCATCGAGAGTCACCGTGGTTCTGATGCTCATGATGCTCATACAGTGGCATCGTAAGCATCAACCTGCAATCTGCTCATTCGCAGTACACTGTTCGTTTGGCAGCTCAACCATGAACCAGGAGCCCTCGACTCCTCTGATGCGGCAGTATCTTGCTGCAAAAAAACAAGTTCCTGGCACGCTTCTCCTCTTTCGGCTTGGCGATTTCTATGAGCTTTTTTACGACGATGCGGTAACTGCGGCACGCGAACTCGAGATTACCCTCACGTCGCGGAACAAAGAGAAGGGCGAGCCGATCCCGATGTGTGGGGTTCCGTATCACGCCGCCGAGGGCTACCTGGCGCGCTTGATCCAGCGCGGCTATCGAGTCGCGATATGCGAACAGATGGAGGAGGCTGGACCCGGCAAGAAGCTGGTGCGGCGGGAAGTCACACGCGTGATTACCCCGGGCACGGCAACGGATTCCAATCTGCTTCGGTCGCACGAAAACAACTTCCTCGCAGGCGTCCTTTTTAGGGCGAACCGGTGCGGTCTTGCATATGCGGATCTCTCGACGGGCGAATTTCGCGCCACGGAATTGGCCGGAGAGGAGTTGTTGCCGAGTCTCGAGACGCTGAACATCCGGGAGGTTCTCCGACCACAAGGATTTCCGCTCGGTTGCTCGTGCCTGGAGACCGAGCTCGATCCCTGGGTTTTCGGCAGCGACTATGCCGGCCGACAGATTCTCGAAACCTTCAACCTGCTGTCGCTTGATGGTTGCGGACTCGGCGACCGGCCGCTCGCGTCCGCCGCCGCCGGCGCAGTAGTCCACTATCTTCGAGAGACGCAGAAGGTAGCTCTCGGCCACCTTAACCCTCCGACGTTTCATCAACGTACCGATCACATGGTGCTGGATGCAACGACAGTTCGCAATCTCGAGTTGGCGGAGCCGCTCTTTGCAGGCGAGAGCCGGGAGACAACGCTCATTCACGTGCTGGATCAAACCTGCACCGGAATGGGAGGAAGACTTCTGAGGCAGAGGCTTTTGCAGCCCTCCTGCAGCCGTCCAGAGATCGAATGCCGCTTGACGGCGGTCGCGGAGCTGGTCGCCAAAGTGATAGCCCGCTCCGATTTGAGAAAAATCCTGAGCAGCATCCAGGATGTGGAACGCCTGCTGGCAAAGGTGAGCTTAGGAACGGCTGCCCCGCGAGAGATGCTGGCGCTGGGGAAATCGCTGGCCCAGCTACCGAAGCTGGCTGAGGTAGCTTCGAACTTAGACACCCCACTACTACGCCGCGAGTTCGATTTGGTGGAAGACGTCCGGGAGCGCATACTCGGCGCCATTTCGGATCAGCCGCCGGCGCTCTTCGCTGACGGAGGAACCATAAGGGACGGTTTTCATGCGGAACTCGATCAATTGCGCGACATCAGCCGTAACAGCCGCCAGTATATAGCCGCCATCGAATCTCGAGAACGAAGCCAGACGGGCATTCCGTCGCTCAAGGTCCGATTCAACAACGTTTTTGGGTACTACCTGGAAATCTCGAAGGCGAACCTGCAGCTTGTTCCCGCGGCTTACGAGCGGAAACAAACTCTCTCAAATGCCGAACGCTTCACAACACCTGAGCTTAAGGAGCTTGAATCCAAAGTGCTGGCTGCCGAGGATAAGATTCTTACACTCGAGCGGGAAATCTTCGCCGAGCTGAAAGGGTTTGTCGCTTCGCAAGCAAGCCGAATTAAGAAAGCAGCGGCGATCGTCGCTGAGGTCGATCTCGCAGCAGCGCTTGCGCACGTTGCCGTCGAAAATCGTTACAGCCGACCTAAGTTTTCCGATTCCGGAGAAATGCGAATCGATGCCGGCCGTCACCCTGTCATCGAGAAGCTCGCGGAGCGTGAGGTCGGCCGGTTCATTCCGAACGACTTGCATTTGAATTCCTGCGGCCAATACATTGCCGTGATTACCGGACCGAATATGGGAGGCAAGTCCACCTATTTGCGCCAAGCGGCTTTGATCCTGATTCTGGCGCAAACGGGATCCTTTGTCCCAGCGGAAGCAGCGACGCTTCCCGTAGTCGATCGGGTCTATACCCGGATAGGAGCAGCCGACAACCTGGCCCGCGGCCGCTCTACATTCATGGTGGAAATGACGGAGGCGGCCACCATCCTGAATACTGCTTCCGCTAACAGCTTCATAGTATTGGACGAGATTGGGCGAGGGACATCTACTTACGACGGGTTGGCGCTGGCCTGGTCGATGATTGAGTACATTCGCGAGCATATTAAGGCGAAGACGCTGTTTGCGACCCACTATCACGAGCTCACGGAGCTTGCCGATCAGCTTTCTGAGATAAGAAATTTGCACGTCGCCGTGAAAGAAGCAAATGATCAGATCTTATTCATAAGAAAGGTAGAACCCGGTGCCGCGGACCGTAGCTACGGCATCGAAGTGGCACGTTTAGCCGGCTTGCCCCTGCAAGTAATCGAGCGAGCGAGGTCAGTTTTATTGCATCATGAAGTGAGGGAACATTCGGTAAGCGAAAAGCTATCGCCGGGTGAAGCAGCAACGCCCTTACAGATTAGACTTTTTGAGCCTGTAAACCACGGGCTCGCCGAATCGGGTCCGCGAGTTGAATATCGACGAACTCCGACCGGTTGAAGCTTTGCAGATTCTGCACGATTTACAGCAAGAGTTGCGAAAAACATGAGAATAGCAGGAATCATGAGCGGTACCTCGCTCGACGGGATTGATGTGGCGATCATAGACATCGCCGGCTCCGGCTTCAAGGCCAAGATCAACGTTTTGACCAGCCACTCAGTGCCTTATCCTAAGAAGATCCGTGAAGCGCTTTTGGCAGTGTCTAATGCCAATACGCTAACCGGGGACATATCGCGGCTTAATTTTCTCCTAGGTGAACTATATGCCGAGGCGCTCGAGGAAACCGCCGAGCGAGCGGACATTCCGCTGGACAGTATCAAGCTGATCGGCTGTCACGGGCAGACGATCTTTCACGAAGGCCAAGGTGCTCAGTACTTGGGAAAGAAGGTAGCGAGCACTTTTCAAATCGGTGAGTCCAGCGTTATCAGTGAGCGGACAGGCATCGACGTAATCTCGAACTTTCGCGAACGCGACATGGCCGCCGGTGGAAAGGGCGCCCCGTTAGTGCCTTATCTGGATTACATGCTCATTCGCCATCGTGGGCGTGGGCGTGTGGCAGTGAACATTGGTGGGATTGCGAATTTGACGGCGATTCCGCCGAACACCAATACGGATCGCGTGATCGCATTTGATACCGGGCCAGGAAACATGGTGATTGATCAGTTGGTAACACGCATCACCAGCGGTGGTTTGTCTTACGATCGGGACGGCGTGATGGCCGCTACCGGCGAAATTGACCCGAAGCTCCTGGCAAAATTACTGCGCGATAAATATTTTCGAGCTAAACCGCCAAAGACGGCGGGCCGGGAACAGTACGGGTCGGAATTCGTGTCTAAGCTGCTGGATACCGAATTAAGCAGTGAGGACCTGGTGGCGACGGCGACCGCGCTTACCGCAGAGAGCATTGCTCTGAGCCTCCGAAATTTCGTGTTGCCAGAAATGCGTGTTGACGAGGTATTTGTTTCTGGTGGCGGAACTCATAACCCAACGCTCATGCGGATGCTGAGTAAAGCGCTGGGCGAGATCCCGGTCAAAGATACGACTGAGGTCGGTCTCGACGTAGATTCGAAGGAAGCCATCGCTTTTGCCGTAATGGCTTACGAGACAGCACACGCACGACCTTCCAACATCCCGATGGCCACTGGCGCCAAGCGCCACGTAATTCTCGGAAAAATGACCCAGAATGGCGGCTCTCACAATGGCAATGCAAACGGCTCGGCCCACACTGGCGCGAGTTCCGCCCATAATGTCGGCATTGCGGGCGGTCTAAAGGCCAAAACCGTTCGGTCTTCCAAAGTAGCGGGTCATGCTGCAATCGCCCCAAAGGCGAAAGCCGCAGCCCGATAAACCCTTCCATTGATCGAAAAATAGGGACGTCCACCGGAACGTCCCTATTTTCTTTGTGCAACCGCTACTCTCCGATCCTTCGCTCAGTGTCCGCATCGAGTAGGTGCAGAATGATCCGGAAAGGCATTCCCGCAAGCTCAGGCTTGTCTTCGATGTCGGCACGAACGTCAAGTAACGCACGCTCGAGGAGGTAAGTCTGAAGAAGCGTGTCCTGTTGGCCGCGCGTGCGAGGCAGGTAGGCAGCAGTTCCAGCGATTCTCCAATAGCCTCGAACGAAGGCGGCGTTGACGTGCGAGTACCAGAAGCGGCCCGCATCGCGGAGCATGCGCAACCCGATGTTTCCGGCCAGTTCGGCAGAAGCCATTTGCCTCACGGCGGTCTGTGCCGCGTAACCTAGCGACGCCATCATGTTTGTAACATCTCGAAGCGGAGTTCGCTTGATCCTTCGTTCACTAACGTGCTGCTGGGGATCCCCATCGAAGTCATACACAACGATGTCGTTATCCGTTACGAGCAGGTGGCCGAGATGCAGACGCCCGTGAAACCTTTGCCGTTCGGAGTAAATCCGCTGCTCAAAAACTGCCGCCAGTTTCGAAGTGATGGCACTTTCCTGCTCAAGTACCTTCGAGGCCAAAACTCTCGCCGCTTCGCTCATGTCGGCGTATCTCTGACGAATGAACTCAAAGCGCCTGGCGGTCAGGCCAAGATAGCCGTGGTAAAGACTCTGTCGATAAAAGTCGTTGAAGGGTTCCGGCGCAAACGCGGGATCATCGAATTGAGTGGCCAGAGTCAAATGGAGCTGAGCAACGCGGGCTCCCATTTTCTCAGCAAATGCCAGATAAGATCCTATTAACTCCTGGGCTTCGGCCGGCGGCGGACTGAGCGCGAAATCGAGTGAAAAGAGATTGGTAGGCGTACCCTTTCGCAAAGCCTCTTTTGATATGCCGGTCTGCTTGACGCGATCCAAGAATTCGTCGAGGCGCTTTCTAGTCTCCTGCCATGCGTTTCCATCGTTCGGGACGAAGCCATGCAGCAGCGCGACTACAGTGGTTTCGCCACTGTTGGACTGGTACTCCAGCGAGCCTGCAAACGGGGCAGCGTGCGTGAAGTCTACCTTTTCGGTCAGCAATCTGCCCATCTCGACTCCCGGATGCGGGCCGGGCTCGATCTTTCTAAGAATCTTCAAGACAAAACGGTCGCCAAACTTGATTGAGGTGTCAATCTCTGAGGTAGGAAAGAGAACAGGATCCAGGTTGGGGTGAGTTGCCCCCCACAATTTTCGAAACTGACGGTTGCGTTCCGCGACGAGCTGGCCGTGTTCACCGGGGAATTTCCGGCGGCGTGCGAAGGCTTCCATCAGCGAGTTAAAGAACTCGTTGTTCCGGATGGCTCCGTACAGAACCGCGTTCGCGCCGGAGGGAGTTCGGATTTCCGCGACGATCGCGCCCGGCTCCTCGTCGCGCAGCCGCTGGAGATCGTCGGCATTTCCGAAGGCTAACGGCACTACGAAAACTTCGGGATCCCCCGTCGCGTATTCGACGCGCACAAAAGCCATGCGAAACTTGCCGTCACCTATCGAGATGAATTCCGTGATCTGAATCGAACGCAGTCGCCGGTCTTTTGCGCGGAACCATCGCCGGAGCATTAGAAACCGGGGAAGAACCGCGGCGATGCTGCTCCGGATGGATTGGTCCCAGATGTCTTTCAGCGCCGGGATAGTCAAGACAGGAATTGTTTGCCGACGTGTTTCCGGGGTCGTCGCAACGACGGGCGCGGCACCTTGTCTCTGCTCCAGGGAGAACCAAAAGAAGGAATTCGGTCCCAAGGTTAAGGGGTAGGAACTCTCGCCTACCACAGGGAAATCGGTGCGCCCGAAAAGCTCGACTGGCACATATCCAGCGAATTTATGCAAGTCAAGCTGAACCGCCTGAGCGAAACGCGAAAGGTTGGCGATTACAAGTATGGTTTCGTCTTCGTACCGCCTAAGGTATGCCAATACCCGTTGATTATTCGGCAGAAGGAATTCGAGTGTGCCACGGCCAAACGCCTTGAATTGTTTGCGCAAGGCAATCAGCCGCTTCGTCCAGTTGAGAAGGGAGTTGCCGTTGTCCTGCTGCGATTCGACGTTTATCGCCTCGTAGTGGTAAGCGGGATCAATGTTGACAGGTAAATAAAGCTTCTGCGGATTGGCGCTGGAAAAGCCGGCGTTCCGATCCGGGCTCCATTGCATCGGAGTGCGCACTCCGTTGCGGTCACCCAGATATACGTTGTCGCCCATTCCGATCTCGTCACCGTAATAGACAACCGGCGTGCCGGGCATGGAGAACAAAAGCGCATTCATGACCTCGATCCGCGGCCTGTCATTTCCAAGTAATGGAGCCAGGCGGCGGCGTATACCTAGATTAATGCGCGCCCGCGAGTCAGCGGCATACACCCGGTACATGTAGTCTCGCTCTTCATCGGTAACCATTTCGAGCGTCAGTTCATCGTGATTACGCAGAAACATGGCCCACTGACAAGTCTCGGGGATGTCGGGCGTGCGCTTCAAAATCTCGACAATCGGAAGACGATCTTCAAGCCGCAAAGCCATGAACAAGCGCGGCATGAGGGGAAAATGGAAATTCATGTGGCATTCGTCGCCCCCGCCGAAATAGGCAACGGCGTCCTCCGGCCACATATTCGCTTCCGAGAGCAGCATGCGATTGGGATGAGTCGCATCGAGATGCTGGCGCAGTTCTTTGAGATACACGTGCGTCTCGGCCAGGTTTTCACAACTCGTCCCTTCGCGTTCGTAGAGGTACGGGATGGCGTCCAGCCGAAAACCGTCAACCCCCATGCTTGCCCAAAAATCGAGCATGTGCTTCACGGATCGGCGTACCAGCGGGTTGTCAAAGTTCAGATCCGGCTGGTGTGAGTAAAAACGGTGCCAGAAGTACGCTTTCGCAACGGGATCCCAACTCCAGTTAGACGGCTCGAAATCCTTGAATATGATGCGCGTGCCGGCATACTTATCGGGCGAATCGCTCCACACATAAAAGTCGCGCCAGCGCGAGCCTTTCTCAGATGTCCGCGATCGCTGGAACCAGGCATGCTGATCGGAAGTATGGTTGATGACCAATTCCGTGATAACGCGCAGCCCACGCCGGTGGGCCTCGCGCATGAAGTGCTGGAAGTCGCGCATCGTTCCATAAGCCGGATGAACACTGCGAAAATCTGAGATATCGTAGCCGTCATCTTTCCACGGGGAAGGAAAAAACGGCAGCAGCCAGATGGCGGTTACGCCAAGATCCTCAAGGTAGTCGAGCTTCTCCGCGAGCCCGCGAAAATCCCCCATGCCATCCGCATTGCTGTCATAGAAGGCACGTACGTGCGCTTCATAGATAATGGCGTCTTTGTACCAAAGGGGATCATGATCGGTCGGGCCTGCAATTTGCGAATGCGGCATGCTGGGTTAGCGATTTCATGGTACAAAAGCCCGAACATCATAGGGAGGAACGATGCGCATCGGTATTACCTGCTATCCAACGTACGGCGGAAGTGGCATTGTGGCGACCGAGCTCGGATTAGAGCTGGCGCAGCGGGGCCATGAGGTGCACTTCATTAGCTATGCCAACCCGATCCGGCTCGATCCGGACACGCCGCGAATCTTTTATCACGAAGTAGAGGTATCGACCTATCCGCTGTTTGTCTATCCGCCGTATTCGCTGGCGCTGGCGTCGCGCATGTTCGAAGTCGCGGCACGCCATAAGCTCGATCTTTTGCACGTGCATTATGCGATTCCGCATTCGATCTCAGCCCTGCTAGCGCAGGAAATGACCACCGAGCGGCGCTTGCCATTCATCACCACACTGCATGGTACCGACATTACTTTAGTTGGAACTGACCGGTCCTATTTCCCGATTACGAAGTTCTCAATCGAACGATCGGATGGCGTGACTACGATCAGTGAATTCATGCGCCAGCGCACGGTCGATTTTTTCGGGGTCAAAAATCCCATCGAGGTCATTCATAACTTTGTCAATTGCTCGCTCTACCGGCCGGATAAGGAAGCGCAACGGAACGGGCGAAAGCGAATCTTGCACATTTCGAATTTCCGGCCAGTGAAACGCGTGTTGGATTGCGTACGGGCGCTTGCGGAAGTTCGTAAGGAGGTGGACGCGGAGCTTGTAATGGCGGGAGACGGGCCTGACCGCGGACCTGCCGAGCAGTTGGCGCGAGAGCTAGGAGTCGACGAGTTTGTGCGTTTTCTTGGCAAGCAGGATCACATGGAGAGGTTGATTCCTAGGATGCACGCGCTGCATCTGCCGAGTGAAACGGAGGCATTCGGGCTGGCGGCGCTGGAAGCCATGGCGTGCGGAGTTCCCCCCGTTGCAACGCGTGCCGGGGGTGTGCCCGATTTGATCAGCGACGGCGTTAATGGCTATATGGAGGGTGTGGGAGATATCGATGCGCAGGCGCGCCGGTTGACCGAATTGCTGTCCAATGACCGGCTGCGCGAACGAGTTTCCGAAGCAGCAAGACGAACGGCAGAAGTGCGTTTCTCGACGGAGCTGATCATTCCTCGATATGAGTCGTACTACGAACGGATTACAGCGAGCAGTGGAACTTCGAGCGGGACTGCGGTGTCTAAGTAGTCAGTAAGCGCTGAAGAGGTAGAATTTCAGTCGATGGCGGAATCTCTGTCAGGTACTCCTGGTGGTCTTTCTATTCTTGCTAGCGGCCATACAGGGCTATCTGAGGAAGACAGTCGAATCTTGCGCGGTTTGCGAGCCGGGATAGAGGAGGCTTACGAGGAGCTGATCGACCGGTATGAGCAGCCGCTCTATGGAATGATTTTCCGGCTTTTGGGCAACCAAGTGGATGCGGCCGATGTCGTGCAGGAAGTTTTTCTGAAGGTATTTCGAACGATCAATTCGTTCCGGGGCCAAAGCAGTCTCCGAACCTGGATATACCGGATCGCAGTGAATGAAGCGCACAACCACAGGCGGTGGTTTACTCGTCATCGCTGGCACGAAGTTTCGATTGAGGAAGAGGAGGGCGATCACCGAAGCCCTCTGGAGTACACGGCCGATCCGGGTAGATCGCCGTACGACCAGACGCTCGAGAACGAAAACAAGAACGCGATCGAGCGAGCATTGGCCAGAATAAACCCGGTATTCCGGACCGCGGTTGTGCTGCGGGACATTCAGAACCTGTCCTACGACGAGATAGCGGAAATTCTGCAAGTCTCGCTAGGGACCGTGAAGTCACGTATTTTGCGCGGGCGCGAGGCTTTGCGCCGTGAAATAACACAGCGGCCGGATCAGGGTTTGGCAGAAGCAATGGCCTGAAATAGAGGCTGAAGGGTTTCTTAAACGCCGATGACGTGTTGGAATGTGAAGCGTCGGAGTACCGATTTCGTGGATGGACGGCTGCGCAAGCGCGAGCAATCCCGGATTGAGGCGCACCTGCGCGAGTGTGACGAGTGTGCCCTGAAGGTATATCAGATCCGTTCGATGCGTTCGTCGCTAGTGGGATTGCCATCTCCGCAGGCACCGGCGTCCTTGAGAAGCAAACTCCTCGTCTTAGCGTCGAGAGAGCGCCAGATCCTGGTCGAAACAGATGGTTCGCGATGGAGAGGCGTTTGGAACAACTGGAGGTTTCGTATTAACCAATTGATGCGGCCCCTAACCATTCCGGCTACGGGCGGGGTGTTGTCGAGCGTTCTGCTTTTCAGTGCGCTGGCTCTGACGATCAGCACAACCACGCGACAGGTAACATACGAAGTTCCCGTTGCTTACGCCGAACGGATGGACGCAACTCTGGTTCCGGTGGAGCTGCGGCTGGAGTCCCCTGTCGTGCTTACGTTGAGTTTGGACGGACACGGCCGGATTACCGACTATGCGGTGCGAAATGGCGCTGCTGGTTTCGTGGGGGATGCAGCGCGACTGCAAAATAACAACATTCCCATGCCGGAGTTTCCGAGCGTGCTGGCGCTGCCGCAGCCGACGATCGGCGACATCAGAATCTCTTTCACTCCGCTCTTGTTTAGACACTAACCCGGGCCCGCATGAATCCGGGCACCACCTTACAATTAATGAGTTTCCGTTAGGCGGGTGAATTGCTCGCAAGATTCGGGACCGTAAGGAAAGGCGTTCAAAGTGCCTACGATACCTCTAACCGACAAGCTCGGTCTGAAGACCGACATTCAATTTGACGACAAAAGCGACGCGGCCAAGTTCGGTTTGCAAGCGCTCGAATCAAAAGCCAGCGAATTTGCGAGCCTGGCGACTAAGCCTCTGGATCAATCAGCCTTTCGTTCGGGGATCTTCGGAGGAACCTTCAAATCGACGGTCATCGCGCTCGATGAGACATTAAGCCTGTTGATCAAAAGCAGCGCGACAGCCGATTTCACAGCGTATCGAAGCTCGGACGGGAACTTATTCAGCGCCGGTGATGCGTCGCCAGACGTCCCTATCGCAAACAATCAGATCTGGGTTAAGGCGGCGATCGACACATCGGTATCCGTTCAGGTAGCGGCTGCGCTGCCATCGGGATTCGGTGTCGCCGGCAAAGCCTTGCAGACGGCGTCGATCGCTACCTATACGCGCATTGAAAGCTCGAACGGCAGCTTTCCCATCTTGAAAGAGGCAATCGGAGTAGCGTTGTCGAATCTAAGAGCCGTGCGGACGGTAGCTGACATTCGCAGCCAGCAACCGAACACGGTTTACGAGTGGGATGTTTCCGGCACGTTTACGATCGATGGCACCTACGGTTATCCATTTGCGGTCAACGGATATGGGTTGGGGAAGGTGGCACTTCCGTTCAACAAAGACCTGCAGATTGCATCGGCTCTCGATGTTAGCCTGACCGGCGAGCTCGCTGTAACCGGCGAGTTTCGGGGCAGGTGTTATCGGATCAGCGATGCAAAGGTACAGCTCGGGCTCTACAAGAAGAATGACACGGATTTCAGTGTCTCCTTCGACGCGGCTACTGGGGTAACGGCGACCTCGGGGTCTTCACCAAAGGATCTGATAGGAGCGCTTTTCGGAGCGCTACCAGGGGCCAATCTCGATGTGGCGCAGATACCTGATGATGACCGTAAAACCATGCAGGACGCGCTGCGAGGCGGCCTCAACCAGGGATTTACAGTCGCCTTAAATAATGTATGCACAGCATCGCTTACCGACGAAGCAGCCATTCTCTACGAGATCGATCTCAGCGGAGACCCGGCAGCCACGGACGCAGCGATTAACAGCGCGCTCAAAGGCAATTGGACACTGCTGGGCAAACTCAACACCGCCAAAGAACTGCGCAACGTGCTGACAAAGACGCACGAATCGGGCATCAATACGACCCTGAATCTGCTTGGTGTGTATGATTGCGCGTCGCTTCAGGATTTTGTGCGGCAATGTTGCGTCCTGCACAATACCGAGGATGGCGGAATCACGGTGACAGATAAAGAGACCGCGAAACGCATCGCAATCTCGTCGAAGCCATTTCTGGCGCAGGCTGAGAAGTTGCGCAAGGTGCTGGATGAGGCGTTTTTGGCGACGGTGGCTTACACGGCGGCAGATTCCGGAACGGGTTTTAAGACGCGCGTTCAAGCAACACAATCACTGCTGCAGTACAACGCCCATGCAGACTATCCGGCAGTACGTAAGTCTTTGCTGCTTGGTGTCGCTTTAGGTTTGGTTACACCCGCAGATCTCGATAAGATTTCAACGCAGAAAGAGTTTAAATATTTTCGTTTAGTGGCCAAGACTACGTTTGAGGGCGACAACGCCCTTCGGCTATTCTTTTCGGATATCGGCGCCCGCACACCTCATAACGAGCAAGAACTCAAGAGTATTGGCCGGCAAGTTTTGGCGTCTCTGCTGGATCGCAGTTCCCCAATCGACGATGCGCGCTGGCGGGCACTTAACGACAACGCTATCTGGTTGCAGATGGACGATCAGAAATTTCCGCAGGGCTCCTACAGCGACTGGTACGACATTACATTCTGGGCGCAGTCGGTCGCCACGGTTGCACCACGATTGAAAACCGTTCTGGATGCGACGGCTACTCAGAATGCTGGTGATGCGACGAAGGATCCAAAATTCATGGCAGAGCGCGACAGCCTAGCGAAGGCAATTGCGGAGGTAACGCGTAATACGAAAGCCGCGTTCGAAAAGAGTTGGCCGGTCGCTGTGATGTTTGCGCTGTCAGGTCGTAAGGCACCTGTTAGTTTTGAGGCGCAGTGGGATGGAAAAGCACAATTCGCAAAACAGGCAAATAAGGCGATGACGGCATAGTGACGCCAGCCACTCATGGCACAATGGCACCGATGAACAAATTCGTGCGGCTCGGCTTCGTCCCACGTCATTTCGACCTCGGTCTTTTGGTCCTGAGATTAATGTTTGGTTTTTGCCTCTGCGTTCTACATGGCTGGCCCAAAGTCATGCATTTCTCAGACATGGCATCGCATTTTCCCGACCCGCTGCACATTGGATCGAAATTTACGTTAATGTTCGCCATCCTCTCCGACCTTATATGTTCGGTTCTCGTGGCAATTGGATTGGCAACCCGGTGGGCAGCACTGATTATCGCAATCAACACCGGGGCCGCATTCGTGGTTGCTCACAAATTTTCTCTCCTCGGACCGCACAGCGGAGAGATGGCGCTCTTGTTTTTCGGTTGGGCCGTCGCAATTCTTATCGCGGGGCCGGGCCGATACAGTGTTGACGGTGGGTAAGGCCTCAGCCTTCGCGATGCCAGCGCTGCGAGCGAATCGAGTTGCCGTGCTTGCGACCCTCTGCGCGATGACGTTTAGGCACGGGTTTTGAGGGAATAATCTTCGTCGTTACGAGTAAGGTTGGGGTTATAGTACGGGTCGGCATCAATAACGCCCTCCCATTTGAGACGCATGGCCTCGACTTCCTGAGGGTGCGGAACGATATCTTTAGACGTTTTGGAGAAGGCCTCGTGATGATGAAGCAGGGCATGTGGCGTATATAAGACTCGATAGCCCTGGTTGGCGATTTTGAGGCACAGGTCAATATCATTGAAGGCAACGGCGAACTGTACTTCGTCGAAACCACCAACTTTCCAAAAGACTTCAGCGCGGGTCATCAAGCACGCGCCAGTAACAGCGCTTACATTACGAATTACATCAGTAAAATCGAAATAGTGACTTGTGCTTCCGTCCAGGCCTTTAAAGGCATGCCCACAGTTGTCGTAGATACCCATTACGACACCAGCGTGCTGAATCCGACCGTCCGGGTAGAGTAACTTGGCGCCCACCGCCCCGACTTCCCCCCGAACGGCGAGCTCCGCCATGGCCTCCAGCCAACCGGGTTCAATTACGGAAGTATCGTCATTCAGGAAAAGCAAAACGGGAGACGTACACTCGCGCGCGGCTGCATTATTGATGGCTGAGTAATTGAACGGCTTATTCCGCCAATCGAGATAGCGAACATTCTTCCGCAGATTCTGGACTTCACGGATGTAATTCTCAATTCCGTTATGTCTCGAGTTATCTATTACAACGATTTCATAAGCCTTGAAGATAGTTTTGCTGAACAGGCTGTCCAGGTTGACCCGGAGCACATCGAGCTTGCCGCCAGATGCGATGATGATGCTGATTTGAATATCAGACGGCATTGCGTAGCGGACTCGCCAACGTCCGGAGATCCTGCCGGGCTCGACGCGGAAACCGCGCGCGGCGATTGCTTTCTGAGCCGCGTCCAATGAGTACTGCTTGTTTTCAGGCGCGAGAGCGGTTGATGTTTCAGCAGCACGCCAATGATAGAGCACGTGCGGGACATGCCGAATTTCCGAAGCTTCAGCGGAAGCCCGGAGGATCAGATCGTAGTCCTGGCTGCCATCGCAATCGGGATTGAGATGTCCTATCCTGCGGACTAAATCCTGACGCAATACCAGAAGGTGACAAACGTAATTTTCTGACAGCAGCAAGTCGGGAGACCAATCGGGCTTGAAGAAAGGTTCGAAACGTTTATCCGTGAGGTCGATCTTATCCTCGTCGCTGTAGAGCATATCCGCATTGGGATGGCGGTCCAAAGCTTCACAGATGTAGGCGAGGGCATGTGGCGAGAGCGTGTCGTCGTGGTCCAGAAAACACACGTAATCGCCCGTTGCCATCTCCCAGGCTGCGTTACACGTCTTCGAGATCCCGCCCCTGTTAGACAGGAAGGCGGTCTTGATCTTTGAATCCTGAGCGGCAAAACGCTCGAGAACGGCGCGGATTTCGCTCCGCGTGGAAGAATCGTCAGCGATGCACAACTCCCAATTGGAATGGGATTGGGCGAGTACAGACTCGATGGCGGCGGTGAGGTGAGCCGGATCAGTATTAAAGACCGGCATAAGAATGCTGAACTTCGGACGCACAGAAAAGCTCACGAGCTTCAGTGCAATGAGGTCATCGTCGGGCTCTTCGAAATCATGGATCCAGCGATAGTAATCGGAAGCAAAACCGTTTTCGTGATCAATCTGAACAGCGGTCCTGGTTTCACGGATGGGCTTGCCGCGTGAAATCAACCGGAGAGTGATAGGGTGCCGCCCATTCGGGAGCGACAGAGAATCGAAATCCGCCGCAAAGCCGGCACGGCCTGTCGTATCGAGATCCGCGTGATGTTTCTTTACGTCCGGGCGGGGAATGGATGGAACAACTTCCAGCCGGGGAATGCCGGGGATATCGATTTGAACAGAATCTACCCCGCCCTGCGCGACGCACCAGCCTTTGACTGTAATCGCTCCGCTACGCAACGCGAGATCGCTCGCCTTCGGCTCGTCGCACACCAGGAACGATCGCTGACGGCTCAGGACAGTGCTGTCGACGCTGGTAGTTCCCGAACCGGGCAAGAAGCGCTTCGCAAGATCTCCAGCGACCCGCAATGTGCGCCAGACCCTGCCGGTGAGCATCTCCATGATGATGCGATCGAGCCGGCCAATCGAGGACTCATGGGCCGTGAGCTGGAGTTGGTGTTTCTCGACGAGCTCGAGGAGACGCTTAAGCTGGCGCTGCGAGGCACGGAGTTCCGCCTGGATCTGTCGTAATTGTTCGTTTGCAACTTCTAATCGAGTCTCGGCCGAATCCGCACCATGCATCAATTAGAAAATAACAAGGGAGCGATTCTTGCAGACGTCATCGACAGCATGGCAGCAACGAGCGAAGGCGTATTTGAAAGGAGTATTCCGGCGGCGGGCCGATGCCATCTTGCCGAGCAGCGAGACACGCGCCTATCAGGCCTGGATCCAAGAGAGGCAGACCGCTCGGCGAACTATTGATGAGCGCCGTCCGCCGAACGGACTGTTTTCTATCCTGACAGCGGTGTGGGACGGGAGCCCGGTTGTCTATCTGCGCGAGCTCGCCGAATCCATCTTGCATCAGAACACCGACGGCTCATCCGAGTGGGTTCTATTGGATAACGGATGTGCGGAGGGGGAACTCACTGAGTATTTGCGCGAGCTTGGCAGAATCCCCTGGGTAAGAGTTGAACGTACCAAGACGAATGTAGGAATTACGCGAGGACTACGGCGGTGTCTCGAAGGGGCAACGGGGCGGTACGTGTTGCCTGTGGACGGCGATGATCTACTGTATCCCGATGCGCTGCAGGTAGTGGCCTCATGGATTGCCGAGAATAACTATCCATCGCTGCTGTACACGGATGAAGACAAAGTCAATGGTTCACAGCATTATCAGCCGTATTTCAAACCGGACTGGGATCCGGTGCTGCTTCTGAACTCGGCCTATATTGCTCACCTGGGTGTAATTGAGCGCGAGAAGGCGCTAAAACTGGGTGCATATAGCGACCCGGAAACCGAAGGAAGCCCTGATTGGGATCTGTTCGTGCGATTTCTGATGGCGGGGGAGAAGGCACTTCACATTCCCGAAGTTGTGTATAGCTGGCGCGTTCATGGAGCCTCTACCGCCGACGATGTCGGGCGCAAGCCTTACGTGCTTTTGTCACAACGAACTGTGTTGCAGCGGTTTCTAAACGCGCAGCCGTCGCGCGAACTGTTTGAGCTGGAGCCGAGTCCGTTGTTCGGTGGCGGCGACCATTGGCACTTCCGACGGAAGCCGGAGCAGCCCAAGCCTTGTATGACGGTGGCCCTGGGCAAGGATAGGGGAGCAAGCGCCCGGCACTATGCGGAAGCAGTCCAGGCCTTCGCAAAAGAAGACGGGCTGATCTGCTTTCTGGGCGAAGACGTCGCGATTGAAAACCCAGAATGGCAATGGGAAGCGATAGGAATCACTGAACTGCACCCTGATACGGTAGCGATCGGCGGCAGAATCGCGGACGGCCGCGGAAAGATCAGGGAAGCGGGATTCGAGTTCAATTTCGGCGACATTTGCGGGAGCCCGAACCGCGGGCGAGGGGTAACCGACCCAGGCTATTTCGGGCAGATCTGGAAGCAGCGATCCGTAAGCGCGGTGTCGACACAATTCGCCGTGTTCAAAGCGTGCTTTCTTGCGGAGTTGTTTGAGAGCTTGCCAACGGGAGCGTCGATCGGATTCTTGGGCGCCTGGGCTGGTGCACACGCTTTGAAGACCGGAAAGAGGGTGGTTTACTCGCCGTTTTTGAGCGGCGTGTCAGACGCAGAGGAACAGCCCCCGGACGAAGCGGAGAGGCGGCTGTTTCGGGAGCGCTACGGCGTAATGCGCGACGGTAGATTTTATCCGTCGGTATTCAGCCATACGGAGCCCTACAAGCTGCTTTTACCAGCCGAAGCTGCGCGCTCATGAGCCGCCAGAAACTCGGACAACATTTCCTGGTGCGCGATGCCGTACTGGAACGGCTGGCGAAGGCGACTTGCGGCGAGCATACGGAACGGGTGGTAGAGATTGGACCCGGGCGCGGCGCACTCACGAGACATCTCCTTCCACATACGGACGAGTTGCATGCGGTCGAACTGGATGCCGGCCTGGTGCGGTTTCTTTGCGAGAAATTCGCGGTCCAATCGAAGCTGGCTGTCCACCATGCTGACGTGCTTGAAACAGATCTGGCACAGTGGGGGCCAGCAGTCATCACCGGTAATCTGCCGTATTACATCGCGTCTCCTATCATCGAAAAATTTGCAGCGATGGACAGTAGATTTCCGCTGGCAGTTTTCCTGTTGCAATGGGAGGTTGCTGAGCGACTTTTAGCAAATCCGGACACGCGCAGCTACGGCTACTTGACCGTAGCAACCAAACTGCTGTGCGACGTCGAGCTTGTCTTGAAAGTGCCTCCCAATGCGTTTGTTCCACCGCCAAAGGTCGATTCGGGCGCCGTGTTGTTGCGGCGGAAGGCCGGCCCGCCTGAACGAATGGAGAGTCTGCTGACATTTGCCGGGAGATGCTTCGCTCATAAACGCAAGACTCTTCGGAATAATCTAAGAAGCTTCTACGGAGACAGGATTGATGGTCAGCCGGAAGCAGGCTTACGCGCAGAACAGATGCCGATCACGCAGTTTATCGATCTCTACCAACGTTTGGAACGATCTGTACACTGAAACTTCATGATTCGAGCTCGTTTTGCACCTTCACCGACAGGATATCTGGACATCGGCAGGGCGCGTGCTTTTTTCAACTGGTTGTACACGCGCATCGGGTGCGAGCGTGCTCTTGCCCGATTGAGCCGAGTTTGAAAACAATGGCTAAAGTCATTGCGGGTCTGGGTGGATTGCTCAGCGACGCAGCGTGCTGTGTCATTTCGGACGGCAGAATCGCTTCGGCGGTCGAACAGGCAAAATTGACCCGGCACGACAGACCGCGCGAATTTCCCGATAACGCGTTTGCCCTCGCATTCGAAGTGGCCGGGTTGCGGCCAGGTGACGTCGGCTGCATCGCCGTTGCGCGACCCTTTGCGTTGGGCGAGGAGAGTGCAGCGCTTCTGGCACTCAGGGCACGTTTTCCGCAAAGCGAAATCGTTGTGGTGGACCACCATGAGGCTCATGCGGCTTCTGCTTTTTATGTGTCCGGTTTCGACCGGGCGAAAGTATTGAGTGTGGATCGCGCCGGCGACTACCGGTCAGCAGTCTTATTCGATGGGCACGCCAAGCGGCTGACCAAGATTCGCGAGCTTTACTTTCCCGATTCGATGGGCGACTTGTACAACCGCGTGACTGAACTCCTGGGCTTTGAATCCCGTTCGGACGAACACAAAGTGCAATGGCTTTCTGCCTCCGGTTCGCCGAAGTTTTCCAGAATCTTTCAGGAGATCGTTCAGACTACCGGCGACGGCTGGCCCAGATTCGAGCGTAGCTATTTCGATGCGGATCGATTGACGCACGGTGGATTTAGCACGCGGTTTCACGAAGCAGCAGGCGACAATCCCCAACCGGCAGACCTCGCCCGCAGTCTGCAAGCGACGATAGAAGGAAGTATCCGTGCAATGTTAGGCGATGCTCACAACGTCGCGATTGCGGGCGGCCTGGCATTGAATGCTTTACTGATCCGATCGCTCGAAAATACTTTTGAGAATGTTTTCGCGCAGCCCGTGGCTGGTAATCCCGGTACAGCGCTTGGGGCCGCCCTCTACGCCTGGCACACGTTCTATGGGCAAACGAAGGCAGTCGTTTTCGACACGCTCTGCCTCGGCCCGGCTTATGGCCCCCAGCAGATAAAACAGGTGCTCGAGAATTGTAAGTTGAGGTTCCACTTTTTACAGACGAACGAAGAATTAATTCGGGAAGCGCTGAAGGCTCTTGGCGACAACAAGATCGTGGCGTGGATGCAGGGGCGGATGGAATTTGGTCCACGCGCGTTAGGTAACAGAAGCATATTGGCTTCGCCGCTAAATCCATATTCGACCGAAAACCTGAATGTTTATATCAAACACCGGGAGAGTTTTCGGAAGTTCGCGGCGTCTGTGCCGGAGGAAGTTGCCGGAAAGTATTTCAAAGCGGGCTCCAACGCACGCTACCTGGCGACTGTGAGCGAAGTGCGACCTGAATATCGCGAGCGGTTTGCCGCTGCCATCCTGCACGGAAATCTCATTCGAGTGCACGTGGTTTCCAAAGATGACAATTCGCTCTACCACGCCTTGTTAACGGCGGTCGGAGACGAAACTGGATTACCGGTTCTTTACAACACGAGCTTTAACCTGTTCGGTGATCCCATGGTCTGCACGCCGCGAGATGCAGTGCGAAGCTTCTACTCGTCCGGAATCGACGCCCTGTTCGCCGGCAACTTCTACCTCGAAAAGTAGCTGTTTATTCCTGGCTAAGGCTGCGGGGTGAAGTAGGTCCGAATATTGTCTTCGGCCAAACCCAAGGACCGCGCTAGGGATACCTTGGCCACATTGTATTGATACTGAGCAGAGATTAAGTTTTCATTGGCGTCAGCGAGCGTTTGCTGCGCCTGGACTACTTCGACCGTATTCGTAACGCCCGCGGAGAAGCGGTCACGGGCCTGTTGTACCGTCTGCGTAGCCAATTGCACATTGGTCTGCGCGACGTCTACCTGAGCACGGGCTGAGTTCAAGTCCAGCAGCGCACTCCGAACTTCGAGGTCAATCTGACCTCGAAGATTTTCCATCTCATTGCGGCGGTTTCTCAATTCGGCATCGTTCTGAAGGATGTCCGCCTTGATGCGGTCGCCATCGAAGATGTTGAATTGCAGTGATCCGGTCACGTTAAAGACGCCATGCGATTGCGTAAAAAGATGGAGCCCTTCATCACCGTAATACCCGTTGGCCGTTAGAGTGGGATAGCGTTCAGCCTTGGCGCCACGCAAGGAGAACTGCGCGGCCAGCACACGCGCCTTCGCAGCTTGGTAGTCGGGCCGATGATCGTATGCCTTGCTCAAGGCGTCCTGTAGTGAAACGGCGACCTGGGGCACGGAAGGCGTGGGATCCGTCACAGTGAATTCCTGACCGATCGGCAGGCCGATGATGCGGCCTAAGACAAGTTTGTCTTTTTCGAATTGGTTGGTAGTGGCCACTAACTGCTGCTGACGCTGCTTGAGTTCCACCTGTGAGCGGAGTACATCGATTCCGATAGCTGTTCCGGCGTCATGGCGGCTCGCAGCATTGTTGTAGACGGCTTGATCCGCTTCGATCTCGGCATGAGCGGCGGTAATCCGAGCGGCATCCGCAATGATCTGCAAGTAAGAGTTCCCAACCGCCTGCACAACCAGGTCGCGGGCATTCTTGATCGAGAGCAGCGATGCCTTCGTGTCTTCACGAGAGGCCTTGTAGCTGCTCAAAGCACTGAAGTCGAAGATGGTCAAAGCGGCATTTGCCCGGACCGACTGATAACCATAGGGACCGACAATGACCGGAACGCCGGGAACGGAGAACAGAAAGCCAAGGGTCTGAAGGTTGATCTGCTGTTCTATTGCGTTTACCTGGCCCGTGACTTTCGGCAGGAGAGCGCTGAGCGCGCGCAAGCGTTGTGCTCGAATTTCGCGACTTGACTGCTCGCTCGTCAAGAGCCCCAAATTGGCTTTCAAACCGCGATTGATAGCGTCACCGATCGTCAGCGAAACAGGAGTAGCGGATGCCTGGCCCTGTGGCACGCTTCCCTGGAATGTAGAGTCGCCCACGCTAGGCGGCTGCGAGACCGGCGGCGGGGCGGATGACGTGCTGTAGGCGCCGGCGCTTCCTGGCGTGTAATTTTGCCCCGTTGATTGCGCGCTTGCTAACGGTATCCAAGCGCAAAGCGAACAAAAGAGAATCCCGCTTCGTAATCTTTTCATTCACTCGCCGGCTCGATCATTACAAGCTCTTGGATGCGCTGTAGTTCTCTGGGCGCGCTCATCTTCCAAGAATAGCGGAGACACTACTCACAAATTCCGTTTTAGGAATGAGCAAATCTCGTATCCGGCGAGGTATTTAAAGGGAAAAGCTCCGAGTGTGTAGTGACCGCACGGAAGCACGGCGACGGAATGGTCCCAATTACTCTTGCGAGCGCCTTGAATTACATCTTGTGAGAGGCGAACCGGAAATGTAGTGTCGTATCGAGTGTAGATGAACTTGGATCGCTGCCGCTTCGCCGTAAAGAGATCCCAATAGCTTGGCGGGCTCACACATATCCAGAGCTTGCGAAGCGTCGGCAAGTCGATTGATTCTTCAAGGCTCTGCCGGATGTGGCGTGTGGATAGTCCTTCCCAGACAACATCCGCAACGTAAGTGGAACAGTGGTTGAAAACGTTAACACGGATGCGGGAGTCATGCGCGGCGGTAAGGAACGCATAGCAGGAACCAAGACTGGTCCCTATGATACCCAGATCGGTGAAGCCCTTTGCCTGAAGCCAGTCGAAACACGCACGAGTATCAATGACAGCCTGACGAGTTGCGTCGATGGTACGGCCAACATTAGCTGAGACGGCGTAATCGGCGCGGGTAAGTCCGGAAGGCGTGCGGGCGTCGTGGTAAGGCAAGCTCAAACGGAGCGCAGAGATTCCAAGGCGCTGCAGGCCGCTACAGAGAGCATTGTGCTGAGGCAACTTGGCATTCCAATGCGGCAGCACTACAACCGCTTTGCGAGCGTTCCCTTTGGCAGGGAACCAGCGAGCGTGAACTTCATTATTCTCCGGGCAAGGCGTCACCACTGGCGATGTGAACGTAAGCCACTCATCGTTGAGGCGGAAATCCCGCGGCGTATCGTAGCCGAAAAACTCCTCGCTACGGCTAATCACGGTCTCGTTCAGGGCAATCAGTTCTTCGAGAGAACGAACCCCATCGCAGCCCGATAGCCAGTTTGCGGTCCATTCGAAGCCGATTTCAAAGGGCCGCACGACGCGGTCAGTTGCGCGGAAACAGAGATCGGTTTCCCACCGATCCATCCAGCGGCGATAACGGTGAGAAACGGGGCGGAGAACGGTCTTCATGCGTCGGACTGAGTAGCTTTAAAGGGGCGCGAGGGCGTGAACTTTCATTTTACCGGAACGTCTGAGCAAGCGCCCCGAATGCGCGATTTGGGCAGCTGTCAGGAGGACCGGCTTTGGCGAAAACACTGCATGATTTTGGCGCCAACCTGCAGGAAGATCTCCAGCTCGAATGGCTTTTGAATATGCCCGTCCGCTTGAGGGGCTTTCCGTTCGATCGCATCTCTAGGGGACGAACTGAAAATGACGACAACAACTCCCTGGAGACTGCTTTGTTCGCGGATAAAGTGAAGGACTTCTACGCCATCCCGACGCGGCAGGTTCAGGTCCAGAACAACAATGTCCGGGCGCGCCCTGGAGAGATAGTCAATAGCAGCATCACCATCGGAGATGGCCGTGGTGTGGCAATCCGGCTCCTCAGCACGCATAGCTTCCTTGATCAGATAGCTGTCAGCCGGGTTGTCTTCCACAATGAGAACTTCAAGAGAAGACTTTTGATCTGTCATCCTTTCGCAAGCACCCTGCGCTGCGAAAGAGTCGATTGAGGACCCGCGACGAGGCAAATCGACAAGGCTGAAGACGTGGACATAAGACAACCGTAGAGGTAAACCAACATGATGCCATGACTGCGTCGGCCTCTGTGCAATGGAAGCAGGTCGACCACGTAGCGCGCTAATCAGGAATTAAGAATCTGCTGCTATAAAACTGATATGCCTCGTTACGCCGCAGTCGACATCGGAAGTAATTCGGTTCGAATGCTTGCTGCCGACGTCAGTCACGGCGAAACGCACATTCTGGCACAAGATCGACAGGTGACGCGAATTGGCGAGAGTGTTTTCCGGCTCGGATTCATCAACAAGGAAGCCCTCGACTTTCTTTGTGCGACGCTGGCGCGAATGTCGGCAGCGTACAGCCGGCTCGATATTGTCGGCATCCGGGCGGTGGCCACCAGTGCGGTGCGCGATGCCGGCAATCAGGAAGAGTTCTTGCAGCGCGTAGGCAGCGCGCTTGGCACGAAGGTTGAGATCATTTCCGGCCCGGAAGAGGCACGTCTGATTCACTTGGGCGTCGAAGCTCGTTGGCCTCGTCCGAAAGAGAGGACGTTGATCATCGACATAGGAGGCGGAAGCGCGGAGGTCATTATCACTCAGGGTGGACAACTGATTGATGCGATATCCAAACCTCTAGGCGCAGTCAGGCTCACCGAACTATTCCTCGAGCATGATCCGCCGGGGGCAGAGGAACTCGCGAGACTCGCTGCTTCCGTTGAAGAAAAACTAGCTGCATTTCAGAAGCTTCACGGTTCCGAGAAATTTGACCGTGCCGTTGCAACTTCAGCCACGGCAGCCGCTCTGGTTTGCGCAATCAACCAGATCCCCCGGACCAAACGGGAAAACGCCGATCGGGCAAAGGCCTCGATAACGCAGATTCAAGAGCTCTACAATGCTCTTGCGGTTGGCGATCTGAATGCCCGGCGGAAGATTACAGGAATAGGACCGAAGCGCGCCGAAATCATCATTGCCGGAGCTGCCGCGTTTCTGTCCATTCTCAGGATTTTTAACCAACGTTCGCTTTACTATTCCGCCGCGGGAGTTCGCGACGGGATCATCGCCGATTTGACGGCACGCGGAGTCGGGCGCGAGTTCTCGCAGCTTTCAAAGGAGCAGAGGACACTAGTCGAGGGGATGGCGAGGCGGTATGGCGCGTCACTGCGCCACGCCCGTCACGTCGCCGGTCTTGCACAAAAGCTTTTTGAAATCATTCAGTCGCTGCACCAACTTCCGCCCGCGACTGGCAAGTTGCTGGAAGCTGCTGCTTTATTGCACGACATCGGCCACTTTGTAAGCGGTACATCCCATCACAAACATTCCGCCTATCTGGTAGCGAATTCAGATCTACCCGGTTTTACAGATAAGGAGCGGCTGACGGTTGCAGCACTCTGCCGTTTTCACCGGAAGTCCATGCCGCAGCCACGCCACTCGCATTTCCAGGCTCTCGAATCCGATTCGCGCCGCGTGGTGACGTGCCTCGCTCCGTTGTTGCGAATCGCCGATGCGCTAGATAGAGGACAGGAGCAGAAAGTACAAAAGATAACCAGCGTGCTAAAGAACGGGACGGTTATTCTCTGCGTGGAAGCCGATGTCGATCCTGATTTGGAGATCTGGGCTGCGAATGAAGCTGCCGAGGCGTTTCGGGGTGTCTATACCAGCGAACTGGCGATTGAGCGGGCAAAACGCTAAAGGAACCGGCCGTCAAACGCTTTAGAGTCGCAGGGAAACCGAAGAAGGCCTCATGAATATTTCATAAGCTTCTTTACACCTCGAGCAACCGTCTTCCAATTTTCGCGCGCTTCGGCAAGCCGCTTCTTCCCAGTCGTCGTCAGAGCGTAAAAACGAGCACGCCGGCCATTATCTGTTATTTTCCAGGAACCCGAAATAAGCTTGTCGCGCTCCATCCGATGAAGGGCAGGATAAAGCGAGCCTTCTTCGATCTTCAACAAGCCTTCAGAAGCGGTTTGGACGTGCACGGTTATGCCAAAGCCGTGGTTCGGCGCGCGCTCAAGAGTCTTCAGAACAAGTAATTCCAGGCTGCCTTGCAGGTTATCGATTTTCTTTGCCATGCGATCCCTGGTGTTCTAGGGAATCTTGACGCGAACTGGCAGGCGTGTCAAGCTGCAAAACGAGAGCCTGGCTCGTGGACTGGAAACAAGATATTCTCAGCGTCCGACGGCAGTCATTCCAGCCTCGGTGTAGCGAGTGCCTGCCGCGGAGTTTTGCGGGAAGGCCTGATCGATGCGGGCCAAGTCGGCCTTCGTGAGGATCAGGTCGAGAGCACCCACATTTTCTTCGAGGTACGCGATGCGTTTTGTACCAGGAATCGGAACTACATCATCGCCTTGAGCGGCTACCCAGGCCAAGGCGAGTTGGGAAGGCGTACAGCCTTTTTCCTGAGCGATTTTGGCAATCTCCTCGACTAGCTGAAGATTGCGCCGGAAATTCTCTCCCTGGAAGCGGGGGTTCGTGCGCCTCCAGTCGTCAGTGGTCAGATCATCCGGACTCTTAAACCGACCGCTCAAGAATCCCCGGCCCAGGGGACTGTACGCGACAAAGCTGATGCCAAGCTCGCGAACCGTCGGGAGGATATCCAGTTCCGGGTCGCGACTCCAAAGAGAGAATTCGGTCTGCAGAGCAGCAATGGGATGCACTTTGCAGGCACGACGTATGGTATCGGGGCTAGCCTCGGACAACCCGAGATATTGCACCTTACCTTGTCTGGCGAGATCCGCCATGGCGCCGACAGTGTCTTCGATCGGCGTATTCGGATCGACACGATGTTGATAGTAGAGATCGATTACATCGGTGTTTAGCCGCTTGAGACTCGCCTCGCATGCTGACTTGACATACTCGGGTCTTCCGTTAATGCCGCCGGAGCGGCCGCTGGAATCGCGGACAATGCCAAACTTTGTTGCAATGACCGCCTCTCGACGCCGTCCCTCGAACGCGCGCCCCACGAGTTCCTCGTTACGACCTAAGCCATATATGTCAGCTGTATCAAAGAAATTGATTCCAAGGTCGAGAGCGCGGTGAATTACCGAAATCGATTCCGCTTCGTTACCCGTCCCATAAAACTCGGACATCCCCATGCATCCAAGCCCGAGTGTAGAAACGTCAAAGCCTTTCCGTCCCAAAGTTCGTTTATGCATGCTATCCGGTAGACGATCCGGGAGGAGGGAGTGACGCTTTTTTGTTTCCTAAGCGTGAGTGGAGGTCTGCCGTGAACTTACGGTGACATTTGAGACAGAGCGTGCGCATGTTCGACATGTCACATTCGCCTCCACCTTCGGCTACGGGGACGATATGGTCTGCCTCCCACAGCGACTTTCGTGAGCCCCGGCCCCACTCGGTCTCGGAGCGAGTGCGAGCGGCGCCCCGCAGCTTTTTGAGGTGGTGCAAATGAGCAACGCAGTCCAAGCCGCAGTGAGCGCAGATTCCATGATCCCGTTCGAAAACGCGTTGCCGAAGGTGGCCTGGGTCGCTCCGAAGTTTCCACTCTTCAACACACCAGGCAGAACAAAAGGTGAAGCGACCGGGCATGACTTCGAGATGGCACCACCTGCAAAGCGGACGACCGTTCGGACCTTTAGGCATGCTCTCGCGGTCCGCCCAACCTCCTGGCATTGCGCGTCCGGGCCTCATATTAAGCAGAATAATTGAAGACCCGAGTGTAAATTCGTCGATTCCTACATCCAAGAGATTTACGCGTATGGGATTTCTCGACAATCTGGAAAATTCGCTGAAGAGCCTCGAGGCGCAGGAGGAGAGGGACGGGAGGGCCACTCAGCGGCGCGAAGACGACCGGGTACGAACGCTGGCAGCCGCACCGTGGTTCGAAGAGCTGAAAAACTCGGACTATACAAAGCAGCTCTACAACAAAGCTGCCGCCGCGGGACATCGGCTGCGAACGAAGGTGTACATGGCATGGCTCGACACAACCTTGCGGCTAGAGGCGCGAGACAGACGGCTTGAACTGAAGCCGACCGCCAGCGGAATTGTCGCTGAATTTATCGAGCCAGATGGCGGTTCCAGTGTGCAGGCGATTGATCTCAAAGATGATCCGCAAGAGTTGATCGATCAGTGGCTGGCTTGAGCGATCTGATCCAGCGCGCGTTCGAATCTCAAGGGTTGCAAGCCCGCATCTAACGATGTGAATGGGATTACCGTCCGACAATCTCCGGCTTAGTGTCCAGGGACGCGGGCTTTGGCGGTAAGAGCAATGGTGAGTTGTTAGGACTAGCCGAGTTGCCGGCTTCAACTTGCTGCTCACCGTCGATAGGAACCTCTCGTACCAGCAGAATCTCAGCGGGAGAAGCATTGCCATGCTGGTTGTGAAGGTCCGCTCCAACAGGCTCAGTGATCTGCTGCCGCATGTTCCGGCTTGCCTCGAAGCGCTGCGAACTATCCAGCCAGGAGAAGCGATGAGAATAGGCTAATCGGTCGGCTCAAAGCCGCTTACCAACATCTGCCGTGCCAGTTCCCGCTCCTCTGCGCTGATCATGTGCGGTTTCGCCGGGTAGCGCTTCAGCATTACGGCTGCGCCCATTCCGGTAAGAACCCGGGCTGATTCCTCAACCCGACCCCAGGGAACATGTGGATCGCGATCCCCGGCGCTCAATAGAGCAGGAGTTCCGGCAAGGTCGCCGGCATGCTTTAAGTCCGCATCCGGCGGTCCTATTAACCCCCCGGTGAAGGCAATCAACCCGGCATACCGTTTGGGATTCCGCGCTACGAACTCGGTCGCAAGACAAGCCCCCTGCGAGAATCCGCATATCACGATCTGGTCTCCGCCAAGTCCAGCCCGCGTTGCGAGCTGGACCGTGTCCGACACCTTTCGCAGCGCGGACGAGAGCCAGGGCTCATTTTGCTCGAGCGGTGCCAGGAACGAATAAGGGTACCAGGTGTGCCCCGCTGCTTGCGGCGCCAGATAGACTAAACCCGGCACGAATAAATCGTGAGAAAGCGCCAGGATGTCTTCCGCGGATCCGCCCCGGCCGTGCAGCAAAACAACCGCAGCTTGCGCCTTCCCCAGAGGCGCTCCAGCCTGCAGCACGGATTCATCGTTACGGACGGTGGTTGTCATGCCAGCACCCTTTCCTTATGAAGTTCAATCTTCGGCAAATGGCTTTCAATCAAGTCCCGCTTTACTTCGAGCCATTCCGGCAGGCGAAGCGTTTCACCCAGCGTTTCTGCCGGCTCATCCAATAGGAATCCAGGAGGATCCGTTGCGAGTTCGAATAACACGCCACCCGGTTCCCGGAAGTAGATGGAATGAAAATAGGTGCGGTCGAGCACGGGCGTAACGTCTAGATGCCGCGCGATCTCCGCGCGCCATTCGAGTTGCGACGCATCATCGGGAGCTCGAAACGCGATGTGGTGCACCGAGCCTGCGCCGCCCCCTGCGCTCCTCGCGTTGGCGTCGATCAGCAAATCGACGTGCTGAGCCGGTGCACCCGCCTCTGCTGAAAAGCGCAGGCGGTTACCTTCTTCTGCACTCTTTCGAAATCCCATCATCTCGAGAATCGCCGCAGTCTCGCGCGAATTTCTTTCGAGCAGTGTCACGCTGAAGAATCCTCGAGTCGAGTGCTCCGCCGGCACCGAAGAAAAGCGGGGCGCATTCGCCGGCAGTGCGTCCGCGTGTCCCACAATCTCCACCTGCATGCCATCCGGATCCGTGAATGCCAGTACGCCATCGCCAAATCGGCTTTCGGCGCGCTCCGCCCGGACATCATGCTCCCGCAGGCGCTGCTCCCAAAAAGGCAGAGAGGTTGCCGGCACGCTGAAAGCAGTTGCCGCCACCTCGCCCGCCCCAGGCTTACCGCGCCCGACCCCTGGCCATGGGAAGAAGGTCAGAATAGTTCCCGGCGAGCCGGTGTCATCGCCGAAATAGAAGTGATAGGTACCGGGATCATCAAAGTTCACGGTGCGCTTCACGAAGCGTAATCCCAGTACTCCCGTGTAGAAGTCGAGATTGCGCTGCGGGTCGGATGCAATAGCAGTCACGTGATGAAGTCCAACAATAGGTTTTCGCATGGGTGTCTCAAATGCTATGATATTTGATATTATGACATCGAAATAAGTTGCAAAACGCCTATGTCGAATCCCAGCAAACAGATAGACGCCATCTCATCCCTCAGGCTCTGGATCGTACTCTCCCGCTGCTACGAGTCCACGCAGGCGTTCGTCGAACGGACGATAGCGCCCGAGCGCCTTGGGTTCTCCGATTTCATGGTTCTGGAAGTCCTGCTGCACAAGGGCCCGCTGCCAATGTCAGTCATCGCAGAAAAGGTCCTCCGAACCAATGCATCCATCACCTCGGCGATTGACCGTCTGGCGGCTCGCAAATTGGTAACGCGCCAGGTCAGCGAAGGCGATCGCCGCGTGTGGCTGATCACATTGACCGAGCCTGGAAGGCGGCTCATAAAATCCGCCTTCCGGTCGCACAAGAAACAGATGGATGACCTGATGGCCAATTTGTCGCCCGACGAACGCCGCGCCATGTACGCCGGACTGAAGAAACTCGGCCTGGAAGCTCAGGCTCGGACCCGGGGCCGTTGAAAAGCCCGAGATCGCAAAACGAAACTCCGTTACTCGGTTTACATTTGCTTCGTCCCGCAATCAGCAATAAAATGGCAAATCAAAGAATCAAAGCCTTTTCGGGTTGCATCGGAAGCAGTTGTCCTGACCGCAATGCCAGTCTGGTCCGGCGGCACAGTGAGCAGGTGAAAGTGAGGGATAAAACACAGCGCCATGCGGCACATCATCCTGACAGCTTTGAAACTCACGCTGCTCTTGACGGCATCGGGTCTCGGCTCGATCACCGGCGCGCAAACCTTGAAGCCGAAGCCCGGCACGGCCGAGCAACCGAACCTATTGGATGTCTGGCGACAGACCGACCAGGTTGTCGGCGCACTGATCAAGAAAGTTTCGCCGAGCGTCGTGCAAATTCTCGTGACCAGCTATGGCCCCCTGGAACAAAGTCCCGGGAGAACCGCCGGGCAGGTCGGGCAGCAGCATGCCATCGGATCGGGCTTCGTCATCGATCCGGAAGGCTATATCATGACGAACGCCCACGTTGTCAGCCGGGCGCAGCGTATTCAAGTCCTGCTTCCCCCGCCCGATGCCGACGGATCGCTCGCGAGCGCTCTGTCAACAAAGGTGACTAGTGTTCCGGCCCGCGTCATTGGCCAGAGTCCCGAGATAGATCTGGCGCTTTTAAAAATTGATGGCGAAAAGGTCCCCCCGTTGCCCCTCGCCGCATACCGGAACTTGCGGCAAGGCGAAACCGTTTTCGCCTTCGGGAGCCCCCAGGGACTGCGCAACACGGTAACCCATGGGCTCATTTCCGCGGTCGCCCGGCAGATCGATCCCGATTCACCGCTGATCTACATCCAGACCGATGCCGCGGTAAATCCCGGAAACTCCGGAGGTCCGCTCGTCAACCTCGACGGTGAAGTCGTAGGGCTGAACACGTTCATCCTGTCCGAGTCGGGCGGAAACGAAGGTCTTGGCTTCGCCATTCCTTCCGCTACGGTGCGAACCGTCTATCGCCAGCTGAAACAATTTGGACATCTGCGTCGCGAAGAAATTGGAATCGGCATCCAGGCAATCACGCCGACAATGGCTTCAGCCTTAAAGCTCCCCAAAAACTACGGCGTCGTTGTTTCAGACGTGGTGCCGGGCGGCCCGGCCGAAGCCGCCGGCCTGGCGGTCGGTGATGTTCTGGTTTCTCTTAATGGGCAGCCCGCCGACAATCTGCCGACCGTCAGCTACTACTTCCTCTTGCGCGATTTTGGCGAAAAGGTGCCAATCGTCGTCTTACGGGGAACAAATCAGTTGAGCTACAACGTGCTCGTCAAAGAGGAGAAGCACGACATAGATCAGGTGATTTCGCTTGCCGACCCTTCGAAAAATGTGGTCCCGGCTCTCGGCATAGTCGGTGTTGAGATCGACGTTAAAATCGCATCAATGGTCCCTGGGCTGCGCAGTCCGTTCGGAGTTATTGTTGCGGGAAAAGCGGCAGGTTCCATAAGTGACGTGCCGCTGACGACAGGTGACATCATCTTCCAGCTGAACGGCCAACTCATGTCGACACTCGACAAATTGCGCAGTGCATTGGCAGCACTGCCGCAGGGTTCGCCTGTGGCCTTGCAAATACAGCGCGATGGTAAACTGCAATTCCTGACTTTCACCCTCGAATAGCCGCCCCGCCGGGCTCCGGCTCAACGAGACATTTACTATAACCGGCTTCTCGACCGGGTGAGATCGTTGCCCGGAATTCGCCAGTCCGGACTCATAGATGTATTGCCCCTGGCGGGCGACCGGAGCTGGGACATTTCGGCCACGGGCAGGCTCTTTGCGCGCGGGCAGTTTCCGGAAGGCTTCGTTCGCCCTGTGAGCGAGGGCTAGCTGCAAGCCATGGGAATTCCGCTGAAGGCCGGACGCACCTTTACCCGGCGCGATAATCGCTCGAGTGAGCTCGTTGCGGTAGTCAACAAAACGCTCGCGCGTACGCTCTGGCCGCACATGTTGTAAGGGCGAGCACGATTGGAAGAACTTTCAGACGGTCACCCTCGGCTGATATTGGTTCCCCGGATGTGGTCGGCTACATCTTCGATCGCGTGCGCTTCTTAATTCGCAGTGGACGGGTGTGTATCCGAGTTTGTGGCCGGGTCGCGCCGGTAGATTACTCGTCCGTCAAATATCGTCATGTCCACTTTGGCATCCTCGATAGCCGCCGGGTCGCCGTTCAGAATGTCACTCGAGAGAACCGCCAGGTCCGCTAGCTTCCCGGCCTGGATCGAACCCTTGCTCTTCTCCTCGAGGGAAGCGTATGCAGATCCCATTGTGTAAGCGTAAATCGCTTCCGCAACGGTGATCTTCTGCTCGGCAACCCAGCCGTTCGGATGTTTGCCGTCCAGCGTGCGTCGCGTGGCAGCCGCATAGATGCCCATCAATGGTTCCATGGGCGCCACCCACCAGTCCGAACCGAAAGCGAGGACCGCGCCGCTGTCCAGCAGCGACCGGAAAGCGTATGAGGTCTTGACTCGCTCCGCCCCGATTCGATGATCGGCCCAGCGGCCATCATCGATGCAATGGTAAGGCTGCATGGAAGCGATAACGTGCAACCGGGCGAAACGTGGAATATCCTGTGCCGAAAGATGCTGCGCATGCTCGATGCGCAACCGTCGATCGCGATTTCCATCTTTCTTCTCGAGCCTCTCGTAGAAGTCGAGAATAGTGCGGTTCGCTCGGTCTCCAATGGCGTGTATAGCAATCTGTAGACCCGCCTGGTCGGCGCTCTCGAGGTTCGCGTACATCGTGGCTGGGTTGACTAATTCCGCGCTGGGGATGCCGCTCGTTTGCGGCGCATCCATATATGGCTCAAAGAACCAGGCTGTCGTGGAGCCAAGTGATCCGTCCGCAAACCCCTTCACCGCTCCGAGCTTCACCTTCTCGCTTCCGAAGTCGGCGTGTATCCCCGCGTTCGCAAAGCGTCGCCACTCCGTCAATGGCAGATGCGCCGCGATACGAATGCGCAGCTCACCCCATCGTTCGAGCCTCTGATATGCACCAATAATCCGGACGGTGGTCTCGGCGGCGTTCGCTCCCGCCAAACCCATGTCCTGTACGCTTGTTACGCCGTTTCGCGCTGCATACTGCTGAGCCGCCAGTACAGCGGCGTCAATCTGATCGTCCGATGGCGGCGGAATCACCTTATCGATCAGCGCCCCGGCTGCGTCCTTAAAGATTCCCGTCGGGTTGCCTTCGGGATCTCTCACAATCACGCCGCCCGGAACGTCCAGAGTGTTGCGGTCCACTCCGGCGAGCTTCATGGCAAGCGTGTTCGCCAGCCGCATGTGCCCGTCGAGACGGTTCACGAAAACCGGATTATCGGGAGTGACATCGTCGATGAGCTGATGGGTTGGGAGAACAGCCGGAGACCAGTTCTCGTGATCCCAGCTGCCATTTAAAATCCACTCACCCTTGGGCCGGGAACGGGCGAAGGCTGCTATTGCGGCTTTGAACTCACGTTGACTTTTGGTATTTCGGAGCCGTACGCTCGCCAAACTTGTGCCGCCAATGAAAAAGTGAACGTGGGCGTCGTTAAATCCAGGCACCACCCGCCGTCCCGCAAGATCGATCTTTTGCGTGTTCGGCCCCGCCAGCTTGAGGATCTCAGCGGAAGTCCCCACTGCAGCAATACGCTTGCCGCGGATCGCAACCGCTTCGGCATCGCGCTGTTCAGGGTTCTCGGTCCAGATCTTACCGTTCCAAAGGACCATATCGCACGAATCGCCTTGACGCAAAGTGGAGGCAAGCAGAATCGTCGGTATAGCTAGCAGGGCAAAGCGCAGCATAAGAAAACTGGTACCAGTACGCCGGACGCTACTACTGCTTCACGATGACCGAATAAATTCGATCCAGGTCTTCCTGCGAGTAGTATTCAATTTCCAGCCGTCCGGACTTATCGCTGCGCGGGGACAACCGTACCTTCGTTCCCAACGCCATCGACATTTCCTCCAGAGCGGCACGGACGTTTGGATCTACCGGCGCTTCATCTCTCTTGACCTCCTGAAGCTGAGTACCGCTGTGGGTTATCTCTGTTAGGTGTCTTACTAATCGTTCGGCGTCACGTACTGAGAGCTGTCCACGCTGGATTCGGCCGCATAGCTCTTGCTGTTTGTCTGATTCGAGATTCAAAAGAGCGCGCGCGTGCCCCATGGTGATCTCGCCGGCAACCAGAGCATCGCGAACAGGCTGGGAGAGCTTCAAGAGCCGCAAAAAGTTCGTGACAGTGGATCGATCCTTACCCGTACGGTGTGCGATCTGTTCATGGCTCAGGTGATGGTCGGCGTTGAGCTTATGAAAGGCAGTCGCGATCTCGATTGGGTTCAGATCTTCGCGTTGCAGATTTTCGATCAGAGCAAACTCCAGCAATTGGTCTTCCGCAACCGAACGAACCAGCGCCGGGATTTCCAGCAAGCCTGCGAGTTCAGCAGCCCGCCAGCGGCGTTCGCCTGCGATGATGCGAAATCGATCTGGCCCTACTTTTCGCACCGTAATGGGTTGAATGATCCCATGCGCTCGAATGGATTGCGCTAATTCCTCCAACCTTGTGCGGTCAAAGGAATCCCTCGGTTGCCCTGGATCAGGTTCAATTTGAGACAACAAGATATTCTGAAATTCTTCGAAATGCTCTGGAAACGGCGTCTTGGCGGGAGGCGCAGGAGCCGTTTTAGCATCAGGCTCGACCCTTGGCTCAACTGGAACGCTGGTTCTCCCGGGGAGAAGTGCCGACAGGCCCTTGCCCAGCACCCTTCGCTGCGTTCTTTCGGGCTCTTTGCTCATGAGCGAGTATTTCCTTTGCAAGTTGTATGTAGGCCTCCGCGCCCCGCGAACGCGGGTCGTAAGCCAGAATTGTTTTGCCAAAGCTGGGAGCCTCTGCAAGACGAATACTGCGCGGAACGACCGTCTTGAATACTTCGTCGGCGAAAAATTCGCGGAGATCGGATTCGACCTGTCGCGTCAGATTCGTCCTGTCGTCGTACATTGTTAACAAAACACCCTCAATTTCGAGTCGGGGATTTAAAGCTTCTCTGATCCGATCGATCGTGTCCATCAGCTGCGAAATACCCTCCAAGGCAAAAAATTCGCATTGAATTGGCACCAAAACAGAGTTCGAAGCCACGAGGGCGTTAATCGTCAACAAATCGAGCGCGGGCGGGCAGTCAATAATCACATACTGGTAATTGCTCTGTATCGGTGCGAGAGCCACCTTCATCCGCGACTCGCGCGCTTCTACGTCCACCAGATCCAGATTGGTTGCCACCAGGTTTTGATCGGAGGGCAAGAGAGATAAACCTTCGAATTCCGTCGGAATCACCACTTCGGCGGCGGAGGTCTCGCCCAGCAGCACGTCGTATAGAGTCTTGGTTTCTGGTGATTTCTGGATCCCCACGCCTGTTGTGGAGTTGCCTTGCGGGTCGGAATCTACCAGAAGCACTTTCAGCTCACTGGCTGCGAGTGCGGCGGCAAGATTGATCGCGGTGGTGGTTTTGCCGACCCCGCCCTTCTGGTTAGCTACAGAAATGATGCGTGCCAAGACTCAGCAATCCTAACATGTGCTGAGAAAGCAGCAATCTATTCGGGGTTCCACGTGGAACGTCGGTTCGGGTCGTCCGGATTGTTTCACGTGAAACGCGCGGGACGCAAGCCCAGATAGATGTCCAATACAGCGATCGCGGCGGGGGTTACTCCGGGAATTCTTCCTGCCTGTCCAAGTGTTGCCGGCCGAATGTGCGTCAACTTCTGGCACACCTCATTTGACAAGCCCGGAATCGTCTCATAAACAAACCCTTCCGGAATTCGCCGGGCCTCAGAGTCCTGCAACTGCTGTACCTGCCGCGCCTGCTGGCTTAAATAACCCTCATACTTCACTTCCGTTTCGATCGTCGTCAAAACGCCATGACGCAGCGGACGAGCAATCTTTTCCTCAATCCATCTCTTCAGACGCTCGATTCGAGCCTCCGGACGCCGGAGCCATGTCGCGAGCGTCGGGTTGTCTGTTGCTGCCTTCACTACAACCCCCGGCGCGATCACATTTGCCCGAGTTCGTTCCAGCAACTCCCTTACGGCCGTTTTCTGGGTTTGTTTTTCCAAAAATTCACACCACCGCGCATCGTCAACCAGTCCAACCTCGCGACCAGCAGGCGTCAATCGTTCGTCCGCGTTGTCGATCCGTAGCTGCAGCCGGAACTCCGCGCGTGACGTAAACATCCGATATGGCTCGTCCGCTCCTTTGTTAATCAGGTCGTCCACCAGAATTCCCACATACGCCTGGCTTCGTTCCAACCGAAACGATGGCCGCCCCTGTACCCTCAAAGCAGCATTGAGCCCCGCTACAAGACCCTGGCAAGCTGCCTCTTCGTACCCAGAGGTCCCATTGATCTGACCTGCCAGAAACAACCCATGGATGGTCTTCACTTCCAGAGAATGCGTTAGCTCGCGCGGATCCACAGCGTCGTATTCGATCGCATAGCCCGGTCGGATCATTTCCGCGCCTTCCAGTCCGGGAACGGACGCAATCATCGCCGCCTGGACGTCAGTAGGCATACTAGTCGACATGCCGTTGACATACACCTCATGTGTGTCCAGCCCTTCCGGCTCAAGGAAAATCTGATGGCGCCGCTTTTCGGGAAACTTCACAATCTTGTCTTCAATCGATGGGCAATACCTCGGTCCGATTCCTTCGATCTGACCGCTGTACAGGGGAGAGCGGGCAATACTGTCGCTCAGAATCTTGTGGGTCTCATCGGTCGTGTAAGCCAAATGACAAGGGACTTGCTCCCGCTCGATTTTTTCGGTGCGAAATGAGAATGGAGTAGGAACTACATCTCCAGGTTGCTCTTCGAACTTCGACCAGTCAATCGTCCGCCCATCCAGCCTCGGAGGCGTCCCTGTCTTCAACCTGGTCCACTGCAATCCCAGGCTTCGAAACTGATCGGCAAGAGTGTTCGAGGCCGCTTCGCCGTTCCGTCCACAGGCATATCGCGTTTCCCCGACGTGTGCTAGACCATTTAGGAACGTTCCCGTGGTTATGATCACCGACTCAGCGACAAGATCCCGCCCGTCCTTCAGTCTGACGCCCGAAATGCGCCTCCTGGCTTCGTTTTGTTCAAACAGGAGAGCCCCCACTTCTGCCTGCAGAATGCGTAGATTCGGCTCCTGTTCAAGCCACTCCCTCATCCGAATCCGATACTGCTTCTTATCGCACTGCGCTCGAGGCGACCAGACTGCCGGTCCGCGGCTCGTATTTAGAAGCCGGAACTGAATTCCCACGGCATCGGTCAACTCGCCCATCACGCCGCCCAAGGCGTCGATCTCGCGTACCAAATGGCCCTTGGCGATTCCGCCAATTGCAGGATTGCAAGACATTTGTGCAATCAGATCGATGTTCATAGTGACCATCGCGGTGCTCAGGCCCAGTCGCGAACATGCCCGAGCGGCCTCACAGCCGGCGTGCCCACCGCCGATCACAACGATGTCGTACTTCTTCTGCATCGACTTGAAGTCCCATCCGTTATTCTAGCTGTGAAAATGAGGATTCTGATCGTGGGTGGCGGCGGCCGCGAACACGCGCTCGCCTGGCGTCTGTCACAGTCTCCGCTCGTATCAAAGCTTTTCGCCAGCCCTGGCAATCCTGGCATTAGTAAGCTCGCTTACTGTCTTGGACCACCGCTTACCGTGGAGGGCTATGCTGAATTGGCTTCGACTCATCACGTCGACCTGACGGTCGTCGGCCCTGAAGCCCCGCTTGTCGCCGGCATCGTCGACGCCTTCCGCCGGCGCAATCTCCTGATTGTGGGACCGACGCAAGCCGCTGCCCGCCTGGAAGGCTCCAAGCTCTTTGCGAAAGAGTTTTTCGGACGTGCGGGTATTCCGACGGCTCGCTCGGGAACGAAGATTTCCGAATTCGCCTTCCCTGTTGTCATCAAGGCCGACGGTCTCGCTGCCGGCAAAGGTGTTGTGATCGCGCAGAATGACGCAGAGGCATCCGAAGCCCTTGCTCGCCTGGGACCGCAGGTCGTCATCGAAGAGCACCTGGAAGGCGAAGAAGTCAGTTTCATCTGCCTCAGTAACGGCCGGGAAATCGTGCCGTTTCTGCCGACGCAGGACCACAAACGGCTGCTCGATCACGACGAGGGCCCGAACACCGGCGGCATGGGCGCTTACGTTGATTCACGGATCCTCACATCCGTCCAAACTGGCGAGATCATGGACCGCGTCATGCTGCCGGCGATCGCCCAAATGAACCGTGAAGGTACGCCATTCACGGGCTTTCTTTACGCAGGTCTCATGCTGACGCCGGAAGGCCCGAAAATTCTCGAATTCAACGTCCGGCTCGGCGATCCCGAGACCCAAGTGCTAATGCACGGCTTCCAAGGCGATTTAGCTGCTGGTCTTTTTGCTGCCGCACAGGGAGAAAAACCCGATTTCACTCCGCCCCCTACCGTCTGCTCTGCTTGCGTGGTTCTGACGGCCGAAGGCTATCCGGAGAAACCGCGCACGGGGGACACGATCTCAGGCTTAGAGGAAGCGGAGTCTACCGGGGCGACCATCTTTCACGCCGGAACGAACATTAAGGATTCCCAGCTCGTCACCAACGGCGGGCGCGTGCTCGGTGTCACGGCCGGGGGATTGACCCTGCCTGACGCAATCGCAAACGCATATCGGGCGACCAGGCAGATTCACTTTAACGGCATGCACTATCGCACCGACATTGGCTCGAGAGGCTTGCGCCGCTGGTAGACTGAGATACGGCAACTCCTGAGCGGGGACGTAGCTCAGATGGATAGAGCGGCCGCCTCCTAAGCGGCAGGTCGGCAGTTCGAATCTGCCCGTCCCTACCAGTTCCCCTAGACACTTAGGGGTGTAACACTAGTGAGCTTAGCCCGTTTAAATGGAGCGACCATCCCTTCGTTGTGACTTTCAGGTAATTGCCTTCGTTGGCTTCGCTCACATTGGTGAGCAGACCCTTGTAGTAGCCGGGAGCTATTCCCAGCGTGCCCGGCAAACTCACGGTCTTCGCCGCACCGCGATTCACTGCCACCAATACCCGCTCGCCGGCCTCAACTCGTTCAAACATCAGAATGTCACTATCAACATAAGCGGTGACATAACGCCCTTTCCAGATCGCCGGACTTCCCCGCCTCAGGCGTGCGAGGCTTCGAATAATCTGGAATGCCGGAGTAGTTTCATCCCAGCTATGCATGCCAGGACGGTTCCACGGATCGTCGTCACCCGTATTGACGTACTGCGGATCAGTGGTCTGGTGATCGTCGTAATGGGCGAGATACTGTTCGTCACCATAATAAATAATGGGAATTCCACGGACCGTCATCAGCAGAACGGACGCAAGATCCATCCGTTGCCGCCGCTCGTTCTCATCGGTCACGTTCAACTTTTGTAGCCTCACCATCGTCCGGATTTGGTCGTGATTGTCGATGAATGTGCCTTGCCAGGTGTCCCTCCCGTTAAAAGCTGAAACGCGTTCGTGTAAAAACTTGTCGAGATCGAATGCAGTGATCTGATCGTTTGTGAAAGCATAATTTCCTTCGATGAACTGATTCAACTTAAGTGACAGTTGAAAATCGAGAATGTTCGTGCCATAGATCTGATACTGATTCGCGAAGCGAAGAGACTTGGCATCGCCGACTCCGCCATGAGACCATTCGCCCACGATATAGGGCGCTGGCCGGTTGAGTGAAGCGAGATGGTCACGCATGGTGCGCGTGTACCTCGCGATGAACTCGGGGAAGGGAAACTTCACCGCGTCCAGTCGGTAGTCGTCCACTCCATGGTCGAGCCAGGTCTTTCCTGCGCCCAAAAGATAGTTCCCCATCGCGGGATTCCGCTGGTTGTAGCCGCTCAAGTCTGCTAGCAAGCAGTGGTGCAGTTGCCAGTAACTCCAGTCGTAATCGGGAAGCGTCGTCGCATCCGCACAACGCGAATCGCTCTCGAAATGTTTGTAATAGCGCAGCCCGGTCGCGCGGTCGAAATCGTCATCATAGCTTTGGATGAAGATCTTATCCGAGGTGCTCGTCTCATACAGCGCTCCAAAAACGTGATTGTCGTTCGGGTTCGAATGGTTTAGTGTAATGTCCTGGATGTAACGCATGCCCCTGGCATGCAGCGCCTCACTTAGGTGTGAGACATCGTTCCACGCCCCGAAATGCGCATTCACACGGTAATAGTTTTCTACCCAATAGCCGTGATATCCGGTGCCATATCCCGTCCCGTCTTCATATGCCCTGACGTTCTCCATCAGCGGAGTAACCCAAAGCGCCGAAGCCCCAAGGTCTTTCAGATATTCCAGCTTTTGAATAATCCCGGCGATGTTGCCGCCCCAGTACTTCCGGAACTCTACTTCGTCGGTGCATGACTCTACAAAGCAGTCGACGGCATTGGTTGCGTCCGGATATTGCGGGTCGACGTACGGACTGTAAGGCTGCTGCGGATGAAACCGGTCCGCGAACAGAAAATAGATCGTTTTCGCCCGGTAGTCTTCCGAAGCGGAAGGTTCCAACTGCGCAGCCTGCGCAGAAATCGCGAGCGAGCAACAAGCCGCCAGAGCACCCAAATTGATTCGCATCCTGTCTCTCAGCACACTTCTCCCACCATGGTTTTCGCAGGTTTCTAGGGTTCAGGCAAGTATGATACGGTACTTAAGTTTTCGCCCTACAGTTCTACCCACTGACGGAGAAGGTTGTGGTAAATGCCCGTAAACTGAACAGCGGTGGGATGATCGGGAACGTCCTGATTCAATCGTTGAATTCCCATGTCGAGATCGAACAACAGAGTCCGCCGTGCATCGTCGCGGACCATGCTCTGAATCCAGAAAAACGAGGAGACGCGTGCGCCGCGCGTAACCAGACGCACGTGATGCAGGCTGGTGGACGGATAGAGCACCATGTGTCCGGCTGGTAGCTTCGCTGCGTGCGTCCCATATGTATCTTCGACGATCAGTTCACCGCCATCGTATTCATCAGGATCGGCGAAGAACAGCGTCGCGCTTAAGTCCGTTCGAATGCGGCCGCCGTTCCCTGAAACCTGCCGGATCGCGTTATCCACATGCGTGCCGAACGATTGTCCTCCGGTGTATCGGTTAAATAAGGGAGGAAAAACTTTTGCCGGCAGCGCGGCCGATATAAATAGCGCGTTCTGGCCAAGAGCCGTGAGAATGACTTCGCCGAGCTGCCGCGCCACCGGATGATTTTCCGGGATCTGCATGTTGTCTTTCGCACGCGATGACTGATGCCCGGCTGTTACGCGGCCATCCACCCATTGAGTGGCCGACAATAGTTCGCGCGCTTGCTTGACCTGCTCAACCGTGAGCACGTCTGGAATGGCTAATAACAAAAGGCTTTCTCTTTTCTGATCAGAATTTGAAATTGATTCCGACCAGTGCCGAACGCCCCGCGCCTACGATGATGTGGGCGGGATGGATTTGGTCGTAGTAGTAACGATTCGCGAGATTGTAGCCGTTGACCTGAATGCTCATATGCTCACCGATAGGCCGCGACGCCATCGCGCTGAAGGTCCAATACCCTGGTACTTGCTTTACAAGCCCCGTCGTCGGGTCGAGCGGGACAGTCGAACTCGCATTGCGGCTCGCCACGTAGTTTGCGCCCGCCCCAAGCTCGAAGTGTGCAGGCAGATGATATGTTTCCCACGCTGAAAAGGTGTTCTTTGGTACGTTCGCCAACGGGTAACCAATCGCCTTCGGATAAAACTGTGAGCTGACCACTTTGCTATCCAAGTACGCGTAGCTGGCGATCATGTCCCAGCGGCTCGTAATGCGGCTCCGCACGTCCACTTCGGTTCCACTCACACGCTGATTTCCTGCGAGAACATAGAGCAGCGGATTCGTCGGGTCCGCTTCGCGCGCGTTTTGTTTCGTCGTCCGGAACCATGAAGAATTGGCGCTCAACCGCCGTCCTAACTCCCATTTGGTCCCGAACTCGTAGGTCTTGTTGGTTTCGGGCGCGATATTCGCAGTCCCCGCACTCAACGCAAGCGTCTCCGCGGAGGGATTGAAGGATGTTCCTGCATCGAAATAGATACTTCCTGCAGCAACTGGTTTGTAAACCACAGCGGCGCGCCACGTCGGTTTCTCATCCACACGTTCAAAACGTGTAACTGTCGGAATGGTCTGGTTGAATACGTTGTCGAATCGATCAAAACGCACCCCTCCAGTGAGAATCAGCTTCGTTCCTATGGTCGCGGTATCGAGAGCATAGGCCCCGCCGGATACAGCGGCGTCATGAACCTGCGAGGAAATGGTCGGGTTCGGGTTCAGACTCTGGCTGGGATCTGGATCGAGCAGGCTCGTCGTCGGAGCGGTGAAATTCGGGCGCGTCGGCGACGATGTTTCACGGCCTCCTTCGAGTCCGCTAACAAAGGTGTGCTTGATGAAGCCCGTGTTGAACTGCGCAATCAGATCAAGCTGGTCGTCAAGATAGGTCTCATCACTGTTGACTCCGATCTCATGTCGCGTCACCTGCATGGCGTCGAGCGGCGTCCCCAACGGAATGCCGGTTAGCTGACCTTCGGTAATGAGCGCGCGGCGAGCATAACTTGCATATCGAAACTGGTCACGCACGATAACGTGGCTGTTCACGTCATGCTCGACTCTAGCCGTTCCTATGTCGTCATAGGTTCGGAGATAATTGCCGTCTTCCAGGCCGTAGTAATTGTTCCGATTTACCGGCGCGGGACCGTTGTAGAGCCACGGAATACCGTAGTCCGGGATATCGTCCGCGTTCTGATGAAAGTAACTGAACGTAAAGCGCGTCGGCGTGCCTAATCCGAACGCAAGAGACGGGGCGATACCGGTACGGCGATTCTCAGCCACGTCGCGACCCGCCACATTCGCAATTGTTCCCATTCCGTTAACTCGAAAGGCAGCCGCCTTCCCAAAGGCCTGGAAGGGGACGTCGACATCGGCAGTTACACGTCGCGTCGCGTCAGTCCCGAACTGAAGACCGATATTTGCAAAGTGATTCAAATCCGGAAGTTTGGTCGCCTGGTTCACGACTCCGCCGGTAGAACCGCGTCCGAAATTCACGGAAGCCGGCCCTTGCAGGACCTGGACCTCCTGTGTGTTGAATGGATCACGATAATAGCTGCCGAAATCGCGCATTCCGTCAATGAACAGATCGTTGCGCGCTGTGAAGCCGCGAATGGTGAGATTATCGCCCTGTGCACCACCCTCGCCTGCCGCGAGACTAATCCCGGCCACGTTTCGCAGACTGTCCCGCAGCATAGTGACGCCTTGCTGGGTCATGGTTTGCTGCGTGACCACGTCGATTGTTTGAGGTGTGTTGAGCAGTGGCGCCTGAAACTTCGGCAGACTCGCGCTCAACGATGGCACGGACGCTGTCACGTCTACCGATGTGGTAGAGGACTTGAGTGAAAGCGTGACGGACTGATCGGAGTTAAGAGTGTATTCAAGCCCGGTGTCCGCAATCATTTTGTCCAGAGCTTGCTGGGGCGTGAAACTGCCCGTGACACCTGGGGAATAGATCGCCAGAATGCCATTGGTCCTCACGACTACTTTTATCCCGGTAGCGCCGGTGAATTTTTTCACCGCATCTTCGAGCAGACCTGCCGGGATGTCGAAGCGCCGCACAGGAAGGCTCTGGATCGGACTTTGCGCGGACGCGGTCTGCGGTGTCTTCTGTTGCGCCAACGCAAGCTTGCCGGAACTTGTTGCCGAATACGCAGCCAAAGTACCTACCGCCAGCCAATACCGTCTTCTGGGCAGCCGCTCGGCAGTTCGAAGCTTTTTCTTTATACGCTTACTCGCCATTTCACTTCCTCCGTGGCTTCGGCGAGCGCTAGAATCGTGTCAGTCGCCGACCTTATTGGGTTGTCGATGGCCGAAGCGGACGCTTCTCCGCCAAGAGTAACGGCGTCCGCTTCGGGTTTAGAAGCCTTAATTACGGTATATAAGACCGTAAAGGTCCAGGATAGATTTCAGCGTTTGCAGATGTCAACAGAAAATCTGTCTAGGCGCTATGGATGGTTTGTTAATTTCTTGTAGTGGCGACGTGCTTTGTTGCGATTCCCACACAATTTCATGTCGCACCAGCGGCGGGAATGATTCCTGCTAACGTCCAGAAAAAGCCAGCGGCAGGTTTGCTCCTCGCATTCGCGTATGACAGATGGGCCGCCCGAGATAAGCAGTTCGGCGGCTCCCACTGCGATCGGCCAGAGCGGCGCATCTGCATCATTCTTCAGGACAACCCATCGCCAGCCGAACATTCCTTCATCCTGCGCCAATTCGCGGTTTGGCGCCGCCTCTGCGACAAAACGATTGAGGCCGGCAAGATCAGCGGAGCTTATGCGCATCCGATGCGAGCGCGCTCCAAAGATCCGTTCGACAATCTCCCTCAGCTCGCGCATTTTGCCTAAGGCATCGGACACCTGGTGTCCGTCAAGGTTGTAAAGAGGGGCTAAGCTCGATTCCGGCAAGACGTCCGCCTGCTTAACAAAGTCGAGCAAATCGGCGTAACGTGAAAGCAAGTCGATTGTCCGCTCCGGGTCATATCGGTTGTCCAGCGTGTTTGCAAAATCCAATACTGGATGACCAGCCACCAGCTTGAATCGCCTTTGCCGCATCTGCGCCACCTCGATTATAACCTTCGAAAACGGCTTTGAGGGGTTCTCTGGTTGGCTATAATCTAACCAGCTATGGAAAGAGCGGTGGTTACAACCGAACTCGGCTCTGCGGTACGATCCCGGGTCACCCTTCAACTGATACTGGCGTTCTTTGCCATCTACTTCATTTGGGGTTCTACCTACCTTTCGATTCGGATCTTGGTTGAAACGGTGCCACCCCTTTTTGCCGCCGGCGTCCGGTTTTCGATCGCCGGACTGATGCTCTTTGCATGGTCGCTCCTGCGGGGAGAGCGGGTGCCATCGCGTCTGGAGTGGCGCAACCTGTGCATCATGGGCGCACTCATGTTCCTGGGAGCGTATGCCGGCTTGTTTTGGGCGGAGAAAACGATTCCTTCCGGCGTCGCGTCGGTTCTGGTGGCAACCATTCCGGTTTGGACCTCGATCTTCGAAATTTTTGTATTCAAAAAGTCCAGACTGCGAGCTTCGCTGATTGTTGCGATCGCTCTGGGTCTCGCGGGTGTCGTCATTCTTGCCTCGAACACAGGTGTGGGCAAAGTCAGTATGCTTGCCTGTCTCGCTGTTCTCGGAGCCGAGATCTCCTGGTCGTTCGGAACGGTTCTCTCGAAAGGACTCGCGTTGCCTTCCTCGAAAACGATGAGCGCAGCGGGCCAGATGATGACCGGTGGGGCTTTCCTGTTACTCTTCTCGGCCCTTGCCGGCGAACTTCGCGTAGCACCGCATTTCTCTGCTCGGGCCGCAGCAACTCTCCTCTATCTGATCATCGCCGGATCGCTCCTTGCCTTCACGGCATACGTCTGGCTGCTCGGCCGGCTCCCGGCGACGAAGGTCGCCAGTTACGCCTACGTAAACCCGGTAGTTGCCTTGGCAGTCGGCTATTGGTTCGGCGGAGAGGCACTGACGCTTAGAACTATTGCCGGCGCGGCATTGATTCTGGCGAGCGTCCTGCTCCTCCTGGGAGGCTTTAGTAAAGGTTCGCAAGAGAAATGAAGTAGAGCTATCGGTTGTCGTTGCCCGGCACGCACGGACGCTACCATCGAAGTTGGCACAGCAAACTTTTGATGTCATCGTGCTCGGACTGGGCGGTATGGGAAGTGCCGCCGCTTATCATCTGGCTCGGCGCGGCCGGCGCGTCTTAGGCCTCGAACAGTATTCACCTGCGCACGACAGGGGTTCATCCCATGGCGCATCTCGCATAATCCGCCAAGCGTATTACGAACATCCGGCTTATGTCCCCCTCATACAACGCGCGTATGAGTTGTGGGAACAACTTCAAAGCGACACGGGAATTGAGCTTCTGCAGATTACTGGCGGGTTGATGCTTGGCCACGCTGACAGCCCTGTTGTCCGCGGCACGCTTGCCAGCGCCACCGAATACTCGTTACCGCATGAAGCACTCGACGCACGAGAACTGAAGCGGCGGTATCCGGTTTTCAGTCCGCGGGACAGCGACATGGCAATTTATGAAACGCGCGCCGGCTTCCTGCGACCCGAGCGGTGCGTTCAAGCCCATCTTCAGCAGGCCACACGTGCCAACGCCGAACTGCATTTCAACGAACGAACCACCAGCTGGCACGCGGCTCCCTCGGGCGGAGTTACAGTCAAAACAATTTCCGGAGAATACCAGGGTGAACACCTGGTCATTGCACCGGGTGCGTGGGCCGGTCAGGTCCTTCCTGACCTTAGCGCAATTCTCGACGTGCGCCGTCATGTCATGTGCTGGTTCAGCCCGCTGGGCAGTGCGGAACCCTTTCTCCCAGAACGCTTCCCTATATATCTATGGGAGGTCGATGACAGCGACATTTTCTACGGCTTTCCGGCAACAGACGGGCTTGACGGAGGGATCAAAGTCGCTATTCATACCGGAGGCGAACGTTGCACCGCAGATTCCATTGTGCGTGATGTATCGAAACAAGATGTTCAAGAACTTCGAACCGAGCTTGCCCGCTTTATTCCCGCTTTGAATGGCCCCCTCCTGCGTGCCGTTACGTGTATGTACACTCTCACTCCCGATGAGCATTTCATTGTGGCACCCCACCCGAATCACCCCCAGGTGACCATCGCCGCAGGGTTCTCAGGGCACGGATTCAAATTTACAAGTGTGATAGGCGAGGTGCTCGCCGATCTCGCCACCTCGGGAACCACTCGTCATACAATCGAGCTGTTTTCTCCCGCACGATTCTCAACTCGCTCGGAACCTACTTCGGCTGCCTGTTGAGTTGCGCGATGTGCTTCCCTTGCCCCGAATCATCGATTAATTGCTCAAGGCGCTTGAGCCGGGTTTCTTCTTTCTTGGCGCTCACAACCCACCAAAGACTAGTCTTGCGATACCAGTTCGCCTGCTTTTGGAAGAACTCCCACGCTTTCTCATTCGCTCTAAAGAGCTTTTCTTGAGCTGGATCGAGAGTAATCTCATGCCGCTGCTCATACGCATACCCGGCCGGCTTGACGACCACGCGTTCCGCGAGAACCTTCAGACCCGCCGGATGCATTAAGCCGAGGCTCTCAAGCTTCTCCACGCGCCTAAGGTTTACTGCACTCCATTTGCTGCGTCCTTTGCGCGGCGTAAACCGGATCATGTATTTCGTTTCATCGAGGCTCTTACGAACACCATCAATCCAGCCAAAACAAAGCGCGGCATCCACCGACTCCGGCCAAGTAATGCTGGGCACTCCGGAATCGCGCTTGTGAAAGCCCACCCATAGTTCAATCTCTTGATCATGGTTCGCTTCGAGCCATGATCGAAACTTATCGGGTGTCGCGAAAAACCGCGGCTTCATCAGCGGGGAGCGTTTTCGGACGCCTCAGCCAGTGCGTAGGACAACACCGTCATTACCGCCGCGTTCTCGTTAAGTTCGCGCTTATTCACCTTGTCGAACGTGTCGGCCGCCGTGTGATGATAGTTGAAATAGAAGCGGCTATCCTGGTTTGGCGCAAAGCCGGGCACACCTTTTTGCGTTATGAAATCGATGTCCTCGCCGGCTTCCGGACTGGGCTGAAGCGTGGCCGCCCCGATGCTCTGAAGAACGCGCGCCACAGGCCGGAGCCATTGTTCGAGCTCTGGTTTACCAGAAAAAACAATTCCTGTCGGATGCCCTGCACCCAGGTCCGATTCAAGCGCCCCAATGTGATTCGAAAGGTCACCTGCGTGCTCTTGCGCATAAATTTGAGCGCCATCCGAACCCTGTTCTTCGTCCATCCATGCGACAAAACGAACGGTGCGTTTGGGCCGGATGCCGAGCCTCTTCATGAGCTGTATAGCCTGCATCGAAACGGCGATGCCTGCACCATCGTCAATGGCGCCCGTCCCGAGATCCCAGGAATCCAGATGCCCAGAAACAATCACCACCTGTTCAGGATGCTCAGTACCCTTCCAATCTGCGATCACGTTGTAACTTTCGGTTCGCGGAAGAGTCTGGGGCGTTAACACCAGGTGCATCTCAACCGTGCCCTGCTTTGTTAAATTCGCCAACAGGTCGGAATCTTCCGCCGTAATGGCAGCTGCCGGAATCTTCTCTAATCCGTCGGAATAGAACGTCGCTCCGGTATGAGGAAGACGATAATCGGCTCCCCCGACTGAGCGTACAAGTACTGCGGTGGCCCTGGCCGCCGCTGCCACGCTCGGCCCGGCACCGCGATACAGGACGGCCTGCCCATAGGCGGCGCCCCCATTTCCCTGTGCTGCCAGCCCTTTGTCGAAGCTTTCATTAAACAGAACAATTTTGCCCTTTACACTATCTTGCGGAAGATGCTTGAACTCATCAAATGAGTTCACAACTACCACCTCCGCTTTCAGCCCATCAGGCGCAGTAGCCACGCTGCCGCCAAGCGCCGTGAGCACGATTTTCTGCGTGGTCTCGGCAGCTTGACCGGGCCATTTCACCAGCTCTCCCGTCTCGAGCCCGCGTACCCAATGCGGAACGCTCGTCTTTTCGAGCTGTACTTCCGCGCCGAGAGTCTTCATCTCGGCAGCAATATATCGAACAGCTTGTTCAGCCTGTGGAGACCCGCTGATGCGGGGGCCGATGTTGTCCGTCAAATGGCGAAGCTGAGTAAGAGCATAGGAATCTTCGAGAGCGGTATCGCGCAACTGCACCATCCGGGCAATCTCCCCGGCATTCCATGCGCCCGGCGCCTCGTTCATCATCGCCGCTATTCGATCCTTCGGGTTTGGCGACGGAGCAGGTTGCTGAGCTTGCACATTCGGTGTTGGACCCAGGGCAACAAGCAAAGAAAAGGCTACTAAGCTAGGCGGCATAGCGAATCCTAACATGCCTCGAAAGGCCATCCGTTCGATTTCAATTTCCCTGGGGATATCGTACAGATAGCGATGCTTAAAGAAGCGATCCTCGGTACGCACCGGGACTTCACGGAAGGCGACTTGAACCGCGCGATCGTGTTGCTTGCCATTCCCATGATTCTGGAAATGGCGATGGAGTCGCTGTTTGGGATAGTCGACGTGTTCTTTGTGGCTCGCTTGGGAGCGAACGCGGTCGCCACGGTTGGCTTTACAGAATCCCTGCTGACCTTGATCTTCGGGGTCGCCATAGGCTTAAGCATGGCGACCACAGCTTATGTTGCGCGTCGGACAGGTGAGAAGGATGCCGAAGGTGCTGCCGATGGCGCAGTGCAGTCAATTCTTCTCGGCATCATCGTGTCGGCAATCGTAGGCGTCGTGGGAGTGATGTTCGCCCGGCAACTCTTGCACCTGATGGGAAGTAACGCCGCGATTGAAGCGAACGCCCGCTATACGCAACTCATGCTTGGCGGGTCGGCTGTTATCTTTCTCTTGTTTCTGATCAATGCGATTTTCCGCGGCGCAGGTGATGCGACGATCGCCATGCGGACGCTTTGGCTGGCGAATGGCATCAATCTCGTCCTTGATCCCTGTCTGATCAACGGTTGGGGTCCCTTCCCGCACCTTGGGGTTTTTGGAGCCGCTGTTGCGACGACCACTGGCCGCGGCATAGGGGTGATTTACCAGCTGTATCAGCTTAGTTCAGACAAGAACCGATTGGTTGTACGTCGCAACCAATGGCGCTTGGATGTGCCGGTCATGCTGCGCCTGCTAAAGGTCTCGGCAACCGGAATCGTTCAGTTCCTGCTCGCGACCGCCAGCTGGATGGCGCTCGTGCGAATCGTCGCGACGTTTGGAAGCGCCGCCGTCGCAGGCTACACGATCGCAGTCAGGATGTTAGTCTTCACGATCCTGCCATCTTGGGGCCTAAGCAACGCCGCTGCCGCACTCGTCGGCCAAAACCTCGGCGCGGGCAAGCCGCAGCGAGCCGAGACATCCGTATACCGCACCGGCGCTTACAACATGCTCTACCTGGGAGTGGTCTCTATCGTGTTTATCTTTTTCCCCGCTCCTCTCGTAGCATTCTTCACCGCCGAACCTCAAGTCGTGCAAATCGCAACCCCTTGCCTGACTATTTTCGGCATCGCGTTTATAAGCTACGCCTGGGGCATGATCCTGATGCAAGCCTTCAACGGCGCCGGAGATACGTTCACGCCCACTGTTATCAATTTTTTCGTCTTCTGGGTCTTCCAGATTCCTGTTGCATGGCTACTAGCGGTCCGCTTTTCATTCGGCCCGCGAGGAGCGTTCTGGGCAGTACCGGCCGCAAACCTGCTTCTGACTTTGGCAGCCTTGGCAGTTTTTCGGAAGGGAAAGTGGAAAACCCAAAAAATTTAGTTCGGCCCTGAGACCTCTGCCCGAGAAAACTAGGGTTAGCCGACAGAGACCGTTGACGTTTGTGATGGTTCGGTCACCGGCTCGTTCGCACCGCCGATTCGCATACGGTAGAAAGATCGCCACACAAAATACATCGAAGCGATCAGAAATAGAGCGGCGAGAATGTGGGTGATTCCGGAACCCCGATCGCTCGAAAGCGATACGGCCAATTCTACTGCCAGCAATCCAAAGAGCGTTGTGAATTTAATAATCGGGTTGAGCGCAACCGAGGAAGTGTCCTTGAAGGGGTCGCCGACCGTATCTCCGACAACTGTCGCATCATGCAATGCGGTACCTTTAAGCTTCAATTCTGTTTCGACAATCTTCTTGGCGTTATCCCACGCACCCCCCGCATTCGCCATGAAGATTGCCTGGTACAAACCGAACAGGGCGATCGAGATCAGGTATCCGATAAAGAAGTAGGGTTCTACAAACGCAAAACCAAGCGTCACAAAGAAAACTGTCAAAAAGATGTTGAACATACCGCGCTGCGCGTAGCGAGTACAGATTTCAACCACCTTCTTGCTGTCTGCCACAGACGCTTTGTTTACCCCTTCCAACCGGATGTTCGCTTTGATGAATTCGACGGCACGGTAAGCGCCAGTCGTGACGGCTTGGATGGAAGCCCCGGTGAACCAGTAAATGATCGAGCCTCCTGCGATCAAGCCCAGCAGGAACGGAGGATGCAGAATCGAAAGATTAGACAGTAAATCCGGACGCAGTCCATGAGTGAGGGCGACTACGATCGAGAAAATCATGGTGGTCGCACCCACAACGGCTGTGCCGATCAGTACAGGTTTTGCAGTCGCTTTGAACGTATTTCCAGCGCCATCGTTCTCTTCGAGATTTTCCTTCGCTCTTTCGAAGTCAACGTCGAATCCATATTTGCTCTTCAGATCCGCCTCGATACCGGGGATCTGCTCGATCGTCGAAAGTTCGTACACAGACTGGGCGTTATCAGTCACCGGCCCGTAAGAATCAACCGCAATAGTAACCGGGCCCATGCCGAGAAAGCCGAATGCCACCAGACCAAAGGCGAACACGGCCGGAGCCGCCATAAGGTTATCGAGCCCCATCTGGCTCACGCCGTAAGCCACGCTCATAAGTGCAAGAATCGCAATACCAAGCCAGTAGGCGCTCATGTTGCCCGCTACAAGACCCGAGAGGATGTTGAGCGAAGCGCCACCTTCCCGGGAAGAGGCCACAATTTCACGCGTATGGGACGACTCCGTGGACGTAAATACCTTAACCAACTCGGGAATCACCGCCCCGGCGAGAGTTCCGCAGGTAATAACGGATGAAAGCTTCCACCACAGCGTTCCGTCAACGCCCAGGTTTGGAATCATCAAATAGGAAACCAGGTAGGTAGCGGCGATCGAGACCAAAGAAGTGAGCCAGACAAGCGAAGTAAGCGGCGCCTCGAAGTTCATCCTCACAGCGTTACCGTACCTGCTCTTGGCGAAGGCTGCATTGATGAGATACGAAAACCCGGAGGAAATCACCATCATCACGCGCATCGTAAAGATCCAGACAAGCAGCTGACTCTGCACAAGCGGGCTGTTCACTGCCAGGACGATGAAGGAAATGAGCGCCACGCCGGTCACGCCATAAGTCTCAAATCCATCCGCGCTCGGCCCGACCGAATCGCCCGCATTATCGCCAGTGCAATCCGCGATCACGCCTGGATTCCGCGCGTCGTCTTCCTTAATTTTGAAAACGATCTTCATCAGATCGGCACCAATATCGGCGATTTTGGTAAAAATACCGCCCGCCACGCGCAGCGCCGCCGCCCCCAACGATTCGCCAATGGCGAAACCGATAAAACAGGGACCAGCGTAATCGCGCGGAATGAAAAGGAGAATAAACAGCATGATCACCAGCTCGATGCTGATGAGAAGCATGCCGATGCTCATGCCGGCCTTGAGAGGGATTTCATAGCACGGGAAAGGTTTGCCGCTTAGACTGGCAAAGGCCGTGCGCGAATTGGCAAACGTGTTGACCCGAATGCCAAACCATGCCACCCCCGAGCTCCCGCAGATTCCGATGACACTGAACGCCAGAATAATCAGGACCTTGATGGCGTCAAAATGCTGAAGCACGCCGAAATAAAAGACGATGATCGCGCCGATAAAAACTTCGAGAATAACCAAAAACTTTATCTGGGTAATCAGGTAGGTCTTACAGGTTTCATAGATTAGCTCCGAGATCTCAAGCATCGACTTGTGAACAGCGGCGTTCTTGAGCTGGCGGTAAATGACCAGACCGAAGAGAAGCCCCAGGGCTACGATCAGTAAACCGTAAAGAAGCAGAGTTCTTCCGTTGATGGCCCCTCCGAAGAACATGGCCTGCGATAGATCGGGCAGGACCAGGTTTGCTTCACCGCTCGCCTGCTCCGGAGCCTGCCCGAATGACGGAGCGGCGGTGAGAAGCAGCATTGCGGACGCGGACAGGGCGTGAATACGATACATCAATAGATAAGCCTCCTCGGTAGTAGAACTGAGCTACAGTATATACGTTAGTGAGCGATTTCTTTCCATCGCCACTTCATCGCAACATTGGGAACAACTGGCGAATTCGGTTCGCGTCGGGTTGCGCCCCGTACTCGCAAATCTCAAAAGCCTCATAGTACTTCGTCGCGTTCCCGGCTTCGGGGCCATACCATTTCACAAGCGATGCGCGTACCTCCGGGCTGATGTTCCTGCTGATCCACTTTTCCTTCAGGTAGACCTTGCGTTGCTGTGCATCTTTCGGAACTTCATCGAGTTTGCCATCCACCCAGGGAAGCCACTCGTAAAACTGAGAAACATGGGAATCGAGGGCAGCGACTTTCTTGTCGACTACTTCATCAATCCGCACTGCGATGTCGGGCCGGAAAGGGTTGGGTCGTTGGAACCTGTCCTCGTAGTAAAGAAAAACAGGATTTTTATGCAGCGCCGGAGTCTCCGGTAAAAGACTCGGGACAACCACCATATAGGCGGCATCTTGTACGAGGACGCCCGTATATCGATGGTCTGGATGATAATCGTTCGGGCGTGGCGCAAAGACAATATCTGCGTTCCATTCGCGAATCAGACGAATGATCTGCTGTCTGACGTCGAGCGTGGGAAGCAGTTGTCCGTCATGATTGTTTAAGACCTGGTACTCGATCCCCAGGTTCTTGGCAGACTTCTTCGCTTCACTCAGCCTGCGCTCGGCAAGTTCGGGGCCGTGCATCACCTGATGCCCGGCATCGCCATTCGTCACAGAAACGAACTCAACGGCGTCCCCCTTTGCTGCGAACAGCGCCGCCGTCCCTGAAGCGCGAATATCGCAATCGTCCGGATGCGCCCCAAAGGCAATCACCCGAATCTTGCTGTCTTGAGCCAGCATGGGCAACCCTAGCAATAGCATCCATCCAAGCAATCTCATCAATTACGCCCCTTTTAATCCTAAAATCGCGTCCAAAGGCGTCCCCGTTCGAACGGCCAAGACCTGTGCAAAGCCCGCATTTCGCAAAAGTATTTCATATTCCGACGCGGTGCGCTCCCGGCCATCGGTACACACCAGCATATTGAGATCCTGCATCAGCGCGGCTCGGGGGCCAGTCCGATCCTCATGCAACAGCTTCTCAGCCACTAACAATCCTCCGTCCGTGGGCAAAGCCTCGAATATCTTCCTGAGTAATAGCTGAATCCGATCGTCGCCCCAGTCATGCAGAATACGTCCGAGCGAGTAAAGATCAGCCGCAGGCAGAGCGTTCGCGAAAAAATCGCCCTCTACAACATCGATTCTCGACGCAGCTCTCGACCGCTCCGCATGCTTGCGTGCAAACGCCACGACAGCTGGGAGATCCACTACGGTGGCACGCAATTTGGGATACGCCTCACAGGCGGCAATCGCGAGGTGACCAGTCGCCCCGCCGAGATCAACCAGATGATGAAATCTCTCGAGATCAAATGCCCGCACAACACTGGCTGAGGTGATCTGACCGAAACCATGCATGCCGCCCAGAAAACTCTCGGTCGCCGTTTCGTCGCGAAAATAGTGATCGAACAATGCGTTCTTACCGCCGAACACTTGTGCCCAACGGTTGCTCCCTTCGCGAACGGCATCCGGAAGGCGTGCCCAAAGCGGATATAGCGATTGATCTGAATACAAAATGTAGCCGGCAAGCGTGTCGGGACTCGTACTAACCAGATATCGGGCGGCAAGCTTGGTATTCGCATATGCGCCCTGATTTCTCTCCAACAGTTCGAGCCCCACACACGCGTTCAAGAGACGTTCCAGCGGGTCCGTATTCAGTCCCAGCGCTTTCGCGGCCTGCTCCGCGGTCTGCGGGTCTTGCGCCAGTTCATCGAAAACTCCTAACCGGACGGCCGTAAACAGGGTCTTCGAGCACCGAAATGCTTCGATGTAATCGAGAATCAGGGATGGATCGAGTTGACTCATGCGAAATGGTCGAATCCCTTGGGACTTAACGTTTGCCCGTTGAGGCGGACACGGCCCGCAGGTCCGCGCACTATAGCACCAATACGGGTCACCGGTACACGGTCAACACGCTGAGGTATTTTGCCCGCCTTCGGCGCAGTAAACAGCAGTTCGTAGTCCTCGCCTCCGTGGAGCGCCTCGTCCAGCGTGGCCCCGCTAGCCACCGGAAGCGTCGAATCGATCTCAGCGCTCACCTTCGACTGAAGACACAAGCGTCTCAAATCCAACGAAAGGCCGTCGCTCAAGTCCATGCATGCTCGAACGCCGAGGCGTCTAAGCGCGATCCCGGCACCGATTCGAGGCCGCGGCCTCCTGTGACGTGTCCAAGCTGGCCCGCGTCTTGTTGCAAAACCATGAGCAGATGCGCCGAGCTGACCCGTAACGTAAATCTCATCACCCGTCCTCGCGGCGCTCCGCAACATTGCTGTGCCGCGGGGTACCCGGCCGCAACACATCACGTCCACAACAATCTTCTCGAAACACGCCAGATCTCCGCCCGCCAGGATCAGCTTGTATTCTGAAGCCAACGCCATCAAACCTCTATAGAATTCTTTCAACCAGCGACCCGCCATCGGAGGAGGCACCGCTAAAGAGACCGTACAAAACACGGGTTCGCTTCCCATCGCCGCGAGATCCGAAAGGCTGCGCGCTAAAGCCTTACGCCCGACCTCAGCCGCCGTGTGGGACTCCCGTTCGAAATGGCGTTCCTCGAGCACAAAATCAGTCGTGAAAACCAGGTCTTCATCGCAGCTCGGGCGCACGATAGCGCAATCATCACCGATACCCCGTACCAGCATCCTGTTCTGGCGAGCCCTCGAGGAAAGGCGGGCGATCCAATCTATCGCCGCGGTCTCGTTCACACCTGCTCACCGAGTGCAGGCTGAACGAGCACAAATCCGGAGGGCAGATCCTCTCCGAAGATGCGGCTGCCTGCGGCTAGGTCGTCTCTACCGCCGGCCAGCTCGTGCAGTAGCTCGGCACTCCGTGGATTCGGCTCGCATGCGCGGCGGACCTGCTCAAGCGTCCCGGGCTGCAGATCTCGGGCTGTGTCACCCGTGATTTGCGCCATATGAACGAGCGCTTCGAGTACTACAGACGTGTGTTGCTGCCGCAGCAGCGCTTCTACCCACCGGCTTACAACCGACGCCGACAGTACCAAATTAATTGGTCCGCTGAAAAGTCGGCGCGCCCCCAAACGCGAAAGACACCAAGCCGCGTTATCGATCATCTCGCCCTTGCGGGCGCTCTCAAGCAGAACCTCCCCGAGCTGCGTCTTCGTCTGCTGCGGCAGAAGCTCTAAACTGGCTGCGGTGCGCCACATCTCTCGAAACAAAGCTTGATTCAGGCGACCCTTGCGCTTTTGTTTCGGCAGCAGAATTGGCGAAAGACGTTGAAAGATGTCGCCTTGCTGATTCCGGTTGAGACCGCCCGCGATACGCCCGCAAAAAATCCACCAGTCAATCTCGTTTTGCACCTGGTTGCCGAACACGAGCCCGCCCGCGTAGATACGCCGTGCCTGTTCGATCCGGAAATCGTCTCCTGGAAAGCCGAACCCTGGCCGCAGGCAGAAGCCGGTGAGATTGAGCCAGCGAACCTCGTGCGGCGCATTCTTTCGGCGGCCATCTGCCGCGCCAAGCAATTTGTCGGCCAAGGCTCGCACTGCGGTTAAGGGCCAGGAGAGTCGCCCCAGTCCAAGCGCTTGTTCCAGTCGAGTGGGCAATTGCTCAGGAGGAATGCCGGCATGCGACCCTTTTCCGAAAACCTGCTCGATTAAAGATTCCGCCGACGCTAGCGCTTCGGGGCTGATCACGGCGCTCGATCGCACGGCTGAAACCGCGGCCGATGGCACCACCGCATCGTCCGTCTTCCGCAATTGGAACTGCAGCCGCCAGCGATGCTCGCTCACTTTGGATGCCGCCCACGTCTCGAGCGTTCCCACCTCACTCAGACGAGCCCCAAGAGTTACGGGAACCAACCGCTCGCCGCCTTTGCCAAAGCGGATTACTGCACGCAGAGGCGCATGGAGCCGCGGGTCGCTCGCCGGGTTGAGCATGTCCTCAGCCGGCGCGAGAGACACTACATCGCCCGCTTTGTCTTCCGTCCGGCTCAGCGAGCTATACAGCCGAAACGCTACCGGAGTGTTCGCCATTAGCTGCAATTCCGGCTGCTCGAGCTTGATTTCATCGCCTTCCTCGGTTCCCCTCGGCATCACGCAAACGGCCTGAATGGCCGAGCTGCCAGACTCCTGCGAGTCGTGCAAACCCAGGAAATAGGCGCGGGGCAGGCCGCCCCTGACGAGCACTCCGCTACCGGTCGACCGAACGTACGAGTAATACGCCGCGCCAATCGCTACGGCCAGATCCAGATCCTGGTTTTCGAACACAACCGGCCGCCGGCCGAACCAATGCTCGGCAACATCCTGGATGCGTTGCCGGAATACCTGGGGTATGAAAAAGCCGCCATTAAATAAGATGGCATCAATCCCACGCTCAGCCGCCGGCGAAGTGCTGAGAAAATCTCCCAGATGCCGCGTGACAGCCGGATCCGAGACGTAGGGCAGTCCCAGCTCGCGAAATACACTTTGCTTTTCCTGCTGCGGCTTGTCGGTAAGTTGACACGGCGGGAGAAACCCTCCCAGCGCTAGTTCCAGAACCTCGTCTCTGGTAATAGATGCCTTCATGGTGCCACCGATTAGCGACGCCCCTGCGCCAACCACGGTCACCTCTACTTGTAGAGGCCCGTTTGGCGCGAGCAACCTTTCCTTGGCAGCCGAGCATTGTCTGCGTAATGCGCTCCTTTGCCGCAGGGACAGAGTTTTCCCGAGCTTTGACTCAGCCAGCCAGGAAATAGTCAGATCGAGATTGTCGCCTCCGAGCAGAAGGTGGCGCCCCACAGTCGTTCGCGTAAAATCGACCCGATCGCCCTCGCGATTCACGCGCACCAGCGTAAAGTCGCTGGTGCCACCTCCCACGTCACAGACCAGTACAATCTGCCCATCGAACAATTCCTTGTTCGAACGTGCCAGATGACCCGCAATCCACGCATAGAACGCAGCTACCGGCTCCTCCAGCAACGTAACTCGCTCGAGTTTCGCTTCCTGCGCTGCCTGCACGGTGAGTTCACGCGCTTCTTCATCAAAGCTTGCCGGGACCGTAAGCACAACGTGTTGCTCGCCAAGTTGCGAACTTTTGCTGTTCTCCCAAGCTCCGCGAAGATGTGAGAGATAGCGCGCCGACGCGTCAACCGGTGAAAGAATTCGGCCTTCCTCCTGTGAGTCCCAGGGAAGAATCTTTGCTGTCCGATCGGCTTCAGAGTTTGACAGCCACGACTTGGCCGAATGGACGGTCCTGGTGGGAAGGAGCGCTCCTTGCTCCCGTGCGTAGGCGCCCACCACCGCGGATTCACCAAGGTAAAGAAAGGAAGGAAGAGTGCGCAACGCTCCCGAACGGTTAGCGTCGATCTGCTGCTCAATCGGAAACACATGAATGGGCGGAAAATCGGCTTCAGCAGCCTCGAGAGGATCTACATACGCAAGCGCGGAGTTGGTGGTGCCGAGATCGATGCCAACGTTCATGCTGCCGCTGGTCGCTCGCGCACATTAAATTCGAGCCTCCACCTCCGGCCATCGGAGGCCACGCACCACAGCTCCAGCATTCCCGTCTCAGTTACATTGCTCTCGAGCGTTACCGGCACAACTTCTTCACGCGCATCATCTTTGTGAGGCGGCAAGAACACTTCAATGGGTGAGAGCTCTTCCAGTTCATCGCCTGTTTCATCAAGCAGCGTGCCGGGCGCATCCTGCTTGCGGGAAAGCGACGAGAAGAATCGAAACTCGGCGGGCTCGCCAACCACCAGGGCGAAACGCCGCTGAGGTAATTGGACTCGTGAGCCCTCTTCGAGGCCAAACGGCACCACCGTGAGGGCCTTCATGGGCGCGGTTAGACCCGGCACCGCCGGTAACGAACTCTCAATCCCTACGTAATAAGTGCGTGGAACTCCGCCTCGAATCCTTACACCCTTGCCATTCCGCGCCAGGCCATAATAAGCGGCGCCTTCGGCAACAGCGTGCATTAAATCCCGCTGGTGCGTTTCGTTAGCCAGAATCTTCACGGCAGGGGCGGCCGTTTGCGACAGCCAGCTATTCAAAACCTCGATGATGCGCCGCTCAATCGCCTGCGCCTGCAATACGCCGCCGTTCAGAAGCAGATGCGTGGGACGGGCAAATCCCTCCGTGCCTGCGCCCGATGCTGTCTGCCGCAAGAACTGCGCCAGGTGTTTGGTGACGGCTGGATCCGCGGCGTAATTCAAACCAACTTCCATAAGCGCAGCACGCCGCTGTCGCTGGGGAGCCGCATCCACGGGTACAGCGGGAAAAAATCCGTCGAGCAGGAGATTCCGCACCTCCTCGGCCGAGACCTTGCCGCGCAGCGTTCCACCCACCAGTCCGGTCCCGCGTCCAAGAATTGTTACTGCGCGATCCTTCGCCGTTTCCTTGTTGCCCGATAGCAAAGTTTCCTTCGCCGCTCGGCACTGCTGCCACAACGAATGGAACTGAATCGCATCAAGCTTGATGTTCTTCTGGGAAAACTGCTGTTCCGCGTGCCGCGCCACAGCCAGGTCCATATTGTCGCCGCCAAGGAGGAGATGTTCTCCGACTGCGACGCGCTCTAATTGCAACGCCCCGTCTTGCTCAGTCACCGCGATCAGGCTGAAATCCGTCGTGCCGCCGCCAATGTCGACAACCAGAATGAGATCGCCTGGCTTCACCTGCTCACGCCAATTCGCATTGCGGGCAATCCACGCATAGAACGCCGCCTGAGGTTCTTCGATAATCGTGACTTCGGGATATTCTGCCTCCCGTGCTGCGCGTTGCGTCAGATCCCGCGCCGCCGCATCGAACGAGGCCGGTACGGTAATCAGCACGTCCTGCTCCTTCAAAAGTGCGCCTGGATGAGCGGCATCCCACGCCGAACGCAGGTGAGCAAGATACTGCTTGGACGCATCGAGCGGTGAAATCTTTGGGATTCCTTCGAGCGCCGTGAGCGGCAGCAGTGGTTGGGTCGGATCAGCAGTCTGGTTCGAAAGCCATGATTTTGCCGAGGCCACCAACCTTCCCGCGTTCTCCACACCGCGGGCTCGCGCAAGGGCACCCGTAATATATGCAGGTTGCTTACCCCAGGGCAGGGAAAGCGTACCTTCGACGAACTCCTTCTCTCCGGGAATATAGAGCGACGAAGGCAGCAGGTCCAGCTCCGCGGTCTCGCCGGGATTCACAAGCTGTGCAACCTGAAAGAGCGAGGGCGATTGCTCGTTGTCACCGGTTTGCGCCGGAGCAAAGGCGAGCGCACTATTCGTCGTGCCCAGATCTATCCCGATCACGAATTGCGTCATGGAATGGAAATTATTCGACTTCCAGTTCGGCTGGGGCGATGATCGATAGGTCCTGTTTGCCGGACTCGGGGAGCTGCACAGCAGATACCTGCCAGCCGCGATGCCGCAATGTTCCGCCCGCAACTTTGCCGCTGGCCGGTACATTGCCAATCAGCTTGATGCGGTTCGGATCGGGCGCTTTGGTCGCGTCCAACTTCTGAAACGTGCCCTCCACGCTGTCAATGACCGGTGATAGGGTGACGTGCCGGACCAGAGTTGCTTTGGAATCCGCGTGCAGCGTTCGCACTGCGGCACCGACTTGCTCGTCGTCATATCCGGCAATGTCTTCCATCAAGAAATCGATCAGCCGTGAATCCCGTTGCAGGATCGAAAGAATTTGCAGCGCCCCATCGCTCGCCTTAACTTTGACCGGTTCGGGCGCCGGGGATGCCGGAATGGGTTTTGCTTTTACAAAACCAAATTCGGATGCCACATCTTCGGGCAGCACACCCGAGAAAAGGAGGGAGAAAAAGCTGCGGAAAGCAGCTGCCAGTCGAGACAAAATAAACCTCTGTAAGTAGTCAGAATAACAACGCAGCAGTTCCTGAAACGTTCGGCTCTATTGCTGGCTCCACTGATTGGGAGAATCTATGGCAACAAGGAAAAAGATCGCCGGAAAGAAATCTTCGTCCGGCTCTGACCCGAAATCGAAACGCATCGTGAAGGGCAAGATGGACAAGACGATGCACGAATTCAAAGAACATCAGTTGAGTGCCGGCCGCAGCGGCAAGACGGTTAAGAATCGCAAACAGGCCATCGCCATCGGCTTGAGTGAAGCCCGCCGTTCGGGAGCCGATATTCCAAATTCACCGAACGCGAAGAAAGCGACTAGTAAGAAAAAATCGGCCGGCGCGAAGAAGAGTCCGTCCAGAAAAGAATAGCCCGCCGAATTTGCGACCATCCAGCGGGCTATTCAGGGAAGAGCTTGTGCCCTGCCCTATGTGTTATTTCTTACTTCTTAGTAGTCCATGTCCGGGCCGTGGCCGCCAGGACCAGCCGGAGGCGCCGACTTCTTCTCGGGCACTTCCGCAATCATCGCTTCGGTAGTCAGCATCAGAGCGCTGATCGAAGCAGCGTGTTGTAGAGCCGACCGGGTCACCTTGGTCGGATCGATCACACCGGATTGCACCAAGTTTTCAAACTGGCCGTTGGCAGCGTTGAAGCCGTAAGCAAAATCGTCGTTCGAGCGAACCTTCTCGATGATGATGGCGCCCTCGAAGCCCGCATTGCCGGAGATTTGGCGCAGCGGCTCTTCAGTGGCCTTGCGGATAATGTCGATGCCGATCTGCTCGTCGCCTTCCGCTTTCAGGCTTTGCAGAGTCTTGCCTGCTCGCAACAGCGCAACACCGCCGCCTGGAACAATGCCTTCCTCCACAGCTGCGCGGGTTGCATGCAGAGCATCTTCCACACGAGCTTTCTTTTCCTTCATTTCGGTTTCGGTAGCTGCGCCAACCTTGATGACGGCAACGCCGCCGGCCAGCTTCGCAAGGCGCTCCTGCAGCTTTTCGCGATCGTAATCGGAAGTCGTTTCCTCGATCTGCGCACGAAGCTGCTTGATGCGGCCTTCGATTGCCTTCTGTGTGCCGGCACCGTCTACGATGGTCGTATTGTCCTTGTCAACCGTGACCCGCTTCGCGCGTCCCAGGTCTTCCAGGCGTACACCCTCGAGCTTGATACCGGTTTCTTCCATGATCGACTTACCGCCGGTGAGGACGGCAATATCGTCGAGCATCGCTTTGCGGCGGTCGCCGAAGCCAGGGGCCTTCACCGCTGCCGCATTCAGAGTGCCACGGAGCTTGTTGACAACCAGGGTCGCCAGCGCCTCGCCTTCCACTTCTTCCGCAATGATGAGCAGCGGCTTGCCGGCACGGGCAATCTGTTCGAGCAGCGGCAGAAGATCCTTCATGTTGCTGATCTTCTTTTCATGGATCAGGATGTACGGATCTTCGAGAACCGCTTCCATCCGGTCCGGGTCGCTGACGAAGTAAGGCGAGAGATAGCCACGGTCAAACTGCATTCCGTCTACGGTCTGCAACTCGGTCACCATGGTCTTCGACTCTTCCACGGTAATGACGCCGTCCTTACCGACCTTCTTCATCGCTTCCGCGATGATATTGCCGATAGTCGCGTCACCATTTGCCGAAATCGTGCCAACCTGCGCGATAGCGTCACCCGAAACCGGCTTGGAGTACTTCTTGACTTCCTCTACGACCGCTTCGACGGCCTTCTCGATGCCGCGCTTCAGCGCCATCGGGTTCGCCCCCGCCGCTACCGACTTAACGCCTTCACGGAAAATGGCCTGCGCCAGAATAGTCGCAGTGGTTGTTCCGTCACCCGCGATATCGGAGGTCTTCGAAGCAACCTCACGCACCATCTGCGCGCCCATGTTTTCGAGCGGATCTCTCAGCTCGACTTCCTTCGCAACCGTCACACCGTCTTTGGTAATGGTCGGTCCGCCAAATTTCTTCTCAAGAACTACGTTCCGGCCCTTAGGACCGAGCGTCACCTTTACGGCGTCAGCAAGCTGATTTACGCCGCGCAGAATCGCCTGCCGCGAATTCTCGCTATAAACAATTTGTTTTGCAGCCATTCCTTCTTGAATCCTTTCTTACTTCTTGCCCGACTTGCCGTTCGAGGAACCGTTCGTGAGCACGCCGAGAATCTCGTCCTCGCGCATGATCAGGTACTCGTTTCCGTCCAGCTTGATGTCGTTGCCCGAGTATTTCCCGAACAGGATCTTGTCGCCTACTTCGACGTCCAGCGCATTGAGCTTTCCATCGTCGCTGCGCTTGCCCTTGCCAACTGCCACAACTTCACCCTGCTGCGGCTTCTCTTTTGCAGAATCCGGAATGTAGAGACCACCTTGCATGCTCTCCGTTTCCTCAATCCGTTTCACCACGACACGGTCGTGTAGCGGACGAATATCCATAAAAAAACCTCCAGTTTTGTGTGCTGAACCAAACTGACTTTGGCCGAAGACCGAGCGCGCTCTGACGTGCCCAATCACCCAAACCGTTTTAGCACATCAACCCTTCGAGTGACAAGGGGAAATTATAACTAATTGATTACAAAAGGAATTTGGTCGAAGCAGCAAATGCCATCACAATGCCAAACTCAGATTTTCTTCCCAACAGTCCGTAAGTCTGGCCTGTTACCCTGAAACTGACCTTCTCCCGCTGGATGCGTCGTTACTCTCTTTTGTTAGCAGTAGCGCTGGCCGCAATTTCCGTATTCGTCGGCTACACGCTGAAACTACGCCTCGATAAGGCCCGCGCTGCGCACGTATTCAAACCACCGGCCATTAGACCGGTGGATGAGGGTGTGGCCCCGACCGGCTGGGAATACAAAGAGGACGATCCGCAAACCGGACCCGTGGTCCGCGTAAATGCACGCTCTTATGAAGGCACACGGGACCCCTCGACCTTTGAGCTCCAGGGAGTGGTTCTCCGCCTTTACGACAAGAAAGGGAAATCGTATACCTACGTAAAAACGGAGCAAGCCCTGTTCGACGAGGGCTCCGGGATTTTGAAGTCCGAAGCGCCTGTGTACCTCGTCATCAACGTCCCCACGGATAAAGATGCCGAGGACAAAAGCGAAGCCGCGAAGCGCGTGCGGGTCACAACGACTGGCGTGATCTACGAGACGAAAAGCGGCAAAGCGCGAACGGACCAGCCCGCATCATTCGTGTTCACCGAGGGCGACGGCAAGGGTGTCGGCGCGGAATACGATCCGAACACGAAGGTACTTCATTTGAAGTCCCAGGTCGCGCTGAATTGGATCGGCAAAGGACCCGTTCAGCGCAAGATGCACATTGAATCCAGCGATTTGGTCTATAAAGAAGCCGAAGGGAAAATTTATCTCTCACCTTGGTCTCGAATGACACGTCAGAGCACGAGGATTGAAGCGCGCAATACTTTGATACTTCTCGAGAACCGGCGCCTGCACCAGATTGAGGGCGATCACGGCTTCGGCACCGACCAGCGCGAGGAGCGGCACACGGCCTACTCAGCGGATAAGATGACCGCAATCTTCGATGAGAATGGCGTCCTGGTGCAGATCGTCGGTGACAAAAATGCGCGCGTAGAAGCGATCCAGCCTGGTTCGCGTACCCAGCTCACCGGCGAGCGAGCCGATTTACGGTTTGCGCTCGCGTCCAAAGAACGAAATGGCAAGAGCGTGGACGATAGCGAACTCCACTTGGTGATGGCCGACGGTCACAGCATTGCCGAATCGGTACCATTGCCTCAACCCGGCGCGCAGCTGCCAGAGACCCGCATCCTGCGAAGCGAGCATATCGAGCTCGAGATGAAGCCCGGTGGCAAGGATGTTAAGGAAATTCGCACGCCGTCGACCGCGCAGCTCGAATTTAAGCCGAATCGCCCCGAACAGTCGCATCGCATAGTCGATGCGTCACACTTGCGCGTCCTTTATGGGCAAGGCAGTTACGTCGATACGTTCCTGGCATGGAATGCAGTCACTCACACCGACAAGTCGGCAGCTCTCGCAACGAAAAAGATAGGGCCGGACGGAAAAGCGCTCCCGCCCGCGCCGGCCGTTACATGGAGCGACACGCTCACGGCGAAGTTTGTCCCCGAGTCGAATCAAATGGCCACGATCGATCAGTCCGGAAACTTTCGTTATGAGGAGGGGTCCCGTAAGGCCTGGGCAAAGCGGGCGTACCTGGAGCAAAAGATAAACCGCATTACGCTCACCGAGAACGCCCGTATCATGGACGACACCGGTTCGGCAGTGGGTGACAAGATCGTGATGAACCAGTCGACGGGAGATATGGACGCGATGGGTCACGTGGTCTCCACCCACGAACCTGATAGCAAGGAGAAGCCGGGCACATCGATGCTCGATGCTACCCAGCCCATGCAAGCGCAGTCGGACAGCATGCAAACACGTGACGACAACTCAAAAATCTTCTACGAAGGTCATGTCGTGATGTGGCAGGGCGGAAACCGCATCTCCGCCGATCACGTCGTGATCGATCGCGACAGCCAGTCTCTCGACGCCGTGGGCAACGTAGTCAACGAGCTGGTCGACAACAAGAGTTCGGGTTCGTCAGACCGCGCCCCTGCCTCGCCGAGCGCTCCAAAAAAGAACAGCGGCGGCCCCGTCTATACGACTGTTTATGCCCCAAAGCTGGCCTATCGGGACGATGTCCGGATAGCCCACTATACCGGCGGAGTAAAGCTCGTGCGCGACAAAATGACCATCACATCCGATGATCTGCAGGCTTATCTTTCACCGAAGAGCGATAAATCCTCTGATGATTCTTCGCTCGACCATGCAATCGCCACTGGCAAAGTTACGATTTTCGACCAGATCTCGGCCAGCCGCACGCGGACCGGCACGGGCGAGCATTGCGAATATTACACAAAGCAGGACAAAGTGGTCCTCAATGGTGGCGCACCTCAAATGATTGACAGCTACAAAGGCGTGATCAAAGGCCAACAACTGACTTACTTCAGCGGCGAGGATCACCTGACCGTAGACGGCAAGAAGGAGCAGGTGGCATTTACCAAAATGAAGAAGAAGTAGCTTACTCGACGCGCCGGTAAATTAGGCACAAGTTCGTTCGCCCTACCACTCGATACTGCGCGAGCCACGGCCGCAACTCGGGAAACACGCCGGGTGCCAAATTCGGATTGAGCAGTCCGAGACCGTCCACCACCCAGGTCGGATGGGTCGCGCCCAATTCCTGCCGATTGCGAGCCGCGGTGCCACCATAGATTGGCTTTGTTTCCTGCAAATGCCGGTCGGCAGGCACGCCAGTCAAGGGCTGTGAATCCCAGAACCGGCCATCGCTGACCAGCCTCGTATAGACATAAATGTCTGGCCGATACCCCCACACAAAAAGGGTGTCGCCGGGGCGCACGCGGCTGTTGATTTCGGCAGCAGCCTGCTCCGCGTCGAGATCGAGCGCTGCATCTTGCCAACGTATGGGCTCTCCTGTGAGATCCTCATAGCCCAAAGAAAAGTATCGAGGCGCAAATCGTACGAACGGCACGAGCAATGCTACGCCCGCCAGTATTGCAGTGACGGTCCGATTTCGACGCCAGGCCAATACCAAGCCTCTGGACCCAATCACGACCACAGGCGGCAGGAGCTGGAGGTAATAGTGCGGGACAAATCGCATCCCGAGGCCGACTGCAGCCAGGGACAGCCCGATCCAGGTAACCGCTTTCCATCGGTCAGGTTTCGAGTTCGTAAGGCTGAAGATCGCGCCGCCTGCTAGCGCGGTGTGAAAACCCATCCAATGCAGTGAGCGGACGACGCCGTTCCATAGCGGCTTGCTGACCGGAGATTGCTCTGCATACACCCATCCCCAGCGCCAGACCTGCTCCCAATAGCCGGGCCAAGTGCCCGAAAGAAGGGCCACGCCCCCGAAGGCGACCAGGGGAAGCATGAACCCGAGTCCAAGGGAGCCTAGAGAGCCGGGCAGCCACAACGCGCATACAGCAAGCACGAACAATCCCTTAACGTTTACGAGAAAGGCAATCGCGCCCCAGAGCCCGGCAAGCGCGGCGCGTCCGGTAAGCGCATAAAAAATGGCTGCCAGGTGTGGCAGGATCATCAGGGCGTCGGCCGCAAAACCTACAACGGCGCCCGGAAGATAAAACGCTAGAGAGAAAGCGAGAAGAAGTGCTGCGGTACGTGCTTCACATATGCCCCACCAGGCGCGCCCCAGCTTATACACGAGGAAGCAGGCTGCCAGGACATACGTAGTATCTAGCAAACGCAACGGCCATCCCGGATGTCCAGCTATGAGCATGTAATACAGCGCGCTTAGGGGAGGTTTGTCGTACCAAAAATCCCGGTAAGGCAGCTTTCCGTCCAGAATTTGAAGCGCAGCCGCCAAATGGTAGTCTTCATCCGACCAAAGAACGTGGATATGGCAGAGCCGGAGCGCTGCCAATGCCACAATCGCGATCGCCAAAGCGACTTCGCCCTTTACGGAGCGCCGCGTATTTGCGGCAACTTCCTTCATTCAACGCGTATCATAAGTCATAGGCGTGACACGGATTCCGATCCGCTACAACACCTTTCCCTAACATGCGAACGCTGCAGACTGTTGAGATCGCCAAATCTTACAACAGCCGCAAGGTTGTGGACAACGTTTCGGTGCGGGTAGAGCAGGGAGAAGTGGTCGGTTTGCTCGGTCCGAATGGAGCCGGTAAAACCACCTCGTTCTACATAATTGTGGGGCTCGTCAGCCCCGATTCCGGTCAGGTTCTGCTTGACGATCAGCCGCTCACGCAGCTTCCCATGTACCTGCGCGCCCGTCGCGGCGTCAGCTACCTGCCACAAGAGCCGTCTGTTTTCCGGAAGCTGAGCGTCGAAGATAATCTCATGGCGATCCTGCAAACGCTTCCTCTGAACCGGCGGGAACGCCGGGAAAGAATGAACGCGCTAATCGACGATCTCGGGCTCGAGACTGTTCGGCACAGCAAAGGCTACATGCTTTCGGGGGGAGAACGGAGGCGAGTCGAGATTGCCCGCTCACTGGTTCTGCAGCCCGATTTCATTCTTCTGGACGAACCGTTTTCCGGAATTGACCCCATACAGGTCCTTGAGCTGCAGCGCATTATCGGCGATCTCAAGCAAAAAGGCATAGGGATTCTGGTCACTGACCACAATGTTCGCGAAACTCTTGCGGTGACCGATCGTGCGTACATCATTAGCAACGGAAGGATCTTTCGGGCAGGGTCGCCGGATTCGCTTGGCAACGATCCCGAGGTACGGCGCATCTATCTCGGCGAAAATTTCTACTTCCCTCCCGTCGCGTTGGCCGCGAAATAACGGAAATAAAGGGATAGAGGCGCATAAAATCCCCAGCAGCCCAAGCCTTATCTGGCCCTCCACCTTCGCGGCGAAGCTCTTGTGCGGTGATAAACTGAGAGCCAAATGAGTTCGCTTTCGCAGCGGCTGCACCTCGGTGTTCAGCAAAAGCAGATACTCACGCCGGGGCTCGTCCAGATGGTCACGGTCCTTCAACTCAACCGTCTTGAGCTGAAGGATATGATCGTAAACGAAATCGCCGCGAACCCGGTTCTGGAAGAATCCGCAGAAGCCGGTGAAGAGTTAACTCCCGCCGAAGTGCAGTCTTTGCTCGAGCGCGAGCGCCAGGCTGAACCCGCCGATCAGGCCATTCTCGACCGTGTCGATCAGTCGGACGTCAAGAGCGCACTCGATGCTCCCACGGAGGCAGACTTTTCGGCGGACAGTAGTGGCGCCGGCGAAACTGTCCCAGCGGCCACCCCCGCCGAAGAGACCCCAAAAACCGAGACCGACCCATTCGACGAAATTGATTTTGGAAGCTTCTTCGAAGATTATCTCGATCCCGGCTTCAAGAGCCCTGCTTCAGAATCCGTCGAAAAGCCCTCCTTCGAAACGTTTCTGCCCTCGCCGGTGACGCTTGGCGATCATCTGCAGAGCCAGTTGAGTGTTTCCGTCTTCCCGGATCGTGTCCGGCAGGCGGCCAACACCATCATCGGGAATCTGGAGGAAAATGGCTATTTCACCACTCCTCTTGAAGAAATCTCTGTTGCCGAAGGGCTACCGTTGTGTGATCTCAAGGCTGGCCTAAAGGCGGTACAATCCCTCGAGCCTTCAGGAGTGGGTGCTTCCTCCCTTCGTGAGTGCCTCTTACTGCAATTAGAAGCTCGCGGATCGCGCGATTCGGTTGCCTGGAAAATCGTTCACGATCACCTGAAGCTGTTGGCCAAGCGTCAAGTGTCGCCGCTTGCGAAGGCTCTTGGCAGGCCCACAGAGCATGTTCAGATTGCACTCGAGGTTATCCGCCACCTCAACCCTGATCCGGGTCTACGCTTTTCCGATTCCGGAGCCCGGCAGGTTGAACCGGACGTGTACATCTCCAAGGATGGCGACGACTATGTCATTACCTTGAATGATGATGACATTCCGCAACTCCGTTTGAACGCCGACTACAAAAGGCTAATTGACCGCGATCACGAGCCAAACCGCGAAATTCGCAATTACGTCAAGGAACGCTACTCGTCCGCCCTGCAACTGATTAAGAACATCGAACAGAGGAAGCAGACGATTCTGCGCGTCTGCCACTCAGTCATCCAGCGCCAGCTCGAGTTTCTCGAGTCAGGCCTTGATCGGCTTAAGCCGATGATGATCAAAGAAGTCGCCGAAGAAATCGGCGTTCACCCTTCCACCGTGAGTCGCGCCGTAGCAAACAAATACGCGCATACTCCTCAGGGAGTGTTCGAACTGCGATACTTCTTCTCCGAGTCTGTACAAGGCGGCAGCGCGACTCCTCTGCTCATCGTGAGACGCCGCGTCAAGAAGATGATCGAAGATGAAAACTCTGCTGATCCATTGACCGACGAGAAAATTACTGCTCGTTTGCAGACCGAAGGAATACAGGTTACTCGCCGTACAGTTGCCAAGTATCGCGAGGACATGAAAATTCCATCTACGCATCAACGGCGCGTCCGCGCCTAATTGTCCGTGAGAGTATTCTCATGTTTGAATCTCTGCGCCCCGTCGACCGCAAACATGACCCGAAGAGGAAAAAATGAAGCTCATTGTTTCCGGAAAAACCAAGGATTTCACTCCCGAACTCGAACAGAAATTCGCTGCTAAGATCTCGAAGCTCGCCAAGCTCATTGAACGCCGTGGAGAACGCGAGGCTCACGTCACTCACCAGGTGGAGCGCCATCTGCACCACGTCGAGGTGATTATCAATTTCTACGACCATTCGCTCATTGGGGCAGGTGTAAACGCCGATTTAGATACGGCGCTCGGCGAGGCGGTGGAAAAGATAGAGAAGCAGATCGTGAAGGTCAAGACAAAATGGCGCGACACGCACCGCGACCCCAAGGCGACCCGGTCGACCAAAGAGGATTGGGATAGCGGACCGAATGCGATTCCTGAATCTAAAGACGCTCGCGCGGAGCTGGCAAAACGCAACGGCCAGCCGGCCAAGCCTAAGGTATTCCACGTCGATTACAATGAGGGCCGCAAGCCGATGACGCTGCAGGAGGCCCTGCTCGAAATGGAACGCGACAAAGACGATTATGTGGTTTATCGCGACGCGGCCAAAAACTGCCTCTCCGTGCTGGTCCGGCGGACCGACGGAAACTTCGACCTGATTGAATCGTGACCGGTCCTGAGCGGCACTTCCGTTAGACTGGCTCTAGCCGAGAAGTGTAATGGCCCAGCCTCACGCAGAACCTGACAATCGCCCTTCCACCCTTCAGCCGCAGGCAACGCAGGACCTCGTCATCATCACGGGGATGAGCGGGTCCGGGAAACTGACTGCGCTAAAGGCGTTCGAAGATTTGGGCTTCTATTCGGTCGACAATCTGCCAATCGCACTGCTGCCGAAATTCGCAGATCTCACCTACGATTCGAAGAAACGTGGCGCCCTGATAATCGACATTCGTGAGGGCGAGATGCTACGGCAGTTCCCCCGCATATTTCGCGACCTGAAATCCCGCCTAAGCTGCTCTCTGGTGTTTCTGGATGCGGATGACGAGGTTCTTCGGCGCCGCTTCAGCGAAACCCGGCGACCTCACCCGCTCGGCGCAAAAGCTACGGTTCTGAACAGCTTGCTCGATGAGCGCGACCAGCTTAAATCCATCCGAGCGCTGGCAGACGTATATATCGATACCTCAAAGCTCAACGTCCACGACCTTCGCGCTTTAATCTCCGCAAAATTCCAGGACTCGACCGAATCGAACAAGATTGTGGTTTACGTGAACAGCTTCGGTTTTCGGCACGGCGTACCTTCCGATAGCGATCTGGTTTTCGATGTGCGTTTTCTGCCAAATCCCAATTACATCCCTGAGTTCAAGAAGCTTACTGGGCGTCATCCGAGCGTTGCCCGATACATTCGGTCCTTTCCTCAGACTGCTGAATTTGTCAGTCGCATTTCGGAACTGCTCGTGTACTTGCTGCCGCATTATATCCGGGAAGGGAAGAGCTATCTGACCATCTCGTTCGGCTGCACTGGTGGTCATCATCGATCTGTTTTCATCGCTAATGAGATTCGAAAGCGCTTGCGTAAGGCCGGCTACTCGGTAAAAGAAAGCCACCGCGATGTGACTCGTTAACGAAGCGAAGCAGTCGTTCGAGGACTCGCGGCCGTCGGCCGATAGTTTGAATAGAACGTTTCTTCTTTCGTCCGGTGCCCGTAAAAGCCAAACACGCTCGCGTTAACGGTCTCGATGAAGTGCTTCGGCAGCCAATAATTCTCGAAAGGTTCCTGTTCTAATTCGAATCGCGTTCCAGGATTAACCTTCGCGATGAAAAAGCCGAACGAAACAGGTTCAAAGACGTCGGCCTGCACTTTCACCCAATGGTACTGCCGGGCATCAATCCACATTTGTCCCCGCATTCCTTTCAGAACACGCGCTTTCTCGAGCGGTGGTCGATAATCTGCTTTCGGTGTCGCGTCAAACCGATAGCAGGGCACACCTTCGATCTGCTCTTGGCCGATCAGTCTGAAGTGAAAGGCAGCCACCATTTCTCGCATCAGCAGATGCTCTTCGGAACGTTCGTTCTTATATTTCCCAATCCTCGAGCGTCTCTCGGATTCGGACTCATTGCGACGCCTGGCGATTTCCTGATTCAGCTTTTCCTGTTCGGCGGCTCGCTTGGCCCCGCTAAGCGGCTCATTGTTAATTGCGATAAGCCGGTTGTAAGGCGAGCCGTCGATCATCAGAATCTCGGAAGTCCTGGAATTCGCTACCGTCGTGTGCCCGTCCGGGTCCACTTTGCTCTTGATGGAGCGCTCCGTATGAGTGAAAGCAGGCTGCGCCTTCCAGTCGCGATCGTTGGCATCCACCGCGTTTTGGATGATCACCAACGCGTTAGAAGGTTTGCTTGCTCCAGCGGCAAGGATTGCATGCGATGCAAAGGCCAGCCAAGTTAGCCACATCCCACTCCGTGTCATGCTTGATCCCCTCCAGAGATGAACTCTAACAACCTGTGCGCTTCAGCAATTATTCCCTTTCGGCCGCGGAAAAGCATCAGGATCCTGGTCCTCCGAGGTACTATCCGTACACTCCAGATCCTTCTCGATTGCAACTTTTAAGACTGTTCCCTCCGTTTCGAAGTTGTAGTACAGTCCAATGACTTCAGCCCGCGCCCAGTCCTTCACCTGAAGAAGCGGCGCTGCCACGCGGAGCGTGTTGCTCTCGAAGGAGGCGTGAGGCGTCGCGTTTCCGGAGGGCTCGAAGATATATGTAAAGCACGTTTGGTTGGGAAAGAGAACATTCTCCTGAACGAGGTCCCCGGAAGCAAGTGCATCGACTTCGCGTCGGTTTACTCGTAACCGCAGCGTATTGCCGCGAAACCTAAGCTTCATCTACTACGAGTGTATCCGCCAATCTCCGGTGTAGACGTTGAAACGCTGGTCTCGCACGAAGCCGATCAGCGTGAGCCCGCATCGCTCGGCAGCTTCAATCGCAAGGCTGGACGGGCTGCCGATCGTGGCGAGCACCGGTATGCCCGCGCGTGCGACTTTCTGCACCAGTTCGAAGCTACTCCTGCTACTGAGCAATACAATCTTGTCCTTCAGCGGAATCGAATCTATCCACAGTTGAGAGCCAATCAGCTTGTCCAACGCGTTGTGCCGCCCGATATCCTCAAACACGGCGTTCTGTTGGAAGCGACCATTTCCATTCACCTGGACCAGCATGGCGGCATGAAGTCCTCCAGTCTCAGCAAAGCCGCTTTGCGCGCGGCTAAGAATCGCCGGCAGCTCATGCACCAGTGAGGACTGGACCGAAAAGCTGTCGTCGGCGTCTATCAACGAATCTGTCGCCAGGGCTTCAACGTTGCGCTTGCCGCAGATTCCGCAGCTGGAACTGAGTAAGGTAACTCGCGCTGTGCGCCACATTTCGAAGTCGACACCCTTGGACAGTTCAACTAGTATCTCGTTAGAATTGTCCCCGCCCAGCCCTCGGACGTCTGTAATGTCGGCCCTGCCCGTCAAAATTCCTTCCGAATACAAAAATCCGCTTACCAGCTCTCGATCGCTTCCGGGCGTACGCATAGTAAGAGCAAGGCTACTGGTGAATTGTGCGTCCTTAAACCAATACTGCAGGCGTATTTCGAGAGGTTGTTCAACCGCGACCGTATCTGTGAATCGCGCGCTATGCGAGCCCGCGATCCGGTTTACCAGCAGCCGCGTGGTAAGTGGATCGGTCGAAGTCTGCATGCTCAGCCTAACTTTCAGCGTCTCACGTCGGAGCAAAGCAAGCCACTCTCGTACGCTATCGTTACGTTTAGCGACGATGCACGGCAGTGGACTCGATTACGTCGAACTCGTTCTGCTAGCGCTGCTTGTCGCAATTGCGGCACTTGCGCTAGTAGCCAAACGGCTGCGAGTAGCCTATCCCATTGTGCTCGTTCTTGGTGGCCTGCTGTTGAGTCTGGTTCCGCGCCTCCCACGCATCACCCCCAACCCGGAATTGGTGTTCCTGGTGATCTTGCCGCCCTTGGTGTTCTCGGCTGCTTTTCACACTTCGTGGCGAGATTTTCGTAACAACCTTACGGGCATCCTCATGCTGGCTTTCGGGCTTGTGACTTTCACCATGGTTGGGGTAGCCCTGGTCATGCGCGTGCTAGTGCCGGGGTTCGGCTGGACTCTTGGTCTTGTTCTGGGAGCCCTGGTTGCAGCCACCGATGCCATCGCCGCTACGGCCATCGCCAAGCGTTTGGGCCTGCCGCGCCGCATTACAGATCTGCTCGAAGCCGAGTCTCTGGTAAATGACGGCAGCGGCCTCGTGGCGTTGAAATTCACGCTAGCCGTGGTTGTGACCGGTGTTGTGCCCTCGTTCATGGGGGGCGCTGGAACTCTCCTATACCTTGTCTTTGCCGGTGTCCTTATTGGCTTGGTGGTTGGCTTTCTAGTCCACCACGTGCAAGTTCGTATCGATGACGCGCCGATTGAAATAACCATCAGCCTCGTCACCCCTTACCTGGCTTATCTCACGGCTGAGCGACTGGAGTGCTCAGGCGTCCTGGCGACTCTCGCCTGCGGCCTCTACCTCGGCAGGCGCAGCTCAGGACTCTATTCGCTCCATGCCCGCATAGAGGCGTCGGCTGTCTGGCGTACGCTCGATTTCGTTTTGAATGGTCTCGTGTTTCTGGTACTCGGCCTTCAACTCCCTTACATTCTCAAAGACATCGAGGGCATCGGCAAACGGAGTGTCATGCTGGATGGCCTTCTGTTCAGCGCCGCAGTCCTACTGTTGCGCTTTCTCTGGATCGTTCCGGGAGAATGGCTCGTCTCGCGGCTTCGACGGTTGCGAAACGTGAAGGCTCGAGGAATCTCTTCCGCGGAAACGTTCCTTCTCGGATGGGCCGGCATGCGCGGTGTCCTCTCCCTTGCCGCCGCTTTTTCGTTGCCGGAGCGGCTTTCGAGCGGTGAACGGTTCCCTTATCGGGATCTCATCATTTTTCTGACATTCTGCATCATCTTTTCGACCCTCGTCGTGCAAGGTTTAACCATGCCCATGCTCATTCGCGTGCTTGGCCTTTCAAAGAGCAGCGCCTCTCACGACGAGGAAAGAGACGCGCGGCGAGACATGATAGGGGCGGCCCTCCAGCGCCTGGAAAAAATCCGCGAGGACAGCGGCGAACCGCGCGATGTTTTCGATTATTTCGAAGTCTACTACCGGGAGCGGCTTGCCTCGATTGAGGGCGATTTCGAGAACGAACCCGACGCGCCACGCCTTGTCAAACGGCTTCACGTCGGCCAGGAATTAAGAGACGCTGAGCGCACTGTCGCCATAAACCTCCGCAACCAGAACAAGATTCACGATGAAGTACTGCGTCGTCTGGAATACGAACTCGATCTTCTGGACGCACGCTTCTCAGAATCTGAGTGAGTCGGGTCTAATCGGCCCGAGTTTGGATCTGAGCGCAATTCGGATTTGTGAATCGGAATACAGACAGGCCTGAAAAACAAAATCATCAGAAAAAAGCGAGAGGAACTTCGCGTATCGGCACAACTACTCTGTGCCAAAGTTTGTAGTTGGCCAAAAAGTTCGAATCAGAGCCATTAAGTGGTTTGGAAGCGCCCGCGTGCTGAACGGTCTGACTGGCACGGTTGTGGGTATCCATCCCATCGCTCCGGACTGGATCCGCATCCGTCTCTTCCCGAATTCCATCACATCAAAACTGGATTGGAGCATTCCGGCTGACCGGCTGGTCCCATTAAACCAACCTCGCTCCGAGCGCCCGTAACCGCTTGAGTATTTTGGTTGCGGGGGCAAGATTTGAACTTGCGACCTTTGGGTTATGAGCCCAACGAGCTACCTGACTGCTCCACCCCGCACTTCAATCCTAACACCCCGCCAGATTAGAGATTTCGTACCGTTTTCGACTCTCCTGAGTACTGCGAGTCCGATTGTGCAGTATAAATAATGTGTTCCAGCCTGAATCCCGAATGGCGACCCCCACCACCAGCCGAAAACGTTCCACAGCCCAGTCGCGAACCGTCGAACGCAGACCTTCTCCATCCCTGCGTCTCGACTCTACTGAGCTTTATCTCAATCCGCACCTCAGTCTGCTCGCCTTCCAGCGGCGTGTCTTAGATGAGGCGAAAGACCCTGCAACCCCACTGCTCGAGCGGGTGAAATTTCTGTCCATACTCGGCTCGAACATGGACGAGTTCTTCATGGTGCGCGTCGCCGGGCTCTGGCAGCAGATTGAAACACGCACCACCGAGATCAGCATGGACGGCCGTTCTCCCTCTGAGCAGCTCGAGCTCATCCGCCACGAAGTGACCAGTATCATGGGACAGATTTACCAGTTATGGCTTGGCGAATTGATGCCGGAATTGCGCGCTGAAAGGATCTGCATTCTTGGCCTCGACGAGTTGAATCCTCAGCAAAAAGTAGCGGTCGATGACTACTTTCGGCGCGTCGTGTACCCTGTTCTAACGCCTTTGGCGGTCGACCAGGGGCGTCCTTTCCCGCATATTTCGAATCTCAGTCTCAATATTGCCGCCGTGGTCACCAGCGGCGATGGCGTCGAGCGTTTCGCCCGCATCAAAGTCCCGGATTCGCTCCCGCAGCTTGTCCCGCTGCCTTCCGAAGCATCCGAGACCGCGTTTGTCTGGTTGGAAGACGCCATAATCTGTAATCTCCGCCTTTTGTTTCCCGAGATGCAGATTGTCAAAGCCGACATGTTCCACCTGACCCGCGACGCTGAACTTGCGATTCAGGAACTCGAGACTGACGATCTTCTCGAAAGCGTGCAGGAAGCGGTTTGGCGGCGGCGCTTCCGCGATGCAGTACGCCTGCAAATCAATCCCGGAATGTCTTCGCGTTTGGTTGAGATCCTGACAACCAACCTGGAGCTCGATCAGAACGACGTTTATCGTTCCGACGGCCCGCTTGATCTGAGTCGCGTGCGGTCACTGCTGAACATCGACCGCCCGGCCCTAAAAGACAAGCCCTTCATCCCTTACACTCCCAAGGGCTTCACCGCGGCGCCATCAAGCGAGATTTTTTCGACAATCGCGGAAGGGGACATCCTTGTCCACCACCCGTTTGAATCGTTCCAACCAGTGGTCGATTTCCTGCGCGCCGCAGCGGAAGATCCAAATGTCCTCGCGATCAAGATGACGCTCTACCGTGTGGGCCGCAATTCGCCAATTGTCGAGGCGCTCCTCGACGCCATTCAGAACGGCGTTCAAGTGGCAGTTCTGCTGGAGCTCAAGGCTCGCTTTGACGAGGAGAGTAACATTGAGTGGGCACAAAAGCTTGAGCGTGAAGGCGTTCACGTTGTCTACGGCCTTCCCGGCGTCAAAGTACATGCCAAGATGGCGATGGTCGTGCGTCGAGAAGGGGAGAGCATCCGCCGGTATCTTCACCTCGGCACCGGCAATTACAATCCCTCCACTGCTCGAATTTACACCGACCTCGGCCTGTTTACCTGCAACGACGAAATCGGCGAGGATGTCAGTGACCTTTTTAATCATCTGACCGGTTACTCCGCGAAGAAGTCATACCGCAAGCTTTTGGTCGCGCCGCACAGTATTCGCAGCGGGTTGGAGCGCCTTGTGCATGGAGAGATGCAGCGGCACAAGGAGCACGGCGACGGCCACATCATTTTCAAAATGAATGCGCTCGAGGACGCCGCCATCGTTCGACTGCTTTACGAGGCCTCACAAGCCGGTGTGCAGATTGACCTCATCATACGCGGCGTATGTGTGCTACGCCCTGGCATTCCGGGTATCAGCGAAACCATTCGTGTGCGAAGTATCCTTGGCAGGTTTCTTGAACATAGCCGTATTTACTACTTCCACAATGGGGGCGACGAGCTGATTTATGTCGGAAGCGCCGACCTCATGCCCCGGAACCTAAACCGGCGGGTCGAGGTTCTCTTTCCCATAGAGAATTCCCGCCTGATACGGCGCCTGCGCGACCGTGTCCTTGAAAAGTATCTGGAGGACGAAGCAGGAGCTCGGATCATGCAGCCCGATGGTTCATTCCTGCGCCCAGAACGTCAGGGAAAGAAGCTGTTCAGCGGTCAATCCTGGTTTCAAAAGCACGAAGCCTGAGGCTACCAGCCATAGCAATGGAATTTCTTTGACACATTAGTAATCTATCCTTCAATTGAGGCTCCATGCGCGACAGTGCAGCCAGCCGGCTGATCCTCATTTGGTCGATTTTCTCGCTCGCCTTGCTCGGCTCCTTTGTCTGGCTTGGCGTCAACCTCAAACCCGCCAGCGGGCCTCCCGCGTTCCTGAAACTTCTGCTAGTAAACCTCGCGTGCGCGGCGTTGATTGGTGGCATTGTTCTTGGCATGCGCCGTCAGTGGAGTGCTGCGGCAAAGCGCCTCGAGAGTTTCGCAGCGGCGCTTCCCTCAACTGAAATCGCAATCGCCGAACAGACGTTTCCGGAGTGGGACAGCGTAGCGCGTGCTCTGAAGCTGACGGCGGAGCGGGTCAGGCTGATTATGGATCGTGCCAATCTTGAGCTCTCCCGCCGCGAGGTCATTCTCGCCTGCATGGCCGAGGGGGTACTCGCCGTTGATCAGAATCTGCGTGTGATCTTCTGCAATGATGCCTTCGCAAATGCCTTTAGTACGCGCAAACCGATGGCGGAGGGCAAGATTCTGTATGAGGTCGTACGTGAGCCCATCATTCGGGACACGCTTGAGAGTGTGGTCCGTACGGGTATGCCCCACACGGATCGCTTCCAGCTTCCAAGTGCTGCCGGGCGGTGGTTTGAAGCGCGGGCCCTGCCATTCAGCGAGCAGCCCCGCCGAGGCGCCGTTATCGTCCTTCATGACGTTACCGATATTGAGCGGCAGGAACAGGTTCGCAAGGATTTCGTGGCCGACGTTTCACACGAATTACGCACACCTCTGACCGCCATCCGCGGATATGCGGAAACGCTGCTCGACGGCGCACTCGAAGATCCGGAACATAATCGAAAATTCGTCGAGATCATTCAATCTCATGCCATTCGCCTGAATAACATAGCCTCGGACCTGCTCGTCATCTCCGAGCTCGATTCCAATGCCGCGCCTCCCGCAGCACCGGAGCGTATCTCGGTGGCGGCTGTCGTTCAAGCAGCCGCTCACAGCGTCGAATCGAATGCTTTTCTTCGGGGTGTTCGCCTCAACACGGACCTGTGTCAGGATTGCTGGATTATCGGTTACCGTTTCCGCCTTGAGCAAGCGCTCACGAATCTGCTTGATAATGCCGTAAAGTTCAACAAGGCTGAAGGTGAAGTTACGATCGAATGCGGCCCTGCGGACGAAGGCCTGGTCCGGATCTCCGTCTGTGACACGGGAATCGGTATCCCAAGCGAGGATCTCAAGCGGATTTTCGAGCGATTCTATCGAGTCGACAAAGCACGTGCACGGGCCACCGGCGGTACTGGGCTTGGCCTTCCGATCGTCAAGGAAGTAGTAGAGCGAATGGGCGGCACGGTTGCGGTTGAAAGCCAGTTGGGCCGTGGCTCTCGGTTTACCATTCTGTTGAAAGCGGCGTAGGCAGCGATGCGCTATCCTCAAACCTTTATGCGTATCGCCTCCCCATCCTGGATTTTTGCGATTCTTCTGTTTGCGGTTGCTGATTTGCAGGGACAAAGCGGCGTCTACGTGCTCAAGGCCGCGCGCCTCTTTAACGGAAAAAGCGATCGTCTGATTCAGCCGGCCGAGATAGTTGTGGCAGAAGGAAAAATTCAATCCATTAATGGCCCGGCTCCGGCCAATGCAAGCCTGATTGATCTGGGCGACACGACCTTGCTTCCGGGCTTCGTGGATGCTCACACCCACCTTACTCAGGATTTCGATGCCGACTACCAGGGTGCCCGGCTGAGAGGTATGGAACGCACCGTGGCAGAGCAGGCGATCCACGCGACTGTGAATGCGCGCAAGACTCTGATGGCCGGCTTCACAACTGTCCGCGATGTGGGCTCAAACGATTTCCTGGATGTCGGACTACGCAATTCGATTAATTCGGGAATTGTTCCTGGGCCGCGCATGCTGGTCTCAGTGCACGCCCTCGGCTCGACCGGAGGTCATTGCGATGATGGCGCCGGCCTTCGTTTTGGCTTGCTTAATCACGAATCCGGCCCTGAAGACGGAGTGATCAATTCGCCGGATCAAGCTCGGTTCGCTGTTCGTTTCAACATAAAATACGGGGCGGATGTCATCAAGACCTGCGCCACCGGCGGGGTCCTTTCGCCAACCGACGATGTCGACACACCGCAATTAACTCAAGCCGAACTCGACGCGCTCGTCACCGCAGCGCATGAACTCCGCCGCAAGACTGCGGCTCACGCTCATGGAGCCGAGGGCGCAAAACGAGCCATCCGCGCCGGTATTGACTCGATCGAACATGGCACCTTCCTCGATGACGAAGCGCTTCGCATGATGCGGGAACGCGGAACGTATCTGGTTCCCACTCTGGCCACACGCACCGGTCTACAGGAATCGAAGTTTCCTCCACTCATTCAGCAGAAGGCCGACTTGGCACTGAAATCACAAGACAGTATGGTCCGTCACGCTCTCCAAATGGGTGTTAAGATTGCGCTCGGAACTGATGCCGCTGTTTACCCTCATGGCAACAACGCGCTGGAGTTCATGTTGATGGCCAACGACGGAATGTCGGCCGCTCAGGCGCTCCGTGCGGGAACATCGGCGGCAGCCACGTTGCTCGGCTTGGAAACCAGGATCGGAACACTTGAACCGGGCAAACTTGCTGATGTGGTAGCAGTACCCGGCAACCCGCTCGAGGACATCAAACTGACCCAGAGCGTCGTTTTCGTAATGAAACAGGGTACGGTTTACCGGAATGACCGTCGGGCTAACCACTAAGTACTACCCAGTGGTTCTGTAACAGAGCTGTAACTCTTTCGTCATGCGAGGTTGATGACGATCGTGCACCCTAGGTGTTGTGACGGTGGCATAACCCCGGGCTTGCCTGGACCGTGCCTCAAAATTCTCAAAAAGAGATCCCATGCGACAGTCATCAATCAAATTGTTTTGTTTGAACCTCACAGCCGCAGCGGCAGTGCTCACTTTAAGTCCGCCTGCAGCGGGACAAACAAGTCTTACAGGCGCGGGCGCCACATTTCCGGCGCCTATTTATCAAAAATGGTTCAACGAATACCAATCCGTCGGGAACGTGCAGATCAACTACCAGCCGAACGGGTCGGGTGGCGGCATCAAAGCGGTCACGGAAGGTACCGTAGACTTCGGTGCCAGCGACATGCCCATGACCGACGAACAGTTAAAAGCGTTCAAAGATTCAAAGGGCTTCGGCATTTTTCTCTTCCCAACAGTTTTGGGCGCTGCTGTGCCGACCTACAATCTGCCTGGAGTAACGACTCCGTTAAAATTTACTCCACAGGCGCTCGCGGGGATCTTCCTTGGAAAGATCAAGACCTGGAATGACCCTGAAATCGCAAAATCGAATTCTGGCGTCAAGCTTCCGTCTGACAAGATAATTGTCGTTCACCGGTCAGACGGCAGCGGAACCAGTTATTGCTGGACGGACTATCTTTCCAAGGTGAGCCCGGAATGGAACTCGACTATTGGAAAAAACGCGTCCGTGAATTGGCCAACCGGTCTGGGCGGGAAGGGAAATGACGGGGTCGCCGGCATTATCAAGCAACAAAAAGGTACCGTCGGCTACGTCGAGTTGATCTATGCCGTGAAGAACCATCTCGCTTACGGGGAGGTTCAAAACAAAAATGGAGAATTCGTCAAGGCTGATCTAAAGTCTGTAACCGCCGCAGCGGCGGCCCTCAAGTCCATGCCCGCGGACTTCCGTGTTTCGATTACTAATGAGGCAGGTGCTGGCGTCTATCCGATTTCAACATTCACTTGGCTCCTGGTTCCCGGAAAGATTTCCGAAACCGAAAAAAAGAAGGCCCTGGTAGGCTTTTTAAAGTGGGCTGTTACAACTGGTCAGAGTTCGGTAGAGGCTCTCGATTATGCGAAGCTTCCGGCGAGCGTTGTTGCCAAAGAACAAAAACAGATCGCACAGATCCAATAGTCCGCTTATGAAAGTCGCCATTGCCTGATGGCAAGCTCCACCTACGTTGCGAATGCTCTTCGCCGCCGCGCCGGCCGCACCTTTGTTGATCGTTTGCGGGGTGGAGACGAATTTGCATACTCGATAACACTCGGATCTGCCACCGTCGTCTTACTGATAGTCGTTCTGATCGTTGCCGAGCTTTGGGCTCGGTCTCAACTCACCGTTCATACCTTCGGCTGGCATTTCCTCGCTACCTCGACTTGGGATCCAAACGGCGGAAACTTCGGCGCACTTCCGTTCATCTATGGCACGTGTGTTACTGCATTCCTTGCTCTCTTGATTGCAGTTCCCCTAGGTGTCGCATCCTCCGTTTTTCTGGCTGAGATGGCCCCTCCAAAGCTGTCGAATATCCTCACATTTCTCATCGAGCTTCTGGCCGCTGTTCCAAGCGTGATCTATGGTCTTCTCGGAATCTTTATTCTTGTTCCGTTCATCCGCGATTACATCGTCCCCGTTCTTTCTAAGACGCTCGGCTTTCTTCCCATTTTCCAGGGTGATTTTTACGGCTTTAGCTTCTTGTCCGCCGGGATTGTGCTTTCGGTAATGGTTGTGCCCTTTATTGTCTCGGTCTCACGCGAAGTGCTGCTGGCGGTCCCGGTAGAGCTACGTGAAGCCGCTCTTGCCCTCGGCGCGACCAAATGGGAGTCGACGTGGCAAATCGTTCTTCCTGCCGCCAGCACCGGAATCATCGGCTCGGTGTTCCTTGCCTTGGCGCGTGCTCTGGGGGAAACAATGGCCGTCACGATGGTGATTGGCAACACCCCGAAGATCGCCGCCTCACTCTTTTCGCCCGGCTATTCCATCGCCGCGGTAATCGCCAATGAATTTGCTGAGGCCAGCGGTGACCTTTACATTTCCTCGCTGATTTTTCTTGGCTTGGTTCTGTTTGGACTGACGATTGTTATCAATGCGGTCGCACGTATTCTCATTGCTGCTACCGCTTATAGAAGAGCATGAGTCTGATTGGTGGCATCTCTCCGAAGCGGCGTTTTACTAACGTTCTCATGCTTTCCCTATCCGGGGTTTGCACGGTCGTGGTCGTGGGCGTTCTGTTTTTCATACTCGGCTATCTCCTGATCCACGGCGCCCGTTCATTGAACTGGGATTTCTTTACCAAACTGCCGAAGCCAGCCGGCGAAACCGGCGGCGGAATGGCCAATGCGATTGTCGGCAGCGGCAAGATACTCTCGATTGCTACCGCTATCGGCGTGCCTCTGGGCTTCCTCGCAGGCGTCTTTCTCGCCGAATACAGTGGCAAGACATTTGCGTTTATCTTGCGCTACGTGGTTGATCTGCTCAACGGCGTTCCTTCGATTGTCATTGGAATTGTCGCGTACGCCCTTGTCGTCCGGCCCATGAAACACTTTTCGGCGTTGGCTGGAGGAGTCGCTCTGGGAATCATGATGATTCCGATTGCGGTTCGCACCACGGAGGAGTTCCTCCGAGCCGTCCCGAACTCGATGCGTGAGGGCGCCATGGCGCTGGGCGCGACCAAGGCTCAGACCGTCTTCACGGTCGTCGTCCCCGCGGCCGTTTCTGGACTGACATCCGGCATGATGTTGAACCTGGCGCGCGTTGCCGGCGAAACCGCGCCACTGCTTTTCACTGCCCTTGGAAACATGTTCTGGAGCAAAGGCTGGCTCGCTCCGATTGCAACGCTTCCGGTAATGATTTACAACTACACTCTTGCGCCGGACGAAGATCTCCACCAGCAGGCCTGGGCCGCAGGTTTTGTTCTACTGACGCTCATCCTTGTCGTGAACATAACCGCTAGAATGATCATTGCCAGAGGACCCGCGTCCTCCAGGAGATAATCTTTGGCTTCCCCTGTGAACCAGACCGCGCTGAATCCCGCAGCAGCCCTGCCGACTACTGCGCCAGAGCCCAGTAAAGGGAAGCCCTTGAACAAGTTGGTTGCCCGAAATATCGATTTCTACTATGGCTCGTTCAAGGCGCTTCACGAGGTCAGCCTCGATATTCCCGCCAATCGTGTGACGGCTTTCATCGGCCCCTCCGGTTGCGGCAAATCCACTTTCCTTCGAACCATGAATCGCATGAATGAGGCGCTCCGCAACACCCGTGTCGAAGGTAGCCTTGTTCTCGAAGGCCAGGATCTCTTCGGCATGGACGTTACGGACGTCCGGCGGCGCGTCGGCATGGTTTTCCAAAAGTCGAATCCGTTCACGAAGAGCATTTTTGACAATGTTGCCTATGGGCTGCGGGTCAATGGCATCCGTAAAAGGTCCGTTATTAACGAAGCTGTAGAACGCAGTCTCCACCACGCGGCCTTATGGTCTGAAGTAAAAGATAAATTGAACAAGCCCGCTTCTGCGCTCTCCGGAGGCCAGCAGCAGCGTCTATGCATCGCTCGCGCTCTCGCGGTCGAACCAGAAGTTCTGCTGCTTGATGAGCCTTGCTCGGCACTGGATCCGATCGCAACTCTTAAGATTGAGGAGTTGCTTTTTCAGATAAAAGAGATGACTACCATCGTGATTGTCACGCATAATATGCAGCAGGCGGCGCGCCTGGCAGACTACACGGGGTTTTTCTTATTGGGCAAACTAATCGAAATCGACGATACTCGAAAGATCTTTCAGAATCCAAGCAGGAAGGAAACGGAGGATTACGTCACCGGCCGGTTTGGTTGATTCCGTTTTCTCCGCCGAAGGTAACACTTGCGTCACTTTGAACAAGAGCTGGAAAGGCTCAAATCCAACCTTTTAGAGATGAGCGCCCTCGTTGAGAGTGCCATTTACCGGAGTGTCCAGGGCGTGGTCGAAAAGAACGAAGAACTCGCCCAGCAGGTTCTGCGTAATGAAGGACGCATCAACCAGCTTGAAATCGAGATCGACGATCTCGCTATTAGCCTGCTTGCCCTACAGGCTCCTCTGGCGGCAGATCTCCGGTTAGTAACGGCCGCTATTAAAATCAACAACGATCTCGAGCGAATGGGCGATCTCTCGGTCGGTATCGCTCAAAGCGCGCTCGCCCTGATTAGAGAACCGCTCATTAGACCGCTCATTGATATCCCTCACATCGCAGGCCTAGCACAAGGCATGGTGCGCAAGGCACTGGACGCTTTCGTGAACCGTGATGCGGAGATGGCGCGCAGCGTGCTCGCTTCGGACGACGCGGTGGACAACATGCGCACGGCCAGCTATCACGAGCTCAGGAGCTTCATGGAGAAGAATCCGTCGCAGATTCCACAAGGGCTTTATCTGCTCTCGGTCATTCGCAATCTAGAACGCATCGCCGACCACGCAACAAATATCGCCGAAGACGTTATGTTCTTGGTCAAGGGGATCGACGTTCGCCACCATAACGAAGAACGCGCGACCGTCTCCCAATCCTGATCGCGCTAAGCCAGCTTCTTTTTCAAGACTTCGTTGACGGCAGCCGGGTTCGCCTGTCCTCGGCTGGCCTTCATCACCTGTCCGACCAGGAATCCGAGCACGGTCGTTTTGCCCGACTTGTACTGCTCCACCTGCTTCGCATTCGCCGCGATGATTTCGTCTGCAATCTTTTCGAGCGCTCCGGAATCTGAAATCTGCTTCAACCCTTCCCGCTCAGCAATCACCAATGGGGATTCGCCGGACTCGAACATCTTTGGAAGGATTTCTTTCGCGAGCTTCCCCGAGAGTTCTCCCTTGCCGATCAGCGCGACCAACTCTCCCATCTGAAATGCCTTGACAGGCGAATCTGCAATGGTTTTGTCGGCCGCATTGAGCAGCCCCATCAGGTCGCCGACGATCCAATTCGCGGTGGCCCGTCCATCGCCGCTGACCTTTACCGCCTCCTCGAAATAATCGCCCGTCTCGCGCGTGAGAGTAAGCACCTGCGCATCATATTCGCGAAGCCCGTAATCGCTCACAAACCGTTCGCGGCGATCCGCCGGAAGCTCCGGCAACCTGTGTCGCACTTCGTTCAGCCAGTGCTCGCTTACGCGCAGCGGGACCAGGTCGGGCTCGGGAAAATAGCGGTAGTCGTGGGCGTGTTCTTTGCTGCGCATTCCCACCGTCTTGCCTTGCTCCACGTTGTAAAGGCGCGTCTCTTGAAGCACTTTGCCGCCCGATTCGATCACTTCCACCTGTCGTTCGATCTCATACTCCAACGCCATTCTCAAATATCGAAACGAATTCAAGTTCTTAACTTCAGCCTTGGTCCCGAACTTCTCAACCCCGCGCTGTCGGACGGATACATTGGCGTCGCACCGCAGTTGCCCTTTCTCCATATCGCAATCCGAAACGCCGATGTATTGGAGAACCTGCTTTATCTCGGTGACGTAGGCGTACGCTTCTTCAGGTGAGCGCATGTCCGGGTCACTCACGATCTCGATCAAGGGGGTGCCCGAACGATTCAGATCGACGTACGTATAGCGATCGGAGTCTTTAAAGCCGTCATGGATACTTTTTCCGGCGTCGTCTTCCATGTGCACGCGCGTGACACCGATCCGCTTTTTTCCGGTGCTGAGCAGTATGTCCAGGTAGCCGTGCTCGGCCAGTGGCTGATCATACTGCGAGATTTGATATCCCTTTGGGAGGTCTGGATAAAAATAGTTCTTCCTGGCAAAGCGCGAAAACGCGTTGACCTTACAATGCAGTGCGAGAGCTGCTCCAATGGCCAGCTCAATCGCCTGTCGGCTCATCACGGGAAGCGCACCAGGAAGGCCCAGGCAGACCGGACAAACATGCGTGTTAGGAGACGCGCCAAACTCGACCGAGCAACCGCAGAAGATCTTCGTCTTTGTGCCGAGCTGAACGTGGACTTCCAGCCCGATCACCGGTTCATACTTGGTAAGAATCTCTTCACTCAGTGCGCTGCTGCTGGCCATCTTCCGATTGTACGGAAATAGTTCGTTTGCTAAAGCATCTTTGACGCGCCGCCATAGGGAATCGGAATATAGGATCCGGGGACGATTGTTCGTACCCAAATCGTGCTTGAACCGTATATAGAATATGCGACTCGCAGCGTGCCTATGTCTCCTTCTGACCACCGCTTACGGCGCTGACCCCACAATACCGGACACGCCGGCGGGAACCGTTCTCCGCGCCTGGCTGGACGCCTTCAATTCGGGTGACCGATCGCGCCTGACCGATTACTTGAACAAGTATGAGCCTGAACACAAGGGTGCCGCAGACCGGCTGCTCAACTTTCGTGAGCAAACCGGCGGTTTCAATCTCATCCGAATTGAGAAAAGCGAATTCCGCAACTTGGAGGCTCTGGTGAAGGAACGGGAGGGCGCGAACTTTGCTCTCCTAAAACTGCGTCTCACAGAGACTGACCCGCCAAAAGTGGCTGACTTTAAACTCAACGTCGTCCCTCGCCCCACGGACCAACCCGAGTCGCCGAGACTCTCGTTTGACGACACTATTAAGGCTCTCGATACCGAGGCGCAGAAGCTGGCAGCAAAAGACCGTTTCGCCGGCGCCGTGCTGGTGGGACGAGGTGGAAAAGTAGTGTTCGAAAAGGCCTACGGCTCGGCAGACCGCGAAAAGAATATCGCCAACTCGACCGACACACGGTTTCGTATTGGATCGATGAACAAGATGTTCATTGCCACCGCCGTACTGCAGCTCGTGGGAGCGGGCAAGCTCGATCTTGCGGCGCCGATCAGTAGATATTTGCCGGACTACCCGAATCACGAGCTTGCCACCACGGTGACAATCCGGTGGGACTGGCGATATCTTTACACCTGAATATCAAAAACAACGACTGGAAACGCGCGAGCTCGACGACTATGTGAAGCTTTTTGGCTCACGGGGACTCGCGTTTGAGCCGGGATCGAAGTGGGCTTACTCCAACTACGGCTTCATCCTGCTCGGCGTTATAGTCCAGAAGGTTTCCGGCATGTCGTATTACGAGTACGTTCGAAGCCGCATCTTCATCCCGGCCGGGATGCACGATACCGACTCGTTTCCCGAAACCGAATCCGTTCCAAACCGATCCACCGGTTACTTGCGGAAGGATGGTGCGTGGGCCAGGAACACAGACACTCTTCCGTGGCGAGGCACATCGGCGGGAGGAGGTTACTCCACCGTTGGAGACCTCTTCCGCTTTGCTGAAAACCTCTCCAGCGGAAAGCTAATTAAGCCGTCGTTGTTCGCTGAGATGACATCCAAACAAGCTGGTGAAGCTCAAATGCCTCCTGGCGAGGGGTACGGTTTCGGCATGATGATTTCGGAAGAGCCGCAGGCAAGCGCTTCGGCCATGGTGGCGGCGCTCCAGGAATGAATGGCGAGCTTCGTGTGTACCCACGTAAGGATACGGTCGTCGCTATTCTGGCCAATCTCGATCCTCCAGCGGCCTCGCGCCTGGCCGACTTCTTTGACGAACACATGCCGATCGACTGATTTCAGACTTGGCATTCACTCGATCCTCTGTGAGGCGATGGCATCTGAGCCCAATGCTCGGGCCGCCAGCTCAATAACAGTGTCAAATATCTGCGGCTTCAGCGGGAACCGGATACTGCTCTTGGCTTTCCATCTTCGCGTTTGGCGCCTTCCCGGCTTCACCGCTAGCCACCAGCGCGAACCGGTAGAGAACCGGGGCAATCAGCTCGTTGAGGGCCACGCCTCCAAAGACCAGTGCAGCCGCCTCCGCGCCGATCCCCGGGAATGTCTTCACAAACAACAACGCGAGCGCCAGAGCAAGACCGGCCTGAGGCATCAGCCCGAACCCGATGTACTTCTTGACTGGTTCCGGCGCGTCTGCCAGGCTCGCTGATATTCTGCCCAGACCGATGAATCCGGCGGCACGTGTCAACACCAGAACAAGTGCAGGGATGGCCACCATTACTAGTTCGCGGATGCGAATAGTGGCGCCCGTAACCGCAAAGAAGACGACATAGACGGGAAGCGACGACGCCTCGATTTCCTCCTGTAGACGCTGGCCGTGGCGCGTAGCGTTCCGGATGAAGACACCGGCCGAGAGCGCGAGCAGCAAGGGATCCAACTCAATCCGTTGACCGACTTCCGCCAGTAAGAATGCCGCCGCAAGAACAAACAACGAGGAGCGACCCCTCACGAAGCGCAGGTAAATAGCGATAATGACCCCCACACAAGTACCGATGAAGACGGAGCCCAAAATCTCCCAGGCCAACCCGCTTGCCGTATGCAATGCGTCCGTCTTCGAACCCAAGAAGCTTTTAGTGATCGATGACACAATGGCAAAGATTACGATTACAACAAGGTCCGAAATCACGACCACGCCGAGAACGGTTCGAGTCAGCGGCCCGTCGGCTGCCATCTCGGATTGCAAGGCGACCACCACCGCCGGCGATTGGGCGACCATGGTCACGCCCAAGACAAGCGAGATGGCCGCAATCTGGACAACAGACAATTCGCGAAGAAACGGGAGCCGGCTTTGAAGCAGGAAGACCGCGCAACTGATCAGCACAATCGTGCCGCCGACAGCGATAGCCGTAAGCCAGGAAATGCTTTTCAGAAGCGGCCTCATCGCACCGAGATCCAATTCGACTCCTGCCGTGAGTGCAATCAAGGCGATGGCAACACCGTTAAAAATTTGCAGGTTTGACACCATCGGCGCACCCACGAGATCGAGGACCTGAGGGCCAACAACAATGCCGGTCATCAGATAACCTGTCAGGCGCGGAAGGCGCAGCGACTTGAAAATAGAGCCCATGAGGAATGCCGAGAGCAGGAGGTATCCGCACGCTAAGGTAGTGCCGGCCGGACTCCCTGCCACGGTCAGATCGGGTGAGAACGACCGTGCGGCATGCATCAGACCTGCCAGAACGAGCACGAAGAGCAAGCGCATTTGGCTTTTACGAGATGCCGATCAGCGCCTGTTCTTCCAGGAGGTTGCGTCGCGAGGCGATCTGAACGATCACTTCGGTCACGATGGCTCCCCCAATGACGGCGGTGACCATCCAGGAAATTACGGCTCCAAAATAGAGATCCTGCGCGTTAACGACGATCGCAATCGACAATGCGCCCATCGGCGAGAAGATAAGGCTACGCTGCTCGTCTAAAGACAGACCGTTTGGAACCTCTTTCCGGCAAAGCCGCACAGCAAACCACTTGCCGAATAAGCGCGCCGGCACAAATATAACCATCAGCGCCCACCCCTGCCATCTGGTTATGTCCCACAAGGAGCCTGCCACCAGCAGGAACAAAAGATAGATCGGCCGTTCCATATGCTCGAGCGTGTCGCGGATCTGATCCTTCGAAGCGCCCGGCAGATTCACCAGAATCAGTCCGACGATAAAGCACACAACAAGCGGAGAGATCCGCAGGAAGCTCGCCATCCCGGCAGTAAAGCAAACAGATCCAAGGAGGAGGACAGTAAATTCGGGCCCGCCTCTCACCTTAGCTACCATCGCCCAAATGACTCCGCCGATCGTGGTGCCCATCCCAAGGGTGATGAATAGCCACGCCGTTCCCGGGAGGTGCCAGGCTACGGAGTTATCCTGCGGCCGGAAATACGCAGCCACAAACAGCAATCCGATGAAGCCCGCCAACTGCTCCAGGCTGACGATGGCACTGACCCTGTCGACGAGATAGCGGGGCGTCCCGCGCGCCTGGAGAATTTTCGGTGCACTGTAAGCGGTCATGGCTCCGGCAGTGCCTAGCAGCATGGCGTCGCGAAGAAAAATGGCGTTGGCCGGCGAATGCTCAGCATACACAAGGAGCAAAGCGCACGTGGCGACGATGGTGGCAAATGGTACCGACGCCGTTATGAGACTTACTCCGCTGGTTCCAGGCAGAACGGAGTCGCCGAATTTGGCATCGAACCGGAAACCTGTTATAAATCCTATCCAGCCCAGCCCAAGAGCGAGCAAAGGTCTCAGTTCCCAGAGCACTGACGCGGACAGAATGCCGACCCCCCGCGTGTGCGCGATCACTCCGAGAAACACGAACGGTAATCCGGCTGTCACTACGTTTGTCACCTGGAGTTTTCTCTCGAGCGCCTGAACTTTGGACGTCCCCGCCAGATACGCCAAGGCGAAAAGGAATACGAGGCCTAATACAACTTTGATGACCTCTGAGGCGGAGTGAAGACTGAGGGGCGGTCCCACTCTCAACGCCGCAGGCGGAGCGGGAACCGGAGGGCGAGGAGCAATCAGAATGGGGAGAGATGTTTGGCTGTAGGTTTCCGGATCGATGCGCACCTCAGGAGGAGGCGGGACCGACACTTCAGGGGCTCTGGTCTCGGGCTTTTGCGGTTCAGCGACGGTCGTCTTATTGATGGGGGGAGGTTTCTGCTCCGCAGTATCGACGATTTGTGCGGACCGATGGGAAGGACTCGGCGACTGTTGGGAAAATACGCCACCAACTGTCAGCAGCACGAGAAGGAAAAGCCGCATCGCTCTCCTTAGTATGGAGCCCTCGCGTCTGCCGTTGCTGACGATGTAGCAACCTAATAGGTTTCTAACAGACACTCTACATCGATGGTCGAGCCGATGGGGGCGGCTCGGGATTGTAAGTAAGTTACGAGAGCACAGTGCTAAGCTTTTCCCGGGAAGGAGCGAGACGATGAGTAAGGAACAAAACGCGGCAGCGCTGACCAAGTTTGCAGAGGCGGTGAATACCGGGAACTACGATTTATTCAACGATGTGGTGGCAACCACTTGTATCGACCATGATCCCGGTCCGGAGCAGGTTGCTGGACCTGAAGGGTATCGCGCCCTTTTCAGCGACATGCGCCGAGCTTTTCCCGATATGAAAGTCGAAGTAGCAGCGCTTGTTGCGGATGAAAATGCTATCGCCTTTGCGTATACATTTACAGGAACACAAAACGGCCCGCTGATGGGCATTGCGGCAACCGGAAAGAAAGTGAAAATCCGAGGTATGCAGATCTCCAAGTTCAGCGAAGGCAAGATGGTGGAGCGCTGGGGCAGTTCGGACCAGCTCGGCATGCTGCAGCAGATCGGTATAAACGTCATTCCCGGGGTCTGACAAGCGGCCGGTGCGTTCAGAATTGGAACTTATCAATGTTGTCTTTGCGGAAAAGAATCGGACTTCCCAGGATGATCTGACTGCCTTCGATCGTGAGCTTTCCGAGGTAAGCTGAATCGAAGCTCGATCGGCCCGCCAGTTGAGTACCGCGGGCGAGCGCCGCCGGTATCTCTACCGCCAGGTATCCAAGATCACTTGTGTTCCACAAGACCACTGCTTCTATGACTCCTTGCTTCACGTAAGGCCGACAGAGGTTCGGCAGAGAGAGCCCGATCACCTGGACGTCTCGCCTTCCAGTCTGTTTAACGGCCTCGCCCGCGGCAGGAACCGCCGGAGCAGAGATGCCCACAATGACTTTGATTTCCGGATATGCCCTCAAGAGCGCCTGCGCCTGGGAGAAGGCTTTGTCGTGATCATCGTCGCTCGGGCGAACTGCAACCAGCTTCATCGCCGGGTACTTCTGTGCCAGACACTGCCGCATAAACGAAATCCACTGATTTTGATTTTCCGCGCTCAGCGCACCTGTGATTATGGCGAATTCTCCCTTCCGGTTCATGATCCGGGCGGCTTCATCAATCAAGGCATATCCAATTCCTCGGGGTGTGGCCTGGTTCACGAAATAGTCTCTCGCGTCGGGCTGTGCATCGGCATCCCACGTCACGACCTTGATTCCGCGCGCGCGAGCTTTACGCAACACGGTCGATATACCGGCTCCGTTTTCGACGGCTACAGAGATGGCGTCGACGCCGCGCGTAATCCAGCCTTCGACCATTTCATTCTGTTGAGCCGCATCAAGGCCGGTGGGACCATCCCAGATAAGGTCAACGTTCAGGTCTCTTGCAGCTTGTTCAGCACCCTTTCTGCAGCTCATAAAATAAGGGTCTCCCTTGGCCTTAGGCATCACAGCGACCGTAACGCGGTGCTGGATACGCGAAACTCGGGTCGCGTTTGAAGAAAGTGCGCCGCGGGTTGCCGAAGCAAAGTAACGACCGGCCAGCACTATGATTAAGCCGGTGGCCGCCAGCCCGGCGAATATCACAATCGAGCGTTTGCGATTGATAGTCTCGGGCGTTTTCCGTGCGACGCCGTTCACGTTTCTTTTCTTCGAGATTTGTTCGAGAACAATGGTCAGGATAAGGAGGATACCGATTGCGATCCCGGACAGCTCCGACGGCCAATCGGATAGTCGCGAGCCATTCTGCAATAAAACGATTCCGGCCAACCCGAGCAGACTGCCAACGATTGTGCCGGAACCTCCGAAAACAGAAGCGCCGCCGAGGACGACGGCGGTAATCGCCGTCAGTTCGTAGCCAGTGCCTGCATCTGATTTTGCCTGGCCCAGATGGGCTACATAAATGATGCCGCTCAGACAGGCTGAGAAACCGGACAGCAGATAGACCAGCGCAACGCGCTTCGCCACGGGCACAGCACCATACCTCGCGGCGGCAGCCGAGTGGCCGATTGCGTAAAGCCCTCTTCCAATCACGGACCGGTGCAGCAACGCCCAGAACCCTACCGCTGCAGCGACGAGAAACAGCGTTTGTGTGGGCAGAAATCCGCCAATATAGCCTTGGCCGAGAAACAGGAATCTTGAAGGAAAATCAGAGTAATTCCGTGCCCCGGAGGTAATCGCTTCCGCCAGCCCGCGAAAAAGAGAGTAAGTCCCGAGTGTCACGATCAGGGCGGATACACCAAAGCGAGAAATCAGGAGACCGTTGATCGCCCCACCGAGAAGGCCAATCAACAAGGTAATTGCGAGGGCGATACCGATAGGCAGACCGGTATCATGCCACAACGCACCAAACGACACGGCACATAGTCCCATCATGGATCCGACCGAAAGGTCAATGCCGCCGGCGACAATGACGGGAGTGAGCGCGAGCACGAGCAGCCCTATCTCGGTCGCCAGCCGAATGCACTCAAAAAAGTTGGCGATGGAGAAGAAGTTCCGCCCGCTGATGCTGAACAGAAGAATCTCGCAGGCGATAAGGATGACGAGAATAATTTCTCGTTTGTTAATTGCCTTCACCGGTTCCTATGCCGCCGCGACGACCGCATTCCGCTGACGGCGAGAACCAGCCGCTTCGAGAAAAACAGTGAGCAGAATAATTGCGCCTTGAATCGCTTTTCCCCAAGAGGCGTTGATGCCAAGGAACGTCAACGCCGGGGTAATGCTGCCTAACAACAAGACTCCGATCAAGGTTCCCGTCAGGCTGCCCTGGCCTCCGGTAATTGGGGTGCCTCCGACCACGACAGCGGCAATCGCCTGCAGTTCAAGATTGATACCTTCGTTTGCCGGTACTGCCGAAAAGCGAATTGCATTCAGCACTGCGGCAATTCCGGTTAAAGCTCCAATCAAGATAAAGACTGCGAAAATAACCTTGCGTGTAGCAATACCCGCCAGCCGTGCGGCCTCGTTATCGGATCCGACCGCGTAGATCATACGGCCCATCGACAAATTGAGCGACGCCCACCGGATCGCGACAAACAACAGTACAACTGCGATTACAATGACTGTTTCCGCACCCCGTTGACCCAATCCGAACCACTGAAAATTTGCCGGCAAGCCTTCGACCCACGCTCCGCCGGTAACCCAGTTCAGTGATTGGCGCCATACTGCCATGGTGGCGAGCGTGACCACGATCGATGGCGCCGGCACAAAGGCGATCAGGAATCCATTTATCGCTCCCAGCGCCGATCCAATTGCCAACGCCCCAAACGGAAGAAGTGGGACCGGTACACCGAGTCTCGCAAAGGCCCCGGAGGCGACGCTAGCGACCGCAAACATCGAGCCTACAGAGATGTCTATTTGGGCGATCACGATCACGAGCGTCATTCCGGTAGCGACCAGAAGAAGGGAACAGTTCGTCAGAACCAGCTCACGTAAATTCTCCAACTCGAAAAACCTGGGCGCCGCAAATGCCAGCAATATGTACAGAGCTACGAGTGCCGCGGCGGCCGGCAAGAGCCGCCTTTGTCTCGCAATCATTGCTCAGGTCCGGTCTGACCGGTAGCGCGGTGTCCCAAGCTAAGCTCGAGCACGCGGAAAGCTGTGGCCTCTTCGCGACTCAATATACCCGCTATCGTTCCGTTCGCCATTACCGCGACACGGTCACTCATTTGCAGCACTTCGTGCATGTCGGAAGATATCATGAGAATCGCCGCTCCCGCTTCAGCAAGCTGTCCGATCAATCGATGCAGCTCCGATTTCGCTCCGATATCGATTCCCTGGGTGGGCTCGTCGAGTATCAGGATCTTGGGGTCAGTCATCAGCCAGCGCGACATTGCCACCTTCTGTTGATTCCCGCCGGAGAGATTCGATACCGGAGTGTCTACTGTTGGAGCTTTCAATCCAAGTGAGGAAGCGAAGGATTGCGCAGCTCGCCTCTCACTTTCAAAATCGAGAAAGCCTCCCTTTGAAACCTTATCCAAACTGGCGAGCGACGTGTTAGCCGTTACGGACATCTCCAAAACCACACCGTGATTACGACGATCTTCTGGAAGATAGGCCAAACCCTCACGCACCGCATCGAGAGGTGATCGAATCTCAACTGGAGTGTTCCGGATGTAGATTTCACCAGTGTCTTTCGGGATCAAGCCGAAAAGCATCTCCGCGACCTCCGTCCGGCCTGAACCAACCAAGCCGGCCAGGCCAAGTATCTCGCCACGCCGAATCTCCAGATCAACGCCGTTAATGGCATGAGCGCGCGAACTCAGGTTGCGGACCTCGAAAGCAACATCTCCGAGTTTCACTTCTGGCTTCGGGAAAACCGTTTTCAAGTCCCGGCCGACCATCAAACGGATCAGATCATCCGGTGTCGTTCCTGCGGTAGGGCGGGTCTCGACACTACGGCCATCCCGCAGAACCGTGATTCGATCGGCAATACGAAACAATTCTTCGAACCGGTGGGATATGTAGATGATGGCGACGCCTTGAGCACGCATCTCCGTCAAAATGCCAAACAGATGCTCGACATCGTGATCGCCCAACGACGCTGTAGGCTCATCCAGGATGAGCACCGCGGGATTTGTGTAAACAGCTTTTGCGATTTCAACCAGTTGCTGTTTCGGCATGCTCAAGCCGCCGGCGAGTGAATCGGGCCGAATACGACCGCCCACGCGTTTGAGCACTTCTTCGGCATGTTGTCTCCTTCCCTTCCAATCGACTCTTTCCCAAAAACCGCCGCGCTGGGTTGCGAGCGCAATATTCTCCTCGACGGTCAGATGGGGCAAGAGAGAAGGCTGCTGGTAGATCGCGGCTATTCCCAGGGCCCGTGCTTTCGCAGGGGAATTGTTTTCGACTGCCGTTCCCAGCAGACGGATATTTCCCTCGTCGGGCTCGAGCGCGCCCGTAATGACCTTAATCAGGGTTGACTTGCCCGCACCGTTTTCGCCGACAAGCGCATGGATTTCTCCTCCGCAAAGCTCAAGGGAAACGCCGTCAAGCGCACGAACTCCGCCGAATGACTTCCGAACACCGACGACCTCCAGGGCAGGTTTGCGGGGCGCGTTTGCACTCAGAGGCTTTTCTTTCATCTGCTCCCGACGTTTCTATTGTGCGCTCTCGGAAATAGAATTTCGCTATTAGTCTGTGGAAGAGGTCCGCATCTAAGTCGTCGTCAGATTGAGAAAGAAACTATGTTCACTGGAACATGGCGGCGTTTGAAGAACGGACTAAGCTTCCTATTGGATGCATTTTGCAAGCGCGCATCATTATTAGGCCGATGAGCACAACAATGATTAGAATCAAAGCTTTCTCCATCAGATGGCAGACCCCTGCGACAAAAAGAGAGAAGCTAGGCATAGGCGGGCGGAACGTCTAGCCCGTCCGCAATAAAGCCAAGCAGCACCCGGGATTGTACCGCCGATCAAGGCTATGGACAAGTCGAAGATTTTGGTACGGACAAGCCAACGGAAGTACCGGCGGTTTAGTCTGCTGACCCAGTACCACCAGAACCACTTCGGAAGAAAATTCTCCTCACTGCGCAAACGCTCCCAGACGCCAGCCTGAAAAAAGTCAGCGGTTCCCGTCCGTGCCCCGCGATTGATATTATGTTGTTCTTCATATAGAGTATCTCTATATGGATCTGCTCCAAGGGACGCTGGACATGCTAGTATTGCGCACGCTGCTACTGGGGCCGCTACATGGCTATGGAATCTCAAAGGTGATTCATAGCAATTCAAGCGAGGCGCTCGACATCGAATTCGGCTCGCTCTACCCCGCATTGAAGCGGCTGGAGGCAAAGGGTTGGATTTCCGCCAGGTGGGAAATTTCCGAACACAACCGGCAGGCGAAGTATTACCGGCTCACTGTGGCGGGGCGTAAACAATTGCACAGGGAACATTCGAAATGGACGGAGTTCGTCGCGGCGGTGGGACAGATTATGGGACCGGTTCGCGACGGAAGTAAATCGTGACGATCCTGCACAAGCTGAAGTATCTAATGCCCTCCCATCGGAGGACCTTGGAACGGGAGATGAGAGAAGAGCTCGAATCACTTGCCGTAATCGTGCAAGCAGACGAGGCGCGGCCGGAACTGGGAAGCCTCACCAGAGCCGCGGAAGAAGCTCGCAGAGTATGGAGTTGGACATGGCCAGAGCAGCTCTGTGCAGATATCCGATACGCTTTCCGGACGATATGCCGAAGTCCGGGCTTTACGACGACCGCCGTGCTTTCGCTCGCACTCGGAATCGGAGCAAACACAGCGATCTTTAGTCTGATTAATACGATTCTGCTGAAATCCCTCCCGGTCAGCCATCCGGAAAGCTTAGTAGTGCTCGTTTCGTTTTCCCGAAACGAGAGGATCGGTAACTTCGGCTACCGGGACTATCGCGTCTTGCGTGATGGCAACAGCGTATTCTCCGGTTTGCTCGCAGCTTCGAATTTATTGCACACCCATATTGGAATGGATGCGGAAATGGACGCTGCGCAATACAAGATTGTCTCAAGCAATTACTTCTCCGTGCTGGACGTTCAACCGGCGCTCGGGCGGTTATTCATCAAAGATGATGAAAACCAACAGGTCGCGGTTATAGCGATGGCCTGTGGAAGCGCAGTTTTGGAGCGTCTCCTTCGGTGACGGGGAAACGGATCGAGCTGGATGGCCTGCCAGTCACCATCGTCGGCGTCGCGTCACCTAGATTTCTTAGTGAGACCGTTGGGGAAGCCACGGATATCTGGGCAACAATGAGTCTGCTCCCTGCGTCACAAAGGAACGCGCCAGGCTTCACGTGGCTTAACCTGATGGGACATTTAAGGCCGGGAGTGAACGTCACTCAGGCAAACGCGAATTTAAGCCTTTTGACACCCCGGATCGCAAATAGTTTTATTCAACGCATTGCCGTTGGACCTGGCCGCATGGGCGGTTCCGGGCTGCGTTACACGTTCTCCACTCCGCTGAGCATTCTCATGGCGGTGGTGGCAATCGTGCTGGTAATCGCTTGCGCGAATCTGGCGAGCCTGTTATTGGCCCGGGCCGCAACCTAGAAGTGGTGTCAGTGGTTTCAAGTTCGAGGGGTATCCACCGGCGCCGAAAGATCAGCGAGCAGGAGCAAATTGGGTGGGCCCTAGGTATTTCGAGACATCGGGAATCCCGCTGTTGGAGGGTCGCGAGTTTTCTTCAGCGGACAGTTCCAAGACGCAGAAAGTCGCAATTATTAACCACGCTATGGCAGCCCATTACTTCGGGAAAGAACGTGCCGTGAGCCGGCGGTTTGAGTTCAATAATGAACATTATGAGATCGTCGGCGTCGCGAAGGATGCCAAGTACGTGCACCTTCGAGAATCGACTCCCCGGTTGGTGTATTTCGCGGCGCTACAAAACAACGCGGAACCCACTCCCTGGAGGTTCATACCACGGGATCGCCCTTTGCGGCTGCCAGCGGGGTGCGGGATGCGGTTCGGGAAATCGATCCGCATCTGAAGATTGGCGCCCTGGTTACTTTAGAGCAACGTATCGATCAAAAGCTGGCCCGAGAGTTTCTTGTCGCGGACATCGCGGGTTTCTTTGGCGGTTTGACACTCTCGCTGGTCTCCATCGGCATCTATGGCTCCCTGGCCTACGTCGTGACACGCCGGACGAACGAAATTGGTATCCGCATGGCATTGGGCGCGCGGACTGGGACTGTCTTGAGAATCGTCCTGCGTGATGTGCTGTTCATGCTCGCCATCGGATTGGCCGGCGGAATTGCAGCCGCGCTGACGGCCGGGCGGCTGGTGACATCCATGCTCTTTGGACTGAAGTCTACAGACCCATCAACTTTTGCGTTGGCTGCTCTGCTCATGACCGTGGCGACACTTGCTGCCGGCTATATCCCAGCTCGACGGGCATCGCGACTCGATCCCGTAGCCGCGCTCCGATTTGATTAGTCTCCAACCCGCGGTCGGCCGTGGCGCAATGCTACACGATAGAAGGGCGTTTCTTGCCGAAGCCGGTTGCCTGTTCAAACGCGTGCGCCATTTGAAGAACACTGAAGTCTTCCTTATTGCGGCCCACAATCTGAATTCCTACAGGAAGGCCTTCCTGGGTGAATCCTCCCGGCACCGAGGCCGCCGGATTGCCAGCTGCTGAAATGTACCAGCACGATTTCATCCAGTCTATGTAGTTGTCGAACTTCACGCCAGCTATCTCTGTTGGATACGGCATATTGACGTCGAATGGCGGCAATTGAGTCGTAGGCAGAACGAAATATTCGTACTGCGTGAGGAATTCCTGAAATCGCCTCCAAAACTTCCCGTGAGCCGTCTCAGCTGCGGCCAGATCTGCGCCTGTCAAGCGCAGTCCTTCCTCAATCTCACGCTTTAGGGTGTCCTTGAAGGCATCCGGATGTTCATGCAACCGTGCGCCGTACGTATTGGCTGAATTCCATGCGCGCAGTACGCGAAAGGCGATTTCGGCGGGAGCGAAGTCCGGCTCTGCCTGCTCGACTACGCACCCTAGCGATTCAAATGTGGAGCGATGCCGATCTACCACTGAGTTCACCCGAGTGTCGAACGGCACGCCACCGAGATCTTTGAACCACGCGATGCGTACCCCTTTGAAATCGCGACAGAGCAGTCGCGCAAGGAGTTCTCCGGGTTCGTCTATCGAAAGCGGCGCACGAGGATCAGGACCCGCAATCGTACTCAGAACGAACGCCAGGTCCGCGACCGAGCGTCCTAAACATCCCGATGTACTGAGCACCCACCAGGCGAAGGCCGCCTTCGGGTTCGGCACGCGGCCGGGCGAAGGGCGGAAGCCGACTACGTTGCAGAACGCCGCGGGATTGCGGAGTGAACCACCCGTATCGGACCCGGTGGCAACGGGTACGAGTCCACAGGCCAAGGCAACGGCGGCCCCACCGGACGAGCCCCCGCACGTCTTGGTCAGATCGTAAGGATTGCGTGTCGCGCCAAAAACCTTATTGAACGTCTGCGATCCCGCGCCGAACTCCGGTGTGTTGGTTTTTCCGACGGTGATCGCGCCTGCACGTCGTATCCGTTCGACAACAAAGTCATCTTCGGCGGGAATGTAGTCCTTGTAGAGCGGCGATCCAAACGTCGTGCGGATGCCGCGGGTCTCCATCAGGTCCTTATGTGCGACGGGCAGCCCATGCAGGGGTCCCAACTTCTCTTTACGTGCCTGCATTTCGTCAGCCTTTGCGGCTGCTTCGGCTGCCAGGTCAGGCACAAGAGTAACGATGGCGTTCACCTTAGGGTTTACATCTTCTATCTGCTTCAGATGTTCAGCTAACGCTTCGCGTGCCGATAGTTTCTTCGCGCGAATCAGGCCAGCTATTTCTACCACGCTCATAAAACAAACTGAAGAATCGGCACTCCGGGTTTGCAGAGCGCCCGGAATGACGGAGGCAGCGGCCAACCCGTGCAATGCTTCGCGGCGATTTAACTGGCTCATTTTTGCAAGGCTATCATTTCACGGCTATTGATGCCGCTTGCTCCAGACCATCGTGAATCAGGAATCAGCTCACTGGTAGCGCAATGTTTTGGAAACGTTCAGGCGCAATACCCGCCTCACGGGCAGGAGCGCTGCCATTCCGGCGACCAGCACGAGCACTACGGTAGCGGCGATGTAACTCGCCGGGTCTAAATTGCTGACTCCATATAAAGTCTTGCGCAGTATTTTCGATATGGCCGCGGTGATTCCTAATCCTGCCAGGGTTCCCAGAATGATCGGCCACACGAATTGCCGAAGTACGGTTGCCAGCGCCTGGGCGTGCTTTGCCCCGAGCGCAATACGGATTGCAATTTCCTTTGCCTGCTGGGCGACTGCATAACCGACAAGTCCTACGATACCGATGGCCGCCATGGAAATGGCGACAATTCCGAGCAGAGTCACGACAAATGCCACCTTTTCGAGATCGACTGCAGTCTCATGAAAGCCGGCTTTGAGTAGCCAGATGGAGGGGAACAACTTTGGGTCGAGGCCCTCAACAATCGATTTGATTTTCGGAACAACTCCGTTCGGCATTGCGGCGGTCTTAACAAGCAGAGTCATAGCAGGAAGGTCTTCTGCTTGTGCGGGCCAATACGCTTCCACTGCATCACCGTCATTTAACGACTTAACCCGAGCATTCCTTGCCACGCCGACGATCGTGTCTTTGCTTTTCCCATCGCGCCACAACGGCTTACCCAAGGGGTCCTGACCAGGCCATTGCTTCCTCGCCAGAGATTCGCTCACAATCACTGCGTTTTTCTCTCCGGGGAAGAATGTCCGACCGCGCAGTATCCGTATCGTCATCGTCTGAAAGAAGTCGGGACCAGTCCAGTTCGGATAAATGTTGATCGGATGCCCACCGATGTCGGTGGTCATGTAAGCAGTCAACCCATGCCCCAGCAGCGGAATTTTCGACCACCCAACTGACTCCACGCCTGGAAGTGCGCGCAGGCGGCTCGTCAACGCGTTCAGGTAGGTCCGCGCGGCGCTCGGAGCGTAGCCGTGAGCTTCGAGGTCTGGACTTATGCCAATCACCTGCTGGTACCCGAAACCAGGATCGGTATAGAGGACGTGATGCACAGCGCGCACCAATAGTCCGGAGACGATCAGCAGAATGCCGCTTGCGGCGAGTTGCGCACCAATCAACAATTGCCTTGCAAGCGTCTTGCGGTGCCGCTGCCGGGCAATCTGTAGAGCTGGTGTAAGTCCAAAGAACGAAGCCGCGGCAAAAATCATTGCCAACGCAAACAGTAGAATTCGCCAGTCCGGAGCGGCGCTGATCCATCCGGGGGCGTCGGTGGCTACCAGAACTAGCCGGAGTGCTGCGCAACTCAGACTAACGCCGGCCATCGAGCCAAGCAGCGCCAGCAGCAGGCTCTCCGTAAAGAGCTGCCGGAAGACGCGTTTCCGGCTTGCCCCAATCGCCAGGCGAATACCGATCTCGCGTTCCCGTGTCACTCCACGGGCGATCATGAGTCCACTAAGATTCGTGCACGCCACAGCCAGAATGAGCAGCGCGAGCACACCTACGATCGCAGCCACGTGATACATCTCCGGCTGCATTACTTTCAGGTGGCCGCCCGGATCGGTCCGAATGTACTCCCTGTCCCAGATCGCTTTTGGATATGCCTTGCGCAGCTCATCCGTCAGAGCCAGTAGCTCTTGCTCCGCCGCTCTCGCCGTCACGCCCTGCGCTAACCGGCCCCACATGCGAACGCTCCCGCTGGAAGCGTCGGTCAGCACTTTGCTGCCTTCCACAAAATAGGGCTGCTGTGGAATTGGAAGCCAAACGTCGGAGTATTGACCATCCAGACTGGCAAATGCATAGGGCGTCACTCCGATTACAGTCGCGGGTTTCTTGTTCAAATGAATGACTTTGCCGACAATTGAAGCATCTCCGCCGAACCGCCGTTGCCACAATCCGTAACTCATCACAACGACAGGAGGCGCATTGGCCGCGTCTTCCCAGACGGGTTGCAGCAGTCTGCCCGCACGAGCGGATGTCCCCAATTCGGAGAAGTAATTAGCGGTCACAAAGTTAACCGTTACAGGCTGCATGTCATTTTCGAGTTCCATCGGCGGCACGCCCATGGTTGCCACAACAGCCCGGAGCGTTTTCGAGTGTGACCGGTAGAACAAGACCGAGGGATACGGCATTTCACCCGCGAAGATTTCAGGAGATCGCCGCTGCAACCGCACAATCGAATCCGGCTCCCGCACAGGCAGGGGTCTGAGCGCCATCAAGTTGAACAGGCTGAAAGCTGCGACATTCACTCCGATGCCAATCGCCAGGACGAGCACGGCCGTTAGGGTGAATCCGGGTGAGCGCCACAGAATTCGGACAGTATAGTGCAAATCCTGAACGAGACGATCTATCCAGGTCCAACCCCATGCTTGCCGCGCATCCTCCCGGAGCCGCAAAGTATTGCCGAAATTTGTATTGCCCCAACGCGCCGCCATCTCTCGATGAAATTGCATGTCGTTTTCCAGTTCGCGGTCGAAGCGGCGGCGATTCAGCAGATAGTAAAGACGGCGGAAAAGCTCAGGCAAGGGCGATCTCCTTCAAGCGGTATGCAACACACTCTGGATAGCTTGAGTGACACGGTCGTAATCCGACAGCTCGGCCTTCAGTTGTGCGCGACCTTCGCGAGTCAGCTGATAAAACCGAACTTTACGGTTGGTTTCCGAAATACCCCATTCAGAGGTTACCCAGCCTTTCAAAAGCATTTTTTGCAGTGTCGGGTAGAGTAAACCTTCCTCTACGGCGAGTACTTCGCTCGAAAGCACATGGATCCGCTGTGCAATCCCGTAGCCGTGGAGCGAGCCGCTTTGCAGTACGCGAAGAATCAGCATCGTGAGCGCGCCAGAAGGCATTGGATACTTAGGCATATTATTACTAGGCATAATATCATGATGCTTGATCCTGCCGCTTGCTTCGCGAAATTCGCGCTCAGTGCTGCATGTCCGCCAAAGCCATGCCGGGATACCATGACCGTACCGCCAGAATTCGCGATTTGACACCAGCCTCGCTGTAGTAGCCAACGGTGCAGTTAAGACGGAAGAAATAAGCGTCACCGGCCCGAGCCGGGTGTTTCCCTTCTACGCCATCCATTCCGCCGCCGGCAACCATCGAGCCACGCCCGTCGAGAACCAGATAGATCTCTTCTTCGCGCTCGTGATGATGGGGGAAATTTGTGCCACCCGGCGCGATTTCCATTACAAAAAGGCTGGTAATGGATCGACCGACGGCAATCCGGTCGCGTTTGCTATCAACATCCCCTAACAGCAACCGATAGAGCGCCGAGGAAGGATGACCGCTGACCGGCTGTGTTCGCACATCCTCGATGTTGGCCTTCAATGCGTGCGCCGGTACCCGCGTTTGCTGGAATCCTTTAGTACGGAACCCCATGACCACGACCCTCAGAGGCGTGGCAGAATCATTCTTCAAGCTGTGAGCAACAGACGCCGGCAAATAAAGGTAGTCTTCCTTCTGCAGAGCTACGCTTTCGTTCCCGTACTTGGCATTTCCACTTCCATCCAGGACGACGTAGATTTGATCTTCGTCGGCATAGCTAACCGTCAGGCAGGCTCCTCGCGGATCCACGATGGCCTTTCCGAAACGCGCTACGCCGGCTACTACTGATTTTTCAGAATCTCCCGCACCGAAAAGGGGCAAGTAATGGCATGTCGCAGTGCTCAGGTCGGAAGGCCTTTCGCGCGCCGAGGCGAGACTCCGATGAAGGAATGTCGGATCCACATGCTGTTCAGTCGCACCGCCCGGATAAAGGGGAGAGACAAAGAGAGCCAGACCCGCGAGTGCCACCAGTGGTTTTGTCGGGCGACCCGACGAAAGAAGGAAAGCGTTACCGTATGACACTTTTCTGTAGCCGAAAATCAGGTTAACAGAACAATGGGATCTCGAGTCCCAGGTTTACGTTCAAGGAGAAGTTTCTGAGTATGGCACCCCGATCAGTGTTCCTAACTGATGTTCGGCGTGACCGAAAGAACGGGTATTACCGTACCCACGGCGGGAGCGAGACTCGGAGCGGGAAATGCCGGACCAGACAGAGAACCTGTTTGGGAAACGGTCTTTCGGAGTTTTGATCGAGAAGGTTTTGGGCTGGCCGGCGATTATCGGCAATCTCGCGACACGTGAAATGGAACGGCAAATAGGAATCTGACGTCGGACTTAAGGTGGCCGGGAGCTTGAGGAATCGACTGTGCGTTCTGTTTCTTTGTGGATCTTAATTTTATGGGCGGCGCTTCAGACAAGCGCGGGTTTTACGTCTTCCGAGTGGCGTGACGAAGCTCCTTCGGAGTGGACCGGCCGTGAGGTCTTCCTGATCCTCAACAACTCGCCCTGGAGCAAGAAACTGAAAGTTAAGCCCGCGACTGAAGGCCTGATCAGTTCGACCGACCAGACTGGGAGCACAGCGTCAAATGGCAGCGGCCCAATGCCCGGTAGCACAGGTGGAGCGGGCCGGCGCGGAATGGGCGGCGGCCATTCACGGGGAGGCTACAGCTCGGGCGGAGCGCGTAATCCCAGCAGTGCTCCGAAATCCGGGCCAACCGAAGTGACTGTCCAGTGGCAGAGCGCGCCGGTGATTCGGATAGCGGCTGCGAAGAACGCAGGCGAGGCGGTCGATGTCGGATCAATGAAGCCCCTGAACGAATATGTCATCGCGGTGATCGGGTTACCGGTCACGGCCGTCGGTGGAGGTGCTGCGTCAGCCGAATCACAAGGCTCGTCTGACCTGGCAAGCCAACAACGCGTAGCAGAGCATGTTAAGAGCTCCGCATCTATCGTAAGGTCCGGTCATGACCCACTCGTTCCGACAAAGGTCGAATTAGACCAGGGCAGCGACGGCCGCATGCTGATTTACTTCTCCAAATCGGATCCGATCGGTCCTGGCGAAAAGAGTGTCGAATTCCGCCTCGGCGCTAAACGATCAGCGCTGAAAACAAAGTTTTCGCTCAAAGAGATGGAATATCAGGGCAAGCTTCAGCTTTGAATGCAGCTCTAACGCTAGTTCGGCCGGATCCGGCGCCCTTCGCTACGTCTGACCGGGCAGTCCTAGTGACGCTGGTACATCTCCATCACGTCTTTGCGCAATAGGGCCTGGCTCCCAGGGCGGCTGTAAAACATGTGTCCGCCCGCATATTCTTTGACCTGAACCCGGCCTGGATCTCCCATAAGCGGCATCTGATCAGCGATCAATACGGATGCCATGAAGGGACAGGACAGGTCGTCCCAACCGTGAGCGATCAGGATCCAAAGCTTCGGATCCGCAGCCACCGATTCACGCAGTTGATCCACCGAGCCCCGTTGCAGCGCTTCGCCCCCTTCCCATTGACGGCCGACTTCTGCGCTAAGAGCGTTGAAGCGCGCTTCGGTTTTCCACCCGACTACGCGTGTTACAAAGTCCACCATCGCCGTTGTTGTGGGTGCAACGATGCTTTCGAGAAGAGGATCGTTGCTGCGTTGGAGTGGATCAAACGGAAAGGGATCCCAGGCTGTGACGTTCGGATCGTAGCGGCTCCCAAGCTTGCCTTCTTCGCGAAACACTTCCCTCAAGAACGCCTGCGTTTCCAGCCGGCCGCCCGACCGTTTCACGAACTCCGGATCGAGGCCGGTCAACTCGGTCACTCGTTTCACCAGGCGTGGAGTCGCTTCCGGGTCTGATCTCCCTTTCATCAAGTCGGTTGCATATTCGCCCCGCGTGTACGCGATCACCTCCGCCATCTTTTCCGGTGTGAGCTGGTGTTTGCGTTCCAGGTGAGCCGCGGTGATCGATGGAAGGGTCATCATCCAAGGGATCGGCGAGAGATCCCGGTTTTCATCTGCAAGAGGGTTCAGATATGGCGATACGAGGACCACGCCATTTAGTGCCACACCGAGCTGCGTCTGTAAATAGTGCGTGATACGCGGCCCGCGAAACCCGCCATAGCTCTCGCCCGCCAGATACTTTCGCGAGTCGAGCCGCTCGTTCTTCACCAGCCACTGATAGATCACCCGCGAGAGGTATTCGATATCCGGGACGGTGTTGTAGAAGAATTTTTTCGCGTCTGCTTCCGAAACTACGGCACGGCTGAATCCGGTGCCGACCGGATCAATGAACACAAGATCCGTAAAGTCGAGCCACGTTCCGGGGTTATCTACCAATGTCGCCGGATCGGAGGGACTGTCCCCCTGGCCTCCGAACGGCACCCGTTTTGGCCCGATCGCTCCCAAGTTCAGGTAAACCGAGGCTGCGCCGGGGCCGCCGTTCAGTGCAAACGTAACCGGCCTGTTCTTTCCCGCGACGGTATAGGCTGTGTAAACCACCTCGGCCGTCTTGCGATTCTCTTTATCGGTGATCGGGATGGAGCCAACCGTCACCGCGTATTGAATTGTTTTGCCGTCCAGCTGCGTGCTCTGCTGAATGCTCGCATCTTTAGGGAACGGAGGGGGCACAGCTTTCTCCGGCGCTGCTTTGGTCTGTGCCGGATCTGCGGTTTTCTGCTCCTGGGCAGGCAGCAGACCGGTCGCCATCCACACTGCCGCACCCGCGCAGCAAGCACTCCGCATCAATTCCGGGAAGGTCATACGGAGACCATTAAAGCAACTCGAGCAAACCACGGCGACGAGCAATACCAGTGCTACTGCTCCTGGGAAGTGTCACTGGAATCCGTACCTTCCTTCTTTTCCTTCTTGCCGCCGCCAAACAGCCGCTTCCAGAAACCCTTCTTTTTCTCCTTGGCTTCAGGAACCGGCACGGTAGTGGGTGGCGCAGGGCTTCCAGGTCCCGGTTGACCTGGATTCGCGGGGCTGCCCGGTTGTTGCGGCGTGCCGGCAGCGGGCGGTGCGATCGGCGGCAGCACTAACTCACGATGCACGCCAATGCCGAACATCTTCTGGAAGAGGTTTCGCGGCGGCCCGTCCGGGTGGTCGCATGTGGCAGCAGGAATCGTCCCATCGATGAAGTAAGCGTCGTAATCATCAGGACAACTCTCGTCGGCCGGCAGATTCGTGTTCTTGTCCAGATGGACCGCAATCGCGCCGGGCGGAGGCGTAAAGGCCTTCATATCGTGATAACGTGCCAGCTTCCGGGCGCGCAGCATGAACTCGGTCCAGATTGGAGCCGCCGCCTTTGCGCCCTCGATTTTGATGTCTGAATAATCGTCGTTTCCCACCCATACCAGGCACAACAGATTCGATGTGTACCCTGCGAACCAGGCATCGTGCGAAGTCCCCGTCTTGCCCGCGGCGGGCGAATCGAAGCGCGCTCGTACAGAACTCGCTGTTCCACCATCCAGGACGGCGCCTAGCATGTCGGTAATGACAAAGGCGACCCGGCTGTCGAGCACATTCGCTTTGTCCGGTGTCTCGGGTTTCTCCATTTCGCCAACGTTCTGGTGGCGAACGGAGCGAACAAAGACCGGCGCCAGCCGTGTCCCGTCATTGGCGAAGACTGTATACGCTTCGGCCATCTGCAAGGGCGTCGCATCATAGGCCCCGATCGCCATTGCAGGCGTGGCCTTTACTCCTTCGACCCCTGCCGCCTTAGCAAGTTCTGTAACCTTATCGAGGCCCACCATTTGCGCGAGTCGAATGGTTGCTGTATTGATCGAGTGTTGTAGCGCGTAGCGCGCGGTTACCTCGCCTCCGCTGTCCTTCGAGTCGAAATTGTGAGGAATATAGGGTTTTCCGTTCTCGACGCCCAAAATGGCTTCGCTCGTATCGAGCTTGCTGATCTGCGTATAGGCCTTCGCCGGATCTCCATTCAGGGCGGTATTGATCGCCGCGGCATATACAAACGGCTTGAAAATCGAGCCGGTGGGCCGCTTGGCAATTGCGTGATCGAGCTGGCTCGCGCTGTAATCGCGACCGCCTGCTAGTGCCAGCACCTCGCCTGTATGCGGATCGAGGGCAATAAGCGCAACCTGAGGCATGGGACCTGTGGCTACCTCGGTGATGACCGTCGCGTTCTTGCCCTTACCTTGACGGATTTTGCGCGTCCGGCGCTTGAGGATTGCCTGATCCACCTGCCGCATCCCGATGTCGATCGCTTCAGCCGCGACCCCTTGCAGTTGCCTATCTAGCGCCGTGTAAACCTTCATCCCGCGCGCACTAAGATCCGCCTCGTCATATTGCGATAACAGCCGTTCGCGCACCAAGTCGACGTAAAAAGGCGCGTCTTTCGCCTCGACGCCTGGAGGGGCCAGCTTCAGCGGGGCCGCCTTTGCCCTTTCCAGTTCCGCGTTGCTAATCACATGGTTCTCGAACATCGCTTGCAGCACGATGTTCCGCCGCCTTATGGCGCGGTCAGGATGCCGGAATGGCGAAAAATAAGTCGGACCGTTCACGACTCCGGCGAGGAGTGCCGCTTCCGGAAGCGTCAGGTTCCGGATGTCCTTTCCGAAATAGGCCTGTGCCGCCTCGCCGAATCCCCGGATATTAAAAGAGCCATGTTGACCGAGATCTACCTGATTCACGTAAATCTCGAGAATTTGTTCCTTTGTGAATCGCCTCTCCAGGATTAAGGCGATCATCATTTCGGCCAGCTTCCGCCTGACGCTTCGCTCGTTCGAAAGAAAGAAGCCGCGGGCCATCTGCATCGTCAGGGTCGAGCCGCCTTGTATGCGGTGATGTCGCAAGATGGGCGTCAGCAATCCCTCGAACAAACGTACATAATTGATGCCGCTGTGCTCGAAGAACCTTTTGTCCTCTACCGAAACGATGGCGTTCGTGACCACCGCGGGAATTTCCGGATAGGTCAGCAGCCTGCGTTTAGAACGCTCTTTGGTATCGAACAATCCAGTCAGAAGCTGTGGTTCCAGCTCGTACGAAGACAATTCCTCGCCTTTCGGACCTTTGATCGATTCGACCTCGCCATTCGCAACCTTGACCGTAACGTTGTAACCGGGCCGATAGCTCGAGTCGCCGGGCTTGATCCGGATCTCATTACTTCGCTGACGGTACGTGCCAAAGTTAGATTCGCTTCCGGCAGGTACATATCCCGCCTCGCGGAGTTCTCGTTCGATCGTTGCCAGGGTCCATGTGTCACCAACCGCGACTTGATCTCCCGCCGCGTAAATCTGGGCAGGCTCGTTGAAGATGGGCCGCTTAATGCGGTCGTCTACAATTCGGGTGTATTTGGAATAGAAGTAAGACAGAGTGCCGATCAAGGTCAGGCAGCAAGCTCCTATTACGCCCAATCCGATGCGGACGTCACGCCTGCGGAGCAGCAGGATGAGACGTCGCTTCCAGGCATGGAGCTGGAGCTGCCATTTGGGCTGTATCTCGGGGTGAACTTTGACGGGCACGGTTCAGATGCGATTCGGCGTCGGTGTCACAGGCGGCTCACGCCGCCTCGACACCTGTAGGATATCGAGTGTCAATCGCGGAACAATGGCCGGAAACGTTTTGCGTAAGATGTACAGGTAGCGATTAAGGCAAAAGGTCGTCTACAGCAAGGGAGGAAGTTTTCAAATGAAATCGATTCTTGCAGGCTTGTTCGGCTGCGCGGTTCTTTCTCTTCAATGTTTCGGACAGGCCGGAGCAACTGCGACGGGCGATCAGGCGTTCGTCGACGCCGCAGCCCAGACTGACATGACTGAGGCCCACTTGGGCCAGCTGGCAGCCGAACAGGCCGCATCTCAAGGCGTCAAAGATTTCGCCCAGATGCTCGTGACGGATCATACCGACGACTACAAAGCGCTCTCAGCAGCGGCCACCAAGGCCGGGCTCACCGTTCCAAAAGGGCTTGATGCCAAGCACGAGAAAATGATCGCTCCGTTCGAAAAGCTGCACGGAAAAGCCTTCGATCATAAGTACATTCAGACCATGGCTGCGGGTCATCAGGCTGCTCTGGCGGCATACACCAAGGAGTCGACAGATGGGACGAATGCCGACATCAAGGCCTACGCTACTCAGACTTTGCCCACTCTGGAGAAACACAGAGACGCCGCTAAAGCGCTCGCAACGGCCAAGTAGTTGAGGTCGCCCTGGGGCGATCTCAACCAGTGAAGTTTAGATCAAGGCGCTGGCGCGGGGCTCGTCAAAGCCGGTATTGGAAATATGTTCACGCGTGTCGTACCGGAGCAACCCTGAGCGCGTGGTCCGCTCGAGCAGCCCCACCAGTTCGCAGTTGCATCTACCACTCCCGCTCCTACTATGTATCCCACTTTCAGGTTCGCGAGTCCCGTTTGACCTCCGAGCAGGTTATTGAGATGCACCAGTAATGCCGAGGACGAATTGTTTACAACATCGAATTCCTCGTTTTGAATCGAGTTTCCGGCAACAATCGTTCCATTCGTCGGGCCTGCGCCGATCAGTGAGCCCGCGCCGAAAATGTTGATTCCTGCCGCCCCGCTGGTGACGGCGTCTCCGAAATCGGGCCCGTTATCAGAAATCGTATTTGCCACGATCATGTTGTTGCTTAAATCCTGGCCCGCAACGTGGGCGTGCATCGCCACGCCTGGCAAGCTATTTGCGGTCAGTACATTGTTGACAACAACATTGCCGTAGCTTTTCGCGCCTGATACTGACCCGAAAATACCAACACCAGCGCCGCCCCCGTTGCTCAAACCGTTTCGTATCGAAGAATTTCCATAGATCGTGTTGTGAAAAACACCTAGCGGAACCGCTGAATCTGCGATCGGCTGATAGGCCTGATGAGAAGCCATGGTAATTCCGCACGCCCATGGGTTATCACGCACCGTGTTTCCACTGACCAGGTTGTCGTGAGTGGCTCCCGTGTCGTCACTCAAAAGAATCCCGCCGGAATTGCCTTCAGACGTATTGTAGGAAACAATCACGTGATCGGAGCCCAGCAGATGAATACCTTCTCCGCAATCCTGCTGCTCATTTGTCTCCCAAACCGGCAGACCGGGACACGTGCCATTAGTGAGTGCTTTGTTGTTATTCAACACATGGTTGAACGAGACGGTTACGGCTGACGCATTCGCAACCAGGATCCCCTCAAAATTGGCATTCTCAACCGTAAAGCCTGAGATGAGCACGTCCTTTAGCCCAGGCGTCGTGAGACCGTTTACGAAAAAACCGTAAGGACGACCGGTGGCGTCGATTATCGCGCCGTCGTCGGCTATGACCGCTATCGGCTTGTTGATGACTATCGACTCCTTATACACCCCGGCCATAACCCTGACAGTTTCAAAACGCACCATTGATGCGATGGCACTCGAGATGCTGGAATAACATCCAGGCCCACCGCCTGGTCTCACGCAAGCCGAACGAGCCGATAGCGGGCTGCTCGCCGCGAACATACCAACCAGCCCCACAAAAAAAATACCCAGATTCGAACTTCTAATTTTCATTGCCGCCATTTCGGAACAATATCCTCGACGTGGGTACAAATAAGTTCACGCGAGCATAAATAAGTTTCACTAACGGAGGGTTAGTGTTTCGGGAGGATTGTAAATCTCTGCCTATAACTCGAGCACCTTGAAGTGTAAATCTGTTTACATTCCGTCGCGTGACGAAAAGTCGGGGTATCCGCAGCCATCGGCCACATGAGTGTTGGTTATACTAAGGGATTATGGAAGCGAGCAGAATTGTGTCTAGCATCCTGCTTATAGCCTTGCTTTCGCCACTTAAATAGCATCTAAAAGAATCCGGCAATGCCCAAACGTACTTTTCAGCCCAATAACCGCAAACGCGCCAAAACCCACGGCTTTCGCGTCCGTATGAAAACCGCCGACGGCCGTGCCGTCCTAGCCCGCCGCCGCGCGAAAGGACGCCACAAACTAACGGTCAGTGATGAGTTAGCTCTTCGCGAAGCCAAGTGAGCTACTTCCGAACTTGGTTAGTGTCAGCTGTCTCTCTCTAGAACAAACCGGGTAGTCCGGTCGTCGGAGTTTCGAAAGGTCTATGATTCTGGTGCTCGAATGACCAGTCGATACTTTTCGGCTTTTTGTCTACGACTTGTTGATCCGGCCACTCCGTCCCGCTTCGGTTTTACCGTCCCACGCGCGCTCGGTAAGGCTGTCACGCGTAATCGTTTGCGCCGTCGCATGCGCGAGGCGGTCCGTTCCCAGCTGAGTCAGCTTCCCGAGAGCTGGGCCATTGTCTTCAATCCCAGGCGCGCCGTGCTTGAGGGCTCTTTTGACGAGCTGAGTCGGGAAGTCAGCCGGATCTTTGCACGATGCAGTCAATCTTAGTTGGCATTTTGCGCGGCTACAAACTTGTTATTTCACCGTTCCTGCCGTCAGCCTGCCGCTACTATCCTACCTGTTCGGAATATATGCTTGCCGCAGTCGCGAAATACGGCGCGATGAAGGGTGCCTGGATGGGTTTGAAACGCCTGGCTCGCTGTCATCCATTCCACGAAGGTGGTTACGACCCGGTTCTTTGAACGGAAAGGTTCTGCGCTCCGTACCACCAAGAGAAAATAGATTTGAGATCTTCTTATGCCCAATAGCCCAGGAGGCGCGTCACCCGAACCGCCTTCTTTAGAGAAACGCCTCCCGCTTGCGCTCGGCCTGATGATGGTCGTGCTGCTCGTTTCTCAGTACCTGTTTAAACCAGCCCCCGGATCCAAACCGGTCAAGCCAGCGAGTGATCAACAGCAGGCTGCCCAGGTTGTGGAAAAGCCCATCACCGCCCCCACCACCTCTCTGGCGACGGCCGAAGCTACGGCCCCTGGCGAGATCCGGGCTTCATCAGAAACCTTGACCGCAATCGATAGCTCGCTCTATCACATTGTCTTCACAAACCGCGGGGGTCTTGCCAAAAGTTGGGTTCTAACGCAGTACCGCGATAATGCCGGCAAGCCGCTCGAAGTTATCGCGAATGGCACCGGTGAAGTGCCGCTTCCCTTCTCACTCGAAATTACGGGCCAAAAGCCGGCTTTCGATCCGAACACCGTTCTGTACAAAGTGAATCCCTCAGCCGATGGTCTCAGTGTCGACTACGCCTATTCCGACGGCAAGACCTCGATCCACAAATCCTTCTCCTTTGCAACGGATAGCTACTTATCTCAGATCAAATCGAGTGTGATTGCCAACGGCGTCCCTGTGCCTGCTCTGCTGATGTGGCGCGGGGGTTTCGGCGATCAGAAGGTTGGCAATGCCGCTGCGATGGAACACACCGTCCGTTATGACGCGGCGGCTGGAAAGCTTGTCACCAAGACAATCAAAGACACGAAAAACGGGCCTGTTTCCGATTCTGGCAACTATACCTTTGCCGGGCTTGAAGACAATTTCTTCGCGGCTGTCGCGCTACCCATCGACAACTCGCCACTAGAAGTTCGAACTTACTCCGATCCCGTAAAGGCTGCCGGCCAGGAAAAACCGGTTCCCTATGTCGGTGTAGGGCTATCAACCGGTCCTCAAAATGATCTCTCGTTATTTGTCGGGCCCAAGGACATCGACATCCTGAAGCAGGTCAATCCCAAGCTTTCGCAAATCATCGACTGGGGATTCTTTGGAATCATCGCAAAGCCTCTCTTCATGTGGCTTAACTATGTGAAGGATCACTGGACCTTCAATTATGGTTGGGCCATCATCCTGGTGACTCTGATCATCAACCTGGCGCTCTTTCCCTTCCGCCTCTCGAGTCTTAAGTCCGCCCGCAAAATGCAGAAGTTGCAGCCGCAGATACAGGCGATAAATGCCAAGTACAAGAACATAGGCATGCGTGACCCAAAGAAGGCGGAACAAAATCAGGAGGTCATGGAACTCTACAAACGTGAAGGCGTGAATCCGGTGGGGGGTTGCCTACCGTTAGTCGTTCAGCTTCCGTTCTTCTATGCGTTTTATCGAGTCCTATCCATCGCGATCGAACTTCGCCACGCTCCGTGGCTCTGGGTACCCGATCTCTCTTCACCGGAAACGCTTCCGATCCACCTTTTGCCGATTATTCTCATCGCTACCCAGTTCTTCACGCAGAGGCTCACACCAGCAGCCGGTGTAGACCCTAATCAGCAGAAAATGATGATGTTCATGCCGTTGATATTCGGGTTCATGTTCTACTCGGCATCCGCCGGACTTGTACTATATTGGTTGACCGGCAACGTAGTGGGAATCGCGCAGCAGCTTGTGATTAACAGATTTATGCCTGCTCCTACACCGCCTGCTCCTGTCGCCGGCAAAGCCCCGGTCAAGAAGACTGTCAAGAAATAGACCGCATGAAATATACAATCGAATCACTGCGGCCTAGAGTCGAGCACTTCCTGACGCCGCTTCTGAATCGCGCGGGGTTTGAGGTTTCCTACGAACTGCGCTCTCCAGAGAATCCCCATCCCGAAGTGGAAAATCCCGAGGTAACAGTCGTTTTTTCCGGTGATGACGTCGAGTTGCTTCTTGCGAACCGCGCCGAACTTTTGTTAGCGCTCGAGCACCTTTCGATGGAAGCTATCCGCCTCCCTCTCGAGGATCATTCTCTCATCTCATTCGATGCCAATGACTATCGCCTGCTGCGCGTGGAAGAGCTGCGCATGAGTGCTCTGGCCGCGGCAGAAAAGGTTAAGCGGACCCGCATTCCGTTTCACTTCAATCCTATGACCAGTCGAGAGCGCCGGGTTATTCACCTTGCTCTCCGCGAAGAAAAGGATCTGCGCAGCGAGAGCGTTGGAGTCGGACCAGCTCGTGCGGTGGTCGTAGTTCCCGCCGACATGCCGACTCCCCCGGCTCCCCCCGCTCCGCCGCGGGGACCGTTCCAGGGCGGCCATGGAAGAGGGCCGGGAGATCGAGTTGAGGGCAGGCGCGGTGGGTTCGGTCCAGGTAGAGGCCGTCCACATGGGGGCGATCGCGGTCCTCGCGGTCCTCGTTAGCCCCGCTGGTGAACGCTCGCGATAGCATCGTCGCTCTCTCGACACCTCTCGGTCGTGGCGGTCTCGGCATAATCCGCATTTCGGGTTCTCAAGCGTGTCCGATAGCCGAACGCATTCTTCGTTTTCGCGACTCCCCCGTCTGGGCGTCGTGGGCCAGCCAGCTTGCGGAGTTGACCGACGAAAGCGGGCACGCGATTGACCGGGTAATTGTCAGCTATTTCGCGACACCGCGTTCCTATACCGGGGAGGACGTGATTGAAATCTCATGCCACGGCGCGCCGGTTGTTCTTGCGGCTTGTGTGGAATCGGCCGTGCGGGCGGGGACGCGACTTGCGGAGCCCGGTGAGTTCACGCTGCGTGCCTACCTAAACGGCCGGCTTGATCTCCCTCAAGCTGAGGCTGTGCGTGATCTCATCGATGCTACTACTCTTTATCAGGCCCGGGTGGCGGCACAGCAGCTCGAGGGTTCGGTCTCCCGTCGCATCCGCCCTGTCAAACAACAACTACTCGAGCTCATCGCTCTGCTTGAAGCCGGCATAGATTTCGCCGAAGACGATATTTCCGTCGCGCCCGCCGAGGAAATCTTGCGGCGTCTTGATGCGATTAAAAACGGCGTTCGCACTCTCGTTCAAAGCTTCGCGAGCGGCAAACTCGTCTATCAGGGCTTTACACTTGCCATCGCAGGGCGTCCCAATGTGGGCAAGAGCAGTCTGTTCAACCGGCTACTCGAACAGGATCGCGCGATCGTGACTGCTATTCCCGGAACTACGCGTGACCTCATAGCCGAGACTACCGCTTTCGAAGGCATTCCGGTCAAGCTCGTCGATACGGCCGGCATTCGCACCTCGGGGGATCTGGTTGAGACCCTCGGCATCGAGCGCAGTTACGGTGCAATGGCCGATGCTGATCTCACTTTGCTCGTCATCGATATTTCGCAGGAACTGGGCGAGGAGGACCGCTCGCTTCTCGCCAAGCTGCGCGACCGCCGTCCCATCGTGGCAGGTAATAAGTGCGATCTCGGCATCGGGGCGGGTGATATCAAAGAGATACTTCCGGTATCCGCACATACCGGCGAAGGTTTCGCAGAGCTCCGCAGGGCGATCCTTCAACGCCTCGCACCCGAGGGGATCGCCTCACCTGAGAGCGGGACACTCACGAATATTCGCCACGAAGCCCTACTTCGCGAAAGCCTCGAAGCCCTCGAAAATGCAAGCCGCGCTGTCGAGTATCAAATTCCGCACGAGATGATCCTGCTCGATCTCTATGCCGCGCTCAAACCAATAGATGCGGTTACCGGAGCCACCACCGCGGACGACATCCTCAATCACATCTTTTCGAAATTCTGCATTGGCAAATAAGCCGGCTCGCCGTTGCTTTTAGCAAAAAACGAAGTTCGCTCGAAATGGCTCGGCGGAAAAAGTCAAAAATAACAGGATGGCAGCTTCCCCACTCTCTGTCTCTACGCGATGAAACAGACAGTCTCTGGCATCTCGGCAATTGTGCTTGCCGCCGGATCGTCTACGCGAATGGGTACCGTGAAACCCCTGGTGCGCATCGGCGGAAGAACGATGCTCGAACGCGCGCTGGTGACCTTACTCGAGTCCCGGGTGGACGAAATTATTGTCGTACTGGGTCATTCGGCCGAGCTTATTCAAAAAAGCATTAGTCTCAAAGGCGCCAGAATCGTAATCAACAACTCTTATGGCGAAGGGATGGCAAGCTCGCTTCGAACCGGACTGTCGAGCGTGAGATTGGATGCTGCAGCCGCGCTGATCGTGCTCGCCGACCAACCTTTTTTGAAACCCGAGACCATTGACCTGCTCATCGACGAATATGGCAGCAAGAAACCCGAAATAGTCATTCCAACTTATAACGCTGTTCGCGGGAATCCTGTCTTATTGGATCGCTCCGTTTTTGGAGAATTGGCCGAGCTGAGCGGAGATGTTGGCTGCCGCGCTATTTTCGGCGGTCACGCCCAGGGAATCATTAGAGTACCTGTTCAGGATGCTGGCGTATTAGTGGACCTGGACACGCCAGCTGACGTCCAGCGGTTCTCGCAATCCGGCGAGGAGGAATAGCAGCGGCAAGTCGATCGCGCCGTGGAGGAACCCATCATGCGCTACCCGCCGCCAGCGTCTGACGGCGCACTGCATCCAAAATCCCGTTAATAAAGGAAATCGAATCGTCGCCCGAAAACTGTCTGGCCAGTTCCAGAGCCTCGTCGATGATAATAGGTGCAGCGATCGCACTCGAGCTTAGTTCATAAATCGCAAGCCGGAGTATATTTCGATCCACTACCGGCATTCGCTCCAGGCGCCAGTGTTCCGACTTTTCCTCGATCGTTTTATCGATCTCCGCGGCTTTTGTAACGGTTCCTCGCGCCAGCTCTTCCATAAACCTATCCGGTTTCGGCTTGCTCTCGCTCTCTTCTGAATAAAGAGTGTCGTAATAATGTTGGATCGCCGCATCGATCGACTCGCCGCGCATGTCCCATTCGAACAAGATCTGCAGTGCTCGCTTTCTCGATCGGTGCCGGGCCGCCACGATTATCCGACCTCGTTCAACTGTTGCAAGAGATTCGCCAGCTCGACTGCCACGTCGGCCGCCTCGGCTCCCTTGTTACCGCTCTTTCCACCGGCACGATCCATGGCCTGCTGCATGTTGTCGGTTGTCAGCACTCCAAAGGCAATGGGAACACCGGTTTCCAGACTTACGCGACTGAGCCCTTCCGACGCTCTGCCCGCCACGTAATCAAAGTGCGGCGTGTCTCCTCGCACAACTGCCCCTAGCGCAATCACTGCGTGGCATCCCCGAGAAGCTAGTCGTTTGGCGACAAGCGGCAACTCCCACGCCCCGGGTACCTTCACTACTTGTATATTCTCCAGCGAGCAGCCACGCTCCGCTAGCTTGTCCAGCGCGCCTTTCGTTAACTGCTCTGTGATGAACTCATTAAAGCGGCTTACCACTATTCCGATGCGCAGATGGCGCGCGTCGAGAGATCCTTCTAGCGTTCGAATGGGCATGAAACCGCCACGCGCACACACGAACAGCGGGTGCTTGCTGTGGGATAATTCAGTGTAACTCCCTCAGTTTAGCGCACCCATGGACCCTCGCTTCATACGCAATTTCTCTATCATTGCGCACATCGATCATGGGAAATCTACGCTCGCTGACCGTCTCCTTGAGTACACCGGCGCACTTTCCCAACGCGAGATGATGGATCAGGTCCTCGACAGCATGGACCTCGAGCGCGAACGAGGGATCACCATCAAAGCGCACGCCGTCCGCCTCAACTACAACGCTGACGATGGAAATCTCTACGAGCTGAACCTAATCGATACACCCGGCCATGTGGATTTCAGCTATGAGGTCTCGCGAAGCCTGCAGGCGTGCGAAGGGACTCTTCTCATCGTGGACGCGTCTCAAGGCGTAGAGGCGCAAACGCTGGCCAACACCTATCTCGCCATTAATCACAATCTCGAGATCATTCCCGTCATAAATAAGATCGATCTGCCTTCAGCCGAGCCCGAGCGTATCCGAGAACAAATCGAGCAAGTCATCGGACTTGATGCTTCTGAAGCCGTTCTCGCCAGCGCCAAAAACGGCATCGGAATCAAAGAAATTCTGGAGGCGGTCGTGAGGCGCATTCCCCCTCCGAAGGGCGATCCTGCGGCACCGCTACGTGCGCTCATTTTCGATTCCTGGTTCGATCCGTATCGCGGAGTAATCATCCTGACGCGTATTGTCGATGGCGTCTTGCGGAAAGGGCAAAAGGTACGTCTCTTCTCGAATGGCAGCTCCCATGAGGTCGAAGGCCTGGGCTTCCAATCACCCAAGCCGGTTCCCTCCGACGAATTGACCGCGGGCGAAGCAGGGTTCGTTTTTGCCAATATCAAAACCGTTTCCGATGCCAAAATCGGCGACACGATAATGGATGACGCCAATCCGGCCGACGAACCGTTGCCCGGTTTCCAGGAGATTAAGCCGATGGTCTTCGCCGGGCTCTACCCCGTCGAATCACACGAGCACGGCCTCCTGCGGGACGCACTCGAAAAGCTGCGCCTCAACGATAGCGCCTTCAACTTCGAGCCCGAGCACTCAGCAGCTCTCGGCTTCGGATTCCGCTGTGGCTTCCTTGGCCTGCTGCACCTCGAAATCATCCAGGAACGGCTCGAACGGGAATTTCAAATTGACTTGATCACTACGGCGCCGGGCGTCCGGTATCGCGTCACAACGACTGCGGGTGAGGTGATCGAAGTCGATAACCCGCAAAAATTTCCCGATCCGTCCAACATTCAGCAGATCGAAGAACCGATCATCGACGCCACCGTGATCACGCGTGAAGATTATATCGGCGAGATCCTGAAGCTGGTTGAAGAGAAACGTGGCGTTCAGAAGAAATTTGAATACATTGCTGGTGGCCGCGTCCTGTTGCTCTACGAACTTCCGCTGAACGAAATCGTTCTTGATTTTTATGACCGCCTGAAATCTGCCTCTCGTGGTTACGCTTCGCTCGACTACCACCTCTCCGGCCACCGTATCTCACCCATGGTCAAGCTGGATGTCCTGGTTGCGGGCGAGCCCGTCGACGCACTTTCGATGATCGTGCATCGCGATTTCGCATACGAACGCGGCAAGGCTCTCATCGAACGTCTTCGCAAGCTCATTCCGCGCCAGATGTTCGAAGTTGCTCTTCAGGCTGCTATCGGGAACAAGATCATCTCGCGCGAAACCATCTCGGCCATGCGCAAGAATGTGCTCGCCAAGTGTTACGGCGGCGACATCAGCCGCAAGCGCAAACTGCTCGAGAAGCAAAAGGAAGGCAAACGGCGCATGAAACGTGTCGGTCGAGTCGAGATTCCGCAGGAAGCCTTCTTGGCCGTGCTCAAAGTGGGCAGCGGCGAATCAAACGGGTAATGGATGCACAATCTCGTTCGAGGACCCAACCGGGTGTCGTACGCGCGCAAGGTTAGCCTTTCGGGTCTCGTGGTCCTTCTAATAGGAGTGGCTTGCCGGCATGCCCCGTCTGGCCTTCCGGCAGTGGGATCTGACCAATATCGCAGTCTATGCGCTGCGTTCTACCTGGGTCTCAGCGCCTTGCAATCCGGCGAAGATGTACACGCCCGGCAAGGTTTGACGGAGGCTACCACAATCGCCCCTGGGGAGCCGGCCGGTTGGGCCGATTTGGGACTGCTGCAGTTTCGACAGCAAAACTTTGAACAAGCGTTTCAGAGCGTCCAGAAAGCGCAATCGCTCATCCCGGATGACAGCCGTATCGAAGCTCTGCTCGGAGTCATCGAGAGCCGGCGCGGGCATACCGCAGAAACCCTGTCTCATTTTCAGAGAGCCCTTGCACTCGATCCATCAAACCTGAAGGCGCTCTACAGCCTCGCGCAGGAAACAGAACGTCAGCCTGCGCCCGACAGTGATGCCAAGGCGCAGCAGATACTCGAACAACTTCTCGCGAAGAGACCTGATAATCTCGCCGTCCTGGTCGATGTCATCCGTCTTTCCGCTAAGCGGAACGATCCGGCCGGTCTTCGTAAGGCGATTGCCGGGCTCAAGCGCAGCGCTTCGTTCCTGCCAGACGCAGCCACTCAAAGATTGAACCTTCTCGAAACACAAGCGGCCGCTGATAACGTCCGTCCCGCCGCCATGCAGGCTCAATTCTTGCGCAACGTTCTCATCAGCCTGCCTGCTTACCGCCATAGTCTCGATGAAGTCAAGACTCCCGCCACAGTAGCAGGCGAACCCTTCCTCAAGTTCTTCCGCCTGCCTTCTCCCAGTTCCGAGCCGAGCGAGGCAGACACAGCTCTCCATTTCGAAGCGCAGCCGTTGCCGGGTTGTTCCGCTAAGAACCGGATCGAATGGATTGGAACTTTTGTGCCAAATGATCAGCAAGGCGCGCAACCTGTGTGTGTCGCCGAAAATGCGCTCTATGTTGGCGCGAACGTCAGGCTTCCACTCCCGAGGACGAATTCACCCGCAACGGCCCTGCTCCCCCGCCACTCTCTATTGGCGATCGACTTGAATTACGACTTCAAAAACGATCTTGTTGTGGCCACCGCCGCGGGATTACGCTTTTACGAGCAAGACACGCCGCAACGCTTCACAGACATAACTGCCAAAACTGCTCTCCCCGCGTCAATCTTGAATGGACGCTACAACGGGGCTTGGGCCTTCGACATCGATCTCGATGGCGATCTCGATATTGTCCTCGGAATCATCGAGGGACCACCTCTCGTACTTCGCAATAACGGCGACGGCACGTTTGCCGTCATTCGCCCTTTTGACGGAGTCGACGGCCTGACTGATTTCGCCAGCGCCGATATCGATGGCGATGGAGACCCCGATGTCGCGATACTCGATCGCACTGGCCGCCTGAAACTGTTTACAAATGAACGTCTCGGCGAATATCATTCCCGCACCACCGCCGCTGAACTTAACGGCCATCTTTTAAGCCTTGCCGCGGCGGACATCGACGGCGATGGCGTGACTGATTTCCTGACGCTCGATGATCAGGGCCAGGTCACTCAGCTATCGGATCGGAGCGATGGCAAGAATTGGACAGTCGCCAAGCTTGTCTCCGCGAAAACGGCTGAGCAACCGAGTATCGAAATAGCCGACTTCGACAATAACGGCGCGCTCGACCTGCTGGTTAATGGCCAACCCTTTTTAGCCACTGCGCATGGATTTACCGCGTTAACCAGCCCTTTGTTGCCGCTTGTTGGAAACCTGATGGAAACTTCGGACGGCCGCATCGACGTAATCGGCATGTCCTCACAAGGGAGCGCAACCCGACTCGTCAACCACGGAACCAAGCCTTACAACTGGCAGGATATCCGGCCCAAAGCTGCCACCACGAGCGGCGACCAGCGCATCAATTCGTTTGGCATTGGTGGCGAAATGCAGATTCGGTCACAATTGCTCACTCAAACGCAAATCATCGCGTCTCCTCTTCTTCATTTCGGTTTAGGAGATCGTCCTGCCGCTCAATTTGTTCGCATCGAGTGGCCGAACGGGTTGATCCAGACAGAATTTGATCCCAAGCCCAATCAGGTTCTACTCGCCGAGCAGCGCCTTAAAGGCTCGTGTCCTTTCCTCTTCACGTGGAACGGCTGTGAGATGAAATTCCTGAAAGACGTCGCGCCGATGTCCGCAGCCCTTGGGTCGCACGACGCCGACGCCAAGGTCGAGAGAACAGACCGCACCGAGGAATGGTTCAAAATATCTGGGACCGACCTGAAGGCTCGCGAGGGCAGTTTGGATCTGCGTCTCACCGACGAATATTGGGAGAGCTATTTCATCGATCGGTACGCTCTCACGGCGATCGATCATCCGGCCGGTACTGAGCTTCTTGTAGATGAGCGTGTCGCCACGCCGCCCGTTGCCTTGCGGACCTACCTGGTAAATCCACCGCACGCATTCGCCTCCGCCCATGATGAACGCGGCAACGATCTTAGGGCCATCATAGAAAAGCACGATTCCAAATATGTTGATACATTTCTCCCGGGAGTCTATCAGGGCATCACTGAAAAACACTGGGTGGAGCTTGAACTTCCTTCTGACGCGCCCGCCCATGGACCTCTATACCTGATCGGTGACGGCTGGCTCCATCCCTGGGATGAAGCCATTCTGATCGCCGTAAATCAGGGAAAGCATTCGAAACCCGAAGATCTCTCTATTGAAGTGCCGACCGCTGAAAGGAACTGGAAGACGGTTCGCAAGAACCTTGGCGTTCCCGCCGGACGTGAGAAGACTGTCGTGATCGATCTCTCAGGAATTTTCGAACCGGGTGTCGCCCGTCGGTTTCGTCTCTGCACGAATCTTGAACTGTACTGGGATCGACTGCAGTGGGCCGTGCCTTCATCTGGCGGGATGCGTCAATATCCTTTGACTTTGCAAAGCGCCAGTCTTCAGCATCGCGGCTTCTCGGTAATTCCGAATCCAAATCCACGCGCTCCAGAGATTCCTCAGTATCAAAACGTCGAAGCAAGCGGGAACCGATGGCATCCCATTGAAGGCTTCTATACACGCTACGGGGATGTTCAGCCGCTCCTCGAGGCAAGTGATGATCGCTACGTCATTGCGGCCAGCGGCGACGAACTGCGTATGCGTTTCGAGCCGCCGCGTCCCGCTCAGGGTAATTGGGTACGTGACTACGTTCTGAGCGGAGATGGCTGGATCAAGGAAGGCGATTACAGCTTCGAGCAGTCCAGCACGCTCCTCCCTCTGCCGAATCATTCGATGAAAGCATATACCGGGAAAGCCACCGCTCTCGAGGACGATCCTACCTATCGAAAACGTGAAGCGGACTGGCGCGAATATCACACGCGCTATATTCCGATGACAAATCTTTCAGCCGATCTCTTCTCCAATCGTGCCTCGTACTAGAATCCGTCATGAAATTGAAGCAAATCGCTAAGATCGCAAAGGCGCTGTCGGATGAAACCCGTCTCCAGGTATACGAGACAATCGCGAAAGCCGAAGAAGTAAACTGCGGCGACATCTGTTCCATGCAAAGCGTCGGCGGGCCGTCCGTTTCGCATCATCTCCGCGTCCTCAGCGACGCCGGGCTGGTCGACTCTCGTCGTCAGGGCCAGTTCATTTATTACCGCGCCATTCCGAAAATGCTGGACGAATTCAATCGGCGTCTCTCCCAATTCGCTCTCAAGGAAAAATAGGCCTGGTATCGCAATGCAAAGCGGTACAAACTCAAATGGAGAATTTATGGACTTCACACGCAGAGACCTCAATTTGCTCTTACCACTCCTTACCGCACAAATACTGGAGGCTGCCAAACCCAACATCCTGCCTTCGGCCGTTTACAAGTTTGAAAGCCTTCCTGTCAACACTGATCCCAAAACCGGCGCCGAATTCCGTCAAGTGTTCACCGGAGCAACGCACAGCAAATTTCCCATCGATCTGCACATCACGACGATGCCCCCCGGCCAAATGCCTCACCCGCCCCATCACCATGTGGACGAAGAGATGATGCTTATCCAAACCGGCTCGCTCGAGGTGACTATCGCCGGAAAAACAACCATCGCCGGCCCAGGCTCGGTTATCTACATCCATTCGAACGACGAGCACGGCTTAAAGAACGTAGGCGAAGTTCCCGCCCAATATTTTGTGTTTGCCCTGGGAAAGAAGTAGGCCAGCCCTTCTTCGATCGGATGTGTACCGGACGTTACCATGAAACGAGACCGCATGTCCGCTTCCAAAAAGGCTCCATCATTGAGGCCGGTGCGCAATAGCATCGCAGAATGGGCTGGGACCATTCTCCTGCTTTTGTTCGGTACCGCAACTGTAGCTCAGCCCTATGTGATTCCGTCGGGATCAATGGAGGATACGCTGCTCGTGGGCGACCACCTGATTGTGGATAAATTGGCCTACGCCCCGGCGGGTTCCCTTTCCAAATATGTATTGCCCTATCAGGAGCCAAAACACGGAGACATTATCGTTTTTCGCTATCCCCCGGATCTCAGCCAGACCTTGGTGAAACGCCTGATTGGCGCTCCAGGCGACCGATTGAAAATTACGAATGGCCTGGTATTTCGAAACGGCGTCAGACTTAACGAGCCGTACGTGTACCACAAATACGCTTACGATCCCGAACTCGATAACTTCCCAAACCCTTGCTGCCGTCCAGTAAAGGAGGATCAGGCAGTTGAACTTCAGCGCCAGATGCTCGACCACAACGTCAGCAGCGGGGAACTCGTTGTGCCTCCCAACAGTTATTTCGCCATGGGTGACAACCGAGACAACTCCTCCGACAGCCGCTTCTGGGGCTTTGTTCCGCGAGAGAACATTATTGGCAAGCCGGTTTTCGTCTACTGGTCTTACCGGGCGTCCACCGAGGAGCTTACCGGCGCATCTGCTGAGTCGGTAATCACGCACTTTGTCGATCTCGGCGAACATTTCTTTACACGTACCCGGTGGAGTCGAACCTTCCATGTGGTGCGCGGCTTTCCGGATTCCAGGCTGCCTGCCGAACCTGTGCCGCCAAATCCTGGGTCGCCGAATCCCTAAAGCGGGATGTTGCCGTGCTTCTTGCGCGGCATTGTATCGGCCTTGTTGGCGAGCATTCTTAGGGCGCGAATCACTCGTACTCGCGTCTCATGCGGCTCGATGACATCGTCAATATAGCCGCGCTCAGCCGCCACGAACGGATTAGCGAATCTCTCCCGATACTCCTCTATCCTGGTACGGCGGCTCCCCTCGGGATCAGCCGATTCTTCGAGTTCGCGCCTGTATAAGATATTGACGGCACCTTCCGGACCCATCACGGCGATCTCCGCCGTTGGATAGGCAAAGTTGATATCGGTTCGCAGATGCTTCGACCCCATCACGCAATACGCGCCGCCGTATGCCTTACGCGTAATCACCGTAATCTTCGGTACGGTGGCCTCCGCAAACGCGTAGAGCAATTTCGCACCGTGCCGGATGATGCCTCCAAACTCCTGTGCTGTTCCGGGAAGAAATCCCGGTACGTCTTCGAAGGTCAGTATCGGTATTCCGAAAGCGTCACAAAAGCGTACGAACCGAGCGGCTTTGGTAGAAGAATCAATATCCAGGCAGCCGGCCAGGTGCGCCGGCTGGTTCGCGACAATGCCCACGGTCTCTCCTGCCATTCGGCCAAACCCGATCACCATATTGCGCGCAAAATGTTCCGCTACTTCAAAGAAGTTTCGATCGTCCACCACGTGCCGAAGGATCTCTTTCATGTCGTAAGGCTTATTGGACTCCGCGGGAATCAGTGTGTCGAGTTCGCGATCTCCGCGATCATCCGGATCGCGGGTCGAAACGCGTGGTACACCATCCAGGTTGTTTTGCGGCAGAAAGGTCAGTAGCTCTCGCAGCTTCTGCAAACACTCTTCGTCGCCGGCCGCAAGAAAGTGGGCCACTCCGCTCGTCGCGTTGTGCGTCATGGCACCGCCCAACTCCTCTTTTGAGACGTCCTCGTGCGTGACGGTTTTAATCACGTCCGGCCCGGTTACGAACATGTGGCTTGTGCCCTGAACCATGAAAACGAAATCTGTGAGAGCCGGTGAGTAAACGGCTCCTCCTGCGCACGGTCCCATGATGGCCGAAATCTGCGGGACGACTCCGCTCGCCAGCGTGTTCCTCAGAAAAATATCCGCATAACCGGCCAGCGAAACCACGCCTTCCTGTATACGCGCGCCACCAGAATCGTTCAGGCCAATAATCGGTGCGCCCGTTTTCAAAGCCAGCTCCATCAGCTTTACGATCTTCTGCGCATTGGCCTCTGACAGCGATCCTCCAAAGACGGTGAAGTCCTGGGCAAAAACAAATACCGCACGGCCATGAATCTGTCCGTGACCGGTGACAAAGCCGTCCCCATCCACGATGTTGTGATGCATGCCAAAGTTGTGCGAACGGTGTCGCACAAGCTTGTCGAGTTCTTCGAACGTCCCTTCATCTAGCAACAGCTCGATGCGTTCGCGTGCGGAAAGTTTACCCTCCCGGTGCTGCTTGGCGCGCCTTTCCGCCCCGCCGCCTTGCTCTGCTGCGGCGTGACGACGCCTTAACTCTTCGAAACGGCCTACCGGTGTTCGCGTGATCCTATCCTCGGATGAGACGATAAAAATAATTGCGTCTGCATGTCAGATAGTCATCTTAACCCTGCCCGTCACATCGTAGTCGGGACAGCAGGTCATATTGATCACGGCAAGACATCGCTGGTCAGAGCGCTTACCGGTATCGATACCGATCGTCTTGCGGAAGAAAAGCGGCGTGGTATATCGATCGACTTGGGTTTTGCGCATCTCACGCTGCCATCCGGCAATGAAATCAGTTTTGTTGACGTACCGGGTCACGAGCGATTCATCAAGAACATGCTCGCCGGAGCAGGAGGCGTCGAAGCAATCTTACTCATCGTCGCTGCCAATGAGTCAGTCAAACCTCAGACCAGGGAACACTTCGAAATTTGCCGCCTTCTGGGCGTGAAGCGCGGCGTCATTGCTCTCACAAAATGTGACATCGCGTCAGAGGAGACGCTCGCCGGCGCCCGGGCGGAAATCGACCACCTGTGCGTAAATTCGTTCCTCGCGACGGCCCCCGTGATCCCCGTTAGCGCCATCACGGGTAGAGGGCTTGCCGAACTCGCTCGGGCGCTCGAAAGTCTCTCCCAGACAGCCGATCGGCGCGAGACGGCCGGCCTGATGCGTTTGCCGGTGGATCGGAGTTTTGCGCTCAAAGGATTCGGTACGGTGGTGACGGGCACGCTCTGGAGCGGTACCATGCGCGTCGGAGACACCGTTCAACTGCAGCCCTCCCTTAGGGAGGCTCGCGTCCGCGGATTGCAAGTTCACGGCAAAACTGTAGCCGCGGCAATGGCCGGACAGCGAACGGCGGTGAACCTCAGTGGTATCGAACACACAAGCATCAGCCGGGGCGACGTGCTTTCCCCTCCCGGGCTTCTTCGAAGCAGCCAAGTCATCCAAGCGTCTGTCGAATGGCTGCCGGATGCGGAAATTCCCGGGCAGCGCGAGAATGTCTTACTTCATCTGGGCGCTTCCGAAATTCCGTCTCGTGTCGCCACTCTCTCATCAGGTTCAAAGGGGTTGATTCAACTCAATCTCTCAGAGCCTCTTCTCGCCTTGCCGGGCGATCGCTTCGTTCTCCGGCGGCCATCGCCTTCGCAAACAATCGGCGGGGGCTTCGTGGTGGATGCCTTTCCCCGAAGGCGAATCGCTCGCCCAAAAGCCGTTGTGCGTTTGCAGTACCTGCTTGCATCAGACCTCGCGGGCCGGATAGAACTACTCGTCGAAGAGAAAGCCCGGGGGCGCAAGTTGGAAGAGCTGGTTCAGTTGACCGGGCGTCCCGCCCATACGCTCAAGGAATCGCTCGCTCAGGCGTCTCGGCTGCTGCTGGTCGACAACGACCGCCGGGTGATCTCAAAGGCGTGGCTGACCGATAACCGCCAGAAGCTGATTCACTGGCTCGGCGCCTTCCACCTTCAGCATCCTTCTCTGTCTGGAGCGCCTGTCGTCCAAGCACGCCTCGGTTTGGAACCCGCGCTCGCGAGTATTGTTTTTGGCGGCTTCGCCGCAATCAAGATTAACGGCGATCTGGTCTCACTCGTCAATCACAAACCGCAAGTAAGCCAGCAGGAATCAGCGGCCCTGGCTCGTCTCGAACAAGCGTTCCGTGAAGCCGGCTACCAACCCTTGAATGCAATGGACGTCGTGAAGGCGGCGAGCTTGGGCAGTAAAGACGATCGCGCCTTACTTGAGCAACTTATAAAGGCTGGCAGGCTCGTACGGGTCTCCGAATCCCTTGTCTTCCATGCTGACGTTCTGGCACACATTCGGAACTCGCTGGCTCGCCATAAAGGCCGCCGCTTTTCAGTGCCTGAATTCAAAGAGTGGACTAAAATTTCCCGCAAACACGCGATCCCGCTTCTCGAATACCTCGATCACCAACGCGTTACCAAGCGTGATGGTGACATTCGGGTCGTGCTCTAAATCAGCTCAGAGTACCTCAAAAATCAGACACTTCAAATAGTGCGTCTCGGGCACGGTCAAGAGTATCGGATGGTCGCGCGCTTGCGTTCGCCGTTCGAGGACGCGTAACGTTTTTCCACAATCCAGCGCTGCGCTCGCGATGAGTTCCAGTAGATGCGATTCGGGCATGTGATGAGAACAGGAGCAGCTCACAAGAATGCCGCCGCTTTGAAGCAACCTCAGCGCGCGCAGATTGATTTCTTTGTATCCACGAGCGGCGCCCTCAACGGCACTGCGGGATTTGGTAAACGCCGGTGGATCGACCACCACGAAATCGAAATTGCGGCGCGCGCTCACCAAGCCGGGAAGATATTCAAGCGCGTCCGCCTTCACGGCCGCTATATTATCGATGCCATTTGCTTTCTTGTTGGCGTCGAGTGCCGCCAGTGCCGCCGCCGAACCGTCCACCGCCTCCACCGACTCGCACGCCTTCGCAAGGTGCAATGCGAACCCGCCGCTGCCGGTGAAGCAATCGAGTGCTCGCCCGCGCGCAAACCGTTTCGCCGCCAGGTAATTTTCTCGCTGATCTAAAAAGACACCCGTCTTTTGCCCTTTCAGAAGATCTGCCTTGAGTACCAGGCCGTTCATCCGGATCTCCACAGGCTCGGGAATTTCTCCCATCAGAACCGCAACGTTCTGCGGCAAATCCTCTTTCGCTCTTGCCGCGGCGTCATTTCTCGCAACAATTCCTTTCGGATTCAGCAACTCAACCAGGGCAGCAATTATGGAGTCACTAATCCGGTTCATTCCCTGATCGAGTAACTGTATAGCGAGCCAGTCTCCGTAACGGTCGACCACCAATCCCGGCAGCAGATCGCCTTCTGCGTGTACCAGCCGGTAGGCGTTCGAATTCTCGACCACCTTCTGACGATGCCGGTACGCCTTCTCGAGCCTTCGCCGCAAAAATCCCGCGTCGATAGGTTCGACATGATTGCTGAGTAACCGTAGCGCAATCTGCGAGGCAGAACTGAAGTGCGCCATTCCGATACTCCGCCCTTTGGGATCTACCACTCGAACGACATCGCCCGAATCCGCCAAGCCATGACTGATAACGTCACTTGCGAATATCCAGGGGTGTCCCGAAGCTACGCGATCCGCCCCCTTCCAATTAACACGTACAATAGCAGCAGCGGTGGAATCCACGCCACCATGTAAGCAAAATCCGCAACCCGGTCCGTTTGTTCTCGCGTAAAAATACCAGTACATACGCAATGGCGAGAGCCGCCGTTCGCGGCTGTATTCATTTAGGGCTGTTACACTCGTTTTGGGCTTTTCGGAGTATTTTCCTTTAATGTTCGATGATTTCCGGGTTGCCGCGCGTCAGGCCCGAAAAGACCCCGGAACAACAGTCGCGATTTTTGTTGTTCTTGCCCTCGGTATCGGCGGCGCAACGACTATCTTCAGCCTGGTCAATGGCATTATGCTGCGGCCACTGCCCGTGCGCGACGAAGACACCCTGAAGCGGATTTTCGCCACAGACTCCCGGAGTCCGCAGGACGACGTCAGTATGGCCGATTACCTCGACTGGAAACGTCAGCTCCGATCTTTTTCGGACCTCGCAATCTGTACCACCTCGCAAGCTACCTTAGCGGGTTCAACACCGGAGCGGGTCATCACTGTTGAAACCGAGTGGAATCTGCTGCCGCTCCTCGGCGTAACAGTTTTGCAGGGGAGAAACTTTCTTCCCGAAGAAAACCAGGCTGGGCGTGACGGCCGAGCTATATTGAGCTGGTCCTTCTGGCAGAGCCACTTCGGAGGAGGACAGGTGATCGGCCGCAAGGTGCTGATGGACGGGCGCAGCCATGCGATTGTTGGCGTTATGCCGCGAGACTTCACGCTGCTCGGTCATCGCGATATTTTTCTCCCGCTGCAGGTTGTTCCTTCCGCTCTGGAAAATCGGCGAGGCTATCACGGCTACGCAGTCTTCGCCCGTCTTGCGCCGGGCGTGTCCCTATCGCAAGCCAATGCGGAGCTCTCGGCGTTTAGCGCGTCGCTCGCCAAGGCTTTTCCGAAAGAAAACAAGAACGTCGGGGCGAAGGCAATGGGTCTGCGAGATTCTTTGAGTGGCGAGGGCATAGGATCGTCGCAGACGAACGCTCGTGCCGCTCTGCTTGTGCTGCTTGCCGCAGTGCTGTGCGTCTTGCTCATCGCGTGCGGTAACGTAGCCAACATCAATTTGGTGCGTGGCTGGTCCCGACAGCGCGAAATGGCTCTTCGTATCGCGGTAGGTGCTACGCGCCTGCAACTCTGCCGCGAGGTTCTTGCCGAAAGCCTTCTGCTTTCTGTTTCCGCCGCGCTTGCGGGCATCATGCTGGCATTCGGCGTTGTTCGTGTAGTGACCAGACTTCCCCTCACAACCATCCCTCGCCTCGAAGAGACGACCGTCGATTGGCGGGTACTCTTCTTTGGGTTGCTGCTGGGCATTTTTACCGGTTTGGGCTCCGCCATCACTCCTGTTTTTCGCGTTCGCGCCATCAATCTTAATGATTCGTTGAGAGAAGGAGGCACACGGACAACCGAGTCGAAATCTAATCAAAAGTTACGGCGATTTTTTGTCTCTTTCCAAACGGCGCTGGCCGTCGCCCTTCTCATCGAATGCGGCCTGCTGACCAAGAGTTTTGCGAAGGCTTCGCGAATTGATCCGTCGTTCACCGTTGATCATCTGCTGACCGTCTATTTCTCATTGCCGGCGGTTCGATATCGCCCGGCGGAAACCACACTGGCCATGATCAGCGAGGTGCTGCAGCGCGTTCGTGGGCTATCCGGCGTTACTTCCGCGGCCGTTACTTCCGACCTGCCTCTCACCGGAACCGCCGCTGGCGCAGGCGTAGTTGTGGAAGGCCAGCCCCACCCGCGTCAATTCTGGGGCGCGCCCTATGCTTTACTCGCCGATATTTCGCCCCGCTATTTCGAAACTCTTAAGATCCGCCTCGTCTCGGGCAAAGATTTTTCGGATCACGATAACAGTCGGCCCGTGGCTATAGTGAACCAGGCGCTGGTTCACAAGCTTTTGCCCGGACAGGATCCCCTGGGCAAGCGGATATCGACTGTTGTAGGGCAGTTGAATTGGCGCGAAATCGTCGGCGTCGTTGCCGACGTTCCGCAGACCGCCATCGAGAAGAAAGCTGAGCCGCAGGTCTTCTTTCCCCTCATCATGCTGGACGCACCCTGGCTCGGGATGGCTGTGCGCGTGAATGGCGACCCGGCGCGCTTCGTGACACCCATTCGCGCAGAGGTGGGAAAGGTCGATCCGGCAATCGCCGTGTTCCTCCCGCGCTCCATGAACCAAATCCTCGAAAAGCAGTTGCTTTGGCGTAAAGTTCAGACTTGGGTCGTCGGATCATTCGCTGCACTTGCCGTCACGCTTGCGTCACTTGGTGTCTATAGTGTGATTGCCTATTCGGTCAAACAGCGCAGAACCGAAATGGGTGTTCGCATGGCTTTGGGCGCTACTCAAGGCGAGCTTCTCCGGTTGGTGGTCTGGCAGGGAATAAAACCGGCTCTGATCGGAGCGCCGATAGGGCTCATCGCGGGATTCGCTGCCGCGCACGCCACCAGCAGCCTTCTGTTCGGAACCGAGTCGAACGATGTGGCGGTTTATGCCACGGTAGGCGCAATTCTGGTTATGGTTGCATTAGCGGCAAGCCTATTGCCGGCAATCCGGGCTTCTTTCGCTGAACCCTCAAATATCTTGAGGCATGAATAAGATGACCAGCGTAACTCTGCGACGCCCTATTGTTTTCCGTTCTTTGATCGCTTACCCTGCCCTCGGAGTCAAAAAATGACACCAGGATCGGGCGGCGTCACCGATGCCCTCAAAAGGGAACATATCCGAGTCGGCCTCAGCGTACAAGCCCTTAAGCGAGCTTTTATCGACAACTTGACTTATGAGCAAGGTCAGCTTCCCACTACTGCGACCACGCTCGACTACTATCTTGCCATTGCGTCAGCCATACGCGATCGTCTGCTGCAGCGCTGGGTAGATACCGTCAGAACGTATCTGAATGACGACGTGCGGGTCGTTGCCTACTTTTCTGCGAATATCTCTTAGGCCCACATCTCGGCAACAATCTGCTCAATCTCCAGATCGAATCGCAAACAAAAAGCGCCGTTAAAGAGCTCGGCCTCGATTTCGAGTAAATTCTCGAGGAGGAAGAGAGCCCGGTCTAGGAAACGGAGGCCTCGGACGGCTCGCAGCCTGTTATATGGATTCATTGGCGACATTGGAGATTCCTGCGATCGGTTATGGAATTCGCTACGAATATGGGATTTTCGATCAAATCATTCGCGATGGCTGGCAGGTAGAAAGCACTGACAAATGGCTCCAATGGGGCAATCCCTGGGAGATCGCGAGACCCGAGTCATACGTGCAGATAGGATTCGGAGGGCATACTGAAATCCTACGTCGACGACACCGGACACTGGCGCAAGAGGTGGACGCCGGCCCGCGTCCTTAAGGCTGTCCCTTACGATACCCCGATACTGGGCTACAAAACGAATACGGCTAACACCCTGCGGCTCTGGAAGGCAGAAGCGATCGAATCCTTCAATTTCGATGCCTTCAACACGGGAGACTACTTTGGCTCGGTGCGCGACAAGATGCAGTCGGAAAATATCTCCAAGATTCTCTACCCGAATGACCAGGAACTGCAAGAAAAGGAACTGCGGCTCGAACAGCAATTCTTTTTCGTGTCCGCCTCTCTGCAGGATCTGCTCCGCTTACACCTGCGTCAAGGCAAGTCCCCGGAAGAGTTCGCCGGAAAATGGGCAATCCAACTGAACGATACGCATGCATCTGTCAGCATTGCGGAGCTCATGCGCCTTCTGGTTGACGAATACCGGATGGATTGGGATCAGGCCTGGCAAATCACGCAAAAGGTGCATGGTTACACGAACCACACGCTGCTGCCCGAAGCGCTGGAGAAGTGGTCGCTCGATCTCTTCAATCGGCTGCTGCCGCGACACCTCGAGATCATCTATGAGATCAATCAGGGCTTCTTGCAGTCAGTAGCCGAGCGCTTCCCTCATGACGAGGAGCGTCGTCGTCGCATGTCGCTTATCGATGAAACCGGCGAGCGTTACGTACGCATGGCTCACCTGGCAACGGTCGGCAGCCATGCCATCAATGGTGTGGCGGCTTTGCATACGGAGTTGGTCAAGAAGGACCTGCTTCCCGATTTTTTTAAAATGTACCCGGAGCGCTTTAGCAACAAGACGAATGGCGTTACACCGAGGCGGTGGTTAGCGCTTGCAAATCCGCGGCTCACGGCTCTCATTTCATTGAAAATCCGCGATGGCTGGATTGCCCAGCTCGATCAACTTCGCGGACTGGAGACCTTTGCCGATGATCCGCAGTTCCATGCTGAGTGGCAAAAAGTCCAACATGCGGTAAAGGCCGACCTGGTCGATTACATCGAGAAAAAGACCGGTGCGATCGTCGATCAGTCATCGCTGTTCGACATGGTAAAGCGCGTCCACGAGTACAAACGCCAACATCTGAAGGTTCTTCATATCGTGGCGCTTTACAATCGCTTGAAACGTGCTCCTGCAGCCGAGATTACGCCGCGCACTTTCCTGTTTGGCGGAAAAGCCGCGCCGGGCTACTATTTCGCCAACTCATTATCAAATTGATCAACTCGGTTGCCGAAGTGGTGAACGATGATCGGGATGTCCGCGGCCGTCTCCGCGTCGTGTTTTTGCCAGATTACAACGTCACCTTTGGGCAGAGGGTCTATCCGTCGGCTGATTTATGGGAGCAGATTTCGCTTGCCGGCAAAGAGGCATCCGGTACCGGAAATACGAAATTTGCGATGAACGGGGCTCTAACTGTGGGCACCCTGGACGGCGCGAATGTCGAAATTAGAGATGCCATTGGTCCTGAAAATTTCTTCCTTTTCGGCTTGACTGCCTCTGAAGTGCAGGCTCTCAAAGCTAGTGGCTACGATCCCCAACGCTACTATCGCGCGAGTGAAGAACTCCAGGGAGTTATCGAAGCGCTCGCCTCGGGGGCATTCTCGCGGGGTGATCGGGAAATGTTTAAACCGTTACTCGACAACCTTCGTTACCAGGACCCATATATGCTTTCAGCCGACTTGAATCTTATCTTGAAGTGCCAAGACAACATTGACTTCCTCTTCCGCGACAAGGAGAATTGGACTCGCAAATCCATTCTTAATACTGCCCGCATGGGCTACTTCTCGTCGGATCGTGCCGTTCAGGAATACTGCAAGGACATCTGGAACGTTCGGCCAGTTTCGATAACGTTAAGTGATTCATCGCCCACAAGTGAATCTGTTTAGGCAGGCTCTGGTACGCCGACAGCGATACCCATAGGTGTCAAGGACAGCGCCGGGTACAACAACTTGCCTTAAGCCGCCGCCCGAGCTAAGGCGTCTTCCGCACAACCTTTCCTGACTACAACGAAGACTCTCAACCGCGCCACACAGCGCTAGGGTCAACCGAAAAAGATCTATCACTTCGGTTGAGCATGTCCGGGCTATGAAACGGTTTATCCGAGAGCAAAGACTCAAAGTCGCCACTTCTTAGATTACGAACGTACGCATTGCCGCGCGTTCTGAATTTACACATGAAGAGACTTATTTCATTCGCGGTATGTCCTCTTTTCGCAGTACCGATCTTATTCGCACAGCAACAAATCAGCTCAACGACTGCAGGGGGTTCGGCTACCAGCCCTTCCACCTGGGTTGGCGGCCAAGTCCCTGGCCAGAATCAACAAGCCGTCATCAAGGGTCCAGTTGTTCTTAATACGGACTGGCTAAATGGCGTTTATGGAATCGTCATTAATGGGGGCTCCCTCATCTCCGACGGACGTCCTCATACTCTGTCCATCGGTTCCTATGGCAACGATCCGGTAGGAGCATCGTGCGGTGGCGTGGTGGGCAACCCCGGCAAGTGCGCAACCATGTTCGGGATTGTTCAGACCGGCAATGGTGGTCGCGTCAATCTATCTAATATCAGTTTCGTGACGCCCGACGGAACTTCTCCGATTTACACTCGCAACCAGGTGTACGGCAATCATCCGTCCGACTTTACACTTCAGAATTGTTCTATTCAGAATCTCGGTTCTTCCATCGGCGCCAACGGCTATTCAGGACTGGTGTTTGCCACTGCTAGTTTGCCCACACTGAACGTTGTAGTTAACAACTGCATAATTTCCCATTACTATCGCCTGCTGTACGGTGGCACCACCAGCATTGTGCAATCATCGCTTACCTGGACAAATAACCAATCGGAACACGGAACCGCTATGGATCTTGGTTCGATCGTTCTGACGAATGCCGGGTTTCGAAGCCTGACAATCACCAACGACACTGACCGTCACACCGATGGCGCTGGCTTCTACATTTACAGCTACGACGTTGGCTTCTCTCCTGTGATCCAAGACGTTCACGTGCAGGGAGGAACCTACAAGAGAGGGCTGTATCAGTCGGTTGCGGGGTCACAGGGAACAGGTAATGCGACTATCGCAAATAATCTATGTCTGAACAATGCCGGATCGCTTGGCTCGGTGCCTTGCGTTAGCATTCGCAGCACGGTAGCATCTGACACGAAAACCGTGATCCGTGGCCTCGTTTCTACCGGGAATTACGAGACCGTCCAACTGCGTCCGCCGAATGCTGATCGCTCTACTCAGATCCTCGTCACCCAGAGCTTCCTGTCGGAAGATTGGGATACCTGCCGTGACCAGGGCATCATCATGATCGGTGGAATGGCTCCGATCATTACCTACAACATTCTCCATCTCACCGGTACGACTCCGACCTGCCCATACAATATGGGGTTCTTTGATTACAACTGGACAAACAACTCGATCCTGGACAACAACACCATCGTCGGGGCTCATGGCACCGGCACCATCGGCGCACAATTTGGAGAAAGCGGATTTGGGGTTACCAATCAGAAAGCCCGGAACAATCTCATCATGAAGTGGGACTCATGTGTTAACGACAACAACAAGACCCCTTCCCAATCCACGTATTCTCCGGATGGAAGTCCCGCCGTAGGAGTGCATCATAATGCTACGTTTGATTGTTCCTCGGCTAAGTACAGAGAGTACGGCGGCACTTATTTCCGGAACACGTCGCAAACACCGCATCCTAATTCTTCCGCTTACGGCGATATAGATGGTGTGAATCCCGCATTTGCAGACCCATCTCTGCGTGATCCGTTCAAATACGATGCTGCCTTTGGCGGCACGGGCAATGGAGAATGGATGTTCTCACAGCTTGCCGCCGGTCAATTGACTACAGCTCAGGTAAGAGCCTGGATTTTTGCTGGCTATGCTCCGACCTCTGCCAGCTATAGTTTCGGTTACGGCACCTTTATAGGTGCGGTATCCCCCCGCTAACCCCTTCGAACTTCTTGCGGTTGGAGTTCTCCTACTCCAACCGCAGTTGATCTCCCTCTTCTCTTCGTAAGAAATCCTTTAGCTCTGGATATCGGTCCTCTAAGCTCTCCGGCCCCGGGATGGGCTCGCCGCTGAGAATGGACCGGATCTCTAACGCATTCACAATACCCTTGCCGAGGTAGTGGTTATTCGTCACTACATAGGTCTCCTCGGCGGCGCGCTCGACCACTTTGACGCGATCGATCCACGGCTCGAGTTCTTCCGGTGAATACAAATAGTCGTATCTTTCGCCAACATGCTTGTTTTCCGTAAACCAGGACTTGTAGTTGCGTCCGTGAAGCCGGATGTAACCTACGGCTGAGGTCGTAATGGCGCCCGGCAAAACGGATTTCTTGAAGAGCGGCTGATCGATATTGCATAATCCAATATCCAATTGCGCCAAAAAGTCCAGAACGCCTGAGTCACTCCAGCTTGCATGGCGAACTTCGAGCACCACCGGGTATTCGCCAAACCGTGCCCGCAGCCTTGCCACGTATTCGCGGTTTTCCTCGCTGTTCCGAAACGACCAGGGGAACTGTAATAGAAGTACTCCAAGTTTCCCAGCCTCGACCAGCGGCGCCAATCCGTCTCTAAACACCATTTCATCGGCCTGGGTAGCATTACGGTCGTGAGTAAATCCTCGCCAACACTTTGCCGTAAAGCGAAAGCGCGGATTCGCTTCTATTCGCCTTAGCCAGGCTGTCGCGCTCTTTGCGGTGAATGGTCCGTAAAACGATGTGTTGATCTCAATGACATCGAAGTACTGAGCCAGGAAAGAGATCTCGTGGAAGCCGCGGGGTCGCTGCTTGGGATACACGATGCCCCACCAGTCCTTGTACGCCCACCCCGCCGGACCGATCCGGATCATGCCTGAAGTCAATTCCTGAGATATGTTTACTGCCAGACGGCCTGCTCGTAGTTATAAGCCACGCGGAACATAGTTGCTTCGTCGAAATGCTTGGCGAAGATCTGCAACCCAATCGGCAGCTTATCCTGCGTCTCGCCACATGGAACGGACATACACGGCACACCCGCCAGGTCTCCCGTCAGCGTGTATACATCCGAAAGGTACATCGCCAGGGGATCGTCGATCTTTTCGCCGATTTTGAACGCGGGAAACGGCGAGACAGGCGCAACGATTGCATCCACCTCCCGAAAAGCATTACTGAAATCCTGTGCGATGAGTGTGCGAACCTTCTGCGCCTTCAGATAATAAGCATCATAATAACCAGCACTAAGCACGTAGGTACCGAGCATGATGCGGCGCTTCACTTCTGCGCCAAAACCTTGTCCTCGGGTGTTACGGTACATGTCCGTGAGCGTTGCTCCCTCTTGCCGGTTGGTGTAACGAACGCCGTCATAGCGTGCCAGGTTGGAGCTCGCTTCCGCCGTCGCGATGATGTAATAGCAGGACAAAGCGTATCTGGTATGGGGCAGGCTGATTTCGCGCACCTGGCACCCAAGCTTCTCCAGTTCTCGGATTGCCGCCTCAACCGCGTCGCCGGTCTCCGAGCTCAATCCTTCGAAGTATTCTTTCGGAAGACCGAGTTTCAGACCGCGTACCGGCTCGGTCAGCATTTCCAGATAAGCATCCACTGGCGCAAAGGCCGATGTTGAGTCCTGATCGTCGCGCCCCGCAATGACCTGCAGAACGGTGGCGGCGTCCTCTACAGTTCGGGCAAGTGGACCAACATGGTCGAGCGAACTCGCGAAGGCCGCCAGGCCGTAGCGCGACACTCGCCCGTAGGTCGGAGTCACACCCACAACCCCACAGAAGCTCGCCGGCTGCCGGATCGATCCACCCGTGTCCGAGCCGAGTGATGCGACAGCGCTGCCTTGTGCCACCGCCGATGCCGAACCGCCGCTCGATCCACCCGGGACCCTTTCGAGCGCTCTCGGGTTGTGCACCGGGCCGAACGCCGAGTTTTCATTTGACGATCCCATGGCAAATTCGTCGCAATTGCATTTCCCGATGACCAGCGCGCCTTCCTCTTCCAACCGGACCACTGCTGTCGCGTCGTAAGGCGGTACGTACCTCTCTAAAAGTCGCGAACCGCAGGTTGTCCGCAGACCCTTTGTGACGATGACGTCTTTTACTCCCATCGGGACGCCCGCCAAGGCTCCAGCGTAACTGCCCTTCGCTACCGCCTCGTCGACTCGTGCCGCGGTCGCTAGAGCGCGCTCCAGAGAAAACGTCAAAAACGCATTTGTTCGCGCGTTCTCTTCCTCAGCGTGCTTGACAGCCGTTTCCGCCAGTTCCTTTGCGCTGAACTTTTTATGGGCCAACCCTGCGCTAATCCCGGAAATCGTCAGCGACGAAAGTTCGCCGTTCCCCTTCATCGCTCGATTACTCGCGGCACTTTGTAATACCCGCTGCCGCTGGCAGCTGAGTTCTCCAAGGCCTCCCGGTTACTCAGGGACGTGTGGGGTATATCCTCGCGCAAAGTTGCAGTCTCGTCGGCATCGTAAAGCACCTGCGCCATCGGCTTGACATTGGTTGTGTCGAGTTCATTCAGCTGTTCGATGTGCGTCAGGATCTGGCCGAGGTCTTGAGACATGCGGACGACCTCGCTTTCGGTCAGCGATAGATTGGCGAGATCCGAGACGTAGCGGACCTGCTCTTCTGTTAATTTCAAGCGGTAGCCTTCTTGCGTGCGAGTTGATATACCTTCTTTAGCACGGGGTCTTGGATTCCCTCGGCCTCGTCAGACGACTCGCGGGCGGACGTCGCGCGCATTGCCTGCCTTCGTGGCACTACGATCCTGAACTCGATATCGCGGACGATGTCGCTGCCTGTTACTTTCCTGATTTGGCCCACGATTTGGCCGGTAAGCGAAAACAGCTGTCTTTGCCAAATTGCGTCCTCGACTTCGACAATCAGCTTGTCACGCACCAGTCTGAGGCGCGAAGTGTGTGCTGCAATAGCTTTTCCCACAGCGGCCGGCCAGATCGCACGCGCCAGGTCGTCGTCCGTAAAAATTTCGCCGGAAAGTTGGTTCTTCTTGATTAACCGCGCAGCTCGTTCCATGCTTGCCTGTGGCCCTGATCTGCAGGACAGCAGCGGGGGAGAACGGCCGGATGGGGGAAACCGGCTCGGATTAAAAGTCTAGCACGCCGCCTAAGCAGCGCCCAGTTCTGCTTGAATTGCCTTGGCGATTCGCACGGTCCACTCTTCAACCGCTTCGGCGGATTCTGCTTCGATCATGACCCGTGCCAGCGGTTCTGTGCCTGAAAATCGTACGACCACTCTGCCGGTCGCCGCAAATTCATGCTCGGCCGCTGCGATCTCGCTCTGGACCGTGTCCAACTCCGCCAACGGCCGCTTGTGCTTCACCCGCACGTTTACCAGCTTCTGCGGAAAATTTCTGATTGCCTGGACGAGTTCGCCTAGCGACTTGCCGCTTTCCCGAACAATCTCGAGCACTCGCAGCGCTGTGAGCAAACCGTCACCCGTGGTTGCGTATTCCGAAAAGATGACATGCCCCGATTGCTCTCCTCCGAGCGCCGCGCCCTGCTTCAACATTTCCTCGAGTACGTACTTGTCGCCAACCGGTGTCCTGAGCATCTGTATGCCGTGCTCTTCCAGCGCCTTTTCCAAGCCGAGGTTGGACATTACCGTGGCGACCACTACGCTACCGGGAAGTCTTCCAGCGCGATGAAGGAAGGAGCCCGCCAGAAACAGCACAGCGTCTCCGTCCACAACCTTGCCCGAAGAAGAGACAAAAAGAGCCCGGTCTGCATCCCCGTCGAACGCCACACCTAGATCCGACCCCGTTTCGACAACCCGTTTCTGAAGCGCTTCGAGGTGCAGGGATCCGCAATCTAGATTGATGTTACGCCCATCCGGCGAGGCGCCGATCCAATCTGTCGTGAGTCCAAGCCTTTCAAACAATTTCGGAGCGATTTGTGCAGCAGAACCGTTCGCGGCATCGACGGTTATACGCAAGGGAAATTTCCCGCTGACCGTCCCCGCAAGGTAGTCCGTATATAGGTTGTCGAGCGACGCGTCGACGCGCAGTTCCCTCGGCGTGGCTTCCCCATTCTTTCCCAGCCACTCGCCGATGAGTTGCTCCAAATCCAGTTCCACCGCATCCGGCAGCTTGTATCCGGAATGGCCGATTACCTTTAGGCCGTTATCCTGGAACGGATTGTGCGATGCCGAAATCATCACGCCTGCGACAAAAGGCCCCGTGCGGGTGAGATATGCTACTCCAGGAGTTGTTATAACCCCAGCGAAACGAGCCGAAACATTCGCCCGTGCTAGACCTCCCGCCACTTGTTCAGCCAGCCACCGCCCGCTTTCGCGCGTATCCATGCCGATTACTACCTCAGCTCCAGCCCCGCCCAAGTTCTTCCGCGAAGCATGGCGAGCCCATGTCCCCAGCGCGACACCAAGTGCGTGTGCTGTTCGCGCGTCCATGGGTGGCTCACCCGACACGCCACGAATGCCGTCTGTGCCGAATAATTGCCGTGTCAGGGTCTCAGGGGAAGTTGTTGTCATGCAGTGTCTATCTTATCCATAAGGTATGTGTGCAGCTTAGTACCCATTTCTCGATTTCCAGATCGACTATCGACTTTGGGGAGATTACACTTGGAGATGGGAAGAGATGAATATCTCGGTCAAAAGCGAGTACGCACTAAAAGCTATCTTTGACTTGTCTGCTCAATACCTGGCCTCCTCCAGGGGTGTCACCATGCCCCCGGTTAAAATCGCCGACATCGCCAAACGCCAAAAGATCCCTCAGAAGTTTCTTGAACTTATACTTGCAGGGCTCAAACAGAATGGCTTCGTGGATTCTCGACGCGGTGCGGAAGGCGGTTATCTTCTGGCGCGCCCCCCGGATTCCATTACCGTTGGCGATGTCCTGAGAGCTGTCGAGAACTTTCGCGCGGGTTCGAGTCATGCGAGCGACAATCCCTTTGGTGAAATCTGGAATCGCGTCGATTCGGCCATGTCTGACGTGCTGGACAAGACTAGCTTCGGCGAGATCGCGCGCTCATGGCAAGAGAGACACGCAAAATACATTCCCAACTGGGAAATCTGAGAGGTTCCTTTGATCTATCAAGATAATTCGTTTAGTATCGGCCGTACTCCTCTGGTAAAACTGAACCGGGTCGTGAATGGTGCGAAGGCTACAGTTCTCGCAAAAATCGAGGGCAGAAACCCGGCCTACTCCGTAAAGTGCCGTATCGGTTCATCGATGATTTGGGATGCCGAAGAACGCGGCATCCTAAAACCGGGAAAGGAGATCGTCGAGCCCACGAGCGGTAACACCGGAATCGCTCTGGCGTTTGTAGCTGCTGCTCGCGGGTATCCCATCACCCTCACAATGCCCGAAACTATGTCGCTCGAGCGTCGTAAAGTGCTCAAAGTGCTGGGGGCAAACCTGATCCTGACTGAAGGAGCAAAGGGAATGAAGGGAGCAATTGCCAAGGCTGAAGAGATTCGCGCCTCCGATCCCGAACACTATTTCCTTCCGCAGCAGTTCAGCAATCCGGCCAATCCGCGTATTCACTTCGACACGACTGGTCCCGAAATCTGGGAGGATACCGAAGGAAACGTGGATGCGCTCGTGTCGGGCGTCGGAACGGGAGGAACTATTACCGGAGTTTCCCGATATATCAAAGGCGAGAAGAAGTGGCCAATGGTGTCGATCGCGGTCGAGCCTACCGCCAGTCCCGTGATCACCCAAACACGCAAAGGCGACGAGGTCAAACCAGGACCTCACAAGATCCAGGGCCTGGGTGCTGGCTTCGTTCCGGAAAACCTGGACCTTTCCCAGGTGGACCGCGTCGAGCAGGTTACCAACGAAGAGTCGATTGAGATGGCAAAACGGTTGGCAAAAGAAGAGGGCATTTTATCGGGTATTTCTTGCGGAGCAGCAGTCGTGGTTGCCGCGAGGGTCGCCCGCGAGCCGCAGTTCGCAGGCAAGGTTATTGTTGTAATCCTGCCAGATGCAAGTGAACGTTACCTAAGTTCCGTTCTGTTCGAAGGAATGTTCGAATAGCCGCTCTGGTTTATTCGTGAATAACTAATGCAAATACTCGGAAAAATCTTTTGAGAATGGCAACTCTTTTTCGAGGTTCTGCGTTCTAATAGGTACATCCCCATATTGAGCGGGTGCTTACACCACTTACCCAAACCCCAAGCACCCGCTCTGACTTTCAGACTTGGCTTCGTTTTAGTAACTTCTTCAGTCCGCCTGAGCTAATTGTTTCCGACCGGACTGCCGATGTTCAGGGCATGAATATAAGTGCTCATCCTCACCTCGATCTCCTGGAACTGCACATCCTTGAACGGCTGTCGAATTTTCAAAATGAGTGGGTGGAAGAGCACCTGCTGGTATGCGTTAGATGTAACGGCGTGCGAAACGCCCTGGAGGAGCAGATACGGCTCATCCAGGCAGCGTTAGCGTAAACAAACGACTACGCGACGCCGGAAACAACGTATACACGAGAAAGGTTGACTTCAGCCGAATACGCGTATGCGTCAGCATCGGGTGCCGCTACCACCGCCGACAGTCCCATAAAGGCATCAGTTCTTTGAGGGACGATCATGCGCCAGGAGGTGGACCGTTCAGTTGTTGGATCGAGCTTGATGATTGAATAATCAGGGTGACCCATGGTTGTTACGAATAGATTTTTTCCGTCTGCACTCCAGGCGATTGGCAGTGTAAACCGACCGGGGAGAACATCTTGCATCGTTCTCGCCGTCAGGTCAATGATCTCGGTCTTCTGGCCCACCCAGCCCGCAATTTTTCTCCCGTCCGCCGAAACAGCCACGTGGTCCAGGTAAGGCACACCCGGTACCGGAACTAATGTGCTGCTGCCGATGTCTTGATAAAAAGTTGCGAGTTGCTGCCCGGTAAATGCGCCAGCCACTATAAGCCGCCTCCCAGAAAGAAAGTACGCCCACTGGTAACTGAATCGAGGAACTCGAAGTATAGTCGCGCGCCCGGAAGCCAGTGTGGTGAGGGTGAGAGACGTCCTATCCTGCGGGTCAACGGTAAGCGCTTGCTTTCCGTCCGGTGAAAGCGAAAGGCCGCGGCCCGAAGAAAAACGTCTAGCCACCTGAGAGCGTCGGTCGTAGGTGTAAGCAGAATAATGCCGCCCGCCGGCGTCGCCGCTTTCAGTAAACAAGAGGAGATTTCCGTCCTTTGTGATCGCATCGATGTGCGAATAGTCAAATTGGGAAATATCAGCTTCAGTTCCAGCGGCCGCCGCCCTCATTGTCATCCGCATGTCATCGATAGCGAGGAGCACGCGTCCATCCCGGGACACATCGAGCAGCCGTAAAGAGGAGGGTTGTTTCGATAATTGACGAATTTGACCCGTATGAGACACCGAATACAAAGTGCGGCTTAATCCTTCGTTGCTCGCGGTGAACCAGACCTCATTCCCGGAAGGGCTCCACGCGAGTCCTTCTGCGCTGCTCCAGTCCGGAGTGAGGACGCGGCTCTTTCCAGCCGTATTCACGATGCGAACATGGCCTCCATCGTCATCCCATACGGGATGCTCGAGAAAAGCAATTTCTTTCCCGCAGGGTGATATACGAACCGCATTGATCCAGCCTTGTGATCGAAACACTACATGTCCCGCCGGGAACTCGAGCGTTGATTCGCCGCCCGCTTTCTTTGACAAGGCCAGGCCTTTTCCATCCGGGCTCCAGTCGCCCCCGCTTGCGTCTTCTGCAATCACGTGTTCCTGACTGCCTGTGGTCGACGAACGTCCCATCAGCAGCCGATGACCGGGTTTACGGCCTGCTTCTGAAAAGATGGCCAGTTCACCACTCTGAGAGGCAAAGGCCAGAACTCCACCGCCGGGCAGCGCATAAGGGGCCGACTGGTCGAGACTCGACACAAAAGTCTGGTACTCACCGTTCAGGTTTGCAGAATAAACGAATTTCGAATTTGTCAGAAAGCGAGCCGACAGGATCGTGCCGCCTCGCACACTGACCGGCCGGAAGTCTGGAGGGGCGTGATTAGGGCGAGGCGGATGAAAGTGGGCAAGAAGCAGGGCCGCTCCCAGTACCGCGACTGAGATGAGCAGAGACGCAAGCGGCCAGGTTGGCGTTCTGGAAGAAGGCACCGAAAGCGGGAGAGCCGGTTTGGGTGGCTCTGGGACCCGCTCCACAACTGCCGCGATGTTTGTTACCGCACACTCGACCGGGCAGATAAACCGGTACCCTAATCTGGGCAGCGTTTCAATATAACGAGGATGCTCGGCCGATTCCCCCAGCGCAGCGCGCAGCCGGTTTATCGCGGTGTTCAGACCGCTTTCGAAATCGACGAATGTGCCGGAAGGCCACAGTCTCGAGCGCAACTCTTCACGAGTTACAAGTTCGCCCGGCCTTGCAGCCAGTGTTTCGAGAACCTGAAAGGGCTTGACCTGGAGCTTGATTCGAATCCCGAGCTTGAGCAGTTCCCGCGTTTCGGGTCGCAGCTCGAAGGGCCCGAATCGGATAACTTTTGAAGTACATGTCCCATTGCGGGAACGATCCCCGTTTGTGGACAGGGAGTCGGAGAGGAGGCTTCCCGAACCAGCTTCATCTTGCATCGTGGGTGCTCGCTTGTCGTATCTCGACTCAAGCACCACAAGGGCCACTTCGCCCAAGTTTCTAAGTTGAAGCACCTACTTGACTTCACGACCGATCACTGCTGATTTCGACTCAGCCGGTTGTCCGTTGCGCAAAACGTCTGTAGCGAAACGCGACGCCAATGCCTCGCCCGCCCCGAGAGAACTACACTGAGCCATCTTTCTTCGAACCTTGCTCCTGGGCAAGACCTTTTTGGCGAACAACCGTATTCCGGACTTCAATACCGAGGGCGCGGGTTTCAGCCGCCTCAGCTTCGCCAAAATGTTGCTCTCGTCTCAATGCCTCGGCATATTCGCGAAGCCACGAGGGAAGATTGGGATTTTGGCCGCCCGAAGAGACATCGATCGCTCGAAGGGCTTGCGAAAAGGCAATAACCGATTCGCTCACCTGGTTTAGGGAGAGGTGCGTGATCGCAAGATTGCGCCAGGTACGCGCTACCTCGAAGCTGAAGGGACCCAGTGATTGCTCTTGAATCTTCTTTGCCTCCTGGTAGAGCGGCAGGGACGCTTCGGCCTTTTTCAAATAGAACAATTGAGTGGCGATGTTCGATAGATCGGAAGCCACTACCGGGTGTGCCGTACCGAGGGCCGCGGTATCGATTTCGAGCGCCTGCCTGTAAAGACTTTCCGCTTTCTTGTATCGACGCCGCCTGGAATCAAGGCTGGCCATGTTAGAAAGCGTCGCGGCATAGTGTGTGTCGTTCAGCCTCCTCTCTTCCTCCAAAAGCCTGAGCGCCTTGTTGTAAAACTCGTCAGCCTTGCGATAATCATGTTCCATCTCAGCCGCTCTGGCGAATGTGTTCCAAACGGAGCATTGGGTCAAGGCATCCACCTTCATGCCGGCGCTGAGCGTCTTGTCCAACTCGTCTTCGTATTGCGTGGCCTCTTTGAGGCGGCCGCGGCTGCGTTCGAGATTTGCGAGATTGTTCAAAGAAGAAACCAGCTGATCACTCAACACTGGCGCGGCTTTTTCGATTCTGGCTGCTTGAAGCATGGCCGATTCAGCCGCCTCGAAATCTCCCAGGGCCCCTAGCGACAGTCCCAGATTGTTCAAAGTAAGAGAACGGTCAAATCTCCCGACGAATGGCAGTTTATCTTGAATTGCAATTGCCAGTTTCCCATCGTCGGCGGCGTCCCGATATCTTCCGACACGCCACTCAAGAAGGGCCCTATTGGAGAGAATTCGGGCATACTCGAGGTTGTTTTCGCCGGAGGACTGGGAGAGCATCTTCCCTGCCGCTTTGTAAGCCGCCTCCGCTTCGGAGAACCGCCCCTCCTGCTCAAGTGTCAAAGCGAGATTAGCTCGCACCAGGGCCGCCGTTCGGCTCTCTGTCTGGTGTGCTTTCTCAAGGCACCCGTACGCTTGGTGAAGCAGTTCCTCAGCTTTCGCCGGCTGGCGGCGCTCTCCGGCTATTGTTGCCAGATCATTCAGCGAGCTTGCCTCTTCAATCGGGCTCGGTATCGCCAGTTTCGAGTTGATGGCCAAGGCTTGTTCGAAATCCTTTTCCGCCTCACTCAGATGCTGTTGATTCAGATCGACATCGCCCAACTGATTCCACAGCACAACCGCCGCAAAAGTCGGTTTGTCCGGGAGCGACCTGAGACCATCCCGCAGTAACGCTTCAGCTCGTGAGAACGAACCTTCATGCGCGGCATCGGTTGCCTGCTGCAGAATCACATTCCACGTAGGCGGTGATTTTGCATTTTGAGCCAAAGTGGAGATAGCGAATACCACCCCGAGAGTGGTTGCCATTATCCACGAAGGTGCGCCTGACCGGAGTTGAAAGAGCCGTTTTTCATGCATCTCCCGCTATGCCTCTGGTTGGGACTATCCTGCCGCTGGCTTCGGTCTGGCAATAGACGAGACATAATTTCTCTCTAACCGGACCGTTACACGGCGAGAGTTATGGCGATAAACGCAATCACAGTAAGCTGTATCTCGCTTTGATGTAACGCGCTAAAGGGCTGAGAAGACGGCCGTTGCCTGTCCTTTTTCAGTCCCGTTAGGTTCTCTTTAGAAACAATCTAGGACTATTCGCTCCGAGCTCGGACTAACTTCTATTTCAAGGGGCTCTTCTGCCGATAAAACACATGCCTATACGAACTCGTATTCTCGCCGTTAGCGCCGCGTTATTGATGACGAATGCGCATTGCCTGGCGCAACTCACGAGCGGCGACCTGGTGGGACTGGTAAGTGACTCAACGGGCGCGGTTGTCGCTGGCGCCACGATCGAGGCGGTCGAAGAATCGACGCAAGTCCGGGCTGTCCAGATGAGCGGATCGAATGGCCAGTACCGATTCAACAATCTGCATATCGGAAGATACGATCTGGCGGTTAGCGCGCCCGGTTTTACAGCTTCATCAGTAAAGGGCATCTCGATTGACCTCAACAAGACTGCGACCCAAAACTTTGCCCTGGACATCGGTAAGGTATCGACAACCGTTGACGTGTCGGATGCCGTACAGAATATCGATACTACAACCGCGCAGATCCAGACCAACTTTACTCAAAAGCTGACTGCGGACCTTCCCATTGCGAGCAATGCCGCCGGCGGGGTGCTCAATCTATCGTTGCTGAGTGCGGGCGTGGCGAACGCCGGGGGCGTGGGAATCGGTGAAGGCCCTTCCGTCGGCGGTCAGAGACCCTATAACAATAACTTTACGGTCGAAGGCATCGACAATAACCAAAAAAGCACCACTGGTGCTCTACTCTTTGTCCCGAACGATGCTGTTTCCGAGTTCACGCTGATGCAGAACCAATTCTCGGCGGAATTCGGTCATTCATCCGGCGGTCAGTTCAACACCAATATTAAGAGCGGCACCAACGGTGTGCACGGATCGGTCTATGAGTATTTTCAAAATCGCAATCTGAATGCCGTCGATCAGACGAATGCAAACCAAGGTATCCTCACAAATCCGCGCTATGATTCCAGCCGGTTAGGAGCGACCATCGGCGGCCCGATCCTCAAAGACAAGCTCTTTTACTTCGGGACTTTCGAATACAATCCGACCGGTGCTGCCAGTACCCCCACCTCGGCATTACTATCGCCAACCGCGGCCGGGTATTCGCAGCTGGCCAACATTCCCGGGATCTCGCAAACCAACCTGAATGTTCTGCAGCAATATGCGCCAGCGGCCCCCGCTGCGAATGGACAAACTATATCTGTCGGCGGGCAATCCATCCCTGTTGGGGTGTTCCCCGTGTCGGCCCCTTCTTATCAGGACGCCTATTATGCCGTGGCCTCAATTGACTACAACATCTCGGATCGCGATCAGTTACGTGGCAGATATCTGTATAACAAGGTCGATACGATCGATACCACCGGAACCCTGCCCGCTTTCTTTATTCTTCTACCGACCACAAATAATCTTGTCACGATAAGCGAATACCACAACTTCACGTCTGCGCTCACCAACGAACTGAGGCTTGGTTACATGCGATTCAACCAGCAGTTTCCGGTTCCCGACGTCAAATTTCCAGGACTCGACGCCTTTCCGAATTTGCAATTCGCAGATCTGAACGGATTGCCGATCGGCCCAGATCCGCAAGCGCCCCAATTTACAATCCAGAACACATATCAGATCACGGACAATCTGACCTGGACACGCGGCGCTCACACCCTCACGTTCGGCTTCGACGGCAGGAAGTACATTTCGCCCGCGACCTTCACGCAAAGAAGTCGAGGTGATTACGAGTACAACTCGGTCGCGACATTTCTTTTCGATCAACTCCCCGATTCCGTGGCACAGCGAAGTCTTGGTGCACCCGTTTATTACAGCGATCAGATATCCACTTATCTGTATGGCAATGACTCATGGAAGGTCAACCCGCATTTGACCGTAAATCTGGGCCTGCGCTGGGAGTTCACGAGCGTTCCGTATTCGGAAAGACTACAGACATTGAATAACTATGCAAGCGTACCCGGCTTAATTTCGTTCACCGAGCCGCAGCCGCAATACAAGAATTTTGCGCCGCGAATCGGCGTTGCCTACTCGCCTGGAAATGACGGAAAGACATCAATTCGAGCGGGCTTCGGCATCAACTACGATGTTCTTTACGACAATATCGGCATCTTGGATCTGCCTCCACAGCTGAGTACAACAGTCGATCTGTTATCTAACAACCCGATGGGCCTGGGCCCGAACTTCTTGAAGAATGGAGGCATCCTTCCGAACACGGCCACCGGTTCCCTTAGCGTCGCCGAAGCGCGCGCGGCTACGTCGGCGTTTATCCCCGATCAAAAGCTGCCGTCTTCGATTCAGTGGAACTTCGGGATTCAGCGCGCTTTTGCTCGCGACTACACTTTTGAGGCTCGCTACCTCGGGACCCGGGGAGTTCACCTGGATATCCAGAACAGGCTGAACCAATATTCACCGATTGACGGGACTACGGCGCTTCCCACCTTTTTCAGTCAACCGACTGCCGCTCAGCTCTCATCGCTGACGAATAACTTCGGTAATCTGGCGAATCTTAGCTCTACGTTGCCCGTATACGCGAACGCCGGCTTTACGAACACTATCGTCGAAAACGCTCCCACAGGAAATTCCACCTATCATGGGCTCGCCCTCCAATTGAACCGGCGTTTCTCGAACGGGCTGATGATAATCGGTTCGTATACCTGGTCGCATAACATCGACGACAGTACTGCCGATTTCTTTACGACAGTCTTAACGCCCCGGCGTCCGCAGGATTTCCAGAATCTCCGACCGGATCGATCCTCGTCCGCGTTAGATCGCAGGCATCGACTCACCTTGACGGCGGTTGAAGACGTTCCTTTCTTCAAATCAAGGAGCAACTGGTTCTTGAAGAACCTGCTTGGCAATTGGGAAATTGCACCGATCTACACTTACGAAAGTCCTGAGTATGCGACGGTGCAAAGCCAGGAAGATTCGAATCTCAACGCCGACCCGTGGGGGGACCGCGTATTCATCAATCCAAATGGCGTTGGGAACACGGGTACCGATGTTACGCCAATCGACAAATCGGGTAACGCTGTCCCATACCAGGTCACGGATGCGAGCGGGAACACCTTTACAAATCCTGTGATCGCCGGCTACGTGGCCAATGACCCGAAGGCAAAGTATGTTCGCGCGTTGCAAGGCTCGCTCCCAAACGGCGGTCGAAACACACTCCCGATCAGGCCAATCAACAACTTCGATCTCACGATCTTGAAACGGTTCTCGATCACTGAACGCGTGAAGCTTGAATTCCAGGGACAATTCAGCAACGCCTTCAATCATCCGCAATACACCGGGGGCTTCTTAAATCACGTCGATGGGGGGACTGAAAGTTTGGTCGCGGTCGAGCAGGCCGGCGGAGTTCGCAATATGCTCACACCCGGAAACCAGATCTTCAATCGACCCGACCTTGCCTTCTCGAGCAATCCTCGCGGGATTACCGTCGTAGGGAAGATCACCTTCTAAGCAAACCTCGCAGCCTGGTTTTTCGAGCCGCGAGTTGCTGCGAATGGCAGAGCCGCAGGGCTGCGCATTGTGAGCTTAACTACCCGGCCGCAACGGTTACCGGCTGTGATATGTTTCGCCCATGATGAATCGACGGCACGCACTCTGTTCCCTTGCCGCAGGGAGCGTGTTAGGAGGCAGACCCCGACTAGCTGCGGCGGGTCTACCCCCACTGAAGATCACTGACGTCAGAACGATTTTGACCCAGCCTGGCGGCGGCGATCACCTTGTTGTTGTGAAGGTCATGACGAGCGAGCCCGGTCTCTACGGAGTGGGCTGCGCCACGCATCGGGAACGCCCTCTGGCTGTCGCTTCAGCCGTTAACGATTACCTCAAGCCATTCGTTCTCGGCAAGAATCCGGAAGACATTGAGGACATCTGGCAATCAGCGTACGTTTCGTCTTATTTCCGCAGCGGCGTCACTCTCAATAACGCACTTTCCGGCATCGACGGCGCGCTCTGGGATATCTGCGGGAAACGTGCGAATTTGCCGTTATATAAGCTGCTGGGCGGAAGGGTTCGCGCAGCGGTGCCGCTTTATACTCACGCCGCCGCGACAGAATTGCCTGATCTGGAAGACCAGGTCAGAAAAGCAATGGTGGGCGGCTACCGGCACGTACGCGTCCAGCTCGCCGTACCAGGGTTCTCAGGCTATGGTGTTAGCGCCAAAACATCAGGCGAAATCCAGAGAGCAAGGCCCAATGGAGTGGCGCCTTCGCCTGTTTTTGAGCCAACGCCTTATGTGAATAACACCATAAAGATGTTCGATTACCTCAGAACCAAGATAGGTTTTGACGTAGATCTGATTCACGATGTGCATGAACGAGTCCCGCCAACGCAGGCTTTGACCCTGGCCAAGGCGGTTGAGCCCTTTCGCCTGTTCTACCTCGAGGACGCGCTTGCTCCGGAAGACGTATCGTGGTTTCAAACCATGCGGGCGCAGACGTCGACGCCTCTGGCCATGGGTGAATTATTCGTGAACCGCAACGAGTGGCTTCCGCTCGTGGCAAACCGGTGGATCGATTTCATCCGTTGCCATATCTCTGCTATCGGCGGATTAAGCTCAGCACGCAAGATCGCCGCCACCTGTGAAATGTTCGGGGTGAGAACTGCCTGGCATGGGCCGGCAAATGTCTCACCCGTGGGACACGCCGTGAATATGCATCTGGACTTGGCCTCCATCAATTTCGGCATTCAGGAGCAAAATCTGTTTAGCGACGTCCTTCGCGAAGTATTTCCCGGCGCACCGCAAATCACGGGCGGTTACATGTATTCGAACGACAAGCCCGGCCTGGGCGTCGACATCGACGAGAAGGCTGCCGCAAAATGGCCGTATAAAGGTCCGGGGGATAGCCGCGGCAACGATCGCCGTTTAGACGGAACCATCGTGCGTCCCTGAGCCGCGCAAACATGTGTAACGGAGGTAGCACGTTGCCAGCCGGAGCGACGCGGATCGCGAAAACTCGCAGGAGATTTGCGGTATACTCCAGCCGTGCGGGTATTGGTTTGCCTGCTGTTCCTTCCGTGGGCCATTTCGTTCGGGCAAACAGACACCTTCATCGGCCGGTTGTACCCGATCTTGAAGGAAGCTGGATGCCCCGCATGCCACAACGATAACGGTGTCGCGTCGGCGACAAGGTTGCATTTTCCGGAGCCGGACGCCACCCCCGATCAGGTCGAAGCATTCGGCAAGTCCCTGGTCAGGCTGGTCGACCGCGCTCATCCGGAAGAATCGCTGTTGCTGAAGAAGCCCACCATGCGAATTCCTCATACCGGAGGGTTGCGGATCAAACCCGGTACTCCCGAGGAGGCAGCTCTCAAATCTTGGATTGATAGGCTGTCTGCGCTCTCTGGCGCGGAGTTGGCCCAGGCGCTGAGCTATACCGGACAACAGCCCGGCGGCGCTGCTCCTCTCGTCGTACTGCGACGCCTGACACACAGCCAGTACAACAACACAATTCGCGATCTGCTGGGCGATCAATCAGAACCGGCCAATCAATTCCCGTCCGAAGACTATGTAAATGGATTCAGAGACCAATACAATGCGCAGAATCTGTCAGCGCTGCTTGCCGAAGCCTACAGCCATGCAGCGGAAAAACTGGCCCGCAATGCCTTTCGGGGTGGCGACCCGCATAAACTCATTGACTGCAGACCTTCGATCGCCTGCCGTGACAAGTTCGTGCGTGACTTCGGGCTGCGAGCTTTCCGCCGTCCGCTCAATGCCCGCGAAGTAACACGGTACTCGACCCTGTTTTCACAAGAGCCGGAATTTACAGACGGCGCACGGCTTGTGGTCGAGGCCATGCTTGACTCACCCAATTTCTTGTTTCGACTCGACGACACTCCCGATCCGAAGTTGAAACCATACGCGACTGCCAGCCGGTTGTCTTATGCCTTATGGGACAGCATGCCTGATCCCGCATTAATGGGCGCGGCCGCGCGCGGCGAACTTACTGATCCGCAGGCACTTGAGAAGATGGCCCGCCATATGCTTGCGGACCCTCGCGCGCACCAGGCTTTAGACGAGTATGTATCGCAATGGCTGCGCTTCGATCGGGTTTTGACTACCAGCCGGGACCGCCGTCGTTATCCGAAATTCACCCACGAAACCGCGATAGCCATGACGGAAGAGACACGGAGGTTTATCGCCGATCTTGTCTGGAACAATCGGAACTTCATGGACGCCTTTGCCGCAGAGTACAGCTTTGTAAATGCGGAGCTGGCCAGCATCTACGGTATCCCTCCGCCGACCCGGGAGTTCGAACGAGTGGCTTTTCCACCCGGCTCGGAACGAGCGGGCTTGCTTGGACAGACTCTTTTTCTCTCCCTTTCCTCCAAGCCGGACGATACTTCCATCACCGGCAGGGGCTTATTTGTTCGCGAACAATTTCTGTGCCAGCATGTTCCGCCCCCGCCCGCAGGTGTAAATACAAATCTGCTGCCTTCCACCGAAGTTCATCCGCAAACGAATCGGGAGCGGATGTCCGAGCACGTAGGTAATAAATATTGCGCCGGCTGCCACAATCTGATGGACCCTATCGGAGCCGGGTTTGAGAAATTCGATGCTGTCGGAGCCAGGCGTGACCAGTATGAGCTCCGTTTCTATTCGGCCGTACACGGCGAGAGACGCCAACCGCCAAAGAAAGTGCTTCTGAGCCTCGATACAAACGGGTCAGTGGCCGGACTTCCCGACGCCCATTTCTCATCGCCACGTGAATTGGGCGCGATCCTGGTAAAGACGCCCCAATGCCAGGAGTGCATGGTCAAACAGTACTTCCGCTATGTCTCGGGCCGCATGGAGACCCCAGCCGACTATCCTGTAATTAAGCGCGTGACTGCCGATTTTCGCAGCTCGCAGTTTCGTTTCCAGGAACTTATCGTTTCGCTGGTTCGTAGCTGGGCAGAACCCAGGCCTGAAGGAGCCGTAAATGTCGCACATAATTACCAGGCGCCGTAGAATTTCACGACGCAAGCTGCTGAAAGGTCTCACCGCTTCCGGTACGGGCGTCTGGCTCGGCGTACCGCCTCTGGTTGCGATGTTCAACTCCGCGGGTACCGCCTACGCAGCCGAGGAAACCGTTGCGGGCAAATTGAAAGAGGCGCCCATCGAGAGCCGGTTCGTACTGTGGTTTAACGGAAACGGCATTCCGGAACGGTACTGGATTCCGGCTGAAACGGGACCCGACTATCGCATGACCCCATGCCTCTCTCCGCTCGCGCCTTTCCGAAACGATATTCATCTGATAACCGGCGTTGACAACTATGCGGCGGGGATGCCCGGACCTGGAAACGGGCATCACAACTCGATGAGTGGCCTGATGAGCTGTACTCCGTTTACGGGGCGCGGGGCTGGCGGGCCGTCCATAGATCAGGTAATTGCCTCGAAGATCGGTGCTGAATCCCGCTTTCGTTCGTTGCAAATAGGCGTCGCTCAGGAGTCGTTTGGCGAAAGCATTCAGCGCAATATGAGCTGGTCTGGCTTCGACCGCGCGCTCCCTCCGGAAATGCTTCCCGACCGGCTTTTCGACCGCCTGTTCGGGCGTCGCGACGAAGGATGGATCAACCGGAAGCGAAGCGTGCTGGATGTAGTAAGCGAAGATGCGACAGCATTGAAGAAAGATCTGCCGAAGGACGATCAAACCCGCGTTGACGAATATCTCGCGTCCGTTCGCGATCTCGAGCGCGCCATCACGAGTCTTCCTCCCGAGTACCGCCGCATCGATCCACCTGAATATGAAGACATGAAGGATTGGCCGCTCATCTCCAAACTGCAAAGCGATTTGTTGGCGAGCGCGTTAATTACACGTCAGACTCGCGTAGCTTCTTACATGCTGACGAAGTGCCAGAGCATCTGCCGCTTTCCCTGGCTCGGTTACACCGCGGCTCGCCACCATGACTATACGCATGCGGATGGGCGCGCGCCAGGCGCAGACGGCGTAGAAGGGCAGCGCATTTTGAGGGACATCTGCCGTTGGCACGTCGAAGAGTTCGCTTACCTGTTGGGTCGATTGAAATCGACTCCGGAGGGTGATGGCAATTTACTCGACCACTGCTGCCTTCTATACGTCCATGAACACGCTGAGGCCAATCCCCACAAGAACAACGGGCTGGGAATGATCGTAGCGGGCCATGCAAAGCATCTCGCAACAGGAACCCACACCGAGACTACGGCTACTGTAGGGGACGTTTATGTGACTCTGGCTGATGGAATCGTCAATGCCGGTATCGAAACCTTTCCAACCTACTCGCGGAAAATGACAGAGCTGCTGGCTTAAACTTCTAAGGCCGCGGTGTTTCGTCTGCCGCCGGCCCTGCACCGGAGCTACCTGTTAATATCCGGCAGCCCGGACGCGCACGGCGCAAAGCCGCAATGGCTCCGGCAGTCACCTGCGTACCGGTCAAATCGATGACGCGCAGCGACGGGATGGAGGACAGCGTGGGAATTGCATCGTCCCCCACATGCTTGCAGTCCTGCAGATCGAAACGCTGTAGCATATTCAGCTGTTTCAGTTTCTCGAGGCTTCGACCTGATATGGAGGTTCCATTCAGCCGCAGATGACGTAGGTTTCTCAAGGAAGCAATAGCCTCCATTCCACTATCCGTGATGCTCACCGACCACAGGCCCGAATCCGTCCGCTGTGCCCCGCCCAAATCGAGATCAGTCAACCCGGTCAATTGCCGCAGCGCTTGCAATCCGACATCGGACAGTTTATCGCCGCCTAACGTCAGTTCCGTAAGATTCGGAAGGTAGGTCAGCTGGTCGAGACCGACATCGGTGACCTGCACGAATCCGATATCGAGAGATGCTAGCGTATTCATTCCGGCCAGGTGCTGCAGGGTCATGTCGGTTACTTTGGTTCCCCGCAGATTCAGCCGCCTGAGATGATGCCAACTCCTTACAGCCAACAGACCTTCGTCCGTGATGAGTTCTGCATAACGGAGATTGAGATCGGTGATAGCCGGTGCATCTCTGAGTTCACGCAGCCCGTGATCGCTGATTCGGGTGAGCGAAAGGTCAAGGCGTGAGAGAGCGGGCAATGTGGCCAGCGATGACATGTCAGAATCGCTGACCCAGCCCGAACGCAAATTTACCGCTACGATCTGCCCTTCATGATTTCGGATGACGGCTCCGCCTGCATCGCCAATCCACTTGCTCGCCTCGGCTGCCGCGCCCAATTGAGCGATCGCCAGAACCATCGCCATCAAACGCACATTTAACTCCTTCCCCGGCGTGCCGGTAGCGCGGAATCTCGTTCGAACGTAATGCTGCAATTTGGTAATGCGGCCTTCAGCTCCGTCCACCCCTTCTCCGTAACAAGTGTGTGATAGAGATTCAGAACGCGCAGTTGCTCCATCGACTTGAGATCTGGCAGCCCCGCGTCCGTAATCTTGGCCATGTTCAGGTGCAGCTCACGTAGTTGGGGAAGGGTCTTCAAAACCACTAACGCCTTATCGTCGATCGAAGTGTAATCCAGATTCAGGATACGCAAGCTCGGAAGACTACCGAGCGCCTTAACTCCAGCATCACCGATACTGGTACGCGCCAGGTCCAGCCTTTGAAGATTCCGCAGCTCTCGGAGGCTTTCCAGACCGCGATCCGAAAAGCGGCCGCTAATGAGTCCCAATTCAGTCAGGTTATTCAGTCCGGCCAGGTGATGCAGTCCTTCATCGTCAATATCGGTACCGTCGAGCCTGAGTACTTTCAGCCGCCCTAGCTTCTCGATATGCCGCAAGCCGCTATTGCTGATATCGGAGTATCCAAGAAACAACCGTTCAAGACCCGTTATCTGGTCGATATTTTCCAAGCCTTCGTCATTCACCGGGGCGCTAGTCAGGTCGAGTTCGGTCAACGAATTGAGACCTTTCAGACTCTTGATCCCGCTTCCATGAACAAGCGTACCTGCCAGGCGTAATGTTTGAAGACGTCGCAGATTGGTCAATTGCTCGAGACCAGAGTCGGAAACGGTCGTATTGTCGAGAACAAGAACCTCGAGATCGTCAAGCGCCTTCAGCGCTGCAAGTCCTTGATCTCCTACCTGGGTTCCCGAAAGATCAAGCGTTTTCAAGCCGGTCAGACTGCTGAGCGAGCTGAGCTGTCGATCGCTAACAGAACTTCTCTCTAGTGAAACGCTACGAACCTGCCCGCCAGTAAGCTCTGTCTTGCCTCCGAGCACCCGCACCCAATTGACAATCGGCTCGACTCCCGGGCCCGATGGTGTTAGATTTCCCAGCTTGCCGACCGAAGTGGCGGATGTGCTGACAAACTCCACCCTGGCGCTTGGAATCGTCGCCATCAGCTCGTTGACCCCGTTCTGTGTGACGCGGCTATAACGGACATCGAGTGTTTTCAACTCGTGAAGAGCCGTAAGCTTGGCCAGCCCTGAATTGGTTATGTGGCTCCTGTAAAGATTCAGTTCTTCGAGGTGCGGCATACCTCGGAGGACATCCACGCCCGCATCGTCGATATCTGCGCCAAGCAGGTTCAGCTTGCGCATTGCGGTCAATCGCCGCAGTGATACCAGCCCCTCGTTCGTGACCTTTGTGCCGTATAAGTTCAGCTCTTCGAGCTGCGTCAATTCGCTCAGGCACTTCAACCCTTCGTCGGTGACAGGCGTGTTGCGAAGGTATAAACGCTGGAGTTCTCTCGATCCCTCCAACGTCTTCATACCGTCGTCGGTGAACATGGAATCGTTCAGATCCAGCGAGCGAAGGTGAAGGAATGGTCTCAGGCTGGGCTTTTCAACCCGTGATTGCGCAAGCGATAGGTCCCTTAGCTGGGCTAAGGTAGACAATCGGGCAATACCCGTATCGTTCACGTTGTAGGTGGGCAAGAAATGGAGGCTGAAAGAGAGCCTCTCGAGATTTTTCAGAGGGGCAAGGTATTTCAGTTGATCGTTTGCGTCGAGCGGGCTGTCCGAGCCAGGAGTCCAGCTTCCGCCAGGAAGGAAAATAGCCCGCAGCGAGGTAATCCCGCTAACAATCTTCAAATCCCCGGGGTCAATGATTGTGCCTGTCAAATCCAGAACGGTAATTTCGAACGGACCTGACGGTAACTGTAGAACGTCGTCCAGCGCTGTTTTATTGCGGTCGAGCGTGACTCGGCCACCCTGCCGGATTGCCCATTCCGCAACCTCTCGCTGTGTCGCAGCAGAAAGCAGGCTCGCCAGCGAAACGACCGCACACAACAACCGAACTCCGCGACAACCCGCTTTCGACGCCCCGTGTGTTCGCAAGCTTTCAGTCATCCAGCCACTCTGATCAGACAGCCTCTTGGTTGTGCAGCAAAACGTGAACAGCGGACTACTCTGTTGACAGCTATTGTAAATCTTCGGTAACATCACCCAAAACCTGCTGTCTATTCAGAAGCCTGATCGGGAGAGGTGTTTCATGAGGGGAAAAAGAAGTGTTCTTTTTCTGGTCTTGACAATGTGTGTGCCGTTCGCGGCATCACTCAAAGCACAGGTTGACACAGCAACCATCGTCGGCACCGTGCAGGATTCGAGCGGCGGAATTGTTGCTGGAGCGACCGTAACGGCCACAGATACCGGAACCAACATCGCCCTATCGACGCGAACGGATTCACAGGGTACCTACGTAATCACTCCTTTAAAGGTCGGCCAGTATAACGTCAGTGTCGAGGCACGCGGTTTCAAGAAGGAATCGAACATCGGTGTCGTGCTTCAGGTGCAGGATCGTCGACGGGTCGATTTCACCTTGCAGGTTGGATCCGTTACCGAAACCATCGACATTCAGGCCGAACAGTCCCTGTTACAGACGGAATCGTCGGCCCTCGGCGATGTGGTCGACGCCCGGAAAATCACAGCGCTTCCTCTGAATGGCCGTGATTACACGCAACTTGCGACGCTCACCACCGGAGTCGTCAAAATTACCGAAAATGGCGGCGGAATTAACGGCGCCACGAGCGCCACCAACGGGAATGCCGGCGGGGCATTTGCGGTTAACGGGACCCGAGGCAATCTGAACAATTTCATGCTCGATGGCGTCGACAACAACTCGAATGACAACGCCGGTAACATTCTGAAGACTAACGTCGACGCGATTGAAGAATTTAAGATCCAGACGAGCAACTACTCGGCTGAATTTGGCCGCAGCGGCGGGGCGGTCATCAATGCCACCATCAAATCGGGAACGAATGGGTTCCATGGCACTGCTTTCGAGTTCTTGCGCAACTCAGCACTTGATGCGCGCGGCTTTTTTGAGCCGACGGATCAACCCAAGGCTCCGTTCAAGCAAAACCAGTTTGGCGGGACGCTCGGCGGACCGATTGTAAAGAATAAGCTCTTCTTCTTTGTCGATTATCAAGGTACGCGAGTACGTGCGGCAACGACGTCTATATCCACGGTACCCACCCCGGCCGAAATAGGCGGGGATTTCAGCGGCATTCTGGGAGCGCAGGTGAGCACCGACGTTCTCGGGCGACCAATTTATGAAAACGAGATCTTCGATCCGAACTCTACCCGTCAGGTGAACGGTTCGGTAGTGCGGACTGGATTCGGATTTGACCCTGTCTCCGGCTTACCGATACCAGGACAGGCCAACGTGATCCCGGCGTCTCGGTTCGACCCGATCGCCCATAACGTGGCCGGTCTCTATCCTGCGCCGAACAAGGCGGACGCACTCGCCAATAATTACGTAGTGAACGCGCCCGGACTGGACAACATAGACCAGATGGATGCGCGAGGCGACTACAACATCTCGAATCGCCAGCAGTTATTTGCGCGGTTTTCACTGAGCGAGCGCACTCGGTTTCAAACGCCTCCGCTTCCTGGTCTTGCCGATGGCGGAAGCTACGGAACGGGCAATTATCTTGAAGATACGCGCGGAGCCGTTCTAGGTTACACGTTCACCTTCAGCCCAACAATGGTCAATGAATTTCGCGCAGGGTTTAACAGGAATCACTACAGCGACAACATCCCGGCTTATGGCCAAAATTATCCGCCCGAAGGGCTGGCAGTGCCGGGAGTGCCCAATAATCCAACGATTAATGGCCTTACGCTGTTTCAGCCCAGCGGCCTTACAGGAGACTCGGCGAGCCCGGCTACACACCGACCTTCAGCACCAGCCAGGAGTTCCAGTATGGCGACACACTGAGCTTGGTGCGCGGGAAGCATACCATCAAGCTCGGGCCGCAAATCCGGTTCAGCCAATTCAATCTTTTTCAAGTCGGGCAGCCGCGCGGCAGGTTTTCTTTTACTGGCGAATATACGGCCAGTGACCCTTCGGCCGGCGACGGCAGCGGAAACGGGCTGGCGGATATGCTGCTCGGAATCCCGACGACATCCGTCATCTCTACGCTGACGTATTTCGGAAACCGGCAGCACACGTATGGCGGATTCGTGCAGGACGATTTCAAAGTGAGTTCCACGCTTACTCTGAATCTGGGGCTCAGGTATGATTACACCAGCCCGATTTTCGAGGCGCATGATCGCCAAAGCAATTTCGACTTTGCCACAGGCCAGATTATCGTCGCCGGCCAAAACGGCGCCTCTCGCGGCTTGGTGACCACCGATAAGGATGACTTTGCTCCTCGCGTCGGCCTGGCATGGAGCCCGTTCAAGAACAGCAACACTGTAATCCGAGCGGGCTACGGCAGGTTTTTCAGCTATCAGGAGATCCGCACAGGCGACCCATTGCAGCTCGCCTACAACCTGCCTTTCTTTTTTGAGCCAAGCTTTGTGGGCGACGGCATTACGCCGGTCCTCACGGTATCCGGAGGTTTTCCGCCGCTCGACATCAGTCAAGCCCAATTTGCAGGCGTAACCAGCAACGATTCCCGGCTGCATGCGCCCGTAACGGACGAGTGGAATTTTAACGTTCAGCAGCAGTTGCCGGCCGCTATTTTGTTTGAGGTCGCCTATGTTGGGGCGAAAGGGACACATCTGCAGGTCCTGGTGGATCACAATCAAGATCCCACTCCTGGCCCAGGCGATGTCCAGTCCCGGCGTCCCTATCAGCAATACGGCCCGTTCACGTCGATCGAGAACCACGGAAATTCCACTTATCATGCTCTCCAGCTAAAAGCGGAGAAACGTCTGTCAGCGGGATTGCTGTTCTTGAGTGCGTTTACCTACGGCAAGTCGATCAACGATCAGCCGGAAATCTGCTGTGCGAGCCCCTGGCCCCAGAACTCGTACAATCTCAAATCGGAGAAAGGACCCTCGGATTTCGACAACCGGTTTCGCTGGGTATCGAGTTTTGACTATGAACTACCCATCGGCAAAGGAAAGCGATATGTCAATTCGAGTCGCGCAGGCGATCTGATTCTGGGTGGCTGGCACGTTGGCGGAATCATCACGTTGCGAACAGGGTTTCCCTTCTCGCCGCTCATGGACTATGATCCTTCAAACACTGGCTCGAATGGATCACCACGCACCGACCGGATTGCCGACGGAAACCTGCCTAAAGACAAGCGATCGCCGGACGTCTGGTTTGACATCAATGCGTTTCCGCTGCCGACCGGTTACACCTTCGGAAATGCGGGAAGGAACATTCTGAACGGACCGGGGGGAGTGACCACCGACATGTCTGCGCGCAAGATCTTCAGTCTCACAGAACGTATGAATTTAGAGTTCCGCGCAGAGTTTTTCAACGCTTTTAACCATCCGGTATTCGTGCAGCCGGACAATTACATCACCGACGGCCCTGGCGCAGCTGGCGTGATCACATCAACGGTGATCCCGCAGCGGCAGATACAGTTCTCGTTGAAACTGATGTTCTGACCGCACTATCTTGTTTCACGTCTCACGTTTAAGGCCACTCTCTTCTGCAGGTTCGTTTTGCGCCGGGACGCTGCTCGAAACGACCATCATTGCGCCTCGGCGAAGAGCTCCGGGGTTGCGCCGCTCCCGCCACTCCATATAGCCAAACCCGACGAAAAGTGAAACAAGAAACAGGTAAGGCGTCATGTTGTACGGCCAGGACGGTTCCGGATAAACCGTGACAAAGAGGACAGGCAAAAGGGCTAGAGTCGCGATCCATGGGATCACCTCGTGTTGCCAAACCGTGAAATTGGCTCGTTGTTCCCGGCGCATATATCGCGTCAAAGCCAGGTTCGCCATGATGTAGAGGACGATCACCGCCAGCGTGGCAATCGTTTCAAGGAAACCAAAAATATAATCGGGGCGCAATAACAAGCCCACAAGCAGAATCGACGCCATTCCGCTTATCTGCACAAAAGCGATTGCAAAAGTAGGCGTTCGGTGATGGGGATGAATGCGTCCGAAGCTTGCGGGGAGCGTGCCCGCCCGGCCCATCGTATACATCACGCGCGAACCGGCGTTTGTGCAGGCGAGACCGACGCTGACGGCGCTGTTGACGATTGCGAGTACCACGAACCACCAACCTGCGCCCCATAAGGAACGCCCGAGACGGTAATACGGATTCGGATCAGCCGCAAAGGCGGCCATGTTGCCGGTTCCCCAACCGATTGCGCTCGTATAAGAAGTAAAGATGTAGAAGACACCGATACTGGCCAGCGAGAGCATGATCGCCTGACCGATGAACTTGTGGGGAAGCCGCGCTTCCTGCGCGAGCGGCGCCGGGGCTTCAAAACCGCTAAGTGCAAGGATAGAGAAAACCATGCCGGCCAATACGCCCCCAATGTGGTGGGGCGAGGAGGAAGGCGTTAGCGGCGCAAGGTAGGTGGAACCGGGTCCGGGATGCGTCAGGAAGGTGATCCCAAGCGCCAGCATGATGAGCAATTCGAGCCCGCCCAATAGCGCTGTGATTCGCGTTGAAAGCTGGACGCCGTAGTGAGTGAACACCCAGATCAGAGCTGTTGTCGCCAGCGCCAGAAGCCACCATGGGACGTTCAGATGGAACTGCATTTTCAACATATCCGAGATCAGGTAGCCGAGAAAACCAGTGCTTCCGGCCGCTCCGAGAATCTCGTATATCAGGTAGCTCCAAGTCGCCATGAAGCCGCTGCGGTTGCCGAGCCCGCGGGTCGCGAAGGAGTAATATCCGCCGCTCGAGGGCACGTAACGGGAAAATTGGGATACCGTGTTCCCGATGAACAAGCAAACGATTGTGGAGAGCAGGAACGAGAGCGGCATGGCCGGTCCGGCCTTGAGGGCGATGATTGGAAAAGTGAACACGACGTTGGTCGCCGGTGCAATGTGAGTGACGCCCTGGAAAACGAGTTCGGGAAGCCCGAGCGAATTGCGTCGAAGCTGAAGCTCTTTCTCAGGATTAGCGGGCGTAAAGGCCACCAGGCATCTTTAAGAAGCCGATGAGAGCTGAAACACGCTTTCTGGACCAGTTCGCACCACTACGGATTCTGACCATTCGATGCGTTTCTTAAGCTTCCAGCGCCAGGACGACGTTCGGCGCAAGGAAGAACGGAGGCACAATGGCGCAGGTATTCGATAGGGGCAAAACTTCTTCTGGCAATTCAATCCCGAGCACATCTCTCATAAACGAGCGTCTCTTTTGGCACCGCTCGTAGCAATCTGGAGCGGATGCTCTCAGCTTCGCTCTCAGCTCTCCGTCGGCGATCACGATGCCGTCCTCCATTCGTGTTGAAAAATATGTCCCGGATTGCGGTATGACATCAACTTGAATCGCCATGCCAGAGCTTATCGGAATCTCCGACCCGCCATAGAATGGAGAGCTCATCCATTCATCCAGATGAATCAGATGACCAGGGTTCAGGTAAATACCAAACTTGTCGAACGGCAAACGGTTCTGAATGAGCTCGTAGACGCTTCGTCCTGGAGTGCCCGCCTTCATCAATCCGAACCATTCACCCATCGCTTCGAAATACGGCCCCGCAAAAGACGGAATGTAGTCCGAGGCCGCATCGGGCAAATCAGCGGAGTTCTGGGCGATCCATCCGACACGGCAGATGTTGCTACCCCAATAGGCGACATTGAAAGCGAGTGGCTGCCCTCGTCGAATCAACTCACCGCTCGGTCCGGAGAGGCCGTAATTGGCGGTGCGACCGGTGCCGAAAGTAAGATGGCAGCTTAGAGGATCTCCGTTGAGGCGCCCGGTCTCCACCACCGCATGATCGGTAATCCCCTCCCGCAGGCCGAAGATCATGCGTTTTACCGATTCGGAGGCTTGCCCATTGGTGTACTCGAAGAATGCAATTTCAAAGGGAGTGCAGCTTGCGCGTAGTCCGTGACCGGGATGCATGAGTAGATCGGTCGCGTTGAAAACTTTTTCGGGAGCTGCGAGATTCCGAAGCGTATCCGCTATATAGGATGGGATGTCCAAGGCATGAGCCGCGTCCGGATGTTCCCCACTCGAAAAATATTTGTACCCAACGACACCGACCTGAGCTGTCGGACCAATGCCTTCGTCAGCCAGAATACCGCGGAGCGCACGGCTCCGTTCCCTCGGCTGGCCCAGCAGTGAAAAGGACTGGAAACGCTCGTAACGCAGTCGTCCCGCATTGTAGAGAGAGCTGATGCCTAAGTAACTCTCGCACTCGTTCCCCACGAGGACCAGCGGCGTGCCCTTCCTGCCAACAATCAGCAGCGACTCTTCGAACCGGGGATCGAAGCCGGTCAGATAAGCCAAATTGGCAAAGTGCTCACGATCGGCATAGACGACGATATGCGTGATCTTCCGCTCTTCCATCCTGGCGCGCAAGTTGTCTATCCGTATTTGCAGCTCAGGTGTCGGCGCCGGCGGAGGGCAGGCGCCCACACTGAATTCGGGCCATTCAATTTCGATCAGGCGATGTCTGCGTGTTTTGGAGGCCATTTAGCTCTCCCCTTTCGTACGATGTAAACAACAGAAAGACGGAGCGCCATCAACGGCCAGCCATTCGCACCACAGCTCCGTTCCCCTAGACTACTCGAAAGATATCCCGTGTACATGCGCAACCGTCAAACTCCAATGTGCTAACACTGCTTGATTGACGTTCTCCAATGTGCTAACACTGCTTGATTGACGTTCATCAGCGATTTAAGAAACCGTAGGAGTCGAGTGATTATGATATCCGCAATGAAGATACCGACAGCTGTGATAGTAAGCACAGGCATACTCTTCGCAGAAACTTATTACCCGTCTCCTGAGTCTGCTGATGGCTGGCGCCGATGTCGAAACGATAACGACGTGCGCACAAAAGCCGGCATGGATCCGCAGCGCCTGAACTTGATCGGCCAGGCGCAGACGCAACTGTATGGCGGACCATGGGCAATCGCCATCGTGAGAAATGGCTACATGGTCCGCGAGTGGTTTGGTGTTCCGGCGATGCCTGCCACTACCTTCGACGTCTGGTCTTGTACTAAATCGGCGACAGGCATTGCGTTTGGGCTGATGTTCCAGGATAGCCGTGATCACAAGTTGCCCGGCGACCAGAAAATAGATCTCGAGAGCTCAGCTTACGACTTCATTCCCGAGGGTCGCCCTCTGAGTGATCCTCGCAAGAGCCTGATCAAGCTCAAACATCTGATGAGCATGACGTCTGGAATCCCGGGAGAGTCGCAAGGCCTCATCGGTGTGGCTGTTGTCCCCGGTGACGGCGAATTCGAGCTCGCCTTGGGAAAGGAGCCGAGCCGCTTTGGAGCCTCTGCGGCAAAGCTGATGGCGGCTCCCGGCGAACGCTGGGACTACTCAGATGCGGGCTTTGCTCATCTCTCCTTGATCTTCTCGAGAATAACCGGCAAAGAAATCGGCGACTATATGAATGAGCAGGTGTTTCGGCCCATCGGTATCCGGAACTTTGGCTGGGATTTGCAGGGTGGCTCTGGACACATCGGTCCGCACACGAATGCGCATAGCGGTTTGCGCCTGTCGGCGCGCGATTTCGCGCGCGTCGGCTATCTGATGGCGCACCGTGGTCGCTGGGAAGGAAAACAGATCGTACCGGAGTGGTGGATAGACCTGGCGACACGAAGCTCGCAGGATCTAAATCGCAGTTATGGCTATACGTTCTGGGTTAACACTGATGGCTCCCAGTGGCCGACTGCACCGAGAGATGCATTCGCCTTTAAAGGATATGCCGCGAATCGGTGCTATATCATTCCATCCCTGGATTTAGTTGTCGTACGAGTGGGCTACACGCCGCCCAACTTGGCTGAAGACGCGCTTCTTCCCGCAGTTCTGGGAGCTATAACCGAGGCCCCGACGCGAAATCGGTCCGGGACATAAGCGCCCGCAGTGTTTCTGGGCGTTTGAAAGGACCTGCAGCAGAACCGGACATTTGGGACCGGCGTGGCGTTTTCACATCCGTCTGCCGCCGGCAGCGATAATCACCTGACCTGTGATCCAACGCGCATCTTCGCTTGCCAGGAAAACTGCCGCGAGTGCAATATCTTCCGGTTGGGCGATGCGGCCCAGAGGTGTCTCCTTGTCTTGCAGCTTGCGAAAATCGCTCTGGGCGATGCCGGAGGTGCGAAGACCATCCGTGTCAACCATGCCCGGATTGAGGGAGTTTACGCGGATTCTACTTGGGCCTAATTCGCTGGCCAGCGACATTGAGATTGCATCAACTGCCGCTTTACTCGCGCTGTACGTTGAAGCGTGCGGAGCCGGCATCGGGCCCACAATGGAGCGTATGTTCACGATGGACCCGCTTTCCGAACCGATCAGTTTCACGGCTTCTTTTGTAGTGAGCAACAGGCCGGCAACGTTGAGATTGAAGTGCTTGTGGATGTGCTCCGGCGTGACGGCGTCTAGCGGCGCAAACTCGTAGATGCCCGCGTTGTTCACGAGGATATCCAGTTTTCCGTATGCCCTCTTTGTCTCAGCGAAAAGGCGCTCGATGTCTTCGGGCAGCGCAACATTCGCTTGAACGGCAACGGCTTAGCCACCCTTCCCGCTGATGTGTGATACAACGGCGTCCGCTCCAGACTTGCTGCTGGCATAGTTAACCACGACTGCTGCACCTTCGGCAGCAAGATGCTCGGCGATGGAAGCACCAATTCCTTTCGAGGCTCCCGTTACAACTGCTACCTTACCGTCCAACTTGCCCACGAATTCCTCCTTGGATTGTCAGGTTCTCATCCGCGCCATAAAATACAGGCCGGCAAGCGAGAATATCAGATCGGGTGACCAAGCTGCCATCATTGCCGGAAGCTGGTTTAGGTCTCCAATCTGTTCGAACAGCGTTCCAATCGTCCAATACGCGATCGCAATTCCAAAGCTAATCCCTACTCCGGTCATGGCGCCTCGGTTCCCGGCGACAAACGCAAAGGGAATACTCAAAATCGCCATGATCAAAGCGAACAGCGGTACTGCGAACTTCTTGTAATACTGCACCTGTAAAGGCACTGTATTCAATCCGCTCAGCTGCAGCTCCTTAATGTAATTGGAGAGCTCCTGGAAGTTCATCTCCTTGTACTCTTTCTCTTCTTTCGCGAACCAGGATGGGGGCTCAGTCAGTTCAGGGAAAACAGCGCTCTTGCCAGAGAAATTCATGAAATTTGGTCCGGTCAAGGCGTCCCTTTGACTCAATCCGTTCTCGAAAACCCAATTGTGTTTTGCAGCGCTCCAAACCGCCCGTTCGGCCGAGATCTGATGACTGACCCGGAAGCTTTTCGGATCGAGGTCGTACACATTCACCTGAGACATGATCGCTCTCTTGGGATCGATAAATCTGAAGTTGTAGACCCGCGACCCTTGTCCGAACACCCACTGCCTGTCCGGCCGCAAGTACGTAGCAACTGGCTTCTTCCGAATCTCAGCGCGCAACCGCTCCTGCCGCCGGTTAGCTTCTGGGATGTAGTAATGGTCGAAAGCAAACAGCAGGCCGCTTAGAATCAGGCTGACGACGAGGACAGGCGCCGCAAGCCGGTGCACGCTCACGCCGGCTGCTTTGAAAGCCGTCACCTCGTTGTACTTCGTAAGGATTCCGAAACAAATTAGGGACGCAAAGAGTGTCCCGATGGGTGCTATCTGGTAGAAGAGGCTCGGTGCGAGATGCCACAGGTAGTCCATCATCATCGACATGCTGATGTCGTTCTTGATCATGTCGCCTAGCAATTCGAAGAAAGTGAAGATCTCGATAAGCGCGACAAGACCAATCAGCAGGACCGCAAGATAGAACAAGAAACCGTTCAAGACATAAGCGTCGATCAGTAGAGGGCGCAGGCCAAATCGCCGAAGCCCGGCGACGCGCAACCCGCGACTGCCGGTTTTCGGACGCAATGACGCGACACGCTTCAGACTGGTAGCGACCCACTGTTTGATAAACGTAACAATGTCGTAATCCCCGGGCTTCTCCAGCCTGGACAGGAAGTAAATGCCTGCCGCCAGAACCAGTACGTCCGGAGTCCAAACGGCCATGGCAACCGGGAGGCTCCCCTTTTTCGCCAACCCGATCAGACCGATATAGCTCAGCTGGTACAGAAACGCTACACACACGGTTAATACAAACGCGGCCGATTTGCCGCCCTTTCGCGACGAAATGCCCAGCGGGATGCCAATGAGCGCAAGCAGTACGCAGGCGAGCGGGAGCGCAAACCTCTGGTGAAACTCAATGGCTGCATCCACATAATCTTTAGGCGAAAGATCGTGGCGGCGATAAACACGCTTATATAGCGGCCACGTGTCCATCTCGCGATCCGTCTTGTTTGTCTGGAGGTCATCTTGCCTTTGAGCCTCCAGCGCCTGTACTTGATTGGGCGCCGCGGTAGTGACGAATTTCCCTTCCTTATCGCGCTGTGTCGATCGGAAATTGCGCATGTCCAGGATGATCCGGTTATGCGCTGGGTCCGGATGCGGAATAGCTTCCTCGGCGACGATGATGCGGGGCCCTGCGCCGCGGTTCTTACCTTGATGTTGTAATTCATCGGGTGGAGTGACATCAGCTATGAACACCTGATGCCAAAAGACTTGCTTCCCAACCGTATTAACGTTGCCTACATAGAGGACAATGTTCGGAAATTCTTCGTCGAAGATTTTAGATTCGATATTTCCAGTAAGTTGCGCAGCGGCGAAGTTACGCGCTACTTTCGACTCCAGGCTGAGGGAAAGCGGCGTCAGCCAGAGCGAAGCAAGTGCCGTCAAAATCAGAGCCAGAGACGAAAACAGCAGTACTGGCCGCACAACCGTCGCACTCGAAACACCGGACGCTCGCATGGCTGTAATCTCACTATCAGCGGACATGCGGCTCAAACCGATCAACACACCGACTAAAACACCCAGTGGCAGCGCAAAGGGAAGGGTTGACGGCAGCGCATAAAGCAGCAGCTTTGCAATCACCGCCGGAGGGGCCGAAGTCTTTACTAGAAGCGAGGAAAGGCGCTCGATAGTCCGCAAAAAGAGGACGAATACGAACAACAGCGTTCCGAGCAGCGCACTCGTGAAAACTTCCCGAAAAATCGCCCTGCCGAGTATGCGCATGGCACTAACGCCCGGCTATCAGGGATGGCGGAGGGACGATGGGCGGCGAGCCCACTTCGTTCTCAGCCCTGGTAAGTTCGACGCTATCGAATAGGAGCGAAGGACACACGATAGACGAGCTCGTGATTTCGTTCCGCATATCCGCAAAATTAAGAGACGATCCATTGTTGACGTAGTTTAAAACGTACGGTTGGTTGGATGTGGCTTCAATGTCGCGGAGATCCTTGGCGCTGAATTCGCGGAAGCGCAAACCTCGCACAAGTTCCTCTCGGCCATCCGGGTAAACACGATAGGCGAGCAACGGCTGATCGAGTGTCCTCGCAGATCCACTATCCTCCAGCTGTCGAGCCATGCTCTGCAGCTCACCTAGTGTGGCTGTGGAAGGAAAGTCCAGGCGGCGGACGATCAAGCCGTATTTCAGCCCAGCAGCCATGACGCGCTCGAGCAGCTTAACCTTAAGCTGTGTTTCGGCAACCGGCTGCGAAGTCTCAACGAAAAGGTTGCCGATCACGGCCTCTTCCGAACCAAACGCTCCGGGCAATCGTCCATGACCATTCGAGGCGTTGAAGGTGCGAACCGGAAGGCGGCTGAGCAGGAATCCCTTAAGGGTTCCTTTCTCTACTAAACTTACTCTCTGCGCAGGAACTCCCTCATCATCTACTGTGTAGTGCCCGGCGAGCGGTGCGCGCTGATACTGTTCCTGTGTCGGGTCATCGAATACGGTGATCCAGTCAGGCATTACTTTAGATCCCAGGCGCGAAGCCCAGACGCTGTCGAGCACCTGCGGTGCACGAAAACTAGCGCCCGGAGGAGCTAGCGGCTTTCGATGCAAAGTGACGGCGTCTGTCAGAACCTGGGCCATCATTTGGGCCGCCGCTTCCTGCTCGAAGATTACCGGACCGGTATAGTCTTCGGCGAGGGTGGCCTTTGTCAGCGCCTCTGTCTCCGCCGCGATCTCATCCGCAACCTTATTCAGCTTGGCCTCGTCTGGAAACTGCTTCAGGTCTTCAACCGTGAAGAATTGGTTATTCCACACGCGCTGCCCATCTGCAGCCTTTGCACTCGCCCGAATCTGAATCTCATTTAAGCGCTGGGGCGTTCTCAGTACCGTACCCTCTGAGTTCACAAGCCTGTACGCTGAAGCAACCGCTTGCATCTGTACACCCGAAGTCAACACTTCTGGATGCGCTGTAAATCGCGCCGATACTTTCCGGATAATCGCATCCCATGATCGTTCATCCAACTCCGTATTCGAAATGTGTTCGATGATTTGCACCGCCTGGACGGGCGCGAGATCTGGCGTCTTATCCGGATCGGACATTTCACGTAATGCATTTCGCTTGGCCGTGATCTGCCCGGCTGCCGATTTATAAACGGCATCGGTCGCGCGCCAGAACGATGTTCGAATGGCAAGGTAATCGTCGTCCAGAGGCAGTAATCCGAAGTGTGGCGTCGCAGAAAATATCGAGTTTGTGTTGTCGAAAGCGTACCCGCCCACCCGGACCGTCAAGGACGGTCGTCGCAAGCGAATCTTTGCGGAGTTGGTCAAGCCGCCGAGCGTTGCGCTGACGACCAATTGCTCGGCATCGGCGCTGATGTATTGGATGAAATAAGGCGACTCCAACTCATTCAGCTTGAGCGACTTCGATCGCTGTAGCTCGTCAGACATCGCGCGCAGTACCTGGTCTGCCCGCGAATCCGGCTCCTTGTTATCGCTGAGCGCGAACCCAGTCACCGCTAAGGCCGCCAACACAGTAGCGACGCCCATCGCCGAATGCGCTCTCATTCGGGCTCAGGCCTCGGCAGAAGAGGAAGCAGACGCTGGGAATTCGCTTTTTTCTGGGTCTCGATCTCCGAAACCAGAATGGCGGGCGATACAGCGGAAACTGGAATGCTTCCCGATTCGGCCCCGCAGAAACCATTGAAAACCTCTGCGCGATCCGAAGTAGCGAGTATTCTCGCAAAGCTTGCGAGTGGTGTGCCCACGATGTCGACGCCGCGAATCAATTCATCGGGCCTCCCGTCTGCAAAGACGCGATACACGACTAATGGGACGACAGTGAAGGCCTGCAAACCGCGTCGTCCGGTACGGGTGTACCCGCTTGAGACTTCCTCAAAATACAACCCGTATGGCTTCCCTTGTTGCTTGATCTGAGCGATTAGTTGCGCACGCAGTTCCTTATCGCTTACCTGCTTTGAGGATTCAACTATCAGATTGGATTGCCGTGAAACGATCTCAAATCCAGGCTGTCGTCGCCCGTGTCCATTCGAGTGGACGAACTCTCCTACCGGAGAACGTGAAAGCAGGAAAGTCTTGAGTACGCCATTCTCGACGACTTTGACAGGCCTGGCCTTCACTCCTTCATCGTCGTACTCGTAGTAGCCGATCAGGTCAGAGCCGCCATACTCTCTTCGAGTCGGATCGAAGTTCACACTCACGAAGTCCGGCAGCACCTTTTGATTCAACATCTTTGTAAAGGTTTGGCCTTCGGCTATATCCTTCTGCCTGTGCCCTTCGACGCGATGCCCGAATATCTCGTGAAAAAATACCGCTGACGCTCTCCCCGAAAGAATTGCAGGACAGATAATCGGTTCCGCGGGAGGCGCGTTCACCAGGCTGTCCAGCCGTTCAGCTAGAGACTCAACTCTTTCCCGAATTACGGTGTCTGCTGGGAAGTGAGCTGGGTCGATGGCCTCGATAGAAGCGAAATCGTCAAGGTCCATACCGTCAGAAGCGACTGCGGAGCCCTGAAGCTCCACTCGGAAGAGGTTGCTGCCGCGCTGTACGCTCGTTCCTTCGGTGTTTACTAAGGTCCGAATATCACGAGTCGCTCGAAAGCGGACCGATGACGCCAAAATTTTGGCGTGCTTGTTGAATTCGGCAGACCAGCCGCGCAGCTTCTTTGCCCATTCCTTGGTGCTGTACTTGTACGAAGGTGGCAGCTCTCCATAGTTTGCTGCCTCCTCCGACGAAAAATCTGCATCCTCACTGGCCTGTTGGGCTAGCAATTGGTTATCCGTCTTTAACTGCAGATACCGTCGTGATGCGGCTCGATACACGCGATCCGACTCACCCCATAGCGCGCGCCGGATCTGATTTGAATGGTCATCAAGGCTCAATCGCGTAAATGTCGTAAACCGGATCGGGGTTCCTTTGTATGGATGATAGTTGTCGAATTTTGCCGAGCCGACTCGTATCGTCGTATCGAATCCCCGCTCGCGATTGTGTATATTTTCGATCAAAGCACCCTGGGATGCCGAGACGTTGTCTGACTCCTCATCGGTAACCTCATATGCCATAAAATAGGGTGCCGGATTGGCTTTTGCTTTTAGGATCTCGAATTCGCGGTCTAGCTCATTTCGCAGAATACTGACGAGAGATTCATCGGGATGTGGATCCGAGCCGGCTCGGAGCGCCCATGCACAGCTTGTAAGAGCAGCCAGGCATAGACAACATAACGAGAGGCGTCGCAAGCGCCCGAAGGCTCTTGCGCTCGCAAAAGAACGGGCAAGCAAACTAGTTCAAGGATAACAACGCAAAGAATCGGAGCTCGGAACGAAGTGGCGCGTTGGCAACGTTATACGCGAGATCAAGTCTTCTCGCTCAACGCCTTGAGACTTTCGACAAATGGAGGCCGAGCCAAACCACGTTCGGTGATGATGGCGGAAACGTAGCGATTCGGTGTAACGTCGAAGGCAGGATTCGCTACTCGAATGCCCGTTGGAGCGATTGCCACACCTTGTATGTGCGTAACCTCGCTGGCGGACCGCTCTTCTATGGGAATTTCGTTTCCTGACGCGAGCGCCAGATCAAGAGTCGATATGGGCGCGGCTACATAGAAGGGAACACCGTTCTCCTTCGCAAGAACAGCAACTCCGTATGTCCCGACCTTATTCGCAACATCGCCGTTGGCGGCTATTCTGTCGGCACCGACCACAACGCAGCCGATCCGGCCGCTCTTCAGAAAATGACCCGCCATGTTGTCGGTAATTAGGGTTGTTTCGATTCCGTCCCGCTGCAATTCCCATGCAGTCAGGCGAGCGCCCTGTAAAAACGGTCGCGTCTCGTCTGCGAAAACGTCGATTTTTTTTCCTGCTTGCACGGCTGCGCGAATCACGCCGAGCGCAGTCCCAAAACCCGCCGTTGCCAGGGCTCCGGCGTTGCAATGAGTCAACACGGTCTTTCCATCGGGCACGAGCGGGGCGCCGTGTCTGCCTATAGCTTTATTGATTTCGATATCTTCTTTCCGGATTGCCTGTGCCTCGGCTACCATCCGTTCGCGGATCTCTGCAAGCGGGAGATGGCGAATCGACTCGTACTCTTGTCGCATCCGGTGGATGGCCCAAAACAGATTTACGGCGGTCGGCCGCGTTTTAGCGAGCGTTTCGCAGATTACCGGCATGTCTTGTTCGACATCCGAAGACTGCAAAACGCCTAGCGCCACGCCCATTGCCGCCGCCACTCCGATGGCAGGCGCTCCGCGAATGATCATGTTGCGAATCGCGTCCGCCACTTCGTGGTAGCTGCGGCACGTCACAAACGCGGTCTTGCCTGGCAGACGAGTCTGATCAATCATTACGACCCCGTTTGTCGTCCATTCAATCGTTTCGATCGTTGTTTGAGCAAGAACTGCAGGTTCAGTCATGTTTGTTGTCTCTAAATGTTTTTTCCAAAAGCCAGCGCTACTACGGAAACGGCATTGAAAAAGCCATGCATCACGGTGGAAGGAATGATCGAACCGGTGCGCGCGCGTACCCATCCGAGAATAATTCCAACCACCGAAATGAATACTGCGTATTGCCATACCCAGGAATATTCGACTCCGTGCAGCGCTCCGAAGAGCGCCGCCGTCAACAAAATTCCTGCCACAGTGCCCAACGTTCGTGAGAGTAGCGGCTGAATAAATCCCCGGAAGAAGAGCTCCTCGAAAATGGGTGCGAAGACGATGGCGATGAGGCCAAAGAATACCAGCATGAGCGGCGTGCTGGTCAGCTTCTCGAATGGCAAAGGGATCTTGGGAGTTTTGAACAAAGCTCCCAGGAGCGAGATCGCGAAGGCAAGTACAACTCCCCCAGCAGCCATCCAGAGCAGATTAACCGTCGGTCGCTGCCAGCCAAGAGACGCAAAGACTGGCTTTCCATAGCGAAGCTTCAGTACAAGCCGAAAACTGAAATACAAAGCCGTGTAAAACAAGATCTGGACCGGAAGCGCTATCGGTGTAGGATCGACCCGCAGCTTGGGATAGAAAAACGCTAACAATCCAACTATTACGGCGATGCCGAGGCTAAACGCAAACAGCAGCCCCAACACAAGTGCCAGATCCAGATAGCCCCAGAAGGGCACACGCTCCGGGGGCAATTCGGGAAGGACAAGGTCTTCGGCTTGCGGAGTCGGTTCCGGCGATGCACCCTCCAGCTCGTCAGGCAGCATTAGGCCTCTTCATGCTCTTGCGCAGCGCCTCTGCTGTGTGACTCGTCGTATCACGCATCAACTCCTCAGGCGTTCCCGTCGCCACGATGTGCCCTCCCTCTTCGCCGCCTTCCGGCCCCAAATCGATCACGTGATCGGCGCTCTTGATCACGTCCAGGTGATGTTCGATCACAACCACCGTATTCCCGAGATCCACCAGCCTCTGCAGCACATCGAGTAGGTGACGAACATCTTCAAAGTGCAAACCTGTCGTGGGCTCATCAAGTAAATAGAATGTGCGTCCGGTTTGGCGCTTGCTTAGCTCTTTGGCAAGCTTGATCCGCTGCGCCTCTCCACCGGAAAGAGTTGTCGAGGATTGGCCGAGGTGCAGGTATCCGAGACCTACTTCCTTCAATGTCTTGAGCTTGGCGTGTATCTGCGGAATGTTCGCCAGAACTTCGAGTGCGTCGTCTATGCTCGATTCAAGAAGGTCGGCGATGCTCTTTCCCCGGTATTTGACTTGCAAGGTTTCCAGATTGTAGCGTCGGCCGCGGCACACATCGCAAGTCACATAAACATCGGGGAGGAAATTCATTTCGATGCGCTTCAGGCCATCGCCCTGGCAGGCTTCGCACCTGCCGCCTTTTACGTTGAAACTGAAGCGGCCCGCCTTGTAACCTCGCTCTCGCGATTCAGGCAGCATCGCATACAATTCGCGGATGGGGCCGAAGACACCGGTGTAGGTAGCCGGATTCGAGCGGGGCGTGCGCCCTATGGGCGCCTGGTCAATCGCGATCACTTTGTCGATGTTCTCAAGTCCCAAAATCGCGTCATGCGCGCCCGGCTCCTGGCTCGATCCGTAGACTTCCTTCGCTAACGCCCTATACAAAATATCGTGGACCAGGGTCGACTTCCCACTCCCGGAAACGCCAGTGACCACTATCATCGTTCCGAGCGGAAAATCCACGCTGACGTTCTTCAGGTTGTGTTCTCGTGCGCCTTTCACGCTCAGAAACAGTCCACTTCCATGCCGCCGGACTTCGGGGGCTGGAATTGCGGTGCGTCCCGAGAGATACTCGCCCGTTAGAGAAGCCGGTGTGCCGATGATAGTGGCCGGAGTTCCTTGAGCAATCAGATCCCCACCCAATCGACCTGCCCTCGGCCCAAGATCGATCACATAATCCGCTCGCTCGATTGTTTCTGCGTCATGTTCCACGACAAGTACCGTGTTTCCCAAATCTCGCAGATGGCGAAGCGTGTCGAGGAGTCTGCCATTATCGCGCGGGTGCAGTCCGATAGACGGCTCATCAAGCACATACAGGACGCCTCGCAGCTTGGAACCAATCTGTGTCGCCAGTCGGATGCGTTGCGCCTCCCCGCCCGAAAGCGTGGCAGAGGACCGGTCGAGGCTTAAATAATCCAAGCCCACTGCACACAGAAACTCCAGGCGATTGCGGATTTCTTCGACGACTCGCGCGACTATTTGCAGCTCACGCTCGGTAAAATTCCAGCCCCGAATCAAGGGCATCGATCGGGCGATCGGCATGCCTGTAAAATCCGCGATGGAAATTCCCTTCACAGTTACTGCAAGACTGGATGGTCGGAGCCGTTTGCCCCCGCAATCCGGGCAGAGCGTCGGCGACATGTACTCCATGAGCCAGTCCCGATATCCCTCGCTCGAGCGTTCATAGCTCTCTTCGAGCGTTTTCAGAATGCCTGGGAACTGATTATTTCCGTAAATCAGCAGATTCCTGGTTTTCTTCGGAAGGTCTTCGAAAGGCACTCCGAGGTCGATCTTATGATTCTCAGCCGCTTCCGTAAGTGCCGAAATCATGAAGGATGAACTCGAACCGGGTCCCAGACCCCCTTCGAGTAGCGGTTTCGAAGGATCCGGAATCACTTTCACCGGATCGAATGCCCATGTGCTGCCGACCCCTCGGCAGGTCTCGCAAGCTCCATATGGGCTGTTGAAGGAGAATGACCGGGGCTCTAGTTGCGGAATGCTGGTTCCGTCATTAGGGCAAGCCAATTTCTCCGAATAAAGCCGCTCGTTTCCTCCAACGACGGCAACGATAACCAAGCCATCCGCCCACTTCAACGCGGTTTGAATCGAATTTTCGAGACGCTGCTCGATTCCGGGCTTCACCACCAGGCGATCGATAACGACTTCGATCGTGTGATTCTTGCGCTTATCGAGTTTCATGGGCTCGTCGAGCGTCCGTAACTCGCCGTCTACCCGTGCCCGAAAGCCGCCCTTCGCAATCGCCTCCAGCTCCTTCTTATACTCGCCTTTGCGGCCCCGCGCGATCGGCGCCAGAATCATGATCCGGTCGTCGCGGTGAAGGCTGAGTACCTGATCCAGGATCTGCGCCGGTGACTGGCGGGCGATCTCGGTGCCGCAAAGTGGACAATGCGGTACCCCGACCGACGCGAACAGTAGCCGCAGATAATCATAGATTTCCGTGACGGTGCCAACCGTCGACCGCGGGCTTCGCGAGGTCGTCTTTTGTTCAATCGAGATCGCGGGACTCAGGCCATCGATTGAATCCACTTCGGGTCGCCCCATCTGATCGAGAAACTGCCGGGCGTAAGGCGACAGTGTCTCAACGTACCTGCGCTGGCCTTCCGCATAAATCGTGTCAAACGCCAGCGAGCTCTTACCGGAACCGCTCAAGCCGGTGATGACCGTAAACGTGTTCCGCGGAATCTCGACACTGATGTTTTTCAGATTGTGCTGGCGCGCGCCATGCACAGAAATGTGATCCAACATGAAGGGAGCTACTCCTATTGTCCTGTAGAGCACGCTGACAATCCAATAAACGAGTCTCAGACCCGCTAAAATGAACGATGCGGCCGCTGGCGGAGGTGCTCGCAATGTCTCGCGGAAAATTGAATGGCAAAGAATTTTCGAGATTTGTCGGAGGGCGAGGTCCTGGCGCTGGCCGTGTCTTTGGAAGAGGAAGACGGGCGCATCTACGGTGAGTTTGCTGTAGCGCTGCGCGAAGCCTACCCCGCTACCGCGCGTGTTCTGGAAGAAATGCGTGAAGAGGAGTTGGAGCACCGCAACAGCCTGATCACCCTCTATCAGCAGCGTTTCGGCGATCATCTGCCGTTGATCCGGCGGCAGGATGTAAAGGGCTTTGTATCGCGCCCGCCGGTATGGCTGATCCGGCCTCTTGGTCCGGGCGCAGTCCGCAAAGCGATCGAGTCCATGGAGGATGAAACCCGGCGCTTCTACGACCTGGCTATCGAACGCACGTCAGACGCCTCAACTCGGAAACTGCTCGGCGACCTGGCCGAAGCGGAGGCGAAGCATACCGCCGCCGCCGAAGCCATGGAAATGAAGCATCTCACGCCCGAGGTGAAAGCGGGAGAACGCGAAGCCGCACGACGAACGTTCCTTTTGCAGGTGGTGCAACCCGGGCTTGCCGGCTTGATGGACGGCTCCGTCTCGACCCTGGCGCCTCTATTCGCCGCGGCATTCGCTACCCGCCAGACGCATGATGCTTTTTTGGTCGGATTGGCCGCATCCGTAGGAGCGGGCATTTCGATGGCTTTCGCGGAAGGCCTCTCCGACGACGGTTCCCTCACGGGGCGGGGCAAGCCGCTCGTTCGCGGATGCGTCACAGGAGCCATGACATTTGCCGGAGGCATTGGACATACCTTGCCCTACCTGATCAGCGATTTCCGTTTGGCCACCACTGTGGCAATCGCTGTCGTCGTGGTTGAATTAGGAATCATTAGCTGGGTGCGCCGGCATTACATGGATACGCCGCTGCTTCGTGCGGCTCTCCAGGTGATTGTCGGAGGCGTCCTTGTGTTTGTTGCAGGAATTCTCATCGGAAACTCATAACCCGTCATGGCAGCCCAGAATCTGATCGAGTACAAAGACGCAAGTCCGGAAGTGCGCGCCGTTTTTGACGACATTATGGCGACGCGCAAGATCGACTCAGTGAATAACTTCTGGAAAGCGATTGCCAGGGATCCGGTTACCCTTCGCCGAACGTGGGAAAGCATCAAACAGATCATGGCCACTAGCGGAGCCCTCGATCCGCTTACCAAAGAGCTCATCTACATTGCTGTCAGTGCAACCAATCAATGCGGTTATTGTGTTGCCTCTCATGGAGCCTCCGCGCGATTAAAAGGAATGACGGAGGAAATGTTCGGTGAGCTCATGGCGATCGTTGGCATGGCGAACGAGACCAATGCGCTGGTGGCAGGCTATCGTGTTCCTGTAGATGAACAATTCCAATAAGCGCGTCGCGCTGTAATGTATGCTGCTCGCCGGGGTTGTTGAGACATCCCGCAATATCGGCGCCACCAGCAGGCGGCTCGCGAAAATCGACCTGCTTACCGATCTGTTGAAGCGCCTGAGCCCTGAAGAAGTTGAAGTGACGGTCGCCTTCCTTTCTGGTGCCACGCGCCAGGGCCGTATCGGAATTGGTTACGCGACCTTGCAGGCCTCGCTAACTGAGCCATCCGCGTCGGCGAGCATTGAAATTCTCGAACTTGATCGGACACTCGACGAGTTGGAGAAGGTTAGCGGAGCCGGCTCCGAGAGCCGGAGGCGGGAGATCCTGAATCGGCTGTTCAGGCGTGCCACCAGCGACGAACAGCGTTTTCTGAGTAGCTTACTCGTCGGCGAGCTACGTCAAGGTGCCCTTGAAGGCATCATGATCGAAGCGATTGGCAAAGCGTCCGGCCTGGGAGGCGATCGGATTCGGCGAGCGGCGATGATGGGTGGAGGCGCATCACGCATCGCCCGGGCTGCTATCGAAAGAGGGGAATCGGGGCTCACAGAATTTGATGTTAAGCTCTTCCGGCCCGTGCAGCCCATGCTCGCCCAGACGGCCGAAGACGTTTCCCAAGCACTCTCGGAACTCGGCGAAGCCTCCCTCGAATACAAGTTTGATGGCGCCCGGGTCCAGGCGCATAAATCCGGTGACGATGTGGTGATTTATTCGCGAGGAGCAAACGACGTGAGCGCCGCTGTGCCGGAAGTGGTTTCCGCAGTCCGGTCTCTGCCGGTGCAAAGCCTGATTCTGGATGGGGAAGTACTCAGTTTGGACGCCCAGGACCGCCCCCACCCGTTTCAGATCTCGATGCGGCGTTTCGGACGAAAGGTTAACGTCGCTGAGCTGCTGAAGGATCTGCCCATGACGCCATTCTGGTTCGATCTGTTGTATTTAAACGCGAATCCGACCATCGATGAGCCGCAGGCCGCGCGCTTCCGCGAGCTTTCTGGGTTCGTTTTTTCAAATAACATCGTTCCGAACCTTGCCACTGAGAGTCGCGATGCGGCCGAAGATTTTCTTCACGGCGCGCTTCTCGCCGGTCACGAGGGCGTAATGGCAAAGGCGCGTAAGGCGCCGTACGCAGCCGGTTCCCGGGGACAAAGCTGGTTAAAAGTCAAACAGGCTCGAACTCTCGACCTCGTTGTCCTTGCAGCCGAATGGGGCAGTGGCCGCCGCCAGGGCTGGTTGAGCAACTTACATTTGGGCGCACGCGACACGGAGAAGGGCGGCTTCGCCATGCTAGGCAAGACATTCAAAGGCCTCACGGACGAGATGCTCGCCTGGCAAACAACGGAGTTCCAAAAGATTGAGATCGCCCGGGACAAGTTCACGGTTCACATCGAACCCAAGATGGTTGTCGAGATCGCCTTCAACGAGATTCAAATCAGCACCCGATATGTGAGCGGGCTCGCGCTGCGCTTTGCTCGGGTAAAGCGTTACCGCCCTGACAAGCCCGTCAGCGAGTCCGACACTTTTCAGACGGTGAAGAAGCTGGCCGGTATCGAAGCCTGATCTCGCCTGTTGCAATCCTCTACGCGTTCGGATAGCGTATAAGGGAACAAAAGGCGAACAATAATTGAATCTCGCACTGGACTTTGAAGATCGATCGACAGCGGAACGCGCGCTTATAAGTTCGGCCATTCCGGGGCTGATGACTTACTTCGAACAGGCGATGCTTCAGGAGGGAGCGCCCGTCCGCGCAATTCATCATCAACCGGCAAAGCCTGCGCGCTTCACGCCTTTCCCCGGTAAACTCGACCGACGATTATGCGCAGCCCTCCATTCGCGGGGAATCGAGAACCTATATAGCCACCAGGCAGAGGCCGTCGAGCATGCTCTGGAAGGTCGCAACGTCGCGATCGTCACTCCGACGGCAAGCGGAAAAACGCTCTGCTATAACCTTCCGGTCTTGAACTCGCTGCTCGCAGATACCTCCGGCCGTGCCCTTTATCTCTTTCCGACCAAGGCCTTGGCCGAGGATCAACGGCTCGAACTGGAGCGTCTGAACCAAGCCATCGGTTCCCCCATTTCGTGTCATACCTATGACGGCGATACCCCTTCTGGATGCCCGCCGGGCCATCCGCGACAAAGCAAACATCGTGCTTACGAATCCGGATATGCTCCACAGCGGCATCCTCCCGCACCACACGAAATGGGCGAAGCTATTTGAGAATTTGCGCTATTTCGTGATTGACGAGCTGCATTTTTATCGAGGAGTATATGGCAGCCATCTGGCTAATGTCCTGCGACGGCTGAAACGAATTTGCGAATTCTACGGAACGAAGCCGAAATTTATCTGCTGCTCGGCCACCATCGCAAATCCCAGGCAGCTTGCAGAGGCCATCACCGAACAGCCATTTGAGCTGGTTTCCGAAAACGGCGCACCTTCCGGCGATAACTATTTTGTCTTTTACAACCCCCCCGTAGTAAACCGGCAACTCGGCATTCGCCGCAGCTACCTCCATGAAGCACGCCGCATCGCGACTGAGTTCATTCGGCAAAAACAGCAGACGCTTGTCTTCACAAACAACCGGCTCGCCACCGAGATCCTTACAACGTACCTCAAAGATGCTTGTTCCCAACTGCCGTTCTCGCATGAAGCTGTTCGCGGATATCGGGGCGGATATCTGCCGAACGAGAGACGTCAGATTGAGCAAGGTTTACGAACCGGGCGACATTCGAACCGTTATTGCGACAAATGCGCTCGAGCTGGGAGTCGATATCGGCTCGCTTGACGCTGTATCGTCCTCGCCGGCTATCCGGGAACCATTGCCTCTACCTGGCAGCGGGCCGGCCGCGCGGGTCGGCGGATCTCGCTCTCGGTTGCCGTTTTGGTCGCTTCGAGTGCCCCGCTCGATCAATTCATCGTCGAGCACCCTGACTACTTCTTTGGAGCGTCGCCCGAGGAAGCTTATATCAACGCGAATAACCTGGAGATTTTCTTAAATCACCTAAAGTGTGCGGCGTTTGAGCTTCCCCTTCGCGACGGCGAAGAGTTCGGGAAGCAGAACATCTCGAAACTCTGCGCGTTTCTGTCGGAGGACCTGAAACTTTTGCATCACTCAGGCGACTGCTGGCACTGGGTCAGCGACAGCTATCCTGCGGACTCGGTCAGTCTGCGTGCCGTTACCAGCGATAACTTTCTCGTAATCGACATCACTACCGATCACAAGATCATCGGCGACGTTGATTTCCCGTCGGCGCTAACCACGCTGCACGAAAAGGCAATTTATCTCCACGATGCGCAGCAGTTTCAAGTGGAAAAGCTCGATTACGACGGTCGCAAGGCGTTCGTTCGACAAGTCGATTCAGACTATTTCACCGATGCCGTCGTGTATACACAAGTAAGTGAGCTGGCGCAGTTTGATAGCGCAAATCTTTACAGGCAAGGCGAAGTGCGCGTCAAACGGCAGGTTGTGGGATTCAAGAAGATCAAATTCTACACGCTGGAAAACGTCGGCGCCGGTCTTCTTTCCCTTCCCGAACGGGAGATGCATACCACCGCATTCTGGCTGCACTTTGCCGAAGGGTTCTTCCAGGATTTTGCAGACTATTCGACCGCCGATCTCCAAGACTCCCTCCATGGGCTGGGCAATGTACTGAAGACAATCGGGACCCTCCTTCTGCTCAGCGACCCCCGCGATTTGGCGGTCGCTGTCCTTGACGATTCAGCCCAAAAGAAGACGGCGTTCGAGCCCGATGTAGTCCTCTACGACAATTACCCGGGCGGTATTGGCCAGAGCGATCCTTTGTTCCGCAGAAGGCACGAACTGATCCAGAGAGCATTCGGTCTCGCTTCCGACTGTTCGTGCGAATCGGGCTGCCCTAGTTGCGTGGGTCCGTATACCGAGATTGGGGCGCGGGGAAAAGAGGGAGCGATCCGGGTTCTTGCGAAGCTTAAAGCCGCCGACTAGAGTGAGTCGGGCTTTCCGTTCTCGTTATCTTCCGGAAAGACTGCGTAGCCATTCGGCGGCGGATATAGTTGCTTCAACACGTTCAAACGTTTGCGCAGATAGCGGCTCGGTAACTGCCTGGGTCCTGTCTCGACATCGATGTCGCAGCAGATGCCGTGCAGATACAGCGTCAAGGTATCGATGAAGGACTGCCTGACATAATCCGCGAATAGCGGGCTTTCGCGCTTGGTGTTGGATTGCCGGCGAAGCAGAGTCTGTTTGGCCTGCCAGCTATCGTCGTCCACTTCACCGTGAACGCTATTGCTCAATTCGTCTCGGATGAGAGCCTTGTAATTCGAAGACACTTCAGGCGACCAGTTATCCGCAACCAGGCCCGATAGCCTGCGATAAAGGCGGTAATGATACTCGGCGACCTCTTGTTCCTTAAGTGCGAAAACCAGAATCGTTTCGTTCTCGAAACTCACTTGCGAAGCCCAGGACTGATGCCCGTCCGCCGGCCGCTCGGCCACTACAAAATCAGCCGCTCTATCGAGGATCTTCCGCTTTTTGCGGCTCGTCTTAACCGCGGCTCGCTCGGTCGCGCGTTCGAGGTATGGGACCAGCAATATCGAGATGCGGGGAAGCATGGATGCGAGAGTGGATGGAAGCGCCGCAATCGGCTCCTCCAGGTATTCTCTAACCACTTCTTCGCTCATCGGCAGCGAAGCGCAGAAATAGCTGAAGGTGTTACTCAGGGGGATCGCCTCGCCGCGGAAACGCTCGGCAAACTGACCTACGCTTACTCTCGAAAGGCTGGACTGAGCCGGAACGGCGGAATTCTGCTCTCGTTGGCTCGACATCTAAGTTTTCGAACTCGATTCTAGCAGAGAGGTCGTAGCTGATCCGGCCACCAGCAGTCGCCACAATGACTGATAACATTGAAAAAATTCCTGTGCAATTCTTGGTCTCTGCCGGCGAAGCATCGAGTGATATGTATGCGGCAGGCGTCATAGACCATCTTTCGCGTAAAATACCGGACCTCGACTTCTATGGTTGTGCGGGGCCGAAGCTGCAAGCTGCCGGCGTAAGGCCAGTAATCATGGCCTCAGATCTGGCGGTGGTGGGTTTGGCCGAAGTAGTGACGCACCTTCCTCGCATCTATGGCAAGTTCCTCGAGCTTGCTAACTACGCGGAACAGCATCCGCCGGTCGCGGCACTGCTTACAGACAGCCCTGATTTTCATCTTCGCCTGGCAACGCGCTTGAAACGCATCGGGGTCCCGGTCTTTTACCTGGTGGCGCCGCAGGTTTGGGCCTGGCGTCAAAGCCGGGTCCGCAAAATTCGCCGGCTGGTCGACAGCCTGTTCTGCCTTTTTCCCTTCGAAGAAAAATGGTTTCGCGAGCGCGGAGTTAACGCTACTTATATAGGTCATCCCCTGGCATTTATGGCGCGCCCGGCGCTTTCGAGAGAAGAGTTCTTCTCGGCACAGCAATTACCGGAGGATCAACCGTTGATCACTCTGCTTCCCGGCAGCCGCGCAGGAGAGGCCTGCCGGCATATGCCAGCTCTGCTCGATGCGGTAAGTCGTCTTCGCCAGCGCTTTCAGTTTTCTGTGATCCTGGCGACCCCAAGAGGCTTCGCCGCCGCTGGAGCTCTGCAAAATTTTCGGGAACCTATGTCGGCGCTTGCCATCAAAGTAGTTGAAAACCATGTTTGGGACTCTATCGGACATGCTGACCTGGCCCTGGCCGCAAGTGGAACCGTAACCATAGAGGCTGCCGTACTTGGTACTCCTATGGTGACGTTTTACAAGGTCAATCCGCTCAGTTGGTGGGCGGGCCGCAGGCTGGTCAAGGTTCCATTCCTGTCAATGGTCAATCTGATTGCGGGTCGCGCCATTGTTCCCGAGTTGATGCAGGAAAGAATGACCGGAAAGAATATTGCGGCGGCGGCCGGGGAACTGCTGGGTTCAAAACAGCGGATGGATCAGATGCGAGCCGATTTGGCTGCCGTGCGTGCAGTGTTGACGGTGGCAGCTGACCCCTTGGAGCGTGTAGCTCTGGAAATCGAGGAGACGCTTGGGCGCTTGATTCCACATGCCGAGCCGGGTTACGTACGGTGATCGGGAGACAATAAAAAAGAGATGACGCGGTTTTCCCGACGCTTGTACGCTCTTTTTGTCTTCGCCTCCTGTATCTCGGCGCAAAATCGGCCAGTATCGGGAATTCAGGTTCAGACCTGTACCATTGAAGCCCAGATCAACCCGCGCACGCAGTCAATCACTGCCACGGCCAAAATCGACTTCACGCCGCTCGATAACTCGAATGAGGCTGTTTTCGAGTTGAATAATGCGCTCACTGTGTCGAAAGCCATCGATTCGGGCGGCAAGCCTCTGGCGACATCGCGCAACGCGCAGGACTTTACGATTCATGTAACGTTCCCCAACGGATTAGTCAAAAGCCAGCCTTCGGAAATCACGCTTACCTACGATGGCAAGCTCACCGGCAACGAAGACTCTCCCGTTTCAGGCATTAAGTTTGCCGCCCTCCATCCTGATTTTGGATATCTTCTCTATCCTGCGCGCTGGTTTCCCGTGAGCGGTTACACAACCAACCGGTTTAGCGGAGATCTGAGAATCACCACACCCGCTGGCTATCGAGTCATTGCGGGCGGAGACGCGAAGACGGACAGCGGAAGCGGCGGCGGTACGATGTTCTCCTTCCACTACGACAAGCCCACATTTCCAGGGAGTATCGCCATCGTTAAGAGCGAAGGAAAGCGCGTCACCTCTCAAGGAATCTCGACGCAGATCTTCTTTCGCGACCACGCAGGCGATGCTGATGCCTATGGCGAAGAGACTGGCAAAATAATGGGCTTTCTCACCGGCGAATATGGACTTGCTCCGCAGGCGAGCCTGGCGCTTGTAGAAACTGAAGCCGGCGCGGTCAACGGCTATTCGGCTCCCGGGGTGATTTTTCTCGCTCCTGGATCCATTACCCCGCACGTCAACACCCGGGTTCTGACGAATCAACTTGCCCGGCAATGGTGGGGCGTCCTGGTTTCGCCAACAAATCGCAATCATTTGTGGCTTGAAAACGGGCCCGCGCGATATTCCGAGCTCCTTTATATGGAGCACACGGCAGGCGTCGGAGCGGCAGAAACCGAAATTAAGAACACTTACGTGGAGGCGCTCACCGTCAAAGATCCACCCGTGCTCCAAGCAGCGCGCCTCGAAGATTACTCACCGGAATACTGGGCTCTGACCGCGGCAAAGGGCGCAGCCATCCTGAATATGCTTCGCAGTGTCGTCGGAGACGCGAATTTCAAAAAGGGTCTGCATGCGTTCATTGATAAATATAGTTGGCAATCCGCCAACAGCGAGGATTTCCGAAAGGTCATGGAGCAGGCCTCGGGTCAGGAGCTTCGCTACTTCTTTATTCAATGGCTGGAATCGAGCGGCTCGCCTGAGTTCAAGCTCGACTACACTGTTTTCCGCACGCAGCAGGGATTTCGCGTGGTAGGTAAGATTACGCAGGACCTCGACACTTTTCGCATGCCGGTGGACTTAAGAATTGAAACCGAAGGCAATCCTGAGGACAAGACCATTGAGGTAACCGGTACTTCCTCGGAGTTCAGCGTTGATACTTTTGGTAAGCCGCGAAAGCTGACGCTTGATCCCAAGCACGTGTTGTTGCGGCTGGATTCAAGTCTTCAGATCGCAGTGGCGATCCGTCGTGGCGATCAGTTCATGGACATCAATGACTTCGCCAATGCTCTGCGGGAGTACCAAAAGGCGCTGGAGGTCAACAAAGGTAATTCGCTTGCGCACTACAAAATTGGCCAGCTGTTTTTCAAACAAAACAACTACCAATCCGCTGCTAATGAGTTCCGCGCGGCGATCAACGGCGATCTGGACCCGAGGTGGACCGAAGTCTGGTCACACGTCAGCCTCGGCAAGATCTTTGACGTAACAGGGCAGCGTGATCGCGCAGTGAACGAGTATAAACTTGCAGTGCGAACGCATGATAATACGAGCGGGGCTCAGGAGGAGGCCGGCAAGTATCTGGCCCACCCCTACGAGCAACAACATTCCGAGATCTGACATTTTCGAACTGAGGCCGCGTCCTCAGAGTGCGCAGGAATTAGAACAAATCTTCCCTTGATCCCGCATATTTTTCTGTTAATCGGGGCGAAATCCTATAGCTTTCAGTTCGCAGAATATCTCGAAAAAAGTGAGCGCTTCATGCCCCTAAAATGCACTACTCTTGTGCGGTCCTGCTTCGGAGGTAAGTACGGATTTCTTTTACAAGTTCCATACGAATCAGCGCAGATTGGATGCTAACCTGAAGGTGCGCAGGAAAGAGGATATTTTGGACGAGAAACTAAAGGAGCTGATGCAGGAGCTCGGCAATGCGATCAACGAATCTCTTTCCGATTCAGATCGCATCGCAGGCGCAATCGGCGAAATTAAGCGCGCCGGATACGACGTGTTTCTCGTGCTCGAAGCCACGATCGGCTTCAACAAACGTGATGAAGACGAAAGCGATGCTGAGACCGGACAGCCAACGGAATCTCCCGTCCGTTTCGAATCGGCCGGTAAGATTCGTCTGACATCGCAGGATCAGAAGTTCTTGCGCGCACTCAAAATCTCCGTCGAAGACGAAAGCAAGTAGCCTCAGATCATTTCCGAGTACACCTCAAAGGTTTTTCTCACTGCATTTTCCCAGCTGAATAAAGCAGCGCGCTGTTTTCCTGCAGTAGCAAGACGGCTCCGCAGTCCCGCGTCGGCGGCGAGCGCCTGAAGTGCGGCGGCAATCTCTTCGGTTTCCAACGGATTCACCAGCAAGGCAGCATCGCGTGCCAATTCGCCGAGCGCCGAACTGTTTGAGGTGATAACAGGAAGGCCGGACGACATCGCCTCGAGTACGGGAATCCCAAACCCCTCGTCGAGAGACGGGAAAGCAAAAATGGAGGCGCGAGCGAAAAGCTCGTTTAGTTTCTCTCTTGAAACGTAGCCGGTGACGTCGATTCGCGAGCGAGACGGACTCCGGTTAATCCGTTCAATTATCTCCTCGGCGCGATAGCCCGAAGGGGATCCAGCTAAAACTAAACGCCACGAGCTATCCAATGTTTCAAAGGATTCCACCAGTCGTTGCACATTCTTGCGCGCCTGCAAAGCCCCTACGAACAGCACGCTGTGTTCGCGCGTCAGATCCGGCCTGGGCTGTACGACAGCCGCGCCATGCGGAACTACTCGGATACGTCCGCGCTCGACACCCAGGAGATCTGTGACCTGTCCCGCTGTAAATTCCGATACGGTAATAACGAGGTCCGAACGCGCAGCGGCGCCGCGTGCCTGTTCTGTAAAGCGCTTGCGGAATTCAGGCGAGGAATATTCACCCGTCATGACGAACAGATCATGAAATGTCGAGACAACTTTGCGAGTTGGCCGCCGGTCTACACGCTGGTTCAGAGCATGAAACAGATCGGCGGAAAACGACGGCAACGGTGGTAGCAGGAGGGCGCGCCTGACGTTGCTGGATTGTGCTCGCGTTGCACGCAGTAATTGCTTCGGACGATAGCAACGGAGGAAGCGATGCTCTGGATACTTAGTTGCCAGGCCGTCGAGTAACTCCGAAGAATAGACGGCGATACCGGATGGCTGCGGGTCTACGCTGTAGGTGGCATCGAGCGCAACGCGCACTTTCCCAATCTTACAGCCCGTACTCCTTGAGCTTGCGATAGAGGGTGGTACGTCCGATCCCGAGCATTTCGGCGGCAATTGTGCGATCGCCTTTGGTGTAGTCGATGGCATTGAGAATAGCCTTTTTTTCGACGTCGGCTAGTGGAACGATCGGCTGAGAGGCAGAGAAAGAACTGAGCCCGTTGTGGAGTTTGCCGAGCGATTCTGAGGCAGTGATGCTGTTCTCGAGCTTGCGATTCGTCAAACTGCTCGGAAGATCGGCCGGCCCGAGCCAGGGTCCGCTGTTCATCGCGACCATCTGCTGAACTGTGTGCTCAAGCTCGCGGATGTTCCCGGGCCAGTCATATTCGACCAGCGCACCCATGATTTCGTCGGGGATTCGGTGATCGTTACCGTATCGGCCAATAAAGTGGTCCACCAATGTAGGTATGTCGTCGCGGCGTTCGCGCAATGGAGCGAGCCGGATCCGCATCACATTTAAGCGGTAGAAGAGATCCTGACGGAAACGTCGCTCCTCGACTTCGGCGGCAAGATCCCGATTGGTTGCCGCGATTACGCGAAAATTGGAGCTTCGCTGAGCGAGACCGCCAACCGCACGATACTCCTTTTCCTGCAGGACTCGCAGCAGCTTCATTTGCATTTCGAGCGGCAGCTCGCCAATCTCGTCAAAAAACGCGGTGCCGCCGTTAGCCGCGTCGAGGAGGCCAAGCTTCTGAGTGTGCGCGCCCGTGAAGGCGCCCTTAGCGTAGCCAAAAAGCTCGCTCTCCATGAGCGGGCCAACCAGCGACGAACAATCCACGACTACAAAATTGCCTCGCCCTTCAACGGCATGGATAGCGCGTGCGACTACTTCCTTGCCGGTTCCAGTCTCGCCGAGAATGAGAACCGGAAAGCGGGATTTGCCCATGCGAGTGACAAGCCGGTGGACCTGTTTCATGGCCTCTGAAGATCCGATCAGGGTTGAAAGCGGCGAATTGTCGTTACGGTTTTGCAGCAACACGGATGTCTGAAGCGGAGCGAAAAGGGCTCGTGAAGATAGTAAGCCCCAGAAGAAAAGCTCTCCTGGATCAAGGGCCCGTCACGGCCGAGTTACCGGAACTTCTAGTAAGAACAGTCTGGTCGAGACGCACGACAAAGACATTCTTGTTCTCGGCGGACAAAACAACCGCGAGTTGCTGCGCCGCCTCGAGAGTAGGTTCCTTTCCGACAAGCACGCGCCAAATTGTCGGCGAGCCTGCTTTCGTAGCGAGTTGCGCATTGCCGAAGCGACGCGCATATTCGGCGCGAAGATGTTCAGCGCTCTCCCGAATGGAGAAAGCACCGGCCTGAACGGCAAAGAAGTCATTGCGCGGCACATCGCGAGCCGCGGAGACCACTTCGATACGCACTCTTCCAATCCCGGGGCCGAGCAGACCGATGTCGCGAGCTGCCGCTTTCGAGAGATCCAGGATGCGACCGTCCACGAACGGCCCTCGATCGACGATGCGAACGTTGACAGCCTGATTATTGGCGAGGTTGGTGACCTTTATCCAGGTGTTGAAGGGCATCGTCTTATGGGCTGCAACAAGCGTTTCCATGTTGTAAATCTCGCCATCGGCAGCCGGACGGCCATGAAAAGGTACGCCATACCAGCTCGCGATGCCTTCTTCGCGGTAGCCGATCGAAAAATTCGTCGCCACCGAGTTCGACTTTTGTTTTATACCTGGTTGTGGAGCACGAGGCGGCTGCGAGACCGCAGTCCGACGATGTCTGCATGCGCAGTTGAATAGTAGTGCGATAGCAATCAGGAAGGCTACAAGCGAGATGAATCTTCTATTCATTAGCCGCTGGAGTTAAGACCCAAACGGGAAGATGCCGGTCGCCGTCATGATCGCACGTATCTGCAAAGACGCAAAAGTGCCTCGAACCGGGTAAAACAAAATTGAATACCTACGTTTTTCGACGTTCCATTCTTCCACTTCGCCCCGAGCAAGTATCCTTCCATGATTTTTTTTCTTGACTTCTCTTGCGAACAATCTTATATATGAATCACGCTGCGATCTGTATAGATTGCAAATTTTACGTTTAGGGAGAATCTTCTCGATGAAGAAAGCAACCAAGAAAGCTGCCAAGAAGGCCACCAAAAAGGCCCCGGCAAAGAAAAAGAAGTAACGTTCCTCCCGCGATAGCGGGATATTATTAACCACACGCCCTCGGCTCCGGCCGGGGGCGTTTTCTTTTTATGGATACCCCAGGCGGGACCTTGCCCGGAACAGCTTGCCCTTAACGCCTTTACTTGCTCTCATGGAATTTGTCTCATGCTCAGCAAGACTGTCAGCCACTATCGCATCATCGAAAAGATCGGCGCTGGCGGAATGGGCGTCGTCTACAAAGCTGAAGACATCAGGCTCCACAGATTTGTCGCGCTGAAGTTCTTGCCGGAAAGATTGGCTGAAGATTATCCGGCGCTCGCGCGGTTCAGACGAGAGGCCCAGGCCTCATCGGCGCTCGATCATCCGAATATCTGCTCGATCTACGACATCGGTGAAGATGCTGGCCACCCCTTCATCGTGATGCAGCTGCTCGAGGGTAAGACTCTCCGGCAGCTGATCGAGCGCGGAGCGCTTCCATACGAGACGCTTGTTGATCTGGCAATCCAGATAGCTGATGCGCTCGATGCGGCGCACTCGCATGGAATCATTCACCGCGACATTAAACCCGCAAACATCTTCGTCACCGCTCGTGGACAGGCCAAGATCATGGATTTCGGTCTGGCGAAAGGACAGACCCGACCGGAGCTCTTGCACATAGGTGCAAGCGGAGAAACCGCCCTCATGCGGGAAGAACTCGTGACCAGCCCTGGCGCAACGATCGGGACAGTTGCTTACATGTCGCCCGAACAAGCGCGTGGTGAAGAACTGGACGTTCGAACCGACCTGTTTTCGTTCGGAGTTGTTCTGTATGAGATGGCGAGCGGAAAGCATGCGTTCCCGGGAACTACTACCGCACTCGTTTTCGACGGCATTCTGAATAATGAACCCCTCTCGGCCGCGCACCTGCGTCCCGAGCTCCCTGCGCAACTCAATCAAATTATTTCGAAAGCGCTGGAGAAGAGCCCGGAACTTCGTTATCAGACGGCGGCAGACATTCGCGCCGATCTTGCGCGGCTGAAGCGCGATACCGATTCCAGTCGCCGATCCCCTGCTGCTGTGAGTCAGCCGGCAGGCGCGCCCGGTTTTCCGCTTGGTAGAACTCCCCCAAGGCGCTCTTTCACGGCATTGCTGTCAAGACCCGTCTCCATCCTGGGTATGTTTCTCTTGCTGGCCGTTCTGGCGACGATTTATCTTCTGTTTCTTCAAAAACAGCGGTCCGCGAAACTCACGCCTCAAAAGATGGTGATTACCCGGCTAACCGAGGACGGATCCATCGTGCATGCCGCACTTTCGCCTGATGGAAAGTACGTGGCTTACATTTCTCGCCAGGGACCCCACCCTGGGTTCTCATTGCGGCAAGTCGCCGCCGAAAGCGTAGTTCCCCTCATGTCCGTGGCCGATGCGACTTACTACTGGATTGCCTTCTCACCCGACGGCGACCATATTTACTTTCAAGGTGGACAGGAAGACGACTCAGGTATTTATGTTGTTCCAGCTCTCGGCGGGACGCCGAAGCTCGTCATCAAGGAGGCGATGCCCTTCGGCGCGGCCCTCTCGCCCGATGGGAGCCGCATCGCTTTCTTCAATAACTACCCCACTGCCCAATCCACTCTGAGCGTGGCAAACAACGATGGCAGCGATGCACGGGTAATTGCGACAGCGACGGGGCCTGAGTTTTTCGGCGAAGATGTCGCGCCGGCGTGGTCTCCGGATGGACTTTGGATCACCGCATCCTCGTTTTGGCTGAAGGAGCGCCATACCACCGCCGTTCGCTCATTTCCCGCGAGCGGCGGTAAGCCTGTTTTGCTTTTGGCTTCGCACGGAATTGCGAGGACCGGGGTCTGGCTCCCGGATCAGGCAGGTCTCCTCCTGTCGTTCAAACCTGCTCTATATGGTCCCTTGCAAGTCTGGCTGAAGCCTTACCCTTCAGGTCCGATGCAGCGGGTAACGAATGACGTGAAGGACTACCACGACTTGAGCCTGAATAAGGATGGCACGTTGTTGGCGGCCGTTGAGAGCGAGAAGTTTGTCACTACATTCGTCGGCCGATCTATGGATCCCGAGCGCGGTGAGGCGATTACTACAAGGGGCAGGGATGGCTTTGCACTCGCGTGGACACCTTCCGGAAACATCGTGCTGCGAGATGCCGATGCGGAGTATTCCATTGCGCACGCCGATGGGACTGCTCGCCGCCCCCTGTTTCGGGACGAGACGAGCTCCGGTACAATTTCGACCTGCGGCAATCGCTATTTTGCCTTCAGCAGCCGGCGTGCAGAAAACAGACTCAACCTCTGGCGTGCGGACCTCAGTACCGGAGAAACGATTCGCCTCACTAGCGGCAATACTGAAGTGGATCCGCACTGTTCCTCGGATGGGAAATGGATCATTTACACCTCGGCGGCCAAACAGGGGTCAGCGATTAAGAAGATACCGATTCAGGGCGGCCCTCCGGTTTTGATTGCGAATGGGGATTTTTCGGCGCCCAGATTTTCACCGGACGGCAAACAGATCGCCGCATACGAATGCGGACAGGGTCACTGCAAAATTGTTCTTTTCGACGCAGTCGGTTTGCGACTAAGAAGTTTTGACCTGGCCCCGCACGGTACTCTTAACTACTATCAGGATTCCATGCTGCACTGGGCCCCGGGCGGCCGCGCCCTCACTTATGCTCTGCTCGATGGCGACGCAGTAAATCTGTGGAGGCAGCCGGTATCGGGCGGGTCCCCCACGCAGCTTACCCACTTTAAGGACAGAATCTACACCTACGATTGGTCATTCGACGGAAAGCAACTCGCAATCAGCAGAGGAAGGAGTCTGAGCAACGTCGTCCTGATCAGTAAGTTTCGAGAGTAATCGCGGGTCGCGGCCTCCTCACGGCGCCTATGGGAGCGTGTACCGGAGATTGATCCAGTACATGTTCGTATGAGTGTTTCGAGGTGCGCCCGTCGCAACATACCACGGATTCCGTGTCAGATACGAGTACTGCGTGATAAGCGAAAGCGCCCCGTAGTTCGGGGACTTCCAGAAGGTCTGTACGATGCCCATTGTTCCTTCCTGGATGGCGCGATTATGGCTGCTCGGCGCCCCCTTATATCCATAACCAACAAGAGTCGGAGTCATGGCAGTTGTATCGATGACCGTGTCGCGATCGATGTAGATGCCGCCATAATAGCCATAGAGAAGCGTGTTTTTCCCGAGATTTGCTTCGAAGCCGTCCACAGTGGAGTACGAATGCAGCGGAGCCATGCTGCCATCGGCATGAACCACCACGTCGGGCGCCTGAGCAAAAATGTAGCGACCGTTGCCGGACCCGAAGAACGTATTTGCGATCAAACGAACGTTCTTGGCAATTTCAAAATTCCCGTTTATTTCACCGGAAGCAGCGGTCGCCGAGTAGGTGTTGTATTTCACGGGTGTCCCGGATCCTGCCGCGAATTTGAAGCTTCGGATAAGAGCGGCCGCCTCGATATGCATCAGCTTGTCACCGACATGGCCGTCATAGGCGCCCTTGAATACTATGTCGGGATGAAGATTGGGTGCTCCGTAACTTGTCTGCCCGTTGTTGAACTGGCCATTGACTGTACTTGAACCCACCGCCGACGCGAAAGCAGCGGGGGGAGTGATGGTGCCGGCGCCGTTTCCGCCGCCGATATATTGCTCAGGATTTTCAAGCGAAACGCCGAACGCTACATTCTCGTTCGGATGAGCGATGAAGCGGAATTGCGTTTGGCGGGACCATACGAGGCCCGCCTGGTAATTGGTGTCCATGTCCTGCGTGAAGAAGATGTCGCTCGGTAGCGGTGAGAGCCCCTTGCGATTCGGCGTCATCATGCTCCAGTCCTGACCGCCCAGAATTTCAAATCCGTTTTTCTGCATGTCCACAAACACGTTGCGCATGCGAAACGTATCGGAGTTGCTGGATACGAAGACGGTAGTGGGTTGATTCCCCAAAAAGTCAGCTTCGAAGTATCCGAGAACTTTCGCCCCCAACACTTCCGAATCCACGCGAAAACCGATTCGCGAGTTCTGGGTGCTGAAATTCATCTCGGAAAGATGATTGGTCGCGGAAGTGTTGTAAGGAATGCTGCCGAAATTGGTTCCGATGCCGCTGCCGACGTTGGTAGAGCGCCCGAAGAAAGTCGCATCAACGAAACCAAGAGGAGTGAAGGTAGTGTTCCCGATTTTGATCGAAAGCGGCGACGGCTTTTCCGTTGTGGTGTGCTGTCCAGAACGAGGGTAATGGATGCCGGCTCCCACTGCCGGCGCCATTCCGCCGATAGCTGGTATGAGCTTGACCGGCTGTCCGTCAGAAGCTGAGGCTGCATTCACGACTGAGGTACCGTCTGCGGTGGACGCGACTGCTACGGCAGGAGTCGCGGCGGACGGCTGGGCATTAGCCGCGGCAAGAGTACGTTCCAGCAATTTTTGCTGTTGGTCGACGGCCTCTTGCAGCCGTTTGATCTGGGCTGCCTGTTCAGCGATTGTTTCTCGAAGCTGCTTTAAGTCTTCGGCAGCCAGCGAAGCTGGTACCGGTGCCGTTGGAGCAGCGCTCGGGGCCGGGGTCGATCCTGCGGGCGCTTGAGCGATTCCGACTCGGGAGCTCAGAACAGCGACACAGATTGCGCTCAAGACTATTCTCGTATTCATAATCTCCTTGGAAGCGTTAGGCCATGGACGGCGAGGCGCAAAAAACACCTGTCGCGCAGATCCAACTGAGCAAAATTCAACTCAAGTTACCGAAGCAGTGTTACAGCTGGATTAAGGATCGATGACGAATAAGAGACGGGTACCTGGGCGGGCGTGCCGGGGATACGGGCAGTTTGGAATTATCGGATGCGAATCCAAAGCTTCCAGGCAGCGGATCGCCGGAAGTAGTAGCGGCAGCTCTTTGTGATTACGAAGGGATGGAACCGCGGCGGATGATTTTTTCCATGACGTTCGAAAACGTGTCGATCTCTTCGAGGGTCGTGTAGACGTTCGGTGTCACGCGTAAGCCCTCGTACTCGCCAGGTGTGACAATCGCGACTGTCCAGATGCGTTCTTTTTCCCAGAGATATTTGGCTAGCTTTGTCGCATCGAAGCCGTCAACGCTGATAAATCCGATCGCGCACGATTGCTCGGGATCTTCGCTGTTCAGAATCTTGACGCCCGGCAAATCGCGCAGGCGGTTAGACCAGCGTTTGCGCAGATAACGAAAGCGCTCCGCTTTGCGTTCGGGCCCGATGCTGTCGTGGAAATTCAAAGCCTCGGTCACTGCATCGCGCTGCGAGGCCGGGTGGGTCCCGATCTCTTCAAACTTGCGAATATTGCCGCGCATGGAATCGGGCGCGGCCATCATAGGCCAGATCTTCTCGATCTTATTTTTACGTACGTAGAGCATGCCCGTTCCGATAGGGGCGAGCACCCACTTGTGAAGCGAAGTACCGTAATAGTCGCATTCGAGATCGTCGTGCTTGAATGGAAATTGCGCGAAGGCATGCGCGCCGTCGACAATCACTTCGATTCCACGCTCGCGTCCCATCCGGCAGATGGATTTGACTGGAAAGATCTGCCCCGTTCGATTTGTGATGTGACAGATATGGATGACCTTGGTCCGCGGCGTGATGTTTGACTCGATTCGTTTGGCCAGGTAGTCCAGGCTGGGCGGCGGAACCGGAAACGTAATTTGCTTGAGCACGATTCCGTCGCGGCGCTCACGCTGCTGCCAGGTAGTGATCATGCGCGGATAGTCTTGATTCGTTGTGATCACTTCGTCACCTGGCTTGAGTTCCATCCCGAGCTGAACGATTTCCAGGCCCTCACTGGCGTTGCGCGTGATGGCGATTTCTTCCGGATCGCAGCCGAACGTTTGTGCCAGGCGCCTCCGGACCGTTTCGACACCCGGATCGAGTACGTTCCACATGTAGTAGGACGGGCTTAAGTTCTCGATCTCCAGATATCGGATCTCGGTGTCCATGACGATTTTTGGCGCTGGGGAGACGCCGCCATTGTTCAGGTTGATCATGTTGCGATCCACCGTGAACGCATGGCGCACGTTGAACCAGAAGTCCTCGTCGCGCGCCACTGTATCGGCCGCGCGCCCCGAGACAGCAGCCGAGGCCTGCTGAGCACGAAGAAGCGAATCGGACTTAAGGGCGGCGATAAGGCCGGCTGAACTCGTTAGGAAGCGGCGGCGATCCATTCAAGCTTAAGCATACATAGCTGGAAGAACAGCCGGACACCCAATTCCAGCATGCGCGAGAAATTACCTTGCGAGCTGATCACGCCGAAACTCCCGGAACCGTAGCTGGTCCCGGGCGCATTGAAGAGCGGTGTGTTGAACGCATTGAGCAGACCAGTGCGGAATTGGCCTTTGAACTTTTCGGTGATGCTGAAGCTCTTAAAGAGCGAAAGGTCCCAGTTTGCTTGGCCGGGTCCACGCAGCCCGATTGTGCGGGCGACGTTTCCGAAGGTGAGCGCGGGAGCGGCAGAGAATGCTGAGGGATTGATGTAGTTGCTCAGACGCGACTCCAGGCTTCCGCTCGTCGAAGGCGAAACTCCGGTTGCGTTCGGGCGTTGGGAGTCAAAACCGAACAAGGAATAGTTATCCGGCGTTTGCGTGATCTGCAGAGGGAATCCGGTCTGGTAAATTCGGATTCCGTTAAAAGATCAGCCGCCGACTGCGAGGTCCACCAGTCTGCTTGTGGACCCCAAAAAGCGTTTGCCCCTGCCGAAAGGCAGTTCGTACGTGAACGTGGTCGCCCAGCGCACTGGCGAATCATAGCAGGAAGGCGCCCATTCGCCTGCGAGATTATACGGATTCTGTGGCACGCTGGCGTTGCCCGAATTCAGGAAGTTGCCAGGTCCGCCATTGCCCTGATCGAAGCTCCGGGCCCACGTAAGGGTTGAAAGAAAGGTCAGCCCGTGAGTCAGACGCTTTTGAGCTTTGATAACAAGCGAATCATACTGAGCTGAATCCTGATCGTTCAGACTGAAATTGATCTCGCCAAATTGCGGGTGAGGTAGCAGTAATTGATATTGCCCGACCTGCGGGCCGCCGAAATTGCTGGTGCTGCTCACCGCGCCATAGAGAGGATTCGCAACGCTTTGTGTAAGAGCTTGGTAGCCAAGGGAGAAGTAAGAGGGGTTCAAAGCGTTTACATTGAGATTGCCAGTCATCGTTGTGAGATGCGATGAGCGTGAACCAACATACCCAAGTTCCACCGACACGCCACCAGGCAACTCGCGCTGGATATCCACGGAGAATTGATTCACGCGCGGCGCGCGAAAACGGGGGTCAGCGAAGCTGATGGTCTGGCCTACGCCGGCCTGCGCACCGAGAGAGCTTCCGGCCGGCGAATTTAACCCGTTAGGAAATGGGTTCGTCAGGCTCGCGGTGGGTGTCTGATAACCATCCTGCGTGAACGTGTTCGTAGTAGTGGCATAGTAGCCTGCGGTCTGTATCGGCGCCCCAATCCCAAACGGAGGCGCCCAAAACAGTCCATATCCTGCGCGAACAATGGTTTTACTATTCAGCTGCCAGGCGATTCCCGCGCGCGGTCCCCACTTGCTCCAGTTCGGGTTGCCGATGGATGTTGGAGCGCCGTTCTGACCGGCAAATTCGACAACGCCATTCGTTGTAAGTTCGTTGACAAGCGGCTGGATCGGACTCGGAACATTTGGAAGGAACCCGGTAACCATCCCGTTGTTTGCTTCTTGAAGACCGGATTTGTGTTCCCAGCGCAGGCCGTAATTCAGCGTAATTTTGCTCGACAACCGGAAATCGTCCTGAATATAGGCGCCGTAGTAGCCGACAAAGTCAGTCAGCTTCGTGGGAATCGTGATGTTCCCGTCATGCGGTAATCCAAGGAGAAAATCCGCCAGACCGGCCCCGCCTGCTCCCGCGCCGGACTTCGTCCAGGTGCCGTTAAAAGTGAAATCTCCGCCGGAAGCACCATAATCAAGACCGCTGGCGTTCACCTTTCGCCAATCGAAACCGCCCGTCAGACTGTGGCGGCCCATATATTTGGATGCACTCACGGAAGCGTTATACGAATAGTGCACGTAGTAAAAGTCGTTATTGGTCCCCAGACCTCCGATGCCCGAATAGACATTCGAGAGACTCATTACCGGAAACGTCGGAGAAATCACCTGGTTCGTAAAGGTAGGGCTGAATCCCAGGGAACCCAGATCCAGGCCGGAGCTGACCTGGTAGCCGTAGTTTGGAAATCGGTTGAAGCCGTAGCGGCCGGTCAGAACAAGCGTCGGTGAAAGCGTAAAGGTGTTGTTGAATTGAGTCGAGTTGACGTTGCGCTAACAGCCTCCATTGATCGGGCGAAGAGATCGAATTGAAATAGGTGTTGCCGGGTTCGAGTGAGAGATAGCTCAGATAGCTGAAATTCGAATGCCACCAGTTTGTGAACTGCTCCTCAACCTTGAAAGTCGTTTGATGCGCTCGGGCCGGAAGGCTGCTGGCGACCGTAAGATCGTTTGCACCATAATAGGCTGGCGTGGTCGCAGGCAACGCAAGCGTGTTCGCAATGTTGAGACCGACCGTATTGAGATATTGAGATGGAATGATGTTACCGGGAAAGAGTGCTCGGCTGAAAGTGCCGTCTGCGTTCTTGATCGTACTTGCGGGGTTGTAGATATTCAGCGGTCCACCGCCGGAAGCTATCGTTTGGGAGAAGTTGCCGACACGCTCGAGTGCCGTGGGCGTATACAGCTGTGAGGAATTCGACTGCGTATCGTCATAGCCCTCGCGAGCAATCCAGAAGAACGTTCGATTCTTTCCGTCGTAGATCTTGGGTATCCACACACGCCCGCCCAGCGCGAATGCGTAAGTGTAATTCCATTGCGGGGGAAGCGGCAGTCCGGCAGCGTTGTTCAAGAAATTGTTTCCTGACCAATCTGTCTGACGAGTACTCCCGAAAGCGACTCCGTGAAAATCGTTCGTGCCTGATTTCATCAGGGTGTTAAACATGCCGCCGCCGGTTCTTGCCATCGAGGCGTCGTAGGTATTGGCCTGTATCTTGACCTCCTGAACGGCTTCAATCGTCGGAATATGATGGCGCGGTTATTGGCGTCTGTAATCGGAATACCATCGAGAAGATAGTTATTCCCGCGAACAGGCCCCCCGGCGATCGAGATCTGTGAAGAACCGCTCTGGTCTTCCATGCGATTGTAGGCGGGATCTCCAACGGGCATCACGTTTTGCGCGACTTTCGACATCATGAACGGATTGCGTCCCAGGTTAGGAAGATCAACTAACTGCTGCCGGTCGAGAACCTGGCCTTGGGAAGCGTTCGAATTCTCAACCAGGGCCGTCTGTTCCGTGACCGTGACGCTTTGAGTAATGTTGCCGACTTCCAGCTGTATATCGACTGTGACAAACTCCTGCGTACCAACAATGACTCCCTTCTGCTCAAATCTCTTGAAACTCGTACTCTCTGCGATGACCGAGTAATTCGCCGGATCCACATTGCTGAACACATAAGTCCCGTCATCCGTGGTCAAAGTAGACCGGGTGACCCCAGTTCCCATATTCGTAAGAGTGACCTTAGCGCTGGCGACCGAAGCACTCTGGGAATCGGTTACCGATCCGCGCACGCCTCCCTGATAGGTCTGCGCGCTGAGAATGGATATTAGTGAAAGACCCGCAAAAATAGCGCCGAAGAAACCGGCATTCGGGCGCTGAAAACCTCTGGAAAGCATGCTTCCTCCTTGTCTGAGACCTGGCGCGCCTCTAAGGCCGCGCTTTTTGCCGTAACTCGACGGCAACGGTTCTCAACATGGAGCAAAATCCCGTACAAAGGGAATTTACATGAAGACTTTGGGATCCAGTGAGACTGGACCTGACTAACTCATTTATCGGGTCAGACGCCTGAAAAAGACCCGCTCAATAATTTCCGCTTACTTGTTTCAGGAGTATATCAGGGGGGTCTTTGGAGCGTCCACAAAAAGTTTCTATGAGGCCAAAGCCTATGATTACAGGTCCTCGACACGCAGCTGAATATCGGCGCCGGTCCAGGCTGCCTTGTATTCCCGTCCTACCGCTTCTGCATCGTAGAGCTTGTCTTGCGACTTTAAACTCTCCCACAATCCGAAGAGCATTCGGCCGTTCCGTGGAGATCGAAGAACGCCTTTTCGAAAAACCTCCTCTGCTTCTGCACTCTTCCCTGCTCGTAACAAACAAGCACCTTGGGATTCGCGCAGAGGATAATACCAGGCCGGTGGCTCATCGTAGCCCAGGTGGTCTTGAAGATCGACCGCGTTTCGCCAGTGCTCGGCCTCGACATTCGAGTCAGTGGACAAGCGCGCCGACAGCACTTCGGAAGCTATGTGCATTACGTCGCGTGCCAGGTTTTGTCCCCATGGTGCAGTCGCCGGAATCTTGCCTCTGAACTCTTCAAACCGCTTTTTTTCGACTTCCGCCGCGGTCGTATCCTTTTTTGCGGCTAGAGCCAGAGTGCGCGCATAGATCCATGCAGCCCTTGTGGCCGTCATCTTTTCTGGCGGTGCGGGGATCTTGAGTATCGAATCCCAGTCGCCAAAGCGAACGTGCATGAAGATCGGAAGTGCGGTGAACGCATCTGCCATTTCGGGCATCGCCGCCGCCATCCCTTTCGATGATTTCGTCAGGGTATTTGCGGCTTGCAAGGTCTGCGCTCTGCGACCCTGCATACTGCGCGCATACATGATGAAGTGAAGGTTGTGTAGATAGTACGGTTCGTAACTCCCTTCAAGCACCTGTGTTTCGTCGAAATACTGACGATCGACTGCCGCGGCGCGCTCGTTCACGGTGGCGGCGGTTTCCCAGTCACCCAGAACGAGCCAGATGTGTCCCGGCATATGAACCATATGACCTGCCCAAGGCACGATTCCCATTAGGCGCTGAGCGCTCGCAATCGCTCGTTCCGGAGTTGGGGACGATTCCACGGCATGAATGAACAGATGATTTGCCCCGGGATGTTGAGGCCATCTGCGAATTACCTCTTGTAAGACACTTTCCGCTTGGGCCACGCCGGCCGCAGGGGTTCCGCTTCCGCTATACCAATGCCAGCGGACACGGATTAACAGACTGTCTGCGAAAAGAGTTTGCGCATCGAGATCGTCCGGATAACTCTCGGCGAGTTTGCCCGCTGCCTCGACATAAGCGTCGGGATGAAACTCCGGGCACCACGATGAGGCTGCTTTTAAATAAGCGCGCTCCGGTTCTGGTGCATTTGCGACCTTCAACCCTTTGTCGATAGCTTTACAAGCTTCTTTCAAATCAAAGCTGGGGTCGCCGTCCATATTGATATACGGACCTTGTGCGAGCGCCATGCCCCAGTACGCCATCGCGGAATTTGGATCTAGCTGGGAAGCTTTGCGAAAAGAACGTAGCGCTTCGTAACGATTAAAGCTGTAGGCGAGAGTCAGTCCCTGGTCGAAGAACTTCTGCGCTTGAGCGCTTTGAGTGGCGATCGGATGATGCCAGGGGCCTAAACCTTGATAGATCGCAACCGGTTTCTCCTTCGCCTCGTTAGCGACAACAAGTCTGTCGGCAGCGATCACGCACAGGAGCCCTGCCATGGACTTCGTAGCAAATGCCAGATTGCGCAAAACTCTAATATACAGGGATTAGGAGGCTATGTTGCCTTTGCAAAATAGCCTTCACGAGTTTGCGCCACGCAATCCTTTTTGTTAACCGTTAACTGAATTTTTCTATAGCCGGCTTCAGAAAGAGTTCGATCCGGAGTGTAGCCAATGCTGTATTGGTTACGCAGTTCCTCTTCGATTTGAGAGTAGATGTCTCCGACTGACTTCTTCTTACTTACTTCGTAAAACGCTCCGCCTGTTTCGCGAGAGATCTGCTGCAGAATCTTTTTTCCGTCCGGTCGCTCCATCCCGCCGCCGTGGCCGACGCCATACGGGCCCATCCCTACCCGGCCGAACCCGCCTCCGTTTGGATCTGAAATCCTGACGGAGTACGCCAGCGTGTCCGCCCGCTGCGCCGATTGAACCGCCTCCTCGAGCGGCGTCTTGCTGCCGTTATCCTCGCCGTCAGTCAGCAGGACGACTGCCTTGCGGCCTTTCTGTTTCGACATCAGTTCATCGGCCGAAAGTAACAGAGCGTCATACAGCTTTGTTCCTCCTCCATGTGCACCGTACCCGCCATGGTGACCGCCGCCCCGATGCGTTCCTCCACTCCCCGGCCAGCCGCCGCCTCCTCCTCCGGAACCGGGCCAACGACCTACGCCTCCGCCCGGCCACGTACCGCCGCCGCGGCTGCTTGGACTCGAACCACCTCCGCTCGGGTCGGGCGACGTGGGATCGCCTTGATTCTGTCCTCCCGGCTCGTAGGCGTGCAAAAGGCTCAGCGCCTTTTCCAATTTCTGCCGGGATGGCGTCAAATCCTGCAACAGTTCCACATCGTGGTCGAAGTGAATCAGGAACGCTTGATCCTTATCGGGTCGTAGTACCTGCTCAAAGAACGTCTCGCTGGCATCTCTCTCTTCGCCAATCATTCGACGCTCGCTGCCGCTGGTATCTACAAGTAGCCCAAGGGTCAGCGGTTGGTTGCTTTCCTGAGTGAAGTAGCGTATCACCTGCGGGTGACCGTCCTCCATAAGCGCGAAATCGTCTTTAGTAAGCCCCTTAACCAAACCGCCGTGTTTATCGCGCACGGTCACGAGCAGGCTTACGACATTCAGGTCGGTTGAGAAAGTGGCCGGCGCATCCTTTTGATATGCAGAAAGACGCGCCACCCCGAGAGCGAGCAGACTCGAGCCGATAAATCGGCGGCGATCCACGATGACATCCATATTAATAAGGCTTTGAAATCAATGTGGATGTCGCCGGGGAAGGCCAGGTTCCATCGAATGAAGTCGGACCCCGCGGCGCTGGCCTCAGGCTCGATAGCGGCTGTCGGAAGGCATGGTTCTGCCCTGTCGTTTATCCCGGGGAAATAACGATTTACAAGGCAGATGCCTTCTTTACACCGAAATTACCTCGAGGGGCGGGAAAACATAATATACTTCGACTGGATGCCCATGTCCGGTATCCGCCGACCTCCTTGTCCGAGAGGCTTTGTGTTCACCCTTGGCTGCTGCCTTCTGTTCGCTGCTGTGCCCGCGGCGCTGGCGTCGTCCTCGAGCGCTTCCCCTGTGACCGTACTGCTGAATTATGAGCAGCCCTATTCACAATCTTCTTTCGCGGCTTTACAGCAGCAGCTCCAGGCCACTCTGGATACAGCCGGCCTGAAGTTGGACATCCGCGATCGAAGGGCGTCGCCGCCGCACGAACAGTTTGGCGAAGTTGTTGTTTTCAAGATGAGGGGAACGTGTTCCATGAGCGCTCTCCCGGTTGGTGCTCTCTCTGACGAGCGTGGTCCCCTGGCGATGGCGTATTCCTCGAACGGAAGCGTGCTGCCGTTTGGCGAGGTCGCGTGTGACCGCGTGCGTGAATCGCTCGAGCGGATTCTCGGGAAGAGCAACGGAGAACGCTATCAGGCAACTTTCGGTGCGGCTTTGGGAATGGTCATGGCGCACGAGCTCTATCACATGCTCGGGCACTCCGCCCGGCACACGAGGCAGGGCGTTACCAAAGAGAGTCTTTCCGCTCGCGAGCTGCTTGAGGGCTCACTGCCGCTGCCCGAGATCGCGCGGCGCGCCATGCAGCAGCGTTCACCGTTGGAATAGCCCGAATCCAATGGCTCAGTTTCTTCCGCCTGTTTACTATAGCGGTGATACACTTTCGTTGATACTGCTCTCCAAGCGCGTTCGCTTGATCGCAAGCGGCCCCTTAGCTTTCGAGGCATCTACTGCAGCGGGGAATCCTTCCCGTCGTCTGCGGGCAGCCCACGTCATGGCTGGTACTGGCACGAGCGTGACCGAATGAATCGTTCGTCACAACGGGATTTTCCGAAGGGTCAAACCCTACAATCCCAGGGATAAGGAGACATGAATGCCGTCTGTTTTGAGCGTCGAACAAAAAGCTGATTTTCTGAGCCGCGGCTTCTCCCGGCGGAGCTTCGGCCGTCTGGCCACGGTGATGACCGCGGGGGCAGCGTTACCGTTCTATAACGAGCATGCATTGGCGCAGCTCTCTATGGTCAAGGACATGCCGGCCAATGCGGTCAAAATCAACGCCAACGAGAATCCGATGGGTCCGTGTCCGGAAGCGGTCGACGCAATTTATAACGTGATCAAGAAGGGCGGCCGCTACATGTATGAAGACACGTATGCGCTGGCCGAAGCCATGGGCTCGGTAGAAGGGCTGAAAAACGGCTATTCGCCGAAGGAAAGCTATATCGAAATTTTCGCCGGTTCCAGCGCGCCGCTGCACCAGGCCGTTCTGGCGTTCTGCTCAAAAGACAAGCCCTTCGTAAAAGCGGATCCGGGGTACGAAGCCGGCGAACGAGCGGCCAAATTCATCGGGGCCAAAGTTGTTAATGTCCCCCTCCGCAAAGGTACGTGGGATCACGACGTACGGGGAATGCTGGCGGCTGCTCCGGACGCCGGCCTGTACTACATCTGCAATCCGAATAACCCGACCGGCACGCTGACAAGCCGCGCCGATATCGAGTATCTGGTTGCCAACAAGCCGAAAGGTTCGGTCGTCATGGTCGACGAAGCCTACATACACATCTCGAAGAGCGCCGTACCTGTTACTGAACATGGTGGCGGCCGACAAGGATGTTGTGATTTTGCGGACATTCTCGAAGCTCTACGGCATGGCGGGTCTGAGAGCCGGCGCCGCTTTTGCGCGTCCGGACTTGCTCGAAAAGATCAGGCCTTTCAGCGCCGGGGCGATGCCTATAACCGCCATGGTGGGTGCCACCGCCAGCGTGAAGAACAAGAGTCTCGTTCCGGAGCGGCGTAAGATTATGGGGGACATTCGCGAGGACACCTTTAGCTGGCTTACCTCGAAGAACGTTGAATTCATCCCTTCCGAGAGCAACTGCTTCATGATCAACGTGAAGCGCTCCGGGACAGAGTTTTACAAGGGAATGGCTGCACAGAATGTATACGTCGGGCGCGTTTGGCCGGTCTGGCCCGAATGGGTGCGCGTTACCGTCGGCAGCAAAGACGATATGGCAAAGTTTAAGACTGCCTTCGCCCAGGTCTATAACGCATAACTGCCAAACGTCGCCTGCAGGCGCATTCGTCTGATTCTTGTCTGAACGTCCGGTCCGTGTTTTGACCGTGGCTGACTGCCTCGTCGTCGGTCTTCGATTCTGATCGTTTATCGATCGCCTCTGGCGGAAGCGTTCCGCAGGACACGCAATGAGGTAGAACTGTTGAAACCGTTTCGCATACGCTACACATGGCGCGCTTTCGCAGGAGATATATCCGGCGCCATCGTAGCCGCGTTAATTGCACTTCCTTACGGGTTGGCGATGGCCAGCATGATGGGACTGCCGCCTGTGCTCGGTCTGGTCACCTCCATCGCTACTGCTCCCATCACAGCCCTCCTTGGCCGCAATCCGGTGTTAATTGGCGGCACTGCCAGCGCAACTGTTCCGTTCATTGCACAATCCGTCAGAGCGCAAGGGCCCGGGGGCGCCGCCAAGGTTTGCATGGCGGCCTCCGTCTTTCTGCTGGTGTTTTGCTTCCTGCGCTTGGGACGGCATGTCCAGCGTGTCCCACATCCGGTGGTAACGGGCTTTTCATGCGGAATCGGCGCCATGATGGTCCTCTCGCAGCTCGGCGTGATGCTCGGCGTAAGGGCGGTGATTGACCGCACTTCCAACAACATGCTTTATCAAAGCTGGCAGGTTCTTTCAAAAGCGAGAGAAACCCAGATCAGCGCGCTCGTGATCAGCGGTATCGTGATCGTGGCGGCTCTCGTCTGTACGCGCTACTTCCCCAAAGCGCCTGCGCCCCTGATCGGGGTATTGGCGGCAGTCGCGATTGCTGCAATTTTCGGGCTGCATCAACGTGAAGTTGGACGCTTGCCCCTGGGAATCCCACCCTTCGCCGGGTTTTCGTGGACGCCCGCCGACATTTTCAATGTGCTTCCTTCCGCTTTTGGACTCGCTTTTGTCTCTGCCGTGAATTTACTGATTACTTCACGCGTGGTGGAGCATTTTCGGGGGCGTCGTAAACAACTGAAGCGTTCTGACGCAGACGCGGAGCTCGGGGCCTATGGCGTGGCCAATATGGCGGCGGCCATTTTCGCGGCTCCCATGAGCGTCGGTATCCCCGCTCGCAGCCTGGCCAGCGTTCGCTGCGGCGCCACCACTCGCATGTCAAATCTTCTCCATGCCGTGTTCATCCTGGCGTTTATCGGTTTGGGCGGCAAATATATTTCCCATATCCCGATCCCGGCCCTCGCCGGCTTGACCGCGTATATCGGAATCTGCCTCCTCGAATGGGGCACCTGGCGTCGGCTTCCAAAAATGAGTACCGTCGATGTGCTGGGTTTTCTGACAACTGCCGCAGCCACGCTGGTCGTCAACGCTGTTCTGGCGGTTGCCATAGGCTGCTCCTTCTACGTTTGCCGCTATTTATACGGGCGTCTTGTCGGCGATGCTGCCCGTGAGCCTGCGAAAAAGATGGCGGTGGGAGCGCGTTAACGCTCGCCATACCTGGCCAACCGGTACCGCCTGCATTTGGAGCGTGACATGCTCTACAATGGCAGCACACCCGTTATTCGCCGCCTGAGCCGAATTACGCGTCATCATGCTCACTTGTCCAGTTTGCGATACGCCCAACGCAGACGGATCTGTATCCTGCGAACGATGCAACTGTCTGCTAAACGCCGAGGGTGGTGAGACGGTTGTCTCGCATAAGCCGGAAAACACGGACCAAACAGTAGTTGCTACTGGCTTTTCCGGCGCAGCCGGCCCCGGATTAACGCGGGCTTACAGTTCCGAGCTGCCAATCGGGCGGATGTTGGTGAAACGCTACGAGATCCTTGCGCGCCTAGGCCAGGGCGGCATGGGCACGGTCTACAAGGCCCTGGACCATGAGCTGGATCGCGTCATCGCTCTCAAGACCATCCGTCCGGATCTCGCCTCGAATGCCTCGGCGCTTCGCAGATTGAAGCAGGAGACGTTGCTCGCCCGTCAGATCGCGCACAAAAACGTGATTAGGGTTTTCGATCTCGGCGTGTCGGAAGGCCTGCGCTTCATCACGATGGAGTTCGTGGAAGGCAGCGACCTTAAAACCGTCCTGGAAGTACGCAAAAAGCTGGCCATCGAGGAAGCGCTGGACGTCCTGGGACAGGTTACCCAGGGTTTGAGCGCCGCTCACGGAGAAGACGTTGTACACCGTGATCTGAAGCCGCAAAATATCCTCATCTCCGCTAATAACCGGGTGAGGATTGTCGATTTTGGCCTGGCGCGGTCATTCGCTGACACGGGCCTTACTCATACCGGCTCTATTTTAGGTACTCCGACCTACATGTCTCCTGAGCAGGCGCTTGGCAAGCAGGGAGACTCGCGCTCGGATCTTTTTTCCTTCGGCGTAATTGCATTTGAGCTGCTGACGGGCGAGTTGCCGTTCCCGAACCAGACCTTGTCGGAATCGCTGCTGAGCCGAACACGAGGCCGCGCCAGGGCAATCGAGAGCGTGGATCGCGAAATCCCTGCGTGGCTGGCGTGTATCGTGATGCGGTGTCTCGAACGCAACCCGGCCGATCGATACCAAAGTGCGGAGGAGATCGCGGCCGATCTGCTTGCTCGCGATGTCTGTCCATATCCGCCTGTCGCCCTGTCTACCGGCGATTTATCGCCCGGAACGATGATTGGCTCGCGATATCGCATTGAAGCAGAAGCCGGCGAAGGCGGGATGGGGAAAGTCTACCGGGCGTTGGACCTCGATCTGCATCGTACTGTGGCGCTCAAAGTTGTCCGGCCTGAATTGGCGAGCAGTCCGGAGACTCTCGACCAGCTAAAACATGAGATCTCAATAGCAAGCCAGATCTCGCATAAGAATGTTATCCGCATTCACGATCTAGGTGAGGCGAGCGGACTCCGTTACGTCTCCATGGCGTGGGCCGAGGGTGAGGACTTGGCGAGCCTGTTGAAGCGGACCGGGCCCCTTCCAGAGGAACGGATCATTGAGCTGGCGGGCGAAATTTGCGAAGGTCTCGAGGCGGCGCACGAGCAGCACGTGAGTCACCGTGACCTGAAGCCAAGCAACATCCTGCTGACCGCCGGCGGACACGCCTGCATTGCGGATTTTGGCCTGGCGCATAGCCTCCTAAAATCCGGCGAGTTGGATAAGCCGTCTTCCGGTTCCTCCTCCGGCACCCCTCGCTACATGTCGCCAGAGCAGGTGGACGGTGTTTGCATCGATCATCGGACCGATATCTATTCGCTCGGTCTGATCATGTATGAAATGGCGACCGGCCGGATACCCTTCGACGACGACTCGCCATTTCAGACGATGGCCCAGCGAATCACCGACCGGCCGGTCTCGCCGAAACTCGTGAACTCGGAGATTTCCAGTCATCTGGCGGGCGTCATTTTGAAATGTCTCGAGGTGAAGCCGCACGAGCGTTACAGCACCGTCAAAGAGCTGCTGGCCGAAGTTCGGAGAAGGCCCGAGACCGAAAAGGCTGTCGAAACTGTCGCACCAAAGCAGTCGAGGAAGCTTGGCTGGATCCTCGCGGCCGCTGCCGCGGTGGTACTCACTGCCATCGGAGTGAGCTGGCTTTCGCGAGTACGCAGCGGGCCGATGCCTTCTCCCGTGAACGGCAAATATATCGCGGTGCTGCCGTTTCGTCCGCTGGGATCGGATCCCAACCTGAAGTATCGCGCCGAAGGAATTGCTGATGCCGTGGCGGCCAGGCTCGCAACGTTGAGCAGCGTTCATCCGATCTCGTCTTCCGCTCTCGAAAAGGTTGACCTGTCACAGCCGGAGGAATCGATCGGCAAACAGCTCGGAGCAAATCTTCTCGTGAGAGGTACGGTACAGAGCCAGGGCGACCAGATCAAGGTAGATACGCAGATTTATAACATCGAGAAGCGTACGCCAATTTGGGGTAAGTCCTATCAGCGCTTGATCGGTGATCTCTTCACTCTCGAAGACGAAATCTCAAACGACACCGAAAACGCGCTGAATGTGAAACCCACCATGGAGGAGCGTGAGCGCGCGACGCAGGCGCCCACCCAGAGCCTGGCGGCTTACGACCTCTATCTCAAGGGGCGCGACATTTTGAAGAAGCATCGCGACGCTACCAGCGTGAAGGAGGCATTGGGGCTGTTTGAGAAGGCTCGCGACCAGGACGATTCCTTTGCTCTGGCATGGGCGGGCGTAGCTGACGCGAGTCTGGCGTTATATCGAATGTCGAACAACCGGCTGGATGCCGATACGGCTCTGGCGGCTGCCCAAGAGGCGCGCCAGCGCAACGGCAACCTGCCGGAGGTGCACTTCGCACTGGGAAGCGTCTATACGGCAACCGGCCGGAATGCCGAGTCGGTCAGTGAAATCAAGCGGGCCCTGGAACTCTCTCCCAATTCGGACGACGGATATCTTCGCCTCGGCCGCGCCTATTTAGCCACCGGGCAGCAGCAGGAAGGAATAGCAGCCTATAAGAAGGCGGTCGAACTCAACCCGTACTATTGGTGGAATCATACCCGTCTCGGAGCGGCTTATTACCGCCTGGGCAAAATCGACGACGCAGTTCGGGAATTCAAGGAACAGATCCAACTGAACCCGACGAATGAAGATGGATATAACAACCTGGGCGGCGCGTATCTGAAGAAAGCTGACGGCAAGAACGCGATCCCTCAGTTTGAAAAGGCGATCGAGATACATCCCAGCCCCGACGAATACTCAAACCTTGCCACCGCATACTATCAGGCCGGCAAATACAAAGAAGCCATTCCGATCTACCAGAAAGCCTTGTCCATGAGTCCCGATCAAGCCGAGGTAGTTCGTAATCTGGGTGAAGCGTACGCTCGAGTCGGTCAGGAGGCAAAGGCCCAGGAACAATATGACCGCGCGATGAATCGGCTTTATGATCAGCTGGCTGTCAATCCTCGGGATGCGGAGGCACTCGGTACCCTGGCCATGTGCTTCGCCGGAAAGAAAAATCCATCGCGGGCCCGGCAGCTGATCGAACAGGCGCGGCGCATCGACAGCGCGGATAGCGACCTGATGTACGATCAAGCGTACATCAACGCGATCGATGGCCGAATCCCGGAAGCGCTTAAAGCACTTGAAGGTGCGCTCGAACATGGAACGTCGTTCGAGTACGTACTTGCCGATCCCGATATGAAGATCCTGCGCGAGTCAGCAGGGTTTAACGCGTTGCGAAAGAAATTCGATCACCCGATCGATGGCCGGCGTCGGTAGCAAAACAATCCCATTAAGAGACTGCCGGCAAGCAGCAGCAGGACTGCGGAAGGTTCGGGACTTATCGACACGTTTGTCTTACCGCTGAAGTCGTTTCCTGGTCCCCAGCTGCCCGCTCCATCCGGATCGTCACCGGTGTCATTCAGGTTGATCGAAAAAATCGTGCCGATCGGAACGGCGTTCTGCGTTGGGCCAAAAATAATGTTGTACAGAACCTGGTTCCCCTGGGGAGTCTGAACAATCGTGTCGCTTAAAAAGGGGCCCGGCGTAACTGTAATCGAGGTGAATGCGGGTAGAAGCGCTTGGACACTCATGGAGAACCAATTGTTCTGGCTCTCGTTCTGAAAGAAGAAGACTCCGCCGCCCAATGCATCCGCGCCAAATGAGAATGTGTTGCTCGTGATGGGAGTAGGATTTCCGGGAGGATCTTTAATAATGATGTGCGGATTTCCGGCCCGAACAACACAGGGCGCGGCGACCAGGGCCAAAGCGCCCAAAAAACTTCGCAAACGCATGAATAGCCTCCAACAGCTTCTGAAAAATAGGATCTCTGCTAATTGTCTGCTATGCCGGAGCAGAAGACACTATTCGGTACTACCAGTACCGTTTGTAATCTGAGCGTCAGAGCGTCATTGTACACGCAGCGCCTCGGAGGGTTCGATTCGCGAAGCACGTAATGCCGGAACCAGAATAGCGAGCAGGGCAACTGTCAGGAGAACGATCGTCACGGCCGCAAAGTTTCCAGGATCCCACGGTGCAATGCCGTAAAGCAGATTCTGAAGAAGGCGAGCTCCCGTAAGGGCGAGTGCGCTTCCTAGTAGTAACCCGAGGCCAACCAGGAACAGTCCTTCTCGCAAAGTGGAAGCGACGATTCGGCCGCGGGGCGCGCCCAGCGCAAGACGGATTCCGATCTCGCGTGTTCGCAGCGTAATCAGGTACGCCAGCAAGCCGAATAGTCCGCTCGAAGCGAGCAAAACAGCCAAGGCGGCCAGTGGCCCGAGAAGCGTGGCCAGAAGACGGCCACCGGCAGTCTCGCGGTCGCGCACCGCCGTGAACGGGCGAACCTGGTTTATCGGTAAGTCGGGATCGAGCCCTCGGATAACGTGTGCCGCGGAATTCGCGATCCGCATGGGAGGCACCTCCGTTTTCAGGACAAAACTCGTTCCGCTGAACATGTGTTGGAATTGGGACCAGTAAACGGTTGGCAGAACATCGTTATTGATGCCGGTATAGCGAACATCGCCGACCACTCCGACTACGACGCCCGGCTCCCGCGAGGCCCACAAAATACTGATCTGTTTCCCGATGGGGCTCTCATGCGGAAAGTAACGCCGGGCGAGCATTTCGTTAATGATGTAGGCGCGTGGCGCGGACGCGTTGTCGCCAATCGTGAAATCGCGGCCGGTGTGCAGCGGGATACCGAGCGTTGCGAAGTAATTCGGCGAAATGGCGCGAAGCTGCGCCATGGGTTGATCGCCGGGCGGCGGATCGGGGCGGCCAGTAATAAAAAAGGCTGTACCGACGCCCAGTCCGCCAAGAGGAATATCGTTCACCACGGCAGCGGATGAAACCCCCGGCAACTTGCTCAAACGAGCTAGTGCTTCTCGAAAGAAGGAGCTCCTCGACACATCGTTGGTGTATTTCGTGTCCGGAAGAGAAAGATCGAAGGTCAGAACATTGTCGGGTTGAAAACCGATCGGAGCGCCGTACAGATTGAACAGGCTGCGTACCAGGAGACCAGCGCCGGTTAAGAGCGCGAGCGCAAGGGCGGTTTGTGCGATCACAAAGGAACGTCGCAGCCAGGCGATCCGGGAATGACCCGCGCTGCCACCGCGCAGAATGGTCTGCGGCTCTTGCCGGGCCGCTGCCAAGGCGGGCGCGAGACCGCAAACCAAGCCTGTGCCCGCAATTAAGAACATGGCGAAAAGCAGGACTTTACCGTCGAACACGACGGGTCCGAGACTCGAAATATCGAGCGTCTCCGGTATTGCTTGCACCAGCGAGGCGGTGCCGCCCCAGGCAAGCGCCAGGCCGAGCAGCCCGCCCACTCCCGTTAACAATAAAGCTTCCGTGAGATTCTGCGAGGCAATCCGCCAGCGCGTAGCTCCTAATGAGACACGTACCGCCGTCTCTCGTGCGCGAGCCGCGCCCCGGGCCAGGAGGAGACCTCCGATGTTTGCGCAGGCGATGAGAAGAATGATGGCCAGGGCAGACGCCAAAGCGAGCAGCGGAAGGCGCCCCTTACCCACGTATTGCTCGCGGAGTGACTGTACGATCACGCCCCAGCCTTTCTCCATCTGCGGATTCTCCTGCGCCATTCTTTGCACAAGCGGCTGTAGATCGACTTGCGCCGCTGCCAGGGAAACGCCCGGTTTGAGGCGCGCCAATACGCGCAGATAACGTCCTTCCTGCCAGCGCGCATTGGGATCGAGTCCGATCGGCGCCCAACAGGAGACGAGCGGGCTCAGGAAGCGGAAGCCGCGCGGCATGACGCCAATGATGCTGTATCGTTTCCCGTCGAGCGTGATCGTCCGGCTCAGAATATTCGAATCGCCGCCGAATCTCCCTTGCCATAAGTCGTAACTGATCAGCGTGACAAGAGAACGTTGCGGCCAATCCTCCTCAGCTTTAAAGAAACGGCCTATTTGGGGTTTGATCCCAAGTGTGGGCAATAAGCCTGCCGAGACCCGCAGGCATTGGATTCGAACCGCTTCGCCCGTGCCTGTCAGGTTTGCGCTCTCGGGATGGGCGGCGCCTGCGCCGGTGAAGGAGCGGCTGTTTTTCTGCCAGTCGAAGAAATTGGTGGGAGCCACTTCGTTTGCTTCTGGAGTGACGCGTTCCGTTTCCCAAAGCATCACGAGGCGGCTCGGATCCGGAAACGGCAACGGGCGGAGCAGAAGGGACTCGATCACGCTGAACAGCGCCGTAGTCGCGCCTATGGCGAGCGCGAAAATTCCTATCGCGAGCATGCCGAAGCCTGGATTTTTGCGTAGGCCGCGAGCAGCCGTGCGGACATTCAGCACGACATTCTCAACTACCGGCAGGCTACGCCGGTCACGATATTCTTCCTTGAGCGATTCCACGCCACCCAGCTTTAGAAGCGCGTTGCGGCGAGCTTCCTCGCGGGTCATGCCGGCTCGCAGATTGTCGTCGACATGATGCTCCAGGTGGCTCTCGACCTCAGCCGATAGATCCAGCTCCCGGCGACGCTTCTGGAAGAGTCCGGTGACGCGAATCAGCAGCGCGCAGGCGTCTCATGACATCTCTCCACGAGTTGCAAAGAAGCGGGCCACGATAGCGGTAGTCTGCTCCCAGTCGCGCGCTTCCCTTGCCAGTTGTCTCCTGCCTGCGCCCGTCAGTTTGTAGTATTTCGCGCGGCGATTGTTGTCAGAGACACCCATGCTGAGGAGATGTGGCCCTCTTGCTCGAGTTTCAGGAGCGCCGGGTAGAGCGTGCCGTAGTTGACGGCCAGCAGATCGCCGCTGGTCTGCTCGATGCGCCGCGCAATACCGTAGCCGTGGAGCGACCCTAGTGTTTCGAGTGTCTTTAAGACCATCAGGGCAAGCGTGCCCTGCCAGACGTCCGATTTTTCTTTCACTTCCTATTGCAATCCAATATGACAATAATCGCACGCCTTGCAATGGGAATGTAATAAGAACATCACCGGCTCGCCAACTAGCGGCTTGCGTATTAGACGACTTTATTATGCCTGTCGAGTTCTTCCCGAACGACACGCCGGAAGGTGTCTTCAATCTTCGGTGACTTGCCGTCGAGATATTCCAGTAGTGCCGAATTGATGAGAGTTTGATAGCCCTTGCCTGAGTCATCCGCCATCTCAAAGAAGCGTTGCAAAATGTCTTCGTCAAGTCGGATCGAGATTTTTACTTTTTCTGGTTCAGCCGGCGGGTCTGTATTCACCAGCACGCTTACCTTTTCTGAAATCGTATTCGGCTTTCATAGTGTGCTGTATTCGCTTCACAAAATCCTTGATCGAAACGGAGCCCCGAGCGCAGCGACGGGTTATGTCGTGCGTATCAATTTCAACGACCCACAAGTAGCTACTTCGTCACGATCAAGCGTCTTCAAGATAACGGCTGGCAATAATGCCATGCGACTTCAAGAGACACGGAATCCCCGCTACTTCCGGATACACGATCAGGCATTCGGCGCAAAAGTAGTTTCCTTTGTGGCATAAGAGGGCTTGGCGACAGGATGGGCACGCAAAGAAGCCACCCGTATAGCGCTGTACGGAATTTTGCTTGGCTATGACCATAAGTGCCGTTTCATTTTCGCGGACTCTTGATGTGATCGAATAATCGGTGCTCGATTACATTGAAACCTAGCTCCTGAGCGCGAGCGTAGAGGTTAAGGCAGTATTTATGTTCCTCTATGTGTTTTTTCGTATCGTCGCTGCCGAGTGCGTTGGAAGGCTCGAGCAGAACCAGATACTGACGCGTGACGCGGAACAGTTCCCTGAGAATTGGTATTTCACGCCCGCGGTTCCCTCTATGCTGTGGGATGTGAAGACTATATCGACCGAGTTGTCTTCGATCGGGATATCCTCCAATCCTCCGACAAACAGCCGAGCCTTAGCGCGATTCTCTTCCGCGAATTTGCGCGCAACCGCAATGCGAGACCACGAAATGTCAAACCCGAGGGCATCTGGTGGTGGATGCCGCATGTGCCGCAAGACGTTCACCAACGTAGTGGCCTCTCCCACACCCGCTTCCATTACGGAAACTGGTTTGTAACGATCCAAAATGATCGCAATTGCGGCCGAGTACGCTTTGACAAATTGTGCGTGGACGTGATTGCTTAGGAGCTGAACGTAGGAACCGGCTTGGAGATCATACGCAACCAGGATGCCGTTCAGCGTATTAATGTCGCTGGTCTCATCTCTCGGAACAGGCGCATTACGTTTGCGCCGCGCTCGTACAACTCCTTAACGTGCTTCATTGCAGGAATGGCAGCAGGCAAATACCCCTGCCACGGAATGCGGCGTGCTATGCCAATATCTGCTTGTTTACCACCCCGGCGACATCCGTCAGGCGGAAGTGGCGGCCCTGGAACTTATAGGTCAGGCGGGTGTGGTCAATACCCATGCAGTTCAGCAGCGTAGCCTGGATATCGTGGATCGGAACCGGGTCAGAGACCGCATTATAGGAGAAGTCGTCCGTCTCACCTAGCGAAAAGCCCTTCTTGATACCGCCGCCGGCAAACCACATGGTAAAGCAGCGCGGGTGGTGATCACGGCCGTAGTTATCTTTGGTCAGGTGTCCCTGGCAGTAAACCGTGCGGCCGAACTCGCCGCCCCAGATGACTAGGGTGTCGTCCAGCAGGCCGCGTTGTTTAAGATCTGTAACCAGGGCGGCTGATGCCTGATCGGTGCCACCGCACTGCAATGCAAGATCGCGCGGGAGATCATTGTGCTGATCCCATCCCCGGTGATAGAGCTGAATGAAGCGCACGCCTCGTTCGGCCAGGCGGCGTGCCATTAGGCAATTTGCTGCATAAGTACCGGGTTTCTTTGAATCCGGCCCATAGAGTTCGAACGTGCTGGCAGGCTCTTTCGAGAGATCCGTCAGCTCGGGCACCGAGGATTGCATGCGGTATGCCATCTCGTACTGCGAGATGCGGGTCGTTACCTCTGGGTCGCCGTACGACTGCTCGGTAATATGATTCAGCTCGGCCAGCGAATCGAGCATGGCCCTGCGGGTCTTGCCATCGACGCCTTCGGGATTGGCCAGAAAAAGCACTGGATCGCCGGAAGCGCGAAAACGCACGCCCTGATATTTTGAAGGCAAAAAACCGCTCGACCAAAGGCGGGTGAACAGCGGCTGATCTCGATTCAGCGCATTGGCCTGAGAAATCAGGACAACGAACGCCGGCAGATTGTGGTTTTCGCTGCCCAGGCCGTAGGTGACCCAGGAGCCCATGCTCGGGCGTCCGGGCTGCATGAAACCGGTCTGAATAAAAGTAATAGCTGGGTCGTGATTGATCGCGTCGGTGTTGACTGTCTTAACTAGCGTGATCTCGTCGACGATCTTGGCCGTGTGAGGCAGCAGTTCGCTCATCCACACTCCGTGCTCACCGACACGATTGAATTTAAAAATCGAAGGCGTGATAGGAAACGAATTCTGACCGGACGTCATGCCGGTGATTCGCTGACCCTGGCGCACAGAATCAGGAAGCTCGCTGCCTCCTAGTGCTGCCAGCTTCGGTTTGTAGTCGAAGAGATCGATCTGCGAAGGCGCTCCGGATTGATGCAGATAGATAATCCGCTTGGCTTTGGGGGCGAAGTTCGGCAGATCTGCGAGCCCACCGAACTCGGCGGCGCTCTTTGGCGGCGGAGTTCCTTCCGCAAACAATTTCGGATTGAGCAGCGACGCAAGCGCAGCGACACCTATGCCTTGACTGGTCCGACCGAACAACTGACGTCGGGTCAGGTTTATCTCACGATCACGAATCGGGTTCATCTTGACTTTCTTAATTCTTGGTTATGGTTTCGTCCATGTTGAGAATGGTGCTGGTCACCATGGTCCAGGCGGCCAGTTCAGAGGGATCGATCTTTGGATCGCGCTTCATCTCGCCTACCGACAGCAGCTTTTCGGCGGCTTTGCGGTCGCTGTCGTAGTGAACCATCTCTTTCTTGTAAAGCTCCGCGAGGATCTCAGTCTCCTTGGGCGACGGATCGCGGTCTGTGGCGAGCCGGAAGGCATAGCGGATGCGTTGCTCGGTGCCGGGACCCGCTTCGCGCAAATCGCGCTCGGCGAAAATACGTGACGCTTCCACGTAGGTCGGGTCATTCATCAGAACGAGAGCCTGCAACGGAGTATTGGTTGTACTGCGCCTTGCAGTGCACTTCTCACGGTCCGGCGCGTCGAAAGTATTCAGCGAAGGATACGGAACACTGCGCTTCCAGAACGTGTACATGCTCCGCCGGTAGAGGTCTGCGCCGTGGCCCTGGACGTAAGTCTGCGCTGAGAAATCGCCTCCAAACGCCATCTCCTCCCACAATCCCTTTGGCTGGTACGGTGATACGCTCGGACCGCCGATCTTGTTACTCATCAGGCCGCTCAAAGAGAGTGCGCTGTCTCGCACCATTTCGGCGGGCAGCCGGAACCGCGGGCCGTGCGCCAAAAGTCTGTTTTCCGGATCTTTTTCAAGCAGGTCAGGGGTTACCTTCGATGCCTGCCGGTAGGTCGCCGAGGTGACGATCAGGCGTTGCATTGCCCTCACATCCCAATGTGTACTGACGAATTCGGTTGCCAGCCAGTCGAGCAGGGCCTGATTGCTCGGCGGATCGCCTTGTGACCCGAAATCTTCACTGGTTTTGACGATGCCAAGACCAAAATACATCTGCCAGAAGTGGTTAACAGCCACCCGCGCCGTCAGTGGATTCTCTGGATTTACCAGCCATCGGGCAAGCGTCAGGCGATTACGCGGCGCGTCTTTCGGCAGCGGCGGCAGGACGGCAGGCGTGTTCGGCTCGACCTTCTCGCCCTTCATCTGATAATCGCCGCGCCGAAGAATGAAGGTGTCACGCGGTTTGTCCATTTCGCCCATCACCATGGTCGATGGAATCTCGCGATTCAGCTGAGCCAGCCCGCGTTCGAGCTGTGTATGGTCCACGTCGAGCTGGTGCTCGGCCGGATTGCCCACATCTTTCAAAAAGTAGTTGCGCAGAAATTCTTTTTGTCCGTCCGTGCGCTGGTCCGTCGGGATCTCGAGCATGGCGCGCACTGGCCGAAGAAGGCCAAGCTGCTCCGCTTCACCAGCGTAAAGACGTCGATCATAGATACGAAGACCGCTCAATTGACCCTTGAACGGAGTGCCCCAATCCTTGTTGCCGATTTGAAGCTCTCCTTGCTCGAAAGAGGCCGCAGCAAGCTTGTCGAGCACGACAGTCGTCCTCACGCTCCGCCCGTCTATGTAAACCTGAATTCCTCGTGCTCTACCAGAGCCGTCGTACGAAACAATTACGTGATCCCAATGCTCGTTGACTTCGCCCTGATCCGGATTGGCTTTAAATCTGACGCCATCGTTGGACTTTATTTCTATACCCGAATCCGGCCCGTTGTTACGCAGCCGTACGATGATGCCGCAATTCTCGTTGTTGCAGTAGTCGAGAGCGATCTCATAGCCCGGCCCTTCTTTCGGGGACTTTTCGTAGCGTTGCAGGATCGTCATTCCGGAGGGTCCGCCTGCCTTAATCCACGTGGCTACGCTGAAAGGCTTGGATGAAGTGAAAGCCCCTGCCTGTCCGAGTGAAAGATGAGCTTCATCGGTAAGGTCAAGCGCGCGATTTATCTGCCCGGGTGCATACACAACCTTGCCGCTGAGGACTTTGGCAGGTGAAGCCGTCTTGACAATATCGTCGAGCGAATCCTTGAATGGGAATTCGGCAACCAACCCCCCATTCATGTCTGAAACAGGTAAGCCGAGCTGATCCTTCTCCCAGACAGCCTGTGCGGAAGCGATTTCTTCGTCCTTCTGTTTGATCGCCGCAATCAGCGCCGATTTCATCTCTGTCTGGCTCTTGCTCGGCAACTGCAGGAACGGCACCGCATTGCCTTTATAGCCGTCGAGTCCCTTCTCAGCAACGCTGTTGAAGAATGCGCCAAAACTATAGAAGTCCTTTTGGCGCAGCGGGTCATATTTGTGATCGTGGCAGCGCGCGCACCCGAGCGTAATGCCGAGCCAGGTGGCAGAAGTCGCCTCAATGCGATCCACGATGTATTCGTTCTGATACTCCGCCGCGATCGCGCCGCCCTCGAAGTTGATCATGTGATTGCGATTGAACCCGGTCGCGATGATTTGCGATTGAGTTGCGTGCGGCAGCAGGTCCCCCGCAATCTGATCGACCGTGAACTCGTCGTAAGGCATGTTGTGGTTGAAGGCACTTATCACCCAGTCACGCCAGGGCCACATCTCGCGTGCGCTATCGATGTGATACCCGTGTGTATCGGAATATCGCGCAAAATCAAGCCATTGCATGGTCATGCGCTCGCCATAATGCGGTGAGGCAAGCAACCGGTCCACTACCTTCTCATAAGCCTGCGGCGAGCGATCCGCCAGGAAGGCATTCAACTCTGCAGTTGTAGGAGGCAATCCGGTCAAATCGAAGGTGACTCGTCGCAGCAGGGTGGCTTTATCTGTTTCCGCCTCCGGATGAAGCCCTTCCTTCTCGAGTTTCGCCAGCACGAAGCGATCAATCGCATTACGGGACCATTTTGTGTCTTGCACCGCCGGCAATTCAGGTCGTGTTGGCGGCGTATAAGACCAATGCGTCTCCCACTTGGCGCCCTGGTCGATCCAGTTCTTGAGGGTCTCGATCTGAACGGGAGTCAGCTTTCGCCCCGACATTTTGGGCGGCATCTTCATCGCTTCGTTCGGGTTGCTGATCTTCAAATACAGCTTGCTGTGCGCCGAGTCGCCGGGTACAATTACCCCCGGTTTCCCGAAAGCGCCTTCTTTGGTATCGAAATGCAGGCCTGCCATGCGACCCTTCTCGTCGGGACCATGGCAGCTGAAGCACGTGTCAGAAAGAATCGGTCGGATCTGACGATCGAAATCAACCGACGGACCGGCACCCTGCAGTAGCGGAGCCGTACTTATTATTAGGCCAAGAATAACTGGGTAAGCTTGCATCGGGGCAATACCGGGTTTTGTTTGAGTATATCGATTTCTCAAGACCGCTGCATCCCGATTCGCCGCTTTTTCGTCGGCCCAGAGTTAGATTTTTTCCCTCAACGCCCAATGCTGGTACTTCCTCCAGCCAGAGCGAATCCGGGCTCGGAGTTTACTGGTGAACTGCTATACTGGCTCTTTACACGCCCAGCCGCGCTGGGCCTAGGTGTGTTTTATGGCAAAAGTTTGTGAATTGTGCGGTCGTGGACCGCAGTTTGGGCATCGCATCAGTCATGCCCACAATGTGACGAAACGTCGCTGGAATTTGAACCTGCAAACCGTGCACGCCCTCGTGAAGGGCACGGGAAAGCGCGTCCGTGTGTGTACTTCCTGTATCCGCAACGGCAAGGTTCAGAAGGCTTCCCTCACTAAATTCTCAGCCGCTTAGGTCCATTCCGTGCGGCTCCGGACGGAGTTCCGGTCGGACAAATTTCGGGGTCTTCGTCTCAGCAAGAATCCAGTTATTCTAGATGACGCCGACACTCAACCAAGTAGTTAAACGCCTCGGCAAAACCGGAATTGCGTTCCTCGTCACCCTTCTCTTCTTCTTTCTTTTCTATTTCATCGGGAAAGGCGGCGTGGCGCTAGTCTTTGCCCTGATTGCTCTCCCCCTTGCTTGTATACTCGTTTTCCGTGTTCTCCGTTATGTCCATCGCCGGGGGCTGTGGAGCGTTCGGAATCGGCTGCTTTTCGTCTATGGGTTGATCGGAGTGCTACCGCTGCTCCTCGTCGTGGTGCTCATCGGCCTGGGTGCATGGGCTCTCACCACGGAACTGGCGATTTATCTTGCCGGTTCTGCCTTAAACCGCAGGATCGGAACGATTCAATACGCCGTGGAAGCGATACGGCACATGCCTAAAGAGCAGCAAGTCGAAGATGCGCCCGAGGTTCTCAAGAATTTCGACAGCACGCTCCCCGGCCTACGCCTCTATATCAAAGACGCCAAAGGCTATCACAGGTTTCCGGCCGATGCTCCCATCCTCCACTTGCCGGCGGGCTGGCACAACGTCAACGGGTTGGTAGTCCACGAGGGGCGCTTTTATGAGTGGGCCCATTACTCGGGCGAGGGCCAGGAGATCGCAGCCCTCGCTCCGCTTTCCGACGACATGGTGGAGAACCTGGTTCCCAACCTGGGAGCCATTTCGCTGTTCGAGAACCCGGAAGATGGACACACAGCGGGACAGCCGGCTGAAGCCGGATCGTTGCGGGCGGTTGCGCGGGATACCGGTACAAGCAAAAACCCGGATTACAAACTGAGTTTCAACGATACCGGAGGGCCCTCGCACAGAATTCACCTTCCGCCGGCGGCCTTTCGATTCGACATTCCCGTGTGGTGGCTGGCAACCACGCAACACTATCACCTGGATGAGCCGAATAAGACTTATGGGGGCGTTCTCTGGGTATACTCTCGTCCCTCTGCAGTATTGAGCGAATTCTTTTCGGGAAAGGAAGTCTTACGTGGCGTCCTGTTCGACACCGTCATTGCCGTCGCCCTGCTGTTCCTGCTGGTCGAGTTGATAGCGGTTTTCGTCGGCGCGCGTCTCGCGCGGCGTCTTACTCGTTCGGTCAATGCGCTCTATGAAGGTACGCAGCGGGTAATCAAGGGTGATTTCGGCCATCGTATTCCCGTACGAACGGAGGACCAGTTGGGGTCTCTCGCACAATCCTTCAACCAGATGACCGGAAACCTCGAACGCCTGATGGTAGTCGAGAAGGAAAAAGAGCGCCTGCAGACAGAAATCGAAATCGCACGCGAGGTGCAGGGACAGCTGTATCCTAAGAACGCGCCGCCCTTCTGTGGTTTGAAGCTCACCGTGCAATGCGACCCCGCGCGCATGGTCTCAGGCGACTATTACGATTATCAAGAGCTCGGCGGTAAGAAACTCGCTTTTGCAATTGGGGATGTTGCCGGCAAAGGGATCTCGGCTGCGTTGCTGATGGCAACGTTGCAGGCTGCCTTGCGCGCCCAGATGACGCCTTATCAGCCTACTCAGGAGAACGATTGCAGTCATTTGCCCGAAATTAATTGCGGACAACTCGTTTCGGCCCTGAATAAGCAGCTTTTTGCCAACACGTCTCCGGAAAAGTACGCCACCTTCTTCTTTGGCTTGTTCGACGAGGATACGCGGACTTTGACTTACACGAACGCCGGACATCTCGCGCCGCTGCTCTTTCGCGGTGGCGAAGTCAGGCCGCTCGATTCGAACGGTACGGTGGTCGGAGCGTTCCCCTTCTCGAAGTACGACGAGAGCTGCCTGACGTTCTTTTCGGGAGATCTCCTGGTCTGCTATACGGACGGAATCACAGAGCCCGAAAACGCCTATGGAGAAGAGTTTGGCGAACAACGTCTGATCGATCTGCTCCACAAGCATGCGCACCGTGAAGATAGCGAGATCATTCACATTGTGCTCGACGCGGTTAGGAGTTGGACCGGAAGTCCGGAACTTTTCGACGACATGACGTTGCTGCTCGCGCGCGAGGTGCCAACTTCTTGAAGATCCTCACCGCAGAACAGATGCGGCAAGTGGACCGGCAGACGATCGAGCGCGGTATTCCCGGCCTGATCCTGATGGAAAATGCCGGAAACCGCGTGGTGGATTTTCTGCGTGAAGCCTTCGTCCCGCTCGAGGACCGGCGGATTGTGGTGGTCTGCGGTAAGGGCAACAACGGCGGCGATGGTTTCGTCGTCGCTCGTCAGCTCTTCACGCGTCGGTTGTACCGCGAACTCATCGTGCTGGAGCTTTTCGATCCGAAAGACCTCACTGGCGACGCGGCTGTCAATCGAAAAATGCTGGACGCCTGCGGGTGTCCTGTAACCAGACGGCTGCCCGAAAACGCGACCCTGGCGACCCTCGTGATCGATGCCATTCTGGGCACAGGACTGTCGGGTCCCGTCAAGAAAGGTCCGGCGCTCGATGGCATCCGGCTCATCAACCGGAAGTTTCCTCTGGCAGCGAAGGTATCGGTCGACATCCCGTCCGGCCTCCCGACAGACGAAACGAAGCCAACCAGCGAGTTCGTCCAGGCTGATTACACGGTCACCTTTGTCGCGCCCAAGATCGGGAACACGGGAAGGTTCGTCGTTGCACCGATCGGAACTCCGGCGGAGCTTTGCGAAACGAACCCGGAGTTTCGGCTAAGCCTGATAGAGCCTGCCGATATTCGCCAGCTGTTCGTTCCCCGCCCGGTGGACAGTAATAAAGGGCTGTATGGGCATGTCCTGGTGGTGGGCGGATCCTTTGGGAAGAGCGGTGCTCCGGCAATGGCTGGTCTGGGTTCCTATCGAAGCGGAGCCGGGCTGGTCACGGTCGCCGTGCCGAAGAGTGCCTTGGTGGCTGTTGCTTCACTTAGGCCTGAGCTGATGACTGAGCCGGTCGAAGAAACGGCGAACGGCTGGCTTCGTTTTTCAGAATCGGGGCCGCTCCTGGAACTGACCAAGAAGATGACCGTCCTCGCGATCGGGCCCGGACTGGGAACCGGCGACGATCCAGTTCGTTTGGTAAAAACGCTCTATGAACAAGCAGCTATTCCGGCAGTGGTCGACGCCGACGCTCTGAATGCGCTCGCTAGTGACCTGCCCTATACAAGTAAGATTCGAATTCTCACACCTCACCCGGGCGAAATGGGGCGTCTGATCCGAAAGCCTGTTAAAGAAGTGCAGGCGGATCGCATTGGAAATGCCGAACGCCTGGCTGCAAGCAGCGGGGCAACCGTGGTGCTCAAAGGGGATCGGACGGTAATCGCCTTTCCCGATGGAGAAACGTGGATCAACCCGACCGGTTCGCCGTCAATGGCGACGGGTGGTACAGGTGATGTTCTAACGGGGATGGTGGCGGGCCTGGTGGCGCAGCATCCAAAAGACTGGAAGCGGGCGGTACTGGCGGCCGTCTGGCTTCACGGCCGCTGCGGAGAACTCGGCGCAAAGCGTTGGGGCGAGGAATCGATGCTGGCAACCGACCTGCTCAACATGCTCCCCGAGGCGATGAATGAACTCCGTCCAGCGGTTTGAGACGCGCTCGGCGGAAGAGACTCTCGAACTTGGTCGGAAAATCGCGCAACTCCTTCCCGAGCGCGGGCTGGTTCTGCTCGTAGGTGAGCTGGGCACCGGCAAAACGACCCTCACCAAAGGCATAGTGGAGGCGCGTGGTGCGGCGCGCAGTGATGACGTCTCGAGCCCGACCTTCACGTTGATTCACGAATACGGCGATCCTGTACGCGTGTATCATGTGGATCTCTACCGTCTGGACAATGCGGAACAGGCGCGCAGACTTGGCCTGGAGGAACTTTTCGAAGAAGCAGCGCTCGTGCTCGTCGAATGGGGCGAGCGTTTTCCGGAATTACTGCCGCAAGAACATATTACGATCCGGCTTCGTCACGCCGGCGAAGACCAAAGGATAGTGGAGTTGTGGCGAGAACCCGATCGTTGATTGCGGATGGAAACGCTACAGAATAAAGTCCCGGAGGAAAAATCTCCGATTAGGGTGGGTCAAAGAGATCGGCTTTCGAATGCGCTTGCCGCGTGTTCCATTCTGCTGGCGATCCTGACCATCACAATTACCGTCCGTATCCTTTTCATCTGCTACAGCCCGCTGCCCTGGGGAGACACCTGGGACTACTGGGCTTGGGCGCAGAAGTACAGTCAACATCCCTTTTGGCATTTGGCCGCGCAGCATACGGAACACCGCATGCCTTTCGGACGACTGTTTCTTCTGTTTGACCAATTCGTTTTCGCAGGCACTGCGAAGTCGCTGGCCGTTTTCATCCCTCTTGTGCAACTGGCGCACGCAACAGTTTTGGCGTACTTGATCTCGATCATCCCTAGCAGCAAGGCTTCGACACGCTGGTTTCTTGCTGCGGCCGCTTTCGCTGCCTTGTTTTCGTTGCAGCAGTTCGCCAATTTCACCTGGTATTTCCAGATTTCGTTTGTCGCCGTCTACTTTGGGGCGAGTCTTTGCTGTCTTACCATGCTCGAGTTAGTTCGCAGGAAGAAGTCGGATCCGAAAGGTTCGCGTGTTTCGATCTTCTGGCTTCTCCTTACGTTATTGCTTGCAATCGGTACAAGCTACTCCATGGCGAATGGACTCGCAATATGGCTGGTGCTTCTATCCTTCGCCTTTTTCGGGAACCTGTCGCGCAAGGAACAGCTCATTCTGCTGATGGTTGGAGTCGTCACCTGTTGGGCATATCTTCACGGATATGTTCCGCGGCCGGAGGCCTCGACACCCACCGAGGCGCTGTCGCATCCCCTTTCGTTCTTTCGCTTCTTTCTCGTAGTCCTCGGCAACCCGTTCCCGGATGTTTTTTCGGCGCTTGGAGGGCACGTATCGGTGGAGGTGCTGTGCACGTTGTCGGCCGGGGTCGGCTTACTTGGCCTGTTCGGCATTGGGCTCGTCATTATTGTGTCGCGGGCAAATGCGCGAAGAGACCGCGCCCGGCATTCTGCCGCATGGTCCCCGGTCGACATTGCGATCGTTCATATTTTGCTTTTTGTACTTCTGAGCGCAATGCTGATCGCGACGGGGCGTTTCAGATTTTTTCCACTAAGCGAGGCATTGAGCTCGCGATACACCACTCCAAGTCTCCTGTTCTGGCTTCTCCTGGTTGTGCTGCTGATCGTTCAATGCGAACGCAGCGCAGGGAGGCGAGCCGGCGTCGTCGGGAATTCCTTAAAGGGAGCCGTGATCGTAGCGCTGACGGCGTTTCTTCTCTGCAACAAGCCTGCGCGTAGTTCCTACGCGCAAGCCTATGCCGGCTATCTCCGGGAATCTGAAGTCTCCATCGCCAACAATGTGTTCGATCTTCCCAAATGGAAGCCGATCTACTATAACCTCGAATCGATGGTCACTTTGGCTGATTATTTGCGCGCAAATCAGCTCGCCTTGTTCCATCGACCCTGGCTGGAATGGCGTGGAGACAACATCGCAAAGCACTACCGGATTACGGACAGGGCATGCCGAGGCGTAATCGATATCGCAACGTCTGTGATTTCGAAACGTCCGGGCTATCGACTAGAAGGCTGGGCATCCAGTGCTGTATCCGAATCCGGCTCGATGGTTATCGTTCTGACCGACGCGAACGGCAAGATTATCGGGTCGGGATTAGGCGGAGTTTCGAGACCGGATGTAGCGCTGAGCCTCAAGGAACCTTCGTTAACGCGCCTCGGCTGGATCGGGTATGTTAGCGGCCTCGAAGCACGCAAGTGCGTTGCCTATCTGATGGTCGGCGACCGGAATGAGGTCTGTGAAGTCGGATTCAAAGATCTGGGTCAGAACGAATTGCGATAAAGTGTGAATCACCGGAGGTCAGGTCGACCTGTCGCATGGCCAGGCGTCAAGTTCCAATCAGGACGTAACGGTCCCATGCCGCAGCAATCTTTAAACTTATGGAAAGCCTCAACGGAGAAATCCACGAAGTTCGGAATTTACAGGATTTGAAGTCGCTGCTGAGCGCTCCCGGGCCGTGCGCGAGCGTCTACGTGACTTTGAAGACAACCGCAAAAGCGAACGCTTTGGCGTGGCGCGAGGCGATCCGGGCAATAGATGGCAAGCTGCAAGAACCCGGAGGAGTCTGGCAAAAAATCCGTGAAACGCTCACCCATTGGGAACCGCCATCCGGCGACGAACGGGCGAAGAGTAAGGCGCTCGCGGTGTTCTGCTCGTCAAAAGTTCTGTCGGTCACAAGGCTTATGGAGCCGGTGCGGAACCGGGCCGTCCTGGGACCTAGATTCTATGTTCGCCCGCTGCTGCCGGAACTCGTTAAGGCGAGAACTTTCTACATTCTCGCGCTCAGTCAAAACGACGTCCGCATGCTGCGCTGCACGCCGGGCAGTTCCGAAGAAGTCTCATTCCCGGAAGGCATCGCAACCAGCTTCGATGCATACATGAACAGCGCAAAGCCCGATCACAGCCGGAGCAATATGACGAGCGCCGGCCATTCCGCAGGCCACACGAAGGGCGTAGTCGGCTCGACCGATACTGAGCGTGAAGACAAACCGGAATACCTGGCGCATTTCTTCCACCAGATCGACCGCGGCGTGAATCAGCTTTTGCGCGGGTCGACCGACCCGGTGATACCCGTTGCCGTGGAATACGAACTGGCACAATACCGATCACTAAATACTTATCCGCATCTGCTCGATGAAGCGGCCCTGGGCGCTCCAAACGGTTTGAAAGCGGGCGAGATGCGTGCGCGGGCACTCGAAGCGTTGACGCGCAGCTATCAAAGAAGGGCCGATAAGGCGCTCGCCGAGTACGATCACAAAGCTGGGGGCGGCGCATCCAATCGGCTCAAAGAAGTAGTCACGGCAGCGCGCGATGGCCGCGTGGTGACATTGCTGGTTTCAGATTCGCTCGAGAACGCGGGGTCGTACGACGAGACAACTCATTCGGTGAAAGGCGGCGATAAAGATGCGCCGGAGAATGAGGACCTGGTAAATGGTGCGGTAGTTGAGACTCTTCTTCACGCCGGGCAGGTTTTCACCGTTCCAAACAACCGAATGCCCCACGGTGCCCCGGCGGCAGCGATTTTCAGATACTAGCGCGAAAAGCGCGGCGAGAGCCTAAAAAGGCGACCGCAAGCAAACCCATCAAGGCAAAACCTAGTGAAGAAGGTTCGGGTGTGGGCACCGCGGCACCGGCTGCATCGGCCACCAGGGTCTGTCCGGCTGTCGTTGGGTGCTGGGCATCCCAGAACAAGTACCCGGCATCGGTCGGTATATTCGCTCCTTGAGCCGGAGTGGCCACGTTCGTAAGCCCATAGGCCGACGGGTTCGAGATTAGTGCCGAGAAAAGACGCTCGATATTCACGCCAGTCACTGAGATGCCGCCGCCCTGGAGTACTGCTAAGTCTCTTGCCCATTCGCCATTGAACGCGGTGGATGCAGCGTTGTAAGCGGCCCGGTTGGGTTGACCGCGAGGCACGTCGCCGAGAAGCGGCAAGTTAAGCCACAGAAAATCGACCGCGCCTTCTGAGTGCAGCGCTGCGATATAGCCCGCGATGTTATCGGCAGCCTGAACCGGATCCTTGTTATCGAAAATATCGTTGGCGCCGGCCCAGAAGGCGTATAGGCTGGTGGGCGAAGCGCCGGTGGGATGTGTCGAGCTGAAGAGACCCACCTGAACTCCGACATCCTGATTTGCTGTTCCCGTTTCCGCACCTCCCACAGCGTAGTTGGTTCCAGTCGGCCCACTGGCAAACGGGGCTGGATCAGGCACGCCGAGCTTGGTTGCGAGCTTGTCGACCCAAAGACCCGGCGCTCCCGCAGCTGCGGGAGAGGTGTTGGGACCATCCGAAAAATATTGCGTGGTGAGCCCGCTGGCAAAAGTGTAGTTTCCGTAATTTGTCCCAGGGAATAAGCCCCCGCTGAGAAGAAATGCGTTGCCGTTGTCGGAAAGGCTGTCTCCAAAAACCGTCAGGCTACTGAAGGAGGAAGCAAAAACAGGGTACGAAAAGACAAGCAAAACGATTGGGGAGACTGTCAGAAGCTTCAGACGCATGGTTAGAAGCTATCACGAAAGGCGCGCGTCGAAAATGAACCTTGTGTTTAGGACGTACTGTTGACGAGAAACTCCGCGGTGGACCGGAAGAAGGTTTCAAGCACTTCGCGCGGCTCAGAAGGAACACCGGTTTCGTCCAGCGCTTCGGTCATTAGTGTGATCCAATGAGCCCGTGCCGCTTCACTGATCGCGAAGGGCGCGTGACGCATCCGGAGACGTGGATGTCCACGCTTTTCTATGTACGTCTCGGGACCGCCGAAGCGATAAATCAGGAAGCCGCACAGGCGCTCTTCCGCGACGGCGAGATCGCGCCCCTGGTACATGGGCCCAAGCACTTCGTCTGCCGGAATCCGCCGGTAGAAAGCCGAAACTAAGCGGCGGAATCCGTCGTCTCCGATTGCGGAATGGACTTCCTGTTCTTCCACGACCGTGATCCTAGCATTCGAGACCGAATGTTTACGCAGCGAGCAAAAGAATTCTTTTACCTATCCCCTCTTTACATATTCCTATATGGGAATATACTGTAAATAATGCCTCGCGCAGCCACCACAGCGGATGTTTTCAATGCCATCGCCGAGCCGCGGCGGCGTGACATCATTGATCTCTTCGCCGATGGACGTGCACGCCCGGTCGGGGAACTTGTCAATTCACTCGGGCTTCCTCAACCCGCTGTATCGAAACATCTCGGTGTGCTTCGCAAGGTGGGAATCGTTTCCGTAACTAAACGGGGCCAGCTTCGCCTATATCGGCTCAACCCGCAAGAACTAAAGCCGGTACACGACTGGGTCAAAACATACGAGCGATTCTGGACGCATCAACTCGATCGCATCAAGGAACGGGCCGAACAAAAAATGGCTGACCGGCTCGCCCGCGTGCGTCAATCCCCAAAAGAAAGGAAAGAATAATTCATGCCGGTTAGTGATTTGGAACAAGTCGTTCACAATTTGGAAATTGTCAAAGACGAAGAGGTTGCGGCGTCGATTGACATAGTCTTCGAAACGCTGCTCGAACAACTGGGACCGCTCAATGAAAGGCCCGACGGCACACCGATGCCGATGAAGCTGGAACCTTGGCCTGGCGGACGCTGGTACCGGGACCTCGGAGACAACGCTGGACACTTCTGGGGCAACGTACAGGCCATCAAGCCGCCTACGCTACTCGAAATTTGGGGGCCTCTCTTTATGTCGTTCCCCGCAATCTCGAATGTGCAGTACCGGCTTTCGGAGGAGGCTGGAATCACGCGCGTGCGATTCGCTCACCGCGCCATCGGCCAGCTACCGCCGGACATCCGTGACGGAGGAAACGTCAACACGGGATGGTCATGGATTCTCCAAAAGATTCGTGAAAAAGCTGAAAAGGTCGCCGCTCAACCCAGAAAGAGATAGGAGAACACAAGATGAGTACAGCAATTGAAACAGGTCACAAGATTGTCTCTCGGGAAGAATGGACCAGGGCGCACGCCGCTCATCTAGCCAATGAAAAAGAACTTACCCGGCACCGCGACGAAGTGAGCAGGCAGCGGCGCGAATTGCCTTGGGTCAGAGTGGAAAAAAACTATGTCTTCGACGGCCCGAATGGTAAAGAAAGGCTTTCCGATCTGTTTGACGGTAAAGGCCAGTTGATTATCTACCATTTCATGTTTGGTCCGGAGTGGCAGGAGGGCTGCACCGGATGTTCCTTCCTTGCCGATCACATGGACGGCGCGATTCAGCATCTGGTCCATCACGACGTGAGTTTCGTCGTCGTTTCCCGAGCCCCGTTTGCAAAACTCGAAGCGTTCCGAAAGCGCATGAGCTGGAAGTTCAAATGGGTTTCCTCCTATCTGAACGACTTCAATTTCAACTACCATGTCTCGTTCTCAAAAGACGACATGTCACGCGGCCGCATCTATTACAACTTTGAGGAGCGCAACTTCGAAAGTGACGAGTTGCCCGGGATCAGTGTGTTCTATAAAGACGAAAACGGCGACATTTTTCACACCTTCTCGAGTTATGCGCGCGGAGGCGATATCCTTCTCGGCGCTTACAACTATCTGGATATGACTCCGAACGGACGTAACGAAACCCGCGGCTTAATGGACTGGGTAAAGCTTCACGACCGCTACGAAGGCGTCTCGTCCTCTCGCGGATGTCACGGAGACACTGCGTGACCGTACGCTCTTGTTGTCAAAGTTCTTCGAAATCTAACCCTCGGAGAACTGCCGGCGCGACGTCCTGGATCTTGCCAGGCGCCGCGCTCCTGCTTTTTCCCAAGTGCCCCGCCTGTATCGTTGCTTATCTTGCCCTTGCTACCGGCTTAAGCATGTCCGTCTCGGCGGTTGCGCGGTTGCGGATCGCAACGGTAATTTTATCCGCAATTCCGGCAACTCTCGCTCTCGTCTCGTTTTTCAGCTCACGGACACATAAGTGGTATACCGCTCGTCTTCGATCGCAGAGAAAGGTCGCAACAGCAACGGTCCAGAGTTGGTTTCGACCCGCCACTCGGCCGGGCGGGCGGATCTGTTAGCGGACAGCAACTGGTCTCGGGTAATAGACGTAGTATTTCCCGCCGTTGCAAACAAAACGAGCGGCCCTCGCAGAAGGGCAACCGTACCTGGATGGTGTTTGTCGATGGCCTCGAGTCGCATTGGCATGGCCATGGTCATCTCAACGCGGTCACCATCGTGCCATTGGCGGCGAAGGCCCGCGAACCCGGAGTGTATCGGCGCGTCTGCTCTCTTACCATTTATTTTGACCACGATCTGCGAAGATCGCTCAGGAATTCGCACTCGCAACGTGAAATTGGAAGGCCGCGAAGCGCGGATGTCCATGACAACTCTTCCCCCGAGTGGATAGTCGCCGCCCTGCGAAAGCGTAATCCCGGCGCCGTCCTCGGCAGTCCATCGCACGGTCGACGGCAGATAGAGATTCACCCAAAGGCCGCCTGCTCCATGGAAGTAGCAAAGGATGCGATAGTCGGCAGCCACTTGCGGGAACGTCCCTGAACAGCAGGGCCACGCATCCGGGAAATAGACTTTTTGCGTGTCCGCCTGATAGTCCGAATAGTAAAATGCCCGCCCGTCAGGTTTGAGCTCTTTTGCACCGAGCACGGTGTTGTAAAGCACTCGTTCCATGCTGTCTCCATATCGCCCGTCGCCTGTCACGCGAAGCAGGTAGCGAGTCAATTTGAAGTGGGCATAGCTTCCACACGGAGTCTCGAAGCCCCGATGGGTTTCACCCAGGCTTTTATACAGTGCACCACTATCGGGAGACACGAAGCTTTCGTTGGGCCCCCACCCTCCTGTGGCAAAGCTTTGTGTCTCCGTGATCATGTCGAAGGCATTACTCGCTGCGCGGAGGTGTTTCTTGCTGCCGGTCGCCAGGTAAGCCTGCATGGCCGAACTCAGCGCGTTGCAGAAGCTATATGCGTGATGATTCGGGAGTACGTTTTGATTTGCCGCCAAGGGATCGAAATAGGTCTCATCCAGCAGAAATCGCCCCGCCAATTGCTTGTAGCGATCTCCTTCACCGCGCTCCCATGCCAGGTAAAGGTTTTCTGCAATCGTGTAAGACTCGTCCCAGGTGTAATCCGGCGTAGTGCTTTCCCCGACCGATTGACGCCAGCGCCGTTGCGGGTCGTCACGATCGAGCGCCCGCGGCGGCAGATGCGGTTCCGCCGCATCGGTAGTCAGCTCCAGAAGCCGATGCGCCTGCGGCAATTCGCCGAACCGATGCGCATCGATCAACCCGATTACCATCTTGTCGTAGTTATAGGCAGGAAATCGAAAATTTGTGTAGAAGCGTCCTGAAATTGTCGGCTCGTAAAGCGACAGCAGCCGCTCGAGTCTGGCGCGCGTCGACCGATCCTGGGTGGTGGCGTATCCTCTGGCCAGCGCCGAAATCCATTGTCCGAAGCAATGCGCAGGAGCAAACCCATGCCCGCCGCTTTCCGTCTTCTCCAGTGGTAACTCGTCATACCACCCGCCCAAATCCGGGCCGGGAGCTGGCAGTCCCGCCCGGAGTCGCCATGGTTTAAGCAGACTGTCCTCGTTGAGCGACATCAACACCGTCTGGGTCTGCTCGAATTGCGTTTGCGCAGTGCCGGCGGCAAGCTTTACGTCGCGATAATGAAACTCGTCGAGCGGCTTCGAATCACCGTCTTTTCCTTTTGCAAAGCTCCATTGGGGAGCCATGGCGGCCATCCCGAGCGATTGTAGGAACGACCGTCGTGACCTCATCATCACTTCCTGACGCAATCTTATCTCCGCGGGACGTGAAGCTTGTCTTGGTCGAGCGCTATAGCAGCCAGCCGTCGCGCCGCTCACCCATTTTGTTCTGCATTGGAAACGCCTTTGCCAGGAAGTACCCGAGCGCATCGCTGGAATGTGTCCGCAAGCGGTCGGACTTATTCAGCTCACTTGTTACCCGGCCGGCTGAGTCCGTCTGCCAGCTCACCCGCTCGAGATCCTTGATCAGTTCCTTGCATTTGGGATCGATAAATAAACGCCGCTCACCTGCCGCGTTCCGCAACCGGCTGTTCACGATATTAATCCGGTCCCGCACACCCGGGTTTACCACCGTGGTCCTCATTTGCAACTTGATCTGGCCCTGTAGCCGGCCGAAATAGTCACGTATTAAACCCCAGTCCGTGTCCGTACCGCTGGTTCTCCTCTGGTGTCCGCTGGCATCTCCATAGACCTCCAGGGTGACCGGATAACCTTTGAGCCACGATTCAATCCTCTTCAGGAAAACGTCGCACGCCAAAATAGTGTGGGCATTCTCGATCGCCATCTCGTCCAGGATTTCGACCATGTCACCATGCCGCTGCGCCAGTACGGAACACATTGGATGCACGTTGAAATCAAGTGACCAGATCAGGGGTTCGCGCGGAACGTACTCGCATGGGCGCACGTTTTCGGAATAAGAAAAGGCATGATAAGCCTCTCCGTATCCGGAGCTCTCGAAGCTCGCTTCGAACTCCTGCCGGAAGAGGTGTTCATCCAACTCGCGGGCTGCGCTTTGGAGTTCTTCCTCTGATACGTTTCCGCCTTCGATCGTGCTGTAGTGGAATGCTTCCCAGTCGGGCTGCTCCCGCGCATGCTCGAACTGGTCGAAAAGATGATTGCGTCCCTGCGGCGTCCCAATGAATAGGGCTCGTCCTTTTCGGTCGCTGAGCGCCGGTCGCAGAACTTCCGTCCAGCATTCCGGCCGCATGGAAGCGTACTCATCGAGCACCACGAAATCGAGCCCTTCGCCACGCAGAGAGTCGTATTGATCAGCGCCGCGCAACGCAATCGTCGATCCCCAGACCAGCCGTATGGAGAGTTCGGTCTCGTTAGGCTTTGCGGCCCAATGTCGTCGCGTTGCTCTCTTCAGCCGTTCCCACACAATACGCTTTGCCTGCCGGTAGCTGGGGGCAACATACCAGACTTTCTTGTCGTCGCCCAGCGCCGCGTTGAGAAGCTCAGCCATGGCTAGCTCCGTTTTCCCGAATCGCCTGCCCGCCACCAATACTCGAAAGCGCTTCTTGGAGCCAAATACGTTCATCTGCGCCGGCCAGAGCGCGACTGTTGCCTCGAGCTTCTTACTGTCGCTATTCACGGTCGCTCTTTTTAGGAACGAGCGCCTTTTCCAGAAACACAATCCGCTTTACCGGCGGCTCGGCTGTCTGCTCGCCGCTCTTCTCTTGCATCCCACAACGTGCTTTAGCCCAAAACATCGCGGCCGTCGCGTTCTTTCCCGAAACGGCCATATCGAAGAGCGCCTGCATAACCTGCTTATTCGCTTCAATCGGTTCGCGGCGCAACTCGGTTCGAAACAGCCGCCGTACTTTGGCTGCCGAGATTCCCAAAACCTTGCCGATATCGTCTTCCGGGATGCCGAGAGCCGCCATCGACTTCACGTCATTCAACGATTGCTCCGTGACCTCAAAATTGTGGCTCGCCATCAGCGACCGCTCCGATTACCAGCTATTCCTGCCCTGAAATTGTTCATGTGTCGCACGCCTTTCGCCGGGTCCGATCATGTTCATCGGCACCACGCATTTCTGGCAAAACGATAAGGGGCGGTGTGTTCGCGGGCACGCTCTGATTCGCGCTAACCTTCTGTAAGCGTCCGACTTACGCGTAAATACAAATCTGTGAACAGGAATGACGACACTGCGGACTATCGTCATGGGGAATGATGGGGGCGCTGCAGCAACCCTAGGTCAGAATCAAGAACTCAAATATTGCTGGAATGGTTGGCCCATGACCAATCGCACCGGCAAACTAGGTAACGAAATCAGACTCAGTGATCTTAAGCCGCCGGGGATATTTCAACTTCTTTAGCCACGCTGGTAGGTTGTGGAACGGGATCGCCAAAATCTCGCAGGGTTCTTAAGTGCCCCTCGATGGCCTCCCGGATGTTGATCTCGGTCTCTTCAAGCGTTTTGCCGGTTGTCATGCAGCCCGGAAGGTCAGGCACGTATGCAGCCCAGTTGCTCTCGGCCTGCTCGAACAAAACCGCGTATTTGACCCTCATTTCGCGTTCTCCAATCCTGCCGCCTTCAAGATCGATTTCAGAGTGCCCACTGGCACGTCATCGCCTGGATGTCCGGGAATCGTCACTACATTCGGCTTTGAGGAATGCTTATAGTGGCGATGGCTGCCAGTCGTTCGAACATGCCTCCAACCGTCTGCCTCGACGAGCCGCATCAGCTCTCGAACCTTCACTCATTCCAGTCTAGAGCAGTCAATACTCTCGCTGCCCTCGCTGACAGCATTGTCGTGGAATGGATACAAGACGCGTACGGCAGTGAGTTTCCGCCGAACCGTAGCGGTCGTCGCGGCGCAACGCGGCTTCACGCTTTCGGATGGGCGCGATCGTAAACCGCTTGCAGATCTTTGAGCGACACCTGTGTGTACTTCTGGGTGGTCGTGAGGCGGGCATGGCCGAGCAGTTCCTGGATGGCACGCAGGTCGGCTCCGTCGCTCAACAAATGCGTCGCGTACGCGTGCCGAAAGCTGTGAGGGTGAACCGAGGAATCACCGGTGACGACGACTGCGTACAGCTTCACGAGGCGGCGCACCTGGCGATCGCTCAGTCTTCCCCCTCGCGAATTCAGAAACAGCGCCCGTACCGCGGGAGCGCCACTTCGCACAGCAAGATATCTCGTGATCGCAAGCAGCGCACGTTCACCAACCGGCACCTCGCGCTCTTTATCGCCTTTGCCGCGCACCCGCAGCCATCCCGTGCGCAGGTCGATGTCTTCAAGATTGATGCTGACCAGCTCGCTCACCCGAATTCCGCATCCGTAAAGCAGTTCGAGGAACGCTAGATCGCGATCGTGAGACGGCTTTTCTATGAGCTCTTTCTCTTCCACGGCGTCAATGAGGCGATTCGTTTTCTCCTCGCTCATTACATCCGGCAATCTTTGCTTGACCTTCGGGGTGCGCATGCGCTTCGCTGGATTGACGGTGACAATGCCTTCCTGCTGTAGAAATTTATACAGCGCACGCACCGCAGCGAGCTTCCGCCGAACCGTAACCGTCGTCAACCGCTGGTCGTACAGACCGCCCATCCATTCGCGCAACAAGCTGAGATCAAGCTCGGCCATGTCGGGAGCACTCTCCCCCGGAGGTTCGAAATAGAAGGCGAACTGTTCCAGGTCCGAGCGATAGTTTCGCACGGTGTGCTTCGAAGCGCCTGCTCGTTCGAGCTCAGCGAGATACTTCGCAATACACTCGCGTATCTGCGGCATGGAGAAACTCTTGGAATGATTCGGCCGCGCGCCGGCATACTGCCGTGTGCCGCGCTTTTCTGTCATGCTTGAGTCGGCGCTTTGTCTCTTCATCAAGCGTGGGCAACAGATCAAACGTGATGTTTGCGGGTTGAAAATGCCCAGGATCGGCATGCGTAATGTAATGGCACAGACTGCCAATCGCCGTCTCGCGTGGAAAGTTGTCCAGCTCTTTTCCCGCCGCTAAGGCGGCAGCGTTTCGTCCGGCAATCAGGCCTGTTGCAATCGACTCGGCATAACCCTCGACCCCCGAAATCTGGCCCGCAAAAAAGATCCGCGGATCCTTCCTCAATTGCAGTGAGGGCGTGAGCAGGGCGGGCGAATTGATGTAAGTATTTCGGTGCATTTGTCCGAAGCGAACGAATTCAGCGCTTTCCAGCCCCGGAATCATACGCAAAATGCGCGCCTGATCGCCGAAGCGCATGTGGTTCTGAAAACCGACAAGGTTATAGCTGTCAGCGCGTTGGTTCTCCTGACGCAACTGCACCGCCGCATAGGGCCAGCGGCCGGTCCGAGGATCTGGCAGTCCAGCCGCCTTCATTGGACCGAAGCGCAGCGTCTCAATCCCGCGGCCCGCGGTTACTTCAATCGGCAGGCAACCTTCGAAGTACGGCGTTTTATCTTCGGCTATATGCGGTTCGTACCTGCCGGCCTCGAGTAAAGCCTCAACGAAAGCATAATACTGCTCCTTGTTCAAAGGGCAATTGATGTAGTCATCGGTGCCGTCGAGCGACTTTCCGTAGCGGGACGCTCGAAACGCAATCGACATGTCGACCGAATCCGCCGCAAGGATGGGACTGATGCTGTCATAAAAGTACAGTCTCTCGGAACCGGTCATGCGGTTGATTTCGGCGGCGAGCGCTTCGCTTGTGAGCGGCCCGGTGGCGATGACTACAATGCCGTCGTCCGGGATTTGACAAACCTCTTCTCGTAGGACAGTGATGCGCGGGTGCGTCTCGATAGCGCGAGTGATCTCCTCGGAAAATACTTCGCGATCAACGGTGAGCGCGTGCCCTCCCGGTACCCTCGCTGTCTGAGCGGCGGTTAGCAAAAGGGATCTGAGCGCGCGCATCTCCTGCTTTAGCAACCACGGTACGGAGTACTCCTGCTCGCTCTTGAGCGAATTGCTGCAAACTAGTTCGCCAAAACGATCCGTCTTGTGAGCCGGCGTACGCCGGTGCGGCCGCATCTCGTATAGTGTGACGGCAGCTCCCGCTTCGGCAGCCTGGTACGCTGCCTCACAACCTGCGAGACCAGCCCCAATCACATGTATCGAGGGCATCATTAAAAAGACTCTCGATACTCGCCAAACACACGGCGCATCGCTTCGGAAATTTCTCCTACCGTCACCAGACACCTGCAGCACTCGAAAATGTGAGGCAAAAGATTTTCCGTTCCTCGCGCTGCGGTCTCCAGGCGCTCCAACAAAACTTTTACCCGATCGGCGGAGCGGGATGCGCGCGTCTGCCTCAGGCGTTCGATCTGGCGCGTTTCAAGCTTGGGGTCCACACGGAACGCATGCGGAGCGTCTGACTCTTCGGTCTGGAACTTGTTCACGCCGACAACGATTTGTTTGCCGTCCTCGATAGCGCGCTGATAGCGGTAAGCCGAGTTCTGGATCTCGCCTTGAATATAGCCCTTCTCGATCGCAGCAAGCGTGCCGCCCATAGCATCAATCCGCTCCAGATAGTCGCGTGCGCCAGCCTCAATCTCGCTCGTCAGCTTTTCTACGCATTCGCTGCCGCCCAAAGGATCTGGCGAGTCTGCGACGCCACTCTCAAAACCGATCACTTGTTGCGTACGCAGGGCGATACGCGCGGATTTCTCGGAAGGAAGTGAGAGCGCTTCATCCTGCCCGTTCGTATGCAGAGACTGCGTGCCTCCTAATATAGCCGCTAGGGCCTGCAGGGTGACTCGCACTACATTGACCTCGGGCTGCTGTGCAGTGAGGGTCGAGCCGCCCGTCTGAGCATGAAACCGAAGCATGCAGGAGCGGTCCGACTTAGCCCCGAAACGATCGCGCATCAGAAACGCGTAAAGTCTTCTCGCCGCGCGGTACTTCGCTATCTCTTCGAGAAAGTTATTGTGCGCATTGAAAAAGAAGCTTAGACGCGGTGCAAAGGAATCGACATCGAGTCCTGCGCCGATGGCGGCTTCCACATACGCAATCGCATTCGCGAGTGTGAAAGCGACCTCCTGAATGGCGTTCGAGCCTGCCTCCCGGATGTGATACCCGCTGATGGAAATGGTGTTCCATTCTGGAATTTCTTCGCCCGCCCAGGCAAAAAGATCAGTGATGATGCGCATTGCCTGGCGAGGCGGATAGATGTAAGTGCCCCGCGCTATGTATTCCTTCAGGATGTCGTTCTGAATCGTACCGGAAAGTTTTTTTCTGGCCGCCCCCTGCCGGTCGGCAACTAGCACGTACAGGCAAAGCAGGATCGCAGCGGTCGAATTGATCGTCATCGAAGTGCTCACCTGATCGAGCCGGATGCCCTCAAACAGCGTCTCCATGTCGCCCAGCGAATCGATGGCGACTCCGACGCGGCCCACTTCTCCTGCCGCAAGTGGATGGTCCGAATCCATTCCCATTTGCGTTGGCAAATCAAACGCGACCGAAAGACCCGTTATCCCTTGCGAGAGCAGATAGTGATAACGTTTGTTGCTTTCTTCCGCCGTACCGAAGCCGGCATATTGGCGCATCGTCCAGAGCTTGCGCCGGTACATGTCCGGATAAATGCCACGAGTAAAAGGAAACTCGCCGGGTTGTTCGAGAGGTGTCAGATGAAATTAGTATCGCGAACCCTCGCCTTGAGTGATGCCCGCTAGGATAATCCCAATACTCAAACTCCGGTTTCGAGCACCACCCGAAAGCGGGCCTTGCCGCTCATCATGCGGGCGTAAGCATCCGCCGCACGATCCAAAGGATATTTTTCTATTAGAGGCAGCACGCCGGTAATTTCGCTGAATTTGAGCGTATCTTCCGAATCGATGGCCGCGCCACTTGGCCAGCCGTGAATGGATCGCCGCTGCAGGATCATGCCGATCGCATCGGCCTGGAGAGGTTTGTCGGGAATGCCGATAACAATCAACTCGCCCGCGTAACCGAGCCCGCCAACTACGGCCGACATAGCATCACCGCTGGTCACCGTAGCGAGAATCACTCTTGCCCCACCGAGCTTTTGCAGCGCGGCGCTCGCGTCTGTCGCAGTGCTGTCGATATAGTGGCGCGCGCCGAGATCGTGTGCGAACTTCTCTTTATCCGCTCCTCGCGCAATCGCAACGGTATTGAAGCCCATCTTTGCCGCGAATTGGACCCCAAGGTGTCCTAGCCCACCCATGCCTAAAACGGCAACCGTGTCTGGAGGTCTCGCACCACTATTGCGAAGGGCATTGAAAGTCGTTATCCCAGCGCATAGCAAAGGGGCGGCATCGGCGCTCTTGAGTGAGTCGGGAACCGCCGCAATCGCCTCCGCCGGGGCAATAATGTAATCTGCATACCCGCCATCGTAGGTGACACCGGGAATCAAAGGATTCTGGCATGCGATCAAGTCGCCGCGCCGGCATGGTTCGCACCTGCGGCAGTGTCCGCCATACCAGCCGATACCCACCCGCTGACCCGGCTTCCACTGAGGCACACCTTCACCGATGGAATCGACTTTGCCCACCACTTCATGGCCAGGCACTCGCGGATATTGAATGAAAGGAAACAGACCGGCCACCGTAACAGAATCACTGTGACAGACTCCGCATGCTTCCACCCGCACGCGCACTTCCCCTGCCTTTGGCTCCGGCACGTCTCGGGTAACAACTTCCAGAGGAGCTCCAGGCTTCTCCACCTGCACATATTTTGCTTTCATTTGCGCAACCCTTTCACCGTTTGTTTGCCCACACAGCCCAAAAAGATCGCAGCAATTTACGTTTGCCGTAAAATCCTAAGCAGCGTGGAGCGATTTTGCCGCTCTAGCGTTGGCCGATCCGTTTTGCCGTTCGGAACGAACTCCATCCGAAGTACAGCATAATCAGGCCCAGGAAAACCGAGAAAGCGAGCGCGACCGGATTGCTCGAAGCGGTGTTCAGGGCACGGAAATATTTAAACGAGTATCCGAAAAACAAGAACGCAAACAACAGAAAAATGCCGCCGATGGCCTGATTCCAGATGATGCGCGCCGGGCGCACTACCTCAGGCACAACGTGAGTTGCAAATTTCTTTGCGTGCGCGATCTTGACCGACCTGGCGAACCTTACCGCCTCAGCAATCTTCATTGCTTTTATCCACTCTGATTGTAGGATCCGTCAGTGTCCTTCTGTTTCTAAGTACCGTTCCACTTCGATCGCCGCCATACATCCTGCGCCCGACGCTGTAACGGCCTGCCTGTAGGTCCGGTCCTGCACGTCGCCGGCATGAAAGACGCCTGGAATGTTGGTTCGAGCGCCGCCATGCGAGACGATATAACCGTCCGAATCAAGATCCAGTTGGCCCACGAACGGTTGGGTGTTCGGAATGTGGCCGATCGCCACGAAAAATCCGTCTACCTCACGATCCCATGTCTCGCCCGTTTTGAGATGTTTGAGCTTCACGCCTGTAACAGCGCCCTTGTTTGTGTCGTAAACATCCTCTACAACAGTATTCGTTAAGAACGCAATTTTGGGGTTGGCCTGCGCGCGTGCCAGCATGATCCGCGAGGCGCGAAAATTATCGCTTCGATGAACCAGTGCGACTTCCTGCCCAAAACGAGTAAGAAAATTCGCTTCTTCCATTGCAGAGTCGCCGCCGCCAACCACCATAATTTTCTTGTTACGAAAGAAGAAACCGTCACAGGTGGCACACGAACTGACGCCGTGACCAATCAGCCTCTGTTCATTGGGAAGATTGAGCCAGCGTGCCGATGCGCCTGTAGCAACAATCACGGTGCGTGCCCGGAAAATGTCGCCGTCTTCGAGTTCGAGGGTAAACGGGTGCTCGAGAAGGTGTACCTTGCTGACTCGTCCATGCCGGTAAACCGCTCCGAACCGTTCGGCCTGCCGCTTCATGTTTTGCACCAGTTCGGGTCCGTTTATGCCGGTGGGGAATCCCGGAAAGTTCTCGACCTCTGTAGTGATGGAAAGTTGTCCTCCCGCCTCATGGCCCTCGAAGACCACGGGTTTCAAATTCGCGCGCGCTGCATAAATAGCCGCCGTATTCCCGGCACAGCCAGAGCCGAGAATCACTACGTTCTGTAAATTGCTCATCGAAGGAAATAGTTGGTAATGTGAAACGCCAACCAGGAACCAGAGTACGCTAAGGCCAGCATATAGCTGAACTGGAAAATGGGCCAGCGCCACCCTCCGGTCTCGCGCTTCACCACTGCCAGTGTGGAAAAACACTGCAACGCGAAAGCGAAGAACACCAGCAGTGCTACCGCCCCAGCTGCGCTCAAATCCTGATGTATCGCAGCCTGTAATCCCTGAGAGGACTCATCTCCTTCGATGCCGTAAATGGTGCCCAGGGTTCCGACGATGACCTCGCGCGCCGCCAGCGAAGTAATCAGCCCAATCCCGATCTTCCAGTTGAATCCGAGCGGTTTAATGACCGGTTCGATTGTTTTGCCGATCATTCCGGCGAAACTGTCCCCGAGCGAAGGAGCCTTTCCATGGGACAGGGGAAGATGGGCGAGGATCCAGATTACTATCGCCACCAGCAGGATCACGGTTCCGGCCCGGCGGAGAAAAACCTTGCTCCGATCAACGAGGCGTAGCGTGAGGGATCGGAAAGTGGGCCACCGGTAGGGCGGCATCTCGAGTACGAAATTGCTGTCGCGGCTCTTCAGGATTGTCGACTTGAGCAGCCTCGCCATCGTGATAGCGGCCCCGAAACCGAGCACATAGAGACCGAGCATCGTCGCCGCAGGCAGCGAGAGGAACCCGCCCAGCAGCGGGATGTTTGGAACGAATGCGGCAATGACCAGCGTGTACACGGGGAGGCGCGCCGAGCAGGTCATGAGGGGGGCAATCATGATGGTTGCCATTCGGTCTCTTTTGTTTTCTATCACCCGCGTCGACATTACGGCAGGCACCGCACAGGCGTACGCGGAAAGCAGCGGGATGAACGACTTGCCCTGCAACCCGAATTTCGCCATGGTGCGGTCCGCAATCAATGCAGCACGCGCTAAATAGCCCGAATCCTCCAGGATCCCGATAAACAGGAAAAGCAACAGAATCTGCGGCAGAAATACTATTACGGAACCAACACCCTTCCATACGCCATCCACAAGCAATGAGCGCAACGGCGAATCTGGCAGCACATGATTAAACCATGTACCCGAAGTAGCTACGGCCCTCTGCATGCCATCCATCACTGGCTTGGCCCACGAAAAGATGCTCTGGAAAACCGCTATCACCACTGCCAGGAAAATGAGGGGGCCGGCTACCGGATGAAGAAAAACTGCGTCGAGACGCCGGGTCCAGATCGGAGGAGCGGGCGACCGGTAGGATGCGCGCTTCCCGAGATTAGCGGCCCATTGCCTGCACTTCGGCACGTCGTTTAGCACCGGAAGTTCGATTCTGGCGGGGGGTGCGTTCAGCCGCACCGCGGTTCCGGCTAAAAACTGCTGAATGCGGTCGATGCCGGTTCCTTTGGTTGCGCTAACGAGCGCCACCGTGCAATTTAACTCGCTTGACAGCGCCGCGATATCGACCTTGCCGCCCCGGACGGCCAGGTCGTCTGCCATATTCAACAAAATGAGCGTTGGAAGGCCCAGATCCAGCACTGGCGCGGCGAGAATCAGATGCCGCCCGAGATTGGTCGAATCGAGAATCAGGATGACCGCATCCGGCTTCGGGAAATCGGCTCGTTCCCCTTTGAGAACGTCATGCGTGACCTGCTCGTCCTCGGCTTGAGGGTGCAGGCTGTAAACGCCCGGCAGATCGACTAGGAAGACGTCGTGATGATCCTTGAGCTTCGCCTTTCCCATCCGATGTTCAACCGTCACTCCGGGAAAGTTGGCTACTTTCTGTCGTAAACCGGTAAGGCGATTGAACAAGGTCGACTTGCCCGAATTGGGTGGACCGACAATTGCCACGATGAGCGGGCGCTCGCCGGCAATCGGCGGCTGAATCCGCGGATTGGGTAGCAGTGTTGCGCGAGGCGAGCTTTCGTGGCAATCGCTCATCAGAGGACGACAAGATCTGATTCAGGATGACGCCGTACAAAAACTTTCGCCGCAGTCTCTTGTCTCAATGCGACTTCCGAACCGTCGACCCGGAATACACGAGGCCCTCCGCCGGGTGCGCGCCTTGCGGGCACGACTTCCGAGCCGGGAAGAAAACCAAGTTCCATAAGGCGGCGTGACAAGTCCTCTGGCAAGTCTAAGTGGTCCAGGATACAGCGCTGGCCCGTGGGTAGATCCGCCAGAGTATGGCAGGAGGGTTGCGCGTTTGGCTTCGCTTCGAACTTTCCGGTGGCCATTCGGATATAGGACCCTTTTAGTATGAATTTAACACGCGAGCGGCCAAACGGTTGGTTCTCAAGGCAAATCACACAATATTTACATTCATTTGCATCGTTACTCGGTATCTTCTAACCGCGATGCTATGATTGCCGTGTGCTGCGGGACCGCTCGCAACATCCCCCGGTTAGTGAGGTGGGTGGATCTTACACTCGCAAAGATGTTTGTCGCCTTCTCAAGCTCGAGAACCGGCAGCTCAAAAGCTGGGAACGTCAGCAACTGGTCCCGGAACTCGCGCAGTACAGCTTCTCTGACCTGCTCACTTTAAAACGACTGGCAAGGCTGCGGGACGAGAAGGCGCACCCGCGCAAAATTCGGCAGGCTTTGCAAACCCTGCAGCGGTATCTCAAACAGAATCCTCAGATTGTCGAAGATGTCCAGGTATATAAGGACGGTCGCCGGGTCCGGATCCAAATCGGCAAACACAAGCTGGAGCCGGACTCCGGGCAATTCGTGTTTGACTTTGCCGAAGAAGAGCTGAATAAATTACTCAAACTTCCTGAGATCGCAAAAAGCAGCGCTGCCATCGCAGAACGCCTGCGAAATAAACTCGAGGCCGACCGCTGGTTCGAGCGCGGACTTCATCTCGAACAAACGGGCGCACCCTACGAGCAAATCATTGAAGCCTATGAAAAGGCCTCGGAACTCGATCCACGCTCAGCAGGCGCGCGAGTAAATCTGGGGACAGTTCTCTTCAATGGCCATGCTTGGGCGGACGCTGAAGCCCAGTACAAAGCGGCCATCGAAATCGATCCTTCCTACGCGCTTCCGCACTTCAACCTGGGCAATCTTTATGACGAACGTGGCGACACACCGGAAGCGCTCACTCATTATGCGGAAGCCATTCGCATTTATCCCGGTTACGCCGACGCCCACTACAACCTGGCGCTGCTCCATCAGGGCCTGGGTGACGTTATGAACGCGGTCAGGCACTGGCGAACATACCTGAAGCTGGATGGCAGCAGTACCTGGTCCCAGATCGCCCGGCGGGAGCTTTTGAAGCTGGAACGGGCAACCGTAGTTCCGGGGAAGCGGGCGGTCGAGTCAAAACTCCAGCTAATCAAAGGCGAAAAGATCTAAATGGAAGCCCCAAGTTGGACAGGTGGAAGAAGTCCTTTCGCTCCTTCTCCAGACCGGCTGCGGGAACTTCTTCATCACTGGTGAGCCATTCTGGCTGGGCGCTACGCGTTCTGGCTTGAGGAGAAAGACTGAATGCCTGTTCCCGCTGATCCCCGTTCCGACGGATTGATCGTCGAACGCGAAAATGGCCGCGCGATCCACGTATTGGGCAATGACCTGATAGTCAAGATTTCAAGCCGCGATACGGGCGGAGCATTCACCGTTTTCGAAGGACAAACTGGACCACTAGCCGGTCCGCCGCTCCATATCCACCGCGATCAGGATGAGTGGTGGTATGTCCTCGAAGGCGAATACAAGTTCGAAGTGGACGGCCGGGAGATCTATGCAGGCGCAGGTGCCACTGTGTTTGCGCCGCGAGGTAGCCGGCACACCTTCCAGAACATTGGCGCCGCCCCAGGCCGGATGCTCGCGACGGTCGTCCCGGGCGGCATTGATGTCTTCTTTCAAGAGCTGGAGGCTGCCGTTCCGCGAGGCGTCGCTCCCGATCCTGCCAAAATCGCCCCAATCTTCGAGAAGCATGGGCAAGAGCTGATCGGACCGCCGCTTGCTGCAAGATCGGTGACAGCGGCTCCAGCCGCCTGACCTTCGAGGATCAGGATCGACCAGATCGCCTCAGAAAATTCGCGCGACCGCCGGTCCGAATAGTGGCCCGTCGCGGTGCCTTTGTTTGTCGAGGACGTTACGAAACAACCAGCCAATAACGCTGGTCAGGAACAAGGCGCCGGCAATCCAAATCGCATGATGCGCGACGCTGTCCACCATCACGTCTACCGGATTATGCATGCCCAGCAGCCGTTCAGAAATCCAGCCAGCGGCTGCAAAACCCGCAAAGAGCGCGCCGCCGATTCGCAAAGCCGAATAGGCAGGTGTGCGACTGAGTAAAAGGAGCGACGGCATAGTGGCGGCGACTACAACCAGCTGCATGCTCTCGATGCCCAGGTTGAATGCCAGGATGCTGGCGACAAGCTCGGACCGGCCGAGCCCCAGTTCGCCGATTGTCGGAGCGAACGCCAAGCCATGAATCAGGCCGAAGAACGCAGCTATTACGGCTTCGCGTCCGGGAAACAGCGGGCGCAGCGCGTGCGCAGCGGAGACAAGAATCGAAAGAGCGATCAGCACTTCAATTGGGCGGCTGGGCACGCGGACCAGTCCCAAACCCGCCAACGCCAGCGTGATCGAGTGCCCGGCAGTAAACGCGGTTACAACCTTCAAGATCTTTAGGAGACTCTCGAGAGGTCGCTGTCTGCTGCTGGGCGGGCTTCAGCGAAAGACAAACCAACGTCAACGCACCGATGCCACAGCCTGTTCTGATCAAGAAAGAATTCATATTTTGTTTTCCTTTAGCGGCCCTCAAGCGACTGCCTGAACACCTATGCCTTCGGACTTGCGGTGCCGCTGCGCGGCTCCCGATTGCGGGAACCGCACAACCAGCAAAGTGCGATCGTCCGGCGCTGTCCCGGCGCTTGCGAATACGGTGACCTTGCTCATGATCCGTTCGCACAGTTCGGCTGCCGACGCATCTACTATGCCCGCAGTTATGTCTTCAATGCGCTGTTCGCCGAATTCTTCCTCGTTCCGATTTGTGGCTTCGGTGATGCCGTCCGAGTAGAGAATGAGCGTGTCGGAGCTCTCGATCTTGACCGTTCCTGCCGAGTAACGCGCGCCGGGAAGAAGGCCGAGAACCGGGCCTCCCTCGTCTAATCTGATGGTTTGACGCTTCCCTCGCTGGGACCCCCAGCTTCATCCTCGATCCGGTTCTGGCCCTCCCGGATCAACATGGGGGCGGCGTGCCCGGCGTTCACGTACCGCAACGTATTGGTTACGGGATCGAATACACCCCAAAACAGCGTCGCGAATCGCTCGCCTGCCGTTCGCTCGCACAGCATTCGATTAATCCGCTCGCAGGCATGTTCGTGCTGCGATGTCGTCGAGGAGCGAATCGCTCCATGAAGCACACTGACCAGCAGCGCCGCCGGTATTCCTTTGCCCGAGACATCCCCCAGCACGATGGCAAACCGGCCGGATTCCGCTTCGAATATGTCGTGGAAGTCTCCCCCGACTTGGTCGGCTGCAACCGCGCTCGCTGCGAACTCCAAATACTCGGATACGGAGTGCGGCTTCGGTTCAAGGTCACCCTGAACACGCCTGGCCAATTGCAGTTCGCTCTCTAAGTACTTGCCGCGGAAATAATGTGGCGCCCTCAAGCCGATCACTAAAAGGGATGCCAGTAGTGCCATGGAGGCGATTAGGCCGACGATCAGATTTTGGCCAAGCCCATCGAAAGTGCCCGCGACGGCCTTGAGCGGAACGGCCAGCTCCACCACGTATCCGGGTGGGCGATGGTTGCCCGCAACGGAAGCGGATTGTTCCGAGCCTTGCATCGAAACGGGGCGGTGGCCGCGGTGTCCGAAATGGGAGCGTGGCGACAAACACCTTGCCGTGCGCTGTATCGACCACGGCTCCTGGGCCCTCATGTGTTTCGATGTTCTCCCACCACCGCGCCGGAATCTTGACTGTTCTCTCTGGTTTGCCGGAGCCCGCCAGCAGATTGCTTTCCCGGTCGAGCATACGCATCCACAGAACACGGTCGGACGCAGACTCCATCGTGTGTTCTATCACTGCCCCTAGCTTGCGCGGGTCTGTGATTCCAGCGCTTCGTGCTGCGGCCGTCAGTGCGCCCGCTTGTCGTTCCGCTTCGTGCGCGGCTTGCTTCGGAACAAGGACGGTGTCCGTGTACAAATAGGTGCGGACGCATTGCACACAAAGCACCAGGGCGACAACGGCCCCAATCCCGAGCACGAGTCCGAATCTAAGTTGGGAATACTTGTGCAGCTTCATGCTCTGCAAAGCAGTTTGCAGCGGCTACCTTAAAATCTTCTTAAATCCGAAGCGCCGCCCGCCCTACGCCGATTGCTTGGTTGAGACGTCTTGAATCGATTCCCGCCCGGCAGAGCTCCGAAGTCGAACCGTAAATGTCGAGCCCTGCCCGGCATGGCTTTCAACCAATAGTTCTGCTCCGTGACTCTGCGCGATTTCGCGGGCGATGGCTAAGCCGAGCCCTGTACCGCCTGTATCTCGTGAGCGCACCTTATCCGCTCGCCAGAAACGATCGAAGATAAACGGTAACTGATCGGCTGGAATACCTGTGCCGGTATCCACAATAGCGATCGAAACCTGGCCGGCATGCTCTGTCAAACGAATCGTGAGCTCGCCCCCCTCCGCTGTGTATTTGATTGCATTGTCAAGCAGGATCAAGAGCATTCGCCGGAATGAGGGTGGGTCTACTTCGGCTCGAATCGGAATTTCCGGCAGGCTGGTAAGGACTGTTTGCCCTTTGTCGGCGGCCAGCATCTTGATCTCGCTCACGACGTCTTCCACTAGGGCCGTCAGATCGGTTGAGGCAAGCTCGATTGGGCCGGTACGCGCGTCCGCTCGCGCCAGCCATAGCAGCTCATTGATTAATTCCGTGCATCGTTTGGCCTCGCGCAGGATCTTACGCATCGAGTCCTTCCATTCATCCGGAGTACGCTCGCGCCGCGGTGCAAACTGCGCCGCTGTGTAGATCAATGTCAGAGGGGCGCGCAGCTCGTGCGAAGCATCAGCCGTGAACTGACGCATATGCAGCAGAGATTGTTCCACCCGGCCGAGCATTTGGTTCAGCATCTCCGAAAGCCGCTGCAATTCGTCTCCGGAAGGTGGAACGGAAAGTCGCGCCGCAAGGTTGATTGGGCTGATAGCTCGAGCCTCGTTAATGATCTGGTCAACGGGAGAGCGCCCTCCGGCTAAGCCAGTAGCCGCCAAACGCTGCTATTGCCAGTACGAATGGAAGCGCCAAAAACAGCGGAATTAAACTCGCGCAAAACGCTTTGGAACTTGGGCTGAGGATCTGCCACTTCGATGATGAATGGTTGTCCTCCAACGTAGATCCGTTGGGTTGCCATGCGCACGGGGAACCCTGGCGGCCCGGCGCTCCGAAAGAGCATGCGCGCTCCAGGGTCGGGGGGCGGTCGTGTGCTCACGTGATGGCGAGCCAGACCGTCGGATTGCGACATGAGTTCGCCTTGCGGCCCAAAGACCTGAGAAAGTTCGCCAAGATGGTTCAACCCAGCCAGTTTTGCCTTGAGCGAGGTCAGGCCTTCCTGGCTGTTTTCGTCGATAAATCTGTGCAGACCAATCAGCCGGTGCCGCAGCCCCTGATCCAGAGCGTGATTGAGGCTCACTGCCATCGCCCAGCGGCTCGCGCCCGCAAGCGCCAGCGCCACGAGAATCAGCGCACACGAATACCAGAGCGTCAGCCGAACGCGCAATGAGCGCGGGTTCATCGCGCATCCTGTCGCAAGCTGTAGCCGAGTCCCCTCTCGATGTGGATTAGTTTTGGCAAACCGTTCACGTCAAGCTTCGATCGAAGAAATCTGATAAACACATCGAGATTGTTCTCGCTTACCTCGCGATCGTTCCAAACCATTTCGATGAGCCGGTCCCTAGTCACCACCCGGCCGGCAGACCGCAACAGGCATTCGAGTATCGCGAATTCAGTGCGCGTTAACGCAATAGCCTGCTTGCCGCGCCAGGCCTTGTGCTCATCTGAATCGAGCAGCAGATCGGCAAAGCGCAGTTGCCTGTTCTTCTCGTCAGGTCTTCGCGCACGAGCGCGGATCCGCGCCAGAAGTACATCGAAGGAAAGGGCTTCGTTAAATAATCGTCAGCTCCTGCATCAAGCCCGCGCACAATCTCTTCGGGAGCGTCGCGGCCGGTCAGCAGAAGGATTGGGGTCAGGATACTCTGCCTGCGAAGGGTTCGCGTCACTTCCAGGCCATCCATGAACGGCATCATCACATCCAAAACCAGGATGTCGAAGGCTTGTGACTCGGCTTGCCGCAAGCCAGACCCGGCGTCGTGTGCCACGACAACCGTGATGGATTCCTCTTCGAGTTCTCGCCGAACATACTCGGAAAGCTCACGATCGTCGTCGACTAGAAGGACGCGCATCTCACCTGAAAATTATTGGATCAGATTCCACAGGGCTTGCGCGAAGCTGGAGCGCTTTTTAAGGCAATTTTAAGATCTGCGCCTCACGCTAGGCATGTTGTGAATCGAGAGGCACAGTGATTCGTAAGGCCCTGTTTTGGCTGCACCTGTCGGCAGGCGGAACGGCCGGTTCGTTCATCTTCATCATGGCAGTCACGGGCGTGATGCTTGCCTTCGAAAGGCAGGTCATCGCGTTTGTCGACCGGGATCTTCGGTTTGTAACGAACCCCAGGACGCCCAGCCGCGGGCGGTACGCGATCTTCTCGCAGCAGTTCGCCGCGCCGATATGGGTGACCCGACTGCCATTGCCATACGCAATGAGCCTCAAGCTGCCACAGAGTTTTCCATCGGCCGGAAGAAGACAGTTTATGTCGATCCATACAGTGGCGCTGTTCTGGGTCCGAGTTCCGCCCACGCCCATGATTACTTTTTTGCAATCGAGCGATTGCATCGGGCGCTCGGTGCTCCGCTTGGATCGAAGACGGCCGGTCGTTGGGTCGCAGCGGTCGCTAATCTTCTGTTCGCTGCGCTAATCACTCTCGGCCTGATTCTTTGGTTACCACGGAAGTGGAGTAGGAAGGCTGTGCGCGCCTCAGTGACATTCCGAGCGGGGCTCGCCGGAAGAGCCCGTGAATGGAATTGGCACAACGTGGTTGGCATCTGGTGCGCCATCCCGTTACTCGTGATCACCCTCACCGGAGTCGTTATGTCGTTCGATTGGGCAAACATGCTGCTGTTCCGGCTCACGGGATCCGTTCCCGCCCCTCAGAGTCGCGGTGGCGGCGAGCGGCGCTCGAATAACCGCAAATCGCAAACCCTCGACGAACCCGACTATGACAACCTGCTCGCGGTAGCCAGGACGCTCAACTCCGATTGGCGGTCCATTACCTTGAACGTCATGAGTGGCGACTACACACCTGTGCCGGCCGTTGTCGATATGGGCACTGGTGGACAACCACAGAAACGAGCTCAGTATCTTTTGGATCGCAGTACCGGGGCCGTCCTGAGAAGGACCGTCTTTAGCGACGGCAGCCTCGGCCAGCGACTACGGGCGTTCGTCCGTTTCGGGCACACGGGCGAGTATTACGGATTGCTCGGCCAGGCGATCGCTGCCCTCGCTTCGCTTGGGGCCAGCGTATTGGTGTACACCGGTCTGTCACTGTCAATTCGCAGACTTTCCGTCGGGCTCAAACGGGTTAAACTTTCAGTTCGCAAACACACGCAGAGCCAGTCGCCTGACTTGGTTGAAAGAACACTTTCTTTCAGAAGGCGTTATGCGCTGAGCTTGAACATCCTCTGACCGTTTTCCCATGTGATCTGACGGAAAACCTCTGGCGAGGTGATCCCCTTGAGCAATCCGAGCGTGGCGCGAGCTACACATTTTCCCGCCAGCCTGCTCGCTTCCGGATTTCGCCCCTGCGAAATGCCCGCTCCTTTACCGTCCGTGCAACTGCAGTCACTTCCGAAAAGCAATTTGGTGCGATGTCGAACGATGAACTCACGAGAGAAATTCTGGTCACGTGAAAGCGCGTTGTTCCCGGAATTGGCAGACATATCGGCATACAAATTCGGGAAATCAGAAAGGAATATATCCGTTAAGCCACCCACTTTCACCGGCCCGGACGGATACCCGCGGTCCGTTGGCACGTCGGCGCTGATATGGGCCCAAAACAGGTCGCCATGTCCGATGAACTTCGTTTTTGGACAGGCTCGGAGCACCTTATCGAAGTGCGGGTACCCGGTGTTGTAGGGAAGTTCGCCGGGAAAGTGGGGGAAATCCTGGATGTGCAACATGACCGGAACGCCCATCTCTGCACAAACCTTGTAGACACGGCGCATCTCCGGCGAATCCAGCGCCAGGTGGTGTTTCAATTCACCTACGCTCACAGCGCCTTCCCGTATGGCTTTCCGAATGACTTCGTCGGCGTCAGGCTGAGCTGGATCCGTGGCCACGGACCGCACAAAAACTCCTGGCCGTTTCGTCATCTCTTTCTTCGCTTGCTCCTCGTCTTTTGCCAGAGTGAGAAGCACGGCGTTCGTCACCCCGCAGCCTTGCATGTGCGTGAAACAGGCATCGGGATCCTTACGAAGATGGAGATGAGTGTCTAAGACCGGACCGCCCCAATCCGCTTCTGATTGTGAAAAACCCTTGCCGATTGCCAGGGCGGTAACTGAAGTCTTCAAGAAAGTTCTTCGTTCCATGAAAGTCCTCATGCAAATAATATCGGCAGACGGTATCAAAGCTGAGCGCTGCCTTCGCGCGCAGAAGCCGGATCGCTGAATATTGTTGTCGCGCAGACTGTCTGCTAGAAAAAGCCATCATCCTGGCCAACCGGCCTTGAATTCATCCGTCTTATAATCAGTCAGTCTATGGGAACAGAGAAGTCGAAGGCGGATCTTTGCCTGGCACGCTGGACATGATGGTTCTCAAAATGCTGACCCGTGGCCATCTGCATGGTTATGCCATTGCGCAACTGATTCAGCAATTGTCCGACGATCTGCTGCGCGTGGAAGAAGGGTCTCTCTACCCTGCTCTCCAGCGGCTGGAGCTCACTCAATGGCTGGATCGAAGGGGAATGGGGTCTGTCGGCCAGTAATCGCCGGGCTCGTTTCTACACGCTCACCCCGGACGGCCGGAAACATCTTAACGCGGAGGCCACCCGCTACCGGCAGGTAACTGGGGCGGTTGCCCGGATCATGGGATTCGCTTAATTGAAAGGATGCCTCTGGCGCCTGGCATTCCGCCTGCCGGAGGCATCAGGAGACGGTATGAGACTCGGCACGAATTGGAAGCGCTCTCGGCTGCGCCTGCGGTATTTGGCACGACACAGCGAGCGGCAGCGCCTGCTGTGGGAGGAAATGGATTTCCATATCGAATCGATGGCGCATGACTTGGTCGCGCAAGGCATGACTGAGCCCGACGCTCGTGCTGCGGCTCGCAGAAAGTTTGGCAATATGACACAAAAATCAGAAGAAGCCCGGTCCACCTGGATCGCGCGCTGGATGAGCGATCTGGCTCAGGATTTGCGCTATTCGTTTCGCGGGATGCGTCGCGATGCCGGGTTTGCAGCGTTTACGATCCTCATCGCAGGGCTCGGCATCGGAGCCAGTTCCACGGTCTTCAGCGTCGTCAATGCGCTGCTGTTGCGCCCGCTGCCGTTTCGCGATCCGGGGCGGTTGGTCTGGATGACCAACGGCGACGACTGGACCTCCGTCCAGGCCGAACACTATTCCGACCTCCGGGAACTAAACCGGTCGTTCTCCGATCTCGCGGGCTTCGCCGTCTATGGTGTGGGCGATAGACAGCTGACTGGAGCCGGTGAACCGGAGCGTCTCACGAGCGTTCCAGTGACCGGGAATTTCATCGCAGTCCTGGGTGTGCAGCCCGCCATCGGAAGATCGTTCACCACCGAGGAATGCCAGGGCAGCTATTCCGCTCCGCCAGCCATGCTCTTGAGCTACGACTTTTGGCGACGGCGGTTTGCCTCAGACCCCAACGTGGTGGGCCGAAAGCTGACTTTGAACAATCGCCCGGCGACGGTGGCAGGCGTGCTGCCCGCATCCTTTAATTTCGGGAGCGTCTTTGCTCCAGGCACACCGATCGATATCTTTGTTCCCTGGCCGCTGGCAGACAAGCAAAAGCCTCAAGGCAATACCATGAAGCTCATCGGCAGACTGAAGCCAGGCGTCACACTGCGGGGCGCGCAGGCTGAGTTAATGATGCTGGGGAAACAGCTTGAGAGTTGGCATCCGGAACGGAACGTGATCGCTCCGAAGCTGGTCCCACTGGAGCAACACGTAAGCGGGCGAGTGAGTTCGGCTCTGTTCGTGCTGGCTGGCGCAGTCGGCGTAGTGATGTTGATTGTGTGCGCAAATCTGTCGAATCTGCAATTGGCGAGGTTAACCGCGCGGCAAAAGGAAATGGCGATGCGGACTGCATTGGGAGCAGGACGTTTCCGGCTGCTGCGGCAGATGATCACCGAGAGCGTAGCGCTCTCCTGTTGTGGTGCTGCGCTGGGGCTCATTCTCGCCGTGGCGGGCACGCGCGAGCTGGCTCACCTCAATGCATTCAATCTCCCTCTGCTCGAAACCATTCGGGTCGACGGCAGTGCACTCGCCTTTACTTTGCTGGCCGCTGTCGCAACCGGCGTACTCTTTGGATTGCTTCCCGCTTTGCAGGTTTCCTCATTCTCGCTTCGTGAAGGCCTCGAAGACGCGAGCCGCGGGTCGAGCGGCGGCAAGCGGCATGCCTGGGTCCGCGATGGACTGGTGGTTTCCGAACTCGCCTTCGCCTGTATACTGCTGGTCGGCGCGGGTCTGTTGATTCGGAGTTTTTTCCGCGTCCTCGAAGTCAATCTGGGATTTCAACCCGAGCGGGCGGCTGCGCTTAGGATTGACCCCAGTTTTAAGATCTCGACCTTGGCGCAGCAGAACTCCTTTCTCGACGATGTGCTGCACCGGGCGAGGTCGGTCCCCGGCATTGTCGCCGCTGGCATTACCGACGTCCTTCCCCTGCGCGACGACCGGGCGTGGGCCGTTTCTGTTAGAGGGCAGCTTTACGCGAAGGGCCATCAGCCAGAGCCATTCGTGCGCGTTGTGAGCGACGGATATTTCAAGGCGGCAGGAATTCCGTTGCGGGCAGGGAGAGTGTTCACGGAGAGAGATCGTGCATCGAGCGAGCCTGTGGTGGTGATCAATGAAACGATGGCCCGGGCACTCTCGCCGGGCCAGAACCCAATCGGTCAAACGATTACCACATACGACGGGCGGTCGGTCCTGGGAGTAGTCGTGGGCGTAGTCGCCGACGTCCGGCATGCAGCTCTGGAACATGCGAGCGGGTCGGAAATGTATCTGCCGATGCGGCAATCCGGGGACTATGCGGCCATGCAACTGGTTGTGCGAACTGCGCTTCCGCCGGACAGTCTGGCGGCAGGGATTCGAACGTCTCTCCGGCCGATCGACCCGAATCTGCCGGTCCGCGAGTTTCAAACTCTGCAGGACCTGGTGGACAGGGCGGTTTCGCCGCGACGGTTTCTGCTGGTGCTGCTAACGGGATTTGCGATCTTCGCTTTGATACTCGCTTCCCTAGGGATCTATGGCGTGATTTCCTATTCGGTAAGTCAACGAGTGCACGAAATTGGAATTCGGATGGCGCTGGGGGCCTCGGCGACTCGTCTGCAGAGTCGTATTCTTCTGCATACGCTTGGATTGGCTGCCTTGGGGCTGGCACTGGGGATGGCAGCGTCGCGAGCGCTGACGGGTGCGCTCGAAAGCTTCTTATTTGGTGTTACCCGCGGCGATCCGGTCACATTTATCGGGATAGGAGCGCTGCTGATTGCGGTTGCGGCCGTCGCTGGGTATGTTCCCGCCTGGAGAGCTTCGCGAATCGATCCGATGGTCGCATTGCGAGCGAGCTGACCGGCGGCCGACCTTCTCACCATACCGGAACAGGTGAGTATTACCTCGCTGCAGCGACACGCCTTGCGAGAACGACGCAGGCGAGCAATACCGGGAGGAGCAGGCCGTAAGCAGGCTCGGGAACCGCCGCGGCCGCGGGGGCGATCGTATATGTGGACGTAAACGCTGGCGGGTCGTTGTCTTGGAAGCCTCCAGTCGCCGTGCAGGGGAAGGACCCACATTGAGCCGCACCTCGCGGCATCAGATCGTTGTTCAGCGTAAACATGTTGCCGCTGGGATTCGTAAATACTACGCCGGAGAAGCCCACGGTGAACGGGAGAAACGTGCCATTCCCAATCATGATCGTTGCGTTCACCGACGTTGGGCTATAGTTCTGTGGATCGCTGAATGACAGCACGACGGGTGCCGTGTCCCCGGCCCCAGGCGCGTCGGACAGAGTGAACATACCCGAAAGCGTTGAACCGGGATGTAGGTTCGACAGGTCAAAGCTGATCGATTCGATAATGCTCGCTCGCATCAAGCTTGCTCCGGCGATCAGTAATAAGCAAGGAAGGAATTTTTTCATTATTAAGCCATCTTTCTGCGGGGACAAATATAACCATGCTGTCTCGATACGTGCTGACGGCATTCTTACGCGGACACTTATGAAGCAGGATCTCTCGTTTTCGCGTCCCCGCTTGGTGCAGTATACCGGAACCGGCTCCAGCAGAAGTCAAACCATTCAAAACCGATGGCGCGTCATTCGTCTTCGTAAGCCTGGTGTCGCGTATCGATGCCTCTAATGGATTTCCGGTTCAGGCGTTTCCCCGGACCGCTCGAGAAAATCGAAATCGCAACCTTCATGCGCTTGTGTGACCCGCTCGCTGTAAAGAGCCCCGTAACCACGGCTATAGTGCATCGGGGGCTGAGTCCATTCGGCTCGCCTTTCCGTAAGTTCTGATTCCGTAATGAGAACGTTCAGAGTACGATTGGGGACATCGAGAGCGATGAGATCACCATCGCGCAAGAGCGCGAGCGGGCCCCCCACGTGGCTTTCAGGGGACACGTGCAGGACACAAGTACCGTAAGATGTACCACTCATGCGAGCATCGGAGATGCGAACCATATCCCGAACTCCTCTCAATAGGAGCTTCTGAGGAATTGGAAGCATGCCCCACTCCGGCATACCCGGGCCTCCCAATGGGCCGGCACTTTGTAAGACCAGAACCGAATCCTCAGTCACGTCAAGATCCTCGCGATTAATTCTCGCGTCCATGTCGTCATAGTTTCTGAACACGACCGCCGGGCCGGTATGCACCAGAAGACGCGGGTCTGCCGCCGATGTCTTGATCACCGCTCCGTTCGGTGCTACGTTTCCATAGAGAATTGCCGTCCCTCCGCTCGCAACCAATGCTGATTGTCGAGGCCGGATCACTTCGGGATTGTGGATCTCTGCGCCGTTCAGGTTCTCGCCGAGCGTCTGACCGTTCGCTGTCATGCAATCGACGTGCAGGAGATCTGCGATCTGCGCCATGAGCGCAGGTAGTCCGCCCGCATAGTAAAAGTCTTCCATTAGAAACTTGCCGGACGGGCGTATGTTTGCGAGAACTGGAACGCGCCGCGAGATCTCATCGAATCGGCGCAAGTCCATATCAAGGCCGCATCGTCGCGCGAGCGCGACCAGGTGAATGATTGCATTCGTCGAGCCGCCAATCGCCATGTCGACGGCGATCGCATTTTCAAAAGCTTTAAGAGTGAGAATCGACCTGGGTCTGAGATCTTCCCAAACCATCTCGACAATGCGCCGGCCGCAGTTCATCGCCATGCGTACGTGATTGGAATCGGGCGCCGGAATTGAGGAGGCGCCTGGCAAAGTCATGCCAAGGGCTTCCGCCAGCGCAGTCATGGTCGCGGCGGTTCCCATGGTCATGCAGAAACCCGGAGACCGGGCTATGCCTCCCTCCATCTCGTTCCATTCCTCTTCCGTGATCGTACCGGCACAGCGTTCAGCCCAGAACTTCCAGAGATCCGTTCCGCTGCCGAGCGGCTGTCCTTTCCAGTTTCCGCGCAACATCGGACCGGCCGGCAGATAGATCGCGGGCAGGTTCATGCTGATACTACCCATCAGTAAGCCGGGCGTGGTCTTGTCGCAGCCGCCCATCAGCACGGCTCCATCGACAGGAAGGCTTCGCAGGTTTTCCTCTGTCTCCATGGCCAGAAGGTTTCGATAGAGCATGGGGCTCGGCTTCATATAGGTTTCCGTGATGGAGAATGCCGGAACCTCGACGGGAAAGCCGCCCGCTTGCCACACGCCCTTCTTCACAGCCTCCGCTCTCTCACGGAGGTGAGCGTGACAGGGGTTGATCTCGCTCCACGTATTGATAATTGCCACGACGGGCCGCCCGGTGAAATCCTCACCGCGATAGCCGAGCTGCTTCAATCGGGAACGATGACTGAAACCTCGCATCGTGGCCGCACCAAACCAGCGGAAGCTTCGTAATTCTTCAGGTGTCTTCTTCATCAAATTTTGGGTCGCTTTTCGACGCGAATACAAACTGCGAGCAAACCGGATGTGAACACGCACGCCGTCAGGAACCACAGTCCCGTTTCGTAGCGGCCGGTCGCATCCTTTAAATAGCCAAATATGTAGGGACCAACAAAACCGCCTAGATTTCCGAAGGAATTAATGGTTCCGATTGCCGTTGCCGCGGCAGCGCTACCCAAATATGCCGTGGGAAGCGTCCAAAAGGGCGGTAGATATGCCTGGAATGTAAATCCCACCAATGAAAACAACGTGATTACGAGCGCCACGTGATCACCTGCCAGAATCGTCAGAGAAAGAGCGGCGCCGGTGATCAGAATAGGAATCGCGGTGTGCCAACGGCGCTCTCCCGTCCGATTGGACCAATACCCGTTCAGCAGAATGCCGCCGACACTGCACGCATAAGGCAAGGTAGCGGCAACGGTGCGCCAGCTGATTGACAGGCCTTTCATGCCCTCCACAATGGAAGGAAGGAAAAAAAGGATGGCTTGATTACCTGCGACCACCAGAAAGAAGACTCCAATTAGTAGTAATGTTTGCCAATTCCGAAATGCATCGACGATTTGAGTGCGTCCTGCTGCTGATTTCTCATTCGCTTCTTTCTTCAGCTCTCTAATCAGCCAGTTTTTCTCGTCATCCTTAAGCCATCGCGCTTGTTCAAGTCGATCGGGAAGGTAGTACAGCGCAAAAATTCCACACACTAGGGAGGGTATGCCTTCCAGAATGAAAACCCATCGCCATCCATGCAGACCGTGCCAGTGAACTGCTTCAAGGATCCGCCGGGAAAGCGGGGTGCCCACCACTACCGAAAGCGGCTGCGTGATCATAAACCAGGACTTTGCCCGCGTACGATCTTCGTAGCGAAACCAGTGGGAAAGATAGACGATGACTCCGGGAAAAAAACCTGCCTCCGCTGCGCCTAACAGGAAACGCGACATATAGAACTCGCGTGGCGTTTTAACGAAACTGGTCAGAGCCGCCACAAGTCCCCACGAGATCATGATTCTTGCGAACCATTTCCGCGCGCTCCAACGTTCCACAATCAAGGCGCCCGGAACTTCCAGAAGAAAGTATCCCAGGAAGAAGATGCCCGCTCCGAAGCCAATAGTTGCATTGCTGAAACCTAAATCGCCTTGCATCTGCAGCTTTGCAATCCCTAAATTGGCGCGGTCCACGTACGCTAGCAGGTAAGCCGCAATAAGAAACGGCATCAAGCGCCACGTGATTCGCCGGCGCGTCCGTTCAGCGACTGAGTGACTAGGCAAAGATCGTTCCGCGGCCCAGCAGCCAGTGTGGATCCAGCCGGCTTTTTACATCCTTCATGGCTTGTATCTGCCCGGGAGTGTACTGCAGCGGCAATAGTTTCGCTTTCCTTTTTCCAATGCCATGCTCGGCGGAAATTGTGCCGCCCAAAAGCACGGCACGGCTCGCAAACTCATGAAGAAGCTCACCTGATGTTTCCGCTTCCGCTTGACTTCCGGGAAGCATGTTGACATGCACGTGCCCATCTCCAATATGGCCGTAAATCACGTAGCGGTCAGGAAGTGCTTCGTCAAGGCGCTGGCGATAAAAGGTCAGCATCTCGCGGTTGCGGTCAACCGGCACGGCATAATCGGTTCCCATTTTGAGAAATCCGCGACGAACCACGGTTTCAATTACCAGTTCAGGCAGGGCGTGGCGAAATGCGCGGAACCGCTCGCGCTCTCTCGGCTCGGTAGCGAACCAGGATGCCTCAACCAAAGCTCCTGCTGAGAGTAGGCGACACTCCCAAGCTTCAAGATCAGCGTAATCAGCTTCAATTAACAAGGCCGCCGAAGCTTCTGACGGGATCTCGGGATAACGGCTCGTGAGAAGTCGGAGCGCATTCCGGTCGATGTACTCTAACATGCGTAATTCCCGGAACGGCCGCCAGGCATCTACGGCGGCCAATGCATGTTCGTCAGAAGGAAAAAAGATCACCCCAGCCAACAAATCTCCCGGGATAGGAAGCAGAGTTATCTCAGCTTCAAGAATCACGCCGAGAGTTCCTTCGGAACCGCAGAATAAATCGATCCAGTCCATATCGGGTTCAAGCTGGTATCCTGCGGTATTTTTTCTCGTATTTGGTTGGGGGATCGAAGAGATCGGGAAATCGACCCTGTCCCCGCGCACATACTCACGAACACCCCCATCCATGAGTGCTACTCGCAAAGCGCGAATGTGGCGGCGTGTGCTGCCGTAACGAAAGCTTCGTGAGCCGCTGGCATTGGTGGCGATGGCGCCCCCAATAGATGCCGCAATTTCGGTAGGGTCGGGCGCGAAAAACTGCCCTGTTGGTGCGGCCGCATCGCGAATTTCGCGGAGGGTAGTGCCTGGCCCTACCCGTGCGTACCCTTCACGAATTTCCAATTTGCGGAGCCTCTCAACAGAAAGCACCGCGCCGCCCTGCGGCACGCGTGCGCCGGTGAGCCCCGAGCCCGCACCTGCCACCGTAACCGGAGTACGCTCTTGACACACAGTCTGAAGAACAACCACCACCTCAGCCTCGCTCGAAGGAACGAAAACCTGATCGGCAAAGCCCTTAAATCCGGAGGCATCAGCGAGATAGTCGGAGGAGACACTCTTCACGCACGTTCATTATTTCGCATGAAGCCATTCGTTCCCGCCGTCGTTAAGCCAATTCCACCCTGCCCATCAACGGATCGGTAAAACTCGAACGCCCTGTTTCCACGTGTCCGGCGAAATGCGCCGCGTCGTCGGTGGATGAGCCCTCGACCCGCACGGTAAAGTCATACCAGCCATGGCTTTTTTGTAAGTTGAGCGCTACCGACTTCTTCTGCCCGACAGCGATCGACCTGGCCACCATCGCCGTGCCATATGAGTTGTCTGCCACCGTAACGGTAACGGCGTTCGCGTCGGCATTCTCCAGGTTCACCAGAACATTCCCGGTCAAAGTCGATCCATTCAATTCATACGCCGCAGACACCTTCACCTTCGGCGCCTTCGCATCTCCCGTGAAAGACCTGTAAAACCCGTTGGGTCCGTGGACATCAATTCTGTATTTCCCATCCTCAAAACGAGAGAGGGGGATTTCTTCATGCAGGGCATCGCCCGCCTTCACCGTAAAGGTAGCCACCCGCATCGTCTTTCCGTTCCTCGCATACACATTAAACGGCGCTCCGGCCGAGCGCTTCCCGTGTACCTTATTTCCGGCTTTCATTATGAGCGCGAATTTGCTACCGTCCCGGCTCAATCCGCCATCGGCATACAACTCATACGGAAGCGCGCATGAAGGACGTATCCCCGGCTCTTGCTGTGTTGTGACATCGTGTGTTGTGACATCCGAAGCCTGCGCGTTCTTGTTTATTTCCGAAATCTGCTCTGCTGTTAGCTTCCTGAAGTTGGAAGGAACTTCTTTATCCCGCGCCTGTTGGATGCTCACAACAAATTTGTCCCGGTCCAGAAATTCGAGCCGCTCTTCTTTGGGATCGTACGTTCGGAACACGGAAGTAAGATCGCCCGTAATGGCGCGCCGCCACGCGCTGATGTTCTCTTCTTTCACCTTCTTGCCAAACTTCTTCTCGAGAAAATGTTCGAGGAACTGCAACGTCGAAGTGTGGTCGAAGAGCTGCGAATTCAGTCGGCCGCCCCGGCTCCATGGCGACGCCACAATCATGGGTACCCGGAATCCGAGACCAATCGGTCCCGAACGCGACTCATCCTTGACTACACCCTGACGAAGTTCATCGTCCGCATACGTGTATTCCAGGCTCGTATCGATCCCGTTCGAAGCGCGTCCCGTTTCGGGGCGCTTCGGGTCTGGCGCCACAAAAGAAGGTGCATGATCGAAGTACCCGTCGTTCTCGTCGTAGGTCAGGATGAAAATGGTGTTCTTCCAAACTTCCGGATTCTTCGTGAGCACGTCCACGACCTCGGAAACGTACCACGCGCCATACCACGGTGATGTTGGATGGTCCGAGAATTTCTCCGGTGAAGTTATCCAGGAAATCGTCGGCAGCTTTCCTTCATTCACGTCCTTGCGGAACTGATAGAGAACATCCCCCTTCGGCACCCGCATTGTTTGCTGGCCGCCTTGATCGTCAAAGGTCAGGTCCTGCAAAGCGTGATAATGCGGATCTCCCGCATTCACGGAAAAGGCGGCGTCGTGCAACGCCCGCTCGCGCCCCGTGAGTTCCTTGTAACGCGCCTCGCCGCAGTTGCCGCAAGCCGCTTTCAACCTCTCGATCTGTTGCCGGTCAAGCTCGAGTAAAACCCGTAGGTGAGCGGTCGTATCCGGATCGCGCTCAGTGGTTAGCTTCTGTTCGACGTCCGCTGCCCGCTTCTCGAGCAATGCAAGCCGCGACCGGAGTTCCTCGACGCTTCCCGCGTAAGCCTCAATGTGGTACGCCGAGAAATTCTCTAATACGTTGCAGCCGAAATTCGAAAGCCATGCATGCTCTTCTTTGTTCAACCCGCTCGAGTGCGTCAGCTCGTTTTGGTAATACTTCCACGAAATACCCGCCTCCTGCAGTCGCTCTGGAAACGTTTTCCATGCCACTCCCCCGCGCGCATATTGGTCGTTGCGCATGAAAACGTGCGGAATCGGCGCGCTGCCTGTCGCGCACCGTACCGGTCCAGAAATAACTCCTGTTGGGCGTCGTGCTGGTCATCGCGGAGCAATAGTTCTGGTCGCAGACTGTAAAAGCATCGGCCAGGGCGTAATAAAACGGCAGATCCTCGCGCGTGTAGTGCCCCATCGTGAGCGGCAAATCGCTGTACTCGGCCAAGTGCGACCGTTTCGCCTCCAGCCAACCGTCGTGATGCCCGTCGTTCCATGCATCGACCTGGCTGTTGCGCGAGTGGGGAATGGATCCCATCCAGCTAACACGCGTGTCCCGAATATCAAGGCGCCAGGGGGCGTATGAATTACCGCCGGCATCCGTCTGCACGAAAACCGAGTTGCTATCCGCCAACCGTATCGCCCGTGGATCGTTGAATCCTCGAACGCCCTGCAGGGTGCCCAACGCGTGATCGAATGACCGGTTCTCCTGCATCAGGATGACGATATGTTCCGCATCGAGATAGGTCGATCCAGGCGGCGGCGCGATAGCATACGCGCGCTGCGCCGTTTCGGAAATCAATTCAGACAGACCCGCCGCGCCCGATAACATCGCAGCAAGTTTAAGGAAATTGCGCCGGGTTTCCATAACTCCTTCCGTTGTCTCACAGCTGCATTGCGATTTAATTAAGAGAAATCAACAGGAGTGTAATGCGGATTGTCAGTATCCATGCTCATCCAGATGATGCGGAGATCCTTGCCGGCGGCACTCTGGCGCTGCTCTCCAGGCTGGGGCACGAGATTGTGATCGTGACCCTGAGCGCTGGCGATTGCGGCTCGACAGTGCACGGAGCGGACGAGATTGCCTCTATTCGAAAAGCCGAGGCCGCCGAATCCGCAGCGCTGATAGGTGCCGGTTACCGTTGGGGTGGTTTTCGCGACATGGCGATTTTTAGCGATGACCCATCGCGACGCATAGTGACCGGTCTGCTCCGCGAACTCCGTCCCGATGTAGTTCTCACCGCCGCGCCGAGCGACTATCTCTCCGATCACGAAGCGACCAGCCAGCTTGTTCGGGATGCCTGTTTCGCGGCGCCCATTCCAAACTACAGGACACTCACGCAGAGCCCGCCGCTTCCCGCCATTCCGCACCTCTACTTCATGGATCCTATCGATCAGCAGGACCGGACTGGACATCGACCTGTCCCGGACTTCACAGTGGATGTCGCGTCAACCTTTGAAACGAAGTGGGCCATGCTCGCCAAGCACCAAAGCCAAAGGCTATGGCTGCAACAGCAGCACGGACTTAAGGATTACCTCGAGCAAATGGAGCACTGGACACGCGCTTCCGGAGCGAGAGCGGGGATCGTATGGGGCGAAGGTTTCCGGCACTACAAAGTTCATCCTTATCCCCAGGAGCCTCTGCTCCAGCAGATACTCTCCCCATATTTAGCGAATCAGGATTAGCGCTTGGTCTTTACCGTAAGCGCCGCAGACTCTCGACCGAAGGCACGAAGTAATAGGAACCGGTCAACGGCTGGGTAAAGCGTGTGAGCGCATCGCGCGTGCCGGTGATTCGGCCCGTCATGCTTTCGAGCATTCGGGAAAGCCGCTTCTGGTCCGCGCTGAATCCAACAAACATGGTGCCATGGTCGTCGACACCTCCATAGGGCATGTTGCGGCGAAAGATGTCCCCAAACTCGTCCTGATCAGTGCGAGCGACATGCGAGTCCGGTGGCTTATTCTCGAGTTCGATGCTCTCGAGCTTGGTGCGTCCTATGATTCGCTCCTGCTGATCGATCGGCAGAGCTTCCCAGTCGGCTGTCTTGTGCTTCCACTTTTGAAGCAACAGGACTGTGCCGGCAGCGCCGGAAACTCCTTCGGGCAAGAGTGCGGCGGCGGGAGCGTCGAGCAGCGTCGGATTCTCCGAGCCATCGATGAAGCCAGTAAGATCACGATCGTGCCGGTAAGGCCAACTCGAGGTTTCTTCTGCTAGCGAGGCTTGGCCTGAGAGGTCACGGACGACCGAGCGGGCCATATCGAAGATTACGTCATAAGCACTGCCGGACAGCCATACCAGCGCATCATGTTGCGTGCTTGGCATAACGAACCCTTCTGTGCCCTGGATATCGTTGTTAAAGCCCTCCACGCCCGGAGGAGTGTCGTCTGGAACAATCTCGCGCCAGAGCTCAGGCCGAAAGCCGATGACGAAGTTCACGCCTCCTGTGGTGGTCCGTGGTTCACGGATAGCGGAGATCGTAGAGGCGAACTGCTTGCGTTTCTTCGCGTCCGGAATGTCAAACTCCAGGTACGCGTGAGAGGACGTTCCAAGAGCGAATATCCCAGCCTGGGGCGTGTACATGCAGGCATTATATTGAGCACCGTCTCGTGCCCCATCCATCTGTTGGTCCGCCAAACGGAATCTATCGCCGGGCAAGTTTAGCGCGGATTAGCTTGATAGCCTCATCTGCCGTCGGGAGACGCCCGGCCATTTTCTTCGAGTAGATCCGTTCGCCATCGGCGAAAATATCTAGCGCGCCGGGCGCGCCGGCACGCAATCGAATTGGCCCACCGAATTCACGTTCGATGTCGTTCTTGAGGCTCACGGCCTCCGCTTTGATATCGCTTCAAAAAAAGCAGCGTTTGATTTCGATATTCATACTTCGCCCTATCGCATTGCACCGGCGCGGGTGGACGACCTGCCGAAACGAGTATACTTCGCGGAACGTGGAAGCGAAAAATAGAGAATTCGCCATTCGACAATTTGACAGATACTCCTTGGTCCTATATAGTTGATCCATACATATAGAACCAATGAATAACGCTTACAAAAACGGCAGTGCTGAGCTCCTGATCCTCGCACAGCTCGAAGCTCGCTCGCGCCACGGATATGAAATCGCCGGCGAGATCGAGCGGCGATCTTCAGGCGCCCTGAGTTTCCAGCCTGCGTCTCTCTACCCCGTCTTGTATCGGATGGAGCGTGACGGATGGATCAGCGGACGCTGGGTAGAAGCGGACGGGCAGCGCCGGCGCCGCTACTACAGTCTTACGTCCCTGGGTCGAAAACAGCTGGCGAAGCAGCGGTCAAGTTGGGCCGTGTTCCTCGCCGGAATCCGCCAAACCGCAGGATTGCAGGATGCCTGACTTCCGCGCTTTCGTTAGGCAGAATCTGCAGTTGCCGTATGTTCCCGGAGCCGACGAGCCTGCATCGTCGAGGAAACTCGCGCTCGATTTCAAGGACCGTTACGAGCGCGAAGTTCAGGAAGGTCTTGATCCGGAAGATGCCTGGCGAAGAATCCAGGCAAAGACGGACTGGTCCAGAATCGTGAACGATTTGCGCTTTCTACGGACTCGCCAGACTGCCACAGAACACGGTCCTCGAAGCAGGCACAGCCCTATGCGGATTCTCTTTAACGATTTCCGGCTCGCTGCAAGAACGTTGCGAAAGAGCCCTGCTTTCACCGTGACCGCTCTTGCCACCATTGGTCTCTGCCTGGGCGCGAATCTGACAGTCTTCGCCGTGGTAGACTCCATGCTGCTCCGGCCGCTCCCTTTCCCCGACGCTGGCCGCCTCGTAACCGCCTTCAATAGTTACCGGGTAACGGGCAGCCGCGCGGTGGTTCGTCCATACCGAATTACTACGAGTATCGGAAAACAATCAAGGCCTTCGCGTCGACGGCCATAATCCATGCATTCGGAACCGATTATGCGATCGTTGGTCCGCGTGGCTCGCCTTATCGCGTTGTTCGGGACCGGGTGTCGCCAGAATTTTTCCAGACGCTCGGTGTGCCGCTCCTGATGGGCGTTCGTTCACGGACGACGAAATGGTTTATGATCGCTCCGGCGTCGCGGTGCTTGACTACGGGTTTTGGCGCACCCACTTCAATGGCGATCCCAATGTAGTCGGTCGCAAATTCCAAGTGGATGGAGCCCCGATCATCGTGGTCGGTGTTCTTCCGCGGGATTTCCATTACCTGGCGTCAGACGAAGATATACGTTCCCGCCGCTTCCAGTCTGGAAGAACGCACTCCCGAGTGGCGTCACAACGGTCAATATCAACTGATTGCGTGCCTCGCTCCGAACGCCACCATTGCGATGGCCCGTGCTCAAATCGCCTCCCTCAATGCGGAGCAACTCCAGGACAAACGCGATCCATTCATCCCGTTGATAAAAGCCAGTGGTGGCTTTTTCACCATTGTGAGTGGCCTGCAGGAAGATCAAGTGGAGACAGTTAAGCCCATCCTGCTGCTGCTGCAAAGCGCCGTACTGCTCCTGCTCCTGATGGGTTGGGTGAATCTCATCAGTTTGCTCCTGATTCGCGCCGTGCAGCGCAGCGCCTCCGCCACAGCTTCAGCGTCGCCCAGATTGCCCTCGCCTTCATTCTGCCAACCGGCGCATGGCTGCTTCTCATCAGCATGAAACACGTCCTCGACGTCCCCTCGGATTCCAAGCGGACCAGGTCGTCACTGCCCAGCTCAACTTGCCGTGGAAAAAGTACCCGACAGAATCCGCTCAAGTCGCGGGGATAGATCGCCTGCTTCGCGCGATTCAAGCCAATCCGGGATTTGCTGCTGTGGCCGCCAGCGACTTGCTGCCTTTCTGGGGAGATGAATGGAAAACAGTAACTGCCCTGGAAGGGGACGCGCAAGCCCCCAGTGACCTAAATATGGACTACCGCAACGGCGTTGTGGGCAATTACTGGCGAGCACTGAGTATTCCCTTGATCGAGGGACGTTTTCTCGACAGCGCGGATAGTGAACGCAAACAGCGAGTCTGCGTGATTGATCAGACCTTCGCGCAGCGTCACTGGCCCGGAAAAAGTGCTCTCGGTCACCGCCTCAATGACGGCGCCTCGTTTAACGAAGGCGAGGCTTTCACGATTGTCGGTGTCGTGGGATCGGTCGAACAAAAGAAACTGGACGATACGAAACCCTTGGGATCTATCTACTATCCATTCAAGTATTGGGCGCGTGCTTCCGTGTCGCTCATTATCAGGACACGGTTGCCGATGGACGCCGTAGCGCGTGCAGTTCGACGCACTGTTCTACAAATCGATCCCGAACTGCCAGTCGAGCGCTTCCAACTGATGAAAAATCTCGTCGACGACAGCCTTGAGCAGCGCCGCGCGGTTGCCGTGCTGTCAGGTGTTTTCGCATTGTTTGCTCTGTTGCTTACCGCGGTAGGCACTTACGGCGTGCTCGCTTACGTAAGCCAACGCCGGTGCGAAATCGGAATCCGCATTGCGCTCGGTGCTCAGCCACGGCAGGTGCTCGCCCATTTTCTTGGCGTTGCCGCAAGGCTGCTCTTGGTTGGAGTGGCCATCGGCATTTTCGGCGCTTGGGTGGCCGGGAAAAGCATGTACAGTTTGTTGTTCGGCGTTGACCCCATGAATTTCGTTGCTTTCGCCATCACGAGCGGAATCATCATCATTGTGGTATTGTTCGCAACTCTGCTGCCGTCGCGCCGTGCCTCGCTCATTCGTCCTACCGAAGCCCTGCGCAGTGAGTAACTGACCAACGGCGTATTTAAGGTGAAGTTTCACTGGCCGGAAAGTGGAGCTTTCGGAGTCAGAATGGCCGCGACCGAGTGCTGCTCGAAACGGACCGCGTCCTGACCAAGCACGGGTATCTGAAAGGGCCATCGCTTACCATCCCTGGCGTTGCCGCGACTCGCGCGACGATAGTATTTGGGAGGCGGAAAATGCCGGCTCGTCGAAACTTTCTTAGCCTGGTGACCGCATGGTTCCTGGGTATCCGCTCAAAAGCGCAGACTCCAGGGCGGCGCGTACCCGCCAAAGAACTCGCCAGACACGCCTTGACGGGTTCGCAGGCGGGACTTGAAGCGATCTTAGTGGAAGTGACGGCGCCGCCGGGAGTTCCTTCGACAACCCATCGACATCCGGGGTTTGTGCTGGGCTATGTGCTGGAAGGCGAGATGCGATTCGCCATCAATAGCGAAGGTGAGCAAATCGTGAAAACGGGAGGCACGTTTTTTGAGCCGGCCGGCGCGTTGCACACCATAGGCGGCAGCGCTAAACCGGGAGAGCCTGTAAGGTTTCTGGCATTCATCGTGGCGCCCGAGGGAAGTCCGGTGACGTTGCCTGGTTAGGGAACAGAGCTATACAGGATCGCCGCCCGCAGCGAGTTGGTTGAGTTTGCAATTCAGCACTGGGGCCCTGAGGAATTGCTAAACTTAGCTGCCTTCCCGAGGAGGAATCTCATGCTGAACGGCGTCTGGACAGGTCTCATATTTTGTGCCGTGGCGCTTCCCGCACCACCTGACCCGGCGCTGTTCCAAGCTATCCGCAATAACAACCTTTCGCTGATTCAGTATCAGCTGCGTAATGGTGCGAATGTCAACTCCGTGGGCTACCGCGACACCACGCCGCTCATGTATGCAGCCGCTTTCGGCACAGTCGACGCCATGAGCATATTGATCGATGCGGGCGCGGATGTCAATGCGAAAAACGCTTTCGCCGCCACCGCTCTAATGTGGGGGGCGGCAGATCTGGCCAAGGTGCGACTGTTAGTAGACAAGGGATCCGAGATTAACGCGAAATCAAAACAGGGCAGGACGCCTCTGATCATTGCAGCGAGTCATAATGGCACGGGTGCGATTCTAAAGCTTCTGATTGCTAAGGGTGCAGACCCGAAGACAACCGATGCTGCAAAAAACACGGCGCTTATCGCTGCGGCGCAGGCGAACGACGCCAACTCGATCGCGCTTCTGCTCGACAAAAGCGTGGACGTCAACGCCCGGAACTTGAGCGGAGAGACTGCGTTGATGTCCGCCGCAGGAAACGGCAACGTCGCGGCCATACAGCTTCTTCTAAAGGCGGGCGCCGAAGTAAACGCTATATCCACCGTCGCAGGTTTTAAGGTGAAGGCTGGTCCGATCGCCCTCGGCAGGTATACGGCGTTACTGCTCGCCACCCCTTACGGTTCGCCCGAGCTGATAAAGATGCTTCTGGATGCCGGTGCCGATGTGAATGCAAAGGACGTTAGGGGTATGACGCCCCTTATGATGTCTGTAACATCCGAGTATCAGAGGCCCGAAGTGGTTCGGTTACTACTCGCAAGCGGCGCCGAGCCCAAGGCAAGAAGCCTGGCCGGTGAAACCGCTGGCGATTGGGCGGCGAAGTTCGCCAATCCGGCCGTGATGAGCTTGTTCGAAGATTCGGATACGAAGGGCGCGAAGAGAGATGTGGCAGGCAAGAGCCGCCCGTTGGCCGCCGCACCAGTCTCACCAGCCGAACTGAGCAAAGCTCTGGAGAAGAGCCTTGGGCTGTTGCAGTCCACCAATCCCAGCTTTTTTTTAGGGGGTGGCTGCGCTGGTTGCCACCACCAGCAGCTAACGACCGTCGCATTGAGAGCGGCTCGCGATCGATCCTTTAAGTTCGACGAAAAAGCCGCCTCCGAACAGGTCAAGGTCATAACCTCAGATTTCCTTCCCCAAACGGATCTCTTACTGCAGCGAATGGACCCACCGGCCGGGACGATAATCACCAGCTTCAGCCTCATGGCTCTGAACGCGATGAATTATCCGCCCGACACCATGACGGACGCGATGGTGTGCAACATAGCCTCCCAGCAGCAAGCCGATGGTAGTTGGCACGGAATCATGACGTTATCGACTAATGTGCGCGCCCCAATGCAGGACGGCGACATCTCGGTTACGGCAAAGGATATTCTTTCGTTGAGGCAATTTGGGTTTCCGGGCCGCAAAGCGGATTTCGACGAGCGCATCGAGCGAGCGCGGAAATGGCTGAATGCCGCGGTTCCTAAGTACAACGAAGATCGCGCCTTCCAGTTATTGGGTCTCAAGTGGGCTGGGGGTGAGCCGAGCATTATCAGGAAGTTGGCCAGAGAACTGACGCTCGAGCAGTTGCCAGACGGCGGCTGGAGCCAGAATGCATTCCTTCCGAGCGATGCCTATGCTACCGGGCAGACTCTATACGCGCTGAACCAGGCGGCGGGAGTGAATCCGTCGGACAACATTTATGAGCGAGGCATCGACTATCTGCTGGAAAACCAGCTGGCCGACGGATCCTGGCACGTGAAGAGCCGCGCTGTGAAGTTTCAACCCTATTTTCAGAGTGGGTTCCCGCATGGTCATGACCAGTGGATTTCGTCAGCCGGTACGGCCTGGGCCGCGGCGGCGCTTGCGCTTGGATTGCCGGTAGTCTCGAAATGACGTTTACGAAATTCGTCCTGCTCGGTCGCGAAGGCGCGGCCCATCCGCCGCGGGCCTGACCACTCGATCGATAGTACATACGTGCACTGCCTGCAGCCTCGGGCCGGCTATCTTTCGTGTTTGACTTACCGTCCGGACGCACTTACTCTACGGGAGAGATCCATCTTCGGTTTATTTGGAGGTTGCCATGTCGCCACAGACCACGTTTCTCGCCAGGCTGATCGGACTCTTCTTAATCCTCGTCGCGCTGCCTCTCGTTACGCACAGGCAGGCGACGGTTGAGACCTTGACGGCGCTTGCTCATAATCCGCCGCTGCTCTTGATCTTGGGCATGGTTTTTCTGGCAGTTGGTCTCGCAATCGTTCTCACACACAATGTCTGGTCAGGCGGCGTGCTGCCGATCATTGTGACCCTCGTTGGATGGGTAACTCTGATCCGTGGGCTGCTCCTGTTGTCCCTCTCGCCAGAGGTGCTCCTGGGTCTCCTCGGGATGATTCACTTCTCAGAGCTTTTCTATCTTTACGTTTCCATCTCACTCATTGTCGGCGCCTGTCTAACTTATGGCGGGTTCAGGCCACTACGCAACGCTGGATAAATAGCGCTCGAAGAAGCCACAGCAATCCACCTTCCGATAACGTCGTCTCACAGGAGCTTGGCTCAGGCAGTTCAACTTGTCCACCACTCGCATCCGGCGCTCGTGAGCGCCCCAAACCATCTTGCGGCGCGAGGGCTCGCCAATCTGAACTTGACTCGCGTCGTCTCGTCGCCGTAAGCTAAGAATTCTTGGTATGGGACGCAAGGCGCAAAAGAACGATTCGTTGCCCGGTTCACTGGACATGTTGATTCTGCGGACGCTGTCGCGGCGCGATCTTCACGGATACGGCATAGTCCAGTTCATTCAGCAATCCTCGGACAACGAACTCCTGGTCGAGGAGGGCTCGCTATACCCCGCTCTCCAGCGCCTGGAGCTAAACGGCTGGATCAAGGGTGTCTGGGGCGTGACGTCGAATAATCGGCGGGCGAGGATCTACAAGATCACCGCGGCTGGCCGCAAACAACTGGCCGTTGAAACCCGGCAGTACACCAAACTCACGTTGGCGATCGCGCGCGTGATGGGAGCGGAGTGACGGACGTGCTACGACGGCTGAGGTATTGGATAGAAAGCGGCAGGCGCGGCGAGGTGCTGCGTGAGGAAATGGAACTCCACCTTGCGGAAAAAGCCGCGGAACTACAAGCAGACGGCATGACCGCGGAGCGCGCCCGGGCTGAAGCGCGCCGGCGATTTGGGAACGTCGGACTGAAGCACGAAGAGTCACGGGAGATTTGGATGACACGGTTTTGGTCGGAACTTGTCCAGGATGTCCGCTATGGCTATCGCAACATGACCGCCAACAAGGCATTCAGCGCCCTGGCGGTCTTGTTACTGGCGCTCGGCATCGGGGCCAATACTGCGATCTACAGCCTCATGGAGTCGATTCTGTTGCGCTCGCTGCCGGTGGCCGATCCCGAGTCGCTGGTGGTGTTGAATTGGCGTAGCCGGCCTCCCCAGAACGCCAGCCAGCAATGGGTTCACGTCATTCACGGGCTACAAGGCATTCTCTGGCCGGGCAACAAAGGCACGCTGGTCAGCGGGATGTTCCCGTATGGCGCGTTCGAGACGCTTCGCGAGGAGAATCCGGTCTTTTCCACGCTCTTCGGATATTTCAACGGACTAAACAAAACCCTGGCCATCCGTGGGCAGGCCACGAGCGCCGGCGCGGAATATGTCACCGGCGAGTATTTTCGCGGCCTGGCAGTGTCGCCGGTTGCAGGACGTCTGATCAGCTCCGCAGACGATCGTCCAGGCGCAGCACCGGTCGCGGTGATCAGTTTTGCTACAAGCCAGAACCGCTTTGGGGGACCGCCGAATGCGATTGGACAGTCGATTCTCGTCGATAACGTTCCCTTCACGGTGATCGGCGTGGCGCCGCCAGAATTCTTCGGAGTAGACCCTGCGGCGGCGTCAGACGTCTACCTTCCGTTGCACACGAATGTGCTCCTGGACGGCGCCGGAGCGGCTCGCATCTATAGCGACGGAAACTTCTACTGGATCGAAATGATGGGCCGTCTGCGTCCCGGCGTAAGCATGGCCCAGGCGCAGGCAGCGCTGGCTCCCCGTTTCCATCAATGGGTCGCCGCCACGGCGAGCACCGACGGTGAGCGTGCCAAACTGCCCGCGCTGATTCTGAATCCCGGCGCCGAAGGTCTGGGCAGCCTGCGCCGCCAGTATTCGAAGCCTCTGTACGTACTGCTGGCGATGGTGGGATTGATCCTGGCGGTCGCGTGCGCGAACATCGCCAATCTGCTGCTGGCAAGGGCCGCCGCGCGAAGCCGCGAAATGGCTGTCCGGCTCAGCCTGGGAGCGGGACGGTTCCGCGTCGTGCGGCAGTTGCTTACCGAGAGTGTGATGCTGGCGTCGCTCGGCGGGGCATTCGGGGTATTGTTTGCGATCTGGGGCGTGCGATCGCTGACGGCTCTGCTCTCCCACGGGCAGGAAAATTTTACGCTGCACGCGGAATTGAACTGGAGGGTGCTTGGTGTGACGGCGGCGCTCTCCGTAATTTGTGGCCTGTTATTTGGCCTCGCTCCGGCGATTCAGTCGACGCGTCCGGACGTCATGCCCGCGCTGAAGAATGGCCGCGGGGGAGGACCGCGCCGCCGCGCGCAGCACGTTCTGGTGGTCGCCCAGATCGCGATCTCTTTTCTCATCCTGTTCGTCGCGGGTCTGTTTGTCCGGACACTTGACAAGCTGCACTCCGTCCAACTGGGATACGCCCGCGAGAACATCCTTCTGTTCTCATTGAATGCGCGCCAGGCCGGGCATCGCGACCCGGAGATGACCACCTTTTACGCGGACCTGCGCAAGCGTTTCGAATCGATCCCCGGGGTGAGCAGCGCGACGCTTTCGCAATCCTCGATCATCAGCGCCGGCCATGCCGGGAAGGCATACAGAGGGACAATGAAGATCGGCGCCGTTACCATCCAGGGCGCAAGCAATATGGTCGCTGGACCGCGTTTCCTCACAACGATGCAGATTCCGATCCTGACCGGACGTGAGATTGACGACCGCGACCATGCGGGCTCCATGCCGGTTGCAGTGATCAGCGAGCGGCTGGCGCGGACTTACTTCGGGAACGAGAATCCCGTCGGCCGGCGCATCACCTTCCTGGACGAGAAGCGCGATCTCGAAATCGTCGGCGTATCGGCTAACCTGCGGTACGGCGGTCTGAAAGCAGGAGAGAACAGTCCGATGACCGTGTTCACAGCGGCCAGCCAGTTTTCTCCGGACCTGGTGACCTATGCGCTGCGCACTGCGGGTGATCCGCTTAGCTATGTCAGGAGTGTGCATGAGGTCGTGCGGAACGCAGATTCACGCATACCTGTCACAAACGTGGTCACACAGGCCGCGGAAATCGATCGGACGATCAGCCGGGAAGTCACGTTCGCGAAACTATGCACGGGTTTCGCGGTTCTCGCTCTCCTGATCGCGTGCGTGGGGCTCTACGGAACGATGTCGTACAACATCGCGCGGCAAATCGGTGAGATCGGAACCCGTATGGCGCTGGGCGCGCAACGCGGTGCCGTGGTTTGGATGGTTCTGCGCCGCGTCCTGATACTGGCCGCCGTGGGGCTCGCGATCAGCGTGCCTGCCGCGTTAAGCACGTCCCGGCTTGTCAAATCGTTCCTGTTCGAGACCCAGCCCAATGATCCGGGAACCCTGGCGCTGGCCGGTGTCGTCCTGCTAAGCGCCGCGATTCTCGCTGGCTATGCGCCGGCAAGGCGAGCGTCCCGAATTGATCCGCTGGCGGCTCTGCGGCACGAGTAAGACATAGTCCTTCGTACCGCAACGAACGATGAAAATGTTCTGGGCCCGCGTATGTCAGTCACAGTGGCGACCGCGATCGAGACGCGCTATTCTGGCGCACATTTAGCACGCGCACGAGTGTGGCCCGGATGGTGCTGACGCCGCTTGGCTAGCGAGTTGACAAACCTCGCTTCGTCGGTCCGCACTGAAGTGTGCAGTCCGGAATCGTCTCACGAAAGAGACGCCGCAACTCGGTTCGTTGGGAGGGGACCGAGGATGCGGATGCAGCGATGTCTTGGACGACGCGCCATCCGGAGGGTGGATAGAGATCAAGTTGACCGAAACGCCCGACACTGATCCGTGCATCCAAGCGCCTGTCAGTTGGCGCGATGCCGACTTATAGTCGAGCCAAGGAGTTGGCTCAAGAGGGTTGGTTATCAACAGCCGTCGGCCGCGGCGGTTTGGAAAAGTTCTCTGAAGCTTATCGCAATCCGTTCCGTTATTTCATCGGAGCGGAGAATCAGGAATAAGCATGAAGAGAGCAAGCATCCCGCTGCTACGAGTAATGCCGACTAACACTTGATGTTTTCGTAAAGACCCTCGAGTGGCGGGATGTGCTTTGCTAAGACGAATTCTCAGAAGCTGTCACTGGACCACAGCACGACATCTATAAGTCCTTTGGAGAGGCGAAGCCCGCTTGCCGAAAGAAGCGTGGAGCGAAAGGGAGAGGAAGCAAGAAAATAACGCGCATTGCGATGAAGGCTACGCAGCTTGGGTGGGATTCGATTGGGGAGACCAGGAGCACGTTTGGTCACTGCAATGGACTGATACCGGAGAGCGGGAGCGCGGGCGTGTGGAGCAAACGCCAGAAGCTTTGGATGTGTGGATCGGTCAGTTGATGAGCCGCCTAAGTGGATAGCAACGTCGGCATTACGGCCGACCCTCTCACGGCGCCCGGCTGCCCGACTATTTGTCCCTTGCATCAGCCCGTAAGGACACTGATAGCCCAAAGCTTAGAGGACGTCTCAGGCGTTCCGATTCATTGTTTCGCAGTAGCCCTGAAGAGATGCCCGACCCTAGATGTTATCCGAAATTTCGCGACGGGCAGAGCTAGATCGAAAAGCGCGGAATGCTCATCCCTCAGGCGCACATTGGTGCGGGAAACCGGCGACACGGAGCGCTCTCGCGCTACTGATATCAATCTTGCGAGCCGAGAACGTAACCGCAACCCTGGTTAGTTAGGTGTGAGTTGCTTAGTTGTAAAACGCGCGACTCGTTGAAGTGGAACGACGCGCCAGCAAAGTCTTCTCGGGAACTGATCACAACCCAATTTATTGGGTTGTGAGGGGTTGGTCGGCCACCCGGACAGAACACTATGTCTGGATAACATTAGTTTGCAGATGTCGACCCTGCAGCTGGCGCACCTACTGTACGGGAAGGATCGATCTTCGCGCCGAAGCGGGCAGTTCTTGCCCTCTATGCTCAACTCCAGGCGATTGGTCGACCACTCTTTCACCTCGATTCTTCTCAAAACATTTGATCGAAAATGATCTCACGGACAAACAGAGCCAAAAACTCGCATCTTCCATAAAGAAGCTTCGCGGTAAGGCCTGAACATGCGGACAGCGGATTTTGACCAACTGGTGGAAGAGGCATTCCATGGCATTCCTGCGCGCTTCCGGAGCCGCATGCAGAACGTTGCGGTGGTCGTCGAGGATGAGCCGTCGCCGGCGCAACTCACACGGGGCCGCGCCTCGCATGGCAGCACCTTGCTCGGCCTGTATGAGGGACGACCACTGAAATACCGCGGCGTTTCGGAAGGCTTCAATTTACCCGACCGGATCACCATATTTCAAGGCCCTCACGAGCGGATCGCTCGCAATCGCGAGGACTTGGCGCGTCTGGTCGAGCAAACTCTGTGGCACGAAATCGCGCATCACTTTGGGATGAATGAACGGGAAGTCAGGGCCGCCGAACGATTAAGAAGAATGCAGCGGCTTTGGCCGCATTGAGGCGAGTCAGCGCGCCGCACAGTTGCATGGAGGATTCACCAACACGCGATCCGCAGCGGCGGCTTGGATGCGTCAGCGCCCGTGCCGGGCAGTTTTGAAAGCTGGCCTTCGCTTCGCGGCGTGGTGCCGCTCTTTTCCTGAGTGTTCGTGGATTGGTTTCGTTTGAACCGTTTCTCTGGAATGCACTTGGGCTTCTGCCGATCGATTCGCTTCGCTCACGACTTCAGGAGATACTTCCCGCTTCACGAGGCGCACCTTGCACTCACGCTCGATCCGGCGGATTTCGCCCCACTCGGATTTCAAGCTGAATGTTGACGCCGCCCCTCGCTGTCCTGCGCGGCCCGTTCGCCCGACACGATGGATGAAGTCCATCGATGCTTGCGGCAGGTCGTAGTTCACAACATGCGCAACGCTGTCGACGTGAATACCCCGCGCCGCCACATCGGTCGCCACCAGCACGCGGTAACGTCCGTCGCGAAATCCCGCGAGTGCCTGGTTTCGCTGGTTCTGCGTCCGGTCGCCATGCATCGCAACGGCGCGCATCCCCAGGCGGGATAAATTCTTGGCGAGTCGGTCCGTACCATGCTTCGTTCGGGCGAAAACCAGGAAGGACCCGGCCTCCTGGCCTAGCATGTGACAGAGCAAACCGACCTTCATGTGATTTTCAACTTCGTAGACGTGCAGGTCGATCTGATCCGGCGTTGTCACCGTTGTTCCGCCGGCCGCAATACGGATCGGGCTTCTCGAGTGCCGTTTAATAAGGCGCTCCACGTCCTTCTCCATGGTTGCCGAAAAGAACAGGCTCTGCCGCGACGCTGGCAACTTAGACAAGATATTTTCGATGGCGGGGAGAAAACCCATGTCTAACATGCGATCCGCCTCATCCAGCACCAGCGCTTCTACCGAGCTCAGATTAATGAGCTGGCGATCCAGGAAGTCTTCGAGCCTGCCGGGCGTTGCGACAACAAGATGTGCGCCTCTTCGTATGGCATTCAGCTGCGTCTGTTCACTTAAGCCCCCCACCACAATTGCGCTGCGAAGACTGGTGTGAGCGGTGAGTTTCGTAAAGGCATCTGCTATCTGAATTGCAAGTTCCCGGGTCGGACTCAGCACGAGCGCTTGAATTCGGTTTGCGGGGCCGTGATTTCGGTCAGAAGCTGGCGGCTTCAGCAGCTTTTCGATAACCGGGAGGAGGAACGCGAGCGTTTTCCCGGTGCCGGTTTGAGCAGTGGCGACCACATCGGCGCCAGTCAGCGCCACGGGAATGGCCTTCGCCTGCACTTCAGTAGGTTCAACAAAACAATTCCGTGCGAGATTTTGCAGGATTGGATTCGATAAAGAAAATTCAGAAAATTGATTCATATTTCAAAAGGAGTCGTGCGCCGGTACTGGAACGACGTCCTTGAGGAACGAACCAGAGTTTCGATACTTATCGAAGCCCAATTAGAGTAGAGGAAAGTGAGATAACTCACCTAACTTAAGGACGAATATGGGCGGAGGGCTTATTTACTATAGCAGATAAATGACCACAGACTAGCCTTGGCTAAATGTCTTTCTGCAATTCATCACGGAGGTACAGAATTTCTTTCGTTGCTGCCCCTCCAACGATTTAACGGAAAAACAGCGCTTGTCCCGAACTGCCATCCGCTACCGTCCGGACGAGGAGTGTAATAAATGTCCGCCAAACGCACCCGCGCCGAAATCAATCGCGCTAACGCCAAGAAGTCCACCGGTCCCAAGACCGTCGAAGGCAAAGCCGCCTCGTCTAAGAACGCTTTTAAGCATGGGCTTTACTCGAAATCCGCCTGCATCCCCGGCGAGAATCCCGAAGACCTGGACGCCCTCCGCGAAGACCTCCGCGCCGAACATCAGCCCGCCTCCCCGACCGAAGAAATCCTGGTCGACGAACTGTCTCATCACTACTGGCGCATCAATCGCTACCGGTATCTCGAAACTCACATGTGGGCCGAGCAGGGTCGCGGTCAGGATCGCGGACTGGACGCCGATGTCGACCGTGTCCTCTGGATGATCGACCACGGCATGGCCGCTCTCTTCCACCGCACGCTGACCTCCGCCGAGCGCGCCTTTCATAAGACTCTCAAGACTTTACAGGAGACCAAGAAGACTCGTGGCTTCGTTTCTTCAAATCCCCTAGTCGCAGTTCAAGCCGCAGCGGGTACAACCGCGCTTCGGCCCGTTGCTTCTGGCTTTGTTCCTCAAAAACGTGCGGGTTCACCACCAACCGTCACCGAAATGTTCGCCGCCGCACAGGCCAACCTCGGCTTGAGCGCATCCGAGCTCCTCAAATTGCTACAAACCGCAGCCTGATGTAGCTCTGTTCCTCAAAATTTAAAGAAGGATTTAATCATCAGCACCCGAAGTGTGAAAACACCCTCGCCTTCTCCTCGATCCTAACCCGGAGCCCGAGTGGGGCGAGAGGTTGACCTGTTGATTACTGCCGTTTCGGCGCAGCATTTGCAGGCGGTGGATTTGCCGGCGGAGCGGGAGTTGGCTCCGGCCCAAACGTAACTGTCGATTCTGCTCCGAACCGCTTGTAGTTCAAATATCGAATCTCAATGCGGATGCGCTGCGGCCAGTCGCGAAAAAACAGCGTGTCGTCAGCGTACGTTTGTGATGGGAAGAACCATTTGTTATCGACCAGCTTTCGAAAAGTTGTGAAATGCGGCGTCAGGTTCTGTTCGCGCAACGTTTCGATTTGAGGAACGCTTTGGCCCTCGCTCTTCACCACGGCCAGATCGTTCTCCCGAACCCAGAGCAACCCTTCGAAGAATCGTTGGCCGGACAGAATCTGCCGTGGACGGATGTGCTCGACAAAGCAGGGAATGCCGTTCAGAGTCTCTTCACCCTTATACTGCCCTTCGTACAACCCCACTTTATCGGCGGTCAGCAGAAAAGGGTCGATGTTTCGAATATCCGCAAAGTCCACTGGCGTCATGCGGATTCGCGTAAGTGTACTGCGCGGCTGTTCGGTTACCTGTTCATAGCGGACATGGTTCGGAGAAAAGGTGATATCCCGGGCCTCCCGGTACTCGCCGGTTACAAGTCCTCGATCGTTGAACTCCTGAACCGTCACGGATTGTCGGTATGTGTAGTTACTCATAGCCTGCGAATCCGCTGTTTCTCTTTCGGCGATTTTGCGTAGCAAACCCGTCGGCGGGTCGGCAGCGCGACTTATTGTCGCCGAAGCCGATGCTACGATGAGGGCGATGTCAAGGAGCATGCGACCTTTTTTCATCACTCTTGCCTGCTCCTGGATCGCCTTATTGGCAGTCGCGCTCTCCTATTCAAACCTGCATCCCCAGCTTCATTGGATCATGAGAGCCGCGCTACCGGCCTTTGCCGTCGAGTCCGTTTTGTACCTGGCATGTGTCTTCGGCGAAACTCGTTTGTGGTTCGCAGCACTCGGCAGACGTCGATCCCAGGGCATCCTTCTTTGGATAAGCGCTCTGCTTCCGTATCTGATCTTTTCGTTGTTATCCGGAACTCATCATCGCAATGCCTTTCAACTTCTCGTGCTGCTGACGGGCGTGCTGACGTATTGGTACATCTTTCTTCCGCGTCGCCTCGCATATGACGTCGGATTTCTGATAGTGGTGGCCGCTCCCATTCTGCTGCGCGTCTTTCCGCGCATTTATGTCTCGCCGGATTCGCAGCTTCGTGTCGACATCCTGGGTCACTTGATGTGGATCCGGTTGGCAATTATGGTGCTGCTGATCTTTCGCGAATGGGACCCCGGCGCATTTGGGCTCTGGCCGCGAGCAAACGAATGGCGCATCGGCCTTCTGTATTATGCCGCTGCGATTCTCCCCATCGCATTGCTGGCCTTGCTGCTACACGATGTGCAGTTTGCGCCGCGCGAAGGAGAATGGTGGCAAGTTGCCGGCGTGGCAATCGGCACTTTCTTCGGAATGCTTTGGGTCGTCGCAATCAGCGAGGAGTTATTTTTTCGCGGCGTCATTGAGCGCGCGCTACTGAACGGTTGGAACTCGAAAGCCGCCGCCGTTGCCGTCTCGGCTGTGCTCTTCGGAAGCGCTCACCTCTGGTTCCATCATTTCCCCAACTGGCCGCGCGCGCTTGTTGCGACGGTTCTGGGCGTGGCGTGCGGTATGGCCTATGCCCAGACGGGCAGCGTCCGCGCGCCGATGGTAACCCACGCATTCGTTGTCACAACCTGGCGCATCTTCTTCACAAAGTAGTCAGGCATCCCGCTCGATGGAATGCTTCTCCATTCGATAGATCAAAGTTTTGCGCGTCAAACTCAGGTACTCGGCAGCCTTGGTCTGGTTCCATTCAAAGCGCCGCAGCGCCCGCAGGATAAGCTCTCTTTCCACTGCGTCAAGGCTGATCCGGTTCGGCGGCAGCTCGAGCTGCAAAGAATCGAGCGGGCTGCGCTCCCGCAGCAAATGCGGCGGCAGGTCCTCCGCCACAATTTCCGGACCGCGGCTTAATACAACCAGGCGTTCCACAACGTTCTCGAGCTCGCGGATGTTTCCGGGCCAGTGGTAGCGGCACAAAGTCGGCAGCAGCTTCTCCGGGAAAAGCAGGTCCTGCCGATCATGCCTTTTGATGCTGCGCACCCAGAAGTGCCGCAGCAGCTCGGGCAGATCTTCCAGGCGTTCCCGCACCGGCGGTAAAGTCATCGGGATCACCGCGAGCCGGTAATACAGGTCTTCGCGAAACTCTCCGTCGTCCGCCATTTGCCGGAGATTGCGGTTGGTTGCGGCTACGATGCGAATGTCAACTTTGACTGCATCCACTGCTCCGAGTTTCTGCATCTCGCCTTCTTGAACCAGGCGTAGCAGTTTGACTTGCAGAGAAAGGGGCAGCTCGCCGATCTCATCGAGAAACAGCGTTCCGCCATTTGCCGTTTCGACCTTACCCTGCTTGTTGTCCAGAGCGCCCGTGAACGCACCCTTCCGGTAACCGAACAACTCGGATTCAAGCAGGTCTTTGGGAATGGCGCCGCAGTTGATGGCAACAAAGGAACCGTCGCGTCGCGGACTTGCGAAGTGTATGGCGCGCGCCAGTAGTTCCTTGCCGGTTCCTGTTTCTCCGTCAATGAGCACGGTTGACGAACTCCGGGCCGCGCGCGCTGCGATATCGACCACCGCAAGCAGGGAGCCCGAGCGTCCGATAATGCCTTCGAAGCCGTACTTCTCTTTGATCGATTCGCGCAGGTTGCTCACTTCCTCGATCAGCCGTGTGTGCTCGAAAGCGCGCTCCATTACCAGGGCAAGCTCGTCAAAGTTCACTGGCTTTGTCACATAATGATAGGCGCCGTTTCGCATCGCCTCGACGGCAGTCTCAACCGTTCCAAACGCAGTGAGGATGATCACCTTGCAATGAGCCGAGATGCGCCGCACCTCTGTGAGAAGGTCCAGCCCTGAGAGACCAGGCATTCGCAAGTCGCTGATGATCAGGCCGAAGCCGTTCGAACGCAGCCGCAGCAGCGCTTCTTCTCCGCTGGCGGCAGTACTCACCAGAAATCCGCGCTGTTCGAGCTGCACCTGCATCACGCGGCGCAAACTCTTCTCGTCATCCACGACAAGAATGGAATTCTTACTCATCGACGTTCAAGGGAAGGTAGATTCCAAAGCAGGCGCCGTGCGGAGTGTTCTCGTCCAGCATCAGTTTCCCGCCGTGCTGCTCGATCATCTGATAAGCAATCGGTAACCCCAGGCCCGTTCCAGTAGCCTTTGTGGTGAAGAACGGATCATAAATAGAATCGACTGCGTCCGGCGGAATGCCGCCTCCCTCGTCTCTCACTTGAATGTGCAATCGCTCGTCTTCCTCTTTCGCGCTGACGGTAATGCGGCCGCCTTTCGGCATGGCCTGAATTGCATTTAGCATTAGATTCAAAACAACCTGTCTCAATTGTTCAGAGTCGCACTTGAGATGCGGCAGATTGGACGAGAAGCGCTGTTCGAAGGAAGTATTGGATTGGAGGGTCGTCTGAGAAACCAGTTTGATCACCGATTCGAGGAGCGCTTCCATGTCGGTAAGCTGCAGCGCAGGCGGCTTCGGCCGGGCGAATTCCAGGAAGTGCGTCACCAGGCCATTCAGCCGCCGGCTTTCCTCTTGAATGATGCCTAGGAATTCTCGCTGCTGGTCGGTACTCGGTGAGTTTCTTTCGACAATCGCCGCTGCGCCTTCGATGCTCGCCAGCGGATTGCGTATCTCGTGCGCGAGTCCGGCCGAAAGGTGCCCGAGCGCCGACATACGAGCTGCACGCTTTACGTGCTCGATATTGTCTTGCAGCTCGCGGTAGACACGTTGTAATTCTCTCGCGGTGTTTTCGACCTTTGCCCGCTGGCCTCGTTCCCGATCCGCTAAAACGCCTGCCAGCGTCCCAACCAGGCAAAACACAAGTGTCTCCAGGTGACGGTCAAGTGGGTTGCGAGCGTCTGGAGAATCGAATTGCGCCCGAATGAGATAGCTCAAACTGCAGACGATACCGGCGATCAATCCGCCGCTCCAGCCGAAGATCAGTCCCGCACAGATGATCGGCAGGTAGTAGAGCCGATGCAGAGCGTATATCCAGTGCTCCAGCGCACCCGGCGTGAAGCGAAGAGCGAGATCGATCAATAAAATTGCCGACGCAATTCCAAGACCCCAGAACCAACGGATACGTTGCGCCGGATTTAAGGCCATGGCTGCCTCATATAGTCCACGTCAGCGGGCTCTATGGCCGGCCGCATCGGGCAGACAACCCGGAGGTCCCAATGAATGCAACAGCTCTTGAGATGGAAGCAGGATTGCCATGACCAGAGTGCTCGCTTTTATTCATACACGCGCAGACGGAATATTCAAATGGCAAACCCTATCGACGGCTTTCTCAAATTTAAAAAAGATGTCTTCCCGGCAAAGCGCCACCTGTATCGTCGGCTTGCCGACCGGCAGCACCCGCACACTCTTTTCGTGACATGCGCCGACTCGCGCATCGTTCCGAATACCATCATGCAGGCAGAGGCCGGAGACTTGTTCCTGTGCCGCACCGTGGGAAACCAGGTCCCGCCAAACGGGTCCTACGCGGGAGGCGGAGTCGCTTCTTCGATCGAATATGCTGTGCAGGCCCTTGGAGTCGAGCATATCGTGATCTGTGGTCATTCCGACTGCGGAGCGATGAAGGCGGTTCTGCGCCCTGAAACTCTGAAGTCTCTGCCGGCAACTGCTGCCTGGCTGCGTCACGCTGAAGTAGCGCGAGAAGTGGTTCTCGCCAGTTACCGCGATCTCAGCGATGAAGTGCTGCTGCATCTTCTCACCGAGGAAAATATCGTAGCGCAACTGGAACACTTGAAGACCTACCCTATGGTTGCGGCGCGTCTCACCCGGGGTGAGCTTCAGCTTCACGGATGGCTGTATCACATACAGTCTGGCGAGATCACTGCGTACGACGCTAGCAACCGGCGATTTGCTCCGCTCAGCAGGGAAGCAGCAAACGCAACTCCGCCTTGCCGGGTACCCATAGGCAAAGGAGAGGCGGCATGAGCGCCCTGGCTGAACGGGTTGTTCCAACAGACCAGGCGATGGTGCATTCGGGAAGCAATTTTGCGCATGACCTCGTGTCCTCGTTGGTTGTATTTCTTGTCGCAGTGCCGCTGTGCATGGGCATCGCGATCGCCTCCGGTGTACCGCCGGCCCTGGGGTTGGCGACCGGAGTCATCGGCGGCCTCATTGTCGGCGCAATCTCCGGTTCGCCGCTTCAAGTCAGCGGGCCGGCCGCGGGGTTGGCGGTGATCGTCTTCCAGCTTGTAAATGACTTCGGGCTGGCAACGCTGGGCCCGGTGCTTTTAGTGGCAGGCGCCATTCAATTCGTGGCCGGAAGATTCAAGCTCGGTCAATGGTTTCGGGCGATATCCCCGGCAGTCGTCTATGGAATGCTTGCCGGCATTGGAATACTGATTGTCGCTGGTCAATTCCATGTGATGGTCGACGATAAACCGCGAGCGACTGGGCTCGAAAATTTGCTTGCGATTCCCGCCTCGATTTGGAAAGGTCTCTTCCCACCCGACGGAACCGCGCACCACCTGGCCGCGCTGGTTGGCGTGGTGACGCTCGCTTCCATACTGTTGTGGAACCTACTGCGGCCGAAATCCCTGAAAGTCATTCCAGGAACTTTGGTCGGAGTAGTGATCGGAACCGCAGGCACGGCATTTTTTCAACTGCCAATAAACCATGTGTCGATCCCGGATAACATCTGGAGCGCTTTCTCGCTCCCGACGGCTTCCTCGCTTTCCCAAATCCTGCACCCCAATGTTTTCCTCACGGTCGTGATCATGGCGGTCATCGCGAGCGCCGAGACCATGCTGTCGGCGGCGGCAACCGATCGCATGCATTCGGGGCCTCGTTGTAACTACGACAAGGAACTTTCGGCGCAAGGGATCGGAAACATGCTCTGCGGCCTCGTTGGAGCTCTCCCGATGACGGGAGTAATCGTCCGTAGCTCAGCGAACGTGCAGGCCGGAGCTCGAACACGTTTCTCGGCCATGTTTCACGGCGCCTGGATACTTGCGTTCGTCCTCCTGTTTCCCTCCGCTCTCAGGCTTGTTCCCACAGCCAGCCTGGCCGCCATTCTTGTTTACACCGGATTCAAGCTCATCGAGGTCCGGCACATCAAGAATCTGGCGAGCTACGGTAAAGTGCCCGTCGCCATTTACAGTGCAACCGTTCTTGGCATCGTCTCGATTGATCTGCTCGCCGGAGTGATCATCGGACTCGCACTCACCATCGGAAAGCTGCTTTGGAAGGCCAGCCGCCTGGACATCAAGGTACAACCCGACGAGGCGCGTCGTAGCGCGGACCTTCACCTGGAGGGTATTGCTTCATTTCTAAAGCTTCCTCAACTAACTTCCGCGCTCGAAAGCGTTCCGCCGGATAGCACGATCTGCATACACGTCGAAAGGTTGTACTATATCGACCACACGTGTCTCGACCTGTTGAAGGCGGCAGCTCGACAACGCTCCGAGTGCGGTGGCAGGCTCGAAGCGCCCTGGGAAGAGCTGACGCGCCGCTATGAAATGCATCACCTCGGTCGTCGCTCGAGCAGTGCGGCGGCATAGGTTTTCCCTCGACACGACTTTTAAGAGAGGGCAGGCGACCCTCTTCTTCTGGGGTCGAGCGGTGATCCTCGCGATTATCGTCTCGGCCCCGATTTTTTCGCAGACCACTTCCGACAATAATGTGCATGCCTGGTTCATGTACTTCGGAGATCACCCGGTGAGCAAGCATTGGGGCATACATCTCGAAGGACAGGCACGCCGCGCGAATTACTCCACCTCCTGGCAGCAGTTTCTTCTGCGTCCGGCCGTGAATTATTTGTTCACCCCCAACATCATGGGAACCGCCGGCTATGCGTTCGCCTATTCGTATCCTTATGGCGACCATCCGTCCGCTCGGAAGGCCTTTCCGGAGAATCGCTTTTTCGAGCAGTTACTCATTCGCAACAAGGTCAAGAAAATTGCGTTTCAGAATCGCTTGCGTGTCGAGCAGCGGATGGTTCGCGTAAACCGCACAGGAGTAACATCGGCTGAGCAGTGGGAATTCCGCCAGCGCTTTCGCTACATGCTCCGCGGCGACATTCCATTACCGAACAAACGGCTCTACGTGGGCTTGTACGATGAATTCTTCATCAACTTCGGCGCGAACCGCGGGAATCGCTATCTCGATCAGAACCGCGCTTATGGAGCGCTGGGCATCAAGCTATCGACGTTCGAAAGAATCGAGGTCGGGTACATGTACCAATACATTCCGCAGCGCAATGGCCTGATTGTAGAGAACAATCACACGCTGCAGTTTGCATTGTTCTCGAACCGGCCTTTACGAAGCTCCAACACAGATTGAGCGCTAAACCTGTTCGAGCGCCTGTTCGAAATCCGCCAGCAGATCCTGCCAGTCTTCGATCCCGCACGAAACACGTACCAGTCCGTCGCCGATGCCGGCTTTATCTAGATCTTGCTGGCTCCACGCGGAATGTGTGGTGCTGCGAGGATGGCACGCGAGAGTTTCGACGCCTCCGAGCGACACCGCATTTCGAGCGAGTCGTAAGTTGCGAAGAAGATCGAAGGCCGCAGATTTGCCGCCCTTCAAATCAAGCGACACTAACCCTCCTGGGCCTTCGCACTGGTCTCGATAGATCCGAATCTGCTCGGGATCGTCAAACAGCGTCGGGTAGTAGACTTTGCGAATCTTCTCATGCTTCGCTAGTTGCTCTGCTATCTGCTGGGCGGTACGGCTCTGGCGGTCCATCCGTAAAGTGACCGTTGGCAGACGCGTATTGAGAATCCAGCATTCGTCGGGTTGCAGTATGTTGCCGAACAGACTGCGTTTGCTCTTGATCTTCGTGATAAGAGACGGATCCTTCGCCAGCGCGATGCCGCCAATGATGTCGCTGAAGCCCCCCAAATATTTTGTGGCCGAGTAAAGCGAGACGTCGGCTCCGAGAGCCAACGCATGCTGAAACGCCGGTCCCAGGAACGTGTTATCGACCATGACGAGCGGCCGCTCGCCGTCTCGGGACAGACTTGCCGCCGTTTCACATAGCCGTTTAATGTCGGTCATGATGATCGTCGGATTGGCGGGACTTTCCACCAGCACAGCGCGAAGCTTTTTGGCGCTTTTCAGAGCCTGATCTATGGCTCCCCCCTGTCCCGCGTCAACCGCAATACCGTGAATGCCGAAGGTCTGCAGAAACCCTTGAATCAGTGTTTGTGTTCCGCCATAAATGGGTACCGTGTAGACGATCGAATCGCCGGGTTCGAGAACGGCCAGCAGGGCAGTCATGATCGCGGCCATTCCCGAGTTGAAAGCTACAGCTCCTAGGGCCCCGGGCTCGAGCGGCAGAATCTGGTCCTCAAGAATTTCGGCGTTGGGGTGGTTGAAGCGGGAGTAAACCAGGTCGACATTTTCTTTTTCGGCGCGGCGACCTCGGCCGCCCATGATGTCAAAAGCGCGCTCGGCTGCCTCGGGACTCGAGAAAACATAAGTGGAACTTCGGAAGACGGCCGGGCGAGCTGACCCTACCGAGAGGCTAGGATCGAAGCCGCGAGTGAGCACGTCCGTTTCGGGCCGGAGTTTCTTAGATCCAGGGATTTGAGCCACAGAATTGCTCCCGCCTCAGTGTACCGGGACGCGCCACGCCCTCCGATCCGGGTATCGAATTATCGCGATTGATAGCTATACTTAGCGAGTCGGAGATTTATGAGCGGGCGGCTGAACGAAAAGGTAGCAATCGTGATTGGCGCAGGTTCAAGTGGGCCTGGCTGGGGAAACGGCAAGGCTGCCGCTGTTCTCTACGCGAGAGAGGGAGCCAAGGTCTTCGCTGTCGACATTAAGAACGATGCCGCCAATGAAACCGCCGACATCATTAGGCAGGATGGCGGAGAAGTTGTCAGCTTTGCTGCTGATGTATCGAAAGCACATGACGTGAAAGCTTTGGTGCAGAAGTGCCTGGACACCTACGGCCGGATCGACATTCTGCTCAACAACGTTGGAATACTGGCGGTTGGCGGCCCGGAGGAACTTGATGAGGAAGTCTGGGATCACCATATGGCCGTCAACGTCAAAGGAGCCTTTCTCTCTTGTAAGTACGTTCTGCCCGTCATGGTGAAACAGGGCAAAGGCGCTGTAGTTAATATCTCCTCGGTTGCCTCGATCCGTTATACGGGATACCCTTCCGCTGTTTATAACGCGTCCAAAGGCGCGTTGAATCAGCTCACCCAGAATGTCGCCGTTCAGTATGCGCCCAAGGGGATTCGCGCCAACTGTGTTCTGCCGGGATTGATGAATACGCCCATGATCCGCGAACCGCTCAAGGACGCCTACGGTCCCGGCGGAATAGAAGAAATGATTCGCAAGCGCGACGAGCAAGTGCCTCTCGGCAAGATGGGAGATGCGTGGGACGTAGCTTATGCTTCCCTGTTTCTTGCTTCCGACGAAGCTCGATACATCACCGGAGCCCTCCTCGTCGTGGACGGCGGACTCTCATGTAAGCACTCATGAGTCTTTCCGTTGATCGGGAAGCCTCGGATCATAGACCGAAACAGAGAATATTCGGGCCGGCGGCCACCGCCACATACTGATTGCCAGCAATCTCAAAAGTCATCGGCGAGGCCTTCATGCGGACGTTCGTCGGAACATGCCACCGCATTTTGCCATCACGCTGATCGACAGCCGCAAAGCCTCCATTCGGCTGGCCGTAGAAAATCAGGCCTCCTGCCGTAGCCAGAACGCCGCTCCAGGTCTTGGCGCGTGTTGGCCCGGGCTGCGGAATCTCCCAAACGATCTCGCCGCTTTCGATATTGATAGCGCGCAGGAAACGCTGGCCGGTCTGATCGGGATAGCCGGTAGGTTTCCCGGTGCATTCTTCGAGCGCCATGAAATAGTAAAGGCCAGTTTCGTGACTGAAGGCGGTCGAGTCCCAATTAGCGGCATCGCTCGGACAACCACGCGGATCGATGACAACAGGACGGCCGTCTGATCCGATGCCCGAGGCCCAGTCAACGCGACGCAGGAAGGGTTTGGCCAGAAGGACTTTGCCGCTGACCCGATCGAGTACATAGAAGAAGCCGTTGCGATCCGCGTGAAGCAGTAGTTTGGATGGAGTGCCTTTGTAAAGCCTATCGACCAGCACGTTCGGCTCGGTGGCGTCGCGATCCACAAGGTCATGCGGCGTGAATTGATAGTGCCATTTAAGAGCACCGGTTTTAGCGTCGAGAGCGAGGATGCAGTCGGTATAAAGATTGTCGCCAGGACGCTCGCGGTCGTCGCCATCGGGATATGGGTTGCCTGTGGGCCAATAGAGCGTGTCGGAAGAAGCGTCGTACGAGCCGGTCAGCCAAGTGGAACCGCCGCCAGTGAGTTGTTCGCCGCGTTCCCAGGTGGTGATGCCGGGTTCGCCGCGGCGGGGCACGGTCCAATGCCGCCAAACGAGATCGCCCGTATCGGGCCTGAAGGCGGCTATGAACCCGCGAATACCATGGTCAGCGCCTGAGACGCCGACAACTACTGTGTCGTTGACGATGAGCGGCGCAACGGTACCGCCGTAGGGTTGTGGTTCCTCGGCCATTGGAGTATCCCAAAGCAGCTTCCCGGTAGCGCGGTCCAGAGCGAGCAGGTGCGCGTTGTCCGTTGTAAAAAAGACCTTGTCGCGAAGAATGGCCACTCCGCGATTCGTGCCCAGCTTGGCGTCGCCCATCATGCCGGGGCTGGCAGGGCGCGAATAATGCCAGAGCGGATTACCCGTTAGAGCATCGAGCGCGAATACCTGGTTCGGACCCGTGACGTAAAGCATGCCGTCCGCAGCGAGAGGCGTTGCTTCCAAGCCAAAATACTGAATCGGGAACATCCATTTCAGCTTCAGCGAAGACACATTAGCGGTATTGATTTGTTTGAGCGCGCTGTAGCGATTGCCTGACATATCGCCGTTGTAAGTCCGCCAATCGCCGGGTTGCGGAGGGCCCCAAGAGATCTTGCGAGGGGACTCAGTCGCGGGCGTCGGCCCGGTCACGGTTCCCATGTTGAGCACCCGCAGATAATTCGCGATGCTCGATAGATCTTTCGGTGGAAGGTCGGCGAACGACGGCATCCCGTTTGCGACGTTGCCCTGTTTCAGGAAAGCGCGCAGTTGCTCGAGAGACTGTTCCGCTACGCGCGGATTTGTGGCAAGCCCGGGCCCCTTGGCCGTTCCACGCGCGTCAGCACCGTGGCACGCTGCGCAATGTTGCTCGAATAATTGCTCCTCCGAGAAGAAAAGAAAGAGGAAGAGAGCGAATGCGATCATACTGCGCCAACGCCGGGGCCCGTCAGGGTTTCGGTAGCCATGCGGCCGTTCGTGATATCAAAGATCCCGGGAAATTTTTGCGCCCAAGCCGCGTTGGCTGCTGGAACGTACTCGCGAGCGTTGGCTTCAATGCCCGCCACGCCGGGAACGTGAGCCGCCAAACCGGCCGATTCAATTAGTGATGCGCCCGGACAGGTGAGATCCTGCACGCAGAGGAACATGTGATGGATCTGCCCCGCGGCGGACATCAGCACGGATTGCGACAACCCTTTGCATGCCTTGAGCGCCACGCCTGTGTATCCCATGTCGCGAGCCAACAGAAGCATGTCGAGGCCGGTGAGCGATTCATCGATGACAACCGGGATCAGTTTGGATGCTTCGTGCATCACGTTGTGGCGGTCGGCGAGAAGGTCACGCCGGGTGGGTTGTTCTACGTATTGGATGCGCTGAAAAGCGGCAGCATTCCGTTCCTTAAGAACGCGCATGAACCGTAGTAAATATTCAACGTCGCGGCAGCGTTCATTGAAATCGAGAGAGTAAAGCCACGTTGTAACCGCGCGCCTGGCCTGGACTTCGACCGCGACGGTGTCGATATTGAGGACACGATTGACATCCCAGTCCAGGTCATCACCATTGAGCTTGATCTTAATGTGATCGAGGCCGCTATGTTGTATCCATTCCCCGAGATACTCCGGCAGGCCATCGCCAATAGGATGGGTCACCTCGGATGCCGTGAGCGGATCGAGTGCGCCAACAGAATGATAGAGCGGCAGCTCGGGCCGCGGCCGCGTTAGAAGAAATTGATTCAGCCACTGGCCCTTGTAATCTTTGCCGAGGTATTTAGAAATATCATTCGGCAGCAGGTCAGGGCCGTATGTCAGGTAGACATTGCGGCCGTGAATCTTGCCGAAGGCATCATGCACGGCAATGTCGAAGGGGCTGGCTGTAACCAGCGTGCAAAGCTTGGGGATAGGCTCGGCGAGCCGCAAATCGCGTGTTACTTCGGTGGCGGCGGCGAGGTAGGAGGGTTCGAGTGCGAAGTTTAGGTCGATGGGATGACCATACTCGCGGTATTTGCCGGTCAGTGCATTGATCTTCTCGGCCAGAACCTTCATGGCGCCGAGCGTTTGATCGTAAGTCATCACTCGCGAGGGAAATGACCAGTTGTTGCCCATCGTCATGGAGCCGTAGCCCTTGGCGGAGCGCCCGCTGGGAAGGCCGACTATGCATTCGACATTGAGCAGGGTGACGCGATCAACCGAGAAACCGCCGAACTTGTACGGCGCGCGATAGCGGAAGTCTTGATAAGAATGAGTGATTTCTTCAATACGAATGGCGGCAGGATGGGACGCTTTCACTATTGCGGGCACAGCGCAAAGACCGGCGGCAGCTTGACAGAATTCCCGTCTATGCACGGACGAGACCCGCATCGCGAAAGTAACTCCGGAGTTGGCCGAGATCGCGCCGCATGGCTGCGAAAACCTCTTCGCGGCCGATCGTGAGCTGGCGCTTACCGGCATCGGCGCCCCCGAGCGGATACTCGAAATGGAGTTGCATGGGACCGTCGAAAGCAGTTTTCGCCAACATCGAGAAAAACACCGGAAAGCGCACCATGCCTTGCCCTAAAGGAGCCCATGCAGGATCCCAAACACCACGCGCGTTCTTTTGCCAGATGAAATCTTTGAAGGCGAGCCCTCGGATGTAAGCCCCGGAAACGTTGAAGCTGTCGATCCATCCACCAAGGCCGCCTTCAACCGTGGCGTGTCCGACATCGTAGTTGATGGCGACTGCGCCGGGATCGAGACCCTTGAGTATCTCGAAGATGTCCCAAACCGGAGCGCCGACCAGGCCAACGCCTGAATGGGTATGATACAGTGCGCAAACCTTGTATTCGCTGTTTAGAGAGGCCAGCTGGGCTGAGCGTCGATGAAAATCTTCGAACTGTCGAGCGAACGGCTGTTGGAGATCATATTTAAAGCCGCCCCAACGGTAGTATCGAATGCCCAGGTTTGCCAAGGTCTTCAGAACAGTACGGGCATTGGGGCTGGTGGCATCGACAATGTCAGTGGTAACCATCGGGACCTCGAGGCCATGCTGGCGAATCAGGGAGACCAGCGGCGGTAGGGTTTCGGCGGCGCGCGCTGGATCGACATGTCCGCCAGTTCGCACCGTGATGTCGATGCCATCGAAGCCGATGGCGGCGGCGGCGTCCGCCAGTTCAGCACCTTCAAGAAATTGCAGGTGTTTTGAGAAGATGGCAACCTTCGGGCTGCCGTTGGATCGAGCGGCCATTAGGCGAAAGCCTGCGACGGTCTCGAGGATTGCTGCGCGCCGCGTGAGCGCCATTGTCATAGAATTCCCGGAAAGGAACATCGTACCTTGCATACAGATTTGAAGCGCCGGTCATTTCTGTTGGCCGGAAGCGGAATGCTGCTGGCGGCCAGTGCACCCTCGGACCAGCTCGTGCTTGGCGTAATCGGCAGCGGCGGTCGCGGGACTGCAGTCATGAAAACGTTCCAGCGTCACTCCGACCTGAAAGTTGGCGCTATTTGCGACGTCTACGAGCCGAATCTGGAACAGGCTATCGCTGTTGCCGTGAAGGGTGGTTCGCAACCGAAGGTCTACCGCAACTACAAAGATCTGCTTGCCGATAGTAATGTTCAGGCCGTGCTGATCGCCACGCCGGAACACTGGCACTACCAGATGGTTATGGACGCGATTGCGGCTGGTAAGGACATTTACGTCGAGAAGCCGCTATGTCGGACTCCGGAAGAAGGTGTTGCCCTCGTCGAAGCAGAGAAGAAGTCAAAATGCGTAATTCAGGTGGGCATGCAGCGACGGAGTTACGATCTATATCTGGCAGCGCGAAACATTGTGGCTTCCGGTACCCTGGGCCAGATACGGATGGTGCGGTCATGGTGGCTGAATAATTCCTTACACGCAAGCCCGGCAACTAAGCTCGACGGGAAGCTCGATTGGGAGCAGTGGCAGGGGCCGGCGGAGCACCGCGCATTTGACCCGAATCGCTTTCGCAATTGGCGTGAGTATTCGGAATACTCAGGCGGCATCGTTGCGGACCAGGGAGCGCATGTCTTCGACGGCATTCATATGCTGATGAACGCTGGCTATCCTCTGGTGGTGAATTCTTCAGCGGCCCGGATACACAAAGAGAGAGTGGACACGCCGGAATCGGTCGTCGTAATCGCCGAGTATCCCGAGGACTTTCTGGCAGTCTTCACAATTAACTACGCCGCCATGCACTATAAGCCCCGTAACGATCAGTTGAACCAACTGGATGGCGATCAAGCGCGGCTCGACATTGGGCGTGAGGATTTCAAAGTGTACCGGCAAGGAAATGAGGACCAGCCGGATGTGGCGCAACATTCGGAATCCGGCTTTGAGCACGCTACCGATTTACATGTCGCGAATTTTCTGGAATGCGTGAAGACGCGGGCCAAGCCCACTGCTCCAATCCGATTAGGATTCCAGGCGGTCCTGGTTATTCAGATGGCAAACATGGCAAGGCAGCAGCAACGGCGATTGCGTTGGAATGCGCAGGCGAACAAAGTGGAGGCTTGATGCAACGCACTTGGTTTTTGACCGTAGCGATCCTCGGAAGCGCGGCATTGCTTGCGCAGGAAGGCGGCCATCATTTGACCTTGCGGTCGCGAGCACCGTTATTCCGGGGCAGCGATCAGTGGAGTGAGGTGAGCGCAGAGTACCGCTTTGATCCGGCCAAGAGCGCTCTGATCGTCTGCGATATGTGGGATAAGCACTGGTGCAGTGGCGCAAACGTCCGGGTGGCCGCGCTGGTGAAGAAGCTCGAGCCCGTTCTCGAGAGGGCAAGGCGGAACGGGATAGTGGTCGTGCATGCGCCTTCTGAAACCATGTCGTTCTACGCCGGCGCGCCGCAACGGTTGCGAATGCTGTCTTTGCCGAAGTTTGCTCCTCCCAAAGAGGCCGACTTTACCTCGCCCGCGTTACCCATCGACGATTCGGGTGGCGGCTGTGATACTCCAGGCGAGAAAGAGCATCGGGCGTGGAGTTGTGAGCATCCAGGTCTGAAAATCGCGCCCGATGACTACATTTCAGATAACGGGCAGGAAATATACAATCTATTGCGCTCGCGCGGTATTGAAACCATTTTCTACACCGGCGTTCACGCAAATATGTGCATTCTGAATCGAACATTCGCTATCAAGCAAATGACGAGGTGGGGTATGCACTGCATTCTGCTGCGCGACTTAACCGATGCCATGTACAGTCCGCAAGACTCGCCACATGTCAGCCATCAGCAGGGCACCGAATTGGTGGTGGAATATATCGAGAGATATTGGGCTCCCACCACGGTTTCTGACGACTTGACTCGTGCGTTGCGATGAATTCAAGACCGGAAATAGTTCAGACGCTATTTGCTCAACCCGGCGGTCTCATCAATCGTCAGGAACTTGTTGACCGGTACATTCTCAAAATGTTGCTCCTTGCCGCTCGGCCACTCCACCGTCAACTTCGTAATCACTGGATCCTGCTTCAACCCGAAGGTCAAAGCAAGCTCGCTCTGCGAGCAATAGCTTGAACCGCTGTGCACAGTTTGCCACTGCTTGCCGGACGCGCTCTCCACTCGCACCACTGCACCCAGCCCGCTGCGATTCGATTGCCGCCCTACAAGCCGAATGTTTGCCCAATGGTTCTTGTTGCCGCCATCGTTACGCAGCAATTCTGCCGGACCATTGTTCTCTGTAACGGCTATATCGAGATCGCCATCGTGATCGAAGTCCGCATACGCCGCGCCGCGACCCACAATCGGCTTGCTTATATCCGGGCCAACCGATTTCGTCACGTCATCAAATCCGCCGCGCCCGTTATTGCGAAATAGTAGCGGGCACTCCTTGAACTGCAGGTCTGATTGCGTCCGGTTGATGTCCGGGTCGATGTGTCCGTTGACGGCAAAAATATCGGGAAATCCGTCCAGGTCGTAATCGAAGAAAAATGCACCGAATGTAACATCGAGCAGGCTTGATCGACCAAGCGCCGTACTCGAAGCCATGTCTGAAAAGAGGCCCGAACCTTCATTGTGATAAAGGGCTATCATCTGCTTGCTGAAATTTCCCACCACCAAGTGCGGACGCCCTGACCGGTCATAGTCGGCTGCATCCGCGCCCATCGCGCCACGCGCCTTCCCGTCTTCTCCGAACGCCACTCCCGCTTCGACGCCTTCCTCGGTAAACGTGCCGTTCTTGTTATTGCGATATAGCTTATTCGGCTGTGTGTCGTTTGAAACAAACAGGTCCGGCCACCCGTCGCTGTTATAGTCAAAAACCACAATTCCGAGCGACTTACTCGTGGGTGCACCCAGACCGGCCTTTGCCGTCACATCCTCGAAGCGGCCCTTGCCCAGGTTTCGATACAGCTTCAGGCTCTCGCCCTGGTATACATCCGGAATGCAAAACGACTTGGTCTTTCCATCCATCGAACAGCGAATATCTTTCGACCCGCTCCACGCCACGTAATTGGCAACTACCAGGTCAGCCCTGCCGTCCCGATCGAAGTCGAACCACGCCGCGCTCGTTGCAAAATTCGTGTTATGTATGCCGCTTGCTGCCGTCACATCGCGAAAGTGCCCATGACCTTCGTTATGAAACAACCGATCGCCTTCGATCGCGGTCACGTAAACGTCGGGTAAGCCGTCGTTGTCGTAGTCCGCGACCGCTACACCATTCGCGTACATCTCGACATCGAGACCGCTGCCTTTCGTTATGTCGGTGAACGTGCCGTTTTGATTGTTGTGATAAAGCGCCGGAAGGTGCTTCTGCCCCCTGGGTGTCCAATCCTTTCCGTTCAACAGGAGGAGGTCCGCCCAGCCGTCGTTATCCAAATCGACAAACGCGCAACCCGCCCCCATCGTCTCCGGCAACCATTTCTTTCCAGTCGCGCCGTTGTGATGCGTGAAATTTACACCCGCACGGCTCGCCACCTCGACAAACCTGATTCCATTCTCCGCGCCGCGCCCGAATATCTGCGTCAGGAGCGGCACCCATAGGATCCAGCGCACTTTCATGAATAACAGTCGAAATGTAGCAGACTAGATTCAGCGACGACATCTGGGCGGGGCTGGCACGATGCTAGATGTCTTTCCAACTTTCCTTAATCCGCTCGACAACCTCGTCGCCGGGCATATCCCAGAGCTGCTGGTTGAAGATCTCCACTTCGATTGGCCCGTCATAACCTGCCGCCTCGACGGCCAGCCGAATCCGCTGGACGTCTGCCCAGCCATCGCCCATCATGCCGCGGCCATTCACGAAATCGGGCATGGGATCGAGCCAGTCACAGACATGGAAGCCAAAAATCCTTCCTTGCGCCCGGGCGATATTCGTGTAGAGCCGCGGGTCCCACCAAATGTGGTAGACGTCCAGGACGAGACCAACCCTATCGGCCGGCAAATCCTGGATCATTTCAAAGGCCTGCTCAATCGTCACGATGACAGAGCGGCTTGCGGTGAACATCGGGTGAAGCGGCTCGACGCCGAGACGGATGCCATGATCTTTCGCGAAGGGCAAGAGTTCGCGAATGCTGTCCGCCACAATCCGTCGGGCCGAATCCACGTCCCTATCCGGCGTGCCGCCGCAGACCAGGACAAGCGTATCGGTTCCGAGCATCGCGGCTTCTTCGACGGCCCTCCGATTGTCGTCCATTCTTTCCCGTCGGCCGGTCTCCGTGGCAGCGGAAAAGAAACCTCCCCGGCATAGGCTGGAAACGCGCAGCCCGGCAGCTCGAACCAACCGGGCACTCTCCTGCAGCCCTGCTCGAGAGACAGGCTCTCGCCACAGGCCGATATGTTGAATGCCGTGGCGCGCACACAATTCCGCTGCCTGGCCCACGCTGAGGTTGCGGACCGTCATCTGGTTCAAACTCAAGCGCGATAGAGCAACTTCGCTCGCCATGCTATTCGATCCCGGCCAGCGCCAGGACGAGCCGCATCCGATGTAGTGCCAGCCCCGGATCGCTCAGCACCGCGCCCGCATCCGCAAGCCGGAACAATTCGGCCAAGTGGACAATTGAGCGTGCCCCTTCCTGCGCGCCAACCATACGAAAGTGCTGCTGGTGCCCATTCAAATACGCGAGGAAGACGACACCAGTCTTATAAAAATAAGTCGGCGTGTGGAACAGGTGGCGGGACAGAGGAACCGTCGGTCCCAGAAGTTGTTTGAAGCGGGTTGAGTCCCCCTTGTCGAGGGCACGAACAGCCTCAGCGGCGATTGCAGCCAGCGGATCAAAGATTCCGAGCAGCGCGTCACTGTGACCCTGTTCATCGCCGAGTATGAGCGTATCGTAGTTGAAATCGTCCCCGGTATACATCCGAACGCCTGCCGGAAGCCGGCGTCGCATGGCGATTTCGTACTCAGGATCGAGTAGCGAAATCTTGATTCCATCGATGTGGGCTCGATTCTCTTCAATAATTTCCAGGCAGGCTTTCATGGCTTCACCCAGGTCGCCCGAACCCCAGTACCCTTTTAACGTCGGGTCAAAGGCTTCGCCGAGCCAATGCAGAATCACTGGTTGTGCAGTCTGAGGCAGGATGCGGCCGTACACGCGACGGTAATCGTCCGCGCTTCGTGCACATGCCGCCAAGGCGCGGCTCGCCATAAGGATGATTCGTCCGCCATGGCTCTGCACAAATTCGCACTGTTCTTCGTAAGCCGCTTGCACAGAGTCCAGCGTCGCTCCTGAAGGAGCAAGATGATCGGTGCCCGCGCCGCAGGCGATTCCTCCGGAAACAGCTTGCGCCTCGGCAAGAGATCGCTTGATCAATTCCTGGGAAGCCTCCCAGTCGAGTCCGCTGCCACGTTGCGCCGTATCCATCGCTTCGGCTACCGAAAGCCCCAAACTCCATAGATGACGGCGAAATGCGAGCGTCGCTTCCCAATCGAGACACGGTGAACCGGCGGGTGAGGTGTCGGCCAGCGGATCGCATACCACGTGCGCGGCGCTGTACAGAATTCGGCTTTGCGGCTTGGCTCCCGCCGCGGGCGACCGGCCCACAGGGTTGATCAGAACATAGGGCGCCAGCCTCCCTTTGACCGTGGGCAACGTAATCGTCATCGTGCAGAATTCTTGTGATCGGTAAGCCGGGGCATATCAATCCAGCGACGTTCCTGCCAGGACCGCAGGCCCGCTTCGGCAAGTTGCACCCCGCGCACTCCTTGCCAGAATGTGTGCGGAAATGGTGCGCCCTCGACTACGTATCGCAGAAACTTTTCCCACTGGACTTTGAACCCGTTATCGAAGACTTCGTTATCCGGTACTTCCTGCCAGCCTTCGCGGAAGGCGATGGAGTTAGCGATATCCGGATTCCAGACGGGCCTGGGAGTATTCACGCGCTGTTGCGTGCGGCAATTTCGCAGATCCGCTATGGCGCTGCCCTCTGTCCCATCCACCTGAAGAACGAACAGGTCGTCCCGATACACGCGCACTGCCCAGGAGGAATTCATCTGCGCAATGGCTCCGCTTTCCAGTTGAAACGTGCCGTATGCGGCATCATCCGCGGTGCAGGAATAGCTCTTTCCGTGCTCATCGACGCGTTTGGGAATGTGGATAGCTCCGAGACAGCTCACGGCTTGCACCGGACCGAAGAGATGTTCGAGCACGTATTGCCAGTGACAGAACATATCGGCGATAATGCCGCCGCCGTCTTCCTTGCGATAGTTCCAGGAGGGCCGCTGGGCACTCTGCCAGTCGCCTTCGAACACCCAGTAGCCGAATTCTCCGCGGACAGACAGTATTCGACCGAAGAAACCGCTGTCAATCACGCGCTTCAGTTTTCGCAGGCCAGCCAGGAAGAGCTTGTCTTGTACGACACCGTGTTTCAACTTCAAGCGTTCGGCAAGCTGCGCCAACGCTAGCGCGCTTTGGGAATCCGTGCTCAGCGGCTTTTCGCAATACACGTGTTTTCCGGCTTCAAGGGCTCGCCGTACGCTATCCGCGCGCAGAGCCGTGGTCTGCGCGTCAAAATATATGGCGTCCTCTTTGTTACGTAAACAGGCCTCGAGATCAGTAACTCCACCGCTCGACCCGCGCGGCCTCTGCAAGCTTCATTAGTTTGCGCTCATCTCGCCCGACCAGGATGGGGTCGGGCATGAGGGTTTCGCCATTCGCTAGAATCAAGCCGCCTTCGTGGCGGATGGCGGCAATTGACCGCATAAGATGCTGATTCGTTCCCATGCGCCCGGTTACGCCGTTCATTATGATTCCAATCCGCACGGATCCAGATTACGATGAACTCCGGATGGCGATTACGAGAGAGGGCATATTCTGGAGTTTCATGCGGCTGATTATCGGAATAACGGGAGCATCGGGTGCGATTTTCGGAGTTCGCACACTAGCCGCGCTGCGAGAACTCGGTCTCGAAACCCACCTGATTCTCAGTCGCTGGTCTCGCGTGACGATTGCCAGGGAAACGGACTTCTCGATCGAACAGGTAGAGAAGCTGGCATCTGCCGTCTATCATCAGGACAACCAGGCCGCACCGGTCTCAAGCGGCTCTTTTCGCGCAGAGGGGATGATCATCGCACCTTGCAGTATGAAGACTCTGGCCGCGATTCGTGCCGGCTTTGGCGACACGCTCATCTGCCGAGCGGCCGACGTCATGCTGAAAGAGCGGAAGAAACTCCTTTTGCTCGCTCGCGAAAGTCCGTTCAGCGAAATTCACCTGGAGAACATGCTTGCGCTCGCCAGAATGGGTGTGACAATTTTTCCGCCGGTCCCCGCTTTCTATAACCGGCCAGAGAGCGTGGGCGATCTCGTGGACTATATTGTCGGTCGCATGCTCGATCAGTTTGGCCTCGAACTGCCCGGAATGGCGCGTTGGCACGGATTGCGCTTCGATTCATAGGACCGAAGCCATGGCGCTTAAACCGGACAAATCGTTGCTGACGCTCGGAAAATATATGTCCCTTGCGCTGACGCTGCCGGCTTCAGTTTTCGCCGGCTATTTCCTTTCCAAGTTGGTCGGGCGATGGATTCATTCGCCATTGATTCCGATCCTAGGAATTATTTTGGGCATGGCGGCCGGTCTGATGCAGATTTTCCGTGAGTTAAACAAGGAAACGAAGCCAAAGCAGTGACGGACGAAGCCCAGGACTTCTCGCTCCGGAAGCTCTATCTGCTGACTGCGGTTTTGGGCCTCGTCGGCACTGGCGTCTACTTCTGGATCGAAGGAATTCGTTCGGCGATGGCATTTCTTCTCGGAGCGCTCGCTTCGTGCGGTAACCTTTGGCTTTTCGAGTGGGTCAGCGGCGCTGTCTCACCTGCAGCCAAGTCCCGAAAGCCTTGGCAGGCAGGAGCTTACATCATCCGCTACATACTTCTAGTAGGGGTCGGCTATGCTATAGTCAAAGCTTTAAACGTCAGTGCGCTGGCGGTGGTTTTGGGACTTCTCGCAAGTGCCGCTGCAGTGCTGGCCTCGCTGCTCCTAGAGCTTCTCTCCTACGTGCTGCGCAGAAGAACTTCGCATTGAATGTCACACGAACTCTGGATCACAGGTCTCTTTAACCGATTTTTCGCCGGTCCGGCAAATACGATTTTGAATGCAGTTCGGCATCCGGCAGCAGACCCGGCACGTCCGTGGAGCAACGGCCTGGTGTGCGAGATTGTCGTCGTTTTGATTCTGACGGTTTTGTTCGGTTATCTTCGCAGCCGTCTTTCTGTCGATCGACCGGGCAAGCTGCAGCATATCTTTGAGCTCACCTATGAGTTTGTTCACGCGCAGGCCGAAGAGGTTGTCGGACACGGGCAGGGGGCCAAACGCGTCGCATTTTTTGGAACGATTTTCATTTTCATACTGTTCCTCAACCTAATTGGATTGATTCCCGGTTTTGAGTCGCCGACCATGTTTCCGATGGTCCCGTTCGGCTTTGCGGTTGTGACGTTTCTCTTCTATCACGCTTCGGGGATCAGGGAGCACGGCGGTAGCTATATCAAGCAGTTTCTAGGGCCGATGCTCGTAGTCGCGCCTTTTTTCTTTGTTATTGAAATCATCAGCCACAGTGCCCGTTTGCTCTCCCTCACTGTTCGTCTTTATGCGAACATGTTCGCCGGCGAAACTGTGTATCTGACATTTGTTTCATTGACAAAAGTCGTTGTGCCGGTCCTCTTCATCGGGCTGCACACGTTCGTTTCATTTCTGCAGGCATACATATTCATGGTGCTCGCGATGGTCTACGTAGGGGGGGCCGTTTCGCACGAGCATTAGGCATTTTCGGCTTTCAGCGTGAGCGCCCGGCGTCCCAACGCACGGTGTCGAACCACCTCCTGAAAGCAAATTCATAGGGAGAAGGACAAATGAAAAACAAACTATTTTTGCTCGCCATGACAATGCTGGCATTGGCGAGCCCGGTATTTGCTCAAGGAGACCAGGCAGGCGGGTCAAAGACTCACCTGGGCGCTGCATACCTCGCAATGGGCATCGCTTCAGGGCTTTGCGGAATTGGACAGGGCAAGGCGACTGCCTCCGCGGCGGAAGCCATGGCGCGCAACCCCGCGGCCGTCGCAGCGATCCGCTTCTCGCTGATTTTAGGCTTGGTGCTGATCGAATCTCTGGCGCTGTACACGCTTATCATCACAGTCGTCGTCGGCAAGTAGACAGATCTAAACTAAAGGAGCCTGTGAGTGCCAATGGGCGCACAGGCTCCTTTTCCATTTATGAAACTGCAAGGCATCTTCCCAGCTCTCACCAGTTCCTTCGATCAACAGGGAATCCTTTACAAGGCGAAGGTCTTTCACAACATCGAGAAACTCAACGCGATCGGCCTGAGCGGCTACACGGTCTGCGGTTCGACAGGAGAAACACCGCTGTTGAGCGCTGATGAAAGGCTGCAGCTGATGTCCTGGATAAAGGAAGCGAGCGCACCAGGGAAAACGTTGATCGCAGGCGTCGGCTGCGAAAGCGTTCATGAGACGGTCCGGCTCGCGAACTGTGCTGCCGACATAGGCTATGACGCGGCTCTGGTTTTGACACCCTTTTACTACCGGCAGCAGATGCACCGGCCGGAGACACAGGCTCTCTTCTTCCGAGCGGTGGCGGACCGCAGCAAGATTCCGGTGCTGCTTTATAACATTCCGCAGGTGACAGGCTACGATCTGCCGGCAGAAACAATTGCTGAGTTATCCCACCATCCGAACATTGCGGGAATGAAGGACAGTTCGGGCAATCTGGAAAAAATGACCGAGACGCTGCGGGTTATCAAGCCCGGGTTTCAAGTTCTGACGGGTGCGGGCGTTAGCATTTGGGACGCGCTAAAGATCGGAGCTTCGGGCGCCATACTGGCCATCGCGAATGCACTGCCTTATGCTTGCGTAACCATCTGGGAGGCGTTTCGTACTCGCGAATATGAAGCGGCAGAGGATTGGCAAAAGCGAATTACTCCAGCGGCAAAGTCTATCGCCGCAAAGCATGGAATCGGCGGCCTCAAGTACGCGATGGAGCTGAACGGGTATTACGGCGGCGTGCCGCGATTGCCCTTTCTTCCACCCTCAGAAACGGCGAGGGCTGAAATTGAAGGAGTGTTTGCCGGATTGAAGGGCTAACGGGGCTGCGGGGGTCAAAACCTCACCCGCTGCCGAGAAGACGACGAACGGGAGCAGTGATTCGCCAAGACTTCGACCGTAGAATCGTTTCCAGCGTGGTCTCGAGTGACCTACACTTTTCCGCTTCGACGTTTCGAGCATGCACCAGCTGGTCGATCGCGTCTTGTGCGTCGCTGTTTCGAGCATGGACAAGCTCGTCCAGCTCCGCACGCGCCGCCTTTGCTTCGTTTCTGGCAGTTTGAAGATCAGTCTTGGTGACATAGAGCTCCCCCTGTACCTTGCGGTAGGAGAGCTGCAGAAGGTCTAGTTCAATACCGGCAGCCTCCTGCTTTGCAATAAACATTGCTTGCTCTTCTTTGAGCTTCTTGAGAATATTCGCAGTCTCCTCATTCTTCCGCGTAGTCTCCTCGCCGTTCTGTGCAGTCTCCTCACTGTTCTGCGCGTTTTCGTCGGCAGGGGTTGGGCGCTTCGCCTTTAGCTCCGTCACCAGATAAGCGGGATCGACAATCGCGCGAACCCAGCACTCAAGTTCCAGCGGAAAATCAAAAGAATCGACATCGATGCCCGTGAGGAACAACTGAGGGTCGTTGCCAGTACTTATAAACCGGCAGAAGTCCCTCTCTTCGAGAATGCTTAAGTCCCCAGCCGGCAGAAGTTTTGCGATTTCCCTGCCGGCCGCTGACCAAACGACTTCGCCGCGAACGGTCTTCCGCAGACTGATTTCGGCAACATCGAGAATGCAAGCTTCTTGAGCAAGATCTATACGAAGTGGCCCTTCCCCGACACCAAATGGAAGCTCGAAACGAATTTTTTGCCATTGCTGCGGTTGAAAGGACGCGCTGGCGTGGCGATTGATCGAGTAGCAATTTTCGATCATTGGGAAGACTTGTGCCTCGACCTGTTTCGCGCCTCCCGCTGCCGTGGAGTTGTTCGTCGAATAAGTGCCACACTCGAGTTTCAGAGCGCAAAGAGAATAGAATCTCTTGAGGTGAGTCTCGTAAGCAGCATCGTCTGTGAATAAAGAGGACACGAGATCCGGAGCTGCCCCAACGGAAAGAGGTTTTCGGAAGACGCCCAAACCCCAGGAATGGGTAAAAAGAAAACGCTGGCCTAACGGCGCCAATTCCTCCCAAAGCTTCCAGACGCCGAAATCGGCATGCCTCGCCACAACATCGTGTAACAGCACGATACCGCCCGCCTTGACCTTCGGCAACCAGTTTTGGAAATCATGCGAGACAGCATTATACGTGTGCAGCCCGTCGATGTGCAAAATGTCGATGGAGTTCTCGCTAAATGCGTCGATCGCCTCATCGAAAGTGGTTCTCAGGAGATAGGAGAATCTGGCATAGTTTGCCGCGTTGTATGCCTGGACATCCTCATGGACACTCTCGTCGTAGAAACCGGACTGTTCTTCCCCGAGCCAGGTATCTACGGCATAACAGGCGCAAGAACAATTGTGCTGAACGATCGACTGGCAGAAACCGAAGTATGATTCCCCATAATGCGTGCCTAGCTCAACCAGGAGTTGTGGACGAACTGCGCCAACCAAGTCAAAGGCAAAGGGGAGGTGTCCGGACCAGTTACCGACACCCCCGGGGCGATAACGAAGGGGCTGAAAGTCGCCCGAAGGGATCCATCTAGGCTCTGAGTTCATTACGAGTTGAGGCGGAGAACGGTTGGCAACCAGCCGAGCGGCCAGGCCTGAGACAAAGCCGCTGCTTACAAAACGGTTTCAGCGCTCGAACAAGTCTTCAGTATACGATGAATTATTCTTTCGCCCTCAGTGAACAGGCACGCAGCTGACGGATCGGAGTATCTGATTGAATATTCTTTTCGTTCTGTATCACGATTTTTCCTGTAATAGCGCCAGTCATGTGCATGCTCTTGCAAACGGCTTGGCAGAATTGGGCCACGACTGTGCCGTCGCGGTTCCGTTCAACAAAGAACTCGCTTCAACGCTCGGCGAAGCACGATACACGGCTACAACTTTCGAAGAGGCGCTAAACGGTTTGTCCGCTTTTCCGAACGGGATGGGACCGGATGTTATCCATGGCTGGACACCTCGCGAAATAGTACGGGAGTTCTGTCAAGCGATGCAACGCCGTCACTCTTGCAGAATTTTTGTTCACATGGAGGACAATGAGTGGCATTTGCTTTCGTGCGCGCTCGGAAAACCCTGGCAGGAAATCGTTTTTGCTGACAACGAGTATCTGGACGAGATGCTGAAACCGCACCTGTCTCACCCTCGCAAAGGCTTTGAGTTCATGAGCGAGGCTGATGGCATTACGGTCATCATCGATCGGTTGCGAGAGCTGGTACCACAGCATGTTCCTTCTTTGGAATTGTGGCCCGCGGCGGACCGAAACGTATTCAAACCCCTGCCGAGGCTTAACCACGCACGGGAAGTATTGGGAATTCCAAACAACAGCGCTGTGATTGTGTACCCCGGAAACGTACATGTCGCCAATGCGCACGAGATGAGGAGTCTGTATCTGGCGGTGGCGATTCTTAACCGGGAAGGCATGCCAACCACGTTGATACGCGCGGGACGAGATTTCTATCCGTTCCTGGGAGACCAGGAGGACTGGGCGCGGCGATACTCCATCGAATTAGGTATGGTGCCACACAGGAAAATACCCAGTTTGTTGGCGCTGGCGGACATTCTGATACAACCCGGAGAAGGGGATTCTTTCAATGAATATCGCTTTCCGAGTAAGCTTCCGGAGTTCCTCTCGGTAGGCCGGCCGGTTGTCATTCCGAAGACGAATATTGCCCGCCACATGTCTCACGGTAAGCATGCATACATCTTGCAGACAGCCAATGCAGTTTCAATTGCTGACGCGGTGAAAGAGATTTTAAGCGATCCCGATCTCAGGGACAGGCTGGCTCGAGGCGCGCTCGAATTTTCCGTCAAATATTTAAGTTGGGCAACGAGTGCGGCTAAGCTGCAGGAGTTTTATGAGAGCAGCCGTCTAAGAACGCGTCCGGCAGTCGCGGCTAGCGCCACGCGTGCGCTGCTTGCATTGGCAGCGTCCGCCGTATCCTGACTGGGAATATGCCCGAAGTTCCGGAAGCATCACCGAAGCAGCGATTGCAGTCGTCAGAGCGCCTGGAACGCGTTGTGGAGAATTTCAGGGGTAGCCTGACGCCAACCCGACCTGTGATTAGCGTCATTACGCCTACGTGGAACACCAAGCCATCCTGGTTTCTGGAACTCGCCATCTCGGTTCTGGAACAAAGCTTCCTCAGTTGGGAGTGGTGCATCGTAGATGACTGCTCGTCCGAACCGGCTTTCAAGGCTTACCTCGAACAATTACGAAGTCTGCCCAACATTCGCAGTCTTGAATTAGACCATCGTCATGGAATTAGTCGGGCGACGAACAAGGGTTTGCGTCTCGCGGCCGGGAAGTATGTCTGCTTCGTGGACCATGATGACGTGCTGGCCCGCGATGCCCTGCTGCGTTGCGTCGAATCTCTCGAGCACGGCAGCAGCGCCGTATACACGGACTCCGACAAGATAGATGCATCCGGAGAGCGCACTGAACCCTTTTTCAAACCGGACTGGTCTCCAGAGTTCTTTCGCGGGGTAATGTACGTCGGTCATCTACTGGCGGTTCGGCGCGAAACGGCACTTGCGATTGGCGGCTTTGACAGTGCTTACGACGGCGTCCAGGATTTCGACTTTCTACTTCGCTACTCGGAGAGGGCGGGTGAGGTCGCCCATGTTCCGGAAGTACTCTACCACTGGCGGGCCGTTCCAGGAAGTGTAGCGGCGTCACCCGACGCGAAAGGCAATCTCGGCAGGCTCCAGCAAAAGGCGGTAAACGCTCAACTCGAAAGACTTCGACTGCCAGCAGTCTCTCAGCAGGGCGATTTTCCGCACCGGCTCAAAATTGTGCCCTTTCACCGGCGGACTTTCCCGAAGGTATCGATCATTATCCCCACCAAGGACCGGCCCGAAATCCTCCACAAGTGTCTCTATAGTCTCTTTTCGAAAACAACCTACAGAAATTTCGCGGTCTTATGCGTGGACAACGAGACTACAGATAAGCAAGCTTTGGCGGAGATGAGGGACGCTCCCGTAGAGCGCATCCTGCTCTCAGGGAGATTTAATTTTTCGAAGGCCAACAACGTGGCGGGAAAGTTTTCGGCAGGTGAATATCTTGTGTTCATGAATAACGACGTCGAAGTCATCACGCCGGACTGGATTGAACAGATGATGTACTACGCCGAACAGAGCGATGTAGGCGCCGTGGGTCCTTTACTCCTCTACGGAGATCAAACCGTTCAACATGCTGGTGTGATTCTAGGCTGCCGCGGAATTGCGGACCACGTCTCGCGGGGCGCTCCTGGAGATTCAGATGGATACGCCGGCTCGCTGTCATGCGCGCGTGAGGTTTCTGCTGTCACGGCGGCGTGTCTTATGATGCGACGCTCACAATTTGATGAAGTAGCTGGTTTTAACGAGCATTTCTTTACCGCATACCAGGATGTCGACTTATGCCTGAAGATGAGAGATAAGGGCATGCGTATCATCTTCACACCTCGAGCAACACTCATTCATCACGAATCCATCTCGAGAGGCACGTACTACGACCTGGTTGATCATTACCTCCTGCTGGACTACTGGGGCGCACTGATCAAAGCGGGCGACCCTTACTATAACCCCAACCTGGATGTTAACGCCTGCGACTACAGTCGCATACGTCGTTAGGAGCGGGCCAGCGGCAATGATAAGTACCGGTAAAACCGCAGCCTGGCTTGACGACACCGCACTTGAGAAGGTGTATCACCGGTATGGAGGCAGTTTTCAGGTTAAAGGTTTAAGCTATGCCACCGCCCAGGATTATTGCGACAGCTTCGATCACTTGAGGCCACTCGCGACTCTGAGTCTGGATCTAAAAGACGTGCAACGCCCCTGGATGCTAAAAGCAATTCTGGGCACAGTTCCGCGAGGAGGAAAGGTTCTTGAAATCGGGGCTGGAGAGCCTTGGGTGGCCGATATCCTGCAACGGCTTGGGTACGAAGTCTGGATCGTAGATCCTTATGACGGCTCCGGAAACGGGCCAGGCGAGTACGAACTCTTTTCGGCACAGTGCCCAAAGGTTCACTTCATACGAAGTCACTTCTCGGACACTCTGAGCCAATTAGCCCATCAAAGTTTCGACTGCATTCATTCGATTTCTGTCCTGGAGCACGTCGGGCATGAGGGCCTAAGGCAAGTGGCTTCGGGAATACGCACTTTTCTGAAGCCGGGGGGGGCCCATCTTCACGCCATTGATCACGTACATCGAGGCAAGGGCGCTGAGACTCACCTGGCGAATCTCAAGCTGATGGCGGAGCTTTTCGAGTTTTCGACCGCAGATCTGGACAAAGTCTTACGATCGGCGAGTCTTGATACGGAGACTTATTTCCTGTCGGTAGAAAGTCACAACCGTTGGCGCGGAGCCACACCCTATCGAGACTTTCCGATGCGAGTGTGCATCAGTGTTCAGATGCTCAGTGGGATGCGAACACGCTTCACAATGTAGAAGCCTCAAGATCTACGCTTCGGGTGCCATAGCCTGGCGGAATCGCTGGCGTAACGCACGCTTTAACTCGGACTGAACGGATTTGGGGAGAGGTAAAGCCTCTTAGAATTATCGGTGCAAAAGCAACGCATTCGTGGGCAATACGTTCGAAATCGGACAAACCTTTCCGTCAACAACGGCAAACGCGCGAATCGTCGTTACATTATCGGGGATGGACGCATAAAGCCGCCAACCAAGCGCGCCATGCGCCTGTGGAACAGCCGCCAGCACATCGGGACGAGGGAATTGCTGGGTTGTTAGCGAAAGAAGCTTATGATTGTCCCCGACCAGCGCAATTGCGGAAACCGGTCTGTTGGTGTAACGGTCGAAAGCCCACCCATCAGCACGAAAAGTCCTGGGCCCAGGATAGAATCGCGCAAGCTCCGTCAGCGCGTCTAAGTACCCGCCACATCCCCCCATATCCAATTGATTAGACCGGATGTTATCTGAGAGCTGAAAGGGCTCCGGAACAATTTTGTTTCCGAAGCTGTGGAGGTAAATAGTGGCGGGCTCGACGGCATACATACCAGCGAACAACCAACTCTGCGAGGCAGGGTCAATGGCTCCATGGTCAAGTGATTCACCGGCGGAGTTCAACCTGCTCGCGCGGTTACGGGTGTCTTCCGCCAGGAGATTGAGGTTGTGCAGAGGAAGTAGCATAGCCCCCAGAGCAACGACATTAAGTGTTAGTACGTGCCGCCTCAAACGGAGTTGCTGAGCCGTAATTAAAAACGCTGCAAAAGCGCATGCCCAGTACAGCATGACGGGCGTCTGGTAACGACTTGAGTCGGCCACTTGAATGCCGAACTTCATCCTTCCTAAAGCGGTAACCAGCCCGGTCAATAAGATGAGGCACATATTCATCCCAAGTGCCAGGGCCAATGTACGCGTCTCGGCTCGCTTCAGTAAAAAACGGAGGCAAGCTATGGCAGCTAAGGAAAGAACGATCCCCGCAATCCGGGGGTACAGCACGAAAGTAGAGAACGGATGTCCGATGTACTCGAATACATACTGTGCTACTCGGCCGGGTTGACGCATGCTGACGAGCGGATTGGAGTGCACCTTGGGAGTTTGGTAATGGTAAACGTACGCGAAACTACAAGTTAAGCCGATTCCAACTAAGGCTGCGATGTGCGTTCGCCTGAATGCGAGATACCGGGCGCCGACCCAGAGAAGCGGCCATGTCAAGAAGCCACTCGCCAGTGTTGATTCAGCAAGGAAGGCGGCGGCAGATGAAAAGACTATTGCGCTCCAGGGCCGTTGCTGGACGGATAACCAAGTCAGGCAAATGAAGCTAACGGATGAAAAAAAGAAAGATGACAGAAATGTTAGTTGGAGGGCCCAGTAGAAGTTTTCAATTTGCGTTGGGCAGAAGATACAAAACGCGAAGAATCCGGCGATACTTAACCAAACAGATTTAGAGCTAGCAGCTGTTTTGCCTATGAATACAGCCCATCCGGACCAATGAAGGACCAGAGTTACAAAGCTCATCGCGAATAGTAAAATCGAGTGCCCCGTTGCCCACTTGAGATCCGCCACGGCCATAAGGCGAACGATGGGTATCCTATGCTCGTTGCTTTGCGACCACAACCAGGCCGGCGAATACCAATGCTTTCCTTGCGAAAGCTCGTAAAATATCTTCCAATGATCAGCAAAAGGTGTCGGTGAGTATCCGGAAATAAAGAGCCAACCTGCAACCAGAGCGGTTGCTATCCCACAAAGAAAAACGAAGGATCCCGAAATGGGAAGGCACAGACTGCGCCAGGCGATGCGAGAGATCGCGAGGTGCGGATGGGCGCTCATCTATAGTTTTTTAACGTCTGAGATATGTTCATTGGTTCTGACAGTCAAATCTGTTTATGCGCCGTTAGCTCTGATTTCTACCGAAGACCAGACGTGGGCGAGCAGTCACGGATTGCAATAAAACGTAACGACAGTTCACAACTGTTTACTTCCTGGCGATCACCAAGAACTGGTGTCCGAGGAATCGCCACACGAAAGGCAATTGTAGAAACAGATGAAGCGTCCACATTGGCGGGCGGAAACCTAGTGACATGCTGTAGGGCAGAAATCTTGGCATGACTGATTCAATGTTGTAGCCGGCCATAATGAGCGCTTCAGACAACGACTTATCGGTCAAAGGAAGTTGGTGGTCGAAGAAATCCCAGTAGGCGGCGCTTAGAAATTTGAAATTTGGCCCCAGTGCGATCAGTCGGCCACCTGGTTTAAGGCAGCGCCGGCCTTCGACGAGAGTCGCCAATAGCGATGCTTTCGTTGGAAGATGCTCAAAGAAGTTGCTCGTAAATATCGCATCCAATGAATTATCGTGAAGCGGCCACGGCTCGGTACAGTCCTGCTGGATCAACTCGGCTCCGCCGGCGAGGTGCTCACGTGCCATCGGATTCAAGTCCATGGCAAATTTATTGGCTGCCGTTATATTGTTTATGAACTCACAGTAGCCACAGCCTAGGTCGAGCACAGAGTCTGCGGGTCTGATCCAACGCGAAAAGAACTTGGATGTCAGGATTCGCCAAACTTCATTTCGATAAGGTTCTAGCCCTGCAAAGCGGAGAGAATAGATTTTTTGAAGCTCCGCCTGCTTTTCCGATTGTGTCAAGAACGAAATCATTGGGTATCGTAATGTAGTACTCGCATTAGCCTCGCCCCTCCCCGCGAAAACCCCCGCTTTGAACATGATTGTAGTAAAAGCTGCATTTGCCTTTACAATTCTCAATGCCATTTTGACAGGTGAGGACTCTTGCAATTTTTCGCAAAAAGGTGCAGGGGCTTAAGTCCCGGGCGCGGGCACGATCAGCCGGTCGCCCGATAGGCCCCACTGCTGCTGCCAGGAGGTCGTGGGCGCACTGCTTTGCACAATGTACCAGTAGCCCGACGATGGTCTGTACACTGCAAGATCCGCTTTGCCGTCGCCGTCATAATCACCCGCAACTGGAATATCGCCCGACAGGCCCCATTGCTGCTGCCGGGAGGTTGTGGGCGCGCTGCTCGGCACGATGTACCAGTAGCCCGTCGATGATCTGTAGACCGCGAGATCCGTCATGCCGTCACCGTCATAATCAGCCGGTACGGGAACATCGCCCGACAGGCCCCATTGCTGCTGCCGGGAGGTTGTGGGCGCGCTGCTCGGCACGATGTACCAGTAGCCCGTCGATGGTCTGTAGACCGCGAGATCCGCTTTGCCGTCACCGTCATAATCAGCCGCTACAGGAATATCGCCTGACAGGCCCCATTGCTGCTGCCGGGAGGTTGTGGGCGCGCTGCCCGGCACGATGTACCAGTAACCCGTCGATGGTCTGTAGACCGCGAAATCCGTCTTGCCGTCGCCATCATAATCGGCCGCTACGGGAATATCGCCCGATAGGCCCCATTGCTGCTGCCGGAAGGTTGCAGGCGCGCTGCTCGGCACGATGTACCAGTAGCCCGTCGATGGTCTGTAGACCGCGGAATCCGTCTTGCCGTCACCGTCATAATCAGCCGGTACGGGAATATCGCCCGATAGACCCCATTGCGTTGGCGATGCGCCATTCTGAGAGACGTACCACGTTCCGTTCGAAGGCCGCCACACCGCCGGAACAGTCTTCACAGATCCGATGCCCTTCAGGTTGATTACTTGCGACGAAAGGGAAGCGTTCGTCGAGAGAGTGAGCGCAGCGGTTCGCAATCCGAGTCCGTGCGGCGCGAAGTTCACCGAGATAGAACAACTGCCCCCGGCTGCGACCGAACTGCCGCAGGTCGTGGTCACGGTGAAGTCCGACGCGCGAGTGCCCGAAAGCGCCAGGCTGGAAACGACCAGGGCGCCGGATCCCGTGTTAGAGAGAGTGACAGTCTGCGCACCGCCGGCTCCTCCGACGGCTCGGCTGCCGAACTGAAGCGTGGTGGAGCTAAGAGATGCCTGGGAAAATCCCGCACCGTTTCCGGTAAGAGTGATCAGTTGCGGTGAGTTTGCCACATTAGCAACGAGGGTCACAATAGCATTCCGGGAACCGACTGCCGCCGGCTGAAAGACAACAGAAATCGAACAACTTCCACTAGCCGCGACTGTAATCTGACAAGTAGTCATTATGCTGAAATCCGAGGCGTTGGGGCCGCTGAGCGTAATCGCGCTAATCTGCAACGGCGCCGCCCCGGTGTTGGATACGGCGATCTTCATTGCCGTTGAGGCCACACCTATCGTCTGATTTCCGAACGCCACGGCTCTCGAGCTCAATGTGACTGCCGGAATGGCCCCCGGAGCGCCAGCGCCGCTAACAGCGATGCTCAAGCCACTGGCAGCGCCCGCCGCGTTGGTTGTAAGACACAGGTTCCCTGTTATTGGACCCGTCTTTGTGGGAGCAAGGGCTATGGCAAGCGTGCAGAGGCCGCCTGCCGGGATGCTCGAAGTCGGGGAACAATCGGAAGCACTGAACGGCTGCTGCATGAAATTGGCCGGCACTGTAATCGCCGTGATACTCACAGCCTGGTTGCCGGTGTTCATCACAGACAGCACTTGTGGAGCGCTCGCTTGTCCGACAAGAGTTGTCGGAAAGGAAATGGGCCATCCCGCGCTCAATACGATTTCACGTACCGTGTTGTTTGTAAAGTCCGCGATGAAGAGGTTTCCATTGGCGTCAAGCGCCAAACCTGCCGGATCGGCAAGGCTCGCACTGAGGGGTGATCCGCCGTCCCCCGCGTACTTGTGAGCACCCGTTCCGGCGATCGTGGAAATTGTTCCGGCGATTGCACTCACCTGCCTGATGACATTCTTCGCCTGGTCCGCCAGATAAATATTCCCGGCCGCGTCCACTCGGACTGCCGAAGGACTGGCGAGCGCGGCCTTGAGTGCTGGTCCCTTATCGCCGCTGTAACCGTATTGTCCGTTTCCGGCAATGGCGGTAATCACACCCGATACGGCGTCGACTCGCCGGACCATGCTGTTTCCGGTATCGGCTATATAGAGATTGCCCGCCGCATCCAAGCCGATACCCATGGGATTTCTTAATCGAGCCTTGATAGCGGGCCCCCCATTCCCGAAACCGTCCGTGCCGGCATTCGTACCGCCACCTGCGGCCACGGTGATAATCCCTGTTGCAGCCGCTACTTTTCGAACTAAGCCATCATAGGAGTCCGCTATGAACAAATTGCCCGCTCCGTCAACCGCAATGTCGTTCGGGCCGCTCAGAATGGCGTTGGTAGCCGCGCTGCCGTCGCCAAAGCCATCCGAACCTGAAAGCCCGCTTCCTCCGCCGGCGACTGTGCTGATCTGCCTGGTCCCGGCCCAAACTTTTCGTATGACGTTATTTCCCTGGTCGGCGATATAAAGATTTCCCGCGCCGTCCAGAGCTACCGCCGTCGGGGTGTTGAGCGTTGCTTTGGCCGCGGGTCCGCCGTCTCCTGTATATCCGGCCAGGCCCGTGCCAACCAGCGTGCAAATCTGGCCGTTTGGCGTTACGAATCGCACCACTTGGTTAATAGAATCAGCAACGTATAAGTTTCCGGCTTGGTCGATTGCAATACCTTGAGGGTTTCTCAGTGTCGCCGCAGTTGCCGGTCCGCCGTCCCCGCCAAACCCCCAGATTCCAGTACCCGCCACTGTCCTCATGATGCCTGGCAGCAGTATGGCTTGTGGCGCGAGGCCGGTTCCGTATAGAAAGGTCGTCGCCAGCGTCGTTCCCGTCGCATTTTTGACCAAAACGGCATCCTGGCGCGGCCCAGGCAGGCAAGGACGAAAGTTGACGGCAAGGGTACAAGTGATGTTGTTCACTCCGGAAGTGCAGTGCGGCATCTCGAGACTGTACTCAACGCCAAAGGCGAGAGAGAACGTGGGGCTCGGTGTACCTGTCGAAACAAAAGTCAGACTCTGTGTTACGGGCACGCTGTTTGTGGCCTGGCCGAAATTCTGGGCTGCTGGGGCCGTAACGAGCGTTTGCGCGGTCCCCAATGATGAAATTGCAAAAAAGACGGTGGATGCAAACCGGCTGATCCAGACCGTAGCTATGCGACTTGAACAAAGCATTGGCGCTCCCTATGAGTCCACTGGCGCACTGCCTTGACTCATACGGACTATCGGTACGCTGACCGTTGTGCTTTAGAGCAGCCGCCCTTTCAAGGGGTTTAGGAGGGGCGCAAATGGGGCTTTTCCAGTGCGCCGCGTACTACAAATCAGATTTCTCCGGCAACAGGACCGGGATCAATGCACGAGCTCGAGCTCGGCGGGCGTGCGGTCTTTGGGGATACTGAGAGAATGACACCGGGACAAACACCTCCAAAAGTTCACCTGACGAATACTTCGGAGTATCGCGAACATTATGCGAATAGTGTTCAAATGCGCGTCAGCCTTTGGGACTTTTTTCTGCTCTTCGGCACCATTAACCAGAGCGCACCGGATGCCGTTACCATCGCGAATTTCCAGGGAGTTTTTCTGAGCCCCCCGCAAGCCAAGGCGCTTGCGAATCTCCTGCAACAGAATCTGAAGCAGTACGAGGCCGCTTTCGGCGAAATCCGTCTCGAGTCTCAGGTTCAGGGCGAGATCATTCAATAGGCTGGGTCCCGGGATGTACGCTGCTCATGCCTGTTCCACGTCGCCCTCCGATGCCCAAGGCGCGGCCGTTCGCGCTGGCGGAAAGACCAGCTGCCACATTCGGCAAAAAAGCATTCCATCTCGCACTCTCCTTCGTCTTCTTTAGCCTGATCCTGCTAGCGCTTCATGCGCAGTTGCTCGGGTTGCCTTACTTCTGGGATGAGCAAGGGCAGTTCATTCCAACCGCACTCGACCTCTTGCGGCATGGCTGGTGGGTGGCACGCTCCACGATACCCAACGTGCATCCTCCTGGTCTCGAGGTGTACCTGGTGGCTTGGTACAAACTGCTGGGTTATTCCATCCCCGCTACGCGCGTTGCCATGCTGCTGGTCGCGGGCGCAGGACTGACGTTTACATTCTTGCTGGCAATCGAGCTGAGCCGCAATGCTGAAGGTGCGCCTGCCTTCATCCCGCCTGTGCTTCTGCTCGTATCGCCCATTTTTTACACGCAGAGCATGATGGCGCAATTGGATATGCCTGCGATGGTCTTGACGATCCTGGCGCTGCTTCTTTTTGTGAGAAATAACATGGCGGGCGCAGCCGCGGCATGCATACCGCTCGTCCTCACGAAAGAGACCGGTGTCGTAGCGCCGATAGTCTTTAGCCTCGTTTTGTTTGCTCGAAAGGACCTCAACCGCGCGCTGTACTTTGTTCCTTCCGGCCTGGCCCTCGCGGCGTGGCTCGCGCTGCTCCACGCAAAGACCGGATATTGGCTGGGCAACCCGGAATTTGCTCATTACAATGTCGGCTACGCGCTTCATCCAGTTCGCGCTCTGTTTTCCGTCGTGCGCCGGTTTTACTACGTGTTCTTCGCGGAATTTCGGTGGATCGGCACAGCGATTCTGATTGCAGCCGCACGCAAGACGCGTGCTTTCCGCACAGAGGGCTGGAGAACGGTCCTGCTCGTGAGTCTTGCGACTCTGCTTTTGGTGTCGCTGCTGGGAGGCGCAGAACTGGAACGCTATTTGCTCCCGGTTCTGCCCGTCTTCTACATTGCTGTCAGCATCGGAATCTTTAGCCTGCGCAGGCCAATGGCAATCGTCGCCACCACAGCGATCCTTTTAGGCCTGCTTACCAACTTGTTTTGGAATCCGCCCTACCCCTTTCCATTTGAGAACAACTATGCGATGGTCGATTTCGTCAAGCTGCAGCAAACTGCCGCCGAGTATGCAGAGACCAGACTCAACGGTCACGCTATAGCCACCGCGTGGCCGTTTTCCGAGTCTTTGAGGAACCCCGATTACGGCTATGTCTCGCACAAACTGAAAGCCGTCGAAACCAACGATTTTCACCTGACATCCATCAGTGCTCTACCGCCCGCAAGCTTCGATGTTTTGATCGTCTACACTCGCACTTGGATGCCCCGGAAAGGAGTGATTGCCGTTCCTTTCATCAGAAGTTTTCTGGCCCGCTTTTATGAGTGGGAACCGCCGATCACGCCGGAGGAATGCGCGCTCGCAGGCCTTGAAGCCCAGGCGGCATGGACTCGCCGGGGGCAACGCATCACGATATATGTCCGCAAAACGCTCGGCATCTGATGCCGTCAAGCCCGCATGGTGGGGTACGGTGGCTCTCTTTCTGGCGCACGGCCTCATCGTCTCGACCTGGGTCTCGAGAATCCCGGCGATCCAAAGCGCGCTGCGGCTCTCGAACGGCGTGCTCGGGCTGACGCTTCTCAGCTCGGCCCTCGGCGCGGTCTCGACGATTCCGGTCACAGGTTGGCTCGTGAGCCGCTACGGGAGCAAAAAAATTACCACGATCACGAGCCTTCTATTTTGCGCAGCCGTGGTCCTTCTAGCGCTCGCTTTCAACGCATTCACGCTTGCTGCGGCGCTTTTTGTATTCGGCGCGGTCGCCGCAGGCATGGACGTTTCGATGAACGCGCAAGGTGTCGAGGTGGAGAAGGCGCTGGGCGCGCCTACCATGTCGCGGTTTCATGGAATGTTCAGCCTGGGCGGCATGATGGGAGCCGGCTTGGGCGGTCTGGTCGCTTCTCATGGAGTCGAAGTGCTCCCACATTTTGCGGCTGGCGGCGGTCTCATGTTTCTCGGGGTTGCAGCGATTTCGTCTCTGCTTCTCGAAGCGCCGAAATCCGAGTTTCACTCAGAGCACCGGCTACCCCTGAAAAAAATTCCGCCGGTTCTCCTTGCATTGAGTGCAATTGGCTTTTGCATCTTGCTCGCAGAAGGAGCGGTTGCCGACTGGACGGCTGTCTACTTGAAGCAGGTTTTCCACTCCGGTCCTGGCAGGGCGGCCGCAGGCTACGCGGTGTTCTCCGCATCTATGGCCGTATTCCGCTTCCTGGGGGACATCATCACCGCGCGGCTCGGACCGATGCTAACAGTTCGTGTGGGGAGCCTGATTGGCGCGGCTGGTTTGCTATGGGCGCTACTGTCGCAATCGTCCGCTATGGCGCTTCCAGGTTTCGCCGCCACTGGGGTCGGGTTTTCAGTGATCATTCCGCTTGTTTTCGGGTCGGGCGGCAGGGTGGAATCCATTCACCCGGGGCCTGGGATCGCGACGGTCACCGGATTCGGCTACGTAGGATTCATTGTTGGGCCGCCAGCGATCGGTTTTGCTGCACAGCTTTCAAATCTTCGTTATGCCCTCGGTATCGTTGTGGGCTGTTGTCTTCTCTCAGCGATTCTTGCGCAATACATGGGGAAACTGGGCGAACCCAAACCGGCTACGCCCGCAGCCGAACTTCATTTTTAGGCGGGCGGCGTCGCTACCTTGGGCCGAGCCCACTCAATCGGACGGGCTGATCATAGCCAGTCATTTCGAGGTATCCGACTCCGAAGACGTCCTCCTTGCCACGTTTGCCGCGGTATTCGACAGCTCCCTCCCAATAGCTCGGTGAAACGGAGTGCCGACTCCATAATTCCTGATCTTTCAAGCGCGTTACCTCATAGAGTTCGAGACCGAGCGAAGGGACGGAGATCTTCCAGGAAACAGGATAACGGGCTTTCGAATGGGGGCTGCCCCAAACGTCACCAGGGGTCAAATTGAAATCCGCTGCAGCCAGGAACCGGTTTTGACCATGCGAGTCGACATAGCTGCCCGAGGAGTAAGGAGTCACTTTGCCCGCTTTGTCACGCAGGCGATACAACATCAGCTCCTCGTTGTTATCAAGCTGAATCGCGAACCAGTCCCATCCGGAAATAGTGCTGTCGACTGGTTCGCTGAAGAATTCGTGATCCATCCAGGCCACACCGCTGACCGGGATTGCTGAGGCTTCTTGAAGGTCGCCAGTGGCTTGAAGCCGCGTGAATGAAATGTAATGGGAAGCCTGGCCGGGCATAGGGCCCTTGCGGCTCACGCCGTTCTGTCCTTGAACGACGGGTTTCTTGGATGGCGAGAGGGTCAGGCGCAGAACGAATCGATCGCAGACTGCAACCAGTTCCTGTTTGGCTTCGGGAAGGGAGGTCCATCGAACTTGCCAGTTTCCGTTCCAGTAGCGAGCATCATTTCTACTGGCCCCGGCAAGTCCTGGTCCTCCGCGGTTCAGACGTTCGGTGTGATAGAAGGACTGCCCGTCAACGTCGCTCAACGCAAAATGCGCGAGATAGTTTTGATCCGGTCTCCAGACCGGGCTCTCTGCGGCAGAGGCTTGAGGGCTCAGCCGCGATCCTTGCCTGAAAAATGTGAGTTCGAAGCCATATCGATGGCGATCTCCTGTGCGCAGGTTTCCCGTGTAGTACCACCACTCGGTTTCAAATTCGGGGTGACTGAAGTGATCGCGCGGAAAGTCGAACTTATAGCCCGGTTCAGCAATTCTCCAGGATTGCGCTGCAGCCGGAAAAGCAGTGGCAAGGAACAGGGCCGCGAGCAGGCTATTCCTCATGCACGACCTCAATAGGATTCAGCCGCAGCGCATTGCTCGCCGGATAAAGTCCGGCTAGAACGGTTGCTGCATAAACACCCGAAAGCGCGATGAGAAGGGTCGCGAACGGCCAGTGAAATTGAATGGTCCAGCCAAACGATTGTTTGTTGATGACAAAAATGAGAATCAGAGAAAGGATGGTGCCGAGCGCCAGACCGATCGCGTTCGAAAGCAGGCCGAGCAGACCTGCCTCGCAAAGAATAATTTTGCGCAGCTGGGGGCGCGAGGAGCCAAGGAATCGCAAAAGGCCGAGCTCGCGGCGGCGGTCAATCACCATGGCGAGGAGCGCACCCGCGACTCCCATCACGGCGACCAGTATCGATACTGCCTCTAAGGCATACGTGATGCGGAACGTACGATCAAAAGTAGTAATCGCCGCCTTGCGCAGACTTTTATTAGCGATCACCAGAATGCCGCGGCCTGCGATGACGGCGTCGATATTCTTACGTATTTCATCGATGTTCGCGCCCGGGTTTAGATAAACCGCTAGATTCGATTCGGCACGATCGGGAAGATACTTCAAAAGTACTGCGCGGTCGAGCACGATGTAACCACGCTCGGTCGAGTAGTCGTAGTAAATGCCCAGGACTTTAAACGGACGCGCGTCACCGCCCAATGGAAGGCGCAGCGTACTCCCGACCGAAATATTATGTTTGTTCGCGAAAGGCTCGCTGACGACGGCATAGTCGCCAGTGGGGAGCTTCGTCAAAATAGCCCGCGCATCTTCGCCGGGCAGAAAATGGGTGGCGGCCGAGTTCTGACTGCGGCTAACCTCGCCTCCCGCGAGTGTTGCCGGCAGATTCTCGTACGAGATTGGATAGGCCCGGAAACGATCCACGGAGGCAACGCCCGGCAGCTTTTCAATGGCATCCGCGATATCGGGGCTCATCGTGGGATGCTGATCGGCTGCCACTGAGCCGGCGGGACGTAAGTACAGGTCTGCCTCGAGCTGGTTATCCATCCAGACAGTCACCGTCTTGCGGAAGCTGCCGACCATGATGCCGACACTCACGGTCATCGCGACCGCCGTCGCGAGGGCGGATGTCAGAATAGACGTTCGGCCGAGAGAAGCGCGCAGGGATCGAGCGGCGAGCAGCGCTTCTACACCCAAAACTCTTCCAAGTAATTCCTGAGTAAGTCCGACAAATAATGTCACTAACCAGGGGATGACTAAAGCCGTTCCGGCGATAAGTAAAACTACTGCAAAGTACGCGGAAACAGGCTGGCGATGAATTGGCGGCAGATAAGAAAATACGGCAGCAGATAGAAACAGGACTAATGCGAGTAGCAGCCCTGTCTTCATGCGAGTAGCAACCAGGTATTCTTCGCGGCCTCGGGCCATGCTTTCGACGGGCGAAACACGCGCCGCTTCGAGCGCCGGGGCCAGGGCAGCCAAAAGCGATACGAAAATACCCAGTGCGATTCCGGTGGCAGCGGCCGGAAGGGTAATGTGAATGGGCGCCGGTTGGCTGCTGACATAAAGCGCCTCGACGGTGGTACCAATCAGGCGCACGGCGCCTGCCGCCATCCATCTGCCGAGGAATAAACCCGTCGCGCTGCCGACGAGCCCAAAGAAAATCGCTTCGGCGAGAAAACCGCTCAGAACAGCGCTCCGCGAAGCGCCCAATGCGCGCAGTACCCCGATTTCGTTCCGCCTTCTGACGACCGAAATCGCGATGGTGTTGTAGATGAGGAAGGCGCCAACAATAAGGGCGATGTAGCTCAACACACGCAAGTTCCAGCGGAAGGCCGCAAGCATCTTGCGGTTCTGGTCGGTTCGCGCGCCCACGGCCTGGATCATCACGGATGACGGCAGTTCGCGTTTCAGAATTGGGCGCCAGAAATCAATGGAACTCCCGGCCGGAATCCGGACATCGATACTGTCAAGCTTGCCGATTTTGCGCGCGACGCGCTGGGCGATCCCGATGTCGGTAACGATGACATTTGAGACTGCCGCCTGTTGGCCGTTTTGATCCAGTACGCCGGCGACCGTAAAGGTTGTCAGCTGATCGTTAATCAGCAGGCGGACGTGGTCGCCGGTGCGCAAGGGCAGCCCCGAACCGATCCAGATGGGCCTCTCAGCGGTTGTGAAGAGATCGGACGAATTTCTATGCTCGGTATCCTGCGCGCCGGCGATCAGGTCGAGCCCTATGAAAGGGAGCGCTTCGCCCTTACCCTCGATCGTGGCGAAGTCTTCGATCCGTGGCGAGAAATGCAGATTGTAAGGAAGCGTCACAAGCCTCGCCAGCAGCTGTTCGTCGATGCCTGCCGCTCCGGTGAGAAGCATGTCGCCTTTCCCGGTCAGGGACTCGACGGAGGAATGAAAACTCCCTGCCGCTGCCTGGCCTGCGAGGTCAATCGCGATGACCACGCCGACACCCAGGGCAACCGCAAGCACGGTCAAGGCGGTCCGCACCGGCTCGTGCAAGAGGGGTCGGAGAATCAGGCGCGCGAACAGGAGCAAATTCTTTGACCTCACCGTAGAATAGGCGTTTGTGAGAGCAGGCCATCCCTCAGATGCATTATGCGATCTGCCTGAGCGGCGCTCTCCACACTATGCGTAGCCATCATGACGGCCACGCCAAACTGTCGCGCCGTCCGGTTCAGCAAGTCCAGCACGAGATTACCCGTTGCCGTGTCGAGATTTCCCGTCGGTTCGTCCGCAAGCAGGAGTTTCGGATCATTGGCCAAGGCGCGCGCAATTGCGATCCGTTGCTGTTGTCCCCCCGAGAGTTGATGCACCAGGCGATCCGCATACTCAGCCATTTCGACCCATCGCAACCGTTCGAGAGCCGTCCGGCGAGTATGGGACTTACGCGCCAGCAGCAATGGAAGTTCAACATTCTCGATTGCCGAAAGAGTATGGACGAGCTGGAAGGATTGAAAAACAAACCCCACCTTGTCGCGCCGAAGACGAGTCAGCTCCGAATCGCTGAGATTTGTCGTAACCCGGCCATCTATTTCGATTTCGCCCGATGTGGGGAAATCCATCGCTCCGCTCACGTTTAGAAGAGTCGACTTTCCTCCTCCGCTTTTCCCGACAAGCGCCACAAAGTCTCCGGAGTCAAGCGCGAAAGAGATGTCATCGAGCGCGATGACTTGCTCGCTCCGCGTGCGGTAGATCTTTGTGACGTTTCTGGCTTCAACCAGCGCCATACGTACTTCCAGGATCATACGGCCACGCCGAAACGAGTTCATTCTTCAGGATTTGATACTGCCGTTCGTTACACTCGGAAACGTGGCTAAGATCCTTGTCACCGGTGGCGCGGGGTATATCGGCTCCCATACTCGATATTCGCTGGAAAAGAGCGGTCACTCGGTGATAGTGGTGGACAACCTTTCGCGGGGCTACCGCGAGGCTGTGCCGGAGGGTATTCTCCGGGTAATTGATACGCGCGACAAGGACAAGCTTGTCGAGCTTCTCAAAAAGGAGAAAATCGAAGCAGTAATCCATTTTGCCGCCTATATTGCAGTCGGGGAATCGACGCAGCGGCCGGAGCTCTATTTTTCAAATAACGTTAGTGGCTCGGTGTCGCTGTTCGAGGCCATGCTCGAGGCGGACGTAAAGCGGCTGGTGTTTTCATCGACGGCTGCTGCCTACGGCATTCCAAAGCGGGTGCCCATCTTGGAAAACGAAGCCATTGATCCGATTAATCCGTATGGCGAATCCAAAGTCATGGTCGAGACTATTTTGGACTGGTTAGACCGCTATCGGAAGTTCCGAAGCATCCGGCTGCGCTACTTCAATGCGTGCGGCGCCGCTCCCGAAGCCGGATTGGGGGAAAGGCACGAGCCGGAAACACATCTCATTCCCTTGATCTTCCGCGCTGTTCAGACGGGAAAGCCGGTAACGCTCTTTGGCACGGATTACGCAACTCCGGATGGCACTTGTATTCGAGACTACATTCACGTCACAGATCTTGCCGAAGCCCACATCAAAGCGGTGGAGTGGCTGATCAACGGCGGCGCATCCGACGTATTTAACGTTGGAACAGGATCCGGCCATTCTGTGAAGGAAGTCGTTGCCGCAGTAGAACGGGTAACGGGCAAGAAAGTTCCGTTTACATTCGGGCCGCGGCGCGAAGGGGATCCGCCGAGCCTGGTCGCAGATTCGAGCAAGCTGCAGAAAACCTTAGGATGGAAGCCGGTTCGCACCCGACTCGACGAGATCGTGTCTGATGCCTGGCAGTTTGAGCAAACTCGCTAGGCCGCGGATTCGGTTCTGAGCGCACACTCGAGGGCTCTGCCCCAGCTCGTAAACCGGTACACACGCACGCCGGGAACCCACAGGATCCAGGTCGGTCCGATCTTATAGATTTTTGCCTTCATTTGTGGCCTCAGAGTATAGGTAGACCGAGGGGCTTCTTGTTCTCAGCAAAATGCTGAGGCTGATTGCCCGTACCGGCGAAGAACGGGCTCACAAAATCATCGCGCGGTCGAGCACAATCGCACCACAGTCTGAAGCTCGAGTGTCTCGGATTTTCCTTGTCTCCTTCATAGCCGAGAACTTTCATCATCGAAGGAAACAACTCTTCAAAGCAGGTATCGCACTATCATTGGGTCGCCATCCACTGCTCAGCAAAATCAGGTATTTCTGAGGCAGTTATGCGTTAAATCAAGCGTTCGTTGGGTTGATCCTAATGCCTTTATGCGCGATAGTAAGATCAAAAGGCCTCGTGACTAACTAAACAATCCAGTAACTAATAACATGAAGAAAACAATTAGACAAATAGTCCGCGATCATGCCCAGCTCTCGTTGGACATAGAACAATTGAGTGACTCGAGCGATTTATATAGCGCCGGCATGACATCTCACGCGAGCGTCGTCGTGATGCTGGCCTTGGAAAATGAGTTTGACTTCGAGTTCCCTTCCGATCTCTTAAACCGGCGCGTCTTTGAGAGCATCGATTCAATTGAACAGGCGCTTACCAGCTTGACTTCTCCAGTTTCCCGGTAAATTATGGGCGCGCTTGAAATCCTCATTCCTCGAGAACTTTTCGGCAAGTCGCAGGCTTTTAAAGAAGCGCTACGAGCCGCTGCAGAAAATGCAGAAGACGTGGACCGCCGGGGTCGCTTCCCGGTCGAAACAGTAACTGCTCTGCGAAACGCCGGGGCCTTAGGGTGGTACGTGCCTCGTGAGTTCGGTGGTGGAGATGCCCGGTTCGAGGAATTGGCGGACGCGACATTCGATTTGTCCCGCCGTTGCTCCGCCAGCGGAATGATCTTCGCCATGCATCAGATCCAGGTGGCTTGCCTCGTGCGCCATGGCGGTAACACTCCGTGGCTGCGAAGCTATCTTCGACGCCTAGTCAAAGAACAGCGGCTGATTGCTTCTGCCACATCGGAAGTGGGAATCGGCGGAAAGATGCGGACGAGCCTTGCCAGTCTTGAACCCGCCGGCGATGTTGTCAAGTTTGAGAAGAAGGCCTCTACAATCTCCTACGGCGCTCATGCCGATGACGTGCTTTCTACGCTAAGGCGTAGCCCGGTGGCAGATTCCGGGGATCAAGTCCTGGTGCTGACACATTTCACTGAAATGAGTCGTGAACAGATAGGTGAGTGGGACACACTCGGAATGCGCGGTACTTGTAGCCCCGGATTCGTAATCCGCGGCACTTGCCCCACTGACCAGGTGCTTCCGGTTCCGTTTGCCACCATAGCCGCCGAAACGATGGTTCCGGTTTCCCACATTCTCTGGGCTCATGCCTGGCTGGGAATTGCTACGGACGCCTTCGATCGAGCACAAAGTTTTGTACGAGCGCAAGCCCGAAAGGATCTGACGACCATACCTCCGGCAGCCTCGAAACTCGCCGCGCTCTCCGTGTCTATTGGTCAGTTCCGTAGTTTGGTGGAAGCTGCGCTCAGGGATTACACAAAAATCTTAGATACCCGGAACTACGTCCATCTTTCTACTGCCGGGTACGCGCTGCACATAAACAACCTGAAAATTGCGGCGTCAGAGTTAGTTGTTGAAATTTGTCAAGAAGCACTCCGGATTTGTGGGTTTCTTGGATTCAAGAATGGTGGTCCATACTCCATCGGACGTCATCTGCGGGACGCGCACTCTGCTGCCCTGATGATCGCCAACGAGCGGCTGCTTTCTACCAACGCCTCTCTTCTTTTAGTGCACAGGGATAACAGATGAGCATCGTAACAGGACTCGGAGAGCAACAGGAATTCCTCTCCCAACTGATTGATCAAAAACACTTCTTACCGAGTGGTGAACCCGGGATTTACGGGCGCGGCATGGAATTCGAGCGCGTTCGGAACGCAGTCGATTCCATGATTACTTCAATCTCAGCGCCCGATTGCCCTGAGACTCCCAGGTTCCCTCCACTCATTCCTAAGCGCACCTTGGAAAAGGCGGGGTATCTGAAATCGTTTCCAAACCTGTGTGGAGCCGTGTTTAGCTTTACAGGAAAGGAAACCGAGGCTCTCGATCTCTTAGAGCGAGCGAACCGAGGAGACGACTGGGGCTTTCATCTCTCGATGACCGATGTTGTTCTGGTTCCGGCAGCGTGTTACCCGGCATATCCGGCGATCGGACGTCGCGGTCCCCTTCCCGTTGGAGGCACAACGCTTGATCTTGGGGCTTCATATGTCTTCCGCAATGAGCCTTCGGGCGATCCGGCCCGACTTCAAGTGTTCCATCAACGCGAGATGGTCCGGATCGGAAGTACTGACGAGGTATTAGACTGGCGCCAGGTTTGGATGTCCCGCGCCGAATCCGTTTTTTCAGATCTGCAGCTGGACGCCAAGCTGGATTTAGCTTCAGATCCATTCTTTGGTCGTGGGGGCAGGCTCCTTGCCAGCAATCAGCGTGCACAAAGTCTGAAATTTGAAGTCCTGGTGCCGATCGCTTCTCCAGAACCAACGGCCGTGGCCTCCTTTAACTACCACCAAGAGCACTTTGGTACAGCGTTTGGAATTCAATTGCATGATGGCAGCGTCGCTAATACTGCCTGTCTCGGTTTCGGGTTGGAACGCATCACGCTCGCCCTGTTCCGCAAACACGGTTTAGAGACAACGGCGTGGCCTGACGCAGTTGTAAAACGCCTCTGGGCACCGCAATCATAAGTTACGTCTGGCTTTCGTCCAATGGAAGAGTCCGCTGTAGCTGTTTATCATCATTGGTTCCGATCCGGCTCGCACTCCCTCCTGGGTCATCTTGACCTGCCTGAGGGACAAACAGCACATTCGGGATTGCTCATCGTTTCTCCGTTCGGTTGGGAAGACGTTTGCTCCTACCGACCACTCCGATCGATGGCGCGCCGGTTCGCCTTGCGAGGAGTCCCGACGTTACGTTTCGACCTCCCCGGTACAGGCGACAGCTCCGGCAGCGCCTTAGATGCCCAGCTTTTGCCAGCATGGATCCGATCTGTTAAGGATGCTGCTGCCGAATTAAGAGCACAGGCCGGGGTGCAATCCGTCTCGATTCTCGGTATTCGTCTCGGGGCGATGCTTGCGCTGGCGGCGGCTTCTTCCGGTGAGCCAATTGAGAACCTCGAGGCCCTCATACTGTGGGGCGCCTCTGCCACCGGACGAGCCCTCCTTCGTGAGCTGCGCGCCTTCCACAACCTGGAAGTCACAGAGTACGAAGAGGGCGAAATGCCGCCGCCGCAGCCGCTGCCGGGCTTAGAAGTCGCCGGTTTCCTTTTGAACCCGGAAACCGAAAGTGCTATCGAGGCCTTCCATCTTCGCGATCTTCCTCCAATGGGGGATCGTCGCGTTCTGCTGCTCTCCCGCGATAGCTTTCCACAGGACGCAAAGCTGGTCCAGGCTCTGGAGAAAACCGGCTGCCGCTTGGTGCAGGAAACTGGATCTGGTTACCAGGCAATGATGGCCGCGCCCCACGAAGCGTTACCGAACGTCGAAACGGAAGCTCTCATCGTCAATTTCCTGCAGATCGAGAATACCGGCCGTGTTAATGCATCCCCTCGCTCTGCACGCGAATGGGCGCGGCAGGCAGTCCCCTGCACAGTAGAATCCGGTGTCGTTGAGTCTGTTTGCTCCCTCCCTTATAACTCGTGTTCGCTCTTCTCCATCGTGAGCCGACCTAGAACGAAAACGCTTTCCTCGGATTGGGGTCTCCTCCTTCTGAATGCCGGCGGCATTCGACACATTGGTCCAAATCGCATGTGGGTCGAGGCGGCACGGCGTTGGGCGGCGCGAGGAGTCCCCTCGATTCGCCTGGATTTCGACGAGGTGGGTGAGAGCGGCGACGATCAGCAACCAAGCGTCGACAGCCTCCATGAGACCGACCTCGTTAAGCAGATCACTCTGGCCATGGACGCCATGAGTTCTCTGATGTACTGCCGGCGATTCATCGCTGTTGGTCTCTGTTCGGGTGCGTTTGGCGCTTTCCAAACGGCCTTCCGAAATCCCGCTCTTCGGGGAGCCATCCTGCTGAATCCTCGCGTTTTCTTCTGGGACCGTGAGATTGAGCGTCGTCGCCTGGTGCAGCGGGTCTCAACAAGGGTTTGTGAACCTTCTTCCTGGCGTCGCATTGTCAGGGGAGAGATTAAGCCTGACCGGGTAAAGCAGGTTGCTCGAGTAATGCTCAACCGGCTCTTGAAGAGTGGCTCTGCAGATTCCCGCAAGCCTCGGGTTCCGGATGTCGCGCTTGCGGGAGCCCTGGAAAAGATCAAAGAATTCGGGAGTCGCGTGACGATTGTGTTCGCTGACAACGAGCCGCTCTTCCAAGAAATGGCGGACGCGGGGCAGCTCTCTGCTTTAACTGAGGCATCGATCAATCGCATTCAAGCGGGCAAGACCGGTCACACGTTGCGACCTACCTGGGCACAGCGTTTAGTGCACGATCTGGTTGATCACGAGATCGAAATGACCATTCAGCAAGCCATTGAGGCGGCCGTACCTAAAAAGATCGCGTAAGCGATTCCCGTTTTCGAGGGCTTGGCTTGACCTCCGCCCTCAAACGCGAGCGGACAAGCGCAGTCGGAAAACCATCGATAGAAAGCTTCCGACGCTGAAAACTATCTGCTCTTTCACCTCGAGCTGGCTCCACAACTTACTGCCGCCAGGATCGACTCCTGGATTGATCCGTCCTACATCTTGACGCTCAGACTTTCGTTTGAGCCGTTGTGAGCATACGGGAATAACAACTCGATCCTCGCTTCACTTGCAATCTCCCTCCGGACCGCATCGGCTATAACCGCAGCCTTCAACTCGGAAAGAGCCCGCAGCATGAAATCAAGTGTCTTGTCGTCGACAAAGGTGTCGCCGGCGAATTTTTTGTGGATCCCGCCAACCACAACTTCCGGGCCAGGCACGACTACCGCGAGCATAGCGTGCAAGGTTTCGCGCAGCTGATATTGGGCGCGCACACCGCCTGTAATGGCTAGAGACGTTGAGATCAGGGTAACCGGCTTGTGTCGAAAGACAGATTGCTGAAAGGGCTGTGAAACCCAATCCAAGGCGTTCTTCAGAACTCCGGGAATTCCATGGTTGTACTCGGGTGTCACTATCAGCACGCCGTCACTTTCGGCAACAGCTCGGCTTAACCTGAGCACGCCCTCCGGCTTATCTTCCTTTTCGACGTCCTCGTTAAACAAGGGGATGTCGCTGATGTCATGGAACCTGATCTGCATAAGATGCGCGGCATGCTCCGCCAACCTTTGAATCAGGCTGGTACAGAAAGAGGCGCGGCGCAAACTACCGGATATAGCGAGAATACGAGCAGTCTTTTCAACGTTCATAAAAAATAGTCTCCTTAATTAATTCACGCCTATGGTTCCCTAGCAAGCATTCCGGCAAAGTCCGACGCTCGCGCTGCAAATCACTTTGGATCTGAAGCTTTCCGCTCCGGCCAATAATTCTGTATCTACAGACTACAATTCGCCAGTTCTTACTGCAATTTACCCGGTAAATCCGTAGCATATGGGTTGGGAGTGTAGGGGTTCGTCAAGCATAACCTGTAAGTCCCAGATTCATTGAGGTTTGCTATTGACCCCTTTCTGAGCCTTAACAAAGGCTCGAATATTCCTGCAAACTCTGAGTACCGCCGACAGAGCTCGAAACCTACCGGACCTTTCGAACTCATTCACATCGACAATTCCTCGGGCTCAGGTTGGTTGGCGTTTTAGATAGTCCTGTACCACGCGATGAATTGCTGTGTGGCGCGAAATGTCAAGGATTTGTCCTTAATAAATCCTGGATATCCGCTTAAATCACCTAAATGGTTTCGGTACGGCTATGGCCTGCTGGGGAATATGAAGTTCTTCTAAGGATTGATTAGCCTCGGACAGAAGGGCTTTTGCTGTAAATATGAAGATTCGCAAAGTGAAAAGCATACTGAGCGTATGCATGTTTCTTGCGACAGGCGGCGCGTCACTAGTGCCGGCAGCCACGCCTGTTGTTATGAAGGTACTTGTCTTGGCCGGCAGCACAAGTGAGACAAGCTATCAGTCAATTACCGCCGCTCTAACTCAGATTGGCGTGCCTTATCAAAGCGTCGTGCTGAGTAATATCACGCGAGATTCGGCAGGTAATCGTTTATCAAAGGTTTCGTTCTCGGATTCGAGCACGGGCAATGGTTTATATCAGGGCATCATCTTAACGGACAGTACGTTCGCCGCTTGCAGTTCGTCCTGTTTGTCTACGGCCGACTGGAACACGCTAAACACGTACGCGGCTCAGTTCAAGGTGCGAGTCGCAAGCTACTACACTTCGCCCCAGGCGCAGTGGGGACTTGTGGCGGCAGACTCAGGCGCGAGTTACACGGCTTCGAACCCGTTAAGTGTTAGCCTGACCTCGGCCGGCGCAGCCGCCTTTCCCTATTTGAACTCTTCAAACCCGATTGCGGTAGGCGGTCAGGGCGCCACTGCTATCCGGGCCTATCGGGCTACGACCACAGCGGCCGCGGGTGAGACGACGACGCAGCTTATGACTTCCGGCTCGTATACCGTAGCGGTCACTCATACGACCGCCGATGGGCGAGAGATCCTGGCCCTCACGATGGACAACGCTCCGGGATTACTGCACACGGAGGCATTCGGCTACGGAGTGATCAACTGGGTAACAAGGGGTATCTTCATCGGTTCTCGCAAGGTGTATCTGAACCCGCAGATTGACGATATGCTGTTGGGCAATCGGCTGTACGCGCCGTCGCTTCCGCAGTGCCCGGCCGATGACAGCTGCCCCACACTATTCGCCAGCGGGCAAGATATTCAAGCGCTCGTAAACTGGCAAAACAATCTCAAGGCGGATCCTCTATTCCCGACCTTCCATGCCACCTATGCGTTCAATGGCGTCGGCACGACCTGGTTTGATAGGAGCGATCCGGTGTTCGCAGCTATCTCCTCTCTCGGGTCCAACTTTACCTGGCTGAGCCACACCTGGGACCACGCCAGTCTCGACTGTTACACGGTGAACAGCAGGGGCACTTGCGTTCCTGCGACGCTGGCCCAATCCCAAGCCGAGCTGAATCAAAACATTTCCGTCGCCCCTAGCCTTGGCATCAACCTCGATCGCACAAGCATGGTAACGCCGTTCGGAAGCGGCCTCACCAACCCCAACTTCCTGACAGCTGCCGTACAAACCGGCATGAAGTACCTCATGAATTCAGCGCCTCCGGCCGATCCTTCGACCGGGGTAGTGAGTCCGATTAATTCCGCCATCTACGAGATTCCGCGCGTCGCCCCCAATCTGTTTGACGATGTCTCAGTCCCGCAGACCGGCGCGTATGGCTCCTGGACAGACGAATATAACGCTACTTTTGGTCCCGGCGGCACCCAGCCGATGTTTAGCCAGAATCAGACTTACGCTCAAATCCTGGATCATGAGAGCGACGGCATCCTGCTCGGCGAGATGCTTACTTACAACCCGTGTTTGTTGGCGTTCCACATCGATAACTCATCCGCATACGATGGAACGCACTCCATGTTCTCCGATCTGATGGACGCCACCATCAAGAAATACAAAAAGGTATTCACTTTACCGGTCATCACGATGGACATGAAAGATCTTGGCCCTGTCTTTATGAGCCGGGCGAGCATCAAGTCGTCGGGCGTCACCGGTATCTATACGCCAGGCGTAAGTGTCGTTCTAACCGCGAGCAAAGCTGGCAACATTCCAATGACGGGAGCCTGCTCGCAGGCGTCTTGCGGAACCTACGGGGGACAGATTCAGGACAACATTGCGATGGCCGCTAATTCCACTGTCACTCTGTCGCTCACATCGACCGAGGGCGTGACGCTCTCTACGCTTTCCATAAATCCATCCAGCGTCACGGGCGGCACCTCAGCTACTGGAACGGTGACCTTGAGTGGTGCCGCTCCCTCCGGCGGGGTCTCCGTTTCGCTTTCGAGCAACAGCGCGGCGGCAACGGTGCCGGGCTCTGTGACGGTGGCGGCAGGAAGTAGCACGGCCACCTTTGCCGTCACGACACAATCGGTCACCTCGTCTGCTTCAGCTATTGTTACCGCGAGCTACGGCAGCGGGAGCCAGACTGCGACTCTCACCGTCAATCCATCCAGCACGATAACCCTCTCCTCGCTCTCAGTCAGTCCTGCCAGCGTGACCGGCGGGACCTCCGCTACTGGAACAGTGACCTTGAGCAGCGCGGCTCCTTCCGGCGGCGTTTCCGTTTCGCTTTCGAGCAACAATGCGGCGGCAACCGTACCGGCCTCCGTAACAGTAGCCTCAGGAAGCTCAACGGCTACCTTCTCGGTTACAACTAAATCCGTATCCTCTACCGCGTCTGTCACCGTCACAGCGACTTACAGTGGCGTGAGCAAGACTGCCGCTCTCACCGTCACCCCATCCAGCACGATAGCCCTCTCGACGGTCTCAGTCAGCGCTGCCAGCGTGGCCGGGGGCACCTCCGCCACTGGAACGGTGACCTTAAGCGGCGCGGCTCCCTCCGGCGGCGCTTCCGTTTCGCTTTCGAGCAACAATGCGGCGGCAACCGTACCGGCCTCCGTAACAGTAGCCTCAGGAAGCTCAACGGCTACCTTCACGGTTACGACTAAATCCGTATCCTCTACCGTGTCTGTCACCGTCACAGCGACTTACAGTGGGGTGAGCAAGACCGCGGCGCTGACCGTCACACCGGTGGCTACAGTGGCATTAGCCTCGGTCTCAGTTAATCCCACGAGCGTGGCCGGCGGTGCCTCCTCGACAGGGACGGTCACTTTGACAGCGGCTGCACCGGCGGGCGGTCTGTCGGTCGAACTGTGGACCACCGGTACCACAGCCTTCGTTCCCGATAACGTGACGATCGCTGCCGGATCCACCACTGGTTCCTTCAGCATCGTCACTATAAGCGGTACCGGCGTCCGTAACGACACGGTTACGGCTTTCTACAACGGCGCAAGCAAAACAGCAGCAATCAGCGTCAGTAACTGACGCCGGGGGTTCCTGCACAATGGGTCGGTCGTGGCATCGGAGAGTATCCCGGTAGCCACGACTTGACGATCAATGTAGTAGATTTCGAGTCATGAGGTATTTGGCAGTTTTTTACCTGGCCGTGGCATTCACAACAGCCGGCGCCGGAGCCTCAGCGGAGTTTAATCGCGACGTTCGCCCGATTCTCTCCGACAGATGCTACTCCTGTCACGGTCCGGATGCCAAAGCCAAACACATTCCATTCCGGCTGGACCGCGAAGATGACGCCAAAGCCAAGCTCCCCGATGGGAAATACGCCATCGTGGAAGGGCACCCGGAACAGAGTCAGGTACTCGCGCGTATCACGGCGGAAAAACCTGCCCTGCGAATGCCTCCTGTCAGCACAGGGATGAAGCTCTCCCCGAAAGAAATTGAGATTATCCGAAATTGGATTGCTGAGGGTGGCAAATGGGAAAAACACTGGTCCTTCCAACCCCCCAGACGCTACCCTTTGCCGAAGGTGAATGATCCGGGCCGGGTCCGTAACCCGATCGACGCTTTCATACTGGCCCGGCTTAAGGACCAGAATCTTAAACCTTCCCCGGAAGCTGACCGCGAAACTCTGATCCGCCGGGTAACTTTGGATCTTACTGGACTTCCTCCGACTCCCGCCGAAGTCGACGCATTTTTGAGCGACAAGTCTGAGCACTCATACGAGAAGCTCGTCGACCGCTTGCTTGCGTCTCCTCGTTATGGTGAGCGGATGGCGATCGTTTGGCTGGATGCTGCACGTTACGCGGATACCAACGGCTACCAATATGACGGAGCGCGCGAGATGTGGCGGTGGCGCGACTCGGTTATTAACTCGTTTAACCGGAATGAACCTTTCAATCAATTTGCTCTCGAGCAAATTGCCGGCGACATGCTGCCCAATGCCACCCTCGATCAGAAGATCGCCAGCGGGTTCAACAGAAATCATCGCATCAACACCGAAGACGGAATCATTCCCGAGGAGTACGCTGTCGAATACGTAGTCGATCGTGTAGCCACCACATCGACTGTGTTCCTTGGTCTCACGCTCGGGTGCGCTCGCTGTCACAACCACAAATTTGATCCCTTCACTCAGAAAGAGTTCTATCAGCTATACGCTTATTTCGATCAAGTACCGGAGATCGGCCGGGGAATAAAATACGGAAACTCTACACCCGTAGTCGCGGCGCCAACCGCTGAGCAACAGAGCTCGCTAAACAGTTTGAACCGGCAGATGGCCAGCGTGGCTCAGATGCTGAACCAAAACGAAAAGGCGATAGCGCGGGCGCAGGCCGCTTGGGAACGTCGTTTGCCGCCGAACAAGTTCTGGGCGCCGTCTCAACAGTTACTCGCATCGTGCACCTTCGACGGAGGGGACAAATATCAGAACGCGGGTAGTGCGGTGCCCGTCACCGAGGCCGACGGCAGGCGTGTAGCATCGTTCGATGGAAAGGGCTATCTCGACACAGGGATCGAGACAAAACTCGACATTAATGATCCATTCACGCTTAGCGCCTGGATCCGGTCGAGCCAGATTCCCGATGGCAGTGTAGTCACTGAGATGCTCGACAGTCCTGAAGGCAAGGGGTTCGGGCTTCATCTCAATCACGGGAAAGTCCATGTAAATCTGACAGACGTTTGGGTGGATGACGCCATTCGAGTGGAATCGGAAGAACAACTTTTGCCGGATCGTTGGTATCACCTTGCAGCCACTTACGATGGCTCAAAAATGGCGGGACGCGTCCAGTTGTACATCGATGGCCGGCCAGCCAAAACCAAAGTCCTGATGGACACTTTGTACCGCCCATATCGCAATGCCGGCGGTTCGTTTCATGTCCCGATCCGCGTCGGAGCGGGCTGGGGCCCGGAACGTCGATTTCACGGCATGATCGGCGGCGTTCGACTCTATTCAACGGTGCTTTCGCGGGACCAGATCGCGGCCTTGTCTGATGCAGATTCACTTTCGACCATCGCGGCCAAACCTCCTGCTTCCCGGAATGCAGCCGAGCGAAACATCCTGCGATGGTCTTTTCTTGAGACCGCCGCCCCAGCCAGATTTCGCGAAGCCTGGAACAAGCAGATCGCGCTCGATACCGAGAGGCAGGGGCTCGAACGCACTTTCCCGACCGTCATGGTCATGCAGGATATTCCGGACCGGCGCGCCACTCACCTTCTAATCCGAGGCTCTTATGACAAGCCGGGCGAGTTGGTGCAGCCGGGCGTACCGGCCGCGCTCAATCCGTTACCATCGAATTCCCCCAATAACCGTCTCGGCTTTGCCGAATGGGTGATTGACCCCTCCAATCCTCTGTTTGGCCGCGTGACCGTAAACCGTTTTTGGCAGATGTACTTTGGAACGGGTATTGTTAAGACTGTTGAGGATTTCGGCAGTCAGGGAGAATGGCCGTCTCATCCCGAATTGCTCGATTGGCTCACCACCGGATTTGTAGACAGTGGCTTCGATGTGAAGGCGCTGCAGAAGTTGATTGTGACCAGTGCAACCTACCGTCAGTCGTCGAGGGGCTCGGCCGAGGCCATTCGCCAAGATCCGGATAATCGTCTCCTTGCGCGCGGTCCCCGCGTGCGACTGCCTGCCGAGATGATCCGGGACCAGGCTCTCGCTGCAGCTGGTCTGATTGTCGAAAAGGCAGGCGGTCCCTCCGTCAAGCCGTATCAGCCAGCCGGTTTATGGAAAGAGATAGGCATGCAGGGTACGGATTACGATCAAGGCCACGGAGCTGATCTCTACCGCCGCAGTGTTTACACATACTGGAAGAGAACCACTTCACCTCCTGCCATGCTTAACTTTGACTCCTCAACGCGAGAGGAGTGTTCAGTGCGAGCCAATCGCACCGACACGCCTCTGCAGGCGCTTAACCTCATGAACGATGAGCAATTTCTGGAAGCAGCACGGTTTATCGGGCAACGCATGTTAAGAGAAGGCGGCCGCACGCGCGATTCGCGATTACGTTATGGTTTCCGCCTTATTCTGGCACGTTATCCAACTGATGCGGAACTGACGGTGTTGCGGAATGATCTCGAAGTCCATTCGGATTATTTTTCGGATTCGGCGAAGACCGCGTCCTATTTGCATCAGGGGGAATCGCCCGCCGATGCGAGGCTCAACCCCCTGGATCTGGCGGCCTACGCATCCACAGCGAGTCTCATGCTTAACTTGGACGAGACAATTACCAAGGAGTAACGACCTGGATGAAGCCGGACGCTATTCAACACCATAAACTTCTTGAGACGCGCCGTCATTTTTTCGGCCGTAGTGCTACCGGCATCGGAGTAGCAGCGCTTTCGAGTCTTTTGTCCAATGATCTGGCCTCGGCAGATGATCTGGGTGTAACTTCAGGTTTCCCCAATTTCCCGCCTACAGCCAAACGAGTCATTTATCTGTTTCAGCATGGAGCCCCTTCGCAAATCGATTTATTCGATTACAAGCCCGGTCTGCAGAAGCGGCGCGGCTCCGACCTCCCGGATTCGATTCGCATGGGCCAGCGTCTCACTGGCATGAGCGCGTTCCAGGCGAAATTCCCGACAGCTCCCTCTATCTTCAAATTCGCGCAACACGGTGAGACTGGAACATGGCTTAGCGAGTTATTACCTCACACTGCCAAGGTCGTTGATGATCTTGCCATCGTGAGGTCGGTTCAGACCGAGCAGATTAACCACGACCCGGCGGTGACTTTCTGCCAAACCGGATTTCAGCTCGCTGGACGGCCAAGCATAGGCTCATGGATTGCCTACGGTCTCGGAAGCGACAACAAGGACCTGCCCGCCTTCATCGTAATGGTTTCGCAGGGTGACGTAGCGGGCACGCAGGCCCTGGCGGACCGCATGTGGAATAGCGGCTTTCTGTCGACTAAGTATGCCGGCGTGAAGTTCCGCTCCGGCCACGATCCTGTTCTCTATCTCTCGAATCCCGAGGGTTACGATGCGGCGTTACGTCGTCGCTTTCTGGACGATCTGGATAAATTAAACGCGCTGAATGAAGATAGATTTCAAGATCCGGAAATTTCGACCCGCATTGCGCAATACGAGATGGCCTATCGCATGCAGTCTTCGGTACCCGAATTGACTGACCTCTCAAAGGAGCCCGATTCGGTTTTCGAGATGTACGGACCCGATGCACGCAAACCCGGTACGTACGCCGCGAATTGCATTCTGGCCAGGCGTCTCGCTGAGCGCGGAGTCCGGTTCATCCAGCTGTTTCATCGCGGCTGGGATCAGCACAACAATCTGCCAAAGCAAATCTCAGGGCAGTGCCTGCAAACCGACCAGCCTACGGCTGCTCTCATCCAAGATCTCAAGCAGCGGGGCTTGCTGCAGGACACTCTGGTCGTTTGGGGCGGCGAGTTCGGGCGTACCGTGTACTCGCAGGGTACCCTTACCGACACTAATTATGGGCGTGATCATCACCCACGCTGCTTTACGATCTGGATGACCGGCGGCGGCATCAAGACCGGTCAGACTTACGGCGAAACGGATGACTATAGTTACAACGTGACGAAGAATCCTGTGGACATCCACGACCTTCATGCCACTATGTTGCGTTGTCTCGGAGTAGACCATACCAAGCTGACCTACAAGAGTCAGGGGAGGCGCTTCCGCCTTACCGACGTTGCCGGCAATGTCGTGAATGACCTGTTACAGGTCTGAACCCTTGCGAAAAGCGCTTTTTCTCACTCTGCTCCTTCGGCTGTCCTTAGCAAGCGCACAAACCAGCAGCGCCTGGACGAGGCCACAGGAGCCGTTTCGCATCGTCGAGAACCTTTTTTACGTTGGCAGTCAGGATCTCGCTTGTTTCCTCGTCACAACACCCGCGGGCAACATACTCATCAATGCGAACCTCGAATCTTCGCCGCCGCAAATCCGCAAAAGCATCGAGACGCTTGGTTTTCGTTGGGCTGATACAAGAATTCTGTTGACCGGTCAGGCTCACTTCGACCATCTCGCCGGCGCTGCCGCCATCCTCAATCAGACCGGCGCAAAGCTAATGGTCATGGACGGCGACGTCAGTGTTGCCGAGTCCGGGGGCGCCAACGATTTCGCGGCACTTCCGCGATTTCCGCCCGTTCACGTGAGCCGCGCGCTCCACGATGGTGACCTGATTGACCTCGGCGGCGTCAGGCTCATAGCGCACAAAACGCCAGGCCACACGCGCGGCTGCACCACTTTTACGATGAAGGTCTCGCATGCGGGTCGGACGTTGAACGTCGTCATAATCGGCGGCCTCTCAGCCCTCGATAGTTATCGCTTAGTCGCGACATCCAGTCAGCCGGCGTCGTATCCTGGCATTGCCCAAGACTTCGATCATACCTTCGCGATTCTTCGCGAATTGCCCTGCGACATCTTCCTGGGTGCGCACGGCGAATATTTCGACATGCAGGGGAAGCTGGCTCGCCGCTATGACCAAAGCCCGGACGTCTGGATCGATCCGGAGGGCTATCACCGCACTGTCGCCGAAGCACAACGAAAATTTGAAAAGCGGCTCCAAAGCGAACAGGCCAAATCCCAATCGAATGCCCGGACTGAATGATTTGACAGGGAGGAATTGGTACCGAAAATTTCGCAATCGCTCGTACGTACCGGCGACGGCGACAACTCTAGTGCGTGTGCTTAACGGATAGCCGCTCGCGAATCGACTGCGGATGCTTGTTTATCTCTGCCCAAAGGTCGCCGACCACCGCGACCCTCGCTGCCATCGTGCGTAACGTGAACGTACGCGGTGCGACGTCGCCGCGCTCCACCTCTTCCCACGTACACGGCACCGACACTGGTGCTCCGGGTTTCGCGCGAACCGCGTAGGCCGCGGCAAAGGTGGCGCTATAGCCGTTGCGCCCCGTGTCGACCAAAATGCGGCCGCCTCGATCGGCCTTACTAAACTCCTGCGTCAAGCGCGAAGGATCGCGGGTCACGAGCACCTTACCAACCTGGTGGGCGAACGTTTCGACTTCGCCAAATTTCGCTTCGCGATCTAGTGGCACGGCGATATGAAAGCCTTTGGATCCTGAGGTCTTGATCCAGGACCGCAATCCGAGTTCCCGGAGGAGATCGCGGAGTTCGAGCGCAGCGGCACGAACCTCGGCGGGATTATCGACCGCCGGATCGAGGTCGAACACGCATACGTCGGGATGGAACAAATCGGGCACTCGCGATGTCCACACGTGCGGCGTCACGGTATTCTGATTAGCCAGCCAGAGGAGCGAGTCCACATCGCTCGCAACGGGATGATGCACGGTGCCGCCCTTCTTCGGGACCTCGACACGCTCCAGCCACTTCGGAAAGCCTTTCGTCACGTCCTTCTGAAAGAAGCCTTCGGTCCCAATGCCGCGATGGTATCGCTCCATCGTGATCGGACGTCCGCGCAAGTGCGGCAGCATGTATGGCGCAATCGTTTCGTAGTAGGCGGCGAGTTCGCCCTTGGTGATCCCGTCGTCGGGAAACATCACCTTCTCCGGATGCGTGATCACGGCATCTCCCGCACAACCGCGCGCGCGGCCTTATCCTCGCGAATGCCCAAGAATCGTCCGTGCCGCAGCTTTCCGTGGACGGTCCATTCGATGAATGCCACCTGTACCACGATCTCGGGCCGAACCCAATGCGCTCGGATACGCGGCAAGCCGACTGCTTTGGTGAAGGGGCTTTGGGCGATTTCGATTTCGTCGAGGCGGGCACGCAACCCAATCAACTGCTTCGTGTCGAAGCCGGTGCCCACCTTACCGGCGAAGACGAAGTCCCCACCTTCGAAGTAGCCGAGCAGCAGCGCGCCGAGCCCACGGCGTTCGCCCTGCGGATCGGTGAAGCCGCCGATCGCCAGTTCCTGAGACGCTTCGCATTTCATCTTAAGCCAATATGGAGACCGGCGTTGTTCGTAGAGCGAATCGCGGCGCTTGGCGATCACGCCTTCCCAGCTCTCGCGACAAGCCTGCTCCCAAGGCTTCTCGCCCGTAATCTCCGCGACCGCGTGCAGCGGCGGGCGCAGCCCTAGATCGTGCAAGACGGCTCGGCGCTCCATGAGCGGCAACGACATCAAGTCGCGTCCATTGAACCAGAGGATGTCGAAAACGTGATACTGGACGTTGCGACCACCCCAATCGACCTCGCCATCCAGGATGATCCGGTCTGCGGGCAAAGCGCCGATCGCCTCAGCGATGGCAGGGAGATTCTGTGGCAACTGATTGCGCGAAAAAAGTCGCACCGTGCTGCCTTCGCGGAATGCGAGCAGACGGATCCCGTCGTACTTGCGCTCGAAGATCCACTCCGGCCCGGTAAAGCGCTCCTGAGTCAGCGTAGCGGCCATCGGAACGACCCATTCCGGAAATCGCATGCAAATTTGAGGTTACGCCCATCGCAGCGGCTGCTTTCCGTGACTGGCCGCGATTCCGATTTCGCCCACGTCGCCCCGGCAAAGTCGAATCATGGTGCATCGCCAGGCAAACTGAGTGCTGGCGGGTTGCTCTTGAGTTCCGTTTCGGTGAGGGTCGTCATGGCGAACGATCTCCAGTCCTTTGTGATGTACTTAAACTTCCCGCCGGCAATACCGGGATTGTTCAGGATGCCCGCCCCGGTCGTACTCGGATAAAAGTCACCTCCGACATTCCCAAGGAACTTGGCGATGCCTCGATCATCCGGGCCGGTCGGATTGTCAAGAATGAGTCTCATTTCGCAAACGCTCACAACGCCTGCAAAGTGAGCCGGGTCGATTGGAATGCGGGGGTAAGGGCCGTAGAAGTGCGTGGTCTTGCCACTGGCCGGCAGGATCGACATCGTTTTGTCCGGCTCTGTCCTTAAGTTAGTCGGAGTCGAGGGTCCGTCAAATTTTTCCGGATAATCCTCCACGCCCTGGAAGGACGTATCGGGACCCCACTTGGTCCATGCGTGAGTGGAACTGTTCAGCCAGAACGCCTGGCAATTTCTTACATTCACCCTGGTGTTTCGTGAAGGACTGCCATTAGCGTCAATATAAACTGTTCCCCAATAATCTATCGCTCTGCAGGGACTGCCCTTTGCACAGGAAGTGTCGGCATGGTTGCCATCTGAGATGCGAGGCCCGGCGTAGAAGCCCCAATCGGAAGGAACGCCGTGGGGATGGCCTTCGTTCAATCGAAGCATGTCATCGGCGATCTGCGCCATCGTGTCCGGTTCTGAAGAAAACGATGCTCGAATACGGGGAGCCTGGAAGCCACCCAGCACAATTGCTAACAGAAGGGCAGTGCGCTTGACGGTCCACGAGCTCCGGGTTCGCGTAAGAAACCTAAATCTGGCTCTTAGCCCAACTGCGATGCCAAAGCCGCTCATCCAGGAAACTGGGTTTTCTAAGTTATTGGTTTTATGGAGCGGGAGACGGGATTCGAACCCGCGACATCAACCTTGGCAAGGTTGCACTCTACCAGCTGAGTTACTCCCGCATCGGATCCAATTCACATTCTCGAATGATCTTGTTCTGAAGTCAATTCATGTGATTGCAATGGAGGAATTTAGTCTGGTCAAAGCTCAGACAGCGGGTTCCTAATTAGGACTTTCGGGATTGTGTCAAGCAAATTAAGTTATTCATTATCAATCGCTTACGGTGTATTCATATTTATCTTCCAAAATCTGGATCCTGTGCTAGACTGAGTCTGCCGAGAACGGAAAGCTCCCCCTAATTTCAGTTGGCTGCCCACGCGCAGCAGCTCAGCCTTAAACACTGGAGTCCTGTATCTTTTCCACAGAAGTGGAAAAGATGTGGGAATTTTTGCGTTCGTCGGAAGTGAAGGAGTGCCGCGGTGTCGAGGGACCCTTGGGATCAAATAAAAGGCTGGCTGGCTACCAAGCTAGGGGACGGTGCGTTCGAAAACTGGATCGCTAAAACCGAACTCGCGTCGCTTCATGATGGCGAATTAACCGTGCGCGTTCCGAATGAAACCACCGAAGCCTGGATCCGGCAGGAATACGCTTCGCACATACGGACGGCGGTACAGGAATTGAGCCTTCCTGTCCGGCGTGTTCATTACGAGATAGAAGCCTTGTCAGCCGCCGCTGTTGCGAACGGCTTTCCAAAGACGGCGGCTTTCGTCCCGTACGCTACAGGCGGGCCGGCTGAACCTCTTTTCGAGAGCACCGCTGCCTGGTTGAATCCGCGGCTCACTTTTGATACCTACGTTGTGGGCGCATCAAATCAGCTTGCTCATGCAGCCGCCCAGGCGGTTGCCAAGATGCCGTCGCGCAGCTACAACCCGCTGTTCATTTATGGGGGTGTGGGCATCGGGAAGACCCACCTGATGCATGCCATCGGGCGCTGCCTGCTCGACAATTTCGCAGGGCTCAACGTAGTTTACACGTCCAGCGAGCGTTTCATGAATGAGATGATTTCGTCCATTAAGCTCGACCGGATGTCTCTGTTCCATCGCCACTATCGTTCCGCGGACATCCTGCTCATCGACGACATCCATGTGATTGCGGGCAAGGAACGAACGCAGGAGGAGTTCTTTCATACCTTCAACGAACTCTACGACCACCGCAAGCAGATCGTCATTTCGAGCGACTCCGCTCCCAATCAACTTCCTGGTCTTGTGGAGCGTCTACGCTCCCGGTTCGAGTGGGGCTTGATGGTAGATGTCCAAGCCGCCGGATCTCGAGACAAAGATGGCGATCCTCGATAAGCGGGCCGAGGCCGAGGGCGTGAAACTCCCTCAGGACGTCCGGATTTTCATCGCCACGAAGACAAAATCGAACGTACGCGAACTGGAAGGTGCACTGACACGGCTGATTGCCGTCTCGTCGGTGACTGCGCAGCCCATCACGCTAGCGATGGCGCAACAGACGCTCAAACATCTGAATGGGGTTCCGGAGCGTAAGGTAAGCGTTGAGTCGATTCTGCGAACGGTCGCCGAGCATTTTGACTTACAGCCGGCGCAGTTAAAGATCAAGAGCAACACGCGCCAGATCACCTACCCTCGCCAGATCGCCATGTACCTGGTCAAGGAGTTGACGCGCGCGTCACTTCCTGAGATTGGCCGCTATTTCGGCGGGAAACACCATACCACTGTTTTGCACTCGATTCAGAAAATTGAGGATCTGCGCCAAAAGGATGACGATCTCAACAGCATTATCCAGAGGTTAATTGACTCACTTGAATAGAGTTATTGGATTTTTCCACATCCCACCCGGAATGAAGTCTGTGGGTGGCTGTGCCATCTACCATAGCGGGCGTGATTTTGCAGATTTCGTAACCAGGTATTCCACAGGTCTCCATGGACGCAAGCTATAGTTTTTGCTATAATTTAGAAGGAATTCAACATTTCCACAACGCCTATTAATACGGTTCTCTTCTGATAGCTTTTAGAGACTAAGCTAGGAGAAACCTGAGTGCCATCAGACTAAGGACCTTTCGTAAAAGCATCCATATGGAATTTTCGGTCAGCAAGTCAGATCTTGTACGCGAGCTCGGGCTCACTCAGGGAGTTGTCGAGAGGAAGACGACCATTCCGATCCTTTCGAACATTCTTGTGGAAACAGATCACGACCAGGTCTGGTTAACGGCGACGGATCTGGAGCTCGGAATTCGGTGCTCTTGCCCCGCCAGGATAAAGCGGGAAGGATCGGGTACTATTCCCGCCCGTAAACTCCTTGACTATGTGAGGCTTCTGCCCGACGCCGATGTGCAGGTAAAACAGGCCGAGAACCAATGGGCGAGCTTTGTGTGCGGCCGGTCGCGAACCCGGATTGCCGGCATGTCTCGCGAGAGCTTTCCGGAGCTGCCGGAAATGCCGGATACCCTGGCGGAAATCCCACTGAGCGTCCTCGCACAAATGATTGCCGGGACAATTTTCGCGATCTCGGCGGAAGAATCCCGCTTCACCCTGAACGGCGCCCTTCTGATCCTCAAGGAAACGGGCTTGGTTATGGTCGCGACCGACGGCCACCGTCTGGCGCTGCTCGAAAAAACGATCAACCTGCCCGGTCTCGCGGGCTCCTATCGCGCGCTCTTACCTAAAAAGGCCATGAACGAGATTCAGAAACTGGCAAGCGATGATAGCAGCAAGCCGGTCCAATTTTCAGGCAACGACAATCACTTATTCTTCCGGATTGACAAGCGGTTGTTGCTGAGTCGCAAACTCACAGGGAATTTTCCGGACTACGAGCGTGTACTTCCGAAGGAACATCCGCACGCCGTGGTACTGCAGCGAGACGAGTTCAAATCTGCCATCGAACGGGTGGCCCAGTTTGCGGATGAGCGATCCCGAGCTATTCGTATTCAAATAGTCAAAGGCGAGATCAAGGTTCATTCTTCCGTTTCGGAAACAGGGGAGAGCGAGGAAACCATTCCTGTGGAGTACGGAGGGGAGGACGTTGAGATAGGATTCAACGCGCAGTATCTGCTGGATTTCTTACGATCTGTCGACGGGCAAGAAGTAGAGTTCCGCTTCAAGGATTCCAACAGCGCCGGAGAGTTACGGCCACACGCAGGCACGCCCGATACGGTGTACCGGTATGTAGTGATGCCGATGCGTATCTGAGAGATCAGCCGGCGAAGGCGGCGATAAAAGACGGTTAGCAAGGAAAGGTCCTCCCGACAACGGAGGACCAGGAGAATATGTCCACAGTACCTCGAAACGAAAGTTACGATTCAACCAGTATTAAGATCCTGGAGGGATTAGAAGCGGTTCGTCTACGTCCGGCCATGTATATCGGCTCGACCGGCGAACTGGGTTTGCACCATCTCGTGTATGAGGTTGTAGACAACTCTGTTGACGAAGCGTTGGCTGGGCATTGCGACGAGATCGCCGTAACGATCCATATCGACAATTCGATCACGATTGTCGATAACGGCCGTGGTATTCCGGTAGACATTCATGCGGAAGAAGGGGTTTCAGCAGCGCAGGTCGTATTGACGAAGCTCCATGCGGGCGGTAAGTTCGACTCGAATACGTACAAGGTATCGGGTGGCCTGCATGGCGTCGGCGTGAGCTGTGTCAATGCACTGGCCGAAACGTTGCATCTTGAAATCTGGCGAAACAAAGGAACCTGGGAGCAGGACTACGAACGCGGCATTCCGAAGAGCCCTCTGGCGCAAACCGGGAAGTCAAATAAGACTGGGACCAAAATCACTTTCAAAGCCGATCCGACGATCATGGATGTGACGGAGTTCAACTTCGACACACTCGCAGTGCGCCTCCGGCAGCTTGCATTTCTTAACAAAGGCCTCAAGATCACTCTCACTGACGAGCGCGCAGAAAACATTCGCTCAGAGGAGTTTTTCTATAGTGGCGGCATTGCAGAATTTATCAAGCATTTGAATCGTGGAAAATCCGTACTCCATGAGAAACCGATTCACTTTGAAGGAGAACGGGACCTTCCGAACGGCGGGCAGATCAGCATCGAAGTAGCGCTGCAGTACAACGATTCTTATTCAGAAACGATCTTCAGTTTCGCCAATAACATCAACACCGTGGATGGCGGCACGCACCTGAGCGGTTTTCGCAGCGCGCTGACACGAACGGTAAACGCGGCCGCTCAATCGTCGGGTCTGGCGAAGGATGCGAAGGAGAATCTTACCGGAGACGATGTTCGGGAAGGTCTTACCGCAGTCATAAATGTCAAGCTTCCTCAGCCGCAGTTCGAAGGACAGACCAAAGGAAAGCTAAATTCCGATATCCAGGGCCACGTCGTACAGCTCGTAAACGAGCGGCTCGGCGAGTTTTTCGACAAGAATCCGGCGGTCACCAAGAAAATTATCAGCAAGGCGATCGACGCGGCTCGTGCGCGCGAAGCGGCTCGGAAGGCACGTGATCTAACCCGTCGGAAAGGGGCACTGGATTCAGGCGGTTTGCCTGGCAAGCTCGCCGATTGTCAGGAGCGGGATCCGGATCGGTGTGAGTTGTTCCTGGTCGAAGGTGAATCGGCGGGAGGCACGGCGAAGTCTGGTCGCGACCGGCGCTATCAAGCGATTCTGCCGCTGAAGGGCAAGATTCTCAACGTCGAAAAAGCGCGCTACGACAAAATGCTGGGGCACGAAGAAATCCGCGCCATGATTACAGCCATCGGCACCGGAATCGGCAAGGGCGAGGATTTCGATCTCGCCAAACTGCGTTACGGAAAAATCATCATCATGACGGACGCCGATGTGGACGGCTCGCACATCCGTACGCTGTTGCTAACGTTCTTCTTCCGCCATATGCAAGAGCTCATCACGCGCGGAAAGGTGTTCGTAGCGCAACCGCCGCTTTATCGGATCAAGAAAGGCAAGAGCGAGAAGTACATCAAGGATGATAAAGAATTTACTCGCGAAATTCTGAGGCGTGCTACCGAGAATCTGGCTGTGGAACTGGGCCCCTCCTCGGGTCCGGAGCCGACCAAGATCGAGGGCACGGAGCTGCGCAATTTTCTGATGTCGCTTGACGAGCTGGCGTTGATTGGACAACGGCTGGAACGGCGCGTACGCGATTCTCGTGTGGTGGACGTGCTGGCCGATGTGAGCCTGCCTATCGATGCAAAGACGGACCTGCAGAACGAAGAAAGTGTGAAGATCCTGGCCGATCGGTTGCGCAGCGCGAAGCTGGAAGTCATCGTGGAGCGGGAGGAAGAGCACTCGGCCTGGATGGTCGGATACCGCGATCCGACCAATGCTATTCGGATGATCAACACCGAGTTCCTGACGTTGCCCGAGTTTCGGCGGCTGCGCGCAATTGTAAAGCAGGTTGCCCGCTGGAACATGCCGCCTTTTACCCTTCTAAAGGATGCAAACCGCGAAGCGGTCGAAAACTGGCGCGATTTGCTTAGCAAGGTGAAGAGTGAGGGTATGCGCGAAGTGAACATACAACGTTATAAGGGCCTGGGGGAGATGAACGCCGAGCAGCTTTGGTCGACGACAATGAACGCTGAGACACGCACATTGCTTCGGGTCGATCTCAAAGATTATGCAGAGACTGAACCAGTCTTTTCTACGTTGATGGGCGAGGATGTCGAGAGCCGGCGCAAGTTTATTGAAGAGAACGCTCTGGACGTTCGGAATCTGGACGTCTGAGTCCGCCGCGGCAGACCTGCCAGCGATTACGAGCTGAGATCCGGCCCGCCACTAGTTAGCAGTCTGCGAATTTCGGGCATGGGAGCTTCCTTCCAGTGAAGATTGAAATTGTCCATGCCTGTGAAGGTGCGCGGCTGCATCCGGTCGATATAAACGGTGCCCCGCAAGTGATCGACCTCATGCTGAAGGATGCGAGCGTACCAGCCTGACGCCTCGATAACCTGGGGCTTGCCAAGATGATCCAGGCATTCAACTCGAACACTGCGAGCGCGAGCCACCACCGCAGTGAAGCCGACCAGACTAAGGCATCCCTCGAAGAATTCAATTTCTGCCGGACCTAACAACGAGATCGTGGGGTTGACAATCACGTGAAACGGCACTGGCCGACGCTCGCGTTCCTGCAGTATGCTCGGATCGGCATCCTTGACGTAATCGGCCTTATCCTCAATCACGGCGAGTTGTATGGATTCGCCAATTTGGGGCGCCGCTAAACCTACACCGGGTGCCTTGTACATCGTTTCACGCATTTCCTCTATGAGCCGCTGCGTGCTATGGCTGCGAATCTCCGCAACTGTTAAGGCGCGCGCTTTTTGGCGAAGAACAGGCTCGCCGACCTGCACGATTTTCAGGGCCATTAGTGGTTAATTGGTGATCGCCCGGGCTTATCATGTTGCGCGATCAACCCCGCACCCCGGAGTCTCCCCAGATGCTTTCATAATAAGTCCAAACCGCGCGAGCGCTGGCTGATACTGTCATCTGCGGACGGAAACCAAGCGCCCGGAGACGGCTGATATCAGCGAAATGCCTGGCAACGACCGAATGCCTCGACGGATCGAGTGTAACGGGAACACGGCAGCCGCTAGCGTCAAAGAACGCCTCCAGCAGGTCCTTGACTGACCTTTCACAACCGCTCCCAAGGTTGTAAATGCCATCCGGAGCACTCTCGTCGCAGAGGATGAGGAGACCGTTCGCGACATCTCTTGCATCGATGAAATCACGCGTCGGGGTGATCGGTCCGAGGACAAATGTCCTCCCGGCGCCCTCGCTTAAAGCGCATCAAATCGAGAGCGAGCTGGCCGCCGAGATGCCGTTCGTCCTGTCCCGGACCAAGAACATTGAAAATACGTGCGATCCTCAGCCGTAACTCGAAACGTCGGGCGAGCATTCGAGCGATAAGCTCGGCAGAAAGTTTGCTGACTGTATAGTCATCGACCGGATTACAGCAGGCAGTCTCTGGCAGGGGAAGCTGCTCGGCGGATGCTCCTCCGTAAACGCCGCCCGAAGAGCCGAAAATGATGATGGGAGAGTATTGGGAAATGTTCGCAACCGCCTCGAAAAGACGTGCTGTGCCCTCGACGTTCGTTTCGAAAAGCTGCCCCCGAGCGTCATCACGCAGTCCCGACGCCAAATGCAGGATTACATCGGCACGAATTTGTGTGAGCAGCGTCACCATCTTTGCGGAGTCCAAGATATCGGCTTCAAAATAGACAAAGCGTGGGCTTCCGAAGGCCGTTTCTAAGTCGGGTGGAAGAGGAGCAATTACGGACCCCTCGGGCCCGTAATTGAGCGGGAAAAAGTGCTCTTCTGGTATTTCGACCTGCCGATTCCGACTACTCGTATATCGGAACGACCCTTCAGAATCGCAGATACTACGTATCGCCCGACGAGCCCCTGCGCGCCGGTAACCAGCCATGTCGGCATGACGAAGGGTTCGCCTAGGCGGACGCTGCGACTAGCATTGAGGAGTCAGGTTCGAGGGCTGCTTCTGCACGAGCCAAGGAATCTTCGTCATTTATATCGATCCACCATGCTTCATGTTGGAAGCAAGAGACTTGTTCGCCGGCATCAAGAAGAGCGTTTATCCGGTCCGGAGCGTGAACCCTTTCGCCCGGGGAAATGGCTAGCATCGCACGGCGATCTAAAACATATGCACCGCTTGAAACCGTAACGGACAGAAGTGGCTTCTCCTTATAAGCCGTGACTTGCGCACCGGATATCGCGAGTTGCCCAAACGGAATGCGAAAGGGCTCTTGGTGGCTTGCAACAGTCAAAACCGCCGCGCTTTCTAAATGGAAGTCCAAGAACGCGCGCAAGTCCAGATCACTCATGTTATCGACATTCACCACGAGAACATTCTGCGCAATACCAGCCAGAAGTCCGGCGGCCCCGACCGTACCCAATGGTTTTGCTTCGCGCAGAATTCTCAGGGTGGCATGCTGGCTGGCGGCGAAGGCGGCCAGGCTGTCAATGTACCGAAGGAGTTGCTCCTCGCATTGGTTTACTGCGATCCAGACATCACGGAAACCGAAAGAGAATAGCGTCTTGAGGTTGTGGAAAATAAGAGGTGTTTCACCGATGGTACGGAGGGCCTTGTGCGTCTTGCATCCACCTGCTCTCATGCGCTCCGAACGACCACCAGCCATGATGAGGGCACCGTGATTCATTTCTCCACCTCCGAGCTTGGATGTCATGGGATCATGCTCAACTCTTCCGCCTAGTCGATTTGCTCGCTGCTGCTGCGAACAGCGTCCATTACGGCTTGCGTCTTGAAAGCATCGCGAAAATCGCTTTTTACGAGAGTTGGATCGCACAGACGAACGGCGGCCAAAAAGTTTTTCGTCTCGACCAGAAAAATATCTTCTTCATTCGCTCCGCTGATACGGTCGTGTTCTCGGTTAAACAAAAGTTCCAACCTGAAAGCACCACGCTTCCCGTCCCGGCAAAAACGCGAATTCCGATGTCTTTTCCGTTACCATCGCATGAGTAAAAGCAAGTGCCGGGGATATTGCCTTCGCACCCCAGTGCTGTGGAAGCACGGGAATTTCCGGCAAATATACTCTTCACAAAGTGAACCTCGCCGATCAGAAAACGAACGAGGTCAAACAGGTGAGTCGCCTGTTCGTTGTGCGGGCCGCCTGAGTCTCTTTCAATTTCCCACCAGGGAACGCCATACCGCTTGCACACCCAATGCGCAGAAAAGCCGATGACGGATGTCGTCCCTAGAATAGCCTCTGCCTTTTGAATCGAGCGCCGGTATCGGTTCATGTAGCCCACGCCATTCAAAACCGGACTATGCTCCAGACGTCGAGCAACCCCTTGGCACGCATCGGTCGAGATACCGACGGGCTTTTCAACATAAAACGGTAACCGGGCTTCGATGCAGCGCATTTCTATTGGCCCACGAGTCCCGGGGGCAGTGCAAATGAAGAGAGCGTCAAGATTGAGACCGAAAAGCATCTCTGCGTGCGAGACGCGGGCGGAGGCGATCGCGCCGAGATGTCCCTTGCCGCTGCAATCACAGGTCGGTGCATCGGGGCCATCGTCCACAACCACATGACCAATTTCTCCGGCATAGGGAGGCTGGTCGAGGACCCCTGAAGCGTGGCAGCGGTCAAAAATCTTGCTACCAATGCCGCTACTGACCGTAACAACCGCAAACCGGCGAGCTCTGGTCTGCTGGGCGATCCGCCAAGCAGCCGCAGAAACGTCGTTGAGCACGGTGACGTGCCGTCCGGTTCTCGAAGCAAGCGTACGCGGCAAATCAAATTCAGAGCTTCCCGAGCCAGCTACGGTAGGCGCCTGCAAAATCTCCTGATTCTGTCCGATCGGTCCTGGAAACGCGATGATGACAGGAGAATCTATTGTCACCCGGCTTTCATGCTCGGTTACATAATCGAGCATCGAGTTAAGAATGCGAGGCCAGATCTCCGAGGGTTTAAACCATGAGCGACACTACAGATCCTCGCTTTAGACCGGTAGCGAACCACGCCATCCGGGCATGCCACCCCGGCTCGTAGAAACGTTCCGCCCCGAGATCAAACACCAGTCCGTGCATAAGCTCGTTTCAAATGACCAGGAGTGACGCACTCTTGGGATTCAATGCAGCTTCGCAACAGGGTAAGGGCTGCGTCCAATTGCGTCGGCAAAGGGGTTTGAAGGAAAACAGGTTTGCCAGGTGCGGTAACTACCACGATATTGAAGCGAGCCCCCTCGATGGAGCTCAATATCTTTTAGCGCGTCGAAGAGCAGCCCTGCAGGAGGCACGAGCTCGTCCCAGGCAGGAAGACCAAGCTTTGGGAGAAGGACGATCAGACGATCGAGAAGTGAACGATGTGCGCGGCCGAGAACAACAGCGAGGGCTGTCGAGATAAGCATATCGATGGCGACAGCACGACCATGGGGAATTCGGCAACGACTACCGGTTTCGATGGCAGGGCCGTCACGAGTTCCGCGGCGTGCCTGCCCGGCTATATGGAAAAACAGGCTTGCTCAGAAGGGCTCGCCGCCTTGCCGCAGTGATTCGCAAATGGAGCGCTGCGTAATGAAAAAGCGGCGGTCGAATCCCGCCTTCTGAGTGATCCGCACCGTATAGAGATAGTAAGTATGGTGGCGCCCGGGCAGATCGGTGGGCGCCCTTACCACTCGTCTCCTCCCGGCCACGGTTCAAAAGGAGTTCTACGACCATACAACTACCAAAGGGCAACTGGAACCTCTCAATACCGCAGGCTCGGACCCGCGCACGGAATCCATGTACGAGATGTTGACCAACGAGATCATCCCGAATGAGCTGGCGGCGATCCTTCCGCCGCCCCCCCCGCGCAATTCAGGAAGGGGAAAGAATAGCCCACATCCTGTATCGAGACTTCATCGCGCGACAGGGGTTGATCGACATTTTGAAAGGTGGTCTCCAGAAACTGTTAGGTTACGGCGAGATGTTCTAAGCGATAGTTGCGGGGGCATTCCCGGTTACGGTGGGCCCCTTCTTCCTGCCTTTGTGGAGATGATATGGGAAAAGGAACGCTATTACCGTTCAGGAACTTGACGTCCGGACCGCGTCCATCGAGCCAGGCGGCAAGCCGTCGTCGGCCGACTCCAGGCGCGGTGAGACGAGAGCTTGGGCGCATCCTCGCCAGCCCCGGCTTCATGCGGGCGTCAAGGATGAAACGCTTTCTGCAATTCGTAGTGGACGAGAAGCTGGGCGGTCGAGCCAGCCAGATTTGCGAGTTGCGGTGGCGTTCCCGTTAGCTAGCTAGAGACCAAGACTAGGCGGCGAGACCTCCGCTGGCTCCCAGCGGACGATCTTCAGATCCAGGACGCAGATGGAATAGATCACCGGCACGAGCAGCAGGGTAATAAAAGTCGCGGTGGTTAAACCCCCTATTTGCGCATAGCACATGGGTTCCCAAAGCGGTCCTCCGTGTATCGCCAGCGGAAAAAGAGCAATCACCGTCGCGCCCACTGTGATCAGGACGGGTCTCAGCCGCATGATGCCTGCGTCCAGAAGCGCTTGCTCGAGCGGCTCGTTCTTCGCGTGCATCTCTTCGATGAAATCGAAGAGCACAATAATGTGGCTCACAATCACGCCAACTAAACTGACGACGCCCAGAAATGCCATGAAGCCGAAGGGCGAATTCATAACCCAAAGCGCGATCAACGCGCCCACCGCCCCGTAAGGGACCGCGGCAAAAACAATGAAGGGCTTGATCGCACTCTTGAACTGAAAAGCCAAAGCGAGGAAAATTGCGGCTGACGAGATCAGCAGCACAACACCAAGTTCACGAAAGCCATCCTTCTGTTTCTCTTCTTCGCCGCCAATTTCCAGCCGGTAGCCGGGCGGCAGCTGGCCACGCAACTTGTCCAGCCCCGGGTGGGCGCGCTTCATGATATCGGAGGCTAGCGTTCCTTCCTGCGGCGACGCTGACACGGTAATCGTGCGGAACTGATTGCGTCGCCGAATCACCTCCTGCTGCAGCCCGTAGCCGATGTTGGATACCTGGCCCAGAGGCACCTTCTGGGTACCGGAGCTCGAGTAAACGTAGAGATTCTGAACTTCATCGAGACGAGCACGCTCGTCGGTACGAAGGCGAGCCACTATGGGAATCTGCTTGTCTTCTTCCCGCAGCACAGCCACTTGATCGCCGTTCATTCCGCCGGCCGAGGCGTGGGCCACATCCAGGTTTGTTACGCCGGCCAGGTTAGCTCGATCCGGTTGGATATTCAACTGCAGCGCAAAGCGATCTTCACCCCAATCGTCGCGAACACCAGTTGCTTGAGGAATCGATTTTAAGATTCGTTTCACCTCTTCGGCGGCGGCGTGGAGTGCTGTTATGTTTTCGCCCGACACCCGCACCTGAACAGGCAGCCCTACCGCGGAACCGGTGTCGAGCTGCCTTGCGTCGATGCGAGCGCCCGATACTTGGCTGGAGACACGCTCTTGCACGTGGGGCAGGAACGGTGTTGTGTCATGTTGATCGCGCATCATGATCACTACCTGCGCAAAATTGGCATGACGAGACTCGGGAGCCAGCGAATACCAAAAGCGCGGCGCTCCGGCGCCGACGAACGTGTCAAGAGCTTCCACGGGGCGGTGCTGCTCGGAGGATGCCTCTTCGACAATCTGTTCAACTCTGCGAGTGCTCTGGTTGGTAAGGGAAAATGGCGCGTCCTCTGGCAAGGCGATATTGATATAGAAGAGATGGGACAGGTCCTTGGGAAAAAATTGCTTCTTAAGGCCGGATGCAAGCCACGCCCCGACGCCAAGGAAAACGAAAGAAATAAGAAGGGTCAACCAGCGGTGATCTATTGCAGCTTTGCCGACGCGATAATAGACTGCTCCAAAGCCTCGCCGGCGGCGTTCTTCGATCGGGAGTTCCTGGCTGGGCCGCAGGAGATAAAATCCCAGCATCGGGATAAACGTCATTGACACCAGGCGCGATGCAATAAGGGCGCAAGCAATCACAATCGGGAGCGAGTAAAGAAACTTACCCGTATCGCCCGTTAGTAACGAGAACGGCAGGTAAGCCACGATATTAGTAACTGTGGCGTACATGATAGCGGTCGCAAGCTTGGTAGGGCCAAGCCAGGCAGCGATGCGCGGCAGATGATTCAAGGCCAAGTCCCGTTTTATAGCGTCACCGGCCACAACGGGATCATCGACCAGCAAACCCAGCGCGATGATAAGCGTCGCGATGGAAACTTGTTGGAGATCGATTCCGAGTACCTGCATCATCCCGAACGTCATGAGCAGGGTGATCGGGATCGAGAGCGCCATGAGCAACGCCGACCTCCACTCCCAGAAGCCAATGAGAGAAACCACCACGACCAGAACAATCGCTTCGCACAGGCTGGTCATGAACAAGTGAACGTTCTCGTGGACCTGATCAGCTTGATTGCTCGCTCGCGCGAGTATCAGGTCGCGCGGGAACCGTGCCCTAAGATTATCCAGCGCCACATCTACAGAGCTTGCAAAACGACCGATCTTTTCGCCTTTACCCATCTGAATGCTGATTGAGATAGCCCGTGTACGCTCCCATTTGCCACTATCGTTCCGTCTGCAGTAATAGTTCAGGAACTGCGGAGGATCGTCATATGCGCGAACAGTATCTACCACATTTCGGAGATATACAGGCGCCCCGTACGGAGTTACGCCGATCGTGACATTTCCGATTTCAGTTTCTGTCTTGAATTCGCCGGAAGGATTCAGCACAACGCTCTTCTGGCCGACAGTTAACTGTCCGCCAGGATAAGTAATGTTCCGTGCGCTCAGAAGATTTTGAAGGCTGGCGGGCTTTAGGCCGTACGATGCCAAGCGCTCCTGCGAATAGAGCAAGTAAACCTTTTCATTGAGGATGCCGCTTCGCGTAACTTTGGCTACTAACGGAGGTCCATCGGCGGTTCGTGCAACTGCGAGCAGTCCCTTGGAAATCGTATCTGTGAAATCATCCAGCTGGCGATAGCTGTATTTGTCGCCCGCGACCGAGTTCAGGTACTCGCCGATTTGAGACGGATCTCTAACCACGAAAGGTGCCCAGGCATCCGGATGGATCGGACTGTCTCCGAAGTTATCGATGCGAAATTGCTCAAGGACTTTGAGGAGCGCGGAATTGTCCGAATGGCTGGCAAAATCAATCCCGACGAAGCCGGGTCCGTCTAGCAAGCGGCTATCTTCACCGGCCCTCAGAGTTCGAAGCGCTTCCTCGAAGCGCGGAACAGCAAGCAGGAGCAGACGCTTGTCGACATTTAGAGGCAGGCAGAGAATTAAGGATACGCGATCGGCCCTGTTTTTCGGCCGTACGGTTTCGATTACGCGTCGAATCTCCAGGGAGCGAAGATCGATCTCGCGGGCGTCCGATTTTGGGCTGGCAACGGTGAGAAGAAGAGTAGCGGTGTCGCCGAAATCGCGTTGAAAATTGATCGGGCCCGCGCCTGGAGGCAGATTATTGATTGCTGCGAGACGACCTCCAATGTCATCTAAGGTCTGGCCTGTGTCTTTGAGTTTGTCGGAAAGCGTGAGGGTGACGTAGGAGATGTTGGAGCGGGAAATAGACTCGATTCGAGCAATATTGGAATTAGAGGCCACTGTTTCTTCTACAGTTCGCGTTACGAGCTGCTCTACTTTTTCTGCGCTGGCGCCGGGCCAGCTCGTAGCAACCAAAGCTTGGCGCGCTGGTATGTCAGGATCCTTGCGCTGAGGCATGTTGACGTATCCATAAATGCCCCACGCTATCGTGCCGATGAGCAAAACCCACGAAATCTGAGGATTCTCTACGCAAAATCGAGCGGTGTTATGGGTATGCGCGACGATTTCTTCATCAGAACGATGATGATGTTCGCTCACGGCACCACCTTGACCGCTTCTCCATCCGACACGAAAGTCGCCCCCGAGCTGACTACCTTGGTACCCGGCTCAACGCCTGTTACAGCGATACGATTGCCGTAGGTCTCTCCGAGAGTAACCGGAAGGTGATGTGCGACATCGTCCTTGACCGATACCACGGCGAAGCGTGAATTCTGCCCCGGATCCCGAACGACCGCGTCCAAAGGAACGACCGTGATTGGGCCGCGGGATGGTACCTGCCCGAGATCCAGCGAGACGATCATACCTGGTTTCAATAACGATCGATGATTTGGAATCGTAACCTCGACCTGAAACGAACGGGTGGATGAATCGGCAACGGGTGCGAGAGCGCTCACAAAACCCGCAAACTGTCTGTTGGGAAATGCCTCCGCAAAGACCGACAGCTTTGAGCCTTTTTTCTGGTGAGCGATAACGATATCCGATACACCAAAGGTGGCCTTGACCAACGAAATATCGGCGAGAACAAAAGCGGAGACGCTTGGCCCCGCAAGCATCCCGAGTTCAACCGATCTTTGCACTATAGAACCGTCAAATGGCGCGGTAAGGGATGTGTCGTTCAGGCCAAGATTCGCCGTACCGAGAGAGGCCTGGGCAGAATTCCGCGTACCGGCGATGGCATCGATCTGAGCCTTTGCCGCCCTGACTTGAGCCTGAGTAGAGTCATAATTGGCCTTCGCTGAGTCGTAATCGGATTTGGTCAGCGATGTCTTTTTGTATAGAGCATCGGCTCGCGCGAAGTCTTGCGACGCTTTTAACGCGGCAGCCTGTGCCTGTTGGAGTTGCGCCTGGGCAGCCGATTCGTTCTCCTTTACCTGAGACAACTGGCCGTTTGCCTGGGCGACTTGGTATTGATAGTCTTTGAGGCGCACCTGAGCCAGCGTGTTGCCGCGCTGAACGAGATCGCCTATGTCGATACTTCTCGTGCGTCCGTCTGCGCCGCGCACCTGGCGAATTTCTTCCACAAAGCCAGTAACACGGAAAGCGAGACTCACCTGACGATTTGGAAGAATAGAGGCCGAGTAAGGTTGACCGCTGCCGCCGTCAAATGTTTCAACGGAAACGAGAGTAACTGGCGTAACATCTTTGCGGAGCGTTACTTTCTCGCGGTTGCACGAGATAATGGAGGCCGTGAAACACAGGATAGCGATGCGTTTCATTGGTCCTCTCCAACAGCGTGGTCGAAGTCTGCCCTCGCAGTCCAGTAATCCGCCATGGCATGAACGTAATCCGAATTCGCTTGGGCCAGTGTTGTTTCTGCCTGTAAAACCACTTTTAGAAGCGCTGCGTGAACCTCGTATTGATTCTTGTCTACTCGCAGCGACTCAGCCGCAGCCCGCTGCGTAATCTGTGCGGCATGGAGCTTAGACAAGGACTGCTGTATTTGCCGGTATTTATCGTCGACGTCCATGATTACCTTCCGCTCCGTTGATGTTTGTGTGTTTTTATCCTGTGAGATCGTGTCACGCTTTTCCGCCATCTCATTCTTCTTACGGCCCCAATCGAAAGGCTCCCAGGTCAGGCTTAGTCCGATGCTATAAGAGCCGGTCGGCAGAAACGCATTGTAGTTCAGGAGCGAGAAGGCATTGAACTCCGCGGAAATATCGGGTATGTACTCGGCCTTTTTAGCGCGCAGTTCTTCTTGCGACTGCAAAACTTTAAGTTGTGCCTGTTCGACTTCAGGACGATGCGCGAGCGCTTTTTGTCGTGCCGCCGGCAGATCTATGACCGAGCTTGTCGCTTGCTCACTCATCGGACGGACGTTGAACTCAGTAAGTACGTCGCGGCCCATTAGATCATTTAATTGTTCTTTCAACTTAGCGTCCTGATTGGCCAGCGATAAGTCGGATTGTTCCGCGTCTGCAAGAGAAGCCTGTGACTGGAGCAGGTCCGCCTCGAGTGCCGTTTGCTTCAAAACATAATCATTTGTGAGCCGCTCCACTTCCTTGTAGAGCCCGACCGTTTCCGTAATCGCTTGACGAGAGCTTTCAACTTGCTCAATGCCGTAATAGACCTGTTTGACATCGCGGACGATGTCCTGGCGCTTGGCGCGGAGTTTCTGCTGTGCTAAGAGAGTAGAAACGTTCAGTGCTTTCGAATTGAGTTTGGTCCGGTACAACCCGGAAAGCGGCTGTGACACCCGACCAAATACGAAGCCGGTTGGCTCGGCAGGCGTGGTGTACTTAACGTCATATCCTGGAAGGTCACCGATCACTCGATATGTCCCGAGACTTCCCTTCGGAATCGTGATGTTAATAGGTGTCAACTGCTCCGACCCAAGTACGTAAAGAGAGAATTTAGGAAAGAAGGTGCTTCGGAATGCTGAAGATCGATCTTTTGCCTTCGAAATGTCGAGCGCAGCGTTCATGACATCGAGATTGTGTTGAAGCGCCAGGCTGACGGCCTGGTCGAGAGACAATTCCTCGGCTTGCAACGGGCGGATGAAAAAGGCGAAAGCTAGCACGACGGCCGGAACACCAGCTCTTGCAGCGAACGATCTCATTTAAGGAATGTCCGCTAGTATACGTCTTTAGCGAAAGAAGCGGAAGGCCATACCGTATGACACTCCATGTACACTCGGCTAGGAAGTGTCATCGTCACCGATTCAAGACAGCATAGATAGAAAAGCCTCTGTTTCACGATGGCCGGCAGTCATTGCACTTCTTGCTACTGGCGGTCGTACATGGCATTGCCGGAGCGTCTGACCGTCGGCCCAAACTGGTTACCGCTCGCCGCGATTGCGTTTCTGCTGGTTCCAACTGTAGCCGCTCAGCGGGCTGACCGTCTCCGGCTGAACTTCTTTCTTGGTACTTTGTTGTCGGCGATTGTGACCGTAGCGATGGTATGGTCCCTTGGCACGCTCATTGCAGGGATCCCTGACAAACGAGAGTCGCCCCCTGAACTGGCCCGGGCAGCGGTCGCTCTTTGGTTCAGCAACATCCTGGTGTTTGCGTCCGGGTATTGGCGCTTGGATGCGGGGGGCCCCGCATAGCCGGGACATACGTAAGCTACATACCGAAGGAGACTTTCTCTTCCCGCAAATGATGCTGCCGCCGCAGCTCGCTGAGAAGTACCCCGGTTGGAAGCCGGGATTTGTCGATTATCTGTTTCTCGCTTTTAATACGAGTACGGCGTTTTCCCCTACCGATGTTCCGATTCTATCGCGCTGGGCGAAAGGACTGATGATGATTCAGAGCGTAATTTCGCTCGCAACCATAGCCATTCTCGCAGCGCGCGCCATCAACATCTTTTGAAACAGTAACAATGAATAAGCCCCGATCTGCCGCTGCAACCGGGGCCGCCGCGCAAGGTCTCTGGCGCTACTGTTTAACCAGGCTGCTTTCACCGGGCCAAACGGGCACGGCGGCGGTCTTAGTCTTCTTTTCGCGTCGCTTATTGAACCGGTCGAGATATACGTAAATCACTGGGGTGATGTAGAGCGTGAGCAACTGCGACACAATTAAACCGCCCACGACCGCGATTCCAAGAGGACGCCGGGCTTCACCACCTGCTCCTGTTCCAAATGCTATTGGAAGAGTTCCCAGCAGGGCAGCCATGGTTGTCATCATGATGGGCCGGAAGCGCTGCAGGCAGCCCTCAAAGATCGCCTCTTCCGGCGATTTACCTTCCTTACGCTCGGCTTCGAGTGCGAAATCGATCATCATGATGGCGTTCTTCTTCACGATTCCGATCAGGAGGATTATGCCGACGAACGAATAGAGATTCAGGTCTTCTCCAAACAGGAGCAGTGTGATCAAGGCGCCCAAACCTGCGGACGGCAAACCCGAGAGAATCGTGATGGGGTGGATGAAGCTCTCGTAGAGAATTCCGAGCACAAGGTAAATGATGAGAACCGCGATCAAAAGCAGAATGCCCAGATCGCGTAGCGAATTCTGGAAAGCCGCAGCCGTGCCTTGATAGCTGAAATTTATAGTGTCCGGCAAACCGATTTCGTTGGCCGCCTGATCGATGAGCCGCGTCGCCTCGCTGAGCGATACGCCGGGATTCAAATTGAATTGAAAATTCACGGCCGGTAGTTGGCCGATGTGATTCACACTCAGCGGCGCGACCGTTTGCTTCATCTCTGTAACCGCTGACAGAGGGACCATCTTGCCCTGTGTGGAACGGATATACAGATTCTGCAGAGCGCCAGGGTCGCGCTGGTATTGCGGCAGAACTTCTAGGATTACGTCATATTGATCCGACGCGGCGGTAATCGTGGTCACGCGTCGGTTACCGTAAGCGTCATAAAGCGTGTTGGCGATTGTGTCGGGATTGACGCCCAGAGACATCGCGAGACTGCGATTAATGTTTACATTCAGTCGTGGTGTGCTGAGACGTAGATCACTGAAAATATTGGCCAACACCGGGATTGAGTGGAGTTTGGCCTCCAACAGCGGTGCCCACTTGTAAAGCTCCGCTGTATCCGGATCTTCCAGCGCCACTGAGTACTGGCTACGCCCCTCATTCTGTCCCAAAGTAATGAGCGGCGGCGATTGCAGAAACACCATCAGGCCTGGAATTTTCATGAACTCCTGCTCGAGCTGCCCGATGATGGCGTTTACTTTCGGTCGGTGTTTGTCTTCCTTGAGCATGGCAAACATGAAACCGCCGTTCTGTCCTGAGCCGGGGCCGGCGCCAACACCGCCTCCAAATCCCACAACCCAGGGATTTTTTTGAAGTATCGAGTTGACCTGCTGCTGCAGGCCGATCATTTTGTCGAAAGACGTATCCTGCGACGCTTCGGTACCACCAAACATGAATCCCTGGTCCACTGTCGGCATGAAGCCCTTGGGCATGATGACGAACAAATAGATCGTAGCCACGGTAAGCACAATGCTGGTAATCAGAGTGAATCTGCGATGCCTCAGGACCGCCTGCAGCGTCCGGCGATATAGATCATTGAGCCATGTAAAGAATCTTTCAGATCCTCGGTAGAATGCGCCGGTGGGATGACTTTCATGGCGTAGGAAGCGGCTGCAGAGCATCGGAGTGAGCGTCAGCGAGATGATTCCTGAGATCAAGACCGCGACCGCAATCGTGATCGAAAACTCTCGCAGGAGTCGGCCAATGATCCCGCTCATAAAAAGCACCGGGATAAAGACGGCCACCAGCGAAACGGTCATCGAGACAATGGTGAAGCCTACTTCGCGGGCACCCTCGAGCGCAGCCTGCAGGCGCGGCTTTCCCATTTCCATGTGCCGAACGATGTTTTCGAGCATCACGATCGCGTCGTCCACTACGAAGCCAACCGAAAGTGTCATAGCCATCATCGAAAGCATGTCGATTGTGAAGCCTAAAAGCTTCATTGCAGCAAACGTTCCAAGCAGAGATAACGGAACCGCCAAACTCGGAATCAGCGTAGCCGAGACATTCCGCAAAAAGACAAAGATCACGGCAATAACAAGACCAATGGTGAGAATAAGGGTGAACTTCACATCCGCAATTGACTCGCGTATGTTTGTCGATTGATCGAAGGCGCGCCCTACTTCTATGCCTGCGGGCATAGACTCTTGCATCACCGGCAGCAATGCTTTGACCGCATCGGCCATGGCTACGGTATTCGACCCCGGTTGCTTCTGAACCGCCAGGACGATGCTTTGGGCGCCGTCAATCCAGAACCGCGTCTTGTTATTCGCAACACTGTCGAGTACCTTCCCGAGATCTCGGAGCCTGAGGGGAGCGCCGTTCTTATAGGTAACGATGAGCTCGGCGAATTGCGTCGCGGAGGTCAATTGGCTGTTCGATTGAACCGTGAAGCTCTTGGTATAGCCGTACAGGGACCCTGCGGGCAAGTTCAGGCTGCCGCTTGCCAGGGCATTTCGCACTTGTTCGAGGTCGACCTGGTAAGCTGCCAGCTTCGCTGGATCGGCTTGCACGCGAACCGCGTATTTCTGAGCTCCGAAGACCTGGACTTGAGAGACGCCGCTGACCATCGAAATCCTGCGCGCCATGGTTTGCTCGGCATACTGATCGAGTTGCGAAAGCGTCATGGTTTTCGAGGACAGCGCAATGTAAAGAATTGGCTGTTGTGCCGGGTTGACCTTCGAGTACGAAGGCGGCGTGGGCATATCGGTGGGCAGTAATCCCTCGGCGCGCGCGATGGCGGCCTGCACGTCTTGTGCCGCCGCATCGATATTGCGGCTGAGGTCGAACTGAAGCGTGATCGATGTGGATCCGAGCGAGCTTGAAGACGACATGCTGTTGATACCCGCAATGGTCGAAAACTGATTTTCGAGGGGTGTCGCAACTGAAGACGCCATTACGTCCGGATTCGCTCCCGGAAGCGCCGCCTGGACCTGAATCGTCGGATACTCGACTACGGGTAGATTGCTGACGGGAAGGGAAAAATAACTCAGCAGGCCGAAGCCCAAAATACCGGCCATGATCAGCGTGGTTGTGATCGCTCGGCGTATAAAGAAGTCGGTAAAATGCATATGCTGCAGACTCCCTACAATTCTCCGGACTGACCATCACCGAGCGTGATTGTTTTGCTTCCCAATTGCGGCGATGCCCCTTTGAGCACTTGCACTTTCCCGCCGGGCATGAGGCGCATCTGCCCCTCGGAAATTACCATTTCACCAGCCTTTAGACCGTCTCCTATGACCGCTTGCTCCGCTTCGTTTTCCGGCTTGTAGATTCGGAGCACGCTGACAGGTCTCATTGATACCGTCTTGTTCTCAGGGTTCATGACCCAGACGTACTTACCCTGCGGACCGTTTTCGACGGTACTGCTCGGCACAAGGAGACGGTCATGTTCGAGACTTAAACGGGCCTCGACATTTACAAATTGCCCGGGCCAGAGTTCATGATTCGCGTTGGGAAACTCAGCCTTCAACTTGATGGCGCCGGTCGTCATGTCGACGGTATTGTCAATGAACTTCAATTTGCCCGTCACGTCTTGTCCGTCGCTGTTTTTCGCGATGATCTGAAGAGGGTGCTGCGCATTGTACTTCCGAACCTGTGGCAGTAGCTGTTCTGGCACTCCGAAGCTCACGTAAATTGGCGATATTTGCAGAATGTTCACGAGCGCGGCGTCATTATCTTTGACGAGATTCCCCGCTTTCAATGCTATAGCTCCAGCGCGGCCTGAAATCGGGGCTGTGATTTTCGTGTATTGAAGCTGAAGCTGCGTCTCGGCCAGCCGGGCGCGATCCGATTTAATTGACGCAACGGCGCTTTCGACAGCCGCTTTATCGGCCTCGAGTGATGCAAGGGCGGCCCCATTGGTCGCTACCACCTGTTCAGCCTGCTCTTTCGAAAAGATGCCTTCTTTGGAAAGTTGGAGACCGCGATCGGCGGAGGCCTGAGTCTGCTTCAGCGTCGCTTCGTCTTTGGCGACATTGGCGCGGGCTTGTTGTTCCAGGGCTGCGTCTTTGGTCAGATCAGCTTGTATTTGCGTAATTTGCCGCTCGAGGGCCTCCGGATCGATCTCGAACAGTAGCTGTCCCACCTGCACATTCTGGCCCTCTTGAAACGGGACATGCAGAATTTGGCCTGCGACGCGAGACTTTACGTCAACGCTCGAAATGGCCTCGACATTGCCGACGGCCGACACATTCAATGGCACATCGGTGGAAACGGCCGCCACCGCGCGCACCGGAGCGGCCTGCATCATCATCGCAGCCATCGGGTTCATCGCCTGTTGCTTTTTTCCGCATGAGGCGAAAATGCCGAGCGCGAAAAGCGTCAAAAGGGTAGCCGCGCCCATCTTCAACTTGCTGGATCTTTGATACACGAGTCCTACTTCGGAATTGGTGGGAATTCTACTATATTCACACAGATGCAGCGAGCCGTCCGGAAGCATCACTTGGATACGGAAAGAATTGGCGAAAGGTTCCCGCTTTGTTAAACAAAGCGTCGAAGCCGCATGGGATGCTGGAAAATTCATGACTAACTCGGTGCCGGGCCGCGTGAACCTAATCGGCGAGCATATTGACTACCACGACCTCCCAGTGCTCCCAATGGCGATTCAACGCCGCGTCTCCATTACTTTTAGCGGGCGAAGCGATATGGCGATTTGGGCGACGTCAGTTGGCTATGAACCGCGCCAGTTCCCATTGAACGAAGCCGAGCCATTTCCGGCCGGCGATTGGGGCAACTACTTGAAAGCGGCCGCCCAGTTAGTTGCCCGACGTTGGCATCTCTCGCGCGGGCTGGATGCTTCAGTTGAATCGGATTTACCGCTCGCGGCCGGCCTTTCCTCGTCCTCGGCACTCATGACCGGTATTGCCCTAGCGCTATTGCAGGTAAACGACATCCGGCCAAACCTCCACGACCTGATGGAGCTTTTGCCGGGTGGTGAACAATTTGTGGGCACGCGAGGCGGGGGAATGGATCATGCGGCCGTGCTTGGGTGCCTGGCGGGGAGCGCCCTGCTGGTGCGCTTCGCCCCTCTCAAAATCGAACCCATCCTGATTCCTCCCGGTTGGGCCTTTATCGTGGCACACAGTTTGACCGTTGCCCAGAAGTCCGGATCGGCGAAAGGACAGTACAACTCCCGACGGGTTGCCGGAACAAACGCCCTGCGAAAATTGGGATTTACCAGCTTTCGCGAGGCGCTCAGCCAGGATGTTGCACATGATGTAACGCAGCTTTCCGAAGAGGAATGCGGTGCATTTCTTCACGTCACTTCTGAGGCCAAACGCGTAGAATCAGCCGTGAAGGCTTTGCGAGAAAACCGGATCGAAGAATTTGGCCATCTGCTTATGGCATCACACGCGAGCCTGCGCGATCAGCTTAGGGTTAGTAACCCGGACCTCGATGAACTGGTCGAGTGTGCGCTGGATTGCGGAGCTCTGGGCGCTCGCCTTACCGGCGCGGGTTTTGGAGGCTGCGTCATCATTCTGTGCAAACTCCCGGATCGCGAACGGCTTTCAAATGAACTGATTCGGCACTTCTATGGCCGAAGACCCGACTTCGTTCTGGAGCGTCATTTGATTCTTGCCGAACCCTCGGCCGGAGCGTTATCTGCCTGACTCGATTACGCAAGCCGTCGTCTTAGCGGCGGGGCGTGGCGCCCGCATGGGGAGCATGACTGAGGAGATGCCCAAACCCATGCTGCCGGTGAGAGGCCGTCCCATGCTCGAGCACGTCTTCGAGCATCTTCGCAAGTCGGGCATCTCACGCTTTCTGGTTGTGGTCGGTTTTCAAGGCGATGTCATAAAGCGGCATTTTGAAAAAACGAACCCGAAGATTGAGTTCGTTTGGCAAAATCCAGTAAACGGGACCGGGTCAGGAGCACTCGTTGCTCAAGAATTTACCTCCGGAGAGCCATTCCTATTGACATATGGGGACATCTTCTGCAACCCGGCCGAATATGCTCGTTCGAATGGAATTCTTCTTCGGAATCCGGCCACCGTTGCGACCGTGGCGGTGAAGGCGGTCGATGACCCCTGGCAGGGCGCGGCGGTTTACGAAGACGAGGGCAGAATTGCTCGTATTCTCGAGAAGCCGCCGAAAGGAACCTCCACAACTCACTGGAATAGTGCCGGCTTCTATACCTTTCGCCCCAAGATTTTCGAGTATCTGACGCGGCTTCAGCCGTCGCCCCGCGGAGAATATGAATTGACCTCGGCGCTCGACAGCATGCTTGCGGACGGTCTCGAGCTCCGCATCTCGCCTATTGAAGGAGAATGGCGGGATGTCGGACGCCCGGAAGATTTGGCCGCGATGAACGCCTAGCAGCGCTTTGCCGTCTAGGCTGTCGCGCCTTCGAAATGCTCCTCAATTTCTTCAAGCGTCTTGCCCTTTGTCTCCGGCAAGAAGAAGACGGCAGTCACAAAATAGATGACGGTGAAGGCTGCGAATACGAAGAAGATTGTGGAGTAGCCGTGATTGGCGACGATAGGCAGGAAGATCGCGGCGAGTGTAGTCGAGACCATTTGGTTAATCACGAGAGCGATGCTCATTCCGTTCGACCGAATGCGCGTTGGCATCAATTCTGAAAGCGCAAGCCAAACGCAGACGCCCGGACCGATGGCGTAGAAAGCCATGAAGACATAAAGGCTGGTCGCCACCAGCCAGCCATTTCCAGACCCCGGTACGGTACCAATCAGGGCCTTTTGGATGATGAGCGGCGCAGTGCGGGCAGCTTTCGCGTCGGCGAAGGGATTCTTGAAAAAGGCTTCGATCCCGTTTACCGGGACGCAATTCTCACGCGCAATTTTGAGCGGCGCAGCACTTTTGTCGTCGGATCGGACAACCGTCGTTGCCGCGGTGAAGTCGCCATACGAATACACTACTGCGAGTGCGGCGCGAGTCGGGTCCACGACCCGGCCTGCGTCGCCCCGAGCCGCCAGCAGGGTTGCCGCTCTAGCCTGATTGAACGCTAAAGTGAGCGTCTGATCCGGGGCTACCTCCGACTGTAAAGCCTGGTGCGCATCGACATTGAACTTCTCGGTGCGTAGGAAGAGCAAGGCCGTTCCGACCAGTGAAACGATAATCCCTGATGTCCCGACAATCAGGAGGAACTTTCTCCCCTTTCTATCGACGAGCGCCAGGCCGCCTATTGTCATGAGGAAATTCACGACCGTGAAAATGACGTAACCCCAATGCGCCTGGAGGTCGGAGAGGCCGCTTTGAAGCAGAATGTTGGTGTTGTAGCCGATGATCGAATTGACTCCGCACGCCGTGTTGCAGAACAAAATAATGCACGCCAGCACAAAGGGAATGACATATTTGCGCCGGAGCAGAGAGTCCCGGACCGCTTTGCCGATTGATGCCTTCGCTGCCGCGGTCTGTTCCATCTCGTGCAGCTCGATCTGGGCCTGGTCATCTGAGCGCGACCGCAAAAGCGCGGCCAGGGCGGCATCTTTTCGACCTCGCCGAAAAAGCCATCGGGGAGATTCCGCAACAAACAGGCTTCCGAGCACAAAGAGCAGACCGGGTGGAAGCGAAACCCAGAAAATCCGCCGCCAGGCTTGGTCCTTGAAGGCGTAAAGCGCCTGCGGGTCTGTCAGCTTTGCCACCTCTTCGACGCGGTAGCTGTAGAAAACTCCGATGATCGCCGCGGAGGCGATTCCCAACGTGAGCAGCCACTGAAAGATGCCCGTGCCCTTGCCGCGACTTGACGCGACGAGACACTCCGCGAGATAGAGCGGCACTACAACACCGATCAGGCCTCCGCTGATGCCTTGCAAAAGTCGACCGAGGAAGAGAGGTCCATAACCATGCGACAGCGCAATGACGGGAATGCTGAAGACGAAGGACACTCCGCTCAGGATCATGAGCGGCTTTCTGCCCATCCAGTCGGCGAGCATGCCGGCGAAGAGCGTGGAAATCACGCTTCCCAAAAGCACGGCTGCAACGATCAGCGAAAGCTGTCCGGCATTTAATCCGGATGTCGCTTCGAGGTAGGGTAGTGCGCCTCCAATGATGCCGACATCCACCCCATACAGCAGGCCGCCAAGTCCCGCGACGAGGAGCAGGAAGCGATTGTAACCCTGCCTCCGGTCGTTAACCGCTCCCCCAGAATGTCCCGCCATCGCGTTGACCATTTGAATAATGTTACAGAGTGGGTGAGTTTTCGCCCAGCATGGCGTGGCGGATCAACTTGATCGGAACCCCACCCTGCTGCATGAAGCTGTCGTGGAACTGTTCGAGCGAGAATTGTGAGCCTACCTTTTTTCGGTAGTCTTCGCGCAGCTTAAGAATTTCGAGTTTACCCAGCGTATACACGAGATAGGTCGGGTCGGATGTGCCGCGCTTCGTTTCCCGCTCGGCGTAATCGCGTGACATGTAGCCTTGCTTCATGAAGAAATCGATCCCCTGCTCGAACGTGCGCTTGCCCGTATGCATCTCAATCCCCACGATGTAGCGGCAGTTCCGTAAGAGAGCATCGAGCAGCTGACCGACCTGCAGCCCAGGATCGTCTTTGCCGTAACCTTGCTCGATCATCATTTGTTCGGTGTAATGGGCCCAGCCTTCTATATTCGATCCACTTCCGACCAGCTTTCGAACCTTAGACTGTACCTTTTGAAACCAGAGCAATTGAACAAAGTGACCTGGATACGCTTCGTGAATGGCAGTGGTTGCAATGGTGCCGTGATTGAAGGCGGTCATGAATTCCTCTGTACGCTGAGCCGACCAGCTTTTTTCGGGCAGAGTTACGTTGAAGTACGCTTCTGTCGCAACCTTTTCATAAGGCCCCGGGGTATCCATAGAGGCTGTGGTAAGGGCTCTTGCGAAGGGAGGCGTCTCTTCGATGATTGGCCGCACGGTGGAAGGAATGGTAATGATGCGCTTCTGATTGATGAAGTCGATCAAGCCGGAAAGGATATTACGGAACGTTTGCAGGAGCTGATCCGGCGCCGGGTGCTGCTTTTCGAAGCGGTCGGCAATCTGCTGCGGCGTCTTGAGTGGGCCGATTTTTTTACAGAGATCCACCAGCTTGCGTTGATTCTCGTGAAGATTCGCATACCCGATGCTGAGAAGCTGATCAAGCGGCAGATCGACCATTTCTTCATACATCACTTTCTTGTGATAGTTGTCGGCGCCGATCCGAAAGTCTCCTTGAGACTGGGGCAGCAAATCCGAACGCAGCCATTGTTCGTAAGCCTTCAATGCCGCTATCGTGGCCTGGTTTGTTTTTTTGAACTCTGTGAGAAGTGGGCGATCCTTGACGTCTGTGAAAGCGGCAGGCACGTCGCTTGCGAAAAAGCCTTGCAGACCGGGCAGTTGCTCGAGTGCAATCTCTGTATAGATCCGCGGCGGGTTCTTAAGATTTGCTTTTGCGGCCTCGAATACCAAGGGAATGCGCCTTTCGCGCGCGATTACCGCCCTGAGCCGCACTTCGGGCGGAGCAAATTTCCGGCTTATCAGACCGAAGATCGAGGAGGTGACGCCACTCGAATAGAAGTCGGGATTTTTCTCCCACTGCCGGATCGCCTGCGTGTTAAGCAGGTCCGCCCGGAGATGAGAGATCATTAAGTCGCGGTTATCGGAGGCAGGCGTCTCGTCAAACAAAGGCAAGTATTTCTCGTCGAGCGCTATTCCCTTTTCGATTCCGGTGCGCGAATAGTCTTCCAGCTGGTTGTCATACGGATGATGAAAGCCGCTTGCGGTCGCAGAACTAGGGTTGAGCCTGAAGTAGTCGTCGAAATACTCGTCTACGAGTTTGTCGAAGGAAAGCTGTGCCGGCATCAGGCTGGCGCTCAGTAAAAGGAGCGCGACGAATTTCATTTGGTCATTATGGCAGCGGGCGAACGCTCCCCATTAGAGCGCAGATGCCCTAACCAGTCGCGGCAGCCGCGCACTTTGAGTACTAGAAGGAAAACGACGGGGTATTAGTCATAGCTTCGGACTCGAATTAGTCGCCCGATTGCAGGGAGCGGCCGGAGCGGTTCCGGCTTTCCGAATTTCAGACGTTCAACGACCTCTCACACTACGACGCTGTGAATCGTCTGACTGAAACGACGCTAAGATTTGGTTATGGAAAACGAACTACAACCCCAGCTTCTAGGCTAGGACTACTTGTTCGGCCTGGAGTCCTTTGGGTCCGTTCTTGACCACAAAGGAAACTCGCGCTCCTTCATCTAAGCTTCGATAGCCTGACGACTCGATCGCGGAAAAATGGACAAATACATCTTCGCCGTTTTCGCGTGCGATGAATCCAAATCCTTTCGAAGCATTAAACCATTTCACTGTTCCAGTTTCTTTCATAACCTCTCTCTTCCTTGCTACAAAAACCAAACAAATCAATTGAGGGAGTCGAGAAACTGCTTACCGGGGAAGGTGTGGGCGTATCGAGTGAGTTCAAGTGACAGAAAGGAATTTGTGTGCTCCTAAAAGATAACCGTAGCTGCGCGTTTTGTCAAATGCTAAGAAGCCTTGAGGTTGAGACAAGGTGGTGCGCCCCGTATGGTCGCTCTCTCACGACCTTCGATGGTACTGCTTCTACAATGAAAGGCGATTGTGAAATTCGCGCCGGTAGAAGAACAGCTTGCTTACATCTCGAAGGGGCTGTCCGAGCTTATCCATGAAGCGGAGTTGCGCGAGCGGCTGACTGCCGCTGTAAAAGAAGACCGGCCGCTACGGGTGAAGGCGGGATTCGATCCGACCGCTCCGGACTTGCACTTGGGGCATACCGTCCTGCTGCGCAAGATGAAGCACTTCCAGGATCTTGGACACACGGTGATCTTTCTGATCGGGGATATGACCGGCCTGATTGGCGATCCGACGGGGCGGAACATTACCCGCCCTCCGATGACCCGAGACGAGATCGATCGCAATGCCCAAACCTATAAGGACCAGGTTTTCAAGATCCTCGACCCGGCCAAAACGGAGATTCGATTTAACAGCCAATGGCTCGAACCGTTGACGTTCGAGAACGTCATCCGTTTGTGCTCGAAATACACGGTGGCACGTTTACTCGAACGGGATGACTTCAGTAAGCGCATGAAAGAGAATGCTCCCATTTCTGTTCATGAGCTGCTGTATCCGCTTGCGCAAGGCTTCGATTCGGTTGCGCTCGAATGCGACGTCGAGATGGGCGGAAGCGACCAGAAATTCAATTTGCTGGTCGGACGGGCGATCCAACGGGACTACGGTTTGCCTCCACAGATCATTGCTACGGCGCCTCTTTTGGAGGGACTCGACGGCATCGAGAAGATGTCAAAGTCGAAGAACAACTATATCGGCATTACGGAGCCACCCAAAGTAATGTTCCGGAAAGTGATGCAGATCAGCGATGAACTGATGTATCGCTACTACGAGCTTTTAACTGACATGTCCGCCACGGAGATTGGAGGCTTGCGCTCAGAGATTGCCGCGAAGAAGAAAGACCCCATGGAGGCCAAGATGGAGCTGGGCCGTCGGGTTGTGGCCGATTTTCATTCGCAGGCGGATGCGGGCGCGGCTGTCGAGGCGTTCGACCGCGAGGTTCGGCAAGGGCTCGAACCGGCCGATACCGAAACGGTGAATCTCCCTTCGCTAGCGGCAACTGACAGAGGGATTCGGATCGACAAATTGCTCGCCGCAGTGAGTCTGGCTGACAGCGTCACCGACGCGACCCGCAAAATCAAAGCGGGGGCCGTCGAGGTGAATGGCAGCGTTCATCGCGACCTTCTTCTAAGCGGCGTCAAAGGCCTCCTGGTGATTCGTGTTGGCAAAAAATGGAAGCGCGTGGACGCCAGCCTCGATTAACCCAAAAAGCTGTTGTCCGAGATCGATATGATGTAGGCGAACCGGCCTAATAAGAAAGAAAGAAGGAGAACCATGGCTACAGTTCTTACGGAACCTCAATCGACGCAAACGCCGATTAAACAAACTAGAATCCTGATCGATAACAAGTGGGTCGACAGTGTTTCTGGAAAGACTTTTGAGACCATCAACCCGGCAACCGGCGAAGTAATTGCGAAGGTTGCGGAGGCCGACGCGGCCGATGTCGATCTGGCTGTCAAAGCCGCTCGGAAAGCTTTCCATTCAAAATCGGCCTGGCGGAGAATGTCGGCGGCCGAGCGGGGCAAACTGATCAATCGCCTGGCGGACCTCCTTGAAAAGCACGCGGACGAGCTGGCTACTTTGGAGTCGGTAGATAACGGCAAACCCAAACATGTGGCCGCGACTGCCGATCTGCCCCTTGTGATTGCCTGTTACCGCTATTACGCCGGCTGGGCAGACAAGATTCAGGGGAAAACGATTCCGATCGCAGGCGATTACTTCTCGTACACCCGGCATGAGCCGGTAGGGGTTGTCGGGCAGATCATTCCATGGAACTTTCCGCTGCTTATGCAGGCCTGGAAGCTGGCGCCGGCGCTCGCCGCAGGCAATACCGTGGTTTTGAAGACTGCGGAGCAGACGCCATTGAGTGCACTGCGCGTGGGCGAATTGGTTTTAGAAGCTGGCTTCCCCGAGGGAGTGGTGAACATCCTTTCGGGTTATGGACCGACAGCCGGCGCCGCGATCGCAAGACACATGGATGTCGATAAGGTGGCCTTTACGGGATCTACGGAAGTCGGCCACCTAATTATGAAGGCTGCTGCCGAAACCAACCTGAAACGGGTCACGCTCGAATTGGGCGGGAAAAGTCCAAACGTAATATTTGCGGACGCCGACATGGAGCAGGCCGTCGAGGGTTCGCACTTTGCGCTCTTCTTCAACCAGGGACAGTGCTGCTGCGCGGGTTCCCGTGCTTTTGTCGAAGAGAAAGTCTACGACGAATTTGTCCAGCGAAGCGCCGAGCGTGCCAAACGCCGCAAGGTCGGCGATCCACTCGATGGACAAACCGAACAGGGTCCGCAGGTCGACCAGGATCAGTTCCAGAAGGTCCTCAGCTATATCGACGCCGGTAAGAAAGAGGGAGCGAAGCTCATGAGCGGCGGCGAAAGGGTCGGAGATCGAGGATACTTCGTTGCACCCACCGTGTTTGCCGACGTGAAGGATGACATGAAAATCGCCCAAGAGGAGATTTTCGGGCCGGTCATGAGCATCCTCAAGTTTAAAGACATGGATGAGCTGATCGAGCGCGCTAATCAAACCATCTATGGTCTGGCAGCGGCGGTCTGGACGCGTGACATCAGCAAGGCGCATCATGTTGCAAACAACGTGCGCGCAGGAACTGTGTGGGTCAACTGCTTCGATGTGTTTGACGCGGCGGCTCCCTTCGGCGGTTTCAAGCAATCCGGAATCGGCCGCGAGCTTGGCGAGTACGGTTTGCAGCAATACACCGAAGTCAAAACCGTGACGATCAAGCTATAAGCCGGATCAGGCCGCTAACAGAAACGGCTCAACATCGGGCGTTCGGAGGATCTGAATGATGCGATTCTCCGAGCGCTTGTAGATTGCATAGATAACGGGCGTTCCCGCAGACTCCGTTGCCTGGTCATCACGAATAATCAGTTGTGCTTCATGATGCGCCATGAGAGGTGTGCCAAACGCCTGCATTGTGTTTTCTGAACGTCCTTTGAATATTTGAAAGTCATTCAGTGGGCGTCTGGGTGTCCGGGCGGATTTCGAGCTTTTCATTTCGTAAGGTTCCTGGGTTTGACGGTTTTTATGCTGCGATTGGCAGCTCGACGATGCCTTCGAAAGCGGGCGTTGAAAGCAGCGCGCTAGTGGCGATCTGCAAGAGATCGTCAACACGGTTGGTCAGATCGATTTCTTCTGAGAACCTGCGCAGCTGAGTGGCAAAAGCGCGCCGCAGCAACACTGCTGCATCAGCGAGGCCGATCTTTGGAATGTCAATGATTGCGAATTTGAGGATACTGTCCATCAGGACAGTTTCGACATTGAGCATTTTGTAAAGCGCTCGCCGATTTTTCGAAACATACTTGACGACTTCCTTGCTGCGATAGGCAAAGTAGTGCTCGCGAGTAAACCAGCTGAAGCGCTTGGTGTCCAGCGCCTTGAGTTCTCGTCCCAACCGGTAGGCGGCAGAGGCGAAAGCACGGTTTAAGGCCTCGGTCTGCTGGATGTCATACGTAAACATGTTGGTGGGCCGGCCCGAGAATGGGTGCGTGCATTGGTAAACGAGAATCGGGTAAGCCGTATGAGGCCGGCTCAGGATTTCTATGTTGGCGTTGAACCATTCACGCACCCAGGCGCGCAGCGCCGTCTGGATGGCTTTCGAGACGGTGGAATAGGTCGGAAAATACGCGGCAGTGCGCTCGCGCGGCGCGCCCCTCCAAACCGAAAGGTCGATGCCGGACTTCGGCGCGGTGTCCTGCGTGCTTGTTAGTTCCTGCGCGCTCCCGTCCTGGCTTTGTAAAGCAATGCCTTTTTCTTCTTGAATCGGCATAACAATCAACTCACTCATGAAACAGCCTCCTAAAAAAGGTCGGGAAATCCCGGCGGAGCTTTGAAGTTTTGCTCGCGAGAGGTTCTCGCAAGCGACTCGAACATAGCACCCGTAACCCCCGAAAACGAACATCGCTGTCCGATCCCGGCGCACAACATTCGCGGCAACCCACTCATTTTTCAGGAGTAAGAAATTTTTGATTTTTTCCCAAACTCCTGTGATCGAAATTCCCGCAGGACCGATGACGGGCTCTCGCAGCCGGCCTAAGCATATGGGGGCTTAATCCTGCTATACTTTTTGTGAATGAGCTTCCGGCGCCTGCGCCAGTGGGTTCAACACGATGGTGAAGTTGATTTTGGTTCACCACCGTTCTGTGAGTTTTCAGAACATCTCCTCAATTCACGTTTGTTGCCCCACGCCGTTCCCATTCGTTCCTCTTGATGAAGTCCACCGTTCAGATCTCACGCGGCATTGAATCGCTATTCGGCACTCGCGACGAAAACATCCGGTTACTGGAATCAGAGCTGAATCTTCGTACGCGGCTCCTCGATGAGGGCGCGCTTGAACTCGAGGGAGAGGAGTACCAGGTTCGGCGCGCGGAACAGATTCTGGAAGACTACGTGAATCTCGTGCGCGAGGGCCACACCTTCAATAACGGCGATCTCAACAGCTTTATGCGCGTCGCTGCGGCGGATCCAAAGGTTTCGTTGCGGCGCCTGGTCGAGAGCGGCAAATCGCGCGCTGTGGGCAAAAAGGTGCTTGCTCCCAAAACGGTGAATCAGCGCCGCTACGTGGATGCGATCGAACATCACGATCTCACCTTTGGAGTTGGCCCGGCGGGAACCGGCAAGACTTACCTCGCGGTAGCCATGGCGGTCTCGGCTTATATGAACAAGCGCGTGAGCCGAATTGTGCTGACGCGACCGGCGGTGGAGGCAGGCGAGCATCTGGGATTCCTGCCGGGCACTTTGCAGGAGAAAATCGATCCTTATCTACGGCCGCTGTATGACGCTCTTTTTGACATGATCGACTCGGAAAAGGTGGAGAAGCTTGTAGAGCGGAATGTGATCGAGATCGCCCCGATCGCTTTCATGCGAGGACGCACGCTGAACGATTGCTTTGTCATTCTCGATGAAGCCCAGAACACCACGGTCGAACAGATGAAAATGATTCTGACTCGCCAGGGATTCAATTCGAAGATGGTGGTTACTGGCGATCACACACAAATCGATTTACCCGGCGGTAAGAGGAGCGGCCTGTTAAATGCGATTGATGTACTGAGCGGCGTCGAAGGAATTTCATTTATCAGATTCGACGATAGGGATGTCGTGCGGCATCCGCTTGTGCAGAAAATCGTCAAGGCGTACGACCGGTATAACGAACTGATTGGGGCGGGGCGTCAGCTCGCTCTCAAGCTCGGAGAAGACGTGCAGACGGAGCCTTCCGTGGAACCGCCGTTCAACACGGCAGTAGAAATTCCTCAATTCCCCTCGCTTACCTGAGCCGTATGTCACCCGAAGGCGGTTTACGACCGCATTTTTCACCAACTCAAGTGACGTTGTTATTTCGAGCACTGCCGCGCGATGCGCAGTTGTCTTCTGTCGATCGGCGCAAATTGAAGTATTTCGCGAGTTTGCTAAGTCAGAAGCTCGCAGATGCCGCGGGCTTCACATGTCTGTTAACCAATGATCATGAGCTAAGAAAGCTGAACCATTCTTTTCTTGGACACGATTATGTAACCGACGTCCTTTCATTTCCGAGCGGAAGACATGGCGCTGATTTAGGCGAGATGGCAATCTCGGTCGGACGCGCCCGGGAACAGGCGTTCGAGTTTGGCCATAGCCATCTGGATGAGATTCGCATCCTGATGTTGCACGGAATGCTACACCTTACGGGGCTTGACCACGAACGTGATCGAGGCAAAATGGCTCGCCAGGAACGCAAGTGGCGCGGAGAACTCGATCTTCCGGAAGCGTTGCTTTCGCGGAATCGCAGAACGCGAAAGGCGAGCAAGCCATGAACTGGATTTGTCTGACGCTGGCGCTGTTTCTAACGGCGCTTCTCTGCTTCGTCTCTTATCTGCAGCTGCTCTATTTGGAATCGCTGCGTTTGATTCGGCGTGACTACCCCTCGCTCGAATTCTTCAGGGAATCATTGGCGGCGAAGATCGGCCTCGACCTAGAGCATGGCTCGCTCTCGTTTTCGCTCATCAAGCACGTATCGCTGTTTCTGCTGGGAATCCTGTATCTATGCGCGCTCGTGCGGCCAAGCGTTCCGCCCTGGCAGAGCGTGCTCGAGGCGAGCGGAGCATCGCTTCTGGCCATGCTGGTCTCAACTTATCTGGTCCCGCAGTTGCTTTACAGGCGCGGCGGAATTCGATGGCTGACCCGGATGCTGCCGGCGACCAAAATTCTTGCGGCAACGGCAATGCCTCTGGCGGCCACCGTTCGGGGATTCCAGTCGTTGCTTGATCTTGATAAGAACACCGGCGATGAAACTGCGCTACCGGACTCGGTCGAGCACATCGAGGCTCTCATCGACGCAGGCGCTGAAGAGGGAATCCTGCAGGAAGAGGACCGCAAACTAATTCATTCCGTAGTTGCCTTCGGTGACAAGAATGTTCGAGAGGTCATGACCGCGCGGCCCAATATTGTTGCGATCTCCGCAGACAAGTCAGTGGAAGACCTGCGCCAGCTGGTGATTCACGAGCGGTATTCCCGCATCCCCGTGTATCTCGAGACGATCGACAACGTCATTGGCTTTGTGCATGTCCGCGACATATTCGAACTCGACGAAAAGGAACGCCAGCTTAAGGCACTGCGGGACGTAATCCGGCCGATTCCGCTGGTACCCGAAACCAAACGAGTCAGTGATCTCCTGCGCGAAATGCAGCGTGACGGATCACACATGGTAATCGTGGTGGACGAGTACGGAAATACCGCAGGCCTTGCGACCATGGAAGATCTGGTCGAAGAGATTCTCGGTGAAATTCGCGACGAGCACGAGCCCGAACGTGACGTGCGGCAGGAATCGGAGCACGTGTTTGTTGCGCCCGGCAGCCTGGACCTGGACCGGCTACACGACCTGCTTGATTTCCGACCTGCGGAAAGCACAGAATCGACTACTGTCGGCGGCATGGTGACCGAATGGCTGGGCCACGTTCCGAGAGTGGGAGAAGCAGTGGAGCGTGGCGGGATTCGGGTGGAAGTGCTTGCCAGTGACGAGCGCCGCGTACAGGAAGTGCGTGTGTCTCGTGTGGAAGCATCCTCTCCCGTAGGGGCGACCGCTTGAAGCGGCACAAGCACCGTGCCGGAATGGTGGCCATCGCCGGACGTCCAAACGCCGGAAAATCAACGCTACTGAATGCGCTGGTGGGAGAGAAGCTGGCGATTACAGCTCCCCAGGCGCAAACGACGCGTACATCCCTTCAAGGCGTGCTCACTACGCCTGATTGGCAGGCGATATTTGTCGACACACCCGGCATACACAAGTCAGATTGTCTGTTTAACAAACGCATGATGGACACCGTGCGGACGGCGCTCGAGAATCGAGATCTAATTCTCTTTATTGCCGACGCCTCAAAGGAATTCAGCGAAGCCGATGAACACGCAACCAGTGCTTTGCCGGGATCCGCCAAGGTACTGCTTGTTTTGAACAAGCTCGACCGTTTGACCGATAAGCGCCTGCTACTGCCGCTGATCGAAAAATACGGGCAGCTATTTGCTTTTGAAGAGATGATTCCGCTTTCGGCGCGCACCGGAGAGGGGCTCGATGAATTGAGGCACGCGATCGCGGAAAGGCTACCCCAATCGCCGGCGCTTTTTCCCGAAGATCACCTGACCGATCAGCCCATGCGATTCATGGCCGCGGAAATGATCCGCGAACACATACTTCGCGCTACGCGGGAAGAGGTTCCTCATGCCACAGCGGTGCTGATCGACTCATGGGAGGAGGGCGCGAGGCTGACGCGTATTGCGGCCACGATTTACGTTGAGCGGCCCGGCCAGAAAGCGATCCTGATCGGTACAAAAGGTAGTGTGCTGAAGACGATCGGCACCGGAGCCCGGCAGGATATCGAGCGCCTGCTTGGCCACAAAGCGTTTCTGGCGCTGTTTGTCAAAGTAAAGCCAAAGTGGCGCGAAGATCCGGAATTTCTTAAAGCGATCGATTGGAGAAGTATGGCGGGTAACGAAGCCGCCCAATGAGACGTCGAGATGCTAGCGTGACAGAATACTCGAAGATGAGACGTTTTCTTGCCTTGGCGCTGCTTTTCAGCTGTGCCAGTTTGCAGATTCTGACGGCCGGGCCAAAGTTTCCGGTCAGCGACGATCAAATTTCTGATCAGGTCAGGATGAAACTCACGACCGATGCCGACGTTAAAGGCGGAGCGGACGAAGTGACAGTTAAGGACGGCGCTGTAACGATCAAAGGACGAGTGGACACCGAAAAGGGAAAGACGAAAGCAACCAAGCTGGCGAAGAAGGTCAAAGGCGTAAAGTCGGTGGACAATCAGCTGCTGGTTGGCCCACCGAAGTGATGCGAAGGCGGACGGCGCCTTCGCGAATCACACTAGAAACGATTCCAGAGGAACTGATTGTAGACCTCGTGATGGTATTGCACTTCAGGAGCCTTGACAAACGTTCCGAGCTGGCGCGCACAGCGGTCCGCCGCCGACTGCTTCAGATCTGCGTAACGGGTCTTAACGTCTTGCCCCAGTAGGTCGGTCGTCCATTTCGCTTTCCGGAAATTTTCGAGCGCATCGTAGACGTTATCGGGCAGATAACGGCTTGCGCCGCGCAGATTCTTGACCTCCGCGATAGTGCCTTCGAGACCTGTGCGAAAAATCGCGTACAGCGTAAGGTAAGGGTTGGCATCCGGAGCAACCGAACGGACTTCGACCCTAGCGCTACGCTCGTTGCCGAGTGGAACACGGACCATTGAACCACGATCTGTTGCCGACGCTTTGATTTGATTGGGAGCTTCGAAGTGCGGGTCTAGCCGCCGGTACGCATTGACGCTGGCATTCAGGATCAAGCAGAGATCGTTGCCGTGCGAAAGGATGCGATCGATGAACTGCCACGCTTCGGCACTCAATTTTTCTTCACCCTTTGCATCCCAAAACAAATTCTTGCCATTTTTAGCTATGGAAACGTTGGTGTGCATTCCGTTCCCGTTGACGCCCACAACCGGCTTCGGCAAGAAGCAGGCGGTGTAACCCATCTTGGTTGCAACCTGGCGGCAGATCAGCTTGTAAAGCTGGATCTGATCGGCTGCTGTAACGACATCGGCATAACTGTAGTTAATTTCGAACTGCGAAGGCGCGACTTCAGGATGATCCTTCTCATTCTCAAAGCCCATGGCACGCTGTACGGCGGCGGCGGTGTCGATGAAAAGGCGCAGCGGATCACCTGGAAGTGAATGATAGTAGCCGCCGGTGTTGACGTAGTCGAAGCGAAGGTTTTCATGAAATCGGCGCTCAGCATCCGCCCCTTCGAAGAGAAACCCTTCGATCTCGTTGGCAGCGTGCAAGGTAAGACCTTCTTTGCTGTATTGCTGATCGGCATAGGCATGGAGCACGCCCCGCACATCAGCGGCGTACGGAGTACCGTCCTTGTCGATCACCTGACCGAATACCATGACTTTGCCGGAGCCGAAGATGTCGCTCGGCGCCCAATAAAAGGCGCCCCAATCGATGCCGAGACGCAGGTCGCTCTCGCGCTGCGCAGTGAAGCCGCGGATCGACGAGCCATCAAAGGTCAGATTGTCCCAGCTTTTCACGAGAAACTTCTTGTCGTAATCGAGCATGTGGAGCCGGCCTTCGAGATCACTGAAGAGAACGGTAACCGCCTTGATGCGTTTCTCATCCTTCAGGTACTTCAACCGCTCTTCCCGAATCTGGTCAATGGCAACGCGCTTTTTGCGTTGCTCTTTGGCCATCAGGTTCAGGTCTTCCAATTCGGCATACGAATGGAAAAGGCCGTCATGTAGTTCGTTCATATCTCTCCTATGTCTGTTGGGGCACGCAAGGGACTTCGTGGGCAAGCAGAAGACGTGCTGCAATCCTCCGAAGTCGGCGGACACAGACGGGGTGCCGAACTCGCGGGCAAGTGGCAAACTGAAGCGCAAGTTCCGCGGCAGAAGCCAAGTTACAAGTGTAATAGGTTTGAAAAGCAAGCGCTATCGGATCGGTCTCTAGGTATCGTCCTAAGTTACGTTTTAAACGCACCTTTAAGACCGTACCGGTGGGTGGGCGCAACGGGCAAAAAGGAATGACGGAAGCAAGTCGCTATCCGAGAGAGAGAATGAAAGGGATGCGATAGAAGCATGTCTGAACACAAGGCGCTTGTCGAATGGAAGAAACAGGATGCCGGCTTCCTGAAGGGGCGTTACTCGCGCGAGCATACCTGGACATTCGACGGGGGTGCGGTGATCCCTGCCTCACCCGCACCTTCCTCGGTGCGGCCTCCCTTCTCTAACCCCGCCTGCGTCGACCCCGAGGAAGCATTCGTTGCCTCCATTGCCAGCTGCCACATGTTGACTTTCCTGCATCTTGCTTCACGAGCAGGCTTTGAAGTGACGAGCTACCAGGATCAGGCCCTGGGGCGCATGGAGAAGAACGAGCGCGGAATACCCTGGGTGAGCCAGATCGAGTTGTCTCCGAAAGTAATTTTTGGCGGTGAGAAAACGCCCTCTTCAGAGGAGGAGCATGCATTACATCACAAGGCTCATGAAGAATGCTTTATCGCCAACTCCGTTAAGACGGAGATTTCCGTCTTGCTTTGAACACTGAGGCCCGTGGGTTTGCGAGACGCAATAGTAAGAGTTGAAGCGTTTTGCTCGCGTATGAGGCGAACCGTCGGGCAGGCTCTATTTGAGATCGGAGACACATTGCCTCAGAAGTACACTCCCTGCATTGCGCTGGCGCTGGCCGGGCTGCTGCTGTTTGAGTTGTCGAACGCGCCTGTATACGCGCAGACAGCTATACCGACGCCACAGGAGCTGGATCAACTATTGGCCCCGGTGGCGTTGTATCCCGACGCGCTCCTCGCCCAAATTACGGCTGCTTCTACGAATCCGCAGGAAATCCTTGACGCAGATGCCTGGTTGAAGCAAAACGGAGCGCTGGCAGGGGATGCGTTGGTCAATGCCGCTCAGCAGCAGGGCTTCGATCCTGCTTTTATCGCGCTCCTTAGCTTTCCGCAGGTGCTCGATATGATGGCGCAGAAAATCGACGACTACGCAGCCATCGGAGCGGCATTTTCAAACACCAGGCAACCGTTATGGACTCGATTCAACGATTGCGGTCCCACGCGTATGCGGCGGGAGCTCTCCAAAGCAATTCTCAGATTCAGGTGACCCAGCAACCGCAGGCTGCTCAGCAGATCATTGTGATTCAGCCGGCGAATCCGCAGATTGTGTACGTGCCGCAGTACGATCCGGTGGCGGTGTATGCGGGCCCAGCACCGGTGGTCGTGGCGGGACTGATTACGTTCGGGGCGGGCATCGCGATTGGAGTAGCGCTGGCAAACAATCACCCGTGGGGCTGGGGCGGATGGGGGTGGAACTGGGGGCGGCGGACTGTCATTGTGAACCGCAATCCTTGGGCGTACGGCTACAACCGTTACCGGCCGGCACATCCCTATTACAGGCCCCGGCCGGTTCCATACGCCAGTCGCCCGGGTTATGGAGGGAATTGGGGGCGGCCAGGAACGCGACCGTACGTACCACCTCCGGTGAACAGACCGAATCCCGGCTATAGACCGAACCCGGGTTACGCGCCGAAGCCTGGTTATCATCAGCCCAATCCCGGTTATCGTCCAAATCCTGGAAACGTGACCAAACCCGCCCCAGCACCCCGTCCAGTGCCCGCAACGCGTCCCGCGCCTACCACGAGACCCGCCCCTGCGCCGCGACCGGCTCCGGCCGCGCGCCCGGCACCAAACCGGAATCCTTACGCGGGTTTCTCGCAGGGTAATGCTGCGGCGCAGTCCCGACCGCCCTCCGGCGCTAGCCGAGCGCATTCGGAAGCGGCAATGGAGGAAGCAGCCGGGCGGCTAGCACACGAGGTAAGCAGAGCGCGGGAAGCGCGCCGAAAAAGCACTGAAAGTTGACTAAGCGATGAGACAGAAAAATATAAGGATTCCTTCATTTGTGATGAAGGCATGGCTTGTACTACTCGGCAGCGCTGTTTTGGCCTGCGGGCAACAGAAATCGTTTCCTACCGCGCGGGATGCGGCGAAAGCTTTGTTGGAAGCCGTAAGAGCAGACGACACTGCGGCGTTGCTCAGTATTTTGGGACCGCACGCAAAGGAACTTGTCTCGTCAGGCGATGATGTGGCTGACAAGAACGACCGTGCCGGCTTTGCCAAAGCGTACGGGCGCGGGCATAAGTTCGTTGCGGCGGGTCCCGGCAGGTACACTCTCCTGGTGGGAAGTTCGGATTGGCCGCTTCCGATTCCCATCGTGAAGGGAGCCGACGGTTGGACCTTCGATTCGTCGGCGGGCAAGGAAGAACTGCTGTATCGACGCATTGGCCAGAATGACTTGGATGCCATACGAGTATGCCGGGCGATGGTTGAGGCGGGGCACGAATATGCCCGCTCGGGACACGATGGCAACCCGCCTGGAATCTACACGAGAAGAGTGCGCAGCGAAGACGGCAAGCAGAATGGATTGTACTGGGATACGCCAGAGGACACAGCTGCGAGCCGCGGCGGCCCTTTGCTAGCGGAGGCGGATAGCGACGGCTATGAGCTAGGCAAAGTTAGACATCAGCCTTTCTACGGATACTTGTACCGGATCATCAAAGCGCAAGGACCGCATGCGCACGGAGGCGCGCGCGATTACGTAGTCGATGGAAAGATGACTGGCGGTTTCGCGATAGTCGCATACCCGGTCGAGTATCGGTCCAGCGGAGTCATGACCTTCATCACGAATCGGCGGGGGATCGTCTACCAGAAGGATCTCGGCGAAGATACCAAGACTGAGGCAAGAGCCATAACAGAGTTCGATCCGGACTCATCCTGGAAAGTGGTGCAATAGATCTGATGGTGTGAACCCGGCCGGACGGATAACGCGAGACGCAAATTACTCGTGCCGTATCGCGGTCATGGGATCGACTCGGGATGCCTTCCGTGCAGGCACGTATCCGGCTAGAAGTGCAGTGCCCAGCAGGGTCATGACCGCCAGTGCAAGCGCCAGAGGATCGTTGGGCTTCACGCCGTATAAAAACGATTCCACGAATTTCGACATGACTAGAGCGACGCCGATGCCGATTGCCAGCCCGATCCCCGCCAGCAACAGCTCCTCACGCAGGACCATTCGTACTATCCAGGTCCGTTGCGCTCCCAGTGCCATGCGAATACCGATCTCGCCGGTGAGGCGGGAGACTTTATAGGAAACCGTGCCGTATAGTCCCACTCCGGCGATCACCAGCGCCAGGATGGCGAAGCTACTGCACAATTTTGCAAACACAATCTCCTGATTGATCGTGTGGTCGATGTCTGCCGTCTGCGATCTTATTTCGGACACAGGCAACCGCGGGTCTGCCCTATGTACGATCTCGCGAACGGAGTTGGCATACCGGAGCGGGTTACCCGAGGTGCGCAGTGCATACACTATTTCATCGGGTTGCGGGTACCCCTGGTCATACGGTATGTACACCACCGGAGGAATTGCTCTGGTCAGGCCGCCGTACTGTGCATTCCTCGACACGCCGACAATCTCCATATCGCGCGCAACACGATCTCCTTCACCTGCCTCCTTCAGAAACAGGTGCTGTCCAAGCGGATTTCTGTCGCCGAAATTCGCTCTGGCAAATACTTGATTGATCACTGCGACGGCGGGCGAACCAAGCCGGTCGCTTTCCTCAAAATCACGACCGGCCAGGATCGGAATCTGCATTGTTGTAAAGAAGGCTGGTCCAACGGTAAGGTAACGGTTGGCGGGATTGGGCGGCGCGCCGGATACGCCAATAGGCAACCCATTCCCGGCTGCAATGAGCGATTCCCTTTCGAGAGTGGCGTTGCGGACACCCGGAATAGCGCTGAACCGGTTGCGTAGATCACGGTAAAAAGTGGCAATCTCGGGGTCTTTGTGTCCAGCTTGCCGGGCATCGACCTGGAACAGCAGCAGACCCTCGCGATTGAAGCCAAGGTCAATCGACTGCAGATTGGAGAGCGTCCGCACAAAAAGCCCGGCGGCGACCAGCATCAGCAGCGAAATGGCGATCTGTCCCACCATGAACAAATGGCTCACTCTTATGCGCGGGAACATATGTCCGGTCTGGGCCGAGGACGTTCGAGTTGCCTTCAGGGCGGTCATGACGTCCACCCGTGAGGCCTCGAACGCCGGTACAAGGCCGAACAGAATGCTGGTGAGAAAAGAAAGCGCCGCGGCGACGCCGAGGACGTGCCAGTTCAAGGCAGCGTGCAGAGTGAAGGCCTCTTGGCCATTGGCCAACAGCCGCGTAAGGAAACGAATCCCCCAGACGGCAAAGAATACGCCCGTGGCTCCGCCGAGCGACCCCAGAAGAATGCTCTCGCTAAGCAATTGTTGAACGATACGGGGTCGTCCTGCGCCGAGACTCAGTCGCAACGCAATCTCGCTCCTGCGTGCATCCGCCCGTGCCAACAGCAGGTTGGCGACGTTAGCGCACGCCAAGGTCAGAATCAATCCCACAAGGGTCATCAGCACGTATAGCGGCTTAGAGTACTGCCGGCGCAGGCTGTCCAGCCCGCCCGCGCCTTCGTCGATTACCAGTGCCGGAAGATTCGCGCGCTCCCGTTCATTGGCGGCCGTGCTCGCTACCCACTGCTGAAACGCCGGTGCAAGCACGGCCTGGGCTTGAGCGCGGCTGACTCCTGCGCGCAATCGACCCATGATGTGGATCCAATAGTAATTCCGAGCAAGGTAATCCTCGCGTCGAAAGCCAAACTGATGGCCCGCTCCCAACAGTTCATTGGTGTGCAGCGGCAGATAGACGTCGGGAGCACCGGCAGGATCTACTCCGAAAAACTCAAGCGGCGTAACGCCCACGACGGTGAAAGGCAGGTTGTCAACGAGAATCGGCTGGCCGACAGCATTCGCAGTTCCGCCGAAACGCCTTTGACTGAACCCATAGCTAACCACGGCGACTGGTGACGCTCCCGTCCGGTCATCGTCAGGAATAATCAGCCGGCCTGCCGCCGGCGGAATACCAAGTCCGCGAAAATAGTCACCCGATACATTCCAGCCGCTGGCAACGTCGGCGCGTCCGCCGGCTGACAGGTTCAGCATCCTTACTTGCCAATATTGGCAATGGGCGAACACGGCTGAAAAGATGGAATCGTATTTCCTGAAAAGCTCGTACGCAGGGAATGGAAAGATCCCAGCGGTCGTTCCCCGTTTCGGATCGTCATAGGTAGTGCCGCTCATGCTCTTCATGACGAAGTCCTGATCGGCGGCCTTGGCTCGCCAGTTCAGCACGACCAGCGACTCCGGGTTGGGTACCGGCAACGATCGCAGCAAAATCGAGTCCATGAAGCTGAAGATTGCCGTATTGGCCCCGATGCCGAGGGCCAGTGACAAGATCGCCAACACCGTAAATAACCGATAGGCCGCCATAGTCCGGAAGGCATAGTGGACGTCCTGGCCGAATTGTTCGACCATCGTCCATCCCCACATCGCGCGCGTCCTCTCCTGAACCATGGTGGTGTTGCCTAATTCGCGGCGCGCTGCCCAGCGGGCTTCTTGTGCGCCCAGCCCCTCATCTCGACTCTGTTCCATCTCCTGCTCCAGGTGGAACTGAAGTTCCTCGTGCAGTTCGGCTTCTTTGTTATTCCGTTGTATCAACCAACGCAATTTACGGAAGAGCGAGTTCATTGCCCCTCCTGATCGACCGGATTCAAGATCAAAGCCATGGCGCGGGAGAATGCCTCCCATTTGGAACGTTCGGTTACGAGTTGCTTACGTCCGAGCGGTGTGAGGCGATAAAACCTGGCTCGTTTGCCTTTCTCCGATAGCTCCCATGAGGCCGTAATCCAGCCTTTCGCCTCCAGCCGATGGAGCGCCGGGTACAAGGATCCGGTCTCGACCTGGAGCAACTCCTCGGACGTTCGCTGAATGTGCTTCGCGATGGCGTGGCCGTGGGTGCGCCCCGCGATCAGGGTACGGAGGATCAGCAGGTCGAGCGTGCCTTGCAGCAGCTCTAGTCTGGAGGAGGGATCGCGCCGCATTGTGTAGATATTCTACTAAACATTGTGTAGAGTGTCTACGAGGGGCGCTTCTGGAAATTTGAGGCGCGAACCGGCTCGCTTCGACAGGGCAGCGGCACAGCCGCAACTGACCTGGAAGCGGTCTGGCGCGGCCTCGATTTTTGACGCGGGTCCGCATCGGTTCACCAGCCGTTACACTGGATGGTGACCTGCATGCCGGAACGTCCGTTCGTTCACCTCCACTGTCACACTGACTATTCGCTCTTAGATGGCGCGTGCGACATCAAGAAGCTGATCCAGGTCGTGAAACGCCAGGAAATGCCGGCGATTGCCATGACGGATCATGGCAACCTGTTCGGCGCCGTCGAGTTTTATAACGAGGCCTTGAAAGAGGGTGTCCATCCCGTAATCGGGTGCGAGGTCTATGTTTCCCAGCAAGGTCATAAGAGCCGCTCGGATACGGACCGCTACAATCACCTCGTCCTGCTTTGCGAGACCCAGGAGGGCTACAAGAACCTTATTCAGCTCGTCTCGACCGGATTTTTGGAAGGGTTCTACTATAAGCCGCGCGTCGACAAGGATCTGCTGGCGAAGCACAGCAAGGGTTTGATCGGGCTCTCGGCGTGTCTCCGAGGCGACATTAACGAGACGATTCTGGCGGACCGGTACGACGACGCCCGAAGGCTCGCGAACGAGTACCAGGATCTGTTCGGGAAAGGCAATTTCTTTCTTGAAATGCAGGATCACCACCTCGAACAGGATCGGATCGCGATGCCGCAAATTCGTCGGATGTCGACCGAAACCGATATTCCGCTTGTCGTGACAAATGACTCGCATTACCTCGAGCACGACGACGTGCGGGCCCATGAGATTCTGCTGTGCATTCAGACGGGGAAGACGATGTCCGACCCCAACAGGATGCGATTCAGCACGCCTGACTTTTATGTGAAGTCACGGGCCGAAATGATAGCGCTGTTTGGCGAGGTTGAGCATGCGCTGGACCGGACGTGGGATATCGCGCAACGCTGTCACGTCAGGTTGGAGAAGGTCAAAGATCCGTTCCCGCGCTTTGATGTACCTGCTGAGCACAATGCGGATAGCTACTTCGCGCAAATGGCGCGAGAAGGGTTCGGGAAGCGGCGCCCGCGGCTGGAGGCGCTGCGTAAAGAAGGGCGTCTGAAGCACGACCTGCCGGAATACGTTGAGCGGCTGGAGCGGGAGATCGGGATGATCCAGCAGATGAAGTTCTCAGGCTACTTCCTGATCGTCTGGGACTTCATTCAGTTTGCGAAGAAGCGGCACATTCCCGTGGGTCCCGGGCGGGGCTCGGCGGCGGGCAGCCTGGTGGGTTACGCGATGGAGATCACGGACGTTGACCCACTGGAGTATGGACTGCTCTTCGAGCGCTTTCTGAATCCGGAACGTATCAGCATGCCCGACATCGACATCGATTTCTGCACGAACCGGCGTGGAGAAGTAATTCAATATGTGACAGAAAAATATGGCCGGGAACAGGTTGCGCAGATTATTACGTTCGGTACGCTGGCGGCAAAAGCCGCCATCAAAGATGTAGGCCGTGTGCTCGACATGAGCTTCGCCGACGTGGACCGGATCTCAAAACTGGTTCCCAAGCAGCTCAATATCAAGCTCCAGAAGGCAATCGAAGATCCTGACCTTAAGGAACTCTCGAGTCGCGAACCCAAAGTAAAGGAAGTTCTCGACGTTAGTCTCAAACTCGAGGGCGTGTGCCGGAATGCAGGCATGCATGCGGCGGGCGTCGTGATCTCATCGGTGCCCTTGCGGGAATTCGTACCGCTCTTTGTCACGAACAAGCACGAAATCGTCACCCAATACGACATGCTCGGTCTCGAGAAACTGGGCCTGCTGAAGATGGATTTTCTCGGTCTGACGACGCTGACGATTATCCAGGAAGCGCTCAAGCTGATTGAGAAGTACCGCGGCCAGGACATCGTCATCGAGAACCTGCCGCTCGACGATGCGCAAACCTACAGCAAGATCTTCAGCAATGGTTTCACCAGCGGCGTTTTCCAGTTTGAATCAGCGGGCATGCAGGATATTTTGCGCCGCTACCAGCCGAATCGTGTTGAAGATTTGTGTGCGCTGAATGCCCTATACCGGCCGGGACCGATCCAGGGCGGCATGATTCCGGATTTCATCGATCGTAAGCACGGACGCAAACCAATTGTGTACGATCTCCCGGAACTGGAAGAGATCTTGTCGGAGACCTACGGCGTCATTCTGTACCAGGAACAAGTGATGCAAATCTCGAACAAGCTCGCTGGATACTCGCTGGGTGAGGCCGACATCCTGCGGCGCGCCATGGGTAAAAAGAGCCTGGCTGAGATGACGCAGCAGCGGGAGCGATTTATAGCGGGAGCGACGGCACGCGGTTTTCCCGCAAAGAAGATCGTCAAGATCTTCGATCTGATGGAACAGTTTGCGGGGTACGGCTTCAACAAGTCGCACTCGGCCGCGTATGCGTACCTGGCTTTTGTAACCGCTTATCTCAAAGCCCATTATTCGGTGGAATTCATGTCAGCCCTACTCACTTCCGAGTCCGGCAACATGGATAAGACCGTTAAATATATCAACGAATGCCGCGAAATGCAGATTCGTGTTCTCCCGCCGGATGTGAACCATAGCGATCTCAATTTCACTCCCGCGGGCGACTCCATACGATTCGGACTGGGCGCCGTGAAGAACGTCGGGCACGGCGCGGTCGAGGCGGTTGTAATCGCCCGCGACGAAGGCGGATCTTTCACTTCGATCTACAACTTCTGCGAGCGCGTCAACCTGAATGCAATCAATCGGCGTATGATGGAAAGCCTGATCAAAGCGGGCGCGCTCGATTCATTAGGAGGTAACCGGGCACAGATGTATGAAGCGCTGGACCGGGCGCTGGAGACGGGGCTGCGTGTTTCGCGGGATCGCGAACGAGGACAACACGGACTATTCGGCGCGCCAGGTGATGAGTCTGAGGCTGAACAGCCTCTGGTTGCGCTGCCCGACTGGACGATCGAACAGAAATTAGCGGGCGAAAAAGAAGTGCTTGGAATCTATGTTTCGGGACACCCTCTCGATCGCTGGGCTGAAAAAGTCTCCGACCTAGCGACGCATTTTACCGATAAGCTGGAAGATCTGGAAAAGAACACAGAGGTGAAGCTCTGCGGAATACTTACCGGAATTATTCGAAAGACAAACCGAGATGGCAAGTATTGGGCATCGATGAAGCTGGATGATCGGCGAGGGGCGGCTGACGTTATGGTCTTTGCCCAGCGCTACGAGGAATTGCTTCCGGCGCTGAAAGAGGATGTGGCGGTTTTTGTTCGGGCTGCTGTTCTGCCGGAAGAAGGAGGCCCGCCGAAGCTTTCGGTTCAGGAAATGGTCAAGTTGGAAGATGCGCGAGTCGATTTGCCCTCCCTCATCTCGATCCGTATGTGGCTGAAGGACGAGACGTCAGTCGACAAAGTTAAAGAGCTGAGCGATTTGTTTGTGCGAAAGCGCGGAGCGACGGATGTGCGGCTGAGGCTGGAAAAGCCGCGTGATTTTTCGGTGGTGTTGGATGTTCCGAATACGAAGGTGCGGCCGGATCGTGAGTTTCGGGCCGAACTAGAGAAGATCTGCGGTCCGGAGTCGATGGAAGTGCTCGCGAGCTGAGTGATGACGGAAAACGAACTCGGCGATGAGGTTGGACCTGACATGGTCGAGCTGGAAGAAGATTTTGTAGGAGTGTCGCCCGACAAGGCGTCGGACCAGTCGACAAATCCCAGCTGGCAGCGGGTACTGCTCGCGCGTCATCCGAAGCGGCCGCATTCGGGCGATTATATTCGGGGCCTCTTCACCAATTTCGAAGAACTTCACGGCGATCGCTTTTTTGGGGATGACAAATCGATCCTCGCCGGCATGGGCTTCTTCGACGGAAAGCCGGCAATGGTCATCGGACAGCAGAAGGGTCGCGACACCAAGGAGAAGCTCCTGCGAAATTTTGGAATGCCGAAGCCGGAAGGATATCGGAAGGCACTCCGCGTCATGCAGTTAGCGGCCAAGTTTCAACGCCCGATCGTAACGCTCATCGACACGCCTGGAGCGTACCCGGGAATCGATGCAGAAGAACGCGGGCAAGCAGAGGCGATCGCCCACAATTTGCGGGAGATGGCGCGCCTGAAAACGCCGGTTGTGGCAATTGTGATCGGTGAGGGCGGAAGCGGCGGCGCACTCGGCTTGGGCGTGGCCAACCGTGTCTACATGCTCGAAAACGCGTACTACAGCGTAATCTCGCCGGAAAGCTGCGCAGCCATCATTTACCGCGATTCCGGGAAGGCGCCCGAAGCCGCGGCGGCCCTGCGGATGACGGCTTCCGATCTACTGAAAATGGGGCTGATCGATGGGATTGTGCCAGAACCCGAGGGGGGAGCCCATCTTGATCCCGATGTCGCAGTCGCCGATCTCGGGCGCACACTGCGAGCGGCCCTCGCTGAACTCGCCGGGCTTTCCGGCGAAGAGTGTCTGGATCGGCGATACGAAAAATTTCGGAAGATGGGCAATTTCTTTAGCGAGGCCGCGCTCTGAAAATTGGCCTGATTGTGACGCTTTTCGTTCTCGGGTTTATCGCTTTGCTCGCGTATTCTACCTTTAGCGGGCCGCGCTATCGCGTTGAGGTTTGTATGGCTTTCGGCGGAAGATCGGCCTGTAAAACGGTCAGCGCAAAGAGCGAGGCCTCCGCGGTTCGATCTGCTACCGAAAATGCGTGCGCGGATATTTCTTCGGGAGTGACTGACACGACTCGCTGCCAGCAGACAGAGCCGCAGAGCCTGAAGCGGTTGGGAAACGGGTCGCGATAGAAATCGTCGTGATGTCGCCGCTTCCCGTGGGAACTCATGCCCGGGGTTATTTGGCCTCTTTCTTGAGGTCCTTCACCATGCTCAGGTGTTCCTCCAGCGTGGGTAGCGTGTTGGCCGCAAACTGCTTAACATTCGGATCGTGTCCGTTTTGCGCCTCGCTCTGGAATGCGCTCACGTCCTGTTCATGGTCCTTCAATTGATCTTTAATGTAAGCCTTATCGAAAGCCTGGCCGTCCAACTTCGATAGTTTGTCAAGCCGCGACTGATGCTTCGAATCAAGCGCGGATGGTACCTGGAGGTTCTCCTTACTCGCGATTTCCTTGAGCTGTTCGTTGGCTTTGGAGTGATCATCCACCATCTGTTGCCCAAATTTCTTTACTCCATCGCTCGAACTTTTTTGCGTGGCGAGTTTGCCTGATTCCACTTTCATGAGACCGCCCATTGCCGCATCCTGGAGAAATTTTTTGTCGTCCACCTTTTTCGTCATGGTGTCCGGGTTATTCATTGGATTGGTCGGGTCCGCGCTCGAGGGCCGATCCGGCATCCTGGGAGCGCTCTGTTGGCCACCGCCCCCGGGTGCCTGAGCCAAAGCAAACGGCGTCGCCGCGACGGTTACACCGATTACGGTATTCAAGAGAATTCGTCGAATCATAGGTTCTTCCTATCTCATGGACAACGAGGGTACCACCGGACGTTTCGACTGATCTTCTAAACAAAAAGGCACGGCGCTCACGCGCCGTGCCCAGGACCACCAGCTTTTCTGAAGTTAGTTGTTTGCGATCTCGACGTTAATGGTTCGAGGTTTCGCCACTTCTTTCTTGGGAAGCGTAACCGTCAGCACGCCATTCTTGTAATCGGCTTTCACTTTGTCCGCCTCAACCGTATCGGGCAGGCTGAAAGCCCTAACGAAGGACCCGTAGGATCGCTCGATCCGATGAAACCCTTTGTGTCCGTTTTTCTGCTCTTCGAACTTGCGTTCGCCGCGGAGGGTCAAAGTCCCGTTCTCAAGCTGGATCCCGACGTTCTTGGGGTCCACGTCCGGGATGTCCGCCTGCAGAACCAGGTCGTTCTCGGTTTCGCTAATGTCTACAGCGGGCGACCACGGGCGGGAAGCAGGTTCGCTAAACAGTCTGGAGAGCGAATCCTGAAACACGCGGAGTCCAGCCGGAAAATCCTCGGTGTCGTTGTGGAAGGGGCCGTATTTGATAACTGGCATTTTCTAAGATCTCCTAACCCAGGATCTGGGTACAACTAGAGCATAAAATATGCGTGTCAGATTGTCAAGTAATCTAATAAATAATTTTAACTGCTCCCCCTGTAGCTCCAAGGGGCTATCTCGCATCTCTCCGGCGTATGCCTCAACTCAAAGAAGGTGATAAGGCTCCGGAGATCGCACTCCACACAGATACCGGTAATCCCTTTCAGCTCAGCTCACTGCACGGGAAAAACGTGGTCTTGTACTTCTATCCCAAGGCCGACACGCCCGGCTGCACCAAAGAAGCATGTGACTTCAAGGTCAATTCCGAGAAATTCGGCAAATCCAATACAGTAATCGTCGGCGTATCGCCCGATGCCAGCAAGGCGCAAGCTAAGTTCAAGGATAAGTTCGACTTACCATTTACGCTGCTGGCCGACACGGACCACAAAGCGGCCGAGGATTATGGCGTTTGGGCGGAAAAAAGCATGTACGGGAAGAAGTACATGGGCGTGGAGCGGACAACTTTTGTAATCGACCCCAGCGGCAACATCAAAAAGATCTTTCCGAAAGTCAAGGTCGACGGGCACGCCGCGGAAGTACTCGCAGCAATCGGATGACGGTTGGAGGCGAATCCGCGAACCGACACTATCCGTTACGTCCGGTTCTAGGCGTAGGCGCACTAATCTACGACGAGGAGGATCGGATTCTGCTGGTGGAGCGCGGAAATCCGCCGCTCCAGGGCTATTGGTCGCTCCCCGGCGGAGGAGTGGAAGCGGGAGAGCGGCTGGAGGATGCACTTGTCCGGGAAGTCCAGGAAGAAACCGGCCTGAGGGTTTCCGCGGACGGCCTGGCGACCGTCTTCGAGCGCATTATGCCCGATCCTGATGGCCGCTGCGAATACCACTACGTGCTGATCGATTTCTACTGCACAATATTAGGAGGCGAACTCAGGGCGGGTGACGATTCTCGAGACGTCCGATGGTTCCAGCCTTCGGCTCTTGAAGGGCTGCAACTGACGGCGGGAACCCGCGATGTAGTCTTGGCCTGTCGACAGCACGCCCCAACAAGGCTCGTGATCAGTCGTCCTTGAGTATTCGCGAAACGACGATGCCCTTTGGCAGTATTCACCTTTTGCAGTTCGATGAGCTCGTAGAGCTTGTCGCGACTTATGCGGGCAGCGAAGCCGGGCGGGACCTGGTTTCGCAGCTCGAGCCGCACAGCGAGTTGCCCGTTCTCAGGAACGATCTCGCAGAGACCGGCGAAGCCATCGCGTACCAGAAAGAGGTAGAAGGTTCTCAAGAGAGCGGTTCGGGCGGGCTGACACGCGTGCGATTTGACCGGCTGCCCTCCGTTGAAAAGCCTGTTCGTCTGCTGCAAGTGGAAGGCGCTTCACTCGATGGACGCGAAATTCAGGATTTGTTTGCCACACTTGCGCTGGCGGGTGAGCATCGCAAGCTCTTTCAGAAATCGGCGACGCAATTCCCACGCCTCGCCGGGCGTTCGAGCAAACTGGCTGACCTGCGCGATCTGGCGAAGCGATATGAGCGGGTGTTTCTGCCCGATGGCTCGTTAGCGGATACCGCCAGTGTTGCCCTGGGCCGAATCCGGAAGGATATTCTACGCCAGCAAAAGAGCATTGAGGAGTCGCTCGAACGCTTTCTGCGCGCTCATCGCACCGATGGAACCTTGCAGGAAGAATTCGTTACGATACGTGACGACCGTTATGTGGTACCCATCGTCGCCGGCCAAAAAGGCCGCGTCGACGGAGTGATACATGGGTCAAGCGGCACCGGGCGGACGCTATTCGTCGAACCATTAGAAACGATCGGGTTGAACAACCAGCTCGTGCGGCTGCGTGAAGATGAGCTGCGCGAGATCGAGCGAATCCTCGCGGAAATTACGGCAAGCCTCCGCGAGCATGCAGGCGAGATCGCAACCACGGTCGAAGCGCTTGCCGAATTTGACTGTGTTTTTGCGAAAGCAGCCTTCGCCAAAGCATTCCATGCCGTCATTCCACGTTTCAGCGACGACAAACGGCGGCTCATCTTGCGTGAGGCGCGCCACCCGCTGCTCGAATCGGTGCTTCGGAAGCAACGCAAAGTAATCGTTCCGATCTCGTTTGCGCTGGATAGCGATCAGCGCTGCATGTTGATTAGCGGTCCGAACACCGGCGGCAAGACGGTCACCCTGAAAACCACCGGCTTGCTGGCCCTGATGGCGCACGCCGGTCTCCCTGTGCCGTGCACGGAGGCCGAGTTTCCTGTGTTCGACGACGTGCTCGCCGATATAGGCGACAGTCAATCCATCGCAGAAAGTTTGAGCAGCTTTTCGGGTCACCTCATCCACGTGAAGGACATGCTGGCGCGCGTCACGCAGCAGAGCCTGGTCCTGCTCGATGAATTGGGGCGTGCCACGGACCCGGACGAGGGCGGGGCCCTGGGAGTCGCGATCCTGGACGAATTCCGAAAAGCGGGCGCGTTCTGCCTCGCCTCGACTCACTTGCTGCCCCTCAAGCTTTATGGCGCGCGTACAGCGGGAGTTTTAAACGCCTCGATGGGCTTCGATGATGCGACACTCCAGCCGACATACGAATTACGCAGCGGCGTCCCGGGAAAGTCAGCCGGATTAGACATCGCGACGCGCCTGGAAATGCCGCCTGAAGTCTTGGCTCACGCCCGTTCTGTGCTGCCGCGCATGCAGGCCGATTTCGAAAACCTGCTCAGCGAACTGCACAAGCAGGTGGAAGACAATGCAAGGCGGACGGCCGAACTCGAGGCGGCGACCTCGCACGTCAAGCAGCGCCAGGCCAATTTAGAGGCGGATGCCTTAAAGCGGGAGCAGCAGAGGCAGCGCGAGTGGGCCCGAAAGTCGGAAGAGATCGTGGCGGATTTCGAGGCACGGGCTCAAGCGATGATGGATCAAGTTGCGCAAGTCTCGGAGAATCGCAAAGCGGCGGAGCACATGCAGCGCCTCGTTGCGAAGACGCGCCGCGAGTTCAGGGAAGAAGCTGCCGAAGTCATGGCTCCGCCCCCGGCGCTTGCCGGACAAACCCGTCCGCAGCAGTCGCATATCGAAGAAGGAAGTCGCGTGCGTTTGAAAGAAGTGCGCGAAATTGCCACTGTACGGCGTCTGCTGAAGAATGGCCTGGTGGAGGTAGAGGCCGGATTTCTCAAGATGCAGGTTCCACGGGAAGACATAGTCGAGGTGGTCCCGTCCGGCACCGCGGAACGAGTTCGGTTGCCGGGGAACGTCAGGCTCGAAGCCGGGCCGCGCTGGGATACGAGCTATCGGGAGCTGAATATCATCGGGCAGCGTGCCGAGGAAGCGATTGAGCAGGTAGACAAGTTTCTGGATTCAGCGGCGCTCGCTTCCGTAAACCGGGTCCGAATCATCCACGGGCACGGGATGGGAGTGTTGAAGCGGGCAGTGGGCGAATTTCTAAAAACGAACCCACATGTCAGCCGTGCATATTCTGCAACTCAGGCCGAGGGCGGGGCTGGTGCAACGGTAGTAGAGCTACGAGAGTAGTACCTTTAGGTTGCTAGACTTTAGGCATGTCCAAATTCTTGATCGGGATTGTCGGAATTATGGCCATATTTGCGAGTTCCGATGCGTATGAGCAATCCGTCCGGCAATGGCAGCACCATCGTGAAGAGGGGCTGCGCAAGCCGGATGGCTGGCTCTCGCTTGTGGGTTTGTTTTGGCTGAAAGAGGGGGGCAATTCGATCGGCTCGGGGGAGGGCAATGACTTTCTTCTGCCGAAGGGGTCGTCCCCGGAAAATGTTGGAAAGCTAACGCTCTCGGCCGGTCAGATCAGCTTCACTCCGGCCGAAGGCACGAGCAGCCGCGTCCTCAACATCGATGAAGATCATCCGGACATCGTACAAGCCGGTTCCGCTTCGTTTTACATAATCAAGCGGGAAGATCAGTTCGCGGTGCGGGCAAAGGACAGCCGAAGCCCGGTTTTGAAAAGCTTTGCCGGTCTAAAGTTTTTCCCGATTAACCCCGCCCTGCACTTTCACGCTCGATTCATCCCGGATGCGAAAAAGATTCCCATCCTCAACATCCTTGGAAAGACTGATAACGAAGAAAGTCCAGGAATCGTGGAATTTACCTATGAAGGCAAGCAGTACTATCTGCGCCCGATCTTCGAAGGTAAAACGCTCTTTTTCCTTTTCAAAGATCCAACAAACCGGACAACCACCTATCAGGCCGGTCGAATGTTGAACACACCTCTTCCGGCAGACGGTAAGGTCGATCTCGATTTCAACCGGTCTTACAATCCGCCCTGCACCTTTACGCCTTATGCAACTTGCCCGCTACCTCCAGCCGAGAACAGACTGCCGTTTCCGGTCACCGCTGGGGAACTGCGCTATGGAAACGGGAAAGCGGAACTCTCGGCCAAGCGCTAGCTCGAGGACCGGCTTGCCTTTGAGAACGATGCTTTTGCACCCTCCTCGACTTCCTTGTCACTGAGTTTGCGAACGCTTGCACCGATAGACCAGGTATGGCCAAACGGATCTTTAATTTGACCGTAACGGTCACCCCAGAACTGATCGGCCAAAGGCATCACGACCGTGCCGCCCGCAGCGACAGCCTGGTGAAAGGCGGCGTCGGCATCTTTAACTTGCAGGTGTAAAACTACGGGCGAGCCTCCCAGCGCTTCGGGAGTGGATTCTTTACCGCCCCGATACTCCGGGAAGTCGTCACACAACATTAATGTGACTCCATTGATCAGGAGGGCCGCATGCATCAGTCGCTTTCCGTCGGGCGCGGGATGGCGCGACAGTTCCTCACCGTTAAAAGCCTTCTTATAGAATTCGATCGCGGCAGCGGCATTGCTGACGAAGAGATGCGGAGAAAGCGGGGAAACGGGGCGTTCGAAAGCATCAGCCATGACCCCACCTTAGATCACCCAGGAGCAAAGATCAAACAGATAAAATTACTCCGGGGGAGCGTCCATTAAGACATGAGCAAAGTACGAGTACTGGTCGGTACACGGAAAGGCGCATTTGTTCTGACGTCAGACGAGAAACGGCGGCAGTGGGAGATCGAAGGCCCTCATTTCGGGGGGTGGGAGATCTATCACATGAAAGGCTCTCCGGTCGACCCCGACCGGTTATATGCGTCGCAATCGACGGGCTGGTTCGGGCAATTGATCCAGCGATCAAACGATGGCGGCAAAACATGGGAGCCGGTGGGCAATCAGTTCACCTACGAAGGCGTGCCGGGAACGCACCAGTGGTACGACGGGACACCGCATCCGTGGGAGTTCAAGCGGGTCTGGCATCTGGAACCTTCGCACACCGATGCGGAAACCGTCTATGCCGGAATTGAGGATGCGGCCCTGTTTCGCTCGACCGACGGCGGAAAGAATTGGCACGAGCTGGCTGGGTTGCGGAGTCATGGTTCAGGCCCGAACTGGCAGCCCGGCGCCGGCGGCATGTGCCTGCACACCATTCTGCTGGACCCGGCGGACCCGAACCGGATTTTCATAGCGATATCGGCTGCTGGCGCTTTCCGCAGCGACGATGCCGGAGTTTCCTGGCGGCCAATTAATCGTGGACTGCGGTCCGAACAAATTCCCGATCCGGACGCGGAGGTTGGGCATTGTGTTCATCACATCGCGATGCACCCATCCCGGCCAGAGGTCTTATATATGCAGAAACACTGGGATGTGATGCGCAGCGCCGATGGCGGCGATTCCTGGCACGAGGTGAGCGGCGACCTGCCGACCGATTTCGGTTTTACCATCGATGTCCATGCGCACGAGCCGGACACCGTGTATGTCGTGCCAATCAAGAGCGATTCCGAGCATTATCCCCCTGAGGGAAAATTGCGCGTGTATCGCAGCCGCAGCGGTGGAGGCGAATGGGAAGCGCTCACTAAGGGCCTGCCGCAAAGCGATTGTTATGTGAACGTCCTGCGGGATGCGATGGCGGTCGATTCACTCGACTCATGCGGCGTGTACTTCGGAACTACCGGCGGACAGGTCTACGCGTCAGCCGATGCCGGAGATAGCTGGGCTCCGATCGTGCGCGATTTGCCCGCCGTTCTCTCGGTCGAGGTACAGACGTTACAGTGATCCGGGTTCTGCTACCGACACATCTTCGGACGCTGGCGCAGGTTCATGGCGAGGTCAGCGTTGCGGTGGAGGGACAGGCGACGCAGAGCGCGGTTCTTGATGCGCTCGAGAAGCGTTTTCCGATGCTTCGAGGGACCATTCGCGATCATGTAACCCGGCAGCGGCGGCCCTTCGTGAGGTTTTTCGCATGCGAGCAGGATATTTCACACGAATTGCCGGATGCGCCGCTGCCTGCACCCGTCGCACGGGGTGAGGAGCCGCTTCTTGTGGTTGGCGCAATTGCGGGAGGGTAGCGCCATTGTCCATAGCGTCGGATTTCTAAGATGTAGTCGTGATCACCATCGTCGCGGATACCGAAGATGCCGGTAAGCGGCTCGACGCGTTTTTGCACGAGCGTCTGCCGGAGTTCAGCCGCTCGCGGATCCAGTCCTGGATCAAGGGAGAGCGTGTTCTGGTAGACGGTACGGGAACGCGAGCCTCTCGTCTGCTCCGCAGGGGCGAGGCGATCGAAATCCAACCGGCAGAGCTGCCGCCTTTGAAAGCCGAAGCGGAGGAATTGCCGCTCACCATCCTTTACGAGGATGCGGACGTGGTCGTTGTAGACAAGGCGGCCGGCATGGTTGTTCACGCCGGGGCGGGGCACAGCCACGGAACACTAGTCAATGCAGTGCTGCATCATTTTGGAGAGCTGTCGTCGCTGGGTGGAGAACTTCGGCCAGGCATCGTGCACCGGCTCGACCGCGATACGAGCGGCGTGCTGGTGATTGCCCGTACCGATCGGGCGCATCGTTCTCTGGCGCGCCAATTTCACGATCGGGAAGTGGAGAAGACGTATCTCGCTCTCGTACATGGTCGGATGAGGCAGCCGACGGGAAAAATCGAAAGCCCTCTTGCACGGGATCCATCGCGGCGAACACGCATGACGACAAAAATTGCCAGCGGCCGCGCGGCGCTTACGGAGTATCGGGTACTCGAAGAGCTACCCGCCTTCAGTTACTTGAAGGTACGTATCGGAACCGGGCGGACGCACCAGATCCGGGCACATCTGGCGAGCCTGCAGCGCCCGATTGTGGGCGACCGGCTCTACGGAGCCCCGGGTAAGGCGGCTGGATTGCCGGAGTTGCAGCGGTTCTTCCTGCACGCGCACTGTTTGCGATTCCGTTTGCCGTCGAGCGGCGAATGGATCAGCATCGAGAGTGCGTTGCCGGCTGAGCTGCGCAGCTTCCTCATCGCGGCAGGCGCGGGATCCATATAGAATGGTTCCATCTCGATGAAGCTGGTAGTCGCTACAGTGACGCTTGCGGTCGCGTCCGGATTGATGCTTTTGGGCGGCGGACCAGCGTTTCAGAGTGCGACCCAAGCACCTAAACCCTCGGCCCAGAACGAGGACGCTCCTATTCGCGCCGAAGTAACGCGGGTGAACATGCTGTTCACCGTTACAGACAAACGAGGGCGTTTCATAACGGACCTTACCCAAAGCGATTTTCAGGTCTTCGAGAACAAAAAGCCGCAGGAGATTCTCGAGTTTACGGCGGAAACCGATTTGCCGCTACGGCTGGCAGTCCTGATTGATACCAGCAACAGTATTCGTGACCGGTTTCACTTCCAGCAGGAGGCCGCGACGAATTTCATCAACAGCGTTATGCGATCTCAGGACAAGGCGATTGTGGTGAGCTTCGATACGTCGGCTGAACTCGTGGCGGACATGACGAACAACACCAACGTCCTGGAAGACGCTGTCAGACGATTACGGCCCGGCGGGGGCACGGCGCTCTACGATGCGATATTTTTTGCCTGCAAGGACAAGCTGATGCTGGATCAGCCGCTTTACAAGTTCCGGCGCGCCATGGTGATCTTGAGCGACGGAGAGGATAATGACAGCCGCTACAGCCGCGAGCAGGCACTCGAGATGGCGCAGCGCGCGGATACGGTGATTTACACCATTTCGACGAATATCAGCCATATCGAGACGGAAGGCGACAAGGTGATGCGATACCTGGCGGAGCAAACCGGAGGCGCGTCATTCTTTCCTTTCGAAGCCAAGGATTTGAACCAATCCTTCGAAAATGTGGCGAACGAATTGCGCCATCAGTACAATTTGTTTTACCGTCCGCAGCCTTTAAACAACGATGGGAAATTCCATCAGGTAGCGATCAAAGTCCGGGGCCGTAAGGATCTGTTAGTACGGGCACGCAAAGGATATTACGCCCGGCGCGAGAGCTCCTGAGCCACATTCCTAAAACAACTTCAAACCGTTCTGTTTCGGGCTATACTGAAGATATTCCCCCGCCGCGCTTTGAAAGGAATCCCATGGACGAAAAAGAACGCACACGCACGCTGAGCCTGACGCTGGGACAGATCGAAAAGCAATTTGGAAAAGGCTCGATCCTGCGACTCGGCTCAAAAGACGCGATCGTTCCAGTCTCGGTCATTTCGAGCGGATCGATTTCGGTAGATCATGCGCTCGGCGTGGGAGGGTTTCCGCGCGGGCGTATTTGTGAGATCTTCGGCCCGGAATCCTCAGGCAAAACGACCATTGCCCTGCAGGTGGTGGCGGAGGCGCAAAAGCAGGGAGGCATGGCTGCGTTTATCGATGTCGAGCATGCGCTTGATCCGATATATGCCAAAAAGCTGGGTGTTGATGTAGACAATCTGCTGGTATCGCAGCCGGATTTTGCCGAACAGGCCCTCGAGATCACGGCGGCTCTGATCACCTCCGGTTCGATCGACGTACTGGTGCTGGATTCTGTGGCGGCGTTAGTACCGAAGGCGGAGCTTGATGGCGAGATGGGCGATTCCCATATGGGTGTGCAGGCGAGACTCATGTCGCAAGCCATGCGGAAGCTCACGGGCATTGTTTCGAAGTCGAATACCTGCCTGATCTTCATTAACCAGATTCGAGAGAAGATCGGCGTGATGTTCGGTAATCCCGAGACCACGACCGGCGGCCGAGCGCTGAAGTTCTATTCATCAGTGCGGGCGGACATACGGCGTATTGCAGCGATCAAAGACGGTGATGTGGTGACGGGCAATCGCACCAAAGTGAAGATCGTGAAGAATAAAGTAGCGCCGCCGTTTCGGGAAGCGGAATTCGACATCATATATGGGGAAGGCATCTCGCGGGAAGGCGACCTGCTCGATCTCGGAGTGACCCATAACGTTGTCGAGAAGAGTGGCTCCTGGTTCAGCTACAAGAGCGAGCGGATCGGACAAGGCCGCGAAAACGCTCGAACATTCTTAAAAGAAAATCCAGACGTACTCGCGTCGATCGACAACGAAGTGCGAAAGACGCTTGGGTTGATCAAAACCGAGGCGCCCGAAGGCGCGGCCTCCGTACCCACACCCATCGATGCGGGCAAAGCGGCAGCCCGAGGGCGCTAAGCACGCGGAGAAAGTTTCACCTGCGGCGCGGCCGCTTCACAGTCTCCTGACAAACATCAGGTTCAGGAGATCCCCTCCACATGAGGCGAAAAGTCGCCTCCTTGCGCACATTGCCGACCAGTGCCGGGCGAAAGCAGGCAAGGCAGGTGCCGTCCTTTTCACGCACGCTGGGATAAACGATACCCAGCGACCTCCTGTTCAACAACTCCTCTGCCAGCTGCTGAGAGCGCTCGTAGCTGACCGGCGAAAGATAGTCGTTATATTTCTGAGAATTCCGAAGGTCATGAAACTCGCCGCTGAAATCCGCCAGGTAGTCGTCGTAAGTGACGCTGTCGTCGAAGCGGTTGATCTCCCGGTAGTCTAAGGTCCGATGGTAAATCACCTCTGTCAACGAGGTGCGCACCTCAAATCCCGCATACCAGGCGCCTCGATCCGGACTATTGAATCGCGAGCCGCTTGGGTGAGCATGTGTGAAAGTTGCGTTTATGACCTGGTAGTACGGAACGCCGTATACGAGTTCCCTCGTATTGATACCCGGAAGCAGGTTGTGTTCACTCAGTAAGCGATCGTTCGTAATGCCATCCAGATCGAACATGGTCTCGAGATCCTTATCGTCCTCATCCACCAGGTTCGAAAGAACGCTACTTGCGATGCTGTACTTAGAGGGGATGAGGCGATGGGTATCGTACTGCCTTACCAGAGATGTAGGAGGAAGGGCAGGCAGCCTGCGCGTAGTCAAGAACTACATTCCCCGGCGGGCGTCGAGCAGGCGTCTTACAATTTGCATGGCGGGAATACCGCCGCTGACCATGTAATCGAGAGGCGCCTTTCCGGCGAAGATCACGTTGTCATTCGGGAGGGAGATCCATTCGTTCGCCAACCGCGCCCCGTATAAGATATGAAGCGCTTTGTAGATGCCAACCAGATACGAGATACGCGTCAGGACATCAGGATTCAGGACGCGGGAGTAATTCTTCTTCATTTCATAGAACGGGCCGTTTGTGATGCCTCCCAGCAGACTTCTCGCAGCTTCGTCACGAACCCGCCACTGATCCATGATCTTGAAAAAGGCTTTGAGACCCGCCGGACTCAGGCGTTCCCGCTCACGCCGGGAATTAATATCTACCAGCCTGGTGGGTGCGAACTGAGTTGCCGGATAGGTGAGGGCGGTGGCGTGCACGTGTATTGTACTCCTAATCAGGAGTTTAAATGATCCGGATCAGGAGAGTCAATCAAAACTCAATGCCGGAAGTGCCGTACGCCTGTGAAGACCATTGCCAGGTTTAGACGGTCGGCCGCGGCGATCACCTCTTCGTCCCTGACGGACCCGCCGGGCTGGATAACCGCCGTAATACCTTGCTTGGCAGCCTCGTCAATGCTGTCAGGAAACGGGAAAAAGGCATCCGAGGCAAGCACTGTGCCCTTGAGCGGCAGTATGGCTTTCATCGCGCCGACCTTTACGCTGTCCACGCGGCTCATCTGGCCGGCACCGACCGAAACGATCTGTCCTGGCATCGCATAGACGATGGCGTTCGACTTGACATGTTTGCAAGCTTTCCAGGCGAATAAGAGCGCCTCTTTTTCGAGTGCCGTAGGATGGCGTTTGGTTTTCACCAGCAGGTCGGCTACCGCCAGTGACGCAGTATCTTCGGTCTGAGCCAAAAAGCCTCCCGAGATCGACTTAATAACCAAACCGTGGTCCGCGCCTGGCTGGACACTGACAAGTCGCAGATTCTTTTTCCGTGTGAGCAGATGGATGGCGGATTCTGAAAATGCTGGCGCCGCAATGGCCTCAACAAAAAGCTTGGCTACCTCGGACGCTGTCTCTTCGTCGACTTCACGGTTGAAAGCGATAACGCCGCCAAAGGCAGAAACGGGGTCAGCCTCCAGCGCCTTTCGATAAGCGTCCACCAGGGTAATCTGCTCGGCGCAGCCACACGGGTTAGTGTGCTTGATGATGGCAGCGGCGGGCGCTGTGAACTCCTGAACAAGCTGCCAGGCAGCATCGAGATCCACCAGGTTGTTGTAGGAAAGTTCCTTGCCATGTAGCTGCTGTGCCCCGGCAATGCCGCTGTTGCCCTCGCGGTAGAGCGCAGCCTGCTGGTGCGGGTTTTCTCCATAACGCAGAACCGCAGCTCGCTGCACAGCAAATTGCAGACGGCCAGGCAGGGCTTCAATTGTAGTAGTGCCGCCCGCGTCTATTTGAAGCAAACGTTTTGAAACCGATGCATCGTAGTCGGCCGTGTGCAGAAAGGCTTGTTGGGCCAGCTTCCAGTGGGTGGCAGGCCCCAGAGCGCCCCCGAATTCTTTCAGTTCCTCCAGGATGGAGTCATACTGATCTGGCGAGACAATCACGGCGACATCCTGAAAATTCTTGGCCGCTGCGCGAATCATCGTGGGGCCGCCGATATCGATATGCTCGACCAGCTGTTCACGCGTGATACCCGGCTGGCTGGCGTATCTATCGAACTGATACAGATTGACGACCACCATCTGAATTGAAGGGATATTGTGTTCCTCGAGCGAACGCATGTGGGCGGGATTTGAGCGGATCGCAAGGATGCCACCAGCGATGCGAGGATGAATTGTCTTCACGCGACCGTCGAGCATTTCGGGAAATTCGGTAATTTCCGCTACTTCCTGCACCGGAATGTTGCGCTCGCGGAGCAACGCGGCGGTTCCGCCGGTTGAGATCAGCTCGACACCCATTTGGTAGAGGCGCTCAGCGAAGTTCACAACCCCGGTCTTATCGGTGACGCTCAGCAGGGCGCGTTCGATTCTCGGCATAAAACCTCATTCTGGCAGAGGACCTAAAATTAAACTGTGTCGCACATCTGCACGTTGATTCCGGGAGATGGAATCGGTCCGGAGGTTGTTCAAAAGACGATTCGAGCCGTGGAGGCCGCAGGAGCCGATATCCGTTGGCGGCGTGTCGAGCTCAACGAGTCCATCATTCTGGAAGCGGGCAAAACTCTACCGAAGTACGTACTCGATTCGCTGAACGAAACGAAGGTCGGCCTGAAGGGTCCCGTGACAACGCCGGTTGCCGGCGGCTTCCAGAGTGTCAATGTGGCGCTGCGCAAAACCCTGGACCTTTTTGCAAATGTGCGGCCTGTTCGCACGCTGCCCGGCGTCAAAACCAGGTTTTCTGATGTGCAGATCGACATGGTGATCTTCCGGGAGAACACCGAGGATCTTTACTCGGGTCTGGAGCACGAGATCGTAAAGGACGTGGTCACAAGCTTGAAAGTTATTACGCGCACTGCTTCCGAGCGTATCGCTCGCTACGCCTTCAACTATGCGCGTACGAACAATCGCAAGCAAGTGGCCGCAATCCACAAGGCCAATATTATGAAGCTCGCTGACGGACTTTTCCTCCGATGCTGCCGCGAGACTGCGGCCGGTTTCCCCGAGATTCAGTACAAGGAGCTGATTGTCGACAATGCATCGATGCAGCTCGTCATGAGGCCTGAAACTTTCGATATTCTGTTGCTGCCCAATCTGTATGGCGATATTGTTTCGGACTTGGCGGCAGGCCTTGTCGGAGGGCTCGGCATTGTGCCCGGGGCCAATATGGGCGAATCGCACGCAGTTTTTGAAGCGGTACACGGCAGCGCTCCCGATTTGGCTGGTCAAGGAAAAGCGAATCCCACTGCGCTGATGCTATCCGCGGTGATGCTCCTGACTCATATTGGCGAGCCAGAGGCGGCATTCAAGCTCCAGAGCGCGGTCGAGTCGGTTTACCGTGAAGGCAAGTGCCTGACAGGCGACGTCGGAGGCAGCGCATCGAGCGAGGAGTTTACCGAAGCCGTCATTCGTGAACTGAAGAACTAGCCTGACCGCCCGGGCACGGCACGGATCCACGGCTCGTTATGGACGCGCGGCGCCCCGTGTGGCGGTGCGAAGATCTTAGATGTCAGACTTGATCTCGAGATCCTTGCTATGAGTGCGACTCAGTATCAGAAGGCCGCTCGTTTTCGTGAACTCCATAACGGTCCTGGCGCCTTTCTTATCCCGAATCCCTGGGACATCGGCTCCGCCCGTGTCCTCGCCGGTCTTGGCTTTCCTGCGTTGGCCACATCGAGTGCGGCATCCGCCGCAGGGCTTGGTAAACGGGATGGCGGCTTGACAAGGGAGGAGGCGCTGGCGCATGCGCGTTCGATCGTCGATGCAACGGAGTTGCCTGTCTCTGCGGATCTGGAAAAGGGGTTTGGAGATGCACCTGAAGCCGTAGCAGAAACAATTCGGCTTGCAGCCCAAGCGGGACTTGTTGGATGCACGATCGAGGACTCGACCGGTAACCGGGATAAGCCCCTTTTCGATTTTTCATTAGCTGTTGAACGAATTGCCGCGGGCGTGCAGGCGGCGCGCGTCTTCAAGTTTCCGTTTTTCCTGACGGCACGAGCCCATAATTTCATCTACCCTGATGCGAGCTTGGACGATACCATCGCTCGACTCCAGGCTTTCGAAGAGGCCGGAGCCGATGTTCTTTTCGCCCCTGGCCTACCCGATCTTGCCGCCGTCAGGGTTGTCTGTTCCGCGGTTTCGAAGCCGGTCAATTTCATGGTGGGAATCAAAGGGAAATCGTTTTCAGTAGGTGAACTCGCCGCTGCCGGCGTCCGGCGCATCAGCCTTGCGACTTCGCTCTATCGCGCCGCAATGACTGGTCTGCTCGACGCGATATACGAAGTACGGGATGCTGGCCGGTTCGACTTTCTGGACCGGTGTGTGACCACGGTCGAGCTGAATGAAATCATGGGAGCCTAGAATCCGGTCCCGCTGACGCGAGATGCACAATGGCCCGGCTTTGGCCGAAAGGTTCGGTTCGGTTTTACACCAAACTGGTTCGATTAACGTTACGTATTTTCGATTGACAATCTACGTCGGCCAAAATTTGCTTGTATTTGCCGTGCTTTTCTGACAAACTGCTAAGCGCATTGCCCCCAGGAGGCCGAAATGCGAATCCGTGTGGTATTCGAGCGAGCTGCTTTGGCTGCTGCTCTCACCCTTCTCTTTGCATCTGCTTTGTTTGGTCAGGCAAATTCGGGAACTATCGTCGGGACCGTTAATGATGTGACCGGAGCGACAGTCCCAAACTGCAAAGTTGTCGCGAAGAACCTGGCCACAGGCGTAGGTAAGGAAGCAACTACCGACAGCAGCGGCGATTTTCGCATCACTTATCTTCTTCCGGGCCAATACGAAGTTGCTGCCGAGGCTCCTAACTTTAAGCGGGCAGTACAGACGGGTCTCACGCTTGATGTAGATCAAAGGGCCCGGGTTAACTTCACGCTTCAGCTCGGCGCGGTTAGCGAGAAAGTCGAGGTGACAGCGACAGCTCCACTTTTGCAAACACAATCCGTGGAACAAAGCCAACTCATTACGGAAACGCAGATGCGTGAACTCCCGATTGACGTTCGAGACTTCGGGCAATTTGCCAGTTTGCAAGCCGGAACCGTGGTCGGCACTGGCGGATTGGGAAATTCGTTCGGCGGGGATAACCCGCAAGCCACGGGCGGTGCGATCAACGTGAATGGGCTTGGTCAGGACGCCAATAATTGGCAGCTGGACGGCGTCAGTAATAACGAGGCGTTTTTCAGCATCATTTCTGTGAATCCGTCGCTCGATGCCTTGCAGGAAGTGAAGGTGACTACCAACAATTATTCGGCGGAGTTTGGACGAGCAGGCGGAGCGAATGTGCAGGCACAGATCAAGTCGGGCACCAATCAGTTCCACGGCGGCCTCTTCGAATATTTACGGAACGACAAGCTCGATGCCAACAGCTTTTTTAATAACGCGAGCGGTGCGGGCAAGAATCCATTCCGCCAAAATCAGTTCGGCGGCTTCCTGGGAGGGCCTGTCATCCGCGACAAGACATTCTTTTTTGTGGATACCGAGTTGCTTCGCAGCCGCGAAGCAAGCAGCGGAATCATTACCGTTCCGACTCCGCTGCAACGCCAGGGCAACTTCACGGAAGCGGGCCAGCCCACCATCTACGATCCGCACACCCATCAGCCGTTCCTGAATAACACGATACCGACGGGCGAAATCAATCCGGCTGCCGCAAACATAATGGCTCTCATGCCGGATCCCAATATTCCCGGAACGGGGATCGTCAATAATTTTCTGGGTGTTAGCGATCAGGCCCACGATCGCTCAACGTTCGACGTTCGTGTCGATCAGAATTTCAGCGAGCGGGACCAGTTCTTCGCCCGTTACAGCTATCTGGAGACCACCCTCGATACGCCGCCTTATCTGGGATCTGTGCTGAACGGCGATCCTTTTGCAAACACCGCATACACGCGAAACCAAAACGGCGTCATCAGCGAAGTGCACACATTTTCTCCACAGACTATTAATGAGGCCCGTATCGGCATAGACCGTGTCAGGACCGATTGGGATGCATATGGGGCGAATCAGGATACCGCTGAACAAGTGGGCATACCTGGCATCAATGACTTCTGTGGATTCTGTGGCGGCTTGCCGCGTATCAGCGTTTCCGGTATCACTGTTCTGGGCCACACGCCTTTCGCGCCGACCCGCCGGCACGACACTGTCTGGCAGTATGTCGACAACGTAACGCTCACGCGGGGCCGCCACACACTTAAAGTGGGCGCCGATGTCCAATTTATTCAAGCCAACCTGTTCCAGACTTCCAATCCCGTCGGTGAGTTCGATTTCGACAAGAATATGACGAGCAACCAGGGAAACGGCGGCATCGGTCTGGCCAGTTTCCTTACGGGCTACTACAGCACCGCGGGTCGTGCGGCGCTTCAGGTTACGCCATCGGCACGCAAACAGGATCTCTTTTTCTTCGGTCAGGACGACTTTCGTGTGAATCGGAACCTTACTTTGAATCTCGGGCTCCGTTATGAAATCTACGTGGCGCCCACGGACCAGCACAAGCGGCTGTCCAATTTCGATCTTGGCACTGGAGATATCCTACTGGCCTGTGTTGCGGTCAACTGTTCGGGCGGCATTCAGACTCAATATGGAAATTTCGCGCCACGCATCGGGATTGCGTATTCCCCGGGCGGCGGCAAAACCACCATCCGTGCCGGTGGAGGTATTACATATTATTCTGCTGGTTTTGGTGGGCAAATCGGGACATTAAACGACAACTATCCCTGGGTCACGGGTCAGGCGCTGACACCACCGAACATCTACACTCCAGGTCCAGTTCTTACGGAGGGTTTCCCGGCACTGCCCCCGGTTGAACAACGGCCTGGCGCTCCTCCCGGTCACTTAATCCCCAAAGGCGGCGCGTCGGGCGGCGGGTTCAGCTCGGTCTTTTACCAGCCGTTCGACTTAAAGATGCCGCGCGTGTACCAATGGAGCGTAAGCATTCAGCGACAGTTATGGAGTCAATTTCTGGTCGACGCCGCCTACGTCGCAAATGTGCAAAACAATGTATTCCTGAATATCGACGGGAATGTTCCGCTTCCGGGAAGCGATCCGACGGAGACCCTGAGTCTCCAGCAGCGCCGGCCCTACTATAGTCGTTCCCCCGATCTGGCCGGCTTCACCAATCGCATCAACGCAGGGCTGGGGAGATACAACTCGATGCAGTTGAAGATAGAGAAACGATTCGGGTCCGGCTTCTCGTTCCAGTCTGCCTACACAGTCAGCAAAACTGAGACTACCGGCACGCAGGGCCCAGCTAATCCATTCAGCTACATGGTGAAATCATTGGGAGCCAATGACGTTCCGCAGCGACTCGTTTTCAGCTATGTCTACCAACTGCCCTTCGGTCATGGAAAACGATTCGGCAGCAGCTGGAATGGCATCATCGACGCCGCTTTTGGCGGGTGGCAAATTTCCGGTATCACGAATTATCAGGCAGGTTTTCCGTTCACTCCTACCATTACCAGCGATCTGGATAACGGAGAAGGCAACCAGCCCAACCGGATCTGCGACGGCCGTCTGAGTAATCGCACGATCAATCGGTGGTTCGATACAAGCTGCTTCGTAGCCTCACCAGTGAACGTTTTTGGGAATAGCGGATACTATGTCATTCGTGGGCCTGCATTGCGCGACTGGGACATGACAGTTGGCAAGACTTTCAAGATCAAGGAAATAATACAACTGCAGTTCCGGGGCGATTTTCTGAACATCTTCAATCAGGTGGTGTTTGCGACACCGAACGCGGCGGTGGACACACCGGGGGCGGGAACAATCAGCGGAACTTTGGGTGGCACCTATCCCCGGAGGATTCAGTTCGGGCTTAAACTGTATTTCTGATGCGGAGTGGTGTGTGGCCGGCCGCGGTAACGAATATCCTGTTTGGAATGGTTCTCGTCGCCGACCCCGTATCGCCGCTCGATCGGGCCCGCGCGCTGCTAACAGCGGGAAATGAAGACGCTGCCCTCGTTGAACTGAAAGCAGCTCTGCAGAGGGAACCGAACAATCTCTTTGCCCTGGGCAATGCCGGTTTGATCTGCGCCCGGCGAAGCCAATTTCCGCTCGCAACGGAGTACTTGGCGCGCGCCCACCGTATCAAACCGGCGGACCCTCAACTTGCCCTGGCGCTGCTTGAAGTGTTCGCAAGGAGTGGCAAGAAGAGTGAAGCCGAGCAGCTAGCGGTCGACATAAAAACAAACACGAAACTGCAAAGCAGCCAGAAACTCGGTGCGGGCCGCATGCTATTGCGTTTTGGCAGCCTGGATGCTGCCGCCACGATGGCGGAAGCAGATTCCTCGGATGGCATTGACCAGCATGATCTGCTCGGTGCGATTTACGCGGCAAAAGGGGATGTGCGAAGGGCATCTGATGAGTGGCAGGAATCGATCCGCCTCGACCCTGACGATCCGCAGCGATATTTTCGGTTGGGGATGCTGTACCTCAAATATCGGACGCCTTCGCTCGCCGTGATCGTCTTTGGTCATGGCATTGAACGTATACCCGCTTCGGCCCTGCTCTGGACGGGGTTAGGCATTAGCCAGTGTCTGGATGAGAAACTAGAACCCGCTGAGCAATCCTTGCAGACAGCGATCAAACTAAATCCCCGTTTCACCGATGCTTATCTTCTGCTGGGCGACATCCTGGAACAGGAGAAGCCTCGTGAGGCATTGGAAGTGTTTCGCAAGACGATAGCGGCACATCCCGATTTGGCGGTGGCCTATTACTATTACGGCCGGTTGGCGCTGCAGTTGAACGAAGGGTCAACCGACGATGCAGTCCGTGCTCTTCGCAAAGCGACTCTGCTTGAACCGGACTTTGCGGATGGTCATTATGAGTTGGGCAGGGCACTCGAAGAGGCAGGCAAAGTGAACGAAGCAGTCGCTCAGTTCGAGCAATGTTTGCGTCAGAATCCAAAGCTCTTCAAGGCCCAATACCGCCTGGCAATCCTTTATCGGAAACGTGGCGAATCGTCCCGGGCCGAGGAGGCGCTAAAGGCTTTCAAACAAGCACAGCAGTCGCAAGGTTCCGACACAGAATTGAAACAATTGGACTATCAGGTGAGCCGACCATGAAGCTGCTCCCTTGGGCCGTTGTCCTCCTGGTGGCTGGTGCGGCCTTTGCAGAGGACTGTCGCACGGTATTGCCAACTCTTGAGCGCGCGGCTGCTCAACGACCCGAAAGTGTCGACGTTTTGCTGAATCTTGGAGTAAATTACTTTCGATGTCGCGAACCGGCAAAAGCGATCGCCCCGCTAGCGAAGGCTGCAGAGCTTGCTCCGGGTAACAGCAGCTCTTACTTTTACCTCGGGGTATCGTTTTTAGCACTGGATCGCGAGGAAGAAGCAAAAAATGCCTTCAGACGGATGGCGGCACTCAGCCCAGGAGATTCCGACCAGCTCTTTCTTCTGCAAAAGGGATACTCACGATTATCGACCGCTCTTTTAGAACGGATGGCCGATATAGACCCTGACTCTTTCCGATTGAATCAGGTGCGAGCTGAATTGCTTGACCTGGAGCATCAGCCGGAACGCGCGATTCAGGAATACAAGCACGCCATTCAGAAAGAGCCTGAAAGGCCAGCTCTCCACTATGCTCTTGGCTGCTTGTATTGGGGGCAGTTTCAAGCCTCTGATGCCCTTTCCGAGTTTCGAAAAGTAATCGAGCTCGACGCCACGCACTATATGGCCCATTACAAGGCAGGTATGGCTCTGATTGAATTAGACCAGCTCGATACCGCGGTTCCCGAGTTAAGAAGAGCTCTAGCCCTGCAGCCAGGCTTGGCGAATGCTCACTTCGGTCTGGCCAAGATTTGCTCGCGAACCGGGCACCTCGATCAAGGACTGACCGAGGTTGACGCTTGTTTGAAATCCGATGCCGGTAACGAGTCTGCACAATATCTCCGTGCGCAAATCCTGCAAAAGCTGGGCCGCACGAGCGAAGCTAAAGCTCAAATGGAACGTCTCCCGGTATTGCAACGCCAGCATAAGTCCTCCGAACCGTAGTCGCATTTCCCCCACCGTTATTAGGAACTGGCGCGGCTGGGCCAGAGTGCATCGCCAACACCGGGTTTTTGTGCACTATTCTCGACGGAGCCGATAACCGATGCCCTGGACGGTTTCGATGACGGAGGCCATCTCGGCGAGTTTTTTTCTTAACGCACGGATCACGACGTCGACCACGTTGCTTCCTCCGTCATAGCTCTGCTCCCACACATTCTCCAATAGCGCAATTCGCGGGACAGCCTCCCCAACGTGTCGCTGAAGATACTCCATAACGCCGAACTCGAGCTTGGACAAGCCAACGCGTCCTTGTTTCAACACGAGTTCACGTGCCGCACTGTCGAGGAGCCCATTCTCCTCGACGCCCAATTCTGCGGCGACGAGGCGAGCGAGCCAGCCGTCAACCGACGACGGCCCCATATCCAGCACGGCCGACGAGCAACCATTGATGTCGGATGGAATCTTTCCATCGGAGAGCACTTGAAATCCCAATCTCTGGGCTACAGCGGCATAGGATTTCAAATCCCGAACGGTCAAGTAGACCCGCCTCAAGTTGGGCCGGAGCTCCAGGTACTTACGTTTTAGATCTATCCAGCAGGCTGCCTGGACAGCACAAGGAGTTTCTCCGGCATCGGCCGCAAGCCAGCGCCGTAAAAATAAAGTGCGCTGCTGCTTCGCCGAGGGTTGTCGATCGAGATTGTCCATCCACGCGCGAGTAATCGGATCGTCGCGGAGAAATCGAGAGGGTAACCGGTGCGGGTCGAGCACGCAATAAAATCCCACAACCATGCCCCTGCGGTCACGCGTTACCGAGAACGTTTCCGGAACCCAAGTCCACCATCGCGCCAACGAGCCCGCCATATCGGAAGCTTCGTGGCGGTCGATTATTTCGAGAATCTGCTGCCCATCCTCCGCTTGGGCGGGTTCCACAACATACTCCTGCGCCCCGGTCGGAAAGAAAGCTTCACGAACAACCGGATTCTCAAGTAGGTAGAGCAGATTCGCGGTGCACCGCCAGAGATCCGATGTTGCCGCCACCCGGAGTTCAGACATAAATTGGCGATACGCTGCGCGGCGGTACTCTCGATACGCCTGCGGATTCTCGGCCCGGAGCGTCATGGAGACAGCTTCACGTACGGCGTCATGAATCCGGAGTCCGTCTCTGTCGGCCTGTACGAAGGGGAGCGCTCGAATACGTTCCTGTGCATCCTGCGGCGATAAATCCGGGAGCATCGCCGCCAGCAGCGGGACGGTAACGCGCCGGATTACGGATGCCGCCTCAAGCGCGCGGCGCGTTTGCAGATCAGTGATGTCGGCTACATACAGGCGCGAAAGTTCCTCGATAATCTGTTGTCCCACGTCCGCATTTAATGCGCTGGTCGCTTCATTGCCTTGGAGAGATGCCGCCAAAGTCAGAGCCAGAGGGTGTCCGTGACAAATTCCTTCCAGGTGCTTCGCTTGTTTGGGCGCCACACCCGCACGGGCCAAGAATTTCAATGCACTGCGTTGATCGAGGGAATCGAGCCGAATGGTTTTGAACAGTCCGTGCCAACCTGGGGCTGACAGCCACGCGGCAACCGGCGCCTCACGGCCACAAAGGATGACGCGAACGTTTTCGGGAAGCAACGGAACGAAGACCTGGCGGAGCCACGAGTCCATCAAACGAAACACCTCGCAGGTGTCCAGCGCGACGATTACGCGGGCTCCCACCTGACCAAGCCGCGCCGCGACATCTTGCGGCGAACTGCGAGTCCCTCCGGTTGCAAGCGAAAGTTCTGAGAGGAAGCCGGCTTCGGTGGGCTCGATAGACTGACAATCGAGTCGGATTACGGTTGCGCCCGCGCCTCGGGCGCGCCGTGTGAACGCTTCGAGGAGTGTGGATTTCCCAGAGCCCGCAATGCCGTGCAGATATACGACCAGCGGCCCATTCTGTTCTAGCGTCTGAAGAAGGAATCCGAGTTCCTCCTCCCGGCCGACAAAGTCGACTGCGAACCGGCAATCCAACACGTCCCTCAACTGCGGCATACGAATCTCAGTCCGTCTGAGCATCGTAGCAACGGCTTAACGCTTCTTCAAGCGTGGCCCGAGGCTTTGTGAGCTTCACTACTTTCCGGCGGCCAATGCGCGCACGGCATCCGTGGTCATGGCTTGTCCGCCGATGCCCCAATCGCCGCTACGAACATCTTCGATGACCACCCAAGTAACCGGCCGCATGTTTTCGCCCTCGATGGCGACCATAGCGTCGGTAAGTCTGGTCACAATCTCCTTTTTTTGCGCGGGCGTAAATACTTCTTCGATTATCTTCACCTGGATCAGAGGCATTGCTGTTTTCTTCCTTCGTATCTTTAGGGTTGGTGCGGGATCGGTATCCCGACAAGTTAAGCGTAAATTCTGCGGCAAGACCAGGCGTTAGGAGCAGATGAGAATGTTATGAGAAATCGGCGAGTGCTGCGGGGTCACACAAAGAGCGTCAGGCTTCCCGTGATCATTAACGCCGCCGCCCAGATGAAGTCCAGATTGATCCATGCCTTTCGGAGCAGACCCAGGCCGAAGCGCTCGACCACAATCCAGGCGACAATGGCTGTTGCAGCGAGATATCCCGCTCCATGCGCCAGAGTTGCGGCGGCGCCCAGATTAGCCTGCATCGATGCCGTGTATCGATGGCATGCCGGCCCTTCCGCGAGATTTGCCATCGATAGAAAGACCGGCAAGACCATCAGACCGGCTCCGTGAGCCGATGCCATCAGAAACGACCACCAGGTCAATCCTCCGATCCCGACACGCATCGAGGCCCACCGCGGGTGCAGATGCCGGTAGCACTGCCAGATCCCCAACGCGATCAGTAAGAACGCGACTGGCCACCGCAACATATGAGGTGTTAACGCAATTCCTCCGACAGCGGCAACCCCGACGGCCGCAGCGATGGCAAGACAATGCCCAATCGTCAGCGGTATCAGCGCCCGCCACACCGCGCTTCGCCGGCCCTCCTGCATGCCGAGTGCAACGGCGAAAAGCCATCCCATGCCGGGATTCAGGCCATGAAATGCTCCGAGCGCCGCCAGGGTGATCAACGAAGAATGCATCGGACTATGCGTAGCAAAATGAGTCAGAGGAGGCATCGCCTCCTTCGAGATGCGTCTGATGGGGCCGCATGCCGTCGAATTCCGGCAAGAATCGTGGATCAACACGCATCTGGTTCAGCGGACCATTGATGTCTATCTTGGCCATCCAGCCTTTGACGCCGTCGGGATAGAACTGTTCATCCAGCGCTGAGTAAAGTGAATTCGTCACGTAGGCACGGCGCCCGTCGAAGCTCAGTTCCACCATCTGCGGGCCGCCGTTGAGGGGAACATCAGGTTTGGAAGGGTGAGCTGCCCGACTGACTATTCCTCCCAGGCGAATGGTGCTCTTGAGCTTCGGATTGAAAGGATCGCTGACGTCGTACTGCCGGAAGTCACCAGTCCCCCAGCAGGAGACATACAGAAAGCGATCATCGAGAGACAGGTTGATGTCCGTCACTAGGGGCGGCGCTGCTCCGAACCCTTTGAGCAGGGGCGGCAGGGTTTCCGGATCGGCCGGTTCGGCAGGAATCTCAATCACCTTGCGAACTTGCCATCCCGCTTTCCGGTCACCGTTATCCCGGTACCAGAGCCAAATGGATGAGGAAAGGTCCTTCAACGAAATCACGACGCCGGCAAATCCATAGGCTTTGGTTGGATTGCGAGCCGGCCTCAGTTCAAGCACAATCTGCTGTTCTGACCCGAGATCTAGAACCTGCTTGTGCTTCCGCTTGTCAAGATCCCAAAAATGAAGCTGATGGCCATACTTTCCGCCCAGCAGCAGTTCTGGATTCAGCCCATTTTCAAACATGTTGGGCGTTCCCCACTCACTGGTCACCATCGCATCGTGTCCAAGGTGCCACGCGAAATCGTATGCGAGGTATTGCGGCCCGCGCTGCATCTCCCATTGGCCGCGGACTTCGAAGGTCTCCGAATCCAGAAGGAAAACGCCGCCGGGGCCATCTCCAGAAGGGGAGCCTAAAGCATTCATGTATATTCCTTCCGGACCACAATGAACCGTATGGGGTCGGCTGTAACCGGTCCGGCTCATCAGAGTCTCGGGCTCAATTACCTTGACGATTTTCGGGTTTGCCGGATCAGGTTTCGTATCGAGCACATGAATGCGCGACGAGCGCAGCCCCGGAACAATCAGGTAACGGCGATCCATGTGAGGATGAGGAGAATACGGGCACAGACAGGAACTGCATGCGTTCCAGCCGAAATGATGTAGTTCATCGCCTGCGGTCGGCATGTCCACACGGCCGATCATCCGGCCGAACGCTTTCGATTCGGGGTTAACGTCTAAGACCGCGATTCCGTCCGGCCGCCCGTTTGCGGTCGGATTCAGTATGGCGACGTAGGCTAGTTTCTCGGGCGGGGCTTCCATTGCCATCTTGGGCGATGGATAAAAGGTTGGATCAGGTTGCCATCTCATTTTACTTCTCCGGTTTCGGTAATAGATTAATAGTAATTTCGACGCAGGAGCAAGGGGTTAGGTTCAGATTAGAAAGTTGTGAGAAGTGACCGAGCGATTGTGACGTACCGGTCACTTGAAGGACGAATCGCAATCTGCGATGAGTGCAGTCTCGTTATGCGCCGTCAAAAGTCCTACCAGGTTGCCTCATACGGCTGATGGCAATTTTCCCTTTTGCATTCGGTGTTATGGCCGTTCCAGAGGCTCACGGCCTTAATCCAAGCTTGGCGCGCGACTTTTCTTCCGATCGTTCGGGCCGGCGAGGTCTCCCCGCCTGAAATGAATTCCGCCTAATCGCCGCGAAAAGCCAGCTTGGTCGGCCGCGTCCGAAAACGTTTTCCAATGCAACGTGATGCCGGAAGCCGGGGTTAGCCGGGCTCGGTTTTCGATGTTCCAGGCGCGAAGGTGACCGAATTGCCAAACTCATCGCCACCGGTGAACAACTTCAAAATCTCAGCGCCGGCGGAGCTGAAGGTGCTATGCCCTGAAACGAATTCCGGGAAAGCCGGCGTCGGGAACTGAACCGTCTGGTAAGGCACCCAATAGCGGCCGTCCATTTCCACGGTCCCCTTCTCAGGTCCGCCCCAGAAACGAACCTGTTGTCCTTGAAACAGGAAAGGTATTGCCGTGGCCGGGCGGACGGAATCGAAGGCGTGCTTGGCGTCCCATGCAACTTTGCCGGCATCGAAGATTGCATTTGTCAGAACGAAGAATAGCTTTACGTCCTCGTCCAAAGAATGATGGTCTCTTGCCGAGGCGAACTGTGCGAACAGGTTCCAATGACCCGGCGGTAGCTCCGAATTCGGGCCATCCGCCCAGTACTCCGCTATCATCTTTTGTTTGTCTGTAAGCTGTGCGCTCAATCTGATCAGTTCCTCCGATTGCTCCAGAAATGCGGAAGATCCGTATTGGGCGGGACCGACAGCGGCAAGCCTCGATTGGAACTGATCATGCGACCGAAGTGCCAAGTCCAGCACTTTGTACCTTTGCGCGCCCACAAACTGTTGGGTGACGAATTTACCCGACGGGTCGAAATATTGAAGAGGCTTCCAATGATTTACATCCACAACCGTGGCCGGATCGGGCGGCACCTTCGAGGGAGGATTCACGGCCTCATATCCGGTGTAGTCAGCATAGGGCGCTCCGCTAGCAGTGAGATCGCCGAGCTGATTCGACCCGTCGTTATGCCGAAAATCGAGGACGGCGGCACACGCGGCATTCCCGACGCCGCTGGGCGAGGACGTGTTCGTTGAGGTGTCGTCTGGATCGTATCCCAATTGCTCCATCAGAGGTCTGAACACGCTTTGCTCGTCCTTCGCGAACAGATCAACTAAGGCTCGAAACGCTGCAAAACTGATGGCTTCGGTCTTCTTAGGCTGCTGCCTTTGCGAGTGCGGCTGCCGCACCGCGCCGCCGAGCCGTGTACTCAGCGCGCGCTCATCATAAGCTGCCCATGCATCGTACATACAGGTGTGCACGATGGCCAGGGCGCGAGATACCATTGGTGGCCCGAGTTTTGAATCTCGTACGGCTTGTAATGCCGCCTGATTCCACCGGATGACCACATTGGGCCCGACTCCTGTGTCCTGGCCGCCGCGGAGCACAGCGCGAGAAAAGACACTGCCAGAAACTTTGCAGCAGAGCTCCAGCGCGGCAATTCCAGTCTGTGAAGCTTACGTCGAGAATGCATTTTCTTTTTGGAAGGCATCTATATCTGGTTTTCCGCGTGCTTTTCGATACCCGGCCCTTATCGAAGGGACTCGCGTTTGATCCTAAAGGTATGCCGGACGTTGAACAACCCGGTCTTGTTGACTCCGATGGGCACTTCCAGGACCTCGCCGCTCGCACCAAGGAAACCACGCATTCCGCCGATCAGAGCGCGCAGTTGTGGTGAGCCGCCTTCGGGGCCTCATGGACTAAAGCGTTGCCATTCTGAAACAGGTTGTACTGCGTGCCTGAAGAGGTGAGGGTGAGCCCTTGCCAGAATCTCGCCAATGTCAAAATTGAACGTCCCGCGGCAAGCCCAGGAGCCTATGCTCCCGGGTGTCGTATCGGCATCAAAAGGTCCTGGGTTCTCCACGGTTCCGCCAGGTGGGATTGTGCCCGCGGGATAGATCTTGCCCTTGACGATGAAGCCATCGCCCCGTTGTGCATCCATGAGCGTCCCGCCCTTGTTCAAGCGGAATGTGCGTGCATCGCACGCGACATCATAAACAAGATTCCGCAGTCCATCATGAGAGGAATTACTTTCAGCTTGGGAGTCAGGGAGTTGATTCTGTGCCAGCACATTGATGCCAAGCACACTGGTGAACCCCCCCGCGATCGCCGTCGCGATCAGTCGTCTATTCATTTCCGTAGTCCTTGTCGTGTATCGAAGTCGTGCTGCTTAACGCGTTTGCGCTGAGCACTGATTCATTTTTTGTCGTTTGTTGCAGTGAGCGATTAGGGCACGATGAGAAATCGGTGAGACTTATCGATGAATTTCCGATCGGCCGACAGAATGGTCGTCATCCCGACCCGACGGAGCCGTCGATAGTACACTCTGTTGCTTAGGCCATGCGAAGAACCAACCTTGCCTGTTTGACGCCGTTCATCCTACTGATCATCTTGATGCCGCCGGTTTACGGCCAACGGCTGCCCGTGAAATGGGAGGAACTCACTGCATCGGACTTCGCGCGGGCTGTCAAACAAGGGCAAAATACCTGTGTGCTGCCCTTCGGCATTATCGAGAAACACGGCCCGCAACTACCGCTGGGCACGGATCTGATCAATTCTCGTTATGCAGCGGTACACGGAGCGGAGCAAGAATACGCCGTGGTGTTTCCGGAGTACTACTTTGGCCAGATCTTTGAAGCCAGGCAGGAGCCGGGGACCGTTGCATACAGCCCGCATCTGCAGCTCGAGCTACTGCAAGAGACGACCGACGAAATGGCTCGTAACGGCTGCAAGAAAATCCTGATTGTGAATGGTCACGGCGGGAACAACAGCCTGCTGCCCTATTTTGCGCAATCTCAGCTTGCAAAGCCGCATGATTACGTGGTGTATGTCTACCTTCATCCAACGTTTCCTGCGGGACGCCCGCAGGTGCACTCAAAGGTGGACATGCATGCGGGCGAATCGGAGACATCGAACACACTGGTGTCACGGCCTGACTTGGTCCACTTAGATCGCGCGGGCGATGAATCTGGCGAGGACCGCAATCGTCTGGATCTTCCGGAAGGCGTCTATACGGGCATCTGGTGGTATGCGAGATTTCCCGATCACTACGCCGGAAATGGCGCGCTTGCAAACAAGCCACTGGGCGAGTTTGACATGAAGGCGTGGAGCGATGACGTAGCCAATGTACTGCGTGCGATCAAGAGCGACCAGAACAGCCCGCGGCTACAGAACGAGTTTTTCGAGAAAGCTAAGCATCCTCTGGATACTTCGCAGTAGATCTCAGAGGCGAACAAGTAATGTAAGAGTGGGTGAGGCAAACTATACTAGACAGTCCACGCAGAAACTTACCGCGTTTTGTCCAAATCGAGAAAACCAGACGGTAGCCAAGGAATACGTCTATGAATGGTGCCTGTGCAAGATCCGACTATTGCTGAATCTGTGACTACCCGGCGCGCAAAGCCAGAAGACGCGAATATCTGTGGTCGCATTTGCTATGAGGCTTTTGCCCGGATTAACAGTGCGCACGGTTTTCCTCCGGACCTTCCCTCTCCGGAGGTTGGAATTGACCTCCTCCGAGCGCTTTTTTCACATCCCGGTTTCTACAGCGTTATAGCGGAAACGGGTGGTCAAATCGCGGGGAGCAATTGCCTGGACGAGCGGTGCACCATAGCCGGTATAGGGCCCATAACGGTGTCGCCGAGCGTTCAGAACCGGAGAATTGGCCGGACGCTCATGAAAGCTGTCATGGACCGCGCAAGCGAACGTGGATTTCCGGGCGTGCGACTGCTGCAGTCGGCTTTTCACAACCGCTCTCTCTCGCTGTATGCCAGGCTCGGCTTCGATGCCCGTGAGCCGATATCTGTCATGCAGGGGCCGCCAATCAGGAGTGTTGTCGACAGCTTAACTGTGCGACCCGCGAAAGAAGATGACGCGGAGGCGGCGAATAGGATTTGCGCGCGAGTGCACGGCCATAACCGGGCCGGAGAATTGCGCGACGGCATCGGCCAGGGCACGGCTTTTGTGGTCGAGCGGCACGGCAGAATTGCCGGATATGCTTCTGCACTTGGATTTTTCGGCCACGCGGTTGGCGAGTCGAATCTGGAGTTGCAAGCCTTGATTGCCAGTGCTGATACCTTCGCTGGGCCGGGCATCCTGGTCCCCACTCGCAACGCAGATCTATTCCGTTGGTGCCTGGAACATGGTCTTCGCGTGGTCTATCCGCTGACACTGATGACTACAGGTCTCTATAACGAACCTATAGGCGCGTATCTGCCTTCCATTTTGTATTGATCGCGAGGCCTGCCCGCGCAGGGCCATAACGATTCAGGCACCTTCAACCGTTCATTCCGGGCGGCTAGTACTAATAGATGTAGAATTTTCGGGACTAATAATCATATGTGAACTTCCATACGCGAGGCACGGCGTGATAGCCTTGTGCCCATGTCGACTCTTGTGCAACCTGCACTACAGCAGATTCAGCGCGAAATGGCGAGCGTCAATGACCTCTTTAACAACGAGGTATTCGCCAAAAGAAATTTTGACGCTCTGGACAAGATCTACACTGCCAATGCCCGCATTCTTCCGCCTGGAGCACCTATGATCTCCGGACGCAAAGCCATCAAAGAGTTCTGGTCTAACCTGATCCAGTCGGTTAATGCCAAGTCGGCGGTGCTTGCGTCCGTCGACGTCGTGCCAGCGGGCGATGGCATTGTCGAGATCGGGAGCGCCACCCTCGCGATCGAGCCTGAAGGACAACCAGCTACCACGCTTGAAGTGAAGTACGTTGTGCATTGGAAGCAGGAAGACGGCTCCTGGCGATGGAATATCGATATCTGGAATATGAATTCCTGATCGACAGGCCGCGTTCGACGCTCCGCTCACCGCCTCAGGTTAGTTCGCCGTTTTTCGCGGCGCGAATCATGTGATCTGCGGCTCGGTATGCTAGCGCCTGAATTGTGGCGGTAGGCTGTTGGCGCGCCGATGTGACGAAGTTGCTCCCGTCGACCACAAAAAGATTTCGCACGTCGTGTGTCCTGCTGACCGAGTTCACAACTGATTTTTTCGGATCGAGGCCCATGCGGCAAGTTCCCATCAAATGGCGGTTCGTGTCGAGCATCTCCGCAGGCATCGCCCAGATTTTCTGAGCGCCCATTTCTTGAAAAATCTCGTACTGCTGCGCCATCAACCATTTCAAATTTGCGAGATCGTCCGGATGATTCTCGAAAGTGACGCGTACCGCGGGCAGGCCCCACGTGTCTTTGACTTCCGGATCAAGACTCACGGAATTCTTTTCCATGGGAAGAGAGGTGGCATGCGCCAGGAGTGACATCGTTCGCGTGAAATAAGATGCGATCAGCTTTTTGTAATCTCCGCCCCATCGCGGCGCGTCGGGCGGCATTCCGAAGAGCGCAAAACCGGCTGGATAGAAGTTAAAGCGGGCGTCGATGCCACCTCCTCCATAGAAGCCTCGCTTGGGATCCGCGGCATAGTAATCGTGAATGACTCGCGTCACTTGCACACTCTTATACTCATTCAGCGGATGTTCAAATACGGCCATGACGAACGAGCCGTTGTCCCACATGAAGTTTTTGCCAACCAGCCCGCTCGAGTTTGCCAGGCCGTTCGGAAAAGAATTGGACTTCGAAATCAGAAGCAGCTTGGCTGATTCCGCTCCGTTCGCGCAAAGCACTACAGTCTTGGCCCGCTGAAAAATCTCCTGCCGTTTGGCGTCGAAATAAACGGCTCCGGTTGCATTGCCATGCGCATCGATGCTGATCTTGCGCACATAGGAATTCGGGCGGATCTCACATAACCCCGTCTTTTCGGCTACCGGAATGACGCTCACCAGGGTGCTCGACTTAGCACGCATCTCACAGCCGAATGATTCACAGAAGCCGCAGTGCGTGCAGGCCGCCCGGCCGCGATAGGCCTGAGAAAGAATGGCCATCGGTGCCGGGTACGGATGAAGCCCCATCTTTTTGGTAGCGCGCTCAAACAGCGCCCCCGAAGATTTCATCGGGAGCGGCGGCAGTGGATACGGTTTTGATCGGGGCGCCTCGAAGGGATTCGCTCCGCCGAGACCTGAGATCCCCAGCTCGTATTCAGCCTTGGTGTAGTAAGGTTCGAGGTCCGCATACGTGATCGGCCAGTCCGCGAACGACGTTCCCGCGATTTCACCGTACAGACTGCGCTCGTGAAAATCGCTCTCATGAAACCGCCAGTAATTCGATGTGAAGTGTACCGAGCCGCCGCCAACTTGCCGTCCGTATTCGATCGCCTTCATGCGCTTTACGGGCTGATGTTCGTTCGCGCGGTAAGTAGTCGGTTGTACTTTGGGATCGTTGGTCAGCCCCGGCTGAAATGTGTACTTGATTTCGTCATGCGAATAATCCGTCTCGCGCCAGTATGGTCCCTGCTCGAGCACAACCACGCGAAAACCAGCTGTTGACAGTTCCTTCGCCATCACGCCACCGGCTGCCCCCGCGCCGATGACAAGAAAATCAACCTCGTCGGACGGTTTGAATTTAGGCCCGCTCACTTGGCCTCCGCATCGTAATAGCCGAACGGCGGCTGCCAGGACATCCGGTCTTCGAAATGAATGTACTTCCAACCCACTCGATTGCGATTGCCTCCATAGGAGGGGCTGCCGAGAAATCCTAGCAGCGTGTGTACGCGAATCAACTCGAAAAATTCGGATTTTTCAATCGAGCGCACCAGCTCGAACTGCTTGTCCTGGCTGCGAGACGCGACGCCCTGAATCTGTGGCAGGCCCTTCCGATAGTCATCTTGCTTATCCGCATCGAACGTCATCAACGCGTGGTCAATGAAATAGATAACCCCCGCCTCACGAGCACCGGGGCCGTCGTCAGAAGGCAAAATCTGGGCTGCGACCGCCGCCACATCAGCAGCTTGTTTTTCGTCGAAAAAATCAAACTTCGCAGCCAAAGCGTTCTTCACGGACCGGTCCGCGTGTTCATGCGCAGCGGCAACAGCGGCCGAAGCGACCGACCCTAGTGAACCCAAAATCCAGTCCCGGCGGGTGGAGTCGAGCGGCATATGTTTCTCGATGGTCGCCCAGCATCTTTAAAAAAGCAAGGTACTAGGGGGGCGCCTTTCGCGCCGGCGATCTTACAACCCCTTGTGGGCGAGAAAGACTGCTAGATCGACGATGCGATTCGAATAGCCCCATTCGTTGTCATACCAGGCGACAACTTTCACCAGATTCCCTCCGAGCACCTTTGTAAGATCGGCGTCCACGATCGAGCTATTCGGATTGCCCAACATATCGGTTGAAACAACTGGATCGGTGGTGTAGGCGAGGATGCCTTTCAACGGTCCTTCGGCAGCTTGCTTTAAGGCTCCGTTCACCTCCTCCGTGGTCGTATCCCTCTTTAGAACGGCGACCAGGTCGACTACTGAAACGTCGGGAGTCGGAACGCGCATTGCGAAACCGTCGAGCTTGCCCTTCAACTCAGGGACAACCAGGCCAATCGCCTTGGCAGCGCCCGTCGAAGTAGGAATCATGTTCAACGCCGCGGCACGAGCACGCCTCAGATCTTTGTGCGGAAAATCAAGCACATTCTGATCGTTCGTATAGCTGTGTATCGTCGTCATCGAGCCTTTCTCGATGCCGAATGTGTCGTTCAGAACCTTGACCACAGGGGCAAGGCAATTTGTCGTGCACGACGCATTCGAAATGATGCTGTGTTTCGCCGGATTGTAAGCCTTGTCGTTGACGCCGAGAACGATAGTGACGTCTTCCCCCTTGGCCGGCGCCGAGATAATTACCTTCTTGACGGATCCGCGCAGGTGCTTTTTCGCGTCCACGGCATCGGTGAACCGTCCGGTCGATTCAACCACAATCTGAACGCCGAGGCTGGACCAGTCAATCTCAGCGGGATCCTTAATGGCAAAAATCTTGATCTTCTTGTCCTTCACCCGAACGTGGTCGCCTTCGGCCCTAATCTCTTCCCGCAGCTGGCCGAGTATAGAATCGTATTTCAGAAGATGCGCGAGCGTCCGAGTATCGGTTAGATCGTTGGCTGCGACGAATTCGACCTCGGGATTATCGAGTCCGGCTCGGACGACATTTCTCCCGATACGGCCGAAGCCGTTGATACCTACCTTGATTGACATAGATCTTCCTATTTTACGGAGCCGGAAAAAACGTTCTTGCGTTTCGGACGCTGACGGACGATCTCGGCATCGACGGCCACTGAGTGCGTCCTTTACCAGGCACGCCGTATCAGCTTGATCTCAAATAGCTTAGGCCACAATTTTCCGGTAACGAACAGCCGGTCGCGGGCGGCATCATAGGCGATTCCGTTCAGCACGTCGGTTTCGCCGCTTCGATCTGATTCCGGCAATAAACCGTTCAGATCGATCCAGCCAAGAAGCCTCCCGTCCGAAGGCGCTATGCGTGCGACCCGATCTGTCTGCCAGATGTTCGCGTAAATTTCGTCCCGGACCCACTCCAGCTCATTCAATTGCGTGATTTCCCGGCTGCCTTCATGAACGGTGAAGCGTCTGGATTCACGAAGTGTGTCTGGATTGAGGCAGCGGATCTCCGCGGTCCCATCGCTCATGTAAATCTGCTTGCGGTCGTTGGCCAGGCCCCATCCTTCGCCCGGATAGCTGAAATCTCTAAGTCTGCGAAAAGAGGCCTGATCGTAGACATATCCTACGTGCGTTACCCAGGTGAGCTGAGTAATGCGTCCGGCAAGAGTCGTAATGCCCTCGCCGAAAAACCGTGGAGCGAGGTCAATCTCCTGGACGACTTTTCCGGTTTCGAGCACTTCCTTCCGTAAGGTGGAACGGCCTTCAAGGCCCGTGCCCTCATATAAGAACCCATCACGAAATTCGAGCCCTTGGGTAAAGGCGCCCGGGTCGTGCGGATACACGTGAACGATGCGGAAACCATACTTAGGAACCCCATCAGCGCTCGATACGCCAAGCGCGAAGAGTGCAGCGACAAGGGCCGCCGACAGGCAAGCCGCGATTACCGCGGATCGGGCAATGATGGCGATGTGATGCCGCCTACGTTCGCGTACGAATCCTGCACTTTTACTACCTTGCCTTCGTTGAACTTCACGAAAGTCATTTTTCCCGGCGGGTCTCCGTAGATCCAGTCTTCAATCGCGTCTCCGTCTGGGTTGGTCTCGCGTGTTTTGCTGCGCGGTTTCCCAAGCGCCAACAAAACCTGGTCATGATCCATGCCTTCGATCGCCCGCTGCTCCTTTATGGCTTTTTTCACCGGTTCCGGCAGAGACTCCACGTATTGCTGCGACGCCGAGTGTTTCTCGAAATCGAAAATATGCGAGAGCATCTGTCGAATGTCGGCAGCCTTGAGCGACGGTACGCCGTCCGGGAAGACAAGTGCCAGGTGAGAACCGTTTGCCTGTCCGTTCTGATTGGTGCTGACCGGAGAAGTATTGCCGCCCATACCGACTTGAACATGGTCATACCAGTGACCCGACCGTGTTCCGCCATTGATTTCGACCAAAATGCGATTCGATTCGATTTGGACTCTGGTAATTTGGACCTGATCTCCCTGCCGCGCTGCGGGACCTTGCTCATCGAGGTTCTTCTGCCAGGTCTTGGCGTCGAACTGCCCATCGCTCTTTATGATCAGCGGCTTCTTAGCCCGCGGCAAAATCACTTTCATAGTCGCGAACTCGGCGTTGAGCCCGCGCTCAATCTCCAGGCGCTCGTCAAAGCTGAGTTTGTCGGCGCGTAGCCGGGGAGGAGAGAAAAATACTGCTAATCCGAGGAGCGCCAGGGATGTCAGACAGGTTCGTCGGTGGCCGGCTCGTTTAATCGCAACGCGATGGCAGCGCGCTGGATTCGGACGGGCACTTTGAGCAATGCAAAAAAGAGACCTATTACAAAAATCGTAGCCACTAGACCCCCTTCCGGTCCGTATTCGCCGCCGCTCCAAACGGGCGTCAGATCCCATCGGTAGGAATACCTCGTTACATCGATTGTAAGCCCGCTTAGGTTTACGCCGAATAAAGGAAGGACCAGGTTCCAGCCGAAATGCAATCCGATAGGAAGCCAAAGGTCCCGGCTGCGCAGGAACGCGACGCCTAATACAAGCCCCCAGAGAAAGGTATTGAGTACGCCCAGCGACGAAGCATGCGGATTCGAGGCATGAGTCAGGCCGAAGATCACTGAAACCGGAAGGATGGTGGCAAAAGGGCCTATCTTCTCGATCAGAAGCTGAAAGGCATATCCGTGGAAGATCATCTCTTCTCCGCTTGCGGCTATACCCAACGTGGCTACGAAAAGGAGAAGGCCTGGCCAGGAGATCCCCGGGTCTCCGTGCGGCAGGAGGTGCCCGGTACCGGCTAGGAGGGGAGCGGTGAGCATCAGGGCGGCAGCTCCGGCGCCGAGCAGCAATCCGAGCGTCAGATTCCAGCCTGATGCGGACCCGGTTCGCAAGCCTATATCAGCAAAGGGCCGCCGGTCGAATATGCGCATCGTCAGCAGATTGGCGAGGAGACCTGCGGCACACAGGCCCACAGTTCCAGCGATAACCAGACCAAACACAAAATACAGGAGGGCAACAAGCAACTTCAGCCCAATGAAAACCAGCGCCACAAAAAACAGAATGCGCAGAGTAATCCCCAGGCGAGTATCCGGTTCCGCGGAAGACGTCGAAAGATCAGGCTGAAAAGGCATGCTCAAAACGAATTTGGTTCGGAGTCTCGGAGAGTTTGTGCGCTACCCGTCCAGACCTAGTACTAGTCACGAACAAATTTCATCGTAACTGGGGACGGAATTGCCGATGAGGACAGTATGAACGCAACGAAGCAGCGCCGCAGAGACAAGCGGCTTCTCTGCGCCGATCTTGTGGAACTGATTTGGCGCGACAATAAAGGGCGCGAAACAAGGAGAATCGGCAATCTGGACGATATCTGCGTGAACGGCGTGTGTCTGCAACTGGAGATGCCCTTGCCGGTGGGTACCAGCATCCAAATGCAATGCGCTCGAGGCGTCTTCCACGGAACGGTGCGATATATGCTTCATCGTGAGGATTCCTACGTTGTAGGAGTCGAGTTCGACAAGGGCACTCGTTGGTCGCGAAAGCTATTCGTCCCGCGGCATCTTCTGGATCCGGGCACTCTGGCTGGCCTGCGGCCCGAGCCTATCTCATGTTCGAACTGGATCAACTAAAGCTCGATAAAATAGACGTCCCTTTGAGGCGCGCAGGCCGAACACCGTAAAATTCGGTTTTTGTAATGGGAGGACAGAGCAAGCAACCCGTGCTCGCGAGTGGCATCTACGCCGCTTTGGCAACTCCACTCCGATCGGGGTGTTGCGAGCCTGATGCTGCGGCAATGCTCGACTACCTGGACGCGGTAACCGCTGGAGGAGTGAACGGGCTTGTACTGTTCGGCTCAACCGGCGAATTCATCCACTTCGGAATCGAGGAGCGCACGCACATGGCGGCACTCGCAATCAAACGCAGCCGTGTACCCGTGCTGGTAAATGCTTCACACTCCACGTTGGCGGGCACGGTCGTTATCGCGGAAGCCGCAATGGATTCTGGAGCGGCGGGCGTGCTGCTAACCGCGCCTTACTTTTTCAAGTACAGCGAAGAGCAGATTTTCGAGTTTTACCAACAGTTTCTGGAGCAGGCGGAGCTACGAATTCCGGTGTATCTGTACAATCTGCCGATGTTTCTGAATCCGTTGACCGCCCGCCTCATTGTACGGCTGCTCGAAACGGGGCGCTTCGCGGGAATTAAGGATTCGAGCGGCGACTGGAGCCTGTTTGAGCAGATCTCCGCACATCACCTGAAAAGTCGCTTTCAGCTTCTCATCGGGAATGAATCGATTTTTACCCGCAGTCGGGAAGCGGGCGCAGATGGAGCAATTTCGGGTATAGCAGCAGCCGTGCCGGAGTTGATGACGTCGCTTGATAAGGCAATTACGGCGTCCGCCCAGGCGCGAGTGGAACTGCTGAACAATCGACTGACCGAATTCATATCGCAGGTAAACCGGTTCCCGGCAACAATCGCGATTAAGCAGGCTGCGTCGGCGCGGGGTTGGCCCTTGAATCAAACGGCCGTACCGTTCGATACCGGTCTGGCTACCGAAGCGGCGGATTTTCAACGCTGGTTCCGCGATTGGCTACCGCGGGTGCTGGTCGAGTCCCGCACGCCGAAATGATGATCGATTCAGTCCGAACAGCCCGCCATCAGCTGGCCGTGGTGCCGGCCGAAGCCGCCGCAATACGCGATTCAGCTCCTGAATGACGGTCGTCGTGCTTGCCGAAAATCATTTTTCCGGCAGTTGTTTGCAGGACGCTGGTGACGGTAATATCGATGGTTTTTGAGATGAGGCGCCGCGCATTATCGACGACCACCATCGTCCCGTCATCAAGGTAGGCCACCCCCTGGTTGTACTCCTTACCTTCCTTGGAGATAAAGACGCGCATAGTCTCGCCCGGAAGCACGATCGGCTTCAAGTTGTTGGCGAGCTCGTTTATGTTCAGAACGCGGACCCCTTGAACCTGGGCCAACTTGTTCAGATTGAAGTCATTGGTGACGATCTTGGCGTTGTGCTGTTTGCCGTACTCGATCAGCTTGATGTCGACATCGCGGATTCCGGGAAAATCGACCGACGAAACCTCTACCTTCAGGGAGGAGATGCCCTGGAGCCGATGGACAACATCCAGGCCCCGCCGACCCCGATTGCGCTTTGCGGAGTCAGCCGAATCGGCCACCATTTGAAGCTCATGCAGGACGAACTCGGGAATGAGCACAGGGCCGTCCAGGAATCCCGATTCCGCGATGTCGGCGATGCGGCCGTCAATTAGCACGCTGGTGTCGAGCACCTTCGGCTGCAGTGAACTCGCTCGTTCATGGGCGACGCCGAAGAGGCCGAGCCCGATCAAATCGGATTTAGCTATTCCAACGAGCCCGCCCAGATAGGCGCCAAGTAGTGGAATGGCCAGACGAAAGAACTGCAAGGTGGGCCCCTGGAGTAGAACGGACTGATTGAGAACGTGAGCGAAAAGCAAGCCGATTCCGGTTCCCATCAGAACGCCAGCGGACCCGCCAACTAATGCCTTCAAAGCGGCCCGTCGAAGCCGCATTTCTACCAGCATGGCGGCAAATGCCACCAAAATCCCGGAGGCAGCTGCTGCCGGTGGAGAAAGGCGGAAAGGGTGCGTAAGTGCGGCCAATGCACCGATAAGCGTGACGAAGAGGCCGCGAGTTATGAGAGCTTCCCAACTAAAATGCTTCACGAATCGACTTCCCAGCCGGCGGTAGGAAAAAACTTGATTTTACTCACCCTGCGGGAGAGTAAATCCTAGGTTATTATCCCTTAAGGATGGGACGGAGTATATCACAAAAGGTGCCGAGGACCGGCTCGCGGGAGGGAGAGGAAGGAAGGAAACGAGGAACACGCCGGAGCCTATAAGGCCTTAGCGAGTTCCTCCGCAAAAGCACTCTGCCGGGCAGGAGCACCTGCCGCGCGACGGCCATTGGCCGCTTTTCTTTGTTGTAAATTGCTGCCGGCTGCGCTGGTAGCAGGGCGGCGGCTGCTGCGATCGGTCGGAGCCGGTGCTCTTCCAACGCTCTTGCCGGATTTTGGCGGCTGCGCAGGATTGGCACGGAGCAATCGATCTTCGAGAGGGGCGCGGTCGAAGCGGCGAATAATCGCATTCATCTCGTCCTGGTTAGGAGATTCTATGAAGGCAAAGCCCTTCGATTCCTGGGTTTCGGGGTTACGAATAACCTTGACCGCGTCTGCGACAAGGTTCTCTGAGGAAAGCCACGACTTGATATCGTCGGCAGTCACCCAGACAGGGAGATTTCCGAGGAAAACGGTAAAGCTCATGTAATAAGTTGTATTTGCTCCGAGGGAAAAGTTACGAGGCGCACCCCGCAGGGGTTTTGGATCCCAGAGGCTATTAGCATACTAGCATAGGGCTTGCAACAAGGGAAAGTCTAAAACCTCTTCAATTCATTGCAACGCAATGGCTAGACTTTTTCTTGGATGCCTGTGACAACCAAATCGACTCGCCCGATCGCGGTCGCCCGAAAAGTGGCGCATCAAGCACTCGAAAGTGTCAGCGAAGGGGCCTATTCGTCAGACATCTTACGCGAGCTTTCGAGTAAGTTGACACCGCGGGATGCCGGGTTGGCTTCACAGATCGTTTTCGGGTGTTTGCGCTATCAGAGCCAGCTCGACTTCCTGATATTCCACTATTCGGGAAGGGCGGCTTCAGACTTGGATACGGTGGTCCGAATCGCGCTGCGGAGTGCTCTCCTGCAGATTCGCTACCTGGATCGAATCCCGCGCCACGCCGCCGTGCATGAATCGGTGGAGTATGTAAAGAAGCGGCAACGCCAGGCGACCGGGTTCACAAACGCAGTCCTCCGGAAGGTTGGGCGGGAGCCCGTCCAGTGGCCGGATAGGGCAACGGAGTTGAGTATTCCGCCATGGCTCCTGGAACGCTGGACAGAGCATTTTGGGAAAGAGGAGGCGGATGCAATTGCTGCTGTCAGTCTTGTTGAGCCGGCACAATACGTGCGCATTCCGCCAGGTGAAAAAATCCCCGACGAATTGCGTGCCGAGCCGACTGAAATACTCGGAGCCTACCGTTTGCTCGCGCCCGCTCCGGCCGGCTGGCGTCAGCACGACATCGGATCGCAAGCCATCATTCCACTTCTAGACCTGCGCGCGGGTGACCGTTACCTCGATTTGTGCGCCGCCCCAGGCAACAAGACACTCCAGGCGATGGAGGCAAGGCCTGGGCTCAGTGTGGCCTGCGACGTCAGTTATCGAAGACTGCGCGAGGTCCCGCCAATTTGTCCACGCGTGGTCCTAGATGCCTCTAGGCCATTGCCGTTTGCACGTCAGTTCAACCGTATCTTTATTGATGCGCCATGCTCGGGTACGGGAACTCTAGCCAGGAATCCGGAGATTAAGTGGCGGCTCGGGCTGAGCGATTTGGCCCGCTTTCATGAGAAACAAAGCCAGATTCTCACCCAGGCCATTCCAGCACTCGAAGCGGGCGGAAGTCTGCTATATGCCACCTGCTCCCTCGAAAAAGAGGAAAACGAAGCCATCGTTTCAGAGTGCCTCGACCGGCATTCGGACATGCGATGCATTAGGCAGCTTTGGCGCCTGCCGGGGCGAGACGAAGGGGACGGCTTCTTTGCTGCCGTGCTAGAGAATTCCGGTGGTACAGGCTGACACTCGCTTACCGGCCAGCGAGATGCAGGGCGCCATAACCAACGATGGGCCTTCGACCGAAGCAGGTTCATTCTACAGATGTTTTTGGCGTCCGCTCCGTCAGCGAGACCGTAATGGCAAAGTAACTTTTACGTGCTAGCCTTCATGAAACGGTGCTTCTCGGCGCTAGAAGGGGAATTCATGAAGCCACTCGGAAGTCTGCCCAAGGGCTTGCTAATCGCCCTTGTGCTCCTTTGCACGGCCGGTACGATGACCGGTCAATCGACATACGGAGTCATTTTAGGAACGGTCACCGATAGTTCGGGCGCTGGAGTGGCCAACGCCAAGGTGACGATCACCAATACCGACGAGAACACCAGTCGAGAACTGACCACCAATGGCGGTGGGGATTTCGATGGAGAAAATCTGCTGCCTGCCCATTACCAGGTCAGCGTGAAGACTGAAGGCTTCTCAACTTACACCGCGACCGGTCTGCTGCTTGTTGCAAGACAGACGCTGCGTGTGGACGCGATACTGCAGGTTGGGCAAACGCAGCAATCGGTCACCGTCAATGAATCTGGCGCCGGTGTGATCGCAACTGACAGCCAGGTGATTCAGGCGAGCTTCGATCCGAAGGCCCTTCTGAACTTACCGGCAAACATCCGGGCCAATGGTAATACCAGCCCGTATCAGTTAATACAGGTGCTACCAGGTGTTCAGGCGGATTCCAGCGGAAATTTCTCAATTCAGGGTGGCATTCAGTCGCAGACTCAATACTCACTCGACGGGATTTCCATCACCAACGTGGGCGGGAATTCACCTCTAACGAATGCCTTTCCATCTACTGAATCCATAGCCGAGATCAAGGTTCAAGGCGTCGGCAATGAAGCCGAATATGGACAGGTTGGGGACATAACCACGATTTCAAAGAGCGGGACTAACCGGGTTCGCGGAGATTTGTTTTGGTACACGCAGAATCGGGCGCTGAACTCCCTCGCCTTTGGACAGCAAGAGAAACCGCAGTTGGTGGCAAATGATTTTGGGGCTTCAGTCGGTGGCCCGGTCGTAATACCCCGCCTTTACAACGGACATGACAAGACCTTCTTTTATGGCCCGTACGAAGGCTTCCGTTATCCAAGAGCTCAAGTCATCCAGAATGAGGTTCCGACGGCTGCCGAACGCAACGGGGATTTCTCGGCCGATGGTGTGACATTGAAGGATCTCAACGGCAATGTCATTCCTGGCAATAAGCTGGATCCCTCGCAGATCAGCCCGGTAGCCGCCCAGATCCTGAGCCTTTACCCGCTGCCGAACGCCGGAAATCTCACTGTTCCACACACCGCGAATTACATTATCAACAAGAACAACGATTATCTTTCCGATCAGTACGATGTTCGAATTGATCACTATCTGACGTCCAAGCTGTCGATATTCGGACGGTGGACCTGGAAGAATATCAGCGCATTCAATCCGCAGCAGTTACTGATACCGAGCGAGACGACACCGGATAAGTATAAGCTCCTCACGCTTGCACACAACTACGCCCTTCGGCCCAATTTGCTCAACGAGGCGTGTTTCGGCTTCACGCTGAACGACTCCTCTTCGAATTTTCCTTTCGATGGCAGAGCTTTTACAAATTCATTTGGCTTGCTGGGCATCGGGCCGGACTTTCCTTTCAATGGACTTCCCGATATCAGCATCAACAATTACACGGGCGTGAACACGGATCGCGCGGAATCGGCTACCAAGAACAATACCTGGCAGTTCACCGACAACCTCACGTGGAACAAGGGCCGCCACACATTCAAGTTCGGCTTTGATTATCGCCGCATTCGCGCAGTTTCAGCTCTCGGTTTCATATCCGGCGACAACTACGGCGGATACAGTTTCGACGGATCGTTCACGGGAGTTCCGTTCGCCGACTTTCTCTTTGGAGCGCCTGTTAACACATCTGTCGATGATGTGAAAAACGACAACGACGGCCGTAGCAACCATTACAACGCCTATGCCCAGGACAGCTTCAAAGTGACTCAACGCCTCACGCTCGAATTTGGGCTTCGATTCGAATTTCATCCCGGATATGAAGATGCGAACGGCAACATAGGAAACTTCGATCCAAGCATCCCTAGGTCGGGAGCCGTAGTTTACCCCGACGGCGCCGAATCCACGCTCGCCCCCGAGTATCTACAAAGCTTTAACGCCTGCCCTCACCTGGGGAGCACAAGCGGACCGGTTATCAACGGGGCTCCATGCACTCCCGTCCTCTCTGCGAGCCAGGCGCATATACCGAACTATATTCGGACGGCCCCCAAGCGCTTTGTTCCGCGCTTTGGCTTTGCTTACCGCCCCTTCAACAACGACAAAACCGTTGTGCGCGGCGGGTTCGGCGTATTTAACACAGAGGTTCTCGGTTCGATCTATTACGCTCTTACCGGAACTCTACAGTCCAATACACGGACTTATACGAATTCAGATGCGAACGGACGCCCCATATTTCTTTGGCCAGAAACCCAACTACCCGGGTTCGGTTCGGTTGCCTCTCTCGCACAGCCTATTTTGGGACAGCGAACCAGATCAACTGGAAAGACCCTTACGCCATGCAATGGAACATTTCAATCGATCGCGACTTAGGGTTCCAGACGGGATTACGCGTCTCCTATATCGCGATGGAAACTCGACAGTTGGTCTGGTCTCCCAATCTGGATCAATCAGTGTACTCGACGACGTATTACGTGGACCAGCCGCTGAGCAGCCGTCCCTTTCCGAATTGGGGAACAGTCAATACGCGAGCCAACGGTGCGAATGCCAATTATCAATCGCTGCAGGTGGAAATGAATCATCGGACGCGCGCCGGAGTGACACTGGATTCCACTTATACCTGGGCAAAAAACCTCGCTGACAATCAGGGCTACACGGCGGATCATTTCGCCGATGAAAACTCCGTTCACCGCACCATGGATCTGTACGACCTGAAGCACGAATACGGAAATGTCTACGGAACGAGACAACACCGGTGGATTACCAGTGTTATTTACGATCTGCCTGTTGGACGAGGCCGCGCCTTCGGCGGATCCATGAACCGATGGCTGGACGGAGTGATCGGGGGATGGCAGCTCAGCTCCATTTTCCTGTGGCAAAGCGGGCCATATGAGACTCCGTATTTCACCGGCGGCGACCCCTCGGGAACGGGCTCCGGAGTAATTGGACGGCAGCAAGCGCCGGATCTGATGGGCAATCCGAATCTAAGCAATCCGTCGCGCGACGGCTGGTTTAACTTAGGCGCATTCGCTTGCCCCGGCACTCCCGGCTGGCAACCGGGAACGGGATGCTTCATCGGAGCCAGTCCGCAATATGCGACTCCCATCGGGCGCTTCGGAACTGCTGGCATCAGCACGGTAGTCGGGCCGGGAACGGTGAATTTGAACGCGGGCCTCGCTAAGTACTTCAGCGTTACAGAGCGCGTTCGCATCAAAATCGAAGGCTCCTTTACAAACGTGCTCAATCACACGAACCTTGCCGATCCGAATCTCGAGATTAATAATTCGAGCGTTGGTGTAATTACCAGTGCGCAAGGAGCGGACTTTGGCGGCCAGCGGACAGGCCAGATAGGCGCCCGCATCGAATTCTAATATTCGCCTGCGTCACCGAGATCCGGAACTTCGCGCGGCGGAGCGCCAGCTGCCAGCTCGCGCAGGCGATCCTCAATTTCGTGCTCGCGCTGCCTGTATGTGCTGATACCAGCTAAAATGTCTTCCTCGATTGTTTCGCCTGCGGGATTCTGGTAGGCAACGCGAAACTCTCCCGGGATGCTCAGGCTGAAAACCTCGGCCTTGTACGGGCCGTGTCTCAGCGTTCCAACCAACTGTCCATCCATCGCGCGCCTTCTCTCCGGTCAGGAGGTCATTTTTGATCGTCAACCTGCTTTCGCACTTGCTCCATGTACTCCCGCACATATCGTTGGAGCGCGAGCGGGATCTCGTCTCGATCGATTTCCCCGCCGAGATCGGCGTGATGGCCCACATGGCCGGAGTATTGAGTTTCGAGCGGGCGGTTGGCTGAGCGAGTTTCGATAGTCATGTCGCCCGTAAGACTCGCGGACCGTTTGCCGATGATTTCGTCCAACTTGCCCATGGCGCGCAACTGCTCGGCTTCCTTCAGATTCTTCTCGCCATCCTGCCTGCCGATGCCGGATTGGGGATCAGACCCTTTGCGGTTTGCGCTCTCATCGGATGAATTCGCTTGCGTACCGGGGGATTTCTCAGAGGCCTGCGCCTGCTGCTGCCCTTGGGCGTTTTGTTCGCTGTTTCGACCGTTCGTGTCTTCGTTATTGCGGCCTTTCTGATCTACTTGCCCGGTCTGCGAGCTATTCTGCGCGTTCTGCTTTTCGCCCGCTTTCGGTTCCTGTTCCGAGCGTTCTTCCTTTTGACCGGTGTTTTGCGAGCGGGTTTTGGCCATCAAGCCCGAAAGAGCGTCTTTCATTCGATCTAGCAAGCCGGAAGACCGTTGCTGATTATCGTCGCGATTGGCTTCATTCGCCGGTGTTTTCTCGTTGGCGGCCTGGCTGTCGGTGGGTCTTCCGTCGGGAGTGTTATTCCTGCCGGATTCCGCTTTGTCTTCACTCGGCCCGCGATTTTGCGGGTCGCCGTTTTGCTTCGCGTCGCCCGAGGGGTCGTCCGGAGTGCGCGGGGACTTCAGGTTGCCGCCGACACCCGGCTTTCCGCCGGCCTTCTCCGGGGATTGGGCGTTTTGTTCGGGCCTGTCGCTCTGTTTGGCTTGATCACTTTGCTTTAGAGCTGAGGTCGCGGCGCGCGAGGCGCGCCGCGAAATCTCCGAATCCTGCCCTGCCAGCTTCTCGATCCGTTCGAGCACCGACGCCGAAAAGGAGAAAGACATCGGGATCAAGGACTGCTTGAAACTTAAGGAATTCGTAACCAGGTAACGCACGGCAAATAAGCTGAAGGCGACGGCGGCGAGCGCACCGGCAACCATCCAACTTCTACGCCAGACAAACGGAAAGACAGACGCCGTTTCTATGTGAAGGGCTGCCCGTTCTGCCCGTCCGATCTGGGCTGCCGCAAAAGGGCTACGATCTGAACCGCTATTCTGCAGCAGGAACCAGGCTGTCGAGAGAGTATCACTCAACTGAAGACGGCGATCGACGACCTGCGCCACGCGATAACTGCTCATGATGCGCCCTCGCAGCCGCAAGAAAGCGACTGTTACACCAATGAGCGCTATCAACAAAACCCACGGCCAATTAAGGACTTGAGTTCCTAGTAGAAGCAACAGTGTAAGGCTGGCGGAGACCGCTGAGAGAACGATGGCCGCGTGCTCGACCGCCAACACGAGTCTGCTGCGCCGCGATGCTTCTTCAATCACTTTCCGCACGCTGCTTTCGCGCGCGTCTAGTGACTTTGGATCTGCCCAATTGCGCAAGGTCGCCTGCCTGGATTATCCCACGCGAATTTCGCACATGGCCCTTCTCTTTGCGCGGTTCCAACCGGCGGTCTCGCTCCGCTACCATAAAGTCTTCCGATGCTTCGTTTTGAAACCGCTGGCGAGTCTCACGGAGAGTTTTTGGTAGCGACTCTTACCGGAATTCCGGCGGGAGTGCCCATCAACTTCGACTATCTGAACCGGCAGCTTTGGCGACGCCAGCAAGGTTACGGGCGCGGCGGCCGCATGAAAATCGAGACCGACAAAATGAAGATTGTCTCGGGCGTCAGAAGCTCGAAAACAATCGGCTCCCCGATCGCGATTCTCATCGAAAACAAGGATTGGAAGAATTGGACTGGTATTCTGCCGGTAGACGCGGCAGATGCCGAACCTGGCAAGGAGAAGCCGGTGCACCGTCCGCGGCCCGGGCACGTCGATCTCGCCGGTGTCGTTAAATACAACTTCCGGGATGCTCGCTACGTACTCGAGCGGGCAAGTGCGCGGGAAACAACAGCACGCGTTGCAGTCGGCGCGGTGGCAAAAAGCCTCCTCAAGGAATTTGGTATTGAGGTTTTGAGTCATGTGGTGGGCGTCGGTCCCGTGCAACTTGAACGGCAGGCGGCCTGGGATGAAATTGTAGGGCTGAGTGAGCGCGAGGAGGTTCTACTCGGGTGCGTGGATGTTGAGACTGAGAAGCGTATGAAAGAAGCAGTGGATCATGCGTATCGTACCGGAGACACGATCGGGGGCATCTTTGAAGTAGTAGCGCACGGTGTGCCGCCGGGGTTGGGCTCGCACATCGCCTGGGATACTCGGCTGGACGGACGCCTAGCTCAGGCCATCGTGTCGATACAGGCTGTCAAAGGTGTGGAGATTGGTCTTGCCGAGGAGGGCGCGAGGGCTTATGGCTCGACCGTGCAGGACACGATCCATTACGACAAGCGGAAACAGGAATTCAAGCGCGGCTCGAATCGCGCAGGCGGTTTGGAGGGTGGCATTACAAACGGGGAGGACGTCGTGGTTCGAGGTTTTCTGAAGCCGATTTCCACGCTGAGGCGGCCTCTCGAATCGGTCGATCTGCCGACCCGCGAACCCGCGCTCGCAGCTTACGAACGAAGCGACGTCGCCGTGGTTCCGGCGGCGGGTGTGATCGGCGAGGCCATGACGGCCATTACGCTGGCTTCCGCCTTCCTTGAGAAATTCGGCGGTGATTCCCTCGGCGAAACGAAGCGCAACTACGAAGGTTATCTGGAACAGGTCAGAAATTTTTAGGATCTTGCTCAGTAGATGGTGAAGACAATCTTGAAATATGGTGAGCCCATTTTGGAACAGGCAGCGGATACGGTGACGGAGTTCGATACTCCAGAGCTGAAGGAGCTGATCGATGACATGTGGGAAACCATGTACGCCGCGAAGGGAGTGGGACTGGCGGCCCCTCAGATAGGAAGCAAGAAGAGAATCTCGGTGATCGACATCACTGTCGGCGAAGACGAGACCAAAAAGATCGTCATTATCAATCCCGAAATCATCTCTCGTGATGGGAAGCAAATAGGCGAGGAGGGATGTTTGAGCATACCGGGCTTTCGTGAGCCGGTCACGCGCTCCAATAAGGTGACGGTTCGTGCACAAAACGAAAAAGGAGAGCCCCTCGAGCTTACCGGCGAAGAGTTGCTGGCGCGCGCTTTCGAGCACGAGATTGATCATCTGAACGGCATTCTTTTCATCAGTCACCTGAGCGCGCTCAAACGCGATATCATTCGGCGCAAGATCAAGAAATTGCAGAAATCGGGTGAGTGGGACTAGGCATCCGGTATGCGGGTCGTTTTTCTTGGAACGCCCGAGTTTGCGGTGCCTTCCCTTCAGGCGTTAGCTTCGCAACATCAGGTCATAGCTGTTTTCACACAGCCGGACCGGCCTAAGGGTCGCGGCAACAAGATCGTTGAGTCTCCGGTCAAAATGGTAGCGCGCGCGCTGGCGATTGCCGTCCATCAGCCGGAGCGCATTCGCAGACCGCCAAACACCGAATTGTTGGCGAGTCTCGGAGCCGATCTCATGGTGGTAGTAGGATATGGGCAAATCATTCCGCAGGACATAATTGACCTGCCGCCGCACGGGATTTTGAACGTACACGCGTCCCTGCTTCCGAAGTATCGTGGCGCCGCACCAATTCAGTGGGCGATCGCTAATGGCGATCGCGAGACGGGCGTTACGATCATGCAGATCGATGCCGGACTCGATACGGGGGCTATGCTGCTCGCTAGTTCGCTGGCGATTGGGCAGGAGGAGACGGCGCTCGAGCTAGGAGCACGGCTCGCTGGCATAGGAGCCGAACTGCTGATTGATGCGATTTCGCAAATTGAAGCGGGTACCATCGAGCGGCGGAAGCAGGATGACGCGAAAGCTACTATTGCTCCAGTTTTGAAGAAAGAAGACGGCGTGATTCAATGGTCAAGATCGGCGCCGGAGATATACAACCGGCTGCGAGGCTTCACACCCTGGCCTGGTGCATATACGACCTTCCGCGAAAATCAGTTGCTCGTGGTACGCGCCCGCCCCGGCGCGAGTTTAGGGATCAAGCCTGGAGCCTTATGCGTGTCCAAAAAGGCCCTGTTCGTTGGATGTGGCGAGAATAGTTCCCTCGAACTGCTTGAATTGCAGCCTGCCGGCAAGGGCCGAATGACAGCAGAAGCCTTTCTGAATGGATATAGGCCCAGCGAAAATGAAACGCTTGGAGAGACTGTGTGAATCTTCCTCTTGGATATCGATATGCGGCCACGTACGCCGGGATTCGTAAACAGCAACAAAATGATCTGGCGCTAATCGTGTCGGATCCGCCTGCCCAGGCAGCGGCCGTTTTCACACGCAACCTGGTGCAGGCCGCGCCTGTAATCGTTGCGCGCCAGAATCTGAAAGATGGCAAGGGAAGAGTCGCTGCAATTCTGATCAACGCCGGCAACGCCAACTGTGCGAATCGCACCGGTCTCAAGACCGCAACCCTTTCCTGTAAGGCCGCGGCGAAGATTCTGAAAACGAAACCCCGGCATGTACTGCCAGCTTCTACCGGCGTAATCGGGGTCGAATTGGATGCGAAACTGCTCACCAACCCTCTGCCGGATCTCGCCAGCAAGCTATCCCCGGACGGCTTTGAGGAAGTTGCCCGCGCCATCCTGACGACCGACACGCGGATGAAAGTCGCTTCCGAAGAGGTCGAACTTGCCGGCGGCAAAGTACGCGTTGCCGGCATGACGAAGGGGTCCGGCATGATTCAACCGAACATGGCGACCACGCTCGGCTTTGTGATGACGGACGCCCAAGTGAACGCTCGCCATCTGCGCGAGATCCTCGTAACGGCGAACGAGCGGTCTTACAATTCGCTTACCGTGGATGGCGATACTTCGACCAACGATATGGTGGCGTTGCTCGCAAACGGTGCGGCAAAAGTGAAGCCCCGTGAAAGAGACCGAAGAACACTCGGCGAGGTCGTCACCTGGGTAATGGAGCAGCTTGCCGAGCAGATTGCAGCCGACGGCGAAGGAGCACGAAAATTGGTGATCGTTCGCGCGCTTGGCTTTCGAACGGATGAGGATGCCCGGAAAATAGCCCGCACGGTGGCCAACTCCCCACTTGTCAAGACAGCTATTGCGGGAAGCGACCCGAACTGGGGGCGAATCCTCTGCGCCGCTGGATATTCCGGGGTAAATTTCGATCCGAGGAAGCTGGACATTTTTCTACAGCGCGTCCTGGTGTGCAAAGCGGGTCTAGCGGCAGATTTCGATGAGACCGAGCTGAAGCAGAAGCTCGATGAGCCTGAGGTGCGGATACGCATCGTGCTGAACGGTCCGGGTAAAAGCCAGGCCCGTTTTTTCACCTGCGATCTGACGGAAGGCTATATCCAGATCAATGGCAGTTATCGTTCTTAGGTTTGCTCTATCATTCGTCCTGGGTTTCTCGAGCCTGAAAAGCTTGCGTGCGGATGAACCCGGCGTTGCTCGCTCACAGCTTGACGATATTGCTACTTCTTTGAGTGCCGGGAACCCCGCGGCTGCGATGGAGCCTTTTTCCAAATCGTTTGCCGATTATGAAAAGATTCGGGATTACTTCATCGGTCTGACAAATAGTTTCATCATCGTGAGCGAGATAGACGTTACCGAGGAGCAGGACACAGCGACCGAGTACACGGCTACTGCGCGCTGGATTATCACTTTCAACAGCGCAAACGACCACCACAGCAATCAGCGCACAGGCGAGATTCACATAAGGTCGGTGAAAGAAAAGAAGAAGTGGAAAATAGTCGGCTTCTCGCCAATCGATCTCTTTGACCCCGCGGAGGCGCAGGGTGAACGATCCCGCTAGAGCAGCGAGCGGAGCCGCTGGTATGTACTTGCCGTAACGAGCTGGAATTCTACCGGCAGGTCCGCTAGCTTTTCTACTTCATCGAAAGCATCGGGCGATGGAACCGCGGCGGTTGCGACGAGCAGTTTCCCCGAGCGCACATCGAAGGGAACGATCCCGTGACGCTCCTGAATATGGAGGGGAAAGCGGCGCGCAATCTGTGGTTTGACTTCACTTGCATCAATTCGGGCGGAGGGAAGGCCGGATTGCAGACTGATCGCCTTACACAGGTTTTGTTCCGTCAGGACGCCGTTTGCCAATAGAAGCAGATCGAGCGTGGCCCCATCGGTGATGCTGGCCTGGACTCGAGCGTCCGCCACCTGTTCCAGGGAGACATATCCGCAGCCGACCAGAATTTCGGCCAGTTCTCGCCGCCGGTCGTGAAGCGCCTCGCGGCCGGGATAATGATGATCCGTTTTCTGCCAGGCAACGATTCGATTCTCACGCCGCGCGGCGAAGTAGCCGTGCAAAGCTTTAACCGCCGCCGTGCAGTTAATCAGATTCGCGTGGAACGAACGCAACGGAACTCCCAACGCGGCGCTCAGCCCAAAGATGCGGCCGACACACAGTGCCCGCAGCGTCAAACGAAGGCACTGGAGAGCCGTAGTTGCGATGCAGAGTACCGCAACAGCAGGATCTCTGATTTCGAATAGCCACGGTCTGTGAAGGATCATGCTCAACAGGTAATCGAGCAGTCCAACAACAAAAAGGAGGTTGGCGAGTACGCTGAGCGGGTTCGTGATTAAACCCTTTCGATCGCGCCACAACCAGTAACGAGTTCGCCACGATCCGCGCCAGCCCTGCCTTTCCCAGCATTGCAAAGCTATGCCCGTAATCCATCGTGTGCGCTGCCTGATGGCTGCTTTCATCGAGCGGGGGAAAAATTCACGCGTTGCAACGAAATCCTGCGAGCGTCGAGTGAGGGAAGCGAAACACTGGCGATAGCCCATGGAGTGGATATGCACGCCTATTTCGTAGTCTTCGGTAAGACTGGCGGCATCGAACACCGCATAGTTCCTCTCGCGGGCTAGCCGGTCGAGTACGTTCCGGGCGAAACCGGTCCCCACTCCGTTCGAAGGAATGAAGGAACCGCTGAGCTGCCGGGCCCGCATATCGATCGTTTGAAATTCAGCGAACTCGTCGCAATACACGCCGTGAGTGACATCGCCAAAGCCGGTTTTCAACGGTAGAACAGGGATCTGCACCATGTCATAGCGCAATCGCTCGCGGTTAATGAGAGCGAAAGCCTGGGGATGAATCAGGTCTTCGGCGTCGTGCAGCACTACCGTATCGAACGGAACGCCTGTTTCGTGCTCTAGTCGTTCCATGCGAGCATACACGGCATTGAGGCAGTCCGCCTTCGAGGTCGGGCCGGGAGCAGGACATTGGGCCACGTATACTTTGGAGCCGAATTCCTCGGCCAGCAGTCCGGCTGCCCGAACTGTGTCTTCGTCATTGGGATACACGCCGAGAAAGAACGCATAGTTGCCATAGCGGATCGCAGCGAGATTATGCCGAACCATGTCGCCGATGACAGCGGATTCCTGCCAGCAGGGGACAAATATCGCAATGCGCCGTTCACAGCGCTGACTTCCCGCAGACTCGGCCGCTGCCAGTGGCTCTTGAGGGCTAGCGGCCTGCCGTATCGTCCCAATTGTGCAAATCAGGAGCGGGATCAGATCATCCAATCCGCTGAGTAACAGCAGAATGGAAAATACGCCGAGCACCGAGTGCCACAGAGATATTGAGTGGACGGCCAGGAATGCCACCAGGGGACTGTTGAAACTCACTCACGTACCATCCGCACTCTTTCCCATAGGAGAGTGGCGATTGGGTTATGCAAATTGCAGAGAAATCCGTAGATTTTTTGGATTCAGAATGCACTGATTGGACGTGACCGAATTCAAAGTACGGACGGCAGACTGGACATCGTTTTGCCAGCTTGTGCAGCAACTCATATCCAAGAACGTGCGCCGCCATACGTTCACGCACTGGGAAATGGAGCTGCTGCTCGATTTGCAGATGGCTCCCCTTCGCAAATCCTCCCGTAGCGAGACCTTACGGCGTTATTTGAAAGAAGTTCAGCGGCAGATACAATTGGGAGCGCCAATCCCGCAGCGGTTTTCTAAATTTCTGGAAAACGAGGCCCGACGAAAGGCACCGACGGATCTGACGGCGACGACGCACGTTTTACCGCGGGCCAGCTGACGGGTTCGTTGAAAGAATGGTCCCCTGGGCTATTCTCAAGAAAGAGTATACGAGGAGAATGAAGTAATGGCGAGCACTTCCGGGCCTGTGGCGACGGGTCGCAAGGTCTTCTGTGTCAAGCTGCAAAAGGAACTTCCCGGTCTTGACGAAGTCCCATTCGATGGTCATCCTTTAGGCCAGCGTATTTACGAAAACGTGTCTAAGGAAGCCTGGCAAATGTGGGTTGAGCAGATGAAGATGATCATGAATGAGTACCGTCTCAACCTGGGCACTCCGGAAGCGCAGGAGTTTCTGCTGAAGCAAATGGAAGAGTACTTCTTCGGCGAGGGAGCTGCCCATCCGCCTGGATACGTCGCCCCCGGTCACTAAGAACTTGTATACCGGCAAAGATCCCCTGACTAAACGCTCGGTCGACCGTACGCGTCGTAAATAGCTTGAAGCTCCTTGTTTGCCTTTGCCTCGCGGTCGGGCTATGGGGCCAGATTCACGACAACAAGAAAGTTGCGGCGAATTTGGCTCGTCTTGCCACAAAAGCAGAGAATTCGGGTCAGACCGTGCGCGCGTACCTGCTTTTTTCTGAGGCCGCCGTTCGCGACCCTCGGAACTCTTCCTACCGCTCCAACCGCGACGCTTTAGCTCCTGTAGCGAAACTTCTCACCACGGCTAAGATCCAGAACGCCGATATCGCAAGCGATGTCCTGACGGCCGAAAACGAGGCCGCAAATCCCGTGCCGCCTATCGAGCGCGTCTCTAGCGTTGACTGGGAATCGCAGCCGCCGCTCAAGCCCATCCCTCATGTTCAGGGAAATGGCACTACTCAGGATTTTGATCTGCGCATTCCCGCAAAATCGCTGGTTATTCAAGTAGCCCAGCCGTATGGCGTGAACGTGCTGACGGACAGCGACCTTACGTCAGCGACACCGATACGTTTCAACCTGCAGGGGGCCGATTTCAAAACCGCTCTCGAAGCAGTAACGGCGGCGACGCACACTTTCGTTTTTCCGGTGAATGCTTCGACACTCTATTTCGCGCCCGACACGGAGGTGAAACGGAATGAGCTGGAACCGATCGTCGCCCTGGCGTTTCCGTTACAAGAAGCGTTGTCGGAACGGGACCTGATCGACGTGGCTAATGCCGTCCGGGGTCTTCTGGGACTGCGAACCATGGGCTGGGACAGCTCGAACCGGATGATAGTCATACGGGACAAAGCTTCGCGCGCACAAGTCGCCCGCTCCGTAATGGAGTCATTGCTGCTGCCCCGTGCGCAGGTTTCCTTTGATGTTCAATTTCTCACCCTGGATACGGACCGGCAATATCACTATGGAGCCAGCCTGCAGACGCTGTTTCAACTTATCAATTTCGGCAATCTTGGCGGACTCAATAGCGTACTGCCAAAAGCGATCGGCTCGACCGTGTTTGGGACATTCGGGGGAGGCGCGACTCTTTTTGGAGTTGGGATCGCGGATGCAATGGCATTCGCCAGCGTGTCCCGTTCTATATCGAGTTCCATCTTCGACGCGACCGTTGTGGTAGCCGACCGCCAGACGGCGGATTTCCATATCGGAGACAAGTATCCGATCGCGACGTCGTTATATACCGGTTTTTCCGCCGAGACAGCCTCGATCTACACTCCCGCGCCTCAGATCACAATGGAAGACTTAGGTCTCGTGCTGAAAATAACACCGCATGTGAGCGGTGATGGCGATATTGCGCTCGATCTGGAAGCCGAATTCAAATCGCTGGGCAATCAAACCTTCAATACGATCCCTTCGATCGCACAGCGTGCCTTCAAGGGCCGAGTCTCTCTAAGAGAAGGACAGTGGGCGATTGTAGCCGGGCTTGATGCCTCGTCCGAGACTTTCAGCCGAAGCGGTCTGGCAGGCATTGGCCAAATTCCAGGATTGAACCAGCTGCTCACCGATACGACACGCGAGAAGCAAACCAATAATATGCTGCTCGTTATCAAGCCAACCATTACGCGGCTGCCCATGTCAGATGTGGTGAGCCCGCAATTCCTCGTAGGTGCGCGACGAGGAGACCGGGTTGTGCTTTAAAAGAGCGGGTTTGGGCAGATGATATCTTCACTACCATGTCGACCATGCGTGCGGAGATCTGCCAGCAGCCGGCCACGACTGAGCGTACGCTCAAGGCCGAATGGAAGCATGCGGTCAAGCTACGGACTTACTTTGAACGTCATCCCGTCCGCCTGATCGTACTGGCAGCCCGCGGTACCTCCGATAATGCCGCGCAGTTTGGCCGGTATCTTCTCGAAATCACGACCGGCATTCCGGTCTCATTGTCCGCGCCCTCGGTCTCAACCCTCTACCGCGCCGGAATTCATTTACAGGATTCGGTCGTCGTGGGCATCTCACAATCCGGGGAATCCACCGACACGAACCTGGTCCTCGAGAGAGCGCGCGCTGCTGGTGCGTTCACCATCGGTGTTACCAATGAGAGCGAAAGCACTCTGGCCAAACTCGCCGACGAGGTCTTTCTGGTGCGGGCCGGAAAAGAGAAAAGCGTTGCCGCCACCAAGACGTATACGGGGCAGCAGACCTGTTTCTATCTGCTGGCTCATGCGCTCGGCGCATCCAGTGGGCTCGACGATTTTGCGCGGATCCCCGAGTGGACGGCTGCCGCACTACGGCTGGAAGAAGAAATTCGCGAGCGTGCAGAGCGCTATTGTTTCATGCGGCACGCGGTCTGCGTCGGGCGAGGACTTAACTATTCGAATTCGTTCGAGTTTGCCCTGAAGCTAATGGAGACTTGTTACGTAGTCGCGGAACGCTTTTCGCCGGCCGACCTCTTACACGGCCCGATTGCAATGCTGGAGCAATCTTTCCCGACGTTCCTCTTTTGTCCTCCAGGCGTCACCTGGAACCCGATGCAGGAGCTGTACGCGAAACTGCAATCGATTCAGGCCGAAACACTGATCATTACCGACCAGAGCAATACGGCGGTGAAGGGGCTCAAGGGCTTGGCTCAGAAACCGCTGATCATTCCCGCTCAACTAGGACAAGTCAAACAAAGGCTTCCCGAAGATTTGTACACGCCCATTCCTTACATTGTTCCAGCACAGTTATTTGCAGCGAGTCTGGCGCAGGTCAAACAGCTCGATCCCGACAAGCCAAGATCCTTAAACAAGGTTACTCAGAATCTGTAGATAGATTTACTTACGAGCGCCGCGGGTAGTGCCTTTCAGAGCCGACTGCCGTCGCTTGGCGGATTTCCGCTTCGGCTTTACGATCTTGAATGTGCCGCTGCCCAGGTATTCAGCCTGGTAGATATTCTCTTTTTGCTTTAGCTTGGGAGACGCGGAATGCGGCGTCTTCCCGGTTGTCTGTTGTTCAGCCATAGATCCTTCAGTTTACCGAACGGGCTCATTAAGATGAGGCGTCGTCACAGTGCTATCCTCGCAATCGAGGGCAGTGCTCTTGAGTCGTCAGGCATTTGCGTTCTTCGCCGGCTGCGCCGTTGTCTTTCTGGGCACTGCTTACGCGCTGGACAGGACTCTTCCTCACAGCTTTCGGGAGTTCGGCGGAGTTGAGTATCGGATTGGCTCGATCCCGTTGCCACCCGATTATCACGACGCCACTGAATGGGCGTTCGCGCGTCTGATGTACCCCGGCGGCGCGAACGATGGATATGCGGGTCGCGAGAATCCGGAATGGCGGGAAGGAGGTTGCCTCTGGACGCAGGATTTTCCGCGCGCAGACCGGCACTTTTCGGAGGCGGTCCGAAGACTCACCCGTGTGCACGTCCGGCCAGTCGAACAGGCGGTCAATCTGGACGATCGCGATGAGGTTTACAACTGGCCCTGGCTCTATGCCGTGCAAGTGGGTGAATGGGGCATTACAGACGCGCAGGCGAGCAAGCTTCGCGAATACCTGCTTCGCGGAGGGTTCTTCATGGCTGACGACTTTCACGGGACAGCGGAATGGCGGGTGTTCCAGGAAAGCATGAAGCGCGTTTTCCCTGACCGTTCTCTGGTCGATATTCCGGATTCGGATGCGATCTTCCACACCGTCTACGATCTGGATGAGCGCTATCAGATCGTCGGATGGGAGCATCTCGCTCAGGGTCATAAGCTCGATGGATACGTAGCGCGCTGGCGAGCCATTTATGACGATAAAGGTCGCGTCATGGTTGCGGCGTCGTTCAACTCAGATATCGGCGATTCGTGGGAATGGGCTGATTCGCCGGAATATCCTGAAAAGTATTCGGCTCTCGGTGTACGGATTGGTGTGAACTACGTGGTTTACGCGATGACTCACTGAAGTGCGGTGCGAGCAGTCGTAGGCACGCCGCCGAGCGAGATCGTTTCAGCGATGCCATAGTAAATGCCATTGAACAGCAGTTTGAATGTGGCATGCGGCTGCCCGCGGAAAGTTACCTCCGGGCCTAACACAAAGACCCTGCCCTTTCCCACCTCGGCTTCCGCTACCGCGGTCCCGCCATCGAGGTATTGCTGACCCCAGGCCCATCCGCTAACCAAGGGCGTCGGTCCCGAAAACCATGCCACGGCGGACGCGTGCTTGAGCTGCGCGTCGGGTTGCAGCTTGAAAACCGGGCTGTTGTCGAAAAAGGCATCCACAGTCGAAGGCATTCCGTACGCAAGCGGATTCGAATGATCGACGTGCAGTTTGAGCAGCGAACCTGGTATGTAATACTTTTCGCGCGGTAGCGGATGCGGCTTGCTGTCCGCCCCTATTTGAGTCAAATAGTCACTGACCGGAACGCCCAATAACTCCGCCATCGCGGTTGAACTTCCCACGTCAACCACCGAGCCGCCAGCGTCAAGGAATTTTCTAATTTGCGGCAATGTTTTTTCAGCAGTAATCTTGCCGAGCCAGGGCCGGAACTGTTCGGGAATCTGTTCGGGCTTGGGTTGGCGATTTGAAAAGGCCTCCCCGCCTTCCGGAGAACCGTGCCGAAAAGCGCCATCGGTGAAGACGAGTATGTCGTATTTCCTCTTGAGATCGCCGGAGTCAAGCTTCTGCGGGTAGACGACTTCAAACGGGAATTCGTATTTTTCAAAAAGCCATCGAACCCAGCCTGAGGACGCCAATCCTCCATATACGTCATACAGGGCTACGCGGACGGGCTTGAGCCTGAATGCCTGACCGACTGGCGGTTGGACCAGGCCGGTAGCGCCCACTCCGAGCTCTGTCGCGCCACGCTGCAGAATGGCGCGAACGGCCGCGGAGGACGGAACCCAAATGGCGCCAGGGCCGAAATCCGGTCCTGCTGCGATGGCTCCTTCCCTGAGCCAAAACACCTCGCAATTCGCCTTTAGGAGGCGATTCACGACGACGAAGGAATTGTTCAAGCGATGACTGAGCAGGTATCCGGCTGGATTTGGCGATCCGGTCAAAGCATTTCCTGGAGGATCCAGCAAAGCGGTTACCCGGCTGAAAGGCCCGTCGATGCCCTCGAAAACGCGATCGAATTCAATGCCCATTTGCAAGGCCAGGGTCCAGCCGGCGCTGTCATAAGGCGCGATCGGAGGGCCGCCGGGATATTGAAAATCGTTCGGATGATGTTGCGGCTCGAACATGTCAAGGACATGCGGCCGAAACGCCTGGGCTGTCTTGATGACGTAGGAACCGGTCTGGTAGCGATGCCCGTTCACTCGAAACTCGGAGTCCGCTTTCATGACAGTAATTCCGGTTTTCAGCAGAGTATTAACAAACTTGGTAGCAGTCGCAAAATCAGGCTGATCCGCTGAGATGATGTAGCCTCTGGGATCGCGATGCGCAGGATCATGCAGGATCTTAGCGTAGAGATCTGACGGGACAGCGTCACGCTCCTCACGCGGTCGGTCGCGCGAGGTCTCTGCATTTTCTTGCGGAGCGGCGGCGCGCAAGGCGTCGATGCGATCGGGCGTGATCGTCCAGTGATCCTCGCTCCCCTTACGAATCGAGTTCCGACCCATGAGATAGAAGTTGTAAAGCAGAGTTTCGCGGTTCCGCGAAGCGTAGTCGAGAATGGCGCGATTGTTGGTCAAGTCGTAATCGATCGATTGCCGGTAATGCCAGGTCTGAGGCGCGACCGGCAAGGGCCAATCGCCACTCGCCAACTGTTTGCCGGGGACCAGCGGGATTTGGATTGGAGTCGGGTTGCCGATGATCTCCGTCAAAATACCGATCATGTTGTGGAAGTACGAAATGGTCCGCAAACCACCGTTCCACCACGCGGAGTAGTCGGCGCCAGTCCGCTGTGCCGAGCCGCCTTTTCCTTCCGCCACCAGGCGCTCGTGCATGGTAGCGCCAACGGCTTCGATCCCGAGGGGAATGAGCGGATCGAAATTGTAATTGAAGGGATCGCGGAAGGGCGGCATGAAGATGACCGCGCCCGTCGGACCTGTCTGATGATGGTTATAGACGATCTGCGGAAACCACTCCAGGAACATCTGGCGGTTCATGTTAGTGGTCTCCGGCATGTTGGACATATAGAAATCGCGATTATTGTCGTGGCCAATGTAATGCTGGAACAGGCGAGGCAGGTAATCGAGCTTCCGTTTTTTAGGATCGGTCTCGCGCATATACCAGGTAGCGACGAGCTCCTGGCCATCGGGGTTCGCCTGGACGCAGAGTTCGATGGTGTCGTTGAGAAAGCGAAGTGTTTCGGGATCAGTGCGGCTCACCATCTGGTAGACGTGCTCTATGAGTTGCTGCGAGCCGACCGTTTCCGTGGCATGCAGCCCACCGTCAATCCACACGACCGCTTTGCCCTCATGCGCGAGTGCCCGGGCCCGGTCGTCCACGAGGCCTTCGGCGTGAGCAAGCTTCGAAGAGATCTCCTGATAATGCGTGAGGCGGCGCAAATTTTCAGGTGAAGAGAGAATCGCCATGTATTGAGCGCGTCCCTCCGCGGTCATGCCTATGTCGACGAGTCTCATGCGATCAGACTCGACAGCCAACTTTTTCCAATACGCCTCGAGTTGCGTGTAGGTTGTTACATGGTAATCGTCGCCAATGCTGAAGCCAAAAGCCTCCTGCGGAGTCGTAATGTGAGTTACGCCCTCTGCCAAACTGAGGCTTACGGAAGCCAGCAGAACGGAAGGCAGAAGGTTGGCAGATCTCATTTGGACGAAGGAAAATCCTTTCTCCAGAAAACTGTACAGTCGTCGAACTCTTCTTTATGCGGGAAGTAGTCGTTCAGTTTGAAATCGTCCACAATGTCGTCTTTGCAGGTTTCGAACGTCTGGAAGCGTCCTTTGGCGACTTGCTGTTTTAGCTCTTTGAGCGAAATGATGTGATAGAGCGCCTCTTCCTTAGGCGGTAATTCGAGTTTGTGCGAGTAAGAGAACTCGAGCCCGGTAGGGGGCGTCTGCCGCCGAATAAAGTAGACGGCCTCGTCAGCCAGATATTCGCTGCCCCGTGGGGTGACCTTGCTAATTTTCGCGGCGATCTTTTCATAGTCGTGCCAGTTGGTCGCATCGCGGTCATCGAACACATATTTGACGGCGGAAGAAACGAGCACAAATATCAGGATCGCCAAGGGCCACGCCGGGCGTTCGGCATCGAAGAGCCGCGAAGCAACGTAATAAAATCCTACGCTCCCAAGAATCGCCAGGAATGGAATCAGAAAGATGAAGTACCGGCCGAAGGTGGGGTGTGCGGTTGAAATGAAAACTCCGAGAGCGAGCGTAATCCATGCTGCGAGATAGAACTCTCGCTTTAGAGTTAGCGGCCACTCACTACGCCGTGCGAGGAAGAACACGCCGATTATGCTGAACAGGCCGAGCAGCAGGCTCGGAGCGGAGGTGGTCCAGTCGGTGAAGACATCGACGTCATGCGAATTGACGTCGCCCCAATTGACGCGGCGGAATAGCGCCTGATAGCGGGCAACGTTAAAGATGGTTTGGCGTGGCGCCTGAGCAAGTAACCATAATTCCGGAACGAATGCCAGCAGTGCTCCGATCAGGAACAGCAGGAACTTAGCCGAGCGGCTGCCCGCGCGGTTTACTGCCAGCATCCAGACAAGCACGACCGGAATAAGGGGAGCTGTGAGGAGCGTCGAGCCGGCGGCCGCTCCCGCGAGCAGACCCGTCAGAAATGCCGGCCACAGGGTGGATCGATCGACACACAACACGGCTAACCGAAAAGCTGCAATAGACAGCAACATTCCGCTTCCGTAGGCTTGCGATACCGGGCCGAAAGGGATGACGATCGTGTCGAGGCCGACAAAGCAGGCCGTGCCTACGGCACAAGCCAGACGCCATCGTGGTTCTGGAAAGCGCCGCATCACATACGTAGCGGTCAGGCAGATGGCGGCTGTTATGAAAAGCGAATCGAAGACGTGTACCGCATGCCAATCGTGTGCGACGGTGCGAAGAACGGCGGCGTTGAAGTAAGCGTTCAGTAATGTTTGAGGAAAGATGAAATCGACATAGGGAGTCTTGCCCCACGCAATGAGTTGCGCTGCGACAAGATGAAAACCCTCGTCCCACACGAAGGCCATGGTTTGCGAATAGACGAGATACAGCGAGCCAAAGACGATCAGGACCGCCCAGAGCAGAACCCAGGGACCCAGCAGTTTTCGAGCAGCACCGAATTTTCGATCCGTGAGCCGCTCGGCCCCGGCTGCGCTCTCAGCCATCGCTATTGCGACGATCCCGTACTGAAGCGTTGATGATAGTCCGGGTAGGCCGGGCGCAAGAACTCCGCTGGAGGGCTCTTTTTGAGCATCTCGAGAGCTATCTTGACCGCACGTTCGAGCTGCATATCGTGGCCCTCGCGCGCAAACTTCGGATCGAGGTCGACTTCTACGTCTGGGGCAATGCCATGGTTCTCGACCTCCCATTGCCCGCTGATTCCGTAAAATGCCCAGCGCGGCGCGGTAACAGAGCCGCCATCAATAAGCGGAGGATAGCCTCCGATCCCAACCAGGCCACCCCATGTTTTCATCCCCACCAGCGGACCTGTCTTCGCTTTGCGGAAGTACCAGGGCATAGCGTCCCCGCCCGAACCCGCGAACTGATTGATGATCATGACCTTCGGGCCATAGATCGCCTGAGTCGGATCGGTAATGTCCTCACCTTCCCGCGAGGTGATGCGGCCCATAGGCTTGCGATTGAGATAGTCGATCACGTAGTCCGCGATATCTCCACCATGGTTGTATCGCTCATCGATAACCGCGCCAGCGCGTCCGATCTGTGCGAAGAAGTACCGGTTAAAGCTCGTAAAGCCACCTAGCGCAGTATCCGGCAGATGGACATAGGCGAGCTTTCCGTTGCTGAGTTGATTGACCTTTCTGCGATTGTCTTCGATCCAGGCGAGGTGACGGAGTTTTGTCTCGTCATCGACCGGAATTACAGTGACTTCGCGCGCGCCCGCCCCATCAGGGTTGGTTCCGACCTTGAGAACGATTTGCTTAGCCGCCGTTTCTTCAAAAAAGCCGTAGACGTTATCCGTGCCATGGAGTTCGCGGCCGCGAACGGCGAGCAGATATTCGCCAGGTCTCACATTCACCCCCGGCTGAGTCAACGGCGCCCTGAGTTCCGGATTCCAATTCTCACCGTTGAAAACGCGTGCGAAGCGATAGCGATTGTTTTCGATCGCGAAGTCGGCACCAAGGAGCCCAACCTTCAATTTGGGCGGCTGGGGTAGCACGCCTCCGCCGACAAACATGTGGCCTACCGTGAGATTGCCCAGCATTTCTTCGAACAAATAATTGAGATCGGCGCGGCTCGAGATACCGCCGAGATAAGGTTCGTAGAACTTCTTGGTGGCGGCCAGATCGAGGCCGTGGAAATGTGGATCATAGAAAAAATCGCGCTCAATTCGCCAGACCTCGTTATACATCTGTTTCCACTCGGCGCGCGGATCCACATAGACTTCCATCTCGGCCAGTTTGAGAGCACCTTCGCCGGGCTTAGGCGGATTTCCGGCGTCTGCTATGAACCACTGTTCACCCTGCCGGTACAGCATCTTTTCGCGATTGTCCGAAAGATTGAAGGCAGAGATTCCTTCGATAATCTTGTCCGTCTTCCGCGTCTTGAAATCGAACTTGTTAACAGTTATTTGGCGTGGGCCAGGCTGTAGGCTGACAAGCGGACCATCCTGAACGTATACGATTCCTTCCTTGCCAGGCGTTACAGCAAAGTAATTCTTCTCCGGCAGCGGGAGCGCGAGAATGCGCTGGCCAATGTTATCGAAATCGATTTGTACCTCAGGGGGAGGAGTTTCCTTGGCGGCATCCTTACTCTTATCTTTTAAGTCCGCCCTATCTTTGGCTTCGGACTTGGAGTCTTCTTTTTTGTCGGCGTTCTCGTCATCGCTCTGCGGCGACAATGGGGAGGGCAAATTGTTGCGGAGGACGATCAGGTAAACCGCGCTGGTAATGGGGTGCGCGATGCTCGACATGTCGATCCAACCACCACTGAGGGCGATATTAGTGCTGGCAATGAAGTAGATGTACTTGCCGCTCTTGTCGAAATCCGGTGAAGTGGAGTCGCTCAATCCGTCGGTAACCTGCGTGGCTTTTGCAGTTGCAAGTGAATAAACAAAAATCCCGTGTTGGTGATTTTCCAGTTGCTTGCTGTATGTGAGCCATCGACTGTCGGGAGACCATCGTGGATTGAAGCTGTATGAAGGGCTGTCGTACCGATCCGTATCAACTTTAATTGGTGTCTTTTTCTGAGTATCGACGTACCACAAGTTGAGACGCTTATCGAAATAGGCGATCTTCTTGTTATCAGGGGACCAGGTGGGCGAATAGAAGAAGGATGGCGGATCGCCAAGCGAAATTTTCATGACGTCGCCAAGACCATTTTGATCTCGGATATGCAGCGCGTATTCACCAGCTTCGTCAGAGAAGTAGGCGATCGATTTGCCATCGGGCGACCAGCCAGGATCGCGATCGGCCACGCTCGGGGAGGCGGTGAGATTGCGAATATCACCTTTGTCGGCGGGCGCGGTGAGAATTTCTCCGTGTGCCTCAAAGACCGCCCGTTGACCGGTTGGGGAAATGCCTGCGTTTTCGATTTTCGCAACAGTCAGCTTTTCAAAGTGTGGGCGAACCTCCGGTAAATCGGCTGCTGCACGGATGTGTACGCGTTTCGATTTACCCGACTTGAGGTCGAGAAGAAAAATTGAACCGAACTGCTCGTAGACGATTGCGCCGGGACCTTCGGAGGCAGATTTGAAATCGAGGCCGTCATTTCGAACAGCTTGGCCGATTTTCCCAGAATCGATGTCATAAACCCAAAGACTGACCGGGCCGCTCCGATCTGAAAGGAAGTAGATCTTCTTGCCAACCCACATCGGGTTAAAGTCGTTAGAGTTTTCGCGCGGAATTTTGACGATGCTCGAATCGGCTAAATTGGCAAGCCAAATCTTTGTGGTTTGGCCGCCGCGATAACGCTTCCATGCGGCTTGCCACTGGAAGACGGGCACATAGGCGATGTGCGAGCCGTCGGAAGAATAGGACCCATCTTCAGCAGTGACAAGCGGAAGCGCTTGCGGGAAAGTGCCGTCTGTGGCGATGGTATACAGTTGGCCGCTGTCTGCGTAGGCGTTCCTGTGAGAGTTGAAGAGGACTCGCTTTCCGTCAGGCGTCCAGCCGACAGCGATATCGTTACCCGGATGATATGTCAAGCGGTGGGGAACGCCACCGGCCGCCGGGACCGTGTAAACGTCGATGTTCCCGTCGTACTCGCCGCTGAAGGCGATCTGACTGCCATCTGGCGAGAAGCGTGGGTTGAATTCCCTGCCCACGCCACTCGTGAGACGAGTGGCCTCTCCTCCATCTCGGCTCACGATCCAAAGATCGTTGGCATATTCAAAGATGATCTGCGTTTTGCTAACCGAGGGGCTGCGAAAAAGCAGCGGGGGATTCCCCTCCGAAGCGCCAGCGGCCGCGAACGCCACCAATATGAGGACAAAGAGGCTTTTCATAAACGTGCGGTTTGGCCCCATTATAGGGCGCTCTTGATGTTGCGGCGCGGCCGCTCTTCCGTAAGACATATAACCGTAATGTCTCCCAGATTGAGCGCCGCTCGGCTAGCGTCCGCCATTCGTGGATGACTGCGCAAAGCCTGCCAGTCTATTATGGACTGGGATGGTCTTATATCAAGACTGGTCGACACTACGTCTCAGATCTTCAGTCTTTCTCGTTCTCCTGTTTGGCTTCGTTTTTTCATGCCGGGAACCCCTTTCCGCTCAAGCTGTTAACGCCGCTAATCAAGCCGACCTCGTTTCCTGTCAAGCTGATAACGCCGCTCGGGCGCGGGTTTCTGGAATCGTACGCGACCCCTCCGGCGCTTTGATCGATTCGGCGATCGTGCGCTTCTCGTGCGGCACGGCTCTTTCGGAAGCCCATACGGCTAGCGATGGTCGGTTTGGGGTGGAGCTGCCCGCCGGAAGGTACCAGGTCACCGCCTCCGCCTCGGGGTTTGAGACATTGACTCAGTCTGACTTTCGAGTTGTGGGGCAAAGTCCACAAACTCTGAATTTGGACCTGAGCCTCGGCCGCTCGACAAGTATCGTCTCGGTGGTGGCGCCCGGCGGTTATGTAGCGGATTCTTCTACGGCAGCCACAAAGACCGGAACGCCACTCATTGAAATCCCACAGTCGGTCTCTGTTATTACCCTCGATCAAATGGACCAAAGAAATGTTCAAGCCCTGAACGAAGCGTTGAGCTATACCGCCGGAGTTGGCGTCCAGACATACGGTACGGAAAGCCGCTTTGACTGGTTTAATATACGCGGCTTCGACCAGTCGACTTACGGACTGTTTCGCGATAACTCGCGGTGGCAGAGCGGGCAAGTTGAGGGGCAGATCGACCCTTACGAGCTGCAGGAGATCGACGTCATCAAGGGGCCGAGTTCGGTGCTGTATGGGCAAAATACGCCTGGGGGCCTCGTCAACCTTGTCACAAAGCGCCCGGAATCCCTCCAATCCGACGAACTCGTGATGAATCTCGGTAGCTACGGCCGCAAACAGGTACAGGGCGATGTTGGAGGACTGCTCGACGACGCGGGACGGTGGCGGTATCGCTTGACAGGATTACTGCGCTACAGCGATACACAGGTCAATTACGTTCCGGATGATCGCCGGCTTATTGCGCCTGCTCTCACATGGACTCCGTCCGCTAAAACTACCTTGACTCTCTTATCGGATTACCAATACGACAACACAGGGTGGAGTCAGTTTCTGCCGGCGGATGGCACGCTTTTCGCCAATCCCTACGGCCGGATAGCAACCGGCTTCTTTACCGGACAACCGGGTTTTGATTTCTTTCACAGGCAGCAATGGTCAGTCGGGTATCTGTTCGAACATCGTTTCGGAGACACTTGGACGGTTCGACAGACATCCCGGTTCAGCAAGATTGCTTTCGATGGCGATACTGCCTTCGGGGTGGGCCTCGAAGCCGACCAGCGCACGCTCAACCGCTTTGGCTTCTCGAACAACCTGGGCCTTGGTTTATATACAGTCGATACGCAGGCGTTCTCGCATTTCAGGGCCGGCCCGACCGAGCACTCGGTTCTGATCGGAGTGGATTATTCCCACGCGAACGTCGACATCGTCAGCGGAAGCAGCGCGGCTCCTCCAATCGACGTTTTCTCGCCGGTTTACACGAGTACGATTCCCACGCCGGTCCCATATTCGTCGACCCAGCAGCCCTCTTATCAGACAGGACTCTATTTCCAGGATCAAGTTAAGTTGGTTCGAAAGATCATCGTGACGCTGAGCGGCCGTGAAGATTGGACCCAGTTGAAGACCCGGCAATTAATCGGCACCGCGAGCACCACCGTCCAAAATCCGGACGCGTTCACAGGTCGGGCAGGAGTCGCTTACCTTTTTGACGCGGGGCTCGCCCCATATGTGAGTTACTCCACATCGTTCCTTCCGACCAATGGAGTGAATTTCTACGGCGTGCCATTCAAGCCGATTACCGGCAAACAGATCGAGGGAGGGTTGAAGTATCAGCCCAAGCATTCGTCCGCTTTCGTAACGGCATCATACTTCAACATCGATGAGCACAATTTGCAGACTCCCGATCCGGCTAATCCGCTCAACCAACTTCAAACGGGCGCTGTGCGATCACGCGGAGTGGAAGTTGAAGCCGTGGCGAGTCTGTTTCACGGGTTTGATGTTCACACCTCCTATTCCTACCTCGATGAAGTCGTCACGGAAACAACGGATCTCACGCAGCTGGGTAAGCGTCCAACGCTGATCCCTAACCGGCTCGTTAGCGCCATTGGCAGCTATACGGTGTCGAGAACCAGCCTCGCGGGACTGGGTTTCGGATTTGGTATACGCAATGTCGGCACCACCGCTGGCGATCCTCAAAACACGTTGCTACTGCCGGGCTACACATTGTTCGATGCATCTGTCCGGTATGACTGGAAGAGGCTGCGCTTCGAAATCAATGCGACTAATCTTGGCGACAAGACGTATGTGCCGATCTGTACTACCGCCTCCTATTGCAATTATGGATTTCGCCGGAACGTGATCGGGAGCGTTCGATATCGCTGGAGTTCGTGGCGGGAACTTTTCTAGGGCGTTATTCTCCCGGGGCTTCTTCGATGTTCAGTCATTTTTTCCATCGTCCGCAAAGGGTCTGGTGGCGGCGCGCCATTTTTCAAATTCATTTGTGGATCGGGTTTATCGTTGGTTTGTATTTCCTCGTGATTAGCCTCAGCGGGACTACGCTTGTTTTTGAGCGGGAGTTGACGAATGATGCTCCTCGTCTCGGTCCGGCACCAATTGGCACGAAGCAACTGGAGTATAGCCATCTGGTCGCATTGGCGCAGGATCGAGTCCCGAACTACACACTCGAATCCATCGACATGCGCTCGCGCGAACGGCGTCTGGTCACGCTGACTTTCGTGAACAACAACCGGCACCAGGTCCTGTATTTCGACAGCTACACCGACCGCCTGGTTCACCAGACCGATCTGGAGCGGGATCACGGGGTAATGGTGTTCCTCGAGCGACTGCACAATGAGTTGCTCGGTGGCCGCCGAGGTGCTATCGCGAACGGCCTGGGGGCAGGACTTCTTTCGCTGATGTGCATCACGGGCATCGTTCTCTGGTGGCCGGGCAAGCGGATCTGGAGACGTGCTCTTACGGTAGACTGGCGAGCCAGATGGCGGCGCATCAACTTCGATCTGCATAGCTCGGTGGGCTTTTGGACTCTGATCCTGGTCGCGATGTGGGCCTTCAGTGGCCTTTATTTCATCTTTCCGGACGCGATTCAGAAAGCTTTGAGGCTATTCCCACCGCCAGTAGGCGCCAAAGAGTCGACTTGGAAGCCGGATGACAAAATTCTGTCCGTTAACAAGTATCTCGAGGAAGCAGCCAGGCAATTTCCAAAAGACGAATTGGCCTATCTGTACACAGACTTGGCTCGACCGGGTGGCCAGATTTCGGTCTTCCTTTCGCGTGATCCGGCCGTGACGCTAACTCTCGAGGAAGATATCGTTCGGCTTGATCCTGCGACTGCCTCAGTGCTGTGGACCGAGAGTAGCGACCGATGGTCTCCCGTCGAGAAAGTGTTCATGGGATCTTACGCGGTACATTTCGGAAATTTCGGCGGCACAATATTTAAGGTTATTTGGTTGGTGCTGGGTTTAACGATCAGCCTTTTAACGATCACGGGGTTCTTGATGTGGTGGAATCGTCTTCTCCGGAAGAAGTGGGAACTTTATGCCCGGCCCAGATACGTAGTTCAGCGAACGCGCGCTGATCGCGGCATTTTTGCTGGCCGGTCGAAGTAAGCGCCGGCGCTTTCGAAGTTCATACCTGCGATTTCACGCGAGCGATTCTCGGTCTTCTTTGGGAGAACCGAAGGCGCATGCCATTCCCACCGCGACAACCACTGCACAACCGATTACGTTATACCAGAGAAATGAAATACGGGTAAATGCTGCGACGGCAAATATCGCCGCTTCTCCCGCGAGTACACCGGCGAAAGCGCCTGAACCGCCCACGCGCTTGCAGAAGAACGCCAGAACGAATACACCCAGGAGCCCGCCATAAAAAAGAGAACCAACAATATTTACACGCTCGATTAGCGCCCCGAACCCGCGTGCGCCAAACGAAGCGAAAGCCACCGCGTACGCTCCCCAGAACACCGTGAAACATCGTGAAGCAAACAGATAGTGCCGATCGGAGCGGTCGCGCACGAGGTAGCGGCGGTAGATGTCAACCACTGACACAGTTGCCAAGGCATTGATCTCGCCCGATGTGGAACCCATCGATGCCGAGAAAATGACTCCGATCAGCAGGCCTATTAATCCTACTGGAAGATAGGTCTTTACAAACGACAGGAAAATGTAATTCGTATCGTCATATTTACTTCCGCCGTGCAGCCGCTCGACGATAGCCAGCCCTTGCAGACGATTGTTGGCGAATTTTTTCTGTGATTCCTTTAATTCCGCCGCCTGCTTTTTAATTTCGTCACGCGACTCGTGCGTCGCGGCGGCGAACTGATACGCTACCTGACGACGTTCTTCGAATGCGGCGGTATACGCCGCATCCACCTTCTTCCATTGCGGATCCCTTTGGGCGTGGACCTGCTCGGTGGGTTGGAAAATGAGCGGCGGCTGAACAAAAAGCGACAGCACGAAAACCATGGCCCCGATAAATAAGATGAAAAGCTGCATCGGAATCTTGACTGTGGCGTTGAACAGCAGGCTCAAACGGCTTTGCGCGATGGAGCGGCCTGTCAGGTAACGTTGAACCTGGCTCTGATCCGCCCCGAAATACGCCAGCGCCAGAAAACAGCCGCCTATTAATCCGCTCCACAGGTTATAGCGGTCGCTAAGATCCCAATGCAGGTCAACGATATTTAGCCGTCCCGACGCCGCCGCGAGATGTAGCGCGTCAACGAAAGATATTTTGGCAGGCAACGCGTGGATCGCGATGACCAGGCTGACGATTAAAGCGACGAAGATCATGCTCATCTGCTGCACGTCGGCCCAGGTTAGCGCCTTGATGCCGCCTGTGGCCGTGTAGAGAACCACCAGTGTTCCAATGAGCACGGTGATCCAACGGTCGGACCAACCGAGCACGCCCGAAAGAGCAACTGCGGGAGCGTACAGACCGATGCCTGCCGCCAGACCGCGCTGGATTAGAAAAACGATGCTGACCAAGGCGCGTGTTTTCGCATCGAAGCGTTGTTCTAAGTATTCGTATGCAGTGAAAACTCTGGCCCGGTGAAAGATCGGTACCGCAGTCGCCGAGAGAATCACCATCGCGATAGGGAGGCCGAAATAGAACTGCACGAAGCGCATGCCGTCCACGTAAGCCTGACCAGTCGTCGAAATGAACGTGATCGCACTCGCCTGCGTGGCAAGGATTGAAAGGCCCATGGCGTACCAGGGCATTGTCTTGCCGGCCAGCAGATACTCGGCGACGGTATTGCTGCCGCGGCCGCGATACAGCCCGTAGCCCACAAGTGAAATCAACCAGGAAAAAAAGACGATCCAATCGACCGCGCTCATTGAAGAGCGCTCTTCAATGAGCGAATGGCTTCCCGATTCACGCTTCCGGCAACAGATTGAGCCGAGCGAGCGGCCCGGCCGATGTGGACCTCGTGCAATTCGGGCGTTCTGCCAAGGTCCATCAGGACTGACCTGCAAAGGCCCGCGCCTACGAGAAGCTTGATGGATGGGTCGGCGGCTCGCTGCCAGTCAATGAGAAGCTGCCGTCTTTCAGGCCACTCCCCTTCGCCTCCGCTCGTGAGAATGCGGTCCACTTGTGTCCATTGCTTTAGGTGCTGAATGCCGCCGAGAGGGTCGGCTAACTCATCGAAGGCGCGGTGAAAGGTCACACGGGCATCGGGCACAGCCGAGAACAGATCGCGCATGGCATCGAAATCCAATTGTTGTCCCTGCACATATCCCGCTACCAGGCCATCGACCGGGAGTTCCGCCAATGCCTTTGCCTGCGACGCCAGCCTACGACGATCAGCTACGCTTCCGGCCGACATGCTTGCAGTCTCGCGCAGCATGACGCGGACGGGTATTTTCACAGCTTGTAAAACGGCGCGGGCAAGGTCAAATTCGGGTGTTAAGCCGCCAACCTCGAGAGCTCGAACTAGCTCCAGACGATCAGCTCCTCCAGCCTCGGCTTCCACCGCGTCCTCGACGGATGTCACGATCACTTCCAGGAATTTCGCCATTGCAGCTGTGGGGCGATTTCTCGTCCATGGTACCCGAGGGATAAATTCACCGCGGGCGTTAAGGCATCAGCGCTTTAGATACGAAGTAGAGGAGATTGATAAGAATCAGCAGATACAACAACACCAAGACGTAGACTCGCGACCACTTTGCAAAAAAGGGAGGCGGGTCATCGTCAATCCGGCGCTGATCAATTCGGCTATCCATTACGTTATAAAGCCTTGCTAGCAAAGAGGCCAGTAGCGATGAACAGGCTCCCGCACTGTAGAATGATATTTCAGTCTAATATTCGCCAGATTACTGAATTGCCCGGCGACGTCTTGGTCCGCCGGGCATGTTTTTACTTGGCTACACTGAGAACCGTGGCAAATCAGGTGACAGCGCGTCAGAGCACAAATGTCCTCGTCGTCGACGACGAGGAATCACAACGTTTGCCTCTGGCCTCGATGATTTCCGCCTGGGGATTTCATGTTGAGACTGCGACCGACGGTCAGGAAGCGATTGAGAAGCTCGGCGCATTCAACGCCAATGTCATCATCACCGATTTGATGATGCCGAGAATGGATGGTTTCGAACTAATGAAGAGACTTGGCGCGGATGGCAATATGCCGCCGGCCATTGTGCTCACCGCATTCGGCAACATTGAGACCGCGATTCAGACCATTCACGATTTAGGCGCTTTCTGGTTTCTGGAAAAGCCGATCCAGCCCGGCGCGCTTCGAGTCCTTCTGGAGCGGGCCGCTTCGCAGAGCCGGCTGGAAGAAGAGACGGAGCGACTCCAGCGGCAGCTTGCCAATACCGGCGTATTGGTCGACATGGTCGGCACCTCAGCCCAGATGCAGCAGGTTTTTACGGTCATCCAGCAGGTAGCGCCCAGCAAGGCCGCAGTATTGATTGCCGGTGAGAGCGGAACCGGTAAAGAACTGGTTGCACGGGCTATTCATCAGCTGAGCAACCGCCGCGGCGGCCCTTTTATTGCGATCAATTGTGCAGCCATGCCCGAAACATTGATGGAAAGCGAACTCTTCGGACATGAGAAAGGCGCGTTCACGGGCGCCCTCGAGCGGCGGGCCGGCTGCTTCGAACTGGCGCAGCACGGCACTCTGTTACTCGATGAGCTTGTGGAAATGCCTTCCGGAACGCAGGCAAAGCTACTGAGGGTACTCGAGGATTCGCGCGTTCGCCGCTTGGGTGGAAAAAACGAAATATCGGTAGATGTCCGCGTGATTGGAGCGACCAATCGCGTCCTCGACGAGGCGTTGAAAAAGGGCGATCTGCGGGAGGATTTGTTCTATCGCCTCAACGTGTTTCAGATTTCGCTGCCTCCCTTGCGCCAGCGGCTAAGTGATCTTCCCGTGTTGACCGAAACACTAATCGCTCATTTAAATCGCAAGCACGCTTGTAATGTGACTTATGTCAACCCGGAAGTGACGGACGCGTTTCGCAAATACGCCTGGCCGGGAAACGTGCGCGAGCTGCGCAATGTGCTTGAGCGTGCAGTAATCATGGCCGGAGAGGGTGCGATTCAAATGGCGCACTTACCATATGATTTTGGCGTTACAATCGGCTCACGTCCGCCGGCACAGGTTTTTGAGCCCGAGAGCGTCCGGCTGCCAGTGGGAACTACCGTTTCGGAAGCAGAACGGGCCTTGATTCAGGTCACTCTTCACCACACCAAGAACAATAAGACGCGAGCCGCAGAAATACTGGGTATCAGCCTGAAAACGCTTTTCAATAAGTTGAAGGAATACGGTTCAGCGGACGCTGGCGAAGCGAACGCCTGAACTATCCCGGTGCGGCATCCAGTTACTTGAGAATGCTACGCTGAGGGTTCTGCCCCGCCATGACCCCGACCACCGAATTGAAGAGAACTGCGCTCTTCGACGCGCACCTTGCGGCCAAGGCTCGCATGGTCGATTTCGGCGGCTGGAACATGCCGGTTCAGTATTCGAGCATTCTAGACGAACATAGCGCTGTGCGGAATGCTGTCGGGTTGTTCGATGTCAGCCATATGGGCGAGATCGACGTAACCGGTCCGGAAGCATTACAATTCGTCAACTACGTAACGACCAACAACGCCGCGAAACTAAAAACTGGACAGGCGCACTATTCGGCTCTTTTGTATGAGCACGGTGGTTTTGTGGATGACATATTAGTCCACAAAATAGCGGAAGACCACTTTTTTCTTTGCGTGAATTCGTCAAATCAGGAAAAGGATTTCGAGCACATCCGCGAGCATAATCGGTTTAAAGCCAAGGTTGACTTCTCAAGTGACCGCTATGCTCAACTAGCGATTCAGGGTCCAAAGGGACTGGCCACTCTTCAGAAGCTTACGAGCACGAAGCTCAGCGAAATAAAGTATTACTGGTTCCTTGACGGCGTTGTTTCCGGCACGCCTGCCCGTATAGCGCGGACTGGGTATACCGGTGAAGATGGATTCGAAATTTATATTTCCCCCTCCGAGGCGCCTCGCATCTGGAGCGAAATACTCGAGGCTGGTGAGGAATTCGGAATCAGGCCGTGCGGATTAGGCGCGCGAAATACACTCCGTCTGGAAGCCAAGATGGCCTTATATGGCCACGAACTGACAGCCTCCATCAATCCCTTCGAAGCGGATCTGGGCTGGATCGTAAAGATGGATAAGGGCGACTTCGTGGGACGAGCCGCTCTTGAAAAAGCCCGGCCTGTAAGCCGCAAGCTCGTCGGATTCGAGATGACAGGTCGTGGTATTGGCCGCGACGGCTATGAAATGGCGATTGATGGCAAGCCGGCTGGCTGGGTAACGAGCGGCGGCCCTTCCCCAACTTTGAACAAGAACATCGGCCTATGCTATTTGCCGGCGGAAAAAGCGGTCCCGGGAATCGATGTTCAGGTCGTGATTCGCAATGCGCCGGTCGAGGCGAAAACCGTCGCTACTCCGTTTTACAAGCGAGGCTGAGGCATGAGCTATCCGGAAACTTACAAATATACAAAAGAGCATGAATGGGTTTTGATCGACGGTAACAAGGCGACTGTAGGAATCACCGAGCACGCGCAGCACGAACTTGGCGACATCGTGTTCGTCGATCTCCCCAAAGTCGGCGCCACGGTAACAAAGGGGCAGACCTTCGGATCAGTGGAGTCCGTCAAAGCGGTTTCCGATGTATATTCACCAGTTTCCGGGAGCGTGACTGAAGCGAATGACTTATTGGCGAAAGCGCCCGAGCGGCTGAATGAAGATCCTCATGCCGAAGCTTGGCTGATCAAAGTCGAGCTCTCTGCAAACGGTTCTGAAGAAATCGGTTCGCTCATGTCGGCAGACGACTATCAGAAGTACGTCGGGGCCGAGTAGGGCGCCTTCTCGGGAAAAGCTCGTTGAGATATTTACCTAAATCGGATTCCGAGCGTCGCGAGATGCTTGCGGCTATTGGCGCAAAATCTGAAGAAGACCTCGTCTCCTATTTGCCAAAGGACGTCCGCTTTGATTCCAAACTGGGCATTGAGGATGGGAAGAGCGAGTACGAGATCGTCGATTACTTCAAACAGCAAGCGGCGCGCAACGCCAACGGCTATGCGAGTTTCCTGGGAGCCGGAGTCTATTATCATTTCCGGCCGGTGCTCGTCGATACCGTGGTGTCGCGTGGCGAGTTCCTGACATCCTATACGCCGTATCAAGCGGAGATTTCACAGGGAACGCTCACTAGTATTTTCGAGTTTCAGTCTATGGTGTGCCAGCTGACCGGTATGGACGTAGCGAACGCCTCCATGTATGACGGCTCATCGGCTGTACCAGAGGCGGCTATGATGGCGGTCCGCATCACGCGTCGCGACAAGATCTTGATCACACGCACGGTGCATCCCGAGTATCGAGAGGTACTTCGGACCTGCACGCAGCACCAGGGCATACCGGTCGAGGAGATCGCGTACGCAAAAAACGGGTTGGTAGATCTGGATGCGCTGCGAAGCAGCCTTGACGATCAGGTTGCTGCGGTCATCGTGCAAAGCCCAAACTTCTTCGGCCTTCTCGAACAGGTGGAGGAACTTTCTTCCATTGTTTCGAACAAGGGAGCGTTGTTAGTCGTTGTCTTTACGGAGCCGGTGGCGCTGGGTCTGATAAAGCCGCCTAAGGAAGCCGATATCGTGGTCGGGGAACTGCAGAGTTTCGCAATTTCGCCGAGCTATGGGGGACCCTATGCAGGTATCATTGCGGCGCGAGAAAAATACATCCGACAACTTCCCGGGCGACTAGTTGGCGAAACGACTGATTCCGCCGGCAAACGCGCCTTTTGTCTAACCCTCGCTACGCGCGAACAGCACATCCGCCGCGAAAAAGCGACTTCTAATATCTGCACCAACCAGGCGCTTCTCGCGCTGATGGCTACAGTGTTCATGTCGATTTATGGAAAGGAAGGGCTGCGCGAACTCGCCGAGCAAAACCTGGCTAAGGCACACTATCTCGCTGGCAAGCTGCCTCTCGCTTTCGAGGGGCCTTTCTTCAATGAGTTTGTGGCGCGGACCAACGGCAAAACGCCGGAGCAAATTAACTCTGAACTGCTGGGCCGTAAAATCGTGGGCGGCCTTCCGCTCGGCCGCTTTTATCCCGAGCTTAAAGACTGCATGCTTCTTTGTGCAACGGAGATGAGCGGGCGTCAAGACATGGACGCCGTTGCCGAAACGTTCACTTCTCCTGCAGTCTCGAAAAATTAAAGAATGATCAAGAAGGTTTCGAAGCACATTGTCCAGAATGAGCCGCTTCTTTTTGAACTGAGTTCGCCTGGCAAGCGCGGTTATCAACTGCCTCCTCTAGACGTACCTGCCGTTGATCCGTCACAGGCCTTGGGCAACGAGAACGTCCGGGACGAAATCGAAGATTTTCCTGAAGTGAGCGAGTTTGAAACGCTACGTCACTTTACACGCCTTTCGACTTGGAATTACGCGATCGATCTCGGCCTCTATCCACTCGGTTCATGCACCATGAAGTACAACCCGCGCGTAAACGAGCTCGTGGCGCGAACCGAGGGTTTGGCATGGGCGCATCCTTATCAGCCGGAACTGCTTTCGCAAGGCTGTATGGAAGTGGTTGCTGTTCTCGAAAACGCGCTTTCAGAGATCACTGGGATGGATGCCGTGACGCTACAGCCTGCCGCCGGCGCGCACGGCGAGTTCACCGGCATTTTAATGATTCGTGCGCTTCTGGAGACACGGGGCAATCCTCGTAAGAAGATTCTTGTTCCGGATTCGGCGCACGGTACCAATCCAGCGACTGCGATGGCAGTCGGTTACTCAGTCGAAAACATCAAATCCAACGAGCGCGGTGTGGTCGACCTCGCGGTGCTCGAGAAGGCGGTCACAGAAGATGTGGCTGGCTTGATGATCACGAACCCCAATACTGTGGGAGTCTTCGAAGAGAACATTCAAAAAATTTGCCGTATTCTCCACGATAAAGATGCGCTCGTCTACATGGACGGCGCAAACATGAATGCGCTGGTAGGCGTCGCGCGGCCCGGCGACTTCGGCATCGACGTCATGCACCTGAATTTGCATAAGACGTTTTCCACACCCCACGGCGGTGGAGGACCGGGCGCTGGCGCGGTAGCAGTGGCGAAGGTCCTTACACCCTTTCTTCCCTCGCCCCGGTTGAAACGGGTCAGCGACAATTGGGCCTGGAACTATGATCTTCCTCAATCCATCGGGCGGGTCAAGGCGTTTTACGGAAACTTTGGCGTTCTGGTTCGGGCTCTGGCCTACATCATGGCGCACGGCGGCAACGGCCTTCGGCAAGCCACCCTCGATGCACTGTTAAACGCGAACTATATCCGTTGTCTTCTGGAGTCACATTATGAGCTCGCCTACAAAGCTCCGAGCATGCACGAGTGTGTCTTCAGTGATGATCGGCAGGCGAAAAAAGGCGTTCGCACGGGCGACATCGCGAAACGCTTGATCGACTATGGGTTTCATCCGTACACAGTGAGCTTTCCGCTGATCGTGCGCGGCGCTTTGATGATCGAACCGACGGAGACCGAAAGTAAGCGCGAGCTCGATCTGTTTGTCGATGCCATGATCTCCATTGCGAAAGAAGTAGAGGAAAACCCGGAGCTCGTTCTAAAGGCGCCGCATGACACACGAACGCCGCGTGTGGACGAAGTGACTGCTGCCCGCAAGCCGATCGTCAGATGGAGGCGCGATCTGAACTCGAGTTTAGCGGCGGACTGAGAGCGGACTTCACACGCGAAATGAGCCTTTGAGGGTGGATTACTTAAAAGTCACTCATCTGGACCACCGCTTCAAGCACTGCCTCCACCTGCAAGTCCGTAATGCGCGGCGCGTGCAAAACTCTGACGTTCGGGCCTCGCGGCGCCCACTTCGTTGGATTGGTAGGGCCGAAAATTGCCAGCGTGGGAATGCCCATTGCGGCTGCAAGATGGGTAATTCCCGAATCGTTTCCGATGTACAATTTCGCGCCTCGCAGCCAGGCCGCCAACTCGTCTAGCTTCTCAAATCGTTTGGCTCCTCGAAGCTCCTCTTCCGGTCCCGCGATCCACTCAACCAATTTGGGATTCAGCCGGCGTCCTAGTTCTCCATAGGATTCTAAAGGCCAGTTCTTCCGCTTGCCTCCCGAAAAGGGGTGTATCACTATCGAATTGCGCTCCGAAGCGCCGGCGACCCTGATTCGCGGCAGCAGTTCTTCGTTCGCCCCCACTTGGCGTGCAAAAAATCGACCGGCATGCTCTTCGAAATCGTCGCTTGGGAGCGCCGCCAGAAATACGCAATCGATACCAAGGTTGCGGACGGCCTCCTGGAATTCCGGGCGATTGGTTCCGTACCAACTGACTATTGAGTCGAAGTCTTTCAAGTACCGGCGAAGCTCGGGGGCGAAAGGGATGTCGGCGAGTCCTACCTTGTCGATACCGGTAGATGACAGTGGCCGAACTTTATCCGGGAATGAGATGAGAGGGACGACCGGGGTCGAAATCCATACTTCCGTGTAATCCGCGACCAGGTGCTCGACTGCCGGAAGCGCTAAGATGCAGTCGCCGATTGCACCAGGACGCAGGATGATACGGCGCATGCCGGTATTCAATCGCTTTTAAATGTTCTATTCGATTGTGACCGGCAGTCGTACTTCCACCGAGGAAGGTCTAAAGCACATTTCGTTGTTGCAAGCCTGGTAGCGCAGCTTTCCGACCATCATGGCGGTTCCAGCCGGTGCGTTCGCCGGTACCTGGAATTTTGTCCCGACCTGAAAGCTGCCTGTAAATACGGTTAGCATCTGGGTACCCACCTTGATTTCTTCGGGCTTTGGATAAGAGATACTCTGCGTTTCTAACGGGCCAGCCGTCCAGCTTAGCTTGAGCGGGATCAGAAACTCGTCTTTGGGTTTGTCGTTGTTGACATGAAAGCCCGGAAGCACCTCGACTGTGAGCGACTGCTCCACTACGGATCCACGCTTCGCGTTCACTTGCGTCGGCGTTTGTACAGAGACCCTATTTTGCTGGCCGAAGCAAAATAGCGACGGGAGAAACAACAGAACGAAGGGAAGCATTCGTCCCCTTCTCATCGAGGAGACCTTGAATCTCACTGGCATATTCATTTTTTCCCACAAGGCCGACATGTGGCGGAAAGGCGAATTTTCCATCACGGTCAATGATGAACGTCGTCGGGAGGGCTTCGAGGCCCCCATACAGTGTGCTCACTGTCTCGTCACCGAGAAGGATGCGATAGTTCAGCTTGTGAGTCGCCATATATGGCTTTACCGCCGCCCACCCATCTTCATCCATGGAGACGCCAAGGACTTCAAAGCCCTTTGATTTGTACTGCTGTTCAAACTCCTGAAACCAGGGAATCTCTATCTGACAGGGACCGCACCAGGTTGCCCAGAAATTCAGGAGAACAACCTTACCGCGATAGTCCGCCAGCTTGACCTTTGCTCCACTGGCGTCTGAGAGCGTGAAATCGGGCGCTGACTTCCGGTCGGCCTGAGCTTTCGCCGTAGCTCGAGCCTGCTCGGCCCGCGACGAGCTTGTAGCCGAGCAGCCAACCAGAAGTGCCAAAGCACCTACTAGCGACATGAATTGTGAATTTCGCAAACCAGGGAGCATCCGAATCTCCAGTGTAGCGCTCGGAGAGCCGATGCTAGGATTCGAGAAATTGAGCCGCAAACCAGCGGCGCCGGATAGTCATCCACCGGCGAGACAACGTAAAATCTGCGCGATCCGTTTCGACCGAATAAAACCAGGCCGCAGTGTCGCAAAAGCTTTCGCAAACATACTCCCGCCAACGCATACTCGAACCTCTTAGATGGTCGGTACTAGTGAGAGCTGCCTTTCTCACGCCGGAGGATTCGCCGAGTTCGCCCCGAGCCCCCGATGTCAGCTCGCGTCGGAGCAGCGCCGCGAATTCGCGCCTGGCTTTATTTCCGAGACGAGCCCATACAAAGTGAAAGACTTCGTGGGTCAAGATCAGCCGCAATGTCTGGGGTTGCCGAAGGAGCGCGCTCTCCAGCACAATTCGACGTTGCCGGATAAAGGCGGCCGCATAAATTGCGGTGCCAAGGTTCGGGAAGCCTGAAAGCAACCTGCCTCGATAGTATGTCAAGTTGGGATCTGCCGTGATCGAGAGATCACGTTCGCCGAGCTTCGGCAGGCTGACCACAATCTGCGTAATTTTCTTGCGGCTTCCAGCCGCGAACTTACGGCTTAGCCTGAGGCGCACTGGATGGTGAAGGGCTCGGTGCAGTTCGCTGCAAAGAAGGAATGTGCGCGCCAGGCGTGGGAGCGGAGGCGTTGAAAAAGTCAGGGTCCTTCACTTCTATTTTATATTTGTCGACTTCCTGTTTAACCGCGGCCTGATTCCGTTCCGATTGAAGCTTTTGAACGATTTCCGGCCGTGCCTGATCGAATGTAAGTTTGCTTCGGCTCTCTACCTTCAGGATCAGAAAGGCGTTGGGAATTCGCACCGGCTCCGCGATCTGACCGGGCTGTAGCTTCTCAATTGCCGTTTTCACGTCGGCTGGAAGTTGCGGCTCGCCTAGACTGTGCATTCCGAGATCGCCCCCATTTGCGGCAGCCTGCTGGTTATCCGATTCAGTCCGGGCAAGAGTAGAGAAGTCCCCGCCGGCCTTTAGTTTCTTCTCGATATCGTCGGCTTTCGCTCTCGCCTGCTCCTCCGTGCGGCTATTCGGTGCGGAGGAAGCGGGAGTGCCGGGCGGGTTGAAAGCAACGAAAATTCCTTTTAATTTTGCCTTGTCAAACTCCGCCTGGTGTGCGTTGTAATACTGTTCGGGATCGGCTCCGGGTGTATTCGTGGTGGAGTTCGACTTTTTGGCCAAATACGCCTGGGTCAGGACATTATTGCGGCTTAGCAGAAGCTGCTCTTTCCACGGAGACTGCTGATCCAGGCCTTCTTTAACGGCTTCGTCTGCAAGTTGCTGACTCATAACGATTTGCTGCAAGACCGCCGGGAGGTTGGACTCGTATCTTTTGAGTTGATCTGCGGGAATTGCCTTCAGGAGCCCGGCCGCTTCTTTGGCGGTAATCGATTTGCCGTCGACGGTAGCGACGACCCGGTTCGGGTCCTGTTGCGCGACTGCTTCCGGACCTCTTACTTTTAGCTGGTTCGCGGCTGCCGGAGCGGGTGCCGTTTGGGCGGGAGGAGTCGCCGGCGACGTCCCTTGGGCGAACGCTGCAGCGGAACAAAAAAAGGCTGAAAGTAGGAGACTGCTTTTCATCAAAAGTTTCGGTTCGCTCCTACTCTAACATGAGGGCGGGGCACGCCGCCGCGACCGAAACGGCCGGAAATGGGCCTATTGAACGACGCTTGCGTGTTTCAGATTTGCCGTGGCTTTGGACCTGGCGCTGTCGCTGATTTGGATGTTGTTTATTACCTGTGTTGCGCCAGCGGCCTTGGCCATGCGAGTTGCCGAGCCCTTATGTTGAATCACGTTGGTCTTGCCCTCCCACGTAACTACTCCGCGCTGGACGTGAAAGTGGAAACCGTCCTTTCCGATCTTGGATTTCGCAAGCTTTGTCCGTATCGTTGCATCGATCTGTGAGTCGGTATGTGGGATCGAGCGCGCAGCCGTGGTGGTCCGGCTGTTTGAGGCCGCACTAGCGGGAAGCACCGATAAGATGCTTAAGACGGAAGACGCAAAAAGAACTATCAGGCGGCGCATAGGTGTAACAAGGATAGGTATCCGACATAATAGTGCCGCGAGGAAGAGTTTTTCGCAGAGGTTTTTGGGCTAGCTATCGCTAGTCGCCTGCTCAACACACATTTCACTGGCGTCGAGAATAGCTTTTTGCGTGCCGGTGGACCGTCGGGACAAAATCCTCGCAGCTTATTGAGCAGGCCTGTCTTGCGGGTGTGCCACGCCGGCAACGATGGCTATCTTAGTTTGATGAAGAGACGTGGCGAGCGAATCTCTGGACACACGGCGCACAATAGGGGTTACGAACGCGCGAAACGCAGCGGGAATATCGCGACTCAAGGCCAATGCCTCCAACTCCGCGTAGACTCCGCCGTCACGCTCCTCGAGGCGTGTGATGCTGGATAATCGCCAAATCAGGCCACTACCCGTGTCCTCGGGCAAAGTCTTTTGATTCGGTGCTCCAAAATGATCGATTTCCTCGATGCGGATCGTATTGGAGACACCGTACCAGCGCCGGGCGTCTACGCGAAAATAAGAAGCTTCACAGTTGGCATCGAGAGCGGTCTTGGATACCACCGACTTGTTCGCAAGACGCATGAAAAAGAGATCTTTCACTCCGTCTGTGCCATGAGAAGCTGAGGCGATCACACCCGGCCGGTAGACTTCCTTATACCTGTCGTAGTCGCGCACGATCCGCAAGATATCTTCGATTTTCACGTTGGGCAGGAAGCCCGCACCCAGCCAATCGTGGATGAGTCCGGACGGAACTTTTCGTGGAATTTGGCGGCTGACCGGCCCAATGTAAGGTCCCTTGCTACGAACTTGCTCTGCCCGGTCGGGCTCCTCGTCGAGCCAAAGAAAATGTGCGCCGGGCTGGAGACGAGCCTTCATGGCGGCATTTGCCGCCTGAAGATAGGAGTCCCAGGCTGCTTTCGTTTCCGGTTTTAGCGTTAAAGCGGCCGCACCGCTTGAGGGATGAAATCGCAGCAGGATCAAAATTACGGCTACTCGAATTCTGTTGGTCATTTATATGCTCATCTCTCAATCCATCTGGATTGCTGAGCATGGTGCCATGGCTCTAAGCAACCCGGCCGGGATCTACTCTTGCATGATACGTTTCGGCCTTTTTAAAATCGGTTTGGTTGTCAAACAATAGGTAAGGCGCTGGCGAATAAGAAGCCACACCGCGCTGGCCAGAACGCTCGAGCAATCTCCAAGCGTTGTTCAAACTATTTCGAGATTGTTACCGGATCACCGTCAAATCTGATGGATCTTTACGATGCCGGCGGCTGCCACGACCGCGAAAGTGATGGTGAAAACCAGGAGTACGCTGGTCCGCCGCCGGTTCGGAAGTACGGCATGGATGCCGAGAAAGAGGAAGCTCCCGCTAATAATCGCGATAACTGCCGAAGTCCACCAGCTGCCAAACGCCGCAATTCCCGATTGGCTTGCCCGTGGCTCCGCGTAAGCCCCTACGAGCGTAAACAGTTCAACTGCAACGGCGACCGCGGCCGCTTTCCAATAACTTTGAAGGCGTCGTCGCGCGATCCATCCAACCGCGACGCCCTCGGGAATTTTGTGCAACGCCAATCCGAGGGGAGCCGCAAAACCCGCGATGTGAAGTGTTGCGAGTGCGCGTACACTCCACCCGTCCAGAAAACTATGGGCCGCAGTAGCGACGAGTACCGGCCCGATGGTTAACTGCGGGGAGGGAATATCGGCGTGGACGAGAAGACGGTCTCCGACCGCTATGGCGAAACAGGCTATCGCTGTCATCGCCAGCGCCACTAGCCACCCGGATTCGGAGACAATTTCGGGAGTAAGCCAGAAGAGCGAAATCCCAACCAGGAGACCTCCCCCGACTGCTGCAATGAGATCAGAAAAGATCCGCGCCTGACCCAACGAAACCCCAAGAGCGACCCCGCTGATGGCGAGAAGCGTCAGAACGAGCGCGGAGCTCATTTATTGGCCGGTGACTTTAACGACAAAGTATGCGAATGGAGTACCCTTATCAATCAGGAGCTGATGCGGGGTGCCGGCTGGAATATGGATTATGTCGCCAGTCGCGAGCGTGTGGCGTTCACCGCCTTCGATCGAGGAGCCGCGAATCTCACCAAGTTTCGTTGTCTGCGGCTTCACGATTTTTCCGCCGGTCACGATAGTGGCCGCGCCGCTTTGCACGATGAAGATGTCGGCCTCGTGCTCGTGTAATTCCGAAGAGCCGGTCTCCCCTCGCCGGGCGAGAAGCAGGTAGTGATTGCCGTACCGGGCGATATTCTTGTCGGCAAATGACAGTCCCTTGGATGCGAGCGCCTGAATCATCGCACTGATGTCCTTAGACGTAAAAATGTCGACGTCCGCCGCGGCACAGAGCGATGTCAGTGGTGAGAGCAGAACGCAGATTCTCAAAAGCTTCATAGAATTCACCTTACCTTCCGAACGCCTGGAATGACTCGCAAAAACGAGGGCTTCCGGCATCGAACTCAAATTGTAAACGGGCGGCCATTGAACAGCGGCATCTGTGACTAATTTCCCTGCTGAGCGCCGCCGAGGAAGTGCCCTTCGAAGACTTGAAACCATTCGACCCGTGCACCAAGCTGACCAAGGACGGCTATATTTTCGAGATTCGTTGTCGTGCCATAAACCAAATATTGGTGATGGAGAGCCAGGAACTGCTCGTAAGTCAACGGAGCGTTGAAGTTGATGCCGCAACATCGGATAAATTCCCGAAATCCATGATAAGTAAAGTGCGACTCGGACCTCGTTATGTAGTACACCTGGGATCGAATCTGCGGATCGTATTGCACGAGATAAATGAAATCAAGCGCATTAAGAACCACAATCGGCAGCTTAGTCCGGTGAGCTGTTAGCAGCGGGTGCATCGCCAGGGGACGGCGGGGTGTCGTATTGAGTGGAAATTTCATGCTTGGCTCTTGGAGTTCCTCGCCTTGCCCTTTCAATCGGTGTGCCGCCAGCCTGACGAAACCGATGCCGGCGGCCGAAACCAACAGCAACACAAGGGCTGAGGGGAGCCAATTCCATCGCCGCCTGCAGCCCGCTCCAATTCCGATTGCAATGCTGACTCCTGCGAGCCCAGACAAAAAGTACCGGCTGAAACATGGGCCGTTGACGATCTTTCCGAGCACAACTCCAAAAAAAGGAATCGTCGTGAAAGCCAAGCCTAGTAAAAGATCCGGAAGCGCTAATGGTGAGGGACTTCCATTCTCGGTACCGAGTGCGGTGCGTGCTGCAAAGGCGTCCGCGGCGAACAAGAGAATTATCCCCGTAAAGACCACAATGCAGGGAGCAAACAGGAAAACGTAGAAAGACGCCACTTGGTTCCATCGTGCAATCGCGATGATCGAAAAGGAATTCTCAGTATTCAGCTTTCCGTATGACTTTAAAAGAAGGAGGTACATAGGCAGTGACGCCGCCGCAGGCAGGGCCATAGCGAGCCAGGTTGGCCAATTCACCTTCCGATACCTGAGGACCTGAAACATTTCAATCAGTGCAAAAGGAACGACTAGAATCAGGGCATAGCAATGCAGCATGAAGGCGAGTAAGAGTGAGGCGGCGAACCCCGCCAGCCATTTTGGTGAGCGTGGCGAGGTTTCGACTGCCCTTTGCCAGCAAACGAGTGCTAATCCGCAGGCTCCCAAAACGATTCCGTGTGGCCGCGCGTCATACGCATAAAAATAGGCTCCGGTAAGCATCGGGAGCTGCATACTCGCAAAACCGGCTAGCGTTCCGGCGCGCTTTGAGACGAACTCAAACAGGCAAAGGCAGAAAATCCAGAACCCGATTATTTCTGGAAGACGTATCGAGACATTTCCCTCTCCGAAAGCCGCCTGGCATGCTCGTGTCAGCAAATAAAAGAGCGGAGGGTTGAAATCAACTCCGGACGTCAAGGCCCTCCAAAGAGATGTGATGTCCGGCAAGCGGGAGAAATACAATGTGAAGATTTCGTCGTACCAAAGGAACTTCGCTGAAGCCCGAAGACAGACGTCTGAAAAGTAGAAGAGCGAAAACGCCATTATGAGAAATGGTCTTCGTGTGACAAAGCTAAGCGCGTTGTCCAAAACCTCCCGTTTCGGCACAGCCGTCGTGAACACTGCTCAAGTGTAGCGAAGCAAGTGTCTTCTCAATGTGAAAAAATGCCTATGCGAACAGAGGTAATGCGAACCGATTTTGCGCTGCATGTATAAACTCTCTGTGGTCATCCCCGTATACCAGGATGAGCTTTCGATCAAGAAGAATTTTGGCAGCCTAAAGGCGCAGCTGGATCAAGCATCTGATCTTTTCGAGTACGAAGTGATCCTGGTAAACGATGGCTCGCGCGATAATTCGATTCTGATGCTCGAGGAAATTCACAGCGAATACCCTCACTGCGCAGGAGTCGTCAACCTGACGCGGAACTTTGGGCAGGTAGCTGCCATCATGGCCGGTCTCGCAAGATGCACCGGGGATTGCGCAGCGGTGATATCAAGCGATCTGCAGGATCCTCCCGAACTGATCCCCGAGATGTTCAACCATTGGCTCGCCGGTGCGAAAACTGTGATCGGCGTCCGTGAATCGCGCGAAGATTCTTCGTTCAGCAGGTTAACCTCGCGCCTCTTTTATCGTCTGATGCGGCGTTACGCAGTCGCGGGTATTCCTCTGGGCGGTTTCGATTTCTTTCTGCTCGACCGAACGGTAATCGAACATCTGCAGCGCTCATCCGAGCGGAACGGGTTTCTTCAGGGACAGATCCTGGCGGCCGGCGGAAAGATTGCTCAAATTCCCTATAAACGGCGAGCCCGAAAAGTTGGTAAGTCTGGCTGGACTCTTTTCCGGAAACTCAAGTATTTTGTAGATGGCTTTGTTGCCTATTCTTTCGTGCCCATAAGGCTCATTACACTGCTGGGCATCATCGCATTCCTGCTTGCTGTCCTGTTCTCAGTCGGCCTTGTAGCCCAGCGGCTCGTCTATGGAACTGAGGCGCCCGGATGGAGTTCTGTGATGATTGCGCTGCTCATATTGCATGGGTTTGAGTTGTTGGCTATAGGCATCATCGGCGAATATGTCTGGCGAGCCCTCGATCAGGTTCGTCCGCGTCCCATGTATCTCATCGATTACTTCAAACCCCCCGAGCCGGAGCGCGAAAGCTGAAACCCCTACTTCTCATAGGCAGTGAGGGCCACGCGAACGCGGTGCTTGACATTCTCGAACTGGACGGCCGGTACCGTGTCATAGGACTTCTCGATTCGTTCGAGCGCAAAGGCGTTGAAAAATACGGCCATGTAGTTTGCGGTAGGGCGGAGGATGCCGCCGAAGTCTCAAAGGAATATGAGTGCCGTGAATTCTTCGTCGCAGTTGGAGACAACTGGCAGCGCTGGCAACTAGCCTCGCGGCTCATCTCCACGATTCGGGACGTGCAGTTTCCTATTGTCATTCATCCCAGCGCCCTGATATCGAAAACGGCCACACTGGGAGCAGGCACGGTGATCATGGCGGCCGGTGTCGTCGGACCCAAGGCTGTGCTCGGCGAAGGATGCATCGTGAATACTTCCTCCACCGTGAATCACGACTGCACTATGGGACCTTACTCGAGCCTTTCGGCGGGCGTTCACCTTGGAGGAGGATGCCAGATAGGCATGCGAAGCAGCCTTGGGCTGGCATCGAGTCTTCGCGAAAAGGCGGTGATCGGGAAGGATACAGTGGTGGGAGCCGGTGCGGTGGTTGTTAACGATCTGCCAGAAGGCGTTGTTGCCTACGGCGTCCCCGCAAGAGTTCGGCGCCCGCGAGCCCCGGACGAAAGGTACATGCGCTAGCTTGCCCGAAGCAACCGACATTGTCCTGGACCCATCCGAGCTGGCCATTGCCACCGGACGGCCTATGTTTGCGGAGCCGCTTCATGTTGGTCGTCCGAATGTCGGCTCCGAGGAGGCTCTCCTCGAGCGCATAAGAGAAGTAATCGGGCGGCGCTGGTTCACGAATAACGGACCCTCGGTCCAAGAGTTCGAATCCCGGCTTAAAGAGGTAGTCGGGGCACGTCATTGCATACCGATTTGCAACGCGACAGTGGCGCTGGAGATCGCTATTCGAGCTGCGGAGATGCGAGGCGAGGTTATTGTGCCTTCGTTTACCTTCGTGGCCACGGCGCACGCCTTACAGTGGCAGGAGATCACGCCCGTTTTCTGTGACGTTCAAGAGGACTCCCACAATCTGGACCCCGAACAGGCGGAACGACTCATCACTCCGCGGACGAGCGGGATTATCGGCGTTCACGTCTGGGGAAAACCCTGTAATCTTGAGGGGCTTTCGCGATTGGCGCGAAAACATGATCTCAAGCTCATGTACGATGCTTCTCACGCCTTTGGTTGCTCGGCTGACGGAATAAGCATCGGAAATTTCGGCATTTGCGAAGTCTTCAGCTTCCATGCCACCAAATTTCTCAACTGTTTCGAAGGTGGCGCGATCGCCACCAACGACGACGAACTCGCGCGCAAGATTCGGTTGATGAAGAACTTTGGGTTTTCGGGCGTTGATCGGGTAACCTTTGTAGGCACCAACGGCAAGATGAGCGAAGTCTCGGCGGCAATGGGTTTGACCGGCCTCGAAAGTCTCGAAAAATTCGTTGAAACCAATCGCCTCAATTACAACCTGTATCGGACGATGCTCGATCGGACCCCTGGCGTGCAGATGGTCGCGTTTGATGAGAATCAGCGGAACAACTATCAGTATGTAGTTTTCGAGATTGACGAAATGGCTACCGGAATCAGCCGCGACGAGATTGTAAGAATTTTACAGGCCGAAAACATTCTGGCGCGCCGCTACTTTTACCCTGGATGCCACAAAATGGAACCTTACAAGTCATTTTTCCCGCATGCAGGCCTGCTGTTACCCAGAACTGAAGAGCTCTGTACACGAGTGTTAGTGTTACCGACCGGCATCGCGGTGAGGCAGAGCGATATTCAGCGAGTCTGCGCCGTTATGAAGACTGCGCTGGCGCATCCGGAAAGATGTAAAGAGCTGCTTGCCGGCGATCAGGTGGCGCGTTTGGTTTGATTGGCCGGTTGAATCGGTTCAAGATTGCGAGTACGAAGAGTGTCGCTGAACCCGCGGCACGGTTCTGTAGGAATTCTCGAGGCTGCAAAACAGATTGAACTTGATGATGTACCAGACCGCTGCGAACGCATCTTTCAACCCGATTTTCTTTCCCTCGCCGTAAGTGCGGCCGCGATAAGAAATAGGCACCTCGTACATCACACATTTGAGCTTGGCGGCTTTCGCTGTTACTTCAAACTCAAAACCGAAGCCCGAACTGGTGATCGTCATGTTGCGGATGATGTCTCCCCGGAAAGCTTTATAACCGGTGGCGACGTCGGTGATATTCACATTGGTAAGAAGGTTGGAAAGAAGTGTTAATGCTTTGTTCGCGACGTAGTGATAGAAGTACAGAACCCTGGCCGCCTTTCGCACCAGAAACCGCGAACCGTAGACGACATCCGCGTGGCCCTCCAGAATCGGTTCAATAAGTCCGCCGATTTCGGAAGGATCGTACTCCAGGTCGGCATCCTGTATCACCACGATCTCCCCCGTCGTAAAAGCAAGCCCGGTCTTTAAGGCTTCTGTCTTGCCTTTATTTTCCGGGTGATGAATAACCTTGACTCTCGGTTGCCATCCGGCCAACTCATCCGCGATTCGGCCCGTCGAGTCTGTTGAGCAATCGTCGACTATCACCAGTTCGCGCACGTGCGGTTGATCGAGAACGCGGCGCGCAACACCAAGCAGGGTCGCCTCCTCGTTGTATGCAGGAATGATGATAGAAAGGCACTCTGACATCTTTTCGTTAAGCCTTGCTCCTTCAGGCATTATAGTTCGCCGGAGCTCCCGTCTACTGCGTGCCATCCGGCGGCGCCAAGGCACTAGCTCCGCGTCGGTCTATAAGGAGGATCAAAATTATTGATTGGTGTCAGCAGTCACAAGCCCGTAAAGTAGACTATACGAAAGTCGTATATTTACTCTAGCTACCCTGTCGGTAACCAGGCACTTCGTCCCGTGTCGCATTCTATGATTTCGCAAGGGGTTGGACATGTGGAAAAAGTGTGGACTCTTAGTGCTTGCGTTAACCGTTTGTTTGCGCGGCCAGACTCAAGCTCCCGCCGCTGAGCAATCGGATTCCGGGCCGCCGATGACTTTTGGCAAAGTCGACTTTGCCCTGATGCTCGATGGGTATTACAGCTTCAACAATAACCATCCGATCACCGGCTTCAATCAGCTATACAACTTTAACGACAAAACCGACCAGATCGGCCTGAATTTTGGCAAGGTTACCATAAGCCACGATGCGGATCCGATAGGTTTCAGGTTTGATGTGGGAGGCGGTCGTGCGATAGATCTCATGGGCACGCCCTCTCCGGATCCGACGGCCTTCCGTTATCTCGAGCAAGCTTTCATTAGCGTAAAACCCAAGAGTTGGAAGGGGCTCGAGATCGACTTGGGCAAGTTTGTGACAACGGCCGGGGCTGAAGTGGTCGAAAGCAAAGATAACTGGAATTACTCGCGTGCTTTGCTCTACGCCTTGGCTATTCCCTATTACCACTTCGGCGTGCGCACATCCATGCCTATCGGCAGCAGCTTCACGGTCGGGCTACAAGTGGTGGATGGCTGGAATGCGGTGGTCGACGAGCACGGAAACAACATGCAGACGGTTGGTATCACGGGAGCGATCACGCGCAAGAAGTTTACCTGGAGCAACGATTACTACGTCGGCGAGCAATTCAATGGCATCAATAGCGGTGCTCGCAATTTGTATGACACTACGCTGCTACTCACCCCGAACGAAAGGGTGAATGCATATTTCAACTTCGACTATGGCACTCAGCAGCGGCCTGTATCGGGATCCGATCATTGGGTCGGCTTTGCGGGTGCTCTCCATCTTCAATTGACAAAGCACATCGCGGTAACCCCGCGGGCCGAGTTTTTCAACGATGCAGACGGCTTCTCGACGGGCACGATACAAAAACTTCACGAAGTGACGGTTACGGGCGAATACAAGTTTTTCGACGGTTTTCTGACCCGCCTGGAATACCGCCACGATGGCTCGAATGTGCCTTTTTTCAATCACGGGCTTCAGTCGGCGGTTTCGCAGACGCAATCGACCGTTACGCTTGCCCTAATCGCGTGGGTGGGGCCGAAACGCTGATGAGCCGACGACGCGCCTTCGATGACTTAGCTCCGAAAGACCCTGGGTTGACCCGCAAGGTGCGCGGTTCCCCGGGTGCTGGCCCCGAAGAGGCGGATAAGAAATTCGTATTTCCTAAATAGAGCTTTCTTCATGTCGATCGCCACTACGGTCGTTGCACCACCATTGCTCAAAATCGCTTTACAAAAGAGTGCTTCAGCCGGATGCCACGCCCTTGGCGGAAGAGGCTTAGGCATACGGTTGATCTCGCGTGAAGGAGATTGAAGTGGATCCCAGTTCTTCTAATGGCGACAAAAAAGCATTTCGTAAAGTCACCGTAACCCTTCCCCAGGACATTTACGAGCGGCTCATTCAGGAATCGGCGCGACGCAAGATTGCTGGAGCCCCAAACCAGATGCTCTCGGCGCTATTTCGTGAAGCGCTCACCAAATACTTGGACCGGTCGGACTAGCTCGTCCTGCCGGACAAATTGAACATGGAGTGTTTATGAACCCACAACAAGTCTTAGATTTGGCCAAGCAGAAAGAGATAAAGCAGCTTGACCTGCGCTTCAGTGATATTCCAGGGCTGCAGCACCACATCACCTACCCGATTTCCGAGTTAAGTCTGGACTCCTTTGAGAATGGGTTCGGTATTGACGGGTCCAGCATTCGAGGGTGGGCGGCCATAAACGAAAGTGATATGTTGTTGATCCCGGACGCAAGTACCGCGTTCCTGGATCCGTTTTACGAGTTTCCGACGCTCGTGATGCTCGGCAACGTGCGCGACCCTCTCACACGTCAGAGCTACGAACGTGATCCCAGGTGGATTGCGCAAAAGGCAGAAGTGTACCTGAAGGGCTCTCAACTTGGGGACACGGCATATTTTGGTGCGGAGGCGGAGTTTTTTATTTTCGATAACATCCGCTTCGACCAGAATGCACACTCCGGCTACTACTTTATCGATGCCGAAGAGGGAAGGTGGAATTCCGGGCGGGCGGAGAACAACCTCGGCTATCGGCCCAGATACAAGGAAGGATATTTCCCCGTTCCTCCAACGGATCACTACCAAAACTTGCGCGCGAAGATGGTCGAGACGATGGAGCAATGCGGCATCGTGATCGAATGCCACCATCACGAAGTCGCCACCGCCGGCCAGTGTGAGATCGATCAACGCTTCGACACGCTAGTGAAGTCGGCGGACAACATGATGCTCTATAAATACATTGTCCGCAACGTGGCTGTCCAAAATAACAAGACGGCAACATTTATGCCGAAGCCGCTCTTCGGAGACAACGGAAGCGGTATGCACACCCATCAGAGCATCTGGAAAGGCGGGAAGCCGCTCTTCGCGGGCGAAGGTTACGCCGGGTTGAGTCAGATTGGACTCTGGTACATCGGTGGGCTTCTGAAGCACGCTCGAGGGCTTTCCGCAATTATCGCTCCAACTACGAACAGCTATAAACGACTGGTTCCCGGCTACGAAGCTCCGGTGAATTTGGCTTACTCCCGGCGCAATCGTTCCGCTGCCTGTCGCATTCCCATGTATTCGGCAAACCCCAAAACGAAGCGTGTCGAGTTTCGCCCGCCTGATGCATCCGCGAATCCCTATCTGGCTTTTGCCGCAATGCTGATGGCAGGCCTGGATGGTGTCATTAACAAAATTGAACCGGGCGAACCGCTCGATAAGGACATCTACGATCTGTCTCCCGACGAAATGAAGTCTGTGCCTTCAATGCCTGCGTCGCTGGACGAGGCACTCACGTGCCTTGAACAGGATCATGCGTTTCTGCTGGAAGGAGACGTTTTCTCTGAAGATCTGATTGCGACCTACATCGACTACAAGCGAAAGAACGAGTCCGACGCGGTCCGCTTGCGCCCTCATCCGTACGAATTCGCGCTGTACTACGACATTTAAACTGGAAGACACAGCTTCATCTTCCTTAGTCGACGACACGATTGTTTTTGGTTAGTGGGCTCTGAAGGATTTGAACCTTCGACCAAAGGATTATGTCCGACCTGAGACATAGGTAACAGAACGTACCGGAGACATGGGTTACACTTTTGCCTTTTAAGAAAGGCGGAAGTGGGGATGCCATGGAAGGAAAGTTCTGTAATGGACGAACGCATACGATTTGTGATTCGGTTGAAGGACGGGGAAAGTATGGCTTCCCTGTGCAGAGAATTCGGGATCTCGCGCAAGACAGGATACAAGATTGTGGACCGTTATGAGGAGTGCGGATGGGAGGGTTTGACGGATCGTGCACGACGGCCGCATCGGTATGCGAATCAATTGCCGGAGCAGTTAGAGGCGGCGATTGTAGCCGCCAAGCGCGAGAAGCCGAGCTGGGGTGCTCGCAAGATTCGTGAACGTCTGCTGCGGCGCATGCCCTCGGAAGTGAAGGTGCCAGCCCGCAGCACCATTCATGCGATCCTCGATCGGCACGGGCTGGTGTCTCGGGTAAAGCGATCGCGGACACATACCGAAGGTACACCGCTGTCGTCCGGCCTCAGCCCGAATGAGCTGTGGTGCACGGATTACAAGGGCGAGTTCAAACTCGGCAATCATCGCTACTGCTACCCACTGACAGTTACCGATCATGCCTCTCGTTTTCTCCTCTTGTGTGAGGCCATGGAGTCCAATCAGGAACAGTTTGCTTTCACCGCTTTCGAGCGCCTGTTCCAGGAGCGCGGTTTACCGCAAGCCATTCGCTCGGATAATGGCGTTCCGTTCGCTTCCCCCAATGGTCTGTTTAATCTCTCGCGGCTCTCGGTCTGGTGGCTGCGCCTGGGTATCAGCATTGAACGCATCAAGCCCGGTCATCCGACCCAGAATGGCCGGCACGAGCGCATGCATTTAACTCTCAAGAAAGAAGCCACCCGGCCTGCTGGCGCCAATCTACTGCAGCAGCAGGCCAAGTTTGATGCCTTCTTAGAAGAATTTAACAACGAACGGCCGCATGAAGCACTCGCCATGAAATGCCCAGCGGAAGTCTACACGCCCTCCACCAAGCCGTATCGTGGCATCGGCGAACCGCACTATCCGTTCCACGATAAGACCGTCGTCGTCACCAACTGTGGACGCCTTTGTCTGTATCGCAAGAAAATTAATCTCAGTACCTGCCTGGCTGGGCAAGCAGTCGGCATCAAGGAAGTTGACGACGGTATCTGGCTCGTCAGCTTCATGCACTTCGACCTCGGTTATATCGATCTGGAGGAGAAAACTTTGCAGCCCCTTGAAAATCCCTTCGGGCCAAAAGTGTTACCTATGTCTTAGGAACAATCTGTCACCCATGTCTCCGGGCTAGACAGTTTTTGGTTAGTGAGCTCTGAAGGATTTGAACCTTCGACCAAAGGATTATGAGTCCTAGCAATAGGTACTTCTACTAGGCATCAGGCTTTATCGCTACTCATCAATTTCAATAACTTGACCGGATGCGTGAGTAGTCCTGATACTGCCTTCTACACCTGGGGTCGTTATAGCCCGCTCTATAGTAGACCATCTACCTTCGACTAATCACAAGCCGACGTAGCTGACCGATCACTCTCGAATAGAGAGTCTGGTCAACGTTGAATCGCCAGGGTTCCAGGGTTATAACGAACCCCCACCCCGTTCATTCCACGAAAACGGACCCACCCCCACCCCCGGGGCACCCCAGACAGCCGCCTTTGTCTATTCGAGCTTCGCGTCAAATGTTGAACACTCGGTTTTGTCATTACAAAGACTGTCGTCTTTGACAATTCGCTCTTAAACCGTCGGGATTCGTAAGTTAATCGAGGGCAGCTCAGGAAGAAGGAAGTTGGATGCAATCCGCTTGACGTTCCTGTATCGCTTGAGCCAACGGACCCGGCTGAAAGTAGAGCGAACGAACACGTCACCCACGACCCCTCCCAGTAAGGACGGCGCGACGATGGTAAGCCTTTGGAAGGGTCGAATGACACTCTACACGCCCAGGCAAGTCGATTCTGTTGTGGCGCGTTTTGTATTACCTCAATTTAGCTTAGAGGTATATAACCCGGTTCGGTCCCGAATATCACAATCCGCAGCTCAAGTCAACGATTTGCGGACAGATGTGACGCTTTGCAGAAAAAATTTTTGATGAGTAGGAGATAGAGAAGCTCAAAGCTGCTCTTTCGCAATAAACCAAGTCACTGTCACGTGACCATGTCGGATAGTTGCTCCCCTGGCCAACTCGGTTTGCTTGGCGGGTCCGGAGGTCATATAGCAACGGTCAATTGCACGGGTTCCCGGCTCGCTCTCTGAAACAGGTGTGTTTTCTGGCGGATGGCCCAGATGTTTCCTTCTGAACTGGAAACGAAATACTTTCCGTCTGCAGACCAGTGCCCGCATCAGTGCGCGACAGCCAGCCTGGAAGCAGACGATGCAGATTCGTTCCGCCTGGAGATACCTCCCAAATCGAAGGCGAGGAATTTGTGGAATGGAAGGCATCCTGGACGTTAAAGCGGGTGCGAAAAGTCAAAGTCTTCCCCGACCCCAAGAAGGACTTCCCTCAGTTGACGTTAAACATCCTAGGCTATGCGACAGCGGAGATTCCTAGTCGTCCAGAGCTAAAAGTCGAGATCATAGAAACCGAAACTGAACCAAACATCGAATATCAAACGACGTTTATCATGACGAGGAAGTTTACGGCTCATTAAGCACTTCAACGCTGCATTCTAAGGTGAGATCTGCACCGGGCCGGTAAAAAGGGAAAAACTTGTTGAATCACGGCGTTGGCGTGCGGCCACCATCGACCTCGAAAAGCTGGTTAGTGTCTCAGGTCCTGCCTGTTCCGGTCGGCTCCAAAATTCGTGCGGCTCAAGGCTAGAAGCGTTTCCTGCTTGGCGGCACTCAAGTCGTTGCATCGAGACCGAGTAGCATTCTGATCCGCTCTTTCCGCACGATGTCCTTCGGACCAGCCACGGTTCCATGCATCGCAAAGGTTTCGACCTTCTTCAGCGATATCGTGTGCGTAAGCGGCGAGTCCGGCATCACCCTAACCTTGCAACTCGCATCCCGGACCTGGCGGGCACATTGCCCAGCCATCACCACGTCGAAATCGAGCCACTGCTAAGGCTACAGCCTCGTACAAGCTAGTCGCCGAGACTTCTGCCGCGTGCTCGATGCCCTCGATATCGCGATAGCTAACGCGGCAAAACGCCACCGGCCGATTTTAACAGATTCGCCAAATGTTCGCCTTCCTGACGGTTTACTCTCGGTTGCTGCTCAGAAGCGGGTCGTCGCGAGTGGAGGCCAGTATCGGAACTCGCCATGCTCTTGATGCCTGAACAACGGATCGAGGCTAGGTGATTGTGTGTTAAGCATCAGGTCGAAGGTGGCATTGAATGTATAACCGGTTGGGCGACGCTGCCGAGCCAGAAAAAGGAATGGGCGTCCATGACAGGACGGCACATTTTGCGCGCGAGCTTGGCTTCCTATCACCGCTGAACCGGTGCTTATCTTCTCACGGGCAGAGCACCCGCGCTGCGTCCTTAACCTTAACCGAGTTTCCAGTTCCGCGTCATTCACGGTGCACTTCTTTGACGTTCTTATCCTCGCGAAGTGCAACGAAACGCGAATGCCGCAGATGATTGTCTGGGGTCCATTCCGCGAACTCGAACTGACCAACGAGGACCGGCTTCAGCCAGCAGCAGTCCCGCATCTTTGCCTCCGTAAATCCTTGTCCCCACCGTCCACCGTGGGGTTCCGGCAGGTTAGCAAATGGACAAGTTTTGATCTCCAACCCGCGAAAGCGCCGGAACAGTTGCTGGCGGAGCAACGGCGTAAAGCCGTTGCGGGTGCGGGCCACATAGATGAGCCGGTCGCCTTCGTAGTAGCCGAGCACCAGCGCATCGAAGTTGTTGGGCGTGGGCGTATACCCGCCGATCACAAACTCCTGGCCCCGGTTGACGCGCATTTTGAGCCAAGCTCCTGACCGCTCGCCGGACTCATACGCGCTGTCCTTTCGTTTCGCGATTAGCCCTTCGAGCTTCTGCTGCCGTACCGAATCGATGAGATCCGTCAGGCTGCTGTTCAAGGTCGGCGAGTAACGGATCGGTTCATCGACCTTCGGGAGGACCTCGGAACGGAGCAGCTCCCGGCGCTCACTTAATGGCTTCGAGCGGAGGTCGCGGCCTTCGAGGATCAGGAGGTCGAAGACGTAATAGAAGATCGGGTGACCCGCCGCGTAGTTCTGAAGTGTGTTGAACGGCGGCTTTGCCCGAATCGTCCAGAGCTACCACTTCCCCGTCGATAACGGTTTCGGTAGGCAACGCTGTCAGACCAGCGACAACACCGGAAGCGGCTACCGAGGTCTTTGTCATTGCGAGATCGAAGCTGAACGTGCCTACCGGTCTTAATCGCGAGCGCCCGATACCCGTCCAGTTTCAGCTCGTACTCCCAGACTGATCCCTCCGGTAACGAACTGGCAGACAAGGCGAGCATTGGTTCGATGAAGGAGGCCGTGGTTTTCGGACCGGCGAGTTTGCTCATTTGGACCGTGTAGAGTCTACCCGCTGCTCATGCACGCCTGTGTCACCAGCCCGGATACCGGTTCCAGAGGGGATCGGTGATCTCTTCCAGCTTTCCCTCGCTGAGCGGCCAGATCATCCGCCATCGCGGTGATCTCGTCGTGCAATTCGACAAAATCGGCCCAGCGGGCTAGGATGGTCTCCGCGCCAAACAATGCACCGCAGATGTTTCCGGCGACGGCACCCGTGCTGTCACTGTCGCCAGAGTGATTGACCGCAAGTACTACAGCCTCTTCGACATTGGCGCAACCAACGCACAATACAGAACCATCGCGAGCGCTTCCTCCGCAATCCAACACTGTCCCACGCTCCGGTATCCAATTTGTAGCTGCTGACAAGGCCAGCGACTCGGCCTTTTCAGCGGCTTCGAGCACTTCTTCGTGGTTGGATTTGGTCAGAAATGGCCGCCGGGGTCGCATCCCACAAAATATTTTCGGGACGATTTCCGCAATCTTGAACGGCCGGACGCTCAAATAGCCTAAAGGATGACCGTGCGTCAGCACGGCGATTTCGCTACCAAGCTTGAAAAGCAGTTGCCAGAGCGTCAATTTGAAAGTAGCAGCCTTTTATAGCACTGGTAACATGAGCGCGGAGAGAAATGCGAAGCCAGCCGTTTTTGTCAGTTCGACATGCTACGACTTAAGACAACTGCGGGCAGATCTCTATGGCTATTTTCAAAGTTCAGGCCTCGACCCCGTCTTATCGGAGTATCCAACCTTCCCCGTAGATCCTGATGCTGCAACCATTGCTAATTGTCGAATTGCCATAGAGCGTACCCAAAAAAAAAAAAAAAAAAAAAAAAAAAAAAAAAAAAAAAAAAAAAAAAAAAAAAAAAAAAAAAAAAAAAAAAAAAAAAAAAAAAAAAAAAAAAAAAAAAAAAAAAAAAAAAAAAAAAAAAAAAAAAAAAAAAAAAAAAAAAAAAAAAAAAAAAAAAAAAAAAAAAAAAAAAAAAAAAAAAAAAAAAAAAAAAAAAAAAAAAAAAAAAAAAAAAAAAAAAAAAAAAAAAAAAAAAAAAAAAAAAAAAAAAAAAAAAAAAAAAAAAAAAAAAAAAAAAAAAAAAAAAAAAAAAAAAAAAAAAAAAAAAAAAAAAAAAAAAAAAAAAAAAAAAAAAAAAAAAAAAAAAAAAAAAAAAAAAAAAAAAAAAAAAAAAAAAAAAAAAAAAAAAAAAAAAAAAAAAAAAAAAAAAAAAAAAAAAAAAAAAAAAAAAAAAAAAAAAAAAAAAAAAAAAAAAAAAAAAAAAAAAAAAAAAAAAAAAAAAAAAAAAAAAAAAAAAAAAAAAAAAAAAAAAAAAAAAAAAAAAAAAAAAAAAAAAAAAAAAAAAAAAAAAAAAAAAAAAAAAAAAAAAAAAAAAAAAAAAAAAAAAAAAAAAAAAAAAAAAAAAAAAAAAAAAAAAAAAAAAAAAAAAAAAAAAAAAAAAAAAAAAAAAAAAAAAAAAAAAAAAAAAAAAAAAAAAAAAAAAAAAAAAAAAAAAAAAAAAAAAAAAAAAAAAAAAAAAAAAAAAAAAAAAAAAAAAAAAAAAAAAAAAAAAAAAAAAAAAAAAAAAAAAAAAAAAAAAAAAAAAAAAAAAAAAAAAAAAAAAAAAAAAAAAAAAAAAAAAAAAAAAAAAAAAAAAAAAAAAAAAAAAAAAAAAAAAAAAAAAAAAAAAAAAAAAAAAAAAAAAAAAAAAAAAAAAAAAAAAAAAAAAAAAAAAAAAAAAAAAAAAAAAAAAAAAAAAAAAAAAAAAAAAAAAAAAAAAAAAAAAAAAAAAAAAAAAAAAAAAAAAAAAAAAAAAAAAAAAAAAAAAAAAAAAAAAAAAAAAAAAAAAAAAAAAAAAAAAAAAAAAAAAAAAAAAAAAAAAAAAAAAAAAAAAAAAAAAAAAAAAAAAAAAAAAAAAAAAAAAAAAAAAAAAAAAAAAAAAAAAAAAAAAAAAAAAAAAAAAAAAAAAAAAAAAAAAAATTTTTTTTTTTTTTTTTTTTTTTTTTTTTTTTTTTTTTTTTTTTTTTTTTTTTTTTTTTTTTTTTTTTTTTTTTTTTTTTTTTTTTTTTTTTTTTTTTTTTTTTTTTTTTTTTTTTTTTTTTTTTTTTTTTTTTTTTTTTTTTTTTTTTTTTTTTTTTTTTTTTTTTTTTTTTTTTTTTTTTTTTTTTTTTTTTTTTTTTTTTTTTTTTTTTTTTTTTTTTTTTTTTTTTTTTTTTTTTTTTTTTTTTGCGAAACGGACCCGCCCGCCCACCCGGGGCCCCCAAAGAAGCTGCTGTTTGTTTATATCCCTTAGCGTCAAATGTGAGACAGGCAAACAGCGAATGCCGCCATTCGATTTGGATCGGCAGTAGATACAGATTCAGGTGTCTAAGGCGGGCTCACTCTTCGAGGCGGCTGCGGGCCCGGCTAAGTTGCACGAGAATAGCTATCTGATTACGCAATTGCAGTTTTAAATGCATGCGCCCGACGAGAAATATAAGATACATCCTGAGCAGTCCCCGATTGACTAGATCTCCGATGAGGTGGTTGATGCGCTGATCGCCGGCTCACGAACGCCTTTCAAACAAAATCGCGAACCATTCCGCTGCTGTTGAAGCGGTAGAGCCGAAATGGAAGCGACCAGCGGTTTTCAAACTGATCCACCACCGATTCGCCGCTCAGAATCCGGTTACTTGTATCGGCTCATAAGCCATCTCGATGGAAGAGCGTAGCGGTTCCGGGACAAGATATCCAGCAAGCGTGGTTTTCAGGCCTCCACTCCGACGTGAGCAGTAGCCATCCCGAACCGAGCGGCGACTCTGGAAAATCGCTCCCGGAAAAATGCTCACGAAAGCGCATTGATGAGAGAGAGAAACACAGGATGCACCGAGGTACGCGGCGTTATACGACTCTGTTATGTTTATCGGCCACGATGAAGGCATCGTGCTTCGGGCTATACAGATAACACCAAGTTGTTTCCCGTTCCGATCCAAAGACATCCTGATACTTCAACCTTCCAGCACAGATCAACAATGATTTTTCCGTATTGACTAACCCGATTTGTTGTGCGGTTAAACTTATTTGCTGATGCACATAGACCATCTGGTTCGGGCCAAGATTTAGATTGCTATTCAGCGGGGTCGTGGGAAATGTGAATTCATCGGGTATGACCGAGTTGAGTAAGAGCACGTCGTTTTCTCCCAGATTTAGAGATGGTGTGTTCCCGAGGTTCCAGATCTCAACCTTAATCAACGTATTGGCGGACGGCTTTTTGTCTTTGGAGGAAATCTGCACCTTGGAGCCAGAACCCATGCCCGGTGGCCTGTCTCGGCCAGTGCTTTCGTCGCATCCGCGCTTGTCTGAGCCGCTTTCGCACTGCGTTCTGAAGCATCCGCAGCCCGCTCGGCGCTCTTCAGTTGTGCTGCCATGGCTGCATCGCTTCCCTTTCTCAACTTCTTAGTCTCGTTTGCTAGCCACGCCGTAAATAGGGCCACCGCAAAGGTTGCCAAAGCCAACAGCGCTGTGACCCACAAAAGGGCCTCGCTTTGTTTTGCGCCACCCAATCCGAGATCTTTATCTGGCCGAAGAAACACATGAAGGGCATATTAGCGCGCGCTTTCAGCAGAAGCGAGGACTTTGGATACTTCGCCATATCCACGCAGATTGTCGTGAATGAGGAGACTCCGTTCATCAAGGGCTACGCATAGGACGCAATAGATTTATGGGTGTTGTAGTCGGACAGTGAACGTTAGGTTAGGTTCGTGTAGACTCTGCATGGCCTGTTGTCCAAGTGTCGCTGCGCCACGCTTACGCGTCGCTGAGCCGATTTCGGGCGGATGTGGTGAGTGCGGGCATGCCCGCCCAGCGATACCTCGACTCTCACGCGAGCAGTTAGAGTTCATTCGACTTGGGTTGCTATCAGCCACAGCATCGATGCCGATCTCACATAGAAGCCGTCTCAGAACTGGTACAGCATCGGGTTGTGCTACACCCTGATGCGGGCGTCAGAGCGCTCCGGTTATTCGAAACGTCAATTAAACAAGGCAGAGCAGCGTGCTCAGCCTGCATTTCGCGGTGCAAAGCCAAGTCCGCGCAGGGCAAGGGCCATTAGCCCAAGGGGAGGTCGCAAGGCACGAGCTAGGCCGGACGAAATGAGGGAAAAATGCCTTGGGCGCCGAAAGTTCAGGGTAAAGAAAATGAATTGCGAAATGCTACGTGTGATTATCTACAACCCGCCGTCGGAGGCCCGAGTGAATCAGCGCTCCACGTCGCCGCCAACTGGCTCCTTTAGGGAAACCTGCTTCTCATTCCCACCAGGCAGAAACGGCTTAAGCAAGATTTCAAGGATCTCTCTATCGCGCGTATCGGTACTTTTCCTCAGGAAACCTGCTAGAGCCTCGAAATAGGGCAAGGATTCTTTCGACAAGCCTTTCATGATCCGCTTTTCGAACCCTTTTGAAGGTTCGTCTGCGGGATTGCTTGGAGCCTGTTGCTCTTCCCAAATCCGTTCGACACCGTTGGCGTATACATCTGAAATACGGGTGCCAAATTCCGCTGCCAGGATCTTGGCTCGTTTATGGGTCTCGGTCTTAACGATAATTCCGAACTGCATTTTTCCCGAGGGCATTGTTGAGGCCATGATCACCCCCTAGAAGAACCATTTTTGCATATGATCCTATAATTATAACCTAAGGTTTTTCCTATTGTAAAATATCGTATAACACATTGCTTTCTATGACTACAAATCGTAGGATTGTAAATAAGAGGCAACGCCCAGTCGGTGACATTTGATCTCTCGATATCCATACAAGCTATTAGGACTGCAACAAATGGATGAAAGTAGCCTGAATCCTCTACTACGCTAACCCCCGCCCTTCGCAGTTTTAATTCAACTGTTGTCTGTATTTCGCGCTCTGTGACGCTCGAAGGAAGATTTTGACCGTCTACCACAACCCTAACATTGCCAATACCGCGCAATGGTTTGACCTTCCACTCAGGTGAAGCAGCCTTCACCGCCCCACTCAACCCCAGGGAAGCTAGGCCGATTAGAATTACTCGACGCATGACTACGTAGCCCTCCTGATCGTTCGCAGAATATCAGTCGCTTCCCTCTTCACATCAGTCTCAATCTTGATCATCTGGGCGTTGTAGTCGTAATGTATAGCGTCCAAGTCTTTAACCGTCTTGGGTTTCGCAATTGAATAAAGTTTGATCATCTCCAGGTTCGATAGTTCATAGCTGGCGTGAATCGGCCTCAAACATGCGGATCAATGCGGCAATCTTGGCTTCGTCAAGCTCAAACAGGTAGGTGGTCATTTTTGATAGGTGCCATAAATTCTTAAAATCTCTCCGACTATTTTGGAGCAATCCAAGCCGGGTCTCCTTTCGCCATGCGACTCCCACCACGTAAACACTGTCTGCCGGGGAAAAGCCGAGAACTCTGACATGCCCGGTCAACCCGATTCGTTATAGCGCGCCTCACATACGACCCAGATACTACAGAGGTGGATTGGGTTAGCGAACCTCAGCACCCTGATTGTTCACAACTTGGCAAACCTTCTCCGTAAGTTCGGCTGTGGTGTCGGCGGATAAATGCGGCGGGTGATTCGTGTTGCTACTCCGAAGTAGCGTAGCGCCGTACGTATAGCCCATAGCGTAACTCGTATAGGCGTCGAAGTGAATGACGTGAACGGTCCAAGGGTTATAGACGATTCTGCTCCCAGACGTATCGGTATTCTCGAACACCACACCATTACAAACTGGCGTAAGTGCTACTTCATCTAAGATTTCCCTTAAAGCCGGTTCCTTTTCCACTTCCCAGTTTCCGTAGAGGATCGTATGGTTATCCTCGGCCATCTGCTGAGCCTTCCTGTGTTGCGCGTACAGCTTCACACTGGCAAAGCACACGACGGCAGCGAGCAGAGAACTCGCAATCAATTTAGATTTAGTCATAGTTTTTCAGTCCCTCTTGAAATCCTTATCGGCCCAGCCCAAGCCGGGTTAGAGTGCTCTTACGCGCATGATCGTCTGACGTGTTGTGTCGAACTCCCGTGCAATGGCACTGACTGAATCTCCCGGCGGCTAATCGTCTACGCTGCCTCAGACCGCAACGCCCTCATGATGCTAGACAGGCTCAAGTCCATCTGTTCCGCAATCCCGCGCAACCCCATACCGGCTGCCTGAAGCTGGCGAACCTTCGTAACGTCAACCTCGACACCGTTAGTGACAACAGCGAAACGGAAAAAAGTGTATGCCTGAATTCAATGTGTTTACGCGCCAAATCTTAGAACGTTTTTGACAACACCTGCCACTCTTGTCACTTTCTCCTCCAAGTGATCCTCTTGTAGTAAGTGAGAGGCTGGCTCTAGGACAGCTTGCCGCGCTAGCCTAACCCGCATCGCCCGACTTAGACTATTCGGTTCCGATTTCCCGATTTCCAAAAGTCCTGGAAACACCCCGGGTACCCTGGTTCGAGTCGACCGGATCGCTGGTACCCCGCCCTCTTCTTCTAGCTTCAATTTTTTAAATTCGACCATCTAGACGGTCTAGGGAGGAAGCCGAACCACCTCGGTAATCACTCAAAAGCGGCCAATGGTTATCACCTGAAAGCGTCCAACGAAGGGTCTCATCCAGGACATTGATCCTGACGCGGGAATTACCCTGCGTCAACGTGAGCAATGTTTTGAGTGACGACAAGAAGCAGCAAGTAATCGCGCTGGGGCGGTTGGGATGGTCGCTGCGACGCATTGAAGCAGCCGTTCACATTCGCCGGGAGACGGTGGCCGGCTATCTACGCGCCATGGGCATTCCGGTGCGGCCACCCGGCGGGTGGGGAAAACTCGATGCGGCAAAACCGGCCACCGAGGTGATTACCGACTTTGGCGCGGAATTGCCGCCGATAACGGTCCCCGAACCGAAGCTGATTGTCCATTCTTCGGCCAGCATTTCCGCTAGCTACCGCGAAGCCATCGAGTCGGGACTTCACAAGGCCGCAATGCCATGGCGATCTGGCAGGACCTGGTCGATAAGCAGGGTTTTAGCGCCAGTTATCAAAGTGTCCAGCGCTTCGTACGCAAGTTGCAGATCGCCATCTCACCCGAAGCCCGAGTGGTGATTGAAACCGCCCCTGGTGAGGAAGGGCAAGTTGATTACGGCTCCGGCCCTATGGTCCGGGATCCGCAAACCGGCAAGTACCGCCGGACCCGGTTGTTCGTGATGACGCTCGGATACAGCAGGAAGTGCGTCCGGTTCCTGGTGTTCCGCTCCAGCGTACAGATCTGGGCCGAGTTACACGAGAAGGCATTTCGTCGCCTGGGAGGATCGACACGTATCGTGGTCCTCGACAACCTGCGCGAAGGCGTGCTCGCGCCTGACTTTTACGATCCTTCTCTCAATCCGCTGTACCGCGACCTGCTGCAGCACTATGGCTCGGAAGCACTGCCTTGCCGGGTGAGAGATCCGGATCGGAAGGGAAAGGTCGAGTCCGGTGTCGCTCATGCCAAGAAGACGCCGTTAAAAGGGCAGCGCTTCGAGAGTCTGGAAGAAGCGCAAGCCTATCTGGATCAGTGGGAGGAGCGCTGGGCTGATACCCGCATTCACGGCACCACCAAACGGCAGGTCGCGGCCATGTTTGCCGAAGAACGACCATTGTTGCTGCCCTTGCCGCTGGAACCTTTTCGCTACTACCAGTACGGCGAACGTACAGTCCATCTGGATGGCTGCGTGGAAGTCGAAGCGGCGTATTACAGCGCTCCGCCGGGCTGGATCGGCCGCCGCGTTCAGGCGCAATGGAATAACGCACATGTGCGACTGATGGATCCGCGCACCGGGCAACTGTTGCGCGAACATCTGCGGCAGCAGCGCGCTCGGCACCGCATCCAAGAGCAGGATCGGCCCTCGCGCACACCGCTCTCCACCGAACAGTTGCTGCTTAGAGCCGAATTAGCCGGACCGCATATTGGCGCGTTGTGCCAGGCCATGCACAGAGCGGAAGGACAGACTGCGGTCCGCCGCATTCTGGGCGTACTCGCTCTGGCCAAGAAGTACGGCATCGCTTCTACCAATGAGGCTTGCGCCATCGGACTGGAGACCGGCGCCTGCACTTATCATTTCGTGCGGCGCTATCTCGAACATCACCCTCAGCTGCCGTTAAGTCTGCGCCAGATCGATCCGCTGATCCGGCAGTTGACGCAATACCGCGATCTCATCGAAAACCGAACCCGTCAGGAGAACGACTCATGCACCTTATAGAACTCCAAAGTGCGCTGCGCCAACTGCGGCTCGGCGGCATGGCTGCTGTGCTCGAAACTCGCCTGCGCCAGGCTCAAGCCGAACCAATGGCGCCCATTGATCTGATTGCTTGCCTGGTTTCAGACGAACTCACTCGTCGATCGGATCGGTTGCTGGAGCGTCGCCGCAAACAGGCTGCCTTTCGTGATCCCGACAAGAGTCTCGATAACTTCGACTTCGCCTTCAACCCTAAGATGAACCGCAGCCTGGTGTTCGACCTGGCGACCGGTGCGTTCATCGGCAAACGCGAAGATTCTTTGTTTTTGGGTCCGGGCGGCACAGGTAAAAGCCACTTGGCCCAAGCCATTGGCCAAGCCGCCATTCTGCAGGGGTATAAAGTGCTGTATCGCGAAACCCATGTCCTACTCGACGAGCTGTCCGATGCCGACGCCAACGGCACACGCAAAGAGTACATGGAAACGGTCGCTACAGTTCCGCTGCTCATCATCGACGATTTTGGAATGCGCAAGCTGCCACACACGGCGGCTGAGGATCTGCTCGAGATCGTCATGCGCCGCTACGAGCGTTTTAGCACGCTGCTGACGTCCAATCGTCCAGTCGAAGACTGGGGCAAACTGCTTGGCGACGTGGCTGCCGTCAGCGCCATGCTCGACCGCCTTTTGCATCACGGACACATCTTGAAGTGTGGCCCCAGAAGCTGGCGCACCAAGACCGTCCCCACACCCCCTTGATAGCCCATGGTTCTAGCAACTCATCAACACGGCAGGCGATTTTGTGCCGTTTGGGAAGGTACTAAACCATCAACCAGCTGTTAGGAGACCGTTGTAGCGCGTTTATGCAGGTTGATTTTCCCACCCGCTACCGTTTTGATAACTAGTTGCTTCCACCACGAGCTTAAGGAAAAAAGCTTCGCTTGAAGCGAGGGCGCGGCCCTCGCGCACCCGGGATTTAACGCTTTCCCGCCAGAATCATTCCCAAGGCGGCTTGGACGCGCCGCCCACGAGTTTAGAAGCTTGACCATTGCCAACTCGGTCGTTGGCGGGCTATAAATAAGTCTTGTTCTGGGTCACTTCCGTTGGCCGCTTTTGAAGTGATAATGTATGGCCGGATTTGAAGTGATAACCGAGGCCCGGCTTGGGAAACGCTTTTCCAAAACGGTATGGGCAAAAATTTAGAAATTAGAATCTCTGAATTTCGGCCCCGGCGTGTTCGCAGTCTGGCAAGGGCTCCGGTTCACCGGGAAATCCGTTTTCATGTAGAATTTAGCTAGTCGAATCTAGGGCCGTCGTACCAAGACAGGGGCTCCTCTTCTTTTGACGGGGAGGCCATCTAAGATGGACAACGGTCGCGATTCCGACGCACTTTCAAAATCCCCAGATTCGCTCATCAGTACGCAAAATGGGCTTAGCCAGTCACAAGAACAGAATGGCGCAATTTGTGCTGAGCGGGAGCGGTCCTACAAACAGTTAAAGAAGCCGTGAACGAGCATGGCCAACGGGAATCTGCACTGGTGGATATCATCGAGGCAGAATCCAGTAATTGCCAGAAAGCCATTCCTCTCAGGGATAAAATCGCAATTGCTGGTTCTAAGGTTAAGGCCGCGTGGGACGTATATCATCAACACCTGCAAGAGCACGGCTGTTAGCAGCATTACCGCACTCGCGTAGCGTAGCGTTAGACTCTCCTTACGCTCCATAAGCCTAAATTGGCCGTGTTCTGGTTCTGTCATGTCCAGGATGCGGCCTTTTTGCTTCTCCTAAGCCGAACCGGTTCGGTTTAATCTACCCTCGCACTCGATCGAGGCGAAGAAACAGCGAATATGATAGCCTCTTCCTGTGCGATGCTGCCACGTTCAAATTCGTGGTAAGGACGGTAAAACTCATAGCCGTACTCTACAAGCTGAGTCGCTGTTTGCAGCGTGTGAGGAAGCATTACTGCCGTGGTCCAAGTTGTGGTGGTATGACCCAAGCGCCGTTATTAGCGTGCATTCTGACGAGAATCGCTGGACCGTGACGCCGCAGGCTTTACATCTTTGGCGGGCTACGAAGAAACCCGCGAGACGCTGATTCCAAATTCGAACCGAGCGCATTGACTCACCAAAAATGTTACCGGTGAGGAGGGTGTGTTGAATTTCGTGTAAGAGGCGTTCTCCGAGAGGATAGGAGAACGAATGAAAGAGAAGACAAAGCTGGAAGCAGCATTGGATGAGCTGCTTTCGGGGAAGAGCAAAGAAGAGATCGTTGGGCCAGAAGGGCTGCTCAAGCAACTGACCAAAGCGTTGCTGGAACGGGCCATGGGGGCTGAGATGACGCATCACCTGGGCTACGAAAAAGGTGAGGCTTCGGGGCGCGGCAGCGGCAACAACCGCAACGGGCAAAGCCGGAAAAAGGTGCAGGGGGACTTTGGCGCCATAGAAGTGGCGACGCCGCGAGATCGCAACGGGAGCTTTGAACCGAAGATCCTGCCGAAGCACGAGCGGCGGTTTGCCGGCTTTGACCAAAAGATTCTGTCGATGTATGCACGTGGCATGAGCACGCGTGACATTCAGGGACATTTGGAAGAGATCTATGCCGTTGAGGTCAGTCCGTCACTGATCAGTGAAGTGACCGAAGCGGTGATGGAGGACGTACGAGCCTGGCAGAGCCGGCCGCTCGATCCGGTGTACCCGATCGTCTATCTAGACGCGCTGCTGGTGAAGATGCGGCAGGAAGGTCGGGTCGAGAACCGGGCGATCTTCGTAGCGCTGGGCGTAAACCTGGAAGGCAACAAAGAAGTGCTCGGCTTGTGGACCAGCGCCACCGAAGGAGCCAAGTTCTGGCTGCAGATCCTGACCGAATTACGCAACCGCGGCGTGCAGGACATTCTCATCGCCTGCGTAGACGGCTTGAAAGGATTTCCGGATGCGATCGCAACGGTCTACCCGAAGACCCAGGTGCAGTTGTGCATCGTGCACCTGATGCGCAACAGCCTGAATTTCGTGAGCTGGAAGGAGCGCAAAACCGTGGCCTTCGATCTGAAGCAGGTCTATCACGCCGCTACCGCCGAGGAAGCCGAACGCCAGCTGGTTGAATTCGAGGCTCGCTGGGATGCCAGGTATCCCTCCATCGCCAAAATCTGGCGGCGCCACTGGGCCGGCGTGGGCGGGTTATTCTCATTTCCCGAAGAGATTCGAAAGGCGATTTACACCACCAATGTGGTCGAGTCGCTGAACATGACGCTCCGCAAGGTGATCAAGACACGAGCCTCCTTCCCCAACGAAGAATCGGCCTTAAAGTTGATCTACCTCGCCCTGAAGAACGTGTCCCAGAGATGGCGCTCCGCGCCGAGTTGGCGTACTTCGCTGAACCATTTCATGCTGCTATGGGGAGATCGGATCGAAGCTGCTCAACAGCGTCCCACCCGATAAAATGAAACACACTGGCCAGTCACTTACCTCAGCCAGTAATTACAACAGGAAAACGTCACTTACACAAAAAGGAAAACACTACCCCGGTGGGGGAGGGGTCGTTGCCTCATGAACATGTTACCCGTGAACAACGGAGTAGCGGATGAGGAGGCAATTGAGCATGGCGACACGAAGAGAGATGGCTGTGCTAGGGTGCCTAGCCGGGGCTTGTATAATCCTTGGACGTTGGTTTCACCGTGAAGCACAAGAAGCAAGGTATCCCCAACCTCCCGCGCCATCGATTGACCGTATCTGAAGCTCGATAACTATGCTGCACTCCTCACCCGCATGACACTCTGGCGCGATGTCTTGAACTCACTGGCGATTGAGCGAACCGATTCACCTGCTGCTAGTCTACGCTGAACCTCCGCACGTTGCTCCACTGTCAACGAATGCTTCCTACCCATGTGGACGCCCTGAGACTTGGCACGATCAAGGCCCGACCGTGTACGCTCGATTAGCAAGTCTCGCTCGAACTCTGCCACAGCGTTCAATACTTGCATAGTCATTTTCCCGGCTGCCGAAGTCAGATCAACGCCACCTAACGCCAGACAGTGCACACGCACGCCTAGTTTGGTCAATTCATCCACCGTGGCTCTCACATCAATGGCGCTACGTCCTAGCCTGTCCAGCTTCGTTACAACAAGCACGTCACCGGATTCAAGCTTGGTCATCAACTTGGCGAATCCCGGACGCTGTGAGGCTGCCACACTACCGGAGACGTTCTCGGCTTCAATGCGACGTGGTTGAATGTCGAACCCGGCTGCTTGATCTCTCGAAGCTGGTTCTCGGTGGTCTGTTCTGTGGTGCTCACCCTGGCATAGGCGAAGACTCTTGACATGTCCGTAACCTCTGTACGTATTGTGCCGCATGTACGAAATCGAGTCAACCTAACTTACGTACCGAGTGTTCTGAACCGATCGAAAGGGGTGGGTTGCGGTCAGATACGACGCGGTAATATTCCCTCAGACTTAGCTGAGTCACTCTCACCGGCTTCACTCTCACCTCGCCAGTTCTGATCTAAATCCACACTGGCACGCAGCAAGCTAGACACATCATCACCACACTCGCGCTGCACCGAGATAGAAAAGTTCAGGCTGATTTTGGCTATTAAATCGGTTCTGAAAGTTGACCCGGTTACCCCCCGAACGCGAACGCCCGGACTTGGCGCTCTCCACGCAGGCGCTAGATCAAATCTTCAAAATCCACCTTATCTAAACTCGACTTGGTTTAATCCAACTGGTTCGCTGAAAAACGGCTCGGAAACGGGCTGGTCGAAAGATTTAAGAATACCGGGTGCGGGAAATCTAGGTCAGCCTTGGAGGTTCAAGTCGCGTTCAGCCGTGTGTATCAGATCACTGGCGTGGATCATTAGAAGGTCTGGAAGTTTAGCCATTTTAGTGTTGTAATCCATGTCCGTGTACCGAGCGGTGTCGAACATTTCATATGCCCTTCGCAGATTGGCAAGTGCTTGTGGCGTTAACGGACGTTGCTGCATGATTGATCGTAACGGCTGAACCGGGCGCATACCCGGTGTGCCTCGCCGAAATGCGGGGCAGGAGAATGTATCGCCGAGATTGGCCGGGATTTTCTGGCGCGTCCGACGGGATGACGCCTCATGATATATATTGCGGTCATGTCGGATCCTGAATCAGACAGAACCAGTGGGCGTGACGGGTCTGAGAAGCGTAACTCTCTGCTTGAGCGCTTGGTAGGAGAGACCGCAATTCTCGCGGCTACCACAGGCTTATTTTTTCTCCTCGGCTATCTTTTTCTCGTGGCTTGGATGGATACGTTCAATGTAGATGTATGGGCATTAGACTTCCCCTCCTACACTCCACTTATCTATTCGTTCATGCCACTCCTTAAGGTGGCGGTGTGGGGGTTTGAAGCATTCGCATACTCTGTCCTCCTTATTGTTCTCCTGGCAAATCTCCTACCCCGCGCAAGAGTTTGGTCGAGAAATGAGATGTCGAATTTCTTGGATCTCTTCCTAGCTAAGAACATACGCGCGTGGTTGAAACCGTTTGCGCTCGGCGCATTTGTGATACTTGTATTCGTCGCGATGATCACACTGGCTATCCAGTTGGCTAAGAATTATGCAAACCATCAATACAGTCAAGGTACGCCAGTTCGTTTGGTCTTCGCCGCAAACGCCCGGAGTTCACTGGAGCTGGAACTTACTAGAGCCAATGACAGCGGCAATCTAAGGCTCTTGATTCAAACCAAGGATCTGGTTATAGTTTTTGAGAAGCCAAAATCGCAACTGGATAAGAGTAGAAGCGTGTTCGTGCTGAGACGTATGGATTTGGCTTCTGTTCACTCGTGGTCTCAACACCCTGAATGAGGGCCTGAGCAGCTCGGACGACGGCATTCAAACAAGCAGCGGCGATACGGATTTGGCTACTGAATTCTGTCGGAAATCGGACCGGTGTACCCTCGGACGCGATTCGCTCGGGATCGGCGCTCTGCTCTCAGATTAGAAATGCGATTTTTGAAATCCTACATGTAAAACGTCGAGGAGTAAAAATCTGCATCGGTTATGAGACGCATCACTGGAAACGTCTATCTGAAATTTAAAACTGAAGTGTTTTTGGAAATCTGGCAACGAGGCGCGATCTAGAAAGACGTGCCATGATAAGAAGAATGAATCCGGGTAAGATCTACGATTTGAGCAACGTTTCTTATGCGATTGCCACTTCCGGAAATTAGTCATGGAGTCAAAGGCAAACACAACGAATTTGCAGTCGCGAACACGGGAGCGCTTGGATGTTATGCAAAACGCGACAGGTCGGATCACCTGCAAACCGGGAGCGTATTTTCCAGCGGAAGGCTATCTGAGGTCGGGCGACAAGTATCAGAAGTTCATCAGGACTCATGGCGATACAGTTCAGTTCTCAGGAGCCGAGCTTCCGTGCGGGGATGTCTTTAACTGACGTGGCTACCGCTATATGTTGATCTCTGCGCCCTTGCTGTCAACCCGAAATAAGGCTCTGCCTACTTCAAACACAAAAGCATACTGCTCGAGCCCTTCGCGGCCTACCGTGCGGAATGCTTGGCGTGCTCTAGGCTGACTGTAAACAGGACAAATTCCGGTTTCTCTGTTTCGGGATCAGTCGTTGCAACGACGCACGCGACCATGTAATCAAGCTACCAGTTGAAGTGGTGTCAACATATGTATCGAGACACCCGTAGAACTGCCGCCGCGTTCAGCACTGACGTGGTGTAGGCAGGCCCAAAATTTATAAACCAAAAGTGGCTGTGTTCTGCCTACAATCTGCTCGTCATGCACGGCTTCAGGGTAGCGGGCGCGTGACTTGCTTGGCTATCCGAATTAGATCACCAGCGTGAATCATCAGAAGATCTTGAAGCTTACGCCGCCTAGAGCGTCGAATTTCATCCTTGAAAATACCTTGTTTGCAACGCTTTTTAGTGGGCCCTGAAGGATTTGAACCTTCGACCAAAGGATTATGAGTCCTCTGCTCTGACCAGCTGAGCTAAGGGCCCGAGTCGCCTGTCGTTTCCTCGTTTACAGTAGCATGATGTCCAATGAGAAATCTCTTAACAATACTCGTACTTTCCGTCTGTCCCTTAGGGCTGTTGGGCCAGGGTTCGCCTCCGCAGGCCAGCGCCGAACAACCCTACGCGATGGAATACTATTACAAGGTTCAATGGGGGCGACAGCAGGAGTTCCTTCAGCTCTTCTTGAAGAACCACTATCCGCTTCTGAAAAAGGAGATCGACGCCGGACGCATTGTTGCGGTCAAAATAGACAGCCCGGCGAACCACCTGCCGGAGGACGCCCGCTGGGATTACCGCGTAACGATTCGATTTAAGAATTCAACCGTCGCAACTACGGCGAATCCTTCTGAGGAATCGCTCATCAAGCAGCTTTGGCCTGACCAGGAAACCTATAAACGGGAGGAGCAGCGGCGATTCGAAATTCTATTGGCGCACTGGGATGTTCCGGTCACGGACATCACGCCTTCAAACAAGTAAGGTGTGTCCTCCAAGCCTCAGACCGCAAGACCGGAAGTGTTGCCAGCGAATTCGTCGAACCGGCCTTTGTTCATGGCATCGGCCATGCGTTCAATGTCGACAGACAAAGGTCGGTCGGCTGTAAGCCGCGGCGAAAGCTCCCGAATCGAGCTGCGCGCTCGCTCGATCGGAGCCGAGGATCGCAGCGGGGCGCGATAGTCAAGTCCTTCTGCTGCTGCCAGGAGTTCTATGGCCAGCACACGCTCCGCGTTGGTCACGATTTCACGAAGCTTGACGGCCGCGGTCATGCCCATCGATACGTGGTCTTCTTTATTTCCTGACGTGGGCACGTTATCGACGCTCGCCGGATGCGCCAGTACTCGTGCTTCGGCAAGTAGGGATGCTGCGCAGACCTGCGCCAGCATGAAACCCGAAGACAGCCCCGGCTGCGCGCTCAGGAATGGCGGAAGACCTTCATTCAAGTCCGGGTTCACCAGACGATCGATACGCCGCTCGCAAATACTGATCAGGTCCGTGATGGCGATTGCTGCATAGTCCAACGCGAGAGCCAGAGGCGCGCCATGGAAATTCCCGCCGCTCAGGATCTCTCCATCCTCGAAGACCAACGGGTTATCCGTCGCGCAGCCGGTTTCACATTCCACGATTTCGCGGACGTGCCGTAGGGCCCCGCGCACCGCACCGTGTACCTGCGGCATGCAGCGCAGGCAATAGGCATCCTGCACGCGCGGATCGTTGGCGAGATGAGAACGACGGATTTCGCTGTCGTCAAGGAGCTCGCGCAGATGGGCCGCCGCTTCCATCTGCCCGGCTTGCGGTCGTACCTTGTGGATGCGCTCATCAAATGCGCTTGGTGTACCAAGTAGCGCCTCGAGCGTCATAGAACCGGCGAGATCCGCCAGCGCAACTGCCCTTTGTGCCCGGAATACTGCTAGGCTACCTACGGCGGCCATGGCTTGCGTGCCGTTCAGGAGCGCCAGCCCTTCCTTAGCCTGTAAGCGAAGAGGTTCGATGCTGGCGCGCCGCAACGCGTTATCGCTTTCGAGGCGTTGGCCCTGGTACTGACTCTCCCCTTCACCGATCAACCCAAGAGCCAAATGAGCGAGAGGCGCAAGATCGCCGCTCGCACCGACTGAGCCCTTCTCCGGAATGACCGGATGTACGCCGGCGTTCAGCATGGCAAGCAAGGTATCGATAACGCGATCTCTGCAACCGCTGTTAGCTCGCGCCAGTACGTTCGCCCGCAACAGCATAATGGCGCGCGTCTCCGCTTGCGACAAAGGCGCTCCCAATCCGCAGCAATGGCTGCGAACCAGGTTTAGCTGTAATGTCTCGAGCTGATGCTTCGAGATGTGCACATCGGACAGCTTGCCAAAACCTGTGTTGACCCCATACACAATCCGCTCGTCTCGCAGCGCGCGGTCAATCACCGCGCGTGAAGACCGCACACGTTCACGAGCATCATCGGACAAGCTGGCGTCCAGTTTCGCCCGACCGACTGCGTCGATTTGTTCCAGGGTCAAACGCTGACCTGAAAGTTGCAGCATGACGACGCGATGTTAGAAGAGATGCCCTAGCTTATCCCGCTTGGTGCGAAGATATTCGGCCGTTGTTTTAAGCGGCGGCACGATGATAGGGGCACGCTCAACAACTTTAATTCCAGCCTTTTCGAGCGCCGCCACCTTATCCGGATTGTTGGAAAGCAGACGCACCTTGTCAATCCCAAAGTAGTTGAGAATGGCTGCTGGCAATTCGTAATCCCGCAAATCGGCCTCGAACCCCAGCCGCTCGTTCGCTTCCACGGTATCGAGACCGCCGTCCTGTAATTCATAGGCCCGCAGCTTGTTCAGCAGACCGATACCGCGGCCTTCCTGGTGCTCATAGATTAGCAAGCCCCGGCCCTCTTTCACAATCCCGTCGAGAGCAAGTTCGAGCTGCGAGCGGCAGTCGCATCGGAGACTGTGGAACACATCGCCCGTCAGGCACTGGGAATGGATTCTCACGAGCGGAGGACCGGACGAAATGGATAAATCGCCGAGCTTCAGTACGACAGCCTCTTCCGTTTCGGACGGCTTTCTGCCTGCGAAGCCGAAGATCCGGAATTTGCCAAAACGGGTTGGAAAATCTGCCTCAGCAACCTTTTCTAATATGAGATTCGACAAGACGCCCCAAGACTTTTAACCTTTATTATAGAAGCCGTATGTAAGTTGACAGCCTCTGGCAACTTTGCGTCCTTATGCTTACTCAACAGCAATTCGCCGCCCTACTCATAAAAGTTGCTGTGTCCGCATCCATTGCCAGCATTCTGATGCGCTTCAACCGCATCCAGAAAATCCTCCTCCGCGACGATCGCACCGTGAGCGATCGCTTGCAGCTCGCTTTCATCTTTTCGATTTTGTTTGGCGCAAGCGCCTGGGTTCGCACTCTCACGAATCAGTACCAGGCTATCGACCTGGCGCTAGAGGGCGCAATTATTGCGGGCCTTCTGGGAGGATACGTAAGCGGCCTTATAACGGGACTATGCGTGTCTCTGCCCGACATGTTTGCGAGTAAGTGGATGTCGATGCCTCTTTACGCCGCAGCCGGAATCATCGGCGGGCTGATGCACGATCTTGCCCCCCGCAAAGAGGATATCTGGCACTTCTCACCATTTGTAGAGCTCAACCTGTATCGCTTCTTTCGTCAGATTCTTCGCTGGAATCGGGAGAAAATCGAGCGCCGCGTGGTGCAAGTCGCAGCGTTCAACTTATTTTGCAACATGCTGGTCATTACGGTGGAAATGTTGCGCTGGGGCATCCACGAAGCCGGATTTCGCAAACACAATACATTCCTCATGTTTGAGAATTCTCCCCATACTTCCTGGCTCATTGCCTGGTCTGCTGTGACGACGCTGTTTGCAGTCTGCCTGCCGATTCGCGTCTGGGCAAGCTTTCGAGCGGAGCGTCAACTCGAAATTCAGCGTGCGCGTCTCACGGAGGCGCGTCTTGCGGCCCTCACAAATCAAATCAATCCACACTTTCTTTTCAACACCCTCAACTCGGTTTCGACGCTAATTCGCATAGATCCGGATCGCGCGCGCGGCATGATTTACCGGCTCTCAAAAATTCTGCGGCGGCTCCTGCGCAAAACGGAAAACTTTTCACCGCTTCGCGAGGAGATATTGTTTATCGACGATTACCTCGCGATCGAAATGGTGCGTTTCGGCGACAAGTTGCGATTCGTCAAGGAAATTGATGCCTCCACGCTTGACCGGCTCGTGCCCAGCATGATCCTCCAGCCGATTGTCGAAAACTCCATAAAACATGGTCTGGCAAGTAAGATCGAGGGCGGTACCATTCGGCTGCGGACCTGGATCGAGGGTGCTCGTCTTCTCATTTCTGTGCAGGATGACGGTGTCGGAATCCACGAATCGAAGCTCGATAAGCTCTTTACATCCGGCATTGGAGTCAGCAACGTCGATGAGCGGCTGCGTGTTCTTTTTGGCGCGCGTTACCGCATGGTGATTGATAGCAAGCCCGGAGAAGGAACCCGGACTTTGATCGAAATTCCTGAAATGGAAGAATCGGCCCAGGCACTGCCCAAGCCCTTAGCCGCCCACCGGCGATAACTAGGCAGTCACTTTATTTCCGAGAGTCGCCAGCACGTTGTGCATGTAGTCGAAACTCTTCTTCATCCCGGGCATCGGATTCTCCGCCTGCACTTCGTACTCCAGGTTCACGCTACCTTGATATCTCATCTTGATCAGTTGGGCAAAGATCTGTCGAATTGGTAGCTTGCCATCGCCGACCGGCACTTGCGAGTCCTTATTCATTGGATCCGACAGGTCCTTGATATGCATGTCTAAAAGGCGGGGGCCGGCCTCCACGATGCTTGGAATCAATTCCGCTCCTGTGCGAGACGTATGGCCCACATCCATGCAGAGGCCACATCGTGGATCCAGATTCTTTACGGCTGCCAGCACACTTTGCGGAGTCGGAAAGTTCTTGTCCTCCGGCCCATGATTGTGGACCGCGATTTTGATGTTGTATTCGCGGACATATTTTTCCAGCTTCGGCAGCGTTGTGTGTGTGGGCGCGCAGACAATGAGCGGAAAGCCCGCTTGTTTCGCATACTCGAACTTACCGCGCATGTCAGCTTCGTCGTCCTTTTCAAAACTGACATTCCCGCATCCGACGAGAACAATTCCGGCCGCTGCAAACTCGCTCCTGGCTTTCGCGATTTCCTCTGGAGTACTGTCTAGTTTCAGGTGGAAGTCTTTGATGTTCAAATAAGGAGTGCCAAGCTCCTTCGTCATGTGAATGGCTTGTTCCCGAGAGAACTTTCGGAAAGAGTATGATGCAATTCCCAGCTTGATATCGGCGCCTCCGATTCGATACTCTTGTGCGTCGACGGATCGGTTTACGGCCGCCAGAGCCAGCGCTCCGGAGCTCCGCAAGATCCACTCGCGCCGATTCACAACTTGGTGTGCCATAAATTAAATCGCCTCCAGTTCCTCTTCCAGCAATTGTTTTTGATAGAGCTCTGCGTAGTAACCGCCTAATCCCTGCAGCTGCGAATGCGTCCCCGATTCGACAATTCGCCCATGGCTCAATACTAGAATCCGATCCGCATTTTGAATGGTGGAAACTCTGTGAGAGATCAAGATTGTCGTGCGGTTTCGCATGATATCGGCCAAACCCCGCAAGATGTTTTCTTCTGTCACTGTGTCCACACTCGACAGCGCATCGTCAAGAATCAATACCCGAGGATTGCGCAGAATAGCCCGGGCAATGGTCGTTCGTTGCTTTTGCCCTCCGGAAAGCGTCAGGCCTCGCTCTCCGATAACAGTAGCCAACCCGTTCGGAAAACTTTCGAGATCGCTCGCCAAACCGGCGATCTCCGCCGCCCGCCGAATCTCGTCTTCGCTTGCCTCCGGGACGCCCCACGCAATGTTTTCTGCCAGCGTCGCACTAAAGAGAAAGCTTTCCTGCGGGACAAATCCGATCTGCCTCCGCAGTTCGTTGGGATCAAACTCTCTTAGATCGACCCCACCATATTCGACAATGCCTTCATCGGGATCGAACAGACGCGGAACCAGGCTTGCCAAGGTTGTCTTCCCGCTACCAGTGTGTCCGACTATCGCTACAGTTTCGCCTTCTCTGATGTCGAGGCTTACCCCCGCTAGCGCCTCCCGGGTTCCGTGCCGGACGAGGACGTTACGGAAGCGAATGCTCGGCGTGCATATATCTGCTTTGCGAGCGGTTCCGGATGGCCGGTCGATGGTCGGCCTCTCACGCAGGATTTCATTGATGCGGTCCAGCGAAGCCGTGCCCCGCTGCATCAGGTTAATGACCCACCCGAACGCAATCATGGGCCAGATCAACATTCCCATGTAGGTGTTGAACATGACGAAGCTGCCCAGGCTGATTCGACCCTGCATGAGCTGTCGGCCCCCAGCCCACAATACCAGCAGGAAAGTCACTCCAACCAAAGCCTGCAGCAGCGGGTTGAATAGTCCCTGAATACGTGCCAGGCCGATGTTTTCGCGGATATACTCGCGATTGAGCCGCTCGAACTCTTCGACTTCCGCCTTCTCCTGGGCATAGGCGCGCACCACGCGCACTGCCGACAGATTCTCCTGCACCCTGCTGCTGATGTCTGAGAACATCTTCTGAATGTGTTCGAAGCGCACGTGAATGCGCCGTCCGAAGAAGATCACTGCCGCCGATACCAGCGGCGCCGGAAGCAGCGCGATCAGCGTGAGACGCAGATCCGTTTTAAGCATCACGGCGACCGAGAGCAGCACCATGACGGATGTCTCCGCGGTGTACATGATGCCCGGGCCGAGCATCATACGCACAGCGTTCAAATCGTTGGTACTGCGCGCCATGATATCGCCGGTCCGGTAGCGGCCGTAAAAATCCTGGGATAACTCCATTAAGTGATGGAACAGATCATTCCGCAGGTCGAATTCAATGTCGCGTGATATGCCGATAATGATTACGCGCATCCAATACTGAAAGACACCCTTGAGAAGAGACAGGCCAACCAACAGCCCAGCTAAATCCAGTACGACGCGTAACACGAATCCACGCGTCAGAGAATCCACGCCGTACTTGATTACTATCGGCAGGGTCGCCGCAAGCAGATCCTTCATCAGAAGCGCCCCAACGCCGAGAGCCAGGCCCTTCCGATATCGCCCCAGGTACGACAAGAGCGTGGCCAGCGATTTCAGCAATCAGTCACCCCACCACTCGGCAATCGTCTTCATCCATTCCAGCAGAAAGATCTTCTTGCCGTTGCGATTCGTCCACCACCCATCCGCCGAAAAATATGGGTCCGGTGCGGGCATCACTGACACGCTCAGCCAGGGGACTTCTCGTCTGATGAACCGTGCCGCCCTCCTCGTGTGGTAGTTGCTCGTCACCAGCAGCACTTTCTTCACATTGTTCGGCCGGAGAACCTTTTCCGCCACATAGCGTACCTCCCTGCTCGTTGAATCCACGCCTTTCGGAAGCCAGACGGGCCGAAAGAGCGACGGGCTCAACCGCTGCTGCACAGCGTACTGGATTGTAGAATCCGATTCGTGACCAATGAGCGTGAGCGGTCCATCCACAAGTATGTACGGCGCGTATCCTGCTTTTGCAAGTTCGCCCGCGTAAAGTATTCTGCTGCCGTATTCGTCGCCGCCCAACACCAGGATGCAATCCGCTTTTCGGGCGCCATCATTCTCGACTAATGCGCGCCCCGCCGCGCGCAAGACTGAATGGCGCAGCGCGTAAGATAGCGATACGAGCAGCAGCAAAACTGCGAGGAAAGGAAGGAGAAACCGGCGATACCGGGAGGGGTGTGTAAGACCTGTTTCGGCCAGCGGCGGCTCTTGTCTGAGGAATCTTCCGGCTACTGCGCTAATCCTTGTCGGAAGAATCTGACGAGTCGTTTCGAGAGTCCAGGCGACCAACCGTCTTCAGCTTCTGGTACATTCGCTCGATCTCGTCCTCTTCTTCACGGCTTAGCATGCGCACCGGAGTATCCACAATGGTCTTGCCGTCTTCTTGAGATGCATTCAGACTGAGCCAGGTCCAGTAGTCGCGGTGAGCAACACCGTCGAATGAGGCGAGATGCGAATTCTTCCGAAGCTGGAACAGCAACTGCTCGATCCGATCCGGTTCGCCGGGATAGAAAAGCATGACATGGCGGGAATTTGTCAGACGGATGTTCAAAATCAACGGTGAAAGAAACCGGCTGCTGTTGACCTCCCGAACCTCGCGCCAGGCGATCGCCCGCTCGCCAATGTTGAATTGTGTTTCCCCTATACGTATCAATGGACGGGCCGCCAGCCAGAAAAGTATTAGTGCCGTCAAGGCGCATAAAAGGCCTGGAATGAAAGCCATGGGAGCACGAAATCCGCAAAGCACCGAGACAACAACGCCGGCGAGCGCCGCCCAGCCGGCCCGCGAATACAATCGCGAGGGCACAAAAGTCTCAACGCTCGGCTCCATGTTTACAGGCTACTCCCGGCTTTCAGCCCCGTCAAATGTAAGTTTCAGAAACGGAGGTCCGTCTCAAAGATTTTACGATGAGTCAGCAAACTGCCGCGGTTGGCGAGCCATTTCAACGCCCTTCCGGACGTAATCGAGTCCGCTCAATCCCGTGAACAGTGCGCTCAAAGCCAATGCCGCGTCCTTAAGCCAAAGGAAAGGCTGCCAAACGAAAGCCGCATGGAGCAGCGCCGTCAGCACGAGTGTAAGTTGAAAAAAAGTACTCACCTTTCCAAGGGTTGTAGGAAGAAACTTTCGAATTCCGCGTAAGAGTCGGACCAGCCAGGCTCCGACCACAATGACAACATCGCGGCCTATCGCCAGCCAGAACATCCATAAGGGTATTAATCCAATTAGAGCGAGCGTGACGAAGAGTGTCACAAGAAGTACCTTGTCGGCCAGCGGGTCCAGAATTATCCCTAGAGGGCCTCCCGACGCTTTTAGCCGGCGTGCCGCGAATCCGTCCAGCCAGTCGCTAAGTCCCGCGGCAAGTACCAGTCCGAGCGCTGCTTCGAAACGCGCCTTCACCAGAAGCCAGGCGATGAAAGGTGAACTGAGAAGCCGAAAGAGTGTAATGAGGTGGGGGATCGCGCGCAAGAGTGTTGTTTACGCTACAGCGCCCGAAGTGCGGCCGAGCGTCACGATTTCATAAAAGGAAGCGTCCGACATCAACTTTTTCACTAGTGCTACGTGCATGGCGTGTCCCGCCTTTTGCGCCACTACGCAGCCTAACAGCGGCCGGCCTATCAATGCCAGATCACCAATCAGATCCAGCGCCTTGTGGCGGCAGCATTCGTCGGGAAACCGCAATCCTCCCGGGTTCGCCACACCGTCCCTTGTAAAGCAAACCGCGTTCTCGAGCGATGCGCCTCGGATCAGACCCATGTCGCGCATCTGACCAAGTTCGTATTCAAAACCGAAAGTGCGTGCCGGAGCGATCTCCCGCGCATAAATCTCTGGAGTGACATCCAGCTCGAGTCTTTGCTCTCCCACGCACGGATGATCAAAAAAATTCTCGCACTTTAGCTGAAAGCGATCGCTCGGCAAAATGGTCACGCTCTTGCCTGGCGACTCAACGGTTACCGGCTTTTTTATGCGCATGTACCGGCGCGGACGTCCGGACTCCTGCACGCCGGCCTCTCGCACCAATTCAACGAACGGCAATCCGCTACCGTCGAGAATCGGCAGTTCCAGATTGTCCAGTTCGATAAACGCGTTATCGATGCTCATGCTGTAGAGAACGCTCAGCATGTGCTCCGTAGTCGAGATAAAAATCCCTTTTGGATGCATCAGGCTCGTGGCATAGCTCACTCGCTCCACCAGTTTCCAGCTTGCGCGGATTAGGGCCCGGTCCAAGTCGGTCCGTATGAAAACGATGCCGGTATTCGGGGGGGCCGGCAGAATTCGCAACCGGACCGGCGCTCCGTGATGCAGACCGATGCCGCTCGTTTCTACCGGGCGGCGAATGGTCGTCTGAGAATACATAGGCGAACACCCCAGAATAGCAAGCCGCCGATGTAATGGGCTGATTTTAAGAGACTTAGCTAATTATTAGTGTGGCAGAACAGCCACACAATCAATTGCTTAATAACTTTCTGTGGCTTTTTGGCCTCACTTCTTGGATTCAGCGCGCTAGCATTCTGCGACGGAAGAAAATAACGATTGCCGCCACGATGATGGCAAGCGCGGCAGTTGTCCAAGACCAGCCTTTTACCTCTCTGCCTTGGGCCTCGGCGGCGGCAACAAGTTCGAGGTTGGTGCGCAGCTCCGGAATTTGAATATCCGCCAGATTTTTCGCGGGTAGCGAGCCTCGCACCCGCGACCATGGAGCCTTGGTGTGTCCGCGGTCAGTCGGGATTTTCGAGAAGAGTCGATCAATTTCCCCCGAGCCTTCAAAATACTCCGGATCATGAGTGATAGGAAACAAAGATGTCGAGCCCACCATGTGAGTCTCAATGGCCGCCACGACGTCCTGGCAGACGCCAAAGGGGTAATACCCGTTAAAGGGCAGGGCCGGATAGGTATGATGCAAGGTCACATACTTTTCAAGCACTGCCGCGAGCAGACGGGCTACTTCCACTGCCTGAGCATGACGATACTCATGCGCGACATTCTTGCCAACCCAGTACTGGTCCAGCGTATCCATGGTGCGAAACTCCGCCATTCCGTCAATGCCGAAGTAGAAGCTCACATCGGCATTGCCTTTCGGACCGCGAATACGAATTTCCTCTTCTGCATGGCTTACGGGAACCAGCAGCGTTTCCTTGGAATGCGGTAACGAAATTCTCGAGTCGAGCCAGAAGGGCATCATCACGTCCTCACCCTTGAAGTGAAGATGTCCGAAGTTCGCAAAATAGCGAGAATCTTCAATCCACAACTCGTAACCTGACCGGTCTAGCAAAGCGATCAAAGCCTCTGGTGAGTCTGCCGAGCCATCGCCGAGGTGAACGCGCAGCCGATGAGCCTCATCAAGCTGGCGGTTCAGCGCCAAGCGGTTCAGCAGATACGCTCCGCGCACACTCTGGGCATGCCATTTCCAGAGCTCCGGATGCGGGGGATCACCCATCGTCAGACCGTAGCCGAGATCCTTAACGGGAGGAGGCGGTTCCTTCTCGGATCCGGATTCAGGCGCTTGCCAATCGACGTCCCCGCCTGAGGCGATCGTAAACGGGCCGACCTCTACGTAAGGCGGCTCGAGCTTAGAGTTCAACCCCGAGTATTTATTCGAGGCCGCGTTGGCAACGGTTACCGAAGCCCGCAGTTCGCCCACTGTCAAGGCAGGAAAGTGATCGATGCCTGACCAATTCCGATCCAGAATAAAATTCCGCAGACGTGTGCGCTGTTTTTCACCAAGCAGACCCCAACCATTCGGCAGGCTGTCGAGTGACCCCAGGAGCTTCTCCCGCAGCGCTTCATTACTTGATAAGGTCTCAGCAACTTTGGAAAGGCGAACGGAATTCGCCGGCGCACCGGTATCGCATGTGGCGCCCTGCGCGGCGATCAGCGCACAAAGCGCTGTGGTAGCGATCGGATTTCTCAATGGAAATGCTATTCTGCTGCCCAAGCGAGCCCATCAGCGCCTTTTCCCGTGTCGATCAGCTTTTCAACAGTCCAGTCGCCCGTGCGGATCGCGGCTACCTGGTTGCTGCGATCACAGGAGACGTAGGCTACTTTACCGTCCGGCCGCACCAGCACCTCTTGCGGGGCACTCGGCACGCTGATCGAATGCACGACTTTCATGCTCGCGAGATCAACTACGGCAACCTTATTGACTGGGGGAACCGCCACAACGAGGTACTTCCCGTCCGGCGTCGACGCGGTCCCATAACCTGTTCCTGGAAGAGCAACCCAGCTTTTTACGCTGTTGGAAGCCGTATCGATCACCGCTAGTTGCGGCTTCGTCTGATCTGCCGTGAAGACCATGCTGCCATCCGGCGAGACAGAAATACGCTGCGTGTCTTTCGAAATCGGAATCACCTTGAGGACTTTGCGGGCCTCCATGTCGAGCACAGAAACCGTACCAGGACCGACATTGGCCGTGTAGCCGCGACTGCCATCCCGCGAGATCGCAAGCATGTGGGATTCCGGCTGATCCGTCGGGATCGTCCCTACGATTTTTAGAGTCTTAGGATCAATGATTGTAATCGTCTTGTCGAGTTCGGTAGTAACGTACAACATTCCATCTTTCGGACCGAACATCGCGCAATGGGGGCGGACACCATGATCGAAGTCGATATTTCCGGTAACCTTGCGGATTTTCAGATCGATTACAGCGATCGTTTTGCCGTCTGTTCCCGGTTTGCCAACGCCGGAGTTTCCGTAAATGGGTACGAACGCCGTGCTTCCATCGGGTGAAGCGATCACTTCATGACCGGTTATCCCACCTTCGGGGACTTCGATGATCTGGGTTCCCGCTTGGGCGTTCACGATGCCTAAGCTATGAGCTCCCTTATTGGCGACTAGCAGAAGACCCGGACCGGTTTCCGTATCAGAAGATTGGGCGAGCACGCTCGAAGAAGAAGACATAACCGCTGACAAGGTTAACAACGAACCGACCAGACCCGATAGTGTAAGTTTCATTCTTCCTCCTGTGGCTTCGTTTTAGATTGTACGCAAAATTGAAATCGCGGGCAGCCGTTAGTCGTCTTTCCATCCCGCGCTTGACTGGATCCTGATATTTAGATCTGTACTCGTTAGGCATTTTCGGTTGCTTCCTCCGCCACCACCGCGGTCCCGTACGCGAGAACTTCTGTGACGCCATCCATAACGTCATTCGCGTCGTACCGCATACCGATAATCGCGTTTGCTCCCCTTTCCACGGCATGCGACACCATCAATTCGAACGCTTCTTCGCGCGCCTTCTCGCAGAGACTGGTGAACGCGGTAATGTTCCCCCCAACGATTGTCTGCAAGGATCCGCCTATCGTTCCAAGTATCGACCGTGATCGCACAGTAATTCCCCGCACGATACCCAGATCTCGTATCACCTTAAAGCCATGCAGTTCAAACGCAGTCGTGACCATAGATTGAGCGATCATTCGTCCACTCTATCCGAAGCAGGCTTACGGACCTCTGTAATATTTGTCACAAATCTAGCCAGGCCCCGGAGAGTTTTCCATTGCAAAAGAGTGGGTGTTGGAGTAACGTTACTCCGGATAAGGAGGTAGCGTGAACAAGCTACTTGCAGCAATGTCCGTCGGCCTTCTTGCGACGCCCCTCATGCATGCACAGCAGGGATGATTATCTTGATGTAACCATCTTCAAGGTCCGTCCTGAGAAGCGAACCGACTTCGACGCTGTCGCTCACCGGATCGCGGAGGCGAATCGCAAAGCAAAGGGAGACTTCTGGACTGCCACGGAAGTCGTCTATGGAGAAAACAACACCGTACAAATTGTGAGTCCACGGCAAAACTACGCTGCCATCGACTCTGGCACTGTCGCATTCATGAATGCCATTAAGGAAGGTTACGCCCGGGAGGCATTTCAAAAATGGCGTCCGATTTTAACGGCACGATTCTCAGCTCGCGATCTGAAATTCGCCGGCGCCGATGGGACCTCGCTGTGAACCCTCCAACCGATGCCGACGCATACAACATGCTCATGGGAGGGGCGCGTTGGCTTCGCACGATTCAGATCAAGGTGAAGAACGGTCGCGAGGCCGATTTCGAAGAGCGCGTGAAGAGGCAAAAACGGCAATTGAAAAAGGGAGCAAATGGATATTCTTTGTTTCACAAGTCATCGCTGGAGCCCCGGGGCAATACCTACTACGTAACGACGATTCAGCCTACCTTGGCGGCTTTTGATTCCGCCCCAAGCTGCCAGAACTCATGGGCCCGGAGTCTTACCCCACATGGGCAAAAGCCGTCGCCGAAGACGAAATCACGAGCGAGACCATAGTGATGCGGATGATCCCGGAACTCAGCAATGTTCCGGCGGAAATCGCGAAGGTGGCGCCGGATTTCTGGCAACCGAAACACTCTGCTTCCGCCGTACATAACATGCCCGAGTCGGTGAATACAGCCAACGCCAGACGATAAGGCATATCTACAGGCATCGTCAAGAAAGAAATCGCTCGGGCGGCGCTTCGACTCAATTTCGTTGAAATCAATCCGCGCCGTACACCGGAACAGCCGCGCCATGAATGACTTTGGCATCGTCGCTACATAGGAACAGGATCACGCGAGCAATATCCCCTGGTTTGGGCCACTTCGAGAAGTCTGCCTTAGGCATGGCTCTCCGGTTGGCTTCCGTGTCGATAATACTGGGAAGGATCGAGTTCACCCGCACTCCGGTGCCCTTTAATTCTTCGGCAAGTGAATCAATCATAGCCACGGCTGCCGCTTTCGAGGCATTATAAGCAGACAAGCTGGCCGCATGATCGATGGCTGCTCTTGAGGCCACATTGACGATCGCGCCGCGTTTTTCTTTGAGCATTGCAGGAATGACTGCACGTGCCAGGAAGAGACCGGAACGGAGATTCAAGCCGAACATTTGGTCGAAGACTTTCGTGTCCGACTCCCACAGTCTCGTGCCGCCCGCGTAACCCCCCACGGTATTGACCAGGCAGTCCAGCCGGCCGTGATCCTCAACGATCGTGCTTATCAATTGTTTCGTTGCGGCTTCGTCGGTGACATCCACCGAATACCCATTGAGCAGAGAGTCTTTCGCCGCTGCGGCACTTTTCAAAGCACCAAGCTCTTTTTCATCGCGATAGGTCACGGCTACTCGAGCGTCCTCCTCGAGAAATGCCAGGCTTACTGCGCGGCCCAGACCGCCGGTCCCTCCGGCAACGAGTACAGTTTGTCCTGCGAATCTAGTGTTCATTTCCACATGACTATTTTGACCACGTGGGCAGGCAGCACATTTTGAAAAGCCGCCTTGCTAAGCTTTCGGCCATGCCCATTTTCCGTCACGCCTTAGCAATACTTGCGATGTTCGCAGCCGTTCCAGCCACTGCTTCTACGCTGTGGAATTGGAGCTACTCCGGTTCTGGAATCGACGCCAGCGGAACTTTTACGACGTTAGAGAGCCCGGATGCCAATGGCGGTTATCTGATTACGGCAATCACCGGCACTCGGAATGGCGAGGCCATCACCGCACTGCAGCCCCCAGGCACATCCATCCCCGGCAACGAACCGTTTCTAGTAGACGATCTTGTATTCCAGGGGCCGGGACCTCAACTGACCAGTGGTGGTTTCGGGTTTGCGACTTCTGCTGGAAATTTCTCAAACCCGTTCTACGCGAGCTTCCTGCCGACGCCTGGCTATCTCGAATTTTTCTCGAAGCCTCCGTTCACGCCAGGCACGCCGGGATCTGAAGATAGCGAACTTCCCGTCAAGTTTACGGCAATCATCGTGGCGACACCCGAACCGGCAACCTTCGGACTGGTATTCGGCGTACTCGCTTTCGTGAGATTGCGGCGGCGTTCGTAGGCTGCGCAGCAGTCGCGCCAACCGGGGGAACTTCTTGTGCAGCCGAGGCGCTGGTTTAACGCAACACAGCCTGCAAGTGTGGCGCGCTGATAGCTTGTCCGTGCAGCGCGAGCTGCGTCCCGAGAATCACCAACATGATGAGAACCACCAGCCGCATCGGCACCGGCGCAATCTTGCCGGCGAGCAGTGAACCCGTTACCGCGCCCAGAACGCCTCCCACGGCTAGCTTGAGCAGCAGCGCTCCGTTGAAATTACCCGCACCCAGGTGAATAGCGCTCCCCAGAGCCGAGACCACGAGTCCGAAGCAAAGGTCAGTTCCCACCACCTCCGCAGCTGTAAGTTTAGTGAAGCCAAGCAGCAGCAAGGAGCCCAGGGCCCCGGCACCGGCTGAAGAAAAGCCGACTTCGGCCCCGATTGGTAATGCGAGTCCGGCGAGAAGCGACGGACGATCTCTTCGGTTTGGCTTCTCAATCGGTTTCAAGATTCTGTATAAGTGAAAGCTTGCGGTGAGGGCGATCAAAATGCCCAGGATTCCATACAGCCACGAATCGTATGCACCGCCCTTGAGCGAACTCACCAGGAGTGACCCGCCCAAGACGCCCGGAACGCCCCCGGCAAGTAGTACCGCGAGAATCCGAAAATTAACCTGGCGACGGACAACGTAAGCCGGTACCGAGATCACCTTCACAATCGTTCCGAACGTTAGGGCCGTTCCAACTGCCGTCGTGGGGGACACACCTAGTAACAGAATCAGAAGTGGCGTCGTCATGCTCCCGGCGCCCACGCCCGTCAGCGATATTGCGACTGCAATCACAAATCCAAGGAGGACTTCCACCGTCAATGTCCTCCCGGAATGTGGATGCCGCACTCGAGTTTGCGTCCAGCCCACCGGCCCGACCGAAGATTCTCGGCGTCGCTAGGTTTTGCCGTACACGGGGCACATCCAATACTGGTGTAGCCATCGTTGTACAACGAAAGAACGGGAATCTCTCGATCGCAAGCATACAGCCACACTTCTTTGTCACTCCAGGTGGCGAGCGGGCTGGCTTTCAGCAACTTTTTCCCTGTTGGCAGTGGAAAGTGATCGATCGCTTGCAAATTGGCTCGTGTCGGAGACTGAACGCGGCGCAGTCCGGTGAACCAAACGTCATAATTCTCGAGCGCCTCAAACAAAGGCCCCACTTTACGAAGTTTGCAGCATTCATCGGGCTTCGTCTGGTGGAGAAGGCCGAAAGCGGCCTCGTGCTCCTGCAACGATTGTCGCGGGACAACATTAACGAGATTGAGACCGTAGCGCCTGGTCATGTCATCCCGGTACTTATAGACTTCCGGAAAGTGGTAACCGGTCTCGAGAAATAACACTGGTATGTCCGGCACATGCTCGCGCACCAGCTCGACCACTATCATGTCTTCGGTCTGAAAACTGCACGTGACACACTTACTGCCGCTTGCGCGCAGGGCTTCGAGAACGATCTCTCGCGCTTCGTCCGCCTTACTTCCGATGACTTGAGAAATCACGAGGTGCTCTCCTTGCGCGGAACAATCTTCAGACGATGCAACAGGCTCCGCAGCAGTTCGGCAGCCTCGGGATCATGAATAATCTGCTGCACGCCGTCCACGTCTTCCGACGTGAAGCTGTCATCAAGCGCCGATATTACAACCGAGCCGTCGACCAGTGCCCAGCCAAACTCGTATTCCGCAAACGAGGACTGCGCCGAACGCTCCGCGCTGTGCAAGATGAGTCCGGCCGCGACCGTCGCATTTGTTGCCGGATCGATCAGTATGAAGCTTCCCGTCGTCCTGTTGAATACATAGGGGTCAAACGCGAGCGGCCTGGAAGTCTCCAAGCGCACAACTCCTATCGCATTCATATGAAGCTCACCGGCAATCTCCCGGTCAAGCGTGTTGATGTTGACTCGATATTCGATCGTCTTGATTTCAGCCCAACCCTGCCGCGTGTTGTGCTTGATGCGATAACGCTTGTGCAGGACCGCCGGAGCTTCGTTCAGCCAGACCAGAGTCGCTTCGAATGCGCACGCGGTCTGCGCAGGGTCGCCCGCAGCGGCGATTGTGTCCCCGCGAGCGACGTCGATCTCCTCTTCGAGAGTCAGGGTAACGGAGTGGCCGGCGAGGGCTGCCTCCAGATCGCCATCAAAAGTCGAAATGGTGGCCACACGGGTGGTCTTACCCGAAGGTTGAATGATTATCGCATCGCCGGGCCGTACTTCTCCCGATGCTACCGTTCCCGCATATCCCCGAAAGAACTGATTCGGCCGCACGACACGCTGCACGGGAAAACGAAATGCGGCTTGGCGAGGGGCGGTCTCGACCGGCACCCACTCCAGGTATTCGAGAAGAGCCGGGCCTTTATACCAACGCATCCTATCGCTTCGAAGGACAACGTTGTCGCCCTCCAGAGCACTGATCGGTATAAAGAACGGCTCCAGCGTTCGAAATGAAGCCAGAAACTCGCGAAAATCGTTTTCAATAGCTCGAAACACGGCTTCGTCATACTCGACAAGGTCCATTTTGTTAATGGCCACTACCAGATGCTCAAGTCCCAGGAGCGAAGCGATGTATGCATGCCGGCGCGATTGCGGCAGTAGACCTTTGCGTGCATCTACGAGCACAATGGCGAGATCCGCCGTCGATGCGCCGGTGACCATGTTCCGTGTGTATTGTTCATGGCCGGGCGTGTCCGCAATGATGAATTTACGTTTGGCAGTCGCGAAGTAGCGATGAGCTACATCGATCGTGATGCCCTGTTCGCGCTCGGCCCTCAAGCCGTCCGTTAGTAATGAAAAGTCGATCGCCCCCGCGTTACGGCCCACGGAGGCCTTGCTTACAGATTCGAGCTGATCGTCGTAAACGTTCCTGGAATCATAAAGCAGCCGGCCGATTAGCGTCGATTTCCCGTCGTCCACGCTTCCTGCGGTCGTAAAACGAAGCAGTTCCTTCTCTTGCTCGCCTTGAAGCATGGCGTCAAAGCCGCCCATGACCGGCATAAGATGGGCAGTTGCCACTTAGAAGTAGCCCTCCTGCTTCTTGATCTCCATCGATCCATCCTGATCGTGATCGATAACACGATTCTGCCGCTCTGACCTTTTCACCGCCATCAACTCCTCGATGATTGCGGGAACGGTATCGGCTTCGGAGCGGATTGCCCCCGTACAAGGGCTGCAACCCAGAGAACGCATACGGCACATAACCATTTTCGGCTCTTCGCCTGGCAGGCGCGGAACAAATGGCTGTTCTATCGGAAGGAGCGAGTCGCCCCTGACAAGCATGGGCCTGAGCTTCGCAAAATACAGGGGCACCACCGGAATGTTTTCCGCTTGAATGTATTGCCAGACGTCGAGTTCGGTCCAGTTTGAAAGGGGAAAAACTCGTAGGCTCTCGCCCGCATGAACCTGTGTGTTGAATAGATTCCAGAGCTCCGGGCGCTGATTGCGTGGATCCCACTGCCCACGGGCATCACGAAATGAGAAAACCCGCTCCTTCGCACGAGAGCGCTCTTCATCTCTGCGAGCGCCGCCTATCGCCGCGTCAAAATTCCCATCCCGCAGGCCGCTGAGCAGGGCGCCGGTCTTGAGCGCTCCGCAGCACCGCTGCGTTCCCCAGGCGAACGGATTCGCTCCCTCGTCCAGAGCCGCGCGATTCGTCTGAACGATCAGACGTACGCCCAGTTCGGCGGTGAACCGGTCACGAAACTCGATCATCTCGCGAAATTTGTATCCCGTATCCACATGTAACAGCGGAAACGGTATCGGACCGGGGTGGAATGCCTTTTGGGCCAGCCGGACAAGCACCGACGAGTCCTTGCCGATGGAGTACAGTAAAACCGGCCGGGCGCATTCCGCGACAACCTCCCGGAAGATGTGAATACTCTCGGCCTCGAGCTGTTTCAAATAGCTCGCATTGCTCATTCCTTTGCAGCGTACCACGATTCCCTAGTAAACCGATGTGAATTCCTTGACCGGAGAGGCAGAAAAATGTTAATCTCTATCGAGAATATGCAGTTCTGGCTTCGTTTTTACATTTGGGCCCTTGCGAGTTCCGCCTTACTGCTCGCACAAGTGGTGGGCGGGTCCATTCATGGCATCGTGACAGACGAGTCCGGTGCGGCGGTGACGGCTGTTAAGGTATTGATCACAAATGACGAAACCGGAAGTGCACGAACTCTGATTACGGACGCGGCCGGCCGCTATAGTATCCCGTCCATCGCGATCGGATCCTATCGGATTTCCGCAGCGAAGGATGGCTTCGAAACTGAAGTCAAGACCGGAATCAACCTGGTTGTTGGTCAGGCCTCGCAAGTTGACTTCGTCCTGCCGGTAGGAGAGATCCGCCAGACGGTCACGGTTGAGGAGCATCCCGATACGGTGAGCGTCACCACCCAACAGACCTCCGGCCTGGTCAACGAGCGCCAGGTGAAGGAGCTTCCGCTGAATGGACGAAGCTACGACCAGTTGATGACCCTCAATCCTGGAACCGTGAATTACACATCTCAGCGTTCAGGTGGAGTAGGAACTTCAAACTCGGCGGTCGGCAACATGTTTGCTGTCTCCGGACACCGTCCGCAGGAAAATCTTTTCCTTCTTAACGGCATCGAATACACCGGCGCGTCGGAAATTAACAACACGCCGGGAGGCGCAAGCGGCCAGTTGTTAGGTGTTGAGGCGGTCCGCGAATTCAACGTTGTTACCGATACCTACGGAGCAGAATACGGCAAACGTCCGGGTGCGCAGATCAGCATCGTAACCGCTTCGGGCACGAACCAGTTGCACGGATCTCTTTATGAGTTTCTGCGCAACAACGATTTCGATGCGCGGAATTTCTTCGACGCAAAGTCGATCCCCCAGTTTCAACGGAATGAGTTCGGAGGGTCGTTGGGCGGCCCGATCAAGAAGAACAAGCTTTTTTTGTTCGGAAACTACGAAGGATTTCAGCAGCACCTCGGCCTGAGCGACGTAACCTTCGTGCCCGACAACAACGCACGTGCGGGCTACCTCCCGAATGCGAGTGGAAAGCTTACCTATGTGGGCCTGAATCCAAGCGCCGCAAGCTTGCTTTCGCTTTGGCCTTTACAGAACGGTCCCAGTCTCGGCGGCGGTATCGGTCTCGCCTACAGCAACCCGCTGCAGACGATCCGTGAAGATTTCGGAACAACACGGGCTGACTACAATATCTCGGATCGCGACACGCTCTTCGCCGTATACACGATCGATGACAGCGCTGACGATACCCCCTCGGCAAATCCGCTGAGTCGAGTTCAGGAGAATTTGAGAGAACAGGTAGCGAGTATCCAGGAACAGCACGTTTTCTCCCCGCGTGTGCTGAATACGGCGCGCTTTGGATTCTCTCGCGCTAATTACTTTTTCACGGGATCGACGCCGGTTGACGTCCCCGGATGGGTGGAAGGCTCGCCGATCGGAGCGGTAGTCATCGGTGGCGGCACTGCTCTGAATGGAGCTTCGCAAATCACGGTCGGCGGAACAAACGCCGGAAGCAACCTGGCCGCCGTTCGCAACCTTTTTACCTACGACGACCATATTGAGATCACGAAAGGCATTCACCAGATCGAAGCGGGCGTTTGGCTGCAGCGAGTCCAGGCCAACGACAACTTAGCTCAGTATCAATACGGCCAGGCATCCTTCGGTAGTCTCGCTGGTTTTCTACAGGGAGCCGTATCGACCTTCACGGTTATTCCGGCCCCTACGCCGCTCGGCTGGCGATCGCTACAGGGCGCTGGCTTTGTACAGGATGCAATCCGGCCTACTCGTTCGCTCGAATTGCGCATCGGCTTTCGATTTGAATCAACCGACGGTTGGAACGAGGCGCACGGCCGTGGATCCAATTACCTGTTTCAGAACGGCGTGATCCAAACCGATCCGCGCATTGCGACGTCTGTTTTTACCGTTAACCGCGCGAAGTTCCTGCCCGAGCCGCGATTTGGGTTCGCCTGGGATCCGTTTGGAAAAAGCAAGACGGTGATCACGGGAGGTTTTGGCATCTATCGCATGCTGCTCGATAATCTCGATTATCGGCTGGATCAGACCGCTCCCTTCAACACCACGCAAACCTTAAAGAACGTTCCGTTGTCGCAGCTTCAGATCGTGCCGGGCTCGCCACTTCCTGTCGGAGGTCTGATCTCGCCAAGCGGAATTCAGCCGGATGCCTACACGCCGACAGTGCTGACGTGGACTTTTAAGGTGCAGCAGGAGATCGCCCCTGAAACGACACTCTCCGCCGGATATGTCGGTTCTCACGGCTATCACCAGATCCTTTCAATCGATGCTAACGAACCATTTCCTACGGTCTGCCCGGCTGCGCCTTGCCCGGCATCGCTGGCAGCAGGCACCATCTACTACCCGAAGAATGCGCCGCTTAGTAACCCGAAGGTGGCAAATACCACTTCGTGGTCTTCGAACGGTTTGAGTTCTTACAACGCATTGCAACTTGACCTGAACAGAAGATTTAGCAGCGGTTTTCAAATTCGTGGCGCTTACACATTCTCAAAAAGCCTCGATAACGGCACGGCCTGGAACAGCAGTGTAGCTTCGAACGCGCCCGGATTCGTTATGTTTCCGCTGAACCCGAAATGGGATTGGGGATTGGCAACAACTGACGTCCGTCATCTCGCGACCATCAACGGCTCCTACGAACTTCCGTTCGGGCGCGGCAAACATTTCTTCAGTGGTGCGAGCGGCTGGCGTGACCGGCTTGCGAGCGGCTGGAGTATCAGCGCCATCCAAACCGTTCAATCCGGTCTCCCTTTCACTCCACAGCTGGGTTTCAACCCCACCAACAATGGCGACAGCCGAAATCCGATCCGGCCCTCCTGGAATCCGGCATTTTCAGGAAATCTGACTCTGGGTTCGCCGAATCGCTACTTCAATCCGGCGGCCTTTCTGACGCCGCCGAACGGAACATACGGGAACGTGGGCCGCGATATTCTGATTGGCCCCGGCATCGTTACTTTCGACGCCTCCGTTTTGAAGAACACTAACATCACGGAAAGAGTGAGGCTGCAGTTCCGGGCAGAGTTTTTCAATGCGCTGAACCATTCAAATTTCTCAACCCCCAATCCCGTCGTGTTCACCTCGACCTCCTCGGTGCCATCGGCAACAGCGGGTGTGATCACCGCGACATCTACGACTTCGCGGCAGATCCAATTCGGATTAAAGCTCTTGTTCTGAATCAAGCTGGCAAGATGGAGGTATGTCTTTCGCCGGTCTCCGAGTTCTCAGCCTGGAGAGCCGGCGCGCAGGCGAAATCGAAACCCTGATTCGAAAACAGGGAGGCGAGGCTTTTGTCGCTCCTTCCGTCAAAGAACGTGCGTTAGCCGATCATACAGACGCGTTCCGCATGCTCGAACGTCTGGAAAGCGGAGCATGTGAGATGCTCATCCTCATGACAGGCGTCGGTTTGTCATTTTGGCGCGACGTCATAATCTCTTCTTTTGGATCCGCGAGGGCGGACGATGCGCTGCGACACGTGAAACTTCTCGCCCGTGGCCCCAAACCGACTGCAGTTCTGCGCGCTTCCGGAATTACTCCGGACGTCACGATTCCTGAACCAAATACGTGGCGGCAAATCGTCCAAGCGGTCGCGGCTCGAAGCGAGCGGAGGCTCGCGGTACAAGAATATGGGCGGCCGAATCCACAGTTCGTTGCTGAACTGGAACGCCTCGGCGCGCAAGTGGAAACGTTTGCCTTCTATCGATGGGATTTGCCGGAAGATCTTGCGCCCTTACAGCAAGCAGTTCTCAGGCTCGCGCAGCGCAACATAGATACTGTTCTATTTACCTCGGGAGTGCAACTCGAGCACCTTTTCGCAATCGCTGAGGAACAGGGACTGGCCTCGGAAGTGCATGCAGCACTCGACGAGTACGTAGCGATTGCTTCGGTCGGACCGATCATGAACGAGGCCCTCGAAGAGCGCGGTCTTTATCCCGATATCGTGCCTTCCTCTCCCAAAATGGGCCTGCTCGTTTATGCCGCGGCTGAACAATCGGCAGAGGTTATTCGCAAGAAGAGAGCGTAGGAAACCCGATTTCGCTCGGAACGCGTTTCAGGTCGAAGCCGCGGAATTCATGGTGCTGATCGAGGGCCCACCCTGCGAGCAGAACTGCGGGACTTGCCGGAACGGGCGCAGCAGCCAGCTCGCCAAGCGTGGTTCGAAAAATCGCCTGATCGGGCTGCGACACCCGACTGACCAGAGCGCAGGGCATTTCGGGCAATAGACCGTCTCGTAACCACTTCTCAGCGTGTTCCCGCAAATGGGTCCCAGGCATGTACACAATGCGCGTTGGCGAGAGATCGCCATTTTGCATCCCGGCGTGATGTCCCGTCGTAAACAGCACGCTTGAAGCGATATCGCGATTGGTTAACGAGCATTGCAGCGCAGCAGCGGCAGCGGTCGCAGCCGAGATCCCGGGAATGACCTCGCAGGGTACTCCCGCGGCCGCCAAAGCCTCAAGCTCCTCTGCCGCCCGACCAAAAATCAATGGGTCGCCGCTTTTCAGGCGCACGACACTCAAGCCCCTTCGCGCACTATCGACGAGTTTGCTATTGATCTCAAGTTGTGTAACGCGTTTCGTTCCGCAGCGTTTGCCGACACTGATGACCAGAGCCGTCTCGCGAGCAAGCTGGAGGACTTCCTTGGAGACGAGGTCGTCGTGATAGATCACGTCAGTTGTCTCGAGAAGCGAAGCTGCGCGAAGGGTGAGAAGGCCTGGATCACCAGGCCCGGCGCCGACTAGGTATACAGTTCCCTTTACCGCTTGAATCATACAAGAGAACGGCAGGGGCACGTTGCCGGTTCGCATGCCTCGCGGCGAGCTAGTTCACGCAGCAGCGCAACGCGACGCGGACCAGATTCAACCACACGGTTCACGTGGCGGCGTGTCTCGCCGAGATGGGCCAGCCAGGCGCCCATATCAGCCGGTAATGCTTCGTCAATCTCATGTTTGAGCTGTTGCGCGAACGCGGGGCTCTCGCCTGCGGTTGAAATTGCGACCTGAAGCGAGCCGCGCCGTACGATGGAAGCAAAGTAAAAGTCGCAGTAGGCGGGGTCGTCCACCACGTTGACTAAGCGACCGCGTGCGACGGCCTCTCCATAGATTCGATGGTTGAGGCGCGCACTGTCGGTAGCAGCAATCACCAGGGCGACATCGTCGAGATCCGATGGATCGTATTTTTTAACGCGCAAGTGGATGTGCTTCTGTTCGGCCAACTCACGAACCTCATCGATTGTTTCGGGAGCAACCGCGCGAATGAGCGCTTCCGATTCGAGCAGAACGCGGATTTTTTCGAGCGCGATGCGTCCCCCGCCAACCACCAGGCACGGCCGGCCCTTCATCTTCATGAAAACAGGCAGCAGCGGAGGCTGCTGGTTCATCCTGCAACTCCTGCCGGTACTCGGCATGCCGCCGCATCTCGCTCCACAGGATTCATCTGCTGCCCTGCAAGCAGAGCGCGCAACTCGTCGTTGCTACGGCTTCTAAAGAAACTCTGGAGGCTCTCTTCACCGTGCCGCTGAACCAGGTAAGAACTCAGGAGACGTTCCAGGGCCTCGGGGATTTCAGTAGCAGGGCATCGATAGCCTACCGGACGAGCCACTGCAGCGTGCGCGCCAACCCCACCGCCTACGCAAAAATAGTAGGCATCGACCAGCGCGCCATTGTGCTTGATCTTCTTACCTTCTATGCCAATATCGGCAATCCAATGCTGCCCGCAGCTGTTCGGACAGCCGGTTATGTGCAGTCGGAGCTGCTGATCGAACGCGGGAAGACGGGCATCCATTTCATCCACCAGCCAGCGCGCAAACTCCTTGGTTTCCGTGATCGCCAGCTTACAAAACTCAGTTCCTGTACACGTAATAGTGCCGCGCCAGAACGCCGATCCTTCAACTTGAAGCTGGATTGCCGCTAGTTCTTCGACAAGCGTGTTCAGATTTGCCTGCGGAACATTCAGAAAAAGCAGGTTCTGCATGATGGTGGTCCTCAGATCGCCATTGCCAAACCGCTCCGCCAGGTCGGCCGCGGCTCGCAGTTGATCGCCTGAGAGACGGCCACGCAGCACAGCCGCGCCTACGTAATATTGGCCCGCCTGCTTTTGCCGGTGCACGCCGACATGGTCGCGTAGTACACCGGTCGGGACGGTCTCCTCAACAGCCGGATCGAGGTGGAATGCTAAGCGGCCATGCAACTCGTCAAGAAATCTCTCCGCAGTCCACCCTTCGCGCAGAAACAGGTGCTTCAAGCGTGCCCGGTCGCGATGCTCGCGTAAGCCCTGCTGGTCGCGAAAAATTTCGGTGATTCCTCTTATGACAGCTACAGCACGATCTTGCGGCACAAATGCATCCAGCCGCACAGACAGATGGGGGTCACACGACAGGCCTCCCCCGACGCGGACCGAAAATCCGACTTCCTTACCCCGACGCACCGGCGTAAGACCGATATCATTTATTTCCGGATAGGAGCACCAAACCGGACAACCAGTGATCGAAATCTTGAATTTCCGCGGAAGATTATAGAAGTCGGGATTACCGGCCAGGAGTTTCGCCGCTTCGAAGGCCACCGGAGATGCATCAACTATTTCGTCTTCGGCGACGCCAGCCAAGGGACAACCGGTGATGTTGCGGACCACGTCTCCGCACGCGCCCCTCGGTGAAAGCCCAACCGCGTGAAGCCGGTCAATTGCCTCGGGGATAACTTCTATCGGAAGCCAATGAAGTTGTATGCTTTGACGAGTGGTGATATCCACCAGATCGCGCCCGTAATCGCGACTGATATCTCCAATCGCGCGCAGCTGAGACGAGCTCAGACGGCCATTCGGGATGGCAATGCGAAGCATGAAGTATTCGCTTGCCTTGCCTTCGCCACCCTTTCCGCCTAGCACGCCGAGTCCGTCGCCCTGTGTATAAATGCCCCACCATTTGAAGTAAAGGCCGGCCCATTCTGGCAGAACGCTATTTCGCCCCTGGCGGGCAAATGCGCGTATCTCCTCGAGCGCATCCCATGGGTTCTTCTCAATTTTCAGGCGCTCGGTTCGCTGCGCTTTGGATTCGTTCAATGAGATAAGCTTCCTTCTTGCTGTTCTCGAAACGGTTACGAACGACGTTGCTCAAAAGCCGATCGGCTTAGTGGGCATTCACTAATTCCATCTTAACGCGTTTCGAAACAAACTCTGTAAGATAAAACGAGCCCGGACTCCGGATTTGAAAACGACGACGATCGCCACGGCCGATTCGATCAGCAAGTACATCAATTTCACCCGCGAACACTGGAAGGCGTTGCGAGCCAACACGCCCCTTCTCCTGAGCGAGGAAGATCTGAACTCGCTGCGAGGAATCAACGAGCAAGTCTCACTTGGCGAGGTAGAGGACATCCTGGTGCCTCTTTCGCGGCTGCTGAATCTCCACGTGGCGGCGGTTCAGCATCTTTATGAGGCCAGGCGGCAATTCCTCGGCTCGTCGACGCCGCAAAAAGTCACATATATCATCGGGATCGGCGGGAGCGTGGCAGTCGGAAAGAGTACATTTTCCCGCGTCCTGCGGGCGTGCCTTGCCCAGTGGAAAGATCACGCAAGAGTCGACCTGGTGACAACGGATGGGTTCTTGTACCCGAACGCCATCCTCGAGAGCCGCGGACTCATGAAAAAAAAAGGCTTTCCGGAAAGTTACGACCAGCGCCGGTTACTTAATTTTCTGGCCGACATCAAAGCTGGCCTTGCGAGAGTTTTCGCCCCCGTCTATTCACACCTCTATTACGATATTGTTCCAGGCGCGTCGCAAGAAATAGATCAGCCGGAGATTTTGATTCTCGAAGGATTGAATGTGCTGCAATCGCCCGGCACGGCGCGCAATTCGTCGCGTTTATTTGTGTCCGATTTCTTCGACTTTTCTATTTACCTCGATGCCGCCGAGGCAACCGTAGAGCGCTGGTACGTGGAACGTTTCCTACGGCTGCGGGAGACCGTATTCCAAAACGAGTCCTCTTATTTTCACCGCTATGCCGCGCTTACCGAGAGCGAAGCCGTCGAAACGGCACGCGAAATCTGGCGCGATATCAACCTGGTCAACTTGCGGGAAAATATTCAACCGACGCGGGAGCGTGCCCACTTGATTCTGGAAAAGAGCGAGGAGCATGGTGTGCAAAGAATCAGGCTGCGGCGAGTCTAGGAGCGCTTCCTCGTTTTGTGCAGCATCCCCGACAATTTCTCACCAAAAAAAGTTTTTATTGCTGTCGATCTGTTTCCGACTCATTCGACGTCCAAGCAGAGGCCGGTTTCAAAGGCCTATTGAAAAGGAGAACAAGATGCGATTTATGATGCTGGTCAAATCACGGGAGAACTCAGGGCCTCCGCCCAAACCGCTCATGGACGCAATCGGCCAAATGTCGGCCGAGGCAACGAGCGGGGGTCAGATGATATTCACCGGTGGACTTGCCCCGACAGCGATGGGAACGCGCGTCCGGGTCGCTGGGGGAAAGCTTGATGTGATTGATGGCCCTTTCAGCGAATCGAAGGAAGTTATTGGCGGATTCGCTATGTTCGAGTTGAAATCCAAAGAAGAGGCGTTAGATGGCGCATTGCGTTTCATGGAACTGCATAAAAAGCACTGGCCGGAATGGGAAGGCGAGACGGAAATTCGCCAAATATTCGGACCCGAGGATTTTAGCTGCATGAATCCGGATAAGTCCGCGAAGGGTGGGTGATGCTTCCGCTTGTGAGTTTGGCAGGGTAGCTTGGTGGACCTGGAGAGATTCGAACTCTCGACCTCTTCCATGCCATGGAAGCGCGCTCCCAACTGCGCCACAGGCCCGTGCCCGCCTTTTACGTCCTGAGAATAACACAGCTCAGTACTACTGACGAGGCCAGAGCGCTATGCTCGAAAGCGCAAAACTTTTGATGAGAAATTCTATTGACTCGGGAGCGGATCAGCGCCACAATCAGACGGTTGGATCCTTCGGAGGTAAGTGGCCGATGTCGATCCAAACTCCCGAATCCAAGTAATCATGAATAACGCTGTTTCTCATCTCTCGACGTGCGTGGAAAATTTTCCACCCAGGAACACTGGGGATGAGCGCAGAACAGGTGTTGATCCTGTTTGCGTAGGCGAGCTCGTGCACGAGCTGAGCCAACCACTAGGTGCGATAGATTCGCTCGCATACTATCTGGAGATCATCGAGGAAAACGAGCGGACACGGCGACACCTTCACCACATTCGCGCGCTGGTCGAGCGGGCCAGTCGCATTCTCAGTCGAGCAAGCGCCAGCGCCTAAACTGGCACGGCTCCGACCTCTTTCTTTAACGGGAATCGAGCAGCTTCTCGATCTTCCGAAGCGTATCTCTCATCTCAGGAAGTTTTGCCACGTGAGCAAGACCTTTCAGATGCTGGCGTAGCGGTCGCGCCGGGGTGCCCCAGACGGGTTCTCCAGCGCGCACTTTTTGAAAGCTCAGTATGCCCGCGCCGGACCCGACCACTGCCTTCGCCGCGATGGTAGCCTTTTCGCCAACACCTACCTGGCCACCAATCACTGCATAGTCTTCCACGACCACCCCTCCCGCAAGACCAGTCTGGGCCGCAATCACGACGTGCTTTCCTATTAGGCAATTGTGGGCGATGTGTACGAGATTATCGAGCTTCGTGCCTTTGCCAATGATAGTGACTCCCAGCGCAGCGCGATCCACGCAACAATTCACTCCGATTTCCACATCGTCCTCGATTCGAACAGTCCCGACTTGCGGAAACTTTTCATAGTGCTCGCCGGTCAGTACGAAACCGAAGCCATCAGCTCCGATCACACAACCGGCATGCAGGATCACCCGTGCGCCGATTTGGACATTAGGATAAATCGTCACATGAGGGTGAACGGTAGTCTGCTCGCCGATCACGGCATGATCTCCAATGTGCGAACCGTCGTAAATAATGCAACCAGGACCGATGCGGGCATTTGATCCGATCACACTGTGTGCGCCGATGTAGCAGTCGGGCGCGACATGAGCGGAATCGGCAATGATCGCAGATGTGTGAATGCGCGGTGCGGGCCGTTGCGCCGGATACAGCTTCGCCAGTGCGCGGGCGAATGCGCTGCGCTGGTCTTCAACGCGTATCAAAGACCAATCCCCGGCTACATCAAACGCGTGGGACACGATCAGGCAGCCTGCGCGCGAATCGGCTGCGGCCCGTGCGGCCTTCTTGTTTGAAACGAAAGACAGTTCGTCTGGTCCGGCCGCTTCCAGACTGTTGGCTCCGCGAATCGTTTTGTCTATCGCTCCTTGCGTGATGCCTTCGCAGGCAGTAGCAAGCTCTGCGACCGTAAGGGCAGGCATGCCCCATACTTATCATGATGCCGGTCGATCCGTCTGCCTATATTGCGCCCACGGCCAAAGTGGATTCGCGGGCCATGGTCGGCCCGGGCACGCGCATCGGGGAGTTTTCGGTCATCGAGGCCGACGTGACAATCGGCGCGCAGTGCCTCATTGAGCCGCACGTTTACGTGAAGCGCTGGACCAAGATTGGGGACGAAAACGAAATTTCCGCCGGAACGGTACTTGGTACTGATCCTCTCGATAAGAATTTCACGGGTGAGCGCAGCTACCTTTACATCGGCAACCGCAACAAAATCCGCGAACACTACACGATCTCTCGCGGAACGCAACCGGAATCAGAAACAAGAATCGGCGACGACAATTACATCATGACTTCCGGGCATATCGCTCACAATTGCAAACTGAGTGACGGAATCATAGTCGCGAGTTGCGCGCTGATCGCCGGATATGTGGAAATCGAAAGCCAGGCATTTATTTCGGGCGGAGTCGTGGTACATCAGTACTCAAAGATCGGTCGCCTCGCCATGGTCGGAGGAAATTCTCGCGTGAATAGCGATCTGCCACCGTTTTTCCTTTACTCCGACTTCAATGCCGCCGCCAAAGGTGTAAATATCGTGGGTTTGAAGCGCGCCGGTTTCTCTTCTGCGGATATAGCAGCCATAAAGAAAACGTATCGAATTCTTTATCGTTCAGGGCTCAAATTGGAAAACGCTCTAAAGAAGATAGAAACGGAATGTGCTTCGGAATATTCGCAGCATCTTGTTAACTTTGTGCGGCGAAGCGAGCGAGGCATCTGCCGGGAAGCACCGGCGCGCGCTATTTCTACTGGTCGTGGACGCGCGCCATCTGTACATGGCTGAGAGTGCTGGCGTATTGCGAAACACCCTTAAGCAAAGCTTCCGCGATCTTCTGGCGCTGATCCGTTCGCCTCAACAATCGCTCGTCGTGGGGATTTGAAACGAAGCCAACTTCGGCGAGAATCGAGGGCATGCTTGCTCCAATTAGAACAACGAAGGGCGCCTGACGCACGCCCCGGTCGCGCGAGCGCGAGTTTATCTTGACCGAGGAGGCCCACAACGCGGATTGAACCTTTTGGGCAAAGTCCCGCGATTCTTCAAGCTTGTTCTCGAGTACCGCCTTGTGCAGCAAGTCGTTCAGGTCTGAAATGGAACTCACCGAGGATGCATTCTCGCGTGTCGCCAAATCCAGGCCTACCTTATCTGAAGTGAGATTGAAGTAGAAAGTCTCAACGCCGGTAGCCCGCGAATCGGGAGAGGAATTGGCGTGAACTGAAATGAACAGATCGGCCTTCTCATTATTGGCGATCTGCGTGCGCTGTTCGAGCGGTATAAAAACGTCACCTGAACGTGTATAGACCACCTGCGCGCTCATCTGCTGCGTAACCAGTTTTCCCAACCGAAGCGCGACATCCAGGACCAGATCCTTTTCCATGAGCCCGCCAGGACCTATCGTGCCGGTGTCGTGTCCGCCATGCCCTGGGTCAATGACTACGCGGCCTAGCTTCAGTCCGAGCACGCGCACCAGTGACCGGTCCCCGCTGCTATTGCGTTTGGCAGGACTCGCCGTTCCCGAGGGCGAAGACAGGCCGTCAGGCGCCGTCTCGCGAGAAGCGACCATGGCGCTCCCGGATGCAGAATCGGCCTTCATGTTTCCTGCTACCGAAGGAGCGCTGGTGACTGCAAGCGGCACTTGTGGAGATGACGCTTCATGTATCGCGGACGAAGCTCCGGCTCCTGGCACAACCTGATCTCCCGATGGTTCATCCTGATTGACATCGGGCATCCTGGAGGCGCTGTTGGAGACAACGACAATCGGCGAAACCGTTTTCTGCGAAGCAGCGTTCCCATGCCGTGATGCGGACTGGCTTGCTGAGCCACCCGGCCTCGCCACGCTTTCACCGCTGCTCGAAAGATCGATTTTCTGCGACCCTGAGTTGCTGTGCGCTGTTGAGACTGGCGGCTTGCTTGTTTGCGACCGCGGACGAAGCTCGATCATGAGCCGGTCCGGATTCACCAACTGCGACGATACAACATCGACCGGCCCCTGCAGGTCGAAGACGATGCGTGTCTTGCCTGGCGTAACCTCAGCCACTCGGATTTGCTTTACAAGCCGATCCTTAATATTGATTGTTTGAACTCCGTGGCGGGCAACAGGCGGCCGGACACCGGTCAAGTCGAAGTAGACTCGCGGCGGTTTTTCGATTTGATCCGAGAAAAGTCTATAGTCGCCTTGAGTTTGGATTGCAACACGCGTGACGTCGCCAAAAGACCAGAACCGAATGGCCTGGACACGTTGAGAAATAGTAGAGTTCGTTTCGGGTGAACCCGCATTCGCAAAAAGAAAGAAGCCAGGTAGGACCCAACCGAGTGTGTAGAGGGGGAGGCGACTCATCGAGGTAGAGGTTACAACTTTCCCTCCGCTGGGACGAAGCCAACACAACGGATCAACTGGAGCACTGGCCGGGCGCAAAAGCGCATAAAGACAAAAGACCCTAGGTTTGTTCTCCCAATTATACCCGGAAAAAACCGTCATGCGATGCGATAATCGGGCATGCATTTGGCCGGTTTCGTCCTAGTTGGAGGCCATAGTTCACGAATGGGACGTGATAAAGCCCGGCTGCCTGTCGAGTCGTGCCTGCTGGTGGAGGACATCGCGGCGAAGGTCCGATCTTTCGCTGGGAATGTCGCCTTGGTCGGTGAGATGCAACGATATCGTGATTTACCGTTTGAGTGCTTTGACGACTTGCGGGAGTCCCAGGGCCCGCTCGCGGGTATCGAGACAGCCCTCGCTACGGGACGCGGTGAATGGAACCTGATCGTCGCCTGTGACATGCCGAACCTTCGGATGGAGTGGCTCGCGGCTCTCATCACCGAAGCTCGATCAGGTAGTAGCGATTGCTTCGTTTTGAAGGACGCGACGGGCATGATACATCCGCTGTGCGGCGTTTGGAGGAACACCTGTCTGCCGGTTGTGCGACGGGCGCTCGAATCGGGCCGTTCGAAAGTGATGCGCCTTTTGACCGAGCTGCCAACCGCCTATGTATCCGTCAACTCGACGATCGAAAATGTGAATACGCCCGAGGAGTGGCAGCATTGGCAGGCGTCTCAATTGAAGGAGTCCGCGCACCCGGGCTGATGGAATCGAACGGTTTTCCGCACTATATCGAATTTCGCAACGTCTTCAAGACATTCGATCATCCGGTTCTGAAAGACGTCAGCTTTTATGTCGATGCCGGTCAGACTCTCGCAATCATCGGGCGCAGCGGCGTGGGCAAATCCGTGAGTCTCGGCCATATCATGGGTTTTTTGAAAGCCGATAGCGGGCAGGTGATCGTCGCCAATACCGACATTACGAACATGTCTGAGGATCAGCTTAGAACGATCAGGAAAAAAGTGACGATGGTGTTTCAGTCGGGGGCGCTTTTTGACTCTCTCACGGTTGGCGAAAATGTCGAGTTTTCCCTTGAGACACGAGAAGACTACGACGCCAAGTATAAAGAGAAGCTCGTCTGCGACCTGCTGAAGAAGGTTGATCTCGTGGATGTGCAAGGGCAGTATCCCGGTGATTTGGCGACTGGTTATAAACGGGCCGTGGCGATTGCGAGAGCACTGGCCGCCCAGCCAGAGTGCATCTTGTACGACGAGCCAACGACTATGGTCGATCCGATCATGTCCGACCACCTCAGCAATCTCATGCTGAGGCTGAAAAAAGACATGAAGTTGACGTCTGTGGTGGTGACGCATGATATTGATCTCATGCGAAAAGTGGCGGATTCTGTGATGTTCCTTTACAAGGGCGAAGCCATTTACTTCGGGCCCGTAAGCAAGCTCGAAACGTGTGAAAATGCACACGTCAAGCAGTTTCTGGCTATGGACCGCGTAGAGATCGCAGGCAAGATCGAAGACACTTAAGCGCGACGCCGGCTATTTTTTATTGAAGAACCGTTGCTTCAAGCGAGCGAGCCAACTTTCTTTGTTTCTCGCTTCCGGCTGCTTTGCTCCGTTCCTAACGGAACCGGATAAATCGGCTGAAACGCCAGACTGGTAATCCTCGGTCGCGATCAGGTGGACCAGCAATCCGTCGAATCGATAGCTGCGTCGCCGAAGCTTACCATCGTCATCACGCGTGATCATTTTGAACAAGCGGCCTGGGACAGACGGCTCTGCCGGCTCGACGTGCACGGGGAAATAGCCTTCGAGATCATGCCGCCGGTAAGCGGTCTCATATCGATGACGCCTCCTGTTCCAGGTGAAAACGCGCCAGGCATCGAAATCCGCTGGCTCAACGTCTGAAACAGTGGTCCACAACCAATCATGCTTCGGCCCCTGCTTGTCATCGTGAACAGTGCCGAGTTCGAAGTAAGACGTGATGTGCTTGCCGGCCGCATATTGCGCGACCTCATCCGGTATCGACATCATCAGGTTGCGGGAGAGCACCCAGCCGATACGATCGTCTTTCGTTCTCACCAGGTTCCAGGATTCAAGGATTGGTGGCTTCTCCGCCAACGCTGCTTTTGGATTCTTGGAGTTCTGCGACAGGTCGTGTTCCGTTTCTTCAGAATCCTCATCCCCCCAGGGCTTTCTCCAGTTCGCGGGCGGACCGGGCGGTGGTGGAGACGGTGGCTGCCTCAAAGCCACCCTGGATGACCGGCTGCGTTTCCGCAACTGTGGTTTCGCCCTTTCAAAAACAATCGGGGCCTTGGGCGGGGCTGCGTTCTTTGCAGTAAGACGGCGCGCCAGGATGCTGACAGGCGCTCCCTCTGGTAGCTGGGTAAATGCTGGGGACTTGCGGCTTGGATCGAGGTGCATGTTCAGGGCCTCATACGCCGTCGCGATTCCTTGTGACGGAAGAGTCTTTGCCTCTCCCCTTTCCTTTTGGATGCGCTGCATCTCATTCGGATTAAGGAGGTCCTGAGAGTCGGTCCAGCCTTCCACCCCGCTCGGCGTTCGAATCTTTACAAATCGTCGCCGCACATCAAGAATAGTGATTTGATCCCCGTGGTGCAGGATGGCAACCGTACTGTTCTTCTGATTCAATTGAGAGCGAAGATTGACTGATGCAGGACCGATGTAGGCTCGCTGCGCCTGATTTTCTTCGGTTTCTTTGTTGCCACAGGCGCACGAGATCACTATCAGCAGAACGGCGCCTGTCAGACGACAGTTTGTCCTCGCGCGGACAGACGACGTCGAGACTAGTCCGGTTTCCATGACTGAGCCTCGTCAATAAAGTGATCCCCCCAAAGAAGAATACAGCTCAGAGGTTATTCTCCTTAGGGTAAAAGGCGAGCCAGCTCTTTCAAAATACAACGGTCCATCACTACAGGGATACCCGCTTCGGCCGCTTTCGCGGCTCCCTCCTGGCTGACGACACCTTCCTGCATCCAGACGCATTTCACACCGCCCTTGCGAATGGCATGTTCCACTACTTCGGGCACGGCCTCCGACCTGCGAAAAATATCAACGATATCGACCTGTTCCGGTATGTCGTTAACCGACGGGTACGCGGGTTCGCCGAGCACCTCAGTTTGGCTGGGGTTCACCGGAATGACACGAAAGCCGTGACGCTGCAAGAATCGCGAGACACCCAGGCTGGCGCGCGCGGGGTTGTTCGACGAGCCGACTACGGCCACCGTTTTAGCGGAGCTGAGAATATCGCGAATTTCGGAGTCGGTCATTGTACATTCGACCTCTGCAGCTCATTGGGCTTCTCGAGTGCAATCAGTTTTCGGAATCGGGCAACTTCCGTATTTGTGAGCGTGCGATATGCACCCGGCTTCAAAGCGCCCAGGTCAAGGAAACCAATTTTCACCCGTTTCAATTTTTCGACCAGCCGGCCGAAGTGTTTGAACATTAGCCGAATCTGATTTTGCCTGCCCTCACGCAGACGAACCTCATACCATGGATTCCGGCCAGTGCGGATCAATTTCAGACCCGCCGGTGAGGTTCGGCGGCCGTGCAAGGGAATGCCTTTTCGAAACTGCTCTTCCTGCTCCGGTAAGAGTGCGCCATTTACCTTTACCAGATAGGTTTTGGTAATGTGGCTTGCTGGCGAAAGCAAACGATTCGAAAACTCGCCGTCATTGGTCAGGAGCAGCAGACCTTCGCTTGCGTAATCGAGACGGCCCACCGGGTAGATCCGCTCTCGAAAGCCTTTGAAGAAGGACATCACGGTTTGCCGCCCTTCAGGATCACTTAGTGTCGTAACGCAGTTCTTGGGCTTATTCAATACTAGGTACAGATGATGCTTCGGCGCGCTCACCGTCTGACCATTGACCTTAATGCGATCGCGCTCCAGATCCGCTTTAGTACCAAGCTCCGTTACGGTTTCTCCGTTTACCGAAACCAGCCCGGCCGTGATCAGCTCTTCGGCCTTTCGACGGCTCGCGACCCCGGCGTGCGCGAGGATCTTTTGCAGACGCTCCTCACCCATGCGTTTGCGGGGTCTCCTCGGGCGTTGCGTCCCGGAGTTCCTCTTGCTGTCCTGTCACCTGGCTGTTCTCCGCCATTCCAGGCGCAACTTCATCGCCTTCTGTGAGAGCGAAGCGGCCCAGTTCTTCGAACTCCTTCAAGGTCGGCAACTCGGCCAGCGAGCTAAGTCCAAAGTGAATCAGGAACTCGCGGGTAGTCTTGTAGAGAATTGGTTTGCCGAGAACATCTTTGCGGCCCGCGGCGGCAACCAGCTTTCGATCGAGCAAAGTTTTCAAAACGCCGGCACCTTGCACGCCGCGGATTTCGAGAATCTCTGGCGCCGTAATGGGCTGTTTGTAAGCGACAACGGCAAGAGTCTCTAGCGCAGCCTGGGAAAGTTTCAGCGGCGGCTGCAGCTTGTTCACGAAGCGCCGGATTGCTTCATGATGCTCCGGCTTGGTAGACATCTTGTAACCGCCCGCTAGTTCACGTATCGAAAGACCCCGTTTCGGCGCAGCGTATTCCGACACAAGCTCCACTAACAGCTGTCTCACCAGTTCGACCGGCTGCTGAACCGCCGCTGCAATCTGCTCGGCGGTAAGTGGCTCATCGGTGATGTAAATCGCTCCCTCGATTACAGCTTTCAGTTCGGCGGTTGGATTTGCAGCTACTGCACTGTCAGATACCACCTCCGCGACCAATACATCGTTCTCGATAGACATTGCATCGGTGTCTTCTTGTCCGCTTCGATCCTCTTCGAGTACCTGGCTGGTTTCTTCCATGCGCGTCGCTCTCAGCGATACTCTTCCTCTAATGTCGCAAGCTCGGCAGCCGACTCTTCAGCAGAGTCGAAACCGGAGCCGCGCTTCAATCCGATGTCACCGAATGCCTCGCCCTGAATCAACTCGAGTGCTTGCAGCTTGACCATTTCCAATATGGCGAGAAACAGACACACCATCGCTTTCCGGGTCGTTTGTTTTTCAAAGAGAGCGGTTGCTGACAAAGGTTCCTGACGTCGGGAGTGTGTGAGTTGACTGCGCAGATAGCGAATCATGTCGGGAACACTCACCGCCTCCTTGCCGACCTCATAAATCGGACGGTTCTTTGCGCGTTCCAGCACATCCTGAAAGGTCTTAACCAGGTCGAAAATTGTTGCCGCCAGGCCGGGACCTTCGTCCTCCGCCAGAAACTGTTCGATCTTCGGGTTGGACCATATCGCTTCTTCGATGATGCGCTTCTGCTGGAGCATTTCAGCGGCATTCTTGAAGCGCTCGTGTTCAATCAGACGCTCTGCCAGTTCCTTGCGAGGGTCCTCTTCCGGAGCGATTTTTTCAAGTTCCGGGTCACGCGGCAAAAGAGTTCTACTTTTAATGTGAATGAGCGTCGCCGCCATGTAGACGAAGTCTGAACTGAGCTCGATGTCGAGTTCCATGGCTTTTTGCATGTATTCCAGATACTGCGCCGTGATCCGGGCAATGGGAATATCGTAGATGTTGATCTGTTGCTTGCGGATCAGGTCAAGCAGAAGGTCGAGCGGGCCCTCGTATTGCTCGAGCTGGAAATTCAAGGGCGACGCCACTAGTTTTCACAGTAGCACGCGAAAATCCCGCTTCTGGAACTCGTGAAGAGCAATCCGACAGGGGATTCAGGAGTGCGCCAACGTATTTAAGCTCAGTACTCGCTGTTGTTCGAAAGCCGCTATTTGCGCATCCTGTTGCAGAATGAATCCGAGTTCGTCCACTCCCTCCAGCATGCATTGTCTGGCGAATTCATCAATTGGAAAGATAACGTGTGAGCCGTCCGGCAGTGAGAGTTTCCGCTCCACCAGATCTACGGATACTGTCGTGGAGGGATCCTTCTCGCGTGCTGCAAACAATGCTGTTTGAGCATCGGCCGGTACGACGATCGGCAGAAGGGAATTCTTCAAAGAGTTCTGGCGGAAGATGTCGGCGAAGGAGGTACTGATTACCGCGCGAAAGCCGAATTGAACGAGCGCCCACGGCGCGTGTTCCCTCGAGCTCCCGCAACCGAAATTATCGCCGGCCAGAAGAATCTGCGCGGCGCGTCCTTCTGGTTGATTCAAGATAAAATCTGGCTTCGGATTACCCGCCTCGTCATAGCGCCAGTCGTAAAACAGCTGGTCCCCGAGGCCCGCTTTCGAAGTTGTTTTCAAAAAGCGTGCCGGGATAATTTGGTCGGTATCGATGTTGTCAATTGGCAGAGGAGCTAATCTGCCGGTCAGTTTTACAAATTTTTCCATCTGGGGCTCTAGAGCATTGTTCTCACGTCAGTGACAACGCCGGTCACGGCGGCGGCAGCGGCCGTCAGCGGACTGGCAAGAAAAGTGCGTCCACCCTTCCCTTGACGGCCTTCGAAATTCCGGTTACTGGTCGAAACGCCGTACTCTCCTGGATGAAGCTGGTCGCCGTTCATGGCAATGCACATAGAACAGCCTGCTTCTCGCCAGTCAGCCCCGGCTTCCTTGAAGATTTTGTCCAAGCCTTCCGCCTGCGCCTGCTCTTTAATCGGTTGTGAACCGGGAACCACCATTACTCGAACGTTGGGACTGACCTTGCGCCCTTTGAAGATTTGCGCCGCAGCGCGCAAATCAGAGATGCGTGAGTTGGTACAGCTCCCGATGAACACTACATTCACAGGATGACCTAAAAGGGGTTTTCCCGAGGGCAGATCCATATAGCGAAGAGCCTTGCTGAGAGAGTCGCGTTCCAAAGGGTCTTTCATCACCGCCGGGTCGGGAACCGGAGCCGTAATGGGAATCCCCATGCCCGGGTTCGTTCCGAAAGTAATCATGGGCTCGAGCGCGCCCGCGTCGATGTCGATGCGGTTGTCGAACTTCGCCCCTTCATCGGTCGGGAGCTGCCGCCAGAGACCCAGCGCTTTGTCCCACGCAGCGTGCTTTGGGGTAAATGGACGCCCTGCCAGATATTGATAAGTGGTGTCGTCGGGGGAGACCAGCCCGGCGCGCGCTCCGCCTTCGATGGACATGTTGCAGATCGTCATCCGCTCTTCCATCGAGAAAGAGCGTATGGCTGAACCCGCGTATTCGAAAACGCAGCCCGTGCCACCGCCTATACCAATACGAGAGATCAGGTTGAGAATGACATCTTTTGCGCCGACGCCCTTCCTCAACTGGCCCTCGATGCGCGCTTCGTATGTTTTTGAGGGTGTCTGCAGCAAACACTGAGTGGCGAGCACATGCTCCACCTGGCTGGTTCCAATTCCGAACGCCAGCGACCCAAAAGCGCCGTGCGTCGCAGTATGGCTGTCTCCGCACACCACGGTCATGCCCGGCTGCGTAAAGCCCTGCTCGGGTCCGATAACATGAACGATCCCCTGGCGCTCGTCGTCAGGGCCGTAAAAAGGAACGCCAAAATCGAGGCAGTTTCGCATGAACTGCACGATCTGAGCTTCAGCGATTTCATCCAGAATCGGCAGCGACCGATCGTGAGTAGGAATGCTGTGATCTGTGGTCCCGATGGTGAGATCCGGACGCCGCACTTTCAAGCCCCGGTTCCGAAGTCCCGAGAATGCCTGCGGCGAAGTGACCTCGTGCACCAGGTGCAAATCGATATAGAGAAGTGCAGGCGCGCCGGGACGCTGCGCCACTACATGGCTGTCCCAAACCTTTTCAATGATCGTGCGCGGCTTCATGGTCGCGCCGTTTTGTTGTGACATGCTTTCGAAACCCGCTGCGCCCAGTTGACGCTTTCTACTTTCAAACCTTAGATTTTGTAGCGACGGACGTGGCCACTGACCCGCAAACCGCATCTCCAACTTCGCTGGTCGTCGCGGGCCTCCCGGTTGGCCTAAGATCGGCCGTCACACGTCCGCTGTTCAGGACCGTTTCCATCGCTCCATAAATGACCTCAGCCTCGCGATTCAAACCGAAGCTATATTCAAACATAGCCGCTACCGAACCAATTGCGCCTAAAGGATTCGCCTTGTTCTGACCTGCAATGTCAGGTGCGGATCCATGGACCGGCTCATACAGCCCGACCCAGGCTCCCGATGGAAGCTTCGGGCCGATCGAAGCTGAAGGAAGCATCCCGATCGATCCGGCCAGGACAGCACCCTCATCGCTAAGGATATCCCCAAACATATTCTCCGTCAGGACGACATCAAAACGCTTGGGGCCCAGAATAAGCTGCATCGCGCAGTTGTCGACCAGCATGTGATCCAAGGCAACTTCAGGATATTGCCCGGCCACCTCTGTAACCACACGTCTCCACAACTGCGAATTTTCGAGCACATTCGATTTATCTACGCTCGTGACTTTCTTTCGCCGTTTCCCGGCGAGAGTAAACGCCATGTGAGCAATGCGTTCGATCTCCGGGCGCGTGTAAACCATTGTGTTGACCGCCCGTTCCTCGGCTCCGCTTCCGGAAATGCCGCGCGGCGTGCCGTAGTAGAGTCCGCCGGTGAGCTCGCGGACAATGATCATATCGGCCCCATCTACAAGTTCGTTCTTTAACGGAGAGGAATCGAGCAGCGCCCGGTACGATCGTACTGGTCGTAAGTTGGCATAAACCTGCAATTGCTTGCGAATTCCAAGTAATCCCCGCTCGGGACGCCTCTCCGGCGGGGCATTATCGAACTCGGGTAACCCCACTGCGCCCATCAAGGTCGCATCCGCCTCGGACGCCAGGCGCTGGGTTTCTTTGGGGAACGGGTCGTTAGTCTCTTTGATAGCGATGCCGCCCAGTAGACCTTCTGTTAACGAAAGGTTATGTCCAAATGCCCCTGCCACCTCGCGGAGAACCTTTGCGGCTTCCCTAGTGACTTCCACGCCAATGCCGTCACCAGGCAGCAGCAAAACTTTCAATTGCATTCGATCAGCTTCCCGTGCCGACCGTGGCAGGCACACGAATGTGAGATTCGCCGGGTCCTATGACGAGCTCAATCAAAGCAATGATCTCGTCGTTCCTGAGCCCCTTCTTGTTGTCGGCCATCTGAGTGAACCGATTGTAAACTTCTTCGAGTTCCGGTTTTGAGAGCTGGAATCCGAGATCCTCTGCGCGTTGCCTTAATGCGTGGCGGCCGCTATGCTTGCCAAGCACAATTCTCGTCTTCGGGACTCCGACGCTGGACGGATGAATAATTTCATAAGTGGACGGTTCCTTCAGGTAGCCGTCCTGGTGAATTCCGGCCTCATGTGCAAACGCGTTCTCCCCGACGATAGCCTTGTTCGGTTGCGGGCCGAAGGAAATGAAACGGGTGAGCGTCTGGCTGGCATGAAAAAGCTTCTCGGCGTTGATCTTCGTTTGAAATGGCAGCCTGTCCTGACGCGTTTTCATCGCCATAACAACCTCTTCGAGTGCCGCATTCCCAGCCCTCTCGCCAATCCCATTGATGGTGCACTCGATCTGGCGCGCGCCGGCCTTGACTGCGGCAAGCGAGTTGGCCGTGGCAAGCCCCAGATCATCGTGGCAGTGGACACTCACCACCGCGCTGTCTCCCAGGACGCTCACGATTTTGCCGATCATCTCGCCGTATTCGTCTGGCGTGGAATAGCCCACTGTATCGGGTAGGTTGACGGTACGCGCTCCAGCCTCAACCACAGCCTTACTAATCTCTTCCAGGTAGTCGGGGTCAGTGCGGGTTGCATCCTCGGCAGAGAACTCCACGTCGTCTGTGTAGTTGCGCGCTAGAGAGACCGCAGCAACAGCGTCGTCCAAAACCTGCGCACGCGATTTCCTCAGCTTGTACTTGAGATGAATATCGCTTGTAGCAATAAAGGTGTGAATGCGCGGCCGCTTCGCATGTTCCAAAGCCTGGGCGGCACGCTCCACGTCCAATGTACAAGAACGGGCTAACGCCGCCACCTGCACCCACGGAAATTGCCTGCTTACAGCATCCACCGCCTCGAAATCTCCCTGCGAGGCAATAGGAAAGCCGGCTTCCAAGATATCTACTCCAAGGTCGACTAACGCCGTCGCCATGGTCAATTTTTCGAGAGTGGACATACTGCATCCCGGTGATTGTTCGCCATCTCTCAGAGTGGTGTCGAAAATGTAGACTCGGCTCATTGCACTCCTGCTGGTAGTAACAGAACTTTCCTAATCCTAAATTAGCGAATTTGATTATGCAAATTTATAGTTCTGGCAATTCGTATTAGATATAATGATGCTATAAGCGCCTCAGTCGGAGTGGCGTCATGGAACTTTATCCTTTAAAGGTATTTCTTACAGTTGCAACTGAACGCAGCTTTTCACGTGCCGGTGAAAAGCTAGTCAAGACGCAGCCTGCGATCTCGATTGCGATTCAACGTCTTGAAAGTGATCTAAAGGAGCGTCTGCTAAACCGCACCGGACGTGATATCCTCCTAACCGATGCGGGCCGGGTGGTGCTCGAGTATGCGCGCCGCTTCCAGAATCTCGAGGCGGATCTCGAAAATGCGCTTCGAGAGCTGAAGGACAACTATGCAGGGCGCCTGTCGATCGGCGCAAACGAGTCGATGTCATTGTATCTTCTCCAACACATCGGCAAGTACCGGCGCGCGTTTCCAAAGGTGAAGGTTCAGGTCAGACGATCGGAGTCCAGCAAGATACCTTCTCAGCTGCTGGACGGAGAACTGGAACTGGCAGTTATCAGCTATGACCCGGACGATGACCATCTCCTTTCAGAGGTCATTTACACGGATCGTTTGATCCTCATCGTTTCTCGGCAACACAGGTTTGCAACGCGGCCGGAAGTTTCGATTACCGAGCTCGACATGGAAACCTTTATCGCGCACAATGTTATGTCGCCTTACCGCGAAGCAGTTTTGCGCGAGTTTCAGCGTTTCAAAGTACCTATTAATATGGACGTGGAAATGCCGACCGTAGAAACGATTCGACGCCTGGTCCAAGACAATGAGGGGGTCGCTTTCCTCCCCCGTATGTGTGTCGAACAGGAAATCCAACAGGACCTGCTGCGGGAAGTTAAAGTCAAAGAATTGAATCTGGAGCGCAAGATTCGACTCGTCTATCCGGCTCGTCGCGCCTTAAGTCATGCTGCAAAGGCCTTTCTTGAAGTAGTCAGGCGATCCAAAGGCGAGACGGAACATCTCCAGGAACTTGCTTGAACGAAGGCGGGGAGCCTCCACACAAGCTCCACGTCGCCGTTGCGGGTGGAGGCCTTGTCGGGCTTTCGATCAGTTGGCGACTGGCACAGCAAGGATTTCGGGTTAGCCTTTTCGAAAAAGGTTCGATCGGCCAGGAAGCGAGCTGGGCTGGAGCGGGAATGCTCTCTCTCGGAGGAGAGTTCGATTCCACCTCTCCCTTGTTGGAACTCGCCCTGGAATCACGCCGGATCTATCGCGATTTCGTTCGCGAGCTGGAACAGGTCTCACAGACCGATATCGACTATCAGGAATGCGGTGCGCTCGATTTAGCCTACGGAAGCGACGAATGGGACGCTTTGCGAGGCAGAAGCGAAGCGCAGGCTACGGTAGGAATCGGATCAAGAACACTTGACCTTCAGCAGGTGCGGACATTTTGGCCGCGCGTGCGACTCGACGGTTTGACCGGCGCGATTTTCTATCCCGATGATGCCATCGTAAATCCGCGTGAACTCGTTGCCGCGCTCAAACTGGCTTGCGGCACTGAAGGCGTGACGGTTTTTGAAGATTCGTCGATATCAGACGTCGATCTCGGGCAGGAGGAAGTTCGGTTCCGTGCCGGAAGCGTTGCCCATGGTGTTGATGCCATTGTCGTGGCAGCTGGGGCGTGGAGCGGTTTGATTCAGCTCCGCAATGTCCCGCCATTCCCTGCTTCGTTCCCAGTCAAGGGTCACCTGATCGGATTCGATCAGCCGGATCAAACCTGCAGCACAATCATTCGCCGCTCTCATACGTACTTGCTACAGCGCGCCAACGGCCTGTTGATTGCCGGCGCTTCTGTGGAACATGCCGGCTGGGACTCTCGAATCGATCCCGCAATGGCTGCGTCTCTCGCCCGGGACGCCAGTCTCCTGATGCCCCATCTGGCTGAAACCAGTCCTTCCCAGGTCTGGATCGGCTTCCGGCCCGGCGCCGCGACTTTGCACTTGGGCGCATGGCATTCTTCCCGCCTCTACCTGGCGTATGGACACTATCGCAATGGCATTTTACTGGCGCCCGTAACGGCGCATAGAATTGCAAAGGAAATTAGTGCCAATTTGCGAAAGCAGTAGAACGTTTGTTTTTCAGATCTGACACCAGATACCCTATCCGGGAACGCCGCCTCATCAGGGCTTCCAGCATTTGCTCCAGCTCCTCCGCATCGTCCTCGAGCCAGGCACCCGGTATTGCTTTCCAGGCCGCATCGACTACTTCCGCGGGAAAATTCTCGACCATGTCGAGCCACGGCTGAAAGGATTCGAGGGACTGCACCTCGTCATAGATTGCATTCCGAAAGTAGAGCCCCTGCAAGGGCGAGTCTTGAAATTCCCAATGCGGTCCGTTAAAGGCAAATCCGTGGTCGATCATTTGAGCGAGAAATCCCAGGCGGGAAGTGGCCTCACCTCTTGCCGGCGTCCACGTCTTGGCGCGGGCGCGAAAGAATACTGCCTGTCTCGAGTCGGAGTTCCCGACCCACTTGTCAAAGACCAGCATGCCCAGAAAATCGACTCGGTTCTCGACCTTCAGGAGCAATTTGTCGGGGAGAAAATCAAAAATAGCCACCCGGTCGGGATGAACCGCGAGCCGTGATCCAAAGTGAATGCCGGGAAATACGGGCTCACGTCGCGATCCCATCAGGAGATACAACTCCGGGCTGTTCTCGATGAACTCGGGCGTCAGTTCAACCAGAACAGTATCAGGAACATGAATTTGCAGATATCGCAGGAACTCGCACGCGAGCCATTCATTGACCAAAATTCGTCTGTGTTGAGGATTGTTGGTGAACTTGACAACATAAAAGGCTCCGTCTTCACCTTCTATCAGGTGCGCCTGCGCGCCGCCACGCATTTTGCGAATCAGCTGCTTTGCGCGGACTGGCATTTTTTCGTGGGGTGTCTTCTCCTACACCCGGCATTTTTCGTCGGATGCGAGAATCAGGCTAGGCCTAATCTTCGAGAAGGAGCAATACCTGTAAATGGCGGAAGAGACTTCAGAAAAGCAGCACCAGAGCAATCCCGACGAAGTGGCGTTGGACATGATGAAGTTCATCGCAGTGACGACCGGTTATGGCAGAGGTACACCCACGACAGGATTCGGAGGAAAGGGTCCCCGCTCAGCCGAAGAGTACGCTGACGCTCTTCTCGAACTCTTCGAGCGTTGTCGTTCTGCCGTCCGTAAGAATTCGAAATAGCTGGATGGGGGAGCGCGGCGGCCGAGGGCAGCCCTGGTGAAAATAGGGTGCCCCCGGATTCACCTAGCGGCGCTTTTTTGCGCCCTTGCGTGTTGTAGCTTTTTTACCGGCCACCTTTTTTGCTGGCGATTTCTTGGCCGCCGGTCTCTTCACAACGGCTTTCTTAACGGCCTTTGCTGCGGCCCCTTTCTTCTTGGTTGCCTTCTTCGGCGCCGCCTTCTTCCCTATGACCTTCTTTGCTACGGCCTTCGCTACGGCTTTCTTCGGCGTCGCCTTCTTTGGTGCGGCCTTCTTCGCAACGGTTTTCTTCTTCGCGGTGGCCTTCTTGGCAGCGACCTTTTTCTGGGTTGAACCGGAAAGCGGCGCGGTTACTGAGACGCTTTTCGCTGGCGCGGCTGCCGGCTCGGAGGGGCTCTTCTTAGGAGCACTTTTTTTAGCAGCCGGTTTCTTGCGTGCAGGCGTCGACGGCGCCTCCACCACAGCGATCACTTCCACTATCTGAATCTCGTCGGGTTCATCCTTGGGGCTCTCAGACGCTCTTCCTGCTTCGACCGTTTTACCAGCCGACGGCTCATCCTCCTTTGAAGAGACCACCCCTTCTAATTCCTCGTCATCGTCATCGTAATCGGAATCATCGTCATCCCGACCGTATTCATCTTTGTCCGACTCGAGCTCTATGTGTTCGTCTTCGTAGTCGAAATCGTCCTGCTTTTCGGCTGTCAATCGATACGCGAAACTCACTCGCTACTCCTTTCGCACTTCACTACTATGCACCGAGATGATCAGAGAAGCAAAATTATTTCAAAAAGGCTTCGACTCATGACGTACTAGATGCCGCAATCAAGCGGGCAGGAGGCCCTCCCGAACGCGAATGTCGTCTGCGAGCAGGCGGGAGTGAGCTTATTCCGAGAGACCGGTTGTTCTGACCGTGACTCGTTTGTGGGCGATTGAGGCGGATGTGCGGCGTGCCGTAACTACACGCGTCGCGCGAAGAGGCGCTGGTCCGTGCTGTTTAGTAGAGACCCGCCGGGTTGTTCTCGTAGGCCGCTTGGCAGGTCGCTTCTCCTCGTGATACACGGCAGGAATCAGGAGAACATCGCCTGCGGAAAGCGAATCAGCTGAGTGATTCACCGCCACGATTCGCTGTGCCGTTAAATGGTAGGATCTCGCGATCGCCTCGAGCGTATCGCCGGTCTCGACGTGATGTACTCTCCAGGCGTTTCGGTTTGCAGCGGGAACGCTCTCAAGGCCCGCGGATGCTGTTTGCGCAAGTCCCTTCGGCACGTGAACTCGAAGACCGGAAGGCGCCACCGATCGTAGGAGCGAGGGATTCAAATCACGAATCACCGAGACCGGCTGCATTGTCACATCGGCCAGTAAATCCAGACTTGTCGAAGCTGTCAGCTGAATCGAATCGAACTCCTGAGGTTTGTCGACCTCAATATTTTCGAGACCGTAATCCTTCGGGTTTTTGGCCATTATCGTCATTGCGACGATAATGGGGACGTAGTTGGATGTTTCCTTTGGAAGCGCGTGGCGCTTGAAAAGCTCCCAATAATCCGCATACCCGGTTCGTTCTACCGCGCGATCCACCGCTCCTTCGCCGCAGTTGTAAGCTGCCATCGCGAGATACCAGTCTCCGTAACGCGCATATAGGAACTTGAGGTAACGCGCAGCGGCATGGGTAGCTTTCTCGGGGTCAAAGCGCTCGTCAAAAGACTCGGTTCGCACCAAGTCATACCTCGAGCCCGTTCCCGCCACGAACTGCCACATCCCAACGGCGTTCTTGCGTGATACCGCCCGTGGGAGAAAGCCCGATTCTGCCTGAGCAAGGTAGATAAGTTCCTGCGGGACGTTCTCCTCTGCAAAGACGCGCTCGATGAGCGACCTGTATTGACCCGCGCGTCTAAATCCGGCGAGGAGAATGCTCCTCCCGCGATCGGTTGAAAAGAAATGGACGTAGCTTAGGACAGGTTCGGACAGCTCGAGGGGAATGGCGGACGCCGTCTGGTTTAATTCTGTCTTTAGTTTAGGAGCGAGCGCTTCGTCCACCGGGAAGGTCATGTGACTTACTTCGTCGATCGGAGCTTGGTCGAATACAACCCCTGTCTCCTCTTCCCGCTGTCCGGCGCCCAATTTCTCCACATCGAAGCGGTAAATCAGGTCACACATCTCATCGAGACGGCGTTCCACTCGTCGGCGGTCAGGTAGATTCTCCGGCGCCGCTAGCAGGACTTCAATCGCCGTATCGAACTCACGCTTCGCCCGCACAGCATCGCCTTTGAAGTAGTATTGCCGCCCCGTTTCGAGGTGCCCGTTCGCTTTTTGCAGTATCAGGTCCGTCTCCGCAGTCGCCCCACTAGGAGGACTGCTTGCATCGACTACCGCAGGCGGCTGGGCAAGTTCCGACTTCTCGGCCCTCCCGTTCGCCGCTCCAAATGTAATCAAGAAAATTGAGCAGACGAGAGCAGCTAGAGATCGGGGCATCATTCGATAAGTAAAGTTAATACTTAAGGGATTCGCGAACGAAAGTATCACTCTAACCCAGGAAGCTGCATAGGTCAAGTGGTTCATTCCGATTCGCTTCCAAATATCAGAAAGCACTCCAGTTTATTGAATGCTCAAAAAGTACTGGATTTTTCGGGCCAGTATTGCAATAGGCGAAAGATCCGTGCCTAAATGGAGCACTTTTTCTTCCAAAAATAGAAGATCGGGCTGGATTTGACCAGCTGTTAACCACCAAGGGATATGCTTCAGCGCGTGGGAACGGGTGACGTACTCCGGTTCGCAATAATATGATCGATCATTCCATATTCCAGCGCAGCTTCCGGTTCGAGTATATAGTCTCGATCGACGTCTCTAGCAATCTTGTCAACGGGTTGCCCGGTGGCGTCGGCTAAGATCTCGTTGAGGGATTGCCGCATCCGCAGGATTTCACGAGCATAAATATCGATATCGGCAGCTTGGCCTCCAAGACCGCTCATGGATGGCTGGTGAATTAGAATTCGCGAGTTGGGAAGGCTAAACCGCTTCCCCTTTGTACCGCATGCCAGCAGTACGGCCGCCATGGATGCCGCTTGTCCCAGACAGTAAGTCACGATGTCAGGTTCGATCAGTCGCATTGTGTCAAGGATCGCCAAACCTGCCGTGATCGATCCGCCGGGCGAATTAATATACAAAGAAATATCGCGTTCCGGGTCTTCGGCGGCGAGGAACAACATCTGGGCCATGATTAGGTTGGCCACGTTATCGTCAATTGGGGTGCCGAGAAAGATAATGTTCTCTTTCAATAGCCGTGAGTAGATATCGTAGGCGCGCTCGCCTCTCGACGTCTGCTCGACGACCATTGGAACGAGTACTGAATTGTGCATCCGAGCTCCTTGTAATGCACCACCTTGGCTTCCTAAGAAGAAATTTTCGGGCGGCACACCCATAATATAGGATTGCCTCTGTTCTTTAGCTTAAGAGGATCTTTTGGACTACCAGCTGCGAGAGGGGTGGCCGCGCGCTATAGGATTACAGATAGGTCCACAAAGATGTCATACCTGTATCCCCTTCGCGACCTGCGTTGTCATCGGAGGCCTAATGCTTTTCCCCTGCACTGACGAAGAAGTCTCTAGTGAGGCAAAACGTTTGGCCGCGATGAGGGTATTGGTAGCAGACGACAGCGCGACATCGCGCGCCATGCTGAGGGCCGCTTTGGTGAGCTGGGGATACGATGTTGTCCTCGCCGAACATGGAGCTCAGGCTTGGCAAATTCTGGCTGATGAGGATCCCCCTCCCATGGCGATCCTTGATTGGGTGATGCCGCATATGACCGGCGTAGAGGTATGCCGGAAGGTCAGAGAGACCGATCGGGAACCGTATACCTACATCCTCTTATTAACATCCAAGAACACCAAAGGCGAGACGGTGGAGGGTCTGGAGGCGGGGGCGGACGATTACATTGTCAAGCCCTTCGATCAGCATGAACTACAGGTGAGGTTGCGGGTAGGGAAACGGATTGTCGATCTACAGACAGATCTGCTCAAGGCTCGCGAAGAATTACGCGATCGCGCCAACAAAGACCTGTTAACCATGCTTCCGAACCGCTCAGCCATTGCCACTGCGCTCGAACAGGAGATTTCCCGCTGTCGCCGGGATCAGCGTACGGTGGGCGTCATTCTGCTCGACATAGATCATTTCAAAAAGATCAACGACACGTTTGGACATTTCACGGGAGACGCGGTGCTCCGCGAGGCAGCGGCCCGACTGCGCGGCAACATGCGTACTTACGATCTAGTGGGTCGCTACGGAGGGGAGGAATTTCTTGTTGTGCTCCCCAATTGTGACCTCGAACAGGCCACGCACCAGGCTGAAAGGCTGCGCCAGCGCTTGCATTCGACCGTCATGATTGTCGATGGAATCGAGATGCGCGTTTCCGCTAGCTTTGGCGTGACGGTCTCCGACGGGTCGGACCGCAGTCCGGAGGCGTTTCTGCGTGTTGCCGATGAGGCCCTTTATCGTTCAAAGGCTAGCGGCCGTAACTGCGTGACCTCTCTACCCTCGACGGAGATTTAAGCCGCGAAACCGTTGTTATACTGAGATCTGTCGCGCCCGTAGCTCAGCTGGATAGAGCGTCTGGCTACGAACCAGAAGGTCGGCAGTTCGAATCTGTCCGGGCGCACCAGCCTAAGTCATTGAATCAATAGTCCTTCATTAACTTTCAGCGTCTCGTCGTGATCTGCTGCTGTGCCTTCTTTTGTGCCTACTCTTGTTAAAAGCCGTGCTTTCTTCTCGAGGTGCCTGGCCAATTTCTTCCCCGCTTCGTGGATATCCCGCTCGTCGACGATGTGGTAGCGGTCGAACATGTTCCGGGTCTTCCAGCCAGCGATTAGCATGATCTGTTTTTCGGGAATGCCGGCACGGATCATGTTTCGGGCGGCAGTCCGCCGTAGATCGTGCACCAACAACTCGGGAATCTTGGCGCGAACGCAGGCTTTTTTCCACGCTGTTTTGACCTCGCTGATGCGTTGCCCCTGCCAGGACACAATGAAGGGACACGTTGGTCGTGGGCCGTGTAAGCCATATCCAACCAAACCCGCAGCTCACCGTAGAGCGGAGCGATTCGGGCCTTTTTACCTTTTGTCTGCCGCTTCTCGAGGCGGATGAGATTCTCGGTCCATTCCACTTGGTCCCATCGCAAATTCAGGATTTCGCCGCGGCGCATACCGAGGTGATAGCCGATGACAAGGATTAGGCGCTGATGGTCGGGGAGTTCATTGCGCAGAATGACATATTGGTCATGCTCAAGAAAACCTTCGCGAACATTCTCTTCTTCTAGCATGAGTGACTCGATGTTAGGGGCCGTGTAAACAAGTGGCGGCAACTCTTCCAAGGCAAGGCTGAATGAGCGCCGCAAAGCTTCGAGCCAGCGGTTTATTGAAGCGTTGGCATATTCTGCCGCCTGTTTTTGCTCGATGAAGGCTTTGATGTGTTTGGTCTGCAGTACTGACGCTTTGATTGGTCCAAAAGCCGGCTCTAGGTGCAGGCGGACGAACCCCTCCGCAGAGTTGTAGCTGTGGCGTTTTTGGCGCTTCTGGTCACTCAGATAGAGCGTTAACAAATCGCCTACCGTAGCGCTGGTGGAAGAGACCTTCCGATCGTCGATCTCCTTCCTGCGCGTGTTCAGCAGTCGAATCGCATCTTTCTTGTTGCTCGATTCCGACGACTCACGTCGAGGTTTCTTTTCGCAAGGCACGTAATACTTGATCCACCAAGTACTGCCGCGCAAGTATGGTCTTGCTGTTCCAGGTTCTCCTATCGGCGAGGCTTCTTGTCTCACTGACACGCTTTCGGTAGGCGGCGCGATATTCGAAGCGCTTGCGGCAATGCGATCTATATGCTGGCGATGCCGTAGCACGGGTACCACAACATATTGCTGCTCAGTCGCCAGCAGCACGACCGAGCAGAGACACTGACCCGGCGAAGCAACAGAGGACAACAAAACAAGAGCTCTTACACCGGCTTCAATTTCTTTGGGAAGAAAGCCTTAACGGCTTAAAGAGCTCGAAAGAGCCAATCCACGTCGCAAAGCCAGACGGCTCGTCGGTCGAACTTCCCGGCGACCTCCGGGCCCGAACCGGATTTCTTCGCGAGGGGCGCGAAGTGCTAAGGCTTGTTGCCACGGCGAATAACGATTTGTCTATCGGGCGTGCCGCGGCACCTATCTTGATCGTTTTGCCGACCCCTCCTGTCCGGGATGAGAAAACTCCGGACGACTGCATAGTCGATATTGAGTCAGGGAGATGAACCAGATTTGCATAATTTGCTGATGTGCAGGCTCAGCGCGATTCGCGCAAGAGTTTCGACTCGGTTGCCCGCTGCTGGCCAGCATGCTAAGTGTTCTGGTTGATTTGCCTGGCAAGTGAAGCCGCTGATGAAATTTTGACTGGCATAACCAAGACTTGATCTTGCGGCACGTCGTGTTTGGCGAAGTTGCGGCTGTCAGATGATCTGCGCCAAAGTTCCCAATTTCCGGTTTGCGCGTAACCCTCGCGCTGTGGCCTATAGGAAGCTTTGCCCAGCATCGATCGATCGGTCGATCGAATCAAACCCACGGCGCCTTAGAATTGCGGCTCGTCACCGGAATCTTCATGTCTTCAGAATTTCAAATATCTTTGGCGAGGTTTAGACATAAGGTCAGTTCTCCAGATTCAAACAGATCGTAACGGTAATCGCGAAGGGCTTTGAAAAATTTAGCCGAACACTGCTCTCCATGAAATTCAATCACGATGTTTCGGACTTGAGGGAGCCAGGAAACGGAACTATCGTCGAACACTACAATCTCGCTACCCTCGATGTCTACTTTGAGAAGATCCGCCTTGTTTACGGGCAGAGCGTTAATGAGGAAAGTGAGATCAATCGCTTCGACGTCTGAGGCTTCGTTTGGGTTGGCTTCCCTGACGTGAACGCCCCAGCCTACTCCGGATAACACGAGACGTGAGTTACAATTCCACACACCGGCGTGAAAGATTTGCACACGGTCCGAGTAAGCCGTTAAGTTCCGACGACAGACTTCAATATTTGCGGAGTCGGGTTCAACGACAATCGCCGTCAGATTGGGATAGCGATTTAGAAGGTACACGGTCGCATATCCTACATTGGCGCCGCAGTCAATCAGGGTTCGGGGTGAAGGATCTAGATTGCCAACAGGCGAATATTGTTCCTGGGCAAAGATCTGATCGAATGTCGGCACATCACTAGATCCGAGACGCAGATATACCGGGTGCGGGTGGCTGAGAATTGACACCCGAATCAAAGGACGTAGATAGGGTTCAGATAGAACTCGATAAACGCAGCGGTCCAGATAGTAACTAAGGCGTATGATAAGCGCCTTCCAAAGCCCAATTTTCTGGACTGTTGTGCTCAGTGGCGCAAACACATACATAGCGTGGGGAATCGAAACCTTAGAATATTGTGACACTTCGCAACTCGGTCTCAATGGCTGGTGGAGGTGCTCACGGCGGATCCCGTCGTATCAGTCAGCGTTTGCCCAGCTATCTGTGGTTGCGGAGGTCTACATCACCGTCTGTCTGCTTTGCGGCACCGGACAAATGCTCAGCAGTTTCCGGCAGCTCCGTCAAGTTGAAACCGGGCTGTTTACTCAAGTCGCACATTAGCTTCCCGGACAGAAAATCCGTGACCGGGGCGCCAAGCAGGTGGCAATTTTGTCACGCGTCTCGAGAACTAGAAGTGATATGGCAGAAGGGCGGTTGAATACAATCATCTGGCGCCTGAGCTGATTTCCACTACTAAAGTCGCATTCCGACATTAACGAGTATTTCGCCTGAAGCGGGGAGTTTTGATCGCATTTCATGTAGCCTGGTTGGACGCGAGAAGAGTGAGCTGACTTTGGATCGGATGTCCGAGAACTTGACCTTTCCGAGGATGTCCGTCAGGCCAGGTTCAGCCTTTTACGATTCGACCAATGTGCCACGTCAGCACATCCAGTATGCACGGCAGGTTAGCCTGAAGACACGAATAATGCCCAGAAAGCAAGCGTCCGCATTGTCCGGCGAATTCGCCAAGCGTTTCCCGATTCAGAGTCCATCGGCGCAGCAGATCAGGCACCTGAAGGAACAAGGCCTGACCTTGAGATCGAAAGGTCCCAATACCTAGCATTCGGCGAATTGAATCCATGTGTCACGCTGACACATGACTAAGAGTCTGCAGGTGAGCACTCGACCCGCTACGTCGCGATGGATACGGGATCCGCGAGATGGACGACGAGACCGCATTCCTGCAACTGGTCCTCACAAATACGCAAAGTGAACTGTCGCCACTGGAGCACGGAATGCACGCGCTGGCGGCAACGGAGAAGGGCAAGCACGGCAGGAGTGTCGCAGCGTACGCCGAGCAGGTCGGCCGAACGCAGCGCACAGTCTCAATGGAGGTAAACGAGGCCGAGGTCTGAAGTTAGCACATCTGTGCTAACTTCAGACCTGCTTGACCGGCACCGCCATCTAGCCGAGATCCATGCCGCGCCGGACCACTGCTGGACGCCGCTGGTCGAATCAATGCTCAAGCACGGATGGACAGTTGAGGTCACTGCGCAGACCGTTGCCCACATCCGCAATCTGAAGGCTCCGCGTGGATACGAGACTTTCTTTCCACTGCCGGAGTTGCAGGCGATGTTGGGCCGATTCGCACAGAGCGATGAGACATCAAAGAAAGGTGTACGTAAAGGAATTGGTTTCCGCACGCCTATGCGGCCGGAGCCTTCTCTCTCTGTTTGCCATCGTTTTTTAGCCTTGCCTTCAGAGAGACTTTCCGCACACCCGTCACGAAGCGTGGAAACCGGAACGTTTAGCATTCGCGAGATCTTGCGCCAGCTATAACCGAGCCTGCGCATTTCGATAGCTGTATCCCTGCCGAAGATCTTTTTGGGGCGGCCGCACGACGTTCCGTTGGCCTTTGCGGTAGCTACGCCAGCCTTAACGCGTTCGATGAGTATGGATCGCTCCATCTCAGCCATGGCCGCCACAATCGTGAAGAGAAGCTTGCCCATGGGCGACGTCGTGTCGATGGCCTCCTGATGGCTTATGAAGCCGATGCCAAGCGACTTGAACTCCTCAAGCGCTTCCAGGAGATGCTTAGTGGATCGGGCGAAGCGGTCAAAACGCCAGCAGATCACCACGTCTACCTTGCCGCGCCTGGCGTCAAGCATCATCCGATCAAGTTGCTCTCGGGAAGCCTTGGCGCCGGAAACGCCGGTATCGACGTACTCGACAGTTTGCCAGCCGCGGCGTTCGCAGTACTCGCGGAGATCGCGAAGTTGAAGGTCACACCTCTGATCGGCTGTCGAGACTCTTGCATAGATGGCCGCGGTCTGGATCGGCTTCCCGTTGGTCATGGCTGTCCTTCCTTTCGATCTCTGCACGCTTAAAGAACGCGCGAATCTTTGAGCATCATTATCTATTACCCGGTCTTAGATATCAATATCTCCGGGTGTGGGATGGAGAGATGACGCGAAGAAAGATCCCGGCGGACGTCCTGGAGTGGTTCCGGAAGCAAGGCGCCAAAGGTGGCGCAATCGGCGGATCAGAAGGCGGCAAGACGGCCGCCGGCAACCTGACGCCGGAGCAGAGGATCGCACGAGCCAAGAAAGCGGTCACAGCTCGAGAGGCGAAGCGTGCGCGTAAGCGGTCGCGTCGCTCTCCGCGCTAATATTCAGCGGTGTCTGTGCTCCGAATTTCTGTTGCTTCCGGGCCGTGCATACGAAACGGCAAAACCGGACCGATCATTCATGTGCAGCTAAAGTCGAGTTCGACCAAGGTCCTAAATGTGCCGGGCAAAAGGAACTCCTTTTTAGGAGACCCCCACCCCACTCCCGTATACCCGTTTCTTTGGGAGTCCCAAAGAGCGGCCTAAATCTCGAATTTGCGCACGCGAACGCTATACACGCTTGACCCCTCCCGGTTACAGACGAGTTGTGCGGTGTTTGCGGATTGCCGCGAACAGCCCGAAAGCCAGGCTCGGAAGCAGCATGCCCCACGTCGCCGGTTCAGGCACAGGAAGAATGTATGCCGCGTTTAGGACGGCCTGCACTTCCGCATCCATCGGCTGCGTCAGGTGAAACGTTCTTACAGCATTTTTCCAGTTGTTCCGGACATATCCGCTCGTATCCGCAGTGAATGTGTCTGTCTGGAGCCACTCAATCGTCAAATCATCTCCGGCTAGAATATCTCCGCCATAAACCGGCAGCAGATCGAAATCCGTGATTCCCGTGACCCCCGGTGCCGTGAATGTCATGGTACCGCCCAACGGCGCAGAGATACTGACGAAAAGCGTCGATGGGGTCGAGCCGAACGTCGGGCGGAAGGAACCAACCGTACCTCCTGTTCCCGACATGACTGTCGTGAGCGGCCCGTCCGTTGGTGAAGCCAAACGGCTCAGATCAAGTGTTGCGGAGGTCAGCGTTGCACCTGGACCAGGCTCTTGCCCCGACGGTATCGATAAAAGGAATGATTGATTGCTAGTTGCCGTTGTGGGAGTGGTAAACCCGGTATTCGGAGCTATATTGCCACCATTATTCACACTCATACGAAAAGTTGCAGTCGCATCGAACGCGGACAGATCGGTAGCAGAGGTGGATATCGTCCCGCCGTGGGCCAACGGGCCCATAATTACTGCCGCAGCTACAGCACACCCATAGTAGACAGAACTCTTCATGCATTTACCTCTGACAGAAGCATATCATAATCGTTTTAAAATCTACTCGATGCGGAAGAATTCTAATTGTTGTTCTTTGGTCTAAATTGTTCCGGTATTTGCGAAATCGCCATTTCGATGAATCAGACGACAAAAAGAACTCCGCACAATTGACCTGACAGCCAGCAATCGCCGATAATCTCGCTCAGCCGAGATTCATAGCCGCTCTAATCTGCGACACTGGAGAGCGGTCAAAAACGGGGAGCTATATGGGCCAAACGCGGTACGATCACGCCATGCCAGAAACCCGGTGCTGGCGGAGCGACGGCGTGAACCCGTTTCGCGTCCGTGCTGCGTAGATGAGCCGATCGCGTTCGTAGTAGCCGAGGACCAGCGCATCGAAGTTCTTCGGCGTCGGCGTGTAGCCCCCAATGACAAACTCTTGACCTCGGTTGACGCGCATCTTGAGCCATGCTCCAGTGCGATCGCCAGACTCATAGATGCTACGGACACGCTTAGCGATCAGGCCTTCCAATTTCTGCTCTCGCACGGATTCGATCAGATCGGTAAGACTGCCATCCAAAGTGGGCGAGTACCGGATTGGTTCAGCCAGCTTCAGGAGGACCTTCGAGCGGAGTAGTTCCCGTCGCCCAGCTAATGGCTCAGACCGGAGATCTCGGCCTTCAAGGACCAAGAGATCGAAGGCGTAATAGAAGATGGGGTGACCGCCAGCATAGTTCTGAAGTGTATTGAATGAAGGTCTGCCGGAATCGTCCAAGGCAACCACTTCGCCGTCGATTACGGTTTCGTCGGGCAAACTCGCTAGGTCTGCGACAACGCCGGGGAAGCGACCGCCAAGATCTTTGTTATTGCGAGATCGAAGTTGAACGTGCTTGCCGGTCTTGATCGCAAGTGCGCGGTAGCCATCCAGCTTCAATTCGTATTCCCATTCCGGTCCTTCCGGCAAGGAACTTGTGGCAAGACATAGCATGGGTTCAAAGAAGGAAGCTTTCATCTCGAAATAAGTCGATTAGACGTGAATTCGCTCGTATAAGCCTTGGTTCGATTTCGAGCCGATTCTCACACTGGGCAATCCGTGGGAAACCTGACTTTAATTCCTGTTCATCGTCCATTTAGCAGCTTCTTTTGCGAACAGCTTGTCCTTGAGGGTCATTGAAGGCGAATTCATCTACTAGGCCGAAGGTACTTGAGCCTCAAGCACTCAAGCCATCTCAATGGCTTCGGCTCACGGATAGCAAATTCTCTCGTAGACAATCCGCAACAATACGTTTTAGATCATCACTGAGCACGACCACAAAGTCCCTGTAACCGGACGGACTACTGGCGCCTGGAGTGTTGGTTTCCCAGATATCCTTTTCTCAGCCGCGGCTAACCTGCCAGCGAATGTCAGCCACCCGCTTACCGCACATCCTTCAGAGCTGCGGCCACCTTGGTCACGCGTGCACCCTGATGCTTCGCGACCTCGATCTCCTCCGCGGTCGGCGGGGCGCTGTTCTGTCCGGAAGTCGATGACGAACCGTACGGCGTCCCGTGACCCTGAAAAACCTTTTCGTGAGTGTAGCCATTGGGCACGATGATGAATCCCAGGTGCGCCATTGGGATGTAAAGCGTGACCACCGTTGTCTCGTTTCCGCCGTGGGGCCCCGCTGTGGAAGTAAAAGCACCAGCCGCTTTTCCGTTGAGCTTTCCTTGGAACCATAGACTGCCAAGGCTGTCTATGAATGCTTTCAACTCTGCCGACACATTGCCAAAACGCGTCGGCGTGCCAAAGATGATTCCATCGGCCCACTCGGCATCGGCTAGTGTCGGGGCGCCATACTCGGCAAGCATCCTCTTGCTGCGCTCCTCCCACCCGGGAACTTTGGCCATCACCTCAGGAGAAACGATATCGGGCACGCGGCGGACCCTAACTTCAGCTCCGGCTTCCCGGGCTCCTTCGCTGACGCCTTTAGCGAGCGTTTCTACGGAGCCGTCACGGGAGTAGAACACAACGAGAATGTTTGCTTTATGCTCTGGCATCGAAAATTCCTCAATGTGGTCGAATTTTACCTCCTTGGTGATGCGGACAACGCGCGGGAAGGTTTGGGGAGCTGGCGCAGATCATCTGACAGTCACAATTTCGTCAAACACCATGTCCTGGAAGATCAGGCCTTCTGTCGCAAGCTACCGCAAACGAATCAGTGAACTCACCCGCTGCCCCCTTTTAGGCGACCTCCCCGCCTCCCCTATGCCCGTTTTCGCTGGGAGTCCCAAACGCCGGCCTAAAGGTCCAAAATCGCGAGACCGCAACGCCCCGAACGGGCTTCGCATGCCGTTCCGCCTAATCGGCGGTTATACCGGACCCGGTAGGAAGACGGTGCGTTTCCGCACTGCGTTGCCGCATTCACACATTCGTTTCCTCTGAGTTTCTCGGAAACATCGTGCCACGCCAGCGACGTGCAGTTCTGTACGCCGCTACTTCGCAGGGGGAGGATATTGTGCAAATGCCTTGCTCACACCTTTTGAGATCTTCACTCTCGCGTCATTCATACTGTCGCCGACCTCGGCCACAACGGAACCCTGCCAGACGAGTAGATTCTTCTTTACTTCAGCGATATCGACGTTTAGAGTACCTTTGCGCTCCGCTTTATCGGAGGGGTTATGCGCGCTCCAGGAACTCCCGGTCTGCCATGAGGAACTGTCGGCGATCGGTGCCGCTGCGGTCTGCTTCTTGGGCTGCCCGAGCGTGACCGCGTAGCCGACGTACAGATCGGATTCGCCGTTCTCGACCTTCTTGAGGCCTTTGGCTTCCAATTGCATGTCGACCACAGAGTAAATCAGCTTTTCGATCTCCGGTGTGGGTGTTCTGGGGCTGGGGATCTTCGTCCACTTGTAAGTGTTGTAACGCGTGAAGTCCGTCGCTCTGTCCCAGTGTACTTTCACTTTCTGGGCGTGAGCGGCCACGGCGGAGACAAGGAGAGCTACGGACAAGGCATATCTCTGCATAGATGCTCCATTCTCCCTCAATTCTGTTGTTAGCTCACCGCCGCCAGTTCAAACAGCTAGTCGATGTGCGAACGAACTGCGCCGCCGTATCCATGGACTCTCGGGTTCTTTGGTTTGATCAGCAATACTCATCCGGACCGTGGGCGCCGCTTCCGTGCCCCAATCCAAAGTGACCCGCGAGCAAACGTGGCGATTCACCGGTGAATTAGGCGATTAGGCGTGATCGGGTTTCGCGAGGACGGATTGGCTCGTCGGCAACTTCGCCGACGGCAACAGTCGGGGAAGTTGCTTTTAGAAGACCCCCATCCCTCTCGTATACCCTGCACCCATCGCAATCGCTTTCCGATCTCTGTACCCATTCGGTACAGGGTAATCGGAAACGATGTCTATTGACCACACAGTTGAATCGATCTCGAACCTGTGCAGCGTAATCTTCGAGTTGGACCGGCAAGACTCTGATCCTATCGCGCCAATAGCGCAATGACTGTAGACGCATTGAACCCCAGTTTCCTCCTCGAGACGAGGTGGCGATTTTGCGTGCCGTGTAACGCCCAGGCCAGCTTGGTACGGGGCTCGTGGTCCCGTTGTCGAGATGGCCTTCAAAGACACCGTGCGGTAGACCGACCGGAGCGAGAACACATTCTCGTGTGGAGGACAACAGCATCAATGAAAGAATTATCCATTGAAGATTGAGGCCGGTTATCCAAACCATCCTCGGAGCTTGGCATTCGCATAAAAACGCGTAAAAGTCTGAACTTGACCTGGCGGACACCGCACGGAACGTTCAAGTTGTCGGAATTCCACCCAAACTGCAGCGCCGTTCGTGTCCCATTTTCCGGTTTGCCGACGATCCGCTCGGAACGGCTGAAGTGACATCCGCGGCTCTAGCGTTTCGTCCAAGTGGCCGTCGAGAGCAAATCGCCCAAATAAAGGACGACCTCAAGGGAAAGAAGGCACTCCTCAAATCTGGCGGAAGGCGCTTGCCGCATTCACTCCACGACAAGCCCGGGGCTAAGAAGAAACCGACCGCGATGAGGGAGCTGCGGCCTAGCAAAGGATGCGAGAGTCGCGCCCAATCCGCAACTCGCGCGGCTGTCGCCCCACGCTCCAAAAGATTAGAGCCCGATGCCTCTCAATTCGTACTTCGAGATGGACGGCGTTACGGCCCGCTTTAGTTTTATGATAGGTTTTGAATTCTGGCGAAGCTGGTAGCTGATGGAGCCGCCACGCGCTCGCAAGGAAAGGGAGAGAGCATGACGCGGGTTTTACTGCTCGGCCTCGAACCAGAGACTGTGGATTATTCTGACCCTACTTTGCCACTTGGTATGAGCGCTGAGAAAGTTCACGCCGGCATCGCTGTTGCGATGAGGCAATTTGCAGAGCGCGGATGGGAGGCCGACGTTGGTATGATCCGGCCTGATGAAACCGCCGGGCCCGCGGTGGAGCGTCAGGTAGCTTCGAAGAGCTACGATTGTGTGGTTGTCGGAGGCGGTGTGCGCCTGCCACCCCGAAACCTTCAATTATTCGAAGTCGTCATCAACGCTATTCGCAAGGCCGCCCCGGGCACGGCGATTGCCTTCAACACAAGACCCGACGATAGCGCCGATGCTGCCGCCCGATGGTTGGCGGCTGGAAGCCGGGCTGTATAATTCCGGAGAAGTCCTCCACTCCGTAGATTTGAGCGATGTTGGGATGATTCAGCGAGACGAGTGCTTTGGCTTCACCGTCGAAGCACGCCAGCCGGTCAGCAGTCTGCGCAAGCCCCGCCGGGAGAACTTTGATCCCTACTTCGCGATCGAGCTTGACATCCCGGCCCGCGATGCACCCTACCCCATGCCACCAGCGCCGAGCGGCGCGAGGACTTCGTACGGACCGAGGCGAGTTCCTGCTGCGAGTTGCATGGAGTGAAGACGATTCTAACGGATTTGCTCTTATTCGCGCAGCCGCTCAGGCCGTCCGCTGCACTACCTGTCAAGAACTGACGCTGTGCTATCACACCGCATCTCGCAGATCCGGATTTGGGGCGTCCCCTTACTTAGTCTGGTCCCAGCCACACAAGGTCGCATCATCCGCTTGATCCTGGTGGGCCTGGTCAATCCGCCACGAAACTAATGCTCACGGCCTCGTGAGCTTCGGAGTGATGTCGCGCAATCCGAAAGTTGAGAATTTTGCGAAGGTCACCTGACAGTCGCAACTTCATCAAACAACGCGCGGTGCAAGATCAAGTCTGGGTTATCACACATTAACGTACCATTTCCTCTGCCTTCTGCTTCGGCACATATTCCGCAATTGTAAGCCAACATCTGTCTTTTGAGTGAATGCGTACTCCGTAAGTAAAGTCGTTATCGCTTTCGCAGCGGAAAATCTGGAAATCGTTACCGGCTGGAATTGCGGTGACCACTCGCCGCTTCCGCAGCGGCGCACTCTCTTCAAGCACCATTTCCAAAAAAGAGAGCAATCGCAGTCTGCAAAAGCGCTGCTGCCTGAAAAGTGGCGTTGAAGGACGCGGACGATATGGCTACTCTTCCTCTATTTGGTGTTGTTGTTCACTTCGTCGACAACAACGTACATTTCGGAACCCAGCATGTCACGGGCCTGGTCGGTCTGGGTCATCGAGCCCTGCACTTTTTCTTTGCCCCAGATCTTTTCGGCGGTCGGTAGGTATACCGATTCAAATTTCCCATGCGCTTCCATGCTGCGGTACCCGGTTACGGTAATGTAGTCGTAATTGTGTGGGCCGGCTAGAACGGGTCTCATGACAGCCCATGAAGTGATACCCCCGTTTTTGAGCACTTCCTGGTGCAGAGGCTTCCATAAATCCCGTTCCATCTTGACTGGATCTTGACCTGGTCGGCCCTTCATATAGTCCACGACATAGAAAGTGTGGCCGGAAGTGCTGTCCTGCGCGTGCGTGCGCCTTAGTGGAACAAGCGTACCTAAGACAAAGCAAAGAGCACAGGTGGCGATCATCGCAAAACGTTTCATGTCGAAAAAGTCCTCCTGGGAGAACGACGATATCACTGCCGCATCGTTCCGCCGCTCCCCTCTGAAAGACCTAAAGGCGGCAAAATATTTGAAACGCACCATTCCTAGCCGATTAGCTCTAATACCAGTCCGTTGGATTCATTTCCGCAGAAGTGGCCATAATCGCATCGCAAGGGAAATATCACCACCACAAGAAGGTGTGCCTATTTTTGGGCCTACTTTTGGCTGGAGCTATACGAAACGGCCTGAAGTCCTGTAACTATTCGACCCAGTTGCGTCAAAGACTTACGATTTTCGTTTGGTCTGCTTTCAGCTTAGGATCTGGCTACGAACCAGAGGTCGGCAGTTCGAATCTGTCCGGGCGCACCATAAACCCCGCCTTTTCTTCGCTCAATATAAAAATCGACACCAACCAACTCGCTCTTGATCAGGATTTCGTTCGATCCGCATCAAAAGCTCGATGCTCTCGCGCGTTCGGATTTCGATCACCAACTGTCTGATAACATAGCGATCTAGCCAATCGCGGGGCCTATCGGCTGGCAAACGAAGAAGCGCTCCGGCCATGGGTTAACTTCGTGCAGGAGATACCCTGGGGAGCTTCGATCGCGAATAGTTACGCCGTGCAGGACAATCGGGCATCAGGCGTTACTGCAGTGAGCGTGAGCCGATAATCTTTCAGGAGCAAAGAGACCGGTGCAAGGAGACATGAATTCATGAAGTGGCTACCGTTCGTAGCGGCCGTCGGGCTGACGATGGCAACGAGTTCGGCTTTCGCGGTGCGGGACAAAGGCACTCCCTTCGGCGACAAAGAGTTAAACATTACCGCGTACATCGAACTGTTGCGCAGTGATATTCAAGCGGAGCGGGTAGCGGTGATCGGCCAGATCATGCAGCTCAATGAAGCGGACAGTGCGAAGTTCTGGCCGATTTATCGTGAATACCAGACTGAACTGACCGCGTTGAACGACATCAAGATCGGAGTGGTCCGCGAATACGTGGAGAATTATGACAAGGTCACGGATAAAGCGGCTGATCGTTCGGCCAACACAATTTTCGATTTCGAGTCCAAGCGGTTGGCCCTCAAAAAGAAATATTACGAGCGGATGAAGAACGCGCTCTCGGCCAAAACGGCCCTGCAATTTTTCCAGGTTGAGAATCAGATCCTGATGTTGCTCGACTTACAATTATCCTCCTCGTTACCGGCGGTTCGGTAGCGCAAAAGCCGCCCACGCAAGAGAAAGGATTTTTCAATGTCGAAGAGAATGACCGCGATACTTGCCGCCATCTTGGTCGCGGGGCTACCGGCGCACGCCGATGTACTGCACCTTCGATCTGGCGCGACGATCCAGGGGACGTTTTTGGGAGCCTCTGTTCGGGAACTGCAGTTCCTGGGGAACGACGGAGTGCCGCGCAGCTATCAAGTCAGCGATATCGATGAGATACGCTTCTCATCTCCGCCACCCCCGCCGCCTCCGCCCAAGCCTGCACCTGTTCGAACCCCAAGGGTCACAATTCCTGCCGGCACGGTGGTAAGCGTTCGGCTGATTGACGGCATTGAGGCCAGCTCTGCGGTTGCGGGCCAGCATTTTCGCGCCAGTCTCGATGACCCGATCATGATCGGCGGCAACGTCGTTGTTCCTCGCGGTGCCAACGCCGTCGTCCAGGTCACCAAAGTTGTTCAGGGAGGCAAAATGAAGGGAAGTGACGAGCTGAGTCTGAAACTTTACAGCGTTGCAGTCAAAGGCAGAAACGTCGACCTGCCTGCCAACTATGCGCAATTCAAGACGAGCGGCGAAGGAAAACCCGCGGCGCGTAAGACTTTCGGTGGTGCCGGACTTGGTGCTGCAATCGGTGCAATCGCCGGTGGCGGAAGCGGAGCAGCCATCGGTGCTCTCGCAGGTGGCGCTGGTGGAGCTGTGATTGCCGGTTCGAGCAAGACTCATCTCAAGCTGCCTGCTGAAACGAGGGTTCAGTTTACGCTCTCCTCGGCGGTAAACATCAGCTGACTACGGCTGGCAGCTCCCTGCGTGACCCCGGGGCAGAAGGCATCACGCCCAAAAGCCTAAGATCCCATGCTTCTATTGCACGAGCGGTCAAGATGATTCGAGCGGCTCTTATTCTCTTTTTTGCGATTGGTTCGTCCATGGCGCATGATGCGCCGGCGACCGACAAGAACAAAGCCCAGCGAGATCTGCACGATCGGGTGGACAAAATCTTCGCGAAGTGGGATTCGACTGTCTCTCCCGGTTGTGCACTGTCTGTAATGAAGGATGGGCAGATCGTTTACAAGCGGGGCTACGGAATGGCCGACCTGGATCACGATATTCCCATAGGTTCGGAAACGGTGTTCCACGTTGCCTCGATTTCAAAGCAATTTACCGCGGCGGCTATTATTTTGCTCGCGCAAGAACACAAGATTTCGCTCGATGACGATGTTCGCAAGTACATCACGGAGTTGCCGGATTTCGGCACGCCCATCACGATCCGGCACCTCATCTACCACACTAGTGGCCTGCGGGATCAATGGGCCTTGCTTGATTTGGCTGGCTGGCGCTATTCACTCGATCTCATCACCGACGACGATGTTTTGGCGTTGATCTCGCGTCAAAAGGATCTCAACTTTAAGCCAGGCGGGAAGCATGTTTATTGCAACACAGGCTACACGTTGCTTGCCCAGATCGTAAAGCGAGTGAGCGGGCAATCACTGCGCGAATTTACGGACAAGCGCATCTTCATACCGCTCGATATGAAGAGTACGCACTTCCGCGACGACCACGCCGAGATCGTAAAGCACATCGCATATGGTTACGTTGATGACGCAGGCGGCGGCAGCTATCGGCTGAGCGTGACGAATTTCGACACTGTGGGTGCGACCAGCCTGCTGACGACGGTAGAGGATCTGGCGCAGTGGGACGAAAACTTCTATCATCCTCGCGTGGGTGGTCCCGAACTCGTGGCGCAACAGTTGCACCGGGGGAAATTGAACAATGGGAAGGAGCTCGACTACGCCTTCGGGCTGGAGCATGGCAAATATCGTGGCCTCCGCACCGTCGATCACGGGGGCGCTGACGCCGGGTATCGCGCCGACCTCGTTCGTTTTCCCGAGCAGCACTTTTCGGTGGCATGCCTTTGCAACAAAGGCGAAATCAATCCAGGCGAGTTGACACGAAAGGTCGCCGACATCTATTTGGCGGAAAAGTTCACGGAATCGGCGCCGTTTCAACAGGAGTCAACCCAGAAATCCGTCGCGATTCCAGCCCAGCGCCTGGCGAAGTACGCCGGTCTTTACTGGAAGGAGGACGAAAACCGCGCTACGCGTGTCCTCCTCAAGGACGACAAGATCTTCTTGGCGTTTTCTCCGCACGATCAACTCGAGCTGAAGGCGCTTTCGGACAATCGTTTCCGGCTCGTTATCTACCCTCTTGCGGTTACGTTTTCGGAGGCAACGGCCGGTACCCCGCAACACATGACCTTTCAAGGACCGGGACAGGAAGAACCGGAGATCTTCAACCTGGTCGCCGGATCCAAGCCCAGCTCAAATCAATTGGCGGGCTATGCCGGTACTTATGTAAGCCCCGAAATCGAACCGGTCTATCGAATCGTGGTCGAAAACGACAGCCTCGTGTTGAAGCGGTTGAAATCCAAACCAGAGAAGCTTGAACCGACCGTGAAGGATCATTTTAGCGGACTGAACGGCGACATTCACTTCGAGAGAGATTCGACCGGTAAGGTCACAGGTTTTGTCCTCAGTGCGGGTCGCGTCACGAATTTTCATTTCAAGAAGACGGCCCAGATGTAAGCTTTGATGGAACAGCCCTTTAACTTTCGGCTGGCAGAACCGGAAGATCTTCCGAGCGTTGCGGAAATGTGCCACGCACTGTGGCCGGAAGCTAGCGTCGCCGAACATGCAAGGGATCTGGTTCGCCTCTGGTCGGGCACGCCTCTAGCCGGTCTTCCCACAGTCTTATTTGTCGCCCAGAAGCCGGATGGCATTCTGGTGGGGTTTGTCGAAGTCGGTTTGCGATCGCATGCGGACGGCTGCGACACTTCCCGCCCTGTCGGCTTCATCGAGGGATGGTACGTGACCCCAGCGTATCGACGTAAGAAAGTCGGAGCGCGGCTTCTGGCGGCAGCTGAGGGATGGGCTCGGAATGAAGGGTGTAGCGAAATGGCTTCGGATACCTGGCTGGATAATCTCGATTCTCAACGCGCTCATGAGGCGGCGGGGTATTCGATCGTGGACCGATGCGTTCACTATCGAAAGTCTTTGGTGGAACGGAATGGGCCGGTCACCCGCCGGCCCACAGAAAGCATTGTTTGTCCGATAACACCGCAGAGTTGCGCTCGGAATTCGACCTTGACGCGTGGCTCCAGCTGATGAAATAAGGGCCGAATCGACGCACTCCCACAGCTTGCTTCTCGAGGTATAACTGCGTCAGTCAGACTCGCCGAAGAAAGCAACTAAAGTGATCCGGACTTACTGCCCGACGACCGAATGTATGGCAGAGTGGACGGCACATTGGTAAAACACTGCGCCGTTGGTCGCGGGTAATCGGTCCCGTCTTCAACGCAACCTTCCGGAAGGGGTGCACAGGGCCCCAGCTTCCGTGCGGCGACGATCCACCCAGGGAGTAGCAGTATGGCGTGAGACCGTTTTCAGCTGTCACTCATCTCTGAGCACGACGTTCGGGTCTAGCCGCGATGCGCGCCACGCCGGGAGACAACTGGCGACGACCGCCACGGCCGTAATCGTCGCGATCACGAAGGCGATCGTCACGGTATCTGTCGGCTGCACACCAAACAGCAGAGACGCAATCAGCCGATTTACGGCGAGCGCGCCTGCAAGGCCCATGATGACGCCCAACGCTGTGACCTGAAGCCCTTGCTTCATGATCTGTGTGAGCACCTGGGAGCGAGTTGCACCGAGGGCGACCCGAATGCCGATCTCGCGCCGCCGCTCCGTAACCATGTAGGAGAGCACACCGTAAGTGCCGATGGCTGCCAGTAGCAGCGCCAGTCCTGCAAATGCGCTCAATAGCTGCGCCAGGAGTCTCGGTCGGCGAATCGATTCGGCGAACACCGAATCCATATCGCGAAACCTCACGACGGGAACCGAGGCGTCCACTTCCCGCACCACTCGCTCGATCGTCCCTGACAGTGCGGCCGGTGGCAGAGTCGTCCGCATCACCACATTCATACTTGGCGGAGAGACACGGTGCTGGTCAAGGGATACGTAAAGTTCAGTTCCGGCCGGGCGCTCCACCCCGCGCTGCCTGACGTCCTTGGCCACTCCGATCACCCTGTGCCAGACATCATCGCTGCCGCCAAACGACCCACCCGGAGGCCGCAGACGCCGGCCAATCGGGTTCTGCCCCTTCCAGATCCTTTTCGCCAAAGTTTCATTGACGATGGCCACCTTGCCTTGCGACGCGTTGTCGGTTCGCTCGAAGCCGCGGCCAGCGACGATCGGGATGCCCATCGTCCCGAAATAGTCGCCCATGACGAATTGGTCGTAGTCGATGATTGCAAGGGGCTTTCCATCGTCGGAGGTGTAGTTCTCGATGGGAGTAGCGATCGCATCGGGAGTTCGATTCGGCGGCAGACCCGACATGGCAGCCGTTCCCAGTACACCCGGTATGGAGCGAAGCCTTTCAAGAACGCGTTGATATGCCTGCGCGCGCGTGGTGGGTTCTGAATTCGCCATTGGCAATGTCATCGAGAACGTCACCAACCGCGACCGGTCAAATCCTGCATCGATCCTCGTGAGGTTGTAGACTGTCTGAACTAGCAAACCCGCTCCGATAACCAGCATCACCGCGAAAGCGACTTGGGCTATCACAAGTCCACGACGGGCGTAATGACGCCAGGCGCCGCTGGCAGCCCTTGCGCCCTCCTTGAGTGCAGTCGCCATGCTACTCGTTCTCCGTCGCCCGAGCGACACGAATCCGAAAAGCAGGGCAGTCCCAGTCGAAAGCCCGAGCGCAACCAGCAGAACGGGCAAATCAATCGTAAGGTCACTCGTCCGTGGGATGCTAGTCGGGTAAGCACGGATCAGCGCCCGCACGCCAGCGATGGCTAGCCACAGACCCAGAATGCCACCGGCTCCGGACGTCACCGCACCTTCGGTTAACGACTGCCGGAGTAGTCGGCCGCGGCTAGCGCCGAGAGCAGTGCGCAGTACGAACTCACGTCTGCGTGAACCGGCGCGAGCCATTACCAGGTTCGCAAGATTCGCGCACACGATGAGCAGCACGAACCCCACGGCGGCCTGCAGAACCCAGATCGGGCGGCTGGCATTCCCAACGATCGCATCCTGTAACGACCGCAACTGCAGGGTGTGGTCAACTGAGCGCAGGGGACGGTTCGTGGGCACATGGTCTCTCGTGCCGAAACGATCGCTCCAGTTTTCGAGAAATGCGCTCAGTTCTGTCTGTGCCACCTTAGCGGTGACGCCGTCTTTCAGTCGCGCAATAACGTAGAGGACATGGGCCTCGCGTTGCCGGGCCATATTCGGGGGTAGCCAGAGGGGCAACCAAATCTGGGTGTGGTTATCCATGACATCGCCCCCGGGTGGCATAATGCCAACGATTTCGTGAGGGCGGCCCTCGATTTCCACCTTTTGCCCAACGAGCGGTCGTCCTCCAAACGCTGTTCGCCATAATTCGTGCGAGAGGATTGCGATCGGTGGCGGCAGCGTCCCGGTCCAACGCGCGGTTTCTTCGTCACTAAAGAGGCGTCCCTGCTCCGGCTGAATACTGAGCGCCTTGAGCAAATGTGCATCGACAGAGATCGAGCGCACCCGCAGAGGTCGATCCCCCGCCGTGAGGTTGACCTCGCCGGTTGTGTACGCCGTGCCGCCGGTCGAATAAGCGCCAACCTCCGCGAACGACCGGTTCATCTGGCGGAACTCGATGTACTCTGGCGCAGAGAGCGCACTTCGCGTGCCCCCAATCGCCGGGGTTTCTGCCGTCAGATACATCAGCTGATCGGGTTTTGGATAGTCGAGTGGCTGCAACAGCACTCCATGCACGATCGTAAAGATCGCAATGTTTGCTCCAATCCCAAGCGCCAGCGTGGCGACGACAACTCCTGTGAACCCGGGACTCTTCGCTAAAGATCGAATCGTGTAACGTACGTCTTGTATAAGATCCTCGACAAAGTTTACGCGGCGCATATCCCGGCACTCCTCCTTGTACTGCGCGATGCCTCCGATCATGCGCTGCGCGGCCCGGCGGGCCTCCTCGGGCGGCATGGCGGATGAAATGTTTTCTTCAATGAGCTGATCCAGATGGAAACGAAGTTCGCCTTCGAGCTCGCAGTCGACACTCGGACGGCGGCACAGCGATCGAAGCCGCAAACGGGCTTTGTCTGGAATCCGCATTGCTAAGCCTCCTGGACCACTACGTTGATGGCAGTCGACAGACGAACCCAGTTCGCCAATTCCCTTTCCAGTTGCTTCCGTCCCGCACGCGTAAGGGAGTAGAACTTTGCCATTCGCCCAGTCTCGGTCGGGCGCCACTCGGCCTTGATCCAGGCCTGCTGCTCCAGACGGTGTAGCGCCGGGTACAGGGACCCCTGCTGGATCTGGAGAGCTTCTTGTGAAACCTGTTGGATGCGCTTGGCGATCGCCCAGCCGTGTTTAGGTTCGAGCGAGATGGTCTTGAGGATCAACAGATCTAGAGTGCCCTGGACAAGATCGGTTGGCTTTGCCATATGCCTAGATTACCAACAATTGTAGACGATCATGGCATAAACAAACTCTCGGCCGCCGCTACTCCTTCGCCGCGGCTTCCAGGGTGGCGATGTCGAACTTAATCATTTTCATCATCGCAGCCATTGCCTTCGGATGCTTCAGGATCTCGCCAATCTTCTCCGGCACGATCTGCCAGCACAGGCCGAACTTGTCCGTCAGCCAGCCGCAGGCCATGGGCTCGCCACCCTCAAGCAGCTTGTCCCAGTAGCGGTCAATCTCGGCCTGGTCCTTACACGCGACGGAGTACGAAAAAGCCGGAGTGAGCGCCTGCGCGGGGCCACCGTTGAGGAACGTCATTTGCTGGCCCATAAGTTCGATGGTGATGGTCGCGATCTTTCCGGCGGGCCAGGGCCCCACGCCGCTCGAACGCAGTTCCCCAACTTTCTTCGCTTCCGGGAATACCGAGAGATAAAACTCGGCAGCGTCTTCGGCGTTGTCGTTGAACCACAGAAACGGTGTGACCTTGTTCATGCTCTTACCTCCACTTCGATGGTATCTATCGTCGAGGCTGCAGAGGACGGCGCAAACAGGAAGTTGAGAGCGCAAGACAATCGTCAGGACGCTACCTCACACGAGGCTTAAGATTCAAAAACCGGCTATGGGTTATCCCCCAGCCACTTTCTGCGCGATCTATCAACGGCGGAGCTTTGGGATCAATAGCACCGGGCATCCAAACGTGCCACGATCATCCGGTTGAACCAATTGCATTGTGTTCCGCCGGGGTACCCAGCGACGTATAACGAGGCGGCAGACTCGCCGGAGAAAGCAACTAAAGTGATCGGGACTTACTGCCCGACGACCGAATGTATGGCAGAGTGGACGGGACATTGGTAAGCAATGCACCGTTGATCGCGAGCGATCTGATGTCCGTTGCTTTTACCATCCACACCACAGTACGGACGGGCCGCAGGCCGTTATGGTCGCCATGTCGGGAGCAGTCCTATTCACTGCGCAGCGCAGTTACCGGATCCACGCGCGACGCGCGTCGGGCCGGAACCAAACACGCCAGAGTTGCCACGCTCAGCAGAATGAACGATACAGCGGTGGCCGTTGAGATGTAGTCAGGCCGGAAGCCATAGAGCAACGTCGTCATCAGGCGCAATGCGACCGCGGACACGGCCAGGCCTGTGGCGAGTCCAGCAAAGGTCAACGCCAGGCCGCGTTTGCCAAAGGAGAGCAATATCTCGGCGGAGGTCGCGCCTAAGGCCATGCGGACGCCGATTTCGCTGGTGCATTGAGTGACAGCGAAAGAGAGGACCCCGTACAGTCCAAGCGACGCGAGCAGCAACGCGAGCAGAGCGAATGCGCTCAACAGTGTTGTGCTCTGCGCGGGCGTCGACAATTGCCGGTCCACGATCTCTTCCAGAGTCCGAACATGCCAGACGGGCTGGTTCTTGTCGACGGACCAGATCGCGTGGCGCACCGCTGAGACAATCGATGCCGGCTCCACCGCTGTGCGAACAACGATGCCGCTCGGCAGGTCTCCGCTTTGGTCCGCCTGTTCATGCAGGCGATAGATCGTGGGTTTCAATTTTCCCGTCACGCCTGTATCGCGGATCTCCTTTACGACGCCGATGACGGTGTACCAATAGCCTTTTTCATTCAGTTCTCCGAACTTGAGTCGTGCGCCGAGTGGCGAGCGGCCTGGGAAGTTACGATCGGCAAAAGTGTCATTCACAATCGTCACCGGCGAGTCCGAGCGCCGGTCGGAGATCTCAAAGAAGCGGCCTTCGCGCAGGCGCGCCCCGATGGTCTGGAAGTAATCGCGACTGACTATGCGCGTGAGCGCGACCTGCTCGGGAATAACATCGCCTGCCTGACCGGCCAGCAAATAGAACGTCGCCTGGTCGGTAACTGTCAGTGGAATTCGGGAGATTGCTCCCGCATTGACTACGCCAGGAATGGCGCGGACTTTCTCCAGTTCCGCGTTGACGAAGGCTACCCGTCTGCCGAAGTCCTTGTAGCGGAACAGCGGAGTTTCAAAAGTCAGCAGCTTGTCACTCCGGATCCCGAGGTCGGTATTTCGCAGGTGCTGGAGCGTCTCGAGCAGCAGGCCACCGCTGGTAAGCAGCGCTACAGCCAGGGCTGTCTCGATGATGACGAGCGAATGCTGGAACCAGCGTCCCCGCGCGCCTGCTGTGCCGCGCCCTCCTTCACGCAGGCCGTCCTGCGGGGCAATTCGTGACGCACGCAGAGCAGGCAGCAGGCCGAAGATCAATGTGGCGGCAATAGCTGCGGTAGCCGAGAAGCCCAGCGCACGCCAGTCGAGCGTGAGCCGCACTGCCCCCATCGTCTCCGGCACCAGCGTTTCCAGAAATCGCAGCGCGGGCATGGCGAACACGAGTCCGGCGACGGCGCCGAGTCCGGCGAGGACCAGGCTTTCGGTGAGGAACTGAGCGACCAGTCTTCCGCGTCCCGCGCCAAGCGCAGAGCGCACCGCGACTTCTCGGCCGCGCGCCGCGCCTCGCGACATCAAGAGATTGGCCAAATTGACGCAGGCGATCAGCAGCAGCGCCGCGGATGCGCACAGCAGTGTAACCAGCGCCGTTTGCGTATTGCCTGTCATCTCGTCCCGCAACGGCCTCACTATTACCGAATGCGGCCCGCGGAAATCTTTCGCCGTCACCTGGCGGCTCAATGCCGCCATCGATTCCCTGGCGCGCTGCAGGGTAACGTTCAGTTTCAGTCGCGCCACCACCTGCGCATCGTGCCACGTGAAATTCGTGCGCAACCAGGCGGGAAAGGAAGCCGGCAGCCAGATATCGACGTCGCGTGCCGGCATGAAGTAGAAATCGCGCGGCATGACACCAATCACTTCGTACGGGTTGTCATTCACGGTGATCTTGCGGCCCACTACATCGGGCGAGCCGCCGTAGCGCCGCCGCCACAGGCCATGGCTGAGGACGGCTACCTGCACGCCTTTCTCGTCTTCCTCCTCGGTAAACACCCGCCCGATTAGCGGTTTCACACCGAGGACACTCCAGAGATTCCATGTCGCCTTACGAGCCGGGACCTGTTCGGGGTCGGAATCGCCCGAGAGCGTGGCATCTGCCGGTTGAGTGAGCGCGATATCCGTGAACACCGTGTTGTAGCGGCGCCACTCCAGCCATTCGGCAGGCGTGGGCATGAAGCCCGAGCGACTCTCCTTGCTCATGTCAAGCCAGATCATCACAAGGCGGTCCGCATCGGCATAGGGCAGCGGACGAATGAGCACCGCATCGACGGCGCCGAACATCGCGGTAATCCCCCCAATGCCAAGGGCGAGCGAACCAATGGCGACCGACGAAAATAGCGGGCTCTTCGCTAACAGGCGCGCGCCGTGACGCGTATCGCGGAAGAAGTCGTGCAACCAGCGGATGGCGATTTGGTCGCGAACAGATTCCAATGTCTGGGCGAGCCCTCCTGCCCGCAGACGCGCCTCGCGAGGAGAGTCACCTCGACGCAGAGCCTCTTGTTCGGCCATTTGGAGGTGGAAACGAAGTTCTTCTTCCACCTCGGCGTCGCGGCCTTTGAAAGTGCCCCAGATGCGGAGGCACCATTCCCGCAGCTTCTGTTTCATCACGCCTCCTCAGAGAGAAGTGCCTGCATGATGCCCGTCATGCGCGTCCATTCCGCCTTTTCCGCGTCCAGCCGGCGCCGTCCTGCAGCGGTGATGCCGTAGAATCGCGCGCGGCGGTTGTTCTCGCTCTTGTCCCACCGAGCCCGAACGAACCCGCCCTGCTCCAGTCGCAGCAGGCCCGGATAAAGCGTTCCCATGTTCAGTTGAATCGCTCCGCCAGATACTTGTTCGATACGTGCAGCGACGGCGTAGCCGTGCAGCGGTCCGAGCGTGGCGAGCGTCTGGAGGATCATCAGGTCAAGAGTGCCTTGAAGAACACCGGCCTTCGATTCATTAGGCATCCTAATAGAGTATGCTATAGGTCTCATTAGGATGTCAAATGGAGGCGCGCATGTGCAGGTCATGCTTGGCAGCGTACTCTATTTGCGCGTAGTGTCTCTCCCCAGCAGAGCGGGAACGGCGCTAGCCGGGAGATCGGCGCCACGGCTGTTTCGTACCAAGCTGTGGCGTCGGCAGAGCGCGCGAACTGCTGAACGAACAACCAAGCCGGGCATCACGCAAGCGTGGTCCTTAGTGCTGGTCGCCAAGGGTAGAACTATACTTGGCCGTATTTCGCGATCTATGCGGGCCGACGGGCGCTCAGTTTCCGGGTTAGCCTGTCACCCGTCGACATGAGAATCGCTTGTCGCACAGTCAATTCGCAGTGTCGTCTTAGGCACGTCTCATATGCTGAGTTCTCGGTGACTCAATGGACACACCGCGTGAGATTTTTGCTAGCGGCTGCACGGACCTTGCCATAAACTTCGCCTCAAGTAAATTTCTGTACGCCGACCACGAAACGATTAGACTCAAATACTCGTAGGCGAAACCCAGCTATCTTCCGACTGGGCTTTCCAACAGTTCCTGTTCCACGGACGTTGCCAGACCAACTGCGCGGAGGTGGTTATCTTTTTTTTGCGCCTAGCCTATTCGGTCCGCAACGCCCGAGCTGGGTCGATTGACGCTGCCCGCCGTGCTGGAATGGCTCCCGCCAGACACGCAGCTATTGACAGAGTAATGATCGCCGTCAGCAAGACACCGACATCGACACCTTTCATCTCAAAAAGTTGTGACTCGATGAAGCGAACACAGAGCAGTGCGGTGGGCACGCCGATCGCTAATCCTAAAAAGGTTTGGATGATCGCCCCTCGCATGACCATCGCGATTACTCCTGTTCGTGCAGCACCTAACGCCATGCGGATGCCGATTTCTGCCGTACGCGAAGCTGCTGCGTAAGCAGTTACGCCATAAAGGCCGATCGTCGCAAGTAACAGCGCCAGAACTCCGAACAACGTCGTTAGTCTTGCCACCATTCGTTCTTCTGTGAATCGATCGGCTATCTGCTGATCAAAGGTTTGAAACTTCACCACAGTCAGATTCGGATTGATTGCAGTGAGTGTTCTCTGGGCAATTGCTGCCATCCCATCCATCCGTGCCGCGGTTTGCACCACCAGCGCGCCCGCGTAAAGTGACAGGTCTTGTTCAATCGGATCCTTATCGCTTGGTTGGCGTTGCAAAATCGAAAGAAAGTACATCCTGTGCTGTTTCCATCGCACACTTGTATATGTGGTGTCCTCCACTACGCCCACAATTTTGTAGTCTCCGGCCGATTCCGGTGAGGGTCCAAAATAGCGGCCGATTGGATTCTGGCCGGGGAAGAACTTCTTCGCAAATTCCTGGTTCACAACGGCCACCGCTGGCGCGCCTTGAGTATCTCTTTCGCTGACGCCTCGTCCCATCAATACATGTGTGCCTACCGAATCGAAGTATTCCGAATTGGCTTTTACTATAGATGCACCGGAATCTGAATTTGGTTGTCCCTTTACATGTACTCCCGTTCCCCAGTTGTTGTCCTCCATGGGTGTGTAAATTGTGATCCCAACATTTTTCACTCCCGGAATCGCATGGAACCGCTCCCCGATAGTTCGGTAGAGGGCCTCGAGTTGCCTCTGCGAGTAGCCGGCTGCTTGAGGATTGATATGGATGATGTACCGGTTCTTGCTATCCAGCCGTAAGTTAGAAGTCTGAAGCTTGTTCAGGCTCTGTGCGAACAATCCCGCTCCGGTCAACAAAACCAGCGACAAGCCCGTTTGCAGCACCACTAACGCTCGCTGCACTACTGAAGTTCCCGCACCGGTCGACCGCATTCCCGTTCGCAGTGCGTCTACTGGATCGGTGTGTGAGGTGATCCACGCCGGAGCCATCCCAAAAAGAACGCCCGTCAGCAGCGCTAGTGCAAATGCGAACATCATCACCGGTAATGACGGACTCGGATTCACAGGTAGACGTTGCGCGTCGCCGAACGCCAGAGCTAAAAGCATGCTCGTTCCTGCGTAGGAAACAACAAGCCCGACCGCACAGCTCAGCAGCGCCAACAAAATGCTCTCGGTCAGCAACTGTCGAACGAGTTGCCCGCGGTTCGCTCCCAGCGCTGTTCGGAGTGAGATCTCCTGCTTGCGTGCCATACCGCGTGCTAGTAATAAATTCGCCACGTTGGCACAAGCAATAAGCAACACTAAACCGGAGATGGCCATCAGCACCCGCAGGTTTGTTCCGTACTCCTCCTGCAGGGCCTGGATGCCGGCGCCTCCGGGCGCTAGCGTGACATGTGCTTTCGCGAGTTCCTTCTTGCCGTCGCCTTTGGAGAAGGTCTTCGTCTCAGCAAAAGACTGCCTGATCAAAACCGACAGCTTCGTTTGTAGAGCAGCTACCCGCACGCCCGGCTTCACTCTCCCGACCAGATAGAGCCATCGTGCATCCGAATTGTGAGCGTAGACCCCGGCCGCCAACGCCTCAATCGATGTGATTGGCAAAAAGAAATCTGGAGGAGTGGTAGACAATCGGTCGCCGTAGAATCCGGCCGGAGCAATACCAACAATGGTTACCGGTTTGGTGTTGACCCAAAACGTGCTTCCTACGACGGACGGGTCGCCCGCATAATCGCGCTGCCACGTCCCATAGCTCATTACCCCCGCTACTGCCGCGCCTTCCACATCATCGCGATCGGTGAGCACTCGCCCTGCCTGCGCTCCCAGTCCAAATGTGCGGAAGTAGTTGCCAGAGACGAATTCGCCGATCGCCGATCGCGCAGGTTCGCGTCCGCCTTCGCGCCTCGCTGTGACGTGCCCGTAGGAAAAGCCCGCCTGCATTGCCGCCAAATCCTCAAACTCTGGCGTATTCTTCTTCAAGAAGCGCCATGTTTCGGTCGAGAATAAGCTGTAATTCCCGTTGTCATTTGTGCCGCTGTTCACGCAGCACTCGTTCGAATCGCCAACCCGTAACAACGTTTTGGGGTCGGCTACGGGGAGGTTCTTCAACAGCATGCCGTTAATCAGCGTAAAGATCGACGCGTTGGCTCCAATTCCTAAGGCCAGCGTCAGCATGGCCGTAGTTGTAAAGCCGGGGGCCTTTCGCAGCTGCCGTAGAGCATAGCGAACATCTTGTATTAGCGTCATGTCAATCCATTCTCGGCGTCGAGTTACCGTCTAAAGTGAACTAAAGAGCTCTTGAGGCACCTGAATGCCCGGATCGAAACGGTTTGTTTCGTGTAAGTTAGCCTGGTCGAAAGGTACGCAAACTGTCTGTTTTTGGATCTGCGCGGTCGCAAAAGCGAACAGCTGTGCTGCAATGTTTTCTCGTAAACATGAGTACCGGCTGTTCCGTCGGAGTCGTCGAGCTCCTTCGCGTACAAAAGCACCGGTTGCCATGATCCTTCCGAGCGCAATCATTAGGGCTGCAGAGGCTTAGATATGACCCAGGTCGGCGCGCTGCGCACCCTCCTGGCGGTCGCAAGCTGGCATACCTGCACAGCAGCGAAACGGCAAGCCCGGAGTATTATGCAGTGTCTCTTGGTGCGCGCGAAGAGACTGCGATCCGTGCCGAGATGACGGCAAGTGAGCGGTGCGCGATGCTGCGTTTTCAGTTTCCGAAGAGCGGTGTGGCCCGCGTGCTCATCGAGACTTTCACGGGCGGGACCACGCGTTGCAACTGGATTCTGCGCGATCTATCAACGGCGGAGCTTTGGGATCAATAGCACCGGGCATCCAAGCTTTCTACGATCATCCGGTTGAACCAATTGCATGTGCTCCGGCCGGGTATCCAGCGACGTATCATGAAGAGCTTACACCTTGGCAACGAGGAGATCTTGCATGACGATCGCTTCCGATCTCGGCCATCCGGCAAAGCTGTCCGGACGGGAGGAGGCGGTCCGACACGCCACCTGGTTTGTGGGTGCCGTGGAGAACTTCCGTTTTCTCAACCCCCAGGGGTATGTCTTAGCCGATCCGCAAGGCGCAGTCGCCGAGGTCAAGGGGGAAGGGCTCATTAAGTCTACGCGCCGTATGTATCGCCAGGATTATGTGATCTTCCTGCGTGCTGCGGACGGCAAAATCGCGTTCATGAGGGAGTACTTCGATCCTGTTCGTGCTGCCAAAGCGCTGGATACGCCGATTCTCGGCCTCTAATTCTAAGGCGAAGCGAGGAGCGCGAGCCTTTCAACGCTCCAGGACGGCGCCGGCAGCTCGCAAGGTCGCTGCCCGCTGGTCCTCGCGTCGAACCATGGCCCGAACCGGAAGCCCGCGATCGAGCAGCAGGCCGGCCACGGTTCGCCCGACCGCCCCGAGTTGACCGGCCGCCCCGGTTACGAGTATCGGTCCGTTATCTACCATGCGACTTTCCTCCTTGCACTCTCGTCGGTTCCTCGGTTAGCCACTGCAGTCTCCGCGGAGTAAAGTGAAGCTCTCGCCTCGCCTTCGCATTCGAAGCTGCGCTCAACTTCGTCTGGTAGTACACCGCATCGTCTCCAGCACTCTGCCGCGCCTGTTCTACCGTAGTCACGGGCGGAGCCGGAGCACCCACAAAGCTCGCAAACCGGGGCAGCCAAACACCCACTGGCGAAGGATCGTCATCCACCACAACATATTTGCCCGGATGCGCCGTGAGAGCTGCCACCGTTGCCTGCGCCGCGTCCTCAATATGAACGAACGACCATTTCGCTTCGCCTCCTTCAATCACTGGAAACTGCTGCTTGCGAACCTGATCAGCTGTCCCCCCGCCATCCGGGTCATACCAGGTGTTCGGCCCATAGAAGAATCCGTAACGCAGCACCACACCCTCGATTGATGACTCCAGCACCCTATGCTCCAGATGCGCATACATCTGCGCATAGCCGGCAATGAGAGGGCTGGCATTTACAGCAAGCGGCGAACTCTCATCCGCCAGCGCACCCTTCGCGTCAAGAAAAAATCCACTCGACTGCTGGATGTAACGGCGCACGCCGCAGGCAAGAGCAGCACGATGTAGATGGCCTCCGCCCTCGATGCGCAGCTTTTGGTCACGCGCCGCATACGCCGGAAGTTCCGATGGAGTCTTCGGTATAACTGTCAGTTCGTCGATTACTGCCTCCGCATCCGAGGCACGCAGTGCCGCTTCCACCTCGTCTTTATCAAGCGCATTCGCAATCGCAATCTCGACGCCGTACCCTCGCAGTCTCTTCGCTCCAGCCTCGGAGTGCGTCATCCCCGTTACCGTGTGGCCCTTGCGAATCAGCTCCGCAATCAACGGCTGTCCGATCGCTCCACTCGCTCCTGCAACAAACACGTTCATCTCTTATCCCCTTTTCATTTCGCCGGACCAAGAACCGGCGCTTACCTGTCCTTTACAGAAAAAGTCGTGCGTCTTGTTCACTTTGCTGGTATCACCAGCGGAGCACCTTTCTGGTGAGTCAGGAACACAAGGAATTTCGCCGGCTTCGTACTACTCGCGTTCCGGCTAACGACGTGAATGTCGTTGGGATTCTCATAAAAGCTCTGGCCTGGCAGTAGCGTCATTTCTTTTCCCCCTCTCACCTGCATCACGACGGAGCCCTCCAGCACGTAAACAGACACCTGCGCATTGTGGCGGTGGATAGAACTTGAAAAGCCCGCCGGAAACTCTACGGTGTACATCAGAATTTCCTTGTCGGGAAGTCCTGCGAGATCTTTCGACATGAGCGGCGTGATCGTCTCCTGCGCCATCACCCGCGTGACCGCCTCTTGTGCCAGCAGCCTAGCGTTTGTGGTCATGGTGCTCGTTATAAGAAATGCCGGGACCAGGGCGGCTTTGAAATAGTTAAATCGCTGTTCCATAAGTTTTCTCTCCTTGCACCCGATACTACGCCTCCTGTGGACTAGACAAAAGATCCATAATGAAATTATGGAGTGGTCCACTTTGTCCACTCGGGCGCGGGCACTAAACAGGCGATGGCTAAAGAAGAAACATTTCAGGATCTCTCGCTGAACTCCCTCTCTGACAGGCAGGAACTCTGGCGCTGGCTCTACACAGAGCTGCGCGGCGCCATTCTCGACCGACGTTTGAAGCCCGGCGCTCGCATGCCCTCCACACGCAGCCTCGGGATGCAGTACTCGGTCTCGCGTGGAACCGTCGTCGCAGCTTTCGACCAGCTGCAGGCTGAGGGATACACACGTACTGAAGTTGGGTCGGGAACCTACGTCGCCTCGGGTGTTCCCGATGGATTCCTGTCCGAATCGCGCAAACCTGCGTCTCTCGCTCTTCCAACTTCGAAGGCCGCACTCTCGAAGCGCGCGCAACAATTTCTGAAGGACGTGGAAGTGACGCCTGCGTCTCGCTCGATCGGCAAAGCTTTCCGCACCTACGAACCGGCCATCGATCTCTTCCCCGTAGATCTTTGGGCCCGCGTCGCTTCACGCGTCTTACGCCGGGCCCCACGGTCACTCTATGCTCACGGCAATGCTGCAGGTTACCAACCTCTCCGTCGCGCCATCGCCGGATACGTTGGCGCGTCACGCGGAGTACACTGCTCTCCCGAACAGATCATCGTCACATCAGGCGCTCAACAAGCCCTCGACCTCATCGGCCGTCTCCTCCTCGCCGCCGGCGATCGGGTGTGGATGGAAGACCCTGGCTATTCCGGCGCTCTTCAAACACTCCGCGCCACAGGCGCGCGTATCGTTCCAGTACCTGTAGACGGAGACGGCCTCATCGTGAAGGCGGGCCTCAAGCTTGCGCCCAAAGCAAAGCTCGCCTACGTCACACCGGCTAATCAATTTCCGATGGGCGTCACCATGTCCGCGGACCGCCGCTTGGAACTCCTTCGCTGGGCCGCCAGCGCGAACGCATGGATCATCGAAGACGAATACGACGCGGAGTACCGCTACTTCGGTCACCCCGTTGCTGCTCTGCAAGCGCTCGACAGTTCCGGTTGCGTTATCTACGTCGGCACCTTCACGAAGATGCTCTTCAACGCGCTGCGTCTCGGCTTTATGGTCTTGCCCGAGCGCCTCGTCGAGGCGTTCGCATCAGCCCGCAGCTTCGTCGACCGCCATCCGCCTACGCTCGATCAAGCCATCCTCGCGGAGTTCATCACCGAAGGCCACTTCGGCCACCATGTTCGCCGCATGCGCCAGAACTATGCGGAACGCATCGAGGTTCTCAAAACTGCTGCAGACAAACACCTCGATGGAGTGCTCGACGTCGTGCACGCAGGCGCGGGCATACGCACACTTGGCTGGCTCAAAACATGGAAGTCCGATCAAGACGCGGCGCAGCAGGCGCAGAAGATCGGGCTCGAAGTAGAACCGTTGTCGAAGTTCACAATGAAATACGAACGGCCCCCGGCCCTTATCCTGGGCTTCGCGGGCTGCAACCCGGCAGAACTGCGACGCGGCGTCTCTGTCCTCGCGACTGCTTTACATTCGCGCTAGCTAAGGATTGAGCTCGCCGCCATTCGGCACGCTGATCCTTTCATTGAGCGAAACCTTATCCCGCTGCTGCCCAATCCGTTGCAAAGCTTCCGCAGAGTTTCTCGCCACCTGCACTAGCCCCAGGTTGTCCGGCCTCACGAATTCCTCTTTCACCGCATGGTCGAGAAATCGCAGCAGGAAATCATAGTAGCCATCCGTATTGATCAGGACGCAGGGCTTGGAATGAATGTTTAGTTGCGCCCAGGTCACGATCTCGAAGAATTCGTCAAGCGTTCCGTAGCCGCCGGGCAGCGCGATGAAAGCATCCGACAAAGACGCCATCAGCGCCTTGCGTTCGTGCATGCTTCCTACCAGGTGCAGCTTCGTCAGGCCCCGATGAGCAATCTCGCGGTCCTGTAAGGCCCGGGGAAGCACTCCGATCACCTCCACGCCCTCGGCCAGGGCGGCGTCGGCTGTCGCGCCCATCAACCCAATGGAGGTTCCCCCATAAACCAGGCCCCAGCCGTCGCCAGCCATCCGCTGCCCCAGCGATTTTGCTTCGCGAAGATGCTTTGAGTTTGTCCCCACGCTCGACCCGCAAAATACGCAGATTCGCCCCGCGCGGGACTGCCTTCCGCTTGATAAATCAATCAAGGAAACAGGATATCCTCCTGGGATTGCTGGTGTCCTGTAACTGGCCCACTTGCTTACCCTCGTCTCCTGCGCGAATTTTGAAACTGACTTGAGGGATCTCGTCCCAAGTGGACCACTCCATCTTTGCATTATGGATCTGTTCTTTAATCCACCATGGGCCTAGTATGGTTGCAAGAAGATAAACCGATGCAAGCAGGACTTGGGCACGCTGTACAACACGCTTCTGAAAGGGACACCATGATCGCAGTCACTGGAGCAAATGGCCATTTGGGGCAACTCGTGATCGAGGGACTAGTAGAGCTACTGCCCGCGAATCAGATAATTGCAGCCGTACGTAGTCCAAAGAAAGCTTCCAGCTTTGGAACGCTTGGCGTGCAGGTGCGGGAAGCGGACTACACCCGCCCGGAAACGCTAAGTACCGCGCTTCATGGTGTGAAGAGGGTCCTGCTCATTTCAGCAGCCGACGTCGGTCAGAGATTTAAGAAGCACAAAGCAGTGATTGACGCGGCGAAGGAAGCCGGACTGGAACTGTTTGTGTATACGAGTCTGCTTCGCGCCGACAGTTCGGAGATGTTCCTCGCTCGAGAACATAAACAAACGGAAGAGTACATTCGGGCTTCCGGTCTGCCTTTCGTGATTCTTCGAAACGGCTGGTATCTGGAAAATCACACATCAGCTCTCGGAAACGCTATAGAGCACGGTGCACTAATCGGAAGCTCCAACGACGGGAGGTTCGCATCGGCATCGCGCGCCGACTATGCAGCAGCGGCGGTTGTCGTCCTCACGCAGCCCGTTTCGGGAAACAAGACATACGAGCTGGCCGGAGACCAATCCTTTTCAATGGCTGACCTCGCTTCAGAAGTGTCAAGGCAAATTGGTCGAGATATTCGCTACCGGAATCTCTCCGGCGAGGATTATGCCGCCATCCTGCTCGGTTTGGGACTGCCACAGATGACCGTCGATGTGATTATTGATGCCGATGCAAAGGCGATTCGCGGAGACCTGGACAGCACGTCCCGCGATCTCAGCGGACTAATCAGCAGGCCTACGACAACGCTTTCCGACGCGGTAAGAAGCGCTTTACGGACGCGGTAAACGCAGCTGAAGGCACGCAAACCTGCAAGACAAAGTTCAAGGAGAAACACCATGAAACAGTATGCTTGGGCGATCCTTGTGGTTGCCGGTGTGTTTGAGACAGGGTTTTCGATCGGGCTGAAGTACTCGGAAGGGTTTACGCGGCTATGGCCGTCGGTAGCAACGGCAATCATGATTGCGCTGAGCTTGGGCCTGGTAGGGGTGGCGACGCGAAGTCTGCCGCTTGGCACGGCGTATGCGGTATGGACGGGGATTGGCGCGGTGGGTACAGTGGCGCTCGGCATTGTACTGTTTGGGGAGTCTGCGGCGTTGAGCAGGCTGGCTTGCCTTGGGCTGATCGTTACAGGAATTCTGGGCTTGAGGCTCCTTGGCGAATAGCGCAGCATTCGGCTGTGAATGGACCACATCATGAAATAAGCCCTCCTCATCGTCGATGTTCAGCCCGGTTTTTCTATGCCGGTAGAAATTCTGCATGGGTTGAGAGAGTTAAGCGTTGTACTCCCAAGTGTTGCCGCCGTCCGGACGCATGATGAATCGGTGACGCCCTTCGAAGGACAGCCGGGATGGAGACTCGAAAGGCTGACGAAAGTCTCATACCCGCTAACCGCGTTTTCATAAAGCACGGCTATCTCCCGCCTCCGGCAGCTATGGAATATCTTCGAGGTCTGCGAATGGACCGTATATTGGTTTGCGGCAATCAGGCGGACACTTGCGTTCTTGCCGCTGGCTTCGCACCGTTCGATGCCGGTTTACATCCGGCGCTTCTGAAATGGTTCAGCGTCGGGGCGTCGTTGGATCGCTCCAGTAACCTTGGCGCTTGTCGGAGCACCACTTTGGAAGCGTTTTAGGGCATTCCGATCAACTCGGCCTCACTGAGTTCGCAAAGTCTTCAGGCCGAGAGATTATCAGGCGTGAAGCTCGGAGCTAGTGGCACGCGAACTGTTGGATCTGAGTCAAGCCACTACCGACGAATAACTCAATACCATTCACGTAGCTACTGTCGTCGGAGGCCAGAAATGAAACGGACTTCGCAATCTCATCGGTAGTGCCGGGACACCCCAGCGGTATGTTGCCGATCGAACTTTGCACGTATTCATCGACCTGCTCCTGGGTCATTCCGAGCGAAGTGTTGTAAACCGGGGCGAACGAACAGGATGCGCTTCGCCGCCGGTTCGAACGAGCAAAGGCTGAGGGTGACTTGCCGAACGATGTGAATGCCGCCGATCTGGCTCGCTTCATCACTTCTCTTTTTCTGGGTATGGTCGTGCAAGCCATCAATCGGCGCAAGTCGTGAGGAACTGCTTCGCCTTTCGGACATGGCCCTATACACCTGGCCGAAATAGGCAATCAAAGTAGGGATTGCGATGCGTTTGCCTCCCGAGGCGTGACTCGGCGGCGACTCGGAATTAGTTGAGGCGCAAAACAGGCCTTTAGTGCTTTGTCAGAACGAAGCCGACCGCGCGGCGGACGCTACGCGTGGGCGGTGAACAGTAGATAGAGGTCGATAGAGTAGCGGGTCGCGAGGAGAAACTTGTGACCCACTTACGCCAACTGATGCTGGAAGAACTCCAGCGTCGTAATTATGCACAGACTATCGTAACCGGATACCTGAAGACGGTCGCTGATTTCGCAAAGTACTTTCATCGAGCACCGGATCAACTCGGGCCAGATGAGATCCGGACCTACCAACTGTATTTGCTGAAGGAGCGAAAGCAGGGTGTGCGAACGATCCGCAATCACATTGCTGCACTGCGCTTCTTTTTCTGTAAAACCCTGAAGCGGAACTATCCGGTGGAGGAAGTGCCCTATCCGAGAGCGCCTCGAAGATTACCGATCATCCTGACACAGGAAGAAGCGGTCCGGCTCATCGATTCCGCCAGCAATCTGTTCCATCGCGCCATGCTGATGACGCTGTACTCGACCGGCATGCGCCGAGCTGAGCTTTGCCATCTCAAGGTCGAGGACATTGACAGCGTGCGCATGGTGATCCACATCCGGCATGGCAAACGTAACCGTGACCGCGATGTCCCGCTCAGTCCGAAGCTGCTCGAGACATTGCGTGAGTACTGGCGCTGGATGCACCCCACGACTTATCTGTTTCCGGGAACGAAAGACGGTTGGCGAGCTGATAAGCCGATCACACCGAAAGTGCTCTGAGCAGGCCTGCCGGGAAGCCGCGCAAAGAGCCGGCATCACGAAAGACGTGCGCCCCCATTTGCTGCGCCATAGTTTTGCGACGCATTTACTGGAAGGCGGAGCGGACTTGCCTACAGTGCAGTTGCTGCTCGGTCACTCTGACCTGAAAGCGACTTCCATTTATCTGCATCTGTCCGAACGGCATCTGAAGGCGGCGGGCACACCCATCGATAAAGTCGAATTATCTCGCCCTGAGCAAGTGAAGCGCTCCCGCAAACTGCATAAGAGATGAATCCGCCACCCTTTGAGGTGGCCGATATCGTTCGCGCAGCAGGCAAAAAGCTTCGTTGAGAAGAATCGATCCCGATTAAGCTGGCAGCATCTCCGCGTGCTGCGCGCCATCGAGCGCTGTCGTAGGCGAAGTTGGGTGGGCATCTGGATCAGTGCTCTCGCTGCGGCCATCAGGCCATCTCTTACAACTCGTGTCGAAATCGCCATTGCGCAAAGTGCCAGACCAATGCTCGTGACCAGTGGCTTGCTGCCCGTGAAAAGGAAGTGCTCGATGTGCCGTATGTACACGTGGTCTTTACGTTGCCACATGAGCTTTCGCAACTCGCTCTTTCAAACAAAAAGGTCTTGTATGATCTTCTGTTTCGCGCCAGCGCAGCAACACTGCTGGAGATCGCTGCCGATCCCAAGCACCTGGGTGCTCACATCGGCTTTATGAGCGTGCTGCATACTTGGGGTCAGAATGTCCTGCACCATCCACATGCCCATTGTGTGATTCCAGCCGGTGGTCTTTCGCCTGACCACCAGCACTGGGTTCACCCTCGCTACGCATTCTTTCTACCAGTAAGGGTGCTCAGCCGTGTTTTCCGGGGAAAGTTCACGGCCGGACTGAAGAGAGCTTTTCGAAAAAGACAGTTAACTTTCCCAGGCAGTCTTCAGCCACTTGCGAAAGAACGGGCATTCCGTTCCTTTCTTCGTTCGCTATTCCGCCAAGATTGGGTCGTGTACGCCAAGCCTCCTTTCGGAGGTCCGCAGCACGTCCTTCATTATCTGGCCCGCTACACACATCGCGTTGCCATCTCCAATCACCGGATTGTTGCCTTCGCTGATGGCCAAGTCACTTTCCGCTGGAAGGACTACGCGCACGGCAGCAAGCAGAAGCTTATGACAGTGACTGCGGAGGAGTTTCTGCGCCGCGTTCTCCTGCATGTACTTCCGCACGGCTTCGTCCGTATCCGCTTCTTCGGCTTCCTGGCCAACCGCCGGCGCAAAGCCCTATTGCCGATTTGCCAACAGCTGCTGCGAATGCCCGCGCCCAGCTGTCCGAATGCTGCCCTGCCGAAAGCTAGTTCTGCCGCGCTATGGCAGTGTCCACGTTGTGGCGGCTCGATGCTTCTTGTCCAGAGCTTCACCGCTACGGAACTCAACTCGCAATCGATGAAATGGAGGATTCGCTTTGACAGCTCTTAATAGTTCAAGAGTCGCGAGATCATCGAAGGCTTCAACATCCTCACGACACGTGTGTTCCGCTTGCGCCTTCCACAGTGATCCCGCCACTTGGGATCACGTATTTGCTGCTTACGCGGTGTATTCGATCCTGAAAGCTCTTTCCGGGCTGATCGGATTTGCACAATTCAATGTTCCCGTGCTTTCTCCACAGAGTCAAAATCGTAATAGCCCTCCAGATGTAGCGTGATCCGCGCCTAACGTCTTGCCACAAATAGTATTTGCGTGCCGCAGAGTCAGTTCCGCGTCGTTGAACCGCCCAAGTTTTGGGTAACTCAACGCTAAGTTGCTTAATGGCGCCACCAGAGACGGGTGTTCATCGGCGATGAATGGAATTAGACACAGTGCAAGTATGCGTTTCATTTCTCCTCCAGAAGGGGCTGTGCCACCGAATAGCCGGGCGGACGCCCGGAACTCGAGGTTCCTAATGACGCTCGTTTTCCCGAAACAACTTGAGGTGAATGGAGGCAGCCATTTTTTGGTAGCCCTCGTCGTTCGGATGCCCATGGTCTCCGCTGTCGTATGACGCGAGTAACCGAGTGGGGACGCTCGGATCGCGAAGGACAGCATCAAAGTCGATTACGCCGTCATACCCGCCGCCCGTGCGGATCCAGGCATTGACCGCTCGGCGTTTCGCCTCATTTACGGGTGTAAAGGCGGGTATAGAAGTTCCCGGAACAACGAATCCTTCATTTGGAGGGAGCGTGCCGCCGTAGATTTTGAGTCCTTTGGCATGCGCTCTCTCGATAAGCTGCCTGTGGCCCTGGATAATCTTATCGGCGGAGACCTCATCGACGGGGTTGACGATGTCGCCGGAGCCAATGAGCACGATGACGTGCGTCACGCCGGTCTGGGCTAGCACATCGCGGTCAAACCGTGCGAGAGCGTTGGGTCCCAGGGAATCATGGAGGAGCCGGTTCCCGGCCAATCCTTCGTTGAGTACGCCCATGTTCCGGTTGCCGGACTGAGCCATCAGCCGCCGGGCGAGTTCGTCCGGCCAGCGGTGGTTCGCGTCCTCGGTGGAGTGCGTGCCGTCCGTGAACGAGTCTCCAAAAATCACAATCGCTCCGCTGCCGCTGGATGACATCACTTCTACGCCCGCCAGCCAGAACCATGCAACCGGCGCCGATTCAACCGGCACCGAGGCACTCGCTGTGAAATCTCCAGGCGTCGATACGTACGAGGTTTGCCGCGATTCGAAATGCCAGGCGGCCGGTCCAGTATTTCCAGGCAGGTAGATGGTCACTGCCAAATCACCGAGAGCTGGCGACTCAAGTTCCACCGCATCGCTTGCCACTAGTGCACCAGGCGGAATAGTAATGGACGGCTTGCCTCCGAAAGTCAGGGGCCGATCAGAGCCCGGTTCGATCGCCCCGCCTGCGACGCTTCGAGCGATATGCGCAGCACCAATGACCAACGCGTCGGCTCCAAATGTGGAAAGGCGCACGCGCACCCAGTTGCCCCCAACGCTGGTATGAACTATCTGCCGCAAAGTTTGGTTGTTGAAGCCCGCGTTCGACAGCCCGGGCACGCCGAGATCCGGTTCGTGCAGAGCGGTGCTCCAGGTCCCGATCCAGTTTTCATTACAGTCCCGCTTGGAAGTGCCCGGCGCCGGAGGTCGCTCCTGTGCCCACACTGCGGAGGCGAGTAAGGTCAAAGCAAGGATCGAGAAGCCTGGGGCAAGATGAAGCCCTTTGCGCTTCGTAGTCGTTAAATTTTGATTGAGTGGCATGGCTTTTCTTGGTGAATCGCGATCGCCGCAGAGTATTCCGCCTAGGCGATGGCGTAGCAACTATAGGGGGCGAAAGGATATATGTCCATGCCAAATGAGGTGATATGAAGGTAACGCGTTAGTCGCGAGGCAAATTGCTGAAATTGAGGCGTTTATTCCATCAGTACCTATTTTGCCGCTAAATAAGTGGTATGCTCGGCGAGCGGTTGGCCGCGGAGGGTTTCCGCCGTGGAAGAGGAAAAGCGCCGAAGAAGTGAAGCGTTACGCGCATCTTCGAGCATTCGATTCGGTCCGTATGAACTTGATTTACGGAGCGCCGAACTGCGTAAGGACGATCTCAGGATCCGCCTCCAGGACCAGCCGTTTCTAATACTCGTAGCCCTGTTGGAACGTCCAGGCGAGGTGGTGCTGCGCGAGGAAATCCGCAAAAAGCTCTGGCCCGACGACACCGTGGTCGAGTTTGATCATGGCATCAATGCGGCCGTGAAACGGCTGCGCGATGCACTCTGCGAATCGGTAGAGAAACCTCGCTACATCGAGACATTGGCCCGAAAGGGCTACCGGTTCATAGGGAAAGTAGAAGCTGATCCAACCGAGCCAACGGAATTATCGGTCAATCAACATGAAGCCCTTGCCCTAGCGAACGGGTGCGTCGGCAGCCCGGTAGCCCCCAAATATCCGGCGCAGGTCCAGCCGCTCGAAGAAGACCATTCGGCGGGTATCGGGGATCTACAGACCGCCCAGCCATTCGCCCGCGCGAAGCATAAGAACGCGAAGAAAGAACGCGAAGCATAAGAACTGGTGGATTGCGTCAAGCGGCCTTGCGATTGTCGCTCTAGCGGCGGGTATTGCAGTTACGTTCAGAATTCATTCTAGTGGCCTGTCGCTTTGAATTGATTAGCATGAAAGGCGTCGTTGGACATCGCTGTATTTCCACTTGAAGGGGTGCGCAGTTTTCGATAGGCACGGATGTAGCGCATCAATTTGCGGGCGAGGTCACGAACCGAATTGAAAACTCCACGCGCAATCACATCGCGTTCGATTTTGGAAAACCAGATCTCGACCTGATTAAGCCAGGAAGAGTAAGTCGGAGTGAAGTGCAGACGGACACGCGGGTGCTGTTCGAGGAAGCCCAGCACTTTAGCCGTCTTATGCGCCGAGAGGTTGTCCAGAATGATATGGATTTCTTGTTGCGGCTTGCAGTCGCCGACCACGTCGCCAAGAAAGAAACGAATTCGTCGCTGGTATGCCGTGCCGCCGTTTTGCCGTGGACTTTGCCGGTGCGCACATCGAGTGCAGCATACAGGGAGAGCGCGCCATGCCGATAATACTCAAAGCCGTGCCGCTCGGCACGTCCTGGAGACATCGGCAGTACTGGATCCAGACGGTCCAGAGCTTGGATGGCCGACTTCTCGTCCACGCAGAATATGGCGGCGTGTTGCGGCGGCTGCAAGTACAGCCCGATGATGTCGGTAGCTTTGCGTTCAAAGTCCGGATCGTCACTGGCCATATACCGTTCCAAGCGGTGCGGCTTCAGTCCCGCTTTGTGCCAGATACGCTGTACAGCGTCTTTGCTGATGTGGAGGTGCTTGGCCAGCTTGCGGCAAGACCAGTGCGTCGACCCGTCGCTGGGTTTCTTCCGGGTGGCGCTCAGTACTTTCGCCTGCAAGGCCGGCGTGATCACGGTCGGCTGCTGCCCGGGATGCCTCACCTCCAAAAGCCCGGCCACGCGCCCTTCCTCAAAACGCGCCCGCCAGCGTGCGATCGTCGGCGCTGTGGTGGCCAGTTTTTCTTCGATCGTGCGATAAGGCAAGCCTTCTGCCAACAGCAGAATCAGGCGCGCGCGGAAGACATCCCCCGCCGGAAGCGTGCGCGACCTGCTCATCTCCTTCAACTCCCCTCGTTCCTCCAAGGTCAACACAAGCGGCTCCGCAGTGAAGGGCATTCACCCGATTAGATACCCAGTTGATGCGAATTGTTTCTTCGCGACAGGCCACTAGTGTCGATTCGACGCTTACGATGACACGGCTTACCTTCGACTCCGGTCTAACTACAGACCCCGCAGTGTCGCCCGATGGAAAGCTACTGGCCTATGCAACGGACCGCGGCCGGAGCGGGCACCTTCACGTCTGGGTGCAACAGTTCATACCAGATGGGCAAGCCGTGCAGTTGACTCGCGGCGAAGATGACGATCATCAACCGGCTTTTTCGCCGGACGGTAGCAAGGTGGCGTTTCGGTCGGAACACGACGGGGGCGGAATATATATCATTTCCGCTATTGGAGGCGATGCAAACCTGATTGCAAAGGGCGGCCGCGATCCGCGCTTTTCTCCAGATGGCAGGTGGATCGCCTATTGGCAGGCAGAGATGATGGCAGCACCCTGGGTTGCTAGCTATGGAACGGTTTACTTGGTTCCTACTGCCGGCGGACGTCCTCAACCTGTGGTTTCAGATTTGAGGGAGGCAGGTGTCCCCCAATGGTCGGAGGATGGTAGACGTCTGATTGTGTTCGGACGCAAGACCGGTACGTCTCCAGTCGCGAACTTCGATTGGTGGGTAGTGCCAGTCGAAGGAGGTCCCGCAACTTCGACGCGCGCCTTCGACCTACTAAGGGAAAAGGGCTTCAGTGGTGCCGCTGAATCGGAGGCGCCGCGAGTGGCAAGTTGGCGCGGCAACGATTTGCTCTTCTCGGCTCGACGTGGTGACAGCACAAATGTGTGGAAGGTCCATATTGACAGTTCCACTTCGCGAGTGATGGGTGACCCGCAGCGGCTGACTTCGGGCACCGGCTTGGATGCTTATCCTTCTCTAACCGCAAATGGCCGTCTTTTGTTTGCCAGCCTGACAAACTCCTCTGATGTCTGGATCGTGCCTGGGGGTGGCGACAGCGCAAGGGCGGCCGGGCAACCCCAACGAGTAACGGACACAATTGGCCCTCATTATTTTCCCTCGCTGTCCACTGACGGGAAACTGCTGGCCTACAGTTCCGTGCGATATGGACATCCGCGCGCTTTAATCAAGAATTTCGAAAGCGGTACGACGACACCAGTGGCGAGCGGCGCGGCGAGCCAACGCGTCAGTCAACTTTCGTCCGATGGCTCGCTTCTTGTTTACACTACCGGTAGCGAGAACGGCGCCGGGTTCGTTGTTCCGGTGCGAGGGGGAGCCGCCGATCAATTCTGTACCAATTGCGCCACAACGTATGATTTATCCCCTGACAACAAGGTAGTGCTCTATCGGAAAGGCAACGACATCCGCGCTTTCAACCTCGGTTCGCGGCGCGACAGTTTATTTATGCAGAGCACCAAATACCACATCTATCAGCACAAATTCTCTCCCGATGGCCGATGGGTGACATTTGAGGCCCTAAACGGCAATCGTTCGCAGCTTTTTGTCGCCGCCCTCGAGGATGAGACAGACCCGACGCCCGAAAATGAATGGATCCCCGTGACCGACGATGAAGGCTGGGCCGACAAGCCGCGCTGGTCACCGGACGGGAATTTGATTTACTTCATCTCGAATCGAGACGGCTTCTTCTGCCTATGGGCGCAACGAGTCGCTGCCAGGTCGAAACAACCGACTGGTGCGCCTGAGCCCATTGCGCACTTTCACGGGAGCCGCCTCTCTGTCGGGAATGTTGGCTCTGGTGGCAAGATGGAAATTTCCGTAGCCCGGGACAAAATTGCACTAAATCTGGGTGAGCTCACCGGCAACATCTGGACAACAAACCTGTCGCGCTGACGTGCTCTGTCGTCGATCGTTCCGCTGCGAGCTTGATTCACGATCCTCAGGTTTTGTCGCGCTGTGCGGAGACCGGATCCCTCCACATAAGAACATGTTGTCTCATCTCGACGAGTGTTCGCGCCAGGTCCGTGGAAACGGCCTTCTGAAAGTACGTCTCCCATAGTCGCCTACTATCTACCGATTCTTACTAGTACTACTGTGTTATAAACGTAAAACGCAGCAGAAAGGGCAACAGGGGAGTTGGTGAAGGAGTGAGCGGGCGATGCGGAGGCGAAGCGTCGCGATGGAGTTGGGGTTATGCCGCTCGGCCCGGACGCGCGGAGCCGCGGGGTTGGAAGCCAGCAGGAAGTGGCGGGGCGCATAAGTCCAATTTGGCGGCGTGTGCGGAGGGGGAAAAACGGCTTCGCTCTGCCAAAAGAAAGCCGTAAGCGGCGATGCAAAGTGTGGCGTGATGATGAAATCCGCGCCAGCTTCTGCCTTCGTAGTGGCCGAGTCCGAGTTCCTGCTTCAGTTCTTGGTAATCCCGTTCAATGATCCAGCGCTGTTTGGCGATCGCCACCAGATCTTTCAGCTTTGCCTCGGCGGAGAGTGTCGAAAGCCAGTATTTGGCGGGTTCCGCTTCCCCTTTCGGCCATTCGATCAACAGCCATTCCTGTGCGTGTGGTTCCGCCTGCCAGTAGTCGCGATGCGCCGGGCGAACTCGCAAGGCGGCAAAACGAGAACGGAGTTTGTGTCGCGTGCCTTCCCGCCAGTTCACTGTCCTCCAGGCCTCCGCAGGCAAGGAAAACGCCAGTTCCTTCGCCGAGACGGGCTGATGGTCTTTATCTCTGCGCAGCAGTTTCGTCGGGCGGCCCTTCGGTTTTCGCGGCAAAGGTGGCAGGGGTTCCATGCCCGGCGCCCATACCGAAAGTGAAGACTGTACCCCCAGCGCATACTCTAGCCCCAGTTCCGTAACGCCTGCCCGGAACTGCCCGTCGACTCCATAACCTGCATCGGCCACTACCACGCCCCGCGGGACCTCTTCTTCCACGGCTCGACGAATCTGCTGCAGCGCAATCTGCGGTTTGGTCTGAAACTGAACTTGTTCCGGAATGCCTGCTGCCTCCCGGCGCTTCTTATCCTGAGTCCACCCCTCGGGTAGATACAAACGGAAAGCAATGGGAAGACTGACCGACCAGGTGGCAACCGACAAACTCACCGCCACACGGCAGTTTTCCTGTTTACCGACTTGACCGCAGTACTGCCGAGCCACCCCCACCGAATGACTGCCCTTCTTCGGGAATCCTGTGTCATCCACAATCCAGCACACCACCGAGCCCTGCTTCCGCATGGCTGGCAAAACCGAGTGGCGCACCTGCCGCAGCACCTCTTCATCGCTCCACGGCGCATCTGCCACTACATGATGTAACGACTGATGCATGCGTCGCACGTTGTCTGGAGCCAGCCGCGCCGCCATCGGTTCTACGCTCTTACGCTCACCGGGCAGGAGCAGCCCCGTGCAGTAGTTTCTCAACGGAATCTCGCGATCGGCATGTCCTGCGGCTTTTGCCAGGCCCTCCATGTATGCCGCAAAGCGCTTCTGTTGTGGGCCTGGCTCAGAAGCTTTCTTCCCCACAAAACAATTCTACATCATCTTGTTCCAATTTATAACACAGTAGTACTAGCGGTCCTTAGAGCACCGGTTATAGACGCTGCGCTGCAAAGCGCCTTGGCGTCACACGAGGCTTCTCCGGCTATCGGCTAAGCCCCAGCCCAGAGCTCGGTCAAAGAGTAATAGGATCTCGTCCCCCTGCGCTCTTGCGCCGTCACTATACTGGTCTTCCATGCGCAAGCTTGCTATTTCGCTGCTGTTTTCCGCTGCCGCGTGCGGGGCTGATCGCGATGCGGTCAGCTATGTGAATCCGCTGATTGGAACCAGGGAAAGTGCAATAGGATATGGCGGCACGATGCCGTTTGTCTCGCCCCCCTTCGCCATGACGAACTGGACCCCGCAGACGCGCCAGAACAAAATCAGCATTACCTCTTACAATTACGACGACAGTACGATATCCGGGTTTATTGGCACGCACCAGCCGGCGATCTGGATGGGTGACTATGGTTACCTGACGCTGATGCCGCAGGTAGGTGTGCTGCGCACCGCTCCCGATGGTCGCAAGCTGGCGTACCTGCACAGCAGCGAAACGGCAAGCCCGGATTATTATGCAGTGTCTCTTGGTGCGCGCGAAGAAACTGCAATCCGCGTCGAGATGACGGCAAGTGAGCGTTGCGCGATGCTGCGTTTTCAGTTTCCGAAGATCTGCATGACGATCGCTTCCGATCTCTTACAACAACACATCCAGACGCTCGTCGACGATAACGCGCAATGGCAGACGCTGATCGCGGATGACATTTTGTGGGAACTCGCTTACGCACCGTCTCTCGGCCATCCGGCAAAGCTGTCCGGACGGGAGGAAGCGGTCCGACACGCCACCTGGTTTGTGGGTGCTGTGGAGAACTTCCGTTTCTCAACCTCCAGGTGTATGTCTTAGCCGATCCGCAAGGCGCAAGTCGCCGAGGTCAAGGGGGAAGGGCTCATTAAGTCTACGCGCCGTATGTATCGCCAGGATGTGATCTTCCTGCGTGCTGCGGACGGCAAAATCGCGTTCGTGAGGGAGTACTTCGATCCTGTTCGTGCTGCCAAGGTGCTGGATACGCCGATTCTCGGCCTCTAATTCCAAGAAGAAGCGACGAGCGCGAGCCTTTCAACGCTCCAGGACGGCGCCCAGACTTTGCCGTGCACGCCCAAGTGACGCGTTGATGCGAATCCGCGAATAACCTGTTGCGGATTTTTCCGGCGATCAGTCGCAAAGTGACAGGTAATCACGCGGCTCAACCGGTCATTTCTCAGATCGTCACTGCGCCGTTACCGGCGATCTATCTGGCTGAGCCTCTCAACGTGCAAATGGCGCGTGATACCTCCGGGTAACTCAACAACAGCCCAGGAAATACCGCTTTCATGCGCGTTCCACAGTTCCCTTTCCAGGTGTCCGACCCTGATCGCTTGTTCCTCAGGTACCGGCCCTCGTTGAAAGTCGCCGTCCTTTATGGATGTTTCGGACGATTTGAACGCCACAATCTGCCGCGTCCACCGCAAACGCGGGCACCTTCCTTCAAACGTCGTCATCCAAGGTGACCTGGCACGCAATTCCTCGCCAGAAACCAGCTGTTCGTCGCGGCTCACTCCGACACCGTCAAGGTGTGTATCGTTCCTTACCTTATTGGGCGGCAAGTTTCTCAAGTCACGCGATTCTCCCATCAAGAGCAGCCGCCTGAATCGGAGTATTGAAATGGCCGTTTGGAATGCGAGCCGCTACCGACGCTCAGAAGTTGGCTTCCCGACTCGTCAGGAAACCCTCCTGCTGTGCCGCCAAACCGGATGAACAACCGCGAACTGCTATTTGCATGCTGCAAATTTCTGCAACTTGTCGGTGCAGGCGTCTTCAGTTGCGGTTTCCTCACTCAACTTTGTAAGCGACTCCGCTGATAGCATTCCCGTCGACCACTTCGAGGATCTCTCGGCCATTCTTGACCACGATGAAGTGGTACATGAGCGGCGGGGCTCCAGGAAGAATGGTTAAGATAGCTGACCCGGTGCAATCCGGATTGATCGTATAGGTTCCCGTGCTCGCTCTCCACTCCTCCTCGGCAGCGGGGGGCGTGCCGTTGAGAACTACATGGTCCACCTCGTTTATGTTACCTTCGCCATCAAAGTGAGCCAAAACCAGAGTGCGCAAGGTGAGGTTCGGGCCGAGGATTGTACCTTCCAGTTTGGTTCCATAGTCTCCAAGCAGTGTCCGATTCGAGCACGCTTTATGCGCTCGCCGCCCCTCTGACTTTTTCCGACTGCGCCATTGCAAAAGTGGCGGATGCCAGCACGAACCAAACCGCCAAACCCCGGGCAAGAGCGCTCAATTTCATATTGCCTTCCATAAAATCCTCCTTCGTCTGAGTCACAGAACGGTGTCTAAAGTCCGCCGGTTCGGCGAGCCTCGTTCTGTGTGGACGATGTTCGTACGAGGTCGAACAGCGATCAATGCACGGAGGGTGAACTGAAGGTGAACTAATCGGCACTCACCTAAGTACTACCTGATGCGAATGTTAGCGCCGCCGGTGAACTGCGCTGCGGCCGATTGTTCGGATAGGGTTATACTCCATTGACGGACTATAAGGCTAGCCCTTGGCCACGAACGCTTCAAATGCCGCAGTAGCAAGATTCGGCCGGTTTAATGTCGATCTGATCAGCTGCAAACTCCAAAGGTCTGGCCTCAACGTTCCTATCCAGGCAAAACCCTTCCAGGTTCTGCGGTTACTTCTGATGGCCGACGGAGAGGTTGTCAGGCGCGAGCAACTGCGGGCTGTGCTGTGGCCGAAAGACACTTTCGTTGATTTCGAGCATGGTGTCAACACAGCGGTGAAGAAGTTGCGGCAAGCACTGGAAGACTCGGTTGAAAATCCCACGTTTGTTCAGACAATCCCCAAGATCGGCTATCGCTTTCTCGCCTCAGTCGAGTGGGGGGCGGACACATCCAACGGGCATAACTTCCAACCTCTGGGAAGGGATGGAGCTGCAGAGTCAAGTCCGATTGCAACACCTGATCTGCCGGACCGCCGAAAGACCCCGAATGCCGCCATAGTGCTGGTCATTCTCCTGATGGTTGCGACAACCCTCTTCCTTTTGGTCCGGAGTAGCGATCGAGCTCGTACTCGAGTTGAATCGTTGCTAAGGCGCATCGATATTGCCTATCGTTTTCGAAGCCAACCCGCCATAACCGAGTTGAGGTTGACGGCTAATCCCGACGATACGCTGGTGACCAGTGGCGTGATTTCACCCGATGGCAGGCTCTTGGCCTACAGCGATTCGACTGGGCTCTACGTCCGCCAAGTGGAGAGTGGGGAAACTCACCCCGTGCCTCTGCCGTCGAGTGTTGACCCGATTGTGGAAAGCTGGTTTCCGGATGGTGTCCATCTGTTGGTGTCATGGGTTGAGAGTCCGCAAAGGCCGCCGGGCTTGTGGCAGATATCAGTCTTCGGTGGAGTTCCGCGGAAAGTGACGGATGACGGGTCTTCTGCGTCCCTTTCGCCTGATGGCTCTCAGATCATCTTCACCAAACAGACCGCCTTGGCGGAAGAACTTTGGGTGGCGAAGGCGGTTGGAGAAGGGGCGAAACGGCTCATCAGCAGTCAAGAAGACCACTTTAGTCGAGCAACCTGGGCTCCTGACGGAAAACGTTTCGCTTATGCCAGAACTAAGACGCGATATTACACGAGCGGCCGGTCGCCTGATACGCAGATTGAGGTTTTCGACCTGAATCGTAGGCAAACCCTCGTCGTTAGATCTGACGGGGAGAGAGGGTTGCCCCAAGGTGGGGCTGGCCTCGCCTGGTTGCCGGATGACCGGCTGATTTACCCTGTCCCGGAGCCTCGGCCCAACCAGCAGGACACAAACTTGTGGTCCGTGCGACTCGACTCCAGGACAGCGTACCCGGTGGGCGAATCCACACGGATTACCAGCGGCAGAGGAATCGTTGTAGAACTCAGCCGCAGCAGCGATGGGAAGCGCATTGCTTTGAGAAGACATGCTCCACAGCCGGATATCTACATTGCAGATTTGGTCGGCGCCGGGAAAAAAGTTAGCACCCCGCGCCGGCTGACACTCGACGAAAGACGCGATTACGTGTCGGCCTGGACGGCCGATAGCAAGGCACTTCTTTTCTATTCCAATCGTGACGGCCCGTTCCATATCTTCAAGCAATCCATCGACGCGACACAGCCCGAGCTACTGGTCGGTGGAAAAGATGATCTATATTTGCCTCGCATGACGCCGGATGGCTCGAGCGTCGTATATGAAATCCGTGCGAAGTCGGGCGGACCCTCTAATAATGCTCAGCTGATGCGAGTTCCAGTCTCAGGAGGTTCACCGCAGTTTGTGCTCGCAGCGCCTGGCATATTCGATATTGAGTGTGCGCGATTCCCTTACACGTTGTGCATCTACGGGCAAATTCAAGCCGGAGAAATGCGATTTTTCACCTTCGATCCCGTGAAGGGAAAAGGCGCGGAACTCTCGCGAGCGAAACTGGACGCCGCTAGTTTCAATTCGTCATTCTCTCCTGACGGGAAATATTTCGCGTGGCCCAGCAATCGCACAACCCTGGACAAATTTGGGGTTCGGATCTTCTCAGTGACCGGCGAATGGAAGCGGGACATCGCGGTACCCGGTTGGGTAGAGATTTACGGTTTGGATTGGGCTCCGGACTTGATGAGTTTGTGGGCCTGTGCGCGGGATACAAGAGGTAAATCGGGTCTCTTGAATCTTGCTCTAGACGGGAGCGTAAGGACGATGCTCTCGACGCCCAATTTGGACTTAGAGTGGGCCTTGCCATCTCCTGATGGCCGTCATCTAGCGATCAACGGAGATAGCAACAGCTCCAATGTTTGGCTGCTGGAAAACTTCTGATCGTCAGCGGAAGCGGATGTCTGCAAGCGAGACCCGTCCTGCCCTATGATGGGAACGCCAGAGAGAACTTAAACTTTCGTCCCAACTCGCGAGTAGTCAGGCAGTATTTACCGATTCGTAATAGCGGTCCTTAGAGCACCGGTTATAGACGCTGCGCTGCAAAGCACCTTGGCGTCACTCGAGGCTGAAGGTTCTCCGGCTATCGGCTAAGCCCCCAGCCCAGAGCTCGGGTCAAAGAGTAATAGGATCTCGTCCCCCTGCGCTCTTGCGCCGTCACTATACTGGTCTTCCATGCGCAAGCTTGCTATTTCGCTGCTGTTTTCCGCTGTCGCGTGCGGGGCTGATCGCGATGCGGTCAGCTATGTGAATCCGCTGATCGGAACCAGGGAAAGTGCAATAGGATATGGCGGCACGATGCCGTTTGTCTCGCCCCCCTTCGCCATGACGAACTGGACCCCGCAGACGCGCCAGAACAAAATCAGCATTACCTCTTACAATTACGACGACAGTACGATATCCGGGTTTATTGGCACGCACCAGCCGGCGATCTGGATGGGTGACTACGGTTACCTGACGCTGATGCCGCAGGTAGGTGTGCTGCGCACCGCTCCCGATGGTCGCAAGCTGGCGTACCTGCACAGCAGCGAAACGGCAAGCCCGGATTATTATGCAGTGTCTCTTGGTGCGCGCGAAGAAACTGCAATCCGCGCCGAGATGACGGCAAGTGAGCGTTGCGCGATGCTGCGTTTTCAGTTTCCTAAGATCTGCATGACGATCGCTTCCGATCTCTTACACCAACACATCCAGACGCTCGTCGACGATAACGCGCAATGGCAGACGCTGATCGCGGATGACATTTTGTGGGAACTCGCTTACGCACCGTCTCTCGGCCATCCGGCAACGCTGTCCGGACGGGAGGAAGCGGTCCGACACGCCACCTGGTTTGTGGGTGCTGTGGAGAACTTCCGTTTCTCAACCTCCAGGTGTATGTCTTAGCCGATCCGCAAGGCGCAGTCGCCGAGGTCAAGGGGAGGCTCATTAAGTCTACGCGCCGTATGTATCGCCAGGATTATGTGATCTTCCTGCGTGCTGCGGACGGCAAAATCGCGTTCATGAGTGACGCGTTGATGCGAATCCGCGAATAACCTGTTGCGGATTTTTCCGGCGATCAGTCGCAAAGTGACAGGTAATCACGTGGCTCAGCCGGTCATTTCTCAGATCGTCACTTCGCCGTAACCGGCGATCTATCCGGCAATGGAGCCACTGCCTCCAAGAATGCCCCACGAGAATGAAGAGATACCATTACGCGGAAATTTAGAAGAGCAGAATGCTCCCACTCAAGATCGCGTTTGCACAAACGAAGGTTTATGCAATTCGCTGAATGGCAGTAACGCAGACTGTACGAAACGTATTTCGCGAGAATTCCCATGTGGGAATTGGCCAAGCTGCCGAAGCCCGGATTGCCGCAGTAACAAATGGACGAACGTCCGCTCTACGGCGCTACCACCTGTTGACATTCAACAAGAGACGTGACACACTCTTATTGATTGTCAACAGGAGGCTTATGTCCGGTGGCAAATCCGATGTTCTACAAGGCACGCTTGACCTCATTGTGCTTAAGACGCTAGAAACGCTGGGTCCAACGCATGGGTATGGAATCGCCGTTCGCATCGGGCAAGTATCGGGAAACATCCTGCAACTAAACCAGGGCACGCTTTATCCAGCGCTGCTGCGTCTCGAACAAAAGGGCTGGATCAAGTCGAAGTGGGGCGAGTCAGAGAACAACCGTCGTGCGCGTTTCTATGAATTGACTGGAGCCGGCAAGAAACAATTGCGGGAAGCGACGGCAGACTGGGAACGCTTTTCTGGCGTGATGCAGCGCGTGCTGGCAGCTACGGAGTAAACCATGCGCTCATTCTTGCTGCGCTTGTCGGCTACATTGCGGCCTGGGAGGAGTGAGCGCCGACTGAATGAAGAGTTTGACGAACATTTGCAGGCACTAGCGGCCCGACAGTCGGAACAGGGCCTCAAGCCAGACGAAGCGTTATTAGCGGCGCATCGAGACTTCGGATCAGTTGAACTGGCGAAAGAACAGTATCGAGATCAGGCGCGCCTTCGAACAGTGGAAAACATTGGACGCGACCTTCGCTTCGCGCTTCGGCAGTGTCGCAAGAACCCCGGGTTCACGGCGGCGGCGATGCTTTCCCTCGCGCTCGGGATCGGAGCAAATGCCGCTCTGTTTTCCTTTGTCAACGCTATTCTGCTAAAGCAGTTGCCAGTACCGGAGGCGGCGCGGCTCGTTGTTCTTAAGAACACGGACAAACCGCTACGTCTGCGCTACCGCCAATTGAACGTTCTGAATCAGAACGCTGCGGAGCTCGACGGGTTATTGGGAACGTATCCACTCGACGTCAGCGTAATGTTCGGAGATCATCCAGAATGGGTTTCTGCCGAGCTCGTGACGGGAGAATACTTCCATACTCTACGAATCAAGCCGGAACGTGGCCGATTGCTTTCGCAGCGTGATCTTGATAATGCCGAAGGTAATCCGGTTTGCGTAATCAGTTACAGGTTCTGGAAGAGCCGCTTTCCCGCTGCTGAAGATGTGATCGGCCGCACCATCCTTTTGAATACGCGGTCCTACCAGATCATAGGCGTCACTGAGCGGGGATTCAGCGGCTCCGACTTGCAACGGCCGGCAGATTTAGACATACCCGCTACGCGACTCGTCGACTACATGCCGGCTTTTGTAGGCATTCCAAATTATGATTGGACAACCCGGCTTTTCCTCTTTTCTGCCATCGCGCGACTCAAGCCGGAGACAACGAGTGCCCGCGCGGCGGCACAATTGACTCGCCTGAATCGGGCGTATCTCAACTCTACGAAGCTGGACAGCCGCTCGGCAGATCTTCAATTAGCAGATGGCAGCGCGGGACTGCAATCTTCCTCGAAGCTTGCAAAACCGGCATCAATTCTGCTGGCTGTATCGCTAGTCGTCCTGCTCATCGCGTGTGCCAACCTCGCAACGCTGCTCCTCTCGCGTACATCGGCACGGTCTCCTGAGTTCGCCTTGCGGCTTGCGATCGGCGGCTCTCCGAGGCGGATACTTGCGCAGGTGTTGGTGGAGAGTGCGCTGCTTGCCATATTCGGTACGGCTGTCGGCGTCGCGGTTGGTTATGCGATCAAGCGAATCCTGCTTTCGTTCTTAAATCGCACAACTCCTCAGATTCACCAACTGCACGTTGCACTCGATGGAACCGTTCTGGTGTTCGTCGGTGTCGCGTCTGCGGTTTGTGTACTACTGTTTGGTGTCGCACCTGCGCTACAGGCTGCTCGGACGGCGGCGCTTGGCTCGTCCGCCGGAAATACGCGCACAGGAACGACTATACGTAAGGCTTTTGTCGTCGCACAAATCGCGCTATCGTTCATCGTTGTACTTTCAGCCGGGCTTCTTGTCGGAACGCTGCGCAACTTGAAAGCAGTCGATCTCAGTTTTCGTCCTGACGAAATCGCGGTCATCGACGTCAGGCCCGCAGCCGGCGGTTACGCCGGGACTCAGGCTGACCGGTTCTACAGGCGTGTTGTCGATCATATCCGCACTCTTCCGGGGGTGAAAACGGCGACCACGGTATTCGGGATCAATTTCGACGGCGGTTCTCGGATGATGCTCGAACCGCTCGAGCAACCCGGCCCAGCATACGAGGTGAATGTTCATGGGGTTAACTCGGGCTACTTCGACACATTCGGAGCCCGGATTCTGGCTGGCCGTGATTTTGATGCCGGCGATACTGCGAGCAAGCAGCAGGTCTATATCATCAGCGAGCATCTGGCCAAAGCATATTTCCACGGTGAAAATCCAATCGGCCGTCATCTGCGGCAGGACGGCAGAGAACTCCCGGTGATCGGGGTCGTGTCTGACATTCGCGATCAAGGCCCGCTAGAAACGAGCTTGGATACTGTTTATCAGGATGTTGGGCAACTATTAGGATCGAGCCTTACTTTGCTTGCGCGCTGTGATGGCCCTTGTGCGCCGCTGCTGCCCACCTTGAGAACGGGCATTCGAAGTATTGATCCCAACACTCCAATACTTTCCATACGTACCTTGCAGACCGAAATGGAAGGCGCATTCTCGTCGCAGCAAGTGCTCGGATTTCTTTCGACTTTGTTTGCAGCGCTTGCCATACTGCTCGTCGCCGCGGGAATTTACGGAGTTCTTTCCTACACCCTGACTAGACGTACGCGCGAAGTGGGGATCCGGATTGCCCTCGGAGCTTCGGGGAACGATATTGCCGGGTTATTTGCGTGGGAAGCGGCAGCCATGATTGCGCTGGGTACGTTCATCGGTGTGCCGGGCGCCCTGGCTGCCGTCAGGTTGCTCAAGTCTCAATTGTTCGGCGTCGAGCCGCACGACCCTTCGACGCTGGCTGGATGCGTCGTTTGTGTAGTGGTTACTGTCATTCTTGCGTCAGTCGCTCCTATCAGACGCGCGTTGCAAATCGCCCCACAGCAGGCGTTACGGATTGATTAGAGATCTGCTCGCTCTTAAAGTGCCCGCTTTGACGCTTTGTGTGCTGATCGCAGCATCCTGCGGTCCCCGGTGGCGAGGTTTCCGTGTAGTACCAGCGGCACCGAACTATCTTCTGCATGATCCGGATTCGCGCCAAACTCCCTTCCCCGATGTACTTCGTGCATACAACGGCTTTGAACAGGGGAGTGCTTCGGTGGAACTCCGCCCCGATATGGAGCTTCACATCGAAGATGCGTATTATGAGCCTGGTGCGTCCAGACATGGACTAGCTGGATTCCTGGGCACGGAGGTCGCTCAATACAAAGTGGGACCGCATGGAGGCCTGCAGCTCCTTTCGGTCCGGCCAATGAAAGATCGGCCAAATGACCAGCCCCCTGTTCAAGAGCTTATTCCGCGTTCACAACAAAGCCATCGGTATTTCCGGTTTTACTACGAAGTCCTCTTCAGAAAAAGCGGCAACTCGCGCGGTTCCGTTCTGCTGAGCGCAAACGCAAAGAACGACATCAATCTACTTGCTGCTGAATTGATGAGTGATCCCGATTCCGTTTGCGGCGAGAGATCCGCACACTGCACCGTGTTCCCTGAAGCTTGCTCTGTATCGATAGAGATGGAAATCGTGGTGAATGGTTCGCCGCGAAACGTAATTTGGAGGAGTGTTCTTTCTGACGTCATGAACCAGCCGCACCGTCTTGAATTCTTCAGGATCTATAACGGTCGCCTCAGGCCCGTGAAAATCGACGCCGATGATCCTAAAGCGCTCAAACTGCCTCTCCTGCCTGGCGATCACGTGAAGTGGAATTAGCGAAGTTGAGTCTTGAGTCGCAAGAAGTCAAACAACCTGCAGTCCCTCACTCGCCGCGAACGGGAGATCATGGACGCACTCTACAAGCTCGGTATCGGCACCGTTGCAGAGGTCCAGGCGATGTTAGCTTATAAACCACACTACTCAACAGTCAGAGCCGAACTCAGCATTCTAGAACGGAAAGGACATGTGCGTCACCAGGAGCGGAATCTCTGTTACGTATACGCGCCAATGCTACCCAAAGAGCAGGCAGGTCTCACAGCGCTACAGCACGTTCGCGAGACGTTTTTCGATGGATCGACTGAGCAATTGCTAATTGCGTTGATTGGTGAGTTGGCACCCGGAGAACTTGAAGGCGTTCTCCGTAAACTTGAGACATTCAGGTAAAATGCGCAATTACTTTCACAACGGCAGATTGTTTTCCACTGCGTTCTTGAGATTTGTGCGGCTTGCTGAAGCGGTAAACCAGGCTGTACTCTTGAAAGTTGCCTAAACCAGCGTTTACGCAATGACATAGCGATCATCCTGGTTTCCTGTATTTCCGTGTTGCAGAACTGTATTGCGCAAGGAAGCCGCTTGGCAACAGGTTTGTGCAACCGGTCTCATAGCGTGTGCAGGCGTCTGACTTGGGTACTTCAGCCTGAATCCCGACCGACGCCTGCCCATGAAGTTGGCGGCTGGCCCGTCGAACAACGTCTTCAGAAAACCGTGAAGGCCGAGCCACATAGATCCGGAGTAGTCCCCCAGTATTTACCGATTCGTACTAGCGGTGCTCGGAGCACCGGTTATAGCCGCTGCGCTGCAAAGCGCCTTGGCGTCACACGAGGCTTCTCCGGCTATCGGCTAAGCCCCCAGCCCAGAGCTCTGGTCAAAGAGTAATAGGATCTCGTCCCCTTGCGCCGTCACTATACTGGTCTTCCATGCGCAAGCTTGCTATTTCGCTGCTGTTTTCCGCTGTCGCGTGCGGGGCTGATCGCGATGCGGTCAGCTATGTGAATCCGCTGATCGGAACCAGGGAAAGTGCAATAGGATATGGCGGCACGATGCCGTTTGTCTCGCCCCCCTTCGCCATGACGAACTGGACCCCGCAGACGCGCCAGAACAAAATCAGCATTACCTCTTACAATTACGACGACAGTACGATATCCGGGTTTATTGGCACGCACCAGCCGGCGATCTGGATGGGTGACTACGGTTACCTGACGCTGATGCCTCAGGTAGGTGCGCTGCGCACCGCTCCCGATGGTCGCAAGCTGGCGTACCTGCACAGCAGCGAAACGGCAAGCCCGGATTATTATGCAGTGTCTCTTGGTGCGCGCGAAGAGACTGCGATCCGTGCCGAGATGACGGCAAGTGAGCGTTGCGCGATGCTGCGTTTTCAGTTTCCGAAGAGCGGTGTGGCCCGCGTGATTGTGGAGACTTCACGGGCGGGCGTTGCGGGGTACGCCGCCGTCGACAGCAAGACCCACGAGATTACCGGGAACAATCCACATCGCATGGATGCCCACCTTGGGCCGAATAAGCTGCCGAACTTCAAAGGCTATTTTGTCGTTCAGTTTCGACAGGATCCGCAGAATGCTAGGCCCTACGGCATGGAGGACAACCCCGCGCTGAGCAGCCGCGGAGCCTATGCGGAATTCAAGCCGGGTGAGTTGGTCGAGGTGCGTGTGGGTACATCGTTCTTGAGCATCGAGCAGGCGCGCGCCAACCTGGAACACGAGATCCCCGATTGGAATTTCGATGCTGTGAGGCAGAAGCTGCGTTCTGCATGGAACGGGAAACTGAGCCGGCTGCAGGTGGATGGCGCAACCGCGAGGGAGAAAACGCGGCTCTACACGGCGCTGTATCATGCGCTGCTTTATCCTCGCGTGTTCTCCGAATATGGCCGCTATTACAGTGCTTTTGACGATCGGGTGCACACGGGTGAAAGCTATACGGCCTATTCGACCTGGGATACGTTCCGCGCGGAGAACAGCTTGCTGACGCTATTGGCGCCGGAACGGATAGATGGCATGATCACAGCGCTTCTCCAGAACTTTAAGGAAGGCGGATGGATGCCGAAATGGCCAAACCCGAGCTATACCAACATCATGATCGCAACGCATGCGGATTCGCTCGTTGCCGAGGCGGTTCGCAAGGGGTTCCATGGCTTTGATCGTGAGCTGGCGTGGCAGGCCGTATATAAGGATGCCATGACGCCTCCGGATGGAGACACGACACGGCGTTGGATTGACCGCGAAGAGGGAACGCCGTATGAGGCCCGCGGCGGGTTAACGTATTACAAAGCTTTAGGCTACATTCCGACGGACAAGACAGATGAGGCATCGTCGCGCACGCTTGAGGACAGCTATGACGACTGGTGCGTCGCCCAAATTGCCAAGGCCCTGGGCCGCGACGAAGACTATCGCTTCTTTCTGCATCGTTCATTGAACGATCGCAACCTGTACAATCCATCGGTTGGGCTGATGAATGGCAAGACTTCTGATGGGAAATGGGCGTCGCTCGGCGGACCCGAAGATACCCCGGAAAACCGGTCCACGGCCGGCTGGACTGAGGGCGATGCTTGGGTCTACACCTGGTCGCCTTTTCACGACCAAGCGGGCCTCCTGCAATTGATGGGAGGAGCGGAAGCGTATGACGCGAAGCTGGACCTGCATTTCAGCGGCGGACATAACATTCATAAGAACGAGCCGAGCCACCACTATGGATACCTGTACGATTTCGGCGGCAAGCCTTGGAAGACTCAGGCCAAGGTGCGCGAAATTGCTGCGGCGGAGTATGGCTATGATGCCGGGGGCTTGGATGGCGATGACGATTGTGGTCAGATGTCCGCGTGGTTGTTGTTCACGGCGATGGGCTTCTATCCGGTGAACCCTGCCAGTGGTGAGTACATGATCGGCAGCCCGCTATATCGGCTCATCACGTTGAAGTTGGCCAACGGTAGAACTTTGCGCATAGAGGCGGAAAACAATTCACCCGAGAATGTATACATCCAGTCCGCAACGCTTGATGGAAAGCCGCTCAACATCCCGCTGATTACCTGGGAACAGATTCAATCTGGGGCGACACTGCACTTTGAGATGGGTCCCAGGCCATCGCGTTGGAGTAGCGCATGGCAGCCTCCTCCAATCACGATCGAGTAATTTGAGGACATGAAAGATCGAAGTATCCATGATCGGGCGGGATCGGTTCGCTTCACGACGGATGGCAGAGGCAATCGCTTACCAACACTTGGCGTCCGTTGATATTCTTACCGCGTGTCGACCACGCTATCCACACTGCCGGAAATGATCTTGATCGCCGGGCCTTATCGATCTGGCACGAATGACGATCCTGACTTGATCGCTAAGAATGTCGCTCTGATGGAGCGATACGCTCTTCCAATCTTCCGCGCGGGACACATCCCGATTCTTGGTGAATGGCTGGCTCTGCCGCTGGTCCACCAGGCCGGATCCAAGCGGCTGGGCGACGCACCTTTTGATCAGATCTTTCATCCTGTTGCCGTCCGGCTGCTGCGAAAATGCGATGCGGTCCTCAGGGTTGGCGGGACTTCCTCCGGAGCAGACGAGATGGTGCGGGTGGGCCGGGAACTCGGCCTGAAGATCTACTCGCGGTTGCAGGAAATCACCGGCTGTGAAGAAATCGAACTCTAGATCGACGTGTGAAAATGCTTTGCGTCTTGAGACCTGAACGTTGAAGATCGCTACCTTTAACATCAACAACATCAACAAACGGCTTCAGAACCTTTTGGATTGGCTCGCCAAAGCTGAGCCGGACGTTGTGTGCCTCCAGGAGCTCAAAGCGGAGCAGCGAGCATTTCCCGCCCAAACCCTTCGAGCGCTCGGCTACGAAGCAGTTTGGCAAGGGGAGCGTTCCTGGAACGGTGTGTCGATCCTCGCGCGAGGGCATGAGCCCGTACTAACTCGCTTAAACCTGCCCGGCGATCCTTCGGACCATCAAGCGCGCTACATTGAAGCCGCCGTAAATGGAGTCTTGATCGCTTCGCTATATCTCCCGAACGGCAACCCTCAGCCCGGTCCCAAGTTCCGATACAAGCTGGCCTGGTTCGAGCGCCTGATCACGCACGCCGCGGAGCTGATGATGTCCGGACTGCCTGTTGTGCTGGCTGGCGACTACAATGTTGTGCCCACATCCCAAGATATCTATCCAACACGATCCTTGGATCAAAACGCTCTGATCCAACCTGAAAGCCGCCAGGCGTTCGCGCGGCTGCTATCCCAAGGCTGGATCGATGCGCTGAGAAAGCTGCATCCGGATGGGCCGCTCTGGACGTTCTGGGATTACAAGCGCGAGCGATGGCCCGCCGGCAAGGGCATGCGGCTCGATCACTTTCTCCTTTCAAAGAAGATATCGGACCGGCTCGTCGACGGTGGAGTCGATCGATGGGCCCGAGGTCAGGAAAACGCCAGTGACCACGCTCCGGCCTGGATTGTGTTGGATCCATAGAATCACAGAGGTGCGGAATTTCCTTTAGTGCTGCCGGCCCAACCATTTAAAGAAGAAGTAGGGTCCGTCGCGAACGGCCGTCCGCTACCGTCCGGACGAGGAGTGTAATAAATGTCCGCCAAACGCACCCGCGCCGAAATCAATCGCGCCAATGCCAAGAAGTCCACCGGTCCCAAGACCGTCGAAGGTAAAGCCGCGTCGTCTAAGAACGCTTTTAAGCATGGAATGTACTCGAAGTCCGCTTGCATCCCCGGCGAGAACCCCGAAGACCTGGACGCCCTCCGCGCAGATCTCCGCGCCGAACACCAGCCCGCCTCCCCGACCGAAGAAATCCTGGTCGATGAACTAGCCCATCACTATTGGCGCATCAACCGCTACCGGTATCTCGAAACTCACATGTGGGCCGAGCAGGGTCGCGGTCAGGATGGCGGACTGGACGCCGATGTCAACCGTGTCCTCTGGATGATCGACCACGGCATGGCCGCTCTCTACCACCGCACTCTGACTTCCGCCGAGCGCTCTTTCCACAAGACTCTCAAGACATTACAGGAGACTAAGAAAGCGGCTCGAACGCTCGTTGCCGCCGCGCCGGCGTCCATTCCAGCGGTCCGCGAGGCTGTTTCTGGCTTCCTTCCGCAAAATCGCGAAGCCACGCCGCCAACCGTCACCGAAATGTTCGCTGCCGCACAATCGAACCTCGGATTGAGCGCGTCCGAGCTCCTCAAATTACTCCAAACCGCCGCCTGATGTAGCTCCGTTCGTCAAAATTTAAACAGGGAAGTCAGTTGCTGCACTCGAAGTGTACCCGCATGCCGCCAATCCAAAGTGCAAACGAGCATTACTTACCGTCCTTCATTTCGATTGCTCAGGCCCTGGCGAATCAGCTCCATATCCCATGGATCAAACCGCAGCGGTTTCCGCGCCATCAGCCAGACGTCATCAGACGTCCAGTGTGCCTTCATGACACCCTGGTCGGAGTGATGCTTGGTGCGCTGTAGCACGTGGGTGATCTCGTGAACTAGGACGTGGGCCAGAAGAGCGACACTGCTGGCGCTTTGAGCAGTTCTCTCCACGCGATCCCACACAATTGTTATGTGAATGCCGTCGCCCGTGAACGCCAGGGCGTCTTTATGAATACCTTGTGGCGGAGGCGAGCTGGTGATTTCTATGCCAATCGACCCTTTCTTATCGGGTCCGTTTGGCGAGCCCATCCGCCAACTTACCTCGACACCCGCCTTGTGAAACATGGCGGTAGCCAAACTTTCTGCGCAATAGACCATCTGCGGCGCAGGTGCGTGAATGTCGTGCTGGACATAAACAATTACTGCGGGTAAGTTGTTATTCGGCCCCGGTCGTGCCTGAGAAATTAGTCCCGCTATCAAAACCGCGATCGTCTTGGGAGCAGTTTTCATTTCTGTTCCGCGCACGGTTCTGCACGCGGCACAAACAGCGTGCATCGGAACAGAACGACTCGCCAAGACAGCGGCGTGTAAATTGCACTTATCGCCCGAACATTTTTTTCTTACCGGCTAACATCTGCCGAATGAGACGTATACCAGCCGAGTATCAATGTCATCGGATCGGTAATATACTGTTGCGGTGATGCTCGGCTGACTTATGGCAGGACCCGGCAAGCCACAGCATGTTGTCCAGTTCGGAGCGTTCCAGGCCGATTTGAATTCGGGCGAGTTGTTCAAGAACGGATTGAAAGTTCGATTGCCGGAACAGCCGTTTCGAATGTTGGCGGTGCTCCTGGAGTGCCCTGGAGAGGTTGTCAGTCGTGATGAGTTACGCCGGCGTTTATGGCCGGAATTCACTCACGTCGATTTCGATCGAAGTCTCAACACGGCAGCCAGCAAGTTGCGAGAGGCATTGGGCGATACGTCCGGCAGCTCCCGTTATCTCGAGACGCTCCCTAAACGGGGATATCGATTCATCGCTCCGGTGAATGGTGCCCTCCATCAGCCCGCCGCAGTACTTGAAGGCGAGAGGCAGGCCGCGAGTAGTTGGCCGCTCCGTCGATATCTCGTGTGGGCCGCGGCCGGAGTCATGGCCTTTACCATCGTTTTCGTCTATTTTCGCTGGCGCGCATCCCCTGGCGTCCCGCCGATCATACGATCAGTCCGACTCACGAATGACGATTTCGGTAAGAGTCCGGAGCTCGTCACCGACGGTCCTCGCTTGTACTTCTCGGCATGGAAGGGCGGTCGGGGTGTTTTGGCTCAAGTCGCCGCTGCCGGAGGCGATACGGAACTTATCCCGACACCCGCCATTGGAACAGATACGAATGCCTGCATTCGAGCAATATCGCCCGATCGACAAAACTTGCTCGTCGTAACGGGAAAGCAGCGCCGCGTGCTCGAAGGTTATCCGCTCTGGATGGTGGGCGCTTCAACAGTTGCCAGCCGCAGAGTAGGGAACGTTGTAGCAAACGACGCCGATTGGTCTCCGGATGGCCGGCGAATCGCGTACGCTACTAAGAATCAGATCTGGATTGCGGAGACAGACGGAACAAAGGCGCACAAGATTACGGAACAGGGAGGATTTACAGGTTACCCTCGGTGGTCGCCGAACGGCCAAAGAATCCGCTTTACTTCGCTCGCATTGGAAACTTACGAACAAACGATTTGGGAGGTTCCCATCGAGGGCGGCGCTGCCCACCGTCTATTCCCGACCTGGAACGCGGAGCAATGGGGTGGGCAATGGACACCGGATGGAAATTACTATGTCTTTAATTCAGAATCGAATATCTGGGCAGTGCGCGAGCGCACAACTTGGCTTGGGAAAAAACTCAACCCAGTACAACTCACCTTCGGCCCGCTAAGCTTTCTCGCACCCTCGCCTGCCGCGGACGGTAAGACGCTTTACGCGGTTGGAGAGATACGGCGCGGTGAACTTCTCCGTTACGACGTCAGGCAGGCGAGGTTTTTCTCCGCATTTCCGGGTTTGTCAGCCGACTGGCTTGATTTCTCCCGCGACGGTAAGTGGATCGTGTATGTGACTTATCCCAAGAACGAGTTGTGGCGAAGTCGGCGGGATGGCAGCGAGAGGCAGCAATTAACTTCCACTCCAATGAAGGTAGACGCGCCAAGGTGGTCGCCTGACGGCACTCGGATTTTATTCGACGGACGAGTGCCCGGCGATGTATGGAAGGCGTACGCGATTGGAGCCGGTGGTGGCGCTCCCAAAGAGATTGTGCCGGACAAGATTGTTGGGCAGCCCACTTGGTCTCCCGATGGAACCCGGCTTGCAGTGACGAGCCAGAATAAGCAGGGGCAAAACATATCCCTCCTGGATCCCTTGACAGGCCGCCTCACGCCATTGCCCGGCGGCGATGAACTCGAAGGACCAAGATGGTCTCCTGACGGCCGCTACATTGTGGCCCAACGCACGAGCAATTTCGCTTGTATGCTGTTCGACGTGGCTAAACAAGCTTGGTCCGAAATTTCGCCGGCGTCTTGCGGGTGGGCGACTTGGGCACGGGACAGCCGGAGCTTTTTCTGTTTAGAGGGTAAAGGTGAATCGATCCTGCGCTTCGACGTAGCGACTCGCAAATTCGAGACCCTGGTCAGCCTCAAAGACTATCGAATCACCGGAAATCCCGGCGCTTGGCTGGGCATCATGCCCGACGGCTCGCCATTGATCCTGAAGGATGCCGGCAGTCAAGAGATCTACAGACTCGAGTGGCAGACTCGGTGACTAATCCGCCAGCGGATTCGGCCGGACCTGGAAATGAACTACTTTACTCGTCGTTCCCTTGCCGGTTTCGCTATGGAAGGGCGTGCGCGTACCCCACGTCGTCCAGACTCCTTTTCCTCTCCATCCCGCACGCGAATCATCGACTCGGCCATCCATTCCTTTTGCGAAAAATCCAAGGGGATAAGGAACGCGCATGATGACGAACTTCCCGTTCACCAGCGCGAGCAGCGAATCGGACGAGTTGCCCGTGATAATAGGCGTATTCTTTCCCAGCCCGAGCGTGTCAAACTGATCCACCCAATCGTAGTAGTGCGAATCGGCACTTCCGGAGCCCTTCACTCCGCGGAAGTTCGGTCCCGGTGTCGGGTAGAGTGTCCATCCTTCCGGACAGTGTTGACCCAGAGCACGTGGACCGTTAAGCGGTCCCTTGCATTTGCTCCGGTCGAAGCTGGCCAGGTGGCCGCTTCCCAGCGCTACCCAAACCACATTCTCGCGATCAATATCCATGCCGCGCGGCGAAAATCCAGACACTGACGCACCTGGATTATGCCAGGGGACCTCATAATATTCCGCCAAGGCCGTTTCGGGTGGATTCGGTCCCGGATTCAATCGCACTATGCCGCCCGGAAACCCCAGCACGCTGCCCCAAATCATCCCGTCGGTCCCCACCGCCAGCCCGTAAAACGCTGCATTTAACCTGGTATCACGCGCAGGATCGGCAGAGCCGGTAACAGCGGACGAGGTCCCGAGACTCTCTCCACTTGGAGCGGTCAATACTTTCTGCTCGGAATCGAGATAGGCATCTCGTTTGCCGTTGCCGTTCGTGTCCAACACTAACGCTGTCCACCCTTGCGATTTCCGCTCATCGTGCGTCTGGTCCCACATCCGTGTGTTCAGCCATCCCACCACACCTCCGCCGCCACCGCTGCTGGTCCAAAGCGTATTTCCAGCATCGGACGCAAACACCAGGTGATGCGTACCGAAGCAGGTGTCAATCATCGATGTCTGCTTTGTTGTCGGATCGTAAACCGCAAGCTGCCGTCCGGAGGTGAGGAGCGGCGTAAGCTTCGCGGAGGGCAGGTCCGATCCGGCCTTACAGAATTCCGGATTGTTGATCCCTCGGATCCTTGACGTTAGCCATACCCGTCCTCGCTCATCGAACATCGGATTGTGAACCGTCGTATGACTGTCCCAGATCGCTTCATCACCCCAGAACGTCGAGGCTTGTAACGGTTTCGGCTGTCCCGGCGTGTCCGGGTCTCGGTACGGGACCTTCACTCGGCTGGCGACGTTGCGGACAGGATCGAGCACCGGTAAATAGTCACGACTTTCTTCCGCCGAACCGTAGATCAGCCCGTTGGCGTTGACCGCCGGGTTGCGCTTGTCGCTCGAGATTTCGTCGTGCAAATATGCTTTGGGATCGGCCCAGTCCCATTGCGTGATCACGATATTACGCTCAATACCCTGCGGCCGCGGAGGCGTTTCAGCCGGAAGTTCTCCATGCGCGATGCGATCGGTCCAACGCCCGAACTCAGCTGTTGCGCGTTCGGGGCCGAGTTGACCGAGTCCGCCGACCATCGCCTTGCCCGCCTGTCCCGACTGTACTCGTCGCATCCAGGCCTCGGCAGGCGAGTCGAAGTGCGCGAACATCGCGGGAATGGTGCGCGTGTATTGGTTCCCCAACTGGTGGCACGATTCGCAGCTGTCCGTCTTGACCAGGTGCAGCCACTGGCCTTGCGTCTTGACGTTCGCCGAAATCCCATTCCCCTGAGGCCCCGTTCCCGGAAATTCGGTCTCCTTCGGTATATCCAGCATGGCGTACCAGTAGTTCCCTGGATAATATTGCGAAGCGGTCCGGGGGTCGGGCGCGACCGATGGTTTTAGATCGACCCGTTTTTCTGTGGGTGTTCGAAGCTTGGGCGAATCCAGCAATCCGTAACCACGCGCCCAAACCGTGTACGTCGCCTTTGGAAGAGCCGGAATCAAATAACGGCCCTGATCATCCGTCACGACCTCTTTGATGAACCGTGTAGGCAAGTCGGTGGTTTCCGCGATCACCCACACACCGGCTTCGGGTCCGTTGGCGCTGGAAACGACTCCGCCAATCTCGCCCTTTTGAACCTTGACCGTCGCGTCCTGTTGTGCAGCCAGGCGTCCGCCGAACGCCACGATTGCGAAGCAGGAGAAAAACAGAAACTTAGCAATCCGCATGTCCACGTCCTTGGACCGCACAATACTCCGCGTCAGAAGTTATTCGGGTCCCTGGATGGCCAGTATATACGGCGCGAAGACGGAGTGGAAAGGTAGAAGGCTAGACCGGAGCAGCCCCTGTTTTGTTCTCTCGAATAAACCAATGTGTTCAACCGCACTCGGCGAAACCACTAGTACCATCGCAACCGATTCTCGTCCGTATTCTTAATCCGCTAGCTGGCAGTATCCGTAGCTCAAGATACCGCTAGCTTCTCCGATCACTTAGTTTTGGATCGGGAGAGGACTTATGAAGAGATTCGGTTTACTTGCTATCACGATACTGTCGGCTGTCAGACTATCCTCTGCCGCCGTTGCTTGTGCGAACGAAACACTCGCAGATTACATAATGCTTGGGTCAAGCGGATGTACGGTTGCTGGAAACACCTTCGCTAATTTTGCGGTAGCCGCAGGATCCACGGGTGCAACGGTAATCTCGCCATCAGCCATACTTTTGTCTCCGTCAGGCGGACCCTTTGATCCGAGCCTCAAGACAAGCCTTTCGGCCACCGCATCCGCTGGCAACATTCTCGAAGCTGCGTTTACCTTTACGATCTCGGGCAATCTGTACACGTCATCATCTGTCGCCTTGAGCAATTCGTCCGAAACCGGAGATGGTGCTGTTTCGGGATTGCAGGATTTTTGCGCTGGCACAGCCTTTGCCTCCGACGGTAGTTGCCCCGGCACGCCGGGAAGCCTCCTGACCCTGGATGGCGTTCAGAATGAGGATGCCGCGACATTCAGCCCAATCACCTTACTCGATGTAACCAACGATTTCACGGTGGATGGCGGCTTGGCGGGAACCGCCTCCGCCGGAGATCTTACGGACCGGTTTACCGCCGCACCGGAACCAGCCACTCTCCTATTTACAGCAACAGGTCTCGCTTTGGTCTTCGGCTTTGGGTTGAGGAGAGCCGCGGCCCAATCCGTTTCACGATGAAAGGGGTTTCTTGAGGTTATGGAAAGAATTAAATCTATCGTTTGTGCCGCGATAGCGCTTCTGGTCGCGGTTCCACCGGGATTTGCCGCCAGCCACCGCGAGGCGCCGATTACCGCACTGGATCACAAGGCCGACATTACAGATTTCTTTGCGTTCGTGAGTTACGACGATCCGAACAAAGTTACTTTTCTGCTAAATGTCGATCCATTGCTCGAACCGGGTAATGGTCCTAATTACTTTCCGTTTGACGACAATATTCTTTACACGATTAAGGTCGACAACAATAATGATGCGATAGAAGACGTCGTCTTCCAGGTGCAGTTCCAGACCGAGGTGCGAGCACCCAATGTGTTCACAGGATTCGTCGGTGCGGGAGACGGCATCAATGCTCCCGCGAATTCACCCCCGCCGGTACGTCCCGGGACGCCTGTCGTACCGCCGGCTATAACTTCGTTGGATGGCCCAGGTTCGGCCGGACTGAGTCTACGCCAGCACTATACGGTGACGATGATCAAGCATGGAGTCCGCACGGCGCTGCTAAACGAGACGGGCGGGCCGTTGTTTGCTGTCCCGAGCAACGTCGGGCCTCGCACGATGCCGAATTATCCGGCATTGGCTGCGGACGGTATCTATAACCTGCAGGACGGGATCAAGGTCTTCGCCGGTACAGTCGACGATCCCTTTTACATCGACCTCGGAGCGGCTTTCGATTCGCTGAATTTTCGTGCAGGAGCGGGTGGCGGCGTGCTGACCGCTTCGCAGGATGCGGACGACGCCCTGAATACAGCTCCCGATTTCGTTTCCGGGTACAACGTAAACACAATTGCGATCGAAGTGCCAATTTGGATGGTGACTCGGACAGGAACCAAGGTGGCGGCTAACAATAAGGCAGCTACTATTGGCGCTTGGGGAGCAACCTATCGCCCCAGGATTACCGTCAGGCGCTCGCCGCTAAGTTCGATCGCCGCTGGCTCCTTCGCGCAGGTTCAACGCATGGGAAATCCGCTCATCAATGAGCTGATTATTGGAACCGGCCATAAAGACTATTGGAGTATGAGTCAACCTAAGGACGATTCCCAGTTTGCAAGCTTCGATCTCGATCCACTACTGGCGAGGGTTTTCAACGCAGTTTACGGAATTAAGATTCCGACGCCACCCCGTACGGATCTTCTTCCTCTGGTCACGTACGCAGCTCCCATAGCAGCGCCGGGGACCCCTTCTGGGCCAATTGCCGATCTCCTCCGGTTGAACACAGGCGTTCCTCCGACACCTGCCGGAAGCCGGCGCAGGCTGGGTCTCCTTGCTGGCGATGCAGCCGGATTTCCCAACGGCCGCCGGGTTTCTGACGATGTCACGGATATCGCAGCACGTGCTGTGGCTGGCGTTCTTTCTCCCGGATTTAACATCTTCCCCAACAATCGAATTGGCGACGGCGTAAACACGAACGATCTCCCGTATCAGGAAACGTTCCCTTACGTCGCCTTCGCACAGAGCGGACGAAACCGGCGACATATCGATCCGGGCGAAGCGGGTTGCACTATGGATTCGGGTTCAGCCTGCCCTGTCAACTAGGCTTGCCGACACTCTGAGAGTTTGCCGGAGGAGTTTCGCTCCATGTCGAAGACAACTGTTACATCTTGCGTTCTGCTGATTATGCTTTCTGGGTTGTCGTCAGCCGAAGCGGCGGAGCAGAGCACCGCAGTCCCGATCACTCCGGCAGACCAGCGGATTGCTGCGGCGCAAAAGAGAATCAAAACGAGCCCGGGTTCTTCGCAGTCCTTTAATGACCTCGCCTTTGCTCTCTGCCGGAAGGCGCGTGACTCCGGAGAACCCAAACTCTACGAGGAGGCCAGCCAGGCGATTGACCGGTCTTTGCAACTCACGGCCGGAGGTTACGATGCACGCAAGCTGCAAGTAGCGGTAGCGCTCGGAGAACACGAGGACGCCCAGGCCTTAAAGCTTGCCACCGAGTTGAACCATAAGGTTCCCGACGACATTGCTGTCTGGGCGCTACTGGTAGATGCAAACACGGCGCTCCGAAACTATACGGAAGCCGAGCGCGATGCGCAATGGGTTTTAGACCTACGCCCTGGTAGTTCTCTCGGTTTTGAGACGGCCGCCGCGCTTCGCGAGATATTTGGAGACTTTGAGGGCGCTGTCGAGTTTTTGGACGAGGCAAATAAACGAACTTCACCAAACGATTTGGATCAACATGCGTGGCTTCTGACGGAAAAAGCACGTCTGGAACTGAACTTGGGCAATCCCAATGGAGCGGAACAAGTTTTGACGGAAGCCTTAAGCTACGATCCGGATTCCCAATTCGCCAGCTTGATCCTGGCAAGGGTGCGCTCCGCGCAGGGCAAATATTCAGAAGCGGCGGAACTCCTGGGGAACAGATACCGGAAAGTGCAAACCCCGGGCAATCTCTCCCTATGGGCAGAGGCGCTTGAGAAAAGCGGCCAACACGAAAAGGCGGTGGCGGCATTCCGCCATTCTGAGAGCGAGGCTCGAAGGTGAGGAGCCAGTGGTTGTTGCTGGCGGTCGCATGGGCGGCGCAGGGCCAGCAAACGCCTTTGCAGTTCGAGGAACACAAAGGCGCGGTCGCAAGTACGAGAGCAAGTCATACCCTGGCAGAACGGCTGGTCCATGCTCCGACCGATGAGCGCATTCGTACTTATGAGCGATTGCTGCATGCGTCGCCGGATGATTTTCAGCTTCAGATCGGCCTGGTTACGGCTTACCTGCAAAAGACCCGTGAATCAGCGGACTTTAGTTACGTAGGGCGGGCGTCCAGTCTCGTAAACAGCATGCTCGAAAAGGATGGCGGCAATTTCACAGCTCTGCGGTTTCAGAACGAGATTGATCTGCAGCGGCACAACTTCAGAGCCGTAGCCGAGCGTGCCGAGAGCATGACGAAATACGCTCCCTCCGACACCGGGAGTTGGGCCAATCTTGGCGATGCTTCGATGGAATTAGGCGAGTACGAACGCGCCGGCCAGGCCTACTTGAAAATGTTCTCGCTGCGGCCTGGGCTTGGAAGCTACAACCGCCTTGCCTATTGGCGATTCGTCACAGGTGATGGAAAAGCCGCCGTCGCTCTGATGCAGAGCGCGGTCGAGGCGGGTGATCCTGTGCCGGAAAACACCGCCTGGTGTCTCGCTGAACTCGGAGACATGTACTTTAAGCTCGGTAACGTAACTGAGGCGGCGCAATCTTACTCGTCGGCACTCGAAATGTTCCCGACGCTCCATCGCGCGCTCGCCGGTCTCGGGAAAACGGAGGCATCGTTAGGGCACACGGAAACGGCCATTCAAAGCTATAAGCGCGCACAATCGATTGTGCCGCTGGTCGAGTATGCGGGAGCTCTTGAAGATCTCTACACGGCATCCGGCAAGCAGATTGAAGCCAAAGAGCAGCGCGAGCTCATCAGCACGATCGAGCAAATAGGAAAAGTCACTAACGAAAAGACGAACAGAAACCTCGCCCTTCTTCTTGCCGATCACGGCAGGGATTTGAATCTCGCGTCAAACCTGATGCGAGCGGAGATCGAGGTGCGTCCTGATGTCTACACCTGGGATGCATGGTCATGGGTGCTCTTCAAAGGCGGACGAATCGGAGAGGCGAAAGAGGCCTCGGCTAAAGCCGTGCGACTCGGTACTCCTGAGCCGGTGTTCTACTACCATGCAAACAAAATTGCTATCGCTATTGGCGACCCGAATGCTGCTCGTCTGTATACCGATCGATTTACGTCGCTGAATACCAGGTTTGACTTTGCGAAAACAATGGCGAGCTCGCCTGCGGCGCAATAAAGAGGAGAAAAGACGTGAAGAAAAGCCTTCTCTTGCTACCAATTCTCTCGGCAACGCTCTTTGCCCACCCCATGGGCAACTTCAGCGTGAACCACTACGCAAACCTTCGTGTGACAACTGGCGGTGTTGAGCTCCAGTACGTGCTGGATCTGGCCGAGATCCCCACGTTCGAGTTGCTACGTAAATGGAATCTCGACCGTACGGCGCCTCAGCTCGAATTGGACGAACACGCACGGCAGCAGGCTCGTGAATGGCTCGACAAGCTGGCTATCAACGTAAACGGACAGGTTGCGAAGCCCACTCTCAAATCCGCTCAACTCGTCATCGCGGACGGCGCAGGCAATCTGCCTATTTTGCGGATCGAAACACGTGCGCACGTGAATGCCGCGGCGGGAACTATTCGCTTCGAAGACCTCAATTTCCCGCAAAGGGCCGGTTGGAAGGAGATCGTTGTGAGTTACGGTCCCGGGGTTGCCGTGCTGAAAACCAGTCAGTCGGATAAAGACATCAGCCACGCACTCACGCAGTATCCTCCCGACCCAAGAGTTGCCCCGCCGCAGGATCTTCGATCAGAAGTGCAGTGGAACGTCATTAGGCCCGTGGTCGCCGTCAACAAGAAAACGCACAATGGAGCCTCTGCGAAGTCTCAGGCTGTCGAAGCGCCGCATGCGGTGCTAGCTACCATCGCTCAGCCGGTCTCGGCTTTGCCGCCCACCGTGCCGGCCGCGTTGACCAAACAGGGCGCGCAGTCCGGTTCAGTTGTGCGCGGCGACTTCTTATCGAAGTTTCTTGGCCAGCGTGAAACTACACTCCCGATGATTTTCTTGGCGCTCTTGGCGGCGTTTGGCCTAGGGGCTGCGCATGCGCTGACACCCGGGCACGGAAAGACCATCGTGGCTGCATATCTGGTTGGCTCGCGTGGAACTTTGAAGCACGCCGCTTTTTTGGGAGCGATGGTGACCTTTACTCATACCGTCGTAGTCTTCTCGCTCGGCTTGGTTACTCTTTTCCTCTTCCGATACATAGTTCCGGAAAAGATTACTGTCTGGCTAGGGGTCGTCTCGGGCCTGTCCATAGTCATCTTAGGGGCGGTAATGCTTTACAAGCGTATTCGCGTCAAGCCCCATTCACATAGCCATGTGCATGCGCATTCTCATGACCACGGCCACTCACACGATCATCACCACCATCATCATGATCACGGCCACCATCAAGAACATGGCCACTCACACGAGCACACTCACCGTCACGACGACCACGGTCGTCACGAGCACGGTGATCACACACACTCTCATATGCCCGACGATCTTTCCTGGGGAGCGCTCGTGGCATTAGGAGCGAGCGGTGGCCTCGTTCCCTGTGAATCCGCACTCGTTCTGCTGCTTGGCGCGGTCGCTCTCGGCCGTGTTGGCTTGGGATTGCTCTTGCTTCTTTCCTTCAGTCTGGGACTGGCTCTGGTGTTGATGACAATTGGCGTTCTGGTGCTTTTTGCCAAGAACCTTGTACCCGAGTCGAAGCGGACGGCGAAGCATCCATTCTTTCGATATATCTCGATCGCCTCGCCCGCTGTCGTCATGATTGTTGGCATGCTAATGACCGCCGCTTCTCTCGGTTTGATTCAGACGAAGTGGATGATCGGTTGAACTACCTCGGAGCGCGAGTCCGGCCCGGACACAACATTCTGGCGGAGGAAGAGGGATTCGAACCCCCGGAACCCTTCCGGGTTCAACGGTTTTCAAGACCGCCGCCTTCAACCACTCGGCCATTCCTCCGCTCTCTATCCTACCCGAGATGCTGCTCTTGATCCGAACGCACAGCTAAGAGTACACGCCATCGAGCAACTGACCGACCGCCCGGTGTGATTCCAGGAACGCGTTGCGGTGATCCATTGCGCCCGCCAGATCGGAATGCGAGAACGCGATTCGGCCAAACGGCGCTTTCCGAAGCGCGTCTCTCGGAGCCCCCTGTTCGCCCGTCTTTCCAAAGAAGAATCCTGGCTGCGGGTTGATGAATGCATGGCCCCAGCGATTCAAAACGATTCCCGCGATATCCCGCTTCGCATCAAATCCTGAAGCGCCGAACATCTCCGTGAACTGCTCGCGTATTCGACGCTCGTACTCGGCGTACGAAGTAGACAGCAATTCCGCGCGTCCGGCGTGTCCCTGTTCCAGCGGAGAGAGTTTCGGATTTGAAAAATCGATGAACAGTGTCAAGACTGTCGGGAGATCGGGCCCCGCAACCGGATCATCCACGCCGAAGAGGGCCATCTTTCGCACGTCCACGAAGCGGCCGAATCCTTCAAACCATTCACCGCCGCTGATCCCAAGTTTGTACAGAAAGCGCCAATTGCGCACGGCCACATTCGCCACCAAATACGGCGCATAACAGAATGTGTCATATGCTGCGCGGCGCTCCTTATCGAGATCGCGTACCACGTGTTTGGTGATCCATCCGCCGCCCGCCATAATGACAGTCTTTGCTTTTACGCGATACAGCTTTCCGTCTCGCGTGTTGGCATAGGTTACGCGCACGAAGTCGGCTTTCGCCGGCTCGCCGTCGTGCTCCACGCGCACCGCTGTAGAGCGCAGACGGATACGGGTATCCTGGCCCGGCTGATCCAGGGCAGAAAAATTCACTGGGTTTTTCCAGACGGCCTCCATACTGCGCGGACCGTCGAAGGCCTCCGGTATCAGTGTCTTCACAATCAGACGATTCATCCCGGAGTTTCCGCCGGGAAACATCTGAAGACCGGTTGCCATCGAATCGTCTGTCGTCGGAATCGAGGTCCATGCATAGGCACAGAAGCCTGACAATCCATCGGGGCCGATGCCCAGACCCGTGGTCGTCTCACCGGTGTAGAGAATTCTAACGGCTTCGCGACTGATACCGTAGACGCGCATGTAGTAGTCTTCGAGCGTCATGCCATCGATTTTGCGCGAGACCTCATCGCCCGGATATTCGTACTTCCACAGAGCGGCTTCGCCGGGTCCGCGACGCCAGGCGAGCATTTCGTCCTTCACTTTTTGTGGAAAAGGGACACTGTCTAACTTCCGGCCGTAAGGATCCACAATCCATTTGCCAGGGTGCTCGCCGAATTTGCCCCCGAAGTAGAAGCCATAGGTCTTCTCGCCCATCCCCAGAACACGGTAGGGACTGCGGCCCAGTGGGAGTTCGGGCTTGGGACCCTGCCAGGTTTGGTATTCCTTGAACGCCTTCCAGTCAAGACCAAAAGAAGCATAAACGCCATGTAGAAAGCTGTGAGGGAAGGGTGGCTGAAAGTGTACCGACGCCTGCGGGGCATATAGGCGATGACCGTCGACGATGAATTCGTTGCGCTTCGCTACACCGCCAAAGACAGAGGCATTATCAAGCACGAGCGCGCGAAAACCATCGCCTGCTTTCTGGTTCAGGAAAAGAGCCGCCGACAGGCCCGAGAATCCACCGCCAACCACTACGCAATCAAAAGTCTCACCTGTGTCCTCGGGTTCCGATGGGAGATGGTCGTAGCGGCCATCCCGGACCTCGTGTGCTGCGCGAACTACGTATTCGTTGTTACCGGCCGAGCTTCGATAGTCGCCTTCACCGGTGTATCCCGCCCAGCCGTTCTGGGCACGAGCCTCGTCAGGAAATGCCGCCGCTAAAGCCGCGCCGCCCGAAGCCAGGAGCGCTCCGTCGAGAAAGTCTCGACGGGATATTTTCTCTTCCATTCCAAGAAGCTTGTCGAGATGAGGGCAGGATTTAGGCATAGAGGAAGGGGGTCACAGTCAGCTTCAGTTCATTATCGCGGCGTTTCATTCAGTGCGCTAGACGCTCGAGTAGGGTAGACTACCTCACGAGGTTCACATGGAATCATCGAGGCGGGATTTTACAAAAGGAATCATCTGCGTTGGAGGCGCAAGCGGCTTATTAAAAGCTGCCCGTGCGGCCGGAAAGGATCCGGCACTCGACTTTCCGACCTCGCCCCAGGACAGAATCGCAGTTACGTCCTACCCGTTCCGTGAGCTTATCGATTACCCGTCTAATCACGCCGCCACCGGCGGACAACGGCGCTTCGAGATTCTCGAATTCCCTGCCCTCATGGCTGAGAAGTTCGGGATTCACAACGTAAATCCTCTGATCGAACATTTTCGGTTAACGGACGCTGCGTACTTTGAACGTTTCCGCCAAGCGTTAACGCAGGCTCATTCGCACATCGTAGATTTAGGTCTGCCCGGGCGTGCATTTTATTCTCCTGAGAAAGAGCGTCGCGACGGCGCAGTTAAAGATGGCCGCCGCTGGATCGACATGGCCGCGGAACTTTCATCGCCAAGTGTGCGCCAACACGTTCAAGGAGAAAAAGGGCTTCCGGCAAACGTGAAGCTCGCTTCAGAAAGCCTCGGCGAACTTGCCGAATACGGTGCGAAACGCAACGTGGTAGTGAATCTCGAAAATGACAGCGCGGTTGCGGAAGACCCTTTCTTCCTGGTCGAAGTAATCGAGAAAGTGGGTAATCCTTATCTGCGGGCGCTTCCGGACTTTGGGAACGCCCTTATGGTCCACGATGCCGAGTTCAACCGGAAAGGCGTCAAGGCGATGCTCGGCCATGCCTTCAACATGTGCCACGTGAAGGACGAGGTCGAGACACCTGCTGGAAAACTCGCGTCTGTGGATCTGAAAACCATGTTCGATCTGGCGCGCACAAGTTCATACAAGGGATACTTTTCTATGGAAGCCGAATCGAGGGGGTTGGACCCCTTTGCCGGCACCAAGCGTCTCCTCAAGGAGACGCTTGAGAACCTGACCTGAGCATTACCAGTAGAGCTTCAAAGCGAGCCGCAAGTCGCGTTGGTCGTTCCAGCCGACGATCCTTTCGTCTTCTCAGGCCACCGACCGACGATTTTGGCGCCTTTACGGCAACCCGATCGCGGGATTTTCGATAAAAAATGAATTGGGAACCAATTTGAATCCGGTCTTCTGTACATCCATCACCGGATACTCTTCGGGGCGGGGAATGTGAGTCACTCCAAGCGTGTACCAAACCACCAGATCGGTGTTTTCAATCGACCGCTTGGCCTCTACCCAGCGTTGCAGTCCGTCATCACCCCGGCTTTGATTCACATAGAAACCCGCTGCGTGCATCTGCGCCGGATCGTACGGTGTCGCCCAGAAAGGGGCATTCGTAAAACTGGCACGTTTCCGGAGCCAGGAGTCCGGAGCCGCATACGGAACACTGTTATCACCCGGCACTAACGTGTAACCAGGCGGGTAGCCCAGGGAATTTCGCATATTCGGATTCAAAATCGTCCAGCGCCGGCTGGTCGCGAGACTCATTTGGCGCTCAGCTTCCTGCTCGTCGCGGAGGGGTGTTTCCATCATCGTGAATGCATTCTTGTATTTGTTGCTCGAACCGGGATCAATCGAAAGCGTGTTGTTCTCCACCACCGCGTTCTGAGTGCCATCCACATCGAGGTCGAGGCGGAAATTAAAGAAATGCTGATGGTGCACCGCCACCAGATTTCGGTCCACCAGGTGCCCGTACCGTAAATCGCCTTCGTGATGCAACGCGCCTGCAACTGTCTCGAGCGGAGAAGCCTTGGTCTCCATGAATCCGCTGAGCAGGACCTCCATTTCGATCGAACCATCCTGCCGGAACACCCAATTGAATCCGTAATCATAGTTGCCTACGGTAGCGATCCAGGCCAGGACCAGCTCTCTTGAGCGACGTGACTCGTTATGGTTGCGCCCTTTATCAAAATGCTTCCAAAGGAGGCCCCCATCTCGTTCATAGAGGCCAATTGCCCGCGGAATTTCGAACCACTCGCCGGTTTCGTTGGGAAGGACGACATCAAAGGTCTGCGCATTATCCGGAAGGTCGGTAGATTGCTCGAGCGGACTCGCATAACGGCCAAAACTGTCCTCACCCGAATCGAAGGCATTCTTGTAATACCAGTTGATTCCAGGATCTCCGTACGGCACGACCATCTCGGAGCAGGTGGCCCGGTATAGTACAGAACGCAAGCGTCCCGCATCCTCGTAGCCGACCAGATAAAGCACGAGGCCTTCGCGCTCATTAAAGCCAAAACGGAAACGCCAGTTCTGCCAGCGGACTTCACGATTGCGAACTTCGAAGGTAGCTCCCTGTGGTTGAGAGATGATCAGCGGCTTGGGGGCCGGGCGGTTCGGCGAGGCCGGTACGCCGCTTAGCCCCGCTCCTTCCGGAGGAATCGGTGTGATCTCGCCGTCAATCCAGCGAATTACTTTTCCCTTGTTCAGGTCTACGTCGGCCGTCAAATTCTCAATCTTTCGGTCAGCCAGGCTTTTCGAATCGTGATACGAAAAATCGGCGCGCCGGTAGCGAGCACCTTTATCCTCCGGGTCGCCGAAATAACCGCCCGGCCAATCGCCGATCCCGACGCGTGACAGATCGGTGATGCCACGACGTTTCATGATTTCAGGGAATCGCGGATCGGCGCGCACGGCATGCTGCAGGATCTCAGCGTCTTCTTCCAAAAAGGAAGGCTGCACACCAGGGATATTCTTCCAGGAAACCAAGCTTCGATTTCGAAGATCCACGACGGCTTCGAAGGTCTGGTTCTGAGCACGTTCATAAATGACAGCGAACGATTGCCGTTGCCAATCGGTTCCAGGGCGGAAGTTCAATATTTCGGTCTTTGGGGGTTCAAGAAGCGAAATGAACGAATACCGGCTATTCTCGGTTGTCTTCCCCAGAGTTCGCAAAACTTCAACCGTCTCAAGAATCTCCTGCTTGGAGAGCGGGTCAAGTGGATGAAGCGCCTTTCCTGTATTGACCTCGTCAGCCCACAAAACCGGCATTGCTGAATCGAGGAGCAAAAGACACACTAGTAGGACGATCCGTCTCCTCGGCTGACGTCGAGGGACCCAGGCAAAACCTCTGCGCTTTTTCGTCACCAAGCTCTCGTCGTCTTAGGCGTCATTTTCGTTAGATGGAACCGAACAGGCAGACAGGCCCGAGGACGAGACAACTCAAACCAAGTATGCCGGTTGCGGATATTGGAGCACGAGAACGAAGTGCTGTCAACATATCAAGACACCACGCCATTGTGGTGCTATCATTAAGGCGAGGCTGAGCTGCTGCCGATGTCTTCTGGTTTAACCACCTCCGACGCACCTTTCGTCGAGCGGGCGCGTGCTGACGGTCGGCTTTACATACACCAACCGTACGACCTCTACTCGCAAGAAAATCATGCTGCCTGGCGGAATCTCTACTCCAGAATGACTTCCCGATGGCGACAATATGCGAATCCGCATTTTCTTCGCGGCATCGATTCGCTTTGCTTCGACCCGGAGCATATTCCGAGACTCGATGAAGTCAATCGCTTTCTGAACCCTCTTACCGGATTTCGAGCTCAGGCGGTAAGCGGGTACGTGCCGAGCTTTATCTTTTTCAATTGCCTGCGCAGCCGAAGCTTTCCGACTACCATCACAATTCGCCGCAACGATCGTCTGGATTATCTGCCCGAACCTGACATCTTTCATGACATAGCAGGGCACGTCCCGATGCACACTGACCGGGTATTCGCCGATACACTCGTGCGTTTCGGGGAATGCGCGCACACGGCCGCGCAGTTGGTTGCGGACATGCGCAACGAGACGAAGCGGCTCGAAAGGCTGGAGAGCATCATACGAGCGATGGCCCGTTTCTTCTGGTTCACCATCGAATTCGGGCTCATGCGCTTCGATGATGGTCTGAAGGTTTACGGTAGCGGGCTGCTTAGCTCGTACGGCGAAATCGCGCATTCGATCGAATCGGATGAAGTGCAGCGCTTTCCCATTCAACTGGAGTGGGTGATCAACCAGCCCTTTGAAATCGACCACTATCAGCCGCTGCTATTCAGCGTGGCTTCCTTCGATCATCTTTTTGCTCTCGTCGAAGAACTTGAGAAATGGATGCTTGCCGGCAGATTGAACAATGTGGCGCCAGGCGAGCCGGTGGTCCAGGAGCAGGATCTCAAAAGCTTCCTCGAAGCGGGCGCACTCGATCACCTTACCGCGGCATAACGACACATCTTGTCTGCTGCCACCCCGGCGTGCGCGTCGATTCGCTAACGTGGAGAATCGATGGACAGGCACGTCGTAGCGGCTATAAGCATCTGCGGGAGTCTGCTTGACTGTCTTGGCGGCGTTTATCTTGCTTACGATCTCCTGGGAGGCAAGAACGGGCCGCTACGAACGCTGACTCGGGCCGTAACCTATACGGTTCTCTTTGGAGCTGGCTTTGGAGCCACTCTTGGACTGCCCTTCGCGATCGCGGTCGGCCTGACTCATGGCATAACGATTGCCGCAGAACTCGCTCGTTCAGCGCGGGATTCCTCAACACCTGGTCTGCTCTACGACTTGACCGTCAGCAGCATCCGCGCTGGTGGTTACGCGGTAGGAACGAGCTTGATGTTTGGCTGGCGGTTCGGACTGGTTTTCGCCTTACTCAGTACTGTCGGTCAAACCATTGCATACCGTTTTGGCATTCGCCCCACGATGGACCTGTTGGTGGCACGGCCCCGCATCACTAAGAGACAAGCTCTGGCTGCGCTGGTTCGCTCACTCGGCTATACGGCTGCCGGCTATCTGGCAGGAGCGGTTGTCCATCAGCGATTACTGGCGCTTGGCTTTGCAGTCAAAATGGGCCTGACCCTCGGCGTTGTGACGGCACTCTCTCACTTCACTACTCCGTATGTCGAATGGGCTGCCGAAAATCTTCCCGATCGCCGTCTGGGAGTCTTTGGCCTTTTCCTGATTCTGATCGGATTCAGTTTGCAATCGGTTCAGTACTGGCTCGCTTTCTTTGACGTTCCGGTGAAGTGAGAGTGATCTTTGGGTCGCCTTGTACACTAGTCATGAATGACTCTGGAAGAGTTGGAAAGAGAGTACGTTACGCTCCGGCAGCAAGGTGAAGCTGTCAGGAGCTATCTTTGACGCGCCCGCCAAGCAGCAGGAATTAGAGAAGCTCGAAACAGAAATCGGCGATCCGGATTTTTGGAATCAACCGGAAAAGAGCCAGCGCATCATGCAGCAGCGCAAAAGGCTCGAGGAAGCGATTGGCAACTCACGTTCTGTAGCGCTAGCTTCATCCGATATCGATACGTTGTTCGAACTGGCTCGCGAGGGCGAGAACGTCAACGGCGAACTCGAGAAAGAGATTCGTACTTTTGAAACCCGCCTGGAGCAACTCGAGACGGGCATGCTGCTCGCGGGTGAGAACGACGCTCGCGACGCCATTGTGACGATTCATCCCGGAGCTGGCGGAACGGAATCGCAGGATTGGGCTGAGATGCTGCTGCGCATGTACCTGCGCTGGGCAGAGCGCCATGGTTTTCAATCTGTGATTACCGACCGGCTCGAAGGCGAGGGTGCCGGCATTAAGTCCGCCACGGTCGAAATCAACGGCGAGAATATTTACGGCCAGCTGCAATCCGAAGTTGGAGTGCACCGATTGGTTCGCATCTCGCCGTTCGATGCAAATGCGCGCCGACACACTTCGTTCGCCTCAGTCTTTGTGTATCCGCAGGTGGAAGATGACATCAACATCGAGATTAAACCGGATGACTTGAAGGTTGACGTATTTCGCGCAAGCGGAGCTGGCGGCCAGCACGTGAACCGGACGGAATCCGCCGTGCGCTTCACACATCTTCCGACCGGGATTGTTGTACAGTGCCAGAACGAACGTTCGCAGCATAAGAACCGCGCCAGCGCCATGAAGCAGTTGCGCGCAAAGCTGTACGAATATGAGATGGAGAAAAAGCGCGCGGCTGATCAGAAGCTCGAAGATACGAAACTTGGCATCAACTTCGGGAGTCAGATCCGAAGCTATGTACTCGCGCCTTACCGGCTGATTAAAGATCACCGCACGAAACTTTCAATCGGCGACGTGGACCGTGTGCTTGATGGCGACCTCGACTCCCTGATCCACGCCTTCCTTGTTTGGCAGAAAACCGGCCAGACCGCCGGAGACACCAAGGAAGACCTCCCCGATTAGGACATGATTGTTCAGCCGAGCTCGGAGGCGCTCGAGCGCGCCGCGGCTATTCTTCGCGGGGGTGGGCTGGTGGCGTTTCCAACCGAGACCGTGTACGGATTAGGTGCGAACGCGCTCGATGCAAGGGCGGTGGCGCGTATCTTTGAAGTCAAAAAGCGTCCATTTGCAAGCCCGCTCATCGTTCACGTGGCCGATCATGCTACGGCCCGATCGCTCACCGTTGAATGGCCGAGAAATGCGGAGCTTTTGTCGCGCCGCTTTTGGCCCGGGCCACTGACACTCGTCCTGCGCAAAGCTGCGATCGTTCCAGATCTTGTGACAGCCGGGCTCGATTCCGTGGGTATTCGCATGCCCTCCAATCCGGTTGCGCTGGCACTGATACGCGCCGCTCGCGTACCCATCGCGGGCCCCAGCGCGAATCCCTTCATGCAGTTGTCACCTACAACTGCGCAACACGTCCAGGACGGACTTGGAGAAGCAGTCGACTTGATCCTCGATGGGGGCCCTACGCAAGTCGGAATTGAATCAACGGTGGCTTCCTTGCGACGCTCGCCGCCTGCGATTCTACGCCCCGGGATGATCTCGCAATCTGAACTCGAGGCTGCAACGGGTATTTCATGGGAGCGCGAGATCGACAGGCCTCATATTGCCGAACCGGCTGAATCGCCTGGACTTCATGAACGACACTACTCACCGCGAACTCCGTTCTTTGTGCTCGATGCGGCAGAGGCGCTTCCGCCGGGGCGCGGACGCTTAATCGATTTGCCTCCCGAACGTGAATTGTATGCGCAGAAGATTTACGCTGAACTACACCAGGCTGACGCGGAGGGCTGGGACTGGATTGCCGTGATGCGTCCTCCCGAGAGCCCGGGTTGGGACGGCATCCTCGATCGGTTAAAGCGTGCCTCCGCGAAGTAGTTCAGGTCGCGACGAGATCGAATACTTTCCGATAATCCGCCAAAAACTGGTCTTGACCTTTCTCGGTGAGCGGATGGTAGAACAGCTGCTCGAGAACTTTATAGGTGAGTGTACAGATGTGCGTGCCGGCCTTTGCCGCCTCGATAACCTGCCGCGGTCCTCGAATGGATGCTGCCAGAACCTGAGTCGGAAAGCCGTAGTTCGAATAGATTTTGATAATGTCGGTAATCAGATCTATCCCCGGCCAACCAATATCATCGATTCGCCCGAGAAACGGGCTGATAATGTGTGCGCCGGCCTTTGCTGCCAGCAAAGCCTGTGCGGCGCTAAAGCAAAGCGTGACGTTCGAGCGGATGCCTTCTACCGCCAGAGCGGCCACTGCCTTGATGCCTTCTTCGCCAAGCGGGATTTTAACCACGACATTCTTATGGATTTTCGAAAGACGCCGTCCCTCCTGGATCATTTCTCTCGCATCTGTGGAGACTACCGCTGCGCTCACGTCGCCATCCACCAGCCTGCAGATATCCAATACCCGATCCTCCAGTGCGATCCCCTCTTTCGCAATCAGGCTCGGATTAGTGGTAACGCCGTCGATAATCCCCCAGGCGCAAGCTTTCTTGAGCTCGTCCAGGTTGGCGGAATCGAGAAAAAACTTCATGTAACCTAATCCATGATCGTAACATTCGGATTGCATCCTGCCGACGCCCCTATAATCGGTTGAGTGCCTTTGTTTCGGGGGGTTCGCGGGCAATTCGCCAGTATTCCTGATGCCCAGCTAATAGAAAACGCGCCGCTCGCAGGCTATACGCGATTTGGCATCGGAGGCCCGGCCGCATTTCTGTTTGACACTGCCGATGAGGCGGCTTTCATTAACGGTCTGCGAGTCGCTGCGGCCGTCGAGATCCCTCACGTGGTGGTAGGCGGCGGAACGAATCTCGTTGTTTCGGATCAGGGCTTTCGCGGTGTAGTACTCCGCTACACAGGAGCAAAAATCTCGCGTGAGAGTGACGTGCTTACCGCTGAGGCAGGAGCCGTCTTGCAGGAAGTAGTGGACCAAAGCATTGCCTTTGGTCTAGGCGGGCTCGAAACGATGACCGGGATTCCGGGGTATCTGGGAGGAGCCGTTTACGGCAACGCTGGCGCGTATGGCCATTCCATCCAGGAAGTCTTGCAAAGTGTCAGAATTTTTGACGGGTCTCATATCCGAACACTCGACAACGCTGAGTGTTGCTTCACGTATCGCGAGAGCATCTTCAAAGACCGTAAAGATTGGGTGATTCTCTCCGCGACCTTGCGGCTTCAGAAGGCGAGTAGCGCTGAACTCGCAACGACTGCAACCGGAATCCGAACCATTCGCGATGCGAAATATCCTCCCTCGATGAAATGTGCGGGCAGCATTTTCAAGAATCTGCTGGCCTCGGATCTCCAGCCCGGGCTGATAGCTGAAATTCCGCCGAAGGTGATTCGCGAAGGCAAAGTGCCCTCGGCCTGGTTTCTCGAACAAGTCGGCGCAAAAGGCATCCGGCGAGGCGACATACAAGTGGCTGATTACCACGCCAATTTGATCTACAACGATGGCGCCGGCAGGGCCGCCGATCTTGTCTCGGTGATTCGCGAACTGAAGTTACGGGTTTCGAGCCGTTTCAAGCTGGAGCTTGAAGAGGAAATCCAGTACGTCGGCTTCGACGGTGTCGATCAGGATCACCTCTGACGGGTTCCAAACGACCTGAGGCGTATGCCTGCGTCAACAACGGCCTGACGAATCAGCGGCGAAGTTAACGCATTCAGTTCCAGCGCTCGAGAGTGCTTCAAGCGCGTATGCGCAGACGCCAGCTCCGGCCCAAAAATCCCCGGATGACACATCAATTCGGTGAAGCCATCCTGCAGTCTTGTCATGGCTGCAAGCAACGTTTTCTCTGTCAGCGATCCGGTAAGGCGGAAGCCCATAAAATAATCCGGCAACAGAACGTCATTCTGGCGAGCTATTTTTCGATAGAAGGGCTCGGCGAGGGCGAGTCCTGTTGCGGTTCGATCCAGCGGTAAGCGTACATAGGGAATCGCGAATTCATTTGCCACGCGCACAACTTCCCGAAACACACGAGGAACAAGGTGCGTGTGCTTATGCGTATCGAGATGAGTGGGCTTAATGCCCGCGGAAATAATCTTCTCGCACTGAAACCGAAATTCGCTGCGTATATCCAAGCTTCCCTTTGCCAGCTCGATGAGAAGGTCTACAGGCTGTTTGGGAAGCGGCCTCCCAGTAGACAAAGAGACCCCTTGCACCAGAACCAGGTGGCAGCCGACGTCAAGCGTGGGCGTCTCGCGCGCCAGCCGTACCGCATCGTCAAATGCGTCACCATTCGCCATCAACGTCGTGGAAGTGAGCACACCTTCAAGGTGCGCCTTCATAATTCCTGCGTTCACGTCGTGCGTGAACCCGAAATCGTCCGCATTGATGGCCAGTTCCCGCAACTAGAAAATATGGAGTTTAATGCTCAGGAACTTCTTGGGATTGGCGCGGAAATCCTGCAGCGTCCCACGCAATTCGCGGAGCATACCGGTCGATTCATCATAGAGCGCCGGGTTGACCAGCAGCTGCCCAAGGGTGCCTTGGCCGGCATTCAGCTTGTCGATTGTTACATTGATCTTTTCGAGCGTCGTCGATAGCTGCTTCGCTATCTTGTCATTCTTCAGCAATTGTCCGGCGGTGCCTTTACCGGCATTCAGATCATCCAGCACGCGATTGATCTGGACGACAGAGGTGTCGAGATCGTTGTAGAGTTTGGGATCTTTCAGAAGCAGCCCGACGGTTCCCTGGCCTTGCTGGAGCCCGAGCGTGATCTGGTCGATTCGATTCACCAGGCCCTGAATCTGATCGTAAAGTGCATTGTCGTTAATGAGGTGTCCAACCGTGCCGGTTTTCGAATTCAGCGTCGCCACAAGGAGCTGGACCTGGCTCACGGTAGCCGCGAGGCTGTTATACAACGTTTCATCCACCAACAGCCTGCCGATGGTGCCTTTGCCATTTTCCACCGCGCCGACAATGCTCTGAACCTTATCGAGCGTGACTTGCAGGGAATCGAGAATGCCAAACCCCTGCGCCACCAGAGCGTCGAATTGCTTCGTGTCTACCGACTTCAGTGTCGCTCCAGGCTTAACGGTCGTCTGACTTGTCCCTTTGTTGATCTGCAAGAATTTTGTGCTGCCGAGCAAATTGTCCGATGAAATGGAGCTCATCGAGTCAGATGGGATTTGCCTTAACATGTTCTCATCGACATGCAGATCGATTTTGATCACCCGTGCAGGATTCGTTTCTCCTGAAAGCTCGACTTTGTCGACCTTGCCGGCCTGAATGCCATTGATTCTTACGGGCGCACCCTTCACCAGCCCGGCTGCGTCCGACGTATATACATGGAGCGGAATTTCTTTTTGAAACCAGCTCATGTTCCCGGTCAGTAGAAATACCAGCAGGGCGATACAGGTCAAGGCGACAATGCCCAGGATTCCCACCTTCAGCTGCGCGAAAGCTATTTTTTCTTTGCTGGGCATCTCTTAACCTTCGTGCCTTACAAACTTCTTGACGTAGTCATCGTTTGATGCTTCCATCTGGTGCCGGGTGCCTTGAAAGACGATTTCTCCGTCTTTCATGACGAAAAATTTCGTGCGGTTGCGCTTCGGCCCCTCTTCCCCGATTAGAGGCACGAGCAACTCCTGCTCCGGATCGTACCGGAAATCATCCATAATCTCGCCATCCTGATAACGATGGGTAACGATGAGGGACGTGCTGTTTCTCACGTCCCTCTCTTTAGCGACCAATTGCATGATGGTATTCGCGGTAATGGGATCTAGCCCTGCTGTCGGAGAATCGTAAAGCAGCAAGGGAGGTTCGGTAACGATCGCACGGGCGATGCCTACTCTTCTGCGCATTCCCCCGGATAGAGAGCTTGGCGAACTGTCGAAGGTGTGCTCGAGCTCAACAAAACGCAAGGTTTCGCGAACGCGTTCGTCGACCGCTTTGTCTCCCTCTTTCAACTGCTGCTTGTTTTCAGGGGACTGCTGATTCAGAATCGGGTATTCAACGTTTTCGGCAACCGTTAAGGAGTCGAACAGACCGCTTTCCTGAAACAGGAATCCTGCACGAGACCGTAAACCGTATAGCTTCGCTTCATCAAGCGAAGTTACCTCTTGATCGAAGAGACGAATAGTGCCGTCATCCACCGGAACGAGGCCGATTACGGCTTTCAGCAACGTTGTCTTCCCACTGCCGGCCTGGCCAAATATAACCCGCGTTTCTCCCGCTCTTAGACAGAAAGAGACATTTCGCAACACCCACGTTTGATCGTAGCGAAGGTTTACATTCGTGAACTCGAGAATAGGAGTGTCGGGCATGACTTCTACAATCCAACGAATATCTTGTCGATAATAAACGTCACGGCAATAATCCAGATAGAAGCCGATACTACGGCGTTGGTGGTCGCGCGCCCAACGCCTTGCGTTCCACCTGTAGTCTGCATGCCGTAAAAACATCCGATGAGCGCCACCAAAATTCCGAAGATAAACGGCTTAATCAGACCCTGCGTCAGATCGTTGAGCACCAGGGCCTGATATGAGGTTGACCAATACTGGTTGCCGCTGATGATATGCAGAAGAGGTGTCGCAACCAGGTAGCCTCCGAAGAGACCGGTGACATCGGAAACAACGGTCAAGCACGGAAGCATGAATGCCGTCGCGACCAGCCTGGGAGTAACCAGCTTTTGTACGGGGTCCGTACCCAGGGCACGCATCGCGTCAATCTGCTCGGTTACTTTCATGGACCCGAGTTCGCTTGCCATTCCGGATGCATTCCGGCCCGCCACCAGAATAGCCGTCAAGACAGGGCCTAGCTCACGCACCAGGGTCAGCGCGACAATCGTTCCGACCTGGCTGCTCGCCCCATATGTGTTGAGAGCGCGGGCCATCTGGAGGGCGAGAATGCCCCCAGTAAAAAAGCCAGTAAGCAAAACGACCGGTATGCTACCGATACCGATTGTGTCCATCTGAAGGAAGACGTCATCGTTGTAGTGAGGACGCCGAGCAAGATTGACAAAGGCGCGATTTGAGAGAAAGAGAAATTCTTGGAACGACCCAACCCAGGTCTTCAGGAAGTCGACCAATCAGGAGCTCCCGTGACGGCCCTTGCCCTCATGGACCGAGGTTAACATAGACCCGTTAGTACCCACTCGACGAACAGTTGCAAGTTTTGAGACCTCAGAAGCGAACCTGCGCGCTCGCCGACGGATCACTCGTATTGTTCTTCTGGTCGACGGCCGCAATCCGGTACGTGTATGTCTTGCCGTGTTCTACCTGATGATCGCTGAAAGTTGGCAGATTCAGCATGCCGCCGATAGATTCGAAGGCGCCGCCGTTTACTGAGCGGTAAACCACATAGCCTTTCAAATCGGCATCGGGACTGCGTTGCCAGGAGACTTCTATTGAATTGGGAGCCGCAAGAGCGGTGACAGTTAACGGGACTGATGGCGGAAATATATCTTTAGTGGTGACACGCACCGGGCGTGATGGCAAACTTTCGGCATTCCCATGTACGGCGACGATCGTGTATTCGTATGGCGTCTTGTACTGCGAGGTAGTGTCCAGGAAATTGTTCGTTTTGCTAATCCCGAGCTGAACAGTCGGGTTCGGAGGAGGACCACTCCGGTAGACGCGATATTCGAGCGTCGCATCTGTATTTTCCCAGCTAAGCTCGACGCCTTTTGCCGTGGATCTGTCTTTGACCGATGGCGCCGCCAGCGGCGCGATCACGTCTAATACAACGCGATTTGACCACGCCGAATAATGGTCCTTCTTTTTGATCGCAGTGCGCACGGCCACCGTTACTCGTTTGCCGATCCAATCGGCAGCCGGTATCTTCTTGGACATCGGAACGGCGAGCGGATTGTCAGGATCGGCAGGAGGAGGAGGCGCGAGCTCATATTGGGTCGCGGTGCCTTCCCAGCGATCAAAGTCAAATGGTCTGACGTCGGGACCAACTCTCAGATCAAGTTCCGAGAATTCCTTCACCGCAAGATTGTCAGTCGTTCTGGGTGGCGTGCTGAAATCGATTACGAGCTGATCACCGCGCTCGACGACCGTCAGATCTGTGACAGCGAGAGGCAGTTGCGGCGATGGAGGGAGGACCGGTCCTACATAACCGCAGCCACACAGTCCGAGAAGAAGGAACACGCTGCCAAGGAAGCGCTTTTTGAGCGTCTCCCCAAATCTCAAAGAATGTACCTGCTCAGGTCCTGGTCTTTCACAATTTCGGAAAGCTGCTTACGCACATAAGCAGCGTCGATTTTTACATTCTTCTTCTTGAGGTCGGGGCCTTCGAAGGATATCTCTTCGAGCAGCTTCTCCATAATCGTGTGCAGGCGTCGCGCCCCAATATTCTCCGCTGCTTCGTTTACCTGGGCGGCAATACGCGCAATCTCAATCAACGCATCCTCGGTAAAGGACAGTTTTATGCCTTCCGTCTCGAGCAACGCCATGTACTGCTTCACCAGCGCGGACTTTGGCTCCTTTAAAATCCTGATGAAATCGGCTTCGGTAAGCGACTTCAATTCGACGCGAATCGGGAATCGGCCCTGCAGCTCCGGAATCAGGTCAGAGGGCTTCGAAACGTGGAAAGCTCCCGCCGCCACGAACAGAATATGATCGGTGCGCACGAAACCGTGGCGGGTGTTGACAGTAGTGCCTTCAACAATTGGAAGAATGTCGCGCTGCACGCCCTCGCGGCTGACATCAGGTCCGTGACCGCCTTCACGCCCCGCGATTTTGTCGATTTCATCGAGGAAAATGATGCCGTTTCGTTCTACGCGCTCCAGGGCGATTCGAGTCACCTGATCCATGTCGACCAGCTTCTGCTCTTCCTCCTGCACCAGGTATTCGAGCGCTTCTGAAACCCGCATGTTGCGTTTTTTGGTGCGCGGACCGAAGAGCCCGGGAATGACATCCTTCAAATTGATGTCCATCTCTTCCACGTTGCCGTTTGTCGAGACTTCAAAGGTTGGGCCTCGCTCTTTGACATCGACCTCTACCATGCGATCGTCAAGCTTGCCGGCTCGCAACTTATCGCGCAATTTTTCGCGCGTTCGTTCCACGCTCTCGCTTGACTCAGGCTGAGGCGGCATCAATAGGTCCAGCAGACGCTCCTCGGCTTGCTGCTCCGCGCGGTCTGCGATCTGCTCGAGCCGTTCCTCTCGCACCATATCGATGGCGATGTCCACAAGGTCGCGGATCATCGATTCGACATCGCGCCCCACGTATCCTACTTCCGTGAACTTACTCGCCTCCACTTTGAGGAAGGGAGAGTTCGCGAGTTTCGCGAGCCGCCGTGCGATTTCAGTTTTCCCGACGCCGGTCGGACCGATCATCAGAATATTTTTCGGCATCACTTCCTCGGCCATTTCCGGCTCGAGTTTCTGCCGGCGTACACGGTTGCGTAACGCTATCGCGACCGAACGCTTCGCGTCCGCTTGCCCCACTACGTGCTTATCTAATTCACTAACGATCTCACGCGGCGTCAGTTCGTCTAAAAGCGGCGTTTCGTCAGTTGATTGTTGCGGAAGATAAATCACCATCAGGCAATCTCCTCGTAAGTGATATTGCCATTTGTATAGATGCAAACATCACTGGCGATTTTCATCGCTCTTTCCACGATCTGCCGCGCCCCTAGATCCGTATTTTCGATAAGGGCGAGAGCGGCGGATTTCGCGTATGCGCCTCCGGATCCGATGGCAGCTACCGGGGTGTCAGGCTCGATGACGTCTCCGTTGCCGCTGACAATGTAGATGTCTTTGTTGTCAGCAACCAGGAGAAGCGCCTCCAAATGCCGGAGCATGCGGTCGGTGCGCCACTCTTTTGCCAATTCGACTACGCTGCGCGGGAGGTTTCCACCGTATTGCTCTAACTTCGCTTCGAGCCGCGCAAAGAGCGCAAAGGCATCGGCGGTAGCTCCGGCAAACCCCGAGATAATTTTGCCGTTGAACAAGCGCCGTAGCTTCCGGGCTCCGCCCTTCAAAACTTCACTTCCCATTGTTACCTGACCGTCGCCGGCCAGCACAACAACGCCGTTTCTCCTTACACACAGAACCGTCGTCGAACGAACTCTTCTACTCATCTGAACTTATGCGATCCAACCAAAAGAAAATACCGCCCAGCTCTTATTCCGCAATCGCGGACTTATCCTTGTAAGGCCGGGCGGATTGCATCTTCATTTCAGCACAGCAGCGGCGCGAGCTGGAAAGGAATGGTTGAGTTCGCGAGCGCCAGCTCATCTTTCGGAGACGCAGCAGGAACGCGATGCGCACCGCCTTTTCCGGGTCGGAGAGGGCCCGCAGGAGCAAGCTGAAATCGATGGGGTCTGTTTTTGAGATACTACTGCGAACCGGGCTTGTTTGCAAGGCGCTGTCCACGGCCTTTCCAGTAGATTTCGAAGGCGTTCGCGGCAGGCCCGACCACGGCCAGGGCGTAGTAGGGAGCGTGGATATTCTCCGCAAGTCGAAAGATCATTTCGGCCACAGCAACCAGCGCCGCTACCAGACATTGGCCCCAGCGAGGTTTCACCGTGGTCTTCGGGTCCGTGATCATGAAGAAGATAAAGAGCTGATACATCGGTCCTGTGATGGGCGCCACTTCGGCCAGGAACGAGTGATGCGTGAAAAGCGTGCGGACAAATGAAAGAGCTACGAAGCAGACTACATAGGTGGCGGTGATGTGAAAACGCTTTACACGGTAGACAATGAGTGCTCCGAGAACCCAGACAATCAGCATCGGCCACATGCTGTTACCCCACTGAATACTGAGCGCGGCTACGTATTCGGGCACGAGCAGCAGCATGGCGCTGATCGCGAAGTTTGACGGGTTCCAAAGATGCCGTCCCCGCCACCGCAGCACATATTTGGAGGTGATTGCGATGGCGCTGCACAACGCGTATGGCCAGAAGGCGGGAGAACGAATCAGAATTCCCACGCTAATACCCGTTATGTAAGAGCTCGCGAGGTTCGGAAACTTGCGGTAGATCAGGAGCGTGAGAGCGATTTCGAACAACATGGCCGTGGCAATAGCCAATGCAGTTCTTGAAAAGCTTTCGAGCAGTCCAAAGGACAGGTTGCCGACAACGAGAATGAGCGTGATAAAAATCGGGGGGAGATAGCGGTTGTTCGGACTGAGGAATCCCGGACGCTGCTTTGTAGGCCCTGCAGCGACGCTACCCGGCGCTGACCCTGTTTGGCCGGGTGAAGCCGGTTCGAACCCAACCTTACTCATCTCACGACTCTCACTGCGGCTCCTCTATGTCATGGATCTTATCTAAAGCCGGAGAAACCAGTTTCTGCACGCGACCCGAGGGCCAGCGGATTTCAACGCGGTCAACAGCAGATACTTTGCCGAGTCCAAAATGCAGTCGGCGCTGATTCTGGGCACAGAAGCCGCTGCCACCGGAAACTTCCTGCAACTGTTCTTGACCACTCCAAAAGACCCGGACCTCTGTTCCGATAGCGCTGCGGTTACTGGCGCGGCCGGTGAGGCTGAACTCGATCCATTTATTTTGTGGGTCAACAACGTTGCGATACAGAAGGACAGGACCGTGTTGGTTTGCGACAACGGCGTCTAGTGCGCCAGTGTTGCTAAAATCGGCGAGCGCCACGGAGCGCCCATCGAAGCGATCCCTGACACCCACCTGCTGAGAGACTTCTTTGAACGCGCCTGCTCCATCATTGATCCAGATACGCTTCTGCTGGTAGCCGGAGAGACTGCGTCCCTTCAGTGGCGGCCAGTTGGCGGCATCCGAGATGATAGTGCGATTTCCTCCGGCGACCTTCGAGTAGTCATACCAATAGCTGTGGTCGGGGTCGAGCGAGATATTGCCGTTGACCTGGTAGAGATCCAGTAATCCGTCATTATTCAGGTCGCCGAATTGTGCGCCGAAACTCCATCCGCCAAGCTCGACGCCCATTGTGTTTGCCACATTCTCGAATTTGAGATCGTGATTCGGAGCGCCCGGCTGCGGCATCCAGAGATTGTTACCTTGAACGAGCACGCCTTCTTCGGAAATATTCGTGACGAAGATGCCGTATCGGCCCTGATTCAGGATGTCGCCAACAGAGGCGGTCATGCCACTCTTCGGCGCGTAACCAACGCCACTCTCCCTGCCGACTTCGCGAAAGCGCTTCCCATTTTCATTCAGGTAAAGCTCGGAAACGCCATAGTCGTTAGCAACGAACAGGTCGGGAAAACCGGTTCCTCGCAGGTCGGCCGCAACGGCAGCGAGCGACCATCTCCGCGACTTGATGCCGAGGCGGTCAGATACCTCTTCGAAATGGCCGCCCCCAAGATTGTGAAAAAGATACTTGCGGCCTCCGTTCTGCGCGTACTCGAAACTCTCCGGCATCACTTTGGTCGTCTTAAGATTCCAGAGGTTCACTGCTTCGGAGTAGTAGCCGCCGAGGAAGAGATCAAGCTTGCCGTCGTCGTCGTAATCAAACCAGATGGCAGTATTGGAATTGACCCAAGGTGGAAGCCCGGCTTGATCGGTTACGCGTGTGAAGTGTTTTCCGCCGTCATTATGAAAGAGCTCGGGCTTGCCCCACTTATAAATAAGGACGTCGTCGTAGCCGTCATTATCGTAGTCGCCCCAAACGGCGCCCATAGAAACTCCGGTGTCGCGAGAATTGATATCGGCGAGTCCGACATCGGAGGCGACGTCGCGGAATGTGCCGTTGTGCTGGTTGCGGTAGAGCGCGTTTCGCGACTGCTCACCGCTGCTGGTGACATAAAAGTCGGCCCATCCGTCCCGATCGAAGTCGACAACTGAAACGGCCGCTCCCATGGAGGCGATCTGCGCCATGATGTGGCCGAGACGCGGATCGAGTTTCGGCTCTTCGTGTTTGAAATCGATGCCCGCCTGGCGGGCGGACTCGCGGAGCTGGAAACCGTAGGAGTTCGGCGCGGAGGCGGTTTGGACTGCAGCAGGCGTTTGTTGGAGCGTCCTTACACGCTTGTACACCAGTGGCGCGGCGAGTAAGAGAGCAAAGACGATGGCGGCAAGAATGCGTCCTGTTTTCATCACTGCCGCGAACAGCACTAACGCGGCCTGAATTAGAGTGTGTCATCAGTTCAGGGTGCTACACAAGAATTGCGGCACCCTCAACCTTTCGATGGAGAAAGGATTCCCTCAATGGTTGGATAACAGCCCGCGCACGCAGCGTTCCGTCTCGAGACGCTATTCGGCACGAAGTAATGGCTTCTTCGTGTATTGAGAGGGAATTGATACGAGAGGGTCCTCCAGGTTCAAATCGTCTCTGCGACGCGCCAGTACGCGGATATAGCCAAGGTTTTGACCCTGGTCTGCCTGCAACGCCTCAATCTCGACCTGATTGTCTGGAGCGATCGCGTTCTGCCAATCCATCCATAATCTCCAACCGTCCGGCATGGTGTCGGCCAATTGCACATCGACTAAGCCGCTTCGACGCCAATGCCGACTCCACCAATCGGCGGAGTGCAGGCAGCACATGTCCGCACTCCACCATTCCAACAGGTGCCGCGGAATGGGCCCGTCGAATTCATGCATCAATCCGGCGCCGGTGATTCCCAAGTTTCCGCCAGGGCGAAGGAACCGAGCGAGGTAACTCAAATACAGATCGTCGGTTCCGTAATAGACAAAGGAATCAATGGAGAGGATCGCATCGAAGAACTCTACGGCAAATGGAAGCGCCCGCGCGTTAGCTTGGATCGGAAATACATGACGTTCCACATCGGCGTCCTGAATTCGCCTGAAATTCTCGGACGCGTTGAACCACAGGTCCGTTGCCCAGACCTCTACTCCGAATTCCCGGTGCAGGAAAATGGACGAGGCTGCTCTGCCACAGCCCAGATCAAGCACTCGCATTCCGGGGCGCAGGTCCATCGCCGAGGCCAGCCATTCAGTCAGCCACAACGAATTGGCGCCGCCACTCGCGCTGGCCGTGATCCATTCCGGGTTGTATTTGCCAGATCGTAAAAACCGTTGGTTTATCAGCTTGTCAGTGGAAGACATGGGGTCGGTGACGGATCTCGTCTCGCCAGCATATGACATCTCAAGGATGGAGTTGATGATCACACTTTCAAGTGGTCATCTTAAAAGGCCTGACGCGCCAATTGCTTCACCAGGTGCAAGACCAGGTCATCATCGAGCAAGACTTGCGCACCTTCGAGCACATAGCAATCCCGGTAGGTAATCCCGAGACCGTCGGGCACATAGCCTCGCCTTACGTAGAGCCTTTGGGCCGTGTTGTAGCCGGGGTGCAATCCAACACCGATTCCCACCGCAGTGAATTGCTGTCCGACTATTTCCTCCGCTTGATCGAGCAACCGGGTTGCAATGCCCCGCCGGCAGAACTCAGGGAGCACATTAAGATCGTGGATCTCTGGAATGTTCAACGCCACGGACCCTGGATAGGTCGGACTCCAATTTACAGTCACGTACCCGGCGAACTCCCCGCCGGCAATAGCCACTAAGCTCACGCGCTTTCCAGCCGGCTGTTCGGTCAGATAGTTCAGATATTGAGCAACCGGTTTATTCCATCCAATCTTTGCGAAGGCCCGCGAGATCGTCTGCGGGTCATCTTCGCTGAGATGACGGATATGAACCAATGCGCCCATTTCCCTCGTGCGTCACTGCCAAGTTTAGACGCTACCACTTCGCGCTTACTCCCCGCGCGGCAGTATCAAAGCATCGCGAAGCGCGCGTTCACGCCGCGCTCCCAGATCGCAACTTTCAAATATCCGCGGTTTTTGCGACAAAACAAATCGGCTACGCTTGATAAGTGGCTACGGCTGCGATCAAACCGACGACCGGCGAGCTGGTTATTGATTCGCCTGGCGCCGCAACAATTCGCATTCATTTGGAGAAAGAACAATATCGGCTGGGCCGCGCTTCAAGCAATGAATTAGCTTTCCCTGCCGACCACAAGTTATCGCGAGAGCATCTGGCCTTCGAGAGAGTAGGGGCGAGTTGGATGCTGCGGGACTTAAATAGTCGAAACGGCACATCCGTCAATGGATTACGAGTTACGGAGCCAGGTCGGCTCGCTCATGGGGACCGAATTACAGCGGGCCACCTGTCCATCCGCTATGACACGTGCGGCGAATTCAAAGACGCCAAGCTGAACGAGATCAGGTTCGTCGAGCAGGGATTTTCAACGACAACACCCACCGTCTCGGTGAATCTCAAGTCTGCCCTTGAAAAAAGTACGGATGTCAATGGCCGACCGACTCTCGAGAGCACGCGCCTCGGAGCGTTGGTCCGGGCTGCACGCGAGTTAGCCGGTCACGGCGCACTGGATAAGCTGTTTGAGCTGGTTCTCAATTTCTCGCTGGAAGCCGTTAATGCCTCCCGCGGGGTTGTGATGACGCGTGAAGAGAATGGCGACCTCAAAACGCGCGCCATCCGCGGAGAAGGTTTTCAAATCAGCAGGACTGTATGCGACCTGGTCACAAAAGAAGGAAAGTCCTTGCTGGTACACGATGCGAGATCAGATCAAGATTTTGCTTTGCGGACCAGCATTCTGGCTCAAGAGGTGCGGAGTATCCTGGCTGTCCCGCTGCAAACTGATGACGCTGTGATCGGTCTTCTTTATCTCGACTCTCCGCATTTGGTGCGTGAGTTCACGGTCGAAGACCTTAATCTCGTCACGGTGATGGCTAACATTGCCTCTATCCGCATTGAGCACGCCCGTCTTGTGCAGCAGGAGGAAGCTAGGAAGTTGATAGATCGTGAACTCGAGCGAGCCGCCGAGATTCAGAAGCGATTACTCCCTTCGCATGCTCCAGAGATCGCCGGCTTCGACCTCGCCGGATATAACGCGCCATGCCGGACCGTGGGCGGTGACTACTTCGATTTCTTGCCATACCCGGATGGGCGTGTGGCCTTATTGATAGGCGATGTCTCCGGCAAAGGATTGGGTGCGGCGCTGCTCATGTCGAGCTTGCAAGCCCGTGCGCAGGTCTTCTTTGAAACGCCGGAAGGCTTACCGGAGCAGGTCTGCCGGTTGAACCGCAGTGTGGCAAGCAACTGTCCCGGCAACTGCTTCATTACGTTCTTCGCTGGGATCCTTGATCCAGTAACCGGCGAGTTGGTGTATTGCAATGCGGGACACAATCCGCCGTTGTTGGTCCGTAAGAAAGGTCCCGTCGAATCGCTCGATGCCAATGGCATCCCGCTCGGTATTTCGAGAAGCGCAACTTATGAGCAACAAAGCTGTCTCCTGGATCAGGGAGATCTGCTCATCCTGTTCAGCGACGGTGTTACCGAGGCTTGTGGCTTTGACAAGGATCAAGAGTTCGGAGAAGAACGGCTTATTGCCGTCGCCGAACGGGATCGGAGCATTTCCGCCGCAGGTCTGATCGAAGCAGTGAAAGCTGAGGTCCTGTCCTTTACGCAGGGCGCGCCGCCTTCTGACGACATAACGCTGGTTCTTGCGCGGCGCTGCTAAGGGCGCCTCACCATATTCAGGTTGCCAGGATAGGCCCTAGTTATCTTAATTCACGAGGACCACTTCTTACAGTAGCCTTGCTGTCTTAGCTGCAAGTGGGAAAGGCTGGACGGCCCGCCATGACCGACAAAATCACCGATCCCGAACTCTTGACAGACGCCCGTGTCAATCCGGGACTGTGCGGCGCCTGCTTGCATGCGAAAAGAATCCGTTCGGATCGGAACAGCCTCTTTTATCGCTGCCTGCTTTCGGCTGAGAATCCGGCATTTGTGAAGTATCCCAGGCTGCCAGTCTTGAGCTGCTTGGGATGGCAGAAAGGGAAACCGCAATAACCGATGTCCGCCTGGTCTCGTAGAGAGTTTGTAAGCGGTACAGCCATCACTGGCGCAGCCCAGCTCGCAAGTAGCACGGGAGCGCCGGGGCGACTACCCCTCGAAAGTTCGGATCGCGAACACTGGATCACCGCTCTCACTCGCTTGGCGGATCCCGTGCTCGTTGCATTGAGCGACCAAAGGCTAAAGAGAACGATGCCGGTAGAGGCTCCTCATAACAATGCTGCAGAGAGAAGTCAATTCACATGTCTCGAAGCTATGGGCAGGTTGCTTGCCGGAATGAGCGCTTGGCTTGAGTCCGTCAACGGTGCTGCAGAAGAGAGCAGACTCCGGGAGCACTACGCCGACCTGGCACGCAAGGCGATCACCGCCGCTGTGGATCCTTCATCGCCTGATTACATGAACTTCTCTCGAGGCTCTCAACCGCTGGTGGATGCTGCGTTTCTGGCTCTGGCCATTCTGCGTGCGCCACGCGAGTTATGGGAGAAGCTCGATCCCCAAACCAAGCCGAAGCTGGTTGCGGCGCTACGTTCGAGCCGAGTTATTCTTCCTGCATTTAACAACTGGCTGCTCTTCAGCGCCACGATTGAAGCGCTGTTTTGTCATATAGGCGAGGACTGGGATAAGATGCGCGTGGATTATGCGATACGGCAGCATGAGGAGTGGTACAAAGGCGACGGGACTACTACAACAGCTTCGTCATCCAACCGATGTTGCTGACCGTGGTCGAACCGGTTTCCCCTCAATCGAAAGTGTGGGAATCTTTTCTCCCGGCCTTTATGTCGCGCGCAAGCCGCTATGCCGCAATACTCGAGCGCTTGATTGGGCCCGATGGCAGTTATCCTGCAATCGGTCGATCGATCACATACCGTTTTGGTGCATTTCATGTGCTTGCTGATATGGCGCTTCGGCGGAAACTACCGGAAGGAATCGCGCCCGCGCAGGCACGCGCCGCTTTGACGGCCGTGATGCAGCGAACCCTGGGAGCACCCGGAACCTTCGATGAACACGGCTGGCTCACCGTGGGCCTCTGTGGTCATCAGCCCTCGCTGGGCGAGACGTATATCTCGACAGGTAGCCTCTATCTCTGTTCGACCGGTTTTCTACCTCTCGGATTGCCGGGCGCGGATCCCTTCTGGAGCGAACCGCCTCAATCCTGGACCTCCCGCAAAATTTGGAATAGCGAAAGCGCTCCTGCCGATCACGCAATTTGACCGTTGCCTCCAGGCTCGGCGAAACTGCAGCGTCTTTACTTGAAATTCTCAAACTAGATCGGCGTTCCGTTTCTACTTCGTAGTGGACGGCGGCGTGCGCAACACTTCATACATCGCTCTCACGAAGCTATCCGGCGGTACGCGGCCATGGCCCCAGCGCTCATCGAATTGGGCCGTAGGGTGCTCCGCTACGATCTGGTCCTCAGTGTGGCCTGCCTGAATCGAGCGCTGTACGCGGTCGCGTACTGTCACGATCATGTCGTGAAATGATTTGACATCTTCGCCGCCTGCCAGCTTTCCGCGCGCAGGCACAATGCGAAATGAACCGCCGCTCCAGGAGCCCAGCGTCTTCAGGAGGCCCTCTAAGTTGCAGCCTAGATGTGGATCGAGTGCCGGATAGCCGTCGCCGGGAAACACCTCTCCGAGATAAATAGCATTCGCCCGGTGAAAGTGTGCAATAGCGTCTCCGTTGCTGTAGCCCGGCGGCTGGTGAACGACGTGGGTCGCCTCGCCATTCAGATCAAATGTTAAAACCTCCGAGAAGGCAATCCGCGGACGGTCTACTCCAAGCTCTTTGAGATGTGTGGGCAGAGGCAAAGGTGGCCCCATGGCATGTCCGCCAAGACGCTCCAGCGCCTTTTCTTGCATCGCCACAAATGCACCGCGCCGTCCCCAACCGGCGTCACCCTCCGAGTGAGCTATATCTGCCGGCCAGACCACAACATAACGAGTCGAAGATTTGCTCCGGGTGGCGAGAGTCTTTTCAATCACAGAAGTACTCTCGGCAGATGGTGTCCCGATTAGCAGAACGCCGTCCTGTCCCACGGAAGCGATGACATTACCGGCGCTCGTGCCAAACAGCAACAGACCCGGCTCGATTTCAGTTACTTCGGCCGGCCCACCGCCTTTCCCAGCCCATAAATAGGATCCGGTCAGAAAGATCAGCGGAATGAAGAAAGTTTTCATAACTTCAAGTAAGGTCGCGAAAGTGCTACAGGGATAACCCATTATGGCGATTCGAGTAGCAATTCTCGGCGGCGATGTGGGAGGTTTAAGCGCTGCGCACGAATTGATTGACCGCGGTTTTGTGGTCTCGGTTTACGAGTCGAAGCCTCAGTTCGGCGGAAAGGCGAGAAGCTAATCGGTTCCGAACACCGGTACGGGCGGTCGCAAAGATCTGCCCGGGGAACACGGCTTCCGGTTTTTCCCCGCATTCTATCGGCACCTGCCCGATACCGTGATGCGTATTCCGTTCGGAGAACATTCGAGCGTCTTCAACAATCTCGTTCACGCCACCCGTATTCATGTCGCCCGAGCCGGTATGTCCCCGTTGATTCTCGATGCACGCATTCCTCAGAACGTCGAGGATTGGGCCCTCGCATTTCGGGATATGTTCAGCGGCATCGGCGTTCCCGACGATGAAGTCCTGTTCTTCTGGATCGCCTTTTCACTCTCCTCACGAGCTGCCCTGAAAGGCGAATCGCCGAATACGACCGGATTCCATGGTGGACTTTTATCGAAGCCGCCAGCCACGCCGCTGCTTACCAGACACTCCTCGGCAAAGGGCTGACACGATCTCTTGTCGCGGTTCGTGCGCAGGAAGGCAGCACCCGCACCGTTGGATACACCCTGTTGCAGTTGCTGTTCGGGCTTCTGACGTACGGGGGGTTCGATCGCCTGCTGAGCGGCCCGACGAACGAAGTGTGGCTCACACCCTGGATAGCTTCTCTGAAGCAGCGCGGTGTAGAGCTGCAGAGTGGGGTTAGCATCACAGGCTTTAACGTAGCCCGTAGCAGCATCACCTCAGTTGCCGCCCAAACAGGAGCCGAAGCTCGCGAGATCACGGCCGACTACTACATTTCTGCTCTGCCCATTGAGGTCATGACTCCTCTTGTTGGCGATGCTTTGAAAGCCGCAGCGCCCTCGCTCGCCAATCTCGCCAAACTTCGCACCGCGTGGATGAATGGCATTCAGTTCTATCTTGCGCAGGATGTGCCTTTGGAATTCGGACACACCCTCTATGCGGATTCTCCTTGGGCGCTCACGTCCATTTCGCAGCGCCAGTTCTGGGGAACGAATGCTCTTGCCGGTTTTGGCGATGGTCAAACCGGCGGCATCCTGTCGGTCGATACCTCCGATTGGGAAACACCCGGCATCGTGTTTGGCAAGACCGCTACACAATGCTCCCCCGAAGAAATCAAGACCGAGGTTTGGCAGCAGATCAAGGTTCACGTGAATGTCATGGGTACGGAAATCATCCAAGACGACAATCTCCGTAGCTGGTTCCTGGACCCTGACGTTCAATTTCCGAATCCATCGGGCGCGACAAATCTGGAGCCTCTCATGATCAATACGTCGGACTCGTTGGAATTCCGTCCGGATGCTTCGACAGAAATTTCGAACTTCTTCCTTTCCTCGGATTATGTAAAGACTTTTACCGATGTGGCCTGCATGGAGGCGGCCAATGAAGCCGCCCGGCGCGCGGTGAATGCCCTGCTCGATCGCGCCGGATCCACTGCTCCGCGCGCTTCCATCTGGCCGCTTCAGGGGCCTGATTTCTTCGCCCCGATGATTGAATACGATCGTCTCCGTTTTCGCCTGGGGCTGCCAAACGCGGGAGGCGTGCATCGTCAAGAACACCTCCCGCCTGTCACCGGCAGTTAGATGCAGCCATGCAATCATGTTCCATGCGCGGGTTCTGCCTACTTGCTTCAGCTTGTCTCTTTCGCTGCTTCGCGGCGGACACCATGCCTCCGCCAGCCGAACAGAAGTTGGCGCGCGATATCTACCAGCAGATCATTGAGATCAAGTCCGGCTATAACACAGGAGCTACCACTCCAGTGGCCGAAGCCGTAGCAGCTCGTCTGAAAAGCGAAGGCTTCCCGGAATCCGACATCTTTCTGGGTGGCGCCATTCCAAAAAAGGGCAATATCGTGGTTCGATATCACGGCACCGGCGCAAGGAAACCGTTACTTCTCCTGGCACACACCGATGTCGTCGAAGCCAAACGGGAAGACTGGACGACCGACCCTTTCGTATTTACCGAACGCGACGGCTATTTCTACGGACGTGGCACGGCTGACGATAAAGCACAGGCTGCCATCTGGATCGCAAACCTGATTCGCTTCAAACGCGAAGGGTTCAAGCCCGATCGGGACATCATAGTTGCGCTAACCGCCGATGAAGAGGGTGGTGGGCCGTACAACGGAGTCGATTGGCTGATCAAGAATCATAAAGAACTGATCGAAGCGGAGTATGCGCTCAACGAGGGCGGGTTTGCGGAACAAGTCGACGGGAAGCGACTTTCCAACGACGTCGAGGTGAGCGAAAAGTACGTCATAAATTTCCGCCTGGAAGTGCACAACAAGGGTGGCCACAGCTCAATGCCAGTGGCTGACAATGCGATCTATCATCTTGCGGGTGCCCTCGAGCGGCTTTCGCAGTTCGGCTTTTCGCTGAAGACAAACGAGGTCAGCCGCGCCTACTTTACCCAGATGGCCAAGATCGAAAAAGGGCCCATCTCCGCGGATCTCTCCTCGGTCGCAACCGGGTCCGAAGAAGCGATGCAGCGAGTGGCAGCCGCTTCACCACAGTGGAACTCTATGCTGAGGACTACATGCGTTGCCACACAGCTCGAAGGCGGTCATGCGCGCAACGCGCTGCCACAGCTCGCGGCCGCGACGGTGAATTGCCGGGCCATGCCCGAAGATTCGGTGGAGTATGTACAGAGCACTCTCGAAAAGGTCTTCGCCGACAAGCAGGTGAGCATTCAAATCTTAGGTGAGGTAGAGCAAGGTCCCGCTTCACCGCTCAACGCGCAACTCATGCGCTCGATTGGCCAGGTTACAGATACACTCTGGCCGGGAGTTCAGGTCGTCCCGGTAATGCTCGTGGGAGCAACGGACGGACTCTACCTTCGTAAGGCTGGAATCCCTACTTATGGAGTGCAGGGATTATTTTCTGAGCGAAACGATCATCGCATCCACGGAAGAGATGAACGAATGAGCGTCAAGTCTTTCTATGAAGGACAGACTTTCCTTTACGATCTGGTGAAGACGCTTTCTTCGAGTGGTTCGTAGGGGGCAGGGATCAGCCGCGGCGGCGCTTGGGACCTTCTGGCCCTCTGCGTGGCTCAGCCGCATGGGTAAGCGAGCTGATCTCAATCACAGGTACAAGGGAATTGCCAGGTTCGACCGGCCGGCTTGCAGCCCGTTCGGAAAGCTCCTGGTTTAAGGTGCGAACAAAACCTTCCATTTGACGCTGCATCGCTTCCATCTTTTCCCGCATGTTCAGAATGATCTCGACACCGGCCAGATTGACACCCAGCTCGCGCGTCAACTTCAGAATGATTTCGAGACGTTCCAGATCGTCATCCGTGTAGAGGCGCGTGTTGCCTTCGCTCCGCGAGGGTGCGAGCAAGCCCTCCCTCTCATAGAGGCGCAATGTTTGCGGATGAATCTCATACTGCTCGGCGACCGCTGAAATCATGTAAGCGGCTTTGCTTCTGTTCCTCGTCATATTACTGTCCTTGCGTGCCGGTCTGCACGGCGCTCCACATTTCCTGCCGTACATCGGTTGTCTGCACTTGAGCCAGCTCGCGGAGCAGTTCACGAGTCCGTTCGTTATGAACGTCCGGCGAGCGGAGCACAACTTCCACAATCTCGTCCCCGCGAGTGTTTTTCCGGCCATTAAAAACGCCCTTATCGCGCAAACGGAACTTCTGACCGTTCTGGGTGCCTTGCGGGATTTTCAGCAGCGCACGCCCATCTATTGTGGGAACCTCGATTTTCGCGCCCAAACCCGCCTCGCTCACGTTCAACGGAACCTGAATCGTGATGTTGTCCCCGTTCCGTTTGAAAAACGGGTGCTCTTCGACTCGTACCGTGATGTAGAGGTCTCCGGCAGGTCCTCCAGCCGCTCCTGCATTTCCTTTTCCGGCAACCCGAAGGCGCGAACCCGAGGCCACGCCTTGGGGAATACGCACTTCCACCGTATCCTGGCGTGAAACCCGGCCCTCGCCGCGACAGGTAGGACATGCATTCTTCAAGCGTCCACTTCCGCCGCAGCGCGGACACGTCAAATTGAACTTCATAGCGCCTGCCTGCTGGACGACCGTACCGCTGCCGTCGCACTGCGGGCACACCGCGATGCTGCCACCTGCCGAGCCACTTCCATGACACGTGGCGCACGTCTCCTGACGTGTGATATTCAGCTTGACTTGCGTGCCCCGGATGGATTGCCAGAAATCAACATTTAGGCCATACTCGAGGTCCGCGCCCCGCTCCGGTTGATTAGAGGCTTGACGCCCGCCTTTCCCGCCAAAGAAGCTCCCAAAGATATCGCGGAACGAACCAGCGCCAGGATCTTCGCCTTCCTCGGGCCGCCCTGCACCCTGCTGCTGCTGCCGGAGGAAGTCGCTGAAGTCAAACCCGCTAAAGCCTGGCCCACCACCGGCCCCGCCCGCTCCATTAGGTGGAATATTGGGTGAATAGAAGCCGTACTGGTCGTATGTTTTGCGTTTTTCATCATCCGACAAAACATCGTAGGCTTCCTGCACATTCTTGAATCGCTCTTCTGCCGCTTTGTCGCCAGGATTTACGTCCGGATGGTATTTGCGAGCGAGCTTCCGGTACGCCTTCCGCAGTTCGTCTTCGTTTGCGGAGCGAGCGACACCCAGTGTTTCGTAATAGTCCTTTTTGCTTGCAGAAGGCATAGTCAGTTCCTAAACAAAGACGAGGCGCGCTCTTTCAACGCACCTCGCCTCATCTGTAGTCAATCGAGCCGTTACTTCTTATCTTCGACGTCGACAAACTCGGCGTCCACTACGTTGTCCTTGGGTTGATCCGATTTTGCCTGACCGGCATCGGCACCTGCTTCGGGCGTAGCGCCGTTCGGACCACCCGCGCTCTGCGACTTGTACATCGCTTCCGCCAGCTTGTGGCTGACTGTCGTCAGTTTGTCGGTGGCCGTGTTTAACGCCTCGAATCCGCCCTCGGCCATCGCCTTTTTGACGTCTTCGATCGCTACTTCGACCTGCTTCGCCTCGTCAGCCGAGATCTTGTCGCGATGCTCTTTCAACGTCTTCTCGACGTTATATACCATCGCGTCCGCCCGATTCCGGGCATCAATCTCGTCCTTCTTCTTGCGGTCGTCGGCCGCATGCGATTCCGCGTCTCGCGCCATCTTCTCGACTTCGTCCTTGCTCAAGCCCGAAGACGATGTAATGGTGATCTTCTGCTCGTTGTTGGTTGCCCGATCCTTCGCCACAACATTCAAAATGCCGTTGGCGTCGAGATCGAACGTGACCTCAACCTGGGGAATACCGCGCGGCGCCGGCGGAATGCCAACCAGTTGGAACACGCCCAAAAGCCGGTTGTCTTTGGCCATGGAACGTTCGCCCTGGTAGACCTTGATTTCGACCGACGTCTGATTGTCGGCCGCCGTCGAGAACGTTTCGCTCTTGCGCGTCGGAATGGTCGTATTGCGTTCAATCAGCTTTGTGAAGACTCCGCCGAGCGTCTCGATTCCGAGCGATAGAGGAGTAACGTCGAGCAGCAAGACATCCTTAACTTCACCGCCCAGAACGCCGCCCTGAACAGCCGCGCCCACCGCTACAACTTCATCCGGATTCACGCTCTTGTTCGGCTCCTTGCCAAACAGGTCGCGAACCATTTGCTGCACCTTGGGTATACGGGTCGATCCGCCAACCAGAACGACTTCGTCGATGTTTTGCGGAGTGACGCCCGCATCCTGCATTGCCTGCTTGCACGGACCGACTGCTCGCTGCAGAATATCGTCCACCATCTGCTCGAATCGCGCGCGCGTCAGCTTGATGGTCAGGTGCTTCGGACCGCTTGCGTCCGCCGTCAAAAATGGCAGGTTGATTTCAGTTTCGAGCAGGGTTGAAAGCTCAATCTTCGCTTTCTCAGCAGCTTCCTTCAATCGCTGCAAGGCCATCTGGTCTTTCGAAACGTCGACGCCCTGATCCTTCTTGAACTCCTGGATCAACCAGTCGATGATTCTCTGGTCGATGTTGTCGCCGCCAAGATGGGTGTCGCCATTGGTCGACTTTACTTCGACCACGCCGTCGCCGACTTCGAGAATGGAAATGTCGAACGTGCCGCCACCGAAATCGTAAACGGCAATCGTCTCGTCCTTCTTCTTGTCCAGTCCATAGGCGAGCGCCGCCGCTGTCGGCTCGTTGATGATACGCATCACTTCGAGCCCGGCGATCTGTCCGGCATCCTTTGTAGCCTGGCGCTGTGCATCGTTAAAGTACGCCGGCACCGTGATGACGGCCTTCGTGACTTTCTCGCCCAGGTAGGCTTCTGCCGCTTCCTTCAGCTTAGTGAGAATCATGGCTGAAATCTCAGGCGGGGAATACTTCTTTCCCTGAATTTCGACGCGCGCGTCTCCGTTTTCACCCGACACGGCTTTGTACGGAACCAGCTTCATCTCTTCGCTGACTTCGTTAAAGCGGCGACCCATAAACCGCTTAATCGAATAAATGGTGTTTTCCGGGTTGGTCACAGCCTGACGCTTCGCCACCTGGCCTGCCAACCGCTCGCCGCTCTTAGTGAAGCCGACCACGGAAGGGGTTGTGCGTCCACCTTCCTGATTCGGTATGACGGCCGGCTGTCCACCCTCCATCACGGCCACTACAGAGTTCGTAGTTCCGAGATCAATTCCGATAATCTTACTCATGTGTGTTGATTTCCTCCGCCAACCGCGCCCAGGGGACCGGCCACGCTTAGCACCAAACCAGTATCTAATATGAGTCTCCGATTGTCAAGATGTTTGCTGATGTTATTTTCTGGCTTCGTTTTTCCGATGTCCGCTCAGGGCATCCTCACCGTCGCAGCGGCTTCAGACCTTGCCCCGCTCGAGAATGAACTTGCCTCAGCGTTTCACAAATCACACTCGGAACCCTCTGTCCGGTTTGTCACGGAGGCTAGCGCTGCGCTCTCGCAACAGATTGAAAACGGAGCCCCTTACGATGTTTTCTTGTCAGCCAATGCCCGTTTTGTCGAGCGCCTGGCTTCGAATGGCAAACTTCGGCCGGATTCGATTCGAGCCTACGCCGAAGGACGCCTGGGATTGCTGTTGAGGGATGGCAAGAAGCATCAAATCAAGGATTTAGCGGCCGAAAATGTGCATTTTATTGCGCTTCCCAACCCCAAGCTCGCACCCTACGGTGTGGCGGCCCAACAGGCTCTCGAGCATGAGGGCATATGGAAGCAGGTACAACCGAAGGTCGTGTATGGGGAAAATGTCCGCCAGACTCTCCAGATGTTCGAAAGCGGCAACGCTGACGCTGTTATTACGGCGGACTCTCTACTACAGGCACGACATCCGGATCTGATTCCGGTCGATTGGCACCGGCCAATCCTGCAAAAGGCCGGGGTAGTAGCCTCAACCAAGGACCTGGCCGCATCCGACGCTTTCCTGAATTTCCTCACCGGGCCTGACGCGCAAACGATCTTTTCGCGTTACGGCTTTATGTCGCCGCGGCTTGTGGACGAGCCGCGCCGATGATTTTGAACTTTAACCGCCCTGCCCATCGACAGCAGACGCCATCACTTTGAGCAATCCCGCCATCGAACGCTTGCTGGTTTCCAGGTGGGAGAGTCCGGGCGAATGAAATTCGCACTCGAGCGACATCGTCTCGTGGTATCCGTCGCGGAGCAGTTGCCTGAACTGCCCGAGCAGATCGATCTGGCCTTCATTCGCGAAAGTTTCCGAACACTCCTTCAGGCCGCTCTTACACGTCATGCCTTTTAAGTGCATGTGCCAGATTCTTTTCTTGTCGAGAGCATGGTAGCCGTCGGGGAACGAAACTTCGCCCTGCGTGTAGCCATTACCTACGTCCCAGTTCACGCCAAGATTAGACGCAGGAGCGAGCTTCAGAATGTCGGCAAGCTCACGACCCGTCGCGGCGTTGCACGATTCTTCGTTCTCAATGACCAAACGCATTCTTGATTGATGCGCAAGGTCGGCTGCCTTTCCGAGTTCCTCAGCAAGGCGTTCGGAAAGATCGCCAGGCTGAGCTACTCGCCAAAACGTGAACCCTCGAATCTTGTCTGTGCCAAGCTCGCCTGCTCGATCTATCGCACGCTTCAGGAGGTCCATTTGCTTCGCGTAGCCGAACTTTTCTTTTTCACCTTTTATAGGATTGGTACCCGGTAGCGCACATTTATACAGGGCGCTGTCGATGACGGATACTCGGAATCCGTGTTTGTCTAGTGAATCTTTCAGGCGTCGAATCTGAACCGGATTGGCCTCTGTGTTGTAAACGCCAAAGACCTGCCTGATTTCGACCCATGACAGGCCATAGCTCTTCATAATCGTGAGAGCTTCTTCGAAATCCAGAGAGAATCCATCACTGATAGCGCCCAATTTAAAGCGATTAAGAGGTGAAGACGTCGGGTCTTTGCTATTCGCAAACCCAACCGCCAGTGATCGGGAGCTGAAAAGAATTCCCAGGCTCTTCAAAAATCCACGTCGTCGCATAGTTGCCAATTCGAAACTTGTAGGCGCCTGAGTAGGCTGCAGTTTATATTGGCGCGGCAAGTGGGTCGTTTGCTTGACAGAACTGGTCGTTTCGTGTTTCACTGACTCAACAATTACCGGCGCGTTCACTCGCTGGGGGAGTACATGTCTACAAAAACAAGATTGACTTCACGTCAATTGGCGTGCATGCTGCTATGGCTTGGATGCTGCACGACAGTAATGTTCGCACAGATTGGAACTGGCAGTGTGACCGGTTCCGTTTTTGATCCCACTGGCGCGGTGGTTCCAAACGCCGAAGTTACGGTTCTAAATGTGGACCGCAATACTTCGCACGTAACCAACACTACGAGCAGTGGCGACTACACGGTGACGGCGCTCGAGCCCGGCCACTACTCGGTAACTGTGCGACATCCCAGCTTCCGAACCGCAACTGTCGCACCGTTTCAATTAGAGGTTGATCAGAAGGCCCGAATTGACGTTTCCCTGGAAATCGGCCAGGTATCGGAAACCGTCGAGGCGACAGGCGCAACTCCTCAGCTCGAAACGGAATCGAGTACCGTTGGCCAGGTGATCGATAACAAGCGCGTTGTGGAGCTGCCGCTGAACGGACGGAACTTTTTGGATCTCGCCACGCTGGCTCCCGGTGTCACTTTTACCAAGGACAGTGGACAATCGTTCCAGGAAGTCCGGGACGTCGGCGCGCAGGTGAGCAATCAGTACTCGATAGGCGGCAGTCGTGCCCAAGACACAAATTTCCTGCTAAATGGCGCGGTCAACACCTCGCCCGATTTCAATACCTTTGCTGCGCTACCTTCAATCGATGAAGTGCAGGAGTTCAAGGTACAGACGAATTCCTACACAGCGGAATTCGGACGAGGAGCCGCCCAGGTCAATGCGGTTACAAAGGGTGGAACAAATTCATTTCACGGAACGGCATATGACTTTCTGCGGAACGATGTGCTCGATGCCAAAGACTTCTTCAATGACATCAACAGCTACCCCGGCGCCCCGAAGCCTCCCTTCCAGCGCAATCAGTTTGGCGCGACAGCGGGCGGAAGAATTATCAAGAATAAACTTTTCTTTTTTGGAAGTTATGAAGGGTTGCGTGAACGTACGAACGGTGCGCAGTCAGCAACCGTGCCCACCGACGGCGTGAAGAATGGCGATTTCAGCGCATACGGCGTACCTATTTACGTGCCCCACATCACCAATCCAGATGGCTCGTCGAAGTTCATGGCGGCTAATTCGCTCCCCGCCGGATGCTTCAATGCAGATCCAAACACCAACATCCCATGGCCGAACATGCAGATTCCGCAGCAATGCTGGAATTCCTCTACCTCGAAATTCCTGCAAACGCCGTACGTCCCCCAACCCAACAATCCGGGCCTCCGCAATAACTATATTGGCGTCGTAAGTCAACCCACCAACGACGATCAGGCAGCGGGGCGCATCGACTATCTCCTGAACCAGAACATGAATTTGTGGGGCCGGTATTCCTGGTCGCGAGATGACATCGCCAACAACAATATCCTGCCGGGAAGCGATTTAACGGATGCCGTAAGGACGCAAACCGTGACGCTGCATCACAGCTGGACAATCAGCGCACGGATGGTGAACGAAATAAAAGCCAATTTCCTACGAGTGAACAGCAGCAGCCTCGGCGAGTTGTCAGGAAAGACCGACATTAATGCGGAACTGGGAATACCTGGCACCTCGGGAATTCCCATTGATTACGGTACACCGCAGTTTAGTGGCTCAGGCGACAATTTTCTGAACCTAGGCCAAAACGCGTTCGGCAACCCGCTACAAAAGATTCAGAATACCTATGAATATGGTGATGACTGGTCACTGGTGAAAGGACGTCACGTCATCAAAGCCGGAGTTGATTTCCGGCGGGAGCAGCTGAACATCCTTTCGCACAATCTTGCACGGGGAACATTTGTGGGACCCGCCGCGGCAACGGCAGACCTCAATAGTGACGGCGGTCTCTCGCTCGCATCCATGCTGCTCGGCATCAGCAACGATTCGGAAGTGGCAACGGGGGATTCGCACGTGCACTTGTTCCGTTGGACACAGGCTTACTATGCGCAAGACGACTTCAAAGTGTCGCGGAACCTGACGTTGAACTTCGGCATTCGGTATGAATTAGCGCCCTACTGGTACGACAACCGGGATGACATCACGAACGTTGATTTGAGCAGCGGCAGTCCCGTGATTGTGCGGCCGGGCCATGGCGATCCGTATGAAGGGTTCCCTCCGGCGCGTTTCGATTCCGATCCGAACTCACCGACCTATCTGCCCTACGTCCGGGATAATCGCCTCGGGCACAGCCTGGTTTTCACAGATCACACGAACTGGGCTCCGCGCTTTGGATTTGCATGGTCGCCCGAATGGGGGCACGGCAAGACAGTGATCCGCGGCGGAGCAGGCATCTTCTATTCGCCGATGAATGCCGATTCCTGGTTCGATTTCGCGCGCAGCGCGCCTCGCTCCGCGAAACTGATCCGCAAGGGCGAATACACGGTTGTGAACCAGGTCTTTAACAATACCTCGCAACTCATCATTAAGCCTTCTCAATTTAGCGTTGATCCGTATCTGAAAACTCCGCGCATTCAGCAGTGGAGCTTGGGTGTTCAGCAGGAACTAGCCCAGAACTGGTTGTTTGAGGTAGCTTACGTTGCTTCCGCTTCAACTCACCTTCCGCATCTCACGGATGTAAACGATCCATTGCCCGTTTTCAACGGCAATGCTGTTGCGCAGCCGGTTGTTTACACAACACCCCAATATCCTGCGCTGGCTTCGTACTACAACCTAATGCAAGCTGTAACATCGGCCAACTACAACTCGCTGCAGACCAAAGTAGAGAAACGGTTCTCTCAGGGTTTCTCCTTCCTGAGTTCTTTCACTTGGTCCAAGGCACTGGATACTTCTTCCTCTTCCCGCGACGGTGGACAGGGAGCGGCTACACCTCATGTTTGGGACTTCAGGCTGGACTATGGCCCGTCTTCTTTCGATTCCAAGCTGAATTGGGTAAACAGTGCGCTTTATGAACTCCCATTTGGCAAAGGGAAGAGATGGGGCAATAATTTGCCTGGGCCGGTCAATGCGATTCTGGGAGGCTGGCAAATCGGCGGCATTGGCGTTGTGCGAACCGGATTCCCGGTGTCTTGTTTGAATGGGAGTGACGCGGCGGTTAACAATGCCAACTTCGAAGTAGATAACTGCGATCTGGTACCGGGGCAAAATCCCAACAACGGTCCGCACAATATCCTCGACTGGTGGAACCTGGCAGCATTCGCCACGCCCACAAATGAGGCGGTTTTTGGCAATGCCAGCCGGGGTGTCTTGCGAGGGCCAAGATATGTCAGCATGGACTTCAGCGCCTTGAAGACAATCAGTTTGAAAGAGCGCCTGAAGCTGCAGTTCCGCTTCGAGGCCTTCAATCTTCTGAACCACCCTCTCTTCTCCGTTCCGAATCCGTATGAGGACCAATATCCAAACTATGACGCAACCGGGCATCCGATCGGCTCGGTTTCGATTGACGACAGGGGATCGTTCAATACGATCAGCTCGACGGCCGCGAGTAACCGGCAGCTCCAATTTGCGCTCAAGTTGATTTGGTAGGGATGCGCTAAAGTAGCGGAGCAGTGCAGCCGGCAATTCTCCACTCGGTCAGTTACTCAGGTTCGTGGGGTCAGGATTTCCTCTCTGTCGAGAGGTTTACCGATAAGGCAGCCGAGTTAGGCTTCGACGGGGTGATGTTTATGGCCAAGCGGCCGCATCTCTCCGTTCTGGACTGGCCGGCTGCTGCCCGTTCGAAACTCCGCCGACGGTTGGAGGAGCATGGGTTACGCGCGACGTGTATTGCCGGTTATACGAACTTCACTGCGGACCTGGAGCACGGCGATATTCCGACTCGCGAACTCCATATCGGGCACGTTCGCGATCTCGCCGAAATGGCGCGTGACCTTGGCGGCAATCTTGTGCGGGTATTTACGGGCTATGAAAGCCCCTCCTCAACGTTTGCTGCACAATCAGCGTTTGTTGCGCAGTCGTTGAAGGAATGCGCGCAGCGAGCGGCGGAGCTCGGAGTTACTCTCGGCGTGCAAAACCACCACGATATTGCCTGCGGATTCGAGAGTCAATTCGATCTGATCGAGCAAATAAATGAGCCAAATTGCCGCGCGATGTTCGACGCATGGGCACCAGCTCTCCACGGAACCGATCTGAAAGTAGCAGCGACCAGAATGGCAAAGATTACCGTTCAAACAACCGTTGCGAATTATCAGATCCGGCCTCGCTACCGGTATGTTCCAAACCTGGTCAACTACGAGATCCTTCCTCCGGCGTTAAAGGCTGTTCCCATAGACGAGGGCTTCATCGATTATTCATCGTTTCTCAGCAACATGAAAGCCGGGGGATTCAGCGGGCCGGTCGCCTATGAAATGTGCTCGCCTCTTCAGGGAGGGGGAGACCTGGCAAATCTCGATCGTTATGCACGAAGGTTTCTGGAGTTTCTGAGCCGCTTCCGTTCGTCAACCTAGAGAGTGCTCGATTCTACGTGTAAGTTGGAAGGATGCCAAATCACGATGCGCCTTTGCTTGCTTTCGTCGGAGGCTTTCTCGGCGCGGGAAAGACCACGCTCATCCTGAAAGCGATCGAAACGCTCCACGAACGCGGCAAACGGTCGGCGTTTATTGCTAACGATCAGGATTCCGGCCTCGTTGACACACAGCATGCTCGGGCGCATGGTGTTCTAAGCCGCGAAGTTTCCGGGGGCTGCTTTTGTTGCCACTTTTCGGATCTGATGGACGCCTCAGACGCGCTCCGCACCCATAATCCCGACGTTATTTTCGCCGAACCAGTGGGCAGTTGTGTAGACCTGTCGGCGACCATTCTGCAACCTCTCAAAGCCTACCATCGGGAGACTTACCGGCTCGCACCCCTTACTGTGCTGGTTGATCCGCTCACCGCCAAGCTAGTCTCCGACGGCAGCCTTAATCCAGACGTCGAATTCCTTTTCAACAACCAACTACGCGAGGCGGACCTGGTGTGTCTGACCAAGCAGGATGAAGTTGCGGCGCATTCCGGCGGCCTGCCCTTCCCGGTGGACTTTGCCTTGAGTGCCAAGACAGGTGAGGGCGTGGACGAATGGTTAGCGGAGATTCTAAACACGAAACGCGTGGTTGGCGCGCAGCTGCTCGAAGTAGACTACAAGCGCTATGCAGAGGCTGAGGCGGCACTTGGATGGGTTAACCTCCACGCGCAGATCCGTCTCTCGGAACCCGCGAGCCCGTCTCTTGTGTGTGGACCGCTCTTTGATATGCTGGCCGCTTCACTTGCGGCTCGGGGCGCAACCGTCGCGCATCTCAAGTTGTTCGATCAATGCGCCAGCGGATGGATAAAGGTCAGCCTTTCCGCGAATGGCCTAAATCCGGTGCCGGAGGGTGATCTGCTCGCGGAGCCGGTTCGCGATCACGAGATCGCACTGAACCTCCGCGCCATCGAGGATCCCGATTTCCTGAGAAGCCTGGTCACGGAGACGCTACATTCCGTGCAGGGATCTGTTCAGATTTCGCATCTCAGTGCGTTTCGACCGGCCGCGCCACGGCCCGAGCATCGTTTCTCGACGATAGCGTTGACCTAATTATTTCGCCACATTCCGCGGCTGCGCCGGATTCTTTAACTCTGATTCCCTAAGAAACAGGTCCCGGATTTCCTTCCAACTACCCACTCTCTGGAAGGATGTTTCATGGATGTTATGGGGCGCGCTAAATAGAATTGGTTCTCCCCGGAAGCGTTCGAAGTGACGAGGATCGTCATCGATTAAATAGTCTGCCGCGACTATACTCTTATCGCCGCAAAAGACTACATTGCTGGCCGGAATAAAGGGAAAGTGCCTTTGCAGCCATTCGAATTTGGCGGTGAACGAGCAGGGGACATCCATTGCCGCCGTCACAATAAAGATTTCGTAACGCTCCATCAATTGACGAATAACTTTCTGGCTGTCTGGCATGACCGGAATATCTGAAAAAAAACTCGCCGTGCGAAAGTACTCGCGTGCGCGCGCCACGTGAGCCTTGTCGATCACCTCGTAGATATGCTTACCATGAAAATGCTCTTTCGTAAGTTTCTGTTTGAACTCTGCGTTATAGAGTCTCAGGTAGTGAGCCATGGTGTCGGCCGATACCTCGTCCATATCGATTGCGATCCGACGATACATGCACTCTCACCGTAGCGCAGGCCGGCAAATGGTTTTACGGGGAAAGGTTAGAGAACGAGCTCTGGCCTCTGGCGTATTTCCATGCAACCCTTACCTGTCGGCAGCATCTTGCCTGGGTTTAGGCTGCACCGGGGATCAAAGAGACTCTTGAAACGCTGAATCAGATCCAGTGTCTCTTCGGGAAACTGATCACTCATGAGCTCCATCTTCTCCATTCCCACGCCGTGCTCCCCCGAAAGCGATCCGCCCACCGAAATGCAAAATCTAAGGATCTCCTCTCCAGCCTGCTGTGCCCGCTCGAGTTCCCCGGGCTGTCTCGGATCGAAAGGCAAAATCGGATGCATGTTGCCGTCCCCGGCATGGAATACATTACTAATCGCGATGCCGTAGCGTTTTCCAATCTCTTCGATCGCGCGCAAAGTGCGGGCAACCTGAGTTCGAGGTACGACGCCATCCTGAACATAGTAAGTTGGCGTCACCCGCCCGATCGCTCCAAACGCATTCTTGCGTCCCTTCCAGAGCAGGGCGCGCTCTTCAGCGGATCGTGCAACCCGGAATTCGCGAGCCCCGCAGGATTCACATACTTCTTGAATGCGGGCGGTCTCTTCGTCAACCGACTCAATCAGACCTTCAACTTCGATCAACAGCACGGCGGCGGCGTCAATCGGATAGCCGGCGTGCGTCGCAGACTCGACCATACGCAACATCGGGCCATCGAGCATCTCGAGCGCAATCGGGATAATGCCTTTGGCCGTAAGCGCGCCCACCGTTTCTCCCGCCTGCTCCACAGAGTTGTAGATGGCGAGCATGGTCTTAACTGCTTCGGGCTCGCGCATCAACCGTACTCCGATCTCAGTGACCAGCGCCATTGTGCCTTCCGAGCCGGTAAGCAAACCAGTCAAATCGTAACCCGGCGCATCGGGAGCGGTGTTGCCGGTCCCGATGACCGTCCCATCCGGCAGCACGGCCTCCAAACTGACGACATGATTTGTGGTAACGCCGTGCGCCAAAGTATGAGGACCGCCGGCGTTCTCCGCCACATTACCGCCGATCGTGCATGCACGCTGACTCGACGGATCCGGCGCAAAGAAGTACCCGAACGGCTGCACCGCAAGTGTAATGTCGAGGTTCACAACTCCTGGTTGTACGACGGCACGTTCATTTGCGATGTCAATTTCGAGGATCTTATTCATTCGCGCAAATGAGATCATCATTCCGCCTGCTCGCGCGATGGCGCCTCCGCTCAGTCCTGTCCCCGCGCCCCGGCCTATTATGGGCACGCGGTGCCTGGCCGCCAGAGTAACCAATGCCACAACGTCCCTCGTGGTCCGCGGGAAGACAACTAAGTCCGGAGGCGACTTGTCGACGCCGCCGTCATACTCATAGAGCTTCAGGTCGCTGGCGTGAGAAAGCACCGCGGACTTGCCTAGCTGCGATTCGGCATCTGCAATCAGCGTTGCGGAGACGGCCATTTCTTCGCCGCTTACAGAAGGCTCTTGATGTACTGGGTCATGTCCTCACTGAGCCAGTCTTCAGCGTTGCCGTATTTGCGCAGGACCACTCCGTTTTTGATGATGTAACTCTCGGGATATTGAAAAGTGCCGTAGCGGGCACTGATATCGGCCGATGGATCGCGGGCGGTGTCGAATGCCACATGAACTTTATCAAGGAAAGCACTGTACTTTTGGGCGTTCTTGTCTATGCTGACAGCCACCACGACAACCCCGGATTGGGCAAAGCGCTTCTGCATCTCGTTCAAAGAGGGAATTTCCTCCACGCAAGGGGCACACCAGGTGGCCCAGAAGTTGAGGACCAGTACTTTGCCTCCAAACGAAAGGGGAGTTATGTGCTTGCCGCGATCCGTCACCAGGTTGAATTCGGGTGCTTTGCTGCCCTCCTTCGGCGAATTATCACGCAAACTGAAGACAATGAGGCCAATGAAGGCGGTCGCGAAGATGCCCACCAAGCCGCGTAGAATGTTGTTAGCACTCAAAATTGACGGCGCGCCGCTTTCCGCCGCCATTTTTGCTCGCGGAAGCCTTTCTAAACTGCTTGATGCCACGTTGCTTCTGTTCATCTAGGGGCCAATTACCAGTATCTAACGTACACTTGCGGACATCGAAGGAATAAGGATGTATGTAACTCGCCGCGCAGAGTTTTCCGCCTCGCATTTCTGCCGGGTTCCAGCTATGAGCGAATCCGAAAACCGTCTTGCATACGGTGAGGAAGCGAATCCAAACGGCCACGGCCACAACTACATTGTCGAAGTAACACTTGAAGGCGAGCCCGATCCTGTCACCGGCATGGTGATTGATCTGAAGCGAGTGAAAGACATTCTGGAGGACGAAGTAGTGGGCCCCATGGACCACCGCTTCCTCAATTATGAAGTTTCCCCGTTCGATCGGGTCGTGCCAACCACGGCCAATCTCGCGAAAGAGATCTGGCGACGCCTAGAGAGGCGATTCATAACAGCTAATTGCGTGCTCTCGGCCGTCCGGCTGTTTGAAACCCAGGATTTGTACGTAGAAATCACGCGAAATGAGACCACGGCGTGATCACGTTAACTCGTCGTTACCGGTTCCCTGCGTCTCATCGACTGCACGTAAGCTCATTGAGCGCGGACCAAAATATGGCGCTATTTGGTAAATGCAACAATCCGTTTGGTCACGGCCATGATTACACTCTTAGCGTAACGGTCGCGGGCGAGCCAAGCGCGGAGACCGGCTTGATTATACCTGTGTCAGAGTTGGATAGGCTCGTCGAGAATCACGTGCTGAAAATTTTTGGTCATCGAAATTTGAACATGGACGTGCCCCAGCTCAAGGATGTGGTGCCGACAACGGAGAATGTGGCCGTAGTAGTCGCGAACATTTTGAAAGACAAATGGCAGGCGTTCTTTGGAAATCGTTCCAGTGCGAGGCTGGCCAGGGTCCGACTCCAGGAAACGGAGCGGAACGGCTTTGAGATCGACCTTGCAACGCGCAGATTAAGCCCGGTCTCCGCTTCGCATCATGAAAGCATGCCAGTAAATGTCTAAATCAAAAGTCTCGGCGGGACGAAAATTTCCCTTAAAGGCAGTTCACCGGAATGAACCAAAACAGAAAGGTCCGGTTATCGAACTGCGCCGGGAGTCTGCCGAATCGGCGATCGCACCGCATATAAAGGAAATCATACGGATACTCGGCGAAGACCCTTCCCGTGACGGTTTACTACGAACACCGGCTCGCGTGGACAAGGCGCTTCGTTTCCTGACCAGCGGTTACACCACCGATATTGAGCAGATCGTAAACGGCGCGCTCTTTGACGTTAAGTATGACGAGGTCGTAATTGTCCGCGATATCGAGTTTTTCAGCATGTGCGAACATCACATGCTTCCCTTCTTCGGCAAGATTCACGTGGCCTACCTACCGGATACGAAGGTTATCGGGCTGAGTAAGATTCCTCGACTAGTCGATGTCTTTGCACGCCGGCTGCAAATCCAGGAACGCCTGACTCAGGAGATAGCAGAGATGCTGCAGAACCTTCTGCATCCTCGAGGCGTAGCGGTCATTTGCGAAGCCCGGCATTTTTGCATGATGATGCGCGGCGTTGAAAAGCAACATTCGGGCGCAATTACCAGCGCGATGCTCGGTGCATTTCGGGAAAACAAGGAAACGCGAAATGAGCTTCTCTCGCTGATCGGGCAACGCGCGCGAGCTATCTAGATCGGGCGTCCCGGGCCCTCCAGCAGCGTGTTAGCATACGGGTCATGAGTGACGAAAGTCGCCTGTTTGAGGCAGGTCCGGATCTGTTCGGCCGTATGTGGAAGGTTCAATTTCGATGGCTGCAGACCGGCATTTCCATCAGACACGCTGACACGGTGGACGTAAAATTTTTCGTCACTCCGCCTGACGGGGGTACGGAAGAGAAGGTGATTGCGCTCTCCCACCCAGAGTTGCTGCGTATTACGACCCGGACCAATCGCAAGATGTCTGACGCCTATTGCATGCGCCTCGCGGCGTGCCATCTCAAGCACATGATCGAGACGTCCGAAGACATGGACAAAACGCTGGTAACAGTGCCGCTCGAAGAGCTTTCCGTTTATGATCGTCAACTGAACGAAGTAGCCGGAGATTCCCGTTCTTAATCCATTCTGTCACTAGTCTAAACAAAGGAAGAATTATGGTCAGTTGTCCGAAATGTGACGCCTCTATTGATGTCGAAGAAGAGGAACTTGATGAGGGTGACGTACTGTCGTGTGATGAATGCGGAGCCTCGTTGACCGTCGCCAGTGTGAATCCCGTCGAGCTCGAATCGGAAGAAGACGCGAAAGAGGAGGATGAGGATTTCGACTACGACGAGGACGAAGACAGCGAGGAGGAGGAGGAAGAAGAGGAGGAGGACTGGCATTAGCGCCCTCGGCTCGGAGCACTCCGGCGATGAGGCGCCTGGTTTTTGGGGCGATAGCGCTGGTATTCTGCTCCCTCTGGTCCTCGGCACAGGTGCAGGCTCCCGCTGCAGGCCATGATGCGGGAAACACACGTTCTATTGAAGGAGTCGTTCGAGATGCCTCGGGACAGGCCATCGCGGGCGCGATAGTTTTACTAAAAGATACAAGGACCCTGCAGGTCAGATCCTACATAGCCCACACCGATGGCGCATACCAATTCTATGGACTGGGTACCGAAACGAATTACCAGGTACGAGCTCAAGCCAACGGACTCACGAGCAAAACCAAAACCGTAAGTGTTTTCAACAGTCACAAGATCGTAAAATTAGACCTCAAAGTGAACAAGAAGCTTAAGACGTGAAATCCAAAGCTCCTGTTCAGTTCGAGATACGTAACCCGGGCTACTGACCCTTTATTGTGTCTGAGAACGCAGCTGTACTTATGCTGCTGCGAGCTCTGAGGCAGAAGCGTCATCTTCCACGACTTCTCCTGCTGCTCGCAACCGGTCTACGTGCTCCTGACAGGAAACGCAGTAGGCTGCCCACGGTAGCGCCTTGAGGCGCTTCTCGGGAATATCTTCTTCGCAGCGAAGACAGACAGCGAATGTGCCTTCTTTGATTCGCGCCAGCGCCGCCTCGACTTCCTTCAACAGCTTCGACTCTCTATCGAGGTTGCGGATTGCCACTTCGCGGTTTAATTGCTGTTGTAGGCGGTCAAATTCCTCGGCCGCGTTCTCGATCAGGATTTCCTGCCGGTCTGATCCACCGGTCATCAGTTCTTTCCGTTTGGCTTCTAAGAGCTTCCGGAATTCTTTTTTTGTCTTATTGTCCATTTCTTCTTGCTCCAGCTCAACGCTCACGCCGTTTATCCGCGCAGTTTAACCTATCTCTGCTTCTCTAATCGATTGGGAGAAGTCTCGGCTCGCCAACTATGAGCAGTCCGCCGAGCCAACGCGAGAAAACGTCATGCTCCGTATAACGACTTCTGATGCGCGCTTTCCGGACAAAGTTGCAAAGAGAGTGCAGGGCTGCCACATTTTGCGGTTGAGGTATGTCAATCAATTACTTCCGCCGAACACGCACGCGATCTACCCTCTCACGGTAAATCGGATGCCGTCAGACGTGCGTGGCTTATTTGTAAAGATTTGGTTTCACCGGGCTGGTTAGGGACATCAATAAAGTACTAAGTGTCAAATCAGGAGCGGCTCACAATCCGCTATCCATTAGACCTTTCATTTCAACCAGTTGGGATGATATACTACCTTATATAGTGGTTCTGCACAGCATATCCACAAGATAATGCGCTCATGATGTATTGACGATCGGGGGGATTTGAGGTTCAATAGCTTTGTTGATTGAAGGAGCGATGGCTCTTCAATCCCATTCCTGGAGTCTTCCTCATGCTTACCGCTACCGTGACTGCTCTTGACAAACGTACGTTTAGGTCTCTTCCTAAAGAGGAACGAACCGGTGTGTCGTTTCCTCGTTTTTTTACGGCCAGACTGGATGCGGGTGTTACTCCGTACGACCAGATTAATTGGGAGCTTAGGACAGCTACCATCGGCAACGATAAAGGCTCGGTGATTTTCGAGCAAAGAGACGTCGAAGTGCCAGCGGGTTGGTCTCAGACAGCAACCAACATCGTGGCCAGCAAGTACTTTCACGGGCGTATGGGCTCGCCCGAACGGGAATCGAGCGTCGCCCAACTGGTTCATCGCGTGGTGGACACAATTGCGGATTGGGGGCTAACCGGGAACTACTTCAAGACCCCGGAAGACGGCGAGAATTTCCGTAACGAACTAGCCCACCTGATGCTGACGCAAAAGGCCTGCTTTAATTCACCGGTCTGGTTTAACGTAGGCGTCCGAGAATCGCGTGGTTACGGCTTTTACTATGACGAGACCGCACAGGTTGTGAAAAAGCTGCTCCCAGGCGAAAACCATCCGCAGTGCTCGGCGTGCTTTATCAATTCTGTCGGTGACACACTCGAATCGATTCTGGATCTCGCGAAAACCGAAGGCATGCTCTTCAAATGGGGTTCGGGAACGGGTACCAACCTTTCGGCAATTCGCGAGGAAGACGCTCACCTCTGGGGCGGCGGCCGGGCCTCGGGCCCGCTCAGCTTCATGAAGGGCTTTGATGCGTTTGCAGGCGTGATCAAGTCAGGTGGCAAGACACGCCGTGCGGCCAAGATGGTAATTCTTAATTCCGATCACCCGGATGTGGAACAGTTCATCTGGTGCAAGGCCAAAGAAGAGAAAAAGGCCCATACCCTGATTGATGCCGGTTACGATTCCTCTCTCGATGGCGACGCCTACGGTTCAATCTTTTTCCAGAACGCCAACAACTCGATAAGAGCTTCGGACGAATTCATGCAGGCGATTGTCGAGGACGCCGACTGGTGGACCAAGAGCGTGGTTAATGGACAGTCTGTAAAGCGCTACAAGGCTCGCGAGCTGATGCACCAAATTGCAGATGCGACTTACCAGTGTGGCGATCCCGGGATGCAGTTCGACACGACGATCAACCGCTGGCATACTTCCAAGAACACGGCTCGAATCAACGCCTCAAATCCGTGCTCAGAATACATGTTCCTGGACGACTCGGCCTGCAATCTGGCTTCTCTGAATTTGATGAAGTTTGTGGGGCCGGACGGGGCGTTCGAGGTTGAGGCGTTTCGACACGCTGTCGATACGGTCATCATGGCTCAAGAGATCCTGGTCGACAATGCTTCTTACCCAACCGAGAAAATCGCCAAAAATTCCCATGACTACCGGCCGTTGGGCTTAGGCTATGCAAACTTGGGCGCGATGCTAATGTCACTTAGCTTGCCTTATGACAGCGATCAAGGCCGCGACTTCTCGGCAGCCATTACGGCGATTATGTGCGGCCAAGCTTATCTCACGAGCGCGCGCATTGCCGGATCTGTGGGGGCTTGCGCTGGTTACCAGGAAAACGTCGAGCCTTTTCTCGACGTCATTCAAATGCACTGGAACGCGGTAAACAGCATCGATAGCAAGCGTGTACCGCCGGCAATGTTTAAAGCAGCGGAAGAATGCTGGCGTAAAGCTTACGAGGTAGGATCGCAAAACGGGTTTCGCAATGCTCAGGTAACAGTGCTTGCTCCTACCGGAACCATCGGCTTCATGATGGATTGCGACACAACGGGTATTGAGCCCGACCTAGCCCTCGTAAAGTACAAAAAGCTGGTAGGCGGCGGAGTAATCAAGATCGTCAATAACACGGTTCCTCAGGCGCTCATCAGACTGGGCTACACCCCGGAGCAGGTGGAGCAGATCGTCACGCATATTGACGCTACCGGAACTATTGAAGGCGCCCCCGGTCTCAAGGAAGAGCATCTTCCTGTATTCGACTGCAGTTTCCGGCCGCAGAACGGAACGCGCTTCATTCATTACATGGGCCACGTGAAAATGATGGCGGCCACGCAACCCTTTATTTCCGGTGCGATTTCAAAGACGATCAACATGCCTGAAGAGTCCACGGCGGAAGACATCATGGAGGCTTACACCGAAAGCTGGCGACTTGGACTAAAGGCAGTTGCGATTTACCGTGATGGCTCGAAACGTGTCCAACCGCTAAGTTCCGGAACCGGAAAGGGCGAAAAGAAGACCACGACCGCTGCCGTGCTAGCCCCGGTGGCGATGCAAACCGTAGAAAAAATCGTTTATCGTCCGGTTCGCCGCAAGCTGCCCGATGAGCGAAATTCTTTGACACATAAGTTTTCGATAGGTGGCCACGAAGGTTACATCACTGTCGGCCTGTACGAAGATGGCACTCCGGGCGAAGTGTTTATCTCAATGGCCAAGGAGGGTTCGACTATTTCGGGCCTGATGGACACCCTCGCGACATCCATCAGCTATGGGCTTCAGTACGGGGTTCCGCTGAAATTCTTCGTTGACAAGTTCAGTCATGTTCGTTTCGAACCGAGCGGATGGACGGGCAACCAGCAGGTTCCGTATGCAAAATCCATCATCGATTACATCTTCAGGTGGCTGGGCGCGCGGTTTTTAGGCATTATTGAAGCCAACGAGGCAGGCGAAACGCCGAAACTGCGTCCTACGCTGCCTGATCCGCAGACCGCCCTTCCATTTGACGCAAGCTCTGTGGGAGACGCCCCGATGTGTTCCGAGTGCGGCAGTATCATGACGCGCAACGGCTCCTGTTATAAGTGCGAGAATTGCGGCGGAACTTCCGGCTGCAGCTAGGCGCGGAGATACGGGTCCGGGATCTCCCCGAGCCCGCATCAACCCTGATGGTATGAGGGCCGGAAATTAATACCCCGTCTTTCGGGTCCCGTCAGTGCTAAGGCCACTGTGAAGGCAAAGACCGAGGCAGCCGTAGCGGCCATAGCGGTTGCATAGCTCATATGATTCGCAAGAAGCGCTTCAAATGTGCCAACTGAGCCGGCGAGGGAAGCTCCGCATTGATAAGCGAACCCAGGAAGAAAGCCCCGGATTTCGTTCGGTGAAAGCTCACTCAGGTGCGCCGGAATAACGCCCCAGGCTCCCTGCACGAAGAACTGAATCAAGAATGCACCAGCAATCAACCACCCGACCCCAGGGGCGTATGCCCATAGCGGCGTAACGACAATAGCCATCAATAACGACAAGGCGATCATCCGCTTTCGCCCAAAGCGATCCGAAAAGAGCCCCAGCGTGACTCCACCCGCAATCGCCCCGAGCATTGAGATTGCGGTAATTACCGAGCGCTGAGCCGTGCCGAAATGCCAGAAGCGTTGCAGAAAGGTCGGGTACATGTCTTGCGTTCCGTGTGAGGCGAGATTCATCCCGGTCATGAGCAGCACCAGATAGAGAAATAGCCTCCAGTGACCAAGGAGAGTGCTTCCGAGATGGCTCCAGCGCTTCCGCGCGGTTTCCTCCCAAACCTCCGACTCGGTTACGCGGAATCGCACGAATAGCGCAAGCAAGGCTGGCAACCCGCCAAGGAAGAAGAGAGGGCGCCATCCCCAGCGCGGAAATACCAGCAGGTATGCCAGGGCGGCCAGCAGATAACCAAGCGCATAGCCCTGCTGCAAAAGCCCGGAAAGCAGTCCGCGCCATCTGGGGGGGACTTTCTCCATCGCCAGCGATGCGCCGACGCCCCACTCTCCGCCCATGCCGACACCGAACAGGGCTCGGAGGATCAAGAAAGCGGTGAAATTCGGCGCAAAGCCCGTCGCCACTTCGATGACGGAATAGAAGATCAAATCGATCATCAACGGCAAGCGGCGCCCATAACGATCGGCCATCAAACCAAACACCAATGCGCCCACCGGCCGAAAGCCCAGCGTCAGCGCGATGGAAAAAGTGATCGCCGCATCCGACTTGCCGAAGTCCTTGGCGATCGCCGTCAGGCAAAGAGAAACCAGGAAAAAATCGAAAGCGTCGAGCGTCCATCCTAGGAAACTCGCGGTGAGAGCTGCCCAGGAACCTTTCGGCGGAGTCACTCGCCTGAACTTCCGCTTGCAGCCGCGTTTGGCTCCCAGAGAGCTTCGGCCACGTCGAGCGCATGATTCACCCACCGGCTCCAGACAAACAGCGCATCACTGAGGCGGTTCAGGTAGCGAAGAGTTTCAGGAGCAACGCTTTGCTCGCGGCTCAGACGAACGAGCAACCGTTCGGCGCGCCGGCAGACAGTCCGCGAAATGTGCAGTTCTGCATCGAGGCGAGTCGCCCCAGGTAAAACAAACGATCGCAGCGCCGGGAGTGATTCATTGGTCTCGTCGATTTCGCGCTCCAGTTGCTCAACCTCTGCCGATGTCACGCGAGCCTGTTTCGGGTGCAAGTCTTCCGGCAGCGTAGCGAGTACAGAGCCAAGATTAAATAACTCGTGCTGAACGCGTTTCAGTTTTCGGGCAAGCGAGCTCAGCGTTTGGTTGCCGGAGGCAAGATTTTCGGCGGTGACGCGTGCATTACCGAGCAGTGCATTCAATTCGTCAACCGTGCCATAAGCTTCGATGCGAAAGTCATCTTTTGAGATTGTTTGGCCGCCCACCAGGCGGGTTTGTCCCCCGTCGCCCATGCGAGTGTAAATGCGATTGAGAGCGATGCGAGGTTCGTTGAAGGTCTTTTCGCTCAAAATGTGTGGCCAGTTCGAGTCTAGCGCGTCCAAAAATCCGCTTCCGGCGGCTCTGCTGCAGCGCTCAATAGCAAATGAGGGCCGCTCTCGCCGCGAACCTTTGAGTAAGCAATGCCTTGCTTGAAAAGGCGCGCAGGCATGTCGTCCCGGCGCCACGTTTTATAATCTGGAAAGTGTAAGTATGTACTCCGCCATACGTGTACTCGTCGCCAAACCGGGCCTCGATGGACACGATCGCGGCGCTAAGGTCATTGCACGTGCCTTGCGCGACGCTGGCATGGAGGTAATTTACACGGGTCTTCGGCAGACACCGGAGATGATCGTCAACGCAGCTCTGGAGGAGGATGTTCAAGTTATTGGCCTGTCCATCCTTTCGGGTGCGCACAATGCAATTGTGCCGCGCGTGATGGAGTTACTGCGCGAAAAGGAGATGGATGATGTGCTGGTTATTGTCGGCGGGATTGTACCCGACGACGATGCTGCCGAACTCAAGAAGCTGGGCGTTGCTGAAGTTTTTCAGCCTGGCGCCTCGCTTCAAAAGATCATTCAATTCATTCGCGATTCTGTGAAACAAATAGCCTGAGCCTTGAGGCTCGGCAAGATCCGCAATGCATTTCCGCAGGAAATAGCGAAGCGGACGGAAAAGGAAATAGATGCAAGACAGACTGAATATCGCGATCTTTGTTGATTACGACAACATAGAAATCGGTGTCAAATCAACGCTGCGCCGCGAATTCGACGTGTCACTCGCCCTTGGCGCTTTAAAAGAGCGAGGCGACATTGTCGCAAAGTTCGCTTACGCGAATTGGGGGCGCCAGGAGGGCGCTACCCGGCAAATGGCCGAAAATGCAGTGCAGATGGTGCAACGCATCCCCTCGCCGCGTGGCGATAAGAATGGCGCGGATATTAATCTGGCGCTTGATGCCCTGGAGATGGCGTTTACGCATGCACACGTCAACGCCTTCGCCATTATCAGCGGAGATAGCGATTTCATCCCGCTGGTAAACAAACTGAAGGAGTACGGCAAGACCGTTTTTGTGGTTGGCGGCAAAGCGTTCACGAGCACGATTCTGCAGCAGAACTGCCATGAATTTGTGAGCTATGAATCCTTGCTTGAAGACGGAGACCGGATCGTGGCTCAACCGATGCCCGACCGGCGCGACCGCATGGACCGGCAGGATCGGCCGGATCGTCCGGATCGCGATCGGAAAGACAAGAAAGAAAGAGGACCACGGCCGGCGCCGCTTGAACTCACCCAGGCTCTTCCGCTGGTTGAGCGGGCGCTGCAGGTGCTCGAACGGCGTGCGGTGCAGCCCCAGCTCGGCTTATTGAAGAGCACCATGCTGCAGCTCGACCCTGCCTTCAGTGAACGCGCTTATGGTGCAGGCAGCTTCTCGGATTTCGTCGACAAGCTGAAGAAAGGCGACTTCATTAACGTCAGCGGATCGGGCGGCAGGTACGTCATCGAACGCCGGGGCGGCGGTGGCCCCGAGAAAGCGGCGCCGCGTCCAGAAGAAGCGCTTCCTTCGTTGCGTGATGTCTTGGAAACGCACCGTATGGAACTCGAGGAGGGTGCCTCAGCCGAAGAGCTAGAGCGATGGATGCAGGAGGAGCATCCGGAATTCAATCTCCCCCGCTTTGGCTTCCAGCAATTTTCTGAGTTTCTGAATTACGCGCAGGATAAGACGGTCGTACGGACCGAACCCGATGAGGAGCGTGGTCTGATCGTCCAGCTTGGCGCAGAGTTTTATCCGCCGGCATTACCGGATCGTCCGCCCGAGCCGGTTGTGGAAGACGAAGAGCAAGACGAACCGCAACCCATTGTGGAGGGTCAGCCGACTATTTTCGAGCCCAACCCGCCGCCGCCCAAACCTAAAAAACTGCCGGCTCGCAAGCGTCCTCCTTCGGGAGCCGGGGCCGCACGGCGTCCTCGAAAACGCAAGCCGGAGTAAGCTGCGAACGTCCTTTCACCCCGCGAAGGTATGCTCGCGGATGGACGAGTTTAACGATTGGAACTCGGCTGCGAGCAGTTCGTATGAACGCCTGCGGGCTGTGTGCCTGTGCAGAATATTGACTAAAAAGACCTCCTGAGCACCGTAGTGTCCGGCGAGGTCTTCTATTGCAGCTCTTACGCTGCGTGGTGAACCAGTGATAAAGCGCCGTCCCGCGGCGAGCATTTCGAGCGGAACTCTTTCGTCCTGAAGAAACCGTTGAGCCCGCTCAACGGTGGGTACCGGGATCAGCTTTCCTCTGAAGAGAAGAGCCATCATCATACGCGCACTCAGTGACAGCTCGCTTGCTTCGTCGTCCGTTTCCGCGCAAATGGTCCAAACTGCGACGCCGACTCGCGGTTTCTTTTAGCGGGCGCGAAGGTTGAAATGCCCGGATATAGTGTTGGGCAATCTCGATGCCCTCCGGGTTGATGAAATCGCCAAAGCAATAAGGCAGCCCTAATTCGGCAGCCCAGATGGCGCTTGGGCAGTGAAGATCCGAGCAGCCACGTTTCGGGGCGCACAGCCGCTGTTGGGAATGACGCCAATGGTTCAAAGCCTGAGGCGACATTCGCCTCGGACGGCATTCCCACGTAGTGTAAAAGTTCGCTTAGCTGTTCCGGAAAATCATCCGGTGCAGCCTGTCTCCGGTCACGCTGCAACGTTCCGGCTTGTTCCCGCGGCCCTACCGACGCCTCCCACCCGAATGCGCTCCGTTGCCGCTGCCACCGGGCCTACTAGCTAGAACCTCCGGACTATTGCAAGCGAGTGCCGGTGTCCCATGATGTTCGGCCAGCCAATAGCGCTCATATCCGAGTTTGTCGCACAGGACCGCGAGATCGATTGTATTGGCTAAGGCGTCCGCAGGCGTACCGCCTTCCGGAATTGGCGATTGATTGAGGCTGCCTGGCAGCTATGTTCCGGAATAAGACTCCGGCAAAAGGGTCGAGGAACACACTCGTCGGGCAGGATGTTCATGCAATGCGTGCAAGCAGTGACTCCTTAGCGTTTTCGAGCGCGGCTATGGCTATCTCTCGCGTGACACCGGGGAAGTGGTCCAAGAACTCATCCAGTGTGTCGCCGCCTTCGAGATAGTCGAGTAGCGCCCGGAAAGGGACACGAGTGCCGGCGAATACCGGCTCTCCGCCCCAGAATCTCCGGATTACGAACAATAACGGAGGATTGCGACATATCATTTTAGTGTCCCGCATCTACGGCGGCAGCTCAGAACGTTATTTGCCGGAAAGCCAGCTAAACTGCGCGGCTGTGAGGGGTACCACGGAAAGGCGTCCCTGCCTCACCAGCGGGGAATCGGCAAAGAGTTTATGCTCCTTGATCGAGGCGAGCGTTCGGGGGTTGGAAAGACGCTTACCGACTTTGATGCGCACTTCAGGAGTCTTCGGGTTCTCGGTTTTGACGCTCGAAACGGTAGCAGTTCCGATGGCCTGGCGCTCGTCGCCGGTATGGTAAATCACCAGATCGTCGCCGGGCTTCATTTCGCGCAGGTTACGAACGGCGGTAGGGTTCGTGACGCCATCCCAGATCGTTTCGCGGTCGCGCTCGAGATTGTCGAAAGAATAAGCCTCAGGTTCAGTTTTCAGAAGATAAGGCATGCTCCGATTAGTGGCGACTGCCGCCGCCGCTCGCCGCCGGAGCGCCGCCGCGCGCACCCGCGCCGGCATTTCCGCCTGGACCTGCCCCTGCCCCGCCGAAGCTGCCCGAAGAACGTCCACCAGAGCTCGCAGCGCCGGGCGCAGCACGTCCGCCGCCACCATATCCAGCAGCACCCGCCGCACGACCGGCCGGCACGACTGCTCCCGACGATGTTCTGAATCCGCCGGTGGAAGAGACGGAATGGAGGGCCTGAGTGCGAGCCGCCTGGCTTGCCATCGGGGAACTGATATTGGCGCCGACAGCGGGCGGTCGCGCCGCATTTACAGGAACTGGACGGGTGACAGGAGGTTTCGAGCCGGCTACGCCGCCTCCGCCACCTGACACCGGCCGCCCACCATAACCATAGATGGGCGCGTAGATCAGGGGAGCATAACCGATATAGCCGGGACTATAAAAGCCGTATCCGAACGGGCTATAGAAGGCGCCGTCGCCGGGCAACCAGGACCAGCTGTTAAACGCGGAGTTCCAGAGCCAACCACGGTTCGTGAAGCCGCCAAAGCCATAGCCGCCCCACACACCTCCGTAGCTCGACGTATTTATATCTTTTGCCGCCTGATAGCTTGAAGCAGCATTGTATTCGGAACGTACGTTGCTCCAGGCATAGAGATCGTCGTCCCTCTTTGTGTCGAACTTCTTGTTTTTGCCCTCAGCAATGAACAGCTCGTGACCTTTTCCGATATCGGTCTTGCGATCGCCGTTGTAGAAGGTCGCTTTGCCCTCAAGGACAGCAACAGAGGCATCCGGCCCAGCCGAGATCCGGTAAAGACCATTGCGATCGACCTGGAGCGAACCGACGCCAGAAAGTACGGTGATGCGGCTGTCCTTGACAATGTCGTCCGCCTCGACCATAGCTTCGCCTGCCTTGATCTCGAGTTGCGTATCGGTTAAGGAGGGGGCCACCATGCGAACCTGCGTGTTGTTGCCAAGCCGGAGAAACACACCGGGCGTGAGTAAGACTTCAGCTTTGCCGATATCGGTCGAGATAATGTCGCTGGCGTTCACGAAGGCAGTCTTGACGCTGCCAGCCGAGACCGGTTTCCCGTTCAAGAAAACGTTTCCTTCAATGTAGTTGATAACTCCAGGCTTGGCAGAGATTGTATAAGCCTGAGGCAGCGCACATGTAGCGGTCAAAAGAATCCCGGTCAGGATCTTCGCCGCCGTCGGCAACGCGCGATTCATAATTGCAACTCCTTTGCCCGCGGGGTTCGAACCATGCTGAACAGCGATACTGATCGCATTCCCGTGCCCTAATTGTACGCCCATCCAGGGCGAGGTGGTGTAACCAATTTATGGCAACCGTGTAAATACCCTGCGATACAATTGCCGGGCGGAGTTGCCTGGTGACCCTGAAAGCAATCGACTATGTAAGTCTGATCATTTACTTTGCCTTTGTTCTCGGCATCGGATGGCTTGCAAAAAAGAAGATTTCGACGAGCGAAGACTTCCTTACCTCCAAGAATTCCGTTCCTGTATGGATCACCAGCCTAGCTTTTATCGCGGCCAATCTGGGAGCGCAAGAAATGATCGGCATGTGCGCCTCGGGGGCCAAATACGGCATTATGACGGCGCATTTCTATTGGCTGGGCGCCGTGCCGGCGATGGTGTTTGTGGGTGTTTTCATGATGCCGTTCTACTACGGCAGCCGAGCCCGGAGCGTGCCCGAATATCTCAAGCTGCGGTTTGACGAAAAAACGCGGGGCCTGAACGCGGTTACGTTCGCGGTGATGACCGTTTTCTCGTCCGGAATCAGCATGTATGCGCTCGGGTTGTTGTTCGAGCTAGTGCTGGGCTGGAGCTTTACCAATTCGGTGCTGCTCTCGGCGGCGATTGTGCTCGTATATACCTTGCTCGGAGGGCTGACGAGCGCGATTTATAACGAAGTCGTTCAGTTTTTCCTGATTGTGCTCGGGTTCGCGCCGCTCGCCATACTGTCGGTCGCGAAAGCGGGCGGCTGGTCGGGGATTGCAGCCCGTTTGCAGCCGGTGATGACGCACACCTGGAAATACGTCGGGCACGCGAGCGAAAATCCGATGGGCGTTCAATTCTTCGGCCTGTTCTTCGGACTTGGATTTGCGCTTTCGTTCGGTTACTGGTGCACGAATTTTCTTGTCATGCAGCGGGCGATGGCGGCGGACAGCATGGCCGGAGCGCGACAGACTCCTTTATTTGCGGCATTTCCGAAGATTTTCATGCCGTTTGTGGTCATCCTGCCGGGCGTAGCGGCTGTCGCCTTGATGAACATGTCGAGCGGGTACACACTTCCCGTGAAGGCGGGCGGCGGCTACAACTACGACCTGGTGCTTACCACGCTGATGGCGCAGTTCTACCCGGCCGGGATGCTCGGTATCGGATTAACGGCGCTGATGGCGTCGTTCATGTCGGGTATGGCTGGAAACGTCACCGCTTTCAACACGGTATTCACCTACGATCTCTACCAGAGCTACATCAAACGCGACGCGCCGGACAGCCACTATCTGTGGGTGGGGCGCGTTACGACAGTAGTCGGTGTAGCGCTCTCGGTCGGCACTGCGTACCTCGCAACCGCCTTCAACAACATCATGGATTTCCTGCAGCTCATCTTCGCCTTTGTGAACGCACCTTTATTTGCGACCTTTCTTCTGGGCATGTTCTGGAAACGCACCACCGGTGACGGAGCCTTTTGGGGCTTGCTGACCGGGCTGATCGGGGGCGGGCTGACCCTCGGCTTGACAGTTGCGGAAAACAAGGGGGGATGGCTCGGCAAGCTGTATGAGTTCCCGTCGACCATGGCGCAGAATTTTTGGATTGCGATCATCGCTTTCGTAGTCTGCTTTGTGGTGACTTTTCTCGTTAGCATTGTCACGCGGCCCAGGCGCGAGAGTGATCTTCACAACCTGGTCTACGGATTTACGGACATACCGCACGAGGCGAGTACCGTCTGGTACAAACGGCCCGGACCGCTTGCGGTTGTCGTTCTAGGAATACTCGTGATCGTGAACATCCTTTTCTGGTAGACCATCATGGACGATTTACGGCGACCGATGGGTTTTCTTTTCGGATTACTTGGCTTGATTCTAGCGATCTACGGCCTCGTGCACCCGGAGGTACGCGCGCCACTTGACGCAGGTACAAATGTGAATCTCTGGTGCGGCTCGACGATGCTGGTTTTCGGAGGAGTTATGCTTTGGCTATCGTACCGGGCAAAATCGTAAAGGAGTTCGCGAGCAAGTTCGGGACAGCATCCACACCCGAGTTATTTCGTGCCCCGGGCAGGGTCAATCTGATCGGCGAGCATACCGATTACAATCTGGGTTTCGTTTTTCCGATTGCGCTCGACATGGCGTGCTACGTTGCGATCGCTCCGGCGACGCATGACAAGTTGCACATATACTCGCGAGATCTGGATTCCGAACTGGCAGTTCCAATTGCAGAACTCGGTGAAGCAAGCCCGCTTCGCGCCTGGAACGATTACGTCGTAGGTGTGGCGCGCGAACTTGTGCGAGCCGCAGTTCCGCTAGGAGGGTGCGACCTTTATATTGCGAGCGACGTGCCGTCCGGTTCCGGTCTCAGCTCGTCGGCGGCAATCGAGATTGCAACGGCATTTGCTTTGCTCGGCGATCGCAAACTCGAACCACTCGAAATCGCACGCCTTGGGCAACGCGCAGAATCGCAGTTTGTGGGAATGCCGTGCGGCATCATGGACCAATATGCGAGTGTCTTTGGGCGCGAAGATGCCGCCATTCAACTGGATTGCCGCAGTCTTAAGCACGAGTATGTAGGGCTTCCGCCAGAGGTCCGTATCGTGGCGGTGAACTCGCTGGTGAAACATGAATTGGGAACCTCGGCGTACCGGGAGCGCGTAGCGGAATGCCGAACGGCAGTCGAAGCGATTCAACGAACCCATCCCGAGGTGCAAACCTTGCGCGATGTAACCCCCGCAATTTTCGAGGAAACGAAAGATGCAATTCCGGAAGTTCCGCGGCGGCGCGCGCGCCACATCATCTCGGACTCGGAGCGCGTGCTGCAGCTGGGGGCGGCTGCACGGTCGCACGACCTCGTTGCCATGGGGAAGCTTTTTCTCGCCTCACATCGAAGCATGAAAGATGACTACGAGATCACCTGTGAAGAAATCGACTTCCTGGTTGAAAGAGCCATGCAAGTTCGCGGCGTATATGGCGCGCGCATGACTGGCGGCGGATTTGGCGGATGCACTGTGAACCTGGTGGCGCCGGAGGCGGTTGACTCATTTCGCAGCGCTCTTACGTCGGCCTATGAAGAACGCTTCCAGATCACACCGGTATTTTATGATTGCGAACCAGCGGCCGGGGCGTCCAAAGTTCCGATCTAACGGTATTCTTATAGATGAGGAGTAACCTCATCCAAATGAATACCTATCAGCAGCAGCCCGATTCAGTGTGGGACAAGCTCACCGGCTCGACCTCTTTGACCGCGCAAAACGCCGCAGTGATCAAACAGACTTACATTCTGTTTGGTCTGAGCGTGTTTAGCGCGCTCGCCGGAGGTTATATAGGCGCGACCTCAGACACGCTTGCCCGCTTCTTCTCAGGGTGGATGGGTTGGATCGTCGCCATCCTTCTGCTGAACATTGTTCCTCGTATTGCGATTGCTGCTCGCCACAATCCTGTGCTCGGCGTCAGCGCGCTGGTGGGTGACGGGTTCCTTTCCGGGATTGCCATGTCTCCGCTGCTCTGGGTGGCGCGGCGTATCGCGCCAGACCTTATCGGCGTTGCGCTAGGCATCACGGCCTTCGTATTTATCGGTGTCACGTTATACGTGATGCTATCCGGGCGCACCTTCTCCGCGCCGCGCGGATTGATGGTCGGCCTTTTCTTTTCGATCATGGGGGCGGTCATCCTGAACAGTTTCCTCAACATAGGCTTTATCGGCATCCTCATCGCGGTGGGGATCGGAGCGCTTGGCGTTTTCACGCTGGTGTTTTCGACCAGCAGTGTTTTGCGCTCGCCTTATATCGATAGCCCGATTCCGGGCGCGCTAATGCTTTTCGCCGGGGTCTTCAACGTGTTTGTGGCGACTTTGAATATTCTGCTGCGGGTGATGAACGGCGGCCGGCGTTAGCCGCCTATTGAATACATCGGGCGTTCGGGCGGGATGAACGTTGGCAGGTTGATCTCATGCCCGACCCACTTCTTCCAAACTGTCGAACGGATTGCTAATTCGAGAGCCTGCGGATCGTCCAGCGACGATTTGATATCTGTCTCTTCATGGGCGAAGAGGCAGTAACGCAGCTTGCCATCCGCGGTGAGTCGCAGCCGGTTGCAGTTCATACAAAAAGGACGGCTTACGGAAGCGATGAAGCCGACCTTCTCGCCGTTTGAGAATTGATACTCGGTGGCGGGGGCGCGCGGGTCGGCGTCCGGCACGGGAGTCAGAGGTCCGAATTCTTTGGACAATCGAGCAATCATCTCGTCTGCCGTCAGCACACGGTCGAGCGACCAGATCTGCTGGGCATCGAGGGGCATGAACTCGATGAAGCGGGCTTCCATTCCCCGCTCGCGGGCAAAGCGGACGAGCGGAATCAAATCGCGCTCCGTAACTCCTTTCAGAGCAACGGCGTTCAGCTTTATAGAAACGAAGCCAGCTTCCAGGGCGGCGTCGATCCCGCGAAGGACACGCGGCAATTCGTCGCGCCGGGCGAGCTGTTGAAACCTCTCCCGGTCGAGTGTATCCAGGTGCACATTTAAGCGCCGTAATCCAGCATCGAAGAGCGGGCGGGCGTACTTTTCAAGCAGGACCGCATTCGTCGTCAGCGCCAAGTCTTCGAGGCCCGGTAAATTGCGGAACGAAGCCACAAGCTCCGTAAGTTTCGGACGCAGAAGGGGTTCTCCGCCCGTCAAGCGAATCTTTCGAAAACCAAGGCGGACGGCTGTCTCCGCAACGCGAACGATCTGCGGAAAAGTTAAGAGGTCAGAAATCGGTTGGAACGAAGCCACCGACTCTGGCATGCAGTAGAAGCAACGGATGTTGCAACGATCTGTCACGCTGATGCGCAAATCGGAGTGGATTCTGCCGTATGTATCTGAAACTAAACCAGTTGTTTGCAGAGCGGGAGATGTGACAGGCGGCCCGAATTGAACTAGCTGGCTCACTACTTTACAGCTAGCATACGCTCAATCGGGAGTCGCGCGCGTTCCATGAGTTCTGCCGGAAGCTCGATGCGTGGTTCCAGCGTCTCCAGGCAGTCGCGGAGCTTTTCGAGCGTGTTCATCTTCATGTAGGGACATTCACTGCAGTTGCAGTTTTCGTTAGCCACAAAGAAAAACCGCTTACCGGGGCTAAACTTTTCCAGCGAGTAACGAACGCCGCTCTCGGTCATGACGATGAATTCTTCGGCGCTCTGGGCGGTGCACCAGTCGATGATGGCTGAGGTAGAGCCGATGAAGTCTGCCATACGAAGGACGTCGGGCGGGCATTCCGGGTGGGCGGCGACGAGCGCGTGGGGATGCTCGGAGCGCGCGGCGGCCAAACGTCGCGCCGGGAAGGTGGCATGGACGATGCAGGCGCCCTGCCAGATCTGCATGTTCTTACGGCCCGTCTGCTTCTTGACGTAGTTACCAAGATTGATATCGGGCAGAAAGAGAATAGGCTTCTCCGCGGGAATGGAATTTACAATCGCCACGGCATTGCGCGAGGTGCAGAGGATGTCGCTTTCGGCCTTCACTTCGATCGAGGTGTTGATATAGCTGACGACGACGTGGTCGGGGTGCTTGCGGCGAAAAGCGCGGACGCCTTCGGCCGGGCAGCTATCGACCAGGCTGCAGCCGGCATGGATGTCCGGCAATACGACGGTTCGATTCGGGTTCAGAGCCTTGGCGGTCTCGGCCATGAATTTGACCCCGCAGAACGCAATGACATCGCCGTCGAACTTCTGGGCTACGCGAGCGAGCTCCAGACTGTCACCGATATGATCGGCAATTTCCTGAATCTCGGCATCCTGGTAATGGTGGGCCAGGATGGTGGCACGCCGCTGACCCTTGAGTTCGGCAATTTCGTCGGCGATGGTTGGGGAGAGAATCATGCGACAGGCCCGTTACTTTGATGGTAACGGGTCCTGGAACGGTGCGGAAGACGGAATTTACCGGGTGGCGGAGCGGCGGACGATGATCCAAGCGGGCTGGAGCCCAACGCTCCAGCCCCGTCCCAGGATTTGGGGATCAGAACACAAATCGCAACACGAGCTGCATGTTTCGTGAATTGCTGGAGAAATTACTCGTCCAATCCTGGAAGGTAGGGTTGCTCGGAAGAAGAAAAGACCGTGAAGTGATCTGGGATGTCAATCGCACCGAATTGACATAACCCGGCGTGTACTGCGGATGATTGAAAATGTTCGAGGCATCTGCCCGGAACTCGATCGATTTCGATTCTGTGATATTGAAACGTTTGCCGATCGACATATCGAAGTTATTAATCGGTCGTGTGGGGATCGTATTCCGGCCGGACGTTGCAAGGGCGCCCAGGCCGGCTCTAATGTAGCGGGCGCTCGGGTCATCGGCAAGATAGGCTACAGTCTGGCCAGCAGAATTCGTGAGATCGGTCACATCGCTGCCCTTATGCGCGTCACCCGATGGATTGAGGACGGTGCGGTCACCGGCCGAGTCGCCGTTCAGGTTGGAATCGATCCCGCTTTGCGCTTCGACGTACTCGGGGGACTCGTAGGTGTAGGTGCTGACAAGCCGCCAGTTGCCGAGCAAGTTCCTCGCCATCCAACTGTTGGATTGTTTGAAGAATGGCACTTCCCATAGCCCACTAATTGTGAGGCGCTGCCGCCGGTCCAGGGCCGAGGACGCCCGGTCCGGCCGCAGGTTTTGGAAGTCCTGCGGGCGGCGCGGTGTAAGATAGGTCGAAAAGTGAGTGGCAGTGCTGTCGTCGATGTTGTGGCTCCAGGTATAAGAACCGAGCATCTGGAAACCATTGGCAAACCGGCGGTTCAACTGCAACGCGAGGCCATTATAAACGGAATTTCCAACCGGCGGCCAAGCGGTTATGTTGCCGAGGAATCCTAGTGGCCCGTACACCGGATTGTTGGAAACGGCCTCGATGTCGTCGAGTGTCAGCGGCAGCGCGTTGAGCTGAGCCTGAGAGGGAGCCTGTAAATACGTGGGCAGGAAGCTGGTTGGCGTGACTCTGGCGTATTTGTTGATCTGCTGCTGAACAAGCAGATGAACCCCCCGGCTGCCCAGGTACCGGACTTCGAAGGTATAGTCCTTCGCAAATGAGTGTTGGATTCCGAAATTCCACTGAAGGGAGTACGGCAGCTTTTGGTCGTAGATGTAGCTCGAGGTTGCGGCTCGGGCGTCCGCCTGAGAAAGATTACTGCCGGAGGGGACGCTGCCGGGGAAAATGCCGCCTTTCGCCATGAAAGGCTGCACAAAGACATCGGGATAGTTGTTCGCATCTGCGGTCGAGCTCAACTGCGGCGGATAGGCGGTTGACCCGACATTGTCGAAGATCACATCGTAAGCCATGCCAAAGCCGGCTCGAATCGAGGTTTTGCCGCTATTCCCGGGAGAATATGCAATGCCGACGCGTGGCGCGAAGTTCTTGTTCGCAGTTGCCGGCGCGTGGAATGTGATCAGCGGCGGGGCATCCGATATGGCGTTGAGCGACTGCAAGCTTTGGGTGAGCGGAACGGAGGTGCGCTCCCAACGCAAGCCAAGATTGACGGTCAGATTGGGGCGAATGCGCCAGTTGTCGTTCGCATAAAGGTAGTTCGCCCACTGGTTGCCGTAATAGGTAGTGCTGCCGAAATTGCGCTCTGCAAAAACGTCGGGAACCTGGTCCTGCAGGTACGACTCCAAGCTGCTCCACTCATAATCGCCCCGCTCACGCTGGATGAAGTGCTGGGGGCTGATCGAATTGCGCCCATCATAGCCGAACTTAAAGCTGTGAGCACCTTTCGTCCAGCTAATGTTTTCCACTAATTGGTACGTGTTCTGGATGGCATATTGCGGCGCGCTGCTGTCAGGGCCGATATTGGCAGAGTTCAAGTCGTCGATTGTGAGGTTTGGAAAGGCATCCGAACCCGGAAACTTGTCTGGCGGAACGACGAAAGTCTGATTGAAGCGGTTGTAAGCGAGACGCAGCTCGTTTATCACATTCGGCGTAAAGTTGTGAAACTCCGCCAAAGAAACGAGATAGTAGCGCTGGGGAAGGGTAGTCCAAAACGCCGGAAGGTTGGCGAAGTTATCCAGGGAGTCGTTCTTGTTTTGGACATAACGGCCACGAAGCTGGTCCCGATCGGAGATGTTGTAATCGACCGATGCCAGACCGCTGTACTGATTAGTGAAAAACGCGCCGCTTATGGGGAAAGTACCAATCGGGATATTCTGACCCTGAACCGGGATCGAGCCTTGATCGTTAGCCGGCGCCGCCGGCATGTACTTTTGCAAAACGCTCAGGTTGGTCTGCGAAAGACCGGGCATTGCCGCCAATTGGGCGTAACCCGTGGCAGTTGGCGCATAAATCGGCGATGACACTGTGAGAGCCTGACCGAGCGGAGCGTACTCAAAGGCACCGAAGTAGAAAAGCTTGTTCTTGATGATGGGCCCGCCGATAGTGGCGCCCAAACGGTTCTGGTCGAAACGCGGATTGGAACGGAAGCCCTGGCGAGCGAAAGCCTGATCCACGGCGTTCAAATTACGGTTCTGAAAGTATTCGTACAGGCTGCCGTGCACTTCGTTTGTGCCGCTCTTAATAATCGTGTTGAACTGGCCGCCGGTCGAATGGCCATACTCGGGGGCAAATTGGTTCTGCAGCAATGTAAATTCTGCGGTAGCCTCCGTGGGCACGTACACCAGCGGACCAGTGACGGCCTTGTTGTTGTTGTCCACGCCTTCGATGGTGAAGTTGTTGTTCATCGGACGCTGCCCTCCAACCGAAGGGCCCGTGCCCTGTCCGACACCGCCATTCGAGGAAACGCCGGAGCTCAGCAGCGAGAGCTGCACGGCGCCGAAAAGACCAGTGGAGTTTTCGATGATCGGCATGTTGACGATCTGGCGAGAATCGAAGCTTGTTTGCACTTGCGCCGTGGTGGTGTCAATGGCGACGCCAGCGGTGCTTACCTCCAAGGTGGTCGCGACCTGCCCTACCTGCAGCGTGACATTCGCGGTCTGGGTAGCGTTCAATTGAACATCGATATTTGCCAGTTTCGCTGCGGCGAATCCGGGGGCGGAAACCGTCAAGTTGTAGCGCCCCACGAGCAGGTTTCCCAGCCGATAGTCACCCCTCTCGCTTGTTCGCGTGGAAGCACTAACATTTGTGTCGATGTTGGTTGCTTCAACGTTGGCCCCGGGAATGCCAGAGCCTGAGGCATCAATTACGGTACCCAAAAGCTCGCCACTCGTGGTCTGAGCAATTGACTGGACGCACGTCAGGCTCAAGGCGAGAAGCAGAATCGACGATGGAAGCGAGATTCTGACGAGCCTTGTGGAGTGATTTGCTAAGCCTTGGCGTAAAGCCCGCAAAAGCAAACTGCCACAGGAAAGAGTACTGCCGGCGAGCGGATTATTCCAGACGCGAGCTAAGAGATTGGATTCAAACATGTAACCTCCCCTAATGGCCGGCTAGGCCGGCACGATTACACACGAATGTAGAAACTATACAACTTAGCCTTGGCGGAGAAAAGGCCATGGTAGACAATGCGTCCTTGGTACTAGGTCAATTGGTACTAGAGTCAAGAAGGACCATGGACCTAAACAAAACGGGAGGAACAAATGCTCCTCCCGTTTTTTAATCTGACCGGGAGCTGCTCTAGAAGATCAGCTTCAGAGCCAGTTGCATCGAGCGCGGGTTGCTGGAGAATGCCTGGCTCCATTGTTGGAAGATGGAGCTTTGAGGTTCTATGGCGCTGCGCACTAAATTCCCGTCGATTGAACCCTGTGCATATCCACCTCCGGCTCCGATTCCGCCTGAACCACCAAATGAACCGGCATCGCTGAGGTATCCGCCCGTATACTGCGGATGATTGAAAATGTTGATTGCCCGAGCGGAGAACTCCAGCCTGAAGCGTTCGGTTATGGCGATCCGTTTCACCAGGGTCAAATCAATGTTATTGATGGGGTTAAGATTCAGGAGACTACGTCCGCTGGTCGCGAGCGTTCCTTTCGGGGCTGCGACGAACATAGCGTTTGGGTCCACTGCCAAATATGCCGTTGTATCTCCCGCGCTGTTCGTGAGAGCGGTCGCCGTTGTTCCTAAATTGCGGTTGCCGGCAGGATTGACGATAACCCGGTCTGGAGCACTGTCGCCGTTGAGATTCGAATCTATGGCGCTCTGAGGTGTTACGTGCTGACCCGATTGGTAGATATACACCGGTGCGATTTCCCAGTTTCCTATGATGTTTTTCATCCACCAGTTGCGATTCTTGAAAAATGGAACATCGTAGATCATCTGCATCACGATGCGATTGCGATAGTCGAGTAACGATGAGGCACGCTCCGCCCTTAGATTTTGAGAATCCTGCGGCCGGCGCGGAGCCAACACCGTCGAATTCAGCGCATTGGTCGAATCATCGATATTGTGGCTCCAGGTGTATGACCCTTGAAATTGCAAGCCATTGGAGAAACGCCGGCTCAACTGGTTGGCCCATCCGTGATAGATGGAATTTCCCTGCGGCATGAACGCGGTGATTAGTCCAGTGAAGCCTGCATTCGCAAAGGCAGGTACAATGCTGCCGCCATTGGCGAATGCGGTCTGAAGGCTTGCCGAGGTATTGGGCAAAGCATCCAGCGTAGCCTGACTGGGCTGGCTGAAATACACAGGCAGTGCATTTGAGGCATTGACAGTCGGCTGCCGGTTCAACTGAACCTGGTAGGGAAGATATAGGCCGCGCGTTCCAAGATATCGACTCTCGAACACATAATTGCTACCGAACTGGTGCTGGATTCCAATGTTCCAGTTGTACGCTGCGGGGCGTTTCTGATCCGGGATGAAGCCTGAAGTTACAGGCCGAGCATCTGCACCTTCAGGAATTGCAATCGAGGTGTTTGGGAGAATACCTCCGCCCGCCAGAAAACCAGTCGCGTCCAAGCCGGTTACGTCGACCGTGGTGCTGAGTTGCGGAGGCAGGCTAAGCGTACCGAGGTTATCGTAGAGCACGTCATAGGTGAGACCGACGCCGGCCCTGATCGACGTCTTGCCGCTGATTCCCGGTGAATACGCAAAGCCGACACGAGGCATGAAGTTAGCCTTTTGGGCAGTAGGCGACCTGAATACCATCAAACCAGGAACGCTGGCGCTTGCGTTTAGATCTTGCGTATTCTCGCTGAGCGGGACGGTCTGGTACTCGTACCGTACTCCGAGGTTGATCGCGAGGTTTGGCCTGATCTTCCAGTTGTCATTTACGTAGAAACCATAGAGCTGCTGATTTTGATAGTAGCTAGAATTGCCCAGTCCACGTTGCGCGATTCCATCAGGATTGTTGTCATACAGATAGTCGGAAAGGTAACTCCACTCGTAATCTCCTCGCGAACGCTGGACGAAATGTGAAGGCGATATTGCGTTCCACCCATCAAAGCCAAACTTGAAACTGTGGTTTCCTTTCGTCCACGTCACGTTATCGGTGAGCTGATACAAGTTCTGAATCGTGTATTGCGGGGCGTTCGGGTCTGGACCGTATGCAGCGTTCAGTTCGAAAACATCGATGTTCGGGAAGGAGTCCAGCCCGGGGAACGATTGATTCCCGAAGAGGGGAAACGTCTGGTTTTGGCGGTTGTAGCCGAATCGAAACTCATTGATCAGCGTGGGAGTAAACGTGTGATATTCCGAGAGCGTAGCGATGTAGGAGTTGGTTGGCTGGATCCCATAGAACACGGACGGGAAACCGGTTGCGTCAACGGTCCCTATTCGGTTTAAAATGAATCGCCCGCGGAGAGAGTCTTTGTCAGAAATGTTGTAATCGATTGAGCCAACGCCGAATTCTGCATTTTGAAAACTAGGTGGAGCGGAAGATATCAGTCCCATAGGGATGGAAATCGCGCCAGTTCCGCCAGGCGCGAACACACCGTTCCCTAAACTTTCATTGCTGCCTGGCCTCGGAGCAACTAAGACTGGAGCGCCAAACGGCAAGGTGGCGGGGTCCACTGCAGCGGCTCCGGTCCCCTGGTACTTCTGAAATTGTGAGAGATTCGTCTGATTGATGCCTGGCAGCGCGCTCACCGTAGCGTATCCTGCAGCGGTTGGAGCGTAGTAAGCCAACGATGACACATTGCCAGTCGGCTGGTATTCGTAATCTCCGAAGAAGAACAATTTGTTGCGCTTGATTGGGCCACCGAAATTGCCGCCAAAGCGGTTGCTGTCGAAGCGCGGATGCAGGGGATTGCCCTGAACGTAGTTTAGGTTGTCGGCGGCATCCAGATTGCGATTCTGGAAGTAATCATATGCCATCCCATGGAACTCATTTGTTCCGCTCTTGACTACTTGATTAAACTGGCCGCCAGAAGAGTGGCCGAAGTCCGGAGAAAACTGATTCTGCAGGATACTAAACTCGGACACGGCATCGTTAGGAACTGTGACGACCGGCCCAGTCACACTCAAGGCATTGTTGTCGATGCCCTCGATGGTGAAGCTATTATTGGTCGGGCGTTGGCCTCCGACCGATGGACCGGTGCCGTATCCCGACCCCCCTGAAGTCGTGACACCGGCGTTTAACAGTGCGAGATTAATCACGCCCGAGCCACTACTCGCCGATGGCAGATCGGCCAACTGTTTGGCTTGATATGTGGTCTGCACCTGCGCAGTCGTCGTGTCGATGGCGGCCGCGGACTCAGTTACTTCCACAGTTGTGGACGCTTGACCTATACTCAACGTCGCGTTGGTTGTAATCGTCTGGTTGAGCTCTACATTAACGCCGTTTACTTGAGCTTTGTTGAATCCTTCGGCGGTCACCGTGATGTTATAAGTACCGATCGGAAGATTTTCAAACCGGTATCCCCCGGCGCTAGTTGTCGTCGTCGCGCTTTCTATATTTGTTGCAAGATCCCTGGCCACCACAGTGGCCCCGGGAATCGTCGCCCCCGAGGAGTCATACACTGTTCCGGTAATGTTTCCGCTCGTGAGTTGCGGAAATGCAGGCATGCTCAATAACAGCAACGCACAAACAGCAACCAACTGATACTTCAGAGTTTTCATTTCTACCCCCCTAACACTTCCAAGCCATATGCTGGCTAAGCATTCGACTGGTGCAATTCTAGTACTTTAAAAGTGTCGCAGGGTTGTAAGGCAATTGAAAGTCCAACACCGCGATGGATGGAAGCCTTTGAAACGATTACTATTGGCTTAACACCGACATTCAATGAGTATTGATTCTCAGATACACTTGCAGGTGGGTGTTCCAATATCAGGAGTTTTCGCTCGGCCACCAGCCGAATAGCGGCTCTTGACAAAGTCGGTCCATTTCAGAAGCGGTATTGCAGCTCAAGCTGTACCAGACGCGGGTCGCGTGCAAACTGAACCTGACCGAAGGTCGGAGAAGCGATGTTCATTCGTGTTGCCCGAATTACCAGGGTTGAAGAACTGGGTGTGGTTGAAAAGATAAAACGCATCGGCGCGCAGAAGAAGGGCGTGCCGCTCGGTAAGGCGAAAGGTCTTCCACAGGGCGAAATCGTCATTCAGAATTCCAGTACCGTGGAAAACGTTACTTCCGAAGTTGCCATACCTTCCGGCTCCCTGAGCCGCTGAGCCACCGGAACCGACCCGGCGGAAATACGGGTTATCGGCGGCATCGGGAGTTCCTCCGCCGACGGAGACCTCTCAAGTCTTTTGGGGTTCGCGATAGAGTTATGCCGTAAGCGATGGATCGAGTGCGAGAGCGGTAATCCCCTAACGGCCAACTCTCTCAAACCTGTGTAAATGGATTATATCCGGGAATTGGCAATTTGTTTTGGAAATACTGCAGCTATTTCTCTAGCTGATGTTAACGGATTGTAAGGCTTTGGTGATCGATTGGATTTGAAGATGTTGCAGTGCACGAAGAATTCAAGCGTGAACCGTTCCGTGACCCGGCGTCCTTAGGACGCGTTAAGCGGAACACACCGAAAGGTCTCCAGTCTTACGGCTGGCGCGAGAACTTCGAGCACAGACCGCGTGGTGGACTGGTGGCTGATGCCATTCTTTTCTGCCTCGACCAGGACGGCTCGCTGGATCTTCCCGGCGTTTCGTCCTGCTGCGAAGTACCCGGCCAAGGCGGTCTCCAGGGGTGGCAAGCTCGGGTTAAATGCCGCGTTCTCAATGTAGGAACCGGCAAAGGTACGCCCTTGTGCAGTCGCCAGCGCAACTCCAGAGGGTGAGCGGCTGTACGGAGAGTACGCGGCGCACGCCGCCCTCAATGCCTCGTTGGCCAGGGCGTCACTCGAAGCGGAGGCGAACGACAACCGTGTGCGTTTTACGGGGAATGATCCCTGCGCAAAACCGAGATTCCGAGGCCCGAACGCCTGCGGCAGAAGCTCCGACAGCCGGAGGGCAGAACCGTTGTTCAAGATTAAGCGCATCGAGAGATCGAGTGAAACTTCACTGAGAAATTGACGGCAATGGCCGCAGGGCGAGGCACCGACGGTCAACGCTTCCACTCCGCTTTCATCCGACATATAAGCGTTCGCAATGGCGGCTTGTTCTCCGTGCACCGCCAGCCCCAGCATATTTCCAGGAATCTCGATATTGCATCCCAGGTACAGACTCCCGCTGGTGCCGAGAGCCACAGCTCCCACGAAATAGTTTGACAACGGAGGATGAGCAAAACTCTTGGCGACCGGAATCAGCTTCAGCATGAGGGCCTCGCGCGCCAGCCCCTGGGTTTTCATCAGAGAAGCTACGGCAAAAGCCGGGATTCGCCCACGGTAGTTCTTGTCCGCCAGAATGCTCTCGAGTACTGTCCTGGCTTCTGGTTTGAAGTCCGCGAGGGCCGCAGAATAACGATCGTCGTTGCCGCTCATGATTCCGCCCGCCGCCGCGGCCAAAAGGAAATGCGACGTGTGTTGTCAACCACCCTTGAGTGTGTCAAATGCGGACGCCCGTTTTGCTCGTGATACACTCCGCTCTCAAACCATGGCCACCCTCGACAGTCAGCCTCTCAAGTCCTTATTCGCCGGTGAGCTGCTCGAACCGAGCGATGCCGGGTACAGCGAGGCTTGCCGGATTTGGAATGCCAGCATCAAAAAACATCCGGCACTCATCGCCCGCTGCTCAGGCGTCGCGGACGTCATTGCTGCCCTCACCTTCGCACGCGAAAACAACCTGCTTACGGCAATCCGAGGCGGGGGGCACAACGTGGGCGGCCGTGCGCTTTGCGATGACGGCATTGTCATCGATCTATCGCGGATGGGTTCGGTGTACGTCGATCCGGGGAAAGGCACAGTGCGAGTCCAGGGCGGCGCAACGCTGGCCGATCTCGACCGGGAGACACATGCATTCGGTCTGGCTGTACCCTGCGGAGTAATTCCGAAAACCGGTATCGGCGGGCTCACGCTCGGCGGCGGCGTCGGGTGGCTGCTTCGCAAGTACGGGATGTCGGTGGACAATTTGTTGTCCTGCCAGATAGTCACTGCCGATGGCAAGGTGCTAACTGCCAGCGCCAGTGAGAACGAGGATCTCTTCTGGGCTCTACGCGGGGGAGGCGGAAATTTCGGAGTTGTGACGTCGTTCGAGTTCCAAGCGTGCCCGGTACACACCGTTTTGGGCGGGTTGATTCTCTACCCTCGCGCCGCCGCGGTCGACGTGATTCGCAATTTCCGCGACCAGATTGAGTCTGCCCCGGACGAACTTGCCGCCTATGCCGCGATGTTAAACGCTCCCGACGGTGCTCCGATTATTGGAGTCATCCCTTGTTACTGCGGTGACCTCAGCGAGGGCGAGCGAGCGCTGGCACCTCTCCGCAAATTCGGCAGTCCTGTACTTGACACTGTCCAACCGATACCGTTTCCGGCAATGCAATCGCTCCTTACGGCGTTCTTTCCGGATGGCAATCACAATTACTGGAAATCCGCTCTGCAGAAACAACTCCCTGATGATTCGATCGAGCTGATTGTCAGTCATGCGAATAACATGACCTCCCCACTCTCCGCCGTCGTTCTCGAATACTATGGCGGTGCGGCGGCACGGGTCCCCAAAGATGCCACTGCATTCCCGCATCGTGACCTTCCCTGGGATACTTTATTTCTCGCTCAGTGGACGGAATCGACGGACACGATACACCGCGACTGGGCTCGAAGTGGAGAAGAAAGCCTTAAACCATTTTCGGCAAATGCACATGTTCTTTCCGCGCTGGACATCGAAACCAAAGAGGTCATTGACGCAGCTTTCGGCCCCAATCTAGCGCGGCTTGCCGCCGTCAAGAGGAAATACGATCCTTCTAACTTCTTCAGAGTGAATTACAATATCGATCCGGCTCCGGCACAGGTAAGCGGAGGGTGACGCAAGATCAGCGCGGGCAGGCTACAGCGGACCCAGACCGCGACAGGATCAGGCGCCGTGTTCGCGCAAGACTTTTAATACGCCAGCATGACCCCTCTTCTCCGCCCAGGCTTTCGGTTGTGCCCAAGCCTCGGCGTCTGGCTCCACCGGGTCTGCGCCGGACTCCAACAGTAGTTTCACCAAATGGACGCGACCCCAACGGCATGCCCAACCGAGCGGCGTGCTTTTCAAAATGTTGTCGCGCACAACTGTTCGTGCTCCGGCGTCAAGGAGCGCTGCGCCGAAGGCTGCAACCTCGTCCTCTGTAACATGGGCGCCCATAGCGGCGACCTCATGAAGTGCGCTCCTCCCAAAGCTCCCAATGAGGTTCGGGCCACAGCGGTTTAGAATCTGGCGGAAGCATGGAAGATATGTTGCGCGATCGAATTCGCGATTGCCCGCATACAGCCAGGGAATGTGGTGCCAAAAGGAGAGCGGCTCGGTGAGGCGGCGAAACCATCGAGGATCGTCCCGCGGCCAATCGATCTTTTCGAGAGCCATGCGCACGATTTCGGAATCGCCGCCGCTCGCTCCGAAATGCAGGAGCTCTTCGGCCAGCGGCTTTCCGGGTGAAACAATGCCTGGTGCGAGTTGCCCTTTCGCATCATCGAGGAGCATTTGGCGCGCCAGGTCCGTTTGACGATAAATTGCCGCGGTGTCCGCACTGACCAGCCCGCCGTGGCGGCGGAGCAGTTCGACCAACCCCCACTGCTTGTGACTATATGCGCTATAGACTGACGAGCCGCTCGAATCCACATGCACGTTCGGATCAGCTCCACGCTGGAGCAGTACTTCAGCCATCTCCTGCCTGCCGAGCGCCGCAGCGTGCCACAGCGGGTATCCCTGCGAATATGCGAGCCAATCCCCTTCGCCTATGGAGACTCGTTCATTCGGATCAAAGCCGAAGTCGAGCAGCAATCGAAGTACTTCGGGCAGATTGTGCTCCACGGCGACAGTGAGCAGGCCGCCGCCATCCCACCGGACCGGGTTCATGAGCGTGCCTTGCGCGTGCTGCGCGCGCAGCCATTCCAAATCGCCGGAGGCCACAGCCAGACGAGCGGTTTCGTCACCCGGTACCGTGGCGTTGGGCACCGTTGTTTGCTCGCCCCGCCGTTGCTCCTCCCGGGCGATGATCGAGACGATTTCCTCATAGCCCCGCTCCTGCGCGATCGTCCAAGCGGTGGTCGCATCCCGGTGCGGATGGATTCCTTCGTGGGCACTGGCGCCATGCCGCATCAGGAGTCTCACCATCTCCGGCGATCGTTGCATTACGGCGTAGTGGATGGGCCGATGCTCGTCACCGTAAGACATCGTCAAATCGGCAAGCTCCTGCCGCGCTTTAAGCATCGTTCGCACCTTCGCCAGATCGTCTGCTTGCACTGCGTCCGCGAGCCGCTTGATCGACACGCCATCGACATAGGCCTTCAGTTTCGGCCAGCTTTCAAAGCCGTAGCTGCGGGCAAGCACAAGCTGCGCGTCGTGCAGTGCAAACGTGGCTGGGTTCGCAGCGTGGTACTGTGCGTTCACTTCTGCGGCAGCGCCGGCGTGACCGGCAGCAAAACGCTGTAACAGCTCCTTTGCCTGCCGCTTCAGTTGTTCGAGATCCGGTTGCTCTCGCATTCTCCGGGTGGGTAAATTCTGTTTCACATGAGCTCCTTTCCGATGCACCCGGTGTCCGCTCGCTCGGGTAGAAAAGAGTTCGTCGAAATCAAATCAGAGAGGAATACTTCAGGAGGACGCAGTCCTTTCCGAGGACACGGCGGCCACCTGAAGACGCCAAACAGATCCTAGCATCCGGCGGACCGTTCCAAACGCGGACGGAGTTCCGGCGTCGCCTTGCGTTCGGCTCAAGGTATTACTGGCCGCTCGGGCGTTTGCACGGGTATCGCACGCCCAATCCGCTGGGACATAGCTTTACACTCCGAGGCCGTGAACTCACTAAGACGCGCGGATGCCTGTTGGAGATCGGCCTTGCTCCAAGGGGATTTCATCACTCCAAGCGGGGAGTGTTCCGCATTCTGTAACAGTACGTGCCCAATCTCATGCGCGACTGCAAACCCGAGCATCGAGCCAGCCTCTATCTCAACAGTTCTTGCGAGGAGTTCCAGCCGGTCATAGAAGACCATAGCGCTCACGCCGATTTGAGCGCCCGGGAGCGCGATTCCTAAGGCCCCTTTCCCGTAGTTCGACGGGACGTTCCGAGAGATCAACAGAACCAAATCCTTGCGGATGCGAGACTCATTGGATTTTTGCAGTGCCGATCGACTCAGATCGAGGGTGCGCGCTTCGAGGGCATTGGAATGGCCTTTCACCCAAACTGTTGCTATGCCTGCCGTGGCCAGGATGGCGTCGGCGCAGCGCGCCGCCCGATCAACAGTGCGGTCGGATACGTTCGCCAGATTATAGACGTGAACGACGAGCTCGTATTCGGCAGCTTGCCCCCTCACATAGGCGCGTGCGAGTCCCGCTCCATGCAACGTCATCAGGATACTTACACCGAAACTTCCGAAGGATACTTTCATAGAGGCTCCGTGAGAGCCTCAAGATCCGCCAGGTCATTTAAGTTCCCCTATTGCATTTGGCTTATTTGTAATTCGCAGTTAACTGGCCGTATAAGCTGCTCAAAAGCAGGGAGTTCTTAGCTCAGCTGTTCTGCCGCAGATCGATGCGCGAGCATGGGTGACCGGCCGATGTTAGTGAGTAATCTGCAAGGGCCGCCTGTTGCGTGTTAGACTCAACCGGCATGCGGAGGACCGAATCAGCCGCATCGGCTTACCGTTTTGGATCTTTCGAGCTGAACCGCCTTAGTCGCGAGCTGAGGAAGAACGGCATGCGACTCAAACTGCAACAGCAGCCGATCAGCCTTCTTCTCTCACTGCTGGAACACGCTGGGGAGGTCGTAACCAGGGAGCATATCCAGATCGCCTTGTGGCCGCCCGGCGTACATGTCGATTTTGACAACGCCATCAACAGCAGCGTTCGGAAATTGCGCGAAGTACTGAACGACAGCTCTGACCGGCCCCGCTTTATTGAAACGATGGCGCGGACCGGCTACCGGTTCATTGGCAGGATCGAGGCGGAACATGTTGCCGACAACAAAACCGGCGGAACCACTGCCGTCCGAAGGCTTTCCCCTGTTGCGCTGGCGTCTTTGATAGCAGTGCCGATCGCGAATCGCTGGAGCAATCTGGCTGGTGGGGCGCAACGAAGGCAAATCGGCGCTATTGTCGCCCGTGCCGCTGACCGGGAATCCTGGATGGGAGGGAGAACCCAGCTTTTCCCCCCACGGCACCCAGGTGGCATATGTCTGGGATGAGGGTTCCAGAAGCGACCGACCGCTAGCCTTATCTCACATCTATATCAAATTAATTGGCGAGGGAAAGCCGCTCCGTATTACAGGGGATTCAAATGCGGACTTTAGCCCGGCCTGGTCGCCTGACGGCCAATCCATTGCGTTTGTGCGGACGCTCGAATCAGACAGCCGAATTTATATCGTTCCGGCACTCGGCGGGGCGGAGCGGGCGCTGGCCGAGGCTTACATCGCCGACATGGACAACCTTCCGTCCAGGGTCTCGTGGTCGCCGGATGGCCGTTTTCTTGCCACAGCGGAACGGACGGCTGCGCAATCGGCGGCGTTTTTGTCATTGATTAACGTACGAACCGGCCAAAAGGTACCGTTGACGACGACAGACTCCGGCACGTCAGATATGGACCCTTCTTTCTCTCCGGACGGCCAAACGCTGCTCTTTATCCGTCATGACATTCATCCCGGAATGTACGTCTTGAGACTGACAAAGGACTTCCGGCCGCTTGGAGACGCAAAGCCGATTGGCCCGAGGGATCAATACAATCTGGGCGCTGCCTGGGCCGCGGATGGACGGGATATCATTTACTCGCATAACAACACTGGCTATCGCGGCTCATTGATGCGGATCCGTACCGACGCCGACAGGCAGGGGCGGCAGCTCAAATTCAGACTCGATGGTCCTACCGAACCTTTCTCGCCGGCTGTGGCCTCACGCGGGAATCGCCTTGCTTATTCAGATGAGTCACTGGACGTGCAGATCTGGCAAGTTCACGCTGGCGAGGCACCCCGCAAATTCGTTTTATCCAGCCGTGCGGATGAAACACACCAGTATTCTCCCGATGGCCGACGGGTGGCATTCGCCTCGGATCGGTCCGGCGATTTGCACCAGATCTGGATGTGCGACTCAGATGGGAAAAATCCAATCCAGGTAACGCATTTCGATGACGGCGAGTCCGGCACGCCACGATGGTCTCCCGACGGGCGCTCGATCGTTTTTGACCATTACTCGAAAGCCGGAGTGCGGGTCTTCGTCACGAGGCAAGACGGTAATCGCCTCCGCAGGCTCACCGCGGAAAACGTGGAGGAAGCCATTCCTAGCTGGTCAGGCGACGGAAATTGGATCTACCACACTTCCAACCGAACCGGGCGGTATGAGATCTGGAAAGCACGCATACAGGGTGCAAGGGCATCCAGGTAACGCGAAATGGCGGGCACACGGCGTTCGATTGTGCCGCCCGCAAAGCACTGTATTACACAAAGAAACAGGCACAAGGCATATGGGAGCTTTCGTTGAACGGCGGCGAGGAACATCTTGTTCTATCGTCCGGTGGCGGAGAACGAGAATTCTCGGTAACGCCCGAAGGGATCTACTACCTCACTGCGCGGCCGGACGGATTTCGCGCAGTACGTTTCCATCCCTTCGACTCCAACAAGAAAGAGCAAGATGTCGCATCCTTAAACGTGGATACCTTCGAAGGTTTGGCTGTGTCACCCGATCGTCGAACCTTTCTCTTCACGGCCGCCATCCGGTCCGCGAGTAACGTGATGATCGTCGATAACTTTCGCTGAATAACATCTCAGCTAGCTTTTAGGGGCGCATACAGACCAAAAAAATAGGGGGAGCCGCCAGGCTCCCCCTTTTCTAAAGACCCCCCTAGAAGATAAACTTCAGAGCGAGCTGGAGAGTACGAAGATTGCTCGAGAACGCCTGGTCCGGCTGGTTGAAGATGCCAGAACCTGGGATGAGGAAGTTGTGTTCGAGCGTGCCGGTAAAACCGATCGGCATAACATCGTTCAGATATCCGCCGATGTACTGCGAGTGATTGAAGACGTTGGCAGCGCGAGCGGAAAACTCCATCGCAACTCTTTCCGTAACGTTCACGCGCTTAGCGGCCGTCAGGTCTGGGGCGGGAAGCTCAGAAGGCCCAGGTTGTCGTACAGCACATCGTAGTTGATACCGAAGCCGCCACGAATGGAGGTTTTGCCGTTGGTGCCAGGAAAATAAGCAAATCCGACGCGCGGCATGAAATCGGTCTTCTGCGGCTGCGGTTCGTTGAAGCTGATGAGGCCGGGGACACTCGATAAGGAGTTCAAGCTTTGCAGGCGCTCGGTGTAAGGCACGGTCTGGTATTCATAGCGGAGTCCCAGGTTGATGGTGAGGTTGGGACGGATTTTCCACTCGTCGTTTCCATAGAAGCCGAGCAAAAACTGATCGCCCGAGTAACCGGCGGTGCCAACGGAACGCTGCGCGACATAATCGGGATTCAGGTCGTAGAGATAGTCGTTGAGGTAATTCCATTCATAGTCGCCGCGAGAGCGCTGCAGAAAGTTTGCGGGCGAAATGGATTTCCAACCGTCAAAGCCGAATTTCAAGTCTGTAAACCCGATTTAGGAAGTATAGGTTGTATCTAGTAGAGGCTAATGCGATATTGATTATTCGCAAACATTTTCGGGTCTTGAAGGCGTATTTCAGCATCTAAGTGGTAACACGGCGCAGGTTTCGCCGGTACCGACGGGCGCTACCAATCGGGTATCCGAAGTCAAGCCCCGCTCAAAACCACAGCGACGCCTATTTCCGCAAGCTCGATGTCCTCCGCCTGCGGTAAGCCGCTGACGGCGATCGCGCCAATGACGTTGCCGTCTTTCCGAATAGGTATTCCGCCACCCCAACCTGTGAACCTGGGGTCGCCGAAGTAGCCGATGTCGAAGCCCTTCTCGGGATTGCGAGCCGCATTTCCAATCTCCTTGGAGGGCTTGCGTTCGCGAGCGGCGCTGTAGGCCTTATTAATGGCGATGGTGATGGAGGAGAGCGGGGCTTTGTCCATACGCGCGAGGGCGATCAGGTCTCCATGGGCATCGCACACTGCGATCACGCCTGCCTTTCCTCGCTTGAGAACCTCGGAATATATAGCATCGATGGCCCTTCGCGCTTCCGCGTATTCGATGGTGGATTCAGTGATCATGGATTGAAGGTATCGTGTCAGGGGTTGGCGGCCGATCAGATCGCTGGGTAATTTCAAATTTGATCTTCAATTGTAGTGCCCCTTTGCATAGGCAGATAGCATTACTGATGTGGATCTAAGCGAACTCGCCATCATCGACTGCCACCTGCACTTTTTTGATTCCCGAGTCCACCGTCATCCCATATTCCTGCAGCGTAGCCCGGAATTTGAAGCCCTGGTTGGCGACTACGGAGCCCTGCCGAGACGTTATCTTCCCGAAGATTATTTCGGTGACATCAAAGGCTTCAATGTCGTGAAGACGGTGTGCGCAGAGTTCATGTCGGACACTCCCATCGAGGAGGTCCGGTGGATCAATGGCCTGTCGACTGAAAGCAGACATCCAAGCGGAGTGATCGCGCAGGCGGATTTCATGAGGCCCGACATTGAGCGCGTGCTTGACGAATACGTTTCTCTGGGACGCGTGTGCGCCGTGCGCCAGCATCTCGCCTGGCATCCGGTCAACCCTTTGTTGCGCTTTGCAGCAGGACCCGGCCTCCTGACCGATGCGAAATGGCGCAGAGGTGTTTCCTTGCTCCGCAGTCAAGGGTTGCCCTGCGAGATCGAAATCTTCGCCCACCAGTTGCCCGACCTCGTTTCTTTGGCGAGTTCCTGCCTGGATCAACAATTTGTGCTGCCGTTAATGGGCTGGCCGCTAGACTTAACGGACGCGGGCTACCGAGCCTGGAAGCGGGACATGGCGGCTCTCAGCGGCTGCGAAAACGTCGCAGTCAAGATCTTCGGGATGGAGTGTATCTTCGGTCTGGAATGGACAGCCGAACAGGTGCGCCCGTGGATCCTCGAGGTGATCGACCTGTTCGGACCGGGACGTTGCATGTTCGCCAGTCATATGCCTATTGCGACGCTCAGTCGCAGTTTTCAGAACCTGTACAAGGCCTACCTGGAAGTCGTTTCCGGTTTCAGCACGCCAGAAAAGCAACAGCTCTTCGATGACACGGCCGCTCGTGTATACGCGGTTTAAGAGATTGCCATGCTGCTCATTCGGCACCTTTCGGAGAAAAGTGGAGTGTGGAGTTAAGATACCGGCTTTGATAGCGTGATCAATAGACCTCGGAACCACAAATTCAAACGAGCTGCCTTACACGGGAACGATCATGTCAAAGCTAATGCTCCTTCAAGCCGCTCTTCTGATATCGGCTCTCGCATCCGAGTTGCGTGCCGAGGTTACCTATTCGCGCGACGTCGCTCCCATCCTCTTCCAAAAGTGCACTGGGTGCCACCATCCTAACGATCTCGCGCCCATGTCCTTACTCGACTACAAGTCGGCGCGTCCCTGGGCGAAGGCCATCCGCGAGGCCATCGTTGTTAAGAAGATGCCGCCATGGTTTGCAGATCCAGCAATTGGCCATTTCTCTAACGATCCGAGTCTGAACGAGTCGGAGAAACACACGATCATCGAGTGGGTTGATCAGGGCGCAAAAGAAGGAGATCCAAGCGACTTGCCGCCCACCCCTTCCTATGCCGATGGCTGGCGCATCGGCAAACCCGATGCGGTCATTCAGATGGCGCAAGAGTATCAGCTTAAAACCACTCTGCGCGACGAATACATGTACTTCACCGTGCCGACCAATTTCTCGCAAGGCCATTGGGTGCAGGCCGTGGAGCTACGGCCCGGAAATCGCAAGGTGGTGCATCACGCCCACGTAAGCATCGTTGCCCCAAAGGAGTCCAAGCCGGCGTCAGATGTGCGAAAGGGACCGTCCTTCGCTGACTATTTATTTCACACGAGTGACGGGCTCCGCCACATGAAAGTGGATTCGCCCGTGGTCAATGACGCGTGTGCTTATGCGGGCCCGGAAATCAACGGCTTGCGTATCGCGGGCGAGGGCGCCCTGGCATCCTACCTGCCTGGAATGCCGCCTGACAGTTATCCGGAGGACGCTGCAAAATGGATCCCGGCTGGCGCGGAGATACGTTTTCAAATTCATTACCACAATGAGTCCACTTCGAAAGAACCGGTTACAGACCGCACCAGTATAGGCTTCATCTTTTCTCCGGCGCCGCCACGGCACCCGCTGCGCCGGCTGGACGTGGATAACGATTTCTTCGCAATCTCTCCCGGAGAGGGCTCTCAGGAAGTAAGGCAGTGTGCAACATTCGACTCCGACTCGCTTCTGCTATCCCTGACGCCGCACATGCATTTCCTGGGAAAGGATGCGCGCTTCGATATCCAGCGCCCTGGTCAACCTTCCGAAACATTGCTGTTCGTGCCCAGATACGATTTCAACTGGCAGCTCAAATACAAATTGCAGGATCCCGTGTTTGTTCCGAAAGGATCGCGGCTGATTATCACCTTCCACTACGACAACAGCCCGAATAATCCATCCGATCCGAATCCTCGCCGGACGGTTCGTTGGGGAGAGCCGAGCGAGGAAGAAATGATGAGCGGGTGGATCGACTACATCGAAGCCCCGCCAGGCGAGCCCCGGCCATCCACGGCAACATCGACAGCAAGGGCTTTTGATCAACGATCCGGCGTAACGTCCGCAACCGGCCAATCCGCGAAGCCATAGCCCAAAGGCGTGATGTTAACCATAGAGAATAGCGACTATGACACGAAGGCAGAGTCTTCTTGCTTTAGCCACTCCAGTTGCCGGCGGGCTTGGCGACCCCCAGCCGACGCCTGCCCGCAAGTTGAACGTGGTCTGCGTAGGTGGGCATCCGGATGACCCCGAATCAGGCTGCGGCGGCACACTGGCGCGCTATTCTGCGCTCGGCCATCCCGTAACAATCGTCTATCTCACGAGGGGCGAGGCCGGAATCACCGGCAAGACACATGATGAGGCGGCTCACATCCGGACGGAAGAAGCTCAGAAGGCTTGCCGTATCCTCGGCGCGAAACCAATCTTCGCCGGCCAGATAGACGGGTCAACTGAAATCAGCACCAGCCGCTATCAGTCCTTCGACACCCTTCTGACCGAACAACAGCCGGACGTGGTTTTTACGCACTGGCCGGTGGACACGCATCGCGACCATTGCGCGGCTTCGCTGCTCGCATTCCAGTCGTGGTACCGCGGCGGGAAGAAATATGCGCTCGTTTATTTCGAGGTAATGAGCGGCTCGCAGACCCAGCAGTTCTCACCTAACTTTTATGTTGATATATCGGACACCTGGGAAAAGAAAAAAGAGGCCTGCTTCGTGCACGCCAGCCAAGAGCCTGCAGAATTCTATGCGTATCACGAACAGATGGAGCGCTTCCGCGGCCTGGAACATCGTTGCAAACGAGCCGAGGCATTCATCGTCCACTCCCAGGGGCCGCTACCTCCGATCGCTTGGTAAGGTGCCGCCTGATTACTCGTAGCGCACACTAACCATCGGATCGACCCGCGATACCCGGCGGGCCGGAATAGCACTCGCAAGCAGAGCGACTATGCCGAAGACCAAGGCGACGGATACGAACGTCAACGGATCGGTAGGGCCTACGCCGGCGAGCAGGGTGCCCGTGACCCGGGCCGCGGCCATCGCGCCCGCGATTCCAATCGCCAGGCCGGCTCCAACAAACAACATGGACCGGCTCAGAATGAGCGATACCACATCTCCGGCTGCTGCCCCCAAGGCCATCCGGATGCCGATTTCCCGAGTACGGCTCGTAACGGCAAAGTGAAGAACACCATAAATGCCGATAGCTGCCAGGAATAAAGCAGTAATGCCGAACGTTCCGATCAGCGAAGCGCCCAAGTCGTAGACCGAGACAATACGATTCAGGAATTGCGGCATTGTGCGCACGCCAAAGATGGGGAGACTCGCGTCGAGGTTCTTCACTCGCTGGCGAATAGCGGGTATCAGGATGTTCGGGCTCTCCCTGGAGCGCACCAGGAAAGTAACACGCCCGCGATAGCCTTGTGCCAGCGGCAGGAAGATGTAGGGCGTCGGGTTCTCGCCAAACGTCATATATTTGCCGTCTTTGGCTACGCCCGCCACTTCTATCCAAGGTTCGTCCTTTCCCAGAGCGAAGCGCTGGCCCAGCGCCTTCTCAGGTGTCCGCCAATAACGCCGCGCTACCGTCTCGTTGATAACGGCCACGCGGCGCGAGGATTCACTGTCACGTTCATCGATTCCTCGGCCGGCCACCAGGCGCGTTCCCATAGTCTCGAAATAGCGGGGCCCACGCGGCTCAAACCCGTAGTATTCGCCTCGTTGTCGGATCTTGGCGTGTAACCCTCGACCCGAAGCGAAGCGCTATCGTTATAGGCGTCCAGGGGCAAAGGATAAGCCAGACTTGCGGCTTCGACTGCCCTCAGGGTCTTGAGCTGTTCGATCATCGCCTTCTGAAAGAGGCGTCCACGCTGTTCGTTATAACCCTGCAGACCTAAATCGACGGAGAACAAGTGCAGGTTCGTGCGATCAAATCCAGGATTCGCGCTGTGGGCAAACCGCATGCTTCTCAAGAAGAGTCCGCCACAGACGAGGAGCACACAGGAGAGTGCAACTTGAGCCATGACCAGCACGTTTCCTCGCGTGAGGCCCCGCAGTCCGCCGATCGGAGCTGCGTTCGTGCCTTTCATGGCGCCTGCCTGATCGACTTTGGAAGTGCGCAGGGCTGGCACCAGGCCAAACAGAATCGTCGTGACTAAGCTAAGAACGAGGCTGAACGCGAACATGCGCGGATCCAGACGCGATTCGTAGTCCAAGTCCGCCGTCTGGAAATCCAAAGTAGGGTAGAAGGCCTTCAGCAGGTTATCGAACGCCAATGCCAGAACGATTCCCACGGCCGCTCCAAGCAGCGAAAACAGAAGGCTCTCGGTGAGAAGCTGTCGCACGAGCCGGCCACGGGTGGCGCCTACGGCAATCCGAATGGCCATCTCCCGGGTACGGCCGGCTGCCCTAGCCAGCATCAGATTTGCCACGTTGAGGCAAGCAATCACGAGGACCAAGCCGACAACGCCGAACAGAATCGCCGTGGTGGCCGAAATCAGTCCGAGGGCTACAAAGACCGGCTGGGTCCTTGTTCCCCCAGGAATGACGTTGACTCGAATATCCTTGTTAGTTTCCGGATATTGGCGCGAGAGTTCCCGCGCAACGACGTTCATCGCCGCGGCAGCCTGTTCTCTGGTGACGCCGGGTTTCAGCCTTCCGCGCACTTCGATCCACCGGTTGTCGCGGCCTTCCTGATAGTTACCGAGGCCGGGCGCAATAGATCGCTGCATCGCGAGCGGAACCCAGACATCCGGTACGAAGGTGAACAGCCTGGTTCCGAGAAAGCCTCGCGGCGCAACGCCCACTATGGCGAAGGGATGGCCATTGATGCGAATGGACTTGCCGATCACATTCGAATCGCTCAGAAAATGCCTGCGCCAGAAGTTATAATTCAGCACGCAGACCGGGTGCTCGCCGGCAGCGCGATCCTCCTCCGGCAAAAATCCACGGCCAAGAATCGGATGAACCTCCAGACCCGAGAAATAGTTACCGGTGACCATCTCGCCCCAGATCAGCTCCGGTTTTTCACCATCGGTCATGCTGAGCGGCTCGCCGCTCGAACCCATCAGTTCTTCGATGCCGGAGTCCGATTTGCGGTAATCGGCAAGGTCCTGGTAGGAGAAGTTGCCAATGTCGTGTCCCCAGCGCGCGGGAGAAGTCAGATAGACCGCGATCAGCCGGTCCGGATGATCCACAGGCATGGGTCTTAAGAAGTACGCGTTCACGATGGAAAAAATAGCTGTGTTGGCGCCCATCCCGAGCGCGAGAGAAAGCACAACGATCAGCGTGAATCCCGGAGATTTGAGGAGAACACGCGCCGCATAGCGCGCATCTTTCCAGATGCTGCCCATGCGACAGGATCAAGCAACTAATTAGCCAGTTGAGCTAACGGTACATTCAAGTAACTTTGCAGTTTCTCGGCGTGCCGCTCCCACAAACTGTCCGACTTCGGGATAGCGCCAAGCGAATTCGATACCCTTAATGACTCCGCAGCGAAGCGGGTTGGGTCCAGACGCCGTTACCGGCCGAATCCCAAACCGCGAAACGGACCCATTTCTTGCCGGTTCCATCAAACGGAATGTGAAAGTCCTTCGTGCCAAACGGAGTGGTATCGGTTAGTTCGATTACCTTCCGGTCGACTCTTGTCCCATCGCTCCAGACCAGCTCGGCAAATTCGAGAGGAAATGTATATTCGATGTTCGCGTGATACGTTGCCTTTGTACCTGAGCCGGAGACTCCCCAATCGTGGAGAAGAATTTCTCCGGTAGTGCCAAAGAAATTGCCGGCTCGTATGCCCTCCACAATCGGAGCCCAGCTTTCGTTGTAGAGCGGTACGCGGTCCAGCCTTAGATAGTTAACTGCGAGCTGAGGGTAAGTTTCATCGCTCGGCCATTTGGTATATGTGTCTCCCTCCGAGATCATGAACTTCGGTTGCGGAGCCCAATTGCTCATGTCGTCCATAGTTCCGAAGCAGCGGACCTCGCAGAGCCTCGCCTCGGAAAGGTTCATGGGCAGTGCCTCCCAGGCTGCGCCGATAAAACGATCGGTCAAGAAGAAGTCCTTCTCTTTATATGATTCCGGATAGCCTTCGGAGCTTTTTGTGCGCGGGTGAGCTGTCCAGATGATGCCCTGTTCCCTGTTGACCATGTTGAGTACGTCTCCGGCCGACCCGAGATGATAGACCCTGCCATAGCCAGGATCGTCTTCGGTGAAGCTTTGACCTGCGGGCCGCGGAGTCGCATGGGAAAAATAGACAGGCTTGGGCGTCATCAGGTACCAGTGGCCGCCCAAATACGCATTCGGCTCTTCGGCGGGGATTACCAGGAAATCTTTGTCGGACATCCGGCGAGACCCCTCGAAATAGACCTTTTGTTCCGCGAAGCGCTTGGGTCCTGGATCATTCGGATCAGAATCGTCGTGGAAGTCACCCAGGTAGACGACGTTCACGCCGAGCCCGCGAAAGACCGGAACCCAACCGGGCTGATAGTCCAGAGTCTCGCGGTCGCGAAGCATCTCGTTATAGTCCATATGAAAATGACCGGTGACCACTTTGAATCCGGGCACCGGTTTGAAGGCGTCGCCATGCGTGTATGCGAGAACCGCCGCCTCGGTTGCATGATCGTCCTTCGCGCTCAGGTAGTAGTAAACCGCCATGTGCTGGAGCGTGCCGGGAGGTGCATTGTAGAGGGCAAAGTTGTCCCATTCCTCGCGCGACGAATTTGTGCGCTTTTTCCAGACCGCATCGGTAACGCCCCATGGCGCGTAACCTTCTCCGCGCTCCGGTTGCATGGCGCCTAACGAGAAGTTCTGGTCGCCGTCCTTCCGGTAATAGACATATCCCAGGTTGACTTCGTTCTCGCGGGCGAAAAAGAATTTGTGGGGAGGAGGGAATACCGCCAAGGAACCGCCGCCGGTATTCAGAATCTCGAGACGATTGCGGGCGCGCAAATTGATCGGCTCGTTATTGGGCGCTCCTCCAAACGAATATTCCTGCCACTGCCGCGCGGTATCGCGCCACACAAGCTTTGTATCGTTCTTGATGGCAAAGCCCTTTAAGCCTGCTTTGTAGATATACGCCACCGAGGGCTGAGCGGTCTTAGCGACTGCTTCCTGACGGAGCAGATTTGATCCCTTATAAATCGTGAATGCGACGGTACCCGAAAACTGGCCTAAAGTGAGCCCATCAAACGTTACGCTTGCGCGAGCGCCGCTGCTGCTAACCCTGCAACTTTGGGAGTTGTAGCTGACGGAAGCACGCTGAATTTCGCTGGCGCGACGCGGCAGGTCGGTTGTATCGTGACCGCCGGGAATCACCAGCGGCGCATCCCAGAAGGTGTTCCATTTTCTTGCGTCCTCCTCTGCCGGCGTGTCAATGGCGAGCCGCTTAAGCAGGTTGCGCTGAGTCGCTGAGATGCGTCGCCGGCCGGTAGTTACCTGGAAATCGGGCGTCAAATTTTTTCCAAGGACATCCCAGGCACCACCACTACGCGCGGCCAGCTGCCGGACGACAGGATGGCCATCCTGAATACTGAAACGCGCCTGGAGTTGTTGGCCGCCTTCACCGCGCCAGGTCATGTCGAGATTTCCTTGCTCTGTCCGGACTTGCAGCCCGTCAACAGGCTTGTATCCTTCAAAGCTGCACCGCAGTTCTTGAGCTGCCGCCATGCCGGACAGCAACGTCATGCTCACCAGTAATCCACGAGCCTTCATCGCTTGGCTTGTTAAGCTCCCGATTTAGTCTATACAGGCGCCTGGACGCGTATACTACTTAGCAAGCCCAAAAGAATTATGCCCCGTCCACCTTTCCTGTCAATTGCTCTTCCTCTTGTTGGCGCAGCGCTTTTCCTGGCGACCGGCTGCACCGAGCGCAACGTCGTTCATGCTGCATCGCGCGTTGTTACCATTGCCCAATCCGGTCCCGCTGACGTTGTGGGAAGCGATAGTGAGTCGCTTCAGAAAGCGGCTGACCGCTTGCGTCGAGGGGACGTGTTGTCGATCGGGGCAGGAACCTACAACATGGAGAACAGTCTGTTTCTTCCCTCCGGCATCACAGTTCGCGGGGTTCCTGGCAAAACGATTCTCCGTAAGGCCCGCCGAGTCGAGAGCCCACTGGTAGATGACGCGGATTACGGCGACACTTTTCTGGCTGTGGCGGAGCCGGAGAAGTTTCATCCGGGGATGGGAGTCGCCATAGTCGATGACACTTTGAAAGCGGGATGGGATATCTCAATCTCGAGCGTGGCTAGTGTGAAGCCGCCTTACGTGATCGTGAATCCCATGACGGTCCGCGATTACGATCGCAAGCAGCAACACGGCCGCATAGTAAATACGTTTCCCATTCTGTGCGCCATTGACGCAACCGATGTCGTGATGGAAGACCTGATCGTGGACGGAAACCGGGCAGAGAATGACTACATTGACGGTTGTCGCGGAGGAGCGATCTACATGTATCGCGTGCGGAACGTTACGGTGCGCCGGTGCACGGCGCGGAATTACAACGGAGACGGCATTTCATTCCAAATCAGCGATGCTGTTCACGTCGTCGACAGCGAATCCTACGGTCACGCCGGTTATGGCGTTCATCCCGGAACGGGCAGCGTGAGCTCTCTGGTAAAGGGTTGCCGCATGCACGACAACGGCGACATCGGCCTGTTCCTTTGCTGGCGAGTGCGGCATGGCCGATTCGAGAATAATGTGATCGAAAATAACGGGCATTACGGCATCTCCATTGGTCACAAAGATACCGACAACGAGTTCGTTGGCAACACCGTAGCTCATAACGGTCTTACCGGCGTCTATTTCCGCAAGGAGACTGCAGAGAACAGCGGCAGCCGCAATGTCTTTCGCAATAACAAGGTTCTTGATAATGGCAACGAGCGCGAAGGATATGGCTTTTACATCGAGCCGTACACGACCGACCTGGTGATCGAAAGGAATCAGATAGCCGACACGCGCGAGAACCACCGCACCCAGAGATATGGAATCTATAAGGCTCCCGGCGCAGGCTCGGTCGAGGCCGCCAATAACACAATGTCCGGGCACTCCGGCGGCGACTTCCACCCCGCAGTCCTGCGTGCTGATGCGCGCCCTTAGCGCCGGTCCGTACGGTCAGAAGAGCCCATCGTAAAGGGCGAGGTCCGATGGCTTACTGGTAGGCGTGAATCAGTTCGACGACCACGCTCCCGACTGCCAGACCGGATACCAGAGCTTTTCGTACTGTGCGATCGAGGCAGCGAGATCCGCAACCGACCCTACCGCCCAATCGCATGCAGGCTAGCGCTTCAGCAGAAGGAAGACGATCGTTCCGGAGTATGTCTACTAGAATCCTACCCCGAAGTGGATATTAAAACCGAAGGTATTCTCACTTCCCCCACCATTCGGGCGTACAAACCGAACCGGCAAATCGCCCTCCACAAAATATGATTTGAAAAAGCTGTCTTGAATTGGCCAGCTCTTGATCACGACTCCCGTAAATCCCCATGTTACAGAGCTCGCGACGAAGGCAAGCCGTCCCCCCACGGTGAAGCCATGGCCAATTCCCCATAACAGCCCGGGAGAAATTGTGAGCGAGACATCGGTCGGCGATTGTTGTATGGCCGGATCCAACTCAAGATCGAAGCTTAAGCGACCCGGCCCCTTTAAGCCGATCCCAACCGGAAACACGACCTGAAATTGATTTCCAAGTGTCGTAGTCTCGCTTCCGTTGGTGCTCACGAGCGGAAAAGCGAAGCCTATGTGGCCGGTTACTGTATTGGAAGTTTGGGCCGCTACAGGCACGAGACTTAGTAACAGGAATAAAACTGGCAGCCTCAGACGTTGTGCGGAAATCTGAAAAATCTTTTCCATGCGCTTCTGGTTCCTTTCAGAACGTAATGATGTCACAGGCGGCCAACAGGACTTAAGTTTTCGATTGGGCAGGGAGTGGAGAGCGACGTATATGGATCCAGAGAGTCTTGATTGCTTGGCTAGCAGGAGAACTGCTTCCGCATCCATGTCACGCGAGATTACCGATCTGATACCTGGGCAACCAACATCAGATAATCGAAATCATGCTCCGCCGCGTACTTCCTGAAATAACCGACATATTTTGAAACTTCTTCATTTCTTCGGTAGATGTTGAGTTTTTAACCCATTTCGTATTTTGCAAATAGCGCCTGAATAAAGTATTTCCGAATGAAGTGCCAAGCCGATGACCTTTGATGAATTGGTCGAGGAACTGCTCGAGGCGCGGGCTATCCTTGCGCGTCACCCATGCGAACATGTCCAGACATCGTAACAGCCCAATATCGGTGACCGCCAAAGCGAACACACGTCTGGCCGGCCTCGATGCCCTTCGGGGAATTGTGATGATTCTGATGGCGCTCGATCACGTCCGCGATTTCATTCACATCGGAGCGATGTCCTATTCGCCGACGGATCTCACGCGCACTACGCCGATCCTTTTTTTTACGCGCTGGATCACGCACTTCTGCTTGCCGGTATTCATGTTTAGCGCCGGGGCCGGGGCATTTCTCTGGTGGCAACGGGGCGGCCACACAAGAGACCAGCTCTCCCGATTTCTTTGGACGCGCGGAGTGTGGTTCGTCTTCCTGGAACTCACCGTGATGCGCTTCGCTTATAACTTCAATTTCGCGCTTCGCTTTCCTGTTCTTCTCCTGATCCTTTGGATCTTCGGCATCTGTATGGCTGCGATGGCCGTTCTGATCTATTTGCCGATGCGGTGGACGCTCGCGCTCAGCATTGTGATCATCCTGTTCCACAATTGCCTGGACGCGATCAACGCTAAACAGTTCGGTCCGGCGGCCTGGCTGTGGAACGTACTCCATCAGCCAGGAGTATTGATGGTGGCACGCGAGCCGGTTCTTGTGACCTACACGTTTCTGCCGTGGATTGCTGTAATGAGTGCCGGGTTCTGTTTCGGCCGGATCCTGATACTCGAGGCCGGCCGACGCCGCCGGGTCCTGCTCCGCATCGGTTGGTCCCTGATTGCCGGTTTCTTTGTATTGCGCGCGGTGAATGTATATGGGGACCCGGCGCCATGGTCCGTGCAGAAATCGCCGGTCTTCACCATGCTTTCTTTTCTGAATTGCACAAAGTATCCTGCTTCTCTGGACTTTCTGTTGATGACTTTAGGGCCCGCATTAGTAGTGCTCGCGTACCTCAATGGAAGGTCTTTCAAACCTGCCAACCCGCTAATGATCTTTGGGCGTGTGCCGCTTTTTTATTTTGGCTTGCATTTTTATGCCATACATGCCGTCGCCATGCTTCTGGCATGGCTGCGATATGGTCGAGCGACGCTTCGGTTTATGTTCAGCCCGCTCCCCTCGATGGGAGGATCCGCGAAGCTCTTTCCGCCGGACTTCGGCTATGGCTTGTGGGTTGTGTTCGCAGTTTGGATTTGCATCGTGGTACTTCTCTATCCACTTTGCCGGTGGTTCGCCAGCGTGAAATCGAAACGGCGCGAGTGGTGGCTCAGCTATCTGTGAGACCTTGTGCGGCTATTTGCGCGATGTCCAGCAACTGTGGAGGAGCCGCGGACGTTGCCGCCAGTGCATCACGAAACATGCTGTTGCAAAAGGGGCAGGCTGCACCCACCACATCCGCTCCAGTTGCGGCGAGCTCTTTTGCACGTTCCTGATTGACTCGCGTGCCTTTTTCCTCCCCTAGAAAGACCAGTCCGCCACCCGCCCCGCAGCAGAATGAACGTTCCCGTGCGCGTGGCGGGTCGATCACCTCGGCGGATCGCGCGATAACTTCTCTCGGCTGGTCATAAATTCCCCGGTAACGGCCCAGGTAGCACGGATCGTGAAATACGACCCGCTTTCCTGTGGAACCGCCTGGCAGCAGATCGCGATGCCGCGCCAGGAACTCGCTGTGATGTTCGATCGCCGGTGCTGTTCCAAACTCTTTCCAGTCGGTTTCCATTGTTCGCACGCAGTGCGGACAGATTGACACAATCTTCCTGACCTTCGCCTGCTCGAACGCGGAGAGGTTCTGCTCCGCCAACTGCCCAAATAAAAGATCGTTGCCCAGGCGGCGCACGGGATCGCCGGTGCAGCGTTCTTTCTTCAGTACGCCGAAGGAGGTACCGAGGTGTTTCATGACCCCGGCGAATGCCGTTATGATTTCGCGTCCCTGGGGATCATACGCGCCCATGCAGCCAAGCCAGAGGCAATACTCCTGTGAGCCATCGAAAATTGGGAGCGCCTGTTTCGCGATAAATTTGTCCCGTTCCGTCTGCGAAAAGCCCATCGCATTGCCATTGCGCTCCAGATTAAGGAAAAGCTTGGTGCCGTATTCGTCTTCCCAGGTTCCGGTATTTACCGCGCCGCGGCGCAGACCCACGATCATGGGCAGGTGCTGGATCCCGACCGGACATTGGTATTCGCACGCGCCGCATGTCGTGCATTGAAAAACGGCCGTCTGCGAAACAGTCGCCTCAAGGATCGGCTTCTCGCCAGCCGGCCCGAACTCGTTTAAATAAGTGCGGAGGCCAAGCGCTATGAGCTTCGGATTGAGTTCCTTGCCGGTATTGTTCGCCGGGCAATGCTCCGTACACCGCCCGCACTCTACACAGGAATAGGCTTGCAGCGCAGTGATCCGTGTAATGTCCTTGCCGGTAACCAGACCGAAATCCTCGTCGCCCGAGAGCGGCGGAATCTGGCTGAACCCATCCCGTTCGAGGAAAATCGTCAGCGGGCTCAATACCAGGTGAAGGTGCTTGGTATGCGGGATCAGCGGGAGAAAAGCCAGCAGAGTGAGTGCGTGCACCCACCAGAGCACGTGGCCGGTTCCCGAAGATTCCGGCACCCGCCAGCCGGCAATGTAGGTAATCATCAGAATAAAAATGAAGAGCGCGATCAGGCCGGATTCGTAGGAAACCGGGCCAAGCCATTTCGGTTTCAGTACGAATCTCCGAAATGCGAGATAAGCAATGGAGATGGCGCACAGCGCTGCAAACGCAAAAGCGAACCAAAAATAAACCCCGCCGAACAATCCATGACGATCAAGAAACGGAAAGCCAAAGCCGGCCGCAATGTGGTTGAGCGTAACGAGAGCGAAAGCGCAAAAGCCCCAGAACACAAAAGCGTGTGCCGCGCCGGGCAACGGCCGCTCGCGAATCACCTTACCCTGGCAAAGCACTTCCCAGAAAAACTTCCAGATGCGATGGCCGAGCGAACCAATCTTGAAATCCCCATCCGGACGGGCGCTCTTGATCCGTTCCGCGACCTTCCGAAATCGCACGACAAAAAGAGAAAGCGAAAGAAGGATTAGCGCGAGCAGGAGAAGCTTGGCCGAAAGAGGCTGGTGCATAGGTAAAACGGCTCTATTTAGTAGCATGAAAAGACGTGAGATACGTCATTTCCGGAGCCGCAGGCTTCATTGGATCACATATGTGTGACAGGCTCCTGGAAGCGGGTCATGAAGTCGTCGCGCTGGACAATCTGATTACCGGAAGCCGCGAAAACATTGCGCATCTCGAGGCAAAGAAGGGTTTCCGGTTCCTCGAGCGTGACGTTTGCGAGCCAGTTGATATCGGGGGCAAGGTCGATCGCGTTTTTCACCTGGCGTCGCTTGCCAGCCCGGTAGATTATCTTGCGCACCCGATTGAAACGCTCGAATCAGGCTCGACCGCAACCCGCCGCATGCTCGATCTGGCGCATCGCCATCAAGCACGATTTCTGCTGACCTCTACTTCCGAGTGTTACGGCGATCCGCTCCAGCATCCGCAGGTGGAGACGTACTGGGGCAACGTAAATCCGGTCGGCATCCGCTCCTGTTACGACGAGAGCAAACGCTACGCCGAGGCGCTCACCATGGCGTATTATCGAACGCACAGTCTCAAGACCAACATTGCGCGCATCTTTAACACATACGGCCCGCGCATGGCCCTGAACGATGGCCGGGTGGTGCCTGCCTTCATCGATCAATCGCTGCGCGGCGTGGATCTTTCGGTTTTCGGCGATGGTTCGCAGACACGCAGCTTTTGCTATGTTTCTGACCTGGTGACCGGGCTTCTGTTATTGAGCGAGTCCGACGAACGCTATCCGGTAAATCTCGGGAATCCGGCTGAGATCACGATTCTGGAGTTTGCGAATCAGATCCGTGCGCGCTTCGACAACGCGGTCGGCATCGACTATAAGCCTTTGCCGGCAGACGATCCGAAGTTACGCAGGCCGGACATCGGGAAAGCGAAGCGGGTACTCGGCTGGGAACCCAAAGTTTCGCTCCAAGACGGGTTAACCGCGACAATTGACTATTTCAAAAAGAAGAGCGAGCGCGAGGCTCTTCATGGGGCCGGTCCCGTTCGCAAGACGCCGGCGCGCCCAGACCAACTGGCTTTTTGACCGACGCTCTCATTGGACGCGCACGGTCAGCGATTCTGACTTGGTGTGGCCTTTTCCGTCATCAGCCGTAATGGTATACGTCGTCGTCTTGGCGGGCGTGATTTCCAGACAGTTCCGATAGGTGGGTTTCAGCTCGGCGATCGGCGGGTCCAGCTTGATACTTTTCGCGTTCTCGACTCCGTAGCAGAGTTGTGTGTGCTGCCCGGGCTTCAGCAGGCCGGAGTCCGCCGAGAAGATGCTGAATACGATTTCGCCTGAACCGAAGACAGCATTGACGGTTCGCTGCCGCTGCTCCTGTACCTTGGCCGCCGCCGCTTTCTCGGCCTCAACGTTCGCTTGATGGCGTGAGTAAAAAGTCCAGGCGACGTAGAGCGCGGCCGCAATGACGCCCACGGTGGTGAAAGGCAGAAGCTTTCTTAACCAACTTTCCGGACCTTTGGTTGGTTCCTGCGGAGCGTCGGTGAGAGCCATGTACCCATTCTTACCGAACGAACTCCAACGAGTGGTTTGTTATGCTCGCCAGAAAATCGTATACTGGCAAAGAAAAAGCGAATGCTTGATGTCGATGAACAACTTGCGAGGTTGAGACAGCGCATCGCCTCGATCGACAGCAAATTTGCAAAAACGAACCCACAGGGCGAGATCCCTCTGCCATTGCCAGCTCCGGTCCGCACGTTTCCCGAGGAGTGGAGCGGCGGACGAGTGGTTTCAAACGAGTTCGGCGAGCACTTTCAATTAGATAAGCTCTTCGCCTCCAACAGGCAGCATGGCTCGGCCGATATTGGGGCTCTGAACGAGCTACCGTGCAACCTGCTGGATGCCCTGGGCGAAAAGGAAATCGCCGAATGTGAACCCACCCGCTGGGCGTTTCTCGATACCGAGACGACCGGGCTGGCCGGGGGCTCCGGGACATACGCATTCCTGATCGGCGTAGGCCAGATTACGAAGCTGGGCTTTTTCGTTCGCCAATACTTCATGCGGGAATACGCCGAGGAACGCAGCGTTCTCCTTGCGCTTGAGGAGGATCTGCGGCAATTCGACGTGCTGATCACCTACAACGGGAAGAGCTACGATCAGCCGTTACTGGAAACGCGGTACCGCATGAATCGACACATGCCGCCCTTTTCGCGTTTAGGGCATTTGGATTTACTTCATGGCGCCCGCCGGCTCTGGAAATTGCGCCTGGAGAACTGCCGGTTGATGCAGTTGGAACAGGCGGTTTTGGGCGTAGAACGGGAGGGCGACCTGCCGGGTGAGCTTATTCCCTATGTGTATTTCGAATATCTGCGCTCGGGCGAGGCGCTAAGACTGATGCCGGTGTTTCATCACAACGCAATGGACATCCTGACGCTGGCGTGCCTGACGGCGATCGTTCCGGCGGCCTTTCGCACGACCGATTCCCAGGCGCTGGCGCGAGTCGGCGTGCGGCGGGGCGCGGAACTGGCAGGGATCGGCCGCTGGCTCCGAGCCGCGGGCGAATTCGAAAAGGCTCTGGAACTGTTCAAACGGGCAGTGGACGCCGGTTTGCCCGATCGTCATCTCTTCCGAACTCTTTGGGATCTGGCCTGTCTGGAAAAGAGGCTGGGGAGACCGAATGAAGCCCTCCGCACTTTCATAGAATTGGCAGGTTGCCGGAACGAATTCCGGGTTCCTGCGCTCGAAGAATTGGCGAAGTTTTATGAGCACGAGGAGCGGAATTACACCCTCGCACTCGATTTCACGCAACAAGCGCTCACCTTCGGCGAGACCGATAGCCTCTTGAATCGAAAGAAGCGGCTTCAGAAGCGGCACTTGAAACCGAGGCCACGAAAGCTACCTCTCTGAGTCAAGGTTCCGGGTTCGTTTTTTCAGCAAAGCGGAGTCTCGCCAAGCGGCAGAACTCTCGAGCGCCCGGGCTGTAGTCTTCTTTACTACGGTAAGCGAGCTCGATCTGGGTTGTATGGTTGCCGATGAGCGATATGCAGCCGCTTCGCCGCATGCCCAAAATGGAGGTCCTCGGCTAGCGCAACGAAATACCGCAGATGGCGCAGCTCAATTCGCTCATCCATATTCTGAAGATATCGCTCGCTATGAATCAGATATTGGACATATCAATGATTCGCAAGCAGAATGAAGGAAAAGGCAACTCGAAATGTCTTCGCCAGCGCTGAGTCAAGATTTGAGCCCGTTCGATACCGACGCCAGTGAGATTCGAATCGAACGCGCCAGTCCGCAACAGCCGGAGCAAGCGCTCGAATTGATAGAGGAGTACTACGAGGCACTGGAAGCGGTGATGCGTGATGACCGGACGACGATCGTACGGTACATGGCAGACACAAACAGCGCAGTATGGGTGGCCAGAGCAGGCTCGTTTCCGGCCGGATACATCGTATACGGGGCGTTGCCGGGCATTGATTCGGCGGGCGAGCTAAAGCGTCTTTACGTCCGCCCGGCTTTTCGGGGACGCGGCGTTGCGAAAGAATTGTTGCGGGTGGCGGAAGATTTCGCGTGTGCGCGGAATCTGTGCAACATTTACCTGGACACCAACGAACGCTTCCGGGGGCGCTCATTTTCTACAAGCGGAATGGCTACCTCGCCTGCGACCGCTACAACGATAATCCTCAGGCCACCGTCTTTATGCGAAAGCGGTTGCCGGGCCGGGTCATAGTGAGGATTTTCGAGCAGGGGGATGAAGACGATTTTCGTCTGCTGAACGAAGCCTGGATTGCAAAATATTTCCGGTTGGAAGAGAAGGATCTTAGCACGCTCGGTGATCCTCACACGCACATCCTCGCACCGGGCGGACAGATTTTCATGGCGGTTTCCGACGGGAAGAGAATCGGCTGCTGCGCCCTGCTGCCGAAAGAACCGGGCGTCTACGAGGTCGCGAAAATGGCGGTGGCGGAAAACGAACAGAGACGGGGAATCGGGCGCACACTGCTCGAGTCGGTGATCGCATATTCACGAGCGCGCAGATACGCGCGCCTTTATCTCGAGACGAATAGCGCCCTCAAAAACGCCATACACCTGTATGAATCAGTGGGTTTCCGACATCTTGCGGCCGAGGACATCGACCAGTCTCCTTATGCCCGCGCCGACGTTTACATGGAGATGCTGCTCGGCTGAGTCATGCTCGAGCGATGCTCGTGATGTCGCGGGCTTCGAGCACGTGTTTCGACTCGCCGTAGCGTGCGACATGAATCATGGCGCGCCCCAGTTCCGCGGACGTCATCACCTGATTGGGGAAAAAGCGCTTCATCAGGGGGTAAAGAGGAGCAACAACAATATAGAGCTGACGGTAAAGCCTCGTCTTCGATTGGACGCCGTCCACCGGCTGAATGTACCCGGGGCGAAGAACGTAGCATGCTCTGAACGGCAAGCTGAGAAGCGCATTCTCGGTTTTTCCTTTCACGCGCGCCCACATCATGCGTCCACGCTCCGTGCTATCGGTTCCCGCTCCCGAGATGTAGAGGAAGGTCATTGCCGGGTTTTGCCGGACTAAGACTTGCGCCGCGGCTAGTGTAAGGTCGTAGGTCAAGCGGCTGTACCGCCCCTCAGCCATTCCGGCAGAGGACACGCCGAGGCAGAAGAAACAAGTGTCATACCCGGTAAGCGCATCCTCAATAGGTCCGAAGTTATAGAAATCGGAATGGACAATCTCCTGCACTTTGTCGTTCTTGACGCCTGAAGTATTGCGGACAACCAGCAGAACCATTTCGACGCCGGCATCATGCAGGCACACCCGCAGAACGCCCTGGCCCACCATGCCGGTTCCGCCAAAAAGAATGACTTTCATTGGCACTGGAGTCCCTGCCGTAGTGTAGCGGGACACCTTTGCGGAGCTACGATGGGATGTGAAGCGAATCGTACTGATTGCTGCCGGCGCCGCAATCGCTTTGGGGATGTTGCTCTTCATCGACTATAAGGGCTATTCGAGCCTGAAGCGCCTGGAGGAGAAGATGGCTGCCCTGAGCGTGAAGGTGGATGACGCATCCCGCCTAGCTCAGGAAGAAGCAAGTGCCGCAGCTGCGGCGAGCCAGCGCGCGGACCAGGCTGCCGCGCAAGCTGAAATCGCGGTGGGGGGCCGCCGCCAGGCCGAGCAACAGAAACAACAGGCCGAGGCCGGGCAGGCACAGGCGCAAAGCGCCGCACAGCAGGCGGCCCAACAAGCCCAGCACGCTACCGAGCAAGCGCAACAAGCCGAGAATCAGCTCACGCAAATTCGGCACGAGCGCGAGGAAGAGCTGAATCGCATGCAGGAGGCTTTGAACCGCCTGGTCGAAACACGCCGTACGCCGCAAGGCATGACAATTGTGCTTCCCGATTCGACGTTCCGCTTCGAGTTCGACAGCGCCGAGATTTCGCAGAAGAACAGGGAGCTGCTAAGCCGGATCGCCGGGATTCTGCTGGTGTCTAAGGGATTCGGCCTCTCAGTATTCGGATACACGGACGATGTGGGAACAGCCGAATACAATCAACAGCTATCGATGCGCCGGGCAAAAGCGGTGCAGGATTATCTAATCCAGGCAGGCATTGACAAAGCTATCGTCAACCTGAAGGGATTTGGAAAATCGAGCCCACTGGTCGCAGGAACTACAAACGCAGCGCGTGCCAGAAACCGCCGCGTCGAGATTGCGCTTACCGACAGCGAAATCAAGTATCTAGGCGAGGAGCCTTCACGCGCGAAGTAGCCGTATAGAGTCCGTGCAACTTCATGTCGACGCGGGCACCGCGAAATCGGACTCCTTCCATTTCAAGCCGCATACGCTGATCGAGCGCGTCTTCCCGAGAGGTTTTTAACTGGCCTCCTGAGCCGAGGACGCGCTGCCAGGGGAGTCCGCGCCCAAACTTCCGAAGGACCTGTGCCACCTGACGGTGATAGCGCGGGTACCCGGCCGCTTCGGCAACCTGGCCGTAGGTGGCAACCTTGCCGCGCGGAATCGAACCAATGATCCGGCAGATGGCGTTCTCCATGGCTCGTTGCGGCGAGTTCTTATTCTGCGCTCTTTTTAGCAGCGTGGCGAGTCTCCTTCAATGTCGAAACAAGCGAATCCTCCGGCATTTTTTGGACGTAGGGGCCGACCGCCCATGCTAACCCTTGCGGAATGTCGCGGGAAAGCGAGAGCGTTCTGCATTCGCCGAGCACTCCGCCGTTCAGACCTTGCAACGTCCAGTAGCCATACAGACGCCAAAGGTAGCCGTGCCCTTCGCCGCGAGGAAACCTCTTGCCGCCTGAAAAAGGCGCGGTGTTCACTTCCGTTATGTCGCGGGCGTAGGATTGCCCTTTCCAGGTACCAGGACGGAGCTCGCTATAGCGCACTTGTTCCTCGACGTCGAGAATGACCGGCACCAGGCCTTTTCTCTGCAGCCGCCAGTAGCCTCTTATCTGATCGCCGTTACGTTGTTCGGTCCGTGACTGGCTTATGGCCGGATAGATGTGCTTGTGCTCGTCGAAGTCTTCAAGAATATCGATCACTCGCCTGATCGTCGTATTCGGAATGTAGACAGCACCCAGCCAGTCGTGAATCATGCCGTCTTTGATCTCGACCGGATTGCCGTGACTCATCTGCTTGATAAATACCTCGCCATCAACAACGCGCTGTTCGTTTTCCTTAAGGTCTGCGATGTAGAACAAATTTTTCTTACCCTGCCAGCGCTCATTGAGATCCGATTCCACAGTTGCGGAGTATCGCTCGAACTCGGATATTGTCTCGGGAGAGAGCTTGACAACAAGCTGCGCTTGCAACTGGGACGTGAACGCGGCGGCAAATATCAAGGAGTGCAGACGAGTAAAGCGGCGATGCCACGAGCCCATCATCTGTCTACAGGGTAGTGGATGAAGATGCAAGGGCAAGAATGGGAGATTATGGAAGCTCGCTCGCGATGACAACGCCGACTCCCATTCCTGAGAAGACTACCGGGTTTGAACCGCTGCGCTCACGGCTTTTTCGCGATCGCTGGATCGCTTCCATTGTTTCAAACGTTGGCGGGTGGATGCAGGATACCGCGGGCACCTGGCTGATGACGGCGCTCACCTCTTCGCCTTTGCTGATCGCCCTCATGCAAACCGCGGCGAGCCTACCGGTGCTCCTTCTCGGTCTGGCTGCGGGGGCCACGGCCGATATTTACGACAAGCGAAGGCTGCTCATTTTCTGGCAGACCTGGATGTTGGGAACGGTAGCCGTCCTGAGCGTGCTCACCTTTTTGGGCGTGATCTCGCCATGGGTTTTGCTTGGTCTTACCTTCGCGCTCAACATCGGGTCGGCGATGAACAATCCCGCCTGGCAGGCGATCATTCCGGAGCTCGTGCCTTCCTCCGAAATAGCGGATGCAGTCGCGCTCAACAGCGCGGCTTATAACCTGGCGCGAGCCGTCGGGCCTGCACTCGGCGGTCTGGCAGTAGCAGCTTTCGGCAGCCATACGGGAACCGGGGCGGGATCGGTGTTTGCACTCAATTCTCTTTCATTCGTTGGGGTGATCCTGGTGCTGTATCGCTGGCAGCGGGCTCCGGCCTTCAAGAGCGCGCTGCCGGCCGAGCGCGTGTTCGGGTCTATGCGAGCCGGAGTGCGGTATCTGCTCCACGCACCAGCCCTAAAAGCGACTCTGCTGCGAGCGCTGCTGTTCACTACTTTCGTCAGCGCCGCCTGGGCTCTGCTGGCGGTGGTTGCCCGCCAGGATTTGAAGCAAGGCGCGGTAGGCTACGGCATCCTCAACGGGAGCATGGGTCTCGGCGCAGTGACCGGCGCATTCTCATTGCCGCGCCTCCGACGCCGCTTCTCGGCCGACAGAATCATCGCCACCTCGAGTCTCGTATTCGTCGCGACGCTCTCCGCCATGGCTTTTATCCATGTCTCGCTCCTGATCATTGTGTTCCTGTTAGCCGGAGGATTTGCCTGGACGACGTGCATGTCCACTTTGAATGTCTCGGTGCAGCTTTCCGTGCCGTCGTGGGTGAGGGCACGCGCTTTGGGAATTTATCAAATGATTTTGCAGGGCGGTATGGCGATTGGAGGCGTGATCTGGGGTCTTGTGGCGGAACATTCCTCGACGCGAATCGCTCTGGCATGCGCGGGCGCGGGGCTCCTCATCACCTTGCCACTGGCCCTGCGTTTTCATGTCCTGCGCGGCGGTGTGCAAGATCTCAGCCCCTACAAACGCAATCGCCCGGTACCGCAGGTGGTCATCGAGCCGAACCCGACAGATGGTCCGGTGCGCATCTCGATCCAGTACTACATCGATCCTGACGAATATAACGCTTTTACGCGCGCCATCCATAAGCTGCGCGATGTTCGCATGCGCGACGGGGCTTTCCGATGGGGCGTCTTTCAGGACATTAACGAGCCAAGTCACATGAACGAAACCTTTCTGGTCGAATCCTGGGTCGAATATTTGCGGCAGCGCGAACGATTTACCGCGTCCGATCTGCAGATCAGGGATGAGGTGTGGAGCTTCCACAAAGGGGAGCAACCGCCGCGCGTTTCTCATATGATTTACGCGAAGGAGATTACCGATTAGCTTGGAAGACCAATGACGCGAAACGCCGTTTCGAGAATTCTTTCATGCCTTGGTCTCGCGGCGGCTGTTATGCCGGGCGGGCAGAGTGATTCCTCTCCAGCAGGCGCACGAATACACATCGACGCCTCGCAGCGGGCCGCATATACCATTCCGCGCACTGTATTCGGCACATTTCTGGAACCGATCGGAAACTCCACATATAACGGACTGTGGGCGGAGCTTTTGCAGAACCCGAGTCTCGAAGAAAATCTGTGGAGCGCATCACAGATCGCGCAGATGATTACGCAGGAGCCAGCCCTGGCTCGGGCCTCACAGCTTGGTTTGCCGCTCCCATGGCAACCGCTAGATCCGGCAGAAGGTAACCGTTATGAACCACGCTGGGGAGACGCCGCGAATTCCTGGCGCTCGGTGGCCATTTTTGGACTACCGGGAAAGGCGATCGGCATCAAGCAGCAGGTGTATCTGCCAATCCATCGCGAACTCAGATACACGGGCAGTCTATACGCAAAACATTTGGGCGGGCCGGCAAAAATGGAAATTTCGCTGCGTAGGCACGGAGAAAAGGCTGATGTTTTGGCGCGCGCGACGATTTCCGCTAGCGATGATCGATGGCAAAGGTATTCGTTCCAGCTCGAAGCGCCAAAGGACCGTTTGGCCACGCTGGAACCGGCGGATTTTGTCATAGCGGTCACGGAAGATGAGCGAGTGCAGGTAGACCAAGTGTCTCTGATCCCAGCGGACGCAATAGACGGACTGGATCCTGAAATGGTCCGGCTGACACGTGAAATGCATACACCGCTCGTGCGCTTTGGCGGAAATTTTACTTCGGCTTATCATTGGCGCGACGGCATCGGGGCGGCCGACAAGCGCATCAGCATGTTGAACGTTGCGTGGGGAATCCCCGAGACGAACCAGTTCGGCACGGATGAATTCCTGCGCTTCTGTCAACTCATCGGAGCGGAGCCGCAGGTTGCGCTCAATCTCGGAAGCGGAACCGCCCAGGAAGCGGCTGATTGGGTGCGGTATGTGAATGCGCACTGGCCGTCGCACGGAGGTTTGTTCTGGGAGTTGGGAAACGAGCTATGGGGGAACTGGAATCTCGGCTCTCCATCGCTCGATGAGTTGCCGGCCCGAACCCGCCGCTTCAGCGAGGCTGTTCGCGAGGCGGATCCGAAAGCCCGGCTGATTGCGACTGGTCAGGATCCGGACCACTATGCAGAGTGGAATGCAGCACAGTTGACCAATCCACCCGGCACGTTCGATCTCCTGTCGACGCATTTCGTGGTGACGATGGATCGTGTAGAGCAGAAGCAAACGGCGGACACGGTCGCTTTAGACGGCTTCGCTCTGCCAGTAGGCCTTGGCAGGCGGCTGCGCAAGATGCAAGCGCAGATCGATCAAACCGCTGGATATCGAGGCAGAACGCACCTCGCTTTCACCGAGTGGCTCTGGGTATGCTGCCACGACAAGCAAGCGGCCGACGCGCCGAAGTGGGATAACGTAGGCGGCGCAATTGCAACTGCCGGATTCCTGAACACGATGCTACAGAATGCAGACGTCGTGCCAGTTTCCGACATGACAGGCATTATCGAGTTCTCGGGCGTTTGGAAGAAACGCGGGCGTGTCTTTGGAACACCGGCGTCCTATGTTTTCGGAATGTATGCCGGAGCAGATCTGGAAACTCCGGTAAGTGTTTCGACAGATGGGGGCACTTACATGGTGCAGCACGGCGTAACCAGACTGCCTGAGATTCCGGACGTGCCATACCTCGATGTGGCAGCAGCACTGAGCAAAGATGAAAGAAAGCTGACGCTCTTCTGCGTGAACCGACACCTGGATCAGGACGTTCGTGCGGAACTGACTGTGACTGGTTTTCAGGCGAGCGGCAAGGCGCGGGCGGAGGTACTGGGCTCCGATAGCATTTACGACGTGAACGATGAATTACGGCCTGAAGCTGTGACCCCGGTGCGTTCCAGCGTGGTCTTGAACGGCAGCCTTGCGAGCTTCACATTCCCGCGCGCGAGCGTGACACGAATTGAATTCAGCAAGTAGTTTCTCCGCAGCCGATCTCCTAGCGTCTACCGATCATCGTCCATGGCCGTTGCCGCCGGGGAGATGGACGATTCAAATGCGCTGGACCGATCTGCTGTTCGCACATTGGCCGGTTCCTGCAAATGAACTCTCGCCTCTGATCCCCGGTGGCTTCGACCTCGATGTCTATGACGGACAGGCGTGGGTCGGCGTCGTGCCCTTCCGTATGGAAAACACCCGCCTGCGAGGGTTGCCGCCAATCCCAGGCACAAACTGCTTCCCGGAAGCGAATGTGAGGACTTATGTGCGCGATAGAAAGAGCGGCCATCCGGGAGTTTTCTTTTTCTCGCTCGATGCGGCGAATCTCCTGGCGGTACTCGGAGCACGCGCGTGGTATCGATTACCTTATTTTCTTGCCAGCATGCATATCGAACGCGACAGTACAGGCAGCTGGCACTATCACAGTAAGCGACTCCTTTTCTCGCAACCCGCGGGGCTGCGGCTGACATACAGCAGCCAGGGAAAGGAAACGGCGCTGCCGGCATCGAAGACTGGAAGCCTCGCGCACTTCCTGACGGAACGCTATGCTTTGTTCGCGCATTCGAGGGGACGCCTGTTGCGCGCCGATATCCACCATCGTCAATGGTCACTGGAGCCGGCGGAAGCAGAGTTCGAAGATCTAACTCTTCCAGCTGCGCAGGGGATCCGTCTTCCCGGCGCGAAGCCACTGCTGCACTATTCGCGCGAGCTCGATGTGATCGCATGGCCGCCGCGCACGATTATCGAGCGCTGACGCAGCCACGCCGCAAGCTCTGTTACTATGAGCGCGTGTTTGCAATTTTGAAGGCCGCAGCTCGCCTGGTCCTACCTGCTTTATTGACTATCCCGCAAGTCGCGCTACCCGCCGCGGCTCCCAAACCTAAGCTGGTAGTGGGTATCGTTATCGATCAGTTTCGCTACGACTACCTGACCCGCTTTCGAAGCGATTACCATGGCGGCTTCGATCGCCTTCTCACGCATGGCGCGGACTTTACAAATGCATTCTATGGACAGGTGCCGACCGTAACCGCGGTGGGACATAGTATCTTTCTGTCCGGCGCAATGCCCGCTGTCAGCGGCATTGTGGGCAACTCCTGGTACGACCGCGACGAGAAGCAAGTGGTGACAAGTGTTTGCGACTGGACTGTCCAGACGCTCGGCGGAGAGCAGACGGCAAAGAAAAAGGCATGCACGGATTCCGATCCGGCTTCGCCAAAAAGATTCCTGGTGACAACGGTCGGTGACGAGCTTCGCATCGCGCACGGTAACTCGAAGGTGATCGGCCTATCGCTCAAAGCGCGCGCCGCCATTCTTCCCTCCGGCCATGCTGCCAACGGAGCTTACTGGTTTGACGACGAAAGCGGTAATTTCGTCAGCAGTACATATTACATGGAGCAACTTCCCGAGTGGGTTAATGCCTTCAATCGGAAAAAGCTAGCCGCGGAGTATATCGATCGTAAGTGGGACGGCTTCCCAAATTGGAATTTTCACGCGGCTTCTGGCAGCAAGGAGCCATACGCGAAACTGCCGGCGAGCCCCTGGGGCAACGAGTTAGAGGAGGCTTTGGCCGAGCAGGCAATTGTGGGAGAAAAGCTTGGCCAGCGTGATGCGACGGATTTGCTAACGGTGTCGTTTTCGTCCAATGACTACGTGGGACACGCGGCGGGGCCATACGCACCGGAGGTTCGCGACATGAGCATGCGCACGGACCAGCTGCTGGGGAAGCTTTTTAGGCTGATCGACGTGAAGGTCGGGCTGACAAATACCATCGTTGTTCTTTCGGCCGATCATGGCGTCGCAGCCACACCAGCACAAGACAAGGACACGAAAGTGCCAGGTGGATATATGAGCGGCGACGTGACCGGTGTAGTCAAGTCAGCACTCGATAAGGCCTTCGGCAGCAATGACTGGTTTATTCCAGAAGCCGGCGAAACCAGTCTTTACTTTAATCACGAGGTCTTAGCGAGTGTCGCAAGCAAGGAAGGAAAAAGCGAGGATGCGATTTATCTGGCCGCTGCAGAAGCTCTGCTGGCCGAACCAAAGCTCCATGTCGTTCGTGTTTATTCGAGGCGCCAGCTCGAGAACGGCGTGGCCGGGGACTTCATCGCAGCTGCCCAGATGAACGGCTTCTTCCCCCGCCGCAGCGGTGACCTCTTTTTGATATTCGAGCCTGGTTATGTGCCCGGCAGTCATGGGACAACGCATTTTTCGCCTTATGCTTATGACCGCCATGTGCCCGTTCTTTTCATGGGCGCCAGCATCAAACCCGGTCGCTATGATGCCGCAATCCAGCCGAACGACATTGCGCCTACGTTAGCCAATCTACTCGACATCCAGACACCGAGCGGCTCAGCAGGCCGCGTTCTCGGTGAAATGCTCCTGCGCTAGTGCGAAAAGAATAACGCGGCAAAGCACAGAGCGCCGGAAATCAAGAATGTATTGACCGCGAGCAAGGCCAGGAATGCGTACTGGAAAGTGCGTTCAGAAGTCGCAACTCTCTTCTTACCCGATGGCCTGGTATCGAAGAGATTTTTCCCAATAGAAAGAATCGTGAGTTCGCGCAAACTGCTTCTCCACGAAAGGAGTGCGGTTCGCAACGGCTTTTTGCAACAAATCTTTCCGAAACGGCACCAGGCCGGCTACGTGGTAGCGTAGCCGGCCCGAGCGGCCGCATCCCGGTTTGGGTTATCGCGAATGAAGCGGAACCGAGATCATAGCGGAGAGGCCGAGTGTCCGAGTCAGATTCTTATCGATCGATGACTGACTTACGGCGTTCGTGTGATCAGTACCAGCCACCGAGATCTCGCTCAAAATATACGTATTACCGTAACGAGCGAAAGTTAACTTAGACTCTTTTGGGTGACTTTCCTTCGGGATTGGTGCGCTCAGAAACTGCGATACATGCGCATCGCGAGCGGAGAACTGAAAAATGCCGCCGGACTGAGTGGTCTCTGTAAGGACGTAGTTTCCCGCTGGAAGCACTCTTCCCTCGGAATGAAAAGAGAATGGAATGTTCGCAGTCAGCCGTGTATTTTGAGCGCTCAGAGTCTGGCTAGCAAGAAGAGCTGAGAATCCTGCGATCATTAGTGTGTTTTTGAAGAGATGTGTCATGTGAGGCTCCTTTTGTCACCTTGCAGCGTTTCCGCGCTGGTGACTCCTGCATACATTGCGTTTCTCGGTCCAAATGCCTTCGAGCATTTGAATCAATCTTTTACGGACGCGACGAGCAAATTATAGAGAAGGAATAGGTTAAAGCAGCCGGAAAGATGTCTGGTTAGGATAATTCCTAAGATAGGACCGGTGGAATGTAACTTCCCGGCTTGTCCACTTATTCTTACTCCGTGTGAACTGTTATAACGATCACGGAAAGAGATTCGAGTGTTACCTCGTGTGGCAATCGATCCGGTATGTGGCCGGCGTTGTGGATCGTCATCGAGGTCGAAGGCGAGGAATCGTACGCTGGAAGAATGCCATACGCCGGGTTCGAGACTGATGACTTTGCGAAAGTCGCCATTGTCACAGGCGCTGCACAAGGGATCGGAAAGCGAACGGCCGAGGTTTTAGCAGAACGAGGATATGCTCTGGTTCTCTCGGACCTCGACTCTTGCGAAGGCGTGTGCCGGGATCTTTCAGGGAAGGGAGTTTCAGCGGTCGAACTGCGCGGCGATGTGTCGTTAGAATCCACAGCGAAAGAAGTTGCTCAAACGGCGCGCGAGAAGTTTGGCAGGGTGGACGTTCTGGTAAATAACGCCGGCATCTCACATATCTCTCCCGCGGAAAAGACGACGGAGGCTGAATGGCGGAGGGTTCTCGACGTCAACCTGCTTGGTCCCTTTCTTCTCTGTCGCGAGGTAGGCAGCATTATGCTCGCGCAGAAGCAGGGCAGCATTGTGAATGTCGCTTCGATTGCGGGGCTGCTGGGCGTTGCCGATCGCGCGGCCTACAACGCGAGCAAGCACGGACTGATCGGGTTGACGCGAACGCTGGCAGCAGAGTGGGGCGGCCGCGGCGTACGTGCGAACGCGGTGTGCCCAGGATGGGTCAAGACGCCGATGGATGTTGGGCCGCAGTCGGCCGGCCTATACAACGATTTCGATATCGAAGCGCGCGTGCCCATGGCGCGATTTGCTTCTTCCGACGACATTGCCTCAGCCATCGCGTTCCTGGCCGATCCTGCGCAGAGCGGATTTGTCAACGGTCACGCATTGTCGGTTGATGGCGGATGGTTCGCCGACGCCAGTTGGGATAGTTTACGGATTCGACATCGCTGAAAAGCGGACGGCGAGCGGCTATTGAGCCATGGCAGTCGTTTGGCGCTTCAAGGAATAGAGCGGAAATCGCTGGCAAATAGCTTCCACTTTTCGCCTTGCCTCGGCAATCGCCTGTTCAGAGCCGATATGGTGCAGCACACCTGAGATAAGTGCGCCGATCTCCCGCATTTCAGGATCACCGAGTCCTCGGGTCGTCACGGCCGGCGTACCCAGCCGGATACCGCTCGGGTTGAGCGGAGGATTTGTATCGAACGGAATTGCGTTCTTATTGACCGTGATGTGCGCTTTATCGAGCGCTTTCTCGGCATCCTTGCCTTTGACGCCCTTGGCGAAGACGTCTATCAAAAACATGTGCGAGTCCGTGCCATCGCTGATGACCCGAAACCCCTCCTGTTTGAGCGACAGGGCGAGAGCACGAGCATTAGCTATCACGCTCTCCTGATATCGCCGGAACTCGACGGTGGCAGCTTCGCGAAAGCACACAGCTTTCGCAGCGATCACGTGAACCAGCGGGCCTCCCTGTGCACCAGGGAAGACAGCCTTGTCTATCGCCGGCCCGAACTTTTCCTTCGCTAGAATCATGCCCGACCTTGGACCGCGTAGAGTTTTATGAGTGGTCGAGGTGACGATGTCGGCGTGCTCACACGGATTTGGATAAACTCCTGCGGCAATCAAGCCGGAATAATGCGCCATGTCGACAACGAAGACGGCACCCACTTCCTGGGCGATCTCCCGGAAGCGTGAAAAATCAATCACTCGTGAATAGGCGCTGGCACCGGCGATGATCATCTTGGGCCGATGTTGTTTCGCCAGGCTTTGAACTTCTTCATAATCGATGCGCTCGTCGTCGCGGCGCACGCCATAGGCTACTACCTTGTAGAGTTTGCCCGAAAAGTTCAACGGATGTCCATGCGTCAAGTGGCCGCCGTGGGCAAGATTCATTCCAAGAATTGTGTCGCCCGGCTGCAGAACGGCGGCATATGCCGCTTCGTTCGCCTGTGAACCCGAGTGCGGCTGGACATTCACAAACTCGGCTTTGAAGAGAGCTTTGGCGCGATCCCGGGCCAGGTTTTCGACCACATCGGCGAACTCGCAGCCGCCATAGTAGCGCTTGCGGGGGTAACCTTCCGCATATTTATTCGTAAAGACACTGCCAGTTGCCTCGAGAACAGCCTCCGAGGTGAAGTTTTCGCTGGCGATCAGCTCGAGACCATTGTCTTGCCGCTCCACTTCGTGCTGGATGGCTTCAAAAATTTCCGGATCGCTATCGGCTAGTGGTTGGGCGATTCTTTGCTGCTCGTTCATTGGTACTCGATTATCTCTTTATTGTCCCCCACAGCCGCTCGAAATCCGTATAGCCTATAAGATCTTCTTTCCCATAGCGGAGAGGATCAGTTCTACGGCAAGTAGCGCCGTGCGGTTTGCGATGTCGAGTACCGGGTTTACCTCGACGAGCTCCATCGAAACCATACGGCTCGAGTCGCAGATTGTTTCCATGGCAAGGTGAGCCTCGCGATAGGTCATGCCTCCGCGCACAGGAGTACCCACGCCCGGAGCCTCGTCCGGATCGAGTACATCCATGTCGAACGACAGATGAAAGCCAGCGGTGCCACGCGTCGCAAGCTCAATTGCATCCTGCATCACGCTTTTCAAGCCGCGCTCATCGATATCGCGCATGGTGAACGCGTTGACGCCGGAATCGCGAATCGATCTGCGCTCGCTGAGATCAACGTCGCGCAAGCCTATCAGCACTACATTGTGAGGTGAGACCTTCGGCGAATAGTCAAAGATGTTGATCAGCTCTTGCGGGCCATTGCCAAGACAACACGCCAAGGGCATTCCGTGGATGTTGCCGCTAGGACTGGTTTCGGGTGTGTTCATATCGGAATGAGCATCGATCCACAGGAGGCCGATCGCCTGGCCGTGCTCGCGGAAAGCGTGCGATACACCGGCCACAGTTCCGACCGCAACCGAGTGATCGCCACCCAAAACGAGCGGGAACTTATTCGAGTTGGTGATTTTTTCGACTGCTTTAGCTAACAGCGCGCAGGTCTGAGCGATTTGGGGAAGATACTTCGCATGCTCGAAACCGGCCGGGGTGTTCTCCTGCTGCGACACGGAAACGTTGCCGAGATCCTCGATGCTATAGCCGAGAGAATCGAGCCGCGCATTGAGTGACGCCAGACGCAGCGCAGACGGGCCCATATCCACTCCGCGACGCCCCGCACCCAGATCGAGCGGAGCTCCGAGAATGGTGATATGCGATTGACGCATGTGAGTGCTGGTCAAGGGCGTGTGCGATAGAGCATCCGTGGATAGGGAATGGTTTCACGCACGTGCTCCAGACCGCACATCCATCCGACAAATCTTTCGACGCCCATCCCGAAGCCGCCATGAGGCACAGTACCGAATCGTCGAAGATCCAGATACCAATCGAAGGCTTCACGTGGAAGATTGTGTTCGGCCAGGCGTTCTTCGAGGAGCGCGAGGTCGTGGATTCGCTGGCCGCCGCCAATAATCTCACCGTAGCCTTCCGGAGCAATGACGTCGAGCCCGAGAGCGACCTCCGGCCGCTGTTCGTCGTGTTGGAAGTAGAACGCCTTAATGGCAGTCGGGTAGCGGTCGACCATCACCGGGCGGTCGTAGTCCTCGGTAAGGAGCGTTTCATCGGTATTGCCGAAATCGCCGCCCCATTTGATTTCACTCCCCTTGGACTGTAAAATTTTGAGCGCCTCGTCATAGCTCATGCGAGGAAATGGGGCTTTAACGGATTCGAGCTTGGAGGTGTCCCGCTCGAGCGTCTTCAATTCTTCTTTGCGATCTTCGAGAACGCGCCCTACCAAGTAGACAACCAACTCTTCCGCAACGCGCTTTACCTCATCGAGATCCGCATATGCCATTTCCGGCTCGACCATCCAGAATTCGGTGAGATGCCGACGGGTTTTTGATTTCTCAGCGCGGAAAGTTGGTCCGAAACAATAGACCTTGCCAAAGGACATGGCATTCGCCTCGTTGTAGAGCTGGCCGGATTGCGTGAGATATACCTTCTCATCGTCGAAATAATCGACTTCAAAAAGCGTGGTTGTCCCCTCACAGGCAGCGGGGGTAAAGATGGGCGTATCAACCAGCGTGAAGCCATGCGAGTCGAAGTAATCCCGAATACCTTTGATGATTTCATGCCGAACCCGAATGGCTGCATGCTGACGCCTGCTGCGGAGCCACAGGTGGCGATGGTCCATGAGGAAGTCAACACCGTGCTCTTTGGGCGTGATCGGATAAGGATGTTCCTCGCTCACGCGCTGGATCACCTTAGCGCCGGTCACGTCAAGCTCATAGCCGCCAGGGGCCCGTGCTTCACTGCGCACAGTTCCAGTAATTGTGAAGGAACTCTCCTGGGTAAGGTTCTTGAGGGTCTCGAAGACTTCCTCGGGCAAATTGCTTTTGACGGCGACACACTGCATCAGGCCGGTGCCGTCGCGAATAATCGGAAAGACAATCTTGCCGGACTTGCGCAGGTTATAGAGCCATCCTCGAATCTCGACCAGCGAACCTTCGAAATTGCGCGCCTCAGCGATGTTGATGAGCTTAGCCGCCTGCGGCGATAGCGTTTCGATATTACTGCTCATAGGAAGTCAAGTAGTTCGCGATTTGGTCCATGCTCCGCTTTGCTTCCTGGACCGGAAACTTCACGTCGGACGGCTCGCGGAGCTCCAAAAGAATGGGATATTGCTGCGGCCTGCTGCCAAGAAGGCGCATAGCGGCCGGCCAGTCAATGGTGCCTTCGCCCGGAAACAAATGAAGATCTTCGCGTCCGTTATTATCGTGCAGGTGCGTCGAACGGATCCGCTCTTTCATCAGCTCGAACTCAGCAGCGATATTGCCGGTCATGTGCGCGTGTCCCACGTCGAAGCAATAGTTCAGATTCAAATGCGTCTGGCCGAGAAAGTGATTCAGCTTTTCGGCGGACGACATCTCGTTGGGCGTGTTTTCAAGCAATACTTCGACGCCACGCTGTTTGGCAAAAACACTAATTTCCTCAAGCGATGAAAAAGCCGCATCGAGCTTTCGCTCGTCGTATTCTTCTCCCTGTACGCCAATGTGTTGGATGAGATAGCGAAACGGAACAATTTCAGCAATCTCGAGCGCGCGTCTGACCTCGTCCACCATACCGATGCGGCGGGCTTTGGTCGTTTCGGTGATGTTGATGACCGCCTGCGGCCCCGAACGGCCCCACACGTCGTCGGTATACATGGGCGCGTGCAGTGAGTGGACCTTTAATTCCGAATCGCGAAACCAGTGACCAAGCTCGGCGATTTGCGCCTTGTCACGGTAATCGACATGCTGGCGGGCGCAAAAGATCTCGACTGCCGGGAAACCTGCGTCCCGAACGCGCTCGAGCCAGATTGTCGTCAGGCGATGCCGGACGAACAGGTGTGTGGACAACAGCTGCTGCATCAAACTTGGTTGCTTCCTTCTCGACTCGGTTGTGGAATGATTCAGAACGACGCTCGCGGTAAATCCTCGAGCCGTCTAGTAACCCGCTACTCTACCGTTCAGACGGGATTCGGTTCCCCCTTCGAGTGCATCGCCGGTTACCACGATTGCTTCGACGCGTGCCACACCGTCGGTCGGTTTAACTTGATATCCCATTTTCTCCAGGGTCTCCATCGTCAATGGAGCGAATCCATGCTGCAGGTAGAGGAATTCCGGCTTCCACTGTTCGTGGAAGCGCGGCAAATCAACGGCGTCCTGAGGGTTCATATGGAAGTCCAGCACATCAAGGATTACCTGGGCGACTCCGGTTGTGATGCGTGATCCGCCGGGCGCTCCAACGACCATGAAGAGCTTGCCGTTCCTGGTAATGATGGTGGGCGTCATCGATGAGAGCGGTCGCTTACCAGGTTCAATAGCGTTCGCGTCTCCGCCCACGAGTCCGAACATGTTCGGCACGCCCGGTTGAGCGGCGAAATCATCCATTTCATCGTTCAGAAGAAAACCAAGGCCGGGCACAGTGATGCTATTTCCATACGAGTTGTTCAGAGTGTAGGTGACAGCCACGGCGTTACCTTTGGCGTCGATGACGTTGTAATGCGTTGTCTCAGAGCTCTCGTACAGCGAGGCGTGAGCGGCGGCAGTTCTGGCGAGACCCGGCTCTACGAGTTCGCTTGGCGTTGCTCGGTCGGGATCGATGCTGCTGCGTCGTTTCGCCAGGTAGGCCGAGTTGAGAAGCGGCTTTAGCGGGACTGTGTAAAAGTCGGGATCACCCAGGTACTCGCTGCGGTCGGCGAAGAATCGGCGCATCGCTTCAGCTTCGTAATGAACGGCCTTCGGAGAATTCGGGCCATCGGAATTATAGTTTGTGCCCTCCAGGATGCCTAGGATCTGCATCAAACCGACACCCCCTGCACTGGGAGGCGGCGCGGCAATGATGTGGAATCCTTTGTATTCGCCCGTCAGCGGCTTGACTTCCCTGACCTTGTAATTCGCGAGGTCGTTAGAGGTAATCAGGCCCCCGTTAGCCGCCATGGCAGCGGCGAACTTCTCTGCGGTTTCACCCCGGTAGAAGCCGGCAGCACCTCGCTGCGCAATGCTTTCGAGAGTGACTGCCAACTCCGGCTGTTTGATAGTCTCGCCGGGTTTGAAAAAGTCCCCATTACGCAAAAAAATGCGCTTCGATTCCGGGTCGGTAGCGAGAGACCGTTGATGCCGCAGTGAATCCGAAAATGTCTCAGAGACAGGAAACCCATTACGGGCGAGTCCCACCGCCGGCTTTAGTAAGGCCGACCAGGGTTGACTTCCGAATTTTTTGGAAGCGATCTCGAAGCCTGCAACTGAGCCGGGTACTCCTGAAGAACGCCAGCCGAAGATGCTGTCGCGCGTTGTTTTCCCGTCCGGGCCGATGTACATGTCGCGCGAGGCTTTCTGCGGCGCGCACTCACGAAAGTCCAGGAAGGTGGTTTCTCCGTTCGCGAGCCGGATCAACATGAAACCGCCGCCGCCGATATTGCCCGCCGCCGGATAGGTGACTGCCAGAGCAAAGCCCACCGCAATGGCTGCGTCCACCGCGTTCCCTCCACTCTTGAGAACGGCTAACCCGACATCGGCCGCGAACGGTTCCTGAGCGACAACCATGCCGTGGCTGGCCCGAACCGGTTCCCGAGCCGAGAGGTTTCCAGAAGGATTTAAGAGCGCACTGGAGAATAAGGCTGCGATACAAAAACGCCGTCTCCGCATATGCAAGCAAGTCTAACAAGCAGGAACAAGCTGCAATTGGACAGGAAGACGTCGCCGGCGTGGGACTTGCTTAAGCGGCGGAGAGCTTGCGGACGTGAAGCGTAAGCCGGCTTTTATAACGAGCGGCGGTGTTTTTCTTGATGATGCCCCACTTGGCGGCGCGATCGACCAGCGAGAAAGTCGCGGGCAGCATCTTATTGGCGCCCGAGGTATCCTTTTGATCCAATAAACGCCGCATGGCGCGAATTTGATGTCTGAGACGAGACTTTCGCATGCGATTGATCGCCGTCTGGCGCGCCGTCATACGAACCCGCTTCAGCGATGAAACTGTATTTGCCATTAACCTGCTAAACCTTACACTCCTAGAAGTTGCCCTCTTTAGGATAGCGAACCATCCCAGCACATTGCAAACCAACATGTCCAGGCTACCAGAGACTACCTTTAGTGAAATCCTCCCTTAGAGCAGATCAAAGCACTATGAGCCGGACCACTCAATCCTTTTGAATCATCACTTCTGTTGATTTTATGACGACTTTGACGGCGTCGCCCTTTTTCAGCTTTAATTCCTCCGCGCTGGCGCGCGAGATCAAACTGTCGACCTTATGGTCTCCTATCGCGACCGAAACATGCGCCATCACTTCACCAAGATGGACCTCTTCAACGGTGCCGGGGAGTTGATTTCGTGCAGATAGAGCCATGTGCACGTTTATAGCAGATCACGAGGCTGGAGCATCGCTGGGTTGCTTCTGCTTGTTCTTGTTTTTCTCATCCATTTGCTTCCGGTACTCTTTGTAGAGCTGGAGTTTGATCTTGACCTCAGCGGTTTGCATTGTCAGGACGTTGTTCGGTAAATCAATCGCAATGGTGTAAGGGCCGTCGCGCGTGCCAAACTCGTCGGAAAAGGTGAGTTGATCGCCGTCCAATTCGTAGGTTCCGTGGCGCACAACACTTTGGTGGTGAATGGAAATATCCACCGCAAACGTCTGGTCTTGCGTCAAGGTCAAGGTGCCGCTGCACGCGTCGGGATGTGGCTGACCGTCGAAACACACGTGCTGAGTGGGGAAGCCATCCTGAGAATCATCCACGGTAATGTATTCCCAGCCTTTGGAGTCGGTCAACGCGGCTAACTGATCCGAGCCGAGATCGTCGAACGCCACCATCCGAACAGAAAGAAAACTCAGGATAAGCACGAGGCGTACCGCAGTCATCTAAGCGCTCCTTAATAAATGCCTTGAAACCCGACCCTTAGCTAAAATCGGCGCGTTCGCCGCCCTATTAGCTAATGCGTCATCGAATAAATAATATAGTTCACACCGACCCGTACGCCCAGTGCTGAATACTCTTCCGGGTACTCAGGATCGTCGGCCCACTCCCAGGAGTCTCCCAAATCCGAATTGAAGCTTATGGCGACCATCACCCGGCCTTTGTCGTCATAGATGCCGCGCCACCGGGCCATATAACCGTCATTGCGAAAAGGCACCCCGGTGCGCACGCCCCATTCTCCGGGAACCTGGTAACGGTTGTCTAAGTTATAGACCGTGTGAAAAATAGAGTCGGAATTAGGAATTTCGACCACTCGACGAGTCGGAAAGACGCGGCTCATACTCTTCTGAAACACTTCCCAATCTTTACTCCCCCAAAAGTCATCGCACATCAGGAAGCCGCCGCGCATGAGGTACTCGCGTAAGGTCTGCGCCTCGCGATCCGTCAATTCCCATTCGCCTACGAACACGGCGTACAGCCACGGATAGTTAAAGATGTCATTGGGGTCATCGAGGCTGACCGGTTGTTCGACGGAGCGGACATGAAGGCGCGTCAAGCGCCGAACGGCCTCGAGGAAGTGGCGGTCCGCGCGCGGATAATCATTGGTCCAGCTCGAATGCCCTTTGGTCCAATCCCAGCCCGCGTGACGGAAACGCGCGTCCGGAATCGACGGGTACATAAGACGGGCAAAGACCATCTCAGTTTTCTCGTCAAAGTCTGTCGGAAGTCTTATTTGTCCGAAGTGATATTCGTCACCCGGGTATTCGCGGAAGGCCTTCGGGAGTGTACGATCCGCCGCGTAGAGCGCAGAGAGCAGAACGCATCCGAACAACAAGCGCCGCAAGAACTTCGCGCGATACTTTCGCACACAGCCTCTCGCCCGTGAGGATAGCATCGGCGCTGGTGAATCGGAAATCAGACCCGATTTGAACCAAAACCCGACAGCCCCGGACCAAAAATGGGCGGTTCGCCGACAAAGTACGAAAGTCTTCGTTGACAATACGAAAGCCTTCGTAGTAGCATGCAGACATGAATCCGGACTGCGCACCGAAGCCAACTGCCATGGAACTGGAGATTTTGCGGATCTTGTGGGAACGCGGCCCTTCCACAGTGCGTGAAGTTCACGACGTGCTCGTGAAATCAAAAGCGACAGGGTACACCACGGTGCTGAAGTTGCTTCAGATCATGGCAAGCAAAGGAATGGTCATTCGAAACGAGGAACAGCGTGCCCATGTGTACCAGGCCAAACAACCGGAGGGAAACACCAAACAGCAACTCGTAGGAGACCTGCTGCAGCGTGCATTTGCCGGGTCGGCGAGCCAGTTGATGATGCATGCGCTCGCCGGGAGGCAGACTTCGGAACACGAGATCGAAGAAATCCGAAGAATGTTGGACGACTACGAAGGAGGAAAGAAGTGACAACCTTAATAACAGGTACGGCGGTCACGGATGCTGCCGGATGGACCCTCATTCATTTCCTTTGGCAAGGCACTGCGCTGGCGTTTTTGTTCTACGTTTTCACGGGATTCACCAGACAACCGGCTCTACGCTACGGGGCGGGCGTGCTGACCCTTGTCGCGATGACCGTCTCGCCGGTCGTCACTTTTTTGATGCTTCTCGCCAGGCACCATGCCGAGACTGCACCGTCAAAGCTCGAAGTGGCTTTGAACAGCTTTGACACTTTAGCGAGCCGGGGCGTGGACATACCGCTCGCAAAAGCGACCCAATCGCTCGCTTCGATCGGCTGGCTGACGTGCTTCGTCTGGGTCTGGTTGGCCGGCGTAGCCATCTTTGCGGTGCGAGCCCTCGGTGGGTACCTGCTCCTCAGAAATATTGTGCGAGATAAATGTGAACCGCTCGCATTCGAATTCCGGGAGCGCTGTGAGCAGCTGCAGACGCGCCTTGAGTTTTCGAAAACTATTCGTTACGTTCAATCGCGTGCTGTTCAAGCGCCGGCCGTGATCGGCTGGTTCCGGCCCGTGGTGCTGGTTCCCCTCTCCACTCTGACAGGTTTGTCATGGTCGCAAGTCGAGGCGGTAATTGCACACGAACTCGCCCACATCAAGCGTTTTGACTGTTTCGTGAATTTGTTTCAGATCGCCGTCGAGAGTGTCTTGTTCTATCATCCGGCAGTCTGGTGGGTGAGCAGTTTCATTCGCGGCGAGCGAGAAAATTGCTGCGACGACGAGGCGATTCAGGCGTGCGGCGATCCAGCGGACTATGTTCGGGCGCTGGCTTTCCTGGAGAACGGACGGACAGTTCCCGGCTTGGCCCTGGCGGCTAATGCCGGGAATCTCAAGAATCGCGTAAGCCGCATTCTGGGCTTCGAAACCGTGCGGCAGCAGGGCATTGCACAGGGCGGCCTCGCTCTGATCGGAACGCTTTGCATAGCAGGAGTGTTGTTTGGTGCGAGCACTCTTCGTGAAGGGTTCGCCACACCGGCGCAGACGGAGACGGCCGTTGTCGAACCACAAATTGCCGTGCCGCCGCACGAACCACCGGCGGTAGCGTTGGCACCGGCCGCACCTAGAGCTCGAGCAGCGCCAAAATTGAGGAAACTTACCATAGCGGCGCTCGTCCCATTACCGCCCTTGCCGCCAGCGTTTGCGATTGATGAGCCGACGGGGCCTGCGGTCCCGAACGAATCCTATATCGACGGCTTAAAGGAAGCAGGTTTAACCAATCTCGACGTAGACAGCTTAATCCAATTGAAGATTGAGGGGGTCACGCCTGAATACGTCAGGAAAATGCGCGCGGCTGGAGTGAACGCTTCACCGCAAGAACTGGTAGCCATGAAAATCCAGGGGATCTCGCCCGACTATGTGACCAGGGTGCGCGCTGCCGGCTGGAGCGATGCTAGCGACGCACAGCTTATTGCGATGAAGGTGCAGGGAATAGATCCGGCGCAGGCGGCAGAATTCAAGCGAGAGTTTTCGCCCGAGAATTTGACGTTGGGTCAGATTATCGCGTTCAAAGTGCAGGGTGTGACACCGGAATATGTTCGTGATATGCGAGCGGCCGGCATCAAAGATTTGTCAAGCGGACAAATCCTTGCGGCCAAGGTTCAAGGCATCACGCCCGAGTTCGTCCAGAAGTTGCGGGATCGCGGCTTCCATGACCTGAGTCTCCATCAATTGATCGGGCTCAAAGTAGCAGGTGTCTTTTAACAAAATTCTTCAGGGGATGATTGCATGCAATTCAAAGCTTGTAGCGCGTTAGTTCTCGCGTGTGCAGTAGCCGCGGGAACAGATCAGAAGGGCCAGTGGACCATTGGGGCGGCAGATGGACCGGACAAAGTTAAGTTTTCCGTCCATTACTCGGCAGGGCCGGGACAAAACTCGAATAACAATTCGGACTGGGCGAAGACTGATTTCCCGGGCGTGAACTTCTCGAACACAGCGCGGCACGATGTTCAATTCGCGATCGACCGCGAGGCGGGGAGAATTGATTGCCGCGGCTTTCTGGAGGGAGCCGAAGGTGCCGGCCTCTTCAACTTTGCGCCGCACCAGCAGTACATCAGAAACATGGAAGCGCTGGGGTTTGGCGGCTTTTCCGAAGAGCATCTGTTTGCTGCGACTTTGCATAACGTCAGTACGGATTTCGCGAAAAAGATGAAAGCGACCGGAATCTCGGGTCTTGATGCGGATAAGCTTATCGCCTTTCGAATCTTTGGTGTTACGCCCGAGTTTGCGCAGGCGATGCGCGCGGAACATGTGGAATCCGCGGATGCGGACAAGCTCATTGCTTTTCGCATTCACGGCGTCACGCCAGATTTCGTCCGTAGCCTGAAAGCGGCTGGGATTGGCGAGGTTGACGCGGATAAGCTCATAGCGTTCCGAATCCACGGTGTGAGTCCCGAATGGGTTCGCGCATTGCGAGCCGCGGGAGTGAATGTTACCGACTCCGACAAACTCGTGGCATTCCGGATTCATGGTGTATCTCCCGATTTTGTCAAGGCCTTGAAGGCGGACGGAATCGATCCCACCGATGCCGATAAGCTGATCGCCTTTCGAATTCACGGCGTATCGCCGGAGTATGTAGAACGTATCGAAAAGCTCGGGTTCGCACATCCCGAGCCGGACAAGCTGATCGCACTGCGCATTCATGGCGTTACGCCTGAATACATCTCGGGCCTGCAATCGCGCGGCATGAAGAACGTGACTCTCGACCAGGTAATCTCGCTACGGATTCAGGGCATCAACTGAGCGATTGGCATGAACAAGCTATTCAACGATTTTCGATACGCGCTGCGCGGACTTCGCCGGACGCCTCTCTTTACGACGATCGCGGTCCTCTCGCTTGCCTTCGGCATTGGAGCGAACACTGCGATTTTCAGTCTTCTTGATCAAGTGCTGCTACGCCTTCTTCCCGTCAAGCATCCGGAACAGCTGGTTCTCTTTAACATTCACGGCGGTGTTTACGGCAGCAACTGGGGCATGAACGCGATGTCCTACCCGATGTACAAGGATTTCAAAGACAACAACCAGGTGTTCTCCGGCATGCTCTGCCGTTTCCCGGTTGCGGCGAGCCTGGGCTACGGTAATCACACCGAGCGTGTGAGCGCAGAATTGGTTTCAGGTAGCTATTTTTCCGAGCTGGGTATCGGTGCTGCGATCGGAAGAGTGTTGACGCCGGATGATGATCGGACCCCGGGCGGACATCCGGTGACCGTTCTGAGTTACAGTTTTTGGCGTAACCGCTTTTCGGGCGACACCGCGATCATCGGGAAAACGGTCGTGATCAACGGCCGCAACATGACCGTCATCGGCGTAGCACAGCCTGGGTACGACGGCATAGAGCTTGGCAGGGCGGCAAAAGCCTTCATCCCGATCATGATGAAGGCACAGCTCACACCCAATTGGGACGGCCTGAAAGACCGGCGGCAAAGGTGGGTCAATGCGTTCGGCAGATTGAAACCGGGAGTCAGCCGGAAGCAGGCGGAGGCGTCGCTGCAACCGTTCATGCACAGCATGCTCGCGACGGAAGTGAGGGAAGAGGCGTTTCGCAACGTATCGCCTTACGATCGCGCACAGTTTCTGAAGAACCGCATCGACCTGCTCCCGGGATCGCAGGGGAGGTCCTACCTGCGTAACGAGCTTTCGACTCCGCTGTTGGTCCTGATTGCGCTGACAGGTGCGGTACTGCTGTTAGCCTGCGCCAATCTGGCAAATCTCCTGCTCGCTCGCGCGAATACTCGTGAACGCGAGTTCGCGATCCGCCTCGCAATTGGAGCGGGACGCGCACGGGTGATCTCCCAACTGCTAGTCGAAAGCATTTTGCTCTCCGCATTTGGCGCAGCGCTTGGATTAGCGCTGGCGTTTTCGGCCGACAATTACCTTCTGCGCGCCTATCTGCCCACTGAGTCGACTGGAGACATTGCCATTTCGGCAGTTCCCGACCTTCGCGTGCTTGCGTTCACATTCTGCACGATGCTGCTTACCGCACTGATCTTCGGATTGATCCCGGCTCTGCAAAGCTCGCGGACAGATGTGGCGCCTACTTTGAAAGATCAGGCAGGCGCCGTAGTCGGCGGCGGTAATGTGCTGTTGCGCAAGCTGCTGGTTGCAGTGCAAGTAATGCTATCGCTGCTGTTGCTCATTGGCGCCGGCCTCTTCGCCCGAACGCTGTCTAATCTTCGGAACCTGGGGCCGGGGTTCGCAGCGGAACGGCTTGTAGGATTTGAGCTTGATCCCACCTTGAGCGGGTATTCCGTTGACCGCGCCAAGGCCTTCTATAAGCGGCTCACTGAGGAACTGCAGGCGTTACCAGGGACAAGTTCCGTGGGCTTAGCAAGTATTCGCATCCTCGACGGCGACGATTGGGAAAGTTCCATGACAATCGAGGGATACACGACAAAGCAAGGCGAATCCCCAGAACCTTACATGAACTCTGTGGGCCCGAATTACTTCTCGACACTCAATATCCCGACTGTCGCCGGCCGGGATTTCACGGTGAAGGACGTACTCGAAATAAAACACGGCCCGGACAAAGACGACTGGGAACCGAGCGTAATCATTATCAATGAGAGTTTCGCGAAGAAGTATTTTAAAGGCCGCAATCCCATCGGGCTTCACGTTGGATTTGGATCCAACCCCGGCACGAAGGCCGACATGGAAGTTATTGGAATGGTGAAAGACGTCAAATATACGAACTTGCGAGACGAAATTCCCGTGCAGGCCTTCATGCCATATCTCGGAAGCCGTTTCGTAGGTGGAATGACAGTCTACCTACGTACTTCGCTTGATCCGAAGCAATTGATGGGGCAAGTACGACGTCGTATCCAAGCCCTGGACGCCAATATTCCTGTCTATGACATGCGTACCCTGGACGAACAAATCAGCATTTCTTTACGGAACGAACGCTTAGTCGCCAGCCTGTCGTCCATTTTCGGTCTGCTCGCGACCGTGCTCGCTGTGATTGGTCTCTATGGGGTGATGGCATATACCGTGGCCCGGCGAACCCGTGAGATTGGAATCCGTATGGCCCTTGGAGCATTGCAGGGTAACGTTCTGTGGATGGTCATGAAGGAAGTGGCGATACTGATCGGAGCAGGCGTTTTGGTGGGTGTGCCAGTTGCGCTCGCATTGACTCGCCTGGTCCGGAATCAGCTGTATGGCTTAGCACCGCACGATCCCACAACCCTTATTTCCGCGACGTTTGTACTCGCCACCGTGGCTGGCCTTGCCGGATTTATTCCGGCTTTAAGAGCGAGCCGTATCGATCCAACCCAAGCCTTGCGCTATGAATGAAGCGCGCTATTCGACCCGGTAGTTCGGAGCTTCCTTTGTGATAATCACGTCGTGCACATGGCCTTCGCGTAAGCCGGCAAAGGTAACGCGCAGGAAGCACGAACGATCCTGCAGTTCGCGAATAGTCCTGCAGCCGCAGTAGCCCATCCCGGCGCGAAGCCCCCCCACAAGTTGATAACTCATCTCCGCAAGAGGGCCTTTATAGGGCACGCGGCCTTCGATGCCTTCGGGCACGAGCTTTCCGTTGGCGCTTTGGCTATAACGATCAGAGCTTCCTTGCGGCATCGCTCCCAGTGAGCCCATACCGCGGTAACTCTTGAAGGTCCGGCCCTGGTAAAGAATGGTCTCTCCGGGGCTTTCATCAGTTCCTGCCAACAGGCTACCGATCATGACAGAATCCGCGCCGGCTGCGATCGCTTTGCTAATGTCGCCGGAATATTTGATGCCGCCATCAGAGATCAGCGGAACCCCGCCGTCGCGCGTCGCCTTCGCGCAGCGGGAGATCGCAGTAATCTGGGGCACTCCAGCCCCGCTAACGACGCGCGTTGTACAAATCGAGCCGGGCCCGATGCCCACTTTGATGCCATCCGCCCCTAATCTGATCAAGTCGCGAGCGCCCTCAAACGTGGCTACGTTGCCCGCAAGGACCTCTACGTCAGGACAGGCTCGCTTGATAGCCGTAATTGCATCCATTACCCGCTGGCTGTGACCGTGCGCCGAATCGATCGCGACCACGTCAACTTTCCTGCGCACAAGTTCCTGCGCGCGTTCGAGAAAATCTCCAGTTGCTCCCACCGCGGCCGCGACCCGAAGCCTTCCCTGGCCGTCCTTGGCGGCGTTGGGATACTTTAACTTCTTCTGAATGTCCTTGACGGTGATCAGTCCCTTAAGAGCAAACTGGTCATCGACTACGAGCAATTTCTCGACCCGGTGCTGGTGCAGGATTTTTTCTGCCTCCTCGAGCGTTGTGCCCACCGGAACCGTTATCAGGCTCTCCTTCGTCATTACGTCTTCGATCGGGAGGTCGTACCTGGTTTCAAAGCGCAGATCGCGATTCGTCAGAATCCCAACGAGCCTGCCATTTTTCGTAACCGGCACACCGGAAATGCGGTAGCGGCTCATCAGATCCAGAGCTTCCGATATCTTGCGCTCCGGCTCGATGGTCACCGGATCCACGATCATGCCGCTTTCACTGCGCTTAACGCGGTCAACCTCTTCGGCCTGCTTCTCGATCGGCATATTGCGATGAATGATGCCGATGCCTCCCTGTTGGGCGAGTGCTATCGCCATGTGCGATTCGGTTACTGTATCCATCGCTGCGCTGACGATGGGAATTTTCAGCTCGATTTTTCGCGTCAGGTTCGTGGCAGTGTCAACTTCCGCAGGAGTGGCCTGGCTGTAAGCAGGCTGCAGAAGAACATCGTCGAAGGTCAGTCCCTCCTCGATTACCTCAGGAATCATTAGGTATTCTCATCGTAACAACTGGTCGAATTTCGCTTCGTTGAGGCCTTCGTCCGAGCTTTAAAGCCACTTTTGCGCCGCTATACTGAAAATCTGTGAACCTTGTCGGCCGCTATCAGATCGACGGAGAGATAGGCCGGGGCGCAATGGGCATCGTCTACAAGGCTCTCGATCCTGAGATCGGTCGCACTGTTGCAATCAAGACTATCCAGTTGGCCGACCTGACCGACCCGGGGGGGCGTCAGCGCATAATCGACAAGCTCATTTGGGAAGCAAGGGCAGCGGGAACTCTATCGCATCCCAATATTGTGACCGTCTATGACGTTTTAAAGCAGGATGAGTTTGCCTACATCGTGATGGAGTTTGTACCCGGGCCATCGCTCGAGCAGATGATCGCGATGCGCCAGCCGCCCACCGGGGATGAACTGGTGATCTACCTCAAGCAGGTTGCGGAAGCCCTCGATTACGCACACCGGAAGGGAATTATTCATCGGGACGTCAAGCCTGGAAATATTCTCATCTCGGAACCGTCAGAGGAGAGTAAACGGCTCGCCAAAATTACGGACTTTGGAATTGCAAAGCCAATTTCACATGAGAGAACGCAGACCGGCAGCATTACGGGAACACCGAGTTATATCTCGCCGGAAGAGATCGAAGGCAAATCCGTGGATGGCCGATCCGACCAATTCTCACTCGCTGTCGTGGTTTATGAATTGCTTTGCGGAGAGAAGCCATTTACCGGTGAAACGCTTCCGGCGCTGATGCACGCGATCTGCACCGAAGATCCACGCCCGCTTTCTGCTGCCAATCCGGCTCTGACCGCAACGGTCGAAAAGGTAATGATACGGGCGTTGGCGAAGCGCCCGGAAGAACGGTTCCCGTCGGCCAGCGACTTCATCGGAGCACTGTCGATTGCGCTGGCAGAATCCAATTTTCTCAAACCTCTTGACAGTGATGTCAATCGTCCTCCGATGTTCGCCACAATCGCCGGGGCCAGTTCGAGGGCATCGATAACGAGGCCGCGCAGTTCTGAGGTGGACGGACACAAGGCCGAAATCGCGCGCGGCCCGGCGGGCAAGAAATTGGCCCTGATTGTGTTCCTGTGTTTCGCTGTTGCGGCGGCCATTATGTTCATTGTTCGGTTAAATTCGGGATCACCAATTCCGGTGCAGGTGCTCGACGCCGACAGGTCGCCGGCAATACCCGCACCCGAAGAGGACCCTGGAAAATTTACGAAGAAGGTTAATTCTCCACCTCCGCAAATCCCGCAGAAATCCGAAGAAAGTTCTACTGCGGCGGTTCTAAGGAACCAGCCTCATGAATCGCCGATTCCCAAGGCGCCTGCGGCTCCGAATGTGAGCCCGGGCATGTCCAGTGTCGATCTGCTGAGCCAGCCTGCCGGGGCGAGGATTGTAGTGGATGAGCGCTCGGATGCTTCGTGCAACGCTCCCTGCACGATGTCGCTGCCATCGGGACGCCATACGCTTACCGCACAAATGGACGGCTACAGTACCGCAAAACGAATCTTTGTGCTTCCGGAAACCCACAGCCTGTATATTCCGCTTTCAAGAAGCAGCAGCGTCTTCGTAATGAATTCGGTTCCTAGCGGCGCAACCGTGACGGTGGACGGTCAGTTGTTCGGGCAAACGCCAGTCACGCTTCATCTTTCACCCGGCGTGCATCGCATTGCGCTCTCGTATAACAATCTGCGTCACCAGGAGGCGGTGAATATCGAGCCCGAGAGCTTCCAGACGCGGACAATCCGGTGGTAGGACTAACGCAAATTTGGAGGAAGATCGCGATGCGCGAGGAAGCCGGGAATACTGGTTGCGCAAAGCACGGCCCGGCGAACGGCCATCGCCATCGCTTCGGCACCCGCCACGCCGACGGTAGTCACATCCGCTTTGCCAGCGGTTCCGGTCGCGGCGGCGAAAATCGTGTCTCCATCGGCTGGCGTGTGTACGGGATTGATGCTGCGCGCGAAACCGTCATGCGCCATCTGTGCCACCTTTGACATCTGAGTTTTCGTCATAGTGGCATTCGTGGCCACAATGCCTATCGTGGAGTTTGCTCCCGCTACGATACGGGCCGTGTTCGGCGTCATCAGGGCGCCGGCCGCGATCTGAGCCGCGCTGCCGCGAAACTGTTTGTGATCCGGAGTAAGAGCCCCTGCCAGAGTTCTGCCGTTGCGCACGTCAAAGACATCACCCACTGCATTTACCGCAACAATTGCGCCAACGATAATTCCGGTCTTGCCGACCCGCACGTTTGCCGTTCCTAATCCGCCCTTCATCGCGCACTCGCTACCGAAGAACTTGCCCACGGTTGCACCTGCCCCTGCGCCGACATTGCCCTCCTTCATTTTTGAAGCTTGCGCCGCACGACAAGCCGCGTAGCCAGCCTCCGCGTCAGGCCGGATCCGGCCATCTCCGACACTCAAGTCAAAAAGAATTGCTGCCGGCACAATCGGAACGATGTACGGTCCCACGCGAAATCCCTGATGGGCTTCTTCGAGATAGCGCATCACCCCGGTCGCCGCGTCGAGTCCAAAGGCGCTGCCCCCGGAGAGCACGAGCGCGTTGACGCGTTCAACAGTATTTACCGGCTGGAGGAGATCAGTTTCGCGAGTTCCCGGAGCGGAGCCCCGAACGTCGACTCCGGCGACGGCGCCCCCATCAAAGAGAAGCACGGTGCATCCAGTGGGCCTTTTGGTATGTGTGAAATGACCGACGCGGATGTCGCCAATATCCAGGATCGAGCCCGGTGGCTCGTCTTCACCCGTTGTCCGGCTATCGGCAACTGCTGACGCCATAACGAAACTCGCGCCGCGGAACAAGCTTCGACGGTTCCACATGCCTTGCCCGATCATAGGTATTTGCACCCTCCACCTACCAGTTTCGCGCTTCGCTGGATCGCCGTGAGCGTGTTCATTCTTTCCTCGACTTTGAACTACCTCGATCGCAATCTGCTCAGCCTGCTTGCGCCCTTAATGATGGCGGAACTTCATTTCAACCAAACTCAGTTCGGAGAGCTCATCTCCGTGTTTTCGATTTTTTATGCCGCAAGTTCATTAGCTACAGGCTGGATGCTGGACCGCTTTGGGATTAACCGCACGATTTCGGGTGCGGTCACATGGTGGTCGCTGGCCGCGATCGGAAATGGGCTGGCGGGCAGTTTTGGAGGACTTGCCATATCCCGCGCAGCAATGGGTGTTGGCGAATCCGCCGGTATCCCGGCAGTCGGAAAGCTGAATGGCATCTACCTGAAGCCGGAGGAACGTGCGCTTGGGACAGCGGCAAATCAGATCGGCTTGAGCCTGAGTGGACTGATAGGCCCATTCTGGATTGCATTCGCGCTTACGCATGGATGGCGCATGCCTTTTATGATCAACGGCGCGCTGGGTCTCCTATGGATCCCAATCTGGCTCGCCGTCAACAGGATGATTCCGGCGCAATATAGCCGCGACGAGCTGGTTTCAAGCGCGACGGACAAGCGTGGCGCTTTGTCGATCTTACGAGACCGCAATCTGCTGCTACTCGTGCTGGCAAACCTGTTCTGGATGACCGGTTATTCGCTTTGGTCCAACTGGACAACTCTTTATCTGGTTCACGTCCAAAAAATTAGTCTCCATGAGGCCACCTATTACCTTTGGATTCCACCTCTTTTTTCAAACCTCGGCGGCTTTTTCGGCGGTTGGCTCTCCCTGCGCTGGATCAGAAGAAAACTGGATCCGCTTACCGCCAGACGAAGAGCCGTTTGGGTAAGCGCCTTGTGCTCCCTTCTGGCTCTGTTCCTGCCGCTGGCCCCCAATGCTGGATGGGCCACAGCAGGCATTTCGCTCAGTTTCTTTTTTTCGGTTGCCGGTAGCGCGAACATTTATGCCCTACCTATAGATATCTATGGTCCGGCCCGCTCGGGTCTCGCGATTTCAGCTCTGACCGGGGCTTTCGGAATTTTGCAGACCTTCATTTCCCCGCTGATAGGTAAGATGGGCGACCGGAATCTCTATCCTCAGGTGGTATGGATGGCGACATTGCCGCTGATGCTCAGCGCGTTAGCTCTATCCGGCTGCAGGCTCCGCAAGGATCCAATGCAGAGCACTTAGAAGGCGAGCAGCCGCTCTCCCTCGCGCACGATGTCCGCCACCTGCGGCAGAATTTCCTCTTCCATCTGCGGATTATAGGCAACCCAGGTATCGAGCGCACCTACACGTCCCACCGGCGCGTCGAGATCCGTAAAAAGGTCGCTTGCAATCCGTGCCGCGAGTTCCGCGCCGTACCCCCACGATAAGACGTCTTCATGCGCGATCAAAATGCGGTTCGTTCTGCTCACCGATTCGCTGATGGCCTCCCAGTCATACGGCGCAAGGCTACGTAGATCGATAACCTCAATCGAGGTGTCGCGACGCCGTTGCTCGAGCTGCAGAGCCGCTTGCAACGCTTTTTGAACGAGCGCCCCGTAGGTCACGATGGTCAAATGCTGACCCAGTTTGACGGTTTTCGCCTTGCCGAACGGGACGGTAAAATCCAGTCCGGGATGCGGAGCACGGTTGTACGGCTCTCGATACAGTTTCTTATGCTCTAGAAAGAGCACCGGGTCGTCGGCCCGTATAGCAGTTCTCAGGAGCCCGCATGCATCGAGCGCGTTCGACGGGAAAACAACGCGGAGACCTGGTATGTGCGTGAACGTCACTTCCCCGCACTGGCTGTGATAAATGGCGCCGCCGGTCAGATAACCACCGATCGGAACGCGCAGGACAACGGGACAACTGAACTCGTTGTTCGAACGCCAGCGCATGGTTGCGAGTTCATCCCGGATCTGCATCATCGCAGGCCAGATGTAATCGAAAAACTGAATCTCCGGTACCGGCTTCAATCCACGCACCGCAAGCCCAACGGCGCGGCCTACGATTCCCGCCTCCGCGATAGGCGTGTTGAAACAGCGCTTGCTGCCGAACTCGCGCTGCAAGCCGGTGGTCGCCTTGAAAACCCCACCCTTGCCCTTAACCTGCGAAAGATTCTGCTCGCGGCTGCAGTCCGCTACGTCTTCGCCAAACACAATGATCCGCTCATCACGCCGCATTTCCTCCGCGAGCGTTTGATTGATGGAATCGATCATGGTCCGCGGCTCACCTTGGAATGCGGGCTGCCCCGAGAACGATGGCGCGCAAGGGTCGACTTTATCCGAATACAGGAATCGGAACGCCGAACCGCGCTCAGGCGGGGCTTCGTGCAGAACACGCAGCGCGACCTCCGCAACCTCCGCGTCGATTTCGTGCATGATCGCATCCAACGCGTGGCGGTCCAGGATGCCCTCCTGTACCAGAAACTCTGGAAAGGTCTTAAGCGGATCACGGGCGGCTTCGTCTGCCCGTTCAGCAGGCGGCTTGTAAAGTCTCTCGTCGTCCGAAAGCGAATGCGAATAAGGGCGTATGACGGAAGCGCGAACGAGTGCCGGACCGTGGCCCGCCCGGCAATAAGCGGCTGCTCGCTTCATTACGCGGTGCGACTCAACGAAGTTCGTCCCGTCTACTTCAAGGCGCAGCAGACGCGGAAAGCCTTCTGTGAGACTCGCAATGTTGCCGCCTGCGGTCTGACGTTCTACCGGAACAGAAATCGCATAGCCGTTATCTTCCACCAGAAACAGCAAGGGAAGAGTCTCGAGACACGCAATATTTAAACTCTCCCAAAACTCTCCTTCGCTCGTGGCGCCTTCGCCCGAACAAACCAGCGTGATTTCGTCGCTCTGGGCGTTCAAATAGCTCTTCGCGTCGGCGCAACCTACTGCATGCAGGAACTGGGTACCGGTCGGCGAGGATCCGCTGATAATACGCAGCCGCGTCGACGCCCAGTGAGAGGGCATCTGGCGGCCCCCGGAACTTGGATCGCGCCCTGAACCCACTGCCTGCAAAAGCATGTCTTCGGGAGTACTGCCCAAAGTAAGTACGAGCGCGCGATCGCGATAGTAGGGCACTACCCAATCGAACCCTCTCTTCAGCACCAGACCGGCGGCTATCTGAATCGCCTCATGGCCAGCAGCGCTGACCTGGAAAAAGATCCGGTTCTGCCGCTTCAGCAGGATCTCGCGGTCATCCAGACAGCGGGACAAGTACATCAGGCGAAAAACGCTGACGAGCATCTCGGAACTGAGCCCTGAACTGGGCTCTGTCAGCCCATCAAGAGGGCGGCTTCGTTCCTCGAGAACCTGTATTCGCGAAGTCACCAATCCGTATTATCACCCCATGCGCGCTTTCGTTCGAGATGAAACGTTGCTGGTTGGACTATCGACTCTTATAGAATCAAAACGGGAGAAAACTAAACGTTCATGGCGACCGCAGGCGCGGGTCTCGAAGGAGTAGTTGCAACAACCTCCAAAATCTGTTTCATAGACGGTGACAAAGGCGTACTTAGCTATTACGGCTATAACATCCACACGCTTGCCGATAACGCCACCTTCGAAGAAGTCATCTATCTCCTCTGGAACGGGAAACTACCCACAGCTAAAGAACTGTCGAATCTGCGATCAAGCCTGGTTGCCGAGCGTGCTCTACCCCCCGAAGTCGTTGATTTCCTTAAGAACGCTCCGTCAGGGGCGTCCGCGATGGATGTATTGCGCACAGCGATCTCGATGCTGAGTCTCTATGATCCGCTCGCCGCTGATAACTCCATCGAGGCGAATCGGAAAAAAGCCGAAAAGCTTATGGCGCGTGTCTCTACAATCGTGACGAGCTTTGACCACCTCCGGAACGGCAAGCCGGTAATCGAGGGAGACCCGAAACTGGGCTATGCCGCGAACTTTCTCTACACGCTCTCAGGCAAAAAGCCGGATGAGGTGATGGAACGGGTATTCGATCTGGCACTGATCTTGCACGCCGACCATGAACTGAACGCATCGACCTTCGCGGCGCGTGTCACTGCGGCGACTCTTTCCGATATCTATTCGGCCGTGGTCTCCGCAATCGGCGCTTTGAAGGGCCCTTTGCATGGCGGCGCCAACGAGGCTGTCATTCAGATGCTTCTGCAAACCAATTCGAGCGAAGAGGCGGCCGCCAGAGTGAAAGCTGACCTCGACAACAAAGTAAAGATTCCGGGTTTCGGCCATCGCGTCTACCACGTGCTTGATCCGAGGGCGGTTCACCTGAAGAAACTGAGCGAAGAACTTGGCAGGAGAACCAACCACCTCGATCTGTATGAAAAATCAACACGAGTAGAGCAAACAGTTACTGATTTAAAGCGCTTGAATGCCAACGTCGATTTCTATTCCGCTTCTACCTACTATTCGCTAGACATTCCGATCGATTTGTTCACGCCGATTTTTGCAATCAGCCGGATGTCTGGCTGGACGGCACACATTCTCGAGCAGTACCGTAATAACAGACTCATTCGTCCGCGAGCCGATTACACGGGCGCGCCCGACGGTCAGAAATGGATTCCGTTAGCAGATCGCCGCTGACAGGATCCCTGCCGGACCGGAATGTACGACCTCAATTTCTTCAGAAACAACCTCGAACAAATTCGACAGCGTCTTGCGGCCCGGGGCTACGCGCTGGAAGTGGAGACGTTCGCGGGAATCGATTCAAAACGCCGTCAGGTTCTTACCGAAAGTGAGCGGCTGAAGGCAGAGCGAAATCAGGCCACAGTCAAAATTGGCCAGTTGAAGAAATCGGGCGTGGATACGGCCGAGGCGCAGCAGGAAGTTCGCGGCCTCGGTGACCGAATTGCGGCGCTCGATCTGGAGAGCGGAACAATTGAGGGCGAGTTTCGCGATTTTCTGGCGCGCGTTCCTAATCTCACGAAAGCCGATGTGCCCATCGGCAAGGACGAGACTGCGAATGTCGAAATACGCCGAAACGGCACCCCGAGAAGTTTCGAATTTCTACCGAAGCCGCATTGGGAGATCGGGCTTGAACTCGGTATTCTCGACCTCGAGCGAGCGGTTAAAATTGCCGGGGCAAGGTTTGCGGTCTATTGGGGTCTGGGCGCCAAACTGGAACGAGCGCTCGCCAACTTCATGCTCGATCTCCACACCAAAGAACATGGCTATCAAGAGGTTCTCCCTCCTGTCCTGGTGAATTCCAAGAGTCTCTTTGGCACCGGGCAGCTTCCAAAATTTGCCCAAGACCTGTTCCGCTGTGAAGATCAGGATCTATGGCTGGCCCCTACTGCGGAGGTTCCCGTAACAAATCTTTTCCGCGACGAAGTACTGAGCAGCGAATCACTGCCAATTTCACTTTGTGCCTACACGCCCTGTTTTCGCAGCGAAGCGGGCTCCTATGGGCGAGATGTCCGAGGGATCATACGCCAGCATCAGTTTCAGAAAGTGGAACTGGTCAAAATTACGACGCCGGAGCAAAGTAACCCAGAGCACGAGAAGCTGACGCGTGACGCGGAGACAGTTTTGGAAAAGCTCGGCCTTCCGTATCGCACTGTAGTGTTGTGCGCCGGCGATACCGGCTTCAGCGCCGCCAAAACGTATGACATCGAGGTTTGGCTGCCGGGGCAAAGCGCGTACAAAGAGATTTCCTCCTGCTCGAATTTCGAAGACTTTCAGGCGCGTCGCGCAAATATCAAGACCAAAAGCGCAAAAGGCAAGGCTGGGTTCGTTCATACATTAAACGGCAGTGGACTCGCGATAGGCCGGACCTGGGTGGCCATCATCGAGAATTTCCAGCAGCCGGACGGAAGCGTTCTTGTTCCGACAGCCTTGCAGCCTTACTTGAATGCGGAGCGAATCGACCGCAGCAGCGGACTGTCGGTCTAACCGGCTTCGCGTTGTCCGTTACGTTCAGGTGGCACCTCCAGTGAATCGAATCGTATAACCCGCCAGTCCAGTCACGACATTCGAAAGCTTTTAGAAATTTCGTTTAACCCGAGGCAAACAAGCGAGTTCCGTCTCTCCTTGTTGCATATTTGTGCCCTTCCGGAGGTTAATTTGACAGCATTTGCCTGCTTGACTGAAGTCGCCCGTAACATTTCCGACTTCTTCAACGATTGAGGCACCATGGAAAAAATCCGCCAAAAGCTCTGGATATTTTTGACCTTTCTTTTGCTCCTTGTCGCAACCGCTTCAGGTCAATCACTCTCGCAAATCCGCGATACCGTTTTGAACACGGATGGATCTGCGTTCAATGGGACAGTTGTAATCACCTGGAACGGTTCGACAGGTTCTAACTCCGGAACGAGCGTGCCGCTCAGCACTTCCGCTCGCATTTACGATGGTGCGCTATCTGTGCTTCTGGTTCCGACGACGACGGCGTCGTCTGCCAGCTTCTACCAGGCTGTCTACTACGGCACGAGCGGCGTCGTTACATGGTCCGAAACGTGGCAGGTTCCGCCAAGCGGCACTCCGCTTACGCTGGCTACGGTCCGAACGTCAACGACGCAAGGAACAGTACCATCCGGCGGCACCGGCACGCCTACGCCTCCTTCTGGCGGAACCCAGTATGCAACTCTTCCGATCTCAATTAACCAGGTCACGAGTTTGAGCGCGAATCTTGCGAGCATCAATTCGGCAATTGCAAATTTGGCCGCTCAGTTCAATAGCCTCTTAAGTTCGATAGGATCGAGCCTCGGCACCAACGCTGCCTTCATTGACGCTGAGTCGCCGGCGGGTACTCTCGACGGCAGCAACAATGCCTTTGTGCTCGCACAGTTACCGGTAAGCGGCAGTCTCACGATTTATAGAAACGGGCTGGTGCAATCGCTTGGGACAGATTACCAGCTTAACGGTCAAACCCTCAGTTTCTTGCCGAACAGCATTCCTCGCAGCACAGACACTCTTGCTGCTTACTATCGTGTGTTTGGTACCGGGCTCAACGCAACTTTCGTTGACTCCGAAGTGCCGAGCGGCGCGGTGAATGGAAATAACCTGGTATTTACCCTTGCAAAAGCGCCGGTGCCTGCCGCCAGCCTGAAACTTTACAAGAATGGGGTGCTGCTGAATCAAGGCGGCGACTACACGCTGAGCGGTACGAATATCTCATTTGCGAGCGCCGCCGTCACGCCACAGGCAGGCGATACGCTTCTTGTGTCCTACCGACATTAGAGGGTACCGCTTAGCCGCGTCAGACCGGAACCGGCGGCCGTGCTTTATGAAAGGTGGTCCGGTTCTGAAACTCCTGCGCAAGTGCGATGATGCGGTTCTCTGAAAAAGGCGGCCCGACCATCTGCATTGCGATCGGCAGCCCGTTCACAAAGCCGCATGGAATCGTGATCGCGGGAAGGCCGCACAGATTAGATATCTGTACAAGTCCTGCGCCTACACCGCGGCGATCAGGACGTTTGGGTTCGTTTTCATCAAATGGCTGATCGGCCCGATCCGGTGGACTGAAGTGCGTCGGTGCAATCAGTACATCGATACCCGCGAATAGTTGGCGCAATGCGGTTTGGATCTGGCTTCGTATGCGCATTGCTTTCAGATAGTCCACCGCAGAATTGTTAAGAGCCGCCTTGAGGCCGGCTATCTGGCTGGGATCGGCAAGCTGATCAACCTTGCCGCTTCTTATAAACGACTCGAAAATCGATGCGGCCTCGGAGTCGATAATCGTGCCAATAACGGGTTCGTATGGGAAATCCGGAAGCATCGTCTCGACCATGGTTGTTTTAATCGACTTGAAAATGGTGAGAGCATTTTGAAACGCAGGCCGCAGGGGCTCATCGGGCCATTCTGCGAAATCAATCTCGGCAAATCCAACCTTGAGATCTTCGAGCCGCTGGTAATATTGCGGGCTGTAGTAAAAGCTCTTGGCTGCTGACCCGGGGTCGTCACTATCCTTCCCGGCGATCGCTCGGAGCACCCAGCCACAATCGTCGGGGCATCGTGCGAGCACACCTATTTTGTCGAGCGTCCAGGAGAGTGCCATGGCCCCACGACGACTCACCAACCCATAAGTCGGCCGCAAGCCGGTTACTCCACAATAAGAAGCCGGAGTCAGGATTGAGCCGGATGTCTCCGAACCTAACGCGTACGGCACAAGACCGGCAGAGACGGCCGCACCCGAACCGCTTGAAGAACCTCCCGACCAGTACAGCTTGTTCCATGGATTGAGACCAGGACCTTGCAAAGAGGCAGACGCCGAACTGTAACCCCCGCCTCCGGCGAGTTCGATCATCGAAAGCTTTCCAATCAGTACGGCGCTCTGATCATTAAGCTTTTGAACGACGGCGGCGTCTTCCTCGAAAACCTGATCCGCGAAAGGTTTGGCTCCCCAGGTGGTCGGGTACTTTGCGACTGCAATCAGATCCTTTACGGCATACGGAACGCCTTGTAAAGGGCTACGAAACCGCTCACGCTTCAGGTCGTAGTCGGCATCTTTAGCCTGCTTCTTCGCTTCCTTGAGCATGAGACACGCGAGCGCATTGTACCCGGGCCCCAGCTTCTCTAAACGCTGGCCGAAAATCTTCGTCAATTCGAGCGAGGAGATCTCGCGGGATCGAAGGGCAGCGCTTAGTTCCTTGATCGTAGCGAAGGGTACCGCTGCCTGATCCAGCTTGCTCATCGCACGTCAGGCTCTAAAAGAAAACGCGGGCTCGATATTCATTGGCACTTCGAATTTAGAAAGTTTTTCGCTGACCTGCCGGACATCGCCGTATGCTTTTTGCAATTTTTGCTCGGGCGTCGCGGTGGAAGGCGCTGTGACGGGCACGCCGGTCGGCGGAACCGTAGAAGTAATCTGAGCGGCAAGCGGCGTGAACGAAAGCCAGAGTGCCCACTGGCGGCGTGTCGTGCGAAACAGCGAAGAGTTACCGGCTCTCATGGGCACATTATAGAAGCCCGCCAATCCCGGTACCGCTAGAGAAGCAGTTCGAGAGCGCGTCTCATGACTTCTCGCGGAGCGCTGTCGCCGGTCCAGATCTCGAACTGCGCGACAGCTTGTTCGAGTAGCATTTCCGCTCCTGGAATTACTGTTGCACCCTGCTCCTTCGCGCGTTTAAGAAGTAGCGTTTCGTGAGGGTTATACACCATGTCCAGCACGACCTCACCTGGGATCCGGTCTGGAAACAGACATTGCTCTGTGTTCGGTACCATGCCCACTGGTGTGGCGTGAACGAGGGCGTCGAAATGTCTGCTCTGCGCCTGTTTCAAGGTAATCGCTTCTCCCTGGACCACGTGCGCAAGGATCTGGGCCTGCCTCATGTTACGGCCGGTCACCGTCACCTCTGCATGAGCGTCATGCAGAGCCACCGCCGCTGCGCGAGCCGCTCCTCCATAACCGGCAATCAGCACGGACGAATGAGCCAACCGCAGATGTTTGCTAAGCGGCTTGAGTACGCCTTGGGTGTCGGTATTGGTGCCGCGCCATTTGCCACTCTTACGCCACACGGTATTCACCGCTCCGATTCGTCGCGCGAGCGGGTCAATCGTGTCCAAATGGTGAACGATGCGGCGCTTGTGGGGAATCGTAACGCTGAAACCGGCAACCGGAAGTTTTGCCGCGAACTTCATCCAGTCGCCGAGATTCGCCTGGCTCACCAGAAAAGGTACGTATACGGCATCCAGGCGGCGCGCTTGAAAAGCGCGGTTATGAATGAAGGGAGATTTGGAATGCGAGACGGGGTCGGCAACCACCCCGTACACCCGGCTTTGGCGGGTAAGTTTTTCCGGGCGGTAGAGCGAACGTAGCGTATGGGCTGAAATCTGGCCTGGCGCGGTGCCTGGAAAGTCACTGGGAGCAGCGTACGTGAAAACCGAACCAAGCGATGGCATCAGGATGCGGCTGGCCGCTCCGATTTCAGACATCGTCAGCGTAACCAGAGAAACATCTTCATTTCTACGAATGAACTGCACGAGGCGCAGATTATCCGTCGGCTTTCGAGCCGTGGTGGCAATTTTGTAGATATCAGCTGGAATCTTGCTCAACCGGCGCATTATGCCATCGAGCGCCGGGGTGCTTTGAAAATTATGGTAGGAGACGACTAGCTTCGCGACCTCGCGCAAACCATTCACTTCTCCCTTTACCTTCTCTGCAATCTCGATCTCCAGGTCGAGTAGCCCCGCACCCGCTTCCGCGCTGCGATGAAGGAGCATCAATTGTTTGCCGGGAGCGCCTGTGAACTGCCCGTGCGCCAGACGATGGCGGCACGTGGCGAGTATATGGATCTCCGGATGGATGCGGCGAAATTTGGCGATCAGGTCGAGGCCCGCATCGGGATCTCGAAGGTGGTCCAAGCGGAACTCGAAAAAAGTCGCCCCGTCTTTGTATTCTTTTTCAGCAACCTGGCCTAACTGAGCAACGGTTGGAAACCCCAAAGCGACGCAAAGGCGCGGAAGAGTATTGGCAGACGACGGCATGAAGATCTGCGTGTGGGTGTTAGCATAGCAGGGCCGTCTTTCAGTTCACAGTACCAACGGGTCCAGCAGGATCAGTCACTCTGAGAAATCGAGTCTAAATCCTAACGTTGGGATATGCCGAGCCCTTGGCGATCTTTTTGCGCCGCCTCCGCTCTCTCTTCACCGTCCGCAAACGAACGCGCGATTGAGCTTTTCACTCGCTCTTCCCAATATCGAAGCGCCAGACGGCGTTCTTCCGGCACATAGAGGATTAGATCACCGATGAGCGCGTTCATGCGTCGCATCACCTGCACGCTAGTCGCGCCGCAATAGCAAATCTCATCAAGCCCTAACCGAAGGAGATCCTCCCATGCCGGAAATGGAATCACGAGTCTCAATTTGCCATCCCTGCCGTAATAGGCTCCAATTTCGAGGTGGCGTTGGCCCAGACGGAGCAACAGGTCCTCGATCTGATCGAGCGTTTGCACCGCCGTTGTTGGGTCGTTAACTGCCGGCGACAAGGCCCTAATGGCTATGTCCACTAGCAGCCGGATCGCGTACTTAGGGTCTTGCTCAAATGTGCGTTCATCCCCGATTTCAATTCCGTCCCTCAAGTCCTTTTCACCAATAGACTGCCGGGCGTCAAAGATGCGCAACAAAGGCATCAACTCTACAACCGTATCGCCGACCGCCACGGCCATTTCAATGACTCCTCCCGACGCTTCGGCCAAATTCACTAAAGTGGCCGCCCGGATAGCTTGGATTGAGCAAGGTCTTCCACGATGAATGAGCGTCTGGGTGCAGGGCAACGCATGAAAATCATTCGATCTCGTGGCTGCAACCGCCGGTTTCGTTGATGGATAGGTTGTCGTTATCACCTTACGCCCCTGGTCGCCCGTGAAAATCAGCATGCGATTGATCTGGAGCATACTAATCCGCTGGACTAAGGCGATAAACATGGCGACGCTCGCAAGAAGCAAGGCGACCACCAGCCAAAGACTGACAAGGGAACCCGTTCCGAAGCGTTCCGGTCTATCCCCCCGAGCGCGGCGATCGCATAGAGAAAGGTGGCTGTAAATATTCCAAGGGCATGCCACATCACCGGTCGCGAGCGATCCACAGCACAAGGCGTGGTGAGTAGGCGGTTGCGCTGAACTGTACCATCACGAAGGCCAGCGAAAATACGATGCCCGTGAGTGCAATCATGCCCGAGCCAATAGCGGAATAGATTGCGGTAGCCTGGTTGACGCTTGTCGGCGAGACGAACGCCCCCAAAAGACGAGCTTCAATTCGTGGAAACGTCAGTCCAGCCAGAATGGCGGCTCCGGCGTAGGCGGCGGGTATTCCCCAAGTGCTCAACTGTCGTCTGTCATTCATAAACTTCGAGACCGCTCTTCGGGGGTTGTCCCGGCCCATAGACGAGACTCTTTGCCATTGCGACATAGAGGCTCAGTTCTTCTTCGGCATCTTCGGCAAACGGGAATGCGGATGATAGCTCCGGGCTCCAGGGCAGTCAACCACGATGGGCGGCAAGGGATGTCCGCGAGGAGTAACCATCTTGAATTTCCTTCTTCAGGGAGGTCTCATTGACCTCCCTTCTGGGTACTAGCTTAACTACCTCTTCAGCACGGGTCCGGACAAAACCCGACGTGTATTGCATGAATCTTCTGCTTCTTCGTTCCCGTGATGGGGGTATAACGGGTAGATGTACCGCTCTCTGATGAAACATCCGACGCACTTAAACGAGATCCCGGTTCCAGGCATTTTGTTGCCCATCAGGGCAGCGGCACTCCTCGGGCTTCTCTTCCTCTCGCCGATTCTACAAGGCCAGCAGGGTCCGAAGATTGCCGTGATCAGCATGCAGAAAACGCTGGCCACAACGCAGGAAGGGCAGAAGGCCTCGCGGGATCTGGCTGCCAAAGTGAATCCCAAGCAACAGGAATTCAATACGCGGCAACAAGAGATCTCGCAGCTTCAAAACCAATTGAACAACGGGTCAGCGCTGAGTGATCAAAAGAAAGGCGAACTCAGCCAGGAGATCGAAACCAAGAAAAAGCGGCTGGAACGCGATACACGGGATGCGGACGAAGCGCTCCGGAGCGAGCAGCAAGGGCTTCTGCAGAAGCTCGGTCAGCGGTTGATGGCAGTGATCACGAAGTACGCCAAGGACAACAACTACACCTTGGTCCTCGAAGCCGGCGATGCCAGCAGCCAAGTCGTGTACGCTGCGCAGGGCACCGATGTCACAGACGCGGTGGTAAGTCTCTACGACAAGACCTACGCGGGACAGCCACAAGCCCAGCCCCTTCGACCCTAACCCCACAACCTCTTACTGGTCCTTCAGTATGCTTTGGGAGTGCAACTACTCCCAATGGGTTTGATCCTTGGCTGCGTCGTTGTAGCCGCCTCGGCGCAAAAGGCCATTCCGGCTGCCTATGGTCAGCCGTATCGGCCTCAATATCACTTCTCGCCGCGCGAGCATTGGACGAATGATCCGAATGGGTTGGTGTATTTCGAAGGAGAGTACCATCTCTTTTTTCAATACAATCCGTTCGGCGACGAATGGGGTCATATGAGCTGGGGACATGCCGTGAGCCCCGATCTCCTCCACTGGAAGGAATTGCCGGTCGCTCTTCCCGAGGAGGCAGGGGTGATGATTTTCACGGGCAGCACGGTGGTCGATGAGCACAACTCGAGCGGCTTCTGTACGAATGGCAGAGCCTGCCTGGTGGCGATTTATACGGGACACACCCCCGGGAGCGGGACAAAGCCAGCCTTGCAGACGCAGAATATTGCCTACAGCAACGATCGCGGCAGGACCTGGACCAAGTTTTCCGGTAATCCTGTGCTCAACCTGAACATGTCGGATTTCCGCGATCCGAAAGTCTTTTGGTCCCAACAGGGAAAGCACTGGATCATGGCAGTCGCGCTGCCGAATGATCATAAGGTCAGGCTTTACACCGCTCCTGATTTGAAAGATTGGAAACCGGTAAGCGAATTTGGTCCGGCGGGTGCGACGGGCGGCCAGTGGGAGTGTCCGGAGCTTTTCGAATTACCGGTCGAAGGGAAAACCGGCGAGAGCCGCTGGGTGATGAAAGTCGGTCTGAATCCGGGAGCCCGTGCCGGTGGTTCGGGAGAGCAGTATTTCATCGGGCGCTTCGATGGCGTGCGCTTTACAAACGACAATCCATCAACCTTGACGCTCTGGACCGATTACGGCAAGGATTGCTACTGCGCTTTGACTTTCAACGGACTGCCCCGAAATCAAAAAGCGGTCATGATCGGCTGGATGGATAACTGGCAGTATGCTGCGAAGCTACCCACGAATCCCTGGCGCGGCCAGATGATATTTCCTCGGGAACTGTCCTTGCGAGAAACCCCTGATGGAATTCGTCTCTATCAGGCGCCTTTCGAAGGGGTGGATCAGTTGGAAGAGTCAAACGACTCGACAACCACCCATTCTTTCCGGCTTGCGTTCGCGCTAAATATCAGTGCCGGAAAAGAGGTGGGAATGAAAATACTCTCCAATGGAACGCACTACACAGCCGTAGGTTACGACCCCTCGAAGAAAATCCTGTTCGTGGATCGAACCCGCTCCGGAAAAACAAGTTTCAGCCCTGAATTTCCGGCGCGCATTGAGGCGCCTCTTGAAACAAAGGAAAAAACGCTGAAAGTGCAAATCCTAGTAGATCGATGCTCTGTAGAAGTGTTCGCCGATGGCGGCAGGCTGGTCAGCACAAACCTTGTGTTTCCGCCCGCCGATGCTCACAAAATCGAAAATATCGGCGGCAAAATTCTAACTGTGTATCAGCCCTTAAAATCGACCCACTAGGCTGCCTATCTCACTCACCGTCAGTGTCGCTTTGCGGTATTTGTGGTCGAAACTGAGAGCCCGAGCGCCCGCAATTGCGATAACGCTTTGCGCGCGTCGTCGGTATGGGGATAATTCTGCACGAGAATGCGAAACTCGCCTGCGGCTCTGGTCCGTTGATTGCTCTTGAGCAGCGCCATCGCTTTCATGTAATGCGCATCGGGAGTCTTAGGATTATCGGGATAGCGTTCGAGCACTGCGTCGAAAGCCTTAATCGCGCCGTTGTAGTCGCCGCGGTTGTAACTAATTTCGCCGAGATAGTATTGGGCGTTTGCCGCAAGTTCGGTATTGGGGAAGTACTGCAGATATTGTGAGAATTCGCTATAAGCCAGTTCGGTTTTACCGGTCTGGAGATCTCGCACCGCGGCCGTATAGCTGTCGTTCGCGCTCATTCCGGCAGGTGCACCATTCTGCGCGGAGGGCGGGCCACCTCCAGGGGGAGGGGCAGTACCGGTAGGCGGCGCGGCACCGGGGGCGGCCGGTGGATTCTGGATGATCTGCAGCTGATTTTTCAGATCCGTCATTTTTGCGTCCATCCGCTCGAGCCGCGAGCTGAGATCGGCGAGAGCATCCTTCAACCCGCGAACATCCTCGCCCATGGAATCCACTTTGCTGCTCATTCCGTTCACCGGTGCGAGCGACTTAGCGACTCCATTACTCACTGCGTCTTGAAGTGTTGCTACCTGATCCGCCGTACGGCGCGTGTCGGCTTGCATGGCCTGGACGATTCCAGTCAGCGTATCCAGTTTGGAGTTAACAGCCTGCTGCATCGTGTTGATGCGGTCCTCAAGATCCCGTTGCATCTGGACCAGGTCCTTGTTTACCGCCAGGCAATAGCCAGAGCAAATGGCAAGCAGGGCGGTCAGGCGCACTAATTTCATCGGAATTAACTCCTAAACAAAGGGGACAGAAGATCTATCCCCGTTGTACAACTATTTCTAGTGTAAGGAAAGCCAGCCGTTTCTCACTGTGAAGCCGAGAAGTGAGCCCGGCGGTTGCGCGCGTAGCAGTCTTCTGTGGCATCTGTACAGAGCGGCCGTTCCTTGCCATAGCTGATCGTCTTCAGTTTGTCGGAAGGCACACCCGATGCAACGAGTGCATCGCGAGTCGACCCTGCACGACGATCGCCAAGCGCCAGATTATATTCCGCAGAACCACGTTCGTCGCAATGACCTTCCACCGTGACAATAAAATTGCTGTCCAGGCCGAAGATCTGTTTTAAGGCCGTTGCATCTCCCTGCAAGATCGACTGATCGGCGGGTCGGATGTCGCTTTTGTCGTAGTCGAAATGAACGTCTTGCACCTGGTGCGCCAAGATGTCCTGAATGGACGAAGCTGTGTTGACGGGAGCAGGCGCCGGTGGCGGCGGTGAGACAACCGTAACTGTTGCATCCGCACTGGTTTCTCCACCGGATCCGGTGGCCGTCAAGTGATACGTTGTCGTGGCGGTCGGATAGATGGCGCGCCGGCCGCTCGGGCTCACCGCACCGATCGCGTTGTCGATCTGCACGCTGGTTGCGCCGGTGACAGACCAGCGCAGCGAGGAAGGTTGTCCATTGCTGATGGTCGCAGGCTCAGCTGAAAAATAGTCCACTACGGGTTTGGCCGCTGGGGGCGCCTCGGCGGGCGGCGGCGGGGGCGGCGGAACCTTCTTTTTATGGCAGCCCGCCATCGCAATGAGCAGCGCCGAGCATAACGCCATCAACGGCGCGTACTCTCGAGCGAACCCGGGCATCAAAGATAGTCTGATGCCTCTTTGCCTCTTCATCATGATCGTGTACAGTTCTCCTGCGTTGTCCAATTTCTTGATTTATTTTTCGGCGTTTACCCACACCGGTTTTTCGTTACTTCCAGACTTGGTCACCGAGTGCTTGCCGGTGCCGTCTGCATTCATGATCCAGATCTGGGACTGCCCGGCGCGCTTTGATGCATAGACTATATGAGCGCCGTCCGGAGCCCAGCCGGGATTCTCGTTTCGTCCTTCGTTCGATGTTAACTGAGTGGTCTGACCGGAAGTTACGTCCATCACAAAAATGTTGTAGTTGCCCGGCTCAAACCCTTTCGTCCAGGCGAAGGCGATATGCGCGCCATCGGGGCTCCACGCCGGATTGGTCGCTTCGCCTGTACCTGCGCTGAGACGCCTTACGTTTGCCCCCTCCAGGTTCATTTGATAGATCTGCGGAAAGCCTGACCGCCCCGACACGTCCACCAGATCGTTGCCCGTTACCGGATTAATTTTCGCTTCCACTTCGATCGCGTTCGACGATGTGATCCGATGCAAACCGCTGCCATCGAGTGCCGCCATGTAGAGCTGAGCAGGCCCGCCCGCGGCAGTAGAGGAAAAGACGATGCGCTTCGAATCGGGCGTGAATGTCACGAAGGCATTCATCGAAGCCCTTTGGTTATAAAAGGGCAATTTGCGTCCGCTGTCAAGCGAAAAAAACTGGATCGCCGGATAGCCAGTGGCGTAAGTAGTGAACGCCGCTATTCGCCCGTCGGGCGAGGCCGAGGGGAACGTGCTGATCGAGCCGTATCGCGTAAGCTGGCGTTCACCCGTGCCATCCCAGTTCATCACCCAGATTTCTTTCGCGCCAGAGCGGTTTGAGACGAATACAATGCGTGTTCCAACAAGACTCTTCCCGCCGAATTGCGCGAGGATGTCAGCCGCATAGCGATGGCCCGCATCGACTGCTCCTTCCTGGGTCAAGGGAGCGGTGTATACCTTGCCGAAGACCTGTGCCTGTTGGAGCGACGGCATATTGGCCGCCGTCGTGTAAAACCACCCGAACGCTACGAATGTGCCGTTATTCTCCGCTCCATATCCCAAGCCGAGATAATTGGCGCCGATCGGAGGCAAGCTCCAGTCAGTGAGGCGATTGCCCTGAGGATTAACGGCGCGCGCCGAGGGAGCGGCAACTCCCGCCTGCAGATCGCTCGGCTGTTGCGGCACCTGGAGCGGGTACAGTGTCTTGGGAACGAAATTCAAGAGCGGCGATGACTCCAGATCCGCGCGGACCGTCGAGTTGAACATCGTCATCAATCCCGCAGCTCCGCCGGATCCCCGAAAGTCGGTGACCGCTATCAGCGGTTTGCCCGGGTTTTTTACAATTTGGCCGGTGATCTGCTGGCCGCCAACTGCGAAACCAGCAAACGAAAATAGCAATAGACTGGTAAATAAAATGCGCATCAGCGTAGGTTGAACGTGAACTGGGCCGAGATATAACTTTCCGTGATCTGTGGTGGGAGCGGCGGCAGCTGACCGGCTCCGTACACGGCTCTTAGAGCAGTGTTATCTATCGATGGATTCCCACTTGATTGGACGACTTGCGGAGTTCGAATTGTTCCATCCCGCATGATGTAGAAACTGACCATGGCAGGCTGCGATTGCGAGCGCGCATCTAACCCATTGGTTTGCCAACTTTGGGCAATGCGCTGCCGAACAATCTCGGCATACCAGCCCAGGCGATTACCGAGCGGCGAATTCGCCCCTATGCCGACTTGGCCTGCCCCGCTCTGCTGAGAATACATAGGATTAGACAGCGCCGGGGGCGAACGCGTATAGATCTGGTTGCTAGGCGCAGGCTGCGAATACTGCTGCTGGTGAGCCGGCTGCGGTGCCTGGCGCCTAGGCTTGTCGGGAATTTCCACAGCGTCCTTTGGCGGAGGAGGAGACTTCTTTTCTGCTTCCTGCTTAGCGGGTGCGCTCGGCACCATAGCCTGCGTGTCGTTAGCTACTGGATTCGGCGGGGCAGGTTGCTGCGGGATGGGAATGTTGTGAACCGCTGAAACAGCGTATGCCGGGCCGCCCGCGGGATGCAACTCGCCCAGCGTGTCGCGCGTGCGATTCATCCAGAACCAACCGAAGAAGAGCAGCGCGATAACCCCGGCGTGCAGCAGAATCGCGCCGAAAATGGGAAGGGCGATAGGATCACGCTCATCGAGAATGTCGAAATGAGCCATCTGATCTATGGATGGCGGCGCGCCGCCGAGTCGGTGGGGGCCGTTACCATCTTTACTTCAAGCTTCGCTTCTCCAAGCTCTGCCACAACCTGCGCAATAGGATCCCAGGGCGTCTCTTTATCGGCGCGCACATAGACCGAAGTCGCACCGTGAAAACGTTGCCTGACGCCTGCGGCGAGCGCATTAATGTTGACTGGCTTGTCATTGAGAAACGATTCGCCGTTCTTGGTGATGCTCACCACAGGCAGGTCTTGGGCAGTGTTCTGCACGCGCTTTACCGTGGGCACTTTGATGTCGAGGCCGAACTCCATTACGTTCGCCGTGATCATAAAGATGATCAGCAGCACGAGAACGACGTCTACCAGGGGGACAATGTTAATTTCCGATACCGCTGAAGGCGCGCCGAAGCGCCGTCCCCTGCGTGCGCCACCATTTTCGCTATATGAGAAAGCCATCGAATATCTCGTCTCTCAAAAGTTAGCCGCCGAAGTCGCGGTCGGCAAAATTCTGGAACTCGATGGCGAAATCTTCCATGCGAGTGCCGATTTCCTTGATGCGGGTGCCGAAGACGTTGTAGAAAATGGCAGCCGGAATGGCGGCCGCGAGACCGATGGCGGTAGTCACCAGCGCCTCTGAGATACCGGGCGCCACCGCGCGGAGACTTGCGCTTCCCGCGTTGCCTAGTCCTTCAAACGCATCGATAATTCCCCAAACAGTACCGAACAGGCCGATGAAAGGGGAAACGGAGGCGACGGTGGCCAGCCAGTTCATGTTGCTCTCCAGCTTGGTCACTTCTTCGCTGATGCCGAGTTGCAGGCTGCGCTCGATAGCGGCTTTGTTGACGAGCGCTCCACGCTGCTTGATCTGGCGTTCGATCTCTCCATACCCAAAGTCGAAAACGGCAACCAGCGGAGCAGCACCGAACTGTTCGCTCGCAACCGCCACGGACTGCAGCGTCTGGGCCTTACGAAAAGCGCGAAGAAACTTGCGATTATCCTTGCGCGCCCGGCTGAAAATGCTGCTCTTTGAAAAGACAATGGTCCATGAGAAAAGTGAGAAGAGAATCAGAATGCCAATAACAGCGAGGGGGATAGGACGGAGATTCTGAATGATGTCCCAGAGACCCATGTCAGCCAGGAACAGCGGGAATGACAATAGTTGCAGTCCTTTCGTTTAGCTCGCTTTCATTATAGGGAAGCGAGCCGTTTCGGCGTCCTCTGTAGAGAAAGAACCTCTAATGCGACAGGCAGCGGCCGTGGCCTATGCTAAGCATGAGTAACAAGAAGTATCGCGATGCGCATCACGGTTTCACATAACAAGCCGAAAGAAGAAATCAAGAAGGCAGTGGATCGATCCTTTGATGACCTCTTCAAAGGTCCGCCTGGATTCCTGCCGGTGCAGATGGTCAATCAGCAGAGGGCTTGGAACGGGAATAAACTGAATTTCTCGTTTGATGCCAAGGCCGGGATTATTAGTACACCGATCAAGGGCTACGTAGATGTCACCGACAAGGAGTTGACAATCGATGCAGATCTCGGCCTTTTGGAAAAGCTCTTCCCAGTCAAACAGGCGCGCGAGGTCCTCGAGACCAGAGTGAAGGGACTCCTCAAGTAGGCTCTCAAGGCGAACGCCTCGAGAAGTCCGATCGCGGCGCCGGCCCTGATCAGGCGGAATGCTTTTCCGAACGACAATTTGACAGTTCCCACGCGCCTGCTCCCATTGCGGCGCAAATCCCGAATTCACGGATACGAACACCGACGTTGTATGAAACAACTCCACATAGATACCCACTGAGGCAAGAAGTAAGGCGATCGATCCTAACAGGATGAGCAGCAGTGTCCCCATACAGCGGCGCTTGCGCCTGTGCCCGGGCCGCCTCGAGCGTTTGTACCTGATAGCACTCGTGTCCGGCTAACACCCGGAGCGGTGTGTGGGCAACCAGCTGAAGGACGGCCACTTGGGGCGGCTTTCGCTTGCCGCGATTTGAACGGCGGGAAGTGCACCATGAGGCATGAACCTTGGCCGCACGGTGTTCTCGCAACTTATTTCCCACTTGCCCGACCGCGAGTTTCGCCGCTGCATGGCCCGCTACCATGGCGACCGTCGGCCTCGCGGCTTCTCCTACTGGGACCAGTTCCTGTGCATGGCTTTCGCGCAACTCACTTACCGCGAGAGCCTGCGTGATATTGAAGCGTGCACGCAACGCCGCCCGTATCAGGAACTGCTTCAGTATTTTGCGATGGAGCGATTCTTGTATCGGCTCGCCAGACTCTTGGTCGACGGTGTCGCCAACTCGAGACTCGTTCCGTTCGACTCGAGTCTCAGCTCGGCAACTCATTGAACCCACGCCCACTCAGGATCATTGGCACGCACTTTTCCGCCCGCGCCGCTCTGGTTTTTGCCTGCTTCGCAGATGAGACGTGGAAGATGTATGACTTCCTCCGGCCTGGTGTGAGCGTTGCGAATGCCGACCTGAGAACTGCGTTGTCATCCAGCCTCCTCTGCAACTCCTCAGGAATTGGGTACTCTGAAGGTTTCTTGAGCTCTATCCTCTTCCCGGACTCCTCCAATTCGATGGCTTCGTAGAGGTAGTCCTTCAAGGTCGATCGCAGGGCCGCAATCTCCCGAAGCGAGGTGAATTTAATCCATCGCCCGGCCTGCGTATGCTCTCCAATCCTTTCGAGAATGTGCTTCGGATCTTTAAGCAGTGCGCCCTTGAAGAACGAGAACGCGCACGACTCCTTGAGCGGGATCACGATCGCCACGTTCTTCTTCAGAAAGGTGAAGCACGGTTTGCCCCACTTGAGTTCTTCGGTCAGGTCGCCGTCGAGCGCGATCTGGCGTAGCTTATCTGTTTCCTTCTGCCACTTCTTCGCATAGGGAACTTTCATCGTTCCAGGCCCTTTTCCAAGATTGTTGAATTCATTCAATTCTGCCAGAAAATACAGTAAGCTTGCCTCGCAATACAGTACTTTGCTCCACTGGTGTCCGGCCAACGGCGGTGTGGGCAACCAGCTGAAGGACGGCCGCTTAGGGCGGCTTTTCGCTTGCCGCGATTTGAACGGGAAGTGCACCATGAGGCATGAACCTTGGCCGCACGGTGTTCTCGCAACTTATTTCCCACTTGCCCGACCGCGAGTTTCGCCGCTGTGTGGCCCGCTACCATGGCGGCGCCTCTATCGCCTGACGCACGCCGCTGCGTTCTTCGTCACGCGCACCACGTCGCGATCCGGCTCGCAAGAGCACGACGGATCTGTTCGGCTTGTCCCCATACTACGCGCGAAACTCCAGCACTGGGACTTTGCGCAAACGGTAAGTAAATCTGGCCAACTTCGCCCACCACTGCCTGCAGGGCGGCATTCTGCTCGACCGAACCCACAGCTCTACGATGGTGCGCCGGGGTTCCTTCTTCGCCAGCTTAATCTTTTTCTCGATCGGGTTTTCACGAAACCAGTGTTTCTTGCGCGCGACCTCATCGATGACTGCAAGCCAACTTGGGATCCTTTCCGTCATGCGGCGAATAGATGGCCTGGAGCTGGGAAGTAGACGACATCACGCCCGAGGAGTGGGAGGAGTCCTGGCGTGCTCACCGGCCTGCATCTGCCCACGCCGTGGTAGGGAATACTGGCGTCGATGAAGCTCTGAGACTAGAGGCCCCGGCTGAAGCCTCAGTACGCAATTGACCGCAACATGTCAACTTCAGCCGACATGTTTGGGGCCGAGGACCAATGAAATCAGGTGCCCGCGAGTTGGAATGCCCCGTGCAACACCAGTTCGATCAATTCTGGGGATACAGCGTGATTCAGTGTCGAAATTGCCATAAGCCGTTGGCGGTTACCGGTCCATTCTGTATGCATTGTGGGAAGTCAACTGGCCTTGCTACAGCGAAAGGCCCGCGTTATGGTCGCCGGGTTGTGTTTATTCTAGGTGGACTTTTAGGGCTATTTATACTGGCAGGGATCGTTGTTTCAGACGGGTCACCATACAGACGCCCCACGCTCGCTTCAGCGGCGACATGGGGAACGCCTAGTTTGCTTCGAGCGCCTGGCCAATTGCGAGCGAAATGCGATTCCAGCGCTTTGTTTCGCTTTCCAACTGACGCCTCCCGCCAGCCGTGATTTTGTAATACTTCGCGCGGCGACGGGTTTCCGATTCGCCCCAGGACGATACCACCCACCCTTGTTCTTCCATCCGATGCAGAGCAGGGAAGAGCGAACCTGGTTTCACCTGAAAAGTTCCCTGGGTGACCTGTTCGATGCGGCGCGCGATCCCCAATCCGTGGAGCGGCTCGAGATTGACAGCCTTGAGAATGAGCAGATCGAGAGTTCCCTGGAGGAGTTCGGTTTGTTCGGACAATTCGTGGCTCCTATTGACTTTCTATATCAGCGTTGCAAACCTTCTATAGAATGTCAATAGGACTGCGTCCAGGCTAAGCCGCGCTACCCTTAAGATGAAATGGAGCTACCCCAAGCCGCTCCCGATCCAGCCCGAGTCAGGCTTAGCGAAATCCGGGAGACACTTCTTGCATTACACAAATCGCTCCTCGATTCCGAGCGCACTTCCTACGAAATCGTTCACGGGCCCATTGGTTCGCCAAGCGCCTTCCTCCAGCTGCTTATCAACGACAACCGGTTCGCCTGGCTGCGGCCAATCACGACCTTACTCGTGCAGATTGACGAGACTCTTGCGGCAAAGAAACCGCCCGCTACGACAAAGGATTTTGAGCAGCTGATTTCCGATACCCGCGCACTCCTATCGCCGTCCCGCGAATCGAACGGATTCTGGAAACACTACGCGGGAGCCGTTGACAGGGATCCTGGCGTCGCTGTCCATCATCAGGATCTCGAAAAGCAGTTGGCCTGAAAGGATTGTCGGCTAGCGATAGGCCGGAATACCGGTCACCCTCTCGCCGATGACCAACGTGTGAATGTGATCCGTGCCCTCGTAGGTCTTTACTGTTTCGAGGTTGCACATGTGACGCATGATCGGATACTCATCCATGATGCCGTTGGCGCCTAAAAGATCACGGCTCAAACGCGCGCATTCAAGCGCCATGGCGACGTTGTTTTTCTTCAGCATGGAGATGTGAGCGGCCTCGACTTTGCCGGCATCCTTGAGTTTTGTTACTTGCAGGGCAAGAAGCTGCGCTTTAGTAATCTCCGTGATCATCCAGGCTAGTTTTTCCTGTACGAGCTGATGGCCAGCAAGCGGACGATCACCAAACTGCTTGCGGGCGAGCGTGTAGGAACGGGCCGTCTCGTAGCAATCCATGGCCGCTCCTATCACTCCCCAACCGATACCGAAACGGGCCTGGGAAAGGCAGCTTAAAGCAGCTTTCAGTCCTTTGGCGCACGGCAACTGATTCGAGGCAGGAATCAGGCAGTCTTGAAAATGCAGGCTCGAGGTAACCGAGGCACGCATCGAGAGCTTGCCATGAATATCGCTGGTCGAGAAACCACGAGTACCGCGCTCCACAAGAAATCCTCGAATACCCTCGGTCGTACGCGCCCAGACGATGGCAACATCCGATACTGAGCCGTTCGTAATCCAGGTCTTTTCGCCGTTCAAGACCCAATCGTTGCCGCGCTTCTCGGCAGAGGTGCGCATCGCGGAAGGATTCGAACCGAAATCGGGTTCGGTCAAGCCGAAGCAGCCGATGGCTTCGCCCGATTGCAGTCTGGGCAGCCACTTCTCCTTCTGCTCATCGGAGCCGAACGTGCGGAGCGGATACATCACAAGCGCACCCTGTACGCTGACAAAGCTGCGTAATCCGGAGTCACCGCGTTCGATCTCCTGCATGATGAGCCCGTATTCCACGTTGTTCATGCCGGCGCAACCGTATCCTTCGAGATTCGCGCCGAAAAACCCGAGTTCGCCCATTTCGCGGATGAGGTGTTTCGGGAAGCTCGCCGAGTTATAGGATTCCCGAATCACGGGCAAGACACGATCGTCGACGAACTGCCGGGCTGTCTGACGCACCATCAGTTCCTGTTCGCTCAACAGCGAATCGAACTGGAGATAGTCAACGCCGGGGAAACGACCCATACAGAGGTACGTTCTTACTCTAACGCGGATAATGCTCTTTCAAAATCCGCTGATCGCAAGGGTATATTTGCATCGATGATCCTCCGCGTGTCCCTATTGCTTACCTTTTCGGCCGCCAGCGCAGCTTTTAGCTTTGCGCAAGCCAACGCGATCACGCTCACGTCGCCCGACGGACGCCTCGTTGCAACCTTTGAAACCGTCGCGCATGACGTGCCCGCCTCCTCGGGCGCGCTCGTCTACTCAGTCCGCTTCAGTGGCAGGCCCTTGATTGAACGCTCCGCTCTTTCGCTCGAGCTGCAGGGTCAACGGCCACTTGGGACAGACGTTCACATTTTGAACTCAACTCCAGCGAGTGGAGACAGCACGTACAAGCTGATCACCGGGAAGGCCAGCACAGTGCGGGACCACTATAACGCTCTGCGGATCGACCTTACGGAGGAGCAAAGAGCTTTTCGCAAGTTCACTATCGAGGCCCGCGCCTACGACGACGCGATCGCATTTCGGTATGTCGTGCCGGCTCAAAATACCTTCCGCGAATTTCGTTTGAAAGGCGAGGACACCGAGTTCCGGGTGGCCGACGACCCAATCACGTATGCCCTGCTGCTTCCACACTACCGGACGATGTACGAAGGCGAGTACGTCCGGCTTAACGCCAGCGCGTTCGCCGGACCGAATGGCCTCAGCAAAAGCAAGGTCCTGATTGGTTTGCCTTATCTCATGCAAGTGCCCGGGGTCGCTTGGCTCGCGATCATGGAAGCCGACCTTCGCGATTACAGCTCGATGTACCTTATCAACGCCTCACAGGACTGGGGTGGCGCACATTTCGTCGCGCGTCTCGCACCCGGCGATGATCCTGACGTTGTTGTCGAAGGCACGCTTCCGCATCATTCGGCATGGCGCGTTCTCATGGTCGGCGACTCGCCCGGCGCGCTCGTTGAATCCAACGTGATTACCAGCCTCAATCCTCCGAGAGAAATTCAGGACACATCCTGGATTCATCCGGGGCTCGCGGCATGGGATTGGTGGAGCGGCAGTGTCGGCGCGGACGGCAAACCAGCATTTACCACGGAGACGATGAAGTACTACGTTGATTTCGCAGCCAAATCCGCCTTTCCTTACGTGCTCATCGATGCGGGCTGGTCCGCTCCCGGCGACATAACGAAGATGAACGGGAAAGTAGACGTGCCGGAAGTAGTCCGCTACGCCGCTGCCAAGAATGTGAAGGTCTGGATCTGGCTGCACTACAGCGAGGCCGACGCACAAATGGAGGAAGCCTTTCCGCTATATGAAAAATGGGGTGTCGCGGGGCTCAAGATCGATTTCGTGGAACGCGACGATCAGCGCGGCATCAATTTTTACTATCGCGCCGCAAAGGAGGCCGCCGACCATCACCTGATGCTCGATTTTCATGGGGCAACCAAACCGACCGGTATCGAACGCACGTATCCGAACATCCTCGGGTATGAAGCAGTGCTGGGTATGGAACAGAACAAAGCAGGAGGCCGCGACACGCCGGAGCACCGGGTGACTCTACCGTTCACGCGGATGCTCGCTGGCCGCATGGACTACACTCCCGGCGGCTTCGAGAACGTCACACAAACCGAATTCGTCTCTCGCAGCTTACGGCCGGAGGTCATGGGCACCCGAGCCGCTCAGCTCGCGATGTATGTCATCTACGAGGCCCCCTTCCAGATGGTTTCCGACGCTCCAAAGGCTTACGAAGATCAACCCTCTTTCGAGTTCATCAAGCATTCGCCTGCGACTTGGGATGAAAGCAGGGTGCTGAACGGCCTCCCGGCCGAGTACATCACCATGGCTCGGCGCAAAGACGACGAATGGTTCCTCGGCAGCATGAGCGATTGGACTCCCCGCCAGTTCGACATTTCTCTTAGCTTTCTCGGTTCGGGCCGCTACACCGCTGAAATCTACGCTGACGCTCCCGACGCGGACAAATATCCGAAGAACGTCAGTATTCAGAAGAAGACGGTCGATAACAAAGCTCACCTCACAATCAAGATGGCCCCGGGCGGTGGTTACGCCGTTCGTTTTGTGCCAGAAAAGTAGACAAGGATGCTGTTGGAACGCTTCGTGCGCTTCGCGTAGGGCCTGTGTGCGTAGTTATCCGAAAACTTCGGTGTTATCGAAGAGCGCCATCTCCTCGTCAGTCGGCACTTGGAACAAGTCGAACCATCGTGAAACCGCATCGCGCTCAATGGTTGGATGCTCCATGCCACGCCGCTGGATCCTGTCGAAAAGGACGTCCACCGGAGCAGACAAATAATGCAGCTCGACGGTGGCGCCAATGGCTCTGCCTCCGAGCCGTAATGAATCCCGTTCGGATTTCGCCCAAGTGCCCCATTCGATGATTACGGTGAGGCCAAGGCGAAGGAGATCTTGAGAGAATTTCCACTGCAGAGTCTCGATCTTCGCGCGCCGCTCCTCGTCATAAAGATCCAGCGAAAGCGCTTCTATCCATTCGTCCGGGCAGAAGCGAATGGCCCCAAGCCTGCTTTCAAGCAGCTTAGCGTGCGTAGTCTTCCCTGAACCGGGCAGCCCGCAAACGATGATTAACTTTGGCTGCATAAACAGCGCTTGGACGTTATCGCCAGCACATTGCCCGCTGGTATCCCGAGTACCAGTTTCCCTTCGCCAATCAGATTCTTTTTGATCCAAACACTCGCGAAACCGACGGACGGCTTCGTCGCTGCATCGAGACGAACACATGCCCCAAGATATTCGAGGTCAATTCAGAAAATGAATATTGGGAGAAGGCGATGTCGGTACTCCATCTAGACAGCGCGGGCAAGGATCTGCCCGATCCTTCGAACGTTCGCTATTACTTCATGTCGAGCCTGCCACATAGCCCTGGTGTCGGACCGACGGGTCCGGGCATATGCCAGCAAAACAGGAATCCGCTCGTTGCGAATCCTGTGCTTCGTGCTCTGTTGCTCGACATGGACAGCTGGGTATCGGGGCATCAAGAGCCTCCTGAGAGCCGGTTGCCCCACGTGGCAGACGGAACGCTCGTATCGCCGTTGCCTCAATCCCGCGTCGGTTTTCCCAATATTCCCGGAGTGACTTACAACGGCCGAATCCATACCGGCGATCTCTTCTTCTTTGGGCATCTCTTCGATCAGGGCATATTGAACAGTCCTCCCGCCGATTCTGGACGGAACCCCTTATCGGGCATTGGTTCCCAAAACAGACGCCGACGGAAACGACATCGCGGGCGTTCGGCTGCCAGACGTGGCGGTGCCATTGGCAACCTACACGGGTTGGGGTCTGCGTGCGTTCCCTGCTGGCGGGAACGATGGCTGTGATGCAGCCGGTCAGAAGATCGATTTCGCGCTGACGAAGGCGGACCGTCTAGGTTCCGGTGACCCACACTTGTCAATAGAGGAACGCTACCCGTATCACAGCAGATACGCAGCGGCGGTCGCTCATGCCGCGAACCAGCTTCACAGGCAACGCCTGTTGCTTGAGGAGGACGTTTCAGCCTACATCGCTGCCGCTTCCCAAAGCACGGTTGGCAAGTAGACTGCGTACACCGAGATAGGCGCGGCGATTGTTCATTGAAATTGATAGCCTATTGGCCATGTCCCGCGCCAAGTTCTCCCGCCGCAATTTCGGCAAGACGGTTGGGTCAGCCGTTGCCGCCGCGTCTCTGACTTCAAAAAGTGGCGCGCAAGGCGAGGCAAAGCCTAATTTTTACGAGTTCCCAAGCACTTTCCGCTGGGGATGCGCAACGGCGGCGTACCAGGTCGAAGGCGGGGCCAAGGAGGGCGGCCGCGGACCGTCAATCTGGGACACCTTTTCTCACATACCCGGCAAGACCTACAAGAATCAGACGGGCGATACCGCCGACGACGAGTATCATCGCTTCAAAGAAGACATCGCCCTGCTTAAGGATCTTGGCGCAAAGATCTATCGATTCTCTGTTTCATGGCCACGCATCTTTCCTGAAGGAACCGGCCAGCCGAATGAAGCCGGCATCGCATATTACGAGCGCGTTATCGACGAGCTGCTCGCCAAGGGCATTGAACCTTTCTGCACGCTGTTTCATTGGGACCTTCCGCAGACTCTTCAGGATCGCTTTGGCGGCTGGCAATCGCGCGAGACAGCGAAGGCTTTCGCCGATTACGCGGGTTACACCGCCGGGCGCCTTTCCGATCGCATCCATAACTTCTTCACGATGAATGAATTCTCCTCGTTCATCGATCTAGGCTATCGGGATGGGAAATTCGCTCCCGGCCTGAAACTCGCCCCTGCCGCCTTAAACCAGGCGCGGCACAACGCGGTACTTGCTCATGGCCTTGCGGTGCAGGCGATCCGCGCCAAAGCGCGCTCGGGCAGCAAAGTCGGCCTGGCCGAAAACTACGTCTGCGGTACACCGATCATCGAGACTGAGGACCACATCAAAGCCAGTGTTCTAGGGACACGGGCGATCAACGCTCCATACCTGACTGTAATTATGGAAGGCAAGTATATGGAGCAGTATCTCGAGAAGCAGGGTTCTACCGCTCCGAAATTCACTGCCGAAGATCTGAAAATCATCAGCAGTCCTTTGGACCTTCTCGGGATCAACATCTACAATCCCACCTACATTCGCGCTGATTCAGGGCCGGCCGGCTATGCGGTTGTTCCGCTGCCCAAATCCTATCCGCATATGGCCTCGCCATGGCTCAACTTCGGTCCCGAAGGCCTCTACTGGGGAGTCCGGCATGTCGCGGAGATCTGGAACGTCAAGGATGTTTACATCACCGAGAACGGCTGTTCTTCCGCCGATGTGGTTGCGGCCGATGGGCACATTTATGATGCCGATCGCGTGATGTTCCTTCGTAACTATCTCATCAACCTGCACCGAGCCGCATCCGAAGGCCTTCCCATTCATGGCTATTTTGTCTGGAGCCTGTTGGATAATTTTGAATGGGCGGACGCCTACAATCTGCGTTTTGGTATCTACCAAGTCGATTATGCGACTCAGAAGCGCATTCCCAAGATGAGCGCCCAGTTCTATAAAGAAGTGATACGGCGGAATGCGGTGGTTTAACCCTGATCGCGCTTTTACATTATGGATAGATGCAGCTTTGCGTGGCACCTGACGCATCAAATGGGCTAGCTTACTAATTCTCCCGATATGCCGCTGCTTCTTCGCTATTTACGGCCGCAATGGAACCTGGTCTTCCTGGCCCTGCTTCTTGCCGCAATCAATCAAATCTTTTCGCTTCTCGATCCCTGGATCTTCCGGCACATCATCGATGGGTACGCAACTAAATTCCACCAGTACACGACTGCGCAATTCATTCGCGGCGTGAGCCTCCTGCTGAGCGCGGCAGTCGGAGTGGCGTTCGTCTCCCGGGTGGCCAAAAACTTTCAGGATTACTACGTGAATGTGGTCGTGCAACGCACTGGCGCTCAGCTCTATGCCGACGGGGTGGAGCGTTCCTTATCGCTCCCCTATGTCGTTTTCGAAGATCAGCGTAGCGGCGAGACGCTTGGCAAGCTCCAAAAAGTCCGGAACGATGTGGAGCGCTTTATCTCGGCCTTTGTCAACATTCTCTTCACGGCCACAGTCGGCATTGTCTTCGTCACGGTCTATGCTTTGCACGTCGATTGGATTATTGCGCCGGTTTTTCTGCTTACGGTGCCGGTGCTCGGCGTCATCAGCTCCGTTTTGAGCCGACGCATCAAAGTCATCCAGAAAACAATCGTCGCTGAAACCACGGCACTCGCCGGTTCAACCACGGAATCCCTTCGCAACATAGAGCTAGTGAAGACATTGGGCCTCGCACACCAGGAGATCGGCCGGCTAAACGCCACGACAGACAAGATTCTCAAGCTGGAACTCAAGAAAGTCCGCTACCTGCGCAGCCTTAGTTTCTTGCAAGGCACGGTGGTCAATTTCCTCCGCACGAGCATCCTTTTCCTCATGCTCTACCTGATCTTTACCCAACGCATCACGGTAGGCCAGTTCTTCTCTCTTTTCATTTATTCTTTTTTCATCTTCGGCCCGCTCCAGGAACTAGGGAACATCATTAATATCTATCGCGAAACGGAAGCGTCGCTCAATAATCTGGAAGAGATCCTGAAGATTCCACCGGAACCAAAGCCGGCCCATCCCAAAATGCTTGGCAATCTGCAGAAGCTCGAGTTCGAAAATGTCACTTTTCAACACAGGACGGCCAATCGTCCAGCCGTGGCAGGCGTGAGCTTCAGCATGACTCGCGGCGAAACCATCGCTTTTGTCGGGCCGTCGGGCGCCGGCAAGACAACACTCGTCAAGCTGCTCGTTGGTCTCTATCCGCCCCAAGATGGCGTGATCCGTTACAACGGCATCGATGCAACCGACATCGACCCTGATGAACTGCGTGCCCAGATCGGCTTTGTCACGCAAGACACCCAGCTGTTCTCGGGCACGATCCGCGAGAATCTCCTCTTTGTGCGCCCTGATGCGACTGACGACGAGTGTCTCGACGTGTTACGTCGCTCGGCTGCGGATTCGCTGCTGGCGCGTGCCGATCAGGGCCTCGACACGCTCATTGGAGAGGGCGGCGTCAAAGTTTCCGGTGGAGAGAAACAACGTCTTTCGATTGCCCGTGCGCTGCTTCGCAGGCCGCGCATGCTGGTGTTCGACGAAGCTACTTCGTCTCTCGACTCAATTACAGAAGAAGAGATCACACACACCATTCGCTCAGTTGGCCAACGTGCTAACGTCATGACAATTCTGATCGCGCATCGGCTCTCGACGGTTCTCCACGCTGACCGAATTTACGTGCTCGAAAAAGGGCGCATTGTTGAAGAGGGTTCTCACTCGGATCTCGTCGAGAAGACCGGCCTCTACTATGCACTCTGGCGCCAGCAGATTGGTGAAAGCAGCGCGCAGATCTCGCCTGTGCCGGCGTAGACTGACCGGTATGCTGGGATCGCGTGTTCAAATCGCTCTACGTGTTCCTCGCCTGCGTTGCCGTGTTATTCGCACAGCAGTCGACAGCGTCCTGGACAGCGATCCTCACAAATTCTGCCGGTGAAGCACTCGCCAGCGCAGTCATCCGCTTGACCGCGCCTGCGCTGACCCGCGAGGCGCACACAACAGCCAACGGCAGCTTTAGTTTTCCAGATCTGCCGCCCGCAAGCTATTCGCTGACTGTCATCTGGAACGGGCAGCAAGCGAGCTATCAGCAGCCCATCAAGTTTTCGGAAGGGCGGCCGGGTAACCGGCTCGTTCTTTCCGCACAAGACATTTTGAGTTTTGCGTCGCAAAGCGTCGAAGCCGCACGCTCCGGCGGGGAACAGCTTTCGAGCCAAGCCGTGTCTTCCATTCCTCTCAACAAACGCGACTTCAGCAATCTGCTGCTTTTGGCGGCGGGGACGATGACCGACACCAATGGGGCGACCAACTTCACGCAGCAATTTGCCATTAACGGCCAGCGCGGAGTCGAGGCTGTCTTTGCAATGGATGGAGCCGACACAAGCGATCCTGAAATGGGCGGCGCAACTTTCTCTAACTTCAACGTGGATGCCGTCCAGGAGATCCAATCGAGTTCCGGGTGGATGCCCGCCGAGATCGGGCGCGGCGCAGCCGGCTTCACGAACATCATCACGCGCTCGGGCGCCGATGGTTTCCACGGTTCGGTATTTGAGTTCGTTCGGAATTCCGCCTTCGATGCGCGCAATTTTTTTGATCGACGTTCGATCGCTGATCCAGGCCGCATCCCGCCATTCCGGAGAAACGAGTTCGGATTCACAAATGGCGGCCCAGTCATTCTCCCGGGAATCTATGATGGCCGGGGCAAAACGTTCTACTTCACGGAATACCAGGGCTTCCGCCAAGTGCTTGGGACAACGCAAGTCTTTCCGGTGCCGACAACCGCCGAACGCCAAGGCCTCGACACTACTGCCTTTCCCGGTGACACACTTATCGTTCCCGTTAACAGCGGGATCTCGCAGCTCATCAACCGATATCCACTGCCTAATGATGTGCAAGGACCTTTTAGCGTTCATACGTACGCCACTTCTTCCAAGGTGGCCACAGACGCCGATCAATTTTCGGTTCGGATAGACCACAAGCTCGCCGAAAAGAGCCGGCTGTCCGGCCGCTTCAGCATGAACAATCTAAGCGGCCCGACGACCAACCCCGACCAGACTGCGATTGACCCGAGCTTTGGCGTTCAATACATCGACCGGCAGCGCAATGCGGTTCTGACCTATACCCGAGCGGTCTCACCTAGCTTTCTATTAGAGTCTTCGCTGAGCTTCACACGAAGTACGCCTTCCTTTCCCACACCCAATCGGACCGATCCCGCTTTGACGTTTGGCGACGGCCTTTTCGAATCGTTCAACACAGCCGGCGGCTCAGTGATGGCAGCGTACGGGAATCTCTTCCAGGGAAGGCAGAACTTTTCGTGGACTCTGCATAAGCACGCCCTCAAGACAGGTGTCGAATTCCGCGCCAATCGGGATTCCACTTATTTTGGGACGGCGCCGAACGGCTCCTATACGTTTGGCGGCGGGACGGCCTACGCTCCTTTTCCGATCCCCTCTGTTAGCGGCGCGCATGACATTGCTGCCGGAGCGCCGCTACCAGACACTCTCAGCGCGCTGCTCACGGCGAGCCCGTTCGCCTACACAGTGGCGGTAGCACCCTCTTACTTTCCACAGGGCGATCAAATCGGTGTAGCGGCGATTTCCCGTTACAACACTAACTTTTTCCTCGAAGACACCTGGAAGATCTCTGACCGTATCGTCCTCGATTATGGTCTACGCTACGAGATCTACACACCGATCAGCGAACGGGCAAAGCGCACAGCCGGATTGTATACGCTCCAAGGGCCGGCGGGACTCTACCAGGAATATGTCGTGAATCCCCAGCCCGGCTACAAGCTGGCGCTTAACGGTTTCGGGCCGCGAGTGCGTATCTCGTGGCGAGTCGCGCATGATTTTCAGATCAGCGCCGGCGGCGCGATTACGACCATCCCTCCCAACATCTGGCAAGACAATTCGCTTACCGGTTCTACACCCTTCGTCGTCTACCCAAGGTTTACGGCGACTCCTGGTTCCCCGGTTCCATTCGGTGTGCCCATCATTCCTAGCCAGCTTCCGGAAGCGTATACGCCGGCTGGAAACAACATTTTTGCCGCGCGGAATACAAAGCTTGTCCCTGCGAACACCGTGATGGACGTAAACCGTTACGAGCAGGACATTGCGGCGCTCAGTGCGAGTGACCAGATTACGCCGCTAAACGCGCTCACGGTTTCCCCGGATTTCACCAACGCCTATCTCGGGACGTGGAGCTTTGGAGTGGAAAAGCACTTCGGAGCGCTCGACGCGAACGTGGGCTATGTCGGCACGGCCGGCGTTTCGCTGCCCGCCATGAATTTCCCAAACGGCTATCCGGGCGCGGATCCGGTGTTTGCACCGTTCACGCAATTCAATTCTGCCGGTGCGGTCACGGGCGGTTTTGGAACCGAGATGTTAATGACGAACCGCTCGCACTCGACCTACCATGCGCTGCAAACTTCTCTCCAGGGGACCATCGCGCACGGAGGCCCCGGGATTCAACTCAGCTACACATTTTCGAAATCGCTCGACGACACGAGTTCCGTGCTGGGGGGCTTCATTTCCGGAGCTTCCGGTGCATCGTCTCAGGCGTGGCCGCAGGATCCTTTCTATACAAGCGGCGACAAAGGTCCGTCCAGTTTCGATGTGCGCCAAGCGTTTACTGCGAGCGTCATTCAGGATCTACATGTCGAGAGCCTTGGCGTTCTCCACAAAGTTAGCCGAAAGGTAACGGCAGGCTGGCAGCTGCTCAGTATCTCAACAATTACGACCGGCCTTCCGTTCACCGTTTACTCGGGTGTACAGCAGACCGGAGTTGGCGCGAACGGTGTGGATCGCCCAGACCAGATTGCGTCACCCGACCTTTCGACCAGCCGTACCGTACGCGAAGACTACTTCGGCCTGGGCGCCAATAACGTATCCTTTTTCTCGATACCGACCAATGTTGCCGACGGCACGGGACCCAATCAAGGACGTTTCGGTACGCTCGGCCGCAACACTTTCCGCGGCCCCGGGCTTTACAATTTCGATTTCGGCCTAATCAAGGACACGCCGTTCGGCACGCGCGGCAACGGGGAATTGATGAGTCTTCAATTCCGAGCCGAATTCTTCAATCTCTTTAACCTGGTGAACTTCGGCCTGCCCTCAAACATTCTCAAAGGATCAGGGTTTGGGGAGATCAGCCGGACTGCGGGCACTTCACGCCAAATTCAGTTTTCGCTGAAGCTGATCTTCTGATATCACCTCGTCGCTGGGCTCCGAGCTCCGCTTCAGGACCGAGGACTCATGAAGGGCTTTCTGTTCGGGGAGAATTTACTGTCGGCTGCGAGGAGTTCTTTGAGCATTTGAAAATTCGAACCCATTTTCGAGTCGCCGTTCTGCGCGGCACCAGCGGCATCTGTCCTTAGCATCTCTTCGCGCAAGCGGGTTTGCTGCAGCTCTCGAAGCTCGGCGATGTCCTTTTCGAAGCGCCGGCTCAGGCGCGCTTCCTGCAGATGGAGATTCTTCAAGGTCTTTTCGTACTTGATGAGGTTCTCGACATTGCCGGGAGCAGGAGTTCCTTCTTCGGCATCGGTGGCGGGCCGGGAGAACAAAGCGGCTTCGAGAGCGAAGCTGCGATTCAGACGCCAGCGGGTTTCGGCAAGAGACTGAACGAGTTCGCGCTCGCGCAGTCCCTGGGGCTTGTATTCGTCAAAGTAACTCTGGACGTGCTCTGCGAAAGCGGCGGCATCGTCAGACGGCAGCGGAACGGTGCGACCTGTTAGCCCGGTCTTGAGAGCGTTTTTAGAGGAAATGGCTTTACCTTCTTCAGTGCGCGGGCCCGTGGAAGAGCTTGCGTTGCGGCGATTGCGTTCAGCGGTGGTCATGATGGGGCGTTTTTCTCCTGGAAAATGAAACGGCCCGTGAACCGCCGGGCGGGCGGATCACAGGCCTGCCGGAGAGTAGCACGATGAAGTGGCAAAACGAACCATGAGAAAATTTTTTGGCTGTAAGTGGTTGCTGGTGGGGGAGATCGAGCTATGGACAATCTGTGACCGGGCGCGGGCGTGCGCTCGTTTGAGCCAGAACGTTATGTAGATTGCCCTGAGCCTTGCCGGATCGTGATGTTGCGATCGGACTCGATTCCAGCAAAGCGTTCCTGGGAGCCATCCGGCCAATGCACCAACACCGCATCAATCTGCGCGTTTTGACCGAGCCCAAAATGCGCGCGCAGATCGTGGGCACTGAGATAGCTGGAATCAGCACTTACGCGCCGCCACAAGGTATCATGCCCGCGCCGCATCACCGCAACTTGCGCGCCAATAGCAAATCGATTGAGCTTCGGCGACTCGAGCTTGACGGTGAGCCAGTGCTGTTTGGAGCCCACCTGGTTTTGCAACAGGCGCACCGACCCATCGTTATTAGCGACGACGATATCGATCGCGCCGTCATTATCGATATCGCCGAACGCAGCCGCCCGGCTGACCTCCTCGATTTGAAATGCCGGGCCGCCCAGGGCGGAGGTTTCGCGGAACCGCTTCGCGCGGCCTTCGTTGTGAAACAGCTGTTTGCGCTGCGCATAAGGCGAGACTCCGGTGCGCGGCGATCCTCCGATCGTCACGCCTCCATTCGCAATGAAGAGGTCGAGCCAACCGTCGTTGTCGTAATCAAACCACCCGGCGCCGAAACCGGTGTGGCCGAACGTAGGTTGCAGGAGCCCGAATTGAGCGGTCACATCGTCAAACTCGCCGCGTGCATTGCCGCGGAAGACGGTGACGCCTTCCCGCGTGAGATTGGTGACCAGCAGCACCTGGCTTCCATTGTTCTCGACGTCGGCGAGAGTAACTCCCATGCCCGCCTTTGCGAGCCCGTCCATGCTATACGCCACGCCCAGGTCCAAGGCCGCTTCCCGAAAGGAACCGTTGCCCTGGTTGAGCCACAAACGATTGGCTGCGGTATCGTTCGCAACGTAGATATCATCGCGGCCGTCGCCGTTGAAGTCTGCACAGAGAACGCCTAAGGCAGGCCCATAGGATTTGTCGATGCCTGACGCCTCCGTGACATCTTCGAAGCGACCGTTCCGCAAGTTCCGAAACAGCCTTGACGGCACTGCACTATAAGCTTTGGGCGTGCAATAGTCCGGCTCGCCCGCCGGTGAAGAACAGCCGCGATTGCCTTGGACGGTGAAATCAACATAGTTGCAGACAAACAGGTCGAGATAGCCGTCGCCGTCAAAATCCACCCAGGCGGCGCTGGTCGACCAATGCGGATCGTTCACCCCCGCCTGGCGCGTGACGTCAGTAAACGTGCCGTTGCCGTTGTTGTGATAGAGGACGTTGTCGCCGAAGTTCGTGACGTAGAAATCGAGAAAGCCGTCGTTGTCATAGTCGCCAACGGCGACACCCATGCCGTAGCCAACGTGACCCACGCCGGCTCGTTCTGTGACATCTACGAAACGTAATTTGCCTGTCTCTGCCAGCATGTTTCTGAAGAGACGGTTGCCGGATTTCCAGTTCGGTGGAGGCGGGTTAAGGGGCCTGCGTGTCGGATCCAGCCCGGTGCCCTGGATGAGATAAATGTCCAGGTCACCATCGTTGTCGTAGTCGAACAGAGCCACACCGGGACCCATGATCTCCGGCATGAAGTGGCGGCCAGTCGCGAAGTTGAAGTGCCGGAAGTTCAGCCCGGCTTGGGCGGCCACATCACGGAAGATCGAGGGTTCGCCAGATGCAGCTGGAAGGCCAAGGAGAACCCCGCCGGCTAGCGTCTTCAGTGCTTCGCGACGGCACAGGAAAGTCATGGCATGCGCCCGAGTGCTTCGAGGTCACGATCAATGCTGGTTACCAGCTGCGACTGACCACGCGCGCTGGCCGCGTCGCGTGCCTTGCGGAGGTATTCGAGCGCGTGAAGGCGGTCACCGGCGCGGGCATAGGTCGCCCCGAGCGCGTACTGATAGCCCGCGGTCTGGTCCGTTTCCGGCTCGAGGGTCCTGAGAAAGTGCCCAATCGCTTCATCGTACTTCTGTTGATTGACCAGGATGCGGCCAAGGTGAAACTGCGCGAGCGGATAGTCCGGCCGGTCAGCGATGGCCTCACGAAACTCCTTAGCGGCGTCATCCAGACGGTTCTGCCGCTCGTACACGATGCCGAGATTGTTGTGAGCTTCGGCGTAATAGGGGTTGATGTCGATCGCGCGACGGTAGGCCGTTTCGGCTGCGCCGTAATCGCTCTCCCGAAAAAGAAGTACGCCGTAGTCGTACCAGGCATCGGAGCGGCCCGGGCTCAACCTGGTGGCGGCCTCGAAATGCAGCTTTGCATTAGCGGTATCGCCGGCGTGGCCATACAGGGAGATGAGATTGACATGGACCTGCACGTTGTCGGGATCCGCGGTCAGAGCGGCTTCATGCTCGCGGATGGCCTCGGAGATGGCACCCGCTTTTTCCAATTCCATGCCTCGCTGGAGATGCGCCTGGGTGCTGTGATTCAATTCGTGGATACGTTGGAACAAAGGATCGTCGAGGGGCGGTTCGACGGTGGTGTTGAGCGAATACAAGGCCAGGTACTGCTGCGCTTCAGCCGGCTTTCCGAGCTTGCGAAGTTCTCCGGCGAGGGCAAACTGCGCGGCGCCGTACGTAGAAAAGAGCTTGCACGCCCGAGCGTAAGACTCGACGGCTCCATGATGGTCATTGTTAGCAGATTGCACGCGACCTAAGCCGTACCACGCCTGAGGCAGATCGTGATGCCGATAGAGCATCTGACGGTAAATAGTGCCGGACTCGTCCCAATTGGCAACTACGGTCAGGCATTCCGCGAGGCGCAACCGGGCAGGCACATCCGCAGGCCGGATCTTTAGCGCAGTTTGAAAGGACCTGACAGCCGTGTCGAAAGCGCCTTGCTTCATTTGGACCGTTCCCAGCAGGTAGAGCCAGTCAAAAGTCTGCGGTTCGAGTAAGTGGGCACGCGAATAGGCCTGAGCCGCAGCGTCGTATCGCTGGTAGGCGTGAAGAGTCATGGCCAGAGCGCCGGTGGCTTTTGCATCGTTAGGGTGTGCACGGGCTTCGGCTGACACCTCCTCAATCTGGGAACGAATGACCGGCAAGAAAGTGGCGGTGTTGACCTGCGGGAGATCGGGGAGGTCGGCAGGATAGAGGCCGAGCGTGAAGAAAGATACCACGCCCAACGCCGACCCCAAAGTCAACGCGGCAGACAAAGGTGTCTGCGCCACATCTAAAACTGTATACGCAAACCGAGACGGAACTGGCGCTCGTCGATGCCTTCGCGCGCAAGATCTATAATGCCGTCACCATTTGTCAGTGTCATGAATGCGCCAGGGTCGGTTACGCGGCCCGTCTTCGGATCGATGGAATTGGCATCGCCGATGGCGTGATCGGGGTTGCCCCAGTGTGGGGTATTTGTGAAGTTGAAGGCCTCGGCGCGGAACTGGAGGTGAATCCGCTCCGTGATGGCGAAATCGCGAAACAGGCCGATGTCCCAGTTAAAGACACCCGGTCCCCGCAGATTATTGAAGCCAGAAGTCCCCAGTGAGCCGGTAAGGCAGGTGCTGGGATTGTTCGGATCGTAGGTTTCGGCGAAGGCAGACGGGTCGTACCAGTAACCCGACTTGCTGCCGATTCTCTTTGGCGAACCAATGGTATTGATCATGGTGGGGCTGTTGCCCGGCCAAGCGGCATCGCAGTCGCCAGTTACGTTGAACGGAAGGCCACTGTAGATGCTGATGACGTTATTCAACTGCCATCCCGAGACGATTGCCGTTAGCACATGCCGGTCGTTGAGCATTTGCTGTCCCCGGCCAAAGGGGAGGTCCCAAATATTCGTGATGGCAAGGTTGTGTGTACGGTCGTAACCAGTCGGCGCGCGGTTCATGTTCAGGTAAGACTGTGACTGGATGTAGGGCGTTGCGGAGCTGGCATCTACGAAGTTGATCGACTTGCCCCAGGTGTAGTTGACGTTGAGCATGAGGCCCTTGGCGAAGCGGCGCTGGAGCGATGCCTGGAGCGAATCATAGTGCCCCGTGCCGAGCGGTTCCAGGAATGTAGTAGCCGCCGTGCGCCCCCATTGCTGATACAGCGGTTCGGTGGCGAGGTTCGTGAACGGAACCTGACTGGCATTTGTATCAATGAACCCCAGTTGGCGAACGGAACGAGTTCCCACATAGGCGGCCTGCCCGGTGAAACCCCATCCCAGCTCTTTCTGCAACGTAAGATTCCAGGACTCGATATAGCCGCGGTCAAGATGCTTGGGGTAGCCCTCGAATCCGATATTGCCAGGGATGGGCACAATCCCGCTGCTGGGGATGGTGGGCGCGGAAATGGAAGGAAGTCCTTGGGCAAGAGGGGTCGCCACACTGAAGCTGTTCGATGTCTGGAGGCCAAATGGCTCCATGATGGGATAGTTGTTACGCAAGAGTTCGAGGCCTTCGTACGGATCATTGGTCATGCCGAAGCCTGCGCGAATCACGAATGTATCCGTCGGACGCCAGGCTAAGCCCAGGCGCGGTGAAAAGCGTGTTTTGCTGATGTCTTCGCCGCAATTGCCGGACACTTGTCCCTGGCCACAGATCAGGACCGTGTTCGTGTTCGGATCGTAACGCTCCAGGCCGCGATCGGTACGAGTCGGATAGGGAAAATACTCCCAGCGTATGCCGTAATTAAGAGTGAGCCTGGGCGTGACGTTCCACCGGTCGCGTATGTAGGCACTGTACAGCATGGAACGTATCGAGTACTCATCAGGAAATTGCACTGATTTGCTTGCCTGATCCGACAAACCCAGCAGAAACGAGGCGTAGCTATTGCCGCGGTTCGTGGAACTGCTGGTGGTGCAGAGGGGAGGATCCACGCAGAGTGCCGTAACATTCCGGCCGAAATCGAAGCCGCCCTGCGATCCGTAAAAGGTACCGCCGCCGATCCACTCCGCCTGGGTCTGATTCAGCCCCTGCCGGTAAATATCACCGCCGAAACGGACATTGTGTGCGCCATGAACCCAATTGACGTTCGCGACGTATTGATACTGCGGATCCTGACGGTAGTACGGCATGAAGTTGGTATCGTTGCCTGCAGTGGCGAAGTCGTCACCGGTATTGAACTGAAACTCGGGCCAGCCGCTTTCGAACTTGCGGGTACCGTTGGTTCCGGGAATGCCCAGGACGTCGAGGCCAACGTTCTTGCCCAAGCCTTGCTGCTCGGAGATCGTACCCTGATGGGTAAATCCGAAATAGGCGTCCAGGATGAGGGTCGGAGTAAACGAGTAAGTCCCACCGAAGGTCGAGCTGTAAGTATTGCCGTGCCCGTTACCTGGATTACTGCTGCCGCCAATGGGAGTGCCTTGCATTGCCGTACCGAAAACGGTTGGAGTGAAATCGCTGTAATGAAGAAAACTGAAGCGTCCGAACACATTCATTTTGCTGCTGACATTCCAGTTGATCTTCGTATCGATCGTGTTGCGGTCGAAGGCGAAGCCGCCCGACGCAAAATAGTTATTGTTTATTCCCGGGAGGTTGGGCTCGGGGAACAGAGCATTCATCTGCTGTGCGATCTGCGCGCTAGGTGTCGCAAGCAGACTTTGGGGAATGATGTTCAGACACGAGGGATTGGTAGCTGTATTGCACCGTGAATCGCCTGGCGCAGAGATCGGCACCCGTACCGAGGGGTCGGCCAGAGTGCCCCCCGTAACGTTCGTATAGGGGTTATAGATCATGATCCCGCTGTCCAAAAAAGAGGAGAAATCACCGGCCTTCATGGCGTCGGTTGGAACAGTCACCTTTTTCTGAACATTTCGATGGTCATAAGTGCCTTCGTAGCTCACGAAGTAGAACAGTTTGTCTTTCTTGATCGGCCCGCCGATGGTGCCACCGAATTGGTTGTAAACCAGCTTGGGTTTGTTCACTTCTCCCGCCGGGACCGACTCCGGCCAGGCCTTCAGATGCTGGTTACTGTGGTATTCAAATCCAGACCCGTGCACGGCGTTAGTACCGCTCTTGATCTGCACGCTGATGGCCGAGCCTCCGGCCAGTCCTTGCTCGGCATCGAAGCTGCTGGTCACAATGTTTACTTCCTGGATCGACTCAAGCGCCGGGATGTAGGACACGATGTGCGGCAACTGTACGGTGGTCGAGCTTACGCCGTCAATTCGCGTATTGTTCTGATCGTCGCTGGTTCCGTTGACATGGAACTCGAGAGAGCGCGAAGGATTGGTCGGAACAGAGTGCGAGTTGAACGGCGGAGATACGCCCGCCACGGTGCGGTAAAGCTGCTGGTAATTGCGGCCGAACGGGACTGGAAGGTTCTGCAACTCTACGGTACCGATCTCGGAACGAGTTTCCGCGCGGTCGGTTTGCAGGACTGGAGCCTCACCAGTGACTGTGATTTCCTGCTGGACGTTCCCGACCTCCAGCACGACGTCGGCGCGCATCACCGTATTCAGGGAGATTGGAATATTCGGCCTCTCCAGCGTTTTGAACCCGGAGACCGTGACTCTGAGCTTATAGGTTCCAGGCTGCAGATCGACGAATTGATAGCCGCCGCCGGGATCGGTCTTTGCGTCCTTGGCGATCCCGGTGTTCTGTTCCGTTGCGGTAACCAACGCGGCTGCGATAGCGGCTCCATTGGGATCGGTGACATTACCCACCAACGAACCGTAGAGGACCTGGGCAGAGGCTTGCTCTACCCCAATCAAAGCAACGAACGCGATTACAACAAAAGCTGCCGACCATCCTGCCGCCAAGACGCGGTATGGCGATAAGCCGGCGCTGACTCCTGCATTCTGTTTCATGGCACCTCCCCACAGGTGTTGTGGGGTTATTCCTACCACTTTTCTATTAGGAATGCAAGCAGCCTCGGTTGGGCCAAATACTACTGATAGGAGCGAGCGACAAAATGCCTCAGATCCAGCTCCGGCAAATACTCAAAGCCAGAACTCGCCAGCTGTCTTCCAGCTCGCGCATCAACGCACGCATCACAATCGCGTGCAAGCGTTGCGGCACAGACTTTCCGCTTTCCACCCGTCGACAATTTCGATGTGATGGCGAAAACGCATAGCGCTCATTTTGACACCTGATCTTCGAGCGATACGAGCTGACCGGCAATCGGATCGAATTTCGCGTGCGGTGGGTGCTTAACGTCAAGGACACTAAACGAACCTTGGCCCAACGAGAAGGTAAAACTACACACGGAGTGCAGTACATTCACAGTAATGGAATGGCAGCGGTTAGTGGTTGCCTTCGAGGCTTCGCTGGCACTCATATTGATCCTGCGCCTCTGGGTTCTTCCGGTCACGAGTGTCCGCCGGATGCTGGTCTTCCTGCTGCTTCCGACAATAGCCGCTCCAATCTTCCTTCTCCTCCCTGCAAAAGCCGTTGATATCCGTTCCCTGTGGATCAGTTCCAGGGCATTCGGGTGGATATGTCGTGTGGCGGTGGTTTATGCCTTCCTGTCGGTTGCCTTCGCTAAACACCATGCAACTTTCCTATTCTTGCGAAGAATCTGGACCGTCGCCTTGGCCGCCACGATAGTGACCGCTATATCGCAGACGCTTTCTTCGTCTCGGTTATTCGACCTCGACTCGCTGACGACGGGTGCCCTTACCTTCGAACGCGGAATATCGGCATTGATAGGATTTGTGCTCCTCTCACTCCTTGCCTTTTTGTTGTGGTCTCGAGTGCGACTTTCTAAAAACGTTGCAGCGGTCGGCATAGGTGCGGTCCTCACCGTTGGCGTGCAGGTCACGATGACATTCCTCGGAGGGAGATTGCCGGGAAACGGTGGCCGCTGGATATACGGCAGCGAAAATGTTCTCTGGATCGCATGCCTCGGATACTGGATTCTCTTCTTATCCAGAAGCGGCGAAGTGAACGACTCCGCATGTCTTTTGGACACGTGAACATCTGACCAGCAAGTTATCGAGGTGGATAGACCCGCTTGCTCACCCACCTTCTTTAAGATGTATGTGCGGGTGAGGCGCGGTCGTCCCCTTTTCGTGGACATGATGCATACGCCGCAGAAGTCGTGACCGTTCGAGCAGGTCCAAGTCATGCAGTACGCTCATCGATTCTCCCGCGCCTTCCAGACGGCCGTCGCTCAGAATGTAGCAGCGATCAGCAATATCCTCGAGCGTATCCAGGTCATGAGTTGCCGTAATGACCGTCTTCGCACGATTACGCCACGATCTCATCAGGTGCAGGATCTGATTCTGACTGTTGGGGTCAAGAGCCGCTATGGGTTCATCGAGGAGCAACACCTCCGGATCAAGGACAAGCACAGACGCAAGAGCGACCCGCTTCTTCTCACCTCCCGACAGGCGATAGGGAGGCCGATCCTTCAGAGAAACGATATCCATCAGCTGAAGCTGTTCTTCCACCTTCGCGGCAATTTCGCTCTTCGTCCATCGCATTTGAAGCGGGCCGAACGCCACCTCGTCAAAAACGGTTGCATTGAAGAGTTGAACATCAGGATTTTGAAAGACGATTCCGACCCGGCGTCGGAAGCGTAGAAAGGAGTCTTCCCTTTGGAGTTCAGATTCAGTGAGATTCTCGCCGAAAAATGAGATGCTCCCGCCTTTCGGAAACGCGAGTCCTGCCAGAAGTCGCAGCAGCGTTGACTTTCCCGAGCCGTTCGCGCCCAGTAGGGCGATCCGCTCGCCCCTTTTCACTTGGAGCGTAAGGTTCCGTATTGCGGCAAGAGAGGAGTCATAAGAATACGAAACATTCGCGACATCGAAGACGCATGGATCGACGGGAGTTGTTGAAGTCACCTGCCCCACCAGATCAATAGGCTCGCAACAGTAAGAAGAGAAGCAAGGTGAATCCAATCCCGAGACGTAAAAGCCAAATCCTGAATCAAATACACGTCACCACGGTAACCGCGAGCCCGCATGGCTGCGTACACTTCCTCACTGAGCCCAAGGCTTTTGTAGAGCAACACTCCAACAGTCGCAGCGGCAAGCCGGCGCTGATCTGCCGGCTGGATATCACCGACACGGCGTGCCTGTCGCGCTTCGAGCATGTCACGAACCACGGTTATCAGGAGAAAAATATAACGATGCACCATCTCCAGGATCAGCACCAGGGTCGCGGGGACACGAAAAAATCTCAGACCACGCAGCAGGCGATTCCAGGGTGTACACAGGATGAGAAGCAGCGAAAGAGTGGCAGCAGTCTCCGCCCGGAGAAGTAAAAGGCCAGCGCTGGTAAGACCCTGCACAGTCACAGGCCAATCTAGAAGAGGCAAGCGAAAAGCGGCCCTTCCCGGGACCAAAAATAAAGAGGGCAGCGCAACGGTACCTGTCAAAGTCAGACAGGCAATCCAGACTCTTTTGCAAAGCATCAGCAAAGAGAGCTGAGATAGCAACGCGAGCAAGACGGTCAGACCGAAAAGGACGGCCAGTATTTCCAACCGGTGCACAGCAATTGCAGCAAAGACAAGCGCTCCGATACCTGCAAGCTTCACTCGAGCATCCAGCCGCTGCAGAAACCCTGCCGATTGATGCACCCGCTCGGCGAAGAGGGAATCCTGGGCCACGGTCAAGAAGCCCGAGATGGTTCTTTCAATAAAGCCCCGGCTGCGCCGCCGATAAAGACGATTGGCTTTTGAAATGAGCCAGGTAACAATCTGCACGAATATAACGATCAGGCCCACCCCGATCAGTGCGGAGACGAAGTAGGCCAACGACGGGTTGCGGACGAACGACGGAGCGTAGCGAGCCAGAGGAGCAGTCCATGTTCTTGAGAGCCTCTCCAAGCCCTCAGGAACACGCGCCGGCGGCATTGTGTTACGTGAAGCCCTGGCGATCTGTTGACGGACTTCGCTATTTGAGAAATCCTCCGCGCTCCACTCTCCCCAGGCACTCCCGACGGCGATGATCCCCAAAGGAGTTAGCACCAAAGCAATACAGAGTGCGATCCATAATTTGCGCGATGTTTTCCAAGCCCATGCACCCCTGGGATTCGGATTGGATGTCTGAGAGATTCCACCGGCCGTACTCTGCAGCAAAGAGACATCTGTTCTTTGAAGAAAAGCGACAAGGCCCGCCGTGAGGATGAACTCGGCAATACCCGCAAATGTGAGATGTCCGATCATCATCGCAGGAATGGAAATGCTTAGAGGGTACGGAGCATAGAGAGGCGCACCCGAGGCATCGCGAAAGAACAAGGGTTGAATCCCAAACTCCACCGCGGCACACAATGCCGCGACATTGATTGCGGCGTAGCCTGAAATTCCGGCCGCCAGTACTCGCCGGGACGATCGTAGATGCGATCTGAAACTCAGCAGCCGGTAAACAACATAGGCGACCAGGGATCCAACAATCGCCATATTGAAACAATTGGCGCCAAAAGCGGTAAGTCCGCCGTCGCCAAAGAACAGCGCTTGAATCAGCAATGCCATCGAGATTGCCAGAATCGCGATCCAAGGCCCGAGAACAACAGAGGCCATGGCCATTCCTACGGCGTGCCCTGTAGTGCCTCCGGGTAGCGGCAAGTTGAACATCATGATCACGAACGAGAATGCCGCAAACAACGCCAGCATTGGAACTGATCGAGCACCCACGGTAGTCTTTACACGTTGGAAGGCCACGTACCAGAAGGGTGCCGCCGCACAGTACAGCCCTAGGCTTGTGGAGGGGCTCAGATATCCGTCGGGAATGTGCATATGGGCGACGCCAGGTGCATGCGTGCTACTGTTCTAAAAACCGTGTTACGCTAATTAGCCTATTATCGTAAATCCCCAGACTTTTCGTTGGCCCTAACGTTCAGCTGGCGACGTGCGGAAGGTTTTTTCGGTGCCATAAACGGTGAGCAGCGGATGCTTCACCTGTGACCGGAATTCGTAATCGTGATTTGGCGCAAGCCCCTGCAAGGAGTATGTAAACTCTCCAGTCGCTGTCTTCTCCACTAACGGCAGATCCGTCCAGGGCTCCGTTCTTTCAGACAGATCGGTACCGTCCGTCTTCGATCGCCATTGAAAACCCACCTCCACTTTTTTCACATTGCCCATATTGTTCAGGGTGCCTGAAAGAATCTCGGTGGCGGTATCCGGTTTCCATTCCGCGCTTAAGGTGGAGAGTTGTGGCGGTTGCATGGCCGGTTCCACGTGCGTCATTTTCACAACGAGTGGGTTCGGCCAGCGGCGGTCCGTGTAGAGCCGTTGCGCACGGAAGACGGTCAGGTGCAGGCCACTATCATCCTGCTGCCATGCGGTTTTAGGTTTTACGTCAGGCTTGTACTCGACGATCTCGTCGGACTGGCCGAGGACGGAAATAGCCGTTTGCGGAGTTGCCCGTACCGAGCGAAGAGTGATGCTTTTCGGTTCACCCAGACGCCAGTGCTCCTCATGCGTGATGAAGGCATAAACAGTCTCTTCTTCCTTCCGCTTGGTGAACCAGACGTTATTTTCGTTGGTCACAACCCATGGCCGAACATTGTGAATGGCTTCGCCGTTCACGAAATTCCAAAGAGCAATCTCGCGAAGACGGGCATCCTGTTCGTCGGCGATTGTTCCGTTGGGCTTCGGCCCGATATTGAGGAGCAGATTGCCGCCTTTGGCGCGGGTCTCTATTAGAATGTCGATCAATTCGGTACCGGACTTGTATTGTTCGTTTGTCGCCTTCCATGGCCACTCCGTGCCCATAGTGAGGTTACCCTCCCACGCTCCCGGTAGCGCAACACCAGGCGTATACTGCTCCGGTGTTTCCATGACACCGCGGGTGATGACAAGGTTCGGCTGCAGCTGCCAGGCGTAATCGGTGAGCTGACCGGCTGGACCATCGAAAAAGAAATAATCAATCGGTCCGTAATTTGCGAGCAGCTCGTGCAGCTGGCGCTTGGTGTATTCCATAAATTCTGGAATGTCCTGCGGGTAGACGCCTTTGACGTGACGGTCGATCGTGATGTGGTGCTGGTACAGCCACCAGAAATCGTCGGGAGAGAAATAGATACCAATGGCGATGCCCTGCTGACGGAACGCCTTTATGAGGGAAGCCATCACGTCTTTGCCATAAGGCGTATGCATCACGCTGAAGGATGTGGTCCGGGTGTCCCACATGCAGAAGCCGGCGTGATGCTTGGCTGTGAACATGACGTAGCGAAACCCGGCAAGTTTGGCGAGACGCGCCCAGTCTTCGGGCTGGTATCGATCGGGATTGAAATAGGCTGGGAGCGTTTCAAAGAAACGCTGAATATAATCAGGGGAAGCCCCTACCAGAGAGTGCGATATGACTCCTCCGAGAGTGCCGTCAACCCCCCAGTGAATGAAGAGCCCGAGCCCGCGGTCTCGGAAGAGTTCGACTGCCGCGGGGTTGTTCGAACGTCCCGGCTGAGCCTTGGCGGACGTATCGACAAATTGCGGCGCCGCAAACGACACAGCGCCTATGAGCACGGCGAGCGCGATCCATCTCATTGCTGATCTTCGCATCATAACTGTAGGTGTCGATTCTGGTGAACGGGTGAGTTACTTCGAGCCCCGGACAACAGCTGTTCAATTCGCTAGCTTCCAGTTGCATCGGTGCCAAAGCTTCGCCCGCGATACGATTGAGCAGTTCGCCCGAGGTCTGCATGCATCCAAATTCCGAAGGTATTCTCGAGTCTTCGCTGTACGTCGCTGATGTCGACGCCTCAGCTCGATTTTACGAGAAGATTTTCGGATTTTGTGTAATCAGCGACTTCGGGGAGCGCGGCTGCGCAATGAAAGCCGGCACTCACCAGGTCTTGTTGCTGTTCAGAAAGGGTGGCTCGCGCTCTATCCAGTCTCCGCACGACGGCGACGGCGAACTTCATCTCGCATTCGCGATAGCTGCGTCCGAACTGATGGGCTGGGAGGCATGGCTGGCAGAAAACGGGATCCAGATAGAAGAGAAGCGCACGTGGGATTTGGGCGGTGAAAGTATCTATTTTCGTGATCCCGACCGCCATCTTCTAGAACTCGCTACACCCGGGGTTTGGTCGAACTACTGACGTGCTTTAAAGCCAATGACGATGTTACGGTTTTAGTTGAATACATGCAGAATAACGCGTGCGATGTTTTAGTTGTGGGCGCCGGCCCGGTCGGGCTAATGATGGCTGTGGAGCTGGCACGCCACGGCGTGCGTTGTCGCATCGTCGATCGATTAGCCAACGTGTCGAAGTACTGCCGGGCGATTGGCGTCACTTCACGGACACTGGAAGTCTGGGATGACATGGGAATTGTTCGGGAGATGATCGATGCCGGGCTTTGGCTTACAGGGATGCGATTGATCGTCGGTGGTTCTCCGGCAAAAGATCTTCTGTTGGACTTATCGGACCTCCCCTAAGCGACTCTCGGCCTGCCGCAATATGAGACCGAGCGTATTCTTGCCGAGCACCTGTTCAGGTTTGGGATTCCGGTTGAACGACCGGTGACCCTCGTTTCCGTTCGACAGGACAACGATGGCGTGAACGTGACTCTTGATCGGCCTGACGGTTCCCGCGAGGAAACCAATTTTCGCTATGTCGTGGGATGCGATGGCGCTCACAGCACGGTACGAAGGCCATGGAAATCCCGTTCGAAGGCGATCAATTTCCAATGGAATTCATGCTCGGAGACGTGCGAATCGATTGGGACCTGCCGCGCGGTCTCGCAATGCGCGTCATCCATCCACGCGAGGGCAAAGCGCCCGACATATTCATAGCCATTCCTTTGCCCGAAGCCAACCGCTAACGGGTATCTATGGTCGCTCTTGAAATGCCCGTTTCTTCTCAAGGAGGCACGGACCACGGTATCCAGACGGAGCGGATGGGGCCAGGACTTCCACAACTCCAGGAAGTAGCGGACCGTTTAGCACCCGGAAAATCACGCCTGTCCGAGCTGCCCTGGTCGTCTATTTTCCAGATCAGCATGCGTCTGGCGCAGCGCTACAGAGTCGGGAACGTATTCATCGCGGGCGACGCAGCGCATATTCATCCGGCCGACAGGCGGCCAGGGCATGAACACGGGGATACAGGACGCCTACAATCTAGCGTGGAAAATGGCGCTTGTACTAAAAAGCCAGGCGACACAATCCTTGCTGGATAGTTATGAAGGGGAGCGCCTGCCCGTGGGTGCCGCCGTTTTGGCTCGCACAAGGGCGCAAACAGAGAGCATCGGCCGCATGGAAGGTAAGCAAGACCGCCTCGCGGATACGCAGATCCTACTGAACTATCGGCAGTGCGAATGGGTAAAGGAGTCGCTGTCCGATATTCCCCCCGATCTTTCGCTACGCGCCGGAGATCGGGCACCGGACTGCAGCGGCCTGCAAATGGAACATGTCCTTGCTCCGCTGCGCATGTTCGATGTTCTTCGTGGCACAACCTTCGTTCTTCTCGTCTATTACCCTGATCCGATTGAAACAAAACAAACCGATTTATTGGAAGGTCTCGCAGCCGGTCTACGTTCTGCGCACGGCCATCTAGTTAGAGTAGTGCTGATTTCAAATTTTAAAGAAGACTATCCCGTCGTCTTCGGAGTGACAACGTTGAGTGACACAGAGGGGGCTTTCGCTGCGGCATATCAGGTCCAGTCAGGAACCGGCTACCTGATTCGCCCCGACGGTTATATCGGCTACCACGCGCGACCCCTGACGAAACGTGGAATTCTTCGTTACCTTGAGGATCTCGGTCTTCGGTCGCTCGCACAACCTGTGGGAGAGCAGCGGACCGTCTCAGCTGGGGTTACGGACGGCTAACGCGCTACCATCCTTTCTGCAGGGTGTCATCGAGGCATATGTAACGCGCTTTACCAGAGTTTCACTCAGTAGCTAAAGCATGGAAGACCTCAATCTGCAGACAGCGAGCTATCTGGCGACGGGATTCCGCGATGTGGACGCGGCAGTCGCGCAGAAAATGGCACAATGTTTGGAATTCCTGGACTCGCTGCCCTCCGTTCAGCGGTACAAGAACTCGATAATCGAAGCGCTCCATCCACAGCCAGGAGATATCATTGCGGATTTTGGCTGCGGGCTGGGCTTCGATGTGGATCGCCTTGCCGGGATCGTCGCGCCGAGAGGACTCGCCATAGGTGTGGACTCCAGCCAGAAGCTTCTCGAAGCTGCGCGCTCCATTAGCCGAAACGCTGCTGTCGAATTTGTTATCGCTGACGTTCAGAAACTGCCCTTTGAGAACGGCTGTCTAAACTCCTGCAAAGTGGATCGCACTCTTCAACATGTCGAGAACCCGGCCCTTGCCGCGAGCGAAATGTTTCGAACCGTTCGTCCGGGCGGCGTGGTCGTTTGTGCAGAACCCGACTGGGGCACGTTCACCATAGATCACGACGACCGGCCAATGGTGCGGAAGATAACCGAGTTCTGGGAAGGAAGCTTTCGAAATCCATGGGTTGGCCGTCAACTGCCGAATCAGCTTCGTGATGCCGGATTCAGCGACGTCCAGGTCCATGGTTTGCTCCTGACCGTACCCTCTTTTGAGAGTTCAGACAAGGTCTTTGACATTGTGCAAACCGCGATACGATTGGCCGAGGTTACCGGAAATAGCAAACCGATCGAATGGATATCGAATGCAAGAGAGCGCGATCGCATGCGTCCGGTGTCCTCTTCAGTAACCATATTTGTAAACTTCGCGCGAAAGCCCAAGGCGGCGTGAAGCCTATACTTCAGGATGAAGGAACACTCTTATGGCGATTAGGGAACACAAGACTGGATTCGTGTTGATCGCCTCAATGGTCAGCGTCACCGCATGGGCGGCGGCAGGTCATGCCACTCAATCTGCAACAGCGGAGCCTCAGTCCCAAGCTGTCCCATTCACTCTTGTTCAGGTTCTTAGCCTCGAGTCCAGCGGCGAGGTCGACAAGATCGTTACGGCGCGTCGCTCTGACGGAACGCTGGCAACGATTAGTGCTGCCTTGCCGCCGGGATATGGAATGAAAGGCCGAGTGATTGCATTTCCGGATGGCTCTCGAATCGCATATTATGACGCGTTTCGAATGAAGACTACCTGGCCTGCAAGACGCGTTGCGGGATCGGACTATCGACAGAACTTCCATCCAACGACGTGCGTGCAGGCCCCAGGCAAGGTTATCTCGCGAGATCACATTCTCGGTGAGGAAGTGGAAGTAATTGATGAAGCCATCGAGGATTTCCACTTAATCACGTATCAGGCGCCAAGACTTGCGTGTACGACCCTGCAATATAAGGTTCTGGGTAGCCACCCGAACAGCGCCTCCGCCAATGCCCAATCTTTGGATGTTGGGAAGGAGCCGCAGCCGGATCTTTTCGACTCCCCTGATTACGAGGAAGTACGACCGTCAGAAGTCGACAAACGTCTACTCCTCGCAATTGGTTACAGCGAACCTCCCGATCCGGAGCATGTGAAAAGTTCAAGAGAGATGGATGCCATGTATGATTCGCTTCGCAAACAAAAATGAGATGTGGTCGATCGACTTAGTTCCCAGGTCGATGGTGATCGCGCGGCGTTCCGCTATGGCTGAAGTCCTCATATGTTGGCAGCAACATAGGTTGGAGCCGGAGGCTGACTCTTGATTTGCTGCATGAGGCCCAACATGTCCCAGTTCTGCCAACCTTCAAGAATCTTCCCATTTGCGGTCCGCAAGATCGAAATGCCGGTCGTTTGAATTTGCTTGTTGGTCGCCGGGAAGCCGAATCCTGATCCGGTGTGATGCATGGTGCACGACCACCTTACGCAAACCTTGTCCCCTTCCGCGATGGCGTCGTGAACCGTCACGTGGATCTTTGAGAATGCCGCTTGCATGCGGTCGAAGAAAGGATGGAATCCCGCCGGACCGTGTGCGTCATCCGCGCCCTCGTGAACGACAGAGTTTGGCGCGAGCATCTCGGCAATCGCTTCCCGGCGTTGTTTATTCCAGACTTCTTCAAACCATCTTCGAGCGAGTAGCTCACCTGCTTTGTCCGACATTGATTACCTCCACAGGGCCTAATTCCGGCTCAGTACCTACGTCTGACATACTATCTCCGTCGAAATTCCCCCTGCAACGGGCCAGCCAAGCAGGCGCGTGAACGAAACGGCGGTATCGCGCGTTTATGCTTTCGTGCTTGTGTCGCCTGGATTCCGGGGCTCGGCTCGTTCTACGACAATAGTGAACTTTGCCACGAGCGCGGATAGCGCGCCAACTGCTGCGAGGATGGGCGACAGAATCATTCCAACAGCCGCCACGGTTACTGGAATTTCCAGAAATGTGTGTCCGTCAACGTCCTTGATTATGATTCGTTGAACGTTACCTTCGTGAATCAGGGCTTTGACTTTCTCAACGAGGTCACGGCCGAGGACTTGCACTTCCTCTACAAAGTCCTGAAATGCCATAGCTGATCTTCTCCTTGCGTATAAGAAAGTACGAAAAATTCCCGCATTTGTTCGCTCTGTTCAGCCAGCCGCCACGCAGGTTGATTCCGTGAGCCAGGTTGCCTTCCAGCCCGGTGAGTCTTCGGATGCGGCACCCCTGCGGCGTGACAGCCAGCTTTGTCCAGATCAGACTCTAATGAGTGTATTCTCATCTAAGTGATGAGTTTTCAATTTTCGAGATCCCTTGCGCTTGCCTCTCTCATTGCCGCGGGCGCGACCCTTTCCGCGCAGCAGCCGACTACAGCGAAACCTGAAGACACGGAAGTGTGGGAGCCGGTGCCCAAGGTTGTGACTCCCGGTGCTACCAACACGGCGCCGCCTTCCGATGCAATCGTACTGTTCGATGGCAAGAACCTGGACGAGTGGGTTTTGAGCCGGGACAAGTCACCCGCCAACTGGACCGTTGCAGATGGTGTGCTGACCGTGAGCAAGACGTCGGGAAACATCGAGACCAAACATGCTTTTAAGGACTACCAGCTTCACATTGAGTGGCGGATTCCTGAGAACATCACCGGCACCGGCCAGGCACGAGGCAATAGCGGCATATTTTTGGCCTCCACGGGAACCGGCGACGCCGGATATGAGCTGCAGGTTCTCGATTCGTATAACAACAAGACCTACGTGAACGGCCAGGCTGGCAGCATCTATAAGCAAGCGATTCCGCTGGCGAATGCCAACCGCAAGCCTGGCGAGTGGCAGACTTACGACATAATGTGGACGGCCCCTACGTTCAACACCGACGGCTCACTGAAAACTCCGGCCTATGTCACGGTCATCTTCAACGGCGTGCTGGTAGAGAATCACTTCGAGCTAAAAGGCGAGACGCTCTACATCGGCAAACCGCTCTATAAGCCATACACCACCGCCCCGATTAAGCTACAGGCGCACGGCGACAAGAGCGAGCCAATCAGCTTCCGAAATATCTGGGTCAGAGAGTTGAATTAGCGCTCGCCAACCGCGATGGCAATATCGTCCAACCACCGAGTGCGGTTTAATGCTTTTTCTGTTTCGGCGGAAACTTATTGAAGATCTTCTTGACCGCCGCGTAGATGTTCTTGTCGCGCGTGCGAAAATCTTCGATCGTATCGGTGGCCGAAGCGCGCCAGAGGAGACTCACGGGCTTCGGGTCAACGAAATCCATAACGAGAGTGCCTTCCAGGTACTGCTCCGTTCGCGTCACAGTCCAAACCGGCGGCGCATACCAGCCGTACCATCCATACCATGCTCCGTACGGATCGACCATATCGGTGTAGGTCTTCTTGACGTCCTTTGAGCTCACAAAAAATGTCAGGAAAACATCCGGCGAAGAGTTGACCGGCTGGTAGCCCTTTTTCATCAATTGTTCATTCGTTGCACTCATAACGAGTTGGATGGAAGTGGAATAGCGATCGCGCAGCTCCGGATGTTTTTCAAAGATCGGATGCGTCCGCCACTGATAGTGGTGAACCTTCGAGAAATCAAATTCTCGATCAAAGTCAACCTTGACGCTCTGGGCCCTGACGGACTGCACAAGGCCCGCGCATACTGCACATAGCGTAAGCAAGCGACCGCCTCTTCGCGAGATGGCAGTAATGTATTCGAATATCAATGGACACCATTTCTTTCCCGTGCGACGGCACGTAACGATTGCGCTGAATGGCTTCCATGGTACTCGAACGACTCCCCGGTTTGCGTAGAGCGAGCTATGAGGCCAGCCCGCTCGAAAGAAGTCCGTAAGAGAGAAACGCCATCGCTACCACCAGGAACACTATCCGCCAGCGATGCAAAGTGTCCCATTTCCTATGATCGCGCCGCCATTGCGCCGGGGACGAACTTGTCGTCACTGAAGCTATGCGTTTGTTAATCGGCACCAGTGTTGTGACTGTATAGATAATGATCGCAATCCAGATCGCAATCGCAATCAGAAGCAGATTGAGGGTCGAACCGCCATGGCGGAGGACGGCTTCCACAATCAGAAGACACAAACTCAGCGCGTACCAGATCGGCATGAACTTCCCGAGAGAACGGGCGAGCAAGCTTAATGCCTTAGCCTGTGCTTGGTCATCGAGTTGCCAGACAGTTGGATTGACGAACAGAGAAACGGAAAGCTCGGTACCGATCATCAGGCCGGTGCAAAGGATGGTTACCAGATCGAGCAAATGCATTGTCTTTACTCCTTACTGAGTTTTTGACTGAAACATCGGCTAAACTGACGCAGATGGTTGTGCTGACTAATTTGTCAGTTTCTTCATTCGTAGTGCAAAGAGTTTAGCGATGCCGGTGTCCAAGAAGGAAGCTTCACCCTGTCCTATCGACGCGATGCTTTCGGTGATCGACGGCCGTTGGAAAGGAACGATTCTTTGGCGGCTATTGGACGGTCCGATGCGAACGAGTGAATTGCGCCGCAGTATCCCTGATATCACCGAGCGCATGCTGATTCGACATCTGCAAGAACTGGTGGAAGACGGGATTCTTCTAAGGCATGACAAGAGGACCGTGCCTCCGAACGTGTCTTATTCGATCTCGCCGTACGGCATGACGCTTGCACCCGCGCTGGAAAGGATCTGCGACTGGGGACGAAAACACCTGGCGCGGGCCGAAAAGCGCCGGACGTCCTGAGGCGGATGTCCACTAAGCCGAGAAATCCAGCGCGACCACTTCGTGAACTCCTATCGAGGGAACCTCTAATTCAATTGCTCCAGCGCGCTGGCGATAGGGGACGTCTCGTTCAGCCACCAACAGATGAACTTTGCTGATGCGCCGGCCCCGGGGGACTTGAATTGTCACCTGTTGGGCAGGCAACGGAATGATTTCGCGAACGGGGCCCTTCATCATCATGGGATTTGTCAGGTTGACCAAGTGCACGGTCATGGAGTTTTGCTGTTCCCAAACGGCCAAGTCTATGATGCCCGGTCCTTTCACCTCAGCTGGGGCCGGTTCGGCTGTCGCCCATCGCACCGCGTTGGCGAGCAATTTGCCATGGTCGGCATTCAGGACTTCCCAAAATGTGCGGTCGACGTCGGACGGAAAGTAAACCGTACGGGCCTGCCCATGCTCGCGAAGATAAACACCGGGACTAGTGAATTTCGTGCTTCGCAAGAAGACTTCCTCCATCGGGAGGTCCGGATATTGAGGAACAATCATCAGTGGAAAATTGGTATCTGGATTCGCGGGTTTCACGACGACCTGATTGACGCCGTTGATGATTCGGGTGGAGTCTTCGAATCCAGCAAGCACGGGATGGAAGCGGCCATTCGCGGGATCTTTTTCCAATTGGAGATAGGAGTTCTTCATCGGGCCTTCGATTCTGCCATCGAATGATGCGCCAAAGAGCGAAGCTAATCCGAAGTTATCCCGGTGCACGCCCCACTCGTCATAGAGCGACGTTTCAAACGTGGCAACGATACTGCCGCCGCGATTTACGAAGTCGCGAATCTGATCGCATTGACTGGCTGATAAAGCTGCGATGTTTGGAAGAATCAGAGTGCGAAACGGTGACAGGTGATCGACATCGAGCAGCCCGTCATGCACCATCTCAAACGGGATTCGCGCCTCTACCAGCGCCTGATAAAAACCAAGCGCGGGATCTTCCACTTTAGCCTGCGCGTGTTCGCCGCCGTAATAGCTTGCGGTTTGTTGTGAGTAAACCATCGCAACACGTGCCAGCGACTTTTTGTTTCTCAGATAGCGTTCGCTGCGATAGTGCCAGATATAAAGCTGCTCTACTACCGGCAGCCAACGTTTGTCGATCGGTTTGGCATTGAACTTGGTGAACCACGGCCGGAGGCCTTGCGCGATGCCGTCTGCCACCCAGATGCGAATCTCATTGCTGCTTTGCACCGAATCTTTCCAGCGATATTCGTCTTCGATGCCCACGCTGAAGATACCGGCGATCGGCTTGGCACCCAGGGTCGCACGATATTCCTTGCCATTCTTGCCATTGGTCCATGGCGGCATGACGCCGTAACGGCCCTGGCGGTCGGCAAACAGGGTGTGCGCGATCTCACCAATGGTTTTCATGTCCAGCTCGCTCAACGCTCCTCCGCCCGCATTTGCGATGTAGGCAGCGTCGGGATTGATGGATGTGATTTTTGCTTCCCAGAGATTCCACAATTCAAACAAGCGCTTTTGCCGCCAGACGATGTATTGTTTGCGCGCAGGATCTTGAGGGTTGGCTGTTCGCGGGAGGTCTAACCCTGAAAAATTCCGGAAGTTCTGCTGGCAATGGATGCAATAGCACATTCCGGAGCCCTCCCAGCGATTTGTGAAGATTCCATCGACGCGATACTTCCTCATGATCTCTTCCGTGACGCTGGTCATGAATTCGAAATTGTAGGGACCCAGGGCACAAGTTACCCAGAAATCCCGGTCCGACCAGTGACGCTGCCTGTTGCCTTGCGCGTCGACCATGATCCAGTCCGGATGGGCATCGTAGACATCCTGGTGGACTGCATGAGGATCGGTTCGAGCAATGACGTTCATCCCGAGGTCGCGACAGCCCTTCACCAGGTCACCGAAGGTGTCTCTGCCATTCAGCCATTTGCTCCGGTAGTGAAGCGGGATCTCGGTTGGATAGAAGGCGACGCAGCCTCCGGCGCTCAGGCATGCAGCATCGGCATGAATGCGGCGGAAATAATCGAGCCAAAAGACGGGGTCATAGTTTCCGGGATCGTCTTCGACAAAGGCAAGTTGGGCCCAGCGCATAGGACGGTCGTACCAACCGCTTTGTCGGGGTTCTGTGATTTGGGGCGACGCGGGGCTTGCGCTGTTCAGGACCAGCGCCCCGCCCGCGGATGTCTGAATGAATTCACGACGGTTCATGTGTTTTTTAGAAAGATAGTAAAAGTCAGGATTCGTAGACCCACTTGCCTCCGACCATGGTGCGCTCGATGCCGACATTGATCAAGTCAGACGGGTCGGTTTTCCAGGGGTCTTTGTTCAGCACAATCAAGTCCGCGAGCTTGCCCGGCTCGAGAGTTCCTTTTTCGTTCTCCTCAAATGAGCAGTAGGCCCCATTCCAGGTAGCACAGCGGATCGCTTCGTCGAGCGTGATCCGCTGATTCAAACCCCATGGATGGCCGTCCTTTCCTCTACGGTTCACAAGCGAATGCAGGAACATCATGCCATCCGCCGGGCTGGCGGTGAAGTCGGAAGACGTTGGTGCGGGAATGCCGGCATCGAGAAACCACCGCATGGCGAACATGCTGCCGAGTCGCTCCTCTCCGTAAAAGTGCATCACATCTCCGTGGAAATAGACGTAGGCAGCAAAGGGTATGGGAAGCGCCTTGAGCGTGCGAATTCGCTCGACGAGCCGCGGGTTGACAAGCGTGCAGTGTTCGAGCCGGTAACGGGCATCGGGACGCGGCATTTCCCGCTGCAACTGCTCGTAGATGCCCAGCACTTCATCAATTGCCAGATCCCCGTTGGCGTGGGTTGCAAGCTGCCAGCCCGCCGAGTGGGCCTTCTTGCAGTTTTCGTATAACGCTTCCCTAGTTGCAGTCTGGAGCCCCGTATAGGAGGGAGCGACATCAAGATAAGGGTTGGATAACCAGGCAGTACGTTCAGAGATTGATCCATCCGCCATCTGCTTCAGAGCGCCCACTCGCACCATGTCATCTCCGAAGCCGGTGTGAATGCCGGCGGTCATCACCCGATCGAAATCATTCAAGAAGATATGGGAGTAGATGCGACACCGCAGCAGCCCGGCTTCCCGGGCATCCTGATATCCGCGTAGTCCATCTGCGCTGCCGGACGCGTCACAAGTGGACGTGATGCCTTTTTGCGAAAACATCTTGGTGATCAGCGCAGCGCCTTCGCGATAATTTTCACGCGTCGGCTGATAAGTGATCAACTTTTCGAATGGCGCCACCGCCCTGTCCCCTAAGCGCCCTGTGAGATGCCCGCTGGCATCGTGCTCGTATAGGCCTCCGGTGGGATTAGGTGTGGCGTCGGTTATTCCCGCCAGTTTGAAAGCGGCGGAATTGACAAAGTAAGTGTGGCCGCCTCGATGACCAACTACGGCGGGATGATCGGGAACGGCCTGATCCAGATCGTGTATGTTGATGGGCCGCGGTGTCTTGCCGTCGTCATACAGGAACCCAAACACCCATTGGCCTGGAGGCGTTTTGGCGGCTTTGACGCGCAGCGCCTCCTGAATCTCTTCTATGGAGTTGATGTCACAGGGCACCTTGAGGACGAACTCGACGCCGGACTCTATGGGATGGGCGTGAGCGTCGTTAAAGCCGGGCAAGACGGCCTTTCCGCCAAGATCCGTTTTTTTTGTGCGGGAAGTGGCCAAGGCCAGAACGTCCTTTCCGTCGCCCACCGCGAGGATGCGTCCCTGGCTGATCGCGACAGCGCTCGCGGAGGGAATGCTCTTGCTACCGGTCCAGAATCGCCCGTTATAAAGGATGAGGGCGGGCTCCTGGCGCGCAATCGGACCAAGAAGGCCGGCGCTTGCCGCGACGAAGCTGCGGCGGGAGATGGCGAGCATTTTTCAGATTACTGGAACGCAGCTCGTCGAAATCGCGTTCGAGTCGCGGAGACGGTGAACAGATCTCGCTATGCGAACCATTTTCCGTGGCTCTCGCGTACCCGAATGTATGCCATGTAGACAACGATGATCAGGTTAATCGCGAGGACCGCGATGCGGTCCCAATCAATGCGCTCGACCAGCTTCAGAAACTCCCACGGAAGGTACATGGCTCCGGACAGAAGCGCAAACCATTCGGCCCATACCCGCCGGTTCCAGAGTCCCCACGCCTCGATGAAACGAACCGAAGTGTAGGTCCCGACCGCCGCGCCGATCATCCACCAGCGGGCGGAACTGATGCTCGAGGCCGCATTGAGCAGTATGTGTCCGAAGCGGCGGTCGAAGTCGATATGCAGGTGATAGAGCAAGCTCTCAGTAAGATCCTGCACATGTGAATGAATGGCAACCAACGTAATACCGAGAACCAGGACCACGATACCCTTAGAGGCTTCGAATACGGCTACGGCGCGAAGGCCTGCCTTGCTGGAATGCTCGTCGACTGCCTGAGGAATTTGCGAGTGTTCAGCGGCGGCAGGCGACATCATCTATCGATCCTCCCACAAACCTCTTGAAAACACAGCTGATTAGGAGCGCAATCAGAGCAGCTACCAAAAACCGTAGCCCGCACAACAATCACTTACATTTTGTTGTATCTTTTTTTTGGTTCCGGTACACTGAGTGAAACATGGGTGGTGGCGCACTCGCGCGTCCCACCCCCTCCGACACAGCAAGGGTCCGTCCAAACCGGGCCTTTGCTGCGAATCCGTAGCAAAATAATAACGCAAATTCTGTCTTTAGGCATCAAACCAGACGCCGAATTTACCAAATAATTTGTAAATTATTTAATAGACAGTACTATTACTTCAAGCCATAGCAACGTCCAATCGAAAATACTTATCTTAACCAGCGTGGGGAGCCGCTAGATAAGCACCGCTAATGGCTGGACGGAAGCAATTAGTGCGCAACAGCCGCAAAGATGAGGTCGCGCAGCTTGTCGAGGTTCTTCGAGAGATCGGGCCCTAAATGGATTCTCAGCGCGCGGCGATGCCTTTCAGCTAAGACTTGAAAATCTCCTCTTGCCTGCGCGGCCTTGACAATTCCAAATGTATATTTTTGCTCAGGAACAGGAAGATCATGCGATTCGTCGCACGTGATCTGAAGAAAGACACCCGAATTGGGTCCCCCTTTATATGCCTGCCCCGTACTGTGAAGGAAACGCGGTCCGAAGCCGAGAACTGTCGCGACGCGTCTGTTTTCCACAATTTCCTTGCGCATTTCCTGAAGCTTGGTTTCGTGATCCGGAAACATGGGTATGTAGGCGAGAAGGCCGAAGTAATCCCCCGGCTGAATACGATCGAGATGCGCGCGGATCACTGCGCCGAGGGTAGTGTTTCCTTTGAGGAGTATCGCGGCATTTTCCTCGTTCGTGAAAAGCTTGACTCCCTCCTGATCAAGAATCGGCTTTTCGGCCGGCAAGGAACCGGTCTTTTCGAATTCGTTGGTCAGGTCACGGGTGACAATTTTACTTGCTTCGACGTCCGGCTGATTGAAAGCGTCAATTCCGATAATGGAGCCGGCAACGGCAGTAGCGATCTCCCATTGAAAGAAAGTCTGGCCAATGTCATAAACATCGGCGAGAACGATGCGGACTACTGGTTGCCCGGCCTTTTCGAGAGCTGCGACGTGAGCCTCTTCGGTCGTCGTCCGTATCGGAGACGTGGCGGATATAAGCGAAGACACGGTCGTTCCTGTATTTTCGATATCAACAAGCGGCTCGCGGTCCACTGGAATCAGGCCATGGCCCTGTTTACCAGTGGATTCGGCGAGCAGCTGCTCGAGCCACGCACCTAAATCGCGGATGGACTTCGAGCAAAGCAGTGTTACCTTGTCCCGTTTGAATTTAACCGCTGCAGTGCCTAGTACGAGACCAAGAGATACGCCGGGATTTGCGTCGGCATTCGGCGACTTACAAGCCTCCACCATTTTGGCGGCTTGGCGAAGCAACTTCTCCGTGTCGAGGCCTGCGGCCGCATGAGGCACCAGACCGAAATCGGAAAGAGCGGAATATCTTCCACCAATGCTCGGAAGACCGTGGTATATACGACGAAACTTCAGTTTTGCGGCAACGCCCTCCAGTTTAGAACCCGGATCGGTGATGGCAATGAAATGATTGCCTACGTCATTTCCCACGACTTTGCGGGTTTCGTCGTAGAAGTACTGCATATAGATATTGGGCTCGAGCGTGGTGCCGGATTTGCTCGAGACGCAGAACAAGGTGCGCGCCGGATCGATCTTGTCGCGGAAACTCTTGATCTGGACTGGATCGGTGGAATCGAGCACAAGCAATTCCGGGAAGCCGGGTTGTTTTCCGAAAGTGAGGCTGAAAACTTCGGGGCAGAGGCTCGAGCCGCCCATGCCAAGCAAAAGAATATGGTTAAAACCGTCTTCGTGGATTTCCGCGGAAAGAGCCTTGAATTTGGAGACGTCGCCGAGTCTGCTGATCGACTATCTCAAGCCAACCCAGCCACTTGCTTTCGTCGGTGTTCGTCCATAGCGACGCGTCTTTCTTCCAAAGCTTCGCGGTGTTACCGCACGCGTCCCAGGCGCGCGCGGCGTCCTTGCACCGCCTGCTGCAGATCGCTAGGGAGTTTGTAAGAGGATGCGACCCGGTTCAGACCAGTTGCGGGCCTTAGCGGAACTCATTTTGCTCGATTCCTTTCACTTTGTTCAGGCGGCGGACATGGCGCTCCTCGCCACTGAAATTCGCATTCAAAAAGGCAGTCGTGGCATCCACAGCCGTCATGGAACCGATGATGCGCGAGCCCAGTACGAGGACATTCATATCGTCGTGCTCGACGCCCTGGTGAGCGGAATAATGGTCGTTGCAAAGACCGCGCGGATGCCTTTGAATTTGTTCGCGGCCACCGAGACCCCGACGCCACTGCCGCAAACCAGAATGCCCCGCTCGGCGGCCCCGGACCGAATGTCTTCGGCGACGAGAGTGGCATAATCGGGATAATCGTCGGGTTTATCAGGCGTAAAAGTTCCCACGTCGTGAACCTTGTGCCCAAGCTGCTGCACGAGTTCGACGAGCTGCATTTTCATCTCGTATCCGGCGTGGTCGGCTCCGATTGAAATTGTCATCTTTGCATGTGGGGTCTTAAGCGATTTTACCTGGACGGACCTCGGGCCTCGGTCCTGTCCTTCTTGGAAGCGGCGAGCCGGCCGGTGCGCCGGACAAAAATCCTATCGAACGTTTCAAATACGTTACGAGTGGCACTTAGTACGGGACTCGGCGCAGCACCAGCGAAGCATTGAGTCCTCCGAAGGCGAAGGTATTAGAAAGCGCGACTTTGAGATCGCCCTCGCGGGCGACATTCGGGACGACATCAAGATCACAAGCAGGATCAGGCTCCCGAAAATTCGCAGTCGGGGGAGCGAGGCCGTTGCTCAAGGCCAGCGATGTCAGGACCGCTTCAATAGCTCCCGCGGCCCCGAGCGTGTGACCATGCATGGACTTTGTGGAGCTGACGAGAAGAGACGACGCATGTTCCCCGAAGACCTGGCGGATCGCCTGACTCTCAGTGGCATCATTCGCTTGGGTCCCCGTTCCGTGAGCGTTGATGTAATCGACATCGGATGGCAAGATGCCCGCGTCTCGCATGGCCCAGCACATAGCTTTAGCGGGTCCATCGACGCAAGGCTGCGTAATGTGATGTGCATCGGAGCTCATGCCGAAGCCGACGATCTCGGCAAGAATGCGCGCTCCTCTCGCTTGCGCATGATCCCAGTCTTCGAGGACCATCATCCCCGCGCCTTCGCCCAATGTGAGGCCGCGCCGGTCCGCGGAAAACGGGCGGCACGGCTCTGGTGAAACGACACGCATCGCTTCCCAGGCGCGCAACAAACCTTCGGTAAAGACCGCTTCGCTACCGCCTGCAATCGCGGCTTTAACCTGTCCATTACGCACCATCCAGAAGGCTTGGCCGAGCGCATGATTTGACGAGGAGCAGGCAGTCGAAATCGTATAAGCCGGCCCGTGGATAGCAAACTCGAGCGAGATCTGGCTGGCACCCGCATTGGCCATGGTCCTAGGAATAGTGAGAGGCGCAACGCGTGGGCTATTCTCGCGATAAAGCCTTTGGTAGCCTTCTTCCTCGGTGTACTGGCCACCGATACTGCTGCCGGTAATAACGGCAGTTTCGTCGTCGAGCCCATGCTGGAAGATCAAGCCGCTTTGCGTGACAGCTTCGCGCGCCGCAAGCGTGGCAAACAGAGCAAACCGTTCCAGCAAGATCAAATCTTTTTCAGAGAAGTAGTCGAGCGGGCGGAAGCGTCGCGCTTCTGCGGCGACCTGGAAACGATACGGGGGTGAACCAGGATCGGCGAGCGGCTCGATTCCTGACTCTCCCGCCGCAACTTTCTTCCAGCACTCGGAGGCGCTATTTCCCAGCGCGCAAACGAGTCCCCGGCCTGTTACGGCGACCCGCCTCATGTGTCTTTGGCCGGCGAAATAGAGCCCTTCTTCTCCACGAGCTGGCGCACACCTTCCACAGTTTCCCGGACCGAATGCAATGCAGCGACGCCCTCGTCAGGAATTTCGATTTCGAATTCCTTTTCGAGTTCGAACACAATATTTATCCCATCAAGGGAATCGATTTTGAGATCCTCGAAGGTGCTGTCGAGAGTCACCGATCCGGCAGGCAACCGTTGGGTGCGAGCAATTACGTCGATGACCTTCTCGCCCAATTGGTCTGCTTCGGTGTAGCGGCGCATGTTTCGAACTCATGATAACCCGGCCTCGCGGCGACTAACATCGAACCGCAATGACAACCATGGTCATGTCGTCATGTTGCGGGGCGTTGCCCGCAAACTCGTCTGCCTTTCGGAAGACTTCCTGGATGATCGCTTTTGGCTGAGCAACGCCATCCAAAGCACCCAGTGTTTTAAGTAATCGTTCTTCGCCCCACTCTTCTTCGTCCGTATTCATGGCTTCGGAAATGCCATCGGTAAAGAGAACGATGAGATCGCCGGGGCACAAGCCTATTTTCGCGCTCTGGAATTTCGCTTCGGCGAGAAGTCCGACCGGCGGACCGCCGGTATCAAGGCGCCGAACACTCAATGCAAGGCCGTTCTTACTCAGAACAATGGGGGCATTGTGACCGGCGTTGACATAAGTCAGAACGTGCGACCTGGGATCGTACTGCGAATAGAAGAAGGTAGCGTAGCGATTGTACGATGAAGCGGCGTAGACCAACCGGTTGACATTCGTCATGAGCGTTTCGAGATTGACAAGTCCGCTCAACGTTTGCGCTCGCAGGAATGCCTGCAGGCTGGCCATCAGCAATGACGCCGGAATGCCTTTTCCGGAAATATCTCCGATTGCGACACCGAGCGAACCACCGGCAAGCTCGAGAAAATCATAGTAGTCTCCGCCGACTTCACGCGCTGACCTGCACAAACCGAAGCAGTCGAGCCCTTCAACACTTGGGAACGTCTGCGGAAGCAGCCGCTGCTGCACATCCCGGGCAATCGAAAGCTCGCGCTGGATGACTTCGCGTTGCGCCGTTTCGGCGGCAACAGTAGAAGTCAAGCGGCTATTCTCCACAGCCAGGGCTGTTTGCTGAGCGACCGAATGCAGGAGGTCGACGTCGCTCGGCGAATAGGGCGCTTCGGAATAGCGCGGCCCTAAGCTGACGAAGCCTAGAAGCTCCTCCCGACGCGCAAGCGGAAGGAGAAGCTGGGCACCCAACAGATTGAGTTCGCTCTGCTCTCGCTCGTCCAGTTTCGCTGCCCATGATCGCGGATCTTCGGGATAGACCCGCAGCGGGGCTTTCTCCTGCTGCAACTCTTGTACTGTGCGGGATTGATCTGGAAAATCGAATCCCGGGGGCTGAGCGTAGCCCACCGCGTACGCCAGACGGTACGAATGCTGTTCACATAGAAAAACTGCGACTCCGGAGATGTGTAGCACTTCTGCCAGGCGCAAGGCGACAGTGCTTAGGAGAGCCGGTAATTCGACAATCGATCCGACCGAATCCGCCAGCCGGGCGAGGATCTGTTCCCGATCGTAGGCCTCGCGAAAGAACCGCCGATCGATGAGCGCCGCGAGTTTCCGCGCAGCGTACCCAATGAGTAAGACGAGACCGATGCCGCTTGCCGTAAGTCCGGCTCGCCCTAAGAATTTGATTCTGCCGGCGAGGAACGCGACGAGCAGGACGACGATCAACGAGACGAGAGCCTGAATGAAGATCAGGCCGCGCCTGGCGAGAGCATATTGCAGGCTATGGCGAAGGATGACCCTGATGTCCATGGCGCGTTGCACCAAAGTGACGTAGGCAAGCGTGATTGGAAACAGAAGGAATGCCAGGTAAACCGGTAACGAAAGCCATGCGGGATACTGCCGCATCCCCATCATGTAACGGCCAATGGCTTCGAGCGCAACGGCAGGGACAAAGCTGATTGCAAGGCCAATCAGCAAGACGCGCAATCTTCGCCGGTCGTCGAGATCCCGGGTGGCTGCAAGCTTCCAACTGAAGAGAACTAACGAAATGAAGAGTAGGATGTAGAAGGCCCCAGCGCGCAGCCAGCCGACGCTGTCAGCGAAGTTTTTAAAGGTTTCTAAGGCCTGTATGTGCTCATTGTTCGCTACATGTGAGCCCGCTGCAATAACCAGGAGCGCAAGGGCGGGTAGCAGGACAATCCACTTGAGCCAGGGTTGCTTCCGGTCGAAAGCTGCCCGATCTGGAAAATAGATCGCAAAGAGCAGCATGAAAAGCGGCCAGCTGTTCAACCCTGCGCTTCGATAGACCAGCGCCGCGTGTTTCAGCGGTGTGTGCCAGCTCATGACATGGTCGTGAACATCGCTGCCACACGAGACCAGGCTGAAGCTGATCAGCACGGCTAGCAGCAGCCACGCTTTTGGGTTGAGCGGGCGAGCCGCTGCCACGTAAAAGCCAAGGATGAGACAAGCAATAGGAGTCAGGACATGGAGGTTCAGGGCAATCACCCAGGACCGCAACATTTCCGGGTCGAAGTGCTTTGTGTCCGACCAAAAGGACTTCACCTCATGAAGCGACATCGCTGCCTGGAACAGGACGGCGATCGCGAGCAGAATTGCAAGGATGAAGTACCGCAGCGGATTGACTCGTGGCAAATCGGACATTGCGCGCAATCACCAGGATTCTACACAGACACGGCCGCCCACGCGTTCGGGCTAGTACTTTGGAACGGAAGGGTCGATCTTATCGCTCCACGCCAAGATGCCTCCGGTCATGTTGCGCACATGTTTGAAGCCGTTGGCCTTCAGCAGATCGACTGCATGCTGGCTGCGGACTCCGCTTCTGCATTGAGCAACGATGTCGGCTTCGGGATCTAGTTCCTTCAGACGCTGAGGCAACTCGCCTAACGGAATGAGACGAGCTCCCGGAATTTGGGCGATCCGGTATTCATACGGCTCGCGGACATCGAGAAGGACGAAGTTATCACCTCGATCAATCTTCTTTTTCAGCTCCAGTGCATCAATAGCATCACCGGATGGAGATGGTTGGAAGGCCATAGGTTTAATTCCGCAAAATTCCTGATAATCGATTAGTTTCGTTACGGACGGATGATCCCCGCAAACCGGACACTCGGGATCGCGCCGCAATTTCAGTTCACGAAAACGCATTGCCAGAGCGTCATAGAGGAGCAACCTGCCCTTGAGCGTTTCGCCAGCACCCAGGATAATCTTCACCGCTTCCGTCGCCTGAACCACGCCGATCATTCCCGGCAAAATACCGAGCACACCGCCTTCTGCACAGCTCGGCACCAAGCCAGGCGGAGGCGGCTCCGGATAGAGGCAACGGTAGCACGGGCCGTCCTGGTACGCGAACACCGTCGCCTGTCCTTCAAACCGAAAGATGGATCCATAAACGTTCGGCTTTTTCAGAAGCACGCAAGCGTCGTTGACCAGGTACCGAGTGGGAAAGTTATCGGTGCCATCGACCACCAGATCGTAATCGCGGAGAATCTCTAAAGCGTTGTCGCTGGTCAAACCGGTATCGAACTTCTCGATTTCGATATTCGGGTTGATGTCGCGCATACGATCCGACGCAGAATCGAGCTTCTTGCGACCAATGTCCTTGGTTCCGTGGATGATCTGCCGTTGCAAATTGGAAGCGTCGACCACGTCGAAATCGACCAGGCCGATCCGCCCGATGCCGGCCGCAGCCAGATAGAGACCGAGAGGCGCGCCCAAGCCTCCAGCGCCGATCATCGCTACTTTTGCCTGCTTCAATTTGATCTGGCCCTCGATTCCAACCTCGGGCAGAATCAGGTGCCGGCTGTAGCGTGCGACCTCCTCATTGCTAAGCGCCGCAACCGATGGTTCGGCAGTGCCGGTGGCACCGCCTGCGATGCTCGGCACGATAGACAAGGTTTCTTTACCCTCGAGCACGGTCGCCTCGCGGTCGAGATAACGGATGTCCTCGTCATTCACATAGACGTTTACGAAACTACGCAGCTTGCCTTGATCATTAAAGAGGCTTGTCTTGATATTCGGATATTGCGCAGTGAGATGTTTAAGCGCATCCGCTACAGTAGCTCCACTCACTTCGACGGCATCCTGTTGCCCGGTGAACTGCCGGAGAGCAGTAGGGATTAGGATTTTGGCCATATTAATTCCTCTTTTTCTGCCTTTGTCTGGTCGATGTCCGGGAGAAAGCTATTCGCGTGATCGAATCTGCGGCGTTGTATCGAAAGAACCACGAAAGAATACCAGGGGCACGAGTTCTTCAGGTCGGTCTCGGAGAAATAAGCAGCAGAATCCGGATGGGAATGAAAGATTCCGATGAGCTCCAGCCCGCGAGAGCGCGCTTCGTTGTCCGCCTTCTGAAGATCTTCAGAGCGCAGCTCGTAACGGGCATTCTTTTCCCCCTGGTATACGTTTTCGAGGGCAACCGCCTCAGTCACAATCTTCCTTTCGCCGTGCCTGAACCCCAACATTGCTCCGCAACACTCATTGGGATACGTCCTCTCCGCGTGCACGACCATTTCCTGCCAGGGCCTATCTTCGATTTCAATCATTAGGTGTCAGGCGCGGCAGAAAGACACGCCTATAGCAATCGGGCAGCATTGCTTTCAGTTTAAGTCGACAGCTTGTTCCGTAAAACTTCCGTCCAGTGAAACCCGATATATCGTAGAAGGATGAAGGCCGACCGCGTAGAGATCACCTGGGACGAACAGAAGAAGAAATGGCTCGCTCGCATCGTAATAGGGGAAGAGGTCATTCGGCGTTATTTCGACCAGGCGAAAGACGCAAGTCAAGACCAGCTGAAAGCTACTGCGGTGAAGACCGCGATAGACGAAGGATATGACGTGGATCCCGCTTCGATAGCGGTCAACTAAGCTCGTTTATTCGTTCCGAAGGGCGACCGTCGGATTAATGGAAGCTGCGCGCCGAGCCGGTATGAGACAGGCAACCGCCGTTACCAGGAGTATGCCCAAAGCAGCCGCGAAGAAGGAGAGGGGATCGTTGGCGGAAAGGCCATAGAGTTCGGACGCCAGAAGCCGTGTGGAAGCAAGCGCCAGCGGCAGTCCGATGGCGATTCCGAGACCGCAAAGAATGAGTCCCTGGCGTAGGACCAACCAGAGCACACGACGCCTTCCTGCTCCAAGAGCCATCCGTATTCCGAGTTCTGAAGTACGCCGGCTCACACCATAGGCGATTGTGCCGTAGAGGCCTGTCGCTACTAGAATCACGGCAAGCGCACCAAAGAAGACGGCAAGGCGGGCGGTCAGGCGTTCGAACATGATGGTCTCGTCGAACTGTTCCTGTTGCGTCATGGGCTGCAAAAGCGCAAGGTCCGGTCCGAAGCCCGAAACAATTTTCTGAACGCGCGGAATGACGGCTTGGGGATTGCCGCGCGTTCTTAGTTCGAAGTGCATCATCCCGACACCTTCTAATTGCACGTATGGGAAGTAAGCCATGGGAATCGGTTCTTCGCTGACGCTCCGGTACTTACTGTCCGCAGCGACACCAATAATCGTGAAAGCGATCTTCGGAGTAAAGGAGACTGTATGGCCGAGCGCAGAGCGGCCTCCCAAGAGGTGCTTCACGAATGTTTCGTTTACCAGTGCAACCTTGGCGGATTTCAGCCCATCAGCGTCGGTGATGTCGCGTCCAGAGTGTATGGGCACGCCTAGGGTCTTAAAGTAGTCCGGCCCCACGCCATTCCAGCGCATCATCGTATGCTCGCCCTGGTGGGGATCTTTGCCGTCCAGAACCGCTGTGGTGTTATTTGACCAACCCGAACCGACGCGATTCTGCATGAGAGTGATCGATTCGACTTCCGGCAGCGCGCGAAAACGCTCCGTCATTGAACGATAGAAGGAGATGGTCTGCTCGTCAGCATGCGACTGTATGCGGGGATTGATACCGAAAACGAACAGGCCTGGCGTTCGTATACCCAGGCTTATGTGCTGCAGGTTGCGCAGCGTGCTCACGAGGAGGATCGTGCTGATCAGCAGGACGAGGCACAGTGCCACCTGGAGGACTGCAGTGATGTTTCCGCTTCTGCCCCGAGACAAAGTACGAAATGCAGTAGAGGCCGATGTCTTCAGAGTTTCGCTCACTGAAATACGTGCCAGGCTAGCGAAAGGCGCAAGTCCAAAGACCAAGCTGGCGAGAAGAGAGATAGTCAATGTGAAAAGCAAAACGCGCTTGTCGGGGGCGAGACTCGCGCCGATTTCGGACCAGCGGGCGAGCGACCGAGTGGCTAGAATCGCGAATAGCCACCCGAGCAAGGCGCCCGAAGCGACCAGCACAAAGCTCTCGACAATCATTTGACGAAGGAGGGTTCCCCGGCTGCCACCCAGCGCGAGACGGATGCTAAACTCGCGCTGGCGAGCCGCATTACGCGCCGCGAGCAGCATAGATACATTGCCGCAAGCGATTACAAGCACCGTGGCCACCATGACTAGCAAGAGCGTGAGGGGCTTCCGATAGTCGTCACGATATCCGCTGAGGCCATGCGCATCGAGAAGACGAAGCGTGGGAGCTTTCTCACTGGCTCGTGGCTTGCCACCGAGGTGTTCATATGCGGCCTGTCTGAAAACCGGCGCAGCGGCCGCTTCCGCCTGAGCCTTGTTCACCCCAGGCGCGAGCCGCGCCGCTAAAGGCAAACACCACCAGTTAGGGGCCGCATAATAGTTTTCGTCCTGCGAGCCCCACGCATTGAAATCCGGGCGGGACTGTAACGGGATCCAGATATCGGTTGGAGTGCCTCCCAGACCTATAAAACGTGGGGCGGTAATGCCGGCTATTGTGAACGGAATCCCTTTGATCGAGAGCGATCGTCCGACAACATCGCAGTTGCGCCCGAAGCTCCGGTTCCAGTAGCCATAGCTTAAAACGACTGTAGCGGTGTGGTCGCGCTCGTCCTCCATAGTAAGCAGACGGCCACACTCCGGCCGCACTCCTAATCCGGAGAAATAGTTCCCGCTGACCATCTCGCCAGAGACCTCTTCGGGTAAGTTTCCGGCACGGACCGCGATTTTATTGAACCCGAGAGGCACATAAGCCATAACGTCGGAAAAGACACTTCGATCTTGCCGCAGTTGTTCAAAAACGTATTCGCTGAAGGAAGAGTCGCCGTTTCCGGTATTGCCAGCACCATTTGGCTGGCCCGGATCACTACGCAAAAAGAAAACCTGCTCGGGATCCTGAACTGGCAGGGAACGGAAGACAACTGCATTGATCACGCTGAAGATAGCCGTGTTCGCACCGATTCCGAGGGTCAGCATGACAACCGCTACCGCAGTCAACAGGGGGTTCGCACGCAAACCGCGAACTGCGCCGCGAAAGTCTCTCGAAAGGGTTTCTAGCCAGTTCGCCATATACGATTCCGGTGTGAGATTACTTCCGTAGTTGCACTACGTCAATGCGCTGCAGCATGCGTAGTGAGCGCGCAAGCTTCTTATCGTGGGGCGCAATGATTCGAAACGGTCCCTGCTGTCCGTTGAGCGGGTCGCCTTTACTTTTGTCAGCCAACAGCAGGTCGCCATCGCTGAAGGCAGTGTCCGTTTCAGTGAGGGTGTAGACGACGGCATAGCCGTCGCGCGCAGTCGCGAGAATGTAGGTCGAGAGCGCCTTGCCGCGCAGTTGATCTCCGAGCGGCGCTCCGGCGCGCTGCAATACATCGTGCAAAAACACGCCCTCAAATTCCGACGTCTTGCCATGCTCACTGACCGTTGCTCTATGCCGCGCCATTTTCGACAGATCATCTTCCGTAATCGTGATCTCGGGCTTGCCTTCAACGTGCACCACGATGCTTGCCCCACCTAGCAGCTCGGGCTTTCCAACCGCCCGTGGAGATTCCCGCTCCGGCAACGCTTGTCCGGCACACAATCCCAAGCTCAAGAAGAACGCTGCAGTACTCGATAACGATCTCATTTGACAAACTCCGGCTCGCGCCTTTATACTCCGTTAAACCTTCAGTTTGATCTGCAACCTTAGCAAAATGATTCGCATTCGGATTGCATAAGGGCATTGTCCCGCATGAACGATAACCATAGCCTGCGCGACAAGCAACTCGGTATGGACAGGCCGATCCACCGGCGCGATTTTCTGAACGGCGCCCTTATCAGCGCAGGAGCGGCCATGTCGTGCCAGTGGCTGTTGGCGGCAGAGGCAGCAGATCTTCCGCAGGACGGGGCCGGCTACTATCCACCGGCGCGCTCCGGCATGCGCGGCAGCCACCCAGGCTCTTATGAAACGGCACATGCCGTCCGGGATGGCAAACTGCCGAAGTTCAATGCTGAGCAAACGCGTGAGACTTACGACCTGGTCGTTGTTGGCGGCGGGATCAGCGGTCTGGCGGCAGCGCATTTCTATCGCGCCCGCACTTCGCAAACAGCCAAAATCCTGATCCTCGACAATCATGACGATTTCGGCGGCCACGCCAAACGAAATGAGTTTCAACTGCGCAGCCATACTCTACTCGCAAATGGCGGCACGGTTGCGATCGAATCACCTTACCCGTATAGCAGCGAGGCGCGCGGCCTTTTGACTTCGCTAGGGATCGATCCCGTGAAGCTTTCCGCCGAATGCAGAGTACGCGATGCGTACAAGGGTCTTGGTACGGGCTTCTTCTTCGATAAAGAGACTTTTGGTCGTGATTGCCTGGTAAAAGGACCGTCTGGAAATCATGACTCGGAGTCACAACATATTTCGTGGGCGGACGTCCTTCCCAAGACGCCATTGTCGCAGGGGGCGCAAGCGGACATTCTTCGCCTGGAAGAAGGCAAGACCGATTACCTGCCGGGACTGAGCCAGGCCGAAAAGAAGGATCGCCTCTCGCACATCAGCTACCAAGACTTCCTGCGCAAGATTGTAAAGGTCGACCCGCAGGCGGTTGCCTTCTATCAGACCCGCACACATGACTTATATGGCGCGGGCATTGACGCGATTTCCGCCCTGGATTGCTGGGCGCTCGAACAGCCCGGTTTTGCCGGCATGCAATTAGATCGAAAGCCCCATCCGCGCGTGGGGTTCACACCGGGCGGCGAACTCATCGACCAGCCGCCGTATTATTTTCATTTTCCAGACGGGAATGCGTCCATCGCACGCATGCTCGTCCGTTCCCTGATACCGGATGCTATGCCCGGGCACACGGCCGAGGACAGCGTTGGCGCGCAAGTTGATTACAGCCGACTGGACCACAACTCTTCGAACGTGCGTATCCGACTGAGCAGTACCGTTGTCGACGTACATCACTTGGGCGACCCGGGGACGGCAAAGGAAGTTGTTGTGACCTACGTGGCCGGTAAGGACGCCTGTTCGGTAAAGGCCAGAAACGTTGTCATGGCTTGCTGGAACATGGTCATCCCCTTCATCTGCCCTGGTCTGCCCGACCCTCAGAAACAGGCTCTGCGGTATGGGGCTAAGGTTCCACTCGTCTATACGGTGGTTGCAGTTGGTAACTGGAGACCGTTCGAGAAATTGGGCGTGCATGCAGTTCATTCACCCGGTATGTACCACTCGGAAGTACGATTGGATCAGGCGGTGAACATAGGAAGCTACAAGTCCTCGCAAGATCCTGACGAACCGATTCTCATCCGTATGCTGCGCACGCCCTGCAAACCCGGCTTGTCCGAACGTGAGCAGCATCGCGTAGGCCGTGCGGACCTTTTGACGACGCCATTTGCGACTTTCGAGCGCAACATACGGGATCAACTGGCGCGCGTACTTGGCGGCGGAGGCTTTGATCCCGCACGCGACATCGAAGCGATTACTGTCAATCGTTGGCCGCACGGTTACGCTTATGAATACAACTGGCTCTGGGATCCTGATTTTCCGGAGGGCCAGCGGCCCTGCGAGGTCGCGCGGAAACCGTTCGGTCGCATCACGATCGCCAACTCCGATGCCGCCGCAGCCGCCTATACCGACCAAGCCATTAATCAGGCATGGCGCGCTATAAGCGAACTGCCCGCCTGACCGACTGGAAGCGCATGAGCGATTATTCAGATCACGAGCTCGGTATGGACCGGGCCATCTCGCGGCGTGATTTTGTCAACGGAATGGCCGTGGCGATCGGTGCTTTAGGAAGTGCCTCAAGCGCCCATTCCGCGCCGTCTTCAAGCACGTACCCGCCGACACTGACCGGCATGCGCGGAAGTCAGCCTGGCTCTTTCGAGATAGCGCACTCGCTACGCGACGGAACATTTTGGCAGCATGCAACTACTCTCGAAGACAGCGGCGAGTCATATGACCTAGTAGTGGTCGGGGCCGGCATTAGCGGCTTGTCCGCGGCGCATTTCTTCCTCACTAAATCACCGAATGCGCGTGTTCTTATCCTCGAGAACCACGACGATTTCGGCGGCCATGCGCGTCGCAATGAATTTCATCTCGGCGGCGGCCTTCAATTGCTGAACGGCGGCACGCTTTTGATCGACAGTCCGACGCCTTACAGTGCTCAGGCCGACGGTCTCCTGCGCGAACTCGGAATCGATCCGCTGTCACTTGAAAAGCACACCACGGATCGCGAGCTTTATTCTTCGCTCGGTCTGGAGAGAGGAGTTTTTTTCGACAAAGAGACATTTGGAACAGACCGTCTCGTTGTGAAAAGTCGAGCCATGTCGTGCGCCGACTTCCTCAAGAAGGCGCCTCTGTCGGAGCGGGTGCAGCAAGACATCCTGCGCATCGAAGAAGGCAGGATCGACTACCTGCCCGGACTGACCTCCGCCAAAAAGAAGGATCGTCTCTCACGTATCAGCTATCGAGACTACCTGCTCGAGATCGCGAAGGTCGATCCTGGTGTGATCCCCTACTATCAAACGCGATCGCACGATGAGTACGGAGTCGGCATTGACGCAGAGCCTGCGCTTGACTGTTGGGCTCTCGAATACCCCGGTTTCCAGGGCCTGAAACTCGAGCCTGGAACGATCCCGCGCATGAGTTATACGGCTGCCGGCTATGCACGCGGTGGTTCGTACCGCTACCATTTCCCTGACGGAAATGCATCCATTGCGCGGCTTTTGGTGCGCAGGTTGATTCCCGAGGCTCTGCCAGGCGGCACGGTCGAAGATATCGTCACGTCGCAGGCGGACTATAGCCGCCTGGATCGGCCAAATACCCCCGTTCGCATTCGTCTGAGCAGCACCGTTGTTCGCGTCCGTAATGCCGGAGATCCTGACAAGTCCCGCGAGGTTGAAGTAGTTTACGCGTCCGGAAGCCGCGTACAGAGAGTGCGAGCGAAAAGCTGTGTGCTCGCGTGCTGGAACATGACGATTCCGTATCTGTGTCCCGAGCTGCCCGCACGCCAAAAGGCGGCGCTGCATTATCTGGTGAAGGTGCCTCTCGTTTATACGAGCGTTGGACTTCGCAATTGGGAATCGTTCAAGAAGCTGGGCGTTTCCGCTATTACGGCGCCCGGTTCCTATCATTCGTCAGTCACTCTCAATTGGGCCGTCAACATCGGTCAATATAAGAGTCCGAAGTCGCCGTCCGATCCGATTCTGCTGCACCTGGTCCGAACTCCTTGCAAGCCCGGCCTTCCTGTGCGCGAGCAGCAGAAAGCGGGGAGAGCAGAACTTCAGGCCACCAGCTTTGAAACCTTCGAGCGTAAGATCCGCGACCAGCTGACGCGAACGCTGTCGGGAGGAGGCTTTGACCCACGGCAGGATATTGAAGCAATCACAGTCAATCGCTGGCCGCACGGTTACGGATACGAGTACAATCCTCTTTTCGATCCTGAATGGCCACCAGGCGAGGCTCCGAACATTATCGGGCGGAAGCCTTTTGGCCGGATTACGATTGCGAATTCCGACTCGGGAGCAACTGCTTATACCGATGTGGCGATCAACGAAGCGTGGCGCGCAGTAAATGAGCTTGGCTCGACTGGAGCGTAAGGGCCTCTACTAAAGTATTTCAGCGATCCTCAGTATTGCAGCCTGTGAAATTCAGTAACGGCCTGCCGCTCGGGACGGCGTCCGGAATGAGAGCGCACAGGTTTTTCTTTCGAACGCGTTTGTCCTGTAATCCGTCTCTGACAAAAATTAATAAGTCATCGCACTCGCTCTCTGAGAGCCGGATCGGCTGCTGCAATCGTGGCTCCACTGTCATCAGGACCGATTCAACTGGGGCCACGTTCCTTAGATCCTGCTCGACGCCGGCCCGCTTGGAGTTGTAGTTACGCGCCGAACTATAGACATCGAGATGGTGGCGAATTGCGTCGTCTAGTCGCGTAAAGCAACCATTGTGAAAAAAGGCCGGTTGAATTGCGAGATTCCGCAGGGGAGCCGTCCGGAAGTGATAACGATCCGCAGGATTTCCACTGATCTGTTCCAGGCCGAAGTCTTCGTTTTGGGCGGGTCCATCAAAGATAACGTTCCCCTTGCCAACCCCAAATTGGGGCGAAATCTCCGGAACGCCGATGTTGTACTCTTCGAAGTCGCTAAACATCTCGTTTGCCACTCCCGACACAGCGTGACAAGAGACACAATTGCCTTTACCGAAGAAGATAAGTGCGCCTCTTTTTTGTCGCCGTGACATGGCACTTCTATCGCCTCGCGCAAATTGATCGATGGGAGCGTTTGCGAACGTCAAGGTGAACTCAAATTCGGCGATTGCGCGACCGAACATTGAAAAATCGATGGGTCCGCCCGCAGCAACCGAAGGAAATACTCTCCCGAACAGATTCCTGTAGTTGCCGATTGCGTTCAGCCGGTCGAGAACGGCTGCCCGTATGGGATCATTTCGGAATCCCTGGGCGTCTGGGATCGGCAGATCCGAGCCCTTGCCGTCATCGAATTGATCAAACAAAGAACCAAGAGAGTACGGAGTGCCGCGCGTTCCTGTGTAGCCTGCAACTTCGGTCAGCTCCGTGGGTGGCATCTCACCCTGAGCCTGTGCGAGATGTTTGATGACTGGATCATTGGGTGGAAATCGTGTGGTTCCTTCGGGTAGAGGAAAGCTGAATCCTTTCGAGTTGTCAAATGGATCACCAGAGATCGAATTGAAGCGGCCATTCCACATGAGAGCCGGGAGGAACGCAATGTTTAGCGCTTTGGGGGTCCGTCGTTGGTTGTGCGGGCCCTCGCGTTTATGACCGACAATCAGGTTACTTTGGATGCCTACGGCGATTGAGAGCGGATCGCCGAAGCCTGTGGCAGGGGCGTGGCAACCGCCGCAAGTGTTGTCGTTGTGGAGACCGCCAATGGTATCGAACCATAACAACTGCCCGATTCTGGCTAGATTGGGGTCGATCTTCCGCCCCAACCTTTGCTCGAGAGTTTGTTCAATTCTTCCCGTGAAGTGATGCTGATTTAAGACGGCCGCCAGGCGCGTATCGATAGCGGCATTCTCGCTGGCTCCTCCAGATAACGCGCTGCTACAGAAGAGAAGAGCCGCCGTCAGCAGGAATGCGTTACCTGGCACTGCGTACTTTGCAATAAAACAACCCAGCATGTAATCCTCCTGGGGGTTTGCTGTAGAGGTTAGATAACTTGGAGTTAGTTCATGTTTTGGAGTTAGTCAGATCCTCACAGACCATCACACCCAGCCTCTCCAGAGAGCGCGGTACGAACACTAAAGATATAGCGTCCGAGTATGAGATTCGGGAAGGCGGGCGGCGGCGGATCAAGAGCTACAGGCGGGATCTGTTGTCGAAAGACCCCCCGGATGTGAGAACTGGCCGCAATCTCTCCTGAAGGCGTAACCAGTAGGAACATATCATCGAAGTCCAGGGAATCGGTCGCAACATTATTAGGCACCATCTGGAGGAAGCCCCCACCCTCGTCACTTGCAGCTCCCCGGCTGGGTCTCGGCGCCCGGCCATCAGTCGTGACGCCCTGATATTCAAACCGCTGTTTGTATTTATATTTGTTGCCATCTGTCGCCAGGCCGGATACTCTATCCGTCCAGGACATTTTCCAAATGCCAAGACTCTCCCTTTCTGCCGTAAACACCACGTTCTCGATCGCGGAGGCGTTAGAAACATCGGCCGGAATCATAGAACAAGTGCCTCCACGTCTTGGCGGGATCAGATTTGTCGAGCCGCGCGGTCCGGACGTTATTTTCCAATTCTGATCGTGCGAAAGAGGACCGTCGTAAAGCAAGACGATCATTCCATTTGCGTGCCATGTGTGATTTTGCCTGTCATTTTGAACATCTCCAGAGCTTTGGGCAGCAAGTGGCAGAATCATGCCGAGTGACAATGGCAGACTAAAACAGATCCGCGATTTCATGAGTGTCTTTTTGCTCACGATATGGTCTCCTTTTTGTTTTTGACAAGAACGTGCAGATGACCTAGTGACATATAAGTCACACCAAGTAAATAAATCCAGATGTCTTTAGCGCTTTGATTAGCATGCACCTGGAATTTATTAAAAGCACTACACAAATGTGCAGTTATTGTGGGTAGATGATTACTTAATCAGGCGGTCGCGCATGGCTTTCGCAACGGCTTCGGATCTGGAGTGGACTTGAAGCTTTTCGTAAATCTGCCGCAGGTGGAAGGAAATCGCGTGAACGCTCACACCCAGTTCGAGCGCCGCGCTCTTGCGGTTGCGACCGTTCACCAGGAGCTGCAGGAGCTTGATCTCATGTGGTGTGAGATGGTAGTCGGCGCGCTCAGGTGGACGAACGGTGCGAAAAAGTTCCACTACCCGCCGTGCTACCTCAGGAGACATGGGCGCTCCCCCAGCGGCCACATCGGCAATGCTTTCCAGGAGGCGCGCGGGCGGCGTTTTCTTCAATAAGTAGCCGCAAGCCCCTGCACAGAGGGCGTCGAAGATGCGGGCATCGTCGCTGTAGACAGTCAAAACGAGCAGATGAAGTTGTGGATGGGAATGACTGAGGCGTCGAATGCCCTCGATCCCGGACATTCCAGGAAGCCCGATATCTACCAGAACAACATCTGGAATATCGCGCTTCAGGTCCGGAATTGCCTCCTCCATAGAGCTAAAACCGGCGGTCACATGATAACCATCAGAGCCGTTGATCAGCTGCCTCAGGCCCTCGCGAATTTCGCGGGAGTCTTCGATAATCGCGATCCGGATCATGGCGCTGCTTTCGATGCTGATCAAGAATACATCGAAACTCAGGTCTTGATCCCTACTCAGGTCTGCAGGGACAATGCGATCCCAGGGAAGTGCTACTGACTGAAAAAAGATGGTTATCTTAGAGATCCAAAAGCCATTAGGGCTGATTTCACAGTTTATTTTTTTCGTTACACTAAACGAACAGTCCATCGAGGTATTTGTGATTAAGAGCCGAATGTCTGACCGGACCGTTTCGATGGTCGGCCGAATGGCATTCCTAGTGTGCATCGTGGCGTGTCCCGCTCACAGCGAGCGTCTTCCGGCTAAGGTTTACACAACTGCTGATGGTCTGGCGCACAATTCGATCCATCGAATCATTTGCGACTCACACGGTTTCCTCTGGTTCTGTACCGCCGAGGGACTTTCCCGATTCGACGGTTATACCTTCAGAAACTACGGCAGGAAGGAAGGACTCCCAGATCCCAATATCTACGACATGCTCGAAACCCGGTCGGGTGAATACTGGGTTGCTACAGGCGCGGGGGTTTGCCGGTTTCGAGATCGCCAGTCGGATCATTCCGCGGAAGGATCATTGCAGGTTTACGACCTTCCGGCGGCAGCGGGACGGGAGGTTCATGCACTTGCCGAAGGACATGATGGCACGCTTTGGGTGGGGACCACACAAGGACTCAGCCGATTGCTTCGGAGACCGTCCGCCTCAAAATTCCAATTCGTGGACCTGCAAATCCCTATTGGATCGACCGTTCCTGTAACCGCGCTGCTCGAAGACGAATTCGGAAGTTTGTGGATCGGTACTGCCACCGACTTGTACCGACGCTGGGACAACGGCCGCTTGGAGCGTTATCCAGGCCGCGCTCTCGTTGAAGCCGGTCACTATTGGATTAATAATTTGCGGGAGGACGGGGCAGGTCGCATCTGGGCATCGACGAGCAGAGGATTATTGACTTTCAAGCCGACATTGGATGCATGCTCCAATGAACACCTTTTTACGCACGCCCCCGGGGTGCGCATGGAGTTCTTCTTCGATGCACTCCCGCTCGCGGAACAAACTGTATGGGCCGTTCTCCTCGATGGGATCAGCCGCTTGTCCGCGGATGCGTTTCTAAGAAAGGCCTATCTCGAGCCTGTCACATCTACATTCGGTCTCGAGAATTTCCCTCTCGAAGCCATGGCCCTGGACCGAGATCACAATATCTGGATCGGCTCGGATGGCGGTGGCGTCTCCCGGATCTCACAAAACGGATTTGTGACATTCAGTGAAGCGGATGGACTTGGATCGCACGACATCATTTCGGTTTTCGAGAACGCCCGCCGACAACTTTTCGCAGTGAGCCGCTCGCGGAACGGCCTGTTTCTGAATCGTTTCGATGAAGGGAGGTTCCAGGCAATTCGGATAAACGTCCCGTCAGATCTGGTTTCTACCAGCTGGCATGGACGCTACCAGGTAATTGTCAACACTTCCGGGCATGAGTGGTGGGTTGCCACCCATAAAGGACTGGCCCGGTTCACCGATATCAAAGATCCGGCCGAACTGGCGCGCGCCCGACCACGGTTTTATCGAACTGACGAAAACATCTTCCGGCTGTTTGAAGACCGAAGTGGAAACGTTTGGGTAAGCAACCAGCACTTTCCCAACAACATGCTCACAGTCTGGAATGGACGGACGAGCGCATTCGATCGATTCCCCGCCTCCAGCGGCGGCCCTGGTCTCGCTAACGATCGCATTCAGGCCTATTTAGAAGACCGCGCCGGCGCATTGTGGATGGGGCTCGAACATGGTGGGTTGTGGCGTCGGTCAGGAAACTTATTTCAGCAATACGGCATGGCAGAAGGAGCACCTGGCAGGTCGATCAACTGGTTGTATAACGACAGCCTGGGACGAGTCTGGATCGGTTCGAGTGTGGGAGGCGTGAGCCGGGTTGACGAACCCGAAAGGCAGCGGCCTCACTTCATGAGCTATACCACCCGCGAAGGGCTCTCAAGCGACGAGGTTCAGTGCATCACCGAGGATCTCGTTGGGCGGATCTATCTTTGCACTGCCCGCGGCGTGGACCAGCTCGAGCCCGCGAACGGTCACATCAAGCACTATACGACCGCGGACGGGTTGGCGGGAGGCGAATTGCAGACTGTATTTCGCGATCATATGGGCGAGCTGTGGTTCGGAACACAGCTGGGCCTCTCGCGCCTCATCCCGCGCCAAGACCGTTCTACTGGTGGTGTCCCGGTGATGCTGTCCGGCATTCGCATCGAGAATAATGATCTTGCTTTGTCTCAAGGCGGAGAAACAAAGATCTTTCTCCCTGACTTATATCCTGGCAATGACCGGCTTCAGTTCGAGTTTATCGGCCTCACCTTCGAGCCGGGCGAGGTCCTGCAATACCAATACAAGATTGAAGGCGCGGACAAAACGTGGGGTGCCTCGACCCCGCAACGTTCCGTCATCTATGCGCACCTCCATCCGGGATCTTATCGGTTCCTGGTGCGTGCGGTTACTTCGGACGGTCTAGTCAGCCCTCAGCCTGCGTCAGTGGATTTTAGAATCCTCGCACCGATGTGGCTGCGCTGGTGGTTCGATCTGGCCATGCTCGGGAGTATCGGCGTCGGTGCTTACTGGGCGTGGCGCTATCAGGCAAGACAACTTGCTGCCGTGAAGCGCGTTCGCACGCGTATCGCTACCGATCTCCACGACGACATAGGGTCCGGCCTGTCGCAGATCGCCATTTTAAGTGAAGTAGTCAGACGAGAATCGTCTAGTCGTTCCGAGGGCACGCTGGATCAGATTGCGAATGTTTCACGCCAGCTTGTTGACTCCATGAGTGATATTGTCTGGGCGACTGATCCGAATCGCGATCGGCTGGGAGATCTTGCGCAGCGAATGCGACAGTTTGCAGGTGAAATGCTGGGCGGCTCCGAAATCGATTTTCAGCTCCTGGTCGACGATATCGAAGTGCGGCGAAAACTCAGCGTCAACATGCGCCGACAGATATACCTGGTGTTTAAGGAATGCGTTACGAATGTAGTTCACCATTCAGAATCGACCGAGGCACGGGTAAAGCTGAATAGCAACGCGAGTTCGCTGATTTTGGAGATCGGTGATAACGGCAAAGGCTTCGATGTATCGCAGCGCTGCCGCGGATATGGCGTAGCGAGCATAAGTGAACGGATCTCTAGACTAGGCGGAAGTATCGAATGGACCTCCGGTCCGGGTGGGACCACAGTCAAGATATGCGTTCCCCTGCATGCCTGAGCAGGAGACGAGAGCTGGTTTCATATTCAGGAATTCGATCGAGACGCACCGTCGGCGCTCCCGCTTTATCACGCAGTAGCGTGGTGACCTTTCGGCGACGCCAGAGAAACCCTGGGTGAATATACAGTCAAACCCGCCTTCTCGAGTATGCGCGAAAAGCGGTGGTCAGACCGGATGGGCTCCAATCGCGGCTCTACATTGAGCCACACAAGCGACACGTCCCTGTTTTGCCAGGCAGCTTCGATCGCCTCGAAGGCCGCATCGTGAGAGCCAAGTCCCAGATAAACGATGCTCCGCCAGTAACCGGAGACGTACCTGGCTCGGGCCAGCTCTTCGAGCTCGTGCAACACCAGATGCGCTTCCTCGGGCCGCCCCGCGAGCGCATACACATGACCAAGTTCCGCCAGCATCGCAGGGTGGCCGCCCGAGCAGATCCGGGCATTCTGGAGCTCGGTCACCGCCTCGTCGTATAAACCGAGTTGCTCGCAGGCGAGCCCGAGGAAGTGTTGTGCGGGGGCAAACTCAGGCTCGAGGACCAGCATCTGCCAGCATTCATCGACGCATTCCTGGAAGTTGCGATTCAGGTATTGAAGCCTGGCGAACTCTACGTGTGCCAGCAAAGAAAGCGGATCGAGTTCCTGTGCAAGTCGGATTTCCTTGGACGCTTCTTCCGATCGCCCCATCGACGAAAGGAAGACAGCATAGCGCCGATGTCCTTCGGCGCTGCTGGAATCCAATTGGAAGGCGCGCAAATACTCCTCTTCAGCGCCTCGAAAATCCCAATCAAATAGATTTCTGATGTCAGCAAGCGAAATGTGCGCCTCGGCCAGTTCGTTGTCGACCTCCAGGGCGTTGTCCGCGTGTTCCCTTGCGCGGCGGCGGGCTTCGCTCGGAGAAAGCAGTCCCAGAACCGCAAAGATTGTGTAGGTGTCGGCAAGGCCGGCATGAGCAAGACCATAATGCGGGTCGTGAGCGATGGCCGCATCGAAATGGGCGATGCTCTTGCCCAGATCGCCCTCAGTCATCTTATTCTGGAGATACTTTCCCTTTCGATAACAGCGATCGGCCTCGACAGCAGGCACATATCGCCGTCCAGGAGCATTCCGATGCACGCTCTCCCGTACCTCTTCAACGCTGCTGGTGAAACGATACCCAAGCCCGGGCCGGGTTTCGATGAACCGGCATCCCGCCAGGGAGTCACCGAGCGCCTGGCGGAGAAGATTAATGGCTGTATTTAAGCCGCGCCCGAAGTTCACGTGCAGGTTGGGCCACAGATGCTGCTCCAATTCCGAGCGTGTCACAAGCGCGCCTGGATTACGAAGCAGGAGCTCGAGAATCTGAAAAGGCTTTCTCTGCAGATGCACGCGGATGCCACGTTTCCGCAGCTCTCGCTGTTGGAAATCAACTTCGAAGACACCGAAGCGCAGTTTTCTCCGTTCTACTGTCAAAGAGGGGCTGTCTTTCGGGTCAATCATGCGGCTCAGTGGTGTGGAGTTAGATCAAGAATGATTTTGGTTTCGGTTTTCTTTATTTGATCTGCTGCGACAAGTCTTTGCAATACCTGGCACTATCTCCTGACAATTTCCTGATCTTCTTATGAGGGCCGCGTGCAGCCTTACTGTCGTCTGAAGGTTTGTACGGCTTCCGCAGCAGGGAAGTTCCGTAGCAGCAGATCTAAAGGAGAACGTCGTGAAAAGAAAGACAAATCGTATGGTTCGGATTTCGGCGCTCGCTGTCGCTCTCGGCATGACGGCAATTACGCTGAACGCACAACCGCAAGGCAGCTTCAATCTGCCTGTTCAGGCGCACTGGGGACCTGTCACGCTTGAACCCGGCGAACACGTAGTCCGCGCCCCGTTTACACCCGGCCAGGTCGTCGTGTCACTTACAACGGACAAGTCAACAAACCTGGTCGTTCCGATGATTACCGAGAGTACGCTATCCTACGGCCGCGCTTACATTCGCCTGGTTAGAGTAGGCGGAGAATACTACGTGGACACGTACCAATCGGCCACTGGCAAGCGCTATTCCTTCGCTAAGCCGAAAGGTGTGCATCCGTCAAATCCTCAACGAGATCAGGGCGAGGCTTCCTTCATAAAAGTTGTTGCCAAGTAACAGGTTGGAAGCTCATATGGCCAAGTCAGGCCGTAGCGGGCTGTGAGTAACGGCAGGTTCTCCGTTAGTCCACGCTGCGGCCTTAATCGCGCGGTTTTTTGCCGGGCGCAGGAGTTGCAAGTACGATGATTAGTTACATTCATGCGTACGGGCTCCTCGCGCAAGCTTCGCTTCCTTCTATGTCTTTATTTTTTGGCAAGCTTCACCTACTTCCTGGCAACCACAGCTTCAGTCTATGACCAGTACTTTCACCTCAGCCGCCACGTTAATGATCCATTTGAAATGGACTATGACAGCTTGGCGCTCACTAAGGTAAACCACGAGGCCGAAGAGGCGGGGCTGGCCAGGGGCGACGTGATCGAGTCGCTCAACGGGGAGAAATATCGAGGCGAGGCACAGTGGCGCCAGATCGACCAGACCGCCCATCCTGGAGACACTTTGCAGGTTGGCGTACGCGATAACCAAGGCCGGCATCGTGTAGCCAACATTCATTTCATCCGGGCGCCCTCTCACACCTGGTCTGCACTCGAAAAGATCGTTATTTTCGGCTTGAAGGTCGGCGGTACGCTGATCTGCCTGCTGCTCGGTTATTGGGTGGCATTCGCGCGTCCGCGCGAGCCGAACGCGTGGCTGATCCTGTTGCTGTTGAGTTTTCCCGAGGTTGCTTATGGAGCGCCGCGCTGGTGGACCGGGGCGCTGCAGGGGTTCCTCGAGTTCTGGTATCAAACCATGCAGGTCTTGGGACCTCTAGTGGTTCTTTTGATTGGGATTTATTTCCCGGAACGCTGGCGCCTCGACAGGAAATGGCCGTCGCTGAAATGGATTCTGATCATTCCGCAAGCGATCGGCTACCTGCTCATCATGGTCGCCGATTACGGCCGTCACTACCACCCAACTTTTGGCGCGCTTTCTCAAAGGTTCGCGCCGATAGTGGATTACGTAATGAATTCGGCTGCACTCGTCTGTGTGGTCTTCTATTTCGCTGCCATCTTCGATAAACTACGGTCCGCTTCGAGCGCTGACGCCCGGCGCCGCATGCGCGTTTTGTGCGCGGGATCTATCGTCGGGCTTGGATCGCTGCTTATCATCTTCGTTTTTATCGCCGCACTGGGCATCCAGCTACCCAAATTTCTAGAATCGTGGGTGGTCGGCATTGGCGCGATACTCGTACTGGCATTTCCTTTTTCTCTCGCCTATGTCGTAGTGGTGCAGCGCGCGCTCGATGTTCGCATTCTGTTGCGGATGGGAACCAAGTACCTTCTTGCGCGCGCCACTCTGGCCGTACTACAGATCGTGCTGGCGGCAATCGTGGTATGGAAACTCGTCGAACCGCTTCTTTCGAAGAACACGCTCCAACTGCACGACGTGATTCTTCCGCTGGTAATCGCAGGCATAGTGATCGCGATTGCATACTTCGGCCTTAGCAGGCGACTGCAACAGTGGCTCGACCGCAGATTCTTTCGCGAGGCCTATACCTCCGAACTCGTGCTGCACGAATTATCTGAACAGGCGCGGACTTTAACCGAATCCGACTCGCTTCTGGCCACGGTCTGCCGGAGCATTTCCGAAGTGCTCCACGTCCCGCAAATCGCTGTCCTGCTGCGCGGCGGGCCGGTATTTCGCCTTCAACAGGCCTATGGGTTCGATCTCGGGATACCAGTGGCATTGTCCGAACACTCGCATACCGTGCGAAATTTGACTCGCGAGAACCGGCCGGCAACGCTCTATCGTGAAGATCCCGACAGTTGGTTCTCAAAGGCAGATTCAGAGGAGCAGCGCGCCCTGAATTCAGTCAATGCGGAAGTTCTGCTTCCCCTCCCCGGCCGCGAAAAGCTCATGGGCGTCATGACCCTCGGCCCGAAGCGTTCCGAGGAGCCGTATTCGCCGTCCGATCTGCGTCTGTTGCAATCTGTCGCAATGCAAACCGGGTTGGCGCTAGAAGTTAGTGAGCTTGCTCACTCACTTGCGCGGGAAGCCGCTCAGCGTGAGCGCATCAATCGTGAAATTGAAATCGCCCGGGAGGTACAGGAAAGGTTATTCCCCCAGACTATTCCCCAACTTCCGGGTATCGACCTTGCCGGTGCGTGCCGGCCGGCGCATGGAGTCGGCGGCGACTACTATGACTTCATCGAACTTGAAGACGGACGCCTTGGGCTCGCGATTGGCGACGTCTCCGGTAAAGGCATTTCGGCTGCGCTCCTCATGGCGAGTTTGCGAGCTTCTCTTCGCGGAATGATGCTCGAAAACCCCAAGAGCCTTTCCCGGCTCATGACGAACATCAACCGTCTGGTGTTTGAGTCATCGACCAGCAGCCGCTATGCCACGTTCTTCCTTAGCATCTTCAACCCTGCAAAACGGGAGCTGCAGTATGTCAATGCCGGTCACAATCCACCCTTCCTGCTGCGCAAAGGCCAGGATATGCTGCGGCTGGAGGCAGGGGGGCCGGTGATCGGATTGCTGAACGATCTTGCTTACGAAGAGCAATCCGTATTTGTCGAGGCTGGTGACCTGCTGCTAACCTACACGGACGGTATCAGTGAAGCGATGACGACAGACGACGAGGAGTGGGGTGAAGAGCGAATGGTCGAAGCCGCTCGCGCTGCTCGAAATCTCAAGGCCGATGCTATCGTCGAGAGCATCTTTAATGCGGCAGATCACTTTACACACGGTGCTCCGCAGCATGATGACATGACGTTGCTCGTGATGAAGGTAGGCGGGACCTACGGTCAAGCGCCTTTAAACGGGTAAGTATTGTCCAAGCGGTTCGAAGAACGTCTTTACAAACGAAGTGGCTGTCTCGAGCGCTTTCTGCCGATCCCCGTTGTGGACATTGACCACCACCCTGACGAGGGCGGTATCGCTGCGATCGTAGCGGATCGAATCGAGAACCGTATAAATCTTAGCGGTATATTCGCTTGCCACGATTCGATTGTGGGACTGATACCAATAAAGAACCACACTTTCGTTGTCCCCCCGCGAAACGATATATTCATTCACGCGGATCGGTTCGGTTTGGCCGGATACAGGAATGTCTATTGCGCCAGACTGTGAGGCAGCCCATCCGCTACCGGGGAGGCAATTCTTTGGCGAATGCGGGGCCTTTCCGGTTCGCTGAGTCGAGAAATAGGCAACGAATAGCGTCGCCACGTCGCCATTATCCTGATTTACGTACGCGCGTGAAAGGATATCGTCTGCATTGAGTACGGCAAGTGACTCTTTGTCGATTTCGAGTTCCTGCGACATTTTCCAGTCGGAGTTGACAAGTGAGAAGTTCGCAAGCGGCTGGTGCAAAGGCGCCTTCTCGGCTCGGGAAAATCCGTAGAAGAGAGCAGCCTGGAGAATCAAAACCGTGCTCAGGATGCGTACGCTTCTCGATTGCCAAAACGATGTCACGCCTGAGTCCTTTCTCGCCGCCGGGCTATTAAGCTGAACACCCGATGGGCGACAATCAGCGCGATCATGGCCACGACAAATACGATGTAGCCTTCGGCTTCGTGGTATGCGCCTTGTGCGAGTTTGGTATTTATCTCTGAAAGTAGACCGGTTACGGCTACCCGGACACCGTTGGCGCCGATCGCAATGGGAATCGTGATCGCCAGGAGTGTCCACCGCATCCAGACCCGTTTGTCTACCCAGTAAGCGTAAACCAGCGAAATGAATGCAAGAGACATCAGGGACCGGATGCCGCTGCAGGCTTCGGCTATATCCAGAGTTTGACTAGGCAGTTGCAGGGTATTACCGGTTCGCAGAACCGGAATTCCCATCGCGGTGATCAGGACCTCGCCCAGCTGACTGGCTAACATCTGCAGCTTTAGGGTAAGTACCGCATAAATGATGGCTGGAATGGGAATCATGAAAGGCAGAAGAAGAAGCGGAAAGGCGAGGGCCTTAATCCAGCTTGTGCCTCCGATATAGAGAATGACACCGACCAGGGCTATTACAAAGCCCATGCGCGCCGTGAAGAGTTCTGCTCCTAGCGTTCCGGCCAAAGCCACCAGCGCCGCAAATATGACCAGGACGAGACCCCAGCCGTTCGACTTTCGTGGGGTTGCTAACAAAACCCCTCGGCGCTGCCAGGCGATAAAGCCCGCAACCACCGGCACAAAGAATCCGTGCCCCATGTTGTCGTCGGTAGCCCACTGGACGCCCATCCGGTAGAGGATCGGCGCGTAGCAAAGGAGCAGGAGACCGCCGAACCAAGCCATGGGTTGCCACGAGATGACGGGTCGCGCAACGGGAGCTTCCGTCGACGGGGCAACGGGGACGCTTACCATGAAATTTACGAGTCTCCTTTAGTTAAGCACATAATGCGGAATGGCCGCGTACACTCGAACCTGCGTTTCTGGCAGTACCGTAAACGGTTCTTTGGCTCCTTTTTTCCTGGCCCCGCACGTCAAACACCTAAGAAGGTGCGTGGCATTTTATCGTAGAATCTCAGCAATCGCTGCCCTACACTTCAAGGGAAACTCCTTACACTAATTAGTACGAAAGCTCTCCGATTCTTGTCAGCCATTTCTAGTGCAAATCCGTTTCCGTTCCGAATGGACTGTATTCCATTTCACCTAACGGCTTCTGTCCCGCTACTTCTGGGGCTTTTTAGCGCAGCGGCAAACGCCCAGGGGTTCTTCCCGCTGCAGGATGTGCGTCCCGGACTGCGCGGCGTCGGGAAAACGGTGTTCTCCCGCGACAAGGTCGAGGAGTTTCAGGTAGAAATCCTAGGAGTTTTGCAGAACATCGGCCCGGGTCAGAGTACAATTCTGGCTCGGCTTAGCGGCGGTCCACTAGCCCAAACTGGAATTCTGCAGGGGATGAGCGGCAGCCCGGTGTTCATAGACGGGAAGCTGCTAGGGGCGGTCGCACTCGGCTTTTCTTTCTCGAAGGAACCGATCGCAGGCATACAGCCTATCGCCCAGATGATCGCGGATGCCAAATCGACCCGACCTGTCGATCGGCGCGCTTCGGGAGCGCGACCAATGTGGGATTTCTATCACCGTGGACAAAACCCTGGTCCGTACCAGCCGGTTGCCAACCATGGCCCCATATCGACGCCTTTCGGCGAGCTGGAGCATTTGCTCATTCCCGTGTCGTTATCCGGGTTTACTTCCCCGACCTTTCGGACGATGGCCGGGCAATTCCAAGCGCTCGGATTCGCGCCACTCCAGGGACTGTCGGGGCAGACCGTCAGTACTCCCGTCACCCGGACGAACTCTGAAGCACAAGTCGTACCCGGTTCGATGATCAGCGTCGGCCTCCTGAGCGGCGACATGAATATTACCGCGGACGGGACGGTCACTTTCGTGGATGGAAAGAAAGTATATGCCTTCGGGCATCGCTTTCTCGATATCGGGTCCACCGATATCCCGTTCGCCCACTCCGCGGTTGTGGCTTTGATTCCAAATCTCAATAGTTCTTTCAAGCTGACGGCGCCTGGAGAGTGGGTTGGCTCCATTGTGAGCGATCGCGCGAGTGCCATTTCGGGGGAACTCGGCCGACCGGCACATACTATTCCCCTCACTATCAGCGTCCATTCGGACGCCACCGGCACACACGATTACCGGTTCCAGGTGGTGAACGATCGCTTTCTGACACCCTTTATTACTCAGACAGCCCTATTCTCAGTACTGGATGCAACCGAGCGCACGCTGGGCCGCGGCACCTTACAGCTCGGTGGCACGGTGGAATGGGAGGGCAATTTGCCATCCCTTACGGTCAGGGATACTTTCGTCAGCGATAGCGGCCTGATGCAACAGGTGTCGGCGGACGCAGTTGTCCCGCTCGCGTTTGTTCTAGGCGGCGGCTTCCGTGATGTCGACTTAAAGAAGATGTCCTTCCACGTCGAGGCGAGCGAGTCTAAGAGACAGCTCAAATTAGCGCGGGCATGGACTTCCGCCCACGAGGTACGGCCAGGCGAGACTATTGAGATTCAAGCGGAACTCGAAGGCGAGAACGGTCTGGTGCTTTCGAAATCCATCGATTATCGGATACCGGCGGGGATCCCTTCAGGAGTTCTGAACTTTTCTCTGAGCGACGCCAATATGCTCAATTTCCCTGAATTTGCCGGATTGGCGCAGTCCTCACTGCATTCGCCGGAAGAACTGATCCGCACGATCAACGGCTTTCGCGACAACGACGCTGTTTATGTACGGATTTGGCGGCAGCAGCCGGCGTTTACCGTCTCCGGCACCTCGGCGTATGGGGAGCTGCCTGATCCGCCCCCTTCCGTGGCGTTGATTCTGGCCGATCCATCCGATTCCGCGACCTCCAATGCCGCTTTGACTCTGGTACGAGGCTCAGGCATCGACGAGCTTTCGATCCCGGTAAAAGGCTATGTGGTGAACGGCGCGAAGACGCTGCAAGTGGATGTGAAAGAGTGAACCGGCTTATCGCGCTCTGCGCGCTATCATTTCCGCTGGCAGCGGCAACCAGCACGTCTTGGGAAGTCAGCGGATTTACCGACTTCCTGAAGGGGCGGCTGACAGGATTGTCGCTCGACGCATACGGGCGTCTTCAAGCTGGCGTCTCGGCCCGCTGGAACACTGCTCTAGGGCAGCCCGCCTCCTGGAGTGTGGTCGCAGCCCCAGATGGCACGGCGTATGCGGCCACCGGCCATAGCGGGAAAGTCTTCAAAATTGCGCCCGATGGAAAGTCGTCGCTCCTGTGGAGCGCCCAGCAAAGCGAAGTCTTTGCCCTTTGCATCGGCCCAGACGGCGCGCTGTTTGCCGGCACATCTCCAAACGGCGGCCTGTACCGCGTCGGAAGCGGAAAAGCGGAAGAAGTCTGGCATTCGCCGGTCAAATACATATGGTCCTTGCAGGTCGCCCCGGACGGTTCAATCTATATCGGCACCGGCCAGGCGGGACGCATTTACCGCTACGACCGCGCGGGCAAAACCGAGCTCTACTACGACACCAATCAGTCGAATGTGACGGCCTTGGCCGCCGGCCCCAACGGTCACTTATACGCCGGCACGGATCCGAACGGACTGCTATACGACATTACGAGCACCGGTAAAGCGCGTGTACTATACGACTCCAGTTTGCCGGAGATACGTGCGATCGTTCTCGATCGCGAGGGAACAATCTATGCCGCAGCTATGGGCGGGGCAATCGCGAGTCGAACTGCCGGTTCGGCTAACGCGCAGCCTTCGAGCACTCCTGTTGCGGTTGCCGCCACTCCCACCGTGATTACGGTTACTGCCGCGAAGGAGACGGGGGTACCAGCCGATGTCGATGGCGACCAGGCCGCCAAGACAGCCGACCAATCCAAAGCCGGCGCCTCATCGACGTCATCCGTCGTGTCCAGTACATCGCCTGCTGTTTCCGAAGTGGCTGGCGTCGAAAAATCCGCAATCTATCGCATTCGGCCCGATGGTGTGAGCGAAACCGTCCGCACCTCGAAAGAGGATAATGTGTACGCCCTTCTGCTCGACGGAAAGTCACTACTGTTCTCGACTGACGACCGTGGCCGAATCTATCGCTGGAGCGATGGGCGAAGCAGTCTGGTGAACGAGCCAGGCTCGGGTGAGACCACACAACTTTTTCAGACAGGCGGCGATCTCTATGCCGCGTTGAGTAATGCCGCGCGGCTGATTCGCTTTGCCGCGGCGGGAAGCACGAGCGGCGTGTATGAGTCGCAAGTTCACGACGCTACGAGCGTTGCGCGGTGGGGACATCTCCAATGGCATGGCAGCGGCGGCGGAGTCATCTTTCGGACTCGAACCGGTTATTCGGCTCGTCCCGACGGTACCTGGAGCCCATGGTCCGATCCCGTCACGGAAGGCCCAAACTCGCTCATCAAGAGCCCCGCGGCGCGCTTTATCCAATTCCGCGCAGAATGGAGCGCTGGAAGCGATGCTCGAATTAATACCATCTCCATTCCGTATCTTGCGCAAAATTCGTCGCCCTCGGTTCGTAGCATTACGGTTAGCTCGATCGTCGGCGCGAACGCCGCAAAGACAGGCACGGGAAATGCCAGCAGTTCGGGGTCTTCCGCGGCCTATTCCATAACCGTGACTGATACGGGCGAGGCCCCGGCTGCAAGTTCCGCTACTTCCGGCACGCAAATTGTTTCGCGCCTGCAAGCAACGCAAACCCAGATCTCCTGGCAGGCCGATGATCCGGACAACGACAAACTGGTTTACTCGGTATACTTTCGTGCCGAAGACGGAGACGAATGGCAGATGATCCGCAGCCGCATGTTCGAAAATACCCTCCTGCTGGATCCGGATGTTTTCGCCGACGGACGTTACTTTTTCCGCGTGGTCGCCTCGGACGCGCCAGCGAATGCACCTGAATTTGCTCACCAGGCCGAGCTCATAAGCGCGCCAGTGTTGATCGACAACACTCCGCCGGCGGTGACAGTCGCGTCGCAGAAACGCGATGGCATGCAGGCCGATGTTGAAATCGACGCGCGTGACAAGACCAGCCCCATACGTCTATGCGAATACTCGCTTGATGCAGGCAGCTGGCAGCCGATCGAATCTATCGATGGCATTACGGATTCGCCGGACGAACGCTTTCGTATTCACCTCGATAAGCTTCGCCCGGGAGAACATCTTGTTGTGTTTCGCGTTTACGACACGGCTGGAAACGCAGGCTTAGCCAAAGTTCTCCTGCGCTAGAATACGCTTGTTGCCGGTGTAGCTCAGGTGGTTAGAGCGACGGTCTCATAATCCGTAGGTCGCAGGTTCAACTCCTGCCGCCGGCACCACCAACCAAAGAGTTTCGCCTCGGCATCCCTCCCTGAGGCTATAGAAATGGGCCCGAGACCTGCGAGATCAGTTGCGGTGCGGCGGCGCGCGGCGACGCAGTTCGTCGTCCACGTTGACTGCCCGAGGCCTGATGTAGATTATTTGCCGTAGTTAGTCTTTTACAACCCGCAAGTTATTCGTCACGCTGAAAACATTCGGGACCGAGTTCGCACGGATGCCGATGAGGTTCTTGTCCATTTCGCTCGACACCACTCCCTCAAGCGTGACCTGTCCGTTGTTCACTATGATGTGAATGCTCGGAAGCGCCTGATAGCCGTAACGTGTGCCAATCTGCGGGTCGCCATAAATCGCACGCGACATGGCACGACGAATCTGATCGTCCATATTGGACAAGGGCAGAACCTTAATCTGATTGACAACCTGGGTAACGCCTTCAATCCGCTTCACGACATTCTCAGCATCGGATTTCAAAGTGGGGCGTGTGACCGCGCCGACCAGTGTCACGGCAGAGCCGTTCATTTGAAAGCCCAAGTCATCGAAGATCGAGTAATAAGGCAGCATGACGAGCTGGTGACGCACTTCCTGGATCAGCCTCGACTCGTTTGCCGGACCGCGCATGTACGGGTCCTGATGGCTCCCTTGTGCGACAGCAATTCCGCAAAACATAGTAAGTGCGAGAGCTGCTACTGCAGAACGGACAACTTTGGGCATTAGTCGGTAACCTCTATCTTATAAGACGTTTAGACCGGTTTTTCGTATCGGGAGTTCGCCCGCAGAGTTTTTGGGGCGGTGTACTTAGAGACAAAGACGACGATGAAAAAGTTCGAAAACCAGTCCATAGCACTGGAAGGCCAAGGCTGGGTCGTAACGGTACCCCTCGTCCCGCATAAAGGCATGAGCGCCGTTCACTTCGAGCCATTGAAAATTAGCCCCTACCTCTTCCAGGCGCGCTTTGATAAGGTCCCGGCCCGCAAGGGGTACATGAGGGTCCTGACGGCCCCAGATGTGCAAAAGCTCGCCTTTTATCTCTGCACCGCGATCGAGTGAATCGTCCCGTTTACCCTTCCCAAGACTGTGCGAATGAATGTCTGTGGCGTAGAAGCAGACGGTCGCCTGCACTTCAGGATTCATGGCGGCTCGAAAAGCAAGGTGACCGCCCAGGCAGATGCCCAGGGCGCCTATCCGCCCGGTACAGTCCTCGCGCGTCTGCAAATGGGCGATAAGGGCTAGAACATCGGCATCGTATGCGCCAAGTTCCTTGGCGTACTTATCGTCATTGCCCTTGTCGGCACCAGCTTGATTGTAGGCCAGCACTGTCCCGACCGGCTCGAGTTCGTGATATACCTCAGGCACGGCAACGAGGTAGCCTTGCCCGGCAATGAGCGCCGCAGTGCGCCGGATCGGGCCCGTAACCTGGAAGATCTCTGAGAAGAAAATGACTGCGGGGAAGCGTCCGTCTACGGCCGGCCGCAGGATGTAGGTGCGCATGGGACCGGTTGGGGTCGTCAGGTCGACGGTAGTCTCGTCCTTTAGGGTCATGATCGGAACAAGCGCTTACCGGGCGCGCTGCGCCTCTTCAAAAGCCACCATCGCCTTGCCGCTTGAAAGAGCCCTCTTTTTACAGCGAACGACTTGGCCAGGTCCCCACTGCCAGGTTTCGCCTTCCGGCATTTCTTCCGCGATCTTGTAAAAATCCCGGCCGAGGTGCTCGGCGCGCACGGCGCGTAAGACATTGAGACCTTCGCCCACCAGGGTGACGTAGATCATGGCTTCCTTCCCGGCTGGGATCGGGCTAACTTGAGGAACCGGTGGCGGCTGCGGCGCGATGTTCGCCGGAACCGGGGCTGGCATTTGGGGAACAACCGGGGGAGGAGGAGCCCACGCAGGAGAAACAACCGGGGGAGGAGGAGCCGCCCACGCAGGAGAAACAGCAGGAGGAGGAGGAGGCCATGCAGGAGAAACAGCAGGAGGAGGAGTCGCGACCACGGGCGGAGGCGCCGGGTCGCTAAAAGCCGGCTGCGTGAAAGTCGCTCGAGCTGCGGGCTGCGGCTGTAGCTGAGGAAGAGGCGGCAGCTGAGGAGGCGGTTGCACTACCGGAGTGGGTACGGTTTCCCTCACGACAACACGGGGCGGCTCGGGCGTGAAGGCGGGCGGAGAGGGTACAAACAGCGTGGGGGGAGGGACCAGGGGAGAAGTCGCAACCGGCACGACGACCCGGCTGCTCATTCGGGCGCGATCAATTGGGCAGAAGATGGCCGTTACGAAAACCCAAATCAGCGGCATCCACTGACTGCTGACCCGGCCCGCAAAATCAGCCGGCTCCGACATACTGCCCACAAACATGCGTAGCGGCGTCGAAATCGCTATCGTGAGTGCGAGCGAGAAAACAGCCGAGAATGCCAGGCTCTCGAAAACGGTCCGGTAGCCATCGCGGTCATATCCGAGCAAGATCAGGACAAGACTGAGTCCGCAAATGCTGCCCAGCCACGCATAAGAATCGGTTAGAAAAAGACTCAGAACCACGAGGGCTCCCAGCACCGCTAGAAACAAGCCGCTACTCTCTATTTGTGATTTCGACATGGACGTTCCTGAAGGCTCAATTTTAGCGGACGCAATCAGATATGGTGCAAGTTACGCAGGAAACGTCGATCCCGATGCCCCAACAAAAGTGGCTTGCGCCAGATTCGGGCTAACCTAGTAGTCAGTCACTGATGTCTCCAACCGCTTTGGAAGCTCCACAAGCTGAAGAGCTGTTCCGCAGCCTGGAATCGAAGGTTCGCGACCTCCGGCCAAAAGAAGATCTGAAGGCCCTCGAACGCGCATACCACTTCGCCTCCGAAGCGCATAAGAACCAGAAGCGAAAATCCGGCGAGCCTTACGTTACTCATCCGCTGGCCGTTGCGCATATCCTCGCCGACATGCAGATGGATCTGGTCTCTCTGCAAACCGGATTGCTGCACGATGTCCTCGAAGACTCTTCGGTGACGCTCGACCAAATCCGGGAAAAGTTTGGCGAGGACGTTGCACGCTGCGTCGACGGAGTCACGAAGCTGACCAAGATCAGTTTCGCGAACCGCGAAGACCGTCAGGCCGAGAGCCTCCGGAAGATGCTGCTTGCCATGACCACCGATATTCGCGTGATCATTGTGAAGCTGGCCGACCGCCTCCACAATATGCGGACGATCACGTCGCTTTCTCGCGAGCGGCAGGAGCACATCGCGCAGGAGACGATCGATATCTACGCGCCCATCGCGCATCGTCTCGGCATGGGAAAGATACGCGGCGAACTCGAAGACTTGTCGTTTGAGACGCTGCATCCCGAAGAGGCCGCCGACCTGATACGCGAGATTGAATCGAAGCGACAGGAATACGAACAATGGCTGCGCCAGGTGCAAAGCGAGATTGAACAGCGGCTGGTGAGGGAAAACATACCGGCGCGAGTGGACGGGCGCGTTAAAAGGGCCTATTCGGTCTATTTAAAGCTGAAACGGCAAAAGATTACGCTCGACCAGGTTTACGATATCGTCGCCGTGCGAATCATTACCGATTCAGTAAAGAATTGCTATGCCTCGCTCGGGGTAATTCACAACGAGTGGCATCCGGTACCGGGGCGTATCAAGGACTTCATTGCGATGCCGCGACCGAATCTCTATCAGTCTTTGCACACCTCTGTGATCGGACCGGGCGGGGTAGCTTTCGAGGTACAAATTCGTACCGAGGAGATGCATAGGATCGCCGAGGAAGGCATCGCCGCTCATTGGAAGTACAAAGAGGGGAACAAAGGACCCGGCTTGGACGATCAGCGGATCGCGTGGCTTCGCCAACTAGTCGAATGGCAGCGCGACATGAAGGATTCAGGCGACTTTCTCTCAACCGTGAAGATGGACCTTTACGGCGAAGAAGTCTACACGTTTACGCCGCGCGGACGAATTATCATACTGCCGCGCGAGGCCACACCGATCGACTTCGCCTACGCAGTTCATAGCGATGTGGGGAACACATGCACCGGTGCACGGGTCAACGGCGTCATCAAGCCCCTAAAAGGCACACTTCGCAACGGTGATGTTGTCGAAATCCTCACCCAGCCGGGACATCAGCCGAGTCGCGACTGGCTGGCGGTCGTAAAAACCGCGCGCGCCCGTAACAAAATACGGCACGTAATCAATGCCGTGGAGCGTGCGAAGGCGGTTGAGATCGGTCAGAAATCGCTTGAGAAAGAAGCGCGGCGTATGGGCGTCAGCCTCGGCCGGCTGTCACAGAACGAGCTGGCATCGGTAGCCTCAGAGTATGGGGTCAGTAAGACAGATGACCTTTACGCGGCCTTGGGTTTTGGCCGCTTCTCCGCACGCCAGGTCTTGCAGAAAGTCGTTCCGGAGAACGGCGCGCCGTCACCCTCGCTACCTCTGCCCCCGCGTATTCCGCAGCTGCAGAACGAAGCGACGCTCGCCAATGGCGACCTCACTATTCACGTTAAAGGGGCTGACGACGTTCTGGTTTACCGGGCTAAGTGCTGTAATGCAGTCCGTGGCGAACAAATCGTAGGGTACATCACACGGGGGAAAGGGATTGCCGTTCACTCTGCGCAGTGCCCGAATGTGCAAAAACTCCTTTACGAATCTGATCGCAAGATTGCGGTCGACTGGACCAGGAGCGCAAGCGAACCGCTGCCAGTTAAGGTCGTTATCTACACTGATGATCGTCCGGGTATCCTGCATCAGCTGACGTCGATCCTCGATGGAGAAAAGAGCAACATTCGTACGCTCGAGGCACGCGGAGACGAAAAGCGGACCGACAACAGTGCTGTCATAGACATCACCATCGATATCAGCGATAAGAAGCAACTCGAGCGCGTCATCACAGCTTTCCGGCGGATTCCGGGCGTGAGGGATATTGAGCGCGGTTCGGCGGCGTAGTGTCAGGCATGGAACAAAAAGCAGAAGCACTTCCGGCAGCAGCCGATCCCGAGCACATCGCCATATCAAAATCGACCGGCATCAAGATCGATTGGCGCGACGGGCACCATAGCGATTACTCGCTCGCCTATCTGCGGGATGAGTGCCCCTGTGCGACATGCACCGGAGCGCACGGCACAGAACCTCAGAAATCGAACTATTCGAAAGACGAGCTGTTCCCGATGTATAAGGCGGCGTTAAAAATGAACTCGGTGGAGCCGGTAGGGTCGTATGCCATCCGGGTGTACTGGAATGACGGGCATAGCTCTGGAATTTACTCTTTCGAGCATCTACGCAAAATCTGCCCTTGCGAAAAATGCCGAAGCTCTCGTCTGAGTTGGTGCTCCGACGTCTAAAGTAAGCGGAAGCTGACCTCGATGGTGGCTTGCGTCGCTACCGCGTGTCCACCCTTGATACCTGCGCGGAATCGCCACTTTTGAACCGCCTCAACAGCCTTTTCATCAAGTCCCAGGCCCAATGGGCGAACTACCTTGATATCCCGCGGGAGCCCATCTGCGCCCACTATCAGCGATAAGAGCACGGTTCCTGAGTACTTGGCCTTGCGCGCCTCTTCCGAGTATTCGGGCTCGGTCTTACTTATCAGGATAGGGGCTGACACCTCACCGCCAACGCGATACACACCCCCGCCCATGCCACCGCCCTCACCTGGACCGTAGCCGTTGCCTCTGCCGCTACCAACACCCCCTCCGGATCCGTTTCCGAGCCCCTGTGAACCTTGTCCACCGGACAGGGCAGCCATGTTTGCCAGCGGGTCGCCATAGTCTGGGGCCTTTATCTCAGGAGCAGGAGCGTTGATCTCGGGAATAGCAGGAAGCTTTGGTTTCTCTACAGCCAGCGCCGGTGGGATGAAAGGCTTCAGAGCCGGCCGAGGCGCTTCACCTTTGCTGACTGGAGTCGGCATCTTTTGGCCGCCGCCACCGCCTCCCCCCGCTTTCTGAGCGGCCGCAGGCAACTTGTAAGGGGGCACGTAAACGATGGGGCCGTCAAAAAGTGATTTTTTCTTGATAACCACTTTTTGGAAGATGACGAGCATGAGCCCAATTACGCCCACATGAATTAACAGGGAAACCAGGCCGGAACGCTTTTCGCCGCCACCATAAGCTCCCCAGATAGAACCGACTTCGATCGGCTTTGAAGTTACTTCAAGTGGTGGAAGTTTCGGGGGATGGATCAGGTCTTTGATATTCGCGATCAGCGATTTGAACCAGGGTTCCTCGAGGGCAGCCATGTCGCCGAAGTCCGCGCTCTCTAGCGGCCGCGAAGTCAATTCGAGCGGAGGAAGCTTGGGTGGATTGAGGGTCTCTCGAATCCCTCGTACGATCGATTTGTACCAGGGCTCCTCGATGTTGGTAGACAACAGGAGCCGATCCAAATGATCGTCGATATTTCCCGCTTGGGAGCGTTCCACAGTTTCCTTTTCAACGTCGCTCGTCACTACACACTCCGAGGGTTAATACTATGGCGACTCAATTCACCATCATGATGGACGTTTGAACATTTTGACAGTTCCAACGAATGTGGCTGAGTACTCTGCCCGATGCTTCCAGTGTATATCAGCAAAATCAACATCAAGGCGGCTTCGGCAAGCAAAAGTTAGAGGCTTGCTTGATCTTCGATCAAAAAATGCCGGGCTCGGCTCCATATATTGTCTAGTACGTCAGTCAGCTCATGGCCGGATTCCCCAAAACGCACTAGCTTCGCCTGAGGATTCAGACGGACAAATTCCAACGATTGCTCAACTGGCACCACGGGATCCCGGTCACCATGAAAAATCAGCACGGGTTGATTGATCTGTGGAAATGGTGCGAAGTTTTTCGCGTCTTCCAGGAAAGCGAAATTCAGCTTGGTTTCCCTGCCCAGCCCGTAATGAAATACCATTATGGTGCCGTTTCGCCTCCAACTCTCCAACCGCTCGGGACCGAGGGCCGCGACCCAAAGGTCATAGAATCCAAACGCGGGAGCCAGCAGGACAAGTTTTTGTACGTTCCGGGACTGTGCGGCCAAAAGCGCAGCGAGATATCCTCCCAAGCTGGAACCGATTAGTATGACCGGTTCATCCCTCACCTGCTCTTCGATGAATTTGAGTTGGCGTTTAAGGGTCAGCCGCTCGAAATTGCCCTCCGCCAAGTCCGGAACATGCATGGTGACCCCGAGGAAAGCGACCTTTTCGGCAAAAAAACGCGCCTTCCTGGACCGCGGGCTGGAAGCAAAACCATGTAAGTAGAAAATATTCAAACCGTTCGCTATTCGTTCAATCGTACTCTTAATAGGTGAGTTGAGGTCCGGGTAAGAAGGTCGATGAGGTACGGTAGTGAGTTGAACCGCGCAGCTTGACCGCGTCGGTACGAGAATTTGCCAGGACAGGAGAACCAAATAATGCCGGTAGCAGAGAAAGTTAAGCAAATCATCGTTGAACAACTTGGCGTCGATGAAAACCAGGTTGACCCGAGCGCGTCATTCGTGGATGATCTGGGCGCGGATTCGCTCGATATCGTGGAACTCGTAATGGCTTTCGAAGAAGCCTTCGATCTGGATATCCCTGACGAAGATGCCGAGAAGATCAAGACCGTCAAAGATGCTGTCGACTACATCGAGTCGAAGAAAAAGTAAATTGCTGTTTTCTCTGGGATCTCGCTTGGTGCGAGAGGAACGGTTATGGCTCCGCGACGAGTAGTTGTTACTGGTGTAGGCCTGATCAGCTCGGTCGGAATCGGCACAGAACAGACCTGGAATGCCATCCGTAGCGGCACGAATGGAATTGAGAAGATAACGCTTTTCGATGTCTCCGATTTCGCCTGCCGCATCGCCGGTGAGGTTAAGGGCTTCGATCCTCTTTTGTACATCGAAAAGAAAGAGGTCAAAAAGATGGGCCGGTTCATCCAGTTCGCGATGGCGGCCAGCGAATTTGCAATGAAGGCCGCGGGTCTTGGACCGGCTGAATCGGAAGAAGAGGCCGAGCGAACCGGAGTCTACATAGGCAGCGGAATTGGCGGATTTGAAGTTATTGAGCGTGAACATAAAGCGCTCCTCGAGAAGGGTCCCTCCCGTATTTCTCCGTTCTTCATTCCCGCCATAATCGTGAACCTGGCTAGTGGCTTCGTTTCGATAAAGTACCGGGCAAAAGGCCCCAACTCGGCAACGGCCACTGCTTGTACGACCAGCGCCCATTCAGTAGGCGATTCGTTTCGTCTCATCCAGCACGATTACGCGGACGTAATGATCTGCGGGGGCACGGAAGCCTGCATTACTCCGATGGGAATCGGAGGTTTTGCCGCCATGCGGGCACTATCGACGCGCAACGACGAGCCGCAGCGTGCCTCCCGGCCCTGGGACAAGGATCGGGATGGATTTGTCGTGGGCGAGGGCTCCGGAATTCTGGTGCTCGAAGAGCTGGATCATGCTCGTCGTCGCGGAGCGCAAGCCCTTGCAGAGATGGTTGGCTATGGCATGAGCGCGGACGCGCATCATATTACAGCCCCGCCTGAGGACGGAGAAGGCGGTTATCGCGTCATGAGGAATGCGCTGCGGGATGCAGGCATCCAGCCATCGCAGGTTCAGTACGTGAATGCGCACGGAACGTCCACCGGGCTAGGTGACAAAGCCGAAACGCTGGCTATGAAACGCGCATTTGGTGAGCATGCGGTTAAGCTGGCAGTGAGTTCGACTAAATCTATGACCGGCCACCTCCTTGGCGGCGCTGGCGGTCTCGAGGCCGGGTTTACGGCGCTCGCGCTGCGCGATCAGATCGCACCGCCGACGATCAATTACGACGTTCCAGACCCGGAATGCGACCTCGACTATGTGCCCAACAAAGCGCGCCCCATGAACATGGAATACGCGCTGTCGAACAGCTTCGGTTTTGGAGGCACGAACGGCTGCCTGATCTTCAAACGGTTTGAAAACTAGGCGATCTCCCCAGGCCGACGGCATAGCGGATTGCGCACGAGATAATGGTTGAGTTCAATCCGCCTGCGAACAAATACCTATGAAAATTGTAGTTTCCGTAAAGCAGGTCCCTGCGCGCGATTCGGCACTCCGGATAAGCACCAATGGCAAGTGGCTGGACGAAAGTGACCTCGGGTACGAGATGAATGAACCCGACGCCTATGCGCTTGAGGAGGCCTTGCAGCTAAAGGAAAAGCTTGGCGGAGAAGTAGTTGTTCTCTCTATGGGCCCGCAACGAGTGGGACAAACCATTCGCGAAGCACTGGCGAAAGGGGCGGATCGCGCAATTCACGTCGAGACCGGCGAGCATCCCGCGCTCGATGCTCTCGGTACGGCTCGAATCCTCGCCAAAGCACTTGCGACGGAGTCTCCGGACCTAATCCTCACCGGTTTGCAATCCGAGGATCTCGGATACGGACAGACTGGCGTGATACTGGCTGAGCTACTCGGATATTCCCACGCGACGATCGTCATGGAAGTGGAGCCGGAAGGCAATCAAGTGCGCGTGAAACGGGAGTTGGAAGACGGGTGGTTCCAGCATGTAACCCTCCCGTTGCCTGCCGTGTTGACAATCCAATCGGGCATCAAAAAGCTCCGATACGCAACACTCATGGGCATCAAGAAGGCGAAGTCCAAGCCCATACAAACGTTCCCAGCCGCTGAACTCGGGACAGATCTCTCTTCCTCGGCGGAGATCGAGAAGGTTTATGCGCCGCTAAGGAACAAGCAGACGCAAGTCCTATCGGGCAGCCCCAAAGAAGTGGCGCATCAGCTGATCGAGAAACTGAAATTCGAGGCTCGGGTGATATGAGCGTCCTGGTCGTTCTGGAGCAGCGCGAAGGCAAATGGAACAGGCAGTCTTTTGAGGCGCTGGCCGCGGCCCGGAAGATCTCGGATGCCTTAGGCAGTCCCCTGGAGGCTGCCGTTTTGGGCGCGAATGTCAGAGACCTGGCAAGCGAAGCTGGTTCGTATGGCGTCGAGAAGGTATACGCCGTCGAAGATGCTCTTCTGGGTCAGTACACGCCAGACGGCTATACAGCGGCACTGGAGCAATTGATTCGGGTTGTAAAGCCAGCCGCGGTGGTGCTGCCGCACACGTATCAAGTGCGGGACTTTGCACCTAAACTTGCTACTCGCCTGGGCAAAGCTTTGATTAGCGACGTGGTGGATTTGAAAGTGGAAGGCACGAAGATTTCATATGTCAGGCAATTGTTTCAGGGCAAGCTGAACGTTGACGTGCACGCCGCAGAGGATCCCCAAGTGGTGTCGATCCAAGCCGGCGCGTTACGCGCGGCAACACCCGGCGATCAAAGAGCCCCAGTCGAAAAATTCGCCGTCCAGCTGGACTCATCTGCTATTCGAAGCAAACCTGAATCTCCTTTTCGCGAAGCGCAGCGTTCAGTGGATTTGAATTCGGCTGACATCATCGTTTCCGTCGGTCGAGGCATCAAAGAAAAGGAAAACATGCCATTGGTAGAGGAATTGGCGCGCGCTTTAGGAGCAGAGCTTGCGGCCTCACGCCCGATATGCGACAACGGCTGGCTACCGATGGAGCGCCAGGTAGGGAGTTCAGGCCAGACGGTTTCGCCAAAGGTGTACATCGCGGTAGGAATCTCAGGGGCCATTCAGCATCTCGTCGGGATGAAGGGCTCACAGACGATCGTGGCAATAAATAAGGACGAGAGCGCGCCAATCTTCGAGTCGGCGGACTACGCTCTGGTCGGTGACCTCTTTGAGATAGTTCCGGCCCTCGTGGAAGAGATCAACAAGGTCAAGACCTAGAGTCGATGAGGTTCAGCTTCAGGCGGGCCCGAGTAGTCATTACCTGGCTTGTTGTTTTCGGATTTCTGATTTTTGGGGCCGCCTGCAGGCAACCGATTTCCAAAAATGTTGCGGCGTCGGTCAACGGGCGTCCGATTACCTATTCGGAACTGGATCATGCGCTAGCGGCACAATTCGCCAATACGCCCGTAAAAGGAAACTCGGATCAGCTCACGCAGATGCGGCTGCAGACGCTCCAGGCGCTGATCGATAACGAAATCCTTTTGCAGCGAGCCGAGAAAGAAGGGCTGCTGGCTTCAGACGCGGACGTCGACGCCAAGTTTAGCGAGTGGAAGACACCCTATACCCAGGAACAATTTCAGAAGCTGCTCGATCAGCAGAAAATGACGGTCAACGATCTGAAAGCTCGTATCCGGCGAGAACTGAGCGTCCAGAAGTTGACGAATAAAGAAATCGGTTCTCACATTTCGATTTCGGATGCCGACGTAACGGCGTTTTACAACGCGAATAAAGCGAGCTTCAACCTGCCGGAGAACAAGATACGCCTGGCCCAGATCCTGGTTACTCCGAATCCGGATTCGAATGTGAACAACCTCAAAAACGATAAGGCGCAGAATGATCAGCAGGCGAAGGCCAAGATCGACATGATCAATATGCGCGTTCGCGAAGGGGAGGATTTCGCTCAGCTTGCGCAGAGCTATTCGGAAGATCAGTTTGCGACTAATGGCGGAGATGTGGGCTTCGTGCCGGAATCCGCTTTAGACAAGGCGAATCCGGAATTGAGGCGTGACATTCTCACCATGACACCGGGGCAGGTTTCGCCTGTCTTGCATACGACGGACGGGTACCGAATCATCAAGCTGATTTCAAAGGAACCCGCCGGGCAGCGGCAGCTAAGCGACCCGCGTGTTCAGGAAGAGATCCGACAGGGATTGTTTCAGGCTAAGGAGCAGGTTCTCCGATCGGCCTTTTACGAGGTCGCACGCAGCGAGGCAAAGATCAAAAACTACTACGCCGCATCCGTGCTGGCAAGCCGCGACAAGAAGTAGCGCTACACTCCGATATCTTCGTTCCAAAGTTCAGGGCGCGCGACGATAAACTCCGTCATCATCTGAATGCAATCACTGTCTTGCAGCACCTGCACTTCGATCCCTGCTTCTCTAAGCCGGTCTTCCGACCCGAGAAAGGTTTTATTCTCGGCGACGATTACCCGGCCGATCTTATAAAGAAGAATGGCGCCGCTGCACATGGGACATGGTGAAAGCGTGGTGTACAGGGTAGCGCGTCGGTAGATGGAAGCGCGCTGGCGGCCGGCATTTTCCAGACAATCCATCTCGCCGTGCAGGATGGCGCTTCCTTTCTGCACGCGACGGTTGTGTCCGCGCCCAATGATCCGGTTTTCGGACACCAGGACAGAGCCGATCGGGATACCGCCTTCGCTCAATCCCAAACGGGCCTCTGCTATGGCAGCGTCGAGGAATGCATCATTGGACATGTTTAAGCAATAGCAGGTTGCAGGATGCTATATTTGTGAAGGCGCCTTCGCGCCGCAGGCAATTTCCCACCCAAGGGCGCGTAGCTCAATTGGCAGAGCAAGTGACTCTTAATCACTAGGTTGTAGGTTCGATTCCTACCGCGCTCACCAAAATTGGTCCTCAAGACTTACAACTTACTGAAGGGCGACCGCAATTTCTGGCACCGGGAGGCACGCCAGTTGGAAAATACAGTCTGCATCGTAATCAAACTTGAGGACAAGAGTATGGCCACTGGCATTGGGCTCACGAACTACGTGACGGAGTGTCTTACTGCGCCCACGGAGACTTGACCCGGCTCTGAGCCGGGAGAGCTTCAGACGGCTTCAGCCGTGCCCTTCGACTTTCAGTCGCACATCAACTACCGCCTTCAGGCGGTAGTTGTTTAGGTAGTCAAGCGCAAGGATAAATCACTGCGCAGAAGAGATCATTCAAGCAGAGAACTCAAGACGTTGCCGAAAACCTCACAATTACGTCTGGCGAAGCAGAGCCACAATATCGTCGACGGTGATCACACCGATCAGGTGCTCACGCCCATCGATCACTGGCAACGCGAGCAGATTGTACTTATCAAACATCTCGGTGATGCGATCGAGGCCTTCGTCGGATGCCACAGATAGTAGAGGGTCGGAAGCCAGGTCCTTTAGCGGCGTATCACCAGCTGCAAAAAAGAGCCGGGCGAGCGGAATGCTGTAGCGCAAACATCCGTTTGAATCCACGAGGAACAGGACGTGCAGGTCCTCGAGAACCTCTTCGTTTTTCTGCAGTTCCATCATGGCATCGGCAACTGTAGTCTCGATGGGCAGAGCGAGATAGCCGGTATCCATCACGCCACCCGCTGAGTCATCACTGAAATCGCGGAGCTCTTCGACCTCCTCTTTATCCTCTTGCTCCATTTCCTCCAGAATTTCTTCCGAGCGTTCTTCTTCCAATTCATTTAAGAGGTCGGCCGCCTCCGAGGGAGCCATTTCCTCCAGAATTTCGGCTGCCTTCTCGGCGTTGAGAGATTCGATAATTTGAGTTTGCAGCTCGGGCTCGACTTCGGTGAGCAGTTCGGCGGCGCTTTCGCTGTCCATAGTCTCGAAAAGCGCGGCGCGATCTTCATGGCCCAGGTTCTCCACAATGTCCGCGAGATCAGCGGGGTGCATGTTCTCGAGAAGCCTGTTCGAAATGTTCAGACGCACACGGCGCTGCGGATCGGCTTCAAGAATGTTGCAGAATTCCCAGCGAATCGAGTGCATCGGGATTCGGCTCTGGATTTTTCGAATGGAGGCAGGCGGAACGATCCCGCGCAGCAGACGCCGCACAATTGATCGGATGCCGATGTCGACTTCCAGAATGTGCAGCACTTCGCTGGCATTCTCGTGCTCTTTAAGAAACGTGATGTCATTTACGCGGACCACTTTGCGGCCCTGGGCATCAATGATCTGCTGATCGAGCAGGTCCCTCACCATGCGAAGCATGTATTCGTCGGAATGGTAGGGAACCAACCGTTCGTCCTTAAGGTGAATTCCGGAAATGGCAATTGACTGGATCTGATCGTAACGAATGCTCAGCCAGGCGGATCCCGCTCCGACGAGAAAACGGTCGAGCCGGACGGGGTCGATGAGGGGCACAAGCGCCGCATCTCTTAGAGTGCCGATGTCACGGCCTTTGAGGTCATACACTTTGACCCCAAGCAGTTCCGAAAGATAGAGGACCTCATCCGTCATGACAGAAGCGAGCGTGCTTATTTGAGAATAGCCGGAGCTCGCTTCTGTAATGTCGTGCCGGAGAAAGTGGATCCGGCATTGCCGGATCAGATATGCGCAGGATTCAACTAATATTGTCGCCGAGCTTGATCAAATCGATTCGCCGCTTTCGGCCAATGCTTACAGTTTGCCGCGTTGTGCCTGATCGGCGTCTTCCGCCAGGTCAGCCAGGAGTTCGAAAAAAGCAGGCGACTGGCCGATGAAAAGCCCCATGGCGCTCAAGAATTTAACAACGCCCTTAGCGATTCCTTGAGTTTCGGTTGGACGAATGATCGAACATCTCGGAAGTCTACGACTAAGAAATGGGCACGGCTCGGGCATGATCAGGTTTGTATTGAATGTTTCCGAGTCGAATGGCGGTGCATTGAGGTCCGGGAAAGTCAATCCATTGGTGGGATCGGTTAGGGGAGGGGCATCGCCGGCTAAGTCACTCCAGGTTTGGAAGTGCATCGTTTCGGTTGGGCCAATGCTGATGAGGATTCTCAAGACTTCCACACTGGTCGCCCTCTGGGCCATCGAAGGATAAAGACTGTTGCCACCTTGTTCGATTGTCGGCATGTGGAACATCGCCGTATTAACGATTGCCTGAAGGTGGTCGGCCGGCATCAGATCAGCATCGGTTATGGGAATCGCCGTAAATTGCCCCTTGAATAGATCTGGAACGGCCTGCGGAAACACAAAGTTCGGATCCAGATCGGGATTATGTTGGCTGCTGCGATACCGGGTCCACCAGCTGGTGTCCAAGGTGAGTTTCATGAGGTTTGTCAGCCGCGGCTTTCCGCTCGATCCGGTCGCTGTGCTGCCCTCCAAAGTACGAAAGCGCTCCAGGTTGACCGGCGCTGCGCCCTTCGAAACGAGATAAGCGTTGAGGAACCTGAAATGGCTGATTTCGTCGTCGGTATTGTCATGAATGTACTGGGGGAAGTCATCGTCAATTGCCGCAAACGCGGCGGTGTAGGTGGGGTTGCCGCTCCCTCCAGGAACTTCCCTGTCCTGAACTCCTCCGAGTTCGTTGTACTGTATCCAGAAGTCGGTTTCGAGAATTTCGGCCGCCGCTGCAAAGCGAAGCATTGCTGCATCTCCCTTGGTAAGCCTCCCATTTTTCTCTCGATCGTCGTCAGCGAAGGCGGACCCCTCGCCGGCCAAGAATGTGCCCCCTAGAGTTACTGCTCCAGTTGCCATTCCTTTCTTCAGAAATGACCGCCGGTTTGCAGCTCGTTTCGAACCGTTTCGCAAATCACGCATAGCAACTCTCCTTTGTAATGGGCATGAAACTTGTCGAATCCCTCCGAGTCTCGCCCCCATTCGACGTTAGTCTGAAGAGCTGTAGCAGTCTCTGCAGAAGAGTGAATAAGTTGTAAAACCGGTATTACACCAAGCGCGGGTGCAAACAAAAGAGCCAGATCCGCAATGCGCACTAACCCTCCCCGTCGATTAAACTTATGGCATGTCAAACCGGGTTTGGCCCGTGGTGTGTTTGCTCAGCGTGTGTTTAGCAGTTTCTCTTCTTCCAAGTAAGATCCCTGTAAGACAACAGCAATTGCAAGTGCCGGGGCTCAAGGATTCCGTCGAAGTGATCCGCGACCGCTGGGGTGTTCCTCACATTTTCGCTGGAAACCCGGACGACCTGTTCTTTACTCAGGGTTACATTACTGCCCAGGACCGGCTCTTCCAACTGGATTTATGGAGGCGGATCGGCACCGGCAAACTCGCCGAAGTGCTGGGGCCAAAATATCTCGACCGTGATCGCATCGCGCGCCTGGTTCGCTATCGAGGCGATTGGGATGAGGAGTGGCGAAGTTACTCGCCTGATACCAAGGCGATTGCTACGGCATTTACAAACGGCATCAACGCTTACATTCGATCCCTCAATGGTCAACGCCCCAAGGAGTTTCAGATCGCAGGCTTCGACCCGGGTCTGTGGGTCCCCGAAGATGTAACTGCGCGAGTAGCCGGATTGCTAATGACCGGTAACATGCTTGCCGAGGTGAACCGAACGATGGATGTGACCAAGCTCGGGTTAACGATGGACGCACGGCTATTTCCGCCGGAGCCCAAGATTCCGCTGGTGTTGCCGAAGGGTCTCAATGTTGCCGATGTCACTCCCGGCATCGTAAAGGATTACCTCGCCGCGATTGGCGCGATCCATTTTCCCGGCGAACAGGGCAGCAATAACTGGGTGGTGGACGGGACGATGACCCGCACAGGAAAGCCGATTCTCGCGAATGACCCACATCGGGGCATTGAATTGCCATCGCTGAGAAAGACAGTGCACCTGGTTGCGCCCGGCTGGAATGTCATCGGGGCCGGGGAGCCCGCGCTGCCCGGTATTGCGTTAGGACATAACGAAGATATTGCGTGGGGCTTCACGATAGTGGGCATCGATCAACAGGACTTGTATGTCGAAAAGACGAATCCAGCTAACCCCGCTGAATACCTGTACCGAAGTGAATGGAAGAAGTTCGAAATAGAGCAGCAGCGGGTGGAGGTCAAGGGCGAAGGCCGCCAGACGGTCGAACTAAAGTATACGGTTCATGGCCCGGTGATCCATGAAGATGACGCTCGTCATCGGGCGTACGCCCTGAGGTGGATAGGAACAGCGCCTGGGGGTGCAGGCTATCTGCCTGCCTTGAAACTGGCACGAGCCAGGAATTGGGGAGAATTTCGCGCTGCGGTATCGACTTACAAAATCCCGTCGGAGAACCTCGTATATGCGGATCGCGCAGGCAACATTGGGTGGATTGCGGCAGGGCAAGCGCCGGTTCGAAAGGGATGGGCGGGGCTGTTCCCGGTTCCGGGTGATTCCGGCGAATACGAATGGTCAGGATTGCTGCCGGTTAGCGAGAACCCCAATGCCTACAATCCGCCCCGGCACTTCGTGGCGACCGCGAATCACAATATTCTTCCGCAGAATTATCCCCACGAACTTGCTTACGCGTGGGCGCCCCCGACACGCTACAACCGGATTGTCGAGATGCTGACCAGCGGGCGGAAATTTGATGTGGACGATTTCGCGCACATGCAGCAGGACACTGTTTCGCTTCCGGCTCGCGACTTCCAGGCGGTGCTGATGGAGTGGCATCCGGCAGAAAACAACGCAGCCGCGAAGGTACGGGCGGACCTGCTGCGTTGGGACTGCAACGTCACAATGGATTCGACCGCCGCCTTGATTTATGAGGTGTGGATTGAGCATCTCCATCGCGAGGTGCTTCCGAAGGGGATTGCTTCGGACCGGCTTGCTCCAAATGTCCTCATCAATGAGGTGAAGACCAGCCCGGAACGAGATGCGCTTTTGGCAAAGACGCTCGAGACCAGCCTGTCGGAGATTCAAAAGCGTTTAGGGCCAGACCAGGGGGAGTGGAAGTGGGGCAACCTGCACAAAGCCTCCTTTCGGCATCTCCTCGGAGTGCCCGCTCTCGGTTTGCCGGCACATGCGCGCCCCGGAGATGGCTACACCGTGAACGCGACAGGCGGTCCGGATTACGCGCAGACGCATGGCGCCAGCTATCGGGAGGTGTTGGACGTGAGCGACTGGGATCGTTCGGTGATGACAAATGTCCCAGGTGAATCAGGCGTTCCGGGAGATCCGCACTACGGCGATCTGATCGAGGGATGGGCCGACGGCCATTATCACCAGATGCCTTTTTCAAGGAAGGCGGTGGAAGCTGCGGCCGAGGCGCGACTGGAGCTAACACCTGTCGAAAGCCGCTAACCCCGGTTCGCTCTTTATTTCAGCTTGCGTTTTCTACCGTTGCGGCGCACCGCCGCGCCCCATAATGGACCAGACGTCGATCACCTGGTCGCCTTTAGTGATGTAGTATCGATCGTACGCCGCTGTGCTCACATCCAGATTCGTTGGATAAATCTCAACGCGATCGCCGAGCTTTAATTCCGGCGCGCCGTCTTTCCAACGCAGCGCTCCGTATTCGGCGCCTTGCGTTCCCACCTCCAGCCAGGGCTTATCCTTCACACGGTCGGTGGGCCGAGTCATTGCTTTGTTGCCATAATCCGTGCTGACCAGATTGGGATGCAACTTGGCATCGACCGTTGTCAGTATCGTAAGGGCACTCGAGAAATCTGAGTAGACCACGCTGCCATCTCTGCCGCCGATCTCCCCATATCCAGTGTCCATAAAGACGTAGGAACCGGCTTCGAGTTCGGTGAGCCCGTTGTTCTTGTCAATGTTATAGGTGCCGGTAGATCCGCCGCTCACAATATTCACTGGCAGGCCACACTTCTTTGAAAGCTCGACAGTTTCCCGGACCCCCGCAAGATCTTCTGACGACCGTTTGCAGCGGGCCTCAAATCCCCTGGTGTGCGCCGCGCTTCCCGAATACGCCATGTAGCCCTCAAAGGAAAAATGAGGAGACGAGCTGAGCTTTTGCGCCAGGGCAAGAGCGGGTTGCCCTGCCTCAATTCCTTGCCTCGGCATACTCGCGAACACAGAAACTGCGACACGGCATTTCACACGAGACGCCGCGGCGGCTTGCGCCACCCAATCGGCAACCTCGGGAGCGTCCACGACGAACATAAACGATGGATCGCGTCTACTTAATGAAATGGCTCGATAGATATTATTCTGACTCGCAGGCTGCTTGGTCCAAAGCACGCCTTGCAGGCCGGATCCGGACATCAGTTCGGCTTCCGCGATTGTCGCCGCCGTGAGACCAATGGCGCCTAACGCGACCTGCCGTTTCGCCACCTCCACGCTTTTGTGCACTTTTACATGGGGACGAACGTTGATACCTACGGTCTTCGAATGGTCGGCCATCTTTCGGATGTTCTGCTCAAAGAGTTCGAGGTCAACCATCATGCACGGTGTTGGAAGGACATCTTTCGTCATGCCCTGAAACTCACGCCGGGCAATCCGCTTTTCGAATTCCGAATAGGGATACGGCGTGTTGGTGTTAGCTCGAGCCCGAACAAGCGGGAATAATCCGGCGGCGACGCTCGCAGTCAGAAACTGCCGACGTGAATTCATGACAAGTTCCTCCCAGTCATTATGACCCTTATTTGCGCACGGTACGAGGCGTGGAAGGACTTGAAGGCCGGAAGGTCCGTCAGTGGTTAAGGGTTGCGAGACGCGCTCGCCACATTCCGCTGCATCGTCGAGGTCGCGTGTCCCGCAGTGTCAACCAGATACAGCACCACGTCGTCGCCAAACGGCGAAGTGAACGGCTGAACGGATGATCCAGCAGAAACCGGAGTGCCTTTGACGGTGGCTCCAGTCGAGGGACTGAACCACTCCACAGCTAATGTCCTCGTAGCCGGCATTGCTGAGAGATTTAGCGTGAACGAGCCGCCAGAAGGAGCATAGACGAGATACTCCGCCCCGGCCGACGGAGTTTGAGCAAGACAATATTTTGTCGAGCAAAGGGCAGGGCGCGGCGCGATATTGCCGAGATGCAACTTGCGCGAATATCGCAGAATGTATCCGAGGGTGTCCCTGAAATTGTCCCAGCGTGTATCCGGCCCGCTACAGATGCCGTGATTTGGAGATTCACACAGGTTCCGGCTCTCGCGTGGATAGTACAACACATAGGGATCCATGAACAGCACCTGGTTACCCGCCATGAAGTTCTCCCACGCATAGTTTCGGTTCTGTTGAGGCGTCTCCTTCCACATCCCGAAGTAGGAATGATCGCTGTCGTTCACATTCACCTTGCACGTAGGCTTGCCGGCCCCGCAGGACGTAGTGGGCGAAATCTTAACCTGCGGCGCAACCCAGTCCGCATCAGAGTCGTAAAGACGTGTATCCGGAGCATCAATCAGCGCCGCCTGTCCGATGGGGTGCCGTTGTGGCTTCTTCGCTTCATAGGTTCTGATGTGCGAAATCTGGTGGTTGTTCCACCATGTTGAATTCCCGGGAGCTTCCTCAGAAACAATCCATAGCACGTTTGGCAAATCGTTCAGCGTGTCGACCACTTTTTCGACATAGGCATCCTGCGCCATCGTAATGGCGTTGGGCGCACTCATTGTGATCGTCCCGGTCCCCTTTTTTCCGCCGGCGTAGCCATCGTCAATTCCATTGATGTTGTTCGCTCGTGTGAACGGATAACCATCGCTGGAGCAGCGAAAAACGTTCAGCCACTCTCCGGTGAACAAGTAGACGCCAGCGTAGATACCGCCTTTGCGCAAGGTCTGAACCCGTGTCCGTAAACGATCGAAAAAGCTCTGATCGAACTTGGTCAGGTCGAATCGCAAGCCGCCATCGGTTGCCTTCCCGGGGCCGGTCCTTAGCCATGGGAGAGGATTGACTGTGAAGTCCGGCGAAGAACCCGCAGTCGTAGGCAGGTTGCAGAATTTCGGCATTTCCGTGATCCACAGCAAAGTGAAGTTGTGTCCGTGGTTAGTAAGAAAATTGACGAAGGAATTGAACTCCAGAGTTTTTACGGCTCCATCACTGCCCCAATCCTGAAAAGTGTTCCACGTCTGCGACCCATTCAGAATCAGAACGGCACCGTGTGCGTCCTTGAAGTAGTTGGCATTATTCGAGGCCCTGAGTGGTCCTGCGATCTCAACAGCCCAAGCAGCCTGCGCGCTGAATGAAAAACAAAGGAGAAAGACCAACGAATGTCTATGGCGTTTGCGGACCAGACTACTCATTGTGCAACGCCTCGAGCGGCTGAACGCGCGCCGCGCTGTAACCCGGAACAGCGCAGGCAATAAAGGCCACGCCGCACGAATACGTTGCGCTGCAGCGCGAAGACTTCATGCGGTCGCCCCTCAACCGCAATGGGTTGCCCGGAACCGCCTTGTAACGGGAGGTTGTCAACAGCTGCAACGGATTGTATGCTGGCGTTCGGCGGGCGCGTTGTTCGCGTTTGGGACATGAAGTCGCTTCCCAGGGTAGGGCAAGATGCACGATGTTAGGATTTCGACGGGCGGCCACAGAGGGACTTCCTTTCGTACAATGGAATCACGGAAATATCTTGAGGTAGTGCCGCGCCCTCACGGGCAGCGTTCTCGCCCGCGCGATCGTCGCGATCCGAAGAAAATCACACATGCCGCAACCCACAGACCCATCGCTGGGTATAAATAGCTGGTTAGAAGACGAACTTTACCATCAGTACCAATTTGATAATAAGAGTGTCGACGAGGGATGGACGCGTCTGTTCCAGGACACCGGTCAGAACGGTGGGACGGGAAAGAACGGCGATAACAAACCCGCGCAGGAGCCGACGGCCAAAACGGCTGCCCCAGCTCCCATTGAAGCGGCGCCCGCCACTTCTGTAGAAAAGCCAGGAGAAGAGCCTAAAGCACCTGAAGAGAAGCTGCAAGAAGACCCGCCTGTGCCTGCACCGGTTCCTGTTGGACAAACGGGGGCAGCAGCTGCTCCCGCTCCCGTCAACGAAACCTCCATCGTTACGCAGGACAAGCAAGAAATGAAAGCCGTCGGAGCCAGCGATCAGCTGGTTCCGCTGCGCGGCGTTGCGGCACGCATCGCAGAGAATATGGCCGCCAGCCTCTCGATTCCGGTGGCCACGTCTCAGCGCCAGCTACCTGTCCGCGTGATCGAAGAGAACCGCAACGTTATCAATAAACGCCGGGTTCTGCAGGGCCGCGGAAAGCTGAGCTTCACGCACCTGATTGCCTGGGCCATTGTCAAGGCGGTGAAAACCAATCCTTCCTTGAACCATGCGTTCGCCGAGAACGGCGGCGAACTATTCCGCGTCGTGAGACGCCAGGTGAATATCGGCTTAGCCGTCGATGTCGCTGGCAAAGACGGTTCGCGGTCGCTTAAGGTTCCTAACGTCAAGAATGCCGACGGAATGAATTTCGCGCAGTTCGTTGCTGCCTACGACGATATTGTGGCGCGAGCCCGCACGAACAAGCTCCAAATCGCTGACTTCGAAGGCACCACGATTTCACTGACCAATCCCGGCACAGTCGGAACACTCGGTTCGATTCCACGTCTCATGCCTGGCCAGGGTGCAATCATCGCCACGGGTGTAATTGACTATCCTGCGGCGTTCGCCGCGGCAAGCGATGAGACGAAAGCAGTGCTCGGTCTGAGCAAGGTCGTAACCGTCACCTGCACATACGATCACCGTATTATTCAGGGTGCGGAATCCGGAGCGTTCCTTGCGAAGCTCCAGCAGCTTCTAATGGGCGAAGATTCCTTCTATGAAGGCATCTTTCGCGACCTGAAAATCCCCTACATGCCGGTGCGCTGGCAGCCCGATCAGCAGATAACTCCCGGCCGCCTGGGCATGGGCGTCGCCGTGAATGCCGATGTAGCAAAGGAAGCCGCAGTCATCCAGCTCATCAACTCGTATCGGATTCGCGGCCATTTGCTGGCGAACACGAACCCCTTGGGCAACGATCCCGCATACCATCCGGAGCTTGATCCGGCGAGCTACGGGCTCTCGATCTGGGATCTGGACCGGCCATTCCTGGCCGGTGCTGTGAAAGCACCCAGCGGCGCGATCGGTTCTTACATGCAGCCGTATGAGACTTTGCGCGAGATCTTAGAACGCTTACGGACTACGTATAGCGGTTCAATCGGTGTCGAGTACATGCACATCCAGGCTCCGCAACAGAAACAGTGGCTGCAGGACCGCATGGAAGGCACCATGAATTCCTGGAAGTTGGACGATGTGGTCCGGCGTCGGATTCTGAGCCGCCTAATTCAGGCCGAGGAGTTCGAACATTTCCTGCAGACGCGGTTCGTTGGCCAAAAGCGTTACGGCCTTGAAGGACTGGAAAGTACGATTGCTGCGCTCGACGAGATCTTGGAGCGTGCCGCAAATGATAACGCCCACGAAGCTGTAATCGGTATGGCGCATCGCGGCCGTCTGAACGTGTTAGCCAACGTGGTTGGAAAATCGATGTCTCAGGTCTTCTCGGAGTTTGAGGGGGAGCCAGATCCGGAGAGTGTGCAGGGTTCGGGCGACGTGAAATACCACTTGGGCGCGAGCGGCATTCATCGCTCTACGCTGGGCAAGGAGATCCTGGTCTCGGTAGCGTTCAACCCAAGTCACCTGGAGGCGGTTGATCCGGTCGTCGAAGGGCTTGTGCGCCCGAAACAAGATCGGATTGGCGATGAAAAGCGTGAGCGGGTGCTGCCCATTCTGGTTCACGGCGATGCCGCGCTGATTGGCCAGGGTGTCGTCGCGGAAACCCTGCAGATGTCACAACTCGACGGCTTCACAACGGGCGGCACCATCCACGTCGTTACCAATAATCAGATCGGTTTCACCACGAATCCGCTCGACGGACGCAGTAGCATCTATTGCACCGATATCGCCCTGGCGGTTCAGGCGCCCATTTTTCATGTCAACGCGGACGACCCGGAGGCGTGTCTCCGTGCCGCCCAACTGGCTTATGATTTCCGGCAGCGCTTTAAGCGAGACGTTGTGATCGACCTGATCGGCTACCGGCGTCAGGGCCACAACGAAGCCGACGATCCGAGTTATACGCAGCCGGCAATGTACCGCAAAATCAAAAACACGCCAATGGTTTCCACGCAGTATGCCGACCGGCTGATTCGCGAAAAGTTTGTGGATGCGGAGCATGTGGAAGGCTTGCGAGAGCAGGCGCGCAACCGTCTTAACAAAACGTACGACGAGGCCAAGAAGAACCGTGAGCAATTCACCATAGAGGAGTTCGCCGAGGCTCCCGTTGAAGAAGTGATGCAGCCGAGCCCTTCAACGGCGGCTGACTACAACACGCTGGTCAAGGTTGTCGAGAAATGTACGGTGCTTCCCGAGGACTTCAATCTCCATCCGAAGCTCAAGTCGCTACTCGACCGCCGGCGCGAAGTGCTTAGGGGAGCTCCGATCGACTGGGGATTTGCCGAGACCCTCGCCTTCGGCACTCTGGTCCTCGAAGGTACACCGGTGCGCCTTAGCGGCGAGGATGTCACACGCGGAACCTTTACACAGCGGCACCTCGAATTTAGCGATTACGAAACCGGTGAAGGCTATTGTCCCCTCAAGCATCTCGGCCCGAAACAGGCCAAATTTGAGGCGGTGGATAGTTTGCTTAGCGAATATGCGGTGATGGGCTTCGAGTTTGGCTATAGCGTGGCCGACCCTCTAACACTTGTCATGTGGGAAGCACAATTCGGGGATTTTGCTAATGGCGCGCAGATCATCATCGACCAGTTTGTGGTTTCGGCGGAGTCCAAATGGAATCAACCTAGCGGACTTGTTCTTCTGCTTCCTCACGGGCTCGAAGGACAAGGACCGGAGCACTCGAGCGCTCGCATCGAACGTTTCCTGCAGCTCTCTGCGGAAAACAACATTCAAGTTTGCAACTGCACGACACCTGCACAATATTTTCACCTTCTGCGACGCCAGATGCACTGCGGCGCGGATCGGCGCGGTATTCGCAAGCCGCTAATTATTTTCACGCCCAAGTCGCTATTGCGATATGCCAAGGGTGCTTCTCATCTCGAGGAGCTTACTAGCGGAGCATTTCAGGAAGTAATTGGCGATCCACAGTACGTAGGCAGCCAGGTGCGGCGCATCCTGCTCTGTTCAGGGAAGGTGTTCTTCGATTTGGTCAATAAGAGAGAGGAATTGGGGCGCAGCGACATCGCGATCATTCGCGTAGAGCAGCTATATCCGTTCCCGCTACAGCGCCTGACCGATATTTTGCGGCGCTATCCCGACGCGGCTGAGCTTTTTTGGGTCCAGGAAGAGGCCGAAAACATGGGCGCATGGTATTTCGTAGAGGAACAGATGCAAGCGGTGATAAATCCCGGTGGCCAGGGCCGGCAATTGCGCTATATCGGGCGGCCCACTGCGGCCAGCCCGGCTACCGGCGCCCACAAGGTTCATGCCGATCAGCAGGCAACGCTCGTCAATGAATCCTTCGCCGTCACACCTTCGGTTGTTCGCAAAGCGCGCAGGCTAGTGCGTAAGAAGCGGTAGCTTAGCGAGGCATCGCTCGATCTGATCACAGGCAGCCAGAGCGCCATTTTCCGCTGACAGACGCCCGCGGAATCCGGTGGATGCCTCTGTGAATACAGGTTCGTTTAATAGCGTGCGCAGTTCGCGTGCTGCGCTTGCCGCCGTATAGCGCTTCCGCCTGAGCGTACGAGCGACACCGAGTTTGCGAAGCCGTTCGGCATTATCAGCCTGGTCATGCGCCCACGGCACCACCAGCATGGGGCGCCCCGCATCGAGCGCCTGCGCGGTTGTGCCGATGCCTCCTTGATGAACTATTACTGAAGCACCCGGTAGCAGTGTCGAATATGGCGCATAAGGAACTACCAAAACGGAGTCGGGCAGAACGGCCGATAACTGGCGCTGCGAAAGCGCGCCGGTCAGCAGGATAGCCCGAAAGCCCAACTTTCGCGCGGCTGCGAGACTCTCTTGGAAAAATTCGCCGGGATGCATCACCGCGGAGGAGCCGAGAGTGAACACCACCGGTGGCGAACCCGTCGACAGAAACCTTGCCACTTCTTCTGTCAAATCGTCACGGATCGAATCACCCGAAAGCGTCGGGCCCAGACGATCATAGAACACGAATCCACACTGCGCGACGTTCGGCGGCCAGTCAACCTGGGGAGCGGCGAAATGTCTGGAGAACAAGGCGAGTGTCCCGGACGGTGAAAACTGTCCTTCGAACATAGGGTGGAGTTGCGTATTGAGTCCGAGGCGGCGCCGCAAATCTTGAATCGGTTTTAACCAGTTCCACAGCTGACGGCGGGCAAGCGCACATACCGCTGCAAAGGGCCATTGGCCCAGCGGGTATAAATGCCGCAGCCAGGGAACGGGTCCCAAGACGGGCGGATCGAAACGAGAAAAGAAAACCATCGGTTGCAGGACGGCCGAAAGCCAGGGGAGGTTCAGTTTCTCGGCCACAATCGGTCCCGCAAAAGCCGCGGTGTGCGTGATCAGCAGATCGGTGTTGCGCGAAGCAAATTCGAGATCCTGGAAGCTTTCTTCGACAGGCGGCAAAATGACATGCTTCAGGAGATATTCCGTGCCTCGCACAGGGTGCCACACCCGCTCGATCAATTCGCGGTCATTGATCAATTGCCCGACATCCGGGCGAACGGCCGCAAACGCAACACCTTCTGCTTCTACCTTGGCGCGATAGATTTCTGAAGTTGCGACGACAGCCGTGTGACCGCGATGCTTGAGTGCGATCGCGATCGCCAGAAATGGGTGCAGATCGCCAAAGGAACCGAAGGTGTTGAGGACGATACGCGCCATCGAATCTTTTTCATTCTTGCAGTCCTCAGCGCGGAGCAGCGAATCCAGCGGGGTCAGCGCGCGCCGAGCTTCTCAAAAATACGGCCTGCGGAGCGGCTATGGTGGGCGAGACTGTTTTCGCGACTGCGAAGAAAGTCGAAGCGAAGAGGTGAGTGCCGCTCCAGATCTTCCAGGTATGCATGAGTATAAAACTCTGGAATTCCAGCAGCACTGCGAATTAATAGAAGGCGAGAACTGCGGGCCAGCAAATCCTTCAACGACTGACAGCAGGTTGCAAGCTGTTGCAGACCTTCCATCACTGTTTCGGCAAAATGGAATGTTTGGTTAGTGACCCCGTCGAGCGGTCCTTGCCCTCCGGCCTGCGTGAACAGTGTACAGGAGCCCCGCAGCTGGTCCGCCCTGAAGTCCTGCAGATCATCGCCTAACTGGAGAACGACACCCCACTCAAATGCAACGCGCGCTTCCTCGTCGCTCAAATCTCCAGCCGCCAAGTAAGCGTCCGCCAGCACAGACGTGCCCCCCTTAGTAATCGTTAGAATGGCAACATCGTCGCGGAATCTTGCCGGATCGTGTAATTGCCGGACGCTTTCCTGCTGCGCCGAGTGAATGGCGAGAAGCCCCTCGTATACCTGCGGAAAACTCTTGCGATGATACTCGGATTCAATCAGACCGACCAGTTTCCAGATGATCGATTCGCGATTGTCTCGTGGAGAAAGCTCAACGCCATGGAGCCGCTGACCGAAACGTTCATTGAAACGCACCTTTGTATCCGACGAAACAGCAGGGTCGTCGAGATAGTTATCGCTATAAGGGTAAAGGAGACTGTAGGCGAAGATGCTTGGTGTGAGGCGCAAGGGCTTGCCGAGCAAGACCTGGAGAGCGCACGCTGTCCACGCGTTTCGCGCGGCCTGAAGCACATCTGCCAGTCCGATCGCCGGATCGAGCTTGCGCGCACCATGGAGCAGATCGAGGCTGATTCCCGAGAGGCCTTCATTTAGCAGCGAACGAACATAGGAATTCTCAAGGTCAAGGGCATGCTCTGTGATACCCGTCATCAGCGGAACGATCCGTGCAACCGTTCGTTCGGCGTCTGCACGTTTGAATCGCCTGGCGTTCGCCTCGAACCTACTCAGTTCTTGATCAATAAGAACCAGATCGCGATCAATGAAATTCTCTCGACGCCCTTGTTCCTGTGTGAGCCATGGCGGACCCAGGTCGGGGAAACAGAGCGGGCTGCTATTCCATTTCGTCAGTGCGCTATCAATGATCGCTGCGGTCTTTAGAGATGTTGAGCCTTGAGCCGTTGTCAGGACCACAGTAAGCTGTACGCAAGAACCAGATACTATGTTCACGATGAGAACGAATCGACGAACCTTTTTGCAAGCCGGTCTTGGTGTGGCCGCCCAAGCAGCCCTTCCTGCGAATATTTCAGCAAGCTCAAACTCTGGAAAATTGCGCCCTCGGCTGGGAATTGTGGTCAGTGCAGGAAAGGATGAGTCGCCTGACGAAGCCTTGGCGAGAGTGAAGCGCCTCGGTTTTACGACGTGCCAGATGAGCGTGGGGCGCGCTCCGGCAGACCTGGCTATGCCCATTAAGGACGCGGCCGCGAAATACCAGATCGAAATCACGGCACTAATAACATTAGGTGAGGGCCGAATGGTTTGGACGCTGCGCGACGGCCCCAAAACTATCGGTATCATTCCTCGCGACACTCGGGCAGAGAGAGTAGATGCCTTGAAACGTGCCTCTGACCTTGCCAGATCGTGCGGCGTAAAAGCTGTGCATACACACTGCGGCTTCATACCGGAGAATCCGAACAACGCACTTTACGGCGAAGCTGTAAAAGTGATTCGCGACATAGCCACCTATCTAAGAAACAACGGACAAACGTTTCTCATGGAAACCGGGCAGGAGACGCCTATCACTCTGCTACGCACGATTCAAGATGTGGGACTCGATAACCTCGCCGTCAATCTGGATGTAGCTAACTTGATTCTTTACGGGCGAGGCGAGCCTGTAGGCGCACTCGATGTTTTGGGACAACATGTGCGCGGCATGCATGCAAAGGATGGTTTGTATCCAAAGGATCCTTACGGGCTCGGTGAGGAGACCGCAATCGGTAAAGGCAGAGTGCGATTTCCAGAAGTGATCGCTGGGCTTTACCGGCTCTCCTATACAGGTCCAATTACGATCGAGCGTGAAATTTCGGGTCCTGAGCAGGAACACGACATAGCGGATTCGAAGCGATACCTGGATGGGTTAATCGACAAAGAATGGGGGGTGGGCTCCGCGGCAGCATAGTGCTGCATTGTCTATTTCGGGAAAAATGCCCAGAATAAAAGGCTGATCTTTACCGGCTTCGCAACACTGATCCGACGGCTCAGGACGCTATAATCGCTCTTCTCGATCTTCTTCAGGAGTTTCATATAAACGGCACGCAACGCCCATAACGACCGTCTGCTCTTCGGATCGATCAGGTCGATCAAGGGCGCGGAACTCTGATAGTACGAGCGTGCGCGTGCGGCCTCGAACTTCATGAGATCGCGGAAGCGCTCGTCTTCAACACCCGATCGCAGTTGCTCCACCGCAACACCAAAGCGCTCCAAATCCTCATTGGGCAGATACACCCGGTGCATCCCCGCATCTTCCCGCACGTCGCGCAAAATATTCGTCAACTGAAATGCGACGCCGCACTTTTCGGCAAGCATCAAAGCCTTTGGCGAACGAAACCCGAAGATATGAATCACGGTCAATCCCACGACCGAAGCAACACGGTAGCAATAACGGTAGAGCTGATCGAACGTTTGAACGGCAGTCGGCTCGAGATCCGATAAGATCCCATCGATCATTTCATGAAAGTAGCGTTGAGGAATACGGTAACGCGCGACCGTGTCATGAAAGGCCGGCCACAGCGCATGTCCGCTCACATCTCCCGAAAGCGCCCGGTCCAGCTTTCGCCGCCACTCGCCTACAGCTTGCCGAAGCGTCGCTGTGTCTGTAGTCACCGGATCGTCGCTCAGATCGTCGCATAGCCGCATGAACGCGTAAATAGCGCACATTGCCTCGCGCTGCGGTTTTTCGAGCAGGAGGAAGGAATAGTAGAAATTCTTAGCTCGCTGCTTCGCAATCTGCGTGCAGTAGCGATAGGAGGCTGCGACATCGGTCGCCTCGAGAGCTGCGGTTGTCTCCGGTTGTTCAGAAGACACAAATTCCTCGGAGCCCATTTCAGAAAGGCATCAGGCGGCGGAGACACTGCAGAAGAATGCCGGCGCGTTCCGCTTTCGAAATGTGAGGGCGCTGCGTCAGCACATCATAATTATCGAGTCGGATCTTCCGCAAAAGCTTAATACCGCCGTGACTGAACAGATCCAAGTCTAGCGAAAGCCGCCGGTCCACCATTTTGACCAGCGGGAGGCCGTTGCGAAATAGTCCTTCGGTAACATCAACAGCTTCGGCCATCGCCGAGCAAAACGCCTGGTTGTACCGGCGAGCGAATAATTCTTCGAGGGTATAGCCGTGCTGAGCAAGAAGCGCGAGCGGAAGGTAGACGCGATCTTTCTCGAGATCCACCGTTACGTCCTGCCAGAAATTCACAAGCTGCAGCGCAGTGCACGTAAAATCGGAAATCCGTTGTCGCTCTTGATCGCGGTAGCCGCAGAGATAGAGCACAAGATGCCCCACCGGATTCGCTGAGTTCTCACAGTAACCGAACAGCTCGTCAAAATCTCGATAGCGGGTTATCGTCTGGTCCTGTTCGAACGCGCGGATCAGACGATCAAAGGGATCTACGGGAATGTCATGACGGACAACCGTGCCGCGCAGCGCGACGAAGACTGGGTGCGAGGCTTCGCCCTGATACATGGCGAACAGCTCCTTGCGCCACCAGGCCAGCAGTCGCAGGCTCTCTGACGGATCGCCGATCTCATCGCCCAGGTCGTCGGCCCACCTGCAAAACGAATAGACATTGTAAAAATCCTGGTGCAGCTTCTTAGGAAGTAAAAAACTGACAACCTGGAAATTTTCGTAATGATGGGTTGCAAGCCACCGAGTATAGTCGAGCGATTCTGCTTCCGAGCACGCCGCCGCCCCCGCAGAGACACGTTGCAGGTATTCTTTGGGCTGAAAGTGACCGACTGGCAAAACGAAACTGTCTTTCAGGGAATAATGGCTGTTTTGATCTGGCCATTGCGGTGGTTGGCCAGATCGTGAAGCACGCGCGGCAGTGCAGTCAGCGGTTCCTCATGATTGACGAAATGCGCTGCCTTGATCGTTTTCTCTGAAACCAGTTCGAGGGAACGGCGAACGTGCGCGGGGGTGTGATGAAAACTAGCTTTACAGGTGATCTCGCCGTAATGAAGCAATGTCGTGTCGAGGCCGACCTTGGCGCCGCTTGGGCAACCCCCGAAGAAATTGATCAGACCGCCCTTACGCACAAAGAAGGTGGCCAGCTCCCAAGCTTCAGGGCGGCCGATCGCTTCAATCACCACGTCCGCGCCTCGCCCGCCCGTAACGTCCTTGATTTCCGCAATCGCCAGGCGGTTGTTAGCCGGTTCCACGCTGCGATTGAGTTCAACCCCCCACTCGGCGCCTAGTAATTTTGCGCGGTCGATCTGTTCGGGGCGTCGCGCCACGGCAATCACCCGACCGCCATAAACTTGTGTTGCGAGCCGGACCAGCATCAGCCCAATCGGTCCAAGACCCATGACGGCAACCGAGTCGCCGGGTTGAATATGGCATTCGTCCAGTCCCCTCAGCGCACACGCCAATGGTTCTACCAGAGCCGCATCTCGATAGGAAGCGCCTTCCGGGATGACATATGTGTTCCTACGCACCAGTCTCGCTGGAATGCGCATGAATTCGGCATATGCGCCATTGTTGAACAGCAGATCCTCGCAGAGATTGGGCTGACCGCGCTTGCAAAAGAAGCAGCTGTCGCAGGGGGCCGAATTCGCTGCGACGACGCGTTGTCCGATGCGGAATTCAGATACGGCATCACCCACCGCCACCACGTCCCCAGCCATTTCATGACCGAAAAGGGAGGGTGGTTGAATCATCCGCGCGTGATAACCACGGCGATATACCTTAACATCGGTGCCGCAGGTCAGAGCGGCTCGTACTCGGACCAGAAGCTCGCCACGCTTCAGAAATGGGACTGGGACCGTCTCGAGTCTTACGTCCTCCTTGCCATAGAGAACGGCTGCTTGCATGACGCCGCCCAGCTCTCCGCTTGGAAAAATGGCCGAATTTGCAAACTCCAGACTTGTCGCCATTACAGGCGCTCCTGCGGATGGATCACGACTTTAAGCGAGCGCTCACTCGGCCGCTGCGCTATGCTGATCCCCCGGCTGATCCGGTCAAGTGGCATGCGATCGGAAATAAGTTCTTCGAGCGGCAGTTCGCCACCAAAGACAAGACGTGTCGATTCCGCCTGGAGGTCGATATTCGCACTGTAAGAACCGAGAAGCATGCGCTCACCCACACAGACGTCCGCGCCCGGGATTTCGATGCGTTCGTTCGCTGACGTCTGCGCAAACAACAGGATCTGTGCCCCAGGACGAGAAATGCGAATCGCTTGTTCCACCAGATTGGGGGCGCTCGTCGCAAGTATAACTGCATCAGCGCCGCGGCCCTCGGTGATCGTTTTCATTGCCCGCTCGAAGTCAGGATTTGATGGGTCAAAAGCCTGAGCGCCATACCGCTCCGCCATCGTCCGTCGGAATCCGATCCCGTCGGTCGAGAAAACGTGCACACCTTCGCGCTGCAACAGCATGGTAAAGGTCAGCCCTATCGCCCCTTGACCGAGAACGGCCACAGTGTCCCCCTTTTCAATATTGAGGAGGCGGACCGCCTTCAGGCATGTATTGACTGGCTCAACCCAGCAGGCCTGATCAAACGACACTCCCAAGGGGATTTGCTCGACACCCCGTTCCACGATCCAATCCATGACGCGAACGTATTGTGAAAAACCTCCGCCGGCCGGCTCATAGCCCGCGGTTACTCCCACCTTTTTGTAGGTCGCACACTGCGCATAAAGTTTACGGAGGCAATAGAAGCATCGTCCACACGGAACGTGATGAAAAACGATTACCCGGTCGCCCGGATGGAACCGGCTCACCCGGCTGCCTGCGTTTACCACAAGACCGGCAGTCTCATGTCCATAAATACGAGGCGCCGGCAGGAGATCGTATTCGATCTTTTTTAAGTCGGTGTGACAAATACCGCAGCTTTCGACCCGCACGAGTATTTCGCCGGGGCCGATGGAGGGAGTGGGAACCATGCGCACTTCAACGCGGCTCCGGCCGGCATACACCGCCGCCCGCATCTCTCGTGGAACAGCGAGAGTGTCAGGATTCGGGTTGCAAGCTGGCCGCGTTTGCAATGACTCTGCTACTGACAAGAAACTCCCCCAAAACTTTAGCCGCGCTCTCGCTGCGGCGTCTCAACCGGAGCAAGGATGAAATAGCCTTCGGATGCGTCAGAGCGTGCACTCCAATTTTCCCACGGGCGATTCGTCCCTCGGGTGAGCGCATCAGGTTCAAGTCAAAAGGGAACGATTCATCTGCACGATCCGACACTACTTTGATGCAGCAGAAAGGCAGGCCGGCGCGCTTTGTCCGGGCCGCTACCCCAGCTGCTTCCATCTCCACCGCCACGCTACCCTCGCCGAAGAGTCGCGTTTTCTCAAAGCTGTCGTTGGCCACACGGTCCTGTGATGCGATCGACCCTGAAACAAATTCGCTTTCAGCCGAAATTTCAGTACAATCAAATGCTTCACCGCTTGCCAGAGAAATCACGCGCGTTGCCACTACGATTTGAGACTCGTTCAATGCGGGATCGAGCGCTCCACAATACCCCGTGCTCACCACCGCTTCCAGCTTGGAAGACGACAGTTCAGCCGCCATCGCGGCACGTATCGCGATCTCGACCACATGAGCGGCCAGTTTCGGTCCCGCGCCGTTGGCGGCAAGCAACATTCGCCGACCCTCCCAAATGCCTTCCCAGGCATAATCCAGGGGCCACTTCAATTTTCGAAGACCGGTCAAGTGGTCGGCAAACGGTTTCAGCTCGGCTGCTTCTGACGCCACATAGAGAATTGCCATGATTTCCAGGTCCCGGCCCGTCAGACGTAACCGTTCGCGCGAAACCATCCGATAGCCCGTCCCAATGCGTCATCCACCGGTCCGGGCGAAAAACCTAAGGTAGTCGCCGCTTTCTCATGGCTCACAAACATCTTGCCGCGCGCCATCTTCACCCCTTCCAGGGGCGCGATCGGCTCTTTGCCGCTAAGGTTGGCCCAGGCCGTCGTAGCCAGACCAGCAACGTAAGCCAACGCATATGGAATGCGGGTGGTTGGCGCTGCCTTTCCCGATAACTGAGCAAGCCGGCCGAGGATTTGCTGCAACGTCAGATTCTGACAGCCAAGTATGTATCGCTCCCCTGGTCGTCCTTTTTCCGCTGCGAGCAGATGCCCCTCGGCTATGTCGCGCACATCCACCAGATTCAAACCGGTGTCAACAAAGGCAGGCAACTTGTTGCGGAGAAAATTCAGGATAATGTTGCCAGTCGGCGTGGGCCGCCAGTCGTGATCGCCCACAGGCGCAGTGGGATTCACGATCACAATCGGCTGTCCGGCGCGAGCCTTCTCGAGTGCAATCTGTTCAGCGAGCCATTTCGAGCGCTTATAATGACCGCCCATGTCGTTAATGGATACGGGACTACTCTCATCTCCGGAGGTCCCGCTTGACATCCCGATGCAGCCAACTGTGCTGGTGTACACAATTCGCTGCACGCCGGCGCGTTCTGCAGCATCCAGTATGTTCGCGGTTCCAATTACGTTTGATTGATAGATCACCTTTGGATCGGGCGCCCATAGACGGTAATCCGCAGCTACATGAAAGAGATAATCGCAGCCCTCGACTGCTGCCGCAAGTGAAGCTGAATCGCGCAAATCCCCAGTTACGCGCTCGACGTTGAGTTCGCGAATAATACTGTTCGGACGACAGAGCGCACGAACCCGGTGACCACGCTCAGTGAGCAGACGGACTACATGCCAGCCAATGAATCCGCTCGCGCCAGTGACTAAAGTGGTAGGCAAGGTCAAAGACGACTTAGTGCAATTGCTAAGTCATCGGGCCACATAGGAGTCATACATTCGAAGCTGACTTTGAGAGCGGCTGAGTCTCAAAACTGCAGGCATAGGAGGCGCTGACAGCGTGCTCCGTTCGCGGCCGATGACGCTCTAGCATTTGCGGTTTCTGTTGTTTCAGAGTTGTCGTATCATCCGTCGCCGCCATCGCCTTACGATAAGTCGAGAGCGCCAGCAACGGAAACGTATTGCGGTAATCCGTGTAAGCGAGATAGAACACCCGCGGAAATCCCGTCCCCGTACAGTAATTTTCGGCCCAGCTGCCATCCGTGCGCTGTGTCGTAACCAGGTACTCAACACCGTTATGGAGGCTCTCACTTCGCACATCGCCTCCGGCCAGCAAAGCAAGAATTGCCCAGGCGGTCTGCGAGGGGGTACTGAGATTCGGAATAAAAACGTTCTCGTCGTAGCTGGCGCAGCTTTCGCCCCAACCCCCGTCTCGATTCTGATAGGCCCGGATGAACTCGAGAGCACGTTGAATGCTTGGCTCGTTCTCGGCCACGCCTGCGGCTCTCAGTCCGCGCAGCGCAAGGAAAGTGCCATAAATGTAATTCACGCCCCAGCGTCCATACCAGCTTCCGTCCGCCTCCTGGACCCGTAGCAGATACGTGACTCCTTTCTTAATTGAAGGATGGTCCGTCGGGACGCCGCACTCAACCAAAGCCTCTAAGACCCTGCCCGTAATATCGGGACAGGAAGGATCGAGCATCGCATTGTGATCAGCAAACGGTACGTAACTGAGGATATTCCAGTCGTTATCGACATCGAAGGCGGCCCAGCCGCCGTCCTTACCCTGCATGGCGAACAGCCAATTAATCGCGCGCTCCACGCACGCCCGATGGCTCTGCTCATCCGAGGCGGGAATCCTGTCAAGGGCGAGCAGCACCATCGCCGTATCATCAACGTCTGGGTAAAAGTCGTTGTTAAACTCAAACGCCCAGCCCGAAGGTTCGGCTTTGGGCCGCTTCACCGACCAGTCGCCTTTCCGTCTTATCTCCTTTGTAATGAGCCAATCGGCGGTTCGGCTTAAGGCTTTCTGAGGAACGCAGCCGCCTTCGGCGAGGGCAAACGCGGCGATAGCGGTATCCCAGACCGGTGAAAAACACGGCTGCATGTAGAAGCCGCGCTCCCCATCGTCGACCATCAGATTATTGAACTGTTTCTGCGCTTCGACGCGCAAGGGATGATCCGCCGGATAGCCGAGAACATCCAATGCCATCACCGCATATTGCATCGATGGGTAAATCGCGCCAAGACCGTCGGACGCCTCGAAGTGCTCGATCATCCACTCGCCGCACTTCTTAATGGCATGATTCCTGACAACGTGCAAACCCAATTTCTCCCAGCGCTTCAGAAACGAATCGAGCAGAAGGAAGAGATTGCGCCAGCTGAGCAACTTCGGGTCCCGCTCCGGAAGCATCGGGGCTCCAGGCAAAAACAACTCCTCGAGGGTCAGGCCGGACGGCACGGGGCGTTGTGGATTCGCGGCATGCACGATAGAAAGTGAAAGCACGATCGCTCGAGTCCACGACGACATCCGGTAGATGAACTTAAACGGCAGCAGAATAATTTCCGGCGGTATCGATGGGCATGCATCCCGCGGAAACAGGTTGAAAAGGCCTAAATTGGTGCGGACGTAGCTGTTTGCAGCCTGCAATCCGCCAAGTTCCAAAATGCGGTTTCTGAGCCGCTCCATCCGAAGATCGTTCGGTGAAAGCCCCGCTACTTTCAGCGCGAAATACGCTTTGATCGAAGCGTTGACCTCAGACGGACCTTCGAGATAAATGTTGAAGCCGCCATCCGCCAGCTGCCGGGCAACGATCGCCTGCACGGCGCGGTCTACTTTGGCTCTGGTTGGAGGGTTCCAGACCCCGTCAACGGGCGGATGTAGCCAAAGCTCCATCAGAATATAGTCCGATTCAAGGGTCGAATCCGCGCGAAGATCGGCCCACCAGTACCCTTCGGGCGATTGACGTTCAAAAAGCGAGCTCGATGCCCTGGTAATGGCATCGCGAACTGCCAGATCGAGGAATTCTTGTGTTTGGACGCTAGACTTCATCGGTTGGAAAAATCATGATGGCAATCATGTGCGGACCGTATGTAGCCGAGGTGTAAAGCTCTCGAGATCGGCAGGAAGAGTGAAGCGCACATCCTCTTCTTTGATCTCGGCTTCCTCCAGATTTGTATATCCTTTGTCTTTCAAATGACTTATCAATTCCTCTACGAGGTGCTCCGGAGCTGACGCCCCGGCTGTTACAGCCACGGTATCCACGCCGCTCAGCATCTGCGCCTCTACTTCGCTGCAATCGTCGAGCAGATACGCCGGCACGCCGGCCTTCGCACACACTTCGACCAACCGACGCGAATTAGAGCTGTTTTGCGAACCTACCACCAGCAAAGCCTGACAAAGCGGAGCTACCGCTTTGACGGCGAGCTGCCGGTTCTCGGTTGCGTAGCAAATATCCTGGGTCTTCGGCCCGATAATATGCGGAAACCGCTCCTGTAAACGCCTTACGATGTCGCTGGTCTCGTCCAGGGAAAGCGTGGTCTGTGTAAGATAAATCATCTTCTCGGGGTCAGGGATCTGCAATCGATCGACATCTTCAACATCCGAGACTAGAAACGTGTTCTCCGGGGCTTCCCCAAGTGTTCCAATGACTTCATCATGGTCACGGTGGCCGATCAGGATGATTGTGTAGCCCTGCTTGGCGAATCGGACGGCTTCCAAGTGAACCTTGGTTACCAGCGGGCACGTTGCATCGATCACCTGGAGGCGGCGTTCTTTGGCCTCGATCCGCACGGCTGGGGAGACTCCGTGGGCGCTGAAAATTACTCGCCCCCCCTCGGGCACTTCGCTCAACTCTTCGACAAATATCGCTCCGGCGCTCCGCAACTCCTCTACTACATGCCGGTTATGCACGATTTCTTTACGGACGTAAATCGGTGCACCGTATAGATCGAGCGAGATTCTGACAACGTCGATAGCGCGAACGACTCCGGCGCAGAAGCCGCGCGGCTTCAGCAGAATAATTTTTTTGACAGCCTCCGGCACGGTAGTGGAGGCGGTCGCCGCAGTGTTATCGGCAGGACCAAGCGATACCATAAAAAGACTTATAGCCGAATTATAACAACCAGTTGCAATATTGTTTACTGGTGGAGCCGTATGTCGTAGACAATCGGCTACGATGGTCTATAGATTCGCGAGCAGCCAATAGGGTTCAATTGCTTCCCGAGTCGTGTCGTTCATATGAGTGTATCCGCTTCAGAAATGTGGACCATGGTGACCTACGTGCTTCGTCAAAAGCTCGCAGGTAGGAAACGGTATCCACTTGTGCTCATGCTTGAGCCGCTTTTCCGCTGTAATCTGGCTTGCGCTGGTTGCGGCAAAATCCAATATCCGCCGCATGTCCTGAAGCGCCAGCTCACACCGGAAGAGTGTTTCCGAGCCGTCGAGGAATGCGGTGCGCCTTCGGTGGCCATTCCAGGTGGTGAGCCGCTGATGCATCCGCAAATCCAGGAAATTGTCGCCGGTCTGGTAGCCCGCAAGAAATTCATTTATCTCTGTACCAACGCATTGCTCCTGGAAGAGAAACTTCATTTATTCGAGCCAAGCAAGTATTTCGCATTTTCTGTTCATGTCGACGGGCAGAAGGAACATCACGATTTCTCCGTTTGCCGGGAGGGCGGCCATGATCTCGCCATGAACGGCATCCGGGCAGCACTGGCTCGAGGCTTTCGCGTGACCACAAACACGACGCTGTTTGATGGAGCAGACCCCAATAGCGTGCGCGAATTCTTCGACGAAATGATGGAAGTCGGTGTCGAAAGCATGATGATTGCTCCAGGCTATTCGTACGACAAGGCGCCCGACCAATCACATTTCCTTGGAAGGGCACGCACGCGCCGCTTATTCCGAGCGATTCTTTCGAATCGAAAGTCCAACTGGCGCTTCAATATGTCCCCGCTTTTCGGCGAATTCCTGATGGGCAAGCGCAATTTCAGCTGCACTCCCTGGGGCATGCCCACCTACAATGTCTTCGGCTGGCAGAAACCCTGCTATCTACTCCAGGACGGCTATGCCGATACTTTTGGGGAACTCATGGCCGAGACCGCCTGGGCCGGGTATGGCACTGAGTCAGGCAATCCCAAGTGCGCCAACTGCATGGTTCACAGTGGCTACGAGGCATCGGCCGTTGACTATGCATTCGGCTCGCTCAAAGGCTTCATTGCCATGGCCAAGGCCGCGGTCTTCAGCGGCTATAAAGACGAAGACGCGAAAGCGCTGCTGAACCAGACCTACCGCCCGGTCCATTCCTACAATCCTTTGGTTCAGATCAAAGCGGCGGACGAGACTCGAGCTTGAGCGAAACGCCTCAACGGCCGGACGAACAGGAAGTTGCCGCAGGCTTCGTCCATGAAAAGCTCCAGGGCTGGATCCCTGAGCTTGCATCCGATCAGGACATCCGCGAAGCTCTCGAAAAGGCGTTCGACTATCGCGGGGATATCACAATTACACGCAAAGACGGCACCCGCGTAGAAGGATACCTCTACGACCGCCGTCAAGGTCAGACACTTGCGGCCTCGCTGGTGCGGATCCTTCCTGCGGACGGCAGCCCTCGACAGAGCGTGCCTTTCTCTGACATCGCGAGCCTGAGTTTTAGCGGCCGCGATACGGCGGCGGGCAAGAGTTGGGAAGCCTGGGTGCGTAAGTACTGGGAAAAGAAGATCACCGGAGAGCAGGCCGCCATCGAACCGGAATCTCTGGACTAACCGCTTTGCCTTTCGCCAGGAATCTAAATCCCGGCTCTGCTGCGTAGCTAAAAGCCCTTCGGCGGCGAAAGTACAAACGATTCGGCCCCTACACTGCCGCGGAAACGATTTTCCCAATCCCTAACTCGCGCAAAGGCTTTTCGATCGCAGCTCTGTCCCCAACTACCATCCAGATCATCTGATCGGGGCGGAGCAACGATCGGGCAGCGTTTTCGATATCTCCAACCTGCAACGAAGCCACCCGTTGCACGTACGAGTTGTAATAATCGAGCGGCAGGCCAAGCTGCAGCAGATCGCCAAAGAGCGTCCCCACCGAGTTCATCGTTTCGAATGAGCCCGGAAGTTCGAAGATTTGCTGCTGCTTTACCTTCTCCAATTCCTCGACTGAAATCGGTCGGTCGCCCGCGATTCCCGAAACCTCCTTCAGGATCTCGGCGATCGAGTCGGCCGTTTTGTCACCCTGCACCGAGGCATATGCCAGAAACGGACGCTGCGCTCGCGCCGCGTACAGTACGGAACCCGCGCCATACGACCAATGCTTATCCTCGCGCAGATTCATGTTCAGCCGCGCGCCGAACGTTCCTCCGAAGATGTTATTCATCGTTTCGAGCTCAACCTCCGTCTCGACTTTTGCTGGCGGCGCAATGGTGCCCCCGATCACCACAGAATGAAGCGCCCCCGGTTTATCGACAAGGTAAATACACGGCTTTGCCGGACGCGGAACATCGCTCAGCTTCTTTACTGGAACCTCGGCTTCGGACCAGCCGTTGAACAAACGCTCAAGCTTCGGCTTGATCTCGTCGAGCGTGGTATCCCCCACGACGATCAACGTTCCGTTATTCGGCTTAAACCAGGTGTCATGGAAACGAATCGCGTCCTCGCGCTTCAGCTTGCTTACGCTCTCGTCTGTTCCGGAGCCCGTCAAGGGGGCGCCATATGCATGATCGGAACCAAAGAGAAGCGGCGGCAGAGCTCGCAACGCCATCTGTAGCGGGGTAACCCTCTCGTTTGCGATCGCGGACAATTGAAGCTGCTGCTGGCGCAGAAAATCAGTTTCGGGGAACACCGGGTCAAGAATCACGTCGGCATAGAGCTCCAGTGCCTGGTCGATTGTCGGTTTAAGGGCCGAAAGAAAGACAGTAGAAGTGTCCAGGTTGCAGCCGCTGTTGAGCTGTGCGCCCATCATCTGCAATTCATCACTGATATCGAGGGCAGTTCGCTTTTTTGTACCGCAGGTAAGAAGCGAAGAAGTGAGGCGCGCGATCCCCGGCACCGTAAAGTGGTCTGACGCAAAACCGGCATTCAAGTCCAGCCATAAGTTCACAACCGGGACTTCATGGCGCTCTGCCACCAGCAGTTTCAGCCCGTTGCTCAGACGGTCCTCGCGAACTGCCGGGAGAGATAGTTCGTGCGGGGCGCCGGGAGTAGGCGGGTTCGCGCGATCAATCCGGGAGGCTTCCACGGGGGTCGTTGGCTGAAAGGGCAAAACTTCAAGAGAATATACGCCGTCCGAGATCCAGCTACGCATCGTCGCGAGCAGGTCTTCGCTCGAAGTCCTTTCAATGTTTTCGAGCCGCTGTTTATAGCCGTGCGGATTTCCTGCATACGTCTGGCTCGTTGCAAGAATGTCGGATTTCCCTCCAAATCCGCCAATACGTTCGATCCCGCGCACAAAGCCGGCAAAGAACTGTGTCTTGATTCGTTCGAGTTCTTTCGAGGTCGGACCCTCCTGAAGAAATCGGTTCAGCTCTTCTTGAACCGCGCTTTCCACACGGCGCAAATCGACGCCCTGTTTGGCCGTCGCAACTACCACAAACTGGCTGCCGATCTCGCGTTCATCCAGATAGGCTCCTACTTGCGTTGCGATCTGATCGTCATAGACCAGTCGTTTATACAAACGCGAGCTGCGCCCCGAGGAAAGCAGCCCGCTTGCCAGCCGGAAATGGTCGGCCGCAACGTCTCCATATCCGGGAACGTTCCAAACCTCGTAAACCCTGGCTTGTGGAACCCGATCCTGAACGGTCTCCCGACGCTCACCGCTCATTTTTTCGATCCACGTCCGCGCATGCGAGGTAGGCGGACCTGGCGGGATCTCGCCGAAAAAACGTTGGACCTTCTCACGCGCTTCCGCCGGTGTGATATCGCCCGCCACCACCAGCACGGCATTAGAAGGTGTGTAGTAGGTCTTAAACCACTCGCGCACGTCATCGAGCGTAGCGGAATTCAGGTCCTCCATAGACCCGATTACCGTATGCGCGTAAGGATGCGCCATGGGGTAGGTCGCCTTGACCACAAGGTCCTCCACTACGGCGTACGGCTGATTATCACCCTGGCGCTTCTCGTTCTGAACCACGCCGCGTTGTAAGTCCAGGACCTGTTGGTTGATCGTGTTATAGAAGTGGCCCATCCGATCCGATTCCGCAAAAAGGGCGAAATCCAGTGCGGAAGTCGGAACGTTCTCGAAATAGTTCGTGCGGTCTTCGTTAGTCGTGCCGTTCAGATCGGTGGCCCCAATCGTCTCCATCGCCTCGATGAAACTGCCCGGCATGTTTTCACTGCCACCGAACATCAAGTGTTCAAACAGATGGGCAAAACCTGTCTTTCCAGCCTTCTCGTTCTTTGATCCAACGTGATACCAGATGTTCAACGCCACAACCGGGGTCTTGTGATCCTCGTGGATCAAGACCGTCAGGCCATTGTCAAGCGCAAATTCTTCGCACGGGATATCGAGATTGGAAAATTGCATTGCGGCGTGAAACCGTCACAATAGCAGATGTTCGGAGCTTGTCCCGGCGTTCATGGAAACCAGTTGCTTAGTACGCGGTTGTCTCAGGGATTTGTCGATAATTTCGAAAAAGGCGTCCTGGTTTTCAAGCTCGAGTTCAATCTCGAGCCAGGCGAGCTTAAGGGGCATGAGCGCAAGCTCTACGTGGCTGGGACAGTTCATATAGTCCTTTTCCGTCGTGACCAGCGTTGTGGCGCCTAGCATCCGCGCTTGGTGGGCCACGCGCTGCAGTTCAGTCGGCTTATAGGCATGGTGATCCGGAAACGGCCAGCGGAAGACCACCTCCAGACCCAGCTGTTCGAGGGTCCGCCAAAAGTTTTCCGGATTGCCCAGTCCACAAAATGCGCCGACCCGCTCGCAGGCGAGCGAATCAAGCTTTTGACAGCTCCCGGCTTCGCGCCAGGATCGAGCCGCCAGCCGCGTTCGGAAAACAGGCGCGTTCGCGTTTATCGCATTCAGACGCCTGCGAATTGCTTCGAAACGATATTCCTCTTCCGCGCGAGTTACAACGAATATGTCGCCTCGTTTCAATGCATCCAGCGGCTCGCGTAACCGGCCGAGGGGCACGATTTCCTCTCCTCCGAAGGGGTCCAGTCCGTCGAGTAGAACAATGTCAAAATCCCGTTCCAGACGGGCATGTTGGAACCCGTCATCCAGCACAAGCACATTGGTAGCCGGATACTGCCTCAGCAACATTTGCCCGGTTTCATAGCGCTTCGCACCGATCCCGACGGGCGCATTCGTCGATCGAAGGAAGATCTGCGCTTCATCGCCGGTAACTGCAGGAGGAACCTTTACGCCTGCAGCAAAGATCAGCGTCTCGGCCGGAGAACGGCGTCGGTAACCCCTTGTCAGGATTGCTGGAACATGGCCGCGATTTTCCAGCTGCTTCACCAGGTAAACAGTAAAAGGGGTTTTACCTTGTCCTCCCGTGGTGATACCACCCACGCTGATGACCGGCGCAACCAGAGGTGGTGACATCAGCGTGAAATGCTCATAATGTTTGCGTTTGAGAGTGCCTCCCTCCCGCCACAGTCCCGCGAGCGGCAGAAGTAGCAACCTCACCAGCCGGTTGTGATTCTGCTTTAGCGAGGCGCTGTAATAAAGAAGCCAGAGATATTCGGCAATTTGCTTCGAACTGCCACGCTGTCGTTCCACCAGGCGCTCGGCGCGAGTCGCGATCTCTCGAGCTTTCGCGTGGTCAATGAGCAACGCATGCACCGCGGGTAGCAATTCCTCCGGTCCCCTGATTTGAACCAGAGCTCCGGCATCGAGGAAGTCCTGCGTGATCGCGGCGAAGTTTTGCATATGTGGGCCGACAACGATCGGAGATCCGGCTCCGGCCGGTTCAAGTATGTTGTGGCCGCCACGGGGTGCAATCGAGCCGCCGACGAACGTCACATTTCCGGTCGGATAGATGCCCGGCAGTTCGCCCATCGTGTCCAGCAGCAGAATTCCGGGAAGCTCCACTCGAGAAGCAGTATGGTCTTTCAACTGCGTCCGCCTCACGAAGTTCAGCTTTCTTCGCTCGATCTTTTTGGCGACGTCATCGAAACGCGCCGGCTGTCGCGGCGCAAGGATCAACAGGAGCTTCGGGAAGTCCTTGGAAAGCCCCTCAAAGACCATCAGCACGTGATCGTCCTCATCGACCGAATGCTTGACCGAACTCCCCCGCTCATTCGGGCCCACGGTACTCGCGGCAATCCAGACCTGCTCCGCACCGAATGTATCGAGCAACAGCGGCGTCGCCGAGACGGCGGCTTCGTACTTCAAATTGGGTGCGAGCGCAAGCCGGTCCGCTGGCGCGCCGAGCTCTGCAAAACGGTCACGATCCTTAGCGCTCTGCGTAAGAATCAAATCGGGGAATTGCAGGATCGGACCGAACGCCTTTCTCCAGAACCGATAACGTGGCCACGTTCGATCGGAGATGCGACCATTCACCACAGCCAGGGACGCGCCGAACCGTTTTGTTTCAGCGTAAAGGTTCGGCCAGATTTCGGTTTCAAGAATGACCAGGAGCGCGGGCCGGATTGCGCACAGCGTCCTCCGAACACACGAGGCGTAGTCGACCGGGCAATAGAAAATGCCGCTCGCGATGCCCTCGGCCTGCAATTCGGCAGCCTTTCGTCCCGCAACGGTAGCAGTAGAAAGGTAGATCGGGATGGCCGGTTTCTCCGCTTTGAGGCTCCGCATGAGAGGTAAGACTGAAGAGACCTCGCCCAGCGACACCGCATGGAACCAGATCGCACCTTGCTTCGTCCGATGGAAGGACCGGGGCAGAAAACCCAGGCGCTGCGCAAAATGGGCGCGATAGGCCCGGCTGCGAACCACCCGGAAAAGGAAGTAGAAGGCGACAAACGGCAGAAGAATGAGCTGAAATAGGCGGTAGAGGAGCAGGGCGAGATTGATTCCAAAAAACCGGTTCGTGATTTTGAGTATAACGTCGGCGATTGTGTTCGGTGCGGCCTTGTTGGCGCGTGACGATAAGCGATTTCAGGCCGGAGCGGCCGGTGATTACGCACACCAGAAGTCCGAAAACGTCACGATCGGCGCCAGGCCTTACAACAGCGACGAACTGGTAAGCAGCGCATTCGGCAAGAAAATCGACTTTGCACGTTACGGTGTGGTCCCCGTGTTGGTTGTGATCGAGAACAATCGGGCAGAGGCTCTGGATTTGCGAGAAATGCAAGCCAGTCTGGTCGCCGGTGATGGCCGTCACGCGAAGGCCGTCGGGCCTGAAGCTCTCCCTTCTTTGTGGACCGCCGGCAAGCAGCCGTCCACAAACACGCCGCGTTCGCCGGTTCCACTTCCTAAAAAAAAGAACCCCTTGACCAGTGCGGAAATCACGATCCGGGCATTCTCGGCAAAGGTACTGCCCCCGGGCGATTCCGCCAGCGGCTTCTTCTACTTTGAAGCGAAAGCCGAGGAAGGAGACAAGCTCTACCTGAACGGCCTCCGCGACGCACGTTCAGGGCAGGAACTCTTGTACTTCGAGTTTCCTCTCGAACGGCCCTAGTAGCTCCGGGCGCCAGCCACTTCACCTGGCGTAACTGCCAGGCAAGGATGTCGCGCATCCCTCGCACAACATGAGAACGTAAGAAGGTGGACCCGGAAAAGAACAGCGTCGGAAATCCAACAAATAAGATTACGGCCGATCAGTTCCGCCAGGCGGCCTATGCGCATGCCGATTGGATCAGTCGTTTTTTTGACGAAGTGCGGCAGCATCCGGTCTTGCCCAATATTCGTCCTGGCGAATTCGCATCGAAGTTGCCCCTGAAGGCGCCCGAAACCGGAGAGTCGCTCGACCAGATATTGCAGGATTTCACCAACAGCGTAGTGCCGGCCCTCACGCTCTGGAATCATCCGCGCTTCTTCGCCTGGTTTTCCATCTCATCGACACCGCCTTCCATCCTGGCGGAATTTCTTACCGCCGCCGTCAATGTGAATGCCATGCTTTGGAAGGCTTCGCCTGCCGCTACTGAACTGGAGCAAGTCACGTTGGGCTGGATCAGGCAATGGCTGAACCTCGATGAATCATTCTTCGGCATCATTTACGACACAGCTTCCGTCGCCGTCCTGCAAGCGATCGGAGCGGCTCGAGAATACATCGACCCGGAATGCCGGAAGCATGGGATGCGGCCTGGTCTCACCGTATATGTATGTGAACAGACGCATTTCTCCGCAGAAAAGGCGGCGATAACCTTAGGTTTTGGCCAAGACTACATACGAAAAATAGGGGTGGATCGGGACTTTCGCATGCGCCCTGATTTGCTGGAGACCGCGATCCATGGCGACCTCGCAGCGGGGCTCCGCCCGTGCTGCATCGTAGCGTCGGTGGGCTCGACCTCCACCAGTGCTATAGATCCCATTCCGGAAATCGCGGTCATCGCGCGGAAGCATGACGTATGGCTGCATGTCGATGCTGCCTACGGTGGTTCCGCTGCCGTACTTCCCGAGATGCGGCACATACTCGCCGGCGCCGACCAGGCTCAATCCCTGGCTTTCAATCCGCACAAGTGGCTGTACGTCTCCATTGACTGCAGCATCCTCTACACGAACCGCCCGGATATTCTCCGGCGGGCTTCTTCTTTGAATGCGGAATACACGCGGACCGCTGAAGACGACCATGTCGTCAATTTCAACGAATACGGTGTCCAGTTGGGACGTCGTTTTCGTGCCCTCAAACTCTGGTATGTCCTCCGCGCCTACGGACGCGAAGGTATCGCAGCCATGCTTAGAGAATCGCTTCGCCTCGCCCAACTGCTCAAGGGGCTGATCGAAGCAGATAGACATTTTGAACTATGTGCGCCTGTGCCCTTCTCGCTTGTTTGTTTCCGCTATCGCGCTGACGATGTCTTTAATGAGCGCCTGTTGTTCGAGATCAATCGAACCGGCCATGCGTTTCTTTCGCACACCGTTCTGAGAGGTCGATACGTGCTGCGGTTCGCTATCGGCAATTATCAAACCACCGAGGCGGACGTTCGCGAGACCTGGGATCTCATTTGCGAACTCGCTGAGCGCGCGTCGCTGCCTCCCATCTCGCCATGGCCGGGCATCGCTGACGAACGCCATCCAGAACACACACATGGGTAACGAGCGGCTCGCTACTTCACTCTGCGGCATTCAACTGAAGACCCCTGTATTGGCCGCGTCCGGCACCTTCGGTTATGGCGTCGAATTCGAGAAGATCGTCGATTTGAACGCGCTCGGCGGTATCGTCGTCAAGGGTCTCTCGCGCAACCCAATCGCTGGCAACCCCTCGCCCCGGCTCTGGCACACGGCGGCCGGCATGATGAACTCGGTAGGGCTGCAGAACGTCGGAGTCCAAGCCTTTGTGCGTGACAAGCTCCCCAAATTGCGGCGCTACTCCGTTCCGGTGTTCGCAAACGTTTTTGGCTATGCGATCGACGACTACGTTGAAGTCATCCGTGTGCTCGAGGAAGTGGAAGGCTTGGCGGCTTACGAACTCAACGTCTCTTGCCCCAACACGAAGGAGGGCGGCATCTTTTTCTCCAGCGATCCCGCGCTTATGTCCGAGCTGATTGCGCGGGTTCGCCCCGTTTCGCGACGTCCGCTTATCGTCAAGCTTTCGCCGAACGTCGGCCGCATCGAGCCGTTCGCAAAGGCCGCTGAAGCAGCCGGAGCAGATGCGATTTCGCTCATTAATACCGTTGTGTCTTATGCGGTGAACGCCGGCGACGGCAAACCCCGTATCGCCGCCGGCTTTGCCGGGCTCTCTGGACCCGCCATCAAACCGCTCGCGCTACGGTTGGTCAAGGAAGCGGTGAGCGCCGTCCGCATTCCGGTGATTGGAATCGGCGGAATCGCTACAGGGGAGGATGCCGCCGAGTTTCTCATCGCGGGATCTTCAGCAATTGAAGTGGGCACCGCGACGTTCGTCGATCCGCGTGCGCCCCTGCTTGTCGCCCAGCAGCTGAATGTCTTCCTCGAAAAGCTTAACGTTGCTCACATTCGGAATCTGCGACCCCCGAACGGGCAAAATTTAGAATCCGTTCATAGAAGCCAGCCAGCCCCGTGCACAATAGAGCAATGAAAGAAATCATCACACCTGAGAAAGGCCCTAAGGCTGCCGGCCCGTATTCGCCTGGGCTCAAGATGAACGGCTTTATCTTCTTGAGTGGGCAGATCCACGCAGACCCTCAAACCGGTGAACTGACCACAGGATCCATTCAAATCCACACGGATCGGGTCTTAAATAATCTAAAGCTGGTACTCGAGGCCGCTGAGCTGACACTGGACGACATTGTGAAGACCACCGTGTTTCTTAAGGACATGAACGATTTCGCGCAAATGAACGAGGCATACGCTAAGCACTTCGGCACACATCCTCCGGCGCGCACCACTATCGAAGTCGCACGCCTCCCGCGTGATGCCCGCATCGAAATCGAAGCCATAGCTGTCGACAAGCACGGCCAATATCCGTTTACAAAGTAGGTTTATTTCTTGGGCGCGTCCGCCGGCTTCAGCGGCGGATGCGCGCTGTACTGTTGTTGCGGCGGATTCAGTGTGATTTCCACCGTTTTCTCGCCTCCGACCACATCCAGTTTCTCGCCGAAGGTCTGATATTTCTGCTTGATCACCTGGAGTTGAACGGTGCCTTCAGGAACCGGCGGGAAATGTACGATGCCTTGCTGATTCGTTTTCAGCTCCCAATGAACCCGATTATGCCGGCCCATCTTGGCGTAATTACGCGACCCCAGAAAGTCGAGAATCACTGCTGCGTTGTCCACCGGTTTACTGTACTGATTGGTGACGACAACCTTAATGGTTGTCTGCACGGGCTCCGCGGACAAACAGGTCGTTAGAAATATTGTGAGGAGCGCGAGCCCGGCGGCTCTGAACTTCATGCCAGCATTATCGCCCAGTGCCTGTGGCTTGTCTCTCTGCCATGGCGGGAGCCAGCACACGCTCGATGGCGGCGCGAAGAGCAGCCTCCTCCATCACACCTGGATGGTAGAGCTGCACCATGCCGCGCCGGTCCACCAGAACGATGGTTGGCGTCGTGCTCGCACCGAAGCGCTCGAAGTTTCCGCTGTCCAAAGGCACCTGCACTTTCGGTATACCCGAATAATATTGGTCAAAGACTCGCTCAATGAATTGCTTCTCTTTGTCCGGCGAAGCGTTCTCGTCTTCCGCCGTATAACCGTAGAGCCTCGTCGGTGCAATCACAACCAGCCCTTTGGGTTCAAACTCCTGCGCCAGACGGATAATGATTGGGGCCTCTGCTTTGCAATCCGCGCACCAGTGCGCCCAGAAGAACAGCAGTAACGGCTTACCGCGCCAGGTATTCGATGAAGTGGGTTTCTCACCCAGAAAAGCTGTCTGGCGAAGCAGTGGCATCGGTCGCCGCTGCAGCGTCAACAAATTGATATTCTTCTGCAGCCGGTCAACCATCGAGGTACCTCGCCAGGTAACCAGCCCTGATCGCAAAAGCTGCAGCGCTTCGGCCTGCTTGTTTTGCTGGTTGAGAACGTCTGCCTCCACCTCATAAGCGGCGCCCAAAGCGAGCGGCAAATGCGGCTCAGCGTCGAGCTTTCGGGTCGCTAATGAAACCTGCGCCGCCTCCTCGATCTGCTTCGCATTTTGAAACGCCTGCGTGAGATTGCCGGCAGCCGCGTCACCCCGCGCAACCCAGGAAAGTGCTTCGAGCGCTTCCGGGGTGTCCCCGTTTGAACGCCGGTACTGTGCAACGAGCGCGGTCGCGTTCGACAGATCACCCTGCTGTAAAAGTGCCAGCACATAGGCGACAATCTTCGGCGTGGGTGCCTGTGAAGCTGCCAGAACGCCGGCTGCCGCCACGCCGCAAACTAACTTTACGATCGCTTGCCGTTGTTTAAATCGGTGCACAACGTACTCAAATAGGCGCGAAACTCCTGCCCAAGGTCGTGCCGATTCATCGCGAATTCGACAGTCGCGCGCAAAAAGCCCAATTTGTCCCCCGCGTCGTAGCGAGTCCCCTCAAATTTCAGCCCGTAAATCGGCCGGTTCCGTAGCATGTACTTAAGGGCGTCTGTCAGCTGAATTTCGCCGCCGCTTCCAGCTCCAATGGATTCCACGCAATGAAAAATCTCAGGAGTCAGAATGTACCTGCCGATAATCGCAAGATTGGAAGGCGCATCCTCTGCCTTTGGCTTTTCCACCAGGTTCCGGATGCGATAAAGCCTGTTCTCGCGGCCGTGATCCGAAACTAATTCTGCATCCACTACGCCGTATGCGGAGATCTGTTCTTTCGGCACCTCCATCAGAGCCAGGACTGATGCTCCATAAAACTCATAAACATCAAGCAATTGCCGAATACAGGGAATACCCGACGAGATGATGTCGTCGGATAGCACGGTCGCGAAGGGTTCATTGCCGACCAGTTCCTTCGCTCGCAAAACCGCATGCCCCAGACCGAGCGCCTCTTTCTGACGGACATAGGAAACGTCGATCATGTCCGAAATCGCGCGCACCATGGAAAGCATTTCAGTCTTGTGCTTCGATTCGAGCAACTGCTCCAGCTCAAAACTTACGTCGAAATGGTCTTCAATGGACGACTTCCCGCGTCCGGTTACAATGATAATGTTTTGGATCCCGGAGTGCATCGCCTCTTCGACGCCATACTGAATCAGAGGCTTGTCGACCAGCGGCAACATCTCCTTGGGTTGCGCCTTCGTAGCCGGCAGAAACCGCGTGCCCAGACCTGCGGCCGGGAAAACGGCTTTTCTTACGCGTGGCATCATCAAAGGGTATTGTACGCGCTTGGGCGCCTGAATCTCGCCGCTCGCTGAAGCTTTTTTGAGAGATCGGCTCTCTTTGTGCTAGTTGTAAAACTTGGGAAAGAAACTGGATTTAAGATGGCTTACGTAATCGCCGAACCCTGCATCGGGACAAAGGACACAGCTTGCGTCGACGCTTGTCCGGTCGATTGCATTCACCCGAAAAAGGACGAGGAAAAGTTTGACGGCGAAGAAATGCTCTTCATTGACCCGGTAGAGTGCATCGATTGCGGCGCTTGTGTCCCCGTCTGTCCCGTCTCGGCGATTTTCGCGGCGGACGACCTTCCCGAAAAGTGGTCTGAATTCACTAAGAAAAACGCCGACTTTTTCGGGCGCTAAGTAGCCCTTCGCTAGCCGCTCTTCTATCTCGTCCTCAACCGCCAGCCCCCGACTCTCTCAGGTCACAGTGCATCGGGAAGCGTGCCTCTATGGTTCCATTTTTGTGCAATAGCGTTCCAGCGTAAACAAGCCGTCCGCACGGCTTAAAGGCATTGGAAGCAAAGAGATACCTCCCGCAAGCCGGTTTGGACCGCTAATTGCCAACAGACCGCTCAGATGCGACGAAAACACGTAAGCGGAGGAACTCTTATGCAGAAACCCTGCAAAATCCATCGGACAGTGCTTCTAGCGGTTTTATTAACGGGACTCGGTGTCCCTATGGCGATTGGGCAGACCAGACTTGCCGTCCCGTCCTATCAAAACCCTGGCACTACCGTGTGGAATGGCTGGGCTGCCAGCGGACCGGCAGCCGTGGGAATTATGGTTGTAAGCCTCAACCACGGCGACGACCAGACATATCATTCGGCCATCGCGACTGCCATCGAGAAGGCACAGCTCAAGGGGATTCACGTCCTCGCCTATACATACACATCCTACGGAGCTCGCGATCCAAAGGTCGTTCGCCAGAAGATCGATTCTTTGTATAGCAACTATCACGTCGACGGAGTCTTTTTCGACGAAACTCCCACCGATTGCAATGCCGTAAACAGTTTCCAACCGACGAATTTTGTCTACTATCAGGAGCTCACCAATTATGTCCGGCAGAAAGAATCGGGTGCGCGAATTACCGTTTTGAACCCGGGTACTTACAGCCCCAGCGATTGCTGGATGTCGATCACCAATATCCTGATGAACTGGGAAAACGTTGGACTCTCCACGTATCAGGGTAGCTACGTGGACTATCCCTGGGTGCACCAATATCCCCCGGAGCGCTTCTGGCACATCCTTCTTGGCGTAGCTCAGAGTGATTTGCCGGCAGCGCTCAGCCTGGCTCAATCGCGGAACGCCGGCTGGGTATACATCAGCGATAGCCCGGACAATGCTTACAATCAGCTGCCGATCTATTGGAGTACTGAAGCATCCAACATTACAAAACAAGGAGTGCAAGCGCCCTTCGCCACATCTTGGCCTGACTCGGTCAGCCCGACCGGGACGACGCAAAACGGGCGTGTGTCATTTCGCTGGCGCGCGATTAACGGAGCCGCATGGCAGATCTTCCTGGATATTGATAAGAATGCCCTAACCGGCTATCGCCATGCCAATCTACTTGTGGGCGCCGAGTATATGGTGCAAAGCGGTTCAGCCGGCGACACGCATTTTTACCGGTACAGCGGCATGGGAACCGATTGGACCTGGACTGAAGTGGCGGCGAATGCTCAAACCGTGTTTCCAGATCCAGGCATAAATCTCGTGATGTTTGATCGCGTCGGGCTCGGCGCAGCAACTTCACTGAACTACCAGATCGAGTCTCTCGATGCTAGCTTTAATCTGCTTTATCCAAGCTATGTTATCCCGCTCAGCCTGAATAACACTGGATTTGTATTCGACATTCTGAATCATCCACAATAAGCCTCGGCGTCTGCTCGGGCGACGGTTTCAGGCATGGCCCCGTCAACGATCAGCGCCTGGGATTTCGTCAGGAAGAATGGTTGCGGTGAGGCGGACAATCTGAGTATCTTCGGCCATCACGGCCGATAGATTGCGCAGGATGTGTCCGTCTCCCAAACCCGAACGTATGCCACCCGGCCCGACTCCAGCTTCTTCTGAATGTCTTCGCAAATAAACCGCGCAATATTTTCCGCTGAGGGATTGATTACGTCGAACGGCCGCAACTCGTTCAAATTCTGATGATCTAAGTACCCAGTAGTCTCGCGTAACTGCGTTTTTAACTTTACAAAGTCAAATAGCAAGCCGTTTTCATCGAGCTCGCCGCCCTCCATTCCCACTTGCACCCGGTAATTGTGCCCGTGCAGATTCTCGCACTTTCCGTAATAGTTCCGCAAAGCGTGAGCCGCCGCAAAGGTATGTTCCACGCAGATTTCAAACATCAAAGAATCTTTGAACGTCGTCGAGTTTCTTCGTCAGCCGATAAGGAGGCAGGCTATTGAGAAAAACTCGGCCGTAAGGAAATTTAATAATCCTATTATCCAGCAGGACCAAGACGCCACGGTCTGTTGTGCCACGGATCAGCCTTCCAAATCCCTGCTTCAGTGCGAGCGCCGCTTGAGGGATCTGGTAATCCTGAAAAGCATTTCCTCCGCTTTGCCGAACCGCTTCACTCCTCGCCGCCACTACGGGATCAGTAGGAACCGCAAACGGCAGCCGGTCGATTACAACGCAGCTCAATTGCTCCCCCTGCACATCCACTCCTTGCCAAAAACTGGAAGTGCCAAACAGCACGGCGCCGGACGTCGCGCGAAAGCGCTCGATCAGCGCAGTGCGGGGCGCGTCACCCTGCAACAGCAAAGGATAATCGAGCCTGCGACGTAACAGCTCATGAATCTGCCGCATCTGCACATAACTCGTGAACAAAAGAAATGCCCGCCCACGTGACGCTTCGATTACACGTTCAATTTCGTCGGAGGCACGCCGCGGAAACTCCTGCTCCCTCGGATCAGGTAGGTGCGTCGGGACATACAGCAATACCTGTTTGCCGTATTCGTAAGGGCTTTCCACGTGCAGCGTTTGCGCATGGGGCAGCCCCAGCCGTTCTTGCGTGTATGCGAAGCCGCCGGCCACGGTCAGCGTCGCGGAGGTCAACACTGCTGTATCCAGTTGTTCGAAAAGCCGGGCGGGCAAAATCTTTGAAACGTCGATGGGTGTCGCCTGCAAATATATTCCGCGCCCTCGCGCTTCAGTCCAGTAAACAAATGCGGAATCCGCGGCCTCTATCCAGAAGCGCAGCGCCTGGTGAACGAGCTTGCCCCTTCTCACCAACGGAAGAGTTTCCTCTACACTGCCCTCCACGGTTTCCAGCCGCGCATGCAACGCATCCAGGGCAAAAAGTAAATCGCGATATGCCGTTTCGTGTTCAGCCAAAAACTCTTCCTGGGCGCTGAACCCGTGCCTCCCCTCCTGAGGAAAGAGACGAAAGAACGCCTCGGAACGATCGCCGAGATGCACCAGGCTGCGATCGAGTTCGGGAGTGGCGAAGAGCTTTCGCCGCGCGATCCCGGCCGTATCCCGAATCAACTCCTGTACTTGTAAATTACTCACCGAAATGCCAAAGTATTGTCCGGCGACATCCTCGATTTCATGCGCCTCATCGAATATCACGGCCGAGTACTCAGGCAGAATGGCCCCGAACGGCTGATCGCGCATTGCCAGGTCCGCGAAAAACAGATGATGATTGACGATGATGATGTCGCTTTCTCCTGCCCGCCGGTGCATTTCGGTAATAAAGCATCTTTCAAATTGTTTGCATCTTTGGCCGGAGCAGGAATCACTCCGCGCGTCGAGCTTCCACCAGGTGTTGCTGTTTTCCGCGATCTCCACGAGTTCACTGCGATCGCCGGTTTGAGTTTCCTGTTCCCAAGCGCGTATCGCCTGAAAATCTCGCAGCTCCTCCAGCCCTGAAAGGATGGGTTCCCGCTCGGCGTCGTACAGCTTCTGCCGGCAGAGGTAGTTCGTTCGTCCTTTCATGTAGCAGACGCGCAGCGGCGCTTCAAAAAGCGATTGCAGGAATGGCACGTCCTTCGAATACAGCTGCTCTTGCAGGTTTTTGGTCCCGGTCGATATCACCACGCGCTTGCCGGACAAGATCGCCGGAATCAGGTAGGCGAGCGTCTTGCCCACGCCCGTGCCGGCCTCCACGATCAGATGACTCTTCTCCGCAAGCGCCGCTTCCACCGCTTCCGCCATCTCGAGCTGGCCATGGCGAAACTCGTAATGCGGATGGCTTTTCGAAAGTATGCCCGCGCGCCCAAAGAATGTGTGGGCCGTTAGCCTTCCCGATCTGCGCTTGTTGGAATCGACTTTGGGAGGGACGGACACTACTCGGGGAGGCTCGGAATCCTTAGTTTATAGGATGGTCAAAATATGGACCCATGCAATCAGATATCCGAACGCGCCCAGCTCGCTTCCAATTGCTTTTCCGTCTCCGATGATGGCTTATTCTGTGCCCGCAGAAGCCACCCTTAGACCGTAAAGCGCCCATCCGTTGCGAGGATGTTTCTTCCGCGCCAACCAAGACGCCATACCGGGCGCTGCTACTTCACAGCAGTGGCCGAAATCTCGATCTTTGCGCCACCGATCAGGCCCGCCACCTGCACCGTAGCGCGAGCCGGCTTCGGATCCGGCATCTGTTTCTTATAAACTTCGTTCATTGCTGCCACGTCATTCAAATCGGTGATATAGACCGTCACGGAAACGATATTTTTCATCTGAAAGCCCGCCTCTTCGACGACCTTCCGGATCGCCGCAATGGCATTGGTGGTCTGGAGTGAAATGTCGGTGCCGGTCACTTTGCCGTTTTCATCGGGGCCTTGCTGACCCGCGACATAGAGCGTCTTACCCGCTACTACGCCCTCGCTGAACGGATTCCCCTGCTTGAACCCGATTGCCTTCTTTTGTGCGAAAGCGCTGCCCGCTGTCAAAAGCATCAGCAGGGGAAGGCTGTACACGGCCATACGCCGAAAGTTGTTCATTGATCGTTCGATCTCCTGCTACACATCTTCTTACAAGCGCTCGCCTGACCCTGCGGAACGGCACGCCACAATGTCTGCTGCATTAGCCCATCGCTGCAACCACACGTTCTGCACATTTCACAATGATCGGCCACGTCAGATGCCCTAGCGCCTCGGTCTTCGCTTCCTCCAGCAGTCCAACCAGCTTTGGGTAAGCCTCGAGAATCATTCTCGGGGAAGGTGCGGGCGGCGAGTAGTCCGGCTGGATCGTGAGCCAACCTGAGATTGCCTTAATGACCGTCGCCGGCGTCTGCTCATGCGCGGGTGGATCGAAGCCCGCCAGGTCCGAGATGAATTTATGGTGTACAAAGCCGTGCGGAACTAGGGCTACCCAGTTGTGGGGCGTCCCTGAAGACTTCCCTTGATATCGAAGGGTAAGCGCCATCCCCAGTTCAAGAGGCATATTGAAACGCGAGAGATGGTCAGGGCCCTCACCCTGAAAACGCGAGAGATCATGTATCGAATACTTTGATTCCCTGAGGCCCTGTGCGATCCGATCAATGCGGGGATCCGATTCTCCCTCGGTTTCTCGTGCGCAGCGGGGCGTAAAGCCCAGCGCGCCAATGGTTAAAACCGCGGCGTGAAAAAGAGGCGCAAACAAATCGTCGAACGGACAATTGAGGAAGACCGAGCGCTCATAAACGGGCACCCCTATTCGAAAGCCCGAATGCCGGCTCGCTTGAGGTCATCTGCGCCCAAAGCCTCCGAATACTCCTGGAAGCTCTTGAGCGCTACCTGTCGTGCCTGCCGGCCCAACTCGAGTTTTTTCTCGTCCACCGACGTTGCAGGGTTTTTGAGCGCATTCACGATTTCATCAGCCACGCGCTCGCACGCCTCGGGACTGTCTCCCAGCGTCAGCACTTGGCGGGTCTTCAAGAATCCCGGTAACTCCGGCTCGCCGATGAGAACTGGAATCAGCGGCTTCGCAGGATCGAGATAATATTCGTGATCCACAACCTGCTGCCACTCGAAAGTCTGCCATCGATCACCTGGGCCGGGCGGGCCGATCAAAAAAACAAAAGCTGCTGCCTCATGAATCGCCGACACAACGGTCGTGTCCCAATCCGTCCCGGGTGCAAGATCGCGAACATCAAGCCAGGTGACCACGTTGCGTTTCCGAAGCTCCTCGCAAAGCCGAAAGGCCGCGCTACTGTCCACTCGGGAATGAGACACAAAAACGTGCATGAAAACTTCGACCTTTCAAAATTATCCCACCGAACCACCGCTTCCCGTCGGTTGCGGTTTGCGCATTGCCGAAACGCGCGTTCCCGGAAAATAGCCGGTCGCGTGTTTGACACATCCGGCAACACTCTGTCGCGGCGGTACGAGATCATGGATCGTTTAACCCCGTGCAGGCCCTACTGTCGCACATCTCGCAGCATGGATATTCCATCCTCTTCGCCATAGTCTTTGCGGAGGCCGTCGGTATTCCCGTGCCTGCGGCGCTGGCATTGCTCATCGCAGGTGGAAGCAGCGCGAAGGGCGTGCTGCGCCTGGACCTGGTCCTGTTGACATCTTTCTGCGCCCTCCTCTCCGGTGATGGTTTGCTCTTTCTGCTGGGCCGCCACACCGGGTGGTGGCTTCTGGGCATCTTGTGCAAGCTCTCCCTGCACCCCGAGTCCTGCATCCTGCGTTCCGCCGTGTCGTTCCGGCGCTACGGGAGAACCATGCTCGTGTTAGCCAAGTTCGTGCCGGGAATTAATACGCTGGCGCCTCCCCTCGCGGGCAGCATGAACATGCGTTATATCCAGTTCCTCGGGTTCGATCTTGCGGGTGCGACGCTCTACACTCTCGTCTGGTGCGGCGTGGGATTCCTCTTCAGCGATTTTCTAGCGCCTTTGGTTAACGGCTACCATGCGGGCGGCCGCATGCTTGGGTGGCTTGTCGCGCTCGCCATTGCGGCTTATTTCGGCTATCACGTCTGGCTTTTATTGAAAGCGGGCGCGCTCAGCTACGTACCGCGTGTCTCGGCATCGGAAATCGCCCGCCGGTTCTACTCGGATCTGCACCGCGACATGGTCGTCTTTGACGTTCGTAGCCACGGCTACTACAGCATGAAAGCCTCCCGCATCAAAGGTTCGGGCCGGCTCGAGCCGAACTCGCTTCCCGAGCAAATCGAAAGCTTGCCGAAGGGTAAAGAAATCATCCTGTATTGCACCTGCCACCACGAGGCGACAAGTCTTCGCGTAGCCCGCATTCTGCAGCAATACGGATTCAGATCGTCGGTGATCAGAGGTGGTCTGCGCGCATGGAAGAAAGGAGGGTTCCCGCTGGAAACCGTACCGCCTGACGATGTCATCCTCCTTCCGACCTTCTAAGGTCGCGGCAACATGCCTAAACCGGACATCACACTACGGACCAAAATTAGTCGAAAAATGCCCAAGGCTCTGCGCAGGCTGATCGAAGCGAGCTTATCGACGAAGCCGAAATGGACGCGCGCTTAGAGCAGATGTTGCACTCCTAAATGCGCGTCCGCTGGCCGCGGCTGCGGGTCTCACCGCGATCGAGGATGTCCGTTCACAGTTTTCAAAACTTTTCTTTCTTCTTCCATACCAATCTCTTAAGTTCGATATAACGTCGCCGCTGGAATACTCATCCGCTACCGTCCGGACGAGGAGTGTAATAAATGTCTGCCAAACGCACCCGCGCCGAAATCAATCGCGCCAACGCCAAGAAGTCCACAGGCCCCGAGACCGTCGAAGGCAAAGCCGCCTCGTCTAAGAACGCTTTTAAGCATGGGCTCTACTCGAAATCTGCCTGCATCCCCGGCGAGAATCCCGAAGACCTGGACGCCCTCCGCGCAGACCTTCGTGCCGAACACCAGCCCGCTTCCCCGACCGAAGAAATCCTGGTCGACGAACTGGCTCATCACTACTGGCGCATCAACCGCTACCGGTATCTCGAAACTCACATGTGGGCCGAGCAGGGCCGCGGCGCAGACGGCGGACTGGACGCCGATGTCAAGCGTGTCCTCTGGATGATCGACCACGGCATGGCCGCTCTCTTCCACCGCACTCTGACTTCCGCCGAGCGCTCCTTCCACAAGACTCTCAAGACCTTACAGGAAACGAAAAAAGCGCGTGGCTTTGTCTCGCAATCTCAGGTAGCAGTAGCTCAAGCCTCTGGCGCAGCAGCACTTCGGTCGGTTGTTCGGGATGAGGCCGCGGTTCTCAGCGAGCCGAAGACTCAATTTCGCTTTGTTCCGCAAAATCGCGAAGCCACACCGCCAACCATCACCGAAATGTTCGCCGCCGCACAAAACAACCTGGGATTGAGTGCATCCGAGCTCCTCAAATTGCTCAAAAGCGCAGCCTGAAGAGTCCGCTTCTCAGCGAGGTGAAGGTTCAATCAAAGTTCTTTGACATTTGAATAGAAATTAGCGGTGGCAGCACTCGAAGTGCGCGTGGCCGCATCGCCGCGCACACTCCGGCTCGTTTCGCTCTACCCGTGCGCGACCCGCTTGCGCCTCGGCTGGCTTTGTTTCTGCGAAATCTCCTGCACCTGCTGCTCCTGACTGCCTTCGGCTTTGGCCGCCGGCTTTCTCGGCAGCTCGCCCAGGCTCTTCTGCAGCGCCTGCATGAGATCGATCACCGGGGCGCGTCTCCTCGGAGCCGTTTCTTCCACGGGCTGGCCTTCCCGCTTGGCTTCGATCATCTCTTTCAGCTTGCCCTGGTATTCGTCGTGGTACTTGGCAGGATCGAAATCCGTTGCCAGGCCCTCCACCAACCGCTCGGCCAATTCGACTTCCTGCGGTTTCACGTTGACACTGTTATCGCGCCGGAATTCCGGCACCTCGCGCACTTCTTCCGGATAGAACATCGTATGAAGCAGCAGCCCGTCGGCGTGCGGCCGCACCACCACGGTGAATTCGCGCTGGTGCATGGCGATCTTCGCGATCGCGCTGTAGCCGGACTTCTTCATCGTCTCGAGCAGTAGATGATAGGCCTTCTTCCCCGCCTCTTCCGGAACCATGAAATAGGACGAATCGAAGTAGATGGGATCGATACCGTCCGCCTTCACGAACTCGAGGATTTCCATGTTGTCGCTGGATTCCGGTGCGACCCCCTTGATCTCCTCATCGTTGACGATGACGTAGCGGTCCTTCTCGACCTCGAACCCCTTTACGAGTTCGCTTCGCTCCACCACTTTTTCGCAGCGCGGGCAGACAGTCTGCTGCTTGATGCGGCTTCCGCAAACTCCGTGGATCTGATTGAAACTGACGCGTTCGTTGCGCGCGGCGGCGAACAGCCGCACCGGGATTGTAATCAGGCCGAAGGTAATGTATCCCTTCCAAACTGTTGCAGCCATTGCGGTTTTCCTCGCACACCCCGATTTGGTGGGGTATCTAAAAGATAACTCGTTGGCATGTCGGGTTGCAACTTGGTACTGAGAGGCCCGGTTAGCCTGTCAGTTGTACCGCAAGGCGCCCGAAACGCTCATCCGTGTGGCGCGCCGTGCTGGAATAAGCGCCGCAATCAGCGTGCAAGTCGTCAGCACGAATACGGCGCCGAGGTAAATCGTCGGTTCCGGTACGGAAATGGTTCCGATCTGATGCCGCATGAGGGTCACGGCAAAGTACGTCGCGGGAACCGCGAGCAGGATGCCGGAACCCAGAATCAACACCGCTTCACGCATGACTAGCTTCGTGATATCCGAAGAGCGCGCACCCACCGACACACGCACGCCGAATTCGACCGTACGCAGGGATGACCCATAAGCAACCACGCCATAGATTCCGATAGCCGCAATCGCCAGGGCAAGAATTGCAAATGTGCCCAGCAGGATCGCCAGCGCACGCTCGGTCGAAGCAAATTCGGCCATGCGATTCCGCATCGTTGCAATATCGTACGGCGCTATCGAAGGCACGTCGGCCTTGACGATCTCGCGGATGGTCGGCTCTGATAGCGCTTCTGTCCGCGTGCGTACGTAATAGGTCATATCGGTTGCCTGCTTCGCCTGAAGAGCGGGCGTATAAACCAGCGATGTCCCGGACCGTTTCCAGGACTGATGGTAATCAGCCACCACCCCAATAACCGTTGCGGTCCACTTGGGAACGACGCCGTTGAAAATGGTGACCGTGCGATCCAGCGGATTCGTAGCTCCGAAAAGTTTGCGCGCCAGCACCTCGTTCACCATGACCACATCAGGCGCATGGAGGCGATCGTGCTCTTCGAACTCGCGGCCCGCCGTTACTCGAATGCCAAGCGTTTGAAAATATTCCGGGCCAATGATGCTTCGCATCGCGGTCTGATGTCTCGCGATGTCGGCTGGAATCGTCCCCGGAATCACCACGGCTGCATCCGAGCCCTGCGGAAATGGTCCACCGGTCCCGTACGTCACCGATTGCACTTCGGGCCTCCGCTTCAATCCTTCCGCAAGATTGGCGAAGAGAATTTCGGTGCCCGCCAGTGTCGAGCCCGCAAGCTTCGGATCGACGGAAAAGACGGTAAGGTGTTGTGAGTCGAAGCCGACCGGAACTGCAACCAATCTGTGAAGCGCTTGCGCAAACAGACCGGCCGCGATCGTCAGAACGAGCGATAACGCAATCTGTACTGCGGCGAGCGACCTCCTGATCAAAGCCTGCGAGCGGTTCGCCGAATGGGTCAGGGCGCCCGAGCTTAATCCTCCGGCGAGATCCGTGCGCGCTGCCTGCCATACGGGCAGGATCGCGACCAGCAGACCGGTGCCCCATACCGCAGCCCAATGCAGAATCAAACTCCAGCCGTGAGGCCGGAAGACGAATGCGCCGCCGCGGTCGAGCCGTGCCATGTGGACAAGTAACTGCGCGCCCCAGCGCGAGACCCACAGGCCCAATAATCCGCCGGCTAACGCGAGCGTCAAAGTTTGCAGAAAGGGAAGCCGCATCACCGCCGCGCGTGTTGCACCCACCGCATAGCGAATCAATACCTCCTGGCGCTTCTTTACGGCCCGCACTACCATCAAGCCGGCCACGTTGATTGCCGCAAGCGACAGCACCGCCAGCGTCATCCATTGCAGGATGCGCAGCGGCTCCGTCCATTGATCAAGGAACGCGTGATTTCCTTGTACTGCTGGCGTCAGTCTCATGTACTCGTGAGTAAGCTCATTCAGATATTCCGGTGATTGCGGTCCTTCGCTGGCGAGTTCTTCGCGAACCGCCGCACGGTAGACCGGTTGCAATTGCGCTTCAGCCAGTGCGGCCGTCATTCCGCCAGGAAGCCGGACGAACAGGTTGAGCCAGCGGAGAGCCCAGTCGTCATCGCCGCGCCAGCCCGGATTGACATCCGCATAGGAACTGACGGGCAAGTAAATCTTTGGAGCTTGGCCGCCGATCAGGCCACGAAAGCCGGGTGCCGCCACGCCCGTTACTCGAAAAGGAACACCGTTCACCCTCAGCGTCGTATTCCATGCCGCGATCCCGCCTCCATAAGCTTCCTGCCAGAAGTCGTACGAAAGAACAACCGCGAACCGGTCGTCAGAGACGACATCGTTACGCGAACCCAGCGTGCTGCCGAGCGCAGCTCTCACGCCGAGAACCGAAAAGTAGTTGCCTGAGACGAATTCCGCCAGCAGATGGCGCGACCCGACCGGTGTCTCGAGGTTCACCATCTCCCCATGGCGGGCGACCACGCCCTCTGCTGTTTTCCAGTGCGTAGCCAGATTGCGATAGCTCGGAACACTGAACGTTTCGGCCATGGCATCGCTGTCTGACCGGCCGTTGTGTGTGACATTACTCGTGAACGAGTAGATCTGCTGGGGATCGTGTACCGGCAACCGCGCATAGAGCGCCTGCCATAGAAGCGTGAAAACGGCCGACGTGAAACCGATCCCGAGAGCCAGCAACGTCACCGATAGCAGCGCGAACGTCCGCTCCTTTCGCAGCCCGCGTAAGGTGACGACGGCCTCTCGCCATAGGACATCCGGTTTCGGAAGCATGCTTTCGATCTGAGACGCAATCGCACCGCTTGCCGTTACCTCGGCATACTGATAGGCAGGCATGCATGTCTTCCTCTACTTCATCGGCAAACCGCGCGATGTTCACGCCAACGCGCTCGCCGCGGAGTACATCAAGCGTTCTTCCCGCTACGCGGTTTGCGAAATGCGCGAAGTCGTGCCCGGCCGTTTCGATCCCTTTCTGAAACACCCCGCTGCCCGAAAGATCTTTCTTGATCCGGCGGGGCGCTCTGCCTCGACTGCTGATTTCGTCAAGCTCGTCACGGAAGCCGAGCGGACCGGACAGGACCTGCTTTTTCTCCTCGGCGGTCATGACGGTCTGCCGGAGGATTGGAAGGACCGGGGCGATCTCCTGCTCTCGCTTTCTCCGATGACTTTCCCTCACGAACTCGCCCGCGCAATGCTCGCTGAACAGATCTATCGGGCGTTCACTACGCTGCGCGGACACCCTTATCCCAGATAATGCGTGATGCGCCCCGTATAACCAAACGGACGTAATAATATACGTGCAGAGCACAGGTAATAGGCTCTGACCGAAAGGAACTCGATGACGAAAGCTCCGTTTGTTTTGGCTTCTACTCTGTTTGTAGCAGCAGGCGTGATGTTCCCGGCAGAAAGCCCGGAGGCGAAGGCGACCATCAGCGTAAACGGTAAGACAATCTCGATCGTTTATTGTGCCCCGTCTGTGGGCGGCCGTAAAATCTTCGGAGACGGCGGCCGTATTTCGCACGACCCCAACTACCCGATCTGGCGAGCCGGAGCCAACTCTGCGACAGCGTTTCACACCGATGCGGACCTGCAGGTCGGCGGCTTACAGGTTCCCAAGGGCGACTACACGCTTTACGTAGACCTTGCCGATACCTCTCAATGGCAGCTGGCGATCAACAAGCAGACTGGCCAGTGGGGGCTGACCTATAACAAGGATCAGGATCTGGGGCGAGTCAAGATGAACATGACCAAGCCTGGCGCTCCGGTGGAGACCCTGAAGTACACCCTGAGCAAGGAAGGCGCTAACAAAGTCAAGCTGCAACTCGCCTGGGACAACTACGTCGCATCGGTTCCCGTAACTGTCAAGTAATCTTCCGGGGCGCTGGGATACACTTCTCAAGTGCTGCTGACGCTCCGTAGTGTCGAAAAGAAGTTTGGTGGAATCCGTGCGCTGCGCGATGCGAATCTCGAAGTGCGTGAGGGTGAAGTACATCTGCTCATGGGTGAGAACGGAGCGGGCAAGTCGACTCTCATGCGAATCGTGGCGGGCATGCATGAGCGCGACGGCGGCGAAATGTTATGGCGCGACCAGCCTGTGCACTTCCGAAATCCGGCAGAGGCTGCCCGGCACGGCATTGCGATGGTGCATCAGGAATCGCTGCTCGCTCCACACCTGTCGGTTGCGGAAAACATCTTCCTGGGCCGCGAGGTTACCAACAGCGCAGGATGGGTGAGACGAAATGTCATTGCGGATCGTGCCCGGTCACTCATCGCAGTGAACGGGTTCAAGCTCGACGCCGACGCTCCTGTACAGAGTCTCAGTCCAGCCGGCCGGCAACTGGTCGAGATCTGCCGCGCGATCGCCCAAGGGTCAAGTCTGCTAATCTTCGATGAGCCGACTTCGTCCCTCTCGGAAGCCGAAACCCGCGAGGTGTTTCGCATTGTGCGGCAGTTTCGCGAGCGTAAGGCCGGCATCATCTATATCACTCACCGCCTCGAGGAACTGCGTTCGTTGGGCGATCGTGTGACCGTGCTGCGTGACGGCGCCACCGTGTTTACGGGCGATCTGGCCGGTCTTTCGCGCGAGCAGTTGATCCAGCATATGGTTGGCCGCTCGGTGAATGCTACTTACAGCCGTGAGCCGGTGGCGTCCGGTGAAACTCTGCTGAAAGTGGATGGCCTTTCCCGAAGTTTCGTACGAGACATCGGATTCGAGATTCGTGCGGGTGAAATCGTCGGTCTCGCCGGCCTGATGGGTGCAGGAAGGACTGAGTTGTGCCGGATGCTATTCGGCATAGACCGTCCGGAACACGGAACTATCCACGTTGCGGGGAATCCGGTTTCGTTCGCTTCACCACAGCGCGCATCTGAAAACGGCGTTGCATTAATTCCGGAAGACCGGCAGCGCCACGGGCTCGCCCTGAAATTGCCCATCACATACAACATGACGCTTCCGGATCTGGGACGCTATTCACATTGGGGTGTTCTCGACAAACGGCGGGAGCTTGCCGTGGCTGAGGATTTCGGAAAGCGGTTACGAATCAAAGCGGATTCCCCCAAGCTTCTCGCGGGACGTATGAGCGGCGGAAATCAGCAGAAAGTGGTGATCGCAAAATGGATGGCCCGGGGTGCGAAGGTCTTCCTATTTGACGAACCGACTCGAGGGATCGATATCGGAGCGAAACAGGACGTCTTTGAGCAGATGGATCAACTCGCGCGTTCCGGCGCGGGAATCCTGATGGTGAGTTCCGAACTGCCGGAGCTGATTCAAGTCGCGGATCGCATTCTCGTCATGAGGGAAGGTCGTCTCTCGGGCAGTCTGCCGCGTGGAGCGACCCAGGAGGAAGTTATGCGCTTGGCTGCGCCATCCGGCGTTACTTCTGTGTCGGAGATGACCCAGTGAGACGATTGCAGCGGCTTCTCCCGTTCCTCACGCTCGTTGCGTTATGTATTGCCCTGACGATCGCGACGCCCCATTTTCTTACCGCCATTAACCTGGCGAGCGTTGTGCGGCAGACCGCCGTCATCAACATCATGGCGCTGGGAATGACGTTGGTCATCATCAGTGGTGGTATCGATCTTTCCGTCGGCTCGATTCTTGCGGTCGCCGGTTTGTTCGGCACCATGGCGATCAAAGCGGGACAACCGATCCCAATCGCGATCTTAATTGGAATCGCATCGGGATTGCTCTGCGGGCTCCTTAATGGGCTCATGATTACGCGCTTGAAGATTGCCCCGTTCATTGTGACGCTCGGAACACTCGGTGCCTATCGCGGACTCGCGCTCGTCGTGTCCAAAGGGCTGCCGGTTCACGACATTCCGGCTCGATTCTCTTTTTTGGGAGACGGCAACCTACTGGGAATTCCGGTCTCACTCTGGCTGCTGGCGCTGTGCGCGGTGGCAATGCATTTCGTGCTCGAAAACACGAAGCTGGGCCGGTACGCATTCGCCATTGGCAGCAATTCGAGCGCCGCTTTTTATGCAGGCGTTCCCATCAACAGAGTTCTTACTGCCGTTTACGCAATCGGTGGACTGCTGGCGGGCCTTGCAGGGATGATGGAGGCCTCACGTCTAATGACGGGGCAGCCGACCGCGGGTGCGGGCTATGAGCTCGAGGCGATCGCGGCTGTTGTGATCGGTGGCGGCAGTTTGCAGGGTGGCGAAGGAAGCGTGGTGGGGACCTTAATCGGAGCCTTTATTATGGGCCTGCTCTCGAACGGTAGCGATTTGCTCGGAATCAATCCCTACTGGCAGCAGGTGACCATCGGCGTCGTAATCATTGCCGCTGTCGGCTTCGACGAATTACGAAAACGCAAGTTCGGCACTACCTGAATCAATCCGTCAGTCCATGTTTGATCGCGAAGCGCACCAGTTCGCCTGTGCTGTGGAGGTTCAGCTTCTCCATGATTTTGCCGCGATGAGAATCCACGGTATACACACTCAGATTTAACTTCGCGGCTACCTCTTTGTTCGTTTTCCCCTCTGCAATCAACTGCAGCACTTCGCGTTCTCGCTTGGTCAGCAGATCAATAGGATTATGAATGTTCTGCCGGTAGTCGCTTAACAGGGCGCTCGAGACGGCTGGGCTTACATAACCATCGCCGCGTGCCACCGATCGAACGGCATTCAGGAGTTCAGTGTCGATAACGTCCTTCAGCAGATATCCGCGAGCCCCGGCTCTTAAGATTTCGCGGACGTAAACCGCTTCTTTGTGCATGCTCAGCACCAGGATGCGGAGCTTCGGATTTGCTTCCATCATGCGGCGCGTAGCATCTATACCGTTCAGCTCAGGCATGGCAACGTCCAGCAGGACGATATCGGGCCGTAGCTCTTGCGCGAGTCCAACGACCTCGTGGCCGTTAGCGGCTTCGCCGACCACCTGCAGATCCGGTTGAGACGAAAGGATCAGCCTTAGACCCTGGCGCAGGATAGTGTGATCGTCCGCCAAGAGAATACGAATGGTGGAAGCGGTCAATTTGCCGCCGCGCCAATCGGGCAGCTCACGGCAATGGTGAAGCCTTTGCCGGCATCTGATTTGACAATCAGGTTGCCGCCGCAGCCGCGCGCCCGCATCTGCATACCCGCCAATCCCAATCCAGCACGGTCTCCTTTTTTGTGGGCTTTTGCGCCATGGCCATTGTCGCTTACCGTGAGTTCCACCTGGCGCGAATCTGCTTTCAGTTTTATTTCGACCTCCGTCGCGCCGGAATGGCGGGCAACGTTGGTAAGCGCTTCCTGTGAGATGCGAAAGAGATGTGTTTCCGTCTCATCCCTCAACCGCAGGTCGTTTATTTCACTTGCGTATGCCACTTTGAGGCCCGTTCGCTGCGAGAAGGTTTCGGTAAGTGCTCGTAACGCGGCGTCTAAGCCGAAGTCATCCAGCACGGTAGGTCGCAACAACTGCGACATCTCGCGAACGTCGCGAATAGCGTCTTCCACAAGAGCCATGCAGTCTTCAACCCGCCCCGGCGCGGGTTCTACTCGAAGGGCCGACAGATTCGCCTTAATGGCAGTAAGCGATTGGCCGAGTTCATCGTGCAGTTCGTGCGAGAAGCGCCGCGCTACTTTCTCCTGTGTTTCGAGAAATGCATACTGCAGCCGGTTTAGTTCTTTCGCCTGCGATTCGAGCCGTCTGAACAGACCGGTCGAAACTCGAATCGCCCAAATTGCGCATAGTAAGAACAGCGCGATACAAACACCGAAAAGCCATACTGCCCAACGAAGGAGCCCGTGTCCCGCCTGGTAGATGCTCTCCCGCAGTAATTCCGCCTGTTCGTAAGCCAGTTCAAGCGAGTTGCTCATCTGTTGCCGGTTCTGCTGAAGCTGGTCGAGGATTTCTTCCCGCTTGACAGTATCTTTTCGCGCGAGCTGGCGCCACTTGTCATTGAGTTCGGACTGCTCTTTCTCGATATCGTCAATTGCGTTCTTGGCGAGCGCCTGGCGGGCGGCAAAGCTTCCGGTGATGTTGTTGATCTGGTGAACCGCGCGAAACGCCACCAGGAGCGCCGAGAAAAGCAGTAGGGCGGAGGCTGCGAGCCCTAGCAGCAACATCTTCCGGAGATGTCCCATCGTTACCAGACTTGCTTGCTCCACTTATGACAATTCTTTCATTAACAGACAAATCCTCCTATCCCGTAAATACGGGATAGATTTTCGCCCATTCCGGCGATAGCGCAGAATCAGCAATCAGGGCAAAGTAGAGATGTGAGCGGCAGGGAAGTAACGAAACGCTACAGTGGCGCGAGACGAAAACCAAGCGGCACTGTACGAAGGAGCTTCCTGTCAAGAAAGGCCCGCCACTTTAGTTGAGGAGAAAAACAAATGAAAAAAGTATTTACGTCGACCCTGCTGACACTCGCTGCGGTTCCCTTCCTGATGGCTGCTCCCGCGGCAGCCAAAAAGACTCAGGATACCTCGGCGCCGGCCACCCAGAGCAAGAGCGCTGCTAAGAAGTCTCAAAAGAAGCACGCGAAGAAGAGTAACAGCAGCAAGCCGAGCACAGCTACTATTTCCCAGAAGTAACTGCGAAAAGAAAAACGCCCAGACGGCTATCGCGTCTGGGCGTTTCTTTGTTAGAAGGAGAGGAACTCTCCTAATACAGCCGCTAGTGAATAACTTCAGTACTGCGTGTTCGGCGAGCTAAGTCGGCAGTTGTAGTTTGGATGCGATGTTGTTTGATCGCCTTCTGGAATTGTTCAAAATCTGAACGGACAATTTCCCCGTAGGATGTGGCGTATTTCACGATCCCGCCGATCACGCGTTCCGGGTCGCCTATATAAGCTTTCATGGCGAGCGGATCGCCAGAACGCATGTGGCCGCGTGCCAGAAGGGCTCCGGCTATTTCGGCGAGCTCATTAAGCCCCGAACCGCGTAGGTTTGCGATATCGATGCCGCCTTTGTGATCGTTCAGCTGGCGTACCAAGTAGTCGTGGGTTCCGATGCGAGTCCAACCGAGCAGGAGATCTGAAATTGGCTGAATCTTGCGTTGGCCTTCCACTACGCGAACACCCTCATGAGGGTATGGTTCGTTCTTGAGATAGGGAAAGTACGCCGACGCGACCTCTTGTTTGATTTGCAAGAAGAGCGGGTCCGCTTTTCCGCTACCCTCCATCAAAATTACGTAATCCCGTAGACCGATACTGCCTGTGCCCACGATCTTGAAAGCAACGTCAATAGGACGGAAGAAGTCGAATAAATGAAGACGTTCCGGCGGTAACGACTGTCTGTATGCTTTCAGGGACCCAAGCACATCCTGCTTGCTCTTGCTGGTGAGACGCCAAAGATTGGGCTTGAGATTGCAAAACTGGATCGTACCTCGGCGTCCCACTTCGGCGTACTTCGTTAAAAGATCTATCGGCCGCGCACGTTCGGCTTGAGTGAGGGCGGCCGAGACAGCCCGCGCTTTCGAAATACGATGAATCTGATGACGAGCAGCCATCAGGAGCGGCTCATCGGCGAGTTGACTGAGCGTGGCAACATAGCTTCGGGCGAAATCTTCGACCGCCGCCGCGCTTTTTACGTCGCTGTGCTCAGACTCCACGGCCGCCAGACCGATGCTGGCTGCCATGCGTTTGACGTCCCACTCCCAGGGGCCTTGGATCGTTTCGTCGAAATCGTTGATGTCGAAAACGATGCGTCCGTCGGGTGCTTCAAACGACCCCAGATTCTGTACGTGAGCGTCGCCGCAAAGTTGAACCAATAGGTTAGTGTGCGGCCGCCGGCCCAGATCCTCCGCCATGATCGCGACGGATCCTCTGAAGAAAGCAAAAGGAGACGCAGCCATGTGCCCGTATTTCAAAGGCAGCAGCTCTGGAACTCGATCACTTGTCGAATTTAGTAGAACTTCGATGGGATCAAATCCGCGGTTTTTCGGATCGAAATTGCCAAGCTCATTCCTCGACATCCGCTTGCGAGCGTGCCGGCCGACCTCGAGGCGCTGCTTCTTGTGACGGCTCTCGAATCTCCACGACCGGGAATGGGCCATTTACTTTCTGAGATATGCGTCGGTTTTATTAAGCCAATCTTCCCGTGGGGGAGTAAAGATATCAATGCCGACCATGTCCTCTAGAGCCGTCGCCGTGTGCGGGGCATTGGGCGGGATGCAAAGAAACTCTCCAGGCCGAACGGTGATTTCGTCTCCACTAACCGTAAAGTGAATGGAGCCCGATTCCACGTAGCTGACCTGTTCATTGTGATGCTGATGGAGCGGCACCACGCAACCTTTCTTGAGCAATATGCGAGCGACCATAATCTGATCGCCGACTACCAGTTGCCGGTCGAAGAGAGGATTGAGATTCTCCACCGGCAAAGTACCCCATTGAACATGCTTCGCTTTTAAAGCAGTAGCTTCCGCCATCTTTACCTTCCTTTCGTCAGATTCCTTTATACATGCCGCCGTCTACGAGGATCGTCTGTCCCGTGATGAAAGACGCGCGTTCCGATGCGAGCCAGACTATAGCATCGGCCAGTTCCTCCGGACGCCCGAGCCGGCCAAGCGGAATTTGATCGATCCATGTTTGCTCGATTTTTTGTAGGCTTTCTCCAGAAGCCGCCGCGCGCGAAGCGGAAAGCTCCTTCAAGCGGTCTGTGGCTGTGTAACCAGGCGCAACGTTGTTCACCAGAATGCCGTCTTTTCCGAAATCATTTGCCAGGCTGCGGACTAAGCCCAGGACTCCCGTGCGGATGGCATTCGAGAGAATGAGCTGGGCCTGCGGTTGTTTGACAGCAATTGAGCTGATCATCAGAATGCGGCCCCACTGGGCGCGCTGCATTTGGGGAATGACGGAGCGCGCAAAGACCGCCGCGCTTTTCAGGTTCAGCCGGAAAGCATCATCCCATTCCGCATTCGTTGTTTCGAGGAATGGCTTGGCCGGCGGACCGCCTGCGTTGGTCACGCATACGTCGATACGGTTGAACATCCTGACTGTTCCCTTGACGAACTCCTCGATGCCCTCGCACTCCCGCACGTCGAGCACCTGGGTCAGGACCTCCACATGATATTGTCGACGGATTTCCGATGCCAGGGCTGATAAAGATTCACTGTTCCGAGCGCAAACTGAGAGGTGAGTTCCTTCCGCTGCGAGGGCAAGGGCTGTAGCGCGTCCAAGCCCCTGGCTGGCGCCCGCGACGATCGCGACTCTATTTCTCAAGCCGGTTTCCATGCTGCTAGTTCTCGCCTTTCCATAACACTGAAACGGCGTCGATGCGGCGAAGCGCCTCCGTCAGGTTCTCGAAAGAATTTGCATAGCTGAATCGCAGATATCCCTCACCGCAATCGCCGAATGCCGCCCCATCGAGGCATGCAACGCCGGCCTGTTCGAGCAAAATGTTCTCGATTTCCTTCGAGCGGAGTCCCGTTCCCTTCACATTGGCAAAGGCATAGAATGCGCCGCTGGGCATGGTGCATGTGAATCCCGCTATCCTGTTCAGCGCCGGACAAAACATATCGCGCCTGCGGCGAAATTCGCGGACCATGTTCTCCACTTCGGTTTGCGGTCCTTCAAGTCCCGTGATTGCGGCCCGTTGTACAAATGTTGCCGCACACGTATTTGAATTGGCCATCAACTTGGTGATGGGCCCCACTAGCCATTCCGGCATCACCCCGAAGCCCAGACGCCAGCCGGTCATGGCGTAGCTCTTAGAAAACCCATCCATGATGATGGTCTTCTCTGTCATCCCGGGGACGCTTGCCAGCGAGAACGGTTCACCGTCGTAACAAATCCGGGAATAGATCTCGTCCGAGAGCACCATGACATCATGCTGGCTCACGATTTCGGCCAGCTGGCGAATGTCGCCCTCGGGAATGATGCCGCCCGTCGGGTTCTCGGGCGAGTTCAGGATGATGAGCTTTGTACGATCCGTGATCCGGTCCCGGACGTAATCCAGATCAAGCGAAAACGCGCGCTCTTCCAGCAGGGGTATGGGAACCGGTTTCGCATCGAGAAATCCGATCATAGAACGGTAAATCGGAAAGGCGGGATCTGGATACATGACTTCATCGCCTGCTTCGAGGAGAGCGAGCATCGGAAAGAAGATCATTGGCTTTGCACCCGGGACGATGCAGACGTTTTGAGGTCCGACTTTGATGTTTCGTGTGCGCGAAATGTAGTTTGCGACGACGTCACGGAATTCAGGCAGCCCTTGAGGCGGCCCGTAGTGAGTCCATCCCTGATCGAGTGCAACCTTGGCGGCTTCCGTTACCGGTCGAGGAGTGGCGAAATCGGGTTCTCCGATCTCCAGATGAATGACATGTTGCCCCTCTGCCTCGAGCGCGCGAGCCCGAGCCATTACGTCGAAAGCGGATTCAATCACAAGGCTGCTGATGCGCCTGGCTAGTTTCATAGACTGGTGTGCAACTTACAAAACGAAACGGGAACCTTTCGGTTCCCGTTCGTCGTGTCGATCGTGTTCGACCCTGGAGTTGTTACTAGTTGGTCCCCTTCGCATCGGGGTGCCTTCAGTATATCGCGGGGCCTCAACTAACCTTCTGTGCAATCGATTTTGCCTGCACAAACTGCAGAAGATAGTCGGGACCTCCCGCTTTCGAGTCCGTGCCCGACATATTGAATCCGCCGAATGGGTGCGCGCCTACCATCGCTCCCGTGCACTTGCGATTGATATAGAGATTGCCGACGAAAAACTGCCGCTTTGCCTTCTCTATTTTCGCTGGGTCAGAGGTGAAGACGGCACCTGTCAGACCGTATTCGGAATCGTTAGCGAATTCGAGCGCCTGATCGAAGTCTTTAGCTTTAGTCACGGCAAGTACTGGTCCGAAGATTTCTTCCTGGAAAATACGCGCCTTTGGGCCGACATCGGCAATGATCGTTGGCCTGACAAAGTATCCTTCGCCATCTACCGGGTTGCCGCCCGTGAGCAAGCGGCCTTCCTGCTTGCCCGTTTCGATATAGCTCAGGATAGTGTCCTTTGCCCGGCCATTGATCACCGGCCCCATATAATTCTCGAAGCGATCGGAAGGGCCGACGGTCAATGCCTCCGTCTTTTTCTGCAGCTTGTCAAGGAACTCCTCATACACTGCTTCATGAACAATGGCTCGCGAACAAGCCGAGCACTTTTGGCCTTGGTAGCCGAAGGCTGACTGTACTACGGCTGTTGCAGCCTGCTCGAGGTCGTAGTCACGATCAACTACGATCGCGTCTTTGCCGCCCATCTCCGCAACTACGCGCTTGATCCACAACTGACCCTTCGGCGTCTTGGCGGCCAATTCGTTGATATGCAGTCCGACATCGCGCGATCCGGTGAAGGAGATAAAGCGCGTTTTCGGGTGAGACACCAATACATCACCAATTGCTCCGCCGCTCCCGGTCAGGAGCGAGAAAGCTTTCGCTGGGACGCCCGCCTCGACCATAGCTTCCGCAAACTTCGCGGCAATCGTCGGCGTATCGCTCGACGGTTTGATGACCACCGTATTGCCGGTGACGAGCGCAGCCAGAGTCATACCAGCCAAAATGGCCAGCGGGAAATTCCATGGCGGAATGATGATGCCAACGCCCAGCGGCAAATAGACTATCTCATCACGCTCGCCGGCGAGCTGGACCGGAGGTTCCGGACTCGCGAGCTTCAGCGCCTGCCGCGCATAAAATTCGCAGAAATCGATTGTCTCGGAAACGTCGGCTTCCGCCTCCGCCCAGCTCTTTCCTGACTCGACCACGAGCCACGCGTCAAATATATATTTCTTTTCGCGAATCAAGTCAGCGAGCCTGAGCAAATACTCGACTCGTTGCTCGATTGTTGTTTGCGACCAGGTCGGGAAAAACGAATACGCTGCTTCGACGGCATCGCGCGCGTCCTGCTCAGCGCCCTTGAAATGAACGCCAACCACTTCGGATGGTGCGGAGGGGTTTACCGAGCGTAACTTATCGTTTGTGCGGCGACGCTCACCGGCTACGAGGAGATCGTATTCCTTACCAAGTTCCGCGCGCACTTTGCCTAGCGCCGCTAATGCGGCCTTTGCGTTCTCCGGCTTGCTGAAATCCGCATACGGCTCGTTGGTAAACGCAGCCAGCGGCGGCCGGGATATTGCTGCAGACAATGCTTCTTTCCTTCCTGCTTTGTGATGTTGCCGCTAAGGCTTAGAATCTGTCCTCGACAGTCTTCTCGGCGATGCGCCGTCCTTTCTCGAAAAGCTCAGCGGTCTCCTCCGCGATCTCGCGGCCGCGCTCATAAAGCTCCTTGCCGCGGGCGACAATATCCTGGCCTGATTCGAAGAGACTCTTGCGGCCCTTGTCGGCCTGCTTCTTAAGAGTACGGCGCGTGCGCAGTCCCGATTGCGGTGCGATCAACAGGGCAACCGCAGCACCTAGGACTGCACCGCCCACAAACCAGGCGATAACAGACCCGGAATTCTCTCGTTCCATGTTTCTCCTCCGTACTCATTCTATGCACTGAGGAGTGTGACTACCAAAGAACGGTTGTTCAGCTATCGGAAAGAGGTCAATTCCACCCGATCGCCGTCTGTGAGAAAGGTGATTAAGCCGCGCTCATCGGTTCGGAAAATTGCGGCATGATGAGCCGTCAATCGTGCGAGCACGTCGGCATTGGGATGGTGAAACTGGTTTTTGTATCCATCCGAAATCAAGGCAAAGCGCGGGTTGAGCGAGTCGAGAAACTCCTCGGAGCTCGAAGTTTTGCTTCCGTGATGCCCTACCTTCAATAGCGTGACGGGACGGAGCATGCCGCTCTCGAGCATTTCCTGTTCGGAAGCGCGTTCCGCATCGCCCGTTAGAAGGATGCTTCTCTGTTTGAATGTGATCTCCAATACGAGCGAATCATTATTACCGGCGTGCTCGGCTGGTACATAGTCCGGAGCAGGCGCGAGAACGCGTATCTGTGCTCCTCCCAGATCAATCGCTTTATCACGGCGTGAAAGCTTTCGAAGCGCGACACCATCGTTCTTCGCGTGCTGCTCCACGGTCTTCCATTCAGCGCTTTCGGGTTCCGCGCCTACCCAAAGCTGCCTGGGCCGGAAGTCGTCGAGGATCGCCGGAAGGCCCCCCATATGATCCGAGTGGCCGTGGGTGAGAACCGCATAATCCAGATGACGAATGCGGCGGCTCCACAGATAGGGCGCCACCACGTCTTCACCCAAGTCAAGCTGCGGCTTTCGGGTCATGCGCTCCGCGCCGGGAAAGCCACCTGCATCCACAAGCATGGTTTCGCCGTCAGGAAAGATCAAAAGCAAGCTGTCTCCCTGGCTGACGTCGATCGCCGAGAGCTCCATCCAGCCGCGGCGCTCCTCCACCTTCCAGGGCTGAATGCAAATGACACAAAACAACGCCAGAGAGGCAGTCAGTGCGACCGGCACCAAAACACGCAGCTTCCGGATCACATAGGCCAACAGGACAAGCGACACCGCAAATGCGATGCAGAGCCAGATGGGGACGTCAGCCATTCTCCACGCGGGTTCGAACGAAGCATGCCAGCCGGCTACGCGCTCCGCTATGACCAGAAGCATCCGGTTGGCTGCGGCAAGCGCGTGCCAGCCCGTCAAAATGGACACAAATCCGACCGGAACTACTAGTGAAAGGAGCGGAATAATGATGATGTTCGCTGACAGGCCAGTGACAGATAGTCGATGGAAGTAGCTGATCATCGGCAACGCAAGGCCGAACTGTACGCACGCCGAGACGATGACTGCGTCGATCACGAAAGCGCTGAGGAGCGTTCCATACTCGACAAGGAAAAGCGACGTTCGAGCCGGGATCCTGGTCCAAAGCTGGATCGTTCTCGCCAAAAGCCGCAGTTCGACCCGCCATTGTGCCGCCGAAGGCGTCAGTTGAGGATCGTAACGGATCTGGCCAAAGCGCTTTACGGCTGCCCGCAGCGGTTCGGTAACGCATTCCATCACGGGAATCGCAAACGCCGCAATGGCTGCAGCGGATAAGAAAGAGAGCTGAAAGCTGGGATCGAACAGCTCGTCGGGCGCAAAAATCAGGTATACGATTCCGACCGCAGCCAGTATATTAAGGATCCGCGTCTTGCGGAAACAAAAGCTGGCCACCAGAAACAATGTGAAGCCGCCGGCCGCCCGTACAACGGGGGAGCTGAATCCCGAGACAAAAGCATAAAGCCAGCTTGCGATAGTCGCGACACCAAGAGCCGGGACACGGCGAAATCGCAGCAGCCGCAAAAGCAGCAACAGGCTGAATGCCAATACCGAGACATGTTGCCCGGAAATGACCAAAGCGTGATACGTGCCGGTCACGCGGAAATCGGTGGTCCAGCGCTTGTCGACCCCGCTTGTCTCTCCGAGCAGAGTGGCCTGCAGGAGCGCGACCGTATGCTGGTCGTCGGAATAGAGCTGCCGGATTCGTTCGAGAGCCCAGGTTCGAATCTGATACAGCCATCCCACCGCGCGAGAGCCGCATTTCCCCTCGACCTTGTGGATGTCGTTGGGGTCGGCGACGGAGCCGCTCCAATATATATGCTGGGCCGCCAGATAGCCTTCGTAATCGAAAGCTTCAGGATTCTGGAAATTTCTCGGCTTCCTGACCTTTGCAGTGACTTCGACGCGCTGGCCATAATCCAGCGGTACGCTACCGGAGGTCTTTAGATTCACGGTCAGCCGTGCCGCAGCTTTCTGCGTCAAGTTCAGCGTGAACTGCTCGCGATTCGGGGAAAAGACCGGGGGATTGGTCACACAGCCGTCAAGTACCACGACGTCGCCATCCTCTGCATCAAGTTTTGGCGACTTTCCCTGGCGATGGACGGTTTCCGTCACGAGGCCGCACAACCAGAAGCAAACACAGGTAACAAGGAGGTTGATCGGCCGCTTTTCACGTCGAACGAAAGCCACGATCAACGCCACGCAGGCAAGCGCCAGGGCGGTATAGAGGTCGGGTAGCCGGAAATAAACGAAATGCCCGCTCAGGATGCCGGAAGCCAGAGCCGCGCAGGGCAACAGCAAAGGCTCCTTACGCACGTAAGGCTAGTGCGCGTAACCTGCTTTGTTCTCTTCGTCAATTAAGAGACTCAGCCCCGGCCTTTTATGAGGCTTGACACAAAAGTGAAACGGATCAATACTAAAGGTGAATTTAAAGGCGAACTTTGGTTCTAGTACGTTGGTTCTACCGCGACGTGACCCCGTCATTCGTGTGTCCCTACTAGCTGGTTTGTTAACATTTCTCCTCCAACTCAAGCTAAAAGGCTGATCGAATTGATTCGATCAGCCAATTTTTTGGCCATGGCGCTGGAACCACTCTTGCTCGAGTAGTGCATATAGGTAGGTATCTCGCCACTCTCCCGCTTTTAGCGTGTCCTTTCGGAAATGCGCCTCACGCCGCATACCGAGTTTTTCCATTACGTGAAACGATGCCTGGTGGCGAACATCGCAGAGCGCGGTGACTCGGTGTAACGATAGCGTGTTGAAGCCGAAAGCCAGCAAAACCGCTGACGCTTCTGACGCGAATCCCTGGCCCCACGAATCCCGCCGCAACACGTAGCCGAACACAGCATGTGAATTTGCGCGATCGATCTGGTCGAAGCCTGTTCCGCCTATGACTTTCGATCCGGTTTTTTCTTCGATCGCGAGCGGCAGCGATTCCCTCGGCCAGTGATCTTGCATGCTTACACATCTTTCAAGAAAGGCCCTCGTCTCGTCATGATTGTTAGGACCCCAATTGGTAAAGCGCGTGACCTCAGGATCGCTGGCGTAGGAGTGCACATCGCTTTCGTCTTCGAGCCGGAACTCGCGGAGCCGCAACCTCTTACTTTCAATTAAAAATTGTTCCATCGCCCGAATTATAAAAATTGGTCAAGCATTACCGAGTCGGCCAGGTCATTTATTTGTCACTAGCTAGATGGGCAGCCACTTTTCCTGAGTCATAGACAGGTGCTCGCGCTTCAGAAGAGTATTGGCCACATCGATGAGAGGTTTCAAAACAATTCAGATTGGGGGAGCCGCGGCTTTGGTTGGGGCAGCTGTACTCCTCACCGGCTGCGAGTCCGCGTCGAAGGCGCAATCCCCCATGTCATTACCGCCTCCGCCTGTCTCGGTGATCGAAGTTCGAAAAGCGGACGTTCCGATCTATGGTGAATACGCCGCTCAAACATTTGCCCGCGACATGGTTGAAGTTCGAGGCCGCGTGGACGGCTTTATCGAAAAGCGTTTGTTTACTGTCGGCGCAGACGTTGCGGTAGGTCAGACCCTGTACGCGCTTGATCTACGCCCATATTCGGCCGATGTGCAGAAAGCAAAGGCGGACCTGACGCAGAGTGAAGCAAATCTGGAGTTCGCCAAGAAGCAGGTGGCACTGATTCAAGCCACCGCAAATCTGGCACAAGCCAAAGCAAACCTTGTGAAGGCGCGGCAGGATGTAGATCGTCTGCAGCCGCTGGTCAGCCAGGAAGCGGCTGCAAAACAGGATCTGGATAATGCCCTTGCGGCGCTCGAGGCCAACAAAGCGAATGTGGATGCATTGACCGCGAACGTCGACCAGACAAGACTGCAGACCAGAACGAGTATTGACTCCACCGCTGCTCAAGTCGAGTCGAACAAAGCGCTACTAAGAACCGCGGAGTTGAATCTCGGTTACGCAACAATTACAGCGCCGATCGCTGGACGCATCGGAGACAGCCTGATCGAAGTGGGAGGACTGGTTTCAAAAACCTCCACGCAGCCACTGACGACGATTGTGCCACTGAACCCTATCTGGGTTCGCTTTAAGGTCAGCGAAGCAGAATATCTCGACTATCAAAAATCGAAGGAACGTCACGGCGCCGAGAACATGAAAATTCGGCTGATCCTGGCGGATGGTTCGGTCTTGCCGCAGGTGGGCCGGATCGAAAACACTCTCAATCAGGTTGATCTCAAGACCGGCACGTTGGAAATACAGGGGACGTTCGCCAATCCTCTGCACACCTTGCTGCCCGGGCAGTTCGGCCGGGTTCGCCTGCTGGTGCGTGAAGCCAAAGACGTCATCGTGGTGCCGCAGCGGGCCGTCCAGGAACTGCAGAGCATGCAGTCCGTATTTACCGTGGGCCCTGACAACAAGGCGCAAGCCAGGAACATCGTAACCGGCGATCGCGTGGGAGACGGTTGGATTGTCACGGAGGGGTTAAAGGCGGGCGACAAGGTGATCGTCGAGGGTGTTCAAAAGGTAAGGCCTGGCGCACCGGTCCAGCCAAGCCCATATAAACCACCGGAGTCGAATACCGCCGCCTCGAGGATGACGGATGGCTAGGTTTTTTATCGACAGGCCCGTGTTCGCGATGGTAATCGCCATCGTGATCATTATCCTCGGAGCGGTTGTCATTCCAACTCTCCCGATTGCGACCTATCCGGAAGTCGTGCCACCCGTGGTGCAGATTACTGCCAACTATCAGGGCGGCAATGCGACGGATCTCGAGAAAACTGTTTCACAGCCGATCGAGCAGCAGCTGACCGGACTTGACGGAATGCTCTATTACTTTGCGCGTGCCTCGAACAATGGAACGTTAACAATCGACGTTACGTTCGAGCTCGGAACAGATCCGGATTTAGCCACGGTCAAAGTTCAGAATAAAGTTAGCGTAGCGCTACCGCTGCTGCCTCCCGAAGTGCAGCGCGTTGGAGTGACCACGAAGAAGGTTTCTTCGTCGTTTCTGTTGTTCGTAGCCCTCACCTCGCCGGATAATCGCTACGATTCGCTCTTCCTCAATAACTACGCAGCGATCAACCTTGTGGACAAAATCGGCAGCTTGCCGGGCGTCGGCAATTCGGTTCTCGCCGGTGCGCAGAACTACAGTATGCGCGTTTGGATCAATCCCGACAAAATGGCGAAGCTCGGATTGACCGCAACCGACATTAACAACGCGATCCAATCTCAGAACAGACAGAATCCAGCCGGTTCGCTGGGGCAGCCGCCCATGAAAAGTGGAGTTGACTATCAGTACCCGGTGAACGCCTCCGGTCGGTTGACCACCTCGCAGCAGTTCGGCGACATCATCATTCGGGCGCAGCCGGACGGGTCGCTTCTGCGCGTTCGGGATGTGGGCCACGTACAGCTTGGCGCACAAGACTACGCGAATTTCACCACCTGGAACGGACGCCAGGCCGGTTTCATTATTGTTTATCTTTCGCCGGGCGCCAATGCGGTGGAGACCCAGCGACAAATCGTGAAGTTCATGGAAGAGGCAAAGAAGGAGTTCCCGACCGGCCTTGTCTATAACATTCCATACGACTCTACACGCTTCGTTACAACGTCGATACGAGAAGTAATCCAAACATTGTTTGAAGCCATCCTTCTCGTGATTCTCGTGGTCTTTGTCTTCCTGCAGAACTGGCGCGCCACGCTCATACCGCTACTCACGGTTCCGGTGGCGGTGGTGGGAACTTTTGCATTGTTTCCGGCGCTTGGTTTTTCGATCAACACTACCAGTTTGTTCGGGCTTGTGCTCGCAATCGGCATCGTGGTGGATGACGCGATCGTTGTGGTTGAAGCGGTGCAGCTCAATATCGATCGGGGTCTGCCGCCGCGTGAGGCGACAATAAAAGCGCTCGAGGAAGTCTCGGGCCCGGTGATTGCGATCGCCTGCATTCTTGCGGCTGTCTTCATACCGGTGGCGTTTCTCGGGGGTATCAGCGGACAAATTTACAGACAATTCGCTTTGACGATTGCGGCAGCGGTGTTATTGTCCGCTTTTAACGCACTGTCGCTCAGCCCGGCACTTAGCGCGCTGCTCCTCAAACCGAAGAGTGAAGCAAAAGGCCCGCTGGGGATGTTCTTTGCAAAATTCAACCAGGGCTTCGATTGGACGACTCATCGTTACCTGTCCGGAGTGCGTGGACTCATCAGAAAATTCGTCTTTGCGCTGGCGGCGTTAGCCGCCGTCTATCTGGTCGCCGGAACTCTATTCAAGACTTTGCCCGGCGGTTTTCTGCCAGACGAAGACCAAGGCGTATTCATATCGTCCGTGCGGCTGCCTGATGGTGCTTCAATCGAACGGAACGAGGCCACCAGCAAGCAGGTGGATCAAGTTCTGCACTCGACACCCGGAATTCACGATACCTCCGTTGTGGGTGGACTGGATATTCCGACGACCACCAATAATTCGAACGTAACTACAGTTTTCGCAACACTCGATCCATGGGATGAGCGCAAGGGCAAGAGGGTCCAGTTTGAAAGCATTCTCGGCTCAGTGATGCAGAGGTATTACGGCATAAAAGACGGATTCATATTCGCGTTTGGTCTTCCCCCGATTCTGGGTTTAGGGACCTCGGGGGGGTTTGAATTCATGCTGGAGGATCGGGCTGGCGGCGATATCGAATCGCTCGCACAAGCTACCGATCAGCTCGTTACAGCGGCTCACAACAGGCCGGAGCTACAAAATGTCATCAGCACTTTTCGCAATACGGTTCCGCAATACAAAGTAGACCTCGACCGCGACAAGGCGCAGACACAGGGTATTCCGGTGACGGATGTTTACGACGCCCTGCAGACTTTTCTGGGCGGCCTGTATGTAAACGACTTCAACCGGTTTGGACGCACCTGGCGCGTATATCTGGAGGCGGAGCCGGAATTCCGTCGTCAGCCATCGGATATCAACCGGTTCTACGTGAGAACGGCTCAGGGCGACATGGTGCCGCTGAGTACTCTGGTCAAGACGCAATCAGTCGTCGGCCCCGAAGTTATTTATCGATACAACCGGTATCGCGCGGTCAAGATTCTCGGCAGCGCAGCGCCCGGGTATAGCTCCGGCCAGGCCGCAAAGGCGATGGAGGATCTTGCCAAAGAGCTTCCTAACGGCTTCGGCTACGAATGGACCGGAACCGTCTACCAGCAAAAGCTGGCGGAAGGGAAAGAAGGCTATACCTTCGGGCTTGCAGCTATCCTGGTTTTCCTCTTTCTGGCGGCGCTCTATGAGAGTTGGTCCACCCCGTTCGCTGTGATCCTGGCGGTTCCCCTAGGCATCTTTGGAGCGCTTCTAGGGATCTTCTCGCGAAACTACGCTTATGACGTTTACACCCAAATCGGCATCGTTACGTTAATCGGATTGGCGGCAAAGAACGCGATCCTGATCGTCGAATTCGCGAAGTTACGGCGTGATGAGGGCATGACCATTCATGAGGCTGCGCTCGAGGCGGCCCACCTCCGGCTAAGGCCCATTCTCATGACGTCCTTCGCGTTTATTCTTGGAGTTGTTCCATTGGTCATTGCAACAGGAGCGGGGGCGGGCGCACGCCGTGCGCTTGGCACAACCGTCTTTAGCGGCATGGTTGCGGCGACGATTCTCGCCGTCTTTATAGTTCCGGTCTTGTACGTCGTGGTAAATCGGATTGCTTCAAAGCGGGAGGCTGCTAACACGTTATCGGTCTCAGAACCGGCTTCCGTAGGGAGTGGCGACTGATGTTGGGTATGGCGGCGTCCCGCCGGGCAACAATAATTCCGCTGCTGGCAGTTGCTTTTACAGGGTGCGCAATCGGACCGAAATATACCCGGCCGGTCGTAGCGACGCCTGCGCAATATCGGCAGCCGGCGCCAGTGACGGAGCCGGCCGACAAGAATTCGCTGGCGGACGTCACCTGGACTGCGTTATTCCAAGACCAGACAGTCACTAATCTCGTCAAGATCGCTCTTGCGCAGAGCAATGATCTGGAGGCTGCAACCCAACGGGTCTTGCAGGCGCGAGCACAACTAGGGATCACCCGTTCTCAACTGTTGCCTCAGGTCACCGCCTCAGGATCGTGGACCGCATCGCGTGGCTCAAGCATCGGCTCATACAACTTTCTGCCGGCGAGTACAAATCTCTCCACTAGTTATACCCAGGCGGGATTCAATCTCTCCTGGGAGCTTGATGTGTGGGGGCGGTTGCGAAAGCTGACCGAATCTGCGCGGGCACAATATCTGGCGCAAGACGAAGCTCGTCACGCCGTGGTCGCGAGTTTGATTGCTGACGTCATTACGACCTACCTCACCCTGCGGGAACTCGATCTAGAACTCGAGATCGGGCACAAGACAAAGGAAATCGGAGAGAACGGTTTAAAACTTACCAACCTGCGCAAGGACCGGGGTGTCGCGACGGGACTCGATGTGCGCCAAGCGGAACAGCTCCTTTACACGGCGACGGCGCAAATCGCGGCAACAGAACGAGCGATCGCTGAAACCGAAAATGCGCTCAATGTGCTGCTGGGCAGAAATCCCGGGGACATCCCAAGAGGCAAACCGCTGGTCGAGTTCGCCGCTCCCTCCAAGGTTCCCGCGGGGCTGCCGTCCGACCTTCTCGAACGGAGGCCGGACATCCGCGAGGCGGAAGAAACCCTGATTTCCGCGAATGCCCAAATTGGGGCGGCCAAAGCGCTTTTTTTCCCGCAGATCACGTTGACAGGCTTGCTTGGCGTGCAGAGCCGCGCGCTTGGCGATCTGTTTACCGGCCCATCACGGAATCAGAGTATTGCACCAGTCGGGCTGCTGCCGATCTTTAACGGTGGGCAGCTTCGAAATAATTTGCACCTCACAGAGGCTCAACAGCGTGAAGCACTGGCTGACTATCGCAAGACGATTCAGACTGCCTTCGAGGAAGTGTCGAGCGCCCTGGCGGACTACGAAAAGAATCGTGAGCAACGGTCTCAGGAAGAACTGCTGGTGAAAGCGCTCCAAGAGACTGATGAGCTTTCCACCCTTCGCTACAAGGGAGGGCTGGACAGCTATCTTCAAGTGCTGGATGCCGAGCGCAATCGTTTCTCGGGAGAGTTGACGCTTGCTCAATTACGGAAGAACGAACTGCTGTCTGTGGTGCAGTTGTACCGCGCGCTTGGCGGGGGCTGGCAGAACCCGTAATGCGCAATAACTGAATCCGAACAGAGTTGGGCCGGCGATAATCAGCTTCAGACCCCAAGGAAAGTGCGAGATGGGCTGGTACAGTAAAAACTCTGACTTAGCTGTGCGAGCTCATTTTTTAATTGGCTTGCAAAATGCCTGGATTTAGGGTTATTTGTATCCGTGAGGGAACAGCATGCAAAAGCAAACCGGGCGAATGGGGTTTCTCGTTCAAGACTTCGTAAGAATCTCCGCCCTCGGTTGTGGCCTGCTGCTGTCGATCGGTCCTTTATCCGGCCCGCTCAGGGCGCAAGCTTACACAATTGCGCAGAAAATCGCTAATCCCTCTTATTTTGTTCCCGGGCCGTTCTGGACTCAGCTCAACCAGACAACGCCCGCTGGAGGGATTGCGGTTGCCAATGTCATCAACGGCCCGGACTATCAGGCATACCCAGATTATGCGAGCACCATTCAAGCGGCCAGCGCTTCCGGGGTCAAAGTGTTGGGTTATGTTCGCACCGGCTACCTCGGCACCACAGGGATAACCACCCGCCTCAGGCAACCCGATATTGCATCCTGGGTCGCTCAGATCGAACAGGATGTGAACGCCTGGTACACCTTTTATGGATCGGATGGCCTTGCTGGAATCTTTCTCGATGAAGCCCAGAACACGTGTGCGTATGCTGGCTTATATTCCTTCTTGACGGCGTACGTCAAACAGAACCATCCGGGAGCGCTGGTGGCCGAAAATCCCGGGACTGCAGTGCCTTCGTGCTATCAGGGCACCGCGGATATCATCGTGACATTCGAGGGCACTTATTTGTGTTACATCCAGGATGCCTCCTGTCCCGCAGGTCAGGGTTATACGGATCTCGCCTGGAATGTGGTCGACCCAAAATCCATCTGGCATCTCGTGTACAACACAAGTTCCGACCAACTGGCGAATGCAGCCGCATTAACCAAATCACGCGGCGCAGGATGGTTTTACATTACCCCGGACAGCCTTCCAAACCCCTGGGATACGTTGCCTACCGATGCCTATTGGAGCAGCGAGCAGGCTGCTGCCTTACCGACCGGCGGAGATACAACACCACCGACCACACCCTCCGGGTTGGCGGCTATCAGCTTGAGTCAAACATCTGGTGTCTTGATGTGGAACGCATCGACCGATTCGGACAGCGGACTAGCGGGTTACGACATTTTTCAAAATGGTACGTGGATCGTTTCAACGCCGCCGAGTACAGAGAGCACGCAGACTTTCGAATTAAGCGGACTGGTTCCCAATTCGTGGTCTATCTTCACAGTGGTAGCGCGTGACGGAGCGGGGAATGTGTCGACCCCAAGCGCTGCTCTGAATCTGATGACGCCGGCGTCCGATGGAAGTCTTCCAACAACCCCAGGCGGTCTGGCGATCTCTTCGCCTACATACAGCGGCGTCACCCTCTCCTGGACTCCTTCCACAGACAACCTGGGTATTTCGGCCTACGACATTTATGAGGGAAGCACTAAGGTCGTCACCCTGGACGCCTCGACCACGTCGCTTGTGGTGGGCGGACTTTCACCGGCAACACAGTCCACATTTTCGGTGACGGCACGCGATTCGGGAGGGAATGTATCAGCGCCCAGCGATATTGTGAGCGCCACCACACTGCCGCTCCCTGCGGAGGGTGCAATTTCCGATCCGGGAGGCCGGTACAGCAGGGTCTGGCTGACGTATTGGGCTGACTTTAACTTGCCTTTTGGTTTCGACCACGTTTTTATTGACGCTGACAATAACCCGGGTACCGGGTGGCTGACCGCCAGCACGCCCGCTCTGGGCGCGGATTACGTGATCGAGAACAATACCCTTTACCAATATGCCGGATCGGGAACGGACTGGACATGGGCGATCGTCGATACGATCAACCCGCGGTTCAGGGATTACCAAGTAAGGTGGCGCGTGCCAGTATCGGATCTCACGAATCAGGCTCCAACACAGTCTGTTGTTTTCGGTGGCAACGGTTTCGCGCCTACTGCATACTCAACTGTCGTTACGTTGAGTCGCTAGGCTGCTGATCGCGACCATATCGTGGGTATCATCATTTTGCGCTCGTCATCATGGAGGAGGTTCAGCTCTTTACCCCGCTACTGAGGCGTCGAAGCAGGCTGGTTTGAAGGACTCGTTTGTGCGGCCGCACCCGCCGGCTTGGCGGGGTTCGCCGCACTGCTGCCCGTGATTGCTGCTTTCACTGGGCGGCCTTTGACCGCCCAATCATTCTCAGTGGCCGCGTTGCCTACGGTTCCTCGCGCGATATCTTTCGCAACATCTTTCTTTACGGCCTGATCCGCTTGTTTCGCCGACTCATGCGTGCCATTCCCAATTTCAACAACTTTTACGCGAACGGGTTTCTTTCCAAATTTCATGCACTCCGGCGTGCTGGGAAGATAAATATCCAGCTTGCGTCCGATAATTTTTGCGCCTGTATCCGCAACCACATACTCGCCAGAGTATTTGCCGGCCCGCCCAATCTTGATGCGACTTCCGATCGGCAGCACGTCGGGGTCAGCGGCCACAACATGGCGATGAGTGTACTCGCCCGAAGCTGTGATTCCGGTTACCGAATATGCCGTCGCGATGAATTTGCCATTGGTTCTTGCGGCATTTGTTTCCGCGTGAGCTAAGTGGATTCCGAAGACGGAACTCGCGACCGCGAGTGCCACGCTGCTAGTGTAATGTGTCCAACGGCCCCGTGACAGCCTCTTCTTCATACTATGGGATGCGCCGCTTGGCCGGGTTACATCAAGGCAAGCGCGGGGCTTGGAGAGATCGGTCCTGGTACTACTTCCAAAATCGGCTAGATTAATGGCAAGACCCCAGATACGCGGGAGGTTTCCATGAGCGGCACTTATCGGCCCGTACCTGACAGCGGCTCTTACATCATGGGGCGCACTCAGGCGGAGTATGAAAGGCTTCGGCAGCAAGCCAAGTCTTGGGAACGGGCAACGAAGTCTGTTTTGGAGCAAGCAGGCCTCGGGGCAGAGATGGGCTGCCTGGATGCCGGGTGCGGTCCCGGCGAAGTCACTCGTCTGATGGCGGAGGCCGTGGGCCCGAAAGGGCATGTGCTCGGCATTGACCTGGATGGCGAGTTGGGAAACGAAGCCATTCGAACATTGCGAGCACAAGGACTTGCGCAGTGCAGCTTTACACAGGGAGATATACGGGGGATGCAAACGCCAGCGGAAGCGCCCTTCGACCTGGTTTTCGCGCGGCTCCTTCTCTATCATTTAGACGAACCATCTAACGTCCTCGTCAGGCTTTATAGCTGGGTCAAGCCGGGCGGGTCTTTAGTCATCCAGGATTACGATACGGGATCCGTGAAAGCGCAGCCTGACTGGGAGCCCTTGAAGGAATTTCAGATTGTTTGGTCAGGCGTATGCGCTCGTCACGGACGGGACGAACGAATTGGGCTTCGAATTCCCGAGCTCCTGATAAGCAGTGGAATAGGTCGTCCCGATGGGACGGATGTTTCGGGTCTGTTTCTTCCCTTTTCTGTCGGCAGCGGGATGTTGGCGGGAGTCTACCGAAGTGTGCTGCCGCTGGCGCTTAAGTATTGTTTGACAACTGTCGAGGGGAGCGAGCGCTTCCTGTATGAACTGGAAAATCCTCCAGCACAAGAGGGCTACTTACTATGGCCCTTGCTGATCAGCGCGTGGAAAAAGAAGCCCGCGCGGTTGGAATAAGGGGTTGAGAGTCCCAACAAATGCGCTCATAGCAACGTGCATTTTTTAGGAATTGTTTTAATTAAGCGTTAATCGCCGCCTTGCAAGCGCTCCAGCGCGTAAAATTCAATAAGAGTTGCGTTGTGTCACTCGAGAAGAAAGAACAACATCAAAACCAGGATCTGGCGAGTAGTCCTGAATCGCCGGAGAAAAAGAACAGCAGCAACGGAACGGCAGGCGAGGAAGCGTGCGATTCATCGGCGCGGGCCTTACACGAACTGGCAGCCGCTCAGCTTGCCGCGATCATCGATTCGTCCGGGGACGCGATCATCAGCAAGTCTCCCGAAGGGGTGATTCAAACCTGGAATGAGGCAGCTGAGAATCTGTATGGATATGCGGCTGAAGAAGTGGTAGGCCGGCCTATGATGAGTCTCCTGCCTAAGAGCCTGATCGGGGAAGAAAAAGAAATTCTGCAGAAGGTGAGCCGCGGTGAATGCGTGCGCCATCTGGAAACAGTTCGTATTCATAAGTCCGGCTGTCCGGTCCCGGTGTCGCTTACCGTTTCGCCCATTCGAAACGATGCGGGTGAGATCGTTGGCGTCTCGCATATTGCCCGAGATATCTCCGAATCCACGCAACTTAAGCGAAAGCTTCAGGTGACGCAGAAGATGGAAGCCTTGGGGCGTCTGGCCGGGGGAGTGGCCCACGATTTTAACAACCTTCTTACGATCATCACTGGATATGCATCGCTGCTGCAGGACAGCCTGAAAGACGATCCGGGCCGGTCAGAAATGTTGAGTGAGGTGATCGGGGCCGCGGGAAGAGCTACCGACCTGACGCGGCAGTTACTCGCCTTCAGCCGCCGTGAAGCAAAGCAGCTGCAGCCGGTCGACTTGAACGAGGTCATCGGAAAGATGCAAGCCATGTTACGGCGCTTGATCGGAGAAGATATCGAGATCAGAGCCGAACTCGGACAGCATTGCCGAAAAGTTTTGTCAGATTCCGGACAGATCGGCCAGATTCTCATAAATCTTGCTGCGAATGCGCGCGACGCGATGCCGGGCGGCGGTGTAATTGCGATCCAAACCGAGAACTGGGCGGTAGACGACCTCTACCACAGGGAGCTGGGATTTAACCCCGGCAACTACGTGCGCATGCTCTTCAGCGATACCGGCAAGGGAATGGATGCTGAAACGCAAGCGCACATCTTTGAGCCGTTTTTCACCACAAAAGAAGTGGGCAAAGGGACGGGATTAGGTCTCTCTACCGTGTATGGCATTGTCAAACAGAACGGGGGGCAGATATCGGTCTATAGCCAGCCCGGGAAAGGTACGACGTTCGCCATTTACCTGCCGTGCAGCGCAACGGAACAGACCGAGGCGGAGCACGAGCAGCAGCAGGTCGCAAAAGGCCGCGCGACAATCTTGCTGGTCGAAGACGAGCCCAGCTTGCGGAAGCTGGCGCACTCGATCCTCTCTACCAACGGCTACACCGTTCTTGCCGCGGGCAATGCGGAAGAGGCGTTGCTTCTTTCCGAGCAGCACTCCGGAGTCATAGACCTGCTGCTGACCGACATCGTCATGCCCGGGGAGAACGGACAGCGAGTAGCGTCCCGCATTTCGAAATTACGCCCAACTATTCGGGTCGTCTTCATGTCCGGTTACAGCGATCATGCAACTTTGGAGCTTGTGCTATCGGACTCCGGATCCGCGTTCCTACAGAAACCCTTCACGCCCGTCCAGTTGCTGCGAAAAGTCAGCGATGCGCTTGCCGCCTAAGCGAATTACACGGAGCCCGAGGCCGCTTCGAGCGAACGCGAACCGATCCGGTTCCTGATCAGGTTGAGAAGATCCTCGACCAGGAAGGGTTTTTGCACGATGGGCACATCCGTTCCCAGGCCGCTGTGCCTTCCGAGCGCCATTTCGCCGCCGCCAGTCATCAGGATAATTTTGATCCCCGGACGGCGCTGCTGGAGCTTCTTCGCAACGGCCAACCCGTCGAGATCGGGAATCATGTAGTCAATCAACGCGACATTCAGCTCGCGTTCTTTGGCGATCAAGAGCGCCTGTTTCCCTGAAGACGTCGCAACCAGATCCCACTCCTGGTCTCTCATCACGAGCTTCAAGAACTTGAGCAGATCCTCGTTGTCATCGACGATCAAAACTGTTGGTCTTGTGTTACCCGGAGCGGGAGCTGGCAATTTGGCTATTTGAAAATCCAATCTTTCGTGCTCGGTATCCTCTTGAACGGTTACACAGGAACCGGCAGCTATCTGATCTTCGGCGACCAGGGTCGCAAGGGGCTGCGTCAGATGACGGTAGATCACCCGCTTGAGCTCACGCGCTCCATATTCGACGCTCACCCCGCGGCTCAACAGGAAATTGCGGGCAGATTGCGTCAGCTCGATCGTGAAGCAGCGCGATCCGAGGCGGCCGTTAACGTGATGCTGTAGTTCCTCAATCTGATGATCGAGGATCTTCTTAATCGTCTCCTCGCCCAGCGGCCGGTAGGTAATCACAGCGTCGATTCGGTTCACGAATTCCGGGGAGAACATCTTCTTCATAGCTGTGAGAGCTATGCCTTCCAGCTTGCGCGACACGTCCTCGATCCGTTGCTGCGGGTCCGACAGCTTTTCAAAGCCGAATGTAGGAGCCATTTCCCGCATCATCTCCCTGGCGCCGAGATTGCTGGTCAGGAAGATGAGACTCTTTTCGAAATTGACAATCGAATTGTCGCCCAAGGTAAGACGCGCTTTATCGAGAACGCCTAGAAGCAGGCGACCGAGCGAAGGTGCGGCTTTTTCAATTTCATCGAGCAGTACGAGGGAAATGTCGCACTCGGGGCTCACCGCTTCCGCGAGTTTCTGTTGTGACAGTACAGGGACTGTTTCGCGATGCCCGAGATAACCCGGCGGCGCACCGATGAGCTTCGCTACTTCATGGTCAAGCTGAAACTCACCGCAATCTATGCGCACGTAGCGCTGCGGACTGCCGTGTAAGGCCTCGGCAAGCACTTCCACAGTGCGCGTTTTCCCTGTTCCGGTAGGACCCAAGAGGAGGAAGACGCCAATAGGACGGTGCTCAGGAGTAAGGCCCGCGCGATAGGTCTGTATGAACGGGACAATTCGTTCGGCCGCCCCAGGCTGTCCAACAATGTTTCTTGAGAAGTAACTCAGTAGATCACGATGCGTGTTGGGTTGTGCTGCAGGCTGCACAAGGCCTCCTTTGGAACGTTTCCGCCGTGAGCGGGTGAAACGGCAAAAATCGAATACCGCAATCGGCCCGGAGTTCTGTGCACCATCCTCCGGCGGGCGCAAGCCATCGCCGTTTACCGAAATCGTCATACATCTACCGAGTCCAGGTGAGGCGCGCGAAGAAGACGGGGTCGAACGCCCCATCACTCTCACGCCCGTTGCGAGCCGCTTTGTCCCTGGCCGGCAGACGAACCAAATGCTATCAACTCAGTGTATCGAGGGCAAACCTGCCTGCCTGAGCGCTGTTTAGCGTGGAAGATCGATAAGAACGATGTCGGAGTTTTCGCGAACGCGATCGAACACGATTTGTTTCCCGTCCGGGGTGATATCGAAGCTTATCGACGTGCCGTGCCCAAGACGGGCCAGTAACTTCGTTTGTCCTGTAGCCAGGCCCAGTAGCCAAAAGTCTTCTCCGGGATCCAAACCCCGCAAGTAAATCAAGCTTTTTCCATCGGGCGTAAAGCGGTGGTGCGCCCGGTTAATACCCCTTCCGGCACCGACTCCGATAGGGGGAAGCGGGAATGTGCTACCGTCGGGCCGAATCGCCAGAAGGGGCGCGAAGCGGGACATGGTTGTCCCGGCATACACGATCAAGGTCCCATCCGGCGACCACACTGGATTTAACCCAGGTTTGGCTGGCAGACGAATGGGAGCACCGCCTACTGCCGGGATCTTAAACAGCCCAGGTCCCGAGCCGTCATATCCGCCCGTGGCAATCCATTTGCCGTCGGGCGACCAGCAGGGAGCCCCGCGCACGTCTATGGAGCCGGTGAGAGGTTGGAATTCAGCACCGTCCGCCGAGATCAAGTGCAACTGCAGCCTTCCATGCTTTTGAAGGACGATTGCCGCCGAGCGGGCATCGGGTGAAATTGCGGGCGGTACCAAGAGCGGTCCGTCGGTACCCTTCCAGATTTCAAATGCCTGGCCGTTTTGAAAGCGCCATAGTCCGTCTCCGGTTCCGCGGGAAGACAAATAAAACAAAGAATTCCCGGCAAAACGCGGCGCGAGTGCCCTTTCATTCGGGAGTGAGACGGGGCGGATGTCAGCCTCGGTGGCCTGACCTGCCAAGATGGGTACGCTCCACAGGTTTGCCGTGGGATTCGAAACCGTCGCCACCAGGCGGCGGCCTTTTGCGCTCGCCGCTACCGAGGTGTAGTGCTCAAGGCCGATGCTGACCCGGCGCGAGAACTGGCGATCCACATCGAGTGCCCACAGCCATGGCCCCGAGCCATCCTGCTGGGGTGAGATATAGAGCACCGTGTTTGCGGAAATCGGCGCTACCGAACGCACATCGGCGTTATGATGCGTCAGCCGTTCGGGCTTTCCTCCTCCCGATCCGATGCGCCAGAGGTCCATGTCCACGGATTCCCAGGGGCCACTTACAAAGTAAATCCATCGGCCATCCGGGGACCACGTAGGGAAGTGGTTGTGGCCTCCTGGGGCTAGCCTGAAAATCTGGCGCGCGTTCCCGCCATCGCCATCCGCGACGAACATCGGATCGCCCGGATCGTAAGTATGGAAGACCAGACGGCTGCCGTCGGGCGACCAGGCCACGTTGGCCGCGTGATCCCGCAGGAAGGCTCGCGGAATTCCTCCCATGAGCGGTATGAGCCGCAAGCGTTGATTCGGTTGATACCGATAGCCGGCTAACCAGATTTCGGAGCCGTCGGGCGTAAAGCCAAGATTTTGAATAGGTAGAAGTGGGTCTTCCGGCTGGTCTTTTGTGAGATTAGTAGGTTGCCCGGTTCCCACCTGGCTGACCCAAACATCGGATCGGCCACCCCGGTCAGCCCGAAACGCGACGAATTTTCCGTCGGGCGAAATCGAAGCATCGCTTTTGTCGCCCGGGAAATCAGTGAGCCGTGCGAAAGTCGCACCGGATAAGGGATTGTCGTCTTTGGAGGAGCCCCCACGGCGACCCATCCACCAGGCCGCGACTATAGCAACCAGAATCAGGCTGCCGAGAAGGGCCCGACCCACAACCTTTTTGGAAGTGAAATTTTCGCTTACCGCGGAACGATTTCGATTATCTTCTGCATTACCGACTAACTGCTTCTCGAGACTTTCCTCTACACCTCGAGATGCCGTTACCGGGTTCTCACTGACCAGCGCGCCCGGGGTGTGCTCACTTGCAGACCCAAGCATCATCGAAAAGTCTCCGTTGTTCTTGCCGACAGGACATACAAATCGGTAGCCCTGGCGAGCTACGGTCTCGATGAATCGGGGGTTATCCGGGCTGTCGCTCAGAGCCTCCCGCAGCTTACGAACCGCGCTGCTAATGCCGTTCTCGAATTCGCCGAAAGTGTCCTCTGGCCAAAGCCTGTTGCGAATTTCCTCCCGGCTCACGACCTCGCCCGAACGCTCGAGGAGAAGCAGCAGAATTTGAACTGGCTGATCTTGTAGCTTGATTTTGATGCCGCGTTTTCGCAACTCGCCCGAGCGACTGTCCAGCTCAAACGCAGCGAATCGAAAACTCCGATTCGGCGATGAGGTCGCCATATATGACACCTCGCAGCAGGCGCGGCGGAGGCAAATTGACAGCTTCCCGGGGACGAAGATGCGGTCTTACCTGAAGCAGCGGCGGGTCAGATCCGCAGCAACAGGTCAGAACACCGCGTAACTACTCCGAAAGCAGCAACTTACACCGACACGTTCTTTTCATCAACCAATCAATCGTAAACCATTGAACGGCGGTTCGGATTTGCACAAGATCAGACTCGTTAAGAAAACCGCACGGAGGGTCTGTCGCGGGCCGATGCACCCGACGCCGCTGCGGTTGGAGGATCTTATGAAAACTCTGGTTGCAACATTGTTTATTGCGGGTGCCGTCGTGTGCCCTGTTCAAGCGGACGAGGTCACCGATTGGAATCAAATCTTCTATCAGGCTGCGCTGGCCGATAAAACGTCGGCGCTCGTTATCCTGCGTCAAGCAGCAATCCTGGAAGTTTCGGTTTTCGATGCGATAAACGGTATCGATCGCCGCTTCACGCCCTTACACGTCCAGGAGCGAGGTCCAGAAGACGGATCTATTCGCGCCGCAGCCATCCAGGCCGCGTACACCTCTCTCGTGAGGCTATATCCAGACCAGAAAAACATTCTCGATCAGAAGCGTGCAGAGTCCCTTGCGGCGCTTCAGCCTCATCGTCAGCGGGAGGTGTTGTCTGTTTGGGCAGGTATTGCATGGGGGCAAAAAGTAGCCGATGCAATTTGGACCTGGCGGAGCACCGACGGGTTCAATGCCACTCCCCCTCCCTTCGAAGGAGGATCAGCTATTGGCGAGTGGCGTCCGACTCCCCCGGCGTTCTTGCCCGGCGCCCTTCCGCAGATTGCGTCGATGGAGACCTGGGTCATCCAATCACACGATCAATTCCGATCCCTTCCCGGTCCGAATCGACTCGACAGCTTTCGATACGCAAAAGACTTCAACGAAGTTAAGGAAAAGGGCAGCATATTGAGTTCGAGCAGATCTCCGGACGAGACCGTCGCTGCGGAATTCTGGGGCAACAGCAGTACGCCAAGCTATTTCTGGAATCACGTTGCAATTTCGCTGGTATCCCGAAGAGAGCATTCTCTTGTCGAAAACGCGCGTTTTTTTGCCATGCTTAATGTCGCGATGGCGGACGCGGAGATTGCCTGCTGGGATGCGAAGTACTATTTTGTCTCGTGGCGGCCCATTACCGCCTTTGAATTGGCCGACCAGGATGGCAATCCCTTCACGAAGCCTGATGCCAGCTTCACGCCGCTCCTGGTGACACCTCCGTTTCCGGAATATCCGTCGGCACACTCTGCGATCAGCAGTGCCGCTGCCGCCGTTCTGGCTGAGCGCTTCGGAAATGACACCACGTTCACGGTTTCTTCAGACGTGTTGACAGACGTGACGCGCCGCTTCACGAGTTTCTCTGCTGCCCTGGACGAAATAAGGTCGGCGCGCGTGAACGCGGGGATTCATTTCCGGACGGCGTGTAATGATGCCCAGACATTAGGCACGGAAGTTGGGAATTACGCGATAGAGCACGCATTTCATCGTCTCAAGAATTGGCATGACCGCGAAACCGATTGAATTTGCGACGAATTTTCAAGAAATCATGCACACGATACCTGTTTTAAAATACGGTCGGCGCGCCGAACTGCAAGTTGTCCTAAATTGAACCGGACAGTCTGATATTTGGGCGGGAATTCTTTCCGCACGCCGACTATATCCGACCCGTCCTGTGGCAATAAAACTTAGCGATGGCCAGACGCAGTACCTGCGACGTGTGCGTTCGGAACGGCTGCGGACGATACTCCCGCAGGAATTGAGGCCTGTGTGCGAGTGGGCGGGCCACATGCGGGCAGGATACACAGGGCAACCATCAAAAACCAGAACAGTCTCATGCGATCACCTCTTTGCGAAAGCGTACTTGCGCTTGGACGCGCCACATGAAAGACAGGTAAACAAAATTTCTAAGATCTGGTCAGCGGCAGCGAGAGGGAGCCGATAGCCGGGATTTTTTAGCCATGCCCAAATTGAGCCACTACTCCGCTAATCCTTCAGTTGACATGGCCTAGTACACGCGCATACACTAAGAGGGTTTGGCGAGTTGATTCTTCGGCCTCCGTGCTACCGTGCCTGAAGAGAATGAGGTCGCTGTTTCAGCGGTCTAGTATTCTAAACAGATAGGCATCCGGCCGGAAGTCGGGCCCCGCTGTCGAACCGATAAGCTCTTTTGAAGCGACACCGAGTTTCGGCATGGACCAATCCCGAAGCAGTTACCCTCGCGTTTGAGGCTGGTGAATACGCTATATCAGTCTCCTGGCAGAGAAGATGCAGCCGGTCGAAAAGTTCGTCCGCGCCTGCGAAAGAGATTCTAGTTTTTATTACGCTCGTGCGCTAGTGCGGGCTCAACAGGGTTTTTCAGAAGATTTGCAAGGTTCGTATGCTGCGCGGCGCCTCGCTGTGTCCGGCACATGCGGCGAAGGAGAAAATCGCGCGGGCGGAAATTCCGCTGCCGTGCTTTCGAGTAAGCATGCCGACGTTTAATCAACTGGTGCGCAAAGGCCGCAAGGCGACCCGGTACAAGACTGCCAGCCCTGCACTGCAGGCTTGTCCGCAAAGACGCGGAGTCTGTACGCGTGTGTATACCACTACGCCGAAGAAGCCGAATTCGGCGCTCCGTAAAGTTGCGCGTGTCCGCCTGACTAATGGTATCGAGGTGACCACCTATATTCCGGGTGTCGGCCACAATCTGCAGGAGCACTCGATTGTGCTGATCCGTGGCGGCCGTGTGAAGGACCTGCCGGGCGTGCGCTATCACGTAGTGCGCGGAACGCTCGATACTGCTGGCGTTGCGAATCGCAAGCAGAGTCGGTCGAAGTATGGGGCGAAGCGTCCCAAGGGCGGCGCAGCGGCCGCACCGACTAAAGGGAAGAAGTAAACGGTAGGAAAGCTGATATGCCGCGCAGAAGAAGACCCGAACCAAGAGAAGTAATTCCGGATCCGCTCTACAATTCGACCCTCGTCGAGAAGTTTGTGAACTCGATGATGTGGGACGGGAAGAAAACGACCGCGCAAAAGATTTTCTATCGAGCGATGGATACGCTGCGCGAGCGCTCGGGCGACGATCCTCTAAAGGCTTTCAAGAAGGCTGTCGAAAATGTGAAGCCGGTGCTCGAGGTGAAGACGCGTCGCGTGGGCGGTGCGAATTATCAGGTCCCGGTCGAGGTGTCGCAGAATCGTCGTACCAGCCTCGCCCTCCGTTGGATCATTACGAATGCGCGGACACGGCCCGATAAGAGCATGGCTGAGAAATTGGCTAATGAATTGAATGACGCCTCCAATATGCGTGGGGGCGCTGTGAAAAAGAAAGATGATGTGCACCGCATGGCCGAAGCCAATAAGGCGTTTGCACACTATCGCTGGTAACTCGGGAACAGAAGCAAGAAGTAGAACGTTATGGCCCGCACTGTACCGCTAGAAAAAATGCGCAATATCGGCATCATGGCCCACATCGATGCCGGTAAGACCACTACGACCGAACGCATCCTGTACTACACCGGTCGTACGCACAAAATCGGCGAAGTGCATGAAGGAACCGCCACCATGGACTGGATGGCGCAGGAGCAGGAGCGCGGCATCACCATTACCTCGGCTGCGACCACCTGCCAGTGGCACGACACTACGATCAATATCATCGACACTCCGGGGCACGTGGATTTCACTGCCGAAGTCGAGCGCAGTCTGCGCGTTCTCGATGGTGCGTGCGCCGTGTTCGATGCAGTGGCCGGCGTGCAACCTCAATCGGAAACGGTGTGGCGGCAGGCCGATAAATATGCTGTTCCCCGTATCTGTTTCATCAATAAAATGGATCGGGTCGGCGCTGACTTCTACCGGTCGGTCGACACTATTGTCGATCGTTTAAAGGCCCGGCCAGTCGCGATTCAGTTGCCGATCGGCGCCGAGGATCAGTTTAAAGGCGTAGTCGATCTGGTGAAGATGAACGCTCGTGTCTGGCGTGATGAGACGCTGGGCGCCAAGTTCGACGATGTCGAGATTCCGGCCGACCTCGCGGACAAGGCAAAGGAGTTTCGCGACAAGCTGATCGAAGCGGCGGCCGAGTCTGACGATGTACTGATGGAGAAGTATATTGAGGGTCAGACCATTACGGAAAAAGAGCTGCGCAACGGCATTCGCAAGGCAACGATCGCGCAGAAAATCTTCCCGGTCATCTGCGGCTCTTCATTCAAGAACAAGGGTGTTCAGAACCTCCTGGATGCGGTGGTCGACTACCTTCCGTCGCCGCTAGAGATTCCACCCATCAAGGGCACCGCGGTTGGCAATCCAGAAGAAGTAATCGAGCGAAAGGCAAGCGATGCCGAGCCGTTTGCGGCTCTCGTCTTCAAGATCATGACCGACCCGTTTGTGGGTCAGCTCTGCTTCATTCGCGTGTATTCGGGAAAGCTGAACGCAGGCGAATCCATTTTCAACGTTGCCAAGGGCAGGCGGGAACGCGTCGGACGTCTGGTCAAAATGCACGCCAATAAACGCGAAGAGATTCAAGAGATCCTAGCGGGCGACATTTGTGCGGCGGTTGGCCTGAAACAGGTGGTTACCGGCGACACAATCTGCGACGAAGACAAGCCGGTCGTGCTCGAATCGATTGACTTTCCGGCGCCTGTCATTCAGCTCGCGATTGAGCCGAAGACTAAAGCCGATCAGGAGAAGTTGGGAGTCGCCATCCACAAGCTGGCGACGGAAGATCCTACATTGCATGTATCGACGGATCCTGAGACGGGACAGACGATTCTCGCCGGCATGGGCGAGCTGCACCTCGAGATCATCGTCGATCGTATGCAGCGCGAATTCAACGTAGGTGCCAACGTCGGCAAGCCTCAGGTGGCGTATCGCGAAACCATTCGTCAACGCGCCGAATACGATTACACGCATAAGAAGCAGACGGGCGGCAGCGGGCAGTATGCACGCGTCAAGTTGCGCGTCGAGCCGGATCCGGACCAGGATTTCGAATTCGAAAACGAAGTTACAGGCGGAAACATTCCGAAGGAATTCATTCCTGCCGTAGAGAAGGGCGTGACGGAAGCGCTCGAGGGCGGTATTTTGGCCGGTTATCCCTTGAACAACATCAAGGTCACCGTCTTTGATGGCGCCTACCACGAGGTCGATTCTTCGGAAATGGCGTTCAAGATCTGTGCCTCTATTTGTTTCAAGGAAGCTGCAGCTAAAGCCAAGCCGGTATTGCTCGAGCCCGTGATGCGGGTGGAGGTGACGGTACCTGAAGAGTACATGGGTTCAGTGAACGGCGATCTGATTTCACGTCGGGGGCGTCTCGAGGGAACGGAGATCGCAGGCAGTACTCACATCGTCAAGGCGATGGTGCCGCTCTCGGAAATGTTCGGCTATGCCACCGAGCTGCGGTCGCGCACACAGGGCCGCGGCAGCTTCACGATGCACTTCGGTCAATACGAAGAAGTGCCGCGCAACCTCGCTGAGGAGATTATTAACCGCAACAAGGGTGGTGTGGCCACCAGGTAGGCCCGTTTAGCCAAAGCAGCCGGTAGCCTTTTTGCACGGCGCGTTGGCAAGTTTGGAAAGACAGCAAAAGAAGCGGAGAAACGAGCATGGCGAAAGAGAAATTTGACCGCAGCAAACCGCACGTGAATATAGGGACGATCGGACACATCGATCACGGGAAGACGACGTTGACGGCGGCGATCACCAAGACGTTGTCGAAGCATAATCCGAAGAACAAATTTCGGAGCTTCGATTCGATCGACAACGCGCCGGAGGAGAAAGCGCGCGGGATCACGATAGCGGTAGCGCACGTGGAGTACGAGACAGCGAACCGGCACTATGCGCACGTGGATTGTCCGGGACACGCCGATTACATCAAGAACATGATCACGGGCGCGGCGCAGATGGACGGGGCGATTCTGGTGGTGGCGGCGACGGATGGGCCGATGCCGCAGACGCGGGAGCACATTCTGCTGGCGCGTCAGGTGGGGGTGCCCTACATCGTGGTGGCGCTGAACAAGGTCGACATGGTGGACGATCCGGAGCTGCTCGAGCTGGTGGAGCTGGAGGTTCGGGAGTTGCTGTCGAGCTATCAGTTTCCTGGCAACGATCTGCCGGTGGTGAAGGTGAGCGCGCTCGGGGCGTTGAACGGGGAAGCGAAATGGGAAGCCACGGTGGACGAGCTGATGGCGAAGGTGGACGAATACATACCGGTACCGGAGCGAGCGATTGACAAGCCGTTCATTATGCCGATTGAAGACATCTTCTCGATCCAGGGCCGGGGCACGGTGGTGACGGGGCGTATTGAGAGGGGGATCTGCAAGGTCGGCGAAGAAATGGAAATCGTCGGGTTTACGGATACGCGGAAGACGGTGGTAACGGGCGTCGAAATGTTCAAGAAGTTGCTGGACGAGGGGCGCGCGGGAGACAACGTAGGCCTGCTGCTGCGAGGCATCGAAAAGAACGATGTGGAGCGCGGGCAGGTGATTGCGAAGCCGGGCTCGATCAAGCCTTTCAAGAAGTTCAAGGGCGAAGTATACGTGCTGTCGAAGGAAGAGGGCGGGCGTCACACGCCCTTCTTTAATGGTTACCGGCCGCAGTTCTACTTCCGGACGACGGATGTAACGGGCGTAGCGAAGCTGCCGGAAGGCATGGAGATGGTGATGCCGGGCGACAACGTGGCGGTCGAAGTAGAACTGATCACGCCGATCGCGATGGACAAAGGCTTGCGGTTTGCGATTCGCGAAGGCGGGCGCACGGTCGGAGCAGGAACCGTTACGGAGATTTTGAGCTAGCAGGCATTTCGCAGCGGGCGCACGCGGATCACAAATTCGCGTGCGTCAGCAAGACAGACAAGAAAAGACAATCACGAAATGAAAGAACGAATTCGCATCCGGTTGAAAGCCTACGATCACCGTGTCCTCGACCAATCGACAGGCGACATTGTCGATACGGCGAAGCGCACCGGCGCCACGGTTGCCGGACCGATTCCTCTGCCGACCTTAAAGAATCGCTACACGGTTTTGCGTTCGCCGCACGTAGACAAGAAATCGCGCGAACAGTTCGAAATTCGCACTCATAAGCGCCTGCTCGACATTCTCGAGCCGACGCAGGAGACCGTAGACGCCTTGATGAAACTCGATCTGCCAGCCGGTGTGGATGTCGAGATCAAGGCCTTCGGGAAGAAGTAACCAGGTGAGGACCGATAAGAGATAGAACGCATGAGTCCAGGAATTCTCGGCAAGAAAATTGGCATGACCCAGATCTTCAACGCGGAAGGACAGGTGGTTCCTGTCACGCTGGTGAAGGCGGGTCCGTGTGTGGTCACGCAACGCAAGACTCCAGCGACAGATGGGTACGACGCGGTGCAGTTGGGCTTGGTGGAGTATGCCAGGAAGCCCAACAAGCCTATGGCGAAACATTTTGCGAAGTCCGGCGCCGAAGGCGTTCGGTACTTGCGTGAGTTTCATTTAGGGCAGGGTACGGGCGACCTCAAGCAGGGCGATCGCGTTCTGGCCGACGAGTTTAAGCCGAACGACGTTGTCGATGTCATCGGCACGAGTAAGGGCCGCGGATTTCAGGGCGTGGTCAAGCGCCACCACTTTCGCGGAGGCGACGCGACTCACGGGTCTATGTTTCACCGGGCGCCGGGTTCGATCGGCGGATCGTCCTTTCCATCGCGCGTTTTTCCCGGCATGAAGATGGGCGGGCAGATGGGCGCCGATCAAGTTACGGTGCGGAACCTTGAAATTGTCAGCGTCGATACCGAAGATAACGTGATTGCGGTTAAGGGAGCGATTCCCGGCCCAAACGGTGGATACGTGGTGGTTCGCCGCACGAAGAATAGGTAAGAAGAAGATGCCGAGTGTAGAGATTTTAGATCTGAACAACACGGCCGTCGGCTCTATGGAGTTGTCGGACGCGGTGTTTGGCGCCGAGGTAAACGAAGCGCTGCTTTACGAGGCCGTAAGACAGTACACCGCTGCCCGGCGTTCCGGCACGGCGGCCACGAAGACGCGCCATGAGGTGTCGGGGTCAGGCAAGAAGCTTTGGAAGCAAAAAGGAACGGGACGGGCACGTATGGGCTCGATCCGCTCGCCGCTCTGGCGGCACGGCGGCACGGTCCATGGGCCCCAGCCACGCAGCTATGAGTACAAGCTGCCGCGCAAAATGATGCTGGGTGCGTTGCGCTCGGCCCTTTCGGCCAAGTTGCGTGACGGCGAACTGCGTGTAGTTCGCGCCTTCGAGCTGACCGACCACAAGACCAAGGGCATGTTGGGCGTTCTCGACAGGCTCAAAACGAAGAAAACGGTTCTTCTGGTGGAGGTCGGTGAGAACGTCAATCTGCACCGCGCGTCACGCAATCTTCCCGGCGTGAAGCTGGTGCCGACCAAAGATGTAAGTGTTTATGACCTGTTGCGCCACCAGGAAGTGCTGTTAAGCGAAGGCGCGGCCAAGAAACTTTCGGAGGCATTAGCGTAATGAACGTCTACGATGTGATCCGGCGGCCGATGGTTACGGAGAAGGGCCACGCCAAGCGCGAACTGGAGCGCACGCTGTGCTTTGAAGTACACCCGGAAGCAAACAAGATTCAGATCAAGCAGGCGGTTGAGACCGTTTTCCGAGTTAAGGTGGCGGAGGTGCGAACGAGCAATTTTGCCGGCAAACTCCGCCGCCGCGGGCGTTTCAGCGGCTACGCTTCGGACTGGAAAAAGGCTTATGTACGGCTGGCCGAAGGGCAGAAAATGCCCGAGTACGCGGAGATATAGAGCATGCCTATAAAGAGTTTCAAGCCGGTAACGCCGACACGCCGCTTTCAGACATATCTCACCCGTGAGGATGTCACCAACGACCGGCCCGAAAAGTCGCTGGTTGAAGGAAAGAAGCGCACCGGCGGGCGCAATGCGCGAGGTCGTATTTCGAGCCGCTTCATCGGCGGCGGCGCGAAACAGGCGTATCGTGTCATCGATTTCAAGCGCGACAAAACGGCCGTGCCAGCCAAAGTGGCAGCAGTTGAATACGATCCGAACCGTTCAGCGCGAATTGCTTTGTTGCATTATGCGGACGGCGAGAAGCGCTATATTTTGTGTCCGGTGGGACTCGAGGTAGGCCGAGTCGTGAGCTCCGGATCCGAAGCCGACATTCTGGTGGGCAATGCGCTGCCGCTTAAGAACATTCCGGCCGGTACCGTGGTTCACAATATCGAGCTGCGACCGGGCAAAGGCGGTCAAATGGCGCGCTCGGCGGGGGCGCAAGCGCAGTTGATCTCGAAGGAGGCCGGCATCGCACTGCTCAAGCTTCCATCGGGAGAGGTGCGCCGCGTGCCGGTCGAGTGCATGGCGACTGTCGGGCAGGTCGGCAATGTCGAGCATGAAAACGTTTCGCTCGGCAAAGCAGGTCGGACACGCTGGCTCGGCAAGCGGCCGCACAACCGCGGCGTGTCGATGAACCCGGTTGATCACCCGCACGGCGGTGGTGAAGGAAAGACTTCAGGCGGCCGGCACCCGGTGACGCCCTGGGGGCAACCCACACGCGGCTTCAAGACACGTAACAACAAGCGCACGGATCGTTGGATTGTGACTAGAAAGGCCAAGAAGCGCTAAATGAGTCGATCGTTAAAGAAGGGACCGTTCACTGATGACCACCTCGCAAAAAAGGTGGGAGCGCTGAACACGAACAATCAAAAGACAGTTGTGAAGACCTGGTCGCGGCGCTCGACGATTATTCCCGATTTCATCGGCCATACGGTCGCCGTTCACAACGGCAGGAAGTTCATCCCGGTCTATATCACCGAAAACATGGTTGGTCACAAACTGGGAGAATTTTCACCGACGCGCACCTTTAAGGGCCACGCGGCGAAGTCGACGGAGAAGGCGGCACGTTAGCTTTATGGCAGATCAAAAAGAGAATCTGGCAAGGGCCGAAGCACGCTACCTGCGGGTCTCGCCGCAAAAGGCGCGGCTGGTGATCGATATGATTCGCGGCAGGCAGGCTGGAGAGGCGATCCACATTCTGAGTGCGGTCAATAAACGGATCGCTCCGGCTGTCGAGAAAGTGCTGCGCTCGGCCATCGCAAATGCAGAAAACAAATCGAATGACGTCGATGTGGACCGTTTGTTTGTGAGCGAGGCGTACGTCAACGAAGGCCCGCGAATGAAGCGAATACGCCCAGCTCCGATGGGCCGAGCGTTTCGGTATCAGCGCCGCATGGCACACATCGTGGTCAAGCTAGGCGAGCGCCCCGAAGAAGAAGGAAAAGAGTAAGCAGGAATATGGGTCAGAAAGTACATCCCTATGGTTTCCGCTTGGGTGTCACCAAGAACTGGCGTTCGCGCTGGTTCGCCAAGCAGGACTACTCAAAGCTTCTGCACGAAGATCTGGAGCTGAAGGAGTCGCTTCTTACGCGACTGAAGGCTGCAGGCGTGAGCTCGATCGAAGTGGACCGTCCCGGGAACAAGCTGCGCATCACCATCCGCACTTCGCGTCCTGGAATCATCATTGGCCGCAAGGGCGCGGAAATCGAGAAGCTCAAGGGCGATCTCGCGAAGAAGACCAAACGCGAAGTTTTTATCGACATTCAGGAAGTTCACCGGCCAGAGCTTGACGCTCAGCTGGTCTCCGAATCTATCGCTCTGCAACTCGAAAAGCGCGTGGCATTTCGGCGCGCCATGCGTAAGGCTGTCGATTCGGCACTCCGCTTCGGTTGCAAGGGGATTAAAGTTCGCGTGTCAGGCCGGTTGAACGGTGCTGAAATCGCCCGGAGCGAATGGTATCTGCAGGGACAGCTGCCGCTTCACACGCTACGCGCCGATATCGACTATGGGTTCAGCCAGGCGTACACGACCTATGGCGTCATTGGGGTAAAGGTCTGGGTTTATAAGGGTGAGGTTTTAGAGGCCGGGAATCGCCGCAATTCGTTGCGCAACGAAGGGGAGCCACGGCGCCGGCGGCGCGATGACCGTGAACGTCGTCCTCCTACGCAAGTGGCGGAGGTGGCGGGACCGGTTGTTCAGCAGACACCCGGCGACTTGCCGAAGCCGGCTGCTGCTCCGATCATTCCACCACTTTCGGCGCCACAGACGCCTTCGTGGAAGCAGAGCCAACCGGCCAGCGGTGAAGGGCAAAGCACACCGCCCGCAGAAGGGACAGAGGGGTCGAGCGAGTAGCCTCGTGCTTTCGCTTAGACCAAGGGAATAACTGCTATGTTGATGCCGAAGAAAGTCAAATTCCGCAAGCAGCAGCGCGGCCGCATGACAGGTAAGGCCTGGCGTGGATCGTCCCTCTCCTTCGGAGAGTTTGGACTGAAGGCCCTCGAATGTGGCTGGGTAACCAACCGCCAGATCGAAGCGGCTCGAATCGCGATGACCCGTTTTATCAAGCGTGGCGGAAAAGTATGGATCCGGGTGTTTCCGGATAAGCCGATTACCAAGAAGCCGCCTGAGACTCGTATGGGCAAGGGAAAAGGCGCGCCTGAAGCTTGGGTGGCCGTGGTCCGCCCTGGCAAGATGCTCTTCGAAATGGAGGGTGTCTCGCAGACGATTGCAGCCGAAGCAATGCGGCTGGCGGCCGCGAAGATTTCGGTTCCGACAAAGTTTGTCGCACGTGCCCACGCGTCTGAGGGAGCGAAGGCGAGCTAGGCCGGGCTCAAGCCAGGAACAACAGAATGAAGGCAAATAAGATTCGCAACATGGACTTGGGCGAAGTTGAGCGCCAGGCACAGGACAGCCAGGAACAGCTCTTTCGCTTTCGTTTTCAGATGGGCATGGGGCAGACCGAGGGCCTCAAGAAATATCGCAATCTCAGGAAAGATCGCGCGCGCCTGCTCACGATCATGAACGAGAAGCGGGCGGCGGGTGAAACCGCGGCTCCAGTCGCTGCCAAAGGCGGCAAGAAGAAAAGTAAGAAGAGCTAGGACTGAATACGATGGCCGCACCAGCAGGTGAAAAGACCGAGAAGAAGGGTCATAAGAACGAGAAAATCGGCAAAGTGGTGTCGACCAAGATGGCCAAAACCATCGTGGTCGAAGTCACGCGACGAGTTCCGCACCCGGTCTACAAGCGAATTGTGAGCAAGCGCAAGAAGTTTTACGCACATGACGAGAAGCAGGCCGCCCAGGTAGGTGACGTTGTGCGCATAATCGAGTGCCGGCCACTCAGCCGTCTGAAGCGCTGGGAACTCGGCACTGTGCTCCGCGAGGCCGTGCAGGTTGGCGTCGAGCACCCCGCTTTGGCCGAAAGCGCCGATACGCGGGAGAGAAAGACAGTCAAGAAGGGGAAGTAAGGCAGAAGAGGCCTGACGGAGAACGAACATGATAGGAATGCGAACGATCTTGGAGGTAGCCGACAATAGCGGTGCGCGCAAGCTGCAGTGCATCGCGCCGCGCGGCGGTGACCTCGGGCTTCGTGCGGGCCTGGGCGACGTTATTACAGCGAGCGTTAAGGAAGCTGCGCCGGATTCCAGCATTAAGAAAGGCAAGGTCGTGCGCTGCGTGGTTGTTCGCACGCGCAAGGAAACCCGCCGCAAGGACGGTACCTACATTCGCTTCGATTCGAATGCGGCAGTGCTGATCAACGAAGTGGGAGAGCCGGTGGGGACACGCGTATTCGGCCCGGTCGCCCGCGAACTGCGCGACAAGCGCTTCATGAAGATCGTTTCGCTTGCTCCGGAGGTGATTTAAAAGCTATGGCAAAAGTTGCTTATCAGCGTCGGCAGGAGCGTGGGGAACGCAAGCCGCTTCGCGTCAAGATCAAGAAGGATGATCTGGTGCGCGTCATCGCCGGACGCGACAAGGGCAAAACGGGCAAAGTGCTCGAAGTGGACCGCTTCGACCGGAAGGTGACCATCGACGGTGTCATGGTGGTGAAGCGTCACACTCGACCGAATCCTTCGAAGCAGATTAAGGGCGGCGTGGCCGAAAAGCCGATGCCGATTGATGTATCGAACGTCATGCTCCTGACGGCGGGCGGGATTCCGACGAGAGTCGGTTACAAAGTGGAAACCGTCGGCGGTAAAGTTCGCAGGGCTCGTATCGCCCGCAAGGGCGGCGAGACGCTCGACAAGAAATAGCAAGGACGATCAGATCGGTTTAATAGGGCCGTTTGGAATCGGCCGACAAGGAATCTAGGGAATGGCGAAGGACAGCGAAAAGAAAACAGGGGCAAAGCCAAGCGGCGGAACGAAGCCAGCGGCGGCCGGCGAGAAGAAAGCGCGCCCTGCGAAGGGTGCAGAAGCGCAGTCTGCTGAGAAAGCGGCCGCGCCTCGCTCCCAGAGCGGCAAGGCTCGCCTGCGCGAGCACTACGGCAAGAATGTCGTCCCGGCGCTCACGAAAGATTTTAACTACAGTAACCCGATGGCTGTGCCGAAGGTGGAGAAAGTATCCATCAACATCGGTCTCGGCGAAGCCACAGGCAACAGCAAGTTGATGGACGGAGCGGTCAACGAACTCAGCGCCATCTCGGGTCAGAAGCCGGTTGTCACTAAGGCCAAAAAATCCATCGCGGCTTTTAAGCTGCGCGAGGGCATGTCGATCGGCTGCATGGTCACGCTGCGCGGCGACCGCATGTACGAGTTTCTTGACCGGTTGATGAATGTCGCGCTCCCTCGCGTGCGCGACTTTCGCGGTGTCTCTTCGAAATCGTTCGATGGTCGCGGTAACTACACGCTCGGGTTGAAAGATCAGTTGATCTTCCCTGAGATCGATTACAACAAGGTGGAGAAGACGAAGGGCATGAACATTTCCATTACAACAACGGCGAAAACAGACGCCGAGGGGCTGGCACTGCTGCGCCACATGGGCATGCCGTTCCGTCAGTAGAGTATTCAGGAATTTAGATGGCAACCACTGCAAAGATCGCTAAAGAAGTAAAGAAAGCCGCTTCTCTCGAACGCGCGCGCAAGGCGGGACAGCCGGCCACGTTTCCCACACGTCTCCGTAATCGCTGCAAGAACTGCGGACGGCCGCGAGGCTTCCTTCGTAAATTTTCGTTGTGTCGTATCTGTTTTAGAAAATTCGCGCTGGCGGGTGAAATTCCTGGCGTGACGAAGGCGAGCTGGTAGGGAGAGATTAATGACAGCAGACCCCGTTTCCGATATGTTGACGCGGGTGCGCAACGCACTCATTGCCCGTCACGCGAAAGTGGATGTACCAGCATCCCGGCTGAAGAACGAATTGGCCCGCATTTTTAAAGAAGAGGGCTATATCCTCAATTACAAATTGACGGAAGAAGGCTCGAAGAAATTCATTCGCCTGTATCTCAAGTACACGCCCGCGAATCTGCCTGTGATCTCGCGTATCGAGCGTGTCTCGCGCCCGGGTTGCCGGGTATACGTTGCCAGCAAGGAAATTCCTCGTATTCTCGGCGGCCTCGGCATCAATATTCTTACAACACCCAAGGGCGTGATGACAGGCAACACGGCGCGAAAAGAAGGGGTTGGCGGAGAAGTGCTTTGCCAAATCTGGTAGAGGGCAGAAACGTATGTCTCGAATAGGTAAGAAGCCCATCCCCCTCCCGCAAGGGGTGAAAATCAACATCGGTAACGATATTGCAGGTGGAGGGTCCCAAGGGCAAACTGGCAGTGCCGATCCCGCGGGGCGTTCGGATTGAGCAGAAAGACGGCCACCTTGAACTCGTACGCGACGGCGATCAATATGCCGCTGTCCACGGTCTTACTCGCGCTCTGACCGCCAATGCGGTGCATGGCGTTTCGGTCGGATTCACGCGTGAGCTCGATATTGTCGGAACCGGATTCCGTGCGGACGTCAAGGGCAAGATTGCCACATTCACGCTGGGCTATTCGCACCCCATCGAGTTTCTACTGCCGAACGGTGTCGACCTGAAAATCGACAAACAGACTCATCTGGTGGTCAGCGGTCACGACCGGCAGGCTGTGGGTCAGGTTGCATCTCAGATCAGATCGCTGCGTCCGCCCGACCCTTACAAGAACAAAGGTGTGCGTTATACCGGCGAAGCTCTGCGCAAGAAGGCCGGTAAGACCGGCGCGGGAGGCAAATAACCTTGGCTAAAGATTCTCGAAGAATAATTCGTACGCGCATTCATGAACGCATCCGAAGCCGCGTTTCCGGAACGCAGGAACGTCCGCGCCTCGCGGTGTTTCGCAGCGTCAATCACATCTATGCTCAGGTTATCGACGATTCACAGGGACATACGATGGTTGCCGCTGGCTCGACGGAAAAGGATCTGCGTGGAAAAGGCGGCAATGTCGAAGGCGCCAAGCTGATCGGCAAGGCTGTTGCAGAGCGAGCTAAAGAGAAAGGGATCAGCAAGGTGGTCTTTGACCGCGGCGGGTATCAGTACCACGGCCGTGTCAAGGCGCTTGCGGATGCGGCCCGCTCAGCGGGTCTGGAGTTTTAATCGATGGCATTTACTGGAAGCGGCAAGCGCATCGACGCGCACAACTTGAACCTCAAGGAGCAGGTTGTCAGTATCAACCGCGTGACCAAGGTGGTCAAGGGCGGTAAGAACATGAGTTTCTCGGCGCTCGTCGTGGTCGGCGATCCCGGGGCGAAGGTTGTCGGTTATGGAACTGGCAAATCGAAAGAAGTGCCATCCGCGATCAAGAAAGGCATTGAGGCAGCAAAGAAGAACTTGCGCAAGGTCAATGTGCTTGAAACCACGATCCGGCATGCTGTCCTTGGCCGGTTTGGTAGCGGTCTCGTTCTCCTCAAGCCGGCGCCCGCCGGAACAGGTGTAATTGCCGGAGGCCCGGTTCGCGCCGTCATCCAAGCCGTGGGAATTCCGAACGTGCTAACCAAGTCCATCGGTTCGCATAACGCGCACAACGTTGTGAAAGCCACGATCGACGCACTCGAACAGCTCTGCGATAAGGCCGCGATCGCAGATATGCGCGGCTTGCCGGTCGAAAAGTTGTAGGCGCGAAAAGGAAACCGTATGGCCAGCGAAGGAAAGATCAAAATTAAACTGGTGCGCAGCCCCATCTGCACGCCCCAAAAACACAAGGATATTGTCAGATCGCTCGGCCTGCACAAAATCAACAGAGTGGTCGAGCGGCCGGACACACCGGGGTTCCGCGGCATGGTTAAGAAAGTGCCGCACCTGCTCGAAATTGTTACGGAAGAGAAGTCAAAGGCAGCGAAATGAATTTAAGCGATCTTCGCCCCCCCAAAGGTCAGAAACACAAAAAGCAGCGCATTGGGCAGGGCATGGGAAGCGGCCGCGGCAAGTACTCAGGACGCGGAGCCAAGGGCGCCAAGTCCATCTCTGGCTACAGCATGATGCGCGGATTTGAAGGCGGTCAGATGCCGCTCCATCGCCGTCTGCCGAAGCGCGGCTTCACGAACATCTTTCACAAAGACTACGCCATCATCAACGTCGGAGCGCTTGACAAGCTTGAAGGGGACACGTTCACGCCCGATTCGCTTGTCGCGAGTGGCGTGATCAAGCGGCTTCGCGCCGGCCTCAAGGTTCTTGGGAACGGCGAACTGACACGCAAGATCACAGTGCAAGCCAACATTTATTCGAAATCCGCGCTCGACAAAATTCAGAAAGCGGGCGGCAGCGCCGAAGTTCTCGCTCGAAAGCCCATCGAACCAGCAACGGAGCAAAAGTAAACCAGGCGCTCCCACCGGGGGCGCTACTCAAACATGCAAAAGTTTCTCGAAGCTCTTGGCAATGTCTTCCGGATCCCGGATCTCAGGAAACGTGTCCTGTTCACGCTGGGACTCCTCGCTGTCTACCGCATCGGCGCCTACATACCAACGCCGGGGATAGACACCAATCGATTTCAGGATTTCTTTACCCGCAATGCTGCCGGTGGTTTTCTAGGCTACTTCGATCTGTTCAGCGGCGGAATGCTGCGACGGATGACGATATTCGCGTTAGGAATCACGCCGTACATCACTTCGTCAATCATCCTGCAGCTTCTCACGGTCGTGATCCCGACCCTCGACAAGCTGCAAAAAGAAGGCGAGCTCGGGCGACGCAAAATCACGCAGTGGACGCGGTATTTGACAGTCGCGCTTGCGATTATTCAATCGATTGGAATCGCCTTCGCGTTACAAAATTCAGACGGCAACTTCGTCCTGCATCCCGGTTTCCTGTTCCTCTTCATGACCACGCTGACCTTTACGGCCGGTTCCGCGTTCATCATGTGGCTGGGTGAACAGATCACGGATCGCGGTATCGGCAATGGCATGTCGCTGATCATCTTTGTGGGTATCATCGTCGGTCTTCCAAGAGCCATCGAAAATATTTACACCAACACGTTCGTCACACATCAATGGCCAGTGCCCCAGATGGTAATCATCATCGCGCTGATGGTTGCCGTGGTCGCCTTCATTGTCTTGGTGGAACGCGGCGAACGCCGGATTCCGGTGCAATATGCCAAGCGCGTGATCGGCCGCCGGATGATGGGGGGGCAATCTACTCACCTGCCGTTAAAGGTCAACGCCGGCGGCGTCATCCCGATCATTTTCGCTTCTTCGCTGCTGGCATTGCCGCAGACGGCGCTTCAGTTCCCGATCGTAAAGAACAGCCCGTGGCTGAGCAGAATGCTCGGCTCGCTGGGAGGAGCTGAACCCACCTACTACGTGATCTTTATCCTGCTCATCGTCTTCTTCTGTTTCTTCTACGTCTCGATCATCTTTAATCCGAGCGAAGCGGCGGACAACATGCGAAAGTACGGCGGCTTCATCCCAGGCATCCGCCCTGGAAAGAATACAGCGGAGTACATGGATAAGATCCTTTCAAAGATCACCGTGGTTGGAGGCCTGTACCTGGCGCTGCTGTCCATCATTCCTCAGATCATGATCCAAGGCATCCGCCTGCAGCACCTTCCTCTGGTTGGCAACTTCATCGATGCCTACTTTCCGCGCTGGCTGCTCGATGGACTGGGTGTCAACTTTTTCTTCGGCGGCACTTCGTTGCTGATCGTGGTCGGTGTAGCAATGGATACGGTGAACCAGGTCGAGGCGCAACTCATCATGCGACATTACGAAGGCTTCACACCGCGCTCGGGCCGGATTCGCGGACGCCGCAGCTCAAGCAGTTAGGTTCCTCTTGTCTTCAGCCCGTACACCATCCGTGCCGCCCGCCCTCGTTCTGTTCGGCTCTCCCGGTTCCGGTAAAGGAACGCAGGCTAAGCTTCTCAGGACGTATCTGGACGTTCCGCACATTTCGACAGGCGACATGCTGAGAACGCACATCGGGATGAAGGACGAGATTGGTCAGAAGGCGGAACAGCTGACTAAGGCCGGGAAGCTGGTGCCGGACGAGCTGGTCAATCAGTTAGTGGAAGTCCGTCTCGCTCAGCAGGATGCGCGGCAGGGGATCATCTTGGACGGTTACCCCCGAACGTTGAATCAGGCCAGCGTTCTCCTCGATTTACTCCAGAAGAGTGGGTTTCGCCCGGCTGTGGTACACTTGGTGGTTGACTACGAGAGGATCGTAGCTCGTCTGAGTGGCCGCCGGCAGTGTCCGCTCTGTGGAACCCTTTATAGCTTAGCTACAAACCCGCCGCGAGTCGCAGGCATTTGCGATTTGGATGGCGCGGCCTTGGTCACGCGCGAAGATGACCAGGAATCTGTGATTCGCGAACGGTTACTCGAATATGATCGTCAAACGGTGCCGATCCTGAACTTCTTTCGGGAAGCTGGCGTCTCGGTATTTGAAATTCAGGGTGGTCTTGCGACCCCCGACGGAATCATGCACGAAATTCATGATGCACTCATAGCGGAAGGCCTCGTATCGCCCGAAGGCAGCGATTCTAACGTGGCACTTCAGAACAGCGGTCCGCAGTGATTGTGCGTCGAAGCACGGTCGAGCTTGAGAAGCTTCGCCGCAGCGGCCTCCTGGTCTATCGAATTCTGCAGGATCTGAAGGATATGGTGACCGAGGGCGTGACAACTCAGGACCTGGAAGCTGCTACTGAAAAAATGATTGCGGATGCCGGCGCGAAACCGGCGTTCAAGGGGTATTTTTCGCACGCGTCAGGAACAAAATATCCTTATGCGCTCTGCGCATCGGTGAATGAGGAAGTGGTACACGGCATGCCGTCGGTGAGGCGGAAGCTGCGGGTGGGCGATATCGTCTCGCTCGATACGGGTGTGCAGCTTGAAGGTTATTTCGGCGATTCTGCCATCACGGTTGCTGTCGGCGAGGTGAATGATTCGGTGAAGCGGCTGCTTAAGATCACCGAAGAGAGTTTGGAATTGGCGATTGATCGGGTACGCTCCGGCAATCGCCTGTTTGACATTTGCGGGACTGTCGAGAAACATGTGACTTCACACGGGTTCTCGATTGTTCGCGAGTTTGTAGGGCATGGGATCGGGACTTCGCTTCATGAGGAGCCGCAGATTCCCAATTACGTGGATCGGCGCGGCGAGAATCCGCGTCTCAAGCCGGGTATGGTTCTCGCTATCGAGCCTATGGTGAATGTTGGAAAACCCGATACCAAGGTCCTCGCGGACCGTTGGACGGCGGTCGCGAAAGATGGTTCCTACTCGGCCCATTTTGAACATATGGTGGCGGTAACCGATAACGGGCCGTGGGTATTATCACGCCCGTGATTATGGAAGAGACGATCAGCAGCAGCGAAACGGAAGCTCCCTGCGAACGAACCGCGGAGGGAACCGTGGTGGAACTGCTGCCAAGTGCACTGGTACGTGTCAAACTGGAAGGTGAGCATCAACTGCTCGCCCATTTCCGGAGCGCCCAACGCGCGAATTTTGTGCGTTTGCGCGTAGGAGATCGAGTCCGGGTTGCTGTTTCCGTGCAGGATGGGACACGTGGCAGGATTTTGGCGTTGTTGACGAAAGGCAAAGTTTAATCGTATGAAGGTACGAGCATCAGTTAAGAAATTGTGCGATAAGTGCAAGGTGATCCATCGCGAGGGCGTTGTTCGCGTAATCTGCACCAATCCGAAGCATAAGCAGCGGCAAGGATAATTAGAGACTATGGCGCGTATTGCGGGCATTGATTTACCAGCGAGAAAACGGGCAGCGATCGGGCTCACGTACATCTACGGCATCGGCCGAACCCGGGCTCTGTCCCTGCTTCACCGGGCGCAGGTCAACCCGGAGAAGAAAGTGAGTGATCTTTCCGAAGAGGAAGTGAATCACCTTCGTAACCTGATCGAGGGAGAAGGCGCAATCGAAGGTGATCTGCGCAAGGAAACCTCAATGAACGTTAAGCGCCTTATGGAGATGGGTTCGTACCGCGGACTTCGCCATCGGCGCGGCTTGCCGGTGCGCGGGCAACGAACGCACACAAACGCTCGTACGCGCAAAGGCCCACGCAAGGGCACCGTTGCCAATAAGAAGAAAGCGGCATCCAAAACATAATGGCTAAAGCCCCCGCCAAGACAACAAAAAAGAAGTCCTTCAAGAAGAAGGAAAAGAAGCACATTCCATTCGGAACAGTATTCGTACAGGCGTCGTTTAACAACACCATCGTCACTTTCACGGATCCGCTCGGCAACGTTCTCGCATGGTCCAGCTCCGGCTCGCTCGGCTTCCGGGGTTCGCGGAAAGGCACGCCCTTTGCCGCCCAGCAGGCTTCTCTGACGGCAGCGAATAAGGCTAAGGAATCGGGTTTGCGGACAGTGGAAGTTCGGGTGTCGGGTCCGGGTTCTGGCCGTGAATCGGCGGTGCGAGCTCTTGCCACTGCAGGTATCGAAGTGCGGTCGATTAAGGACGTCACACCAATTCCACACAATGGTTGCCGGCCGCCGAAGAAGCGGCGGGTTTAGTGATAAGCGCGCACCAAGCCAGCAATGGCCCTGCGCGCTTTGAGTTCATGTAGTGTAAGCGGGACGAAGGCCTGATGGCTGTAAACCGCACCTGAAATAAAGGCGCGTAACGCGCAATTTGGAGGTCATAGCGCGTGAAGCGCTATTGGAGGCAATGATTGGCACGTTATAGTGGCCCCGTTTGCCGGCTTTGCCGGCGCGAGGGCATGAAGTTGTTCCTGAAAGGCGAGCGGTGTCACACCGAAAAGTGCGCCATCGAAAAGCGTAACTTTGCCCCCGGACAACATGGCAAGGACAAAAAGGCGAAAATCGTAGGCTACGGTCTGCAGCTTCGCGAAAAGCAGAAGGCTCGCCGCTACTACCGCATCCTCGAAGGGCAATTCCGGAACCTTTATGAGAAGGCGGTGAATCAAAAAGGTATTACGGGCGAGCTGATGTTGGGTATGCTCGAGCGTCGGCTCGACAACATCATTTACCGGATGGGCTTAGCAACCAGCCGTGCCCAGGGCCGCCAGGTAGTTCGACATGGCCACGTGACCGTCAACGGGCGGAAAGTCAATATTCCTTCCTTTACCGTCAAACCTGGCGATACTATCGAGATCCGTGAAAGCAGCCGGAACAACACCAGTATTCTTGGTGCACGTGACGCTACGGCACATACCCCTAGTCCTGCCTGGCTCGAAGTCGACCGCGACGCACTTAAGGGAAAAGTCTTGCAGCACCCGAAGCGTGAAGAGCTGGTACAGATCCAGTTGAATGAACAGTTGATCGTGGAGTTGTATTCCAAGTAGAGATCGGGGATGCTCACTCCCCAATGAGGATTGAAAGAAACTATGTTTAAAGGATTCCAGAAACCCAAACGTCTCGTCGCTAATACGGAATCGCTGACCGAACGTTTCGGTCAATTCACCGCCCAACCATTCGAGCGTGGATTCGGATCTACCATCGGTACCGGCTTACGCAGAGTTTTGCTGAGCTCGATCGAGGGAGCCGCCATCACAGGCGTCCGCATCGAAGGCGTTTCGCACGAATTCAGCCCGATTCCAGGCGTCGTAGAAGATGCCACCGACATCATTTTGAACCTGAAACAGGTCCCTTTCAAGATGATCGGTGAAGGCATGAAGATCGCTCGTTTGCGTGTCGAAGCACCGGGCGAAGTGATGAGCAGTCAGATCGAAACCGATGCAGATGTTGAAGTTCTCGATCGAAATCTGCACATTGCCACTGTCGGCGAAGGCGGCAAGCTCGACATCGAAATGCGCATCAAGAGCGGCCGCGGTTATGTCTCTGCCGACCGGAACTATGACGAGGATCTGCCTATCGGCTACATCCCGATCGATTCCGTTCATTCGCCAGTACGCAAGGTGAACTACGGCGTCGAAGCGGCGCGGCTCGGACAGAACACCGATTACGACAAGCTGACAATTGAAGTTTGGACCAATGGCGCGATCTCTCCGCAAGACGCTGTCGGCCAGGCGGCAAAGCTCCTCAAAGATCACATGGCGATCTTTATTAACTTCGAGGAAACTCCGGAAGTCACCGAGGAACCGGCAGAGCGTGCCGCGAACCAGATGAGCGAAGTTCTGAACCGTTCGGTCGAAGAGCTCGAGCTTAGCGTTCGTTCTTACAATTGCCTCAAGAACGCGAACATTCAGACCATCGGCGACCTGGTGCAGAAATCCGAATCGGAAATGTTGCGAACCAAGAATTTTGGCCGCAAGTCACTGAATGAGATTAAGGAGATCCTCTCCGGCCTCGGCCTTTCTTTCGGCATGAAGTTCGATGCCCAAGGGCGTCTCGTGGGTAGCGCGCCTCCGGCCTCTCCTGCCGACTTTGCCGATGCCTATGCCGGGTTGGACGAATAAGCCATGCGCCATCGCAAAGCTGGAGTAAAGCTCAAGCGTGACATCAGCGGGCGCCGCGCCTTGTTACGCGGCCTCGTGACGAACGTCATTGAGGAAGAGCGCATCACTACGACGGTCCCCAAGGCTAAGGCTGCGAGGCCACTGGTCGAAAAGATGATCAGCCTGGCAAAGCAGGATACGCTGCATGCCCGGCGTCAGGCTGCTGCTTTTCTTGTTAAAAAGGAAGCAGTTGAGAAGTTGTTCGAAAAGCTCGGCCCTCGATTCAATCAGCGTAACGGCGGATATACACGCATCGTCAAGATCGGGTGGCGGAAAGGCGATGGCGCCGAAACGGCCAAGCTCGAACTGGTTGGCTCAGAGCTTGTCAAACGGGCAGCCGAACGCGCGGCGCGCCGCGAAGATCGCCTGAAGAAAGCCCGTGGCGAATCGGAAGAGGGCGATAAATAGCAGCTTCTTAAGCTACGGTAGGAAAAGAGGTGGGCTCACGATGTGGGCCCGCCTCTTTTTGCGTCTACGTGCCTGGAGGCAACCGGATGCGCCCTCACGGCTTGCCGCCCGGATTCCATTGCGGTCGAAAGCTGGTATTGGCGAGCCAGCGAAGCGGGTTGACAAACGACTGAATCGCCGAAGTCATGAACGCAATGTCCAAATGGCTAAAGTCGTCGTTGGGCTGATGGTAGTACGGCGGAGTGCCATAGCCCGCAACCGTGTGCGCGATGATGCCCCGTTTTGCCAGCGCATAATTGTCCGATCGTTCGAAAAAATGCTGTTCGGGGTAGGGATCGCGCCCTAGCTTGGCGCCGTGCAGCCGTAGCGTGGGGCCGAGATTCGAGCGCTCCCAGCCGGTAAGAAGTAACGTACCTTTCGGCAGCTTCGGATCTTGCGCTCCAATCATCTCGAACTCGAGATTGGCAACGATCTGACCGAGCGCTACCGGTGAATGATGCACAAACCACGTATCGCCGTAGCCGCCCAGTTCTTCGCTTCCAAAGCAAGCAAAAAGAATTGAGCGTCTTAGACGGGAGCCTGCGGCTAGAACTCTGGCCAGTTCCAGAACGGCCGTGGTCCCGGAGGCGTCGTCGTCCGCACCGTTGTATATCGAGTCGCCATTCACCGGGCTGGCGACTCCCAAATGGTCCAGATGCGCCGAAATGAGCAACGTACCAGCCGACTTGTCCCAGCCGGGCAGGAATCCCACCGCATTGTAAGTGGCGCTCTTTGCACCCTCGACAGGAGTGACAGAGAGCTTGATTGTCGCCCGAGTCTTGATTGCTTCCAGAAGTTTTCCAGCTTCGGGCTTTAAGAGAATAACGGTTCCAAGGTCCATCCCGATCTGCGCTTGAGTTCCATCCGCGAACCGGGAACGAATTGCGTCCGGCATGCCTCCAAGCTGCTTCTCCAGAGCCTCGCCGCCATCAAGCAACATCAGATCCGCCCCGGCCCTGTGCAATCTCGTCACGGTTCGGAAAACCTTTGCTGCGGAGACATCGTGAAAGTCAAGAACCACAGCCTCACCTTTCTTGACCTCCGCTTTATCGACTGAGTTCGCGGGAACGCGCACGAGAGTACCTGTAACTGGCTCCCCCGTCGTGGCGAGAACGCGGAAATCTCGCGGCTCTGTCAACGAGACGTCGGGTCCCGTCAAGGTTGCGCGCCCATCGAGCTGCGGCCTGACCAGATCGATGGTCTGGACAAACCCCGTCATCCCGGGTGCGGGTTTCAGATGATAGGACTCGAACTGGCTGCCTACATATTCCGCGGCAATCTGTTCATCACGCGTCGCGCTTCCGCGGCCCTGGAGTGCATCGCTCGAGAGAAACCGTTCGTGGGCGCTGACACGGGATGCGTCCACGCTCGGAACCTGGGCACCTAAGGAAAGCGCTAGACAAAGTACTCCAGCCAGCCGATCGAATTCTAGAAAGCGAGTGCCCATGCCTGTCAGTAACTGAAAAAAAGATAGCACCCAGCGCCTCTCTGGAACTCTGCCGCCGAAGAGAGTTGGAATCGCTGGACCGTATAAGAGAATCGGCATTCCGCTTCGGCGGCTCCTGTTCAGTAAACCGTCAGACCAACATTGACAGGAAACGGTTTGGTTGCTTGACCTTGCGGAACGCCATTGAGATTGGGTCGGAACGTGCCCTGAAACCGGGATGGGAGGCTCCACGTCCGATGTCCGCTATCATTTCCCAGGCCTCTAGGTCAAGATCTCAAACGGCTGTTGCCTTGGCTCGAAACGAACTGGCCAATCGATGGCTTCTCTGGGGTCTGCTCACCGTCGCGTTTCTACTTGCACGTCCAGCTAATTCCCAAACCCCCGGCAGCTGGAGTCTGGCCGGCACTATGTCGACGGTGCGTGGTACGCCTAGCGCCGCAGTGCTTTCCGACGGCACCGTTTTGGTCGTCGGCGGTGCGTCCAGCGCGTCGTCCGATGTTTACTCTCCCGATGCCAACAGTTGGACTACTGCTGCTCCGATGAGCACCGCTCGCACTGGTCAGCCGGCCACCCGCCTCGCGGACGGCCGTGTGTTGGTAGTAGGCGGACAGAACGCAAACGGAGTGACGCTCGCATCCGCGGAAATTTATAATCCTGGAACCAAGACGTGGACCGCCACCGGGAGCATGAACAGTCCCAGGTACCTTCATTCTGCAACTCTGCTGGCCAATGGTCAGGTATTGGTGGCTGGCGGCTGGGCTTCAACTTGCTGTTTCAGCAACGGTCAACCCGGTTCTCAATACCCTCTCACTTCGAGCGAGCTATGGAATCCGACGACCGGCAAATGGACGGCCAGCGGAAGCATGGCGAGTCCGCATGCGAATCACACCGCCACCTTACTCAACAAGGGAACGTTCTCGTGGCAGCAGGGGAAAGCTACGGACAAGGAAGCATTTTGCAAGTAGCGACGAGCGCTGATGCCGAACTGTACGACTCTGCGGGCGGCACGGGGACTGTTGTCGGATCTATGACTACGCCGAGAGATTACGCGGCGGCAGCTTTGTTATCAGATGGTCGCGTGTTGCTCAGTGGAGGCAGTGCGGGCGGGTGCTGCTCGGGACAGGCGACCGCCGAAGCCTTTAACCTGACTACTCTCGCGTGGACCGCAGTTCAATCCATGACCACCGGACGCAACGGTCCGGCGGCGTCCGCCATATTGAACGCAAACGAAGTGCTTATTTCAGGCGGATATTCCTGTTGCTCCGACCCGAATCCAACCCGCGCCAGCGCCGAGTATTACGACTTAGTAACTCAGGGCTGGCACCTGACCGGAAGTCTAAATCAGGCCCGGGCCTACCACAAATCCGTGACACTTCTAGATGGAACTCTACTGGCCGTCGGCGGAAATCTTGCGTCTGCGGAACGCTATTATCCCGATTCCAATCCTCAGACTGTGACCGTTCGTATATCGTCCAACCTGGCCTTTTTCAGCGCTGCCGTGACAGGTGCAGGCTGCTCCCCAGGAACGTACACTTCTTATCCGACTCTTGCCCTGAACTGGAGTCCTGGTTCTTCCTGCCAGGTGTCCGTGTCGGCAAGCGGATATAGCTTCGCAAGCTGGAGTGACGGTTCGACGGCAAACCCGCGCACATTCATCGCTCCTAAAGCATCCGCCAGCTACAGCGTGACCTTTAGCCAGTCATCTTCCGCCCCGGTCTCTATCCAGGCCACCGGCGGAACTCCTCAGAGCGCAACCGTTAGCACAGCGTTCGCCAGCCCTCTGCTCGCCACCGTAAAGAATTCGGCGGGCAACGGCGTGAGCGGAGTTAAGGTGACATTCACGGCCCCTGCGAGCGGCGCATCGGGCACATTCGCAGGCGGCATACTCACTGCCACTACTAATTCTTCCGGGGTTGCCACCTCGCCGGCGTTCACGGCTAACGCAACACCCGGTAGTTATGTGGTTACTGCGAGCGCAAATGGTCTTTCCACCCAAGCCTTTTTCGCACTCACGAACACTGCAGCCTCGGGGGGCACGGTTACCCTTGTTCCCTCATCTTACGTCACCACAGCCGGAACGACGAGTGGTCAGCCGGCCGCCTCCTCCATTGACCTTCTTGACGAATCCGGCACCGCGAGTAAGTGGAATAAATACGTTGAGTTCGACGGTAAGTACGCGGGTTACCAGGTATTCACCTTGCCCTCCGGCGTAGCGCCCGCGGCCGTCAAAAGCATCCAGGTCAAGGTCAACTATCAGGGCCCTGCGACGAGTACCCAGACCTGGACATGGCAAATTTACAATTGGGTAAGCGGGACTTATGTACCCATCGGCACCAATGCAGGCGCACCCGATTGGGGCTCATGGAAACTTTTGACCTTCACTGTCCCGGGAACATTGTCTAACTACATTCGATCAAGCGACAGACAGCTACGCTGCCAGCTTCTCTCAAACAATAGCGCCGATGTTGCCGATATAGATTATGAAGCGGTGGTAATTACAAATTGAACCAGCGTCAATCACGCAGAGGAGGGGTTCTTATCGCCTTCTTCCTTTTCGATGCGTCTTAGCGGGAGGAGGCGCCACCCTTTGTGCAGTGCCTGGCGCCTGATCTGCGCTGCCGATCTTGCTCAAAATGCGATCGTGAATCCAGTGCTCATCCCACCACTCTTTCGGATCGACCTGGGTGCCCGCGATCATCATGCTGAAGTGCACGTGGTCGCCAAAGGCCATGCCGGTTGCACCACTGATTCCGATCTGCTGCTCTTTACCGATCCGGTCGCCGACGTTGACAAGAATTCTGCTCATATGCCCGTAAAGGCTTTGCAGTGAGTATCCATGATCGATAATTACGCAGTTCCCATAAAGACCCAGGCGGTCAGCATAGATCACCTTTCCCGAATTAGCTGACTTTACGGGAGAGTTCATCGTCTGGGCGAGATCATACCCGAGGTGTACCTGCTCATCGAATGTCTTGCCGTTGTATATGTAACTGCGTTGATCGGCAAAGAATGACTCCCGTGCACCTTTTACGGGGATGAACGGCCCGGACCATAAGATCTTATGCTCGGTGTTACTCCTCAGCTCGTAAATTGTTTGCGCATTCGCGCGCCGCATGTCACGGTTCAGCCGGACGAAACGGTCAAGCAGGCTACCCGTTCCGTTTGGATCGAGTTCGCCTACCACCTTCTGCAAATTCTTGTCAGTTACGACGATCGTGCTTCGCCGAAACTTTTTCGGAAACACCTTCGTCCAGAACGAAGCTGTGACTTCACTGCCCGCTCCGTTGCGCGCAAAGGCGACAGGGGATGTGTCGGGTGAGACATCCCAGGGAAACGGAAACAGCGAGAATCGATGGTTGCTTGAGTCGGGCTGTCCGGGCATGGCGAACGAGCCAGCCGAGTAATTGGCGACGTGAACCCCCGCATCCGTCCAATTGCCTCCTAACTCAAGAGTTACCAGCTCCGCGCCTCCCTGGTTGATGTAATGCTGTAACCCGTCGGCTGAGATCGTCGGCGGCCGGAGAACTACCTGTACGTCCTGCGCCAACTCCCCGGTTGCGCCACGCAGATCGTTTGAGCTTGCGCGCATCACCAGCCGCGCCGTACCTTCTTTAAGGAATGAAGCCTGCTTTTGTCCTGCCGAAAACGTGTATGCTCCTACACGCTGCTTCGTCTTAGTCTTGTCCTGGTAGACGACGGCGCTCTGACCGTTCTGCTCCACTGTTGCCGAAAATGCCTTGACGCCGTGGGGCGCATCTACCTCAACCAGGATCTCGTTCGACTGCCCTATCGCCGTGACAGGCTTGGGCAGTTTGAGCTTGGTTTCCGCACCGGAAAACCATATAAAACCAAAGATGACCAGAATTACGGCGATTAGCGCGCCGAGCAGTCGTTTCAGAATCGGGTTTATTTCCATCTAGATCTTGACCACGCGCCGGCCTTCTATTCGATAGTTACCAGTCAGCATCCAGGCAATCGCTTCTGAGTAAATACGATGTTCCTCACTGAGAATTCGCGCTGAAAGTGTCTCAACGGTATCGTTGTCCGATACCGGCACCGAGGCCTGCAGAAGAATTGGCCCACTGTCGAGATTTTCATCTACCAGATGAACCGTGCAGCCCGTCACTTTCACACCGTGCACTAGTGCCTGATATTGAGCATCCAACCCTGGAAACGCCGGGAGCAGGGAGGGATGAATGTTGAGAATGCGATTGGGGAAAGCGCGGACGAAAGCTCCGCTCAAAAGCCGCATGTAGCCGGCCAGGCACACCAATTCCACGCCATGGGATCGGAGCAGGTCGATGACCTGGAGATCGAACTCGTCCCGGTCGACACCGCGCGAAGGAACCGAACCGTGCCTCAGCCCGTGTTGTCGTGCGATAGCCAAGCCCAGTGCATCGGGCTTATTTGAAAAAACGAACCCGATCTCGCACGCCAGTCGTCCGTCCCGTACATTCTTCGCTATTGCTTCAAAGTTAGAACCGCGGCCGGATAAGAGGATTCCAAGCTTCACTGGTAGACGACTCGAGGCTTTTTAAGGGACTTTTGCTCCACAACGACGCCGATCGGATATGCCTCTTCTCCCAGTTTGTCCAGAATTCGTTTGGCCGTCTTCAGCTTTTTGGGAGAGATCGCAAACACCATACCGATCCCAAGATTGAACGTGCGCCGGAGATCATCTTCGGGAATGTTGCCAATCTTTTGAAGCACATCGAAGATAGGTTGCTTTGGCCAGGACCCAAGCCTGATCTGCGCGCCGCAGCCCTTCGGCAGAACGCGCGGCAGGTTATCGGTAAGTCCGCCACCCGTAATATGGGCCGCTCCCTGCAATAAATCCTTCCTATGTAAGGCCCCTATCGGCTTAAGGTAGGACTTGTGAATTTTCAGAAGCTCATCCGCGAGCGTGCCTGCCAGCTCGGGTAGCTTTGCGGTTGGTGTGTGACCGGCCGCGTCGAACAAAAGAGCGCGAGCGAGCGAGAATCCGTTTGTATGAAGGCCTTGAGAGGGCAGCCCGAGCAGCACATCGCCCGGCTCAATTTTGCGACCGGTGAGGAGCTTTTTCCGCTCCACGGCACCAACAATAAAGCCCGCCACATCGTATTCGCCAGGCTTATACATACCGGGCATCTCAGCCGTCTCCCCGCCGATCAGGGCGCAGCCGTTGCGCTCACAACCTCTTGCAATTCCCTCCACGACGGTCGCGCAAACTGCCGCATCAAGCTGACCCACCGCGAAATAGTCGAGGAAAAAAAGCGGCTTCGCACCTTGGACAGCAATGTCATTCACACAGTGGTTCACCAGGTCTTCGCCCACAGTGTCATGACGGCCCGTGGCGAATGCGATTTTGAGCTTCGTGCCTACACCGTCAGCCGAACTGACCAGGACCGGGTCGCGCCAGCCCGTGAGACGAAAACCCGCGCCGAAACTCCCTATCGACGTGAGAACATTCGGTGTAAGCGTTCTCTTCGATGCCCTCTTGATGCGCGCTACCGCCCGGTCCGCTTCGTCGATATTGACGCCCGCATCACGATAGGTCGTTCTCTTTGCCACAGCTCGAAGAGATCAGTGTAGCGAACAAAAGAAAAATCCCAGGAACTTTTTCGACGATTGCGACATTACAGTTTCAGGAAAGGGCGCGGCTCATTGCGCGCCCTGCACAATGATTACCGACGAAGCTCTGCTGCTCGATTTCCAGCGCGGTTCGCAGGCGGCTCTTAGCGAGTTGTTCGACCGTTACCGCTTTCCGTTGTTTGCCTTCTTTTGTAGGCGTCTTTTGAATCGTGAACGGGCGGAGGACCTGACACAGGAGACGTTTCTGGCGGTCATGCGGGCGCGCAGCCGCTATGAGCCGCGAGCTTCGGTCAGAACCTATTTGTACGGCATCGGACTTAACCTGGTGTTTGCCGAGCGCCGAAAGGGAAGCAAATCGGATCAATTGCTCGAATCGCGTGATAACAGCGAGTCGGCTGGAAGCATCGAACTTGGCGTCCTCGTCCGTGGTGCGCTGGCGCAACTGGACGGGTCCGAACGAGAAATCATCATGCTTCGCGAATATGAGCAGTTGAGCTATGACGAGATCTCAGATGTGTTGAAACTACCCGTAAACACAGTGCGAAGCCGCCTGTTCCGGGCCCGCATGGCGCTTCGTAAACATCTGGAAACGCCAGCCGGCCGTAGTGCGATGCGCCAGGAGGGCGAAACATGCCTATAGATCTTCATCCCATTTCCGATGAGCAGTTGATGTCGTACCTTGACGGCGAACTCCCACCCGCCGAAGCGAGCATTGTCGCAAATCATCTTGGCTCCTGCCGGGATTGTCAGGCGTTAGCGGGTAATCTCCAGGGAGTTGCGCGTTTGATGCACGGCTGGTCCATTTCAGAGCCAGGCGTGGGCTTGCGCCTGCCGGCAGTTCCGTCAAAAGGAGCCGCGCTCCCAATTGGATGGCGGGCAACGCTTTTGGCTTGGCTGCGGCGGCGTCCAGCTGTTTCGATACTTGCAGCGCTGGCTGCATTGATGGTGCTTCTTGTTCCGCTGGTCGAGCGCAACAACGGTCCGCTGCCGGCAACGGCTACGCTCGCGCAACCCGAATTAGCGGCACAACTTGTGACGAAGCAGGACGGCGCGCTTGATCAGGTGTCCAGGGACGAACTCGCGCAAGCTCGAATCGCGGACAGCACTATGCCGATGCGTCGCGAACTGCAAAAGATTGCCCCCCGATCGGCGGGTCGTCCCAGCGAGCCGCAATCTCTGGTTGTACGAAAGGCTCAGCTGACGCTCGAGACGGAACGTTTCGATTTTATCCGGCAGCAAATGGAACAAATTGCAGAGAAGTATCAGGGCTACCTCGAAAGCATGTCGGCCACGAGCAGCGATGGCCAAACGCACTCGCTCGAAGGATTACTTCGGATCCCGGCCACTCAGCTCAACCACGTACTTGGAGATCTCAGAAAACTGGGCCGTGTGGTGTCGGAATCTCAGCAAACCGAGGATGTTACGCGCAATGCTGTCGATATGAATGCGCGCCTTACGAATCTTCGTGAAACGGAGCAACGGTTGAAAGAGCTTCTTCGCGAACGCACTGGAAAGCTCTCTGATGTCCTGGCCGTTGAAGAGCAAATCAATTCAGTTCGTGGTCAGATCGAAGTTCAGGAAGCCGAACAGAGGAGTCTCAACGGGCGTGTAGCTCTCGCAAGCTTGCAATTTAGTGTCTCGGAAGTTTATAAGCAGCGCATCGATGCGAATAGCGGCTTTGCGCTGCGCTTCCGAAACGCCGCAGTCAAAGGCTACCAGGCCGCAGTAAATCTCGTTACGGGGATCCTGATTTTCCTGCTGGCTTATGGCCCGGTGCTATTACTGCTTTCGCCTTTGGCTTTCTGGGCCTACTGGAGATGGAAACGCATATCCCTGGCAAAGAAAAATGGCGCTGTGTGAAATGTTCTATCTCACCTACGAACGAGCGGCCGAAAGACAGATCCGCCGCGGGGCCATGCTGCTCAAGCTTCAGCATAACTCCACGGCGGATCTTACCGATTTATCTAATGTCAGCGCGAGAGCTCAGTACACCCGAGGCTCGTCGACCAAAGTTAGTTATCGGAATTGAATTGCTTCCGACGCCCGTGAGTATTAACGGGACTCGGTGCATTTACGTGAGGATGGTTCACCGGGCTTGGCGCCAGGAATACTCTCGATTGCACAGAGGTTGTGTCCGTATCCCTCTTGATAATTTGCGCCAGCGTAGTATTCGCAATGGCTTGTGCCGTCTGCGAATCGAAATCCTCGTTTTGCCAGAAAAAGCGATCGCCTGTCCGTAACGCTTGGAATTGCTTCGCAAGAATGATCTGGAACGTTGGTCCAACAATGGCGCCTGCAACGTGATTTTCCGCCAGACCGCCCATAAAGAGGTCAAGCTGATCCACGCTCCCGTAGACGGTCTGAAGATTCTTTTGCAGCACGGGATCGCTGGTAACTTGCGCAAAGGAGCGATAAGCAGGCAGCCCTAGCGCGCGTCGAGTCTGATTTAATGTGCCTAACCCCACGTCGCGTTCACGTTGGATGTCTATCGCTATAAGGTCGATCTGATCGATCTCTCCGCCGACCAACCCGGCAAAGAGCAAATTTCGAAGCACCGCGACGGTGTAGACATCGGTTGCCTCCGAACCATCCGCACTGACGCCCCGCAGGAGAGCATTGAAACCATTAGCCTCGTCTTGTGCCGGTGTATTGAAGAAGGCTTGCGCCAATGACTGAGTAAATGTAACGTTTCCGTGATTGTCAAGCCCTGTTTGAGTATCTGAGACCTGTGAATGGCCTAGCCGAAAGGCCGCCGTAGAGAACTCCTGCGTTACTTGAGCGTTGACGCCCGGGTTGTATCCCGGATAGGAGCCAAGAACTCGCCCTATCATTACGGGCAGAAATTCCTGATAGACGATGTTCTGATATTCGGCCGTGGTGATCTCTTTTGCCATGGAGTAAAGCTGATTGCCAGTCCAGGTTGGGTTCCCGGCTTTGAGCTGAGCTACCCAAAAGTTATGCTCGCGCATGAAGAGCGTGGTAACCGCAGTCAGTTCAGGGTTCTCCATGACACGTGGGTCGCCAGTTACATAAGAACCGTTGGATACCCATAACGACTGACCATGGTTAGAGCTCTTTAACGTTCCGTCAGGATTGCGCAGACTGGCGGCGATGGCTACGGTTGATCCATACATCTGTGATAAGTCCAGATAGCCTGCAACTGTGTTGATGATCGTATTCGTGGCTGGACTTCTCACATCCCGAGTCATAGTGATTGTCGTTCCACTCTGAAAGACCGGGTCATTCACCGGTACCGTAATGTTGATGGGCACAGTAGTTGGTGGTGTGCTCTCAAGATCGAGGTCATGATCGACAAATTGGCCGAAGACGTAGATCCATGCAGAAGCGATCGGGTCTTCGGTCTCGGAATTCTGGCCGTTTGCGCCCGTTCCGCCTGCGATAACATTGCTAATGACCCTGGGATTGGGGCCAGTAACCAGCCCGATATTTGTCCGCGGCGCGAAGTTGAGCGGCGCCAGCGCCAGTTCCGGAGCATTAGGAACCGCATCAAAACTTGGATTGTGAAGATTGTTGCCGGAGCCGCCGACTGGCCGGAATTCATCCAGCAGACTTACACGGCGCGGTGTAATGGATTGTGCCGACAGATTGACGCATAAAGACGCCAACGCGGCAAAAACAAAGAAGGCACGCGTCATAATATTCTCCTTCCCCTTGAAGAGTTTCCTTATTGTGGAGAGCCTGAATCCCACCGTCGTGCGGATTCTTGCCGGGGCGCGCTAATTCTTGTCGGCTGTCGCGCCGGCCATTGCCAATCTACTGGCATCAGCCCACTGAAAGGAAGCTCGGTAAATGCTGGGGATGGTCCCCGTCTCTCTTTTGAAGAGGGCGTTAAATTGGCTCGAGCTTTGACAGCCAACTGCGTAGGCGACCTCCAGAACTGATAGCTTTGTCTCGCGGAGCAGCTCCTGAGCACGCGCTAACCGTTTGCGAAGAACGAACTGATGCGGAGGCATCCCGGTAGCGGATCTGAAGTTGTGTGCGAAACGATATTGGCTTAGGCCGGCGATTTCGGCCAAAGACGTCATCGGCAGTGGACTTTCGAGGTTGGATTCGATGTAATCGATCACTCTGCGCAGCGCATGCGGCGCCATTCCGCCCACGTGAGAAGCAGACGGGCTGTTCGCAGGGTAATGGGTCAAGAGATGAACCCCTAAGGCCAAGGCCAGCGAATCGCCATATAGAGGGCCGGAAGCATAATTACACTCCGCTTCGGCCTTGAGGGCGCGGCAGATGTGTTCCAGCTGGGCATCGCGCACGTGTGTACGCAGGCGGGGCTGATACGGCCCGGCTTGACGCAGTTCGAAGCCGGAGCGTACCATGATTTGCTGAGACACGGTGACGACGAGTACTTCGTGGGGCACCCGTGAGCGCAGCCGGCAGATGGTGCCCGCAGGGATGATCGAAAGGTCCCCGGGAACTCGAACGCGGGTGTCGGATTGGCTGTCCACTTTCAACTCTACCGGCGCACGTGACGAGAAATGGACCAGCAGGACATGATCGACAGCCTGGAATTCGGATGTTGTAAGATCCTGAAAATGGTATGCTTCAGCTACTACGCCCCGCCAGGCGTCACCGCTTGACCAAAGGATGTCGTGCGACTTGATCGGGTCGCGAAGATCGGAACTGGCTAGCCAGCTAACAAGCATGCAGCGTCGGGGATAATATAATATATTTATGCATCTATTGGGTGTATTTATACCAGAGTCTGCAGACGTTTGCACTATTAATCGAGTACTGCAAGTCTTAGTGCTGAAAGTTGCTTTGAAGAGTAGAATTGTGACAACTTGAGCAGCGCCGCAATGTGCTCGCGGCGCGCTGCTCAGCTCTGATTCGTTTTAACGGAGGCCACCCGACGCGAGCAATGTCTCGCCTGTCAGCCATCCGGAATCGCTCGAAGCCAGAAATACGGCTATGGGAGCGACATCATCAGGTTGCGCGATCCGTCCCAGCGGTGTCTGCCCCTCGAACTGCTTTTGAAAATCACCCCCGAGCAAGCCCGAGGCATGCACGCCTTCGGTTTCCACCATCCCGGGATTGATCGAATTGACACGGATGTTTTTCGGGCCCAATTCCTTTGAAAGCACCCCCGTGACAGCGTCCACCGCACCCTTGGTGGCCGTATAAACGGCTGTGGTAGGCGGTGTGATCCGGCTGGCAGTTGACCCGATATTAATCACGCTGCCGCCGCCATTGAAATACTTGGCCGCTTCGCGAGTAGCCAGTAGCAGGCCCAGAACATTTGTGTTGAACTGCCGGTGAAATTGCTCTTCAGTGATCTCCGCGAGCGGAGCAAACTCATAGACGCCTGCGTTATTCACGAGGACATCCAGCCGCCCGAATGTCTTTTTCGTCTCGGCGAACAGCCGCTGTACATCCGTCGCCTTTGCTACATCGCCCTGCACGGCTATTGCTTTTCCGCCCTTGCCCGTAATCTCTGCCACGACACGGTCCGCACCGTCTTTGCTCGAAGAGTAGTTCACCACCACCGCCGCCCCTTCGGCGGCCAGACTCTTGGCAATTCCCGCCCCGATACCTTTGGAAGCGCCAGTAACGACCGCCACTTTACCCTTTAATTTGCTCATTTCAGCTCCTTTCTGTCGTGTCGATATTTCGACAACTGTCTAACTGATGAGCTGTTGTGGAAAACGATTCACGCTCGGGGGAAAGGACCTTCTTCTATTGTGCGTCGTGAAAAATGATTCCTAAGGTATAACGTTGCCCTGACCGGACCGGGCTCACGCCATGCCGCAGACTGACCCTATAGCTGCCACGGGCGCCCTGGACCGGACGGTTGTGCACGGCAAAGACGACGCCATCTCCCTGCCGTAGGGGAACTACAATGGCCCGCGACTGCATGCGAGGGCGCTGCTCGGTCATTACGAACTCGCCCCCATCGAAGTCGCGTCCCGGTTCTGAGAGCAGGAAGGCCACCTGGAGCGGAAAGACATTCTCGCCGTACAGGTCCTGGTGCAAGCAGTTGTAGTCGTCGGGTCCATATTGAAGCAACAGAGGCGTTGGCTTCGTTTGACCTGCTCTGTGACAGCGGTCCAGGAAGTCGCCGTGATTTGTGGGATATGCCACGTTGAGCCTCATGGCTTCGTTCCAGCGGTTGGCGACCGGCACGAGCTTCGAATAAAGCCAAGTCCTCAATGTCGCAACAAGGTCCGGCAAGGGGTAGCGGAAGTACTTGTATTCTCCACGCCCGAAGCCGTGCCGCGCCATGACAACGCGGCTTCGAAACGTGGCTTCGTTCCCGTACAGCGCCGCCAGAGATTGGCACGTTTGCGGACTGAGCACCTGCTCCAACAATGCGTTCCCGTGCGAATCCAAATCTTTTTGAACGCGGCTCCAATCCAGTCTTTCAATTCGCTCTGTACTGTCCTCTAACTTGTCCATCCAATCCCAGCGTAGATAGGATCGGCGGCCTTCAGCACCTCGCTTCTTGCCTTCAAATTTACTGAAGATTTCGGATGAGGTACCTTATTCTTTCCTCTCATGACGAAACTCCTCCGGTTCCCGGCCGTTGTGATCGTCCTCTCGATCGCCGGTGCGGGCTCAAATTCTCTTCAAGCCCAGGGCTTCGTAAGCAGCGACATGTACCGGCTACGCGCGGTCAACGACGTTGCTTTTTCCCCCGACGGACGACGCCTCGCCTACACCGTCACGATGCTCGATCGTCCTGGTAAACCGTATTCCCAACTCTGGATCATGGACGTGGCGGGAGGTAAGTCAATCCGCATCGGTGGTGAAAAGGATCCAGGCTCATCTCCCAAATGGTCGCCCGATGGCTCGTGGATCGCCTTCGAAGGGGAGCAGGGCGGCAAAGGAGGCTTGCTGATCTCGCATGCGGACGGGTCATCGATCTCCTTGCTTGCGTCGACTTCCAGCACGAATTCTCCGCTGCCGGGACAGGGTGACAGCTTCTCCTGGTCTCCCGATAGCAAGACGATCGCGTACGTCTCGTCAACCCCCGGACCCGAGACCCAGGCCGCGTCGGGAGATCCGATGGTGATAACGCGATATCTCTACAAGCCGACAGCCAGTGAAGGGATGACCCATTTCAACGACAACAAGCGGCTGCACCTCTTCACAGTGGAACTGGCGTCGAAGAAAGTCCAACAGCTAACCGATGGAAACTTCGACGAGCATTCGGTGGACTGGTCGCCAAACGGCGAGGAGATCCTCTTTGCCTCGAACCGCGAGCCCAACGCCGACGAGTTCTTTCACTATGATTTATTTGCTCTGCGCGTGTCCGACAAGCAAATCAGACGGATCACTGCCAGCGAGAGCTGCAAGTATGCGCCCCGGTGGTCGCCCGACGGCAAACAGATCGCGTTCCTCGGTACGAGGCGCGGCTTAACGGATCGCGAAACGACGATGGAAGACACACACGCGTGGGTGATGAACGCCGATGGCAGCCAGCCTAAGGAGATCGGCGCGGTGATCGACAACCGGCAGCAGTTTCTTAAATGGTCACCTGACGGTGCGGCATTGTACCTGGTGCTTCAGGACCGCGGAAGCACCAAGCTGGCGCGTTTGTCTCTTCCAGATGGGCGTGTCACTACGTTGGTAGATCACGTGGGCAGCGTGGGCGACTTTTCCGTCAATAAGAGCAACGAAATCGCCTACGCTTTCAGTTCGCCGCAAGACACGGCGGAACTTTATTTCATGGGAAGCAGCAGTCCTGCGCGCCGGATGACATCCCTCAACGCCGATTTTTTTGCAAACAAACAAATCGCGCCAGTCGAAGCATTTACCTTCGTCAGCAACGACAACAAGTTCGAAGTTGAAGCATTCCTGACCAAGCCGGTGGGCATGACAGCGACCAGCCGTCATCCTCTCATCGTCAATCTGCACGGTGGACCACACGGCCAAAATGGACCGGCCTTCAATTTCAAGGATCAGGCATACGCCGCCAAAGGCTGGGCTGTGCTGCACGTCAACTATCGCGGATCGACAGGCTACGGTCAGAAATTTGCAGATGCCGTCTTCGGCGATCAGAACGGCAATGAAGCACAGGACGTTCTATACGGCGTGAACGCGGCTGTTCGAAGGTATCTTTGGATCGACCGCGACCGCATGGGAGTCGAAGGCGTCAGCTATGGCGGTCAGCTGAGCGATTGGCTCATCACACAGACCAACGAATTCAAGGCCGCTATTCCGATCGCCGGCATCGCGAACCTAATCAGCTACAACTACATGACCTACTACAACCAATACGAGGAAATGGAGTTCGGCCAATTTCTGCATCAAGGCCGGTTGATGGACGAAGCCTGGGCACGCTCAGCGCTGAAATATGTTGCGAACGTCCACACTCCGACCATGCTGGTGCACGGCGAGAACGACCCGGACGTACCTATCGCCGAAGCCGAACAATACTACGTCGCCCTAAAGGACGTTGGCGTGGACACGATTTTTGTCCGGTATCCGCGCGAGGGACATGGCCTTCACGAAACGAAGCATCAGATTGATCTGATCGATCGTAGCGTCGTGTGGTATGAGCAGCATTTCCCCAAAGGCGGCTCCGTTCCAGCGACTAATATTCAACCTTGAAGAGTGCTCATACTGCTCGCAAAGCTGCCGATAAGACGCTTATATACTCTCTAGGAAAAGTCTGTCTGCAGCATTATTTACCTTGGACGGCGTGTTGTTTGTTCGTATTCCCTTACGAAAGTTTGTGTTAGGGCGCCGCAGCCAGGCGTAATCATATGAAGGACTTATGCCTCTATTACAGAAGGCTCGGCGCTTGGTTCTCAACGTGCCTTTATTCTGGTCGAGGAGACAACGTGATCGCAGAACTTATTTCCACATACGAACGGCCCTCGGCCGGACTTAAGGTGAGCGTTTCTTGTTTTGATATGGAATTTCCGAGGACCGCGGAACAGATGGAAGCAACGCTGACCGATCATGTCGTTGATTGCAGACATTGTCTGGCCGTTGCCCTATTCCGCCGTGAGAACCTGTCCGAAATCGGTTGTGAGGAATACCAGCAGATGCTCGGCAAGATGAATACGGTCCTGCGGGTGCGGGCAACAGTGGATGCCGACGAACATCTCGATGAGGACGTACTTGAGGAGTACGCCTTCAACCGGCTCTCACACGAGCAAAGTTTGCGGCTCGAAGAACACGTTATAGCGTGTCCGCACTGTGCCGATCTGGTTGAACACCGCCTGGAATTTATCTCGTGCATGAAGGGCGCTCTTCAGTTGCTCCAAGAGCAGGAAGAATCGGATGGCCTTACCGGGGCAATGGCTGTGCTTTGCCCCGATCGGAATGTCAGTGTCTACGCGGCGGTCGGCCGTTGAAGCATTACAACGGGCGATTCGTAAGCAGCACGTTGTCTCCGCTTGACGCGATAATGCCCAACTGGTTGTCCGGCACTAATTTATGTAGCCTCTCGAGCGCCGAACGCTCCGCGACCAGGTAGCAGCGCTCCGGACCCGCCCAAAGGTCCTTCCATTGGGTATCGTCGATAAACACGTTGGGTACCCCTGGAGCGTATGAGCCATATATAAGGTTGTCGACCCGGCCGTTCAGGAGGAGCGCCGTACGGTTCGTATAAAAGAAGACCGAAGAAAATATGTAGTAGTGATGGTCGACAATGAGTCGTCCTGGCGGCGATTGAAGCAGTTTGTTCGCCAGAATCCGCGATGACAAGTAAGGATCGAACACCACCAGCGCGAGACGCGCGGCCTGGAAGAACAGGACCATCATGAGCGCTGTCAGCAAAAAAGCCTTACGGCTTTTCCATAGAAAGCAGCCTAGTGCGCCAATCAGGAGAGCTAACGCCGCAAGCAAAAGCGGGACCCGCAAATACGCAAACGCAGGCAGAGTGAGATCTTCCATGTGGCCGAGTGAAAGCGTATAGACGCTTGGATTTCGGCTCAGCGCCACCGAAATATCGCCGGGCGTAGGCAGATTTCGCACTGTGAAGCAAATGCCGAAGGCGATAGCTGCGCAGAGGCCGGAGATAACGCCCAAGAATTTTGTTGCGCCGCCGATCCACTTGCCCCCGAACGCCACGGCAGAGCCGAGCAGCAGAGCGAATGCGGGATAGCACGGCATTGAGTAATACTCCTGTGTTGTCGAAAAAGTAAAGAACCCCAGGACGACACCCATCCAGCAGAGCGCGAGGAGCCGTGTCTGCGCGGCGCGATTTTGCGCGCGATACTCCAGCTTGGCCAGCGCGGGTAAATATACGCTCCACGGGAAAAGCCATAACAAGTGAAATAACCAGAAGTAAAGAACCGGGACCGTATTGTAGTCATGGGGGAAGCGCCGGTTCAGAAACCGCAGCAGTTGCTCATTGATAAAGAAAAACCAGAAGAATCCGCGATATTGGCCCTGCTCGCTGTGCATCGTGAAGTCAAGGTAGGGCGGGTTGCGAATAGTTGCCAGCACATGCCAGGGCGCGGCGATGGCAAGGATAACAAGTGCGCTCGTGAACAGACGCAGCCGCCTCCAAACCCACCTGTCAAACAGTCGCCTCTGCAGCAGCAAGTAGAGGATCGCCGCGCCTACCGGAAAAACGACGCCAATCAGACTCTTGATCAGCAGTCCGGTTCCAAGGCTCGCGGCCAGCAGGAAGGACCACAATTTCGGCCGTGGCTCGCTTTCATCGACGACACGCAAAAACGCCCATAACGCGAGTTCGACAGTAAGAGTCTGGATCACGTCCGGTATTTGAATCCTGGTAAACAGGAAGAGACCGACGCACGTCGCGATTACGATTCCCGAGTAGAGGCCGGCGCGCCGTCCAAAAGCCCAGCTACCAAAGGCCGCTGTGAGCCATGCAAGTGCAACAGCCGCGAGCGCGACCGGAAGCCTCGCCGCCCAATCGTATGCACCAAAAACTTCAAAGCTTATAGCGATGAGCCAATAGAGGAGCGGAGCTTTCTCCATATACTTGACTCCGTCCAGGTGAGCCGTGACCCAGTCACCCGATGACAGCATGTTGCGCGACATTTGGCCATGAACCGCATCAACGTCGTCCATGAGGGAAGGTGGCGAAACGATACAGGCGAGATAGATAGCGCTCGCAAGCAGGACAACCGTGGCATATAGACGAATAGAGGTTAGCTCTTTACTACGGCTGGGGAGCGATATTGCACGAAGTGTATCGGCCATCTATCCATCCAGAAGAGCACATCAACTGACCGTACAACGAGATAGGCGGACCAGGGATACACTCGGGTGAGTGGCCCTGGCCCGCGGTTTTTCGAAGCTTGTAATTCTCGCATCCGCTACCGTCTGCTTTGCGGCGATGGCAGTCGCGGAGGACCCTCCTCGGGCCGAGATCAGCAATGGCCTGGTGAGAGCCTCATTCTATCTGCCTGACTCGGAACACGGCTATTATCGCGGCGGACGCTTCGACTGGTCCGGCGTCATTTCGCGACTCGATTATGCAGGTCACAACTATTTTGGTGTCTGGTTTCCCACCTACGAACCGACGCTGCACGACGCCATTACAGGCCCGGTTGAGGAATTTCGGTCCGAAGAAGGCGCACTCGGATACAAAGAAGCGAAACCCGGCGACATGTTTATAAAAATCGGCGTAGGCATCCTGAGAAAACCCGACGACCATCCTTATGAGTTTTCACGAGAGTATAAGATCCTCAACACAGGAGTTTGGTTGATTCGCCCTCAAGCTGACAGGGTGGAGTTCGTGCAGGAGTTGAAAGGCGTGAACGGCTATTCCTACGTCTATACCAAGGAGGTTCGCCTCGTCAAAGGAAAGCCCGAACTCGTTCTGGAGCACTCGCTGAAGAACACGGGTAAACGTGTGATCGAGACTCATGTTTACAATCACGATTTTTATGTGATTGACGGCCAGCCGACAGGGCCCGCTTTTACCATTCGGTTTCCTTTCAAACCCAAAGCAGTGGAGGATCTGAAAGGAGCAGCGGAAATTGTCGGGAACGAGCTTCACTATCTGCGTGAGTTGGAGCCGGGAAACAGCGACTCAGTAGCCAGTTATATCGAGGGATTCGGCAGCAAAGCCAGCGATAACGATATACGAGTTGAGAACAGCAAAGCCGCCGCGGGGGTGAGGGAGACGGGCGACCAGCCGATCGCCAAGCTCTATCTCTGGTCCATAAGGACCACGGTTTGCCCGGAGGCATACATCTCGCTGAAGATAGCGCCTAAGAAGACAGCACACTGGCGAATCAAATATGATTTCTATACTTTGGGCGGCCCCGAAAAAAGTAAGGGCAGGTGAACGGATGCCTGCCCGATCAGTGAGTCTATTCCTGTGGGAAGGTGAGATCCCGGTTGTATCCGCCGCCTGCGTCCTGAAATAAATCCGATGGCGACAGCGGAGTCGAGCCCACTTCGACGTCCGGCAAGGCCTTGCCGGCATCGACCTTTTGACGCTTCAAAAGATCTTTCAGAAGAGGTTTAGTGATGGACTCCTGCTGAGAAAATTTGTTCTTCTTCATGGCGGCACGGTAGCATCGAGAACGATCGAAATGGCAGTTCGCCCTGTTCAAAAAAGAGAATGCCCTGATTTGTAAGTAACTGGAGTCCAATAAAATGCGCCGATTGGTGTCGCAATAGGCGATTTTGTTCAGACCTTGTGACCGGAGTGAGATGAGAACAAATATGTGTGCGGCGATGGCCGCCTTGCTCGACGCGTAGCCGCCACTAGGGCAAACATGCTATCTCACCGCGACGATTGTAATCCGATTCACGTCTGCGCGGTGCATTTTGTTTGATGCCGTCTTGACATAGCCGGCCAGAATAACGGCAAGGCCGACGCAGCAGGTGACAAAAGTTCTTTTCATGGCGAATGTCCTAACTTGTTACGCGGAACCTGCCGCAAAACTGGCTCACCAGAGCCAAAAGTTTTTTTGAAATGCTGCCTCTAACGCTCCTGATGCTGTAGATCGTGATAGGTTGCTAAGTATTCGAAAAGCAGATCATGGATTCAAGCGGCCCTACACGACGTACTTTTATCCCTCAAGCGGCAGCAGCATTTACGGTTCTCCCGCGTCATGTGCTGGGAGGCCGCAACTATACGGCTCCAAGCGACAAGCTGAACATCGGCGCGGTGGGCGTTGGAGGTATGGGAAAAAGCTACGTCGCCGGCTGCAAGAGCGAGAACATTGCGGCGATTACGGATGTGGACGACGCGCTGGCCGCTCCGGTTCGTGCGCTCTATCCGAGCGCCAAGTCCTATGGCGATTACCGCGTGATGCTCGAGAAAGAACGCGGCCTCGACGCAGTAATAATCGGAACGCCTGATCACAGCCATGCGGTGATAGCAATGGCGGCTATTCAGTTAGGGAAGGGTGTCTACTGCGCAAAGCCGATGACGCGAACGGTCCACGAAGCTCGCACTGTTGCGAACGCAGCCCGGCAGGCCAAAGTTGCCACACAGATGAGCGTGCAAAGCTGTGCGTCAGACGAAGCCTGCTCGACGGCGGAATGGGTTCAGGCGGGAGCCGTGGGCGAAGTGCGGGAAGTACACGTCTGGACGGACAGACCGGTTTGGCCCCAAGGCCTCGCAAGACCGAAAGAAAGCGTCGCGGTACCCGGGTCCCTCGACTGGAACTTATGGCTCGGACCTGCTCCGGACCGCCCTTATAATCCGCTGTACCATCCGTTTAACTTTCGCGGCTGGTATGATTTCGGCTCGGGCGCGCTCGGCGATATGGGTTGCCACACTTTCCATGTCATCGTTCGTGCTCTGAATCTGGGTTCTCCAGTCAGCGTGAGCGCTGACTGTACGTTTCAGAGAGTATTTGCGCCGGACCAGAAATCGGAGCCCGCCTGGACCCGCTCGGTAGTGTCGAGAACCCCGGAGACCTTTCCGGACAGTTCGATTGTTACCTGGAGCTTTGGTGCACGCGGCGTTCATCCGCCAGTCAGAATGATTTGGTATGAAGGCGGCCTGAGACCTCCACGACCCGCCGAGATGGCTCCTGAGGACCAGCTCGGACCCGATGGAATCCTGTTCATCGGCGAGAAGGGGATTTTGGCGAGCGGCTTTACCGGTGGCCCTCGACTCTTGAGCGAAGCAAGCCGCAAAGGCTTTACGCCCCCTCCTAAGACTCTTCCGCGCACAGTTGCGCATTACGTGGAATGGATTGAGGCCTGTAAGGGCGGCAAGCCGGCCAATTGCAACTTTGATTTTGGCTCTCAGCTAACAGAAATCTGCCAGTTGGGCGTTTCCGCGCAGCGCTCGGGAAGGTATCTGGCGTATGACGCCGCGGCGATGCGATTTACCAACGACGCGGACGCCAACCAGTACCTTACGGAGCAGTATCGCTCTGGCTGGTCCCTGTAAGCGAGCCCAGCCGGCGATTGCCTCTTGCCGCCCCCCTTCAGAAGGTCAGCCGGAGAGCGAACTGCATGTTACGCATGGGCTCGGCAATGTCAAAGATCTTCCCGGCTGCCGACCCTCCATCGACCGCATTGGTGGGCGTCGTCAAATTCTGCCGGTTAAAGATATTGAAATTTTCCCAGCGGAACTGCAGATTAGTGCCGCGCTCGTTCAGCTTGAAATTTTTGAAGAACGACCAGTTCGCCACAAAGCCGCCGGGGCCGCGCAGCGAATTGCGTGAAGCGTCTCCAAAATGATATGGCGCCGGCACGGCGTAAGCGGCGGGATTGAACCATCCGTTCGCACTTGGATTCGAAACTCCGGGGTCGCCGATAATGTCGGGACGCATGCTCATGTCGGAGTTTAAAGAGGCGTTGTTGGACAGAGTGGGCGAAAAGGGATAGCCGCTTAGGAGGCTGGTGATCCCTGTCCACTGCCATCCCTCAATCAGCACGCGCGCGAATCCGTGCACATTACTGGCAAACTTCTGGCCCGGACCGAACGGCAACATCACTTCGTGGCTGAGATTGAAGACGACGGCGCGGTCGAAATCAGCGGGTCCTTTGTCGACGGCATAATTGTAACTGTTAGTCACGACTCCGAACTCACCGAAATCCATGGCGCGCGACCAGGTTAAATTGGCAATCACAGAATAGTTCTTCGAGAACCGCCGAGTGCCTTTCACCTGCAGGCCGTTATAACTGCTGGATGCGCAGTCGCAGTTATCACTGATACCCTGCGTCAGGCCGTAGGCATTGAAAAGCGGCCGGCGAGGATTGAAATCTCCGGGGCCCGGAACCGCGTTATTCAGGCCGAAGCCGTAGTTCAGATGTCGGCCGACGTTGCCGACGTACGCCAACTCGAGCGCTATGTTTTCCGATAGCTGTTGTGCTATGGAAAAGTTCCAGGCGTCCACATAGGGATACTTTATATTAGACGGCACATATGCTGCTCCAATACCGTTCGGCAGGGGAAGCAGGCCGTTGGTTGGAATGGTAGGAAAGACCGGAAGAGGCGGTCCGACCGAAAGTGGAAATGTCCCTTGATACGGCGACGCCGGATTAATCACCTGGGAAATCACTGTGGGGTAACCCAAAGTCAGGTTGTTGAAGGTGTAGCCGAATATTCCCTGGAAATAACTCCGGCCCCATCCCGCCCGGATTACGGTACGTGGTGTCAGGCTGTAGGCGGCGGAGAAGCGCGGGGACAAATTGTGCCACTGCGTCTGCAGGTCGCCCGATGGAGATACTTTACCTACTCCGGGCACATGAATGAGATTTGTAGTTACCTCGTAACGGCCGCCCTCGCCGGCATGCTCCGACGAATCGGGGAACCAGGTGTCCCATCGCAGTCCGTAATTCAAGGTCAGTTTGGTGGTCACGCGCCACGTGTCCTGGACGAAGTAGAACATGCGCCATTGATAATCGTGGGGGTCGGTTGCGTCCTCAGCAAAACGCTGGAACTGGCTGGGAAGCCCAAGCAGAAAACTTGCCGGAGCGAGACCTGATCCCGCGACGTCTGAACTTGCGGTGAGGGAGTCGTTAAAATTGAAAGCGCCTGCGCGATGCGTGTCGCTCGGCAGCCGGATATTGTTGGCGTAACGGACGTCTGTACCCCACTTGAAGGTGTGGTTAGAGTGAACCTTGGTCCAGTTATTTACGAACTGAAATACATTTTCGGTTTCGATCAGCGGACAATTGCACTGATCGTTTGCCAATCCAAAGCCTTCCAGGAACCCGCCGCGCGAGGTGCTGCCGATCATCAACTGAGGTAAACCGGAGGTATCAATTCGATCCGGCAGGTTTAGTCCAGGGAGACCAGCAGTTTCGGCGGCATTTTGGCCATAATCCAGCGGCAGCACCTTTACCCGGTAGCGGCTAAACGTGAACCGCACGTCGGTAAGTAAGGTGGGAGCAAGAGTGTAGTTTAATCCGCCCACCAGATTTTGGTTGCGCACGTCGGACGTGCCTGCGAAATTCAGCCCGTTAAGGGCCGGGCCGCCAGCGACTCCAAAGGCAGCGGGCGAGTTCTTGTTGAAGCTGGCGATGCTATAGCGGCCAAAATAGTGCAGGTTGTCGGTGGCATAGTGATCGATACGGACGTCGTACTGATCGCTATCGAATGCCTCGGATCCGCTCGCAACAAAGTTAGGATCATTCGGTGAGGCAGCGTTGAGATTCTGGCCCGGTAGCAAGCCGAGCAAGTTGGTCGCCTGTGGCGTAATCTTCGAGATTGGGATAATGTTGAGCCCTGCCGGGTTGGAAGCCGTCGCCCGGGATGGATCGGCAAATTGAACGCGCTCCGAACCATCTGATTTCCCTGTCAAGGGGTCGAAGATTGGTACGCTGAAGTCGCTGAAGTCGCCCTGTCGTTCTGCCGCCGTGGGCACACGGGTCAGCACCGATGCGCCCGTGCGACGGCGAGTACCTTGGTAGTCACCAAAGAAGAAAAGCTTGTTCTTCAAAATGGGGCCGCCTGCTGAGCCGCCAAACTGGTTCCACCGTAAAGGGGGAACGCCTCGGTTCTTGGGGGCCGGCGTGCCGGGATCGTGGAGCCCCTGGGTGAATGGGTCTCGCGCCTCAAAAATGTTATTTTGCAGGAATTCGAAAAGAGAGCCGTGTATCTCGTTCGTTCCGGATTTTGTCTCGATTTGAATGACAGAACCGCCAGCCTGGGCGAACTCCGCATCGTAGTTGGCAGAAGTCAGTTTGAACTCCTGTATCGAATCGATTGCCGGGTTGACAATGATAATTCCCAAAACAGGATCATTGTTGTCGGCGCCATCGATCAGGAAATTGTTCATGCCGAACAACTGGCCGTTGGTGTTAATCTGGATACCCCCTTGCGGGTTCTCGCTCGATGCGTGTTGCCAGGTCATTTTGGTCGTTCCCGGCATCATTAATTCCAATTGGGTGAAGTTGCGATTCGCAACCGGAAGTTCACTGATCTCACGGCTTTGGAGGGTATCGCTCACTTCGGCACGATCACTCTGGATGAGCGGCGGAGTCGCTGAGACCGTTATTTCCTGATTCACGTCTCCAAGCTGAAGCCTGGCATCGACGCGCGTATTCGCGTCAACGCTGACGGGGACATTCTCCTGGATGTAAGTCCGGAACCCCTTTGCCTCGACGGTTATCTTGTACGTGCCGACAGTCAGATAGGTTTTAATATAGTTTCCGGACTCATTGGTTGTTGTGGTGACCGTTACACCCTTACTGACGTCGGTCATAGTGACATTGGCATCCACTACCACGGCGCCGGTCGAATCGACAACGGTGCCGAAGATCCCACCGAAAGTTGCCTGGGCGACAAGATACCCCGGCCAGAAAACAGAGATCACGCCAAAGAGCAACAAAGCTCGTCGCGCTGACATAGGCCTCCCCGCTTACTACTCGTGGAGCAATTCTACTGATGAGGAGACCTCCTGTCAAGAGGCTCTTCTGCACACTTTGGGGCCCCGGATTAGGGACACGGGATCGGAGGGCAGGCCTATCCTGCTTGTGACTCGTAGTGCTACTGCCGGCTAAATTTTGGCAATCCTCTGCGAATGCCAGGGATGGCAAATCGACAGTAGCATGATAAGCAGCCAATAGTAAATCTCGCCTGCGCCGGGTGACAATGCCAAGAACCATTTATGCACATGAGTGAGCGCCGCGGCCACCGAATAGAACGTAACTGTCATCGAGGCTAGCACATAGCCGGCTAGAATAAGCGCTTGCCGAGGGGCCGGTTGGCAAACATCGCTCCAATGCTGTCCGACCCAGGGAAGCGAGAAAGTAAATAGCGAACAGATTTCTTACGTAGATTTGCAACTCCAAGAAGGTCAACCAGAACCCAATACCCGTCTAACCTAAGAAAAAGGATCAGGTTAATTATGATCCGCAGACCGAGAACGGCGCTCGCGATAAATGCTAACTCATGCGCCGTCGATCCGCGGTTCGTTGTTAGCCAAACCCAGGCCGACCCGATCCATAAATATCCTTCTAGGTAGACTCCGCCAAGGCTGATGAGAATTCTCTCTCTGGCGTTAGGGAGCAACCAGGCAGCAGAGGTGTCCGCATACGCCCCCGGCATCAGAATGTAAAGCAAAACACCCATTCTTCTTACTGCGATTCCAAATCGATCGCAAGCGAAAGCATGGCCGAATTCGTGGACGATAGTTGCCAGGAACAGGAGGACGTATGCTGCCGTCCACGATCGGGTACTTCCCGAACAGCCTCAATGAAGTGCTGTACTCATGACCTCGGACCGCTTGTGCCGTAGCTCATGCCCAGAGTGCCGCTTAGCTGCTCGAGCGTCATGCTTTCGCCAGTGAATACTCCGCCGATTGACGACAGAGATCTGCGCTTTTTCACTACGTCTTCCAACGTAACGGGCGGCAGGCCGGCGGGCGGAAGGACACTTTGGACATGCCCACGGTAGGTCTTCCAGCTTCGCGAGACCATGGCGCGAAGATTGGCGTCCGTTTTTGCTAATACCGTCCGTTGGCCTAGAACAAAGACATTTTCAGAGTTCAACTTCGAATATTCGTGAAACGTTTCGACGATCGAGTAGTCGTCGTTCTCAAACGCTGGAATGAGAGAGGACTGGTGACAGGTGTCCGTGTTAGCCATATATGGGTTGCCTTATGGAAATGGATGCGGCGCCGGATCCCACTCATGATGAATGCAATCGGTCACGCCAAGTCGTGCAGGTACCTCGGTGTAACGAGGGGATGCCAGGGCCGGAAGGAAATGCCTGGCGGTCAGCGGCGCGAGACCGGGCACCAGTACCTTTGGCGCATAGAATCCAAGCTCCTGAATTTCCGGCGTTGTCAGGTCAACCGCGATAGCTTCCAGTCCTGCGCGCTCGACCTCGTGGAGCACTTCTTCGAGGGCTGCCTCGGGTAGTTCCGGCCGTGGTTCTGCCTGTTTGATTGAGCGGGAAAAGGGCGTCTGAGTGATGAAGTTCATTTGCGCCACCATATCGGGTTCGCAGTACAAACGCACATGATCCTCAAAACTGACGATATTGCTGAAATCCGGGAGAGGACGCCAATCGGCTCTGCTGTGCATGAGTTCCCAAACCCACGTCGCCCCCTGGCATGCTTCCTTCATCGCCTTTACAGCCGCTTCCCGTTCTGAGCGTCGCGTGGCCGCGCCAACCGTAAGAAAGGGCCCGCGCGAGGAAGTACCGCTCTGTAGGTACCGGAATATCGAGGGTGATGCTGAAGAGATCGAGTTGTATGCTGCCGCACTCGAAATATCGCAAATAAAGCTCCTTCAAAAGCGGATCGCAGAGATAGTCGAGACGCCGCGGCGGAATCCGGCATCCAGGTGATCATGAAGGCGTCCCTTTCAATCACCTCATAGAGACCGGACAAGAGCGCCTGTATGCGATCGGTATCGCTGGCTTGGCCAGTTGAAACCGATATAGCCAGGGATGGAGATTTTCGCGGGTCATCCTGTCGGTAAGGCGTGTAGACCACAGCCGCCGGGACAAATCGCCGGGTGCCCGAATGAAGAGAAACGCCCACCACCCAGTAGATTCGAGGATCGGAGCGCCACTTCGTCAAGCCCGACTGCTTATAGACGTCGTCCGTGTACTACGCGAACTGATCCATGCCGATCGCTTCGCTTCCTAGTTCGTCTTTGCTCGCGTATATCAAATCGTCCCATTCGTACGCGCCCGCACAATAACGTTCGATCGTTTCACCGATGGCTCCCGCCGCGGCCTCCTCATAAGAAAAGCCAACAGCTCCCTCGGTTCCGGGGATCTTTGTTCCCAGAATTCGTTCGAGCGACGACCGGGCACTTGCAACTGTAAACAGTCGAGGCTCCCCGGGATACGCTACAAACTCACGCAGGCAGAAAATTAGTCCGGCATTCCCGATCAAAGCGCGCTTGCCGATGTCAGAAACGCTTTGCCCGATGCCGCTCATTCGTTAGCTCCAGATCCTCGGCTTGGGTTTGTTGCGTGCTGAACTGCAAACGGCGCAACGGGGAAGCTTGAGTACGGGATGGAACTGGGTTTGAAAATCAGCCGCGCTAAATAACATGAACCTTCCGCTAGTCTGCGCGACGGTTCCCGGACTAAGTGTTCTCATGACTTCGAGAGCAGCGAATCCGCCCACGATATCGGCTATCGCAGGCAACAGCCCAAAATCAATTTGCTCGCTCGTCTGTCGAAGATATTTTCTATCGATTCATCCTTACCGAGAAAGGAAAGTTTACTTTTGAGCCTGGTTTCGAAACATTTATAACAAGCAGTAACTCCGGGTCGGATCGTCGGTCCAATTTGTACACAATCCGGATCAACCAACCCGAGCGTTGTCCAAGGTATGCGCAGCGCAAAGGCGGCCTCGTTCAATTTTTCGAGCCAGGGATAAAAAAGGAGCGGTCCCGGCAGAACAACGACAAACATGCTCAAGCCGTTAAGAAGTTCCGCCAGTTAGAAACCTCGCTCACTTTAGTGGAGATTACATTTAGGTTCAATTCCGGTCGCGCAGCCGTGATGCGTTCCCGCCACACTGAAATCCGATTGCAATTTTCGTCGCGCGGGTGATAGTAACGAGATTGTTGTACCTCTAACGGCTGCACTTCGGGGCTGGCTATTAAAGTAATTTGCGACACTCCGAGAGGTACGAGCGCGGACGCAAGCGCCGGTGGAAATGGGCCTGGATCTATGATTGCGACGTTGGGTTTCTTTAAGGCGACAAGAGTTGTATAACGGGAGCCATATCTTGAGAAGTAACGCACCATGGACTCGTGGCGCTTAAGGTCGTCGTTCGACAATTGCTCCGGAGGTTCTTCGATCTCTCGAACAAGGCCCTTCTGAAACAGGAAATCGAGTGCTGCCGATAATTGCCTGCGTTCAAAACTGCCTGACATGCGAACGGCGATGTCTTCAAACCGGTTCGAACCGTCGAGCAACGGGAAGAGCCTCGGGAATAAGTCGGTAACCAGACGCCCGCTCATCAAGCCGGAAGTCATGGCTGTTTTCAAGAACAGCCGGCCATCTTCGCAGGGCACGGCATAGTGCTCGACGAGTCCTAATCGCGCATCGTGCTTTAACATTCGGGCCCGCCGTCGCTCCCATTTACGGTCAACTGTTCCATCTTTCTGTGCTCGCTGGTTTAGTGACAAAAAAGGCGGGGCTGCAAGCAGCCCCGGTTAGGCCGGATGAAGATTTGACCTCTGGACCCGGCTTTCGAAGCATCATTACTGCTGAGAACTGCAGCTAGAGCTAGATGAAGAACCATGGGGGGGAACGATCACCGCGGGTGCCATTCTCTCTTCTAGTTCTTCAAAAAATAGATCCTGCGATGTGATCATCGGAAGATCGACGGAATTGTCATCGTTATTCATTTCAATACTCCTTGACAGATTAGTCACGTTGTAAATGTAGCGGCATTCTCCTCATTAACACCCGACACGCTGATCCGTATCTTCCGGTGCAATTAAAAAACGTAGATGTATAGATAGAAAGAAAGTCAGCCTGAATTGTTTAGTGGTTGATGGAATAATTAGTCGAGCAACTGATAATTCAAGCTGGCAGCGTGCAGCAGCTGGGTAAGACCTGACTGCCGGCTCAAGATCCTTGTGCCCGCGAGGATCCGTTGAGGTTGTCTTTCAAAAGTTTCTTGGCCTGATGCAGATGAGCTTTGACCGTATTAATTGAAATGCCCATGGCCGAAGCGATTTCGCGGTAGCTGCGGCCTTCCAAAATGCGCAATTCGATGCAGCGCCTCATTTGGGAGGAACTCCATTTCGTTTGAATTGCCGGCATACAGCGGAGTAATACCGCTCGACTATCCACCTGAAGCAGATCGTCCGGTTGCAGCCACCTTTCAGATCGCGAATCACTTCGTCGAGCGACTTGTCGGATGCGGTCGTGGTCGACATTTGGGAAAGCTCTGGCTCCGATCGGCGGGTAGGGCATTCGCCTATTTTGCAGTTTGCTTTCCAGAAGGATGGAGTTTAGAGATTTTGGAAAATATAGATCCTTAAGGGTATAAGCTCCTGGCGGTTTGACGGAAAGTTAATAGCATTATCCGAGTGGTTCAGCGCCAGTAAAATTGGTTTAATTATCGGCATTTCGCCGGAGCAGCTCCGCTAAGAGCCGAATTAAACGTTTCCTTTGCGTAACTCTTCCTTCAGGTAATCGCAGGAGCGGACCGCCAACGACATGATGGTGAGCGTTGGATTTTGGCACCCCGGCGAGTTGAAACAAGAGCCGTCCATCACAAACAGATTTCGCACATCGTGAGTCTGTTGGAAACTGTTAAGCACGGAAGTTTTTGGGTCGGAACCCATGCGTGCCGTGCCGACGTCGTGATTGGCGTCTCCTGGCGGATGAATCTCGGAGTGCACCTTGATGTTTTTGATTCCGGCCGTCTCCAGCATTTCCGCCGCTTGTTCGCCCGCATCCTTCACTAAGTTCCGTTCATTATCGCCCCACTGTATATGCATACGCAGCACGGGGATGCCGAACGTGTCGACTACCTTGGGATCAAGCTCGACATAATTTTCGAAGCGCGGGAGTGACTCGCCGTAGCCTTGGAAGTTAAATCTCTCAATAGGCTCCTTCGCGGCACGCTTGTATGCTTCACCAAAGCCCGGAGCATTCGCGCGAAAGCCTATTCCCGAACCGCCCTGCAGGCCGTAGCCGCGAAGAAAGGTTTTCATCCTCGGCGATCCGGGGACATTGCGGAAGCGCGCCACGTAAATTCCGGTGGGACGCTGGGGTCCGAAGAGCGCCGGTGGCTTGAGCGGATCCGCCACCGTGCCTTCTGCACCTCCGCCCTTCAGGCTGTCGGTGTAATAATGGCCGAGCACGCCGCTGGAATTCGCCAGGCCGTTCGCATTCCGCGAGGACAGGGAGTTCAAGAGTAATCGGGTCGATTCGAGAGCCGAGGCAGCCAGGATCACCACACGAGCTTTGATCTCTCTGTGCTGCCTGGTGATTGTGTCAATGTACTGGATTCCGGTTGCGCGATTCTCGGCGTCCGTCAACACGTGGTAGGCGCGCGCATTAGCCACCAGATCGCATTTGCCAGTGGCCAAGGCGTCCTTGAGAGTGGTGAATGACGAATTGAAATACGCGTGAGCCGTACAGCCGCGCTCGCACGGACCGCAGTAGTGGCAGGCCTGTCGCCCGTTGAGCGGCGTCGTCAGATTCGCCGAACGCGCCAAGGTCAAAGTGCGCCCGAATTTCTGTTTAGCGACATCGCGCATCTTCCATTCCGTACATGTCATGCCCATGGGTGGAAGATACTGTCCATCGGGAAGAACATCATTACCTTCCCGCATACCCGTAATGCCTACGTAGCGTTCAACGCGATCGTAATAAGGAGCCAGATCGCCGTAGCCGATCGGCCAGTCCTGACCAAAACCGTCGCGGGACGCGGCCTTGAAATCGAGATCGCTCAACCGATAACACTGGCGTCCCCACACATTCGTACGACCCCCCATGACGCGCAGGCGGCCGAAATAGTTGTATTCCATGCCCGGAGCGGTTGTGTAGGGTTCATCGTGGTCATTGGCGAACCATTTGTAGTTGTATTCGGTACAGGCATAGCATTGTCCCTGAACCGGACGGGTCTGCCGAATGACGGGCGACACCGGCTCGTGAAATTTCAGGTTGCGGAAAGGCAGCTGGAAAACTGGCTCATGCTCGTTGAAGTCGGAATCGTGCTGCGGCCTGCCGCAATCGAGCACCAGCACGTGCAGGCCGGCTTCTGCGAGTATTTTTGCAGCCCATCCGCCCGAGGCGCCTGAGCCTACGACAATGATGTCGTATGGTGTTGCAGACATTTAACTCTACGGTAACTCTACAGAATATGATAATGATGGACTAACCATGCAGCCGGAAAGCGAGTATCATCACAGCCGCCGCGATTGGATGATGCAAGTTCTGTGCACGGCGGGTGCCTCGGTGTTTGGTGCGAAAGCCGTTGCTGAAGAGCACAGCCACCAAGCCGCCATTTCGCAGCCTGCTAATGGTAAGTGGCGTCCCACGTTTTTCTCTGAGCAACAAAATGCAGCATTGGTAAGCATTTCCGAGTGCATTATTCCAGGCAGTTCGGCGGCTTCTTGTAACCGCATCATCGATTTGATCCTGACGCTCGAAACGGAAAAGACCAGGAAGCAAATGCTGGATGCATTGGCTGCCTTCGATGCCGCGGCACGGAGTCGAAACTCGGATTCGTTTCGTAATCTTCCGGCACGGGAGAAAAATGACATTTTGGCTGAAGCAGCAAATGGTAGCGGGCCGCTTGCTCCGCATTTTGCAGTAATTAAAGAATGGACTGCTGACGCCTACTGGTCTTCGCAGGAAGGGATGCGGGAGCTTGGCTGGAACGGGCGCATCGCCTGGACCAACTTTGAAGGCTGTCCTCACGGCGACGCTCACACTCAGAGCTAAACAGTTTTGTAGCAAGCCAATGCCTGCACGAGATACGTCGACGGATCAATTTCTGCTCAGCCGGCGAGAGGCCGTCCTGGGAGGCTTGGCGACCTTTGCGCTGCCGGAAGGACAGGAGTCAGAGCTGGGAGTCGAGGCCTACATCTTCCAGCAGTATGCCCAGCGCCAGCATAAGCCATTGAGCGACGTGGTGCCTGAGGCCATGCGCATGGTAAGAGAAGCCGGCTTTCAGAAAATCGAACTGAATGCGGAGTATTTGACGCCTCAACTTAAAGAAGCGACCTTACGACTCGTACGGCAGAACGCTCTGAAAATGCCTTCGGTCTATAGCGGGGGCCCGCTGCATGAAGCGCCGGGCGCTGACCAGACGATTCAGCAGGCGCTTCGCATCGGCGAGACCTGTAAGCCGTTTGGCTGCACGGCGGTAGTTTTTAACGCGCAGCCAAAAGGGGAGGGAATCGAAAAGACCGATGCTGAGTTGGCCTTTCAAGCGAAAGCTCTGGACAGGCTGGGGAGAGTTTTGTCGGGCGAGGGTCTCCAACTGCGAGTCCATAATCACACTCCCGAGATGCTGAGCCACGCCAGGGAATGGCGAAGCACATTACGAAACACTAATCCCGGCCTGGTATCAATCTGCCTTGACCTGGATTGGGTACAGCAAGGTGGTGAAGACCCATTGGCTCTCCTTAAGGAGGCAGGAAACCGGGTTCGCGAGGTTCATGTGCGAAACTCCCGGCAGAAACTATGGCTTGAGGCATTTGAGGAAGGGGACATCGATTATCGCCAAATTGCAACGTATCTAAGCTCATTGCCGAACCGCCCCTACGTAGTGGTAGAACTCGCTTACAGAACTGAAACGCAGGTGAGCCGTCCCCTCGAAGACGACCTTCGAAAAAGCAGGGTTTACGCCCAGGACGTCTTTGGAGATAAATCATAAACCCGAAGAACTTTACCTCGCTCGTTATTTCCTGTAAGCTAATGGCGGTCGCTCGCTGAGATCGCACTATAAGCGCACGTTTCCTCTATCTGGTAGCACATGAGGACTAACCGAAAAGGCTCTTTGCCGTTGATCCTTGTTCTTTCGGCGCTTACATGTTGTGCGTCCGCGCCGGAACCGAAGCTCGAAGTTAGGTTGCAGAACCATCTCACGAGCTATTCCTCTCCTGCCGGAACTGCATTCCGATGTGTGGTGATTCGCAAATTTGAAGCCAACGGAAGGGTCTTCATTCCCAAGGGCAGTTTCGTTTATGGGAAAGTTGCGAAGGCCACGGGCATCGGCATCGGCCTTATCCACGAGCGAGCCACGCTGGAGTTAAGATTCGATCGCTTTGAAACGCCAGATGGTAAACGATTTCCATTAGTTGCGAGTCTGGCGTCGATTGACAATTCACGCGAACACGTTACCCGTCAAGGTCAGATTAAAGGCGTCCTGGCAGCGAACAATGCAGCCAATCTTCTAAATGGATTTTGGGTGCGGCCGGAATCCGGGCTGATCTTCCGGTCCTTAGTCGGTCTGACTGGGGTTGCAAATCAGATTTGGGAACGATACTCGATGGGGCCAATCGGAGCGGCGGCGCTGTATGCTGCCCGATGTGCGCTGGTCCCATTTCCGGAGCCTGAAATTCATCTGCCGCCTGGGACGGACATGATGTTGAGAGTACGTGTCTCTGAACCGAACAACTCGATTGAGCAAACGGCGGAGCCTCCGGATCTCGAGAACGAAGAGGTCGCGCAGGATCTCTCGCCGTGGTTAAGCGACAAGCTTGATCGGATTTCGCATGCAAACGGGCAAGTCGCCCCAGACTTGTTCAACATTGCGCTTCTAGGCACGCGTGAAGAATTGATTTCCGCCTTCGCCACATCAGGCTGGTCGATGGCGGACAGCCGTACACTGCTCCATTCGTCCCGAATGTGGGGAGCATTCAGTTCGATGCGCAGCTATGCAAGTGCGCCTGTCTCCAGGCTCTTTTATCGAGGTGAGGAACCGGATCTGGTTTTCGAAAAATCTTTTGACACCATAACGCAACGCCACCATGTTCGATTTTGGGATGCGGGACCGATTGAGGGCAAAGAAGTGTGGCTCGGGGCCGCCACTCACGATACGGGCGTGAAGTTTAAAGCCCGCGCGATGAGGTTCACGCATAAGATCGACATGAATTTGGATAAGGAGCGCGAGAAAGTTACGACCGATTTGAGCTTCGCAGGTTGTTCCGATGAGCCGGTGTACCTGAATGTGCGACGCGAGTCAGCCGACCAGAGTGAGCCAATTACTACAGATGCACGCCTGGCGATGCTTGTCATTCACTCATGCGAAGCGCCAGCGACGACGGAAGGTGAGCCCAGGCGTCCCGGCAACCGGTTCACCAGGATCACGCGCAGAGCGGTGCTCGAAACGCGCAATTATATTGAAAGAGATAACGCATACTACTGGGCGTATCGTGCGATTGCGAGCCTGCGTACGCCATCACCAGAAGACTGAGCCGCCCGTCGGGACAGATGGGCAGCATTGTTTTGCTAAACTAAATTCGTCTTTGCAGTCGTCTACCTCCATCGCACCTCCTTTCTGACAGACCTTGGTTCCTAGAACAGCCCTACAAAGACAAATCCAAATCGAAACGGGAAGAACACAATGACGAACATCTTTGTTGGGAATCTGAGCTTCAAAACCACCCAAGAAGATTTAATGGCCGCCTTCTCTCAATACGGGAACGTAGAGCGCGTCAACATCGTTACGGACCGCGATAGCGGTCAGCCGCGCGGCTTTGCATTCGTGGAAATGACGGAGCGCCGGGATGCGGAAACGGCGATCTCACAACTAAATGGATCCGATCTCAACGGGCGAACCATGAATGTCAACGAAGCCCGTCCGAAGCCTCAAGGGGGCGGAGGGGGATTCGGGAATCGTGGCGGTGGCGGTGGTCGAGGCAATAACTCGCGGGGCCGCGGTGGCTCACGCTGGTAGTTCGATAAGCCACTCATAAGGGCGTACTTCAGGAAGACTGAGAGGCACCTTTTCTAAGGAGATCGGTGGCGCCGCAGGAGATCCGTACCACCATCTCCCCATCGAGGAAGAGGTCGCGAGCGGCCATTTGCGGCCGTTTGATCCGATCAAGCATTGTCGCCAGCGCCGCTTCGCCAATAGTTCGGCAAGGTTGCCTGACTGTGGTGAGCGGCACCGGCAGCAAACTCGCGTAACCTGCGTCGTCAATCCCCACAATTCTCACATCCTGTGGAATGCGTGTCCCCACCGCCAGAAGATTGTGCATCAGCTGACCGGCAACCCTGTCGTTCACGCAAACCCAACCCTCAATTTCCTGACTCTCGGCGGTATTCCTCTCCGTGCCGTCTGTGCTATCCCCGGCGTATTTTTCAATCGAAGGCAAGCCGAATTCCGCAAGCGCAGCTTCATAGCCGGCCGCTCGAGCCGACACGGTGGATGCCGAGCCGTGATAGGCGAGAAACCCGATTCGCTTGCAGCCCAGCCGAATCAAGTGCTCGGTCGCTATATAGCCAGCTTGTCGATTGTTGATGCCGACGAGGTCGTGCCGCTTGCCTTCCGAACTCTTAATCGGTCTGTGATCGAGCAGCACAACTGGAATGTCTGCGTTTTGAAAAGCCGCTAAGATCGCGCGATTGGTCTTCTCGGCTTCAGCCTCGAACTCGAGCGGTGCGAAAAACACCCCCGACACTTTTCGCGTGATGTATTGCCGGCATAGCTCGCGGGCTTGGTCCGCCTTGCTGGATCCTTCTCCTTGGGAATGACCCCAAAGCAAGGCGTGATCGCTTGCCTCCCGGGCATCCGCTATGCCTTTGCATATCGGCTCGAAGACCTCAGTTTCACCCAGGTCGGGTATGAGCAGGCCAAAAAGAAGCGCCCGATCTATCGTGTCTTCTCGTGATCGTACAAAGGTGCCTGAACCCGCGACCCGGTAAACCAGGCCTAGATGTTGCAATTCGCGCAAAGTGCGTCCTACAGTGATCCGGGAAGTGGAGAACTTTCTTACAAGAGAGGCTTCGCTCGGCAACTTATCGCCCGGTTTGAGGTTGCCGTCACGAATCTCCGCGGCCAGCAGGTCTAGAAGATATCTGTACTTTGGTTTTCTGTCCGCGAGTGGATCATCGCTCGATAGGTTCACCATTCGTCTTGCCATTTGATATTACAGGTTCTTGCCGGAGGCCACAAGCTGCTATGTGGGCACACTCTGACCACGACGATGATGGCCACTGATCCCGGGACGTGTTACTTCTAAAGGTGATGGCGTGCCGCCTGCAGACACTGGCGCTATTGGCGATCGCGGCCTTGCTCGCGAATACCCAATGTTATGCGCTCTGTCTCGGCTCCTTCTGCCAATCGTCTTCCGAGCAGCGTGTGGATGGTTGTCACAACTCTTCTCCTTCGAAGACTGGTCAGAGCGAACGCTGCAACCATCGATATGCGAGTCTCACGAGTGTCGAAGCGAGCCCGAATATCTCCAATTCAGCGATAGCTCAGAACGCATCGGTGTTTTTCCCGGCAAACGCACTTTCCACTGAGCTGGACCCGGTTAGCGGGCATATTCTTGCTTCCCTCGGGCGGGGTTCACCACCAGGCTATTCCCGGTTCTCTGCCGTAACAGTTCTTCGCATCTGATTTCGTCACTTTCGTCTGCAAGCGTCAATTCGCCAATTCGACCCTGACGGTGTCTTGGCTGCTCGTCATCGGCCGGAGCAACTCTCTCAAGGTGTCAATAAGGAAAGAAGGCAGGAATGAAAGATCGTCGAAATTTTTTCCGGAATGCATTTGGTTTAGGGGCTGGAATCTTCTCGGCCAGCAGGCTCACCCGTGCTCAGCATGAGCAGGAAAGCGGAAAATCTCCCCTTCTGGTTCAAACCCCAGATGTCCCGGACCTCTCGTTCACAACCGATAACGGTGTCAAGGTATTCCATCTGGTTGCGGAACCGGTCCGCCAGCAAATCGCGCCGGCCAAAACGATCGATGTGTGGGGTTTCAATGGCAGCGCACCAGGTCCGACCATTCAGGTCACTCAAGGAGACCGCATCCGGATCGTCGTGGACAATCATCTTCCGGAGCCAACATCAATGCATTGGCACGGATTCGAGATTCCGCACAACATGGATGGCGGTCCGGGGATCAGTCAGGATGTGATTGCGCCCGGCGGCCGGTTTGTTTATGAATTTACGCTGCACCAGGTGGGTACGTACTTTTACCACTCGCATATGGCAATGCAAGAGATGATCGGGATGCTCGGCGCATTCATAATGCATCCGAAGACTGCATACGCCCCACGTGTTGACCAAGACTTCGTCATCCTCCTGCAAGAGTACGCAGTGCTTCCAAACAACACCGTGCCCAATACCATGAACATGGAATTCAATTGGCTGGTTTTCAACGGTAAAACCGGTCCTGCGACAACACCTCTCCTCGTGCGGCTAGGCGACCGGGTTCGCATTCGTCTCATCAACCTGGGAATGGATCATCACCCAATCCATTTGCACGGACATACGTTTTATACGACGGGCACCGAAGGCGGGCGAATACCGGAGATTGCCTGGTGTCCGGGAAATACCGTCTTGGTGGGCGTGGCCCAATCGAGGGACGTCGAATTTGTCGCTAACAATCCAGGTGACTGGATGCTCCATTGCCATATGCCGCATCACATGATGAACCAAATGTCTTCGAACGTTGGGCCGATGTCTCGCAACAGAGGGGGTATGCCTCCAGGTTTGGATATGAACCAGGGCATGGGCATGCTCAACGGCGCTACCGGAGTTCCCATGGGCGATGACTATGGACCCGGCCTCGGTCGCGGTCTCGGAGTGGGCTCAACCAATGATCAACGCGTAGCAAACGGACCCATGTCGCCCGGAGCTGAGCATGGCATGCAAGGAATGGCTCACCACGGCGGTGGCGGCACTATGACCATGAATGCCGACGTCGCCAGGAACGCGAATCGGGTACCGGGCTTTCCACAGGATGCGTACATGGAAGGTCCAATGATGCAGATGGACAAAGCAGTGGAAAGGCCCCAGAACTACGGGCTGCGGCCTGGGTGGAGCGGCTTCATGCAGGGCATGATGAGCTTCGTTCGGGTGCTGCCGCCGGATCAATACGACAAAGTTATGGAGCAGGTCCGCAAGGGTGGACCATCAGGCATGAGCGGCACGCATCACCAGATGTAAGGACGAAGCCAAATGATTAAACTCGCAGTTCTGGTTTTCGCCTTCGAATTACTTGCGCCCGCCCAAACAACGCAGCCTGCTGCACCAGGCATGCAGCAAATGGGCCATGACCATTCGACGCCAGAGCCGACAGCCTACGCGTTCTCGGTTCCCGACCTATTGAAGGACCTTGCGGGACGACCGCCGATGAGTCTCCGGGAATTTGAACAGTTTGCAATGAATACAAACCCAACCCTGCGTGTCGCGGCTGCGTTAGAAAAGCAATCGGTTGCCCAGGCGCGGCAGGCGGGCCTTTATCCGAATCCGGTGGTCGGCTACCAGGGAGATCAGATTCGCGGGGGCTCGTTTCACGGTGGCGAACAGGGCGCTTTCATTCAGCAAGCGTTCGTTCTCGGTGGAAAACTTGGCCTTCGAAAAGACGTGTATCAGCAACAGCGGCGCGTCGATGAAATTGGAATCTCTGAACAAAAATCCCGTGTCCTCAGTGATGTCGGACGAAACTTTTACTCGGCTCTTGCGGCTCAGGCCATTGTGAAACTTCGAAAGAACTTGCTTTCTCTCGCGCTCGATGCCGTTACAACCGCCCATCAACTCGCGAATGTGGGGCAGGCGGATGCTCCGGATGTATTGCAGGCCGAAGTGGAGGCCGAGCAGACCGGAGTTGATTACACAACTTCGCAACGAATGTTCATCAAGGAATTCCGAAGACTCGCGGCGGTAGCTGGCAAGCCCGAGCTCGAATTGAGGCCGATCGAAGGCGATCTGGAACGTTTACCGCAAATTGACGCTGGGCAAATTGTCGATCAAATCACGCAGCAGAGTCCTTCCGTGAAGCGTGCGAAGCAGGAGCTCGTACGCGCTCAAGCCGAGGTGAAGAGCGCGAAACGCGAGAGCATTCCGGACCTGCAAATCCGGGCGGGCATGCAGCAGAATTTTGAATCGATCAACCAGGTGACGAGTACCTCCGTGGGCGCGCAGGGGTTTGCCATGGCGGCAGTCAACCTGCCGATCTTCAATCGCAACCAGGGCAATGTAGCCGCTGCAAAAGCCGACGTCGAGCGCGCCGAAGCGGAAGTCAGCCGCACGCAACTTTCCGCGGGGCAGGGCGCGCAATCCGCCTTGCAATCTTTCCTGGCAAGTCAGGCCGCAGCAGAACGCTACAAGAATGAGATGCTTCCCCGCGCGGCACGGGCGTATCAGCTCTACTTGAAGAAATACCAAAATATGGGCGCCGCGTACCCACAAGTATTAATCGCACAGCGTACTTACTTCCAATTGCAGGTCTCCTACATCACTGCCCTCGAAAGCCTCTGGGTGGACGCAATCTCCATGCAGAATTTCATGCTTTCCTCCGGATTGGAGAGTCCGATGGCCGGGGAGCGAAGTACAACGTTAAATCTGCCTTCTTCTGGCGGAGCGGGCCAATAAGGCGACCCGCTTTCACGTATAGGGGTAGGGGGTATATACTGCTAGTGTCGGGGGTGAGTTTGAAGACAGCGTCCAAGGCGGTCGGCGTAGATCCCGCAATCAAGAGTTCGAATCTTAAGCGGTTGCGTCGCATTGAGGGCCAGGTCCGGGGCCTTCAGAAAATGGTGGAAGAAGATCGGTACTGTGCCGATATCGTGATTCAGATCTCGTCAGTGCAGGAAGCCTTACGAGGCGTTGGTCGAGCGCTGATGCACAATCATCTTCACCATTGCGCAGCGCAGGCAATCCGCCACGGCAATGAGAAGCAAGCTTCGGCGATGTACGACGAACTTCTCGAACTGATATACAAACACCTTCGCTAGGACGGCTTTCGAGAGCCCTGATGAGCGGTCCGTTTTTACGACGAACGCACGAGTGAACTTCTTTTATGAGCCTTGAAATGAAGCAGGTGGCTAAGGATCCGGTTTGCGGCATGAATGTCTCTGAGCGAGATGCCGCCGGCCAAGTGGAACACGACGGACATGCATATTATTTCTGCTGCCAGGGTTGCGCGCAGAAATTTAAGTCAGATCCCGAGAAATACTTGGGACCCAGGCCCTCCATGGCTGTGGTTACACCCGCCCACCAGGTTGCAGAATACACCTGTCCCATGCACCCGGAGATCGTTCGAAACAAACCTGGGCCCTGCCCGATTTGTGGAATGGCTCTGGAGCCACGCGAAGTCGCGACAGATGAAGTAAATCACGAATTGATCGAGATGCAACGGCGGACGTGGGTATGCATCGGGCTGACGATTCCGTTGTTGTTGATGATGATTCTGAACATGATACCGGGCGCTGCAAACCTGGTCTCGCCCACAGGAGAATCATGGCTTCAGCTAGCTCTCGCAACTCCGGTTGTCCTCTGGGGAGGATGGCCGTTTTTCCAGCGCGGTTGGACATCGATCATCAATCGACACCTGAACATGTTCACGCTGATTGCACTTGGTACAGGAGTTTCGTATCTTTTTAGCCTGATCGCCGTGCTGTTTCCCGGGACAATACCCTTGGCTTTTCGTGACCATATGGGAGAATTGCCGCTCTACTTTGAACCTGCTGCGGTTATCACTACTCTTGTGCTGCTCGGGCAAGTGCTGGAATTGCGTGCCCGGAGTAAGACTGGCAGCGCACTCAAAGCGCTGCTCGGGCTCTCGCCCAAGACTGCCAGGATCATCGATCCCAGCGGCCGCGAGTTCGACGTCCCGATTGAGAAGATTCAAGTTGGAAACCGGTTGCGCGTCAGGCCCGGCGAAAAGGTGCCGGTCGATGGCGTCATCCTCGAAGGAACAAGCTCGGTCGACGAATCCATGCTCACAGGAGAATCCATACCGATCGAGAAATCGCCAGGTAAGCAGGTCACGGGTGCGACCGTCAACGGTACCGGATCCTTTGTGATGCGCGCGGAGCGGGTCGGTGCGGATACGGTTTTGAGCCAGATTGTCCGCTACGTGAGCGAAGCGCAACGTTCGCGTGCTCCTATTCAGCGGCTTGCCGACCTGGTTGCGTCCTATTTCGTTCCTGTCGTGGTGTTGGCGGCAGTGATCACATTTCTGGTTTGGTCCCTTTGGGGCCCTGCTCCCCGGCTTGGACATGCCTTGGTCAATGCGATATCTGTTTTGATCATTGCTTGCCCTTGTGCTCTCGGTCTCGCAACTCCGATGTCCATCATGGTAGGTGTTGGCCGGGGCGCGGCGGCCGGCGTGTTGGTCCGTAACGCCGAAGCACTCGAATTGCTCGAAAAAACGAACGCCCTGGTAATCGATAAGACTGGCACATTGACGGAAGGCAAACCAAAGCTGACAACGATGGTTTCGATTTCCTATTCGATTTCAGAATTCGAACTGCTGAGGCTTGTTGCGAGCGTAGAGCAGGCGAGCGAACACCCGCTCGCAGGTGCGATCCTTAGCGGAGCAAAAGCGCGAGGTATTACCTGGGAGCCGTCCCGTGAGTTCACTTCGATAACCGGTAAAGGCGTGCGGGGCAAGGTAGGAAATCACGATGTGCTTGTCGGTAATCGAGGACTGCTCGAGGAGGCGGGCATCCCTACCGCTGATCTAGTCAATCGAGCCGAAAAGCTGCAGGAAGAGGGGCAATCCGTTCTCTTTGTTGCAGTCAACTCCCAGCCGGCTGGACTGGCAGCCGTTGCCGATCCCATCAAGGCGTCGACACCGGAGGCGGTTGCACTCCTCCATCGTGAAGGCGTGCGAATTACCATGCTCACCGGCGATAACCGGCCTACTGCATTGGCGGTGGCTCGACAACTCGGGATTGACGAAGTTCAAGCTGAAGTCCTTCCCGAGCAAAAGGCCGCAGTAGTCGCGGGATTGCAGAGTAGCGGGCACGTTGTCGCAATGGCTGGAGACGGTGTCAATGACGCTCCGGCACTAGCGAAAGCAAACATTGGGATTGCAATGGGAACGGGGGCCGATGTAGCTATGGAAAGCGCTGCCGTCACACTCGTCAGCGGCGATCTCAGAGGCATCGCCCGCGCTCTGCGTCTAAGCAGGGCGACTATGAGGAATGTACGCCAGAATCTTTTCTTTGCTTTTATCTACAATGGTCTCGGTGTTCCGATTGCAGCCGGGGTGCTCTTTCCTTTCTTTGGCATTCTGCTGAGCCCGATTATCGCGAGCGCGGCCATGACGTTCAGTTCGGTTTCGGTCATCGCAAACGCATTGAGGCTGAGGAAGGTGCAGTTGTAATGGTTCCTCGTGTAGTTGACCGCCAGTGCGTCATGTCAACTTCGTCAATATCGCGAGCCTTTGCCGCACCTGTACTCCTTTTCTGCATTTGCATGCTTGCTCAAGGCACTCCGCGAGTCGAACTGAGGCGTGTACCGGACAGCGGCATTCAGCCACAAACAGTGGTGGGCAAAGACGGTACGGCACATCTCGTGTACTTTAAAGGCGACCCTTCGGAAGGCGATTTGTTCTACACCCGCTGCAAGGACGGCGAAGCATTCTCCCCTCCGATTCGGGTCAACTCTGTCCCGGGAGCGGCCATTGCCGTGGGAAACATCCGCGGCGCCAGGATAGCGCTCGGAAGAAAGGATCGCGTATTTGTCATTTGGAACGGTTCTTCGAAAGTCGGCGATGCTGCTGGCGGACGGAGTCCGATGCTCTATGCCAGGCTCAACGATGATGGAACGGCATTTGAATCGCAGCGGAACCTTATCCAGAGTGCCTATGGAATAGACGGCGGCGGCGGAATAGCGGCTGACAGCCGCGGAAACGTGTACGTCTTCTGGCATGCCCCGATTCCTGGAGGCAAGAACGAAGCATCCCGGCGAGTTTGGATGACCCATTCGAATGACGACGGCAGGACGTTTCAGCCGGAACGGATTGCGTGGGATCGAACCACTGGTTCCTGTGCCTGTTGCTCCTTGAATGCTGACGTCGATCCCGCGGGAACCGTTTACGTCCTGTTTCGCTCAGCGGAAGAAACCACGCATCGGGACATGTACCTGCTCGAGTCGACGGACCATGGGGCCACCTTCCGCGGATCTGACATCTCAAAATGGAATATCGGCTACTGCGTTATGAGCTCCGAAGCATTTGTCCACGGGCCTCGGGAAATGTACGCTGCCTGGGAGACTGAGAAGCGAGTTCACTTTGGAACTGTCGGACGTGGTCCCGCGATAACGAATGACACGCTCGCCTCGGAGAAGGACACTAATCAAAAGTATCCGGCCCTTGCCGTAAATGATGCGGGGCTGCTCCTGCTTTCCTGGACGGAAGGCATGGGTTGGAAGCATGGTGGGTCCTTGGCATGGCAGCTCTTTGACCGCCAAGGCCGACAGCTCGGCGAAGCCGGACGAAGTGACGGAGTGCCCACCTGGAGCCTGGTCGCCGCATATCCCGCGAAGAACGGAAATTTCGTCATTCTATACTGAACCCCGTTCTGTTCTGGGAAGGATCGACAGGGGTGTATTCGAGTCTTCCCCCACAATGAATAAGGAATGATTCAACGCTATACCCGTGCGAAGATGGGCGCGATCTGGAGTGAGCGGCACAAGTATGAGTGTTGGCTCCAGGTCGAGCTAGCCGCTTCCGAGGTCCTGGCCGAACTCGGAGATGTGCCCGTAGATGCGGCCCGAAGTCTCCGCGCTCATGCCGCCTTCGACCTGGACCGTATCCATGAAATCGAGAAGGAAGTCCGCCATGACGTGATTGCCTTCACGACAGCAGTAGCGGAGACGATGAAGGCGCGAGGGAAGGCTGGAGACTCACGCTGGCTTCACTTTGGGCTCACCTCGAACGATGTAGTGGACACTGCGCAGGCCTTACAAATCAAGGCAGCGGCCTCAATTCTCGCGGACGATCTTGACGAACTGTCGCGCTCGCTTGAAAAGCTCGCCCGGGAGCACAAGGATACTGTGCAGATCGGCCGCACGCACGGCATGCACGCCGAGCCGATCACGTTTGGCTTAAAGGTCGCGTCCTGGTGGGACGAGATGAAACGTCACCGCAGCCGCTTTGCGGCCGCCGCCGAGGAAATTCGCGTCGGGAAGATATCCGGAGCCGTGGGCACCTTCGCCCACATCGGACCGGAAGCCGAGACAAAGATCTGTGCGCGCTTGGGTCTTAAAGCCGCGCCCATCAGCTCTCAGGTCCTCTCGCGCGATTTGCATGCGCAGTTCTTGGCGACGCTCGCCGGTATAGCTTCCAGCCTCGACAAGATCGCTGTCGAGATCAGACATTTGCAGCGCACTGAGGTCCGGGAGGTCGCGGAACCGTTTGCCGCTGGCCAAAAAGGTTCTTCCGCCATGCCCCACAAGCGTAATCCGGTTACCTGCGAACAGATTTCAGGTTTGGCGCGTGTGGTTCGCGCTAACTCCCAGGCTGCCTTCGAAAACGTTCCGCTTTGGCATGAGCGCGACATTTCCCACTCGTCGGTGGAACGCGTCATTCTGCCGGATTCGACTATCCTCCTCGACTACCTGCTGAGCAAGACAGACTGGGTTATCTCCGGGCTTGTCGTCGATGTGACCCGGATGCGTCGCAACCTTGACTCGACGCGGGGGCTGGTCTTCTCAGGCCAGCTGCTACTTGACCTCGCAGCCGCCGGGATGCTCCGCGAAGAAGCTTACGCGCTCGTGCAGCGGCACGCAATGAGCGCGTGGGAGAACGAGAGCGATTTTCGCCAGGCAGTGTTCTCTGATCCGGTGATCGGGAAGTTCCTGAACAAGGCTCAATTAGAGAACGCCTTTTCGCTAGACCGGCAGCTCAAGAACACCGATCGGATTTTCAACAGAGTCTTCGAGAATTTAAACTAACATTTTCAGGTTATCGACCCTCCGGACGAGAGCAACGGAAAATGTCTGGGCGAAACTCCCGTTTTCGTTTACACTGTAGTCGGAAATGGCGACCGCATTGCCTAGCGTTCAAGCACCTCCTGCCAGGCTACTGGAGTTGGCTAGGGTTCTGCTCGTTGACGATGACGTCACCGCACGTTTGACACTGAAGGCAGTCCTCGAGGCGGGAGGATATTTCGTAGATTCCGCCGCGTCTGCGGCAGAAGCGGTGGGCAAGCTAGCTGAAAAGCAATATGAGCTTGTTTTGAGCGATCTACAGATGGAGTCGCCCGAGGCGGGACTGAAGGTCTTGGCTCACGCACGTATGATGGATTACAAGCCTGCAACTGCTCTGCTAACAACCCATACAAACGGACGCACTGACGTCTGCCGTCCATTTCTAATAAAGCCCGAAGATCTTCCCGAGCTGCTTAGTAAAGTAGCCGACTTAATCAGTCGGCGAGCCGCCCGTATGGTTGCCCGGCAGATGCGTCAACGTAAGCTGGATTCCGTTCCAGACCAATCCGCTCCACGACCTGTTCAAGTTCGTCGAGCGCATTCCTGAAAAAGTGATCGTCCGCCTCGACCCAGTTGAGCCGTTTCGGCTCCAGGACCGAGGCGAAAAATATCTCGAAATCGGGCTTGGGTCCAAACTCGTCGTGCGTACTGTGAACGAAATATTTGGGGACGGCAACGTGGTACACGAAGTCTCGCTCTTGGATACGAGTGGGGAATCCAGCAGCCACGACCCGTCTTACGGACGGTTCACTGGACGCTAGCCGCAAGGCGACACGCGCCCCGAAGGAAAAGCCGGCCGCTACCACAGGAAGTCCGGGGTAACGCGTTTGCAATTCACGGAGCGCTGCGCGAGCATCTTCGGTTTCACCGATCTCCTCGTCATACTCTCCCTCACTTAGATTTACGCCGCGATAATTGAATCGCAAGACCACGCAACCCGTCCGCCGCAAGCCGCGTGCAAGCCGGTACACCACCTTGTTGTGCATTGTGCCGCCAAACTGGGGGTGCGGATGACAAACCAATGCTGCTTCAACATGTTCGCCATCCGCTGGCTCTTCGAGGAGGGCCTCGATTTTGCCGGCCGAACCGGAAATGAACAGCGACTCGATTCTTCGCGCCATCAGTTCGTTCGGTAATTTGTGAACTGCATATCGATGCCGAAGTCCTTGCCTCGGAGCAGTGCAATGGCCTGCTGAAGGGTGTCGCGGTCCTTCCCGCTGATGCGCACCAGATCGCCCTGGATGCTGGCTTGCACTTTCAGCTTGCTGTCTTTTATGAGCTTGACGATATCCTTGGCTTTCTCGGTAGCGATTCCTTGCTGCAGCTTGATCTCTTGCCGTACGCTTCCCGCTGAAGCGGTGCTGACGGTCCCGTATTCCAAGCCTTTCAGCGGCACATTGCGCTTTACCAGTTTCTGGCCCAGGATTTCCGTTATTGCCTTGAGCTTGTATTCATCGGAGCTCGCCAACAAGATTTTGTGTTCTTTTTCATTTAGTTCGACAGAGGATTTGCTGTCTTTCAGGTCGTAGCGCGTGAGCACCTCTTTGGAGGTCTGCTGCACAGCATTGAGAACTTCATTGAGGTCGATCTTAGACACGATATCGAAGGTATTTTCTGGCATGATTTCTTGATGAGGACGACCGCGACCAGGCGCGTTGTCCGGCTCCTACAATTCTAGGACTGCGGATACCAGACGAGATCTAGCCACCGGGGCGTTCTTGCGATAAAGCGAGCAGAACCCGTTCTGTCAGTTCTTCGATCATGGCGGGCATTGCACTGTCGAGGGCAAGCGTCACGGCAGCCCGAATCGCGTGGCGGTCAAAACCACTAGCCGCGGCCCTGCCATCCCCATCCGGCCCTGCCTTGGTGGTTTCCTGGAGCAGCTTCTGTACCGCTCCCAGCAACGCCGAGGCTTCGAAAGGCTTGCGCAAAATAACATCTGCGCCGGCATTTTTCGCGTCTTGCTCGTCGAATTCATCAGCCGGTCCCGCGGCGAAGATCACCGGCAAGGTCCGATAGTCGTTCTGAGACCGCAGAAAGCGAGCCAGTTCGAATCCGTTCCGCGTTGGCAGGTAGATGTCGGCGATCAGGAGGTCCGGCTTTACGTCTGGAAGACGGCGCAAAGCAGTCGCGCCATCCGTGACGCTCACGACTTCGAAGCCTTGCGTCGTAAGAATCTGCTCTCCAAGGCGTAGCGCTTGCGGGCTATCGTCCGCCAGCAGGATCCGGCTCATTGCTGAGGCTGGGTCGCAGGAGAGTTCGTCGGGCTAGCAGGAGCAGGAGTGGGGGCAGGGGTGGATGTCGTCGGAGTAGTCTGCGTTCCGCTGGTCTGATCCGCTGGCGTCTCCGCTGCAGGCTGGCTGGTTGCGGCGGGCGCCGTGTCGTCCTTCTTCTTTTTCTTGTCCAGCTTCTGCTGCTTCTTGGCCATCTTTTCGCGATACTTCTTCAATTCCGCGTCGCGGTTCGTCGGGAGCGGTTGATTCGCCGTCGGAGGTGGTGTTGCCCCCGGAGCGGTAGCAGAAGTAGCGGCGGCGCCAGTGGCACCAGTGGCGCTAGTGGCTGAAGCAGCCGCAGCAGTAGCGCCAGAACCGGTAGCGCCAGTACGCGCGTCCGGATTCCGATCCAGAGCGCTGTTCGCTCCTACGGTCGAGGCAGTTACATCGGTGGTTCCCGATCCTGTTCCGCCAGCGGTTCCCGTATCAGTGTTATTAACTTCCGGAACACTCTTGGGAATAGTTCGTTTCGGGTCGGTCATTGTAGGCGCGCCCGTTTTTGCCGCGTGGCTCACGTCAGGGCCGCCGTGCATCAGCCCTAAAGTCCGTCCCATGATGCTTGGGTGGTGATAGTTGGCGGCATCATACTTCTCTCGGTCAAGCGCTGCCTGGTCTACTTGCGGAACCGGCTTCTCCATTTGTTCCAGCCGCTTTTTTGAATCCTCGGCACGGTTGCTCAACGGATATTCACTCACTACCCGCGAGAACATCTCGGCCGAGATGTTCCGAAAACGCGGCCCCATCTTCGAATAAGAATCGCCCGCTTCGTAGAGCGCCTCTCCGGCTTTGCTGAAAAGGGGATACTGGTCTATCGCTGCCTGTAAACGGTTGGCCGCAGCCGGATTCATCTCGCGCTTCCAGTAGAAGTGTCCGACCGCGAACTCGTGCTCGGCCAGGCTCTCCTGAATATCGCGAAGCTTCTGTGATGCCTGAGGTACGAATTTGCTATTCGGATATTGCGTGATCAGCGAGCGGCATTCGGATTCGGCCTGCACAGTCTGGGTATAATCCCGATCGCTCTTGTCCATCTCCTTGTAATGGATGTCGCAAATGCGATTTTGCGCTTCTGCTGATTCCTCCATGTTGGGATAGAACAATTGGAAGTCTTTGTATTCGGCTTCCGCCTGAGCCATCCCGTTTGCCCCGCCCTCGCGATACCAGCTGTCAGCCACCGCCAGCTTCGCTTTCGCCATGAACTCGCTGGACTCATAGGTGTTCATCAGCGTCTGTAGCGATATTCGCGCGGTCTCGTAACGGCCATGCTCGATATCCTTCATCGCCTGGTCGAACAGAACCTTGTCCGGCTGCTGCGTGTTCTTGGTAATTGGCGTCTCGTATTTATGGAAGCAGGAAGTCGTCAGAAATCCGGCTGCTGCTAACACAAGCGCCGCGGCCATTCGTAGCTCTGGTCGGAAACAAAACATAGAGTTCTAAACCTTAATCTGAAAAGCCTCTTCAGCGCTGCGCTGCATATCGCGAACCGCTTGCGCGGCGTCGCTGGCGCCAAAGACGGAAGAACCTGCGACTACCCAGTCGACTCCGGCGCGCGCCACATCTACGATATTCTCAGGCCCTACTCCACCATCAATCTCAACTGCAAAATCCAACTTCCGAACGGTGCGGATTCGAACCAGCTCTCGTACCTTTGCTAAGGAGTTGGGAATAAATTTCTGACCGCCATACCCGGGGTTCACGCTCATAACCAGCACGAAATCGACGATGTCGAGAACGTTTTCCAGAAGGATGACCGGCGTAGCCGGATTGATCACCACTCCCGCCTTCGCCCCATGCTCCTGGATCATGTGCAACGTGCGGTCCAGGTTGCGGCTGACTTCATAATGAACGCTTACGCAATCTGCCCCCGCTTTGATGAAGATGGGCGCATACGTATCCGGGTCTTCAATCATTAGATGATGATCGAGTTTGACGTTTGTGGATCGCCGGATGGATTCAGTAATTGGCGTCCCCATCGTGAAATTTGGGACGAAATGGCCGTCCATGATATCTACATGGATCATCCGGGCACCCGCCTGCTCCACACGCCGGATCTCTTCGCCCAATCGCATGAAATCGGCGGCGAAAATCGAAGGGACGATTTGAATCACGCGAGACTGCTCTTATGTCCGTTTTTCAGCACGCAAATAACAGTGCGGCTCGTCGAAAGATTAACTGTCAAACGATTTCCCGTAATCGTTTCCCGCCCACCAGGTACTCCAACAGTCAAACGGCCTTACTATCGGATCTCGTTCGATGGTATCACGCTCGCTACCACCCTGATTCTTCATCATTCTTCATCGATTCTGACCGGAGCGTAAGAAAATAAGAGAGGAGCACAACCTATGACAGGAACACAGGCTGCATTGCGCATAGAGACCGATAGTATGGGACCGGTTGAGGTTCCTGCCAATGTGTACTGGGGAGCGCAGACCCAGCGATCCCTACTGTACTTCGACATCGGCCGCGACCTGATGCCGCCGGAATTGATTCGCGCCTTCGGGGTCCTTAAGAAGGCTGCGGCTTTGGTAAATCGCTATCTCGGCAAACTCGATGCCAAGAAAACGGAGTTGATCGTCGCGGCAGCCGACGAAGTCATTTCGGGAGCGCTCGACAGCCAGTTTCCGCTGCACATCTGGCAAACCGGTAGCGGGACCCAAACGAACATGAATGCGAACGAGGTCATTTCGAATCGAGCCATTGAGCTTGCCGGAGGGGAAATGGGAAGCAAGAAGCCCGTTCATCCCAATGATCACGTGAACCTATCGCAATCGTCCAACGATACTTTCCCGACCGCAATGCACATCGCCGCAGCACTCGAAATTGAGCGCAAGCTTTTGCCTGAAATCAAAAAGCTCGGTGACACGCTTCGTAAGAAGTCTGAAGAGTTCAATTGCATCGTTAAGATCGGGCGCACGCACCTCCAGGACGCGACGCCCCTCACGGTTGGTCAGGAATTTTCAGGTTGGGTGGCTCTGCTGGATAGAGACGCGGAGCGGCTTAGGAGCGCTCTCGACGGTCTTCATGATCTCGCGATCGGGGGGACCGCCGTAGGCACGGGAATAAACGCGCCGCCGGAATTCGCTGTCGAGGCTGCCGCAAAAATTGCGGAGCTCACCGGCCTCCCCTTCCGGTCGCATCCGAACAAATTTGCTGCTTTATCCGCTCACGATGAGCTTGTAGCGGCCAGTGGCGCGCTGAAAACATTGGCCGCGTCTCTGATGAAAATCGCCAACGATGTGCGTTGGTTAGCTTCCGGTCCCCGTTGCGGACTGGGCGAGATTAAGATACCCGAGAATGAACCCGGGTCTTCCATTATGCCCGGCAAGGTGAATCCGACTCAGTGCGAGGCGATGACCATGGTGGCCGTTCAGGTAATGGGAAATGATGCCGCGATCGGGTTCGCCGGGTCCCAGGGAAACTTTGAACTCAACGTCTTCAAACCCGTCATCATTCATAATTTGCTCCACTCCGTTCGTTTGCTGGCAGACACTTGCCGGAGCTTCCGCGAGCATTGCGCTTTGGGGATCGAGGTGAACCACCCCCGAATCGACCACTATGTCAAGAATTCTTTGATGTTAGTCACCGCCCTAAGTCCGCGGGTCGGGTACGACAAGGCGGCGAAGATAGCCCACTACGCGCACATCGAGCACACCAGCCTGCGGGATGCCGCAATCAAGCTCGGTTTTCTCAGCGGAGAGGAATTTGATCGCTGGGTAAAGGTTGAAGAGATGATTTTGCCGTCGGCTTAATCGGCGGCGAAGAGTCTGGGTCTGCCGCTCAGATGAACATCTCTTCGTCCGACGTTGCGTGATCGACGGTGGAGCGGGAAGATCGCCCGAAATGTTGGATCGCGGTTCGTACGCCGCTCAGGACGCCGTGAACTTCTCGAATCGGCCGCAAAACACCCCGCTGCACCACAGATACCGTACTCTGTACTCGCGTCATGGTATCGTCCAATACCATTTCGGCACGTTCCATCTGCACTCGTGCTCGCGTGGAGGCGTCGTTCAACAATCCGTCCACTTTTACAAGCTGCTGCTTGGCCAGCCCCAGCATATGAATACTGGACGCTCCGATGGCGTCCAGATTCTTTTCCGCGCCATAGGCCGTCTTTTTGGTGACTGCGACAATCTCCTCCAGTTCAGGCCAGATCGAGAGGAGCTTGGTGCGGAGCTGCCTCATGACCAGAAATGTACCGAACAGTGCCGCTGCCTGAATCAACAAGGCAATCGCGGCCACTGCTACGAAGACAGTCAAAACTGTTATCAGCGTGGTCTGGTCCATGTAGGCTGGGATTTTAGCGGAGAGTTATGAAAATGTGACTTACTCCGTTGCGCCTGAAGCGGCCGCCTTCACATCGCCGACTGCATCGCGATAGGCCTGTTTACCTGCCTCCACTGCAGCACTCAGATTTTCTTTATGGTGTTGCACGTGAGATCGCCCTTTATCGTAAATGTCCGCCGCGGAATGCTTCAGATCGTCGGTCCGCCCCTTGACGTAATCACTGCCTTCCTGGGCTCTGCTCTTCAAATAGTCGGCACCCTCACCCGCCCTGTCAGCAATAAGGGCACGGGTCTCCTCCCCCGATCTTGGGGCCCACAGCAATCCAGCCGCAACGCCGATCCCGAGGCCGAGCAAAAAATAGCCGAGGCCGTTTCTTTCCTCCATGTTTGTAATCTCCTTTCCTTCTAAACCCTAGCTAGTCTCACTAGTGTAGAGCATGCTACATTATGAAACGTTTCAGCAGATGGCCGGTATCCGCAAACCCACGAAGCTTTCTCGTGAGGGACTCTGGGAATTCGCCCTGCATACGCTATCGGCGCGGGCACACTCGGCGGTTGAGCTGAGACGAAAACTCTTACGGAGAGCACAGTCCTCTCCCGATGTTAACGCGATTATGGCCAAGCTGCGTGATTATGGCCTCGCCGATGACAGGAAGTTCTCCGAATCATTTGCTGCATCGAGGCTGGCCAATAGTGGCATGGGAAAGCTTCGCGTGCTTCGCGAGCTTCGTTCTAAACACGTCGCCTCTGAAGTGGCGGAGACAGCGGTCGCCGTCGCCTTTGAAGGAACCGACGAAGAGCAGCTTGCCGAAAGTTTCCTGCGTCGGAAATACCGCGGCAAAGATCTGCCTGTTTTCCTGGCTGAGGAAAAAAATCTGGCAGCGGCCTTTCGCAAACTTCGCGTGGGGGGATTTGGTTCTCGAGCCGCTTTTTCGGTGTTGAAACGTTACAGCCGCAAAGCGGAAGAGGTGATGGATGATCCTGAGGCTTCAGAAACCGATCCGGAACTCTAAGGCGCTTAGAATTTCACAGAGGGAACTTTCTTCTCTTCCTCGGTGGTCTTGAAGTAAGCGTCTTCTTTCTTGTATCCAAAGATCGACGCGGTTATGTTTCGCGGAAACAGTTCGACATCGGTGTTGTACTTGCGTACGGCTTCGTTGTAATCCCGGCGGCTCACGGCAATCCGGTTCTCAGTGCCGGCCAACTCGTCCTGCAGGCGCAGAAAGTTCTCGTTCGATTTCAACTGCGGATAGTTCTCCTGCAGCACAAGGAGACGCCCGATCGCGCCGCTCAGCTGGCTATTCGCGTTAATCTCCTCATCCTTGCTCTTGGCGCCGAGCAGAGCGGCGCGCGCGTTGGCAACTTCTGCGATGACCGTTTGTTCCTGTTTCGCGTAACCCTTGACCGTTTCCACGAGGTTCGGAATCAGGTCCGCGCGGCGCTTCATGTCGTTGTCCACCTGCGCCCATTTCGCGTCGATCGTATTCTTCTCGGTGACCAGCGTATTCCGGCCCCCCATGAGCTGCCCGCCGAAGATCAGCACCCCAAGAATTACCACTACCAGGATGATCAATCCGCCCTTCATGCTCTTCCCTCCCGAACCTTATTAAGTGCTCAGAGTTTGTCTACGAAATCAACCAATGCTGCAACTTCTGTCAAATAGCGTGCCAGCAGCGGCACCGCGTCCGTCTGGCTGGCGTGCTTCGGATCTGCCCGAAGGGTCAGTATCTCATCAATCGCGGGCAGCCGTGACGCCATCTGCTTCTCGAGCGCAGCCACCAACTCTTTCTTGTCCCAGTACGGGGGCTCCCCCCCAAGGACAAGCGCATGGCGGCCCAAAACACAGAACGTAGAGACCGAATCGGTCATCAACCGCCGCAGCCGGTCGGGTTGCGAAAGCACTTCAGCTGCCCGTTGCCGCAGACGAAGCTGCTTGGAGCGCAGTTCCTGTTCTACCTGGGCCCGGTAGAATTTGTTATCTACCGAGAGGCCTTCGATCAGGTCCTTGCCATGCAGAATGCGGCGATGCTGGCGCATGTCGTGAAATTCCATTGGGAAGCAGTCGGTCGACGTCTGGACTTCCTCGGGAGTGAGCAGCAAGGGGGCGGGATTTCCGGCACCGTGCCACCACGCCAGGATTGGTTCAGCGAGACGCAACTCGTCTGGCGTGATTTGCTCAACCACGCACATCACGTTCAGATCCGAGCTACCCTGGCTCCAGTCGCCGGCTGCCCCGGAGCCATAGAGAACTATGGATACCAGTCGCTGGCCGAATGCGCTTCTCAGCCTTTCAACCAATTCGGAAAGTTTCTTGTCCACCTGATTCTCCGCTACCAGTCACTGCTCGCCCCGCCGCCGCCGAAGTCGCCGCCACCAAAGCCTCCGAAGCCGCCCCCGCCCGAGTCGCCGCCACCGAAACCGCCTCCATCCCAACGTCCGCCAGAGTCGCCACGTCCTCCCCCAAGCATGTTCCCCAGGATCATGCCGGTCAGAAAACCGCCACCGCCGCCATAACCCCCTCCGCGGTATCCGCCACCCCGGCGCCCCCCTCGACCGAACAACCAGATAAGCAAAAAAATGCCCAGGATAATTAAGGGGAATGGGATCCCGCGCCCGTGCCGATTGTCTGCGGGCCTTCTTTGCGGAAGTCCGTCATCTGAGAACGCAATGCCTTTGCCCTGTGCGATCTGTACGGCCATCGTTCGGGCCGCGGTGAGCAGCGCTGCTCCGTAGTCTCCGCTCTGCAACTGCGGGCGCATCGCTCGCAGGGTGCTTCCGGAGAACCCATCGGTAACGTAGGGCTCGACACCGCGACCGATTTCGAGATCGCTCTTACGATCTTTGACGGCCAGGAGAAGCAGAACGCCACCGTTATCTTTGCTTGGTCCTACACCCCACTTTCGTGCGATGTCCAGACCAACATCCCGGATCGGCCGGTCTCCCACTGAGTCGACGGTTACGAAGGCGAGCTGGACACTGAGCTGTTGCTCTACTTTTGTACAGAATTCTTCCAGCTGAGCCTGCGCTGCGGGATCCACCACATGGGCGAAGTCATTAACATAGCCGGTTGGACCAGGCAGCTTGTCGACGTCGACCTGAGCCTGAACTCTGCTCGATATGAAAAAGAACGTGAACAGCCAGAGAGCGGCGCAAACCGATTGTCTGAAGGTCCGTGCAGCCATGAATCATGAGCTTATCAAGCAAGTGTGGAATGTGGTGTTAGCCGCGACGAGTAATTCCCTAAGGGGCATCATAGAGGAGAGGTGACGTTGTGGGGCAGATGCAGTCCGAAAAGAACAACTGGCCCGAACTCGAGTGGTCCGACTGGCAGCCGACCGCAGAGACCCTCCACATGTGGACTCAGATCGTAGGGAAGACCCGCCTGGCGCTTTGTCCATTGCGAGCTCATTGGTGGAATGTTGCGCTTTACGTAAGCGCCCGTGGGCTGACTACGTCCGCGATGCCTTACAAGCATGAACTTCTCGAGATCGAATTTGATTTTGTGAGCCACGACCTGTGTTTTAAACTCAGTTCCGGAGCAAGTTTGACCATCCCGCTGCGGGCCCAATCGGTAGCGGACTTCTTTGCTGAATATCAGCGCTCCCTTTCCGCCTTGGGTGTTTCTGTCGACATCCATCCAGTGCCCGTTGAAGTAGCGTCCCCGATTCCTTTCGCTGAAGACCGTGAGCACGCCTCCTACGACCCGGCGTCCGCCCATCGTTTCTGGCGAACACTCGTCCATGCCGACCAGATCTTTCAGCAGTTCTCAGCGCGATTTATCGGCAAAGTGAGTCCAGTCCATTTCTTTTGGGGAAGTTTCGATCTGGCGGTGACTCGCTTCTCGGGGAGACGGGCGCCTGCTCGAAAAGATGCCGATGCAATCACACGCGAGGCTTATTCTCACGAAGTAATCAGTGCTGGATTTTGGCCGGGAAACGGCGGTTTCGGAAGCGCCGCATTCTACTGCTACGCCGCACCTTCGCCAGAAGGCCTCGAGAGCGAGCGAATCCAACCTCCAGCAGCCGGTTACAACAACAAACTCGGAGAATTTATTCTCAAATACAATGACCTGCGAACCCAACCGTCTCCCGATGACGCGCTGGCCGAGTTTCTTGAAAGCACATATGATGCAGCGGCCAGACTCGCGAAATGGGACCGTGTCTCTCTCGAACGCCGCACCCTGGATTCGCAGTCATCTGCAGGTCAAAGCTAGTGATCGCAGTGATCAGATGTCTGCCTGAGCTGTAACGGAGTCCACCACGGACTCGCGAATCGATGCTCCATCTAATCGATCAAGTTTGCGCAGGCTGGGAAACAGCCACGCCCAAAGTCCAACCACGATCATTGTCCCGATACCTCCCAGGACCACGGCCGGTACTGTTCCAAACCATTGGGCCGTTAGTCCCGATTCGAGTTGGCCGATCTCGTTAGAGGCCCCGATGAACACCATATTCACGGCGCTGACCCTGCCTCGCATTTCGTCCGGCGTTCCTAACTGGGTCATGGTCGACCTGACGATCACGCTTACGGTATCCGTCGCTCCAATGAGAAACAGCATAACCAACGAAAGCGCAAACGTGTGCGATATCCCGAAGATTACAGTCGCGACGCCGAATCCGAACACGCACCAAAGCATGGCCGTGCCCGCTCGTTTTCGCAAGGGCCAATGTGCGACGACGATGCTCATCAGGACAGCTCCAACTCCAGGAGCGCTTCGGAGGATACCCAGACCAACAGCACCGATCTTTAAAATCTCGCGTGCGTAAACCGGTAAGAGCGCCACTGCGCCGCCGAGGAGCACAGCAAACAGATCAAGTGAAATTGCGCCGAGAATGAACTTATTTCGCCAGATGAAACGAATCCCATCGAGGACTATTAGCAGCGAGGCCGCGTTGTGCGCCCGAATGGGTTTCGCCAATTTGATTCGGGAAAGGCTCAGAAAACCGCAGGAGTAGCCAAGCGCCGCGCAACAGTACACGGGAACTGGGCTGCCCACGAAGCCATAGATCAGACCGCCAATCATCGGTCCGACGATAGTGGCAGTTTGAAAGATGGATGCGCTCCAGGCTACCGTGCTCGGGAGGTCGTCTCTTGATACGAGCAACGGAATAAACGACTGGCTCGCTGGCGCATTGAATGCGCGCACCGTGCCATTGAGCAACAGAACCAGGTAGATGGGCAACGGAGAATGCAGCCCGTGCAGAGTTAGCAGCAATAGCAGAAACGAGCAGGCGGCAAAAGCTGCGTAACACGATCTGAGAATATTAAGCCTCGGCACGCGATCTGCCGTGTGTCCGGCAAAGAGAAACAAACAGATTCCGGGCAGAAATTGCGCCAGCCCGACCAACCCGAGATCCATCGGTCTGTGCGTCAGCGCGTAGATTTGCCACCCTACCGCGACCGACTGCATCTCCGACGAGATCGTCGTCAGAAATCGCGCAGCGGAATAAAAACGAAAATTTGGATAGCGAAAAGCCGCGCGGGAGGAAGATGAGTCGGATGAGAGTTCGTCCATTCGGCTCCGTATCTAGTTTGGCATGAGAGTCCGTTCCACGGGCACAGAGGATTTTTGCAGATTGCGCTTTCTCAAACTTCCCAGTCCGCTTAGGTTACAACTCGTTTACGGAACGTCCGCGCTCCGAGCAAAAACATGGTGAGCACCGAAACCCCGAGGGCGGGAAGAATCCAGCGTAAACCAAGGGTTGGGAAATCGCGGCCCCCATAGGCGGGTACCATCGCATATCTCAGTCCTTCCGCTGCATAGGTAAGCGGGTTGAATAGGGTGATTACTTGAAACCAGCGAATGTTTCGGAGGGCCCCCCAGGGATAGTAGGTGCATCCGGTAAACAGAAGCGGCGTAAAGATGAGCGTGAACATCAAGCTGATCTGATCAGGCTTGATGATGGTGCCCATCCACAATCCGATGGTTGCGCCAACCAGTCCGGTCAGGATGACCATGCCGATCAAAATGGGAATCCGATCGGCCCGCACCGCAAATCCGTTGCCCAGTATGAACCATCCAAGGGGAAAAATCACAGAGCTCGCTACCGTCCCCCGAAGCGCTGCGAAAAGCACCTTCTCGAGCGGCACCCACCAAATGGGCAGTGGTGAAAGCAGCCGGTCATCGATTTCACGTGCGTAACCCAGGTCGAGCACCAGCGGCAGAGTGACACCTTGCATTGCGGCAATCATCCCCGTCAGCGCAACGATCCCTGGCAGCATTAGGGCGGCAAAATTTCCGGCTGCCAAGCCGATTCCCGGCAGAACCTTGCCGAAGATGAAAAGGAAAAATAGCGGCTGCATCAGGGCCTGCAATAGAAACGGCACGAACTCGCGCGCTGTTACTACTACGTCGCGGCGCAGAATCGCGAAAAAGGCATTGACAGCAAGTCGGCTCCTGCTCGCATTGATCCTTATGTTCTCCGCGGTTCCATCCACTCGGCTCAAACCAGCTTCCGCCATCTAACGCAGGTGTCTCCCGGTAAGAAAAATGAAAACTTCCTCCAGCGATGGTTTCTTTACGCTCAAGTTGCGCATCTCTGCACCGGCCCGCAGAACGGCTTGTGCGGCAGGACCGATCAATGCGTTAGCGGCATCCGAGTAGATGCGAAAAGTGAAATGTCCGGGCTCGACGGATTCCGCGGGGCCATCGGTTTCCAATGCATCAACTTTCACTGCCCCTGGAATTGTTCTTAGCGCCGAGTGAACGTGGTCCCGGCCACTCGATTCCTCAGTCCCTGCAAGAAAGGCCTGCACCTCGAGCGCAGTTCCTCCTGGGATCATCTTTTTCAATTCCTCGGGCGTCTCGTCGACCAGAATCTTCCCTTGATCCATTACAGCAATACGCTCGCAAAGCTTATCTGCTTCTTCCATGTCGTGCGTAGTAAGTAGGATAGTGAGGCCGCGAGCATTCATTTCGCGAATCCGTTCCCAGAGAAAGAGCCGGGACTGCGGATCCAGATTGTTCGTTGGCTCGTCGAGAAACAGGACATCGGGTTCGTGCATCAGCGCCCGGGCAATCATCAGGCGCTGGGCCATGCCTCCCGAGTAGCGGCTTACCTTTTCGTTTTTCCTGTCGCCAAGTCCCAGTTCCTCCAATAGCTTGTCTGCCAGCAGTTCACGAGCTTTTTTGGGAATGCCATGATAGGCCGCGTGGAAAGTCAAAATCTCCCGCACCTTAAGGCTGCGATCCAGATTGCTCTGCTGGGGAACAACTGCGATGCGTTGCTTTACTCCTATCGGATCGCCAGCCACATCGACATTCATGATCGAAGCCGACCCTTGAGTGGGAAGAATGGCTGTCGTCAAGATGCCGATCGTTGTTGTTTTGCCTGCGCCGTTCGGGCCGAGCAACCCGAAGATCTCTCCGCGCCGCACGGCGAACGAAACGCCGTCAACCGCGTTGGTTTTGGCCTTCGCATATCGCTTGACCAAATTGCTAACCGTTATTGCAGGGGTATATGCCCCGTTTCCTGAAGCGAGCACCATGCGCTTCTACTATTTGTACTCGATAATCGAATGCTACACACTCGAAAACGGAGCCGTCGTATTTCCGACTGAAGCCTTCTGCTCAGGAGCTTCAAATACCGACAGGGGTCCGTACAGTGCGTCGAAGAGGTGGATGTCACGCTCAAAGATGCGTCCGTAGGCCGCGACATGGGCATCTTTGGGCGTCACCGTGTCACCCAGCGGGAGCGGTACGTGATCGAGATCTTTAAGCAACCCCATTTGCTCCGCAGTAATCATAGCCGCGCCTCGGCTGGACGCCTCGGCTACATTGCAGGCAACGATCGAATGTCCCAGCGCGTCGGCCATCATCTGCTGCCATGCCTTTGAGCGCAGCAAGGCTCCCCCCGATGACACGATCTGTTTCGGCTGAGCAAAAGGCTGCGTAAGCAGAAGGTAAATCTGTTTAAATCGCAGCGACACGCTTTCCAGACACGCCTGGAGAATTTCAACCGGGCTGGTGGCGAGGCTTATCCCTGCGATTACGGCGCGTAAGTCCGGCCGCCAGTAAGGCGAACGTTCTCCGGCAAAATACGGCAGTATGGTCAGGAAATGCGAACCCGGCTCGCGTTGTGCAATCTGCGATTCTGCATCCTCAGGGAGTTGCAGCGTGCGGCTCACCCACCGGAAAACCTCTCCTCCGTTTGAGATCGCGCCTCCCAGAATGAATCGCTCCCGATTTACGCGATAGCACCAGGTTCCAGCTGGTATGGTTGCGCTGCTCTGTTTGACTACTACCCGCATCGCTCCGCTCGTTCCTACCATGAGCGCGAATCTGTCGGGCGTCGAACATCCGCTCCCAATGCTGTTGCAAGCTCCGTCTCCGTATGCCGGATACCAGGGAATATCGTCGAATAAGGGCCACCGCGAGGCGAAAGCCGATCGTAACCCGCGGCGCGGCTGATCGAGTTTTTCGACGGGAGCCAGCCGGTCTCGTCCAACACCCAGCACGTCCAATAGCTCGTCGCAGTAGTCATTCTGCCGCTGATCCCAGATCCCGCTCGCCGAAACCATGGAGGTGGATTCGGCGCCTGCACCGGTCAACTGAAGCAGCAAATACTCGCCCACCGACATCCATCGTTCAGTCGCCTCAAATGCCGCTGCGTGGGTCTCCTTCAGCCAAAGAAGCTTCGCAGGCCAATAGCTCGTGTGCGGCATGCAGCCGGTGATGGCATGAACCCATGCCGGATTGAGCGTCCGGGTCAGCTGTTCCATCTGCTGCCCCGAGCGTGTGTCGAATAAGTGCACAACCGGCGTCGTCGGCTTGCCCTGCCGGTCGATGCCCGTAAAGCAATGCCAGAAGGTGCTGATACCTACGGCCGCGGCCTTCAGGTTCTTGGCGGCCATTCCGGCATGTAGCGCATCCAGGCAATCGCTGGCCAACTGCAGCAATATGCTCGGGTCGACCTCCACACTGCCATCGGTGCGCGTAACCACGTCGTATTTCTTCTGCAGACCGAGGTCGGGATGCGCGTTGAAATCGCCGTCAATGAGAAGAGCACGGACACTCGAAGTGCCGATGTCCAGAGCAATGATATTTTCTCCGCTGCCCACTCGATTAGTATTCCATTCGCATACGGATTGATCGGATTGGGTCGCGGGAACACGCCTGCGTTGCCGGCTTAGTCGGCTGCCCACCATCGGCTGGCTATTGCGCCGCCGATGCAGGCGATTACCAGCCCGCTTAAATGCCAGACGACAATATGCGCGGCCCCGAATCGCGGGCAGTGAAGGGCCAGCACAGCCACGCCCGCAAGCCCCGCCAGGCATCCTGCGATACTTCCCGCCTCAATGGGAGTAACCGCATATCCCTTTCGCAGAAACAGGAACGCAACGAGCCCTCCTAAGATAGCGCTGAACAGCCCTAACAGGAGGCACGGCACTCCGAAATGCACAAAGTGGCTCTCGTCTCCAGAACCGAAGAGAAGCAGCACCAACGATGACAGCGACGCAATTGACAGCAAAAGTAGAGTCACCGAATCCCAGCGTCTTTTTGAACCCGGTACGATTTGCCGGATTACCGAGAAGGAAAGCAGCCAGGCGAGCACAATCAAAATTCCGCAGTACCAAATCCGCTGAATGCCGTTCATCCTCAGCAGCCCGTAATATCCGAAGCCCGCAGCGACAGCCATCGAAAATGCTACGAAAACAACCAGTGCCAGGCCCACCATCTTGCGGTCGGACGGCAGCGCGCGCACCGGATGCAGAGACGCTCTGATTTGCTCGTTCACCCAGACAAGCCTTTTTGCATCGGGGACATTGTCCGGCTGTCTCAACGTATCGATCGTCGCAAGAGCACTCGCCAATCCCCGGCACTTGGGACACGTCTCTAAGTGATTCACAGCGTCCGCCGTGAGCGGTTCATTCCGGGAAAGGCTGCAATTCAGATCCTCGCAATTCACGACGGACTCCCAAACAGCTTGCGCAACGCCTCATAGGCACGATGGGCCTTTTGCTTTACGGCTCCCACGCTGGTTCCGGTAGTGCGCGCAACTTCTTCCAGGCTAAGGCCCGCCACCTTTAGCAACAACAGGGTCTCGCGTTGGGTCGCAGGCAAAGTTTTCAACATATCCTCGATTGCACGAGGAGAATTATTTTCAACTTTCTCCACGGATGCTTCCGGCAGATCATCACTTTGAAATTCATGTCTCGCGACCCGGCTTCTCCGACGATAATCGTCGATCCGGGCGCGTCGCGCTATGGCGAAGATCCACGGCAAAAGCGGTTCTCCCGACCGATACGTTTGGCGGGCTTTATGCACTCTCAGCCAGAAGTCCTGCAACAAATCCTCAGCTTGCGATCGATCTCGGACCTGCCCCAGGAAATAGTGAAAAACCTGTGGGCTCAGCCGCTCCACAAGCAGAGCAGCCGCCCCGGCTTCAGCTTGCTGGTAGCCGTGCATTAGTCTCTCCAAATCCTCAGTCGCAGGATTCTGCGCCGTCCCGGGCCCGCTCATCTCTTCGCCGGGGCCTAATAATTCCTTCCGAGTAGCATAATGAAAAGTTACACGAAGCCCTGATTTTTGTTTCTCTGCGGGGGCATAACACCGCGCGAGATGCCAGCGAACTCACCAGTGATGACCCAAGTTCGGACCTTCAGAAACATCTTCGTGGCTTTGCTCTGTACGGTGCTCGTGTTGTCGCAATCGCAGGATTCCCGGGCGGAGCTGCGACGGGTGCCCGTCCTGCTTGAATTATTCACGTCGGAAGGCTGTTCGAGCTGCCCGCCCGCTGACAAACTATTGGGCATGCTCGACCACGATCAGCCGGTAAAGGGCGCGGAATTGATTGTCCTGAGCGAGCACGTTGACTATTGGGATCACCAAGGCTGGAAAGACCCGTACTCCTCTCGTGCGGTCAGTCAGCGACAGGAGGACTATGACTCTCGCCTTGGGAGCGGCGATGTCTATACCCCGCAGTTGATCGTTGACGGCGGCGCGCAGGTAGTAGGGAGCAATTGGAAGGCAGCCGAGCCGGCGATCGTCAAATCCATGCAAGACCCGAAGGTTCCTCTCTCGTTGTCAGCCACGAAAGATGGTCCCAACATCCGCGTGCATATCGAAGCCAAAGCTGAGGGTTCATCTTTTCCGGGTGGCGACGTTTACCTTGTCACGGCTGCGGATCACGCCCACTCGCGGGTCTTCAGCGGAGAGAATGCCGGGCGTGCCATCGACCATGTGGCTGTAGCCTCCTCTTTCCGAAAAGTCGGCAAGCTCTCGGCCGGCTCTACCTTCTCAAAGGACGTCCGTGTTTCGATGGCATCCGATTCACAGTCCGGCACCACGCGTCTGATCGCCTTCCTGCAGGATCCAGCCACACGCCGCATTCTCGGAAGTGCGGAGATCAAACAGTAGCCTGCGTGAGAGTTCCCTCGCTTGCCACTTGAAGCTAACCGTGATATCGTCCAGACCTAGTCCAGCCAGGAGGAGTATGTCATCCCAAGCTCTCTTTCGATCGCGCTTAATCTTGCTTGTAACGCTCGGCCTGCTCTCGTTTTTTCCGGCTTCAGCTCAACAGATCGCAGACTCGGCGATGCAACAGATGCGCGATATTCTGGCGCTGAAGAAGACGCTCACATCTGCGCAGCGCAAGCAGTCGACAGAGCTTGTCTTCGCCTCTATGCGCGCTCGTGGGGAGACTTTCGGCACTGTTCCCATGGCTGCTGTGCGTCGTCCGGCAGCCGTGTCTAACGGTGCCATCTTGGTCGACTTACGCGTAAATGCGTTGCCCGCTGTTGCCCAACGAATCGCCGCCGTCGGAGGACGGGTGCTGCAAAGTTCTCCTCGCTCGCTTCGCATCCATGCTGAAATTCCGGTTCTCAATCTCGACACTGTAGCGGCTCTTCCCGAGGTCCGTTGGATGCGTTCGGCCAGCATCGCTCGCACGAATGTAGGCTCAGTTACTAGCCAGGGCTATGTTACTCACACAGCGAATCAGGCTGTGCGCCTTGGTTTCGAAGGAACCGGTATCAGGGTAGGTGTCCTGTCAGACAGCGCCTCTGCTGCTGGCATTGCTGCACGGATCGCTTCCGGAGATCTCCCGCCGGATGTTGTTGTTGTCCCCGGCCAAGATGGCAGCCCAGGCAGCGACGAAGGAATTGCCATGATGGAAATTGTTCACGACCTGGCACCGGGCACAAAACTCTTCTTTGCCACCGCTTTCACGAGTGCAATCTCCTTCGCCGACAACATACGCGCGCTGCGGTTTACTTACGGATGTGACGTTATTGTGGACGACGTTGTCTACTATGACGAAGGCGCCTATCAGGACGACATCATCGCCGATGCAGTAAATGACGTTACCGCAGCGGGCGCGTTTTATGTCTCCGCGGCTGGTAACAGCAATAACCTGACCAGTCATGTTTCCGGAACGTGGGAAGGCGACTTTAAGAACGGCGGCGATGCCGGCGAGCTGATCGACATGATCGAAGGTCGGCCCGTGAAAATTAACAATTTTGGCTCCTCCAGCGCACCGCGCGTATTCGACGTTCTGACCAGCCCCGGTGGCCCGATATCGTTGAAATGGTCGGATCCCCTCGGCGCCAGTTCTAACGATTATGATCTGTTTGTGCTCGATAGCACGGGCAACACGCTCAAGGCTTTTTCGACTGGCTCTCAAACCGGTACTCAGGACCCGCTGGAACTTATCTTTCCGGACGCGAGCTGCGGAACTTCCGCGCCGACCGGCTTTTGTCCCGCGGCTGGGGACCGCATCGTCGTGGTGCTAGTCAACGGAACTGCGCGCGCGCTGAGGATAGAGACAAATCAGGGGGTACTCTCTGCTGCAACCGATGGCGCAACTTTCGGACATAACGCCGGACTGAATACTTTCACCATCGCGGCGACTTACTGGAATAGTGCCCGTGATGGGACGCACCCGTTTGTCGGCCCTCCAAATCCGATCGAAATCTTTAGTTCAGACGGGCCTCGCAAGATCTTTTATAACCCCAACGGTACTGCGATCACGCCAAATAATTTTTTGTTCGCAACCCACGGCGGCCGTACGCTCCAGAAACCTGACGCCACGGCGGCCGATGGGGTCTTTTGTAAGACACCGGGCTTCCTGCCCTTTTTCGGCACCTCGGCAGCAGCACCTCACGCCGCCGCCATAGCCGCCATTGTGAAATCAGTGAGACCATCGTTGACGAACGCAGAAATCAAGAATATCCTTCTCAATACTACGGTCGATAACATGGCGCCGGGCGTGGATAGAGACTCGGGTCATGGAATTCTGATGGCTCTTCCGGCGGTAATGAAGAGCCTCGGCCCCTAAGTCAGCAGCAAGATCTGTTAGCTCTTTTCGGCCCGGCGTCTCTTCCACGCCAGCGTGATCATCATCCCGACGAAGGCTAAGCTTACCGCCGCTGGTTCCGGCGTAACCGTATCGTCAAAATTAGTGTCCGTAAAGCCCTCCACGATGATGTGAAAGGGCTGTCCCACTCCACTTGCGTCCGTTTCATTCACCAGAATCACCACGTTGCTTGGTATCGGGACTACGACTTGAAATACGATCGGATCGGTCCCAAAAGAATTACCCGAAAATCCGGGGTCGCCCAGATAGTTCTGCGCTTGATTGGTCGGATCATAGGTTCCGAGATAGGCAGATGCAAAAGTGTCCGTGGCAACTGAATCAAAAGTTACCTGAACGTACTTGAAGAATTGATCGAAGACGGAAAATGTCTGGTACGTGTATGGAGTGGTTGGATTAATAATTCCCGGGAAGGTCTTCGGTATAGACCAGTCACTAGTTACGCCGTCGCGTGAGATCCGGCCCAATTGTGTCGGATCGCCCGTAGAAAGCGCTGTCACGCCGGTGTCTAAAATAACCGCTCCCTGGCAAAACATGCAGCCCAAGAAAAGCGTGACAACAGCCTTTAAACCGCTCGATATCCATCGCGGATTCATATAGCGCTCCCGAACGAGAGATGAAAGATGCTTGTTCAGTCTAGCGCAGAAGGGAACTATCCGTTAAAGGCAGGGGCGCCTTTTTTGACACCGTCCGACCTTCCTTTCAGGTAAACTGGCTTCGAATGGCTCGCGTCTGGATTGACACGTCCGCCCTACGGCCGTTTAATCGCGCAACTCCTGTGCTAATTTCGCGAGTCAACGCCGCCATTGTTGCGAATTTCAACCCGAGGTCGGCTGCCTTGGCCGGAGTTGCTTTGTCGATAAGCGCGTTAGTTATTGGCGTTCCAACTTACTTCTATGCGCATTTCACGGTCGGTCTTCGATCTCCAGTGCGAATGGCATTCCAGTCTCCGTTAGTGATCAGCCGCCGCGCCCCTGCTGTCGACACGGTTCAAGCGAGGTCTGATCAGTATCACTCTTTGACGGCTTACCAGCAATATGCTTGCCAGAAATTCGGCTCGGACTGTCGAATCGCGCTCGCGATCCAGCGCGTCGAGAATCCGAAAGGCGACTGCGAGATTTACCATCACAACGCTGACGGAACGCTGGATTGGGGCTACTTTCAAATAAACACGGTGCATCTGAAGCGTCCAGGCGTCAATCTTCGCGATCTCCTGGATTGCAAAAAGAACATTGACTTCGCTTACTTGCTATACCGCGAGCGGGGAAACTTCACCGCATGGACTACCTACAACAGCGGTGCCTATCGGCGCGCCCTGCGTAACTAGGGCAGGTCCGAAATGGCTCGTTCGGATTTTCGATCGAGCCACGCTTATTCGTAGCGCAAAGCCTTGAGAGGGTCGATCGTGCTGGCGCGCCATGCGGGAGCGAAGCCCGAACCCGCCGCCACTAACGCAAGAATCCCCGCCGCTGCGAGAAACGTCGAAAGACTTGCGGGAGCTATGCCGAACAACACTACGCGCCCGATCACGCCTGAAATGCGTTGCCAGTCTTGCGCGTCATGTGCAAGCTGCTTGAGACCTGATCGCGTTATCGAGTAGAACTTTGCCTTGCGATTATTTTCGGAGTAGCCTTTGTCCTTTGGATAGTCCATAGGAGAGTTAGCGAATCCATTATCATAAGCTTGCATTTGACCGTTATGCGCGCTTCGAACAGCTCTATCTGCAGGATTCATTCAGCTGCAAGACCAGCCTCTTTTGTGTTCGCGTTCCTCCAGCTTGCAGTTCTCCTGACGGCTGCGGGCGTAACCTACCAAGGCGGCAATGGAGCGGGCCGCGGGAAGCGCATCGTTCTAGTTGGAGGTGACGATACTGAATACCATTCCGAGGAGGCTTTGCCGGCCCTAGCAAAGATTCTGGCTGTTCGTCACGGATTCACCTGTACCGTGCTCTTCTCTATCAATCCGGAAGATGGCACCATTGATCCGCGTGCCAAGCGAAACATTCCTGGCCTGGAGGCGCTCAAAACCGCGGATCTCCTCATCTTATTTATTCGTTGGCGCGACCTGCCCGACGATCAGATGAAATTCTTTGTTGACTACTTCGAATCTGGAAAGCCAATCATCGGTCTTCGGACAGCCACTCACGCGTTCGACCTTAAGAGCAGTCACACCTACGAAAAATGGTCCTGGGATAGCAAAGTGCCGGGATGGGAGGGCGGCTTCGGCCGTAAAGTGCTAGGCGAGACGTGGATCGATCACCACGGCGATCATGGACACCAAAGTACGCGCGCCTGGTTTGCGTCAGGAGCAAATGAAAATCCGGTCCTGCGTGGTATTAAGGACGGCGAAATTTGGGGCCCGACCGATACATACAAAGTCCGGCTCCCCTTGCCGGATACATGTCTGCCACTTCTCTCAGGGCAGGTTCTTGCCTGGCTTAGTCCTGAAGGAAAGCCGGTCGAGGGGAAGAACACTCCGATGATGCCGATTGCCTGGACCAATATTTTCACGACAGAACACGGAAAAAAAGCGCGAATTTTTACATCGACCATCGGATCCGCGGACGATATCGAGAACACAGCTTTGCGGCGGCTGATCATCAATGCCGCATTCTGGGCCCTCGGTATGGAAGCAGCCATTCCTGCAAAAGCTAACGTAGCTTTCGTCGGAAAATATGATCCTCACTCGTTTTTGAACGCAATCTATACCGCCGGCTTAAAACCTTCCGATTTGGCCACGCGATAAAAAATCGCTGCGCTCACCGCAGTCATCATTTTGAGCGAGCCGGGCTTACTGATCGGCCGCACTTTCGGTGATGAGTTGACGATATACGTCCGCCGCATGGTCATACGCCTTCTTCGCTTCGTTTAGCTGCGAGGCAGAGATGTTCCGCGCCTTTTGTGTCCAGCATTGATGCACCGCAGCCAGGCACCACTCGACGCTGCGGCGCGACGGACGAATCGGCTTGCCGCCTACAATGACGAAAATCGGATTCGTATGGGCAGATGGCACAACCCGCATCGCCACCCAGCTGCTCTTGTCAATCGTGGCTTGGAACTCAATGTCGCGCTTTACGCCGTCGGCGACGATGTCCTGGCGGGCCACGGACTGCCCATTCACCACAAGCTCGACGGGCACCTTTCTCGAATCACCAATGCGCGCCCGTTCCAGATCCCAGTAAGGCTTTTCAGCGTTGTACATCCCAGGCGCGGGAAGGCGCTTTTCGAGTTGACGGACGGACTCATTCGGAACGGACCCCAGGTAGGCTGCTACTTGAGCTCGCACCCTGACGACGCCCGGGGCATCCAGGTGCACTTCGCTATTCTCATTGCCAATTTCCACGTTGTTCACCCTGAAATCCATCAGGTGACTACGGCCGTCCGAGACGTAGGACGCGCCCTGGCGAATCGCATTCAGCCACTTGGGATAGCTCGGAGCACCGTCAAGTTTGCTGTAGCCCCTTCCCTGACCGACGCGGCCATCGTAAATGCAGGGAAAGTCGGTCTCGCCGGAGATCCTGGTGCGAAAGCCCGCATTCAGCGTGTGATACCAGATGCTGAGCTCCCAATTGTAGGGAGTGTCTCCTGCTGAGATAAAGTCGACGGAGCCGGGCTGCGTGACGTCGGCTATATATTCGTCTGCTCCGATGCCGTCGAAAGCAGGCATTTGAAAGGCTGGTAGATCATGGGAGCTGACTTCCAGACCCCACCCCGAGTGCGCAAATCCTACAGTCGCCCCCTGCGATTTCCCCCATTGAAGAATGGGCAGGTCCCACGTCGGCCAATCCTCAATTCGTTTTGTGCCCGGGTAGTCCTGCTGTTTTAGGCCTAGAAGAACCAGATGACCGGCGTGGCTCGAGGGAAAGCCCGAAACCTCCAGATCATAGTGCATGAGACAGGAAGGGGTTGAAAGCTGATCGTCATGGCCGCTGAAAAACTGTTTTTGATAGTAGTAATCGGGCCCCCATGTCAGTACCGCGGTGATGTTCAGATTTTCTCCGCGAACCTGGCGGTTCATATCAGAGGGAAGCACGCCCTCGGTTGGATTCTGATAGTGGGAACACCCGGCCGCATGAATGTGGTGATCGCTCGAATACCAGCCGAACTTTGATGGATCGATCCAGCGATCCAGTTGAAAACTGAATTCCGCCGGGCTGCCGGCATTTACCGCCACTTCTTTGGTATGAGAAAGAAATTCGGGGCCCCCGGAATATTCGATTGTGTAGTAGCCGTCCGGTAGATCCAGCGTTTCGCCATCCGCGCGATAAACCTGGGGCTGGAAGAAGAAGTCCGGAGCCAGGCGCTTCGCCGGGTTTGGATATAAGCGATTCTGACGATCGCGCACAATGAAAGATGCAATCGTCGGATTCCCTTTTTCATCGCGAACGCGTAGCGTGACCCGATGCGCAGGAAGAGCATTGAAAACCACTAGCGTGTCGTTCCGGAAACCGATGTCCTGTGAGCCCTGTCCTACATTGAAGCTGATCTTGGCGGCCCGCTGCCCGCGGTCGCGGCTGTAGACTTCGAGAACCTGATACTCCAGCGCGAGCCCTAAGAGGCTCTTATTCATCGGTGGTTTTTCGAACAGCGAAATGTCTGCCCAACGTTCCGCCGCGTCATGTGGGTTCAACTCCATCTTCGGCTCAGGACTGCCGTGAGAAGGAATGTAGACGTTGCCGGAACTTGGGCTCTCGACTGCCAGAGGCGCGGTGACGTGCGCCTGGTTATTGACCTTCACCAGGAATAATCGCGTCCCGCCTTCCACCAACTCGGGTTTTGCCGGGCCTGCCTCGACCTTCACCCTGCTCTCAGCGTTAATGTCCACTGAAAAGAGAACGTACTTTTCGAAAACGCCTTCAATTTGAGCAACTGACTTCTCTGGATCGGATTGCGCAATTGCTTCGTTAATCAGTTTCTGGTCCCCGGCCGGAAGAGGCTGCCCCAAATACTCCAACGTCTCTTCAATCTGGCGGACGTGCAACGCGAACGGCTGAATCGGTACTGAACTTGTTTGCGCCGCAGCGATCCAGGGATTGGTAACCATTGCAAAGATCGCGAAGGTCATTCGAAAAGCGAAATCAACGGTTCTCGCCTGCGTCATTTCTGCCTCCTCCATTTATGACTTAACTACGACTCGACTCTCGTCGACATTCTCCTGATAGAGCCCGATCACGTTTTTCGAGGGGTCGCGGATAGTTGCGATCCAACTTGTGCCCCCGGGTGAATCGGGATGCGCGTTTTCAAGGATTACGCCGCCACTGGCCGTTACCTTACTCAGCGTCTGATCGAGGCTGTCCACCCATATATATGGAAGCAGGCCGGGCGAGGTGCCAGCGGACCGGCCCTTCACCCAGGCGCCGCTCACGTCACCCGTGGCGTCATCGAAGCTTGGACGTTCGCTGTCGCGGCCTCGTACGTTCCAGCCGAAAACATTTACATAAAACAAAACAGACTGCTTCAGATCGGTCGACGGAATCTCCAGATAACACAGCCGGGGACGACGCAATTGCGCGATCCGGTTGGTGGTCTCCGATACCTTTGCTCCCCAATCGTCGGGACTTGCGTCTCGAACATGGCAGGAGAACAGCCATTGATGCCCGTCGAGGTCCTCGGCTCCGTACTGCCGCTCGCCGTACTCAGTTTCATGAAGCTCTTCGAAGATTTTTGCGCCCGCCGCTTTGGCTTGCCGGAAATGGCCGTCGACATCATCCACAAACACAGTCAGTCCTTGGCTGCGGCTCCCTGATTCTGCGGGACTCACACTGGCCTGCCGAGCACCGTGGACCATGATCCAAACCATGTCTCGCCGGAGCTGTGCGCCACTGATTACGCCGTTCTGCTCACCGTAGCGATACTGTTCTTTGAAGCCGAAAGCTTTATTGAGCCAGGCGATCGCGTCCGCGACATTCCGGTATGCCAGGTGCGGCAGCACCGTATCTACTGGTACGGAGCGATTCGCGATCATCGTGTCCTCTCCACGGACCAGCCTTGTCGCGAAGCAGACTGGAAATTTCTGCTCATCGACGTCTACGATATCGAAATCGAAGCCAGGAGGACCGGCGATCCGATCTGAGCGACGTATCGCTCACTCAGGGTTTTTCATACTTCTCGTTTGGATTCAAAGTCATTCGAAATTCGCCCGTCGACTTAAGGTCGACGAATTCGATGCTCAAGCTGCCGATGTCTTCGAAGTGGGAGTAGCGCCAGTCTTCAAAAGGATGGGTCATCGCCGGGCCACCGCCTTCCGACTCGGGGCGCTGGTAGTTGCCGCCGGACGGGTGAGAGTCGATTTCGTCCGGCGGACCGTATCTAATATAGATTCGCCCGCGGTCGGTTTTCCAACCGGGTAGATTGCCTCCCCAATGCTTGTTCGCGTATGCAATCCTCCGGTAGTGCTCTTCCTTGAATTCGTTCTCAGGGGTTCCCGGTGTGGGATCCCGACGTGCCCAGAACTGCTCCACGAACTGTTGGCGTTCTTCGTCCGTCTTCAGATGTTCGAAGGTAGTCTTCTCTTCGTCCGAAATGATGTAGATCATGTCCTCGCTGAGCCACTTCTGCCACGGATTCGCCACCGTTTGACGTGTTTCCTGTGAGGTACGGTTTGAGCCGGAGTTCACGTGCCAGGCGGCGGCCAGTATCATAGTGGTGCTCGCCATCAAAATCAGAGCAGCCAGAGCGGGGGCCCACATGCCACTCGGGCCCTTTGGATAAAGCAGACGCTTGATGCGTTTCATAAGATTTCCTCCTGTCGCGGCTACGGCCGGCTCGCGCGTGCGCCATCCCCGTTCCAATCGATTCTGCTCGACTGCGGTGAGCGCCACAGCATAGTTGTGAGCGTTGCCCGTCAACGTCACTACCACGTCGTCGCAGCAGTTTTCCCGCTCAGTTCGGATTACGGATGAAATCCACCACACCGCCGGGTGATAGAAGAGCAAGCCTTCAATAAGCCGCTGGCAAATGTTCACCAGGTAATCTGAGCGCCTGATGTGCGCCAATTCGTGCAGCAGAATTGCTTCTACTTGACCCGGTGATAAGCAACTCAGAAAGCCGAGCGGTACTAGGATTACGGGACGAAAGTGCCCGAGCACCACCGGCGTGTCGGCGAGGAGGGACTCCAGTAACATCAACGGCCGTGAGACTTTCAGTTCGACGGCCATACGTGTCACGAAGCGCTGCCAGCAAACCGGTGCATTGCAGACAGCTCGTCGCCGTATTCCATACAATGACAGCCAACCGGCGGAGTAGCGCAGGTAGAAAATGCAGACCCCAACCATCCACACCGGGGCAAGCCACGGGACCCACCGGCCGAAGTTCAAAAAATGGCTGCCATTCCCGTTCGCATCAGGCTGCGGACTCCAGGGAGGAAGCGTTATTCTAATGAGCGTTTCCGCGTTGCCCCTGGGTTCAGGCAAAAAATGAATCAGCGTGAAAGTAAAGCTCGCAAACATCGCAACCAATGCCGTGCACCCTGCCAGGTATCGGATGCGCGGTGAACGAGTCAACGCAAGTATCGGCGCAAAAATGGCCACAACGATCAGGCCTTCCCACAGGAAGTGGATCAGGGTCCTGCCGAGCGCTTCCGAAATCTGTGTTCTGGTTAGAAGATTCAGAAGGCTCATCTCGCCCCCTTCGTATACTCTTCCACCAGTTTGCGGAGCTCTGCCAGTTCTGATTTCGTTGTCTTCTTAGCGGAAAGAGCTCCAATCAGAAGTGCTTTGGCGGAACCGCTAAATGCACGTTCCAACAGGTGGCCGGCTAGTTGCTGTTGCGTCCATTCACGCGTGCGTGCCGTCTTGTAGATATGAGCCCGCTGCCCCTCATCCCGAATCAGCAATCCCTTTTCGGCCATAATCTGCATGAACTTGAGGATGGTGCTGTATTGCGCTGGACGGCGCTGGCTGATGACTTCATAGACTTGCCGAACCCTGGCAGGCCCGGTGCTCCAAAGCGCCGTCAATATTTCCAGTTCGGCGTCGGTTGGCCGGGGTGGAGGTGTTCCCGTCGACATCTAGGAAAACCTTACTACGAAACCCTTCCTATGTCAACGAATCCGCGAAACTCGCTCAATCGGCCACCGATCCGGCGCCCCGCTGCGATTGTTTATCGAACTAACGGGCTTCCCGTTGCGTCCCTCTTGCATGCGCACGATCGGCAACGAGTTCAAGTACGCTGTTCGACTTTTGCGGCAGAGTCCCGTTTTCACCACCTTCGCCGTTGTGTCGCTGGCCCTCGGTCTCGCCGCTAACGTCGCGATTTTCTCGATCGTGAATGGAATTTTGCTGAAGCCGCTCTCGTTCGCCGACCCCGAAAGGCTCTTTGGAATTGTCGAGGTTGTACCGAAGATCGCAAACCTCTACCCGATGCTGCCGGTGAACCCACGCCACGCGGCGGAATGGAAAAAGACCGTGTCAGGTATCGAGCAGCTCGGTCTGGCGCAGACGCGAAACGTGGTCTTGGGCGATATCGGGCAGCCGCTCCGGGTTCCTTCGGAAGCGGTCACTCCGGATCTGCTGGCCACGCTGAAGGTCCGGCCGCTGATGGGCAGGACCATTCAGGCTTCGGATGCTCAGGAAGGTCATGACCATATCGCGCTGCTCACTTACTCGTTGTGGCGCGGCCAGTTCGGAGGCGATCCAAATATTATTGGGCGAGACGTTCGCATTGATGGAAGGCCACACCGCGTAATCGGTGTGCTGCCTTCTACGTTCCGCTTTCCACTTACCGGATGGTTCTTCGATACCGAATCGCAGCCGGAACTCTTTACTCCTCTTGCGATTCGTCTTTCCCAGCACAGCATGGAGGGCGACTTCAATTACGCGGCGATCGCGCGGTTGAAGCCCGGTATCCGTCGCGAGACGGCTCTTGCCATGCTCAACACCGAACAAAAAGCGCTTTCGAAAACATTTCCGGACAAAATGGAAATCCGCGCCGATCTCTTTCCCCTAAACGATCTGTCTGTGCGGGATTCGCGCCTATCACTATTGCTGGTGCTCGGAGCGGTTTCAGTGGTGCTGCTGATTGTCTGCTTGAATTTGGTGACGCTTATGCTCGCGCGCGGCACGCTGCGAAGTCGCGAGATCGCCTTAAGAACGGCTCTGGGAGCGAGCCGGTGGAGGCTCATCCGCGAAGCTTTCATGGAGGCTTTCGTACTTTCGGTGTTTGGCGGCGTGCTCGGCAGCTCGCTTGCCAAGGCAGGGTTTAAGGCGATACTCGCAGCAGCACCTGTGACTCTTCCCAGACGGGATGACGTGACGATTGATTTGCATGTGCTGCTCTTTGCACTGGGCTTGACGCTCCTCACAGCTTTGGCCTTCGGACTCTATCCTGCCTGGCGGCAATCGCGCCGTGACCCCCAGGAGGCGTTGGCCGCATCGAGCCGTTCGAGTACCGGATCGAAAGCCGGTACGCGAGGCCGAAGCATTCTGGTTGCTGTGGAAGTGGGCTTAAGCACTGTTCTGTTGGTCATCGGTGGCCTGCTGTTCGCGAGTTTTGTACGCCTGATAAATACGCAGGTCGGCTTCGCGCTCGAGAATCGTGTTTCCGCGCAGATCAGCCTGCCCGGGGCAACCTACGGTAAATCGGAAAACGTCACCGCGTTTTATGACAAGCTGCTGGACGACCTCTCACGGCAGCAAGGCATTCGTCGAGCCGCGGTTACGTCGCACTTACCGCTTAACGGTGAGACCTGGATCGCCATGACGGCTCGGCCGGGAGATACACGTCCGATGTTCCAGCGGCCGACGACCAACCTGCGCTTCATTAGTGGTTCTTACTTTGAAGCAATGGGAATTCCGCTGCTAGCCGGCAGGGCAATGGCGTTATCGGACAAGAAGAACGATGTGATCGTTATCAGTAGCGCGGTTGCACAAAATCTCTGGCCATGCGAGGATCCGGTGGGCCAAGTCCTGCTCCTCGATGAGAAACGATTGCGCGTGATCGGAGTAGCGGGCGATACGCGCACCGACATCGACAAGCGCGCCCCCTCGATTGTCTACGTTCCGTATTGGCAAAAAGAACCGGCAGCACCCGGTAATTTGACTGTTGTCTTGCGTTCGTCCATTCCATCGCGCGACGCCGTCAGCACTCTCCGGCGCAGTCTCGCGAAGCTAGATCGCAGCGTCCCACTTTCTCAGGTCGAGACGTTTGGAGAAGTATTGTCGAAAGCCGTTTCGCAGCGACGGTTTCAACTGGTGTTGGTCGCCGTGTTTGCGATCTCGGCGTTACTGGTTGCCGCGCTTGGAATTTTTGGTGTTATCGCAGGAGTAGTTTCGGCCAGGCGCAACGAAATCGGCATCCGCATGGCCTTGGGTGCGACTACGGCGGGTGTGGTCGGTATGGTAATTCGCCAGGGAATACTACCGGTTGTGGCAGGCCTGTCCGTGGGCATCGCGGTGACGCTCGGGTTTGGATCGGCTATCGGCAAGCTGCTGTACCAGGTGCACGCCGCTGATCCGCTGACCGTTGTTGCTGTCACCCTGTTACTCACAGGCGTGGCTGTGTTGGCCTGCTGGATACCTGCGCGCCGAGCCGCACGCATCGATCCGATGGAGGCCCTACGCTACGAATGAGTCGCTTTGTGTGACGTGCGCGCGCTCATATGAACTCGCGGCCTGCGCAGATGACAGGGAATTCGACTCGAGATAGGCGGAATGTCGGCCTTGCCTCGCAGCAAGCCTCAACGCCAATCGTCTATTACGTAAGCATCGGCTCGATTAAACCCCTCCGCATGCGGGCGTTGCATGGCGACACCCTGCATGCTTACTCGATATCCGCGGGATAGCATCCGCCGATAGGCATCTTCGCGAGCCAGATTCACCCCTGCCTCTAAGATTGCTCCACGCGAGGATGCAAACGCCTCACAAGTCGCCAGCAATTTATCGAAACGTTCACTGGCGCCCGCACCGCCGCGGGCCGCGCCGAATTTGACGTAACACGTCGCCCCGCCCCCCTCGGATCCAGCCCCGTTCAGACATACCGCAAAACCATCGAGAACACTGCGCGTAAATGTCAACGCAACGTCGCCCGTATGCTGGGCGAGCACCGCGCGAATTTCGCCGCCGAGATCGAGTCCCTTATCGATCTTGTTGGTGAGATTCCCGCATGCCCCGATAGCATGTTCGCGCTGACTTCTGGTCAGGTCGGATAGCAGGATTGGCACATCTGCGCGTTTGGCCTGCGGTCCTGGTTCAATCTCCGGCGTGAGGGTCATGATTGCCGTAAGATAGCGTGGCCAATAACCAAACTTCTGGTACAAGCCCACGTGCTTGGCGCTATGCGGGAACGTGAACAGTCCGGTGTGCCGGACTCCCCATTTATCGAAGATCCTCATCGTGGCTTCGAGCAGCCGTTTCGCTACCCCGCGATTCCAATATTCCGGGAGGACAGTTAACGGTCCAAAGAAGCCGAAAGATCCCCAACGTGTTACTGCATTGGATCCGATCAGCCGGCCGCCATCGCGCGCCGCGATAACCTTGACGTTGCTCGAACGCCAGCGCGGAGCAATGAAATTGCGGTCGTCCATGAAATCGGCAGGGTTCGGCATTCCCAGAAAAGTTCCGAACGCAAGCCGGACAATACGACTCGCTTCCTCAAGTTCGCTCTCTTTGAGCGGGCCGATCTTAATGGGCTGACTCACGGACATCGGCGATCTTCCCGAAAGCACTCAATCTTGAGATGCGCAATTTAGCTCAGTCTAGCCGATCAAGAACGGCAGCAGCCCCAAAAACCCAGGCAGGTCGCCGTGGGAAGCCTTCAGGACCGGGATGTGAAATCAAGGCCGCCGCCATGGCGAAGGAGACACGCAGCCTCCGCGGCCATCGATTTTACGATTGACTCAGCAGGAGGGCGGTCCTTCAGTACGCCCACAGCTTCTCCACAAGCAACTCCCACCATATCCAGATCGTTCTGCGCGCGTGCCCGCGTGTATTCTTCGGAAAGCGCGCCGTATGCACGGAATGCCTCGCCTTCCCGTTCGGCCCATTCGTCAGTCAGCTTGTTCTTCAGCACGCGAAAGGAATATTGAGTCGGCCATTGGAGGCCGCGCAGCGCATCGACCGCTTTGGTTCGAACGGTCGAATCGCCAGTTTTGCCGATGGCCTTGTCCGTATAGGCATGTGGAGTGAGGGCTTCAGCCGACGCCCACAGGCGTGTCCCGACTACCACGCCATCAGCACCTAGCATCAGGGCTGCCGCCAGGCCGCGCCCGTCCGCAATACCCCCAGCCGCAAGCAGTAAGGTTTCGGCCGAGCGCCGCTTCAGATAATCGGCGGCTTCCGGCACAAATGGGAGGGTCGACCGATTTCCCCCATGGCCACCGGCTTCGGTCCCCTGCACCACTATCACTTCGGCCCCAGCCTTCAGAGCCGGCTCTATCTGCGAGAGGAACTGGACTTGGCAAATCAGCACAGCCCCGGCATCGCGGACTGCGCGCGCAAACGGGGCCGGGTCATCAAAAAAGGAAAGAAAGATACAGAGCGGCGAGTGGCGCAACGCCGTCGCCAACATCCTCGGCTCACGCTCCAGAGCCCAGCTGATGAATCCGACGCCGAACTTTTCAGTTTTCGCAAGACCGATTTCAGTTTCGAGATCAGGCTCCCCGCCCACGATTCCCGCATAGGCTCCGCCCACCAGTCCAAGCCCGCCGGCACGAGACACCGCGGCCGCAAGGGATCCGCCAGTGACATAGCCCATCGGCGCACAAACGATCGGATGGCTGATACCGAAGCGTTCTGTAAGGCGTGTACGAATTAGCGCGTTTTCCACAGGAGCCTTCATGATTGCGCACTTTGGACCTGGTGTTCTCGGTTAGCAGGTTCCGTTGTAACTCAGCTTGGCGTTCTTAATGAGATCGAGTGGCGTCGTTCCCCCCTTGCCCTTGAGTTCGAACAATGACCGGAGCGCCGCCTTGCCCTGGTCCGTCTGCACCTGGCTCCGGGTGTCTGTGTCATACACCAGAACAGTTTCCCGGAACCGGCTGCGGAACGCGCAGCTTTAACATACCGACGCGGTCCCGGAAACAATTCTCGGTTCCGAGAAAATTTTCTTTGCCTGTGGTACAGCGGGTAGTTATAATTGCCCCATGCCGGGCCAAGATCTTGCGCGCTCATTCTCTGTCGGAAAAGCGCACGTTCGAATCTGCGAATCACGTGACGAGTTGGGGCATGTCGCTGCCGGTGCCGCAGCGCGAATCATTACCGAGGCGATTGGGGCCCGGGGACGAGCCCGCGTAATCGCGGCTACGGGTAACTCTCAGGTGCCCTTGGTGAAGGCCTTAGTGAAAGAACAGATTGATTGGAAATTATTGGATCTGTTCCACATGGATGAGTATGTAGGCATGGCGGCAGATCATCCTTCGAGTTTCCGGCTATGGATCAAGCAACGCATTTCGGATCAGGTGCACCCGCGTAATACTAATTTTTTGCAAGGCGATGCCGCGGACCTCGAAGGAGAGATCCGGCGCTACACTGATTTGCTTCTGGAAGCGCCCATCGACCTCGCTTTCGTCGGTTTTGGCGAAAATGGCCATATCGCCTTTAACGATCCGCCGGTTGCGAATTTCAACGACCCGCTTACCCTCAAACGAGTTACTCTTGACGAGGCCTGCCGTCGTCAGCAGGCGGGCGAAGGCCACTTCAAAGACGTCGACTCCGTACCTAAAGAAGCGCTCACCATTACTTGTCCCGGTCTCTTTCGCGCCCAAGCCTGGGTTTGCTGCGTTCCCGAGGCGCGCAAAGCGGTGGCTGTGCGAAACGCGCTCGAAGGACCGATTTCCGAGGCCTGCCCGGCCTCACTCGTACGCAGGCATCCTAAGGCATACGTGTTCCTCGATGCCGACTCCGCGTCGCTGCTTTCGGTCGGAAAAGAGAATGGACAGCGTGGTTGAGCGAACATTACGTAGTCTTGCGGCAGGGTTCGCGGGACTGCTTCTGTGCGTCATTTCGACGGCTCCGGACTGCCGGGCCGCCAGCGAACTGAAACGCTCTGGAGACAAGATCGAAGTGAGCATCGATGGCCAGCCGTTTACAACCTATTATTTCGATCGTTCTACCGCCAAGCCCTATCTCATGCCGCTGCGGACCGCATCGGGCGCCGTTGTCACCAGGGGCTTCCCTGTCGGTAATGACGTTTCGGCCGGCAACCCGAAAGCCAGCTCGTTTGAGCCGCACCAGCGGCCGCTCTATTTCGGGCACGGCGATATTGACGGACTTGACTTCTGGCAGGAAGAAGTCTTCGACAAATACTACACGGATCACGGGCATCAGGCATACGGCCACGTCGTTCTCAAGAAGCTCGACGCTCCCTCGGCGGACCAGAGTTCGGGCCGGATTCAAGCTCGTTTTACATTGAATTCCCCGCACGATCGCGTGATCGGTGAGGAGACGCAAAGCTTCGCGTTTAGCGGCGACGCTCAGACACGAGTGATCGATTGCGAAATTACATTGGAAGCGACGGCCGGTCCGCTCGATTTTGGTGACACTAAGGAAGGCACGTTTGCGATTCGATTAGCACCTGAACTAAGTGCTCCACTCGTGCACATGACCAATTCCAGCGGGGCCGAGGGCGAAAAGGCGATCTGGGGCAAGCCGGCGGATTGGGTCGATTACTCTGGCACCATTTCCGGCAATCCGGTGGGTGTTGCTATATTCGACTCACCCAAAAGTTTCCGGCATCCCACGACATGGCATGCGCGTGCGTACGGCCTGTTTGCCGCGAATCCGTTCGGCATTCGTGAGTTCACCAAAGATCCGGCTAAAGACGGCGCCTGGACTGTGCCGGAAGGGAAGTCGATTGTTTTTAGATACCGCGTCCTGATTCACGAGGGCGATTTCAGCAAAGACCGGATTCGTGAGGCTTACGAGAAGTACGCAGCGGGCGAGCGCTAGGCCATGCGTTTGCGCTCACCGGCCATCCTCGAACCCTTGATCTGACAAGATGGCTCTCGATATTGAAGACACGGGGGAGCATCCTGTCGCGGGAGAAGAACCGAAACGTGATCGAAAGCGCTGGTGGATTGTCTGGACACTGTTTTGCTCAACGGCCATCAACTACATCAGCCGACAAACGCTTTCCGTTCTCGCGCCGGTCATTTCGAAACAATTTCACCTGAGCCACACCGAGCTCTCGAACATCTTCGGCGCCTTCCAGATTGCCTATGCGGGAATGTGGCTGCTTGGAGGCATCTTTCTCGATGCGGTCGGAACGCGCCTGGGGCTGTCGATTGCGGTGATTTGGTGGTCGGTCGTCAGCCTGCTGACGAGTTTCGTCAATTCCGCCTTCTCTCTCGGCGCCATGCGTTTTTTGCTGGGAATGGGCGAGGGATTAAATTGGCCCGGCGCGAGTAAAGCTGTAGCCGAACTCTTTCCTGCTCATGAGAGAAGTGTCGCAGTCGCGATATTCGATAGCGGTTCGAGTGTCGGCGGGGCGGTGGCAGCTATCTCGATACCCTGGATCGCGCTAAAGTTTGGCTGGCGATTCGCATTCACGTTTTCGGGACTCCTGGGCTTTTTTTGGCTCATTTTATGGCTCTGGGTCTATCCGCGTCAACGTGCTGACGCTCAGGGCGCCCGGAACAATGCAGATCGTGGCTCCCTGAAACGTTGGCTGCCGCTTTTAAAGAGGCGAGAGACATGGGCCGTCGTGCTCGGGCGCTCGCTGACGGATCCGATCTGGTGGTTTTATGTGTTCTGGCTTCCGCAATATCTCAGCGATACGCGGGGATTCAGCTTAAAACAAATTGCTGCGTTTGCGTGGATCCCTTTCGTTGCCGCCGATCTGGGAAACTTCGCTGGCGGCCTGATCTCTGGCATGTTGGTGAAGAGAGGAATGCCCGTGATTCGCGCGCGGAAGTGGGTTGCTGTCGTGAGTTGTCTGCCCGTGCTCGCCGGCCTGCCTGCCGTGCTCGCCCAAAGTACGTTCGTCTCGCTCGCACTCGTTTGCCTGGCGTTATTCGGGTACGCTAGCTGGTCGACTATGGGTCTTACGCTCCCTTCCGATCTCTTTCCGGCGGATGTCGTCGCCACCGTGACCGGACTGACGGGACTCGCCGCCGGCTTGGCCGGCACCGGCTTTACTCTCCTCGTCGGCGTGCTTGTTGACCGCTTCTCTTATTTCCCTGCATTCGCATTGGCCGCGACCCTTCCGATTCTTGCTACGCTTGCCATCGTGTTTCTGATTCCCAGCCAACACGATGAAATGGCAACCGCTGCGCTCTCTTGAAAAGCAAATCTATGAAATCATCCAACCACTGGGCTCGCCGCGAATGGTTGCTGGCAATCCTGGGGCCGGCCGCTTCTGCGAGCGTCCTCGGTGCAAACGCCCTTTCCGAAGAGCCGCGTAAGGACGAATCCGGCAAGCTGCCGGGCTTCTATTACCGGCAATATTCGCGCTGCTTGCCGGACCATCTCACGAAGCTCGCGCAAGGCGCTTACCTGGAGCGAAACCACAAACTCTCGCTTCTCACCACGCCTGCTGCAGTACATGAAAGGCAGGAGTGGGCTCGCGAGACTTTCTGGAAACTAGTCGGTGGCAAACCCGAGCGGACACCGCTGAATGCTCGAGTCCTCGGCCGGCTGGAGCGCGACAAATACACGGTCGACAAAGTCGTGTATGAGAGTCTGCCTCGCGTAGTTGTTAGTGCGAATCTTTATATTCCTAAGTCCGGACACCCGCCCTTTCCTGGGGTTCTGTTTCAAATGGGCCACTCTGGCATAGGTAAAGCGTATGCCTCGTATCAGAAGTGCTGCCAGGGGCTCGCCCAATTGGGATTCGTCGTGCTTGCTTTCGATCCGATGGGTCAGGGGGAACGTGTCGGTTATCCGGACGCGACCGGAATTCAGACCCGCCTCGACTCGGTAGATGACGAGCACACCACGCCTGGAAAGCAGCTACTGTTGCTTGGTGACACAGCAACGCGCTTACAGGTTTGGGATGCGGTCCGCAGCCTGGATTATCTGGCTTCTCATCCCTCTGTCGACCCGCAACGTCTGGCGTCGACGGGGCAGTCCGGCGGCGGCACAGTCACCATGTTGCTCTGCTGTGTCGACGATCGTCTGAACGCGGCAGCCGTCTGTTCCGGAAACACGGAAAACCTCGCGTGCGCTCACTACAACCCTCCCGGCTCGACAGATGATGCGGAGCAGGACCTTATCAATTCAGGCATAGCGGGCTTTGATCGCTGGGATCTCCTGTATCCAATTGCTCCCAAGCCTCTGCTCATCCAGGTTAGTGCCCACGATTTTTTCGGCACGTATTCGCCCCAATATCTCGATGACGGCCGCGAAGAGTTCGAAAAACTGTCACGCATATATCGTGTGCTCGGTCATCCGGATCGCCTGAGCTGGCGCGATACACCACTTCCCCATGGTCTCAACCAGGAGTTCCGCCTTGGAATTTACAACTGGTTTAATCGATGGCTGAACAAATCTGACAGTCCGGTTGAGAAGGAGCCGCCCGTCAAGCCGGAAGACGAGAAGGTCCTTTGGACCGGCCCCGCAGGCAATGTAGCGCGCGATTACGCGAGCCTCAGGCCGTTTGATCTGATTAAGGCAAGTTCCGCCGCAATACAACCGGGCGCATCCGCGGACTGGAAATCGACCCTGGCCTTGGGAGCCGTATCGCCCGCATTGAAATTTCGAGAACTCAGGATCACCGCTCTTGAAGGCGCGCGCGTCGCGGCAGTGGAAGTGCAGTCCGCCGCCGAGGTTTGGATACCGGCATGGATCTTTATCCCGGACAAGCTGGATGCGAGCCGCGCGGCATTGCTGGTCCTCGATGATCACGGCCGCAATGCCCAAGCACATGAAGATGGACTGTACCATCGGCTTGCCCAGTCGGGAAGAATCGTATGTGCAGCCGACCTGCGCGGTCTGGGAGATTGCCGCCCGGAGGTAGGAAGAGGGAATTCTGCCTACACGATCCCGCACGACTCTGAAGAAGATTACGCCTGGGCCTCGCTCATGCTTGGAAATTCGCTCCTTGCTCAGCGCATCACAGACATACTTGCGGTGGCACAAGCCTTGCGAAACGATTCCTCTATCGCGCGCGCCCGCGGCTTCGCTCTCGCGGCGAAGGGCCGGCTGACCGTTCCGGCACTTTTCGCTTTCACGGCGTCCGTCACCGTTGAATCTTTGTATCTCGCGGGCGGTCTCGTGTCCTACCAGAATCTTCTCGAGACCGAGTCTTACAAACAATCTCTGGCAAACATAGCCTGGAACTTATTTCGAGCCGCTGACCTCCCGCTTCTGGCTTCACAAGCCGCGCCGCGCCGCATTCATATCGGCGGAGCTGTGACCGGCGCAGGGGAACCCGAGTCTATCGAAAACGTCGGTCGCGTGTATTCGTCGCAAAACGTATCGATATCCGGCGCTGCGGCGTGGGACGAGCAGTCGCTGGCAAGCCTGTAGTTGGATCACGCCGCACGCCCAACAGTAGCGGCTCGCGGTCACAAGAGCCGCCAATTACCCGGCTACTTCAACGTGTGTTTTCGAAGAACGAAGTTAGCCTTTCAAGATTGCAAGGTGGCGCTTTCCGAAGGCCAGGCCGGCCAGTCCGGTGCCGATCAGAAAGATAGCTGCCGGCTCGGGCACACTCGCATCCGGCGGTGTGGCAGCGGAAATCACGAGCGATGTATCGCCCTCGGTAAATTGCATCGTTAGCGTGTGAGAGGCGTCGGCAAACGCAGCCATCTGCTGTGAGCGCGAATCAACGAAGTTGTCCAACGTGCTTTGCACAAAAAATGTGTCGCCCGGGTTCACCATGAACCTCACGCTGCCTAAAAGGTGTACCTGCTTCTCCGATCCGTCGCCGTTAACATGATCGAAAGTAAAACCTAAGACAGGCTGTACTTCCTGTCCTGGATTGAAGCCGCTGCCGAACACTGTGAAGCCGCCCGCGATTTCTGTCAGGATCCCGCCGGCCACCTGCCCGTTCAGGTTGTATTCGAGCGTGTAGTTGCTCGAGGTCTTGCCGATGTATGTATATTCTTGGGTGGCCCGGGCTACTTAGCTGGCCGAGTAGAAAAAGGTCGATGGCGCCTGAACTTTGATATCGCCGCTGGCCAGGATGGCGAGATGCGGCAGGAACTCTGTTCCCCTGAAGATGGCCTCAGGGTGGTACGTGACATCCGTGCCTGACGAGAATTCTACAGCCGCCAGACGCGCCCCAAAGCCACCGTCGCCCTGACTCCCTAGATTCGTTATGGGATTCGGACAGGTGCCGCAAGTTATCTCAAATTGCCGTGCGCTTCCGCTCGCCTCCGCTCCCCAGAATGTGTCCGCCTGCAAAAGATAGGGGGTCAACAAGCCGCCGATCGACACAAGTAGAAGGGCTTGCACGAAGTAGCTGTTGATTATTTTCAAAACTGTAGTGAAATTCACGTTCTCTCCAATGCCGGAACGAGCGGCTCTAACGTCGGAATGTCCAAGGCAAAACAGCTCATCAGCGACGAGCGTCGAACTGGAATGTGCTTGCACAATCGACGGTTTACGACTCGGCAAGTACTGCTATAAGAGTCGTTTCGTCCTGCGGCTCTGCCGCAGCTGAGAGCGCCAAGCTCATATGCAACTAGAACATTTACATTATGAAGCAAGCTGCGTCTTTGTCAATTTTTTTCTGTGATCGCGCGGTAGTATTTTTTCTGTCTGCGAGAAGCAAAAGAAGTATCGATTAGCCTGCAGCCCCGTCGGCCTTCGCGCCAGGCAAACGTTTCATCAAAAAGTCGATTTGGCCAGCGTGGTGCGAGATATGCTCGCAGACGTGAAACCATAAACAGTAATTGTTTATCGGTCCGCCGCCCCAGCCCGCCTCTTTGAGCGGAGTCAGGAGCCACGCGTCATTGCGTTTAGCGAACCCGGCGAGTGTCTTTTCGCGAACCTCGCGGATGGTGTCCTGATAAAACACAATGTTGTGGCCTTTGATCGAGGAGCGGCCGCCGTCGCCGAGATTCATCGCGGCGCCCCACTTCGCTTTATAGTCGGCGGGGAGTTTGTCAAAGTTTTCGTTGTTGAAAGTCATTCGCTGGTAAAGGACCTCGGTTGCGGCGAGATGAAGCATGAGCGCGCCGATCGTGTTGGCATTCTTGTCAAACAGGAAGTCGAGGTCCTGCTGCTTCAGGCTGCGCGTGGGGCCAAGAACGGCACGCTCCATCCAGGTGAGCATGGTGACGATCGTTCCGACCTGGGGGGTATAGCCCGGCTTTGGGCCAATTAGATTGATCGTGGCCTTGTCGTAAGGAGGCGCGGTCTGCGGCATTGGAGGCTCCTTCGGCGGAGCCGGTGTGCTGCCGGTCTGACCGGCGGAGGCCGATTGCGCAGTCGCAGCTGCGCTCTGGACCTGTGCGGCGCGACCGGAGATTGATACTGCGCCGGCAAGCGCACTAAAGGAAGCAGCGCCCGCGAAGAAACTACGGCGCGTGGAGGACGTGAAGGCCATATCCATTTGCAATCTCCTGAATGTCAGGGATGGATCTCATTTCGGGCTTGCCGTCGAAGGAAATCGCGGCATTACCGTCCCGTCGAAGCTCCCCGCAGTCATTAAATCCTTGCACAACAGCAAGGGGAGTGCAACGCGCGTATCAGCGTCAACGACAACTAACCGCGGTACGGGATCGGAGCAATCCGTTGCACATCCAATCTCCTCGCTTCCCGAGCGGTTCGATTCGAAAGCAATGCGTTTCTCTGCGGAGTAACTTCGCCGCGTTATCGAGTCTGGTCGAGGCAATAAAGCTCGACGCCTGCATCGGCTGGGCTCCGGTCGTGGAGATGCGCCGGAGCACCCCGCATTAGCCTTTTGCTCTCACTGCCCGTTGTGACGTTCCTCCTCCACGGCCACTCCGGAAACCGTTCCCGTAAATGCACCCGTAGCGGCAAAAAAGACGGGATTATTTAAGGCGTCGGCCAACACCGGCTTCACTGTCTCGGTCAAGATAAGCGAGCCAGATGCATCATTGAAACGGCCGGTTCCACCAGTGATTTGAAAATTCCTTGTACAGTGGGCCACCTGAGCAGCGAAATCGATGCAATCGAATCCCTCCGTGAGCTTGACCTTCAATAGACTTCCGTCCTGGAAGCGAAATACGCCCGCGCCGGCCACGGTTTGAAAATAAACCTGAGTTGCCGGGCAAGTGCTGGATTGCTGCGGGAAAGCTCCGTCTGCCTCAACATTACGAAAGGTGAATGAGCCTAGGGTGCCGTTCCCGGCGAAATTGAATTCGCCGGTATGTGTGTCCTGGATCTGCAGATTGATCGCGCTGGCCCCTTCCGTTCCCGAATATGTCATCTTTACGGGCTTCTCGTGTGCGTAGACGCCTGCCACACCCAGATTGAGCATCAGCGCCATGGTTGCTATGTGTTTCATTTTGTGCCTCCTGCTTCTTTGGAGGAGATCATGGTGAGACTTTCTCCTTCCGCTGGTACAGGCGGAAGCGGACCCCAAAAGCGGCCAGTTTTCTGTTATATTTCTTGTGCTCATGTGAGAACGGATTAGCTATCGAACCACGTTCTGCAGAAATCACCGGTCTGTTGAAAGCCTGGGGCAGCGGCGATGAAGCCGCTCTGGGCCGGTTGGCTGAGCAAGTGTATCCCGAATTGCGCCTGATGGCGCACCGGTACATGAAGAACGAAGGCCAGGGCAACACCCTCGAGAGCACTGCCGTCGTCCACGAGGTCTACCTCCGCCTGGTCGAGGTCGCCAATGTTGAATGGCGCGCGCGGGCACAGTTTTTCGCTATGGCCGCGCAGATGATGCGGCGCATCCTGGTAGACGCGGCTCGCGCTCGGGGTTCGCACAAGCGCGGCGGAACAGCGCCCAAAGTGAACATCGATGAGACTGCCGTGTTGTCACCAGCCTCGGACCGGTCCATCCTCGCTCTGGACGAGGCATTGACCGCCTTCTCGCAGTTGGCTCCCCGCCAGGCCCGGGTGGTCGAGCTGCGCTATTTCGGCGGATTGACGGAGGAAGAGATCGTCGCGGCTCTTGAAATCTCGCTGCGCACTGTCCGGCGGGATTGGAATCTCGCCAAGGCTTGGTTACTGCGTGAGTTGAGCCCTCCCACCAGGACTCCATCGGTGCCGCAGTGATGACTCCGGAGCGTTTCCAGGAAGTAGAAGAGCTCTATCATGCGGTCTGTGAGGGGAGCGCCGAAGAGCGCGGGGTCCTGCTGGCCCTGACAGATCCCGAATTGCGCCGGGAGGTAGAGTCGCTGCTTTCACAACGCACCAGCGGAGAATTTCTGGATCGGCTCGCCATCCAGAACGCCCCTGAACTGCTCGAGGATGCTACCTTCACCGAATTCACCGCCGGCGTCTGCCTCGGACCTTACCGCATCGAATCGAAACTGGGTGAAGGAGGAATGGGCGAAGTTTTTCGGGCGGTAGACACGCGCTTAGGCCGCGCTGTCGCCATCAAGATTATGCGGGAGCAGTTTAGCGACCGTTTCGAGCGCGAGGCCCGTGCGATTTCGTCAGTGAATCACCCCCACATCTGCGCCCTCTACGATGTTGGGCCGAACTACCTGGTGATGGAGCTGGTGGAGGGCGAGACCATAGCGACCCGGCTCAAGAGTGGACCTCTTCCATTGAAGACCGCGCTCCGGTATGCCTCGCAAATTGCCGCTGCACTGGCGGAGGCGCACGGCGAGGGCATCATTCATCGCGATCTGAAGCCGGGTAACATCATGATCGCCAAGTCCGGGGTAAAGGTTCTGGATTTCGGACTGGCGAAATCGGGCACGGACGAAACGGTTACGGCCAGCCGCATGGCGATGGGCACGCCAGCCTACATGGCGCCGGAGCAAAGGGAGGGCAAACCGGCCGATGCGCGCACAGATATTTACTCGTTCGGCTGTCTTCTTTATGAGATGTTGACCGGCGCACGGGTCGGGGCTCAGCGAAAGCGCATCCCTTCACGAAAGCTCGAAAGAATCGTAACCCGGTGCGTGGAGGAAGACCCTGGACACAGGTGGCAATCGGCTGCCGAGTTGGAGCGGGAACTTGGCAAGGTAACCGCCCCAGCCAGCCGCTGGAAGATCGCTTTTGCCGCTGCCGTTATTTTGGCTCTTTTCGTCGTGGCATACCCCTATCTCCACCGCGCTCCGAGACTCACCGAGAAGGACACCATTATCCTGTCGGACTTCGATAACAAGACGGGTGATCCTGTTTTTGATGACACGCTCCGCCAGGGGCTGTCCGTGGAGCTGCAACAATCGCCGTTCCTCAGCCTGATTTCGGACAGGAAGGTGCAGAAAACGCTGGCGCTGATGGGACAACCCAAAAACGCGCGGCTGAATTCGGAAATGGCTCAGCAAATCTGCGAGCGTACCGCAAGTGCGGCTGTGCTCGAAGGCTCGATCGCACGTGTTGGAAGCCAATACGTATTGGGCCTGCGCGCAAAGGACTGCAACACCGGAAACATTCTGGATCAGGAACAGGCCATGGCCGCGAAGAGAGAAGATGTCCTGAACTCTCTCAGCGAGATATCGCGCAAATTCAGAACCAGAGTGGGCGAATCGCTGGCTACGGTAGAAAAACACTCGACGCCGCTCGCCGAGGCTACGACGCCGTCATTCGAAGCCTTGAAAGCTTACAGCACCGCAATGAAGTTCGTCCTATCCGCCGGGAACTTTGCGCCAGCTCTACCTTTTCTCCTGCACGCTGTCGAAATCGATCCCACATTCGCGATGGCGCACGCCCAGTTGGGATTTGCGTACAGCACTAGTGGCGAGTCCGTGCTGGGAGCCGAGAGCACTACGAAAGCCTGGCTACTGCGGGATCGAGTCAGCGATCCGGAACGGTTTTTCATCGATTTTCTTTATGACCGGCAGGTGACCGGAAATCTGGAAAAGGCGTACCAAACCCTCGAGTTGTGGAGTCAGACCTATCCTCGACGAGGGGCGACCGCAAATCCCCAGGATCTGATAGCGGGCCTATCCACCCATGGGACCGGCCGCTTCGAAAGGGCGATTGAAGCATCACTAGAAGGAATCGCCACCGATCCCGACTTCCCGATCCCGTATCAGAATCTTGCGTTGGCCTATTTTTTCACCGACCGCTTTCCCGAAGCGGAGAGTACGCTTGACCGCGCCTCCGCGCGCAAGTTCAACATGCCCCTTTCTCTAGTCCTGCGATACAACATCGCGGTGCTAAACGGAGACGAGGAGCAGATCGCCCGGGCGGTAGGTCTGGCCAGGGGAAAGGGCGTGGCGGACCACAGGATGGCTCACGAGGAGGCTCTCGCTCTGGCTCGTTCCGGCCGCTTACAGGCCGCCCGGCGTTCATCGGGCCGCGCCGTGGATCTGGCCATGCAAGAGGGGGCACGGGGGGAGGCCGCGAATTACTGGGCGGCACGAGCGGTGTGGGAAACCATTTGCGGGAATGCTGCCGAAGGCAAGACGAGTGCCATGGCGGCGCTCGAGCTGTCCAAGGGCCGAGATGTCGAATATGCCGCTGGCCTTGCCCTGGCGCTTTCGGGACGCTCTTCTCTATCCCAGATGCTCGGCGAAGATTTAGTAAAGCGCTTCCCGGAAGATACGTTTGTCAAGTTTACCTACGCGCCGGTTCTTCGCGCCTTAGCCGCACTGGGTCGGGGCAAACCGGAGGCCAGCGTGGAACGGCTGGAAATCGCTCGTCGCTTTGAGCTGGCGGTGAATGGCCTCAACTTCCCTCAATTCAATCTTGGCGGTTTGTACTCGGCTTACGTGCGCGGCGAGGCTTTGCTTGCCGGGCGCCGGTATGCGGAGGCGGGGGTCGAATTTCAGAAGATTCTCGATCATCGCGGCATCGTGGGCGCGGATCCCATCGGCACGCTGGCGCACTTGCAACTCGGGAGAGCGTACGCTTTATCGGGAGACAACGCCAAGGCGAGAACTGCGTACGATGGTTTCCTCATCCTCTGGAAGGATGCGGATCCCGACATTCCGATTCTCAAGCAGGCCAAGGCGGAATACGCCAAGCTGCAGGGAACGAGATGAGAGAGCAGCAAGCGTGTTGCGCTTGATCATCATTAATCGTCGGGCGCTCTCCCAACCTCCAGGTTGCGCGGGATCCTGCAGCTATCCGGAAATTCGGCTTTAAAATTCGTAAACGCTTGCGGCCAATGGCGACTCATGACCCAAAACAAGAACTACCAACCGGGACGCAGAAGGCTCCGCACCCCAACCACGATCCTGTATAGGCTCAGCACGTACACGGCAACCTTCCACACATGAAATCCTCGGAGATGCTGATAGTAGCCGTAACGATCCGAAGTGAAGACAAGCACGGCAAGAGCCAAGCCAAGGCAGATATTCCATATCGCTAAGCCTTGGCGGCGCTTCTCGGGCATTAGGGGTAACGGTAACACAGAATGACGTATCGTTTACGAGTCGATCGACAGGGCTGACCCTTTGTACTCTTCGACGTCACTCCGCAAAGGTGTTCCGATTCAGGTTGATTTTCATTCACAAAAAGTTCATAGCTCAATCTCCCTTGTTCCTAGTCGCTTACAGGCAAAACAAAATTTTCGTGGTTCGTTTTGGTCTTTCTCCGTGCTACCCTCCGGCAGGCCTGTGACCTGCCTGCCCGGCGGCTCACGGGCCGTTTCATTTTTCCAGGAGAAAAACGCCCTCATGACCACCACCTCTTTCGAGCAGCACGTCCAGGCTTACTTTGACGAATACAAACCCCAGGGGCTGCGCGAGCGCGAACTCGTTCAGTCTCTCGCCGAAACCCGCTGGCGTCTGAACCGCAGCTTCGCCCTCGAAGGCGCACTGTTCTCGCAACCCGCCGCCGATGCCGAAGAAGGAACTCCCGCTCCGAGCAATGTTGAGAACCTTATCAAGTACGAAAGGACCCTGAAGAATCTCCACCTGCAGGAAGCACGCCTGAGTCGTCGCTTCGAAAAGGACATCGCCGAGCTTCGGGAACTGCAGCAAATCCGGTTCCGCGAAGAGATGTTAGGGCGAGGTACCGCTGGTGCCAACGCGAACGGCGACCCGAAAATGGCTTCGAATTTTCAAATGCTCAAAGAACTCCTCGCAGCCGACAGTAAATCCTCCCCGAACAGAAAACCCTTCATGAGTCCTCGATCCTGAAACCGAGCCCCGAAGAGTAAGCGAGGGGGCTTCTGCACCCCACGACGAGACCCTTGTCTGCGACGGAAACGAAACTATACTTGCTCGGGCACAACAAAAGGAGCCCGATATTCGCGATCGCCGTCGCGCAGCAGCTTCGCTGCTTCTTCGTCCCCGATTACCTCTTGTGTTTCGGGGTTGAAATTGATGGTCCTGCCCAGGCGGTACGACACATTGGCCAGATGCACAAGCGCGACTGATTTGTGGCCTTCCTCGATTGGTGCATGAAGATCGGCTTTGTTTCTGCTTGCTACACAATCGATGAAGTTTTGGAAGTGCGCCCGTTCGGTTCCACCTTTAACGGGCTCTTGCGGTTCCTGATCGCGGCCGAGCCACACTCTGTAGGTGGTCGCATCTTCATCGCCGGTGGAAAGATATCCATTCGAACCGTAAAAAATGTTGCCGACTGTGTTGTGGCTCCCTGCCATCGGACCTAACTTCACGCCTCCCGCAGGCTTCTTAGGCTGGGGCGTTCCCAACTCTCGCGAGCCGATTTCAGCCTCGTGGTTCGTGATCCAGTGCCGCACCTCGAAGGTGATTATCTTGCGCTTGCCGTCGGGGAGATGGTATTCGAAGGAGCAGTTCAGGTCGTTCGGCGTTTGCTGGTCGTCATCGAACATGAAGTGTCCACCCATGGCGCTGACCTTATTCGGCAAATCGAGCCCCATGCCCCAGCGAGCAACGTCCATTTGGTGTACTCCCTGGTTTCCAAGGTCGCCATTTCCGTAATACCACTGCCAGTGCCAGTTGTAGTGAAAGCGATTTTTCGTGAAGGGTTGCTTAGGGGCAGGGCCGGTCCAGAGATCATAATCCACGCCGGCGGGCACCTCGCTCACTGGAGCGTGCCCTATCGTATCCCGCCATTTGTAGCAGAGGCCCCTCGCCATGTACATGTCGCCGATCATGCCGTCTTGCATCTTACGGACGCCCTCGCGGACGGCCGTGGCAGAACGAATTTGCGTACCGTGCTGCACAATGCGCTTATATTTGTCGGCCGCCTTTACGAGTTGTCCGCCTTCCCATAGATTGTGCGAGCAAGGCTTCTCGACATAGACATCTTTTCCTGCCTGGCAGCCCCAAATCGCCATCAGGGAATGCCAGTGGTTCGGGGTGGCAATTGAGATTGCGTCGATCGACTTGTCTTCCAGCAATTTACGGATGTCGATGTAAGTCGCTGGTTTCTTCAGGCCCATCTTGTCCATCTGCCCGAGTCGCTGCCGGATGACATTATCGTCGATATCGCACAGCGCCGCGATTTCGCAGTTTTTGATCTGGGCGTAATTTTCCAGGTGATCCATCCCGCGTCCGTGAATACCGCAGATGGCGACACGCACGCGGTCATTCGCGCCGAGTACCTTCCCTGGACTTCCCAAAACCGCAAGCGTTCCTATCGCTCCGGCAGTGCTGCTGTTTAGAAAATCTCGGCGGTTCAGTTCTTTCGCAAGTGACATAAGCCCTCCTTTACGTCAGGCCTGGGGAAGTTCCTTGTTCTCGAACTCCATCGGAGACAGGCCAAATGGAAGCGTGACAATTCATCATAAACAATTTCTCGCAGCGAAGAAAAATTTCCTGCAAGAGCACTGGAATGTTGCTATTGCGTGTAGACTGAGTGGAGATCGAAGCCCAGGAAACCTTTCTTGAAGAGCCGAACATCCGGATTGAAGAAAGCAGCCTCGTTCAAGCAGCTGGCCAAGCTCGCTAACGTCAGCCCCGCTACGGTATCGCGGGTCGCGAACGGGCAGGCTAACGTGGACGCGGCCATTCGAGCGCGCGTACGGAAAGCCGCTGAGACCCTTGGTATCGATCTCGAACGGCGCAGAAACGACAAATCCAATATCATCGGGTTCATGCTTTCGAACCGGGACCTGCTGCACAGCTTTCAGGCGCGTATCCTCTTCGGCTCCGAAGCTTATTGTGCTTCCCAGGATCGCGAACTGCTGTTCATGTCTTTTCACTATTCTGCGGCGGTGCCCGCCCGTCAGCTGCACCTGCCAAAAATTCTGAACCAGGGCGGCATTGTTCGTGCCATGATCCTTGGCGGCACGAATTCGGCGAATATGCTGACCGCCTTACGAGAACGCGACATTCCGTTCGCCGTCCTCGGTAACAATGTGCTCGGCGATTGGGATGCAGGCGAGTACGACGCCGTGTATTCAGACGACGTCGCAGGTGCAACCGATCTGACTGCGCAGCTTATCTCCGATGGGCACCGCGACATTTGGTTCATCGGTGACATCGAGCTGCCCTGGTACAAGCGGTGCGCGCAAGGCTACAAGCAAGCGATGCTCCAGGCGCATCTCGAACCAAGGATCAGCGAGATTCATTCGGACGATCACCAGCTCGGCTATCTCGCTATGAGATCGATCCTGTCTCGACGTGAGCCGGTCACTGCCGTGTTCGCCGGTTCTGACCAGATTGCGAGAGGTGTTTACGAAGCCGTGCGCCAATCCGGTCTCGGCATTCCATCCGACATCAGTGTGGCCGGGTTCAACGATAGTGAAGGCGCTTTGATGGATCCTCCATTGGCCAGCGTCCGCGAGTTTCCCGAGGAATTGGGCAAACATCTTGCCGAATTCACGGTGCGTCGCATCAAGAAGCCGGATTTGCCGCCGCAAAAGCTGGTCATTCCGACCAAGCTTATGCTGCGCGAGTCCGTACAGCCTTTTCCGCGGAAAGTCTCTGATCTGCGCAGGCTCGAAACGGCTTTTCCAAACGCGAGATAGTAAAGTAAGGGCCACATGATCGGCCATCTGGCGTGCAGGTTCACCCCGACTGCGGTTCTGCTTCTTTGCGCGACGACGCTGGCCGCCGGCGACGATCATGACGATCAGCTCACTCCGCGCCGCTCGAGCCAGATACACGACGGATTTGGCATTAACTCAGACCTGCCCCGCGACCCGTTCATTCCCTGGAATCGATGGTGGTGGACTCGCATGTTCGATGCCGGAATCAATTTCATCCGGATCGGCCAATATGAGAATAGCTCCGATTACACGAGTTGGGATTGGGTAGAACGCCGGCCAGGAGAGTATTCCGTCGATCCGAAGCTCGACGATTACGTCGATTCTCTGCGGGAAAACGGCGTCCACATCGAAATTCAATTGCTGTATGGCAACCCCTTGTATACTTCGCCCGTTGCACGGGTTCCAGAGCTCATTACTCCCGAGCCCGGTAGTTTTCACAATCCGGATCGAAGCCTATACTCCGTATTTTGGCCGCCAAAGAGTGCAGAGCAGGTCGAAGCCTTCAGCCGTTACGTGACATGGATGGTGAAGCACTTTAGGGGCCGCGTGGAATATTACGAGGTCTGGAACGAGCCGAACATCGAGTACTGGAATCCGGTCGCCAATCCCGAAGATTATGGAAAGCTTTTCAAGGCGGCCGCGGCAGCAATTCATGACGCCGATCCGAACGCGAAAGCCGTTTTCGGGGGACTGGCGGGCGCCGATCTCCCCTTCGCTAAACGTGCCCTCGATGCCTGTGCCTGCGCGGCTTCCATCGATGTCTTTGCATATCACAATTACCCCGGATACGGGCACAATCTCAATCCGGAAGCAGCCAGCGAGAATTTCGATACGAATTCGTCCTCCAAACCTTTACGAGACATGGTGCGCCACTATGCGCGCGTGAAGCGGGAGCTCGTCTTTTGGGACGACGAGTTCAACGATGGTATCCCCTCGTGGACTGGCTCCGACGAATCTGTGCAAGCCAAGTATGTACCGAGGGGCTTAATTATCGATCGGGCCGAGGGGGTTCGTACCTTTGTGTGGCTGATCGTCGGTGCAACCGACGGCAATGAGTTCGACGACTTCGGGCTGTTGCACGGAATGCGATACCGTTCCGATGATTTTGCACCGCGCCGGGTGTTTTCGGCAATGCAGAACACCTACGCTCTCTTCTCCGATGCCCATCCGGAGCCCGCAATCAAGCTCGAGGCCAAATCCCTGTCGGCGAAGCTGCCGAGACCACGCACGTACGCATTTCGGTCAGCGAGCGGAAAGACGATCATCGCTTGGTGGCTCCCGGTGCTCAGTAAGCCGGGAGATCAGGGCCGAAAGGAAATCTTCACGCTAAAGGTTGAAGGCTCGGGAATAACGAATCCTGTGTTGGTGGACATTACAACAGGAAAGAAGAGCAAGATTGCGTGGGCGCCGGGCGGTCACGACCGTCTGGAAAACTTGCCGCTGAGTGATGCCGCGATGGCCGTTGCGGACCAGACCTTTTTCGACTGGCCGGAATTGCCGGAGGCGCCGAGTGATCTCAGCGCTAAGAACTCGAACGGAAACATCCAATTAGGCTGGGCCGTACACGGCGGACATCCGGCCACGATCTTGATCGAGCGGCGTGAGGGATATGGGGGCAAATGGCAGCCGGTCTCAAAGCTACCGGCCGAATCGACCTCCTACGTTGACGAGAGCCGCGATGTCGGCGTGAAGCTCGTCTTCTACCGGGTCCGCGCGACCAACGCCGCAGGCACTTCCGCGTACTCGAACATTGCCCTCCCGCAGCAGTGAGCGGGACAAGCGAACCCCATCGGCTGCCGGTCCGGAATCAAACTTTGACATGCAGCAGCCGCGCCGCATTTTCGTGGTAGACCTTACGCAAGACGGCGTCCGGTAGCTCCAACCCGTAAATACGCCAGCGGCCTTGCGGAGGCACGTTCGCCGGTGCGTAGTCGAAGTATTCGTCGTCTGTTTCGAGAAAACGAAAGTAGATCTGATAGAGCTTGTCGTTGTATACCTGCTGCGGAACCTCCGTCGCGTTCGGCGTAGCGTCGGTACCAAACAGAATCCGATCCTGATACTTGTCAAAGAACTTGCGAGCCGTACGGGGCTGCCTTCCGAGCTCGCCGATACGCGCTGCAATATCCACATGCATATTGGGGAACCGGTCCAGGTTCGTGCTGACATTTTCCAGATCTTCCGCGAAATTGCCGACGTGCAGAACGATGAACTGCGTTTTGGGATGCCGGGCAAAGACCCGGTTGCGCGCTTCCAGAATTTCGCTATTGCTTGGAAAATCCCGACCGTAGTAAGACCAGGAAGGATGATTGTTTAGCTCTTCAAACCGTTCATTAAACCGGTCGGTGGGAAGGAAAAACGCAAGTGGGTCTGACACGTGAATCGCTATTGGGATTCCCAGCTTACCGCACGCGTCCCACATGGGATCGAAACGCGGGTCGTCGACCGTCACAAGTCGGCCGTCGCCAATGTTGCTTCGCAAAAAGAGCCCTAGCGTTTTGAGGATCTTCAGCCCTCGGGCGCCCGCAGCATGCGCATCCGCAATGGCCTGCGCTTGCAATTTCGGGTAGTCAGGTTCGAGAAAACGATTGTAGGAAGGCTCCGTGAACGTGTAGAACCGGCCGGGGTAGGCTTTGTCGAATTTCTGAACAACCTCCGCCAGGCCCGGGCCGAAGCCTCCGGTAAGATTGGTCAGCGCGCGAATATTGAGCCGGTCCATAACCGCCAAAGCGGAGTCGGGAGAGCAAAGGTATCGCCGCTCTGAAGCGACCGGCACACCGTTCGTGCTTTTTGCCGAAAAGGTCAAATGGCAATGGATGTCGATGACCGGATATTTCGCCTGCTGCACATGCGTCTCCTTCACATGCAGCATGCTCCGAGGCTCGAATTGCGAAAGATCGAGAGGCGCTTTATGCTGTCCCTCCTCGTCCTGCGCGTCCACTCGTGCCACATCGGATGCGGTTAGTAAAGTGCCTGCCGCCACCGAACCAAGCCAGCCCCGACGGTTTAAGAAAAACCGATTACCCAATTGCGAAAGCCTCCTTCTTGCATCGAAGTCAGAATTTCAACAATACAACTGCCGCCTGCCTATCCCGTAAAATAGAGGTTCTACCGACTAATGCGCCGCTTCTGGAAACGCCTGTGTCTGACGCTTGAGATGATCAAGTTCGAGCACTCCGTGTTCGCCTTGCCTTTTGCGCTTACGGCTGCTTTGCTCGCCTGGAGAGCCGGAGGCTTTGAGCTGGATGGGCTGGGCTGGCGCTTCTTCTGGATTGTGGTTGCCATGGTGTCGGCGCGCTCGGCGGCGATGGCGTTCAATCGCCTCCTGGACTCCGCAATTGATGGCCGAAACAAGCGCACTGCTCAGCGTCATTTGCCTGCGGGCCTGCTATCAGCCCGCTTCGCCTGGGGTTTCACGATAGTTTGCTCGCTCGTGTTTCTCTGGGCGGCCCGTCAGCTTGGTCCCTTGTGCTTCCTGCTTTCCCCGGTCGCTCTTGCGCTTCTTTTCGGCTATTCTTTCTCTAAGCGCTTCACCCTGTTTTCCCATTTGATCCTGGGTTTCTGCCTTGGCATTGCGCCCGCCGCCGCGTGGATCGCCATCCGGGGCAGTCTTGATCCCCGCATTCTCTGGCTGACTGCTGCCGTCATGTTCTGGACCGCCGGCTTTGACGTGATCTATGCCTGCCAGGACTTTGAGTTTGATTGTGCCGAAGGCTTGCACAGCATTCCGCGCCGCCTGGGAATAGAAGGTGCACTCAGCGTTTCTAAGCTTCTGCACGCGGCTATGATCGCTTGTTTGATCGCGCTCGTTGTTACCTTTCATTTGGGGCCGCTGAGCCTTGCGGGCATCCTGGCGGTGGGAATCTTGCTGGTATACGAGCACGGCCTCGTAAAGCCTCACGATCTCTCGCGAGTGAACGCCGCCTTCTTCACCGTGAACGGCTACGTCAGTGTCCTTTTTTTCGCCTTCTGGGCGGCCGACATTCTGTACACGCGCTCCTTACACCTATCGAGACCTTAATTAAATGGCAACACTTACAATCGCCTCCCAGCGTCCTGCAATTGAAGACGCCCGGCTGAAACCGATCTTCGAAAAGGTCGAGGCCGGCGAACGCCTCTCCTATGAGGATGGCGTATGCATGTTTCGCAGCCCGGATATCCTGACGCTGGGCTATCTGGCTAACCTTGTTCGCGAACGGCTGCACGGAGAAACCACCTACTTCAACGTAAACCGGCACATCAATCCGACCGATGTTTGTGTTGCAAGTTGCCGTCTTTGTGCTTTCGGCAAAAAGGCCAAAGATCCTTCGGCCTACACCATGTCGCTCGAGCAGGTCTGGGAGGTGGCTGGGAAAGGCTACTCAGAGTCGGTTACCGAGTTCCACATTGTTGGGGGTTTGCATCCTGAGCTCACCCTGGACTGGTTCTGCCAGATGATTGCTGGGCTCAAAGAACGATATCCCCAAGTGCACCTCAAGGCCTTCACCATGGTAGAGGTTGCCTACCTGGCGAAGCGAGCCAAACTTTCCTTACGCGAAACGCTCGAACGTCTGAAAGAATCTGGAGTTGATTCCATGCCCGGCGGTGGTGCCGAGATCTTTTCCGAACGCGTTCGACGCATCATCTGCGATCACAAGATCGACGGCGATGAATGGCTGGAGACCGCGCGGCTCGCGCACCAGATCGGCTTGAAAAGCAACTGCACAATGCTATACGGACACATAGAGACTGCGGAAGACCAGGTGGACCATTTGATTCGGCTCCGCGCTCTGCAGGATGAGACGGGAGGCTTTGTCACGTTTATTCCGCTGGCGTTCCATCCTGCCAATACGGCTTTGGCGCATTTGCCCAAAACAAGCGGTTTTGACGACATCAAACAGATCGCGATCTCGCGTCTGATGCTCGACAACATTCCCCACATCAAGGCATATTGGATCATGATGACGCCCGGGGTCGCCCAGATTGCGCAGCGGTTTGGCGCGAATGACATCGATGGAACCGTGGTCGAAGAGAAGATTTACCACGATGCCGGCGCCACTACGGCCCAACATCTGCGGCGTCAAGACCTGTTGCGTTTGATTCGGGAAGCTGGCCGTCGGCCAGTCGAGCGCGATACCGCTTACCGCCCTATCGAACGGATCGAATCGGCTTTTACGGTTCTAGTTTGATTCTGCTATTTGGCGGCTTCGATATCCACGCCGCGTAGGAACGCTACCACTCGGCCGAACCGGCTCGTTTTGGGTGCGGGACGATCCGCCTCAGTCCCAGCCATATGTTTTCCAGCCACCAGATCGCGCAGGTATTCGTCGGGTGAGTAGAGCGCACCCTCCTGTGCCATGCCGGCCAACCATTGCTTGCCGGCTTCGTCCACACTGCGAAGGGCATATAGATCAAGCAGCAGCTTACGCGATCCCAGCGTGGTCTTTACTGTACTCCAGCAACCATTCAAATCCTCTACCTCGGCTTCCGTCAGTTCACCTATTAGCTGAAGCCGGCATGAGCCTACGGCATCATGGATATAGTAACGGAAAGAAGAGGATCGTAAGCCGGCCATCGTTTCTGTCTACCCTTATGATATCGACATCATAGACGCACGTTTCTATACCCTCGTTTACTGACGCTTTTACCTAATAGTCATTAACCGGACGCCTTAATGGATCGTTCGGGTCTTACGATTCATGTAGTCCATCAACAGATAGTTCCCCAGAGTGTATGGCGTCGTGAAATACGCCTTCCCCCGGCACATTTGCGTAATTTTCTGCACAAACTGCACGAGCCCGAAGTCACTAGCCAACATAAAAGTATTAATTATGATTCCGCGTTTCTTGCAGCGCGCCACTTCTTCCAGAGTCTGGCTGATCACCAGAGGGTCCAGCCCGAACGCGTTCTTGTAGATTCGGCCGTCCTCCAGGGTCAAGGCCGAAGGCTTGCCGTCGGTGATCATGATGATCTGCTTCATGTCCTTCTTCTCTTGCGCGAGAAGCCGTTGCGCGAGAATCAGGCCATCACGCGTGTTCGTATAGTAAGGACCAACCTGTACTCTAGCCAGATCTGAAAGACGCATCTCCTCCGCGGTGTCATGAAACAGCACGCAGCGCAGGGAATCACCCGGATATTGCGTTTTGATCAGATGCGCCAGCGCCAGCGAAACCTTCTTCGCCGGTGTGAAGCGATCTTCTCCATACAAAATCATGCTGTGGCTGCAGTCGAGCATGAGTACGGTTGCGCAGGAACTTTGATATTCGGACTGGTGAACATACAAATCCGAATATTCAAGATTCAGCGGCAGCTTTAAGCCTTCGCGTCCGACCGCTGAAAACAAAGTCGCGCTGATATCCAGATTGAGCGTATCTCCAAATTCGTAGTTTTTCGCTCCGCCGCTTGCATCCACTCCCGTTGAGAGATCGCGTGTGTCGTGAGCACCGAAGCTGGATTTACCAAGCGAACCTAGCAGGTCTTTCAGCGTCTTGAAACCCAAAAAATCGATGGCTTTATCGGTTACCTCGAAGTGCATCCGTGATTCCGGGCCGCCTCGGGAACCCGGGGCGGAAGGCGTTTCGGGAGGATCGCCATCGCTGTTGATGTAGCCGCCTTGTTCGAGCTTCTCAGCCAAATTTTGCAACAGCTGCTCGCGTTGCGCCGCCGACATTTGCTCCAGCCGCTGCCGCATCTGCTCCATGCGCTCCGGATCGAACAGTTCGCCGCTTTCCAATGCTTGCTCGATCGCGCGCTTGAGATTCTCGAGAGTATGCTCATCAAACTCGGTGAACTGCATGTACGGATTTTGAAAGCCGCTCTGCAGAAAGAAGTCCGATAGCGCACGAAGCAGATCGTCCATCTCGATGCCGAGATCCTCTTCTGAAAACTTCGTGTAGGAAATCCGCCTCATATAAGCGCCCGATGACGAATGAGCTAGTTGAGATTTCGGCGGCCGCCGCCTCCGGGACCGCCGCGACGGGGATCGCGAGGATCAAGACCGCCCCGCCTTTCGTCCCGTTCATCCCGTCCACGTTCTTCGCGCGAGGGCCGCTCGCCGGCCACAAACGCAAGCTCCTCATTGCGGCTGATGCGTTTGTGCGCATATAGACCTTCGAGGATGAATTCGCCGGCGGAGGCGCGCAGTGCGTCGGTCTCGCTCTCTCCCAAGCCCAGCTTTTTCGTGAAAGAAAGCAGATCCTGAATACGGCCGAGTTCGTCCACAATGCGCGACGCCGGCATTTCTTCATCCAGCCGCAGCGAACCGCCCAGCTCAAACCATTGGGTCACTGGACGAAGGTTGGCTCCGTCGAAATAGGAGCTGTAAATCTTCCCCACGGCGCTTCTGATAATCTCCCGTGCCACTGCGTCGCCGCCCTTCAGCTCGCCTTCATATTCGAGCTCAAGCTTGCCGGTAATCGAGGGAAGCGCGGCATAGAGATCCAGAATGCGGGGCACCGCCTCGCCTTCCTTAACCTTCAGTGACCGTCGCTCCGCGTTTGAGACCACGTTTTCCAGCACCGTAATGGGAAGCCGCTGTGACACACCTGAGCGCTTGTCGATGCGCTTATCCTCGCGCGCCAGAAACGCGATCTGCTCCACTACCTCGTGAATATACGGCGGCACTTCGACCGCCACCGGCGACCGCCGCCTGGTCCACGCCTCCTGCTTCGTTATGGCGATGCCCTGGTCGACAGTCAGCGGGTAATGAGTACGAATCTCGCTTCCGATGCGGTCTTTCAGCGGCGTGATGATCTTGCCTCTCGCTGTGTAGTCTTCGGGATTGGCAGTGAAGACCATTGCGACGTCCAGCGGCAGGCGAACGGGATAGCCTTTAATCTGCACATCCCCTTCCTGCATGACGTTGAAAAGCCCTACTTGAACCTTTCCGGCAAGGTCAGGCAGTTCATTAATTACGAAAATTCCCCGATTGGCCCGCGGCACCAGGCCGTAGTGAATGTTTAGCTCATTGCTGATGGCTTGTCCCGTGCGCGCCGCTTTGATTGGATCGATGTCCCCAATCATGTCGGCGATGGTCACGTCCGGCGTGGCAAGCTTTTCGACATACCGGTCTTCGGCGGCCACCCAGGCAACGGGTGTTTCATCGCCCAGCAAGGCTATCTTGTCACGGCATTCGCGGCAGATAGGATGAAGCGGATTATCGCGGATTTCGCAGCCCGCAATATAAGGCATGTGCGGATCCAGTAATCTCGTAAGCGTTCGCGCCAGACGCGTTTTCGCTTGGCCTCGCAAGCCGAGCAAGATGAAATTGTGACGCGAAAGTACCGCGTTTACGATCTGCGGAACTACCGTGTCGTCAAAGCCCACCACGCCCGGAAAAAGCGTCTCGCCCCGGTCGAGCTTGCAGAGAAGATTGGTGCGAAGCTCTTCTTTCAAGCTCCGAGCACTTTCAAGCTGATCGAAATATCGGCTGGTGCGTAAAGCTCCAAGCGTACGCGGCAAGTCGAGGTGAGGCATTAGTAGACTCGCAGACCGGTTCAGCCACAAGTCTAGCAGCGCGTTTTCGAAAGCCTCCGACAACGCCGCTCAGACATGCCCTTTGATCGCTCCCATCGGTTGATGCAATGTGATATGTTCTCGGTTCGATGAAGAGCCGGGAAATAACGGCAGCAGATTACCAAGTCAACTGGCGCCGATTGCAACAGGTTGGACTAAACGCTTACGAGTCTCGCTCGTATATGGTACTGATTGGCCATCCGCGTTTCAAAGCGCTCGAACTCGCGGCACGATCCCATGTGCCTCGTCAAAAGATCTATGAAGTGCTGGACAGCCTTGTCGAGAAGGGATTCGCGCAAGTTGTCCAGGAAAAGACAAAGCTGTTTTCAGCAGTGGACCCGAGCGTCGCTATACCGAGTTACCTGACGCGGCGAACCCGCACACTGCAAAACGAACTAACTGAACAGGCTCGTCTTGCTAGCGGTCTTATCGAGGATCTTAGATCCGCATTTCTGGAAGGGCAGGATGGGCGCGGCACCCTCGACTTCCTCAATCTCGTTAACGACCCAATGCAGACAGCGATCCAATATCGCCGGATGTTAACGACTGTCGATCAGAGTTACGTCGAGTTCTCGCGGCCGCCCTTTGCGGTGGATCCCCTCGACGAACAGCTTGTCAAGGAGGCTGCACGCAGAGGTGTGCGGTCCAGGCTTCTTATCGAAGCAGGCCAGATCGATCCGGAACATCGCGAACGTCTTCGTGAGTATCATCAGGTCGGAGTAGAGATCAGATCTCTCGACCGCCTGCCTCTAAAACTTGCCTTGTTTGATGGGTATCGCGGTCTGGTGGCTCTTCTTGACCCCGTCCTCACGCGTCCCTCGTGGACTTCGCTGGTTTTTGAGCACGATGGTTTTGCCGAAGCCATGTCGGGTTTATTCGAGAGTTACTGGACCCGCGGCACCACCGAAATCCATTCGGAAACCTCGCCGGCCCTTCCCGCGATTGTCGAATAGAGTGTGGGTCTGTTAACCGCGAGCTTTGAGCAGAAGCGTATCGCGATCAAAGAACTGCTCGGCTCGAATTCCGAGGCTCTCCGCGCCTCGAACGTTTTCAATCTTGTCGTCAAAAAAGAGCGCGTCCTTTGATGCGGCGCCTAATCCCGACAGGCAATGCTGATAAATGGCGGCGTCAGGCTTTACCGACTTCAATTCGTAGGAGAGCGTGACCTGATTGAACACCTCGAGCCTCCGCGTACGGGCCTTCAAAGCTTCACCTAGGTCGCGCGGCATATTCGAGAGCATTGCGAGCCGCTTGCCCGCCGCTCGCAGGTCGTCAAGCCATTGCCACATCACTTCGTCGAAATGCATCCAGCCTGCGGTGTCAATCGCCACGAGCTGCTCAACGATTCTTATCTCGATTGCGGCACCGGTGTTGCGCGCGATGTCATGCCAGTAGTCAGCCGCTGTCAGGGCGCCTTGGTCGTATTCAAGGCGTCTGGCCCAGTACAACTCTTCAAAAACGTCGGCCTGGGTATGCAACAGGGCGGCCATTCTCGCCTTGTCGCTATTCGGCTGCTGCCCGACTAGCACCCCGCCGTAATCGAAAATGACAAACCGATAGGCGTCAACAAGCGCCATCGGTCACATGTTCACGGCGGCTTCGGATCTCACGAATCGCATAAATACGGCGGCCCTGGCTCTCAAAATAGGTGCGCATCAGTACCTCTCCGATGAGGCCGGTGCTGAATGCCATCAGCCCCGACAGCCAAAGCAGAGCTGCCGCCACGAGCAGCGGGCCATGCTCGGTGATGATATCTTGCCCGGCAAGTTTCGAGACTAGCATCCAGAGAAGCAGTGCACTTCCCAAGCCGATGCCTGCCAATCCCCACTTGCCGAAAAAGTGCATGGGACGCGTCAGGTAACGCAGCAGAAACTTGATCGTCAGAATATCGAAGAAGACACGAAAAGTGCGGCTTAAGCCGTAATGCGACGCTCCATTCGGACGCTGAATATTCTTGATCGGCACTTCCGTCACGCGTGCCCCGTAGAAACTCGCCAAAGCCGGTATGAAGCGATGCAGCTCCCCATACAGATTTACATCCTTAAGAATTTCAGAGCGATAGGCTTTGAAGGTTGTTCCAAAGTCATGTAAATCAACGCCCGAAGCATTCTTCATCATCCAGTTGGCAATCCGAGACGGGATCTTGCGCGTCACGGCGTTATCGACCCGATCCTTCCGCCAGCCGCTCGCTATATCGAATCCTTCTTCGATCTTTTCGAGAAGCAGCGGAATATCCTCTGGATCGTGCTGCAGATCGCCATCGAGAGAGACAATCACATCACCCTCGGCCTCGTCAAAACCTGCTGCCAAAGCGGCGGTCTGTCCGAAATTCCGGCGCAAACGAAGCACCTTAAGATGCGCGTCCGTCTCGACAAGATTTGCCAGAAGATCGAAACTGCGATCAGTCGACGCATCATCCACGAAGATAATCTCGTACCGGCGCCGCAATCCCTCCAAGACCGTCGCAAGGCGGTCATAAAGAGGCAGAATGGCCGGTTCCTCATTGTGAATGGGGATGACAATCGATAACATGTGGCCGTTACACTCAGTGTAGCGAATGAGGGCACCTTATCCGCTACATACCCTTAAAAAAGGATCTTAAATGCCAGTTGGACGTTGCGCGGGGCTCCGGTCCCTATTCCGAGCGCGCCGTTATAGACGTCCAGAGTCGAAGTGATTTGCCCCAGGCCGCTGCTTCCTACCGAGGTTTTGGGGGGTGAGAGATCCAAGGTATTGAACAGGTTAAATATCTCGAGCCGTAGCTGAGTGGTGATGCGTTCCGTGATTTTAGTGTTTTTGAAAACCGAAAAATCGACCTGATAAGTTGGCGGCCCGGCAAGAGAATTGCGCGACAGATTCGAATAGGTGCCGAGCGCCGGTTGCGCGAATGCGCTCGGATTGAACCAGTATGCATGCGAACCCTGAACATTCGCTGGAACGTTCTGGAATGGATCCCCCACGATCTCTGCCCGGTCATGATTCTCTTCAGTCAGACTCGTGTCCGAACCGGAAAAGACCGTGAATGGCAAGCCGCTGTAGAAAGTCAAAAGACTATTGAACTGCCACCCACCTAAAAGTAACTTAAATCGTGATGGCGAAGGCGCCGCGTAGCTTATGAATCCTGCGAAGGAATGCCGGATATCGTAGTCCGAGTTGCCATAATCACCAAGCAAATTGTAGCTGTTCTGAGGAATGATTCCCCGCGTCCCCGAAAGGTCATCGCGTGAATGTCCGTAAGTGTAATTGAGCTTGGTAGTGATGCCGTGAAAACTGGTTGTTCGCAGCGAGGCGATAAAACCGTTGTAGTAGCCGTTGCCGACAGACTGAACCTCGTTGATGGTCGCAAGATTTGGAAACGAAGCAGCATAGGGCCGCGTTCCGCCTCCCAAGGGGATCTGGTTTAGATCGAGCGTGACGGGTAAATGCCGGCTTAGAGATCCGGTGTACCCGACCTCCAGGACGGAACTCTGGCTGAGTTGGTATTGGACGTTAAGATTCGAATTCTGGCTGTAGCCCGTGATAAAGTGCTGGCTCACGGAAAAGGCGCCGAAGGGGCCGGTCGGGAAAGAAGAATCTCCAAATACAGGCACTCCGTACTGGATCTGCAGGGGGTCGCTATTGGCGAGCGTATAAACCGGCGAGATGCCACCGGGATTCGCCAGGATACCGGTAGCGCCGCCATTGCCGGGCCGGTTATCTCCGAAGTAATTTACGTTCGGAACTTGATAATAGATACCGTAGCCACCGCGTACAACCAGCTTGCTCGAGAATTTAGGCGTGTAGGCGAAGCCGAAGCGCGGCGCGAAATTATTCCAGTCACGTGGCCAAAGCGTGCCGATCTGATTGACATAGGTGATGCCGCCATCCGCCGGAATGAAGGTCGAGATGCGTCCGGTAGGATCCGAAATGGGGCTTTGATACAGCCAGTTGACTCCGTAATTTAGAGTGAGATTCGGCTGTACCTTCCAGGTGTCCTGGAAGAAAACACTTGTTCCATTCAGATAGTAATTGCGCTGCAATTCTCCATAGGTGATGGAGGCTTTGTTCGAATCGAGACGGCCGGCTAAAAAGTCGGCGAGTGAGTTTAAAGAGGCGGTCCCGGTCCCCCAGGTGTCGGTAGGACTGGTTGCCGCAAGCGGTCCCTGCGAACCATCGAACGTAAACACGCCTCGCTTGTTGCGGTCATAGAAAACATCCAGGCGCGCTCGACGATATTCACCTCCGAAGCGGAATTGATGTTTTCCCATAGTGTAAGTAAAGGTTTCGTCGATGTGTCCCGTGGTGTCAATGCGCCCGAGCGGCGGCGTTACGCCGATCTCGTCGAAACCTGTAATGCTGATGTCGGGCGATCCGTAAAGGCTCGGGTTAGTAACGCCGGTGTTCAGCCCCAACGCGGGAATATTGAAACCGGTGTTTGCGTCATTGAATACCTGCTTGAAGTAATTGACGCCCGCTACTGTTTGCGCTACGAACCTTGGCGAAATAACCGTGTTATAGACCAGCGAGAAGTTATGCATCCGGCTGGGCGCCACCTGGTAGTAATAGGGAACAGCGGAGCCTGCCTCCGCGGTTTGTGAGCCAGTTCCACCGAAGTAACGAAATGCGATATTGTTCTTCTCGTTGAAGATGTGGTCAAGCTTGATGATCCCGTTATAACTATCTGAAATATTATTGGCTGTGCTGAAGAAGTTGTTCTGGGATGCTGGTCCCGTGAGCGAATTCGCTGGCCATAGCGTATTGATCAGGTTCAGCGAGACTTGATTCACCGGCACGCCATAACGGCCCAGCACTTGCGCGCCCTGCGCAACCCACGCTGCGCTCGGTGTCGTGCCTTGAGCCGTGTTGCCCGCTACATAGTTCTGCTGTTCGTAAGTCAGGAAAAAGAACGTGTGATTGTGCCAGATCGGGCCACCTAGCGAGCCGCCTTCCTGATTGTTCCTCAATTCCTGGGTTGGGCTCGAAGCGGGCGTAAACCAGTTGCGGGCCGCCAAAAATTCGTTGCGATTGAAATAGTACAGAGAGCCGTGGAAAGCATTGGTGCCGGATTTGATGACGAGGTTCAAAGTGCCGCCACTGTTTCGTCCCTGTTCGGCGTTGCTGTTGCTCTGCAGCGAGAATTCGTCGATCGCATCAATAGGTAAAAGGGTCCCGGCGATGCCGGAGACGCCGCCCTGATTGACGGCGGCGCTGTTGTGCCATTCGTCGTTATTGTCGGCGCCGTCGATTTGCCAGTTGATGGCGTTCGTCCGACTGCCATTTACCGAGCCGGCTGCGTTTGTGCCTGGATTCAGTTTCAGAAGCTGGGTGAAGTCGCGCCCGTTGAGAGGCACGTCAAGGATTGCCTTAGTCGGGATGACGCTGGTCAATGCGGATGACGACGTCTCGATCGCAACGGTTGCCGCCGAAACCTCGACTGCCATAGCCTGCGCCGCTACTGAGAGCTTCGCCTGCAGGTTAAAGATCTTTCCTGCTTCAACGTTGATGTCATTGATCTGTTCCGTTTGAAAACCTGCATCGGTGACCGTGATGGAATACCTGCCGAGAGGGAGATCCTGAAACGTAAACTCTCCCCCGCTGGTCGTCTGAATCGTGCGCGTCAGGCCCGTGTCCGTTCCGGCCAGCTTCACGGAAGCATTCGACACAACTGCTCCTGATTGATCGACTACCGTTCCCGAAACGCCTCCGCGAAAAGTCTGACCTGCGAGCAATGCACAGAAAACAAGCGTCACCTGTACGACAGCTAAGGTGCGTCTTAACATACAAACCTCCAAATTGTTGAGAAGAGAGCGAACGGAGCTCTGTGAACTAACCCTGAATTGTTTACCTGAAGCTAAGCACCTAGCTTAAATGATTTTGACGAAATTGCAATCCTTCGCTAATGTCTGTGCGGTATCGACGGATCCTTCAGGCCCGTTTGTGCTGGCGAAACTGGTAAAATAAAAAGACAGCGAAATCAAGGGTTAACTTATAGCGCACCAAGCACTTGCCCTGTAAGTTCCTATCCGTTGTCAGGAGTTTTTTTTTGGCCGATCAAAATCCCCCAAGCGACGGGAGTTTATTCCCACCCGCTGGCGATAGCAAGAACCTGATTCCGATCAATATCGAAGACGAGATGAAGCGCTCGTACCTCGATTACGCGATGAGCGTGATCGTAGGACGTGCGTTACCCGATGTGCGCGACGGCCTCAAACCCGTACACCGGCGGATTCTCTTCGGTCTCCACGAAATGGGGCTGCACCACAGTCGTCCGCCGCGAAAATGCGCAAAGATCGTGGGCGAGGTTCTGGGCAAATTTCACCCTCACGGGGATGCTCCGGTCTACGATTCGCTAGTTCGAATGGCGCAGGCCTTTTCGTTGCGTTATCCGTTGATCGATGGCCAGGGCAACTTCGGTTCGGTCGATGGCGACCCCCCGGCGGCCATGCGATACACCGAGGCCCGACTGGCGAAAATTGCGGGTACGCTACTTGAGGATATCGACAAGGAGACCGTTGATTTTCGCCCTAACTACGATGACAGCGAACACGAGCCGGAGGTCCTCCCTTCGCGCGTTCCGAACCTCCTGATCAACGGCTCTTCCGGCATCGCTGTTGGAATGGCGACCAACATTCCGCCACACAATTTAAAAGAAATTATCGATGCCGCAATACTCCTGATTCAGGAGCCAACCACGACGCTGAGCAAGATATTGGAGTTGGTTCAGGGTCCGGATTTCCCTACCGGCGGGTTCATCTTAGGACGTCAGGGCATTCTCGACTACTTCACCAGGGGTCGTGGCAGCGTCAAGCTTCGCGCCAAAGCGGCGACCGAGAAGTTCGGGCGAGACAACGAGGCGATCGTTGTAACGGAACTGCCATTCCAGGTCAACAAAGCGCGACTGATCGAACACGTCGCGTCGCTGATCTCCGAAAAGAAGCTCGAAGGTATGGCAGAACCGCGCGACGAAAGTGATCGCGACGGTATGCGGATCGTCTTCCCTCTCAAGCGCGGCGAAAATGCTGAAGTAGTTCTGAACAACCTATATAAACAGACGCAGCTGCAGATCAACTTCGGCGTGATCATGCTCTCGATCGTGAATGGCCAGCCAAAGGAGCTTGGTCTTGTCGATCTGATCAAGCGCTTCATTGAGCACCGGACCGACGTTGTTCGGCGGCGTACTGATTATCTGTTGCGTAAGGCGCGCGAACGCGAGCACATCCTCCTCGGCTTCAAGAAGGCGCTTGATCAATTGGACGCTGTTATCGGCTTGATTCGGGCGGCTAAGACGCCTAGAGAAGCGCGAGAAGGCCTCATCAGCACCTTCGAGTTCAGTGAGCGCCAGGCGCAAGCGATTATCGAGCTGCAGCTGCAGCGCCTCACCGGCATGGAGCAGCAGAAAATCCTCGACGAGCTGGCAGAGATCGAGCGGCTCATTGGAGAATATCTGGAAATCCTCGGCTCCGAAAAAGTGCTGAAAAGTCTGATCATCAAGGAACTGAAGGAGGTACAGAAAGACTTCGGCGACGAACGCCGCACACAAATTATCGAAGATACGGGCGAGATCCGGCTGGAAGACCTGGTGCAGATGGAAGACGTGGCGGTCACAGTATCGCGTGGCGGCTACCTGAAACGTACTTCCGTAGATACCTATCGGAGACAATCGCGAGGCGGAAAGGGCCGCATCGGAATGGGTACGCGGTCCGAGGATGTCGTTGAGCACCTGGTCATCGCCTCCACGCACTCTTATCTGCTTATCTTCACGAATAAAGGCCGCGTCTACTGGCTTAAGATTTATGAGATTCCGGATGCCAGCACCATAGGGCGGGGAAAGCATATGTCCGGGCTGATCAACCTGCAGCCCGATGAAAGTGTCAAGGCCTTCTTATCCGTTAAGGAATTCGAAGCCGGTAAGTTTATTGTTATGGTGACTCGACAGGGCGTTATCAAGAAGTGCGAGCTCACTGAGTTTGACAACCCCCTGGCGCGCGGCATCATAGCAGTTGCGCTCGACGACGGCGACGAGTTGCTCGGCGCTGCCATCACCACGGGCGACAAGTATATCTTCCTTGGTTCGCACGAAGGCATGGCGATCCGTTTCAATGAGGAAGAAGTTCGAGCCATGGGACGCCAGGCACGTGGCGTCCGTGCAATGGATCTCGATGAAGGCGACTACCTGATCGGCCTTGAAATCGTTGAAGACAACGGCCTCATTCTCTCGATCTCCGAAAACGGATACGGAAAACGAACAGCATTGGAGACCTATCGTCTCACTGGCCGAGGGCGCAAGGGAGTCATCAATATGAAGACGACCGCTAAGGTTGGTAAAGTTGTTGCGGTCTTGTCCGTGCGTGAGGCTACTGACCTGATGATCATCACGAAGGATGGAAAGATCATCCGTCTCGAATCAACTGAGATCCGCCAAGCGGGCCGCTCGACCCAGGGCGTCCGCCTCGTCCGTATGGAAGAGAACGACCAGGTGGCAGCAGCTTCCTGCATTCCGGACTCTGAAGAGGAAACAGCTAAGAACGGCGAGTTGCCTCTCCAATAAGTACGCGCCCGGTTTCAAGGGGACCAGTCGATGGTCCCTTGGACTCCTGGGCAAGATTACGCCGACAAATCTTCTACTGGCGCCTCAGGGGCATCGCGCTTCACGGCTTCGATTCCCGCATCGCGCGCTTCGGCGCCGCTATAGCTTTCACTGGTCCCGATAACTTCGTGGTTGGGGGCCTTTAGGTTGAACATCGGCTGACCCTTCTGTGTCTGCTTACGCTCGTAATGCTTGTCATCGAGGGCGTTCTTCTTTACGGACTCGATGCCGTGCTCGGCTGATGCCTTCGCTTTGTACAGTTCGCTAACGAGAATAATCTCTCCGTTCGCAGCTTTCAGATGAAAGTAAAACTGTCCATCCTTCGACTTCTTCAACTCAAATTTCCCGGCCATATTTTGCTCCTTGATTGCTTAAGTCCCTTACTATATCGCGATTTTTATTTGCCAAGCGCCGTTTAGACCAACTCGAGAAACAGTCCGTTCATAGAGCGTTCATATACCTTTCATACGCCGCCCTTACCCTTGAATCTGCGGCTCAGGAGGATGAGTTCCAAGTGATCAAAACTGTTACTCTATGTGGCGCGCTAGTTGCATTGGCGGCTTTAGGCGCCACCGCTTCGAGCGCCTGCCAGCCAGTATACGCGCAGGGTGTGTCGTCGATCTCAAATTGGATCATTCGTGATTCGGTTAGCGATATCCAATCGCTTGAAATCGTATCGGCAGCGAATCCAGGCATCGATAACCTGCAATTTGCATCAACACCGGAACCCAAAAGCCTCTTACCGCTTGGACTCGGGATTGTGTTAGTTGTTTTCGGAATCATTCGGAAGGAGCGAAATCGCCAATGATGCGTTCTTTTTTCTCCATCTTTATCATCGAAGGGCTCGGCTCATTCGATGGGCTCGCTGGCCGGGATGTTTGATTTCACGCAGAAGCCGGACCTCATTCCTCATTTATTGAATCCGATCTCCGGCGAGCCGCAATAGCCGACCGGGCGACTTCATACTGTTGCAATTTTGGGAGGGCAAGCGATTGCTCTCCCGCCTATTCATTTCTTTGTAACCGAGCACAGATAGCACACAAATAAAGGGTAGTAGACGCGCTACGCCTTATGTGATAGCGGTAGGTTGTCTACGGCCATGGCAGACGGCGAACCGTACCGCAACAGAGTTGAGCTCCTGCAAGGAACACTCGATTTGCTGATTCTTCAAACCTTGCAGTGGGGCGCTCAACACGGTCACGCATCGCCCAGGCGATCCGCACCCGCTCGGGCAACCTCCTGCAGGTTGAGACCGGCTCTCTATATCCCGCTCTTCACCGTCTCGAACGGCAGGGATGGCTCGCATCGAAGTGGAGGGTTTCTGAGAATAATCAGTGTGCAAAGTACTATTCGCTGAGCGCGGCCGGGAAGAAACAACTGGCGACAGAACATTCGAAGTGGCGCCTCTTGGTGAGTGCGATAGCGGGAGTGCTGAGGCCAGTTGACTGAAACGAGAGCATGGCGCGCAAATCACTTCAATTTTTCGTTGAGCGCTTTTTTCGCCGCCGTCCGTTCGAACAAGATCTGCAAGCAGAACTTGAATGCCATTTTGCGCTGGAAATTCAACAGCGGGTTGAGCGCGGCGAATCGCCGGACGTGGCGCGGGAAAACGCTTTGCGCGAATTTGGCAATATCGGGCTCGTTACCGAGGTGACACGAGAGATGTGGGGCTTTGCGTGGTTGGAAGAACTCATCCAGGACAGCCGGTATGCGGTAAGAATGCTTCGCAAATCGGCCCGGGTGAGTTTGATTGTGATGTTAATGTTGACTCTCGGGATTGGCACCACAACAGCCGTCTTTGCACTGGTGCAGCGAATTCTGCTTCGCCCCCTCCCGTTCCCCGCTCCTGATCAGCTGATCATGATGTTGGGAGGTTTCACCGGAAACTAAAACGCCAAACGTTGTGGCCCTGAATAACTTTGCCGCCTGGAAGGAACGAAGCCACTCCTTTCAATCGATGGCGGCGTTCTTCGCCTTGCCGATGAATCTGATTGGTCCACAGGAGAGTGAACAGGTTCCGGGCCTTACGGTCACTTCAGAGTTCTTTACAACGCTCGGAACGCCGCCGATTCTGGGCAGAACATTTCGACCGGGTGAGTATAACCGGGACGAACCACACGAGGTGGTTCTTAGCTATTCGACGTGGCAAAGCCGCTTCGGTGGAAGTCCCGATGTGATCGGTAAAAGAATTTCCATCAATGCTACTCACAACGAAGTCATTGGCGTGATGCCAGCCGGGTTCGGATTTCCGAATGTTCGAGGCAAATATTTACCTGCCACTGGCCATCAAACTCGATGGCTCGCGCGACTATTCGGTTATAGGACGGCTGCGCTCCGGGGTGTCCGTTGGATCGGCGAGCGCCGAGTTAGCCGCAATCGCCGGGCGCACAGCACAGGAGGACGCCGCGCTGAACTCAGGTTGGAGCGCGGCCGCCGTGCCTTTGCTCGACCAGACCGTGGGCGGCATCAGGCCCGTTCTCTTGATCCTTTTTGGAGCTGCGGGGCTTATCCTGTCGCTCGCGTGCATAAACATTGCCAATCTTCTGCTGATGCGCTCCGCAAGCCGGACCCGTGAAATCAGCGTCCGGCTTGCGTTGGGCGCCGGCAATTCCCGAATTTTCAGACAATTGTTTGTTGAAAACTTGCTAGTGGCAGTTTCGGGAGGGTTGGCCGGCGTTGCTTTTGCAGTCGTCGCGGTTCGCTTTATACGAAACTCGCTTCCGGAAAGCCTCCGTATTCCTCGATTGCATGACGTTGCGCTCGATTTGCCTGTGCTCGCCTTTTCGCTTGGTGTAACCCGTCCTGTCAGCTATCCTTTTCGGTCTCGCGCCTGCTCTACAAGTTCTCAGGCGCGATTTGATCCGTGATCTCCACACCGTCACGCGGTCCGTTACCTCGGGTCGCAAGCTTCGCAGTGTGCTCGTCGTTGTGGAGGTTGCACTGGCCGTAATTCTGACGATCGGCGCCGGCCTCATGGTCCGCAGTTTTACGCGCCTTCTTAACGTCGATTCCGGTATCCTGGCCGTAGGCGGAACCCTCCCAAGCCCGATACTCACGATTCAGCAATCCGTAATCATCCACCGACTGATAGACGCTGCTGAACAAGCTGGTTCCATTTTGGGCCGCGTTCAAGCCAAGCAAGAAGTCAGGCCAGCTGAGAAACTGTACAAGCGAGCCCAATCCGACAATCGTAATGTTGTCCTGCAGGCGGGTGAGGGAACCTCCCAGTTGAATCAGATGCCGGCCCAGAGCGTGCGTAAGATCGTCAGTGGCTACGGGAGCTGTTTTGGGTGAATCGCCTGGGAAATCCGCTGGCGAAACTGATGGAGCCCAACACATTCAGGCTTACCAGTTCGTTCTCCTGATTCATCGCGCCGGCGGCCACACCCAAATCCGACCAGGCGAACGGCGCCTGAGCGGTCGTATTCCCAACTGTGCGAACGTACCCGATTCGCACCTGATTCAACCAGCCGGATGTGAATGCGTATGTGTGGGCAAGCGAAATGACCCGGAAGCCTGCAGACACATTACTAGGGAAACCGGACAAGTTCCCGGCCGGGTTCAGTCCGTTACCCGGAAACGTCACGGACTGGTTACCGTCCGTCCACAGTGAACGCACAGAAAGCTGGCCCTTCGCGGAGGCCAGATAATCGGCATTAATAAGAAACTGGTTCTCATCGTAATGACATGGCTCGGTGAGCGTGGAAAAACCCTGGCTCGCGAAGGCAAGCGCCGGATTCACCGTTTGCGGAGTCGGGACCAAGAATGAACCATCGGGTAATTTGAAGTTCAAGAGAGCCAATGCTACCGGGTTAATATTCGAACCATTCGGCGCAATTGCCACGCCTCCCAAGGCTCCCCTCATTCCGCCAAACAATTTGCCTATCGCGGCAGCCCACCGATCGTTCGTAGTGGGCGGCGTGCTCAAACTTACGGTGCATCCGGTTCTGGCCTGACCGGCCGCCAATCCGTTTACCTGGCGAGTGCCCTGGTAGGAACCAAAAAGTAGTAACTTGTCACGCTTGATCGGTCCGCCAACATTGAGCCCGAATTGATTCTGATTAAGCGGCGGCCGCGGTTGGGCCGTCCGGTTCAAGAAGAAGTCATTCGCGTTCAACGACTGTTACGGAAGAACTCAAACAAGTTTCCATGGTATGCGTCGTTGCCCGATTTTGTTACTACACTAATGCTGGCGCCCGCATACCGTCCATAGGCCGCATTGTAAAGTCCCGTTTGAACCTTGAATTCCTGGATCGCGTCGGGATTTGGAATAGGGTTCCCTCCACTTGCGGATGCGCTGCCCTGTACATCGCTGACGCTTATGCCATCCAGCTCAAAGTTATTGTCATAGGAACGAGCCCCGTGCACGAAAAGCCCGTTATTGGATTTATCGATCTGCGGCAAAGCGGTCCCACCTGAACCAAGTTCCCCCGCATTGCTCACGCCCGTAGCGACACCCGGGGACAGCGCCGCTATTTGCGCAAAATTTCTGGTTACAAGTGGAAGGCCGGTGATTGCCCTCTGATTGACATTCCTTCCCAAGGCAATTGTGTCCGTCTGAACCATCGGTATTTCAGAAGAGACCTGCGCGCCGCCGACGATGGTGGCAAGCAGGCGAGGATGAAGCGGCAGTTGAAGCTGGAAGCGATGATCTCGAAAGCATCAGCGGACCTCTCTGCTGCTACACACGAGGAGTTACCGGCTCGATTGAACAGTGTCTCAGTGGGACTGTCCGAATGCATTGGAATCGAGCGAGTGAGCGTATGGGTTTACCCTCCCGAGGAACGTGACTATATTCCCGTTCACTGGTGGCCAGAATCGAAACTGCCGACGGTCGGAGGGGCTATTGCGCAGCGATTTCCTTACCTGCACCGCGAGTTGCTGGCTGGCAGAACGGTCACCGCTGCGAGCTTTGACGAGCTTCCGTCCGGTTCGGCTGCCGACGTAGCCGAGTTTCGGGCCCAGGGCTTTGTTTCCTTGTTGATGATTCCTCTGAAGCTGGGCGAAGAACCCATCGGAGCGTTGATTCTAGGTACCTATAATCGCGCGGCGAAATGGGACGCAGAGGCGACATCGAGCCTTCAAGTTTTGGGGAATATCCTGGCGCAAGGAATTTCCCGGTCTGCGTCCGAAGAACGGGTACGCCGAAGCGAGGAACAGAACCGCGCGATGCTTGCGTCCTTGCCCGGTTTCGTCCTGATGATCGATGGTATGGGACAGATCCTCAGGCAGAGTAACCGCCTCGACCTCGTGGACAAGGAGTTACCTAGGGCACTAGCCCGCGCATGCCTGGGACAGAACCTCCTCAAACTCTGGCAGGCGGACGGCGAACCCGCCAGCCACATTGCTCAGGCACTTGAAGGCGTTATACGAGGGGATGAGACTTCACTCGCGACGGAATATCGATATGAAACTGCAGGAGGGACGCGTTGGCTTGAGGTCTACGCCGAGAGACTTTGCGGCGAGCAACATGGCGCAGTCGTCTCGCAGACCGATATCACGGACCGGAAGAAGAAGGAGAGCGAGAACGCTCAGAACAGACAAACCGCCTGGCACCTCAATCGCGTAGCGGCTCTTGGGGAATTCACTGCGTCTCTGGCCCATGAGATCAACCAGCCGCTGGCTGCCATCCTCAACAGCGCTGAGGCGGCCCAGGCATTGCTCAATCGGCCCTCACCCGACATTGGGGAAACGCCCGAGGCCGTTCGGGACATCATTGACGACGACAAGCGGGCAGGGGCCGTTATCCGCAGAATGCGTTCCATGCTCAAGCGAGGCAACGAGAAAACGCAAGCTGTGGACCTGAGCGCGATGGTGGATGAAACTCTCCGGCTGTTACTGAATGAAGCGCGATTGCGGCACGTGACCCTGCATCACATAGCAACCCCGGACTTGCCTCCCGTCGCCGCAGACCCGACTCAATTACAGCAAGTCATCTTAAACCTGGTTACGAACGGCATGGAAGCGGCAGAAATTATGCCGGACCAGCGGCAGGTCGAAATCAGAACCTGCTGCACTGCGGGCGACGGAATGCAGTTCCTCGAGGTGAGCGACAGCGGACCCGGAATTCGAGCTGAGATCTTGACGACGATCTTTGAGCCTTTTTACACGAGTGAGCGGGAGGGACTTGGCTTAGGGTTATCGATCTGCCGCTCAATTGTCGATTCCTTCGGTGGAAAGATCACCGTCGAGTGCCCGCCAGAGGGGGGAACGGTTTTCCGAGTACTGTTGCGAACAGCCGTCGCCGCTTCCGATGAAACTGCGCAAGCCCTTTCAGTGGGCGCTTGAATGAAACGGATATACCTGGTCGACGACGACGAGTCATTGCTTCGAACGCTCGGTCGCCTGCTCCATATAGAAGGATTCGAGGTGGTTCCGTTTCGGTCTCCGAACGGCTTTTTGCGCAGTCTAGGCGAAGCTAGGATCGGTTGCGTCATCGCGGACTTGAAGATGCCGGAGATGACCGGCATCGAGATGTGCGAGGCGATGGAGCGTGCCGGATGCAGTCTGCCCGTGATTTTCTTGACTGGTCACGCGGCGGTTCCCGACACCGTCCTCGCCATGAAACGAGGCGCCATTAACTTCCTGACCAAGCCGGCGACTCGCGATGATCTTCTTGCGGCTATCGACGAGGCATTCAGGATCCAGGAAGCAAAAGAAACGGAAGACTCAGAGAATTCGGAATTCCGCCGTAGATTTGCATCGCTCACTCCGCGCGAAGAACAGGTCTGCCTGAAAGTTACCGAGGGCTTGTTGAATAAGCAGATAGCCCAAGACCTGGGACCGTGGAGAAGACGATCAAGGTCCACAGAGCCCGCGTGATGGAGAAGATGAAGGCGGGTTCGGTGGCAGAACTCGTTCGAATGGTCGACCGGGCGCGAAAGACGTCGCGCGTGGAGAGGCAACCGGCAGGAAACGGCCGGGGCAGAATGGCTGCCCGCCCTCAAACCAAAGGATAGCTGCGACGGGTGCTATTCACCATCTATGCTTCCGTATCGATTGATCTTTGCGGATGGCTGACCGGTGGACGCTCGCTCTTTTCCTTCTTTTCCTGGTATTCGTCTATTTCGCGCGAAAGAAAATAATTCAGAGCCGTCCGGATGACGGCCGTAGCGCTTAGCTTCCCGATTTCATCCCAGGATGGCGCAATGGAGGTCGAGAGAATGTCAGAGGCGAGCTGAAACTCGAGTGCAAGCGAGAGGTAGCGACTGAAGGTGAGACGGATTGCCACGAAGCTTTTGGTATCCCGACGGAAGTGGAGAACCCATAGGCCGGCGAAAGCGTAAGCAAATCCGATAGCGATCCATATTGCGCTCGCGGCTTCGAGCGCCAGCCGAAGCCACTGGACCAGAGGGAGGATGACGTCGACTGCCGCTTTGACTGAGCCCATATTTGATCTCTTATCGAATCGATCCTTACCAGCGTCGTTCAACAGCCCGGTCGTTGCGACCACGCGAGAAACAACTGACAGGCTTGCACCGCCCGCTGATCGAGACCACGCAGTCAGACGCTCCGAGGCACGAAACGATTTTCTTTTTTTGTCCTAACAGATTTTGGTGCAGTAGTCACCATAAAAGAAACCACATCCCGGCGGCGCAGTCTAAGTCGCGTGGAAAAGGGTCTAAATTCGTCATTGGCCTCAGCTGTAAAAGGCGTCGTTCGCGGGTTGTGGGTGTCGCTGTTTGTTCTATCTGCTTTGAGTTGGCCGGTTAACGCCCGGCCCAAAAAGGACATCCTCTACTTCAAGAACGGGGATCGCTGGACATGCGAGATCAAGAAGCTGGATAGGGCTTATCTATATGTCAAGTTGGACTACGTAGATGGGACTGTATCAGTCGATTGGTCGAAGGTAGACCGGGTGAAAAGCGATCAGCTTTTTATCGTGAGGACGGACAAAGGAGTTTTGCTCACCGGGCCTGTCGGGACGCCAGAGAAATCGATCGAGGAACCCCAATTGACGGTTGGAGAAGGCACCCAGGCCCCCACTTTGGCGCTTTCTCAAGTCACCGCGATCGAACAGACAGCCAAAACTTTCTGGCAGGGCTTGCACGGAGGAATTGATGGAGGAATGAACTACGCCAAGAGTGATGCTCAAACGCAGTATTCCCTTAATAGCAACGCAGATTATCGGCGAGAGCTATGGGGAGCCTCGGCAAGTTTTCAATCCTCGTTTAATGGTTCCCAGTCCGGCCCGACCAACTTTAGAGACGACCTGAGCCTCAATGCCTTAAGATTCCTAGGGGACCGGAGACGTACATATTTTGTCGCTGCCGTCGGCGATATCCAACACAACGATGAGCAACAGCTGGAGCTCCGCACGACCCTGGGCGGCGCACTCGGCCATTTCATCCGAGACAGCGAAAACACAAGGTTTTATTGGTTGGGCGGTACTGTCTGGACTCGTGAGCTGTACAACAGCAATGGAATAACTCCAAACCCCGACACGAACAGTGCCGAAGGGTTAGCGGGCCTCGCTTTTGAATATTTTCGTTTTAAAACTACAGATTTTAAATTCGTTATGAACAGCTACCCGAGTTTTACGGAACCGGGACGGTTGCGCCTGAATGGCAATGCCAGCATCAAGTTTCAACTCATCAAGGACCTGTATTGGAGGTTCGGCATCTATCTGACCTACGACAGCCGACCACCACAAACCGTATCAACCAAGAGTGACTACGGGATATCGTCGAGCCTTGGGTGGACCTTTTGAGCAGAGACCGATGGTAGGTGCCGGGCTGAGTCGGAGTTTGCCTGAAGGCGTCCACCGGTCTACCCCGTGCGCCGGCGAACACCTACTGATGAGGCAAAAACAACCTGAACAGCGTTAAGGAGGTTACAAATACCTGACCTTGCGGCCTTGCCTCCACATCAAACTGCGGCTGGTAGCGGAACACGAACTGCACAAAAAGGGGCATCTTGATGGGCAACGTAAGCTGCACTTCCGGGCCGAGACCGAGAGCCTGATCGTGGATGCCGCGTTTGAAATCCGGAATCTCTGAACCGCTATCTGCCGCCAGCTTGCGGTAGTAGTAGCCTGAAGCGCCCAGATTCAACGCGCCCTTGAGGAATTTTTTGCCGATTCCGTATTCAAGGGTAAGCATCGGTCCGGGTTTGACATCTTCGCTAGTTCTCGTTTGATTGATTTCCCAAGTGCTCAGGACAGAGAGCGTGATGGCCTTAGATTTACTTAGGAAGATATTGGAGCCGAGTTGAAACTGGTTCTCAGAAAAGCCGAGCCCGGTGTTTTTGAGCGGGGTATCGGGACTGTAGTCTCCCGTCTGTTGATAGAAACCGTAACTGAACAAAATATCAGCGTGCGGTTTGTGCCATCCCAAAATAAGAGGCTCGAAAAACCAGTCGGAAAATCCGCCGCCCTGGAAGTCACCGACCGGCAGCAGATTAGTCGTGAGCCGCTTGTTCGCATAAGGTGCAACGAAGGAGTAGCCATAGTCCGCACCCAGGAACTTTGTTTTGACCACGGCCGTGACCACGGCGTTGGGAATGTTCGTGGTCAGATTCAGCTTTGCCAGGGTGTTTCCATTTGGCCCTTGGAAGGAACTGACAGGAAAGACGTAGCTCAGATAGGTAAAGTACACGCCCGGAGGCGGTACGCCGCCTCCATCCAGCCCGGCAGCACCCTGAAGGTAATGGCCAAGCTCTTGCGTGAATGCAGGGCCCGCCGAAAGAATTATAGCTGCAAGGACAAATCGAATAGTTTTAGTAAACATGTAGGCGCAAAAAGCTGTGGCTACTGTTTCAGGTGCTGTTGACTGCCTGTAGACTGCATGGCTAAGACGTCGCCGTTGAGAGACGGATTCAAAAAGTTTTGGCGGCGCGGTGTATTTTCTGCACCCGAATCGAAATGAAGACGTCTAAAGCATGATTTCTAGACCAAAAAAATGGACGCCATCTCCCAGCACCAAGAACCGACACCACCGACGGCGACGGACCTTGCGATCGAACGAACCCTGTTGGCCCATGAACGAACCCTGATGGCATGGGTAAGGACATCCGCCTCCTTGATCTCCTTCGGTTTTACCATTGATAAGTTTTTTGCAGGACTTCGAGCGTCTGGTGAAATCAAAGGTCCCCAGCAACCGTTGGGATCGCGGACCTTTGCTTTGATGATGATCAGCACCGGGCTGGTTGCGCTCGTGCTGGCCACGATTCAGCACCAACAAGATACAAAGAAGTTGCGAACGCAGTACAACATCAAGACCAGGTCTCTAGCAGTCTTGGTTGCAGGTCTCATTTCGTGCCTGGGGATTGTCGGAATACTTTCCATATTCTTTAAGTAATGACGGTTCGTGCCGCAGGTTCATCGTTAGGGAACGATTTCTCGAAATCTTGAAACTCGGGAGCCACCACATTCTCTAAGCTGCATTGCAAAGGGCCGAGACCAGCTAGCGCCCTGCCGTCGGCAACACGACACCTTGGCCTAAAGTCCAGTAGCACTGCGCCGCCAGATCGCTACATATTGATTCAGACGGGCCACGCAGGAGGATTCCGCTTGCCCGATCCCGCAGATTGATGCCGCGATCAATATAACGGGAAATCGTGTCAGCTCCGATTCGTTGGGGGAAACACAGCCAAGGTGGGCGATGGAAATAGAAAAATCAAGCAATCGCAGTTTCGCGCCGGAAGCGGAGCTCATCCGGCTTGCGCGTTTGGGTGACGAAGAAGCGTTTCGCGAGCTGTTCTTGACTGCGCGCGATACCTGTATGGGGCTCGCCATGTCGAATTACGCGACACCGATGAGGCAAGAGACGAGATGCAGAACGCATTTTTAAATGCTTATACCCACCTTGCTTCATTCAGTGAAAATGCGAAGTTCTCGAGCTGGGTTGGTCGCATTGTAATCAATCGCTGCCGCATAAGGATGCGCCAACAACGCCGGATGCGCTCTGTCCCCTATGAAACTTTGGGGCAAAAAGGAAATCTCTATTTTGCTTTTGAACCTCGAGAGACAGAGACGCCCGAAGTACATTGGGGCACGGCTGAAGTTCGACGCCTTGTCTCCGAGGAACTCGAGCTAATTCCCGGACCTTTTCGGCGAGCACTGGAATTGCGGTTCATCCATGGTCTTCCGCCGGATGAGGTCGCTCGGGAGCTCAATCTGTCGATATCGGCGACAAAGTCCCGTTTGCATCGCGCCCAGAAGTGTCTGAAGACCCGCATGATCCGACATTGCGGCGTGCGAGGCGCCGCAACTCTGACCCGGCAAAACTAGCAGACCTGAATGAATAGTCCAGAGCCAGCACCATGACACCCGGTTCCGAAAGAACCTGCTGGAAGGTATCAGAGTAGCAATCAATGACGCAGCACGGATAGGAGATTTTATGCAGGAACTGTTTCAAATAGCGGGGCTGACCCTAAAGATCAGTATCATCATCCAGGTGTTCGCGATCGGCCTGGGAACCAACCGGCGCGATCAACCCCGGTTGTTGCTGAACTCGATATTGGCGAGGAACGTGGCGGTGCCGATCATCGCGATTCTGTTGATCGAGGCTTTCGCTCCGAGGAGCCGCTGGGATCACACTCGCCGTGCTAGCTGTAACGCCAGTCCCACCGCTGCTGCCGAAGTCGCAACTCAAAGCGGGCGCCGGTTCCGAGTATGTGCTCGGCCTTCTAGTCTCGCAAGCCGTTCTGGCCGTTTTGCTTGTGCCGGTCACCGTTGCATTGATGGACTGGGCGTTGGGTGCCAAAGCTTCGCGAGTTTGCTCATCACCTGATGGCAGCCGGGACGGTATTATTGCTCATCGGTGCGCTCCCCTTGTTAGTACTCGCTTGGAAGACATTTGGGGAGCGGACTGGAAATGGAGCGATGCTGGCACTGGCCATCTTTATAATCGCCGGCACTGCTGTGGGTCACTTTCTGGGTGGTGGGCCAAGATCCGAGGATCGCACAACCCTGGCTATGGCAGCATCAGCGCGCCATCCAGCAGTTGCACTGGAGATTGCGAAGCGAACTTCCCGGACCAAATCACGCTGATTTCGGGAGTCGTGGTGATCTACCTGCTATTTCGCATCGTTCTGACCACCCCCTACATGCGTCTTCGACGGCCTGCCAAGGCGTGATGGGGTCCCTCCGCGCCTGGGCTCGCTGATCTAGCTCACGTTTTGAAGAGAGCGCTCTGGGGACTATGCTCCAGTACGCTTCACGCAACGAAAACCGACATGGGAAGTGGAGGTATCGATTGCTTGAGGAAAGCGAGATGCCGGACGATAGCGCCGGCAATAGTTCGGAGCACAAAGGTGTGAGCCGCCCTTCATGACTTTGCGTGGGATTTTCGAACCTGCGTCACGAGGATCATAGCTGCCTTCCTCCGGAGCGCCACGCGGGTTCCGGGGAACGCAGCAAGCCTTGGCGTTGTCTGAGTCGTGTCTTGCTTGAAACCAGTCGGTAGTCCATTCCCAAACGTTCCCGATCATATCGAGAAGGCCGTAGCCGTTTGCCGGAAATGCATCGACCGGGGAAGTTCTTTCATAACCATCGCTGCGCAAGTTCTGCCAGGGGAAATCGCCTTGCCAGGTGTTCGCCATATGATGACCGTTATCGAAAAGATCTTCGCCCCACGCATACGCGGCGCGATCGAGGCCGCCTCGTGCAGCAAATTCCCACTCGGCTTCGGTTGGAAGGTCTTTGCCGGCCCATTTCGCGTAAGCCTCGGCATCGCAATACGCGATGTGGACGACTGGGTGCATGGCGAGCCCTTCAAGTGAGCTCGTCGGACCTACCGGATGCCGCCAGTCGGCGTCCTGCACGAAGTGCCACCAGCTGCAAACATTCAAATCCACCCGCCCCTTCGGCTTGATGAATACCACTGATCCTGCGTGCAGCATCTCCGGTAGCGCGTCGGGATACTGCTCTCTGATGGGTGGGAGCTCGGCGAAGGTGACATAGCCGGTCTCGTCAACAAATTTTTGAAAATCCTGGTTCGTGACCGGGCAGCGATCAATCAAGAAACCGTCCACCTGAACCCGATGCTCCGGGGCCTCCTCCGGATAGTGGCTATTCGACCCCATCCAAAAGGTTCCTCCTGAAATCAGCACCATGTTGGAAGAATGAGACTCGGTAGCTTCTTCAGAAGCCACATCCGGCATTGATTTGGTAATTAGCATGACCTTAGAAGCAAATAACGTCCGCGAAAGCACCGGATTTTTCCATCGAAAGTGTTCGCAGATGAAGACAGTTCGTCTACTTTAGAGGTTTCAACGTCACCGAGGCTGGGCGTGCAGTCGTGAAACTGAGGACGGTTCCCGGTGGAATCTCAGCAGCGGGGCCACGTGTCGCCAAATTTGTCGCGACGCCTGCACCTCCGCCTACCCCGGCGCCGATGGCCGCGCCCTTGCCGCCTCCAGCGATGGCGCCGACCGCGGCGCCTGCGCCCGCCATCAGACCGGTCCGGAGCATGTTCTTCTTAGTGCCGCTTTTCGCCTGCTGACTCACGGTATTGGTTTGAATCGAGAGGTAGCGCCCTGAAGAAAGGAGAACACGCGACAGAGCCAGGGTCAGTGAAGCCTTGCCTTTTACTCGGCCCCCTTGATCCGCATTAACAACGACACCAACGACGGTGGCGCCTGGTCTGGCGAGCGTGCGGCCGTCGACTGTAATTGCGTCGACCAATGTCGTTTCGAACTCGTTCTCAGTCTTTGTGTGCTTCGTATCCACGGCATCGATGGTCCGCACCGTGATCGGTGTTCCGGTAGCGATTGTGTATGTTATGGGCTTTGGCGGCGCTGGCGGAGCAACCGGTACAGGGGCGGGCTCTGGTGCGGGGGCGGCCGCGGACTGCGCTGCTTCCGTCGGGGGCGGCTGGGCAGGTGCCGTTGCTGTACTTGGCGCGGCCGCTGGAGGAGTCGCGGAGGCTGGCGGAGCGGTAGAGGCTGGTGTGGTCGTGGAGGGTGGCGGGGTTGTGGGGGCAGTCGCCGGAGCCGCGGCCGGCGCAGGTGTCTCCTTGGCTTGCTCCTGCGGTTTCGATCCGCATGCGGCTAACATCAAGCAACTTACGGCGAGAAAGGCCATTCTTCGTTCCATAACGTCTACCTCCTGAAAGGTTACCTTGAAAGGGGTTCACATGCGGCGGGGCGCTCGGCTCTCTATCGTCACTTGGCTCAAGCCTTTCTTTCGCATTCATCAGGATAAAGCAAATGACATCGCTGAACTATTGGGCCTTGGTCCAGTGCCGGCTCGTCAAGAGGTGCCCGTCACGCAAAAAGGCTCCCGCGAGCAGGGAGCCTGAATTGATCTCCGAAACCAATCCTCAGTTTATCCTTGATCGCCCTCGCCCGATCTGGCTTTCTTCACCCAGGGCTCACCTCGACGCAGCAGATCCTGATCAGAATCATTTTGGGGCAGAAGCGGGGATGGACGGTATTAGACCTTAGACCAGTAACCGTTAATCGGCCATCGGCTTAAGGCGTCAGGAATACTTCTCGCCATCGGCCGACGATAAATTTCTTCCGGGCGATTCATGGTTACTGTCAGGAATTGATGATTGGGGTAACAGGGATTTGAAGATCCGGCATTGGCTTTGCCTGAAAGAGAAGACGACACGGCCTGGCCATCCAGCGGGCAAGCCAGTTGGACTTCTTCTTCCGGGCGCTGTCAGTGGAGATTCCGGTCTTCGCATACATCTGACGGTACAGCTTGGAGATTAGAACGAAGGCCAGCCGGCCGCGCACCGAGGAAACGCAATTCGATCGGATCCAGATAGAACGGAAACTGTAAAACTGATCCCAAACGCCTTGCGTTCGTTCTCGAATCTCGTCGGGGCCCATGGTCGGATGGGGTGTAAACATCTTTGGCCGGTCCTTCGGCGGAATTAACCAGTACCGGGTGATAGGCGTGCCTCCGATCATCATCGGTTTGACTTCCTCGGACTTCTCCCATCGCTGAAAATCGATAGTGCCCGGAAACGGTGTCATCATGACGAACTGAGCAAATGTAACACCCGCTCTTTGAGCCATCGCGGCCGTCGCCTGGAACGTATCCGGCCGGTCCGTGGGAAGGCCAAAAATGAAGGAGCCAAGGACATGAACATCGTGCTTACGAAACGTTTGGAGTTGCGCAGCGAGTCCGTCGCCCGACTGATTGAAGTCTTTGAAAACAGCTTTCAGCCCCTCGGCCGTGACAGCTTCCACGCCGACCAGCGCGCCCTTGATGCGAGCCTTTCTCATGGCGTCCAGAAACTCCGTGTCCTCGGCGGCCTCCATGGTGATCTGGGTGAAGAAGACCATGTCCTTCGGCAACTCGGCCAGCCGGGCCATAAGCACAAATCGCTCTTCCCGAATCGATTCCAGTCGGCGCAGGTTCTCCATGTTGCCCTGCTGCCGGGCGAGACGCAGGTCCGTTGCCGTGACGGGGTAGAAATTGTCGTCGGCCAAGGCGATGAAGCGGAACCCCTTACGCCGCAGTTCCACGATCTCCTGGATCACTCCATCGGAGGCGCGTTGGCGCGGCTTTTGGCCGTCGGTCCGCCAGACCGAGCAAAACGAGCAGTGCTTCGCGCAGCCGCGCACGGTTTGCACAGATGCCCACATATAGCTTGCGGGCGGCATCAAGTCCCAGCGCGCGCAAAGAAATTGGTCGGCCTCGATGCGCCCGCCATCGTAAATCTGGCGGGGAGCCCCCTTGACGCAATCGAAAAGCGCGTCGGCCCAGATCACGTCGCCATCACCCTTCACCACTGAATGAGCGCCCCCAAGTTCTATGGCCTCTTCAGGATAAAGAGTGGCATGGATGCCGCCGAAAACCACCCAAGCGCCCCGCGCCCTGGCGATCTTGCCGATCTCATAGCCGCGCAGCGCATTGCCGGTATGGATACCGATGCCGAGTACGTCACCGGCACCTATGGTGGAAGGATCGAGTTGCTCCAGCGTTTCGTCGCAAATGACAGCGTCTCCGAACGCCGCCGGCGTAGCCGCCGCAAGAACGTAAAGCCAGCGCGGAGTGATTACCGCAGTTCCGAAAGACATATCGCTCGGGTTGACGAGATGCACACGCATCCCGTGGGGAACAGCCGCCGGGAGCGACGGGGTGGCAGCCGCAGGCTGCACTTCAACAAGATTCAAAAGAATTTCCTTTCACAGTTACACCTCCGCAGGGATCGCGGCAAAGAAAACAGGCCGCGCATCGACCAGCACGTCGGGCATTTTATCTGAACGGACGAAACAGAGAGCCCGATCAGGATAGAGGCGGCGATGAATCGGCTGCGAGAGATATGCAGGTGGCGGAGGTGAAGGCAACGGTAATTTCGGGACCGACTTTGTCCCTCAAACGACAACTCGCGGTGAAGGAGTCCCAACCCACGAAACGCGCGCCATTTACGATACCATGTTCGCTTGACACTGGCAAAGCCCGGAGGGTTTGCGCTCTCTGAAAACCGCGTTGCTGGAATACAGCCGCCTCATCGGGGGTGGGGTCCGCCAGCGCGAGGAACAGTAACACGACAACCGCTGTAGCCAGAAGCCTACCGCTGGCGAGGGTAATTCTATTCGCAAACACGACAGGTTGAATGATAGCAGCCGCACATGGCTCTGGAAGCTATGCAACAGTTTGCAAGGTTTCCCCCCAAGCCTTCGACCTTTGTCCAAAATAAATAGCTCAGTCACAATCAACTCCGCCGGCTTTCATAAGAGTTCATAAAACTCTTTCTCGCAGCTCTGGTGGGACCTCATTGTATACTACCCCCTGATTGAGAAAAGTGCCGTGGAGCCCCAATTAGTTCATGAACATATGAGGCAAGCGGCCGTGCTCGCTGGGATTCTGTTGCCATGAGCAGAAGGTCTTCGGGCGCGCCAAAAATCCGGGATGTAGCTAACTACGCCTCCGTTTCGATTGGTACCGTCTCACGTGTTCTCAACGACCATCGCGATGTAGCGACGGAGCTGAGAGAACGCGTCCGGCTCGCGATCGCCGAACTCGGCTATCAGCCGAGTGTACGAGCAGCCAGCCGCAAGAATGAACGCTGCGGAATCATCAGCCTGGTCATGTGCAATGGATCGGGCTTCAATTCGGTGCATGCTTACTTACTGCTCGGAGTCGAAGAATTATGTGCTCAGGCAACCTATTGCCTGATGTTTGCCAGGCACCAATACGAGCCGAATGTTCGGCCGAATGATTTACAGCTCCCCGCTTTTGCGAAAGCGCGCGATTTAGCCGACTGTTTGATCCTCACCGGAACCAACTATGAAAACTTCCTGAAAGCGCTGGATGTGTCCGGTATCCCGTACGTCACCCTCGCTAATCACGTCGTCGGCCGGCAGACAAGAAAACCAGGCAAAAATCAGGTCAGGTATAACGACCTGGAAGGCTTCGGAGAAGCGACTCGCTACTTGATCCAGCTCGGACACAAGAGCATCTGGTACGTCGGTGATACTTCTAAACCTTGGTTCCAGCAGCGCTATGAAGGCTATGAGAAAATCATGCTCGAGAACTCGCTCGATCCGCTGGCACAGACGGTCGGCCTCGCCGACAATCAGGTTGAAAACGGACGCGCCGCGGTTTCTCTGATACTCGACCAGAAACGCCCGATAACAGCAATCCTGGCTGGCTCTGATGAGATCGCGCTCGGAGCCAAAGAGGGACTAATGCAGCATGGGCTGACTGTGCCCCGCGACGTAAGTGTCATTGGCTTTCAGCACCAGATCGAAACTTATAGTGCTTCGCCTCTAACGAGCGTCTGCGTAGACGCCATTGAGGTAGGTCGTCAGCTGGCGAAATCGGCAATTAAGCGCATCGAATCCGGCGGCCGGGACATTCCCGAGTCGAGTGTCTCCACCGTCCTCGTTAAAAGAGGCTCTTGTCGTCCCCTGCGCCCAGAGGAGCACATGGTCCTGTAACCCAGAATCTATGTGGCGACGAACTTTCTTGCAGTTCGGTATCATGCCGGGCGCGTATTGCTTATCGCTCCGCGGACAGAAGCTTCCTGACATCTACCACGACGAAGCTCACGGCGATCCTGCATTCCTGTTCGAACCCGGATGGCGTCCTCTTCTGAACGGAAAGGACGTCAGCGGCTGGCACAGTGTAGACGGGTCTTCTCATGAGTGGTTCACCAGCCGCGGTGTAGTCTGGAAACGCATCTGGAATCCGAAGTATCTGGTTGCGGCTCACGAACGCGGCGATCGGCTTATCAATGGAGATGCCGGTAAGACTGCCAACTTAGTCACCGACGACAAGTTCGGTAGCTTCCAACTCTATCTCGAGTTTATGACTGCTCGCGGTTCTAACTCAGGTGTTTATCTTCACGGACTATATGAGGTGCAGATTTTCGACAGCTTCGGGTACGCTGGGCCTCTGATGGTGGGGGACTGCGGCGGAATCTATGAGCGCGAACGCCTGGGCGGCGGCTCTCCTCCGGCCGTGAACGCCTCCAGACCGCCCGGAGAATGGCAGTCCATGCGTATCTGGTTTGAGGCCCCTCACTTTGATTCCGCCGGGAAAAAAATCGCCAATGCGAAGGTCTGGCGCGTTCTGTTGAATGAGGAAGTCATTCAGCAGAATGTTGAACTCCAGGGCCCCACCGTCAGCGCCGTGCATATACCGGAAGCTCCCACCAACCCGATTATGCTGCAGGGCGATCATGGTCCGATCGCTTTCCGCAACATACAGATCAAGGACTTCGTTACTCAACCATGAACATCGATTTAGATCTCCATCACACCATCCCAGAAACGGAAGGGAAAGAGGCTCGAATCGGCGTCATCGGTGCGGGTTTTATTGTCCGGGATGTACAACTCGTCGCATACCAAAAAGCATCCTTCAACGTAGCGGCAATCGCGTCGCGCTCTTTCGAAGTGGCGCAGGAGGTTGCGGCCGTGCGCGGTATTCCCAAGGTCTACGAAACCGATGAAGAACTGCTCGCCGATCCCTCTATTTCTATCCTCGACATTGCAATCCCGCCCGACCAGCAGCTCGGTGTTGTCAAAGCTGCCGTTCGGCACGCCGACCACATCAAAGGCATTCTGTGCCAAAAACCACTCTCAACCAGTTACGCGGAAGCCCACCAGATCGTGAGCATCTGTCAGGACGCCGGCATAACGCTCGCCGTCAATCAAAACATGCGCTTCGATCAATCCATACGCGCCTTGAAAACTATCCTCGACCGAGGTTATCTGGGCGAGCTGGTATTAGCCACTACCGAGATGCGTGCCGTTCCTCATTGGCAGAGTTGGTTGAAGTCCTATGGCCGCCTCACGCTGCTGAACATGAGCATTCATCACCTTGATTGTTTCCGCCATCTCTTCGGCGAGCCGGAAGCGGTTTTCGTCAGCGCCCGCCAGGACCCTCGCACAAAATTCCCCCACCGCGACGGAATCTGCCTTTACGTTCTCGAATACGCCAATGGATTTCGCGCGACGGGATGGGATGACGTGTGGGCCGGTCCGTTGACCGACGGCGCTGTCAGCGATCATTACATCCGCTGGCGTGTTGAGGGAACCGATGGCATCGCTCAGGGAACGATAGGCTGGCCAAGTTATCCGAATCGTCAGCCGAGTACTATTGACTTCACAACCAAACTCTTTCCCGGACACATCTTCTCGCCGCGCTGGCACGAGGTCTGGTTCCCCGATGCATTTGCCGGCACAATGGGTCAACTGCTCACCAGCGTTGCGCAGGGCACCCAACCATCTATAAGTGGACGCGATAACCTTCGCACCATGGCGTTAATCGAGGCATGTTATCGTTCGCTCGACGAACGCCGGCTGACCGAACTAAGTCAAATCGATCGTGAATTTCACAACTTGTATGAAGTCTCGCCCCAATAGCTCAGCGTTCTCCCGGTCGATCTTACAGATACTCTGTACTCTGGCGTCTTGTGTCTCTGCAATCATGCTTGCCCCGGATGCGCAAGCCCAGGAGGCGCCCCAGCCGACCAAGAATATCGTCGGTCAGGAAGAACCGACAGGTGGCGCTGAAGTCGCTGAAGGCAAAGCGATGTTTCAGCAGAAATGCGGCTTCTGTCACGGCCCTGACGCCACCGGAGGAGAAGGCCCTGACCTGCTCCGTTCAAGTCTGGTCAGTCACGATCTGAAAGGTAACCTCATTGGACAGGTTGTGCGCGAGGGGCGGCCGGCCAAAGGTATGCCCGCCTTCGATCTGAATGACATGCAGATCAAGCAAATTGCCGCATTCATCCACAACAGCTCCAAAGCGCTGTCCAGCCTCTACCTCAGCAGCAGATCGATTGACTATCCGCTCGAACGACTTCTAGTCGGGAGCGCAACAGCGGGAAAGGAGTATTTCGACGGAGCGGGTAAGTGCTCCGGCTGCCATTCGGCCAGCGGGGATTTATCACACATCGCCTCTAGGTACAAACCGCTCGACTTGCAAAGCAGACTCGTGTTCCCTAAAGGAACAGAGCACATAATCACAGTTATTCCCACGACAGGTGTCCGCGTGTCAGGAAAGGAAGTCTATGCCGATGCGTTTCATGTATCCCTGCGCGACCAAAATGGCTGGATCCGCACATTTAGCCGCCAAGGCGATATCAAAATTCAAATCGACAATCCGCTGGCTGCGCATGAGAAACTACTGACCCAGTATACGGACCAAAACATCCACGATCTGTTTGCTTACCTGGAGACCCTCAAATGAGATTGAACCGGCCCCTACATCTTATTGTTGCCGTTCTATTCTGCGCCGTCGGACAATCGCAGGGCCTCGATCCCAGCCTTCTCGTCGATCCCCCGAAAGATACCTGGCCGACTTACAACGGTGATTACTCCGGAAAGCGTTTCAGTCAACTCGAACAAATTAACAAGAGCAACATCGGCTACCTGACACAAGCCTGGAGCTTTCAGACTAATGTCGCGACTGAGCAGATCAAATCAACACCGCTGCTCGTCAATGGCATCTTGTACTTCACCATGCCCGATGACGTCTGGGCCGTTGATGCGCGTACCGGGCAGCAGATCTGGCACTATCACTACGGACCCAGCGAAGGGCTGCATATCGGTCAGCGCGGCGTCGGCATGTATCGCAACTGGCTTTATTTCGAGTCATCCGATGCTCATCTGCTCTGTCTCGACGCACGAGATGGAAAGCTCAGGTGGACCGTTCAGTTGGCCGACGTGAAGCTGGGCTATTGGGCTACGATGTCCCCGGTTATAGTCCGCGATCATGTAATCGTAGGCGTCTCCGGCGATTTCAACGATCTTCATGGCTTTGTCGATGCCTACGATCCTGAAACTGGAAAACTCCAATGGCGCTGGGACGCCTTGCCCAAGCCCGGCGAACCGGGATCGGAAACCTGGCCAAAGAACAGCGATGCAATCCAGCACGGAGGAGGCATGCCCTGGATGCCCGGCACTTTCGATCCTGAGTTGAATCTGCTCTTTTGGGGCACTGGGAACCCAAATCCAGTCATGGACGGCGAGACAAGGCCGGGCGACAACTTATACACATGTTCGATCGTGGCGCTCAATCCCGACACGGGCAAACTGCAGTGGGCCTTTCAAACGTCTCCGCACGACGTACACGACTATGACGCGACCCAAACGCCAATGGTCGTCGATGCAGATTTCCATGGAACGCGTCGAAAGCTGCTGATTCAGGCATCGCGCAACGGGTACTTCTTTGTACTCGACCGTACCAATGGCAAGTCGCTTCTCACCGTCCCTTTTGAAGACATCAACTGGAGCTCGGGCGTCGACGAACAAGGACGTCCGGTCGGTCGCCTCGACAAATACCCCAACCCGGAAGGTACGCTTGTCGAGCCCGATGCCCGCGGCTCCACAAACTGGCGCTCCCCTAGCTTTGATCCCGATACCGGTCTTGTTTACGTCAGCTCGGTTCGTTCCTTCAGCCTCTACTACCACATGACTGCCGGCAAGCCGGAAGGCTATGCGGGCAAAGATCTATATATGTGGGCCCACTCCGCTCTGCGCGCCATTGACTATCAAACGGGAAAAACTCGTTGGGAGTACGACCTGGGCCCTGAAACGGGGAGTGCCGGAGTCATCACAACAGCGGGGGGAATCGTCTTTACCGCGGACGTACACGGCAATTTGCTCGCTCTCGATGCCGCCAATGGAGACCTTCTCTGGCATGCTTACGCTGGTGGGACTGTCGGGAATTCCCCCATGACTTACGATCTCGATGGCCGGCAGTACTTTGTCGTCGGGGCTCGAAGCGTTCTCTCGGCATGGAGTCTTCCCGACGTTCTGGTGCGAAAAGCAGGGGCCAAAAGTAGTTCAACAATCACCCGTTGATTGAGAATAGGCTCCCGGTTTGTTCATGAACCGGCCTATAGCCCCATTGGGAAATGCTTCTTGTTTCCATAACGGAAAACGATTAGAAGGTTCGCAGTTTCCATCCAACATTTCATTGACATGGGTGCGCAACAGTGACAAATATATTCATGAACGTTCACATTGATAGGTAAGCTGGATTCTGTCTCGGCTCATGTGAACTGCGAAGGAGCTTCCATGGCGAAGTTATTTAAAGCGAGGGCCAGACACATCGGACTGACGCTTCTTGTCGGAAGCCTCGCTTTTCTCACCCAGTATCGTGCGGTGTTCGCTCAGCAGGTATCGGGCAGCATCTACGGAACAGTAACCGATAATTCGGGCGCAGCCATAAGCAAAGCCAAAATCACCATCACAGACCTTTCCAAGAACACAAGGTTTGAGACGGTCACCAACGACGCGGGTAATTACGAGAAAGGCCAGCTTATTCCTGGGACTTACCGTGTAGATGTCGAGGCTTCAGGGTTCTCGTCCGTCAACTCAACTGGAATTCAGGTAACCGTCGATCAAGCCGCCCGCTTTGATGTAACTCTCAAGGTCGGTACCGTTCAGGAGCAAGTCCAGGTAACGGCTGAAGCGCAACTGCTCCAGACCGATCGCGCCGATATAGCTCAAACGTACAGCGCCAACGAGATATCGCAACTCCCTAACTTCGGCCGGAATGTACAATCCTTCGAGCTGCTAACACCTGGCACAACGCAATTTGGATGGCAGCAGAACAACGCTGAAAACCCACAAGGCGGCGTCATGATCAATGTAAACGGCCAACCATGGAGCGCCAGCGACTTCGATCTTGACGGCACTACTAATCAGGATCCGATTCTGGGTATCATCATCATCAATCCCACAATGGATTCGGTGAACGAGGTCAAACAGGCCACTCAGGAGTTTGACGCCGAATTCGGCTACGCTGGCGGAGGACATATGAGTTATTCCACAAAGTCGGGCACTAACTCCTTGCATGGGTCCGCCTTTGAATACATCTACCTAAACACGCCAGGCTTCCAGGATTTCGGCCGAAATCCGTTCAACGCTGCCGAAAACACCGAGGTGCCGACTGTTAGATGGAATCAATTCGGCGGCTCCATTGGCGGACCGATTATCAAGAACAAGCTATTTTTCTTTGGCGACGCCCAACTCACACGCAGGAGTCAGGGTTCTTCGATCCAAACTTCTGTACCAACGGAAGCCGCCAGGTCCGGCGACCTAAGTGCATACATGAACAATGGACAGAACATTATTTACGATCCATTGACCGGCGATCCACAGACCGGCGTCGGAAGGGTTGCCTTCGCCAATAATGTTATTCCGGCTAGCCGGATCAGCCCGCAGGCAACCGCAATCTTGGGGTACCTGCCCTTGCCGAACTCAGTAGAACCGACCAGTGGCTTGACCTTTCGCAATAATTACGCAGTTAATGGCGTGCAAACGATCAATTCCAATGCCTGGAACACTCGTTGGGACTACTACCTTAACGAAAAGAACTCCATATTCGGGCGTTACAGCTACGCTGGTTTTACGATTCAAGCTCCGGGTGCATTCGGCTTTCTCGCGGGCGGCCCTGCTTTCTCTGGATACGCCGGCAATTCCGACGTTCTTAACCAAAGCGTGGCCACCGGTTGGACCCACACCTTTAGCGCCACTCTTGTGAACGAGCTGCGAGTTGGCTACCTTCGCTACCACGTGCAAGCCGTTCCTAATGGCGTCGGGACCAGTCCGGCTAAGGATGCTGGGATTCCCGGCCTGAATCTCGACAACTATTACTCTTCCGGCATGCCCGCATTCTTGATCCAAGGAGACCAGGTTAATGCCGGTGCGACGAATCTCGGTTATGCGCTGAGTGTCAATTCCTGTAATTGCCCACTAACAGAAATCGAAGGTCAGTATCAGCTGGTCGATAACCTCAGCAAGACCGTCGGGAATCACAATTTGAAGTTTGGCGCGGACATCCGCTATGCCCGCAACCTTCGCGTTCCGAGTGACTCTCACCGCGCTGGCGAGTTAACGTTCTCTCCTGGCGACACAGGCATAGTCGACCCACAAAACGGGGCTGTTACCCAGGGATATGGCCTCGCCACGTTTTTATTAGGCGACGTCACGGGATTTACACGGTATGTAAGCTCCACTACCGATGCCGAAGATTACCAAAAGCGTCAATTTTACTACGTCCAGGATCGCTGGCGGATCACTCCGAAGTTCAACCTCAGTTATGGGCTGCGTTGGGAGCTGATATTTCCCGAGACGGTGAACGCTGCAGGAAACGGCGGAATTCTTGATACACGAACTGGAGACATCAACGCCTTCGGCGTCGGTTTAGTATCCAACCACGGCCTCCAACAGATGAACTGGCATAACTTCGCGCCGCGCCTGGGCTTCGCCTACCAATTGAACTCCAAGACCGTTATTCGTGGAGGCAGCGGTTGGTCCTACAACCTCGGCACTTTCGGCGCATTGTTCTCGCATGTCATCAGCGAAACTCTTCCGGTCCTCGCAGCGCAGTCAATCAATTCTCCGCAAGCCTTCTCAGATGTGTTTACTCTCGCGCAGGGACCTCCGGCAGCAGCGCTGCCGAAACCTGACGCCTTTGGTCTCCTCCCACTGCCAAATGGAGTTAGCGCAGGAGTTCGACAGCTGAGTGTTATTCCTCCACTCATCATGTCCTACAATCTCACCGTCGATCGGCAGATCACCAGCAAGATCGATGTCACTGCTGCCTACGTGGGCAACCAAGGTCGTCACATTTTGATTACCCAGAACGGTTGGAACCTCAACGAGCCGCTCTTCATCCCAGGCGATCCGAACATCAACGATGGACGTCCATTCTATAAGAATTACGGCTGGACGCAAAATCTTCTCTACTACTGTGATTGCGGGAATAACGGATACAATTCGTTCCAATCTACCTTCAAAGTCCAGCAGTTGGGTGGGTATGCGCTGCAGGGCAGCTTCACATACCAGGTCGCGAAAGGGGATGGTTGGGGAAGTGACCCTGCCTACAGCTTCTTATACGATCGCTCCCTCGGTTGGGGCAACGAAGATTACATAACTCATCGCCAGTTTACTCTCGCGCAGACATATAACATTCCGTTCGGCCATGGCCGTAAGTTCGGCGGAGGAAGTAGTCGTGTCGTTGATCTTCTTCTTGGGGGATGGAATGTTAGCGGCATCACAACTTACTACAGCGGCAATCCATTTACGCCAATCGCTAGTCAATTTCCAGCTAACTACGCCCGACCAAACGTTGGGCCAAATAATCGCGTGAGCAAGGGATCCGCTGATCCCTATAGCGGGGCTCAAGGAAATCGAAATCAGTGGTTTGTCGGCGGCTTCGGAAACGCCTTTCTCCTGCCGGCGCCGAATACGTTCGGAAACTATCCGGTAAATTCACTCTACGGGCCGCGCTTCATCAATCAGGATGTCGCGTTCTCCAAAATCTTCGCCATCACCGAACGCGTTCGGTTCACGCTCAGAACAGATGCCTTTAATGCCCTGAATCACACCAACCTCGGGCTGCCAAACGCAGACGTTACCTCGGCCCAGGTCGGCCAGATCACCAGCCTCGCAAACAACAGCTTCATGCGGCGGCTCCAATTCAGCGGACGTATCGACTTTTGAGCCTTCCCTAAGAGCCGGGACTCGGACACTGAGACCCGGCTTTCAGACAACTGCGTTGGCGGGATGTTGACAAACTACTAGTCCTAACCCGATGACTACGCCTCGTCTTCTACGCCGGAAGTGCGGACCATCGCTGATGTAGACACCTTTCTCCCGAGGTGAAGCGTGGTGATGCATCTGGACCTGGAGTAAGTCAGCTAAACGTACCTACCATAAAATGGATTACGGTTACCCAGGTCGCACGGGAACGTAGAGGTTGTTCGGTCGGGACACCGCAACTCGGGAGTGTGCAGCATGCACGTTTCAATCGTCGGCATTGGGGCCTCGGGCGGAGGACTGGAAGGCTTCCGACCCCTAATCGCGAACGTGCCTGCAAATACAGGTCTGGCATTCGTATTCGTTCAACACCTCGATCCGAAGCACCATAGCAATTTGACCGAAATCCTTGCCCGGGTTAGTGCAATACCAGTCCGGCAGGCCGTCGACGGCATGGCGGTCGAGCCAAACCACTTATATGTCATACCCCCGGACGCGAGCTTCGAAATCGTGAACCAGTTGCTCCAAGTTACTCCTCGCACTCCGACGCATTCGGGCCGGCACATGCCGATCGATCGTTTCCTGGGCTCACTAGCGCGAGAGTGCGGCAGCCGTGCGATTGGTGTCATCCTCTCCGGCGCCGGCACGGATGGCGCAGCCGGCCTCGAATCAGTGAAAGCTGCAGGAGGCGTGACGTTCGCGCAGGATCCCGCGACTGCGAAATTCGACAGCATGCCACAGGCAGCCATACAGAGCGGCAGCGTCGATTCCGTACTCTCGCCGGAAGCCATTGCCGCGGAGTTGACGTTGCTGGCCCGTCACCCGTACATCACGGAGGAGGAATACGCGGAGTCGCCGGAATCGACCGTGGACTTAAAGAATCAGTTCGACCCAATCTTTGCAGTTTTGCGCGAAGCCACGGGTGTTGACTTTACTCTTTACCGGCAGACCGCAATCCAGCGTCGTATCCTGCGGCGTCTCGCATTACTGAACATCGGCGCCTTGGAAGAATATCGTGAGAGGATTGAGAACGATGCCCACGAACTTGGCGCCCTTCATCGGGACCTCCTGATTACCTTGACTCATTTCTTCCGCGAGCCGGAATCCTTTGAGAGCCTGAGGAAGCACGTCTTTCCACGCCTCATTCAAGATCGGCACCCGGATGCGGCGATCAGAATATGGGTACCCGGTTGCTCCACAGGGGAGGAGGCTTATTCGATCGCCATCTCATTAGAGGAGCACTTCCGGGAAACCGGCCACGTTTACCCGGTACAAATCTTCGCTTCCGACATCAGTGCAACGTCTGTAGACACGGCTCGGCACGGCAGATACGCCGAAACCATAGGCGCCCATGTCAGCCCCGAACGTCTGAACCGCCATTTTTCAAAGATCGAGAAGGGATATCAGATCAGTAAGGCCGTGCGCGAGATGTGCATCTTCAGCAGGCATGATCTGACTCAAGACCCCCCCTTTTCGAAAATGCACGTGATCAGTTGCCGTAACGTACTGATCTATTTTGGAACCGTCCGAAAGAACATCATTGCCCTTTTCCATTACGCGCTCAGTCCCGGCGGTTTTCTTATGCTCGGGTCCTCCGAAACGGAGTTGGGCAAGCTTTTTTCGATAGTGGAGGGCGCCCAGGGCATCTACGCGAAAAACGAGAACGGGGCCAGACGGCACCCGCCCTCCGCCAGGCCTGCCGGTTTCAGTCGAAGCGCCAATACCTACAAAACGACACCGGGAATTCCGGCTGGCGTGTCCGCGACTGGTATCGACCTGCGAATAGAATTGGCGCGCACGCTCCTGTCGAGATACAACAGTTCTGCCGTGGTAGTGGACAACTCGCTGAAGGTTCTGGAAATCCTCGGCCAAACGACTCCCTATCTAACAGCGCCGTCGGGGAAGGCAGATCTTCACCTCCTAAGATTGATTGCCGACATCAGGCTGTTCCTGGAAGTGGACACGCTCGTTCGCGAAGTGGAAAGGAGCGGCGAACCCGCGAGGCGGCCCCGAGTCCCACACGGGAATGCTGAAGAAGTCGATGTTGAAGTGATCCCCCTGGGCGCGCGGCGAACGGGCGCATTCCTCGTTGTCTTCGGACCTGCCCAGGGGACACTCGACATCGATCCGGCCGCCGATTCTGATCGTAGGGACCGTGAGAATGCAAGGTTGAAGCAGGATCTTGCGGATGCCCGGCTGCGGCTCCTGGAGATCATCGAAGAACAACATTCTGCGAGCGAAGAGAGACAGAACTCCCTCGCGGATTCAGTCTCGGAAGCCGAGGAACTTCGGAGCCTGAAGGACGAACTGGAGGCCATAAAGGAAGACCTCCAGTCCACTAACCAGGAACTCGCCACCGTCCATCAAGAGCTGCTGGCGAAAAATGCGGGGCTTACTGAAGCTACGCTGCACGAAGGCGAGGAACGCTTCAGAACCATAGCTGACACGGCGCCGGTGATGATCTGGGTTGCCGGCCCCGATAAAGGTTGCACATTCTTCAATACGAGTTGGCTGGCCTTTACGGGCCGTAGCATGCAGCAGGAACTTGGCAACGGTTGGGCCGAGAGCGTTCATCCGGATGACCTGGCCGGCTGTCTCGCTACATACTCATCCTCGTTCGATGCGCGCCGAGATTTCCAGATGGAGTACCGGATGCGGCGGGCAGATGGAGAGTACCGTTGGTTGCTCGATAACGGTGTCCCGCGCTTCGAAGCAGATGGTGTCTTTGTCGGCTACATCGGTTCGTGCATTGATATCACCGAACTCAAACGGTCGCACGAAGAACATCTGGCCAAGCAGAAGCTGGAGACTGTGGGAACACTGGCTGGCGGCATTGCCCACGATTTCAATAATGTTCTGGGTGGAGTGCTTGCAAATTCGGAACTGGCGCTGACAGAGCTTGCCGCAGGCTCGAACCCAGTGGAAGCGCTGCAGAGAATCCGTCATGCGTCGATTCGCGGCTCCGAAATCGTGCGGCAGTTGATGATTTATACCGGAGAAGAAAGTGAGGTGGTCGAACTCGTCAGCGTTTCGGGGATGGTGGAAGACATGCTCGAGTTGCTCAAAATTTCCATGTCCAAACTCGTGACGATGGAAACCAATCACGACAAGCATCTTCCGGCGGTAAAGAGCACCCCCTCTCAAATCCGGCAAGTCGTAATGAACCTCATTTCCAACGCGTCAGAGGCGATTGGGGATCGGGAAGGGGTAATCCGCGTGGTCACAGGGCGCACGAAAATAGGCAGCGACTCACCCCTGGCGACTTCGGGACGGGTGGCAACCGGCGACTACGTGCGATTGGAGGTCACCGATACTGGACGAGGCATGACCCTAGACGTGCAAGCCAGGATATTCGACCCGGTCTTCACAACCAAAGCAAAAGGCAGTCACGGCCTGGGGCTTGCGGTGGTCCAAAGGATCGTGCAGCGTCTCCAGGGGACCATCTTGGTTTCAAGCGCTCCGGGCAAAGGCACTACGTTCGAGATATTGCTTCCTAGTGAGGAGAGTATTGCGGAACCCACCGGCGATGCGATCGTGCGCTCCGAGGACGAAACACTGACCTCTGGGGCGGCAACAATCTTGGTTGTGGAAGATGAAGATCCGTTGCGGCAAGCTGTTTCAATAATGTTACGGAGGACGGGGTTATCCGTGCTTGAGGCAAGCGACGGCTCTGCCGCACTCGACGTGATTCGTGCTCGGGAAAACAACATAGATGTGCTGCTTCTGGACATCAGTTTGCCCGGAGCATCCAGCCGCGAGGTCTATGCAGAAGCCGCCCGCCTAAGACCCGGCCTGCCGGTGATCGTTACAACTGCAAAAACCCAGGAGATGGCGGATGCGCTCTTGGCCACTAGGGTCGAACGTTTCCTTCGGAAGCCTTTTAAGCTCGGTGATTTGATCGACATGGTTCGGCAAGTCTTGTCGTGAGTTTTTTTTCGGCAGTCGCTCGCGTTTAGCGTCGAACTATTTTGAATCAGCCGTCGCGGAAGTTCATCGTTCGTGAGTGCTGTGTGCTCACTCGGCCAGAGCCAAGATTCGACTCTGGGTGTTGCTTGGCACATTGAGGCAATTTGCACAGGTCTTTAGAACAGAAAGGTCGAGTCAGCAAGGACAAAACATATGAGCTCAGAAGACGATATTGAACGAAACGTACTTCCCATTCCGGATCCGGCGCGCACAGGCCTGATCACCTATGATGCGAAGGACCCGGAATCGAAGTACCCGACGATAAGGCAGCTGCGCCCGCCCAAGGGCGCGCCGAACGTTCTGATCGTGCTCATTGACGACGCGGGCTTTGGGTCGTCCAGCGCCTTCGGGGGTCCATGCTACACGCCGAATGCGGAAGCCCTGGCAGCAGGCGGTCTGAAGTACACCCGCTTTCATACCACAGCTCTCTGCTCGCCGACGCGGCAGGCCCTCTTGACAGGACGCAACCACCACTCCGTTGGCATGGGTGGCATCACCGAAATTGCCAGCGGGTCGCCAGGCTATTGTTCGGTTCTGCCGAACACTTGCGCGCCACTCGCCAGGACGCTCAAACTCAATGGCTATGCAACGGCGCAGTTTGGCAAGTGTCACGAAGTGCCGGTTTGGGAGACCAGTCCAGCCGGCCCCTTCGACGCCTGGCCTACCGGCGGCGGCGGATTCGAATACTTCTATGGCTTCATCGGAGGCGAGGCGCACCAATGGTATCCATCGCTCTATGAAGGCACAACTCCGATTGAGGTAAAGAAAACCCCCGAAGAGGGCTATCACCTCATGGAAGACATGACGGACAAGGCCATCAATTGGGTTGGGCAACAAAAAGCCCTCATTCCCGACAAGCCTTTTTTCATGTACTTCGCGCCGGGTGCCACCCACGCCCCGCACCATGTTCCGAAAGAGTGGGCGGATAAGTACAAAGGCAAGTTTGACCAGGGTTGGGACAAGATACGCGAAGAGACCTTTGCCCGCCAGAAAAAATTAGGCGTCATTCCGCCGGATTGCGAGCTCACGGCAAGACACAAAGAAATCCCGTCGTGGGATGAGATGCCGGCGAAGCTCAAGCCCGTGCTCATCCGGGAGATGGAAGTTTACGCCGGATTCCTGGAGTTCACCGACCACCATGTAGGACGGTTGATCGATTCGCTAAAGAAGCTAAATGTGCTGGACGATACGCTGATCTATTTCATCATCGGCGACAACGGCGCATCCGCTGAGGGCACGTTGAATGGCACCTATAACGAGATGATCAATTTCAATGGTGCGGCGGCGCTGGAAACTCCCGAGTTTCTCATGGAGCGGCTGGACAAGCTCGGCGGTCCGGAATCTTACAACCACTATGCGGTCGGTTGGGCGCACGCCATGAATACGCCGTATCAGTGGACCAAGCAAGTGGCTTCGCACTGGGGCGGCACGCGCAACGGAACGATCTTGCACTGGCCTAAGGGGATCAAGGGGAAAGGCGAACTGCGCACTCAGTTCCATCACGTCATCGACGTTGCGCCGACCATCCTTGAGCTGGCGGGCCTTCCTCAGCCGCTCTCCGTCAACGGAGTGCAGCAGCACCCCATCGAAGGCGTCAGCATGGCGTACTCGTTAAACGATGCCAAGGCGGCTGAACGGCACGAGACACAGTACTTCGAGATGTTCGGCAACCGCGGCATCTACCACAAGGGCTGGACTGCGGTGACGCGTCATAAGACACCGTGGATCTTGGTAGGCGAAGTAACACCGGCATTCGATGACGACAATTGGGAACTCTACGACACCAGCAAAGACTGGAGCCAGGCAAACAACCTGGCCAAGCAGATGCCGGAGAAGCTTCACTATCTGCAACGCCTATGGTTGATCGAAGCAGTAAGGTACAACGTACTACCGCTCGATGACAATGTCGCAGCACGATTCGACCCGGATACGGCGGGCCGGCCCGTATTGATCAAAGGCAATTCCCAAGTTCTCTTTGGCAGCATGGGCCGTCTCTCTGAAAATTCGGTTGTGAATGTAAAGAACAAATCGCATGCGGTTACTGCTGAGATCGTAGTACCTGCCGCGGGGGCCGAGGGCGTCATTATCGCGCAAGGCGGGAACATTGGTGGCTGGAGCCTCTACGCCAAGGGCGGGAAGCTCAAGTATTGTTACAACCTGCTCGGCATCCAGCAGTTTTACGCCGAATCAAAGGACGCATTGTCTCCGGGCGACCACCAGGTACGCATGGAGTTTGCGTACGCTGGCGGCGGCCTTGGCAAGGGCGGCTTAGTGTCGTTGTACGTGGATGGCAAGAAGGTTGGCGAGGGCAAGGTCGCCGCCACGGCGGCCATGGTCTTCTCCGCCGATGATGGTTGTGACGTGGGGGTTGACACGGGCTCTCCTGTTTCACCGGATTACGGTCCTCGTGGAAATGAGTTTTCGGGTCGCGTCAAGGGTGTTCAGCTGGCGATCGCCAAGGATGCTGAAACCGTCGATCACCTCGTCTCACCGGAGGAAGCGGTTCGCATCGCGATGGCGCGGCAATAAGCACATTCATGGGCAACCGAATCGGGTTGCCCATGAGAATGCCCGGGTCCCCGTCCTGGCGCCAAGGTGTGTTTTGCCGGGCGGTCAGTTACATAGGGTGGCCAGCAACAGATTCGGGTTGCTGGGTCAAAACGTCCCTGAGCAACCGCAGAACTTCGTCAAATCGAAACGGCTTGCGAATGAAGGCACGCACTTGCGGCGATTCGATGCGGTTCATAACCATTTTTTGCTGATAGGCGCTCGTGAGAATGATCTTTATCTCTGGCCGAATCCGCCTCGCTTCCTTTACTAATTCGTCGGAAGGAGTTCCAGGTATGGTCATATCCAGCAGAAGCACGTCGATTTTGCCTTCATGATTGCGCAGAAGATCGAATGCGGTCCGTCCGTCGCCGGCCTCGATGACCGCAAGGCCTCTTTTTCGGAGCATTTTAGAGATTGCAAAGCGGAGTGCTGCTTCGTCTTCGACGAAAAGCAGCGTGGCGGTAGCCCAGGCGTCTTGCTCGCCAGACGCTTGGCTTATTGTGACGGGATCTCGTTGCCGCTGCTGGCTGGTACGGGGCAAAAGAATCTCAAATGTCGTTCCTTGGCCGGGCGTGCTCGTAACATCGATCACACCTCCATGAGCGCGGACAATCCCCAGCACCACAGCGAGCCCCAGACCGCGGCCGGCAAATTTCGTCGTGAAAAACGGATCAAAAATTTTGGCTCTTGCTTCTTCCGCTATGCCGCAGCCCGTGTCCGATACCTGCAGCCGGACGTATTCACTCTGCTGTAATTTCGTCGCCTCACATTGCGCCGGCTCTTCGCGTCGAGATACGAGCGACGTGGTGATGTTGATCACCCCATCCTTCTCGCCGAATGATTCTGAGGCGTTGACGATCAGGTTCATCAGGATTTGTCGGATCTGCGCCGGATTGACACGCACCGCGGGAAGCTCCTTGTAGAGATCGGACTTCAACGTCGCACGTTTCGAAATGGAAACCTTGAGTAGCTGTAGCATTTCTTCCACGAGCTGTGACAAGTCCGTAGGTTCGAAATCTGCTTGATCCTGTCCCGAGTAAACAATCAGCGCTCGAACAATCTCGGCGGTTCGGACCGCGACCGTCTTGATCGTTCGGATTTCTTCATCAGGGGAGCAGCCAGCCGCTAATTGAGCTTCGGCGAGTTCCGCATTCGTAAGTATGCTCCCCAACAGGTTATTGAAATCGTGGGCTATGCCGCCCGCCAGAACACCGAGGCTTTCGAGCTTTTGCCGAACGAGCGCCTGCTCCTCTGCGCGTCTCATTTCGGTGAGATCGGTGCAACATCCGACAATCCGGTAAATACGGCCTTCGGTGTTTCGCACCGGGATGAGGCTCGTTTGAAAATATCGTCGTCCTGTTGGAAGATCAAGTTCGTCCTTATATTCGGTGATTGCTCCGCTTTCCAGACAATGACGATAATGCTGGATCACCTTATTGGCGACTTCTGCGGAGAGCACATCTTCTACGAATCTGCCTGCCACCTCTGAGCTTGAAAAGCCTATTGCCTTCTCCTCGGACGGGTTGAACCCGGCGAACTTGAAGCGGAAGTCCGGCGTGACGTCAAGAGCAAAGACGCATTCCGGGATGTTCTCCACTACTTCCTTGTAGAGCCGTTCGCTCTGCAGCAGCGCCCCCTCCGCCTGCTTACGCTCGGTTATGTCTTCTACGACGGCCAGTAGAAACGGTGGCGTTTTTTCTGTTCCTGGAACAAGAGACTCGTTCAGACGGGTCCAAATAGCGGTGCCATTCTTCCGACGAAGACGTTTTTCGATCTGAATGTGCCGGCGCTTCCCATCTCGCAGTTCCAGGAACAATTTCCAGCCGCTCTCCTGGGCTTCCTCCGACGTAATATCCAAACACGACATGTTCTGGAGCTCTTCTTCTGTGTAACCCACCATTCTTTGATAGGTAGAGTTCACAGTGACAAAGCGGGCATTGATGTCTAGCAGAGCGATGCCAATTGCCGAGTTCTCGAACGCAGTGCGCCAGCGTTCGTCGCTCTCTATTTCTGGACGATTCGCTAGTGTCGGCTTGGAATTGCCGTCTTCAACGTTCATGTTTGCCCATCCCGATGTTTCAAATCTGCTCACTATAGCAGGCGGACGGGCATTGCTGACTATCATATGTGATGCCTCCAATGGCCCAGGTTCCAACCGTACTCTGGACGAGCAACCGACGATCAGCGGGCGTCGGCGTGACCTCCAGCCGCGAGAGGGATGTGTTCCAAACCGCCCTCGGCACGTTGCAACACATCCGTTACGTCGCCCACAGCAGTCGTTCGGGACTCTCGTACGTCATTTGACTCGGTCGGCTATGCGATCTGACGCGCGTTTCGAATACTCACGTTCCAAACTGAGGTTCGCTTACGTTTCGTGGGCCGGTTTCGAGCGTAGCCAAGTCAGCAGAGGCTGTGTTTTTCCTCGCCTTTCGGTATCTGATATATTGCTTGCGAGCATACCTTTTCATGGGAACGCAAGTTCCGTTTCGAAACATTCTTTTCCCGACGGATTTTTCCAAGTCTTCCGAATGTATCGCGGACCATGTAGTCGGAGTAGCCAAGGCAGCGGGTGTGAAGGTATGGCTGTTGAGTGTCGTGCCTCGGCTGGAGGATTGGCACGGCGTCTCGGAGATGTACTTTGGCCCATTCAGCGACTCGGCCGTCGCTGCGTTCGAGAAGGACCGAAAGGCCCTCGAGTCAGAGCGGCTCAAGATGCTGCAGCAGTTTCAGGCGAAACACGTTGCCTCGGTGAACAGTGAAATCGCAGTCACCTCAGGCGGCGTGGCAGACGCGATTGTCGATTTTGCCCGGGAAAAGGATGTCGGCATGATCATGATGCCGACTCGCACGCTGGGCAGGCGCCGCCAATTTCTCCTCGGCTCCGTCACCGCAAAAGTTTTGCACGATGCTCCGTGTCCCGTATGGACCAGCCCTCATCCGCGAGAGCTGAATCCGTTTCGTCCCTATCACCGGATCGTTCTCGCTCTCGACTACCGCTATTTGTCAATTCCGTTGCTGGTCCGCGCTTCCGAGTTCGCCGAGCTTTTCGGCGCAAGCCTGAGCGTCTTCACCGCCGTTCCGCACGCGGCCAATACCAGCCACAGCCTTATCCAAGAGCTCAAAAAGGATTTGACCTCTGCGTTGGAGAAGCACCTTGGGGAATCCAAGGTCAAGGCCTCCATATGCGTGCTCGAAGGCAATCCTGGCGACGTCATTTGGGACGTAGCTGAGGAGATTGAAAAGGCCGATCTGATTATTACCGGTCGCGGCCGGCTGGACGAGGCGGCCGGGCACGTGCACAGTCACAGTTACGAGATCATCTGGAACGCGCCGTGTCCGGTGATCACGCTTTAAGTTTCTCCTGCGCCCTCCTTCGGGACATCTTGCGTTGGATTTACCGAAGGATAATCCACGAGGTTTCGGACGCCGCCGCCTCTGTATCGCCTGCGGGGATGCTGGGGCGCTATCGCCTTCAGGCGATCGATAACGAACGCAAACTGGAAAGGCAATGGCTGTTCGCTCCACAAGGTCCCATCGTTGTCGAAGACCGCGATCCGATCTTCTGCTTTGACGAAATGAGAGTCCCCGGCCGTGGTCACTCCACGGACAAAGTCTACGATGCTTTGCTTCGCGGAGCCTTCGTTCCAGGAAGGAAGGGGATCCTCGACTTGGACATACTCTTCGAACGCCAGCGTACTTGAATTCAAGGTTGTGGCCATGATCGTTGCAGCCTCTTGCCGGACGGTAAGCGCGCAGTCTGAAAGCCGTGATGACCGCCCAGGACGGCGGATTCAAAATGTTTGCGCTAACATGTGGCGTCTCAAACGTTTGGGCCGTTTCACCGGTCTGCTGCGGTTGATGGAAACCCGTTTGATTCAGGGTGGCTCGAATCTTTCGTGAGTCGATTTTGCGAAACCCACATCGTACCCTCCGTCGGCCAGGGCTTCACAAGGGTTTGAAGCCAAAGCGTAAGTTCAGTAACTAATACGAGAAGGGTGACGATCATGAAGAGAAGATTCGTGCTGTCCGCGATGCACATATCACTTGTCTCGGGCAACTTCGGTCAACTACACAAGAGCCAGGATTTTTCACAATTTCACACCTACGCCTGGGGTTCCGACACCGCCAACCAGATTCGCACTCGATCCTGGCGCAACAAGCGCACAGACATCAACTCGCACTGCAGGTGCAACTGCGCAGGAATCTCGAAACCCGAGCTCTCTGCTGGTGGCCTGAAGCTGATTTCGACGTGTCGACGCGAAGACCATCCCTCATACTCCCGAGCAACAACGGCGACAAGAACTCGAAGATGGTAACTAAGGCCGTCACGTAAGATGTTCCAAAAATATCCATAGCCGCCAAAGTAGTGAGCCGTACAGCACAACAGGAAACAACGAAAGATGCGTAGAGCTACCATGAGCAAGCGTCCTTACCTGTTCGGACTGGCGCTGCTACTCCTTTATTTGTGTGCGGCCAGCGCTCAATACCCGATCATGGACAAGGTTGCCGCCAAGGTCATCCAGAAGTATCAGGCTTCTAGCTGCCAGCAACTGTATCAGGAGAAAGCCCAGAATAAGCAGCCAAGTCCGGAGGAGCAGAGGGCGGTACAGATACTGCGCAACGATCCGCAGATGCGCGCGGCATTTATCAACAAAATCGCGCCTCCCATTGCTAACAAAATGTTCGACTGTGGAATGATTCCATGATCGTCGCTGTAACGCAACTGATTTGAAAGAAGGAGCCATGATGATCCAGGCTAAGTTTCTGAGCTGTACTCTTCGATATGGGTTGGCCGTGGCCCTGGCTGCCGCATGCACGGGAGCGCGGAGTTCGGCGAGCGAGGCAAAAGATCCCGCAGTGGCGGTTGCCACGCCTGGTTCGCCGAACGCCGGGCCTGCGTTGGAGCCGAAGGCAATTGAGATCTTGAAGGCTGCGAGCAGCCGCTTGGCCGCCGCCCATTCGATGACTTTTACAGCGGAAGTCAGCTACGAGAGCCCGACGCGCCAAGGCCCGCCGCTGGTCTACGTGACGAAATCCGATGTCACGATGGTGCGGCCGAACAAACTGCGGGTAATTACACCTGGCGACGGCCCGGCATCCGAATTCTATTACGACGGCAAGATTATGATGGCCTATGCGCCGGCCGAGAATCTGGTTGCGGTCGCAGATGCCCCGCCCACGGTTGATGCCACGCTCCAAGCGGCCTTCGCTACAGCGGCCATCTATTTTCCGTTCACGGACGTCATCGTAACCGATCCTTACAAGGATCTCTCCGATGGACTGACGCTAGCCTATTATGTAGGCCAATCTCACGTGGTTGGTGGAGTTACTACTGACATAGTTGCCTATGTCACCAACGGTGTTTTCATCCAGGCCTGGATCGGAACCGACGATAAGTTGCCTCGCATCATGCGTGCCATTTACCTGGCCGACAAACTGCAACAGCGTCATTTGCTGGCGCTCTCCAATTGGAAACTCGACCCTGACGTTGCACCGGATGTTTTCGGAACGCCGGCAGCCGCCGGCGCGAAGCACATCAAGTTTGCCAACCCCAGTGCTCCTCCCCCGGGCGCGATGCTTCCGCCCGCGGCGAACACAGTAAAAACTCAGCCTCACCAATAGCAGTAATCGAGGAAAAATACTATGAAAAAGATCTTTATCGCAAATACCCTGGTGACGGTGCTGACCTGCGGGCCGCTCTTGGGCTGGGCGCATGCGGGCGGGTATGGCGGCGGTTTCTCGCATAACAACTTCGGTGGGAGTTCGGCGCACGAGGACGGGTACGGCGGCACCCACACCAATGCCTACGGCGGCAACACCACGCACGTCGACGGCGAGGGCACAACCCATACCAGTGCATACGGAACGAGTTCGACGCACTATCAAGGCGCTGACGGCGGCTATTCCACCCACACGAATGAATACGGCGACACCACCACCGGCAAGGCTGGCTATGGCGCCGTTACTACGGCGCCTGGCGGGGCATCTTATTACCATCCGCCTGGCGCCTATCCTGCCGGATCCTATGCTTACCATCCCCCGACTGTTGTGAACACCTACTCAACCGGCTGCTACAACTGCGGCGGCTGGTCCACCGGAGCAGCCGCGGTCACGGGCCTCGCGGTGGGTATGGTGGCAGGAGCGGCAGTTGCCTCTGCCAATAGCAGCGCCGCCGCTTCAAATGCCTATTCTGCGGGCTACAACGCTGGTGCGGTGAATACTGCGGTGGCCACTTCGAACGCCTATTCGGCCGGCGTGGCTGTCGGTGCAGCAAGCGCCACGTACATAATTGGCCAGACTGTTTCGGTAATACCCGTCGGTTGCGCTAGCCCCAGCGTCCATGGCCAAACATACTACGTGTGCGGCAATACCTGGTTCAGCCCTGCCTACGGTGCGAATGGCCTTTACTATCGCGTGGTGCCTACGCCATGATCGAAGCGCGGCGAAGAACGATTTCGGGCTGACTTAATGATCGCTACAACAACAGAACTGACTCAAGCCGCGGACAACACTATCACGGGGGAGGCCGCGCACGCCATCGGCGTCGATGCCTACCTGTACTTTTATCCGCTCCTGACGATGGACGTGACGCGGAAGCAATTTACGAACATCGAGCCCGGCAAGGAATTCGGCAAAGGCCCGATGAACATGTTTGTGAGCGTACCGGAATATCCGCCCGCCAATTTCAAGGGGGTCGTGCGCTCGAACTTCGACACGCTCTACTCCATCGCCTGGCTGGATCTCACCAGGGAGCCGCTGATCGTTTCCGCACCGGACACGGACCGGCGCTTTTACCTGCTGCCGATGCTCGACATGTGGACGGATGTTTTTGCGTCGCCAGGCTGGCGCACGACAGGAACGCAGGCGGGCAACTTCCTCGTCACTCCGCCCGGCTGGAGCGGCACAGTTCCAGACGGCTTCACGCGCATTGCCGCGCCAACGCCCTATGTCTGGATCATCGGCCGCACCAAGACCGACGGCCCTGAGGATTACGCTGCTGTAAATAAGATTCAGGCGGGCTACACGGTCACCCCGCTTTCGGCGTGGGGCAAGTCGCCCAAACCCGTCGAGGTAAAGATCGATCCGGCCGTCGACATGAAAACACCTCCGAAGATTCAGGTAGATACCCTGCCCGCGGCTCAAATATTTCGCGTATGCGGCCGAACTCCTGAAGCTGCACCCGCCGCACATCACCGATGAGCCGATCATTGCCCAGATGAAAGGAATCGGTATCGAACCCGGCAGGAGCTTCGAGTTCGATCAGCTCGATCCCGCCGTTCAGAAGTCGCTGGAGAGCGTGCCCGAAGATGCCCAGCAGCTTATGAAGTGGAAGCTGCCGACGCTTGCTCGAGTTGCGAACGGATGGTCCATGAACACTGACACCATGGGTGTCTATGGCAACTACTACCTCAAGCGCGCTCTCGTTACGCAGTTGGGCCTCGGCGCCAACCTTCCCGAGGACGCAATTTATCCGCTGAACCTGTGCGACTCCGCAGGTAAGCCGCTCGATGGCGCGAACAAGTATGCGATCCATTTTGACAAGGGAGCCGCGCCGCCCGTGAACGCCTTCTGGTCCATCACCCTCTACGATAGTGAAGGCTTCCAGGTGGCGAACGTGCTCAATCGCTTCGCGGTCAGCAGTTACATGCCGTTCAAGACCAACCCCGACGGTTCGCTCGACCTATATTTCCAGCACGAAAGCCCTGGCAAGGACAAGGAAGCCAACTGGCTACCCGCGCCGGCGGCAGCGTTTAACCTCTGTATGCGTCTCTATGGCCCGAAGTCCGAGGCGCTCACCGGCAAATGGAATCCGCCGCCAGTCGTAAAAATCTAAAGCCAGGCCGGCGACCGTGGGCGGATCCCGCCAGGCCCCCCAATTCGGATAAGGCTGGCAAAGTCGGTCACAAAAGCTCAATGTTTATATCTCTAATACGTTCTTTCACTTACAAACCAAAATCTCCGCTGTAGTTCGTTTTTGACCATCGCCGTGCTACTCTCCGGCAGGCTCGCAGAGGATTTTGCCTCTGCGGGCCATTTTTATATCCGGAGAACAAAATGAACGCCCGATCCCTCCGCCGCGCGCAGGAACGTAAGGAAAGAAAACTGGCCCGCAAAGCCCAGCCCCCGAGCGCCGCCGTCGTTGCTGCTGCGATCCCAACTCAAATTTCTGCCGCCAAACTTGCTGCCAATCAGGCGAATGCACTGCTGTCTTCCGGCCCCAGGTCGATCGAGGGAAAAGCCAAGGTCTCACTGAACGCGGTGAAGACTGGATTGACCGGCCGCACCGTTCTTCTGCCGGGTGACGACGCGGATGAATACCGCGCTCACATCGATAGCTTCACCGCGCGCTGGTCGCCGGTCGGGGATGCCGAGTGCTCTCTTGTCCAATCCCTCGTCGCCATCGAATGGCGTCTCCACCGAATCCAGGGCATCGAAATGGCTATCTACGCCAAGGGCCGATTGGAATTCGCCGGCGAGTTTGACGACCAGGGGATGATCGACCTCGAAACGTATCTCCGCTACGAGAAACAACTCAAGAACCTGCACCTCCAGGAATCCCGTCTGCGCCGCAACCGGGAAAAAGACACCGCGGAGCTCCGTCGCCTCCAGCAGGAACGCCTCGAAAAGGAACAGGAGAATGACTCGCAAGCCGCTGAACCGCCGAGCGTTCCCGTCCTCGTACCTTCGGTTGGCTTTGAATTTTCAAATGCATTACACGATCGGCCGGCAGCTCTGCAACCCGCCTCCGCTATGCCGGAAACACTGACGGCCGTAGCTGATCGCTGATGCTACCGGGCTGAGCACAATCACAGGCTCGAGACGAGAAAAAAAGCAAATCGCACGTTCGGGAGCCACATCAGGCGAGTGGGAAAAGAGTAGAGCACCAGAGCCAAAAATCGCCCGAGCTGGAGACTAGGTGTTGGGCCAAGGTTTTAACCTCTGAACGCAAATAGACCCAGGAGATCATGTCGTGAGCCAGAATCACTTTACCCTCAGCTTTCCCTTGAAGTCGCCTGCGGACGCACAAGCGGTAGCGCAGGAACTTCCACCGCTGATGCCCGGGCTGTTCCAGACAGAGGACAGCATCGGTACGATTCACTACTCGCGCTTCACGGTTCTAAGCGACAAGACGCTGCTATTTTTGAGCGACTTCGACGGCGAGTTCGGTCAGCTCATGACCGAGCTGGCCACGCACGCAGGACCGGTGTTCGACGCGATTTTCCGGCATGTCGATGGCCCGCCGCCCACTCCGGTCGCCGATAACGAAGACGCCTTCGTCGAATGGACTTCCGATCACCTTCTCACTGCAGTGAATCTCTATACCGCCTATCCGGACGTAACCGCCAAGGAGGTTAAAGCGCTGGCGTCCGCCGCAGACGTCAGTGGTGCCGGTGAATTGCGCCCATTCCTGGTGATCCTGCCCATGAAATCAAAACTCGCCTTCACCGAAGTAAAATTGCTCCTGCGCGCGAGAGGACATGGGACAACTAAAGACCTGGACAAAGTCGGCACACCGCATTTCGCACAATTCGTGCCGCTTGAGGACAGCCAGATTGGTTTCTTTACGGTGTACGACGGCTCATTTGACAAGTACATCGCCGATTTCACCAAAAATATTGGACCTGTTTTCGACCTTATATTCAAGTTCACTAAGGACCCGCCGCCCTCGCCGTGCAGAAAGCATCTCCAGGAGTTTATTGATTTCGCGGCGGGAGCGAATCGTACTCCGATTGGGTTCTACCAGGCATATCCAGGTCTGTCGGTTCAAGACATCCATGCCTTGATCGCGGATAGCAAGTCGGCAACAGGCTCGTCGGCCGCATAGTCGCGGGTCCGGATCAAGTGGGAGACACAAGATGAGCCAAGACACCAAGGTACCCGCGCCACCGGCAAAAGAAAGCGGAGGATTCTTTCGCCGCCTGTTCGGGCATCGCTCGTATGAGATCCCGGGATCTGATGCCCATTCGGGACGAGGTACCGGAAGCACGCTTGACCTCAGTGATATTCAGGGGTTTATCCTCCGCGGTTACCGGATGCCGATGGTACGGCATTTCTTACTGACGGTGGCTGTCCCCTCCGAGGCGCGCAAGGTTCTCGGGCGTCTCGTAAACGGAGACGAGTCCGACGCGCCGCAGATCACTACTGCCGGAGACTGGCATGTAGGGTTTGCGCCGGGGCCAGGCGACAATCCCGGCGATCCCCCACGGCGCAAGCCTGATTATTGCCTTAACGTGGGCATTACCTGGCCGGGGCTCATCGCTTTGGAGGTGAAAGATCGCGTCCCTGCAATTTCATTCAAGTCGTTCGGCGTGTTCACGGCCGGAGCTGCCGGGCGCGCGGAATTGGTGGGCGATATCGGGGCCGGGGCGCCGCAGAACTGGATTGGTGGTTTCGGGACGGGAAACGATCACGTCCTCCTGACGCTGCACGCCATCAGCCCGGACGCCATGGCGGCCTATAGCACCCGACTGGCCGCTCTGTTCGCGGAAGGCAACGCATTCCGGGAGATTTGGCGTTACGACGGAATGGCGCTGACTGAAATAAAAGACGGCAATCCCGTTTTCACTTCCAAGGTGCACTTCGGCTACACCGACGGAATCAGCATGACCACCATTCGCGGCGGCCCGGAACGATATCCGTCAGATCACCAGGAGCCCTGTGAATCCTGGCTGTTCGTTTTGCAGGACGATGCAGAAAATTACTTCGTGCCGGAGCCTCGAGAACTCGGTCTGAACGGCAGCTTCGCTGTCTTTAAGATGATCGAAACGGATGTCGTCGGATTCGAGAACTACCTGCAATCGAACAAGGACAAGATCGATCCCGAACTGCTTGCGGCCAAGATGTGCGGACGATGGCGCAACGGCGTTCCTCTTGAATTGTCGCCGGAAACGGACAGCCCTCCGGGCGGTATTTCACCCGAGCTGCTGAACAATTTCGAGTACGTGAACGCTGATGGCTCGGGCGATCCAAAGGGACTGCGCTGTCCCGTTGGCGCACACATGCGCCGCGTGAATCCGCGAGGGCAGCCAGTCACGGGCCAGGGCCAAGCCGGTGGCAGCAACAATACCCACCGGCTGATCCGCCGTGGCCTGCCATATGGGCCAGCCTATGATCCGGCGAAACCTCATGACGGCATCGAGCGAGGCCTTCTCGGCTATTTCATCAACTCAAGCATCGAAAATCAGTTTGAGTTCGTGCTGGGGAACTGGGTCAATGACAGTGAATTCGCTGGGGCGGTCCGGCTCAACCCTAAATCGAAGGATCCCATGATTGGCGCTCAGGATCCGGCGGAAAGTATTTTCGTGATTCCGCAAGCGAATGGCGCGCCGCCGATCAAAATCACAGGGTTCTCAAGCTTCATCACGACGAAAGCAACCGCCTACTGCTTTCTGCCGAGCGTCACGGCCATCAAGTTCATCAGCAATTTGGGACAGGCCCCTCCCTTAGGTGAAAACTAGGAATTCTTCCATGCTGTTTCTCACTAGATGGTTCGGAGTGACCGGCAGTCAAGCTGAGCGAAACCTCGGTGCGGAGCAGGCCCGCATCCAGCAGATCGTCGAAGAATCTCTCGAACTGCAAGCGAAGGCTGCCGCTGATCAGCACCGCAGGATTGGCCGTGGAACCCACGTAAAAGGTGTGACCGTCCGCGCCCAGTTCGAAATATTTGACGTCACCGCCGGATGTGGTAGCGCACTGGCGGCGCGGCTGGCCAAGGGAATTTTCGCCAAGCCTGGCGTATATCCCGCTCTTGTCCGGTTTGGGAACGCAGATTCGAGGAGTAATTCTGATTTGAAGCCCGACGTCCGGTCGCTGTCTTTTTCAGTCGACCTCACTGGGAACGGTACGGTTATCGCCGAAGGGTCCGCTCACCGGCAGGATTTCTCAATGCAGAACGCGACAACTTTACCGATAAACGATTCGTCCGCATTTGTGGCGATCATCAAGGTGCTTACCGCTTCGAACCCGGGGAAAAGGCCTATTGTCGCTTTCCTTCCGGGACAAATTGCGAGTGCTGAGAATACTTACCCTGGTACAACTACAAGCGCGCCAGAAAATTGAACCCTATCAGCAATTGCGTTATTGGAGCACCGTGCCGTTTCGTTACGGACCCACGGATGTGGTGAAGCATTCGGCTATACCATCTCCGGACAATCTAGCGAGTCCTCTTGAGCGAAGCAACCCGAACGCCCTTAAAGACGAACTGATCCGGCACATCGATAACGACGCCCAGATGAGTAGCTTTGACTTCGGAGTCCAGTTCCTCAACACCGAAAAGATGACGTATTGGGGCAAGCCTCGGGATGCTGACTTCTGGATCGAAAACGCGAGTGTCGCGTGGCACGAAGAAGAAGCACCTTTCCACGTGGTGGCAAGGCTTACGCTGCTGCCGAAATCGCAGCTACAGCAGGATGCCGCTGATGCAACCTATATCGATGTGACAGGGAACTCCACACCCGACAGCGCGCCCCTTGGCAGCATTAACCGCGCACGCTCGCCTGCGGAAGTTGCCAGTCGAAAAGCACGCATCCGCGCTGACCGTGGTAGTGAGCCAGAGGCCCCTTGAAGTGGGGCTGGTCCTGAAGCTCGCAGGGCCCATAGCAGTTGCATTTTCCTTCCAGCGGCTTTGGGCTCAAGATCTCTCGCCGCGCGCATACGTCATCACGCCAGTAAGTTCTAACGCGATTACCCTGACCTATTCTTTCTATGACGGCAGTGTTCTCTTCGATGGCGCCGCTCCAATCACGGGCGCAACCGGGACATACAGTGTGCCAATCCTCACCGCCTACCACGCGTTCAGCTTTTTCGGCCGGTCCGCAAACATCAACGTCTCGTTACCCTACGCGGTAGGAACCTTCCAGGGCAGCGTCCTTGGCGAGGAGCGGCAGCTTTACCGCTCCGGCCTTCTGGATTCTGCCTTTCGGTTATCAGTGAACCTGAAGGGCGGCCCGGCTATGCGGCAGCCAGAATTGGCAAAATGGGGGCAAAAGACCTTGCTCGGTGTCAGCTTGAAAGTCGTGGCTCCTACGGGTCAATACGACCCGGCAAAGCTGATCAACTGGGGAGCCAATCGTTGGGCTTTCAAACCGGAGTTTGGCTATTCCGAGCGGTGGGGCAAGTGGGTGCTCGATGTCTACGCCGGAGTTTGGTTCTATACAACGAATCCCCAATATTATTCGCCCCCATTCTCCAAACCTCAAACGGAAAACCCTGTCGGCTCTTTCGAAGGTCACCTGAGCTACGATGTGAAACCACGGCTTTGGTTCTCGCTGGACGGCAATTTCTGGTTCGGCGGTATTACAGCCTTGGACGGTTTCGCCAATCCAGTTACCCGCCAAACCGGCTCGCGTGTCGGAGTGACTGCTGCGATCCCTGTGACCAAACATCAATCGATAAAGGTTAGCTACAGCGATGGCACGTATATTCGCTTTGGCGGCAACTACCAGAATGTCGCTGTCGCGTGGCAGTATTCCTGGGTGGGCACGGCCCGGTAGCAACGTAGGTCGGAGGATTTTGTGAACAGCAAATCCGCGAACAAGCACAATAGCAAGAAGGCTGCAGTTCGCGTCGGACACGTAATCAAAAATAATGAATCCACTGTGTGGACGGTAACACCATTGCATTGTAGTGTGGTCGCGTCTGCCGAGAAATATGGGATTGCGTTTGCTCCTGGCTGGGGAGTGACAAGCGCGGACCCGACGGTCTCTTCGGTGGGCGCACTTCCCAGCGATGGCTCGCCCGGTGATACTAGACAACGCGGTGGGAGGACTCATGACCGACGCAGGAACAATTCTGGTGGTGGACGACGAGCCGGAATCGTTGGCTTTACTGACTGACATCCTGCGAGGCGTCGGGTATCAGGTGAGACCTGCGGATGAGGGACAACTGGCCCTCGAATCCGTTCAAACGAAAGTGCCCGATTTGATCCTGCTGGACATCCGCATGCCCGGCATGGACGGATTTAGCATTTGTCGGCAGTTGAAGGCCCGCCAGGAAAGCCGCGGCGTTCCCGTCATATTTATCAGCGCCGCTGACGAACTGGAAGAGCGGGTGGAAGGCTTGCGGCTCGGCGCGGTCGATTTTATCTTAAAACCATTCCGGAGCGAGGAACTGCTTGCTCGCGTCGCTACGCATCTGGAACTCGGACGCCTACGAGCCGGACTCGAAGCGCGAGTGGCCGACCGCACGGCCGAACTGCGCCTTGCTAATGAGCAGTTACGACGTGACCTGATCGAGCGCAACATGATTGAGCAAGCGTTGCGCGAGAGCGAAGCGCGCTTTCGCGATCTGGCCGATACGGCCCCGGTGATTATCTGGGTAGCCGGTCCAGACATGGTAATGACGTTCTGCAACCGGCCGGGATTAGACTTCGCGGGCCGGACAATGGCAGACCTTTCGGAAGGCGGGTGGAAGGACTATGTGCATCCCGACGACCTCCGACGCTTGTATCCGGAATTTTGCCAAGCTGTGGAGAGCCGCCTCCCTTTTCGGCTGGAGGCAAGATTGCGGCGCGCGGACGGGGAGTATCGCTGGATGCTGCACACAGGCATCCCACGGTTCGTGGCAGACGTCTATATCGGGCATATCGGGACGATGATTGACATCACGGATCTAAGGAGAAACCACGAGCAGATCCTCGCGACACAGAAACTGGAAAGCCTGGGCACTCTCGCCGCCGGCATTGCTCACGATTTCAACAACCTCCTTGGTAGTATCTGTGCTCAATCGGATCTCGCGCTTTCTGAAAGTCCGAGCGATTCACCTGTTCGTGAAATTCTGGATAGTATCGGTGCTGTCGCGGTCCGCGGTTCGGAGATATTGAACCTGATAATGGATTACGCGGACGGCAGGGGCGATAACGCCGCATTTGAGCTCGTCAACCTTTCTTCTCTGATCGAAGAAATGATCAGATTTCTCCAAATCTTCATTTCGAAGAAGGCCGTACTTGAAATGAATCTTGATCACAGCCTTGAAGCCATTCCTGTGAATCCCGCGCAGATCCGGCGCGTAGTAATGAACCTCGTGACGAATGCTTCAGAGGCGCTTGAAGGTCAAGAGGGCTTGATCCGTGTCAGTACCGCATCGGAGCAGATTGATCAAGGAGCGAGATCTTCTGGCGGAGTGGGCTTGTCCTCAGGGAAGTATGTCGTTCTTACCATCTCCGACACGGGTTGTGGAATGACTGAGGATGCTCAAGCTCGTGCGTTCGATCCTTTCTACACCACCAAGGCTGTGGGACGGGGTCTCGGATTGTCTCCTGTTCCAGGGATTCTCCGCGCACACAGGGGCGGAATAGACGTAGTAAGCGCGCCCCGGCAGGGCTCTACCTTTCGAGTTTTTCTGCCGTGTGGCCCTGGCGTCCCTGAAGAGCCGCGGCGAACACTAGATGCTGGAGAGCAGCCTGCGGCAAAGCACCAGGTCGTCTTGTTCGTAGAGGACGAAGAGACGCTCCGATTAGCAGTCTCCAAGTTGCTTCAGAAACGCGGCTTCGCTGTGATCACTGCCGAGGATGGACACGCCGCCGTGGATCTTTTCCGTGATCATGCTCAGGATATTGACGTCGTGCTGCTGGATCTCACTCTGCCCGGCATGTCGGGGCCGGAAGTTTTCCGAGTGCTCCGAGGCATGAAGCCAGACGTGAAAATCATTTTCAGCAGCGGCTACGATCCGCAAGGAATAACACCGGGCTCCGCATTTACCGAAGAGGTCCTGTCCAACTTTATTCGAAAGCCTTACCGGATCGACGAACTTGTGTACACACTGCGTGAGGCACTTGACTCCTCGGGTAGGAAGGAAAAGACGCGCCCAAACCCCGATCGCAAAGGACGGACCTAGTTCGCCTGTCTCTGACAGGGAACGACCGAAATATTGGAAATGAGATTCAACTGCCGTGGGAACGCGGCGCACCCGAGTGCGTTTTTTAGAGTCTCACCAGCAGTGTTTGTCTCGATTCCGAGATTATTGATCCTCTTCTCACTGGTCGCGTCCTCTTCCGCCGCCGTTGTGCCGACTTCCGCTCCTGCCAATCTGATCAAGCTTCCCGTGGTCGACAAGCAGGACATTCGATTCACCAGGCTCACCGCGAACGGGGAATCGCTGGAAGGTCGGATATGGAGTATCGCACAGGATAATTACGGGTTTCTTTGGCTGGGTACCAGCGATGGTTTATATCGTTACGACGGGTACAATCTCAAGCGCTATCCCCACGACATTCACGACCCCAAAAGCGTCAGCGATGACACCGTCCCCATGGTGTACAAAGACCGCTCCGGATTCTTATGGGTATGCACGAAAGCCGGGGGGCTTGACAAGCTTGATCCGGTCAACGAGACGTTTACCCATTTTAGACATCAGTCGGGCAATCCGAAAAGCTTGAGCATTGACGACGTCAGTTGCGCCTATCAGGATCGGGACGGCTCGTTGTGGGTCTGTACAAATGACGGGCTCGATTGCTTGGATGAAGCGAGTGGAACCTTTACCCACTACAGGCACGATCCAACGGATCCTGCCAGCCTGAGCAATAACAGTGTGACTACTGTTTTCGAGGATCGGCAAGGCAATCTGTGGGTGGGCACAACGTGGGGGTTGAACAGGCTCAATCGCACTACGTCCCGCTTTTCGCGGTTTCTGCACGATCCCGCGAACCCCGATAGCATTGCTCAGAACTATGTAGGACGCATCAAGGAGGACCGTTCCGGCCTCTTGTGGCTGGCAACGCCCCTTGGAAACGGGTTGAGCACGTTGGACGTGAATAGCGGCAAGTTCACGAGCTATCCCTTCCACGAAGAAGAACCGGGCGACCAAAGTGTGGTCGGTGTGAATAGCGTCTTTGAAGACGAGGACGGCGTGCTGTGGCTGTCCACCGTGGACCGTGGTTTACTGCGGCTCGACTCTGACCGCAAAAGGTTCGTCCGATGCACCAAAGCGTCAGGGGATCCGAACAGCCTGCTGCACGATACAGTCCATATCGTTTTTGAAGATACCGAAGGAATCATGTGGGTCGGCACCCAGAGTGGGCTGTGCCGGTTCACAAGAAGACCGTCCGGCTTCGTCAGCTATAAACACGCGGCCGATAATCGGGACAGCCTGCAAGACAACATGATCTGGTCCGTGGAGGCGGACAGCAAGGGATTACTGTGGATCGGAACCGAGGATGGCCTCAACCGGCTCGACCAAAAGTCGGGACACTTCACTGTCTACCGGCACGACCCAAAAGACGCCCACAGCCTGTCCTATGATAAGGTCGCCGCGATCGAGGAAGATCCCTCAGGGGCACTCTGGTTGGGCACCTACGGGGGAGGGCTCAACCGCTTCGACCCGAAAACTGGAAAGTTTTTCGCGTATCGCCATGAACCGAAGAATCCGGGGAGTCTGGGCAGCGACTCCGTCCTCTCCCTGCTGACGGACTCCGCAGGGACGTTGTGGGTGGGCACTCAGGGTGGGGGACTGAACCGCTTTGACCAGAAAAGCGGAAGATTTAAGGCCTATTTGAGCGAACCCAACGACATCGAGAGTTTGCTGCTTACCCTGGTTGAGGATCGTGCCGGATTTCTATGGGTTGGCAGCCAGGGTCGGGGGCTCTATCGATTTAATCCCAGGACGGAACAGTTCAACCGTTATCATCACGACGCGGAGAACCCTCTCAGCCTCAGCCACAACAAGGTGAATGCTATCCGGGCAGACCGGCAAGGAAGATTATGGATTGGTACGGAAAATGGTCTCAATCTAATGGACCAGAGCCGGGGAACGTTCACAGTTTTCACCGCAAGGGACGGGCTTCCGGATGACGCGATCAGGGCGATTCTGGAAGATAAGCAAGGGTATCTCTGGCTAGCCACACATAACGGGCTGAGCCGGTTCGATCCGGAGAAAAGAACGTTTCATAACTATTTCGAATCGGATGGCTTGGCTAGTAATTTCTTGAATCCCTATGCGGCGGAGGATAGTTCCGAAAGCCTGGACGGCGAAGTAGTACTGGGATCGAGCAATGGCCTGACCACTTTCTATCCCAGCCGGATTTCCGCCGATCCATTCATTCCGCCAGTCGTCTTGACCGAGTTCGACCTGTTCAACACGCCGGTGCGCGAGGGAAAGAAATCTCCCCTCAGTAAACCTATATGGGCGACGAACTCGCTAACACTCACTCACGCCCAGAGCATCTTCAGTCTTGAATTCGCTGCTCTCGCCTATGCAGCGCCCGAAAGAAACCGCTATCGCTACCGGCTGGAGGGATTGGAAAAACAATGGAACGAGGTCGATAGCGGACGGCGCAGGGCGACATACACAAATCTTCCGGCCGGTAAATACGTGTTTCGAGTCCTGGCATCGAATAAGGACGGGGTTTGGAACGAAAGCGGTATTGGCCTCGGCATCACAATCCTCCCTCCATGGTGGGGAACCTGGTGGTTTCTGAGCATCGTTGCTCTGACGGGAGCCGCTCTGATTTTCGGTGCCCACCATGCGCGCGTGAAGAGCTTGCAGGCCGGCACCGAAAAACTAGAGCGTCAAATAGCAGAGCGAACTCGCGAACTTCACAGCGCCAAGGAAACTGCGGAAGAAGCCAACAGGTCAAAAACTATTTTCCTCGCGAACATGAGCCACGAGTTGCGCACGCCGTTGAACGCCATTCTTGGTTTCTCGAATCTGATGCGAGAGTCTCCCGGAATTCCTGCGAAGGAACGCCAGAGCATAGACATCATCAACCGCAGCGGCGAACACCTGCTGGGCCTGATCAATAACGTCCTCGACATGGCCAAGATCGACGCCGGCCGTACGGAGTTGCAGAGTGCGCCGCTCGACTTGTGCGAACTCGTACGCGGTGTGGTGGATATGATGCGCGTACGGGCCGAAGAGAAGGGGCTCGAGCTGATCCTGGAGCAATCCTCGGGAATTTCTTGCTACGTCTGGGGCGATGCGGAGAAACTGCGCCAGGTGTTTCTCAATCTGGCCAGTAATGCCGTGAAGTATACCGAACAAGGCAGCGTAGCGGTACTCCTCGAAGCGACGCCGCTCGAGGGCTCCCGGGTGCAGGTAAAAGTGCAAGTGCAAGATACCGGAGCCGGCATTTCGCCGGAGGATCAAAAGCAGATTTTCGACCCGTTTGTCCAGGTGGGCAAGCTTTCCAGTCAGAAGGGCACGGGACTGGGGCTTGCGATTACGAAAAAATTCGTTGATCTGATGGGCGGGAATATTCAGGTGGAAAGTGCGCCGGGCAAAGGCTCCTTGTTTCGGATCGAGCTAACTGCACAAAGGGCCGACGAGCCGGAGCGTGGAAAGGCAAGGAACACGCGGAGGCGGATTGTCGGTTTCGAACCGGCCCAGCGGGAATATCGCGTGCTGATTGTTGAGGATCAGTTGGAGAATTGGCTGCTGCTCCGGAGATTACTGGAGAGTGCCGGTTTTCTGGTGCAGGTAAGCGAAGACGGGCTTTCGGCCATCGAGAAGTTTCAGACCTGGCGGCCCCAGTTCATTTGGATGGATTGGCGGCTTCCCGGCATGAACGGTCTGGAGGTGACACGGCGTATTCGAGCGCTCGACGGCGGGCGCAACGTAAAGATTGTTGCGCTCACTGCTTACGCCCTCACCGAACAGCGCGCCCAGGCGGAGGCGGCAGGCGTCGACGATTTCCTATCCAAGCCATTCCAGGCCGCTGAGATCTTCGATTGCCTGGCACGCCATCTCGGCATCCACTATACGTACGATGACACGGCGACAGACCAGCCAGGCATGCCTCTTCGCGAAGAAGCCCTGGCGGCCTTACCGCAGGAATTTCGAACGGAATTGGCCGAGGCCTTGATTTCACTGGATATTGATCGGGTGTCTCGGGCTGTTAACCGCATCACGGAGCAAGATGCAGCGCTAGGCAGCGCCCTCGTCTGGCACTGCCATCAATATGCGTACTCCTCCATTCTCCGGGTGCTTCGAACGATAGAGAGCGGGACTCCACGGCTGTGTGTCCCACCACAGAAATGACCGGCAACAGGACCGCTTAGGGCGAAAGGCTGCTGCTCTGGTCCCCATCCTGGCTCCGCAGTGAAATTTTCTAAGTCAGAACAGCCCGAGCAGAATCTGACCCAGGGGGAGTGTAAGTGGGCGACCACTATCGCACAGAAAGAAGTCCTAAGTGTCTCAAGACCCTGAAGCAGCCAGACTAGAAGAGGCGCGCACCGCGAAGACGCCTTGGAGAAAGTGGGGACCCTACCTTAGCGAACGGCAATGGGGTACGGTTCGCGAGGACTACAGCCAGGATGGAAATGCCTGGGACTATTTCACTCATGATCAGGCCCGGTCCCGTGCATATCACTGGGGCGAAGATGGTCTTGCCGGCATCAGCGATGATAAGCAGCTGCTGTGCTTTAGCGTGGCTCTATGGAATGGCGAGGACCCCATACTCAAAGAGCGTTTGTTCGGTCTGACGAACAGTCAGGCTAACCACGGTGAAGATGTCAAGGAATACTACTTCTACCTGGACAGCACGCCCACGCATTCCTACATGAAGTACCTGTACAAGTACCCGCAGGCGGCGTTTCCGTATAACGATCTGATCGAGACGAACAGGCGGCGCAATCGTGGCGATATGGAGTACGAACTGCTGGATACGGGGGTCTTTAACGGTGATCGCTACTTCGATGTTTTTGTGGAATATGCCAAGCAGGATACAGAGGACCTCCTTATCCAGATCAGTGTGAGTAATCGCGGACCTGAGCCGGCCACATTACACGTGCTGCCGACCCTATGGTTTCGCAACAGCTGGACGTGGTGGCCAGGCACACCCAAGCCCTCCTTGAAGCAGGTCTCTGGTCAGAAGGGCGTTCAGGCTGTTGCAGCGTCACACGCCGATCTCGGCGAGCGCTTTCTGTACTGTGAGGGAGATGTCCCGCTGCTGTTCACGGAAAACGAGACCAACAATGAGCGGCTCTTTGGCGGGACTAATGCCAGCCGGTACGTCAAGGACGGAATCAACAACTACGTAGTTCAAGGGGATCGCAATGCCGTCAACCCCGATGGAACGGGAACTAAATCAGCGGCACACTATCAAGTGAATGTGGGCGCAGGAAAGACGGCCGGTATTCGCCTGCGGCTAAGCGATCTGTCGCCGGCTCTCATGGGCGACCCGTTCAAGAGCTTTGCTGAAATCATGCAAACTCGCCAGCGCGAAGCCGACGAGTTTTACCGCGCCATCACGCCGCAGCGGCTCACAGATGATGAAGCCCTGGTCATGCGTCAGGCGCTGGCCGGGATGCTCTGGTCCAAGCAATATTTCTTTTTCGACGTCGACAAATGGCTCCTGGAACATGGTGAGGATCCGATGAAGCCCGGCCGCCGCCTCGTGCGGAACAGCGCATGGTTCCACATGGTGAACCAGCACGTCATATCGATGCCGGACAAGTGGGAGTATCCGTGGTACGCCGCCTGGGATCTCGCGTTCCACACCATAGCGCTTTCCACGGTCGATACGGATTTCGCCAAAGAACAGCTTGACCTGATGCTGCAAGAGTTCTTCCTGCACCCGACTGGTCAGATCCCAGCCTACGAATGGAACTTCAGCGACGTCAATCCGCCGGTACACGCCTGGGCCACCATCTTTCTGTACCGGACAGAGCAGGCCCTCAAAGGGAAGGGCGATATCGAGTTCCTCAAGCGGTCGTTTGCAAAGCTTACGTTGAACTTCAGCTGGTGGATAAACCGCAAAGATCGCTTTGGCAACAACCTCTTTGAGGGGGGATTTCTCGGCCTGGACAACATCGGCGTCTTCGACCGCAGCTCGCCGCTGCCGACCGGCGGCCACCTTGAACAGGCGGACGGCACGGCGTGGGTCTCCCTGTTCTCACAGAACATGCTGGAGATCGCCGTGGAGCTGGCCGCCTATGATCCGACGTACGAAGACATGGCGGCCAAGTTTGCCGAGCATTTCCTTTGGATTGCCCGCGCCATGAATCAGGCGGGGCCTGATGGGATGTGGGACGAAGAGGATGGTTTCTACTACGACGTCCTGCGCCTCCCTGACGGGAGCGCGAGCCGGCTCAAGGTTCGCTCCATGGTGGGACTGCTGCCCCTTTGTGCCACCGCGGTCATCGAGCCGTGGCAGCGCGAACGCGCACCGCGAGTGGTGAAAATCTTAAATGAACGCTTGCAGCGTATGCCCGACCTGTTCGACAGCATTCATCCAACCGGGCCGGGCCATCTGGGGTACGCGGAACGCGGCATTGCGGCTCTGGTAAATCCGGACAGGTTGCGCCGGATTCTGACCCGCATGCTTGACGAAAACGAATTCCTCAGTCCCCACGGTATTCGGGCACTTTCCCGCTATCACGACGAGCATCCCTATGTTGTCAATGTCCATGGTCAGGATTACCGGGTGAACTATCTTCCGGCAGAGTCGGATACCGGTATGTTTGGCGGCAATTCCAACTGGCGTGGACCGATCTGGATGCCGGTGAACGCGCTGCTGATCCGTGCGCTGCTGTCGTTCTACCTCTATTACGGCGACAACTTCAAAATCGAGTGCCCCACTGGCTCGGGCAAATTGATGAACCTGTTCGAGGTAGCTCGGGAAATTGCCAACCGTCTGGTCCGAATCTTCCTGCGCGACAAATCTGGTCGTCGGCCGGTTTACGGCGGCACGGAAAAGTTTCAAACCGATCCTTATTGGAAGGATTACATCCTGTTCTTCGAGTACTTTCATGGTGACAACGGCGCGGGTCTTGGAGCCAGCCACCAGACGGGCTGGACCGGCGTCGTCGCAAAACTGATTGAGCTTTTCGGTCGTCTTGACGCGCAACAGTTTCTCGATGCCGGTAAGTCAGGCGCCTTTGCGAAGGCGGAATCGACGAGTAGTGACCACATCGATCATGAGTTTGCGCCGCTGTCAAGATGAGCGCGATGCTATCGGAAAAGTCGGTGGCGCTAACCAGAGTCATGGGTATGAGATCGGTCTCATTTGTTGCGACTCGGCTTAACAAGACCTGGAAGCCAGGCGACTTCGTGAAGTAATGGGCACAAAGGGAGAGGCCTTTGCTGAGAGACATTCGACAAAGGATAAGCAAGTCGATTAACGGCGCCCACCCTCGCGGTCTAGCCCTTACTATCTTCTTGCTCGCAGGCTTAGCAGCGCATTCACCAGCGCAGCTTCAGAGATCCGCGCCACCTCCGCCAGCCAAAGCCGCGCCTGCGGCAGCAACCGATTCGCTGGGCCGTGAAACTCCCCGCGGGTCGGTGATGGGCCTTCTGAAGTGCGCACAAGACAGCGATTTCGGGACCGCGACTCGCTATATCCAGCCAACTCCGGGCCAAGACACGAACTTGGTTCAGCGTGTCAAGGAACTTCGGGCGTTGCGCTCAACCTTCAAAGGGGACATCGCGTCGGTAAGTGATGATCCCAACGGCACGGTTGCAGCCGGACTTCCACCCGGCCAGGTACGTGTTGGTGTTTTGAAGGTAGGCGGCACGACTGCCGACGTCACCCTGGTGTTGGTGGACGATCCGGCCTCAGGGAAGATTTGGCTGCTTTCAAGAGAGACGGTTGCGAAGATCCCGGAACTCTACGCCCAGATGATGAGCGAAGGACGGACCGCAGGTGAACGAATCATGCCTGCCGCTCTGACCGGTCATCAACTGTTTGGAATGTCACTCGCACGATGGCTCGAGTGGCTGCTGTCGATCCCGATCTCGTGGTTGCTGGCGCTGCTGCTGGAGTTGCTGGTTAGATTACCCCGCCGAATCTGGTACAAACTCCGAAAACTTCCGTTCAAGAGCATCGCGAGGACCCCAGCCGCCATGCCGCTCCGATGCATCGTTGCGATCTTGGTGCAGTTCCTTTTGGTCTACCAGATCGGGCCGCTGCTTTTATATCGCGTTTACTACTTTCGTTTCCTGGCTGCCCTCCTGGTGGGGTGTTTCGTGTGGCTCATGAGCAGGGTGGGCGACCGCGGCTTCGACCTCGTAGTGAACCGGGCACGAACGCAAGGTGCGGGTGGGGAGTCGATTCTGATCCTGATGCAACGCCTCACTCACGTCATGTTGTTTATAGTCGCCTTGATAGGCGCATTGGCGCTGTTTGGTTTTGACGTGAAGACCGCCCTCGCTGGCCTGGGAATAGGGGGCCTGGCTATAGCGCTGGGGGCACAAAAAACACTGGAGAACATCCTGGGTGGTATCTCTTTGCTGGCGGACAAAGCTTTGTTTGTGGGTAATGTTTGCAAAATCGGTGATCACATTGGTTTGGTCGAAGATATTGGGCTTCGCTCTGTCAAGGTACGAACAAGTGAACAGGCGCTGCTGGTGGTTCCGAATGGGGAACTGTCCCAAATGAAGTTCGAGAATTTTACGTCCCGCCAAAAATGCCTTATCAATCAGCATTTTTTATTGCGAATCGAAACGGAAGTTGAACAGTTACGGTTTGTGCTCGATCGCGTGCAGAGCATGCTGGATCAACATACTGAGATCGAAACGGGAACCTCGAGAATTCGAGTCGCGAACTTCGCCGGCGCTGCCTTCGAATTGGAATTGTGGGCCTACGGCAAGATAGGCGATTGGGCAAAATTCACCGCTAATTCGCCAAGACATCATCCTGAAGATAGCTGAAATTGTCGAGGCTGCCGGTACTCGGTTTGCGGCGCCTACACGATTGACTTACCTCTCCACAGACGCGGGCGCAGGCGCAGAGAAAGCGGACGATGTCGCGCGTCGCGTGACCGAACTCTGGGCCAGCGATGCGTTGTGATCTGGTCGCGAAGGTACGAATCGGAACGGAATAATTGCCCGCCACTTCCCGTAGGCAACGTCAGCCATTCTTCATCTCTGAGTGATTAGCCAGGTTTCGTTCAACAGTGTGACCCGGAACTGCCGTGCATCTTTTATCATCGCTGGACTTCGAGACTACTCATTCCGGCTGCAATATACGGGGGCGACCCCGTCGCCTTTTTTGCCTGATATTTGCGAGCTTTCACATGGGGTGTAACACTCTTGAATGCGAATACTCAGGAGGATCACCCGCCAGTCTCTATTCGTTCCAGAAAAGCCGATATTCGCGTCTTCTCAATTTCGATCTTTGACCGGTCAGCCTCTCTTGAACGGATCTCCGAGGAGAGCGGCGGTCGCGCCTGCCACAGTCACAAATTCGATGAGTTACCTGATACAACGGCCACACTCGGTATGGAGATCCACAGTCACTTCTCCAGTTTGCTAGCCGCCTTCGGAGTGCTCAACGGGATGTTGGCCTTGCGCAGCCAGCTTCTTTTCTTCCTTGGATGATTCCGTGACTGCTACGCCGCTGGTGCTTCCTGTCTCGTAGATCTTTTGCAGGAATTCCGTCTGCCCGTAGCGGTTGAAGATCAGTTCGGTGTGGGCCGGCATGGTGGATGCCTGTGACGCCCGGACCATAAACTCGTCTGCATGTTTGCCGTCGGCACTCCTGACTGTCATGACCATGCCGCCGGAATCCTGATTCATGTGGAAAACATACTTACCTGGCGGAAGTGTCTTCGTTGAGACGATGAAACTGTGATTGATAGTAGCGTCGATATCGTTCATGATCTGAGCGTTTGATGGTACTGTCAAAAACGAGGCAAGCAGGAGCAAGCCTCCATTCAACACCATTCGGTTTCTGATTCTGATTCCCATTGATATACCCCGGCCGTCGTTGTGACGGCAGATCCGACTCGCGTCGGCCCTTTCTTTCGGCGATGGTCCCGCTGGAAGACGAGACCGGCGGTTTTCGCCCGCGGAGATAAGGATTCAGCACGCAGTTGGGAGTCTCAAAAAATCTTTGGTGCGACGAGCGCCGTGTACTACTAAAGAAAGAAAATGAGGCCAAAGCTCGTAAACTCCATTCTCCTTATGAACGCAGCGGCATCCCCCACAGGCTGGTCCCGCGAACCTAATCGTGGATCGCTATTTGATCACTTCCGCAAACACCTGGAGGCAACACGCAGGGCGACTCCAGAAAGAGGCGCAGGTTTTTTATTTTGTCTTCAAACACTCTCGGGTCCAATGGCACGCAAAACTGCTTGCGGCAGGCACCGCGACTTACCTGCTCAGCCCCGTCCAACTGATCCCGAGTTTCATTCCAGTGGTCGGGTTTCTGGATGACTTGCTGGTCCTGGTCGTGGGCATAAAGCTGCTTCGAAGGATTGTCCCTTCTGACGTGTTTGCCGAGTGTCGCCAGCTTGCCGAGGCCGCAGAGACGCGCAGAAAGGAAACGTGCTCGTTGCTCGCCGTCGCTGGTTTCTTCGCCATCGCGTCCGTGTGGCTCCTGGCGGCAATCACCGCAAGTGCACTGATCGCGGCCTATGTCGTGACTAGAACGAATTAAACCCCGCATTTGCCTCGCGCAGACCAGACGATCCCAGAGCTCTTTGGCAGCCTGCAAATATTTTTAAATCCATCGGCCCGTACCTCCATCGTCACTTTTGGGCGAAGCCTGTTGAAGCTTGGCGGTCTATCGTCCGTTAAGAGGGCCTTCTGAGGAGAGAGCCAGAATGTATCTGCCAAGTTTTCCAAACGTCGATTTGTTCTCCGCCGGGATCAACGCCCTTAACGGAGTACTTGTCGCTCGCAATCCGTCGCACAACCGCGGCTACGCGGTGGTTGGGTTGCTGATCATGGCCTTCTTCGGCGGTATCGGCGGCGGCGTGACGCGCGACCTCCTGCTCAATGACATCCCCTCGCCGATCAAGGATCCGAGATATCCTTTCGTGTGCCTTGCGATGGGCTTGCTGGGATTGGCGATTTATCGTTGGGCCGACTCGCGGGAGGAGCGGTTCCGCACGAGGACACTGGCTTTCTTCAAGTCTTTCACGCTGCCCTGGTTTGCGGTTCTGGGCGCGCACAAGTCACTCGATCACGGCCTTGGGATCTTCGGCGCGATCATTGTTGGGCTGATCGCCACCACCGCGGGCGGGGTGCTCATCGACCTCTTCTCCGGGGTGACACCCGAGATCGTGAGGCCATCGGAGCACCTCGTCACGGCGGCTGTGCTGGCGAGCACGGTCTACACGGTGGTCGCGGTGTCGAACAAGAGCCTAACTTTCTTTCCAGTCACGCTGATTGCGGTACTGGTTGCGTTCGTCTTCCGTGTATTTGCTGTTCGGGAGCACTGGCCGCAGATCGTGCCGCTCGCCGGACCGGCCGAAGGGCCGAGACCCGACCAGGGCGCGGCTGCGTGACTGAAAAAGACAGACGCCTCGTACTGTCGGCGTCGGGCTCATAAAGAGGAAAGGGGAAGTTATGGACGAGATGTGGCAGCGTATCGGAAGTGACATGATCGCCCGTGTTACTGGGCCGATGAAGTTCAGACTGGTGCTTCAGCCGGTCATGGCGGCGATCTTCGCGATTCGCTCGGGACTGGCCGATGCCAGGGCTGGCAAGGAGCCGTATTTCTGGGGACTCGTCTCGGATCCCGCCCAACGCGACGAGATGTTGAAGAATGGGTGGAAAAGTGTCGGCAAGGTGTTCATTCTAGCGCTGGTGTTGGACGTCGTGTACCAAATCATCGAGAGACGCTTTGTATATCCAGGGGAAGCGATCATCGTCGCCTTCGTTCTGGCGATTCTGCCGTACCTGATTCTGCGCGGGCTCGTCACGCGTCTCGCTCGAAGGGATGATGATGTGTCCCGCAAAAACGATAGGGAAACGCCCATCGGCAGGGCGAGCTGATAGCTATGGAGCCGGTTTACTGGAGCTGCCTTATGACAAGCGGTAGAGCATTCAAGAAATACGTTAAGAAGTACTTGTCGGTGATGCTCAGTTTTGTTCTTGCCACCTTGTCATCACAGATCCTCTATGGATACCAAAGTCCCCCCGCATCCTCTGCGGCTGACAGTGAACCGCCGACAGAATCCGCCCAGATGGATCCAAGCCAACTACAGGCTTTGGTGGCGCCCATTGCCTTGTATCCGGACTCTCTGGTGGCGCAGATTCTTACGGCGGCAACGTTTCCGGACCAGGTCGCGATTGCGAACTATTGGATGCAGCAGAACAAAAGCCTGACAGGAAGCGCTTTAATGCAGGCAGTTGACAAGCAATCGTGGGACGCCAGCGTAAAGGCTCTCACGCAGTTTCCGACAGTGCTCGACGATCTTGCGAAGAATCTTTCCTGGTCTTCCTCGCTGGGAGAGGCTTATCACAACCAGCAAGCCGAAGTGATGACCGCCATCCAGACTTTGCGGGAACAAGCCAAGGCTGCCGGGAATCTTAAATCAAGCCCCCAAATCAAGGTTGTGCAGCAAGCGCCCCAAACAATTGTGATTCAGCCCGCTAACCCACAAATCGTGTACGTTCCGCAATATAACCCTGCCGTGATCTATGGCACGCCCTATGTGACTCCGGGCTATAGCGCCGGTGACGTGGCGGCTGCAAGCATCATCGGGTTTGGCGCCGGAATCGCTGTAGGGGCAATGATGGCTGGCGGGTGTTGCTCATGGGGCTACAGCAGTTGGAATTGTGGTTGGCACGGCACCGCGGTGGTGTACCACGGTGGTGCATATTACGGCAACTCGGCCTGGCACGGAGGGTACTATAACGGCGGCTATCACAGCAGTTACGGCTACAACAATGCATACAACAGAGCGTACGCGCAAAACAACTACAACAATTACAAAGCCGGTCACAACACGAACGTGAGCGGAAACACCGTCAACGTCAACAAGCAGAGCGCGCAAAATTTCAGCACGAATCACTCGGCGGCTTCGAACTCCTGGGCGAATCGTGATGCAGGTGGTGAAAAGTCAGGAGCCTGGGGCGGCATGAGCGGGCACTCCGACGGATTTGGCAATTCGAGTGGTTGGTCTTCGAGGGCTGATAGCAACCGCGGTTGGGGAAGCATGAAATCCAGCGGGTTCAGTGGTGGCCGGTTTGGCGGCGGTGGTTTTGGCGGCGGTGGTTTTCGACGCTAGTTTCGAAAGAAGTCCCAGACGGAAGAACGATGAGACGGCGGGGTTGGAGGGATATGTATGCTGCATGCGGTTCGTAACAAGAAGAGTTTTGCTGCGCGGTTCCTGTTATGCGGGGTGTTTTTCGCATCTATCAATCTGTTGACGTCTTGCAGCCAGCCGGAAAAGCCTCCAGTTGAAAAAATTGTCCAAAGGACTTTCGTGTCTCCCACGGAAGCTGGGGACGCATTCCTGGAAGCTGCCAAGTCTGGCGATCAGGGCGCATTGCTTGCCATCTTCGGTCCAGACGCCAAGGACATTCTGCTATCCGGAGATGCCGTAAAGGACCAGAACGCTTTGCGAGACTTTGTTGCGGGATACGACCAAATGCATCGCTGGCGCAAGATCAAAGCCGGTGGCGAGATGCTCTACACCGGGGCGGACAACTACCTCTTTCCAATTCCTCTGGGCCAGAATTCCTCGGGTCGTTGGTACTTCGACACAGCAGCAGGTAAGGACGAGATTCTTGCACGCCGAATTGGCAAGGATGAATTGGCGGCTCTCGCCGCGTGCGGAGCGGTTTTTGATGCTCAGCAGCAATACTTCAGCCAGATGCACGATGGCAACAAGGAGAAACAGTATGCTCAGAAATTTGTCAGTGATGACGGCAAACAAAACGGGTTGTATTGGACCGTAACAGAAGGTCAAGCCCTCAGCCCGCTCGACGGGGTTCGTGAGTTCGCCAAAGCCGCCGGCTACACCAATGCTGGCAATAATCCACAATCCTTCGAGGGTTACTACTTCCGAATCCTCACCAAACAAGGAGAGAAAGCCAAAGGCGGCGCGAAGGACTACCTCGTAAATGGAAAGCTAACAGGTGGGTTCGCCATTTTAGCCTATCCGGCAGGATACAGGAATTCGGGAATCATGACGTTTATCGTCGGCCAGGACGGCATCATCTACCAAAAAGACCTGGGCGAAAAGACCAGCGATGTCGCCGCTGCGATGGCCGAATACAATCCCGGGGATGGCTGGCGTTCAGCGATTTAGTCTCGATTGCATAGAGCAAGTGAGCAGTCGTCGTATCGTAGAACGCCCGTTTCCGGTTCCGCTGCCTACTGGCCGGTTCGCACAAACAAAAAGAGCCGCCCGGCAGCAGGCGGCATTAGTCTGTTGTGGATCTCCGCACTCGTGTCTGAACAATCCGTAGCCCTCTTTGTCGAACTATGAGTCGTTTTCTTCGAACACGCAGATCGTCACATGGGGATCATCTGGCAGGATTGTTCCTCTAGGGTGACCGAGGCAGTTATGAAGATGACGGAGAAGAAGTAACAAGCAGTGCAAATTGAAAAAAAGGAGCATTAACTATGGCAACTAAACAGCCTAACATTCTTATCTTATGGGGCGACGATATCGGCATTTGGAACATCAGTCACTTCAGCCGAGGCATGATGGGCTACCAAACCCCGAATATCGATCGTGTCGCCAAAGAAGGCGTAACCTTCACCGACTACTACGGCCAGCAGAGTTGCACGGCTGGACGTGCAGCCTTCATCTGTGGCCAGAATCCGCTCCGCACCGGCTTGACCAAAGTCGGCATGCCCGGCGCTACGGTCGGACTTCAGGCGGAAGACCCGACCATTGCCGAACTGCTCAAGCCGCTCGGCTATGCCACCGGTCAGTTCGGCAAAAACCATCTTGGCGATCGGGATGAGTACTTGCCGACCATGCACGGATTTGACGAGTTCTTCGGCAACCTCTATCATCTGAACGCCGAAGAAGAACCGGAACTACCTGACTATCCGAAGGATCCTGAATTCAAGAAGAAATTCGGACCTCGTGGCGTGTTGCACTGCCTGGCTGACGGTAAGGGTGGACAGACGATTAAAGATACTGGCCCGCTCACCAAGAAACGCATGGAAACCGTGGATGAGGAGATCACTTCAGCTGCTCTCGGCTGGATGGAGAAGCAGGTCAAAGCGGACAAGCCCTTCTTCCTCTGGTACAACTCGACGGCGATGCACTTCAGGACTCATCTCGCCGACAAGAACCGGGGCAAGAGCGGGCAGGACGACTACAGCGATCGGATGGTGACCCACGACGAGCAAATCGGCATGATGCTCGATAAGGTCGATCAACTGGGCATCGCCGACAACACCATCGTCATGTATTCAACCGACAACGGCCCCGAGAACGACACCTGGCCTGATGGCGCCAATACGCCGTTCCGCAGCCAGAAGGACACCAACTGGGAAGGCGCCTGGCGTGTTCCCGCATTCCTACGCTGGCCGGGCAAGATCAAGGCTGGCTCGGTGCTGAACGGAATCGTTTCCCACCAGGACATGCTGCCCACATTGCTGGCCGCGGCAGGCGAGCCGGACATCAACCAAAAGCTCCTCAAGGGTTATAAGGCGGGGGCTAAGACGTTCAACGTACATATCGACGGGTTTAACATGCTGCCTTACATCACCGGCGAGGCGAAGGAGAGTCCAAGAAACGCCTTCTTTTATGTGAGCGATGATGGCGGGATCATGGCCGTTCGGACCGGAGACTGGAAGCTCGTGTTCGAAGTACAGCGTGCAACAAGTACACAAGTTTGGGCAGAGCCCATGGTGAAGCTGAGGCTTCCGCATATCTTTAGCCTGCGTCGCGATCCGTTCGAGCGCGCCGATTTCAACTCCAATGTCTACTTTGATTGGATGATCGATCACGTTCCTCAGCTTTACCAGTGTCAGGCAATCGTGGCCGCCCAGATTGAAAATTTCATAAAGTACCCACCGCGCCAGAAAGCGGCCTCGTTTAACCTTGACGCGGTGATGCACTCGTTGTCACAAGCACAAGCCAGTGCGTCGGGGCATAAATGAACCGGCGAACAGCAAGCTGCATATAGCCAGTTCTGCGCTAAGTAGTCAAGAACCTGTTGAAAGGGAAGTCGAGAAGGCTTCCCTTTTGAAACTTGCAGGCTGTAAGATTTTGTTTACCATGAGCCAACAACAGTGCTACCCATCATCGCTGACTGTTGAAGGAGAGGTCCGGGATTTTTACGATCGTTACCCTTACCCTCGGCCGATCGAAAGCCTTGAGAAGTATCGGCGGCTTTGGCAAAACCAGCAAAGACGTCGAGCGGATTATCATCTCTGTTGGCCCGCCCGACCCTATAGGGAAGACCAATCCATCCTCATAGCCGGCTGCGGGACATCTCAGGCGGCAAAGCATGCTTTACGTTGGCCCCTGGCTCAAGTTACCGGCGTCGACATCAGCGCAACGAGTGTGCGCTGTACCGAGGACCTCAAACGAAGATACGACTTACACAATCTCCAGGTACACCAGCTTCCTATTGAACGGATAAACGATCTGGGGATGAGCTTCGATCAAATTGTTTGCACCGGGGTCCTCCACCACCTCGCGGATCCTGATGCCGGGCTCAGCGCTCTGCGGAGTGTGCTCAACCCAGACGGAGCGATGCATCTCATGGTTTACGCGCCTTACGGCCGGGCCGGTGTCTACATGCTGCAAGAATTCTGCAGACGAATCGGTATTCCTGCCACGGATGATGGAATTCAGGAGCTGATCAATGCGTTATCGTGGTTGCCGTCCGGGCATCCTTTGGAAAACCTGCTACGCGAAGCCCCGGACTTCCGGACCGGCGCAGCACTTGCCGATGCTCTTCTGCATCCGCAGGATCGCGCTTATTCCGTGCCGCAACTGTTCGATTTTATCGAGAAGGCTGAACTGACCTTCGGCCGTTGGGTTAGACAAGCACCCTATTCGCCTTGCTGTGGAGTCTTGCAAAATACAGCGCTGGCTGGAAGGATGAAACACCTTTCACTTCCCGAGCAGTATGCCGCCGTCGAACTATTTCGGGGCACGATGGTTCGCCACAGTATGGTTGTTTACCGAAACGATAGCCCCGATGGGCAGCAGCAGCTCGATTTCGCCGGTGACGCATGGCTTGGTTATGTGCCCATTCGAATGTCAGACACGATCTGTGTTGAAGAGCGGCTGCCCCCTGGAGCGGCGGCCGTTTTGATCAACCAGACTCACACTTATAAGGACCTGATCATGCCCATCAATCCAGCAGAAAAGTGCCTGTTTGATGCTATTGATGGGGACCGCTGTATTGGCGATATTGTTGAAAGAGCGTTGCCACCCTCACCAACAAGCTCACTGCACGAGATGGCGTGTAACTTTTTTGAACGGCTGGGACAGTATGACCAGGTGGTGTTCGACGCATCACGAATTCATGAAGCCCGCGCCGCCAGGAATGAAGTGGTCCAAACAGTATGAATCTACAAGAAACAACTAGCCCGTTGCGGGATGCTCCGCATCCCGGAATGACTTGGATACCCGGCGGCACGTTCCGCATGGGTTCAGAAAAGTTTTACCGCGAAGAGCGTCCAGTCCGTGAAATTAGGGTTGATGGCTTCTGGATGGATTCCTGTGAAGTCACCAACGAAGAATTCTCGCGTTTCGCAGGCGAGACCGGCTATGTGACTCTGGCCGAACGCGCACCCAATCCCGAAGATTTTCCGGGCGCCCCGCTGGAGAACCTGGTGCCTGGTTCCATGGTCTTCCAGCCGCAAACAGGCGCGGTCGATCTGCGGAACTACGCCAATTGGTGGGCCTGGGTGCCCGGGGCGAACTGGCGCCATCCAAAGGGTTCCGAGAGTTCGCTCGACGGTTTGAGCGAGCATCCGGTGGTTCACGTCGCGTATGAGGACGTCGAGGCCTACGCGAGATGGGCTGGCAAAGATCTGCCAACCGAAGCCGAGTGGGAGTTCGCGGCACAGGGGGGCCTCGATGGCGCAACCTTCACGTGGGGTAACGAGGAGTTTCCTGATAACAAGGCCATGACCAACTCTTGGCAGGGCGAGTTTCCCTGGCAGAATCTGCTCACCGACCATTACGAAGGGACCTCTCCGGTAGGCTCATTTCCACCAAATGGTTATGGCCTGTTCGACATGACGGGCAATGTTTGGGAGTGGACTTGCGATTGGTACGAGCCCCGCGGCTCGGAGCCGACTACCAGGTCGTGCTGTATGGGCTCCGTCAATCCGCGCATTGTCTCGCCGGAGAAGAGCTATGACCCGCGCCAACCGCAGTTTCGTATCCCGCGCCGCGTCGTCAAGGGCGGTTCACATCTGTGCGCGCCCAACTACTGCTTTCGCTATCGGCCCGCCGCACGACAACCGCAGATGATTGACACCAGCATGTCCCACATCGGCTTCCGGTGTATCGTCAGAACCGGGAACTCATAGCGAAGATTTAGTCGCAGCTCCGGCTGTGAAATTGGCGTCGCTTCGGCTCTCCGCCCGGCATACGCTACGAATACGTCCTCCGCTCAGACCTTCAATAACAACCCGGCTGAATTCGCAAACGTCTCCGGTTTGAAGCAGTGATATTCGATCACTTAGCTAACGCCCGACCTTTCGAACGGGCAACCTCCAGGGCGGCAGGAGTTGGAGAAACGATTCTCGAAATTCGTACCGTACGGTCCGTATCGGGTTGGAGCGATGTCATGGCCAATAAACAATCAGCTTGCACGTCAGCTTCCTGCGATAGACCTCCCAACCGCTTTAGAGTGGCGGCAGCATGCGCCCGCAAACTTGGAGACGGCACACGGGCCATAAGATTACTCAATTCGACTATAGATGCGCGCAAGCGCGAACTCTCGTAAGAAACTTCTGGCGGCGTACCTGTTTCCACGATTGAATCCAGCAGAGTCAACTGGTACCGAATTCGCCGCTGGCAGTCGAGTTTGGCCAAGTCGCGACCATCTGCTCGTTTGTCGTGGTGCTTATAGAAGCCCAATCTTGAGCTGTCCAACATGCTCTCGACTACTTGATGTTTTGTAGTTTCGCCGAACGACGCGATCTCCAAACGGCGCTGCTCAGCAACTCGTTTCATGAGAAGCTCATTCTCTTCCACTTCAGTCTTAAGAGCTGCATAGCGTGCCGCGGCAACCCGTACCTCCTGGTCTGGTGCCTCAATTAACGGATTCACCGTGAGCGAGCCCACCCGACGTTGCATGTCGCTGCGGAGCACAGGATCCAATTCCTGATCTAACGCAAGCCCCACGCGGAATTGCGCGTAGGAATCAAGGCGCGCTGCCTGGTCTACGGGGCTTCCATGGCGTGCGGCAACGAACTCGTACAACTCCATGCCCAAGTAGAAGTACCAATTCATAAAGCCCGAGATCCCAAGAACGCCACCCGTGATCTCAGTTACTACTCGCTGTGTCACCTCATGGCGATGAACACGCTGCTTGTCCCGAAAATCGAAAAGCAGAAGCGGCTGCTTCGGATAGCTCAGACTATATATGGCGAGTGGGATCAGAGTAATCGGCCGCCCGCTTGACGCACCCATTGGAAGCAGCAACCCATTCTCGTCGAGCGCGCGGCTGTAAGTCGCTTCCTTCCAGTTCTCCAATCGCTGATCTGTCCACGCATCTTTAATGTTCAATAGCTTCCAGATGGAATCAAGTTCAAACCCCTCAGGTTCGGATGCTTTTTTCAGTGGAAACCACAATGCGGCGTACTGACCGGTCGTCCCGGCAAGATCGAGAGATTCGAAGATAAGCCCAGTTTTATCGGCACACTGCCGCAGAAGTTCCCAGTTCCGGCTTCGAATGCGCTCTTCGTCGAATCGGGATTTCTCTCCCAGTCGGGTGGCATCCCCTGGGTTGACGAGGCCGCCCAGTCTGTGCTTCCGCAGTTTCAGGCGAGCGATGATCGTGTCAGTTTGTTTTCCGGTCAGCCCCGAGAGACTGTCGGAAACTGGAGCATTTCGCAAATAGCTGATCGCTTCTTCAAGATGAAGGCGTTCGCGATCGAGCTCATTTGCGCGATACGCATGCGAGAAAGCACGAACGGGCCTCGCGATTTCATCCAACACGGCCCACTGCAAGATGTCTCGCGCCACCGTTGGAATGATTTGCCGCGCGGGCACGCTCAAATCGATCAGTGGAACTACATCACGAGTACTCACACGCCGCGCGTCTTCTCGTCCAACACGCCAGTAGAAGAAAGGAACAGAGGAAAGAATGCGCTGTTTGACACTGGCGTGCGAATCAGTTAAAAGCCAAAAATAGGAGAGCCGGTCGTTTGTTGGATCAGAATCACCCAAAGTGTCTCGCAATACAGCAACGAGAGGCACGTCCACCGTTCCTACATAAGACGATCGGCAAAACAGAGTCAGCACTTCAGCGGCGTCTCCGACCGGCATAGCTTTCCAGTAGTAAGCTAACGTCCCGTGTGCTGGTATTGCCGCACAGCACGATGGAAGCAGTATCAAAGCAGCGAGCAAGGCATGTATAACTTGAATCGGCCGCCTGATTAGAGCAATTAGCCCGACTGAGAAATAGAAGTTCATACTTTTTGCCGCGAACGTGTTTTCAGGAAGACGCACGGGGTGCCGCGCATCCGCATATTCTCTGGATTAGGTCTCAGGCTGACGTGACGTTGAGTGCCGCCATAAAAGCTAACCTAGCTCGAAAGGAAAGAGACGTGAGCATGCATGCACTTACAATTGATCTGCGCGTCTGGAATTAGCCTTCGTATGTCTCTGATGATTTTGTTGACCGACGGTTCTAGAAAATTCATGGTTTAGGGCGGGTTATTGGCGAGCAGCATTGGCTAAAACCAGAAGAACCTCACGTCGGCAGAGAAGATGGCCGCGGTAATCTGCTTCTATTTCTGCCGTAAGTGGAGTTGGACCGTTATCCCCAGTGCGTTGACATATTGCGGCGATGACTTCGTGTCCCGCTGTCGTGTGTAATACGCTTCCAAGACCAGAACGCGAACTACCTGCCATTCCAGTCCCGCAGTGTAGCGGACCTCGTCGAAAGCGTTGTACTTCCAGTTATAAAAAGCTTCGGCCTCGGTGTAGGGAGTCAGCACGAATCGGCCTGTTCGGAAACTTCGTTCGACCCTCAGCCGGTTCCGGTATTGCGGCTCGAAATCTCCATTCACGATTTTTAGCTCGAAAAGGTTCCGGTCAGTCAGAAGCATGTCCCACGGGAGCGACGCCCGTGGATCGGCTTCAACTGTCGGAATGTGCTGGGTCGAGGGTTTTGAGGCGCCCGCGGGAGTTTGCGAGTAGAGGTATCCGACGCGAAACATCAGAAACTTGTCCCGCGCGGCATCGGGCACCTCACGCAACCTTCTACGAGCGAGAGGCAAGACATAGAAATCGAAGTATCCGCCGACTTGCCCATCGGCGTAGTCGTTCAATTCGCTCTCTCGGGTGGCGCTGTATTTGAAAAAAAGTCGTGATTTATCATTCAGATTCACGTAGACGTCGGCTCCCGGCCAAAGCTCCTGCTGCGTGCCGGAGCTTTGGGCTTCAAGCAAAACAGGAAGCAGTGCTACTGTTCCCAAGAACACACAAGCTGCGCGCATCATTCAGCTGCCATTGCAAGGACGAGCCGCTAACCACACCGGACTACTCGTGTGTAATTCACCCCAGCGCGGCGGGGCTTAATTTATTTGCTTCGAGGTGTTAAACGCGGCACGTGAGGGCTGCCAGCTTATCAGCTGTACCTGTCAAGTTCTGATCCGGAAGGGAGGCGCTTGACCGGGATTTCTTCCATTTGAGCTCATAGGAGAATTCTCTGCGACTTCCGCCGCTTTGGTTCATCAGGAGTCACCGGGACACCGAGCACATCATTCTCTTGTTCCTTGATCCCGAAAGGAGTTCCACCTTCCACATGAAAACCAAGGCCACAAGAATTTACAAAAATGCTCTCAGCAGCTCGCTCATCGCGGGTTCGCTGTTATTGGCCAGTGTCCCCGTATTTGCCAGGGACAAGAACGAAACGATAGAAGCCTCATCTTTCGGAACGGGCACCCAAATGGGACGCGTGATTGGCATCACCCTCATCATTTATGACTATTCGACCCCGGAAGACAAGGCGCTATTGGTCCAGGCCTTTGATAAAGGCCAGAACCAGGGCTTAGTCAACGCTCTGAGCAAGATGAAAGCCGTCGGTAGAATATCGATCACCGGTACCATTGGCTACGATTGCAGTTTCATCAAAATGACTCCAACTCCGACTGGACGGAACATTCGCTTTGTCACCAACCGTCAAATCACATTCGGAGAAGCTTACTGGGACACACAATCGCAATCGTTCAATTTGACGGCAGGCGAATTTGAGATCGACGACACCGATAAGAAAAAGAGTGCGGGCACTCTCTACCCCGCAGCTCAGCTGGTGATCGACAAGGAAGGGCAGTTGCAACTGGACCTCAACCAGAATAAATGGAGACTGGGAGATGTTCTCGATTGGAAAGGCACACCCGGGGTGAACTAAGATGAATTTCCGACGCAGCTTTGACTCCCTGCTTATCTTCTCCGGGCTGGCATTGATTCCGGCGGCGGCTTTTCTGACAGCTGGAGAAAAAGATCACACCGGCTCCAAATACGTTTGCTCAGAACCGAATCCGGAGTCGATGTGTACTGTCAGCAACACCTGCGGGTCCGATTCCGCACCTTGCATTATGGATGTGAAACGCAGCGGCAGTAGCTCAGCCTCTGCCACTCCGAATATCCCAAACGCCAAGGGGAACTCTCTTGTCTGTGTGCGGGCGGGTACCAAGGTGGAGTGGCACAGCTCATCCAAGGACACAGGCTTCGTCCTGGACTTTGGGGCTTCTTCTCCGTTTGAACCGTCCGGATCAATCGTCGGCGGCACTGATCGGCCCATTTCGGTGGCGGCAAAGAGGCCGGGTTGCTTTAAGTACTCGGCGGGGGCTTGCACATCCGGGAGCATCTATGGGATGTGCGGGTCTGCGGACGCGAAGTTCATCGTAACGAGTGCCGGCAAGTAGACATCGCCACCTGCGCGGCAGGTGTTTTCCGGCAACGTGTCCAGGCTGCAATTGGGAAAGAATCGTAGCGCGAAGTATATGACCGCCACGTGAAAGACAGCGTCGCAGAACTCTCAACGCGGTCGAGGTATCACGCCTTGATCGCGTTTTTATTTTTGTCAATTTTTTCTGAGCTCTGTCCGCTGCTTTCGCATCATGGCATTCGAACAGGGACGAATCGTTAAGTCGCCCCTCTGTTTTAAGAACGGATAGATAGTTCCATAGAACGAGCTTTAAAGGGAGATTCAGTATGCGAAATTTTGCTCGACGGTTTTGCCCGTCTGCTTGCCTAATTCTGCTCGCCTGGTTGGGGTATGTGGGTGTTGTCCATGCGTTTCAATTCGAGAGCGGGAAAAAAGCCAAGGTCAAAGGGGCAATTGTGTCCCGGAGTGGAGACTTGGTGAAAATTCGAGATAAGAAAGCCGATTCAGTTGTGGTTGTCGATCTCACGGACAGCACGCAGTTCGAGCGCACGAAGGACTTCAGGTTTCGTCACAAGGACATGGATGTCACCGCCATGGTGCCAGGCTTAACCATCGAAGCGGAAGGTGTCGGCAATGCTCAGGGGCAGCTTGAGGCCAAGAAGATCAAGTTCGACCCTGACGAGTTTGCGATTGAAGTAGCGCAAGAACAACAAATCCAGGCGAATAAGGGTGCCGCAGCGAATGCGCAGACCACGGCCAACCAGGGAGTCGCGGCCGCCAAAACAGCTCAGTCTTCTGCGAATGCAGCTCAGTCCTCCGCCGATGTGGCCCAGTCCTCGGCGAATGGTGCTCAGTCCACAGCCGACGCGGCAGGCGCGATCGGCTTGATGGATGCCGACGCCATCGCGCACGTGAATAAGCGTGTATCGGACCTGGATGACTACAAAACTGTCGCCGCGGCAGGGATTTATTTCCCCTCCGATAAGGCGACCCTGGACGCCCCCGCCAAGGCTGACCTAAGCAAGCTGGCAAGTATTGCGCTGCCGCTCGATGGGTACATGATTGAGGTTGCAGGTTTCACCTCCAGCACCGGAACCAAGCAGCAAAATCAAAAACTAAGCGCAGACCGCGCTGCTGCGGTAACAGCATATCTGCGGGACCAAGGGAATATACCTATGCGGCGCATGCTCGCACCCGCCGGCTATGGGTCGACTCATCCCGATGCGACGAACAGCGATCCTGAAGGGCGGGCGCTGAATCGCCGGGTGGATGTTGCCGTCCTGGTAAACAAGGGCCTGCAGTAGGTTGTCGTTTGCACGATCAGGCGGGAGGACGCCAGTAAGTCCTCTCTGACTCAATTTCACCGGAGAGATCGGAATGCCGCCACGCAGTTTGCGGCACTGCAACTCTCCGGTGCGAATGGCGCAACATGCGCCATTGCGGTTGCGGCATCGGATGTGGACCTCCCCTTCCGTCCGATGCCCCCAACCCATACGGTTCTAAAATCTCAAATTTCTTCCCGCTCGGACTTGTGCCCAAAGCGCTCCTTGGCGCTACAGCCTCTCTTATACAACGATGCCGCGTAATTTTGAGTCGTTATCCCGACGGTTGAATCGTGGTGTGCGAGGCCCGGGTATGCGCTCTTAAAGGTCGAATATTCGATCCTTAGTGTGCCGAAATAGCCTTTTATGAAATCGGAGAACATTTAAATGAGTTTCTGTAACAGATTTTTGATCCCAGTTTTCATGTCTTTAATGATGGGTTGGCTGTCCAGTGGGCTGGCCCGTGCGCAGGAGCAAGCAGCGGCAAGCAACACTCCCGGTCAGACGACAGGCTCCAGCGATTCCAACGTTGCAGCAGACGATGGCCGCATGCATGTGACGTTCACAGGCTACCTGTGGGCTCCCGGGATGCACGGGACCCTCGGATCCCATGGTTATGATGCGGGCGTGCGCGCGAGCCCAAGCCAGTTGCTCTCGCATTTCCATTTAGGACTAATGGGCGCCACGGAAATCCGCAAAAAGCGGCTCCTGGGGACGATCGATTTCATGTGGGTCAATCTTTCAGACAGCGCAGGAAGAGCTACTCCGTTTCCCGAGGTGCCAACGATATCTGCAAAAGCGGGGTTCAATCAAATTATTCTGACTCCGAAAGTGGGCTTTCGCGTAATCAATAACCAATACTTTACGATTGACGGTCTCGCCGGAATTCGCTATTGGAACCTGGGAGGTAGTCTTGAGTTCACGCCTCCGCCGCTAGGTGGAAACGGAGATTTCTCGAAAAACCAGAGCTGGGTGGATCCGATCGTTGGTTTGCGCTTCCAGGCGCCTCTTAACAATTTCGTTGTTTTCACGCTAGGAGGAGATGTCGGGGGCTGGGGCGCAGCAGCGCAGATGGATTATCAAATCTTCGGTGGGCTTGGTTTCCGGTTGAAACCCACGGTTCTGATGGATGTGGGATGGCGCTATCTCTTCGTGAACTATCGCAGCGCTAATTTCGTGTACGAAGCAGTAGAGAGCGGTGTGGTTCTAGGCGTAACATTCGACGCGTTCAAGCCCAAGTAACCCCTACACTTTACTGGCTGGCGGTATCGATTCCATGTCCTCGCGAGGACACCGGCCTAGAATTTCCACCCCACCGACGTACTTGTTCCAAAATCATTTTTCGGTGCGGCAACAGGCGGACGGGTATCATAATTTTCGTAAATGCCGATTTTCCAAAAGAGGTTGCGAAAGATTTCAAAACTTAGGCCGGAACTCGTGACGAAACGGATGCGGCCTGGAATGGTAATGCTCGGGAAAACCATTCCCAACGCGTCCACCTGCATGGTCCTGAACGTTTGCTTAGTGAAGCTGAACTGGAGTACGCCCTCCGCGTTGTTCTGGCGCGGGCTCTCTCCTGATTCGATGGAGTAGCGCTCCCGTGTAAAAACGAGTCCGCCAAGCAACCTGAATGAGGTCGTTCCCTCGTGGATCAGGTCGCGAGCCATACCTCCGCCGAAAGAGCTCCGGAATGTCAAATCCTGCTGCTGGCTATTGAGCAGGTCCAACAGAGTGCCGACATACCATTGGGGACTTATCGATTTCAAATAGTCAAAATTGAAAGTGTTTCTGCGGGAGGTCTTCGCCGGACTGCGCGTTGAAAACCGAAGTGCCGCTCGCCTGGGTAAGCGAACTCTCTGTGCGGTAGCTCGAGGCGGCGGACAAAGAAGACTGGATCGCATCACTGCCACCGGTGTAGCTGAATCCGTAGTCGATTGAGCCGGTAAGTTGATGCAGAAACGTATCTTCTACGGGCACGAGGTCCACAACCTCCGGTGGACGGACATGCACGGTCGCTCTTGCCGCAAGAATTGAGAAATCGGAACCCTCCGGGGACGCAGACGGTGCCTGCTCGATTACACCCGTCAGTCGTGCTCCGTTCGCCAGTGAGATGTTGTACTCATCGCTACTGGTGACACGCTTAACCTTCGCCCAGTCTATTTGAACAGACTCGGCCATGTAATCGGACTTGAAGTAGAGAATCCCCTTCGAGAGTTTCTTTACTTCGCCGGTCAGCTTGTCTCCATTGTTGAGGATGATGACGTCATCTTTACGCTTCGCAAGCAGGGGGGAAGCGCCAACAAGAATTGTAATGGCGATTGTCCCCGCAAGCCAAAACGGCATGACGCGGTATCGGTCGACGGTTAGGCATGAGCGGGGTTTCCCCTCAGCAAGATGCAGGAAATTTGATTGCGATCCCAGAAGTTCTGGTAACCGAGCTACGGCTGTCCGACAGGTGCTCGACACGTGTACGAATCGTCAGATGCGCGTTCCGTTTGCCCGGCTGCTTATGCACCAAAACGTGCACCTTGTCCAAGGACAAATTGCCCAAAGCGTCGATTCGAGACGCTCTTACCGGATAGTTTCTATGTAAGTGCCAGATTCTAAAGAGGTCTCATCTTGGCTATGTCCCTGCCTTACAGCCCGCATGACTTCTCTGCATCAAGAAATTTACTATCAGTACGAAATCTCCGGTCTACAACAGCGCGAAGAGGATTCCGACAAAACGATGGAGGAACGACACGCTGGTTTTACCGAGTCACCAGCTTCGTCAGCCGAGCCGTCAAAATGTCCCGCACGAGACAAGCCTTATTTCAGTGATGAGGAGTTGGTCGTGCTTGCCCAAAGAGGTGACACGAGTGCTTTTAGCGAGCTCATCCAGCGGCACTTCGCGAGTTGCTTTAAGCGCGCTTTCTTGATGCTGCGAAACCGTAGTGATGCGGAAGACGAAGTGCAGAATACTTTTTCGAAGGCTTTCGAATCCCTGAGCCGGTTCCGCGTTGAAGGACCGTTCTCGGCTTGGTTAGGTCGAATTTTACAAAATCAGTGCCGGATGCTGATGCGCTCGCGTCGGCAAACAGGCTTCGTGTATGTAGACGCGATTACCGAGTCGAATGCCAGGCTGGAACTGGTCGACCGGGCCCCTGATCAGGAGGAGGAACTTGGCACCCTGGAGGTTGATACTCTGCTAAAAGAACAGATTTTGCGGGTTCCTCCATTCATGCGAAGTGTCATCCTGCTGCGGGACGTCGAAGGCTTGCCTATAGCTGAAGTGGCGGCACGCTTGGGTCTCACGCTTTCCGCCGCAAAGTCTCGTCTGATGCGCGCCAGGAAAGAGATGCGCGTTCGTTTGATGAAGCACTGCGGTCAGGGCGGCCCGCGCGTATTGGCGTCAAAGATGCCTCGCACCAGGGCCGAATACACCTACGTAAGTTAATCCCTTTACAAAGGCGGGCGTCGCCGTGTAGTTTTTCGGGTAGAGCGGCCCCGAAATCTTAATCCGGTTTGTGATGATTCCCGCTCCGCGGGAAGGATTGTACGGCGAACTGTTGAGAATGACTGCTCCAAGGCGCATTGGCTTTTTATGAATCGATCCGTCGAATCACCCATCAGGCTCTACGCGACTTCGAGCGTCGCCTTCAATTAAGGATCGGAACCAATGAAAACAAATTTGATGCTGAGCATCGCAGCCTGTGCGCTTATCTTCCAAGGCAATGCTGGGGCACAGCAAGCGCTTCAGCAGAAGATCGCGATCGTCAAGGAAGCTGTGGCGCAGAATCAGGCAGCCTTGCGCCAGTACATGTGGAACGAGCAGACGGACGTATTGCTTAAAGGCGAGGTAAAGAAGACCAGTTACTACCAGTGCCGGTACGGACCGGACGGAACGGTACAAAAGACGGAAACCGGCAGCTCTCCAGCGCCGAGCGAGCGTCGTGGCCGCGTTCGCGAGCACGTGGTTGAGAAGAAAACAGACGAGCTCAAGGATTACATGCAGCAGGCCGGGGCCTTGGTGAAGCAGTATGTACCACCCAATCCTGAGCAGATGAGAGCCAATTATCAAGCGGGCAACGCATCTCTCAACCAGATTGGAGGCGGCGATACTGGACTTGAGTTCAAGAACTATGTCAAGCCTGGCGATTCCCTGGTGCTCACCTACAATACCGCGGCGAAGGCGCTAAGCCAGATCAATGTGAATACTTATATGAATGATCCGAAAGACGTCGTTACCCTCCAGGTAAACTTTCAAACTGTGCCGGGTGGTCCGCACTACGTCGCCAAGACGCTCCTCGATGCGCCAGCCAAGAGTATCCAGGTTCAAACGACGAGTTCGAATTACCAGCGGTTGGGCCAGTAGCATAAGTTAGGTGAGATCCCTCGCTGTTCGGGCGTAAAAAAAGGCCGAGCGGCCCGCTAACGAGTTCGTTCTTCCGCTTTCTTCTGCGTCTTTGGAATTGCGCGTACATCATCCCTCCGACGGCGATGTGGTCACAGATAGTGTCGTCTGGTGTCGGTCTCAAGAAACATAAAGCATCAGCACCTCCGCGGAGGTGCCTGAAGGGGGGCACGTGAATTTCGCTTTGAGTCTTATTGTGCCGAGCCACCCCCGCTTTTTGTCCGTTGCGCGAGCTGTTGTGAGCGAAGTAGGTTCGGTATGCGGCTTGTCGGGCAAGGGATGCCGGGAAGTAACTCTGGCAGTTGACGAAGCCATGGCGAATATCATTCGACACGCCTATAGAAACCACTATGACCAGGAGATCCAATTGAACTGTCAGATTTCGGGTGAGTTCCTGGAGTTCAGGCTAGTCGACCAGGGCGAACCGCCGGACCAGGCGAAGATCCGCTCCCAACCGTTGAATGACCATTCGCTGAGCGGGAGAGGAACACACATGATGAAGCTGATGATGGACGAGGTTTGTTACGAGCGGGTTCCCGGAGGTAACCAGTTGCGACTCAAGAAGCTACTGCCCGCTGATGCCAACATTAGCGGCAACGGCGAGTGAGCGCGCTGGCCGGAACTGTTAAGGGAGGAACGATGAAAACTTCGACGCGTGACGAAAAAGGGATGACGGTTGTGGATATTGTCGATCAAATTGACCTTTCCAGTTCACCGGCGCTGCGCAAGACGTTGATGGAATCGTTAAAAGGGACGCGCACGCTCGCCATAAACCTGATTGAAGTGAAGTACATCGATAGTTCCGGAATTGCCACATTGCTCGAGGTTCTCAAAGAAGCGCGCCAGAAGGACAAGAGGATGGTCTTATTCGGACTGACCATCGCCGTTCGCGAGGTGCTGCAACTCACGCGCCTGACCGGAGTTTTTGAAATACATGAGACCGAGGGAGAGGCGCTCAATGCTTGACAACCGGCGTTCAGAGTGAGGTTTAAAAAAACTACTTGTCACCACAGCCACCGGGTCTGAAAATGTCGGAAGCTGTTCTCGCCGCGCCGAGTTGGGTCGGCCTCAAGACGCTGAATGGGCTCGCGTACATCGGCGGGTTGGCTCGATTGGCGAGCCAGTCCGCTTATTTTACTTTCGTCGGACCCTTCCGAGGGCAGCGTCTGCGCCCTCTGCGGGCGGTCCACCAGGCAATGGCCGTAGGAGTCGAAGCGATTCCGATCGTGTCTCTCATCACGTTCTTTGTAGGTCTGATTATGGCTTTGCAAAGTGCGTATGAACTGCGCAAATTTGGGGCAATCCAGTTGGTAGCCAGCGCCGTAGCGATCTCAATTTTGCGAGAACTCGGCCCATTGCTGACGGCTATTGTGGTGATCGGCCGTTCGGGGTCGGCTTTTGCCGCCGAAATCGGCACCAAAAAGGTGACCGAGGAGATAGACGCTCTTAGAACGATGGCATTTGACCCTATCGCTTTCCTGGTAGCGCCGAAGTTTCTGGCCATGCTCTTGACGATGCCTTGCCTCACGATTTGGGCGGATGCGATGGGTATCTTAGGCGGAAGCGTTTTCGGTGTGGCCGGTGCGAATTTTACGTTCGGATCGTATGTGAAGACGACGCTGGACTCTATTTACCTGCGCGACTTGTTTACCGGTCTTATCAAGAGCGTTCTCTTCGGCCTGGTGATCACGGCGGTGGGCTGCCGGGAGGGTTTTGCAACGGGAGCGGGCGCCGAGGAGGTCGGGCGCTCGACAACCGCAGCCGTGGTGACCTCAATCGCTCTGGTGGTCGTCGTCGATCTGATATTCACCGGCTTGTTCTACTTCATTGACCCGGCGTAAGCAGAGGAGAGTACAAATACATGAGCAGCGATCGCGGCGCTGATCCAGCTATCTCGATCAGGGATCTTCGCGTGAGCTATGGCGAACGCGAGATCCTTCACGGAATCAGCTTTGATGTGCAGCGAGGCGAGACCATGGTAATCCTCGGCGGCTCGGGTTCGGGAAAGAGCACGCTCCTTCGGACGTTGGTCGGCCTGGAAAAGCCGAGCCAGGGAGAAGTCTGGATTAAAGGTGTGAATACCGCAAGTATTTCGGAACGCGAAATGGACGCGATTCGAAAGAAGATGGGCATGTCGTTTCAAGGAAGTGCCTTGTTCGGATCTATGACAGTCGGCCAGAACGTGGCCTTGCCGCTGCTCGAGCACACCAGTCTCGAAAAATCGACCATCGAAATCATGGTGCGGATCAAGCTGGGCCAGGTTGGCCTGGCGAACTTTGAAGACTACATGCCTTCGCAGCTCAGCGGGGGAATGAAGAAGCGCGCCGCCGTGGCGCGAGCCTTAGCTATGGATCCGGAAATTCTGTTCTTCGACGAGCCTTCAGCGGGGCTCGATCCCATCATTGCGGCGGGACTGGATGAGTTGATTCTGAATCTCAAGAAGGCTTACTCCATCACGATGGTAGTGGTTACACACGAACTGGCGAGTGCTTTTCTGATAGCGGACCGTATGGTGCTGGTCGACCGTGGTCACATCGTGGCGCTTGGAACGACCGAGGAACTAAAGGCCAGCACCCATCCGCGTGTGCGTCAGTTCCTGGACCGGGTGCCGGAGCCCGAAGTCACCGAGGAACTGGATTATCTGCAGATGCTCACCGGCGGTCCTGCGAGCAGGAAGAACTGAGGATTGGAGCTTTATGGGAGGACGTTGTGAATAGCGTGCGCGAGCAGGCCTGGGTGGGACTCTTTGTGTTGGTAGCGGCAGCTCTGCTGATCGCTACGGTGCTGGCTGTGTCCGGCACTTTCAGCCAGGGCGGCATTGCGCATAGTTCTTTTTTTAAATTCGCCGGCGGTCTTGCCCCTGGCACCACCGTGCGCTACGCAGGCGTGAAGGCCGGCAGGGTGGCTGCCGTCCGAGTCGATCCGCAGGATTCGACACGCGTTCGAATCGACTTCACCGTCCCGCGAGGCATTCCCGTGAAGACCGACAGCGTAGCCAAGATCACCTCCCTCGGCGCGTTGGATGAGAACTTTCTGGAGCTTTCAGCGGGAACAAAAGACGGGCCGCTTGCTCCGCCGGGCAGCGTTATCAACTCGGAGGAGACAATAGGGATCGGCGATCTCGGCGCTATGATCGGCGACCTCGCGCCGGTTGCACACGACACCCTGGAGAGCCTGAACCAAAGGCTTGGCGAACTGAAAGTTACTGTGGCTCGCGTCAATGATCTCCTTGACGACGGCAACCGGGCGAATGTCCGCAGTGCCTTGGTAAACCTGAACAGCGGGTTGGTCAACGTCAGATCGATGCTGGCAGAAGAGCGCCCGAAAGTTTCGGCGACCTTGACCAACGTCCAGGAAGCCAGCGCCAAATTTGGACCGTTATTCGACAATCTCCAGACAGCCATCAAGCAGGCGAATGCAACCCTTTCCAATGTCAACTCGCTCGTCACTGATAATCGCCAGGATGTCCGGGGATCGGTGGAGGCACTACGTCAAACGCTGCTCAAGACTTCGGCTCTAATTGATCAGGTGAAGAGCACGATGAGCTACCAGACGCCCAACGTGGATCAAACGATGGACAACGTGCGCGTCGCAAGCGACAATCTGAAGGATTTGACAGAAACCTTGAAGCGCAGACCCTCCACACTCATTCGTGGCGGGACAGCTAAGGAACGCAAGCCTGGGTCGGAGTATTAAGCAGATTAGAAGTGCTTTATGAATCGAATCGCTGGTTGCTTACTGATTTCGCTAGTCGCCTTCGGTCTCGGAGGTTGCGGGGCCGGCCCCGGCATCAGATATTATACGGTTCGGGTACCAGCGACGCCCGATCCGGCTCCGGTTGTGCATGGACCGTCCCTGCTTGTCGGGCGAGTCAGTGGGCCAGGCATTCTTGAGGATGGGCCCATCGC
>CAVWRP010000020.1:0-86918 GCA_963757345.1 Terriglobia bacterium | reverse complement strand
GATTGGCGAAGGCGGGCACGAGCGCGCGATAATCCCGACATAACAGTACCCGCGGGCACCCCCACGACGGTCGAAATTTGCTTGTAGGACATTCCTTCGAGTTCGCGAAGGATAAGCAGCTCGCGAGAGCGCGCAGGTAGCATCTCAAGGGCTCTGCACAGCATTACACCGGTACTGTTCTGAACGACGACTTCTTCTGGATTTGCGAAGCACGGATCGGCGCTGACCAGGTCCTCGTCCAAGTCTACGTGCAGCCGTTCGGTATTTTGCCGCGACCAAGTGTAATAGACATTCCGCACGATTGTTAGCAGCCAGGGACGGGCATCGCCGCCGCGAAAGCTCTTGTGAAACTTGAAGGCACGCAAGTACGCTTCTTGCACGACGTCTTCAGCATCCGAGTCATTGCGAGTCAACCATCGCGCAAGGTTGTACACACTGTTCAGGTGCTGCAAAACATCCTGCTCAAAATCCCCGAAGCAACTCTGTCCCGACATCCGAGCCTCCTTCACAGTTGGGAATGTCTAGCGTGTCTCCAGTTTCAGATCTTTCCACGAGCACTACAATGGAGCGTTCCTCCTCAGTTTCGACGACTCGTCTCCCCCGGTAACTGCCAGTTAATAGGGGAGTTATCGCAAACCTCCCCGGCGCTAATCCACCGTGCCAAGCGGTGGTAAACTCGCGTTCAGGTCCCCATCCACAATTTCATGCAAGAAGTGAATCGCCCTCTCGGGCGCGTCGTCTTCGAGTCTTACGAGGTCGACTTTCGGACGGGTGAACTCCGAAAGTATGGGGTCCGAATCAGGCTTCAAACACAGCCGCTTAAAGTATTGGAGATGTTGATGGAGCATCGCGGGGACGTAGTTACCCGAGAGGTGCTCAAACGAAAGCTCTGGCCAGGCGACACTTTTGGTGACTTCGATCACGGACTTAACAAGGCCATCAATAAGATTCGTGAAGCATTGGCCGACTCGGCTCTGAATCCCCGTTTTGTCGAGACAGTTGCCAGGCGCGGTTATCGCTTCATCCCGGCGGTGACCGAACTGGATGAACCTACCGGCATCCAAAAGGTCATCTCAGGGGCATCTAAAGTCGAAGTCAAGGATGCGGATCAGGAATCTGCTGGAAAGCCGGCGCCAGGCCAGACTGTGCCAAGAATCTTTCCCTGGAAGCTTGCCGGCGGCGTGCTGGTCTTGCTTGTCGCGGCGTTTCTATTATGGAAGCTGCCGTCGATGGCGCACCGCCCGGTCGAAATTCGATCTCTAGCCGTGCTTCCATTGGAAAACCTTTCCAGCGACGTTTCGCAGGAATATTTCGCCGATGGCATGACTGACGAACTGATTACTGCGTTGGGAACCATCAACGGGTTGCGAGTAATCTCTCGAAGTTCGGTCATGCTGTACAAGCATGCCCTCAAGCCCTTGCCTGAGATCGCACGTGAGTTGAAAGTCGACGCCGTAGTAGAAGGAACCGTTCTCCGTTCCGGGCAGCAGGTTCGCATCACTGCGCAGTTGATACGGGCCGCGGTCGATGAGCATATATGGAGCCAGAGTTATCAAGGCGATCTACAGGACACGCTGGAGTTCCAGGACAAAGTGGCTCACGGTATAGCCGATCGGATCCGTGCGACGCTAAACTCGCAAGGACATGCTTTCCTGGAGAGCGCAAAGCTCGTAAATCCAGATGCTCACGATGCTTACCTGAGAGGGAGATATTTCTGGAATAAGCGGACCGAGCAAGGCTTGAGAACAGCGATTACTTACTTTGAAGAGGCAATCGCAAAAGACCCGAACTACGCACAAGCGTACAGCGGCTTAGCGGATTCTTATGCGTTGCTGGGAGATTGGGAGTATGGTGCACTCACTCCTAACGAAGCGTTTCCAAAAGCAAAGGCGGCAGCGACCAAGGCATTGGTGTTAGACGACACTCTCGGTGAAGCTCATGCATCGCTCGCATTTTGCCTGGACCTTTTTAACTGGGATTGGAAGTCCGCCGAACTGGAATTCAAACGGGCCATCGACCTGAGCCCCAGTTACGCAACAGCTCACCAGTGGTATGCCTGGCATCTAATCGTCACCGGACGGAACGAGCAAGGCCTCAACGAATTGAAAAAGGCGGAAGCCCTAGATCCACTCTCGTTAATAATAAGTGCCGATATTGCGGACGCGCTTGTCATTGCGCATAGATACCAGGAATCGATACAACAAAGCCGCAAGACGATGGAGATGGATCCCAGCTTCGCAATGGCGCATTACCAACTGGGCCAGGCATTGGTGCAGCTGCGTGACTACGACCAGGCCATCCGAGAGCTTCAACAAACTATTGAGCTATCAAGAGGAAACCCGCTCGGCACGTCGCAGTTGGGCTTTGTTTACGCCCTTTCCGGCAAACGAAACGAAGCTCTCAAGATCTTGGATGACCTGAAGAATAGATCGAATCACGAACCATCCGCTGCGGCAGATGTTGCGCTGGTCTATGCAGGTCTCAACGAAAAGGATCAAGCATTCGCGTGGCTGGAAAAAGCGTATGTAGAGCGATTCAATCCGTCCATCCTTCTGCGACCAGCTTTCGATGTGCTGCGTTCCGATCCACGATTTCAAGACTTCTTGCGCCGGCTCGGTCTCTCATGAGGGACCGGTTTTCAGCTCTCGTGCGAAGTCCCGCAATTCAGTGGCGTTGAGGTCCGATATTGCCCAATAGGTCATGTGCGCCTGTGTCCAATGGACAATATTGAAACCCTTCATAGTAAGTGTTTGCAAGCCCGAATCAGAATTACGTGAGGGCCAAAGGAAAACATTTATAATATGTTGACGGTGTTTATACACGAGCGCCGCGACAGATCGGTCATCCAAGTAATCCAGGCGTCCGCCGATGAGCGGGAACCCTTCGGCAGCAAGATCCCTGACGACCGGAGCAAAATCCAACTTGCCGCTGAACCAGGGTTTCACAGTGTGTTGATCCGTGGAAGCTATATCACTAAGGTGATTCGCCATCAGCGAGCGGATGTGGCTCGAAACCATCTGTTCCGCTAAGAGATCCGAACCCGAGCGGCGCTTCAGGAGCATAAGCAGCGTCCCGGTCAGGACAAGCACTCCTATCAGACTGGCGGCGACTGCCCATCGGCGCCAGTCTGCAAATGGCGTGGTGGGTACGCTGGCCTGACGGCCCGGGGACAAGCCGAGTTGAGACCGGATTTTACTTTCGAGCCTTGCAGGCGCATCAAAACGCGGCAGGTTAGCCCGAACTGCACGGGTGAACTGTTGATAGCGCTCCAAAAACGCTTGGCAGCTTCCGCATGCCTTCAGGTGACGTTCGAATTGCAGAGTAGTCAAGACGTCCAGCTCGGTGTCGATGTAACCGTCGAGCAGCTCGCGGACTTCCTGGCAGCTCATGCTCGTATCCCTCCGATTTTTCCGCTCAATTGGACATAAAGCTCTTGTCTTGCTCGCGATAGCCTTGACATCACGGTTCCGAGAGGTATGTCTATAATTTTTGCGATTTCTTTGTAGGACAGTTCTTCTAATTCTCGCAAGATCAAAATTTCGCGGTACTCGAGCGGCAACTGTTCCATCGCGTGACGAATCATTTGCGAGTTCATGTTTTTGATAACTAGTGCCTCGGGATCCGGCGACGTGTCGAGGACTTCAAAATCCTCCTGCACCTGGATGGTGGCTCCTGAAGAACGACTTTTCCGCAACCACGTGAAGCAAGTATTTCGCACAATTGTCAAAAACCACGCACGACCGTCGCGGCCGGTGAGGAACGTGTCAAAGGAGCGCCACGCCCTGATGCAGGCCTCCTGGATAACATCCTCAGCGTCGTGCTCATTCCGTGTGAGCCATCGGGCGAGGTTGTACGCGGAGTTCAGGTAAGGCAAAACGGTCCGTTCGAACAGTTCATCTCTGCCCTTTTCTACCTGCTTTGGGGTCCGCTTATTCCAGATTCCTTCTGGCACCGTGTATCGCATCACTCGGCAAAAGTGACAGCGTAGTTAGTCTCTCAAGATTCGCGGGGCCACACAAGACTGGACTGGAATAAATCAGACCCGAAGCGGTATTGCAGATGTGAAAGCGTTTTTGTTCAAGCACGCTCGCTTGGGTACCGGCATTTTTGTGGGCTTGCTCGCGCTGTGTTCGATTGCTGTTCATCCATTTGGGCCCGTGAAACTACCGCAGCCGCAGGCAGTCCCGGCGGGCGGTCTGAAGGTGCAGCCGGAAATCGCAGCAGTGCTGAAACGTTCCTGCATGGATTGCCACTCGAATCAAACCGCGTGGCCATGGTACAGCTATGTGGCCCCAGTCTCCTGGCTAGTGGAAAGAGATGTGCGCCGGGGACGGGATCACATGAATTTGTCGGAGTGGAATCAGTATGACTTCACTCGACAACAGAAGCTGTTGGCGGATATTGCGTCCGCGGTCAAAAACCGCGAGATGCCGCTGCGGCAGTACACATTGATCCATCGCGATGCGAAACTGTCGGACGCCGATACGGACCTGGTGTATGGGTGGGCACGTCTCGAGCGCCGAAAACTGAAGTCCAGCCACAGGGCTGTTCCTTTGGAAGATGGTCAGTCCGCTAACGGTCAATAATGCCGAATAACTTGCCTCCCGCTGCAAAAAAAAGATCGACTGCGGGAATATTTCGCCTGACGCATCGGTACTGCAGGTGAAAACACAATTTTGACAGCGGTTCGAGGAGGAGAAGCAATTGTCTCGTCGCATTAAGGAGAATTCAAACAAAGACGGAATAGACCGTCGCGGGTTTTTGGAGTGCATGGCGTGGGCCGGCACGGGGATGATTTGGACTGTAAGTGGAGGCGTCCTCGCATCGAAAGCTTTCGGCCAAATGCCGAACCATCAAATGGGTGGGGCCGCAGGGTTTAGCTTCGTTCAGATCAGCGACAGCCATGTTGGTTTCAACAAAGCGGCCAATCCCGATGTAACAGCGACGCTACAGGAAGCGATTAACAAAATCAACGCGCTCGATCATACGCCGGACTTTCTGATTCATACGGGAGACCTGAGTCATCTTTCGAAGTCGAGTGAATTCGACACCCTCGATCAAGTCCTGAAATCGGCCAAATGCCGGCAAACGTTTTTTGTGCCAGGAGAGCACGACATGCTTACCGACAACGGCCAGCAATATCTGGAACGCTACGGCAAGGGAGCGAAGGGCGCGGGCTGGTTCAGCTTCGATCACAAAGGAGTGCATTTCATCGGGCTCGTCAATGTCGTCGACCTGAAGGCGGGAGGCCTTGGAACTCTTGGTCCGGAGCAACTGGAATGGCTAGAAAAGGATCTTGCGGGCCGCACAAGCAGTACTCCGATCGTCGTTTTTGCTCATATTCCACTCTGGACGGTGTATCCGGAATGGGGGTGGGGCACAGGCGATGGCATTCAAGCCTTGTCGTATATGAAGAGGTTCGGTTCGGTGACCGTGTTGAACGGGCACATTCACCAGACCATGCAAAAAGTAGAAGGGAACGTCTTTTATCACACCGCAATGTCAACGGCGTTTCCGCAGCCAAAGCCGGGCACTGCGCCTTCGCCAGGTCCGATGAAAGTCCCCGCCGAACAATTGCGTGACGTGCTGGGGATCACGCACGTGAATTATGTAGCCGGCAACCACACGCTCGCGGTTGTCGATTCAGCGCTCTCGATGGCTTCCGCGTTGCAGGCGAGGCTCGAAAAAACCGCGAACACGAACGAAGTCAAAATCGACAATTTCTCCTTCGCGCCGAAGTCGCTGACAGTAAAAGCCGGGACGGTTGTTACATGGACGAACCACGATGACATTCCGCACACCGCGACGAGCACAGAGAAAACGTTCACATCTCCTGTTCTCGACACAGATCAGGCATACTCGTTCAAATTTCAGGAGCCAGGTTCTTATCCGTATTTCTGCAAGATTCACCCCACGATGACCGGAACAGTTGTTGTCGAAAAAAATACTTCGGGAGCGGCGTAGAGCAAACGAGCAAAGATCATGATTGAAGGACTCCTTAGACCGAGCCACTTACTTCTCATCTTCGTTGTAGCTTTGTTTGTGCTCGGACCGAAAAGGCTTCCCGAGCTCGGCAAAGGACTGGCCCAGGGTATTCGCAGCTTTAAGGATGGAATCAAATTGCCCGAGCATGCGCCCGCGCCGGAACTCGATGAAAAGAACACGGAACGACATCCCACAAGATAATCGGCTAACGCCCTCTTTAATCCACCACAACAAAGGACAATGTATGAAAGAAGATCTCCCCTCCGCTGCTTTGTCTTCACAGGCGAAGTTCTCTAAGTCAGATACTCTGGAACCCCGCTCGAACGCTGCGGTGAAGCGACGCTCGTTTCTGCACAGCCTCGGTGCGGTCGCGGCTGCAAGCCTTCCGGCAACCACACTATTAGCTATGGAAACGGATCGCGACCACGATCGTAGGCCACTTACCAGAGGCGATGTTGCGATTCTGAGGCTTCTAGCCGCGGCGGAAATCATTGAGGCCGACCTGTGGCAACAGTACGCGGAGCTCGGAGGAATGACAAACGGTACGCAGAACAACTACCAGCTTGCCTTTCAGTTCCTCGACGGCGATGGCTCTCAGTACATCAGCAGCAACACTCTCGACGAGGTAAGTCATGCGGCTTTTATCAACGCTTACCTGAAATCCAAGGGCGAAGAGCCAGTCGACTTTGACAGGTTTCGAAATTTGCCGAGCAGCCAGGCAACTGGAGCGAAGAATATCGGACGACTCACCAACCTGATGCACCTAAACGTGGATACGAGCTGGTACATTCGCTACCGCAGCAAAAAGAATCCCGATTTCGGCGCGACCTTTCAACAGGCGCTCAACATCGTCAACCGGACGGCGATTCCAAAAACGGATGCCGATTTTGACGACTCCGATCATATACAGGCGATTGCGAATACAGCTGCGTTCCACTTCGGCTTCATTGAGGAAACAGGAGCCAGTCTCTATGCCACGCTCAGCCAGAAAGTATCCAGTCTCGAAGTATTGAAAATCACACTGAGCATTGGCGGCGACGAGGTGGCTCACTTTTTAGAGTGGGTGGACTTCGCAGGTAATGCTGTGCAAGGGCCGCCCTATTCCTTTGCGAATTCGCAGAGCCCGGTTACCGACAACGGACTCACATTCATCAATTTCAACGACCTAAACAACGAGCTGTTTCAAACCAATTTAATCTTCCCCGTTCCATGTGAGTTCATAAGCGCTAATCTTCCGCTCTGTGCGGTTATTCGCCCGATAGGCCGAGGGCAGATAGACGCTAGAGGCGCAGTCCAAGGCGCGATCGATGACGGACTTTTCGTTGGCCAGCCAAAGGAGTTTCCGCAATTGCTGCTCCAAATGGCAGATGAAGCAGACGCAGCGAAGCGAGAGCTATAACGCCAAGCGATGCGACATTGATTTACTGGAAAACGAGAAGTTTGATCGCCATCAGCAAAACCGGACGCCTTCCCTCCAGGCGTGCTGTGATGGCGAACAAGAGGCTGCCTTCCCCAGCAGCCTCAATTTTCGCCTGTAGGGAGCTCCGGCAGTCATTTCGGAGAACAATAATCCAAGCACGTAGCCACCCACATATCTTCCCACAGTTAGTTAACTACATTTCGCCAGGAGATTATGAGCATGAAACACCGAAGAATCGTTTTCTTCCTTTTCGTAGGTGCCGTGATTGCTGTGGTTGCACAGCAATTTGAGACCGAGGCCCCAGCCGGATTCACGACCCCGACTCTCGGACTGACGATCGGGCCGGGTGGGGAACTAATCGGGAAGCCAGGTGCCCGGAGCGTTAACAATGGCATAGCCGAGCCGCCCGGCGACACGTTTGCTCTTGATCAGGCACAATTTGAGCGCCGGCACGATCCCAGTACAGGGCTCGGTCCCGTGTTTAACGCGACGGCCTGTGCCGAATGCCATCAGAACGGTGTAACAGGGACAGCCAGTCAGATTACAGAATTACGCGTCGGACATAGAGACCCGCAAGGGAAGTTTGTAAATCCCACGGTCGTGATCAATGGCGGAGCAGATACTATTTCTGCCCGCTCGATTATCAATGATCGGTCCATATGTCCACAGGCCGAGGAACACGTAGCGGATTCAGAAGATATACGTACGCTGCGAGCCGTGCTCAATACTTTAGGAGACGGCTTTGTAGAGGCGGTTGATGACCGAACGTTACTTGCGATTGCCGCTAATCAGCCGGCTCAGAGTAATGGAATGATCCATGGCGAGGCGATTCAAGTCCCGGTTCTGGAGGCGCCCGGGCAAACGGCCCTAGGTAAGTTTGGCTGGAAGGACCAGGACGCCACTATTCTTTCGTTTTCTGGAGATGCATACCTGAATGAGATGGGAGTTACGAACCGCTTGAAGCCAAAGGATGTAATTTCGGTTTGCAAGGTCACTTCGGATCCTGAAGACACCCCCGACAGCCTGGGTTTGGCCGATATTGATCATTTTGCTCAATTCATCCGTGGGACTCAAGTACCTCCGCGTGACACGGCGCTGGCGGAAACCGCGGACGCTATTACCGGACAGTACCTGTTCAAGGAAGTCGGCTGCAGCACATGTCATGTTCAGACTCTGACTACGGATCATCCGGGCACGCTGATAAACGGCGGCGCGTATCGAGTTCCGGAAGCATTAGGCAATAAAATTATCCATCCGTACAGCGATTTTTTGCTGCACGACGTGGGAACCGGTGATGGAATCGTACAGGTTGGGCCGCAGGACACGGCTAACAAGTTGCGGACTGTGCCGCTTTGGGGCCTGCATATTAAATCTCGATTCATGCATGATCTCCGGTCACTGACTCTAAGTGATGCAATTAAGCGTCACGGAGGCGAGGCACAGCAGGTTACTTTCCGCTTCAACGGATTGACCCCGCAAGAGCAACAGCAGCTTATAACGTTCCTGCGGTCGCTGTAAAGGGTCAACACCTGTTGATTGCTCCGAAGCGAGTGGTCACGCGCTCGCTTTCGGACTTCTGGACGAGCATGGCGGGCCGAATCTGCCTGCCTGCTTCTACCTTGCAGAGCTAGCCCGGATATCTCGCAAAAGTAGTAGCCAAGAGCCGCCGAATCTGGCAACGTTTGTGCGACCAGATGTTTAGAGAACCAGAGAGAAGGGGGGCGCTTGCTATGACAGAGTGTACCCAATCGAGTTTCGAGTTTACAGAGGTGTGGTCGCGATCCGTGATGGCACGCTTCGATGGAGGAAAGATTACCTCTCATGCTGGCGGTCTGCTATTGCGGGAAGTGGACCGGAGTATCGGCTTATTGAACCGGTTGAGTGAATGTTTTTTGGACGGGCGCGATCAGACGCGTGTGCGGCATAACATCCGAGAGATGGTGGCCCAGCGCGTGTATGGTCTGGCCCTGGGTTGCGAGGATCTGAACGATCACGAGCAATTGCGCGAAGACCCGCTGCTGATGCTGCTGGCCGGGAGCGTAGACGCCGAGAGCCCGTTGGCGGGGAAAGCACACTGAACCGTCTGGAGTTGGCCGGAGAAGCGGGCGCGGAAGACCGCCACAAGAAGGTGCACTATGATGCGGAGGAGATCGACACAGTGTGAGTCGACATTTTCCTGCAAACGCACAAGGAGCCACCGCAGAAGATCGTGATTGATCTGGATAGCACCGATCTGCCGCTGCACGGCCATCTGGAGCAACGCTTCTTTCACGGTTTTTATGATGCGCTCGAGTTCCGCCAGCGCGCCTGAGCTGGCGTCGATATTGGCAGGCCGCAGCCGCACCCCGAGCAAGTGTTCGCCGCATACGATATACAGCGGAAGATAGCAGTAATGGTAATAAATCATTCTGCGCGCCGATTCCGGATTCTGCCGCGACTCGCTGATGAGCTGGTGTGAAGGCTCCTAGTACTACTGTGTTATAAGTAGAACAATTTGATGTAGAATTGTTTTGTGGGAAAGAAGGCCTCCGAGCCAGGCCCACAACAGAAGCGCTTTGCGGCATATATGGGGGGCCTGGCCAAAGCCGCGGGACATGCCGATCGCGAGATTCCAGTGAGGAATTAGTGCACAGGATTGCTTTTGCCCGGCGAACGAAAGAGCGTGGAACCGATGGCGGCGCGATTGGCTCCGGACAACGTGCGGCGCATGCACCAGTGGTTACATCACGTGATCGCGGATGCACCGTGGAGCGATGAAGCGCTGCTGCGGCAGGCGCGGAACTGGGTTTTACCTGCCCTGCAAAAGCAAGGCCCGGTAGTGTGCTGGATTGTGGATGACACGGGATTCCCGAAGAAGGCAGTCATTCGGTGGGGGTAGCCCGGCAGTACTGCGGTCAGGTTGGCAAACAGGAGAACTGCCGTGTGGCGGTGAGTTTGTCGGTGACCACTTGGTCGGCTAGCCTCCCGATTGCCTTTCGTCTGTACCTACCTGAGGTGTGGACGGAAGATAAGAAGCGCAGGTCGGAAGTCGGCATTCCAGAAGAAGTTCAGTTTCAGACGAAACCACAGATTGCGCTCGGGCAGATTCGTGTCGCCGTGGAAGAAGAGGTCACTCGTGGCGTGGTAGTGGCCGATGCCGGTTATGGGGTCGACGGGCGGTTCCGGGCAGGCGTGACGGAGTTGGGGCTAGAGTATGCGGTAGGCGTGCAGTCCTCGCTTTCGGTATGGGCGCCAGGCACGGAACCAGTGCCGCCTTTGCCGCGAAAACAGACGGGCCGACCGCCTCGTCTGCTGCGGAGAGATAAAGACCATCAGCCCGTCTCAGTGAAGGAGCTGGCGTTCTCCTTACCGGCAGAGGCATGGAGGACAGTGCACTGGCGGGAAGGCACGCGACACAAACTGCGCTCCCGTTTTGCCGCGTTGCGAGTTCGCCCGGCGCACCGCGATTACTGGCAGGCCGAACCACACGCGCAGGAATGGCTGTTAATCGAATGGCCGAAAGACCAAGCCGAGCCGACCAAATACTGGCTTTCGACGCTGTCCACCGCTGCCAAGGTAAAGGAGCTGGTGGCGATTGCCAAACAGCGCTGGATCATTGAGCGTGATTACCAAGAGTTGAAGCAGGAACTTGGACTCGGCCACTACGAAGGAAGAGGCTGGCGCGGTTTTCACCATCATGCCACGCTTTGCATTGCCGCTTACGGCTTCTTACTGGCAGAGCGAAGCCGTTTTTCCCCCTCCGCCCGCGCCGGCAAACTGGACTTATGCGCCCCGCCACTTCCTCCCGGCTTCCAACCCCGCGGTGCAGCGCGCCCGAGCCGAGCGGCATAATCCGAGTTCCATCGCTACGCTTCGCCTGCGCCTCCGCCCGCCTGCTCCTCCACCAACTCCCTTGTTGCCCTTTCTGTTGCGTCCTTCGTTTATAACACAGTAGTACTAGATTAAGCTATTTCGACCCTGCCGCCGGCGTTCATTTTGGCGCCCCAAATTCCGATTCGCGTATTCCCCTGCCGACATCAGGGTAAGCAGTACTGGAAACCGGCAGAGCTTGCGAGGTTCGGTCTCGGGCTGCCTACAATCCTAGGCCAGGATGTGAGCCATCGTACCGGGAGAGTTTTCCCCGGAACCTCACTTGGAGAAATCATGAAAAGTCGACCAGCTCGCTATGTGGGTCTTTTATCGATTTTTGTTTTGGTAGCCAGCGCGCCGTCGCGCGCACAGAGCACCGGCGAGGAAAAGCAGCCTAGCTATACCTACCTTTCGGAATGGGCTGTTCCGAGGGCGCAATGGTCCGAGATGGCAAAACTGGATGAACTGGACCGGCCCCTGATGGACAAGCTGATTGCCGACGGCACTCTCATAGGCTACGGCTCGTTTTCGAACCTCATCCATCAGGAAGGCGAGCCCACCCATGGCACTTGGTTCACTGCCACGTCTGAGGGCAGCTTGTTGAAAGCTCTCGAGGCGCTGTATGCAAATCCGGGAAGCACGACGGCAGCCGTAGAGGGCGCTTCGAAGCACTGGGATTACGTGCTGGTCGGCCGAGTGCACAACCAACGTTCCGGTAAGTCCGAGGGAGGCTATCTCTCGGGGGATCAGTGGGACGTAAAGCCGGGGCAAATGCGTGCGTATGACGACCTGATCAAGAGCCAGCTGGTGCCCGCCTTCGAAAAGCTATTGGCGGACGGCACGGTAACTTCCTATGGCATGGATACGGAAGACTTTCATACCGGGAAACTCGGCCGCGTCACGTTCTACTTCACAACTCCAGATGCTGCGGCATTCGATAAAGCGGAGAAGTCGATGGATGAAGCATTTGACAAGAACCCGGCGCTTATCAGCGCGTTCCAGTCGATGGTAGATGGTCAAGGCCACCGCGATTTTTTGGACCGCGTGGGCTACATGAACAACAAGTAATCGCGCGTAGAGCCACTCAAACCGAACGAGATCTCACACAGAGGGTGATTGAGCCGAATTACGAAGTTGCGCCTGGCTTGCGGCCGTGGATGGCCTCGACAAAGGCACCTGTATTGCTGAGCTGGATGTGGCGGACAACTTTGCCGTCGCGGAACTTGAAGTAATGCGCCAGCGGCGTATCGACGCGGATGCCAGAGGACTTAACGGTCCCTTGATAACGCCCGAAGGCTGCCACGGCATTATCGGTCGAGAAAAACTCTGTCATTTCCAGTTTATGGTCGCTGCTCTGGCCTGCGATAGCCGAGAAGTGATGACACAGGAACAAGTGATATCGGATGAGGAACCTCAGTGGGCCGCCTTCATCGCTATCGATTGGGCGGATCGGGAACATATCTGGAAATTACAGGAAGCCGAATCCGGAGCTTGCGAGCAGGGGAAACTGGAGCAGACTCCGGAAGCCATCGAAACGTGGGCCAGCCAGCTGGCGACGCGCTTCGGTGGGCGACCAATCGCCGTAGCTCTGGAGCAGTCTCGTGGCGCTGTTGTGTTCGCGCTCACCAAGTATTGCCATCTGCACTGGCTGTGTTGTAAATAGCATTTTGAGGTGGCTTCGTTGCGGATCCGAAACGCTGGAAGGCCCGTGGATAAAGGGGTTTAATTAAAACATTTCGGATTAGTTTGTTCCGATTGCGCTATTTGCAACACATCCGATGGATCTATGGCGAGGTTCCGCTCGCACATTATCTCCGTCAAATCGCGATAGCTGAGGGAGTAGCGCAAGTACCAGCGAACACAGAGCACGATAATCTCATCCGTAAAATGTCGCCCTCGGAATAGTGCTGCTCGCTTGCAAACCATCGAGCTTCACGCTAACAGATCATCAGCGGCGATTTGCAACACAGCCGTCTTGATTTCCAGCGCCAGAAGAGGCGGAATGCGTTGCGATGCCAGCCGATCAAAGTGGCCGGTTTGACGATCATCAATGCACCACGCCAGTCGAACCAACGAGCCAGTTTGGAGAATACAAACCTGTCGGCAGCAGTGGTGGGCACCGCTTTCTTCTCGCGTTCCCGGAATAGAGCCAATTGTTTGCGCAAAAACAGATTCTCAGCTGCCAGGGCCATGCGGCGACGCCCTGCAGCGGCGAAGAAACTCAACCCGTCACCGACGATCGTGCGCAGGCTCCGAACCATCCTAAAAAGTCGGGTGAAGACCTTGGACATCGTGCAATCGTCTCACGCTAACTCAAGTCATTTCAGATGCTGATCGGATTTTTGCGTAGGACAAGTGCGCGGATTGCCTCGTCTCTCTTCAGCTCATGCCGTCCGTACGACCGCAAGTATTGGACTTTGAACACTCTCAACTTTCCGTGCACGTACACCCAAAATGATAAGCAATGTTGCAAAACCACCTTACGGTGGCCATAGTCGACGACGACCCATCTGTACGTCGCGGGCTCAAACGTTTGCTCAAGACCCAACAGTGGGAAGTTGAAACTTACGCGTCTGCCGAGGAGTTTCTTGGGCGGGCCCCGGGGCGTAAGTTAGACCTCGCTCTGGTTGATCTTTCGCTTACGAACATACAGCCGGATGGTCCTCTCACAAACCAGAACCTAGAGATTCGTTGATTTCACAGTTGCCTCGGCGCAGATCGCGACCGTCGAACCGCAACGGCCCATTCAGCTCGCCTTCCGTCGTTTCCGTCCGCGAACCGGCACAAGTGAAAATCGAGCAGCAACCCGTTTATCTGGCTTGCCGCCGGATCAAGGGGGTGATTCATATGGCGCGCGGTCCGCGGTTCACGTCCGGTGATTGATGGACACACGGCGGTTGGAATCGAGAGGAGTGGGACGTGTGTTTACACAATGACGAGCTGTACCGCATCTTTCGCGTTTCTGCTGTCATCACAAGGACCTTTGTGCCCGGCCGTACCTCGTGAATTCTTCGAAGCAATTCGAGGGAGAGTCTCTCCTATTTCGTGTTGGTCCCAGTCTCGCCGACAGCGCGATATCGTCGGGTGCCAGGCGACAAGGAGATATCTGGATATTCTTCTGGTTCCGCGTCGCCTTCAAGATCAGAGTCAAAGTCGACGCTGCTGATCGCTTTTTCGGAGTTGGATTCATGAAAAGGCTGAAGCAGGTCTACCCAATCGTGAACCTCGGACATCACCAGAGAATCTTGAAACGCCAACATAGGAATCCCTTTCGATCGACCATTAGTAGCCAAACCCGCGATCAATTCCGCGGATTCCTCGGCGTTATATTAGATCGTACGAGAAGCACAATGTTTCAACCCGCACGTCGGTTTGATAGGAGTGCGTTGCCAAACACGCTGAGGCGATCCCCTTTGCGTCAATATTGGGCAATCAGGAATTTGATCTTCTTCCGTTGAGACTTTGGGGGCAGATTCCGACGGCCGCCGGCAGTCCATTCGGCGATAATCTTTGTATTTCGAACACAATCCGAGCAATTTCCATACCGCGTAAATCCGTTCAGAATGTGATCGTGCCTCTGTCTATCGAGATAATCTACGCTACTTCTTCTCGCGCATTGCTCGGCCTGCCGAAATTCGTCGCGAAGCGCCATCGTGCGGCGCTCTATGGCCTAACCCTTTCGAGGGTCGTGCCGTTCTATATTTGAGGACGCAATCACGAGCATGCCGCCAACAACAGTTACCGGCAAGGTGCGATCGTCGTCGCCCAAATATAGCGGCACCGAGTGACGGCCGCTATAGGAGCTAAAAGGAAATTCGGCCGGTAGAGACGTTGGCTCGGTTTGAAGCTCCGCCTCACCCGAACGAAACTGGAGAACGGTAGCGGATTGGAAGGTATAGAGCTCCTTTCCGTTCCCATCCATTAACACAGGCTTTTCCAAGGTGATGGATTCCTTGAAGGTATTGAGGGCCATGTGTTGTTGCTCAGCGTATCACTCCTGGCCCCGCTCGCCTGCGCTGCGATAGATTCGCCCGCAGCGCGGCATGGCTGGGTTCGAAGCCGTCTAGCGTGATAGTGCGAGGTTGCCCGTGTTGCTTGAGAGCCTTGCGAAAGAAAGCTCTGGCGGCGGCTATATCCCGAGTGCGACTGAGATGAGATTCCACGGTACGGCCACGTTCATCTACCGCGTGGTATAGATACATCCACTGGCCGCCAACCTTTTATATATGTCTCGTCGCAGCGCCATGATCTGCCAACCGGTCTCTCGAACGGACGCCACCGTCGGCTGAATTCTTTCGCATAGCGCACCACCCAGCGCAGGATCGTACTCGGAGCCACCAGCACGCCTAGCTCGCAAGCGATCTCGGCCATGTCGCGATAACTGAGCTTGAATCGCAGATACCAGCGCACGCAAAAAATGATCACATCATCAGCGAAACGGCGGCCACGGAAGAGCGGATTTCGAAAGGTTTGACGGCACATCCGGCTATTGTCGCTTCACCAACAACGGCGGAACGGATTGATGATTACTTGATCCCCCTGGTTCTCGAATCCTACCTGAGGAGCCAGATTCTTTTGCCGGCAAACCATTCACTGTGAAGCGGATAAGTTACTCTCCCACTACGCGGCTCGCGGGGTTGCGGTCAGCTACGAAACGGTCCGGCGCTGGTGGTAGATGCCACTCCTCCCGACTGTCCATAAGCCGGACTCATGCACTCCTTCAATCACTTTCACTTTCTGGAAGCATGCGCCGTCCGCCGCGCGGGCAGAGAATGAATTATTGGGCAACTTCGCCAAGCCTCCCTGCGACGAAGTTTGGCTCCCCGACCGGTATTCGAACTTACAACCCGCTCGTTAACAGCCGACAGAGTCGGTCTCGAAAAAAGCAAGGTTTGGGACTTATTCTTTGGCAGGATCGGTGGCAGGTACGGGGAACGGCAGGAGCTTACCTGGCTGGGCGTGTCGCGGATTGGAAGCTGCATGACGAAGTAACAGAGGAGGCCCCAAGTGAAAGGTCATGCTGGCGGAAGTCTGCCGGCAAGTCAGGAGGCGGATTTCTTCTTTGACCGGGACGTTCAGGAACGGCCCGAGCATTCTTGCATTCTCGGCGAGTGATGGGGACGACATTGCGTGATTTGCGCATGCCAGATTCTAGGCTGATCTGAGCGGGGGAAGTACAGTCATGCCGAAGCATTTTTCTTGACAGCTGAATCTTCCTGCCTGCGCTGTTCTGACTTGCAATCCAGCAGGCAAGAGTGATGGATGAAGTGGCCGCAGAACCATTTGGGCCAGAAAGAGAGATGCCGGATGTCAGTTCATGTCATGAAAGAAGGCTTCATTCATCCTTTGTCAGGGGAAGAGGGGGAGACAGAGCGCGTCACGAGCTTTGAAGAATGGAAGCAGACCGCAGGGGCTTGGCCGCTGAAGCGGCTGGTGGCGATGTGGAAGACCTGCCGGGCGTCACCCCCGTCCAGAAGTTCACCAGCCGCGAGATTGCATTGCAGAGAATCTGGCGGTTTATGTACGCTCCAGAGCAAAACGACTCAGCGGAAAGAGAAAGAGAGCAGAGTAGGGTCGCGTTTCGGGAAGGCTCGAAAGCGGCCCAGGTGTATGCCCTGCTGTGCCGTCCGGAAGGAGCAACGGCTCGCCAGATCGGGGAACTGACGGGCTGGCAGCGGCACAGCGTGCGCGGGTTTCTCTCGGCGAGCATCCGCAAACAAGGCCGGAAGGTGCGCTCGTTCACACGTGCGGGGGAACGTGTTTTACCGGCTTAAGAGTTGAGTTGGTCCTCGATGGCGCGGAACAGCTGTTTCTGCTTCTGCCAGTCGACGACGCGGGTCAACGAGCGCACGTGCTTCTCGAGCACACGGTCGAAACCTTGGCGCGTCGGCGGAAGGAAGAGCAGCTGTTCCTGAATCTCCGGGGCGAGATGAGTCAGTTGCAGTATCTGGCTAAGCCGCGCCCGGCTCACCTGTCCGGCCTCGGCCAGTTCCCGGTAATTTCGAACCGCGCCATCGGACACCAAACCTTCGAAGTGAATGGCCAGAGCCATCAATCGGCTGATGCGAGGCGTGCGGCCGCGCAACTGACTCTTTTCTTCTCTCCGGCGCACAGACTCGTGCGCCTGCAGGGTATTGAACGGCTGCAGCGTGCGCGGGTTCCTCTCGGCGAGCATCCGCAAACAAGGCCGGAAGGTGCGCTCGTTCACACGTGTGGGGGAACGCGTTTACCGGCTTAAGAGTTGAGTTGGTCCTCGATGGCGCGGAACAGCTGTTTCTGCTTCTGCCAATCGACGACGCGGGTCAACGAGCGCAGATGCTTCTCGAGCACGCGGTCGAAACCCTGGCGCGTCGGCGGAAGGAAGAGCAGCTGTTCCTGAATCTCCGGGGCGAGATGAGTCAGTTGCAGTATCTGGCTAAGCCGCGCCCGGCTCACCTGTCCGGCCTCGGCCAGTTCCCGGTAATTTCGAACCGCGCCGCTCGACACCAAACCTTCGAAGTGAATGGCCAGAGCCATCAGTTGGCTGATGCGAGGCGTGCGGCCGCGCGACTGACTCTTTTCTTCTCTCCGGCGCACACCGGGACGAACTGGAACCGGCAAGGAATATTCGAAGCGGCTCCCATCCTGCAGCTCGACCGCAACACGACGCGTGCCTGAATGGTAAGAGACTGCGCGGATGAGCGGCTCTAAATCGAAACCACACGGGCTGCTCCTCTACCCTCCAGGCGCTCTCGCAACGAGTGTTCGAGATCGAGCGAGAGAACGGGCTGTTGCGGACAGACCGGCTCTCGCTTTTTCCCGGCACGGCATAGGTAGTACAGGTGCCTTTGCCCATGCCGCTGGGTAAAGCTCGCGGCCAGCAGCCCTCCACAGTGCGCGCAGCTGACGAGACCCTTGAGTCGAGTTTCGACCGCCCCGTGACAGCGGACCTTGGCGCGGCTCAGTTGGTGCTTGGCATGGACGGCGAGCCATAACTCGTGAGGAACCAGGGCCGGGTGCTCGCCGGGATACACCACGTCCTTATGCGTAACGCCCCCCTCGATACAAAACGTTCGTCACCAGAAGCCGCAGGGTGGACATGCTCAGCAACCGCCCGCCCGTGCACTCGGCCGCGCCGGCTGGTCCAGTGCTTGGCGGTCCAGCCGCGCGCTCGCGCTGCTTGTAGTGCTTCGGTCATGCTGGAAGAACCAGCGCAGAGCGCAAAGATCTCCTGTACGCGCTCGGCTTCCGCCGCATTCACGACCAGCCGCCCTCCTTCCGGCGCGACATCGTAGCCGAGCACCGGCCGGCCGCCGATCCACTTGCCTTTACGCCGCGCCGCCGACAGCTTGTCGCGTGTCCGCTCCCCGATGATCTCCCGCTCAAACTGCGCAAACGAGAGCAGGATATGCAGCGTGAGCCGGCCCATCGAGCTGCTGGTGTTAAAGTCCTGTGTCACCGAAACGAAGCTCACGCCCCGCTTCTCGAACAGCGACAACAAGCGTGTGAAGTCGAGCAGCGAACGGCTAAGCCGGTCTACTTTGTACACCACCACGCAATCGATCTGGCGTGCTTCGATGTCGGCCAGTAACTTCCTGAGTGCAGGACGCTCCAGACTCGCGCCGCTCCACCCGCCATCGTCATAGAGCGCCGGCACCGTGCGCCAGCCCTCCTGCCGATGGCTCAGGATGTAGGCTTCGGCTGCTTCCCGTTGCGCCTGCAGGGTATTGAACGGCTGCTCGAGTCCCTCTTCGGTCGACTTGCGCGTATAGATCGCACACCGTATCGATCGCTCGCGCTCGCTCACGCCCGGCCACTCCTTTCGCAAGCCGAAGAAGTGATAGCCGTTCCACCGTGTGCCGGTCACCTGCTGCGCCAGCTGGCTTAAAGAAGAATAGACTTTGTGCCGATACTCGAAGCCCGTAGCCCGCACCGTGACTTCGATCGTGCGTCCGCCGTGCTCGCGTTTCAGAACCGTTCCCACCGGCGGCAAGCGGGGATCGCGAGCCGCAGGAGGTTCGAGACCGACTGCTCCGTCTTCCTGCCAGAACCGGCGCGGCGCACGCAGAGCCGCTTCATCGGCTAGTTCTTCCGCCCGCTTCCGCGCCCGCTCGCTCAGATCTCCGTGCGCCTTCGCCTGCAAGCGCCAGGCGATCCGCCGGAACAGATGCGCCCGATTCCCAGAGCGCGTCGCTTCCCCAAACAGCTCCCCGTAGCGGGCTTGCAGAGCCTTCGTCTTCAGCTTGCGTAAGCTCTCGATCTCGATCGCGAGTGCTTCCTCCACCTGGGCGTCTCCCTCCGAGAGCAGTGGCTCCCTCACGTCCATGAACGCTCGCCGAGCCCGCCAAAGCAAGCACCTGAAGAAACTCTCCGATCGGCAGCAAGGATGCTCCTCTGCGACCCCGGCCGAAGAAGTGTCGTGCTCGGTTGGCAGGTCCCGCCGCCCGCTGTTTCTTCTCACAAAGTACGCGCGAAAATGTCAGATCAAGTTGAGACTACTACGCATTATGCTTATCTGCACGCCACGCAACAAGCTTTTCTGGAAGGGCATGAACTCGCCTTCGCTTATTTTGGCGGCGTATTTCGAAAGCTTCGTTACGACAACCTCAACTCGTTTGTTGCAATGCCTTTCACTTCGATACGAAGCTTTGCACCGTGACTCGTTTCCACGTCTATATGGCAGTCCCGCGTTGCACTCGGTGCCGGCTGAATCAGCTCCAAAAAATCCGGCGCCGGCTTCCTCTGCTTCGTTTGTTTTGTTGATGCATCGCCGCCTGCCGTCGGCGCCATCCGCTTCTTCAGGCGGTTGTAGTCCAATCGCAGCGTTTGCGCTACCGGGTTCAGACCGTATCGCCCGGCAGCTTCCGCTGCTTCCCTCCACAATGCCGGAGGTAATCGACCTCGTGACGGGCGAAGATTCCGATACTCTTCAAACCGCCGCTGCAACTGTTCCAGGTCCCTCGCGTCAACCGCTGTTTCCTGCGTCATAGCTATTGCTACCTCCGCCAACCGACCCTATCAGGAAACCAGACCCACAGTCACGCACGCCTGCCGAAAGCTTATAGTTGTCGCAGAGGATTTTTGATCGGAACATGTTTTTCACAGTTATCGGAGCACACAACCTGTGGAAAAAGACTTCGTTCGTAGGTGCCTTTTGGCATCTTGTAAGAACGAGCAGGCCCCCGCCGCTACGAATAGCCGAAAGTGACATGCGATGTCTTTCGTGAGACTTGCGAGCGGCGGGAGGCGCCTTGTTTCCTAACCGAATACTCAGATGTTGTCCAATGATTGCGACTCCGCTATAAGTTTTTCGCCGAAACAAGCTGCCTGCACGATTGCATACAAATTAGAAGGATAGAGGTGACTCGGCAACCTCTTTGGGCGAGTGGCGAATGCCTGAAGATAAAACTTCGGACGGCGCTTCATACTCCCATGTGACGTCGTCGGCGACGCTCGCGAGAATCGTAGCTATATCACCACGACTAAACGCCGGCATAAAATTCTTTGACCTTGCTGATGAGATCCGGCATGGACCCTCCACGAACATCCAATCATAGTGGCAAGACGCTGTCAAACAACAGAAATTCCGAGCGCTCTAAATGGGGACCAACAACGCGAGCCTCTGCGGTCTTGTGAAGCTCCGTGCCGCCCGGATAGGTCTGATTACCATCGTTGTTTGCCCGGACACGGGCCGGGGAATCCTTAACCAGCCTTTTTTTGCAAACTGTCAGTCGCGTGACCCCAGGATGAAATAATGATATTTTAATGCAATTTCGAGTCGTTTCCGTCCTGCTTGCCTTCACGGCGGTGGCCGGTGCCGGGAATCCCGGACTGGAACAGCAGTTCGAACAAACTGTGCGGCCGTTCGTCATTAAATATTGCGTCGGCTGTCATAGCGGCACGATGCCTGCTGCGCAGTTTGATCTCAAATCGTACACGTCCGTGGATACGGTGACCGCGGACTTTCCTCGGTGGACGCTTCTGATGGAGAGATTGAAGGCAAAGGAAATGCCACCCAAGCCCGTGCCTTCTCCGCCGGCTGAAGCCAGTCAACAGGTGATCGCCTGGGTTCAGGCGGTACGCGCGGAGGAGATAAAGAGATCGGCGGGGGATCCTGGCCTCGTACTGGCACGGAGGCTCAGCAACGCCGAATACAACTATACAATTCGCGATCTCACGGGGCAGGACATGCAGGTTACACGGCAGTTTCCTGTGGACCCGGCCAATCCGGCGGGCTTTGATAATTCCGGTGAATCGCTGACCATGTCGCCTGCGCTGCTGAACAAGTATTTGCAGGCCGCCCGAGACGTAGCCGCTCACATGGTTGTAAAGCCTGATGCTATCGACTTTGCGCCGTATCCGATGCTGGTCGAGACCGATCGCGAGAAGTATGCCATACAGCGCATCGTTCGCTTCTACAAGCAGCAACCCACCGACTATGCGGATTACTTTCAGGCTGCCTGGCGCTTCCGCTACCGAAACGCACTTAACATAAGACACGCGACGCTCGCCTCGATTGCCACGGATTCGAAGCTCAGTCCTAAATATTTGCCATTGGTTTGGGACATCCTGCACGATCGCGGCGCAATTGGTCCCGTTCTGAAACTGGAAAAGATGTGGAATGCCCTGCCTCCCGCGGCGGCCAATCAACCGGACGTAGTGCGGGCGCAGTGTATTGCAATGCGAGATTTCGTGGTCAGGATCCGAACCCATACCGCGATGCAGTTCGCCGCGCCCGTGGTGGAAGGCCTGCCCCCGGCATCGCAGCCGCTGCTGAACTGGAAGCTGTCGGCCTTCGCTTCACACCGCCGTAACAGCGATCCCAACGATCTTCGCAATGACAACAGCCCGCCCGAGGTGGTTCCCGAGATCCCTAAATATCCCGATCTTCACGAAGAAGCGGCTCCGCGCTGGGCCGCGCTTTCTGCAAAGGCTCGTGCGGGCGACCCCGACCTCGTGGTTCCCGCCGTCCAACGACGCCGCTACGAAGCAGCATTCGCGCGCTTTCGCTTCTGTTTTTCCGGACGCTTTTTACGTAACGGAACGCGGCCGCTACTTCCCCGACGATTCGGAAGACAAAGGCCGGTTGCTTAGCGCGGGCTATCACAGCGTATTGGGCTTCTTCCGCGACGATACGCCTCTCATGGAATTGATACTCGACGAAAAAGGCCAGCAGGAGATCAATCGCCTGTGGGATGAATTCGATTTCATCGCCAATTTCACGGCCCGTACCTGGACTCAGTATTTCTTCAATCAGAGCGGCGAAGTTGAAGGCAAGGGCGCCGAATCCGGTACTCCGCGCCCGGCCGATCACCTGGTCACGGATACCGCTGTCATTATGTCTTTGCGCGACGCTTATCTCAAAAAGGCGCTGGCTGACCCGAAGAATGACCCAGTCGCGCCACAGGCGATCCGCGATCACTTTGACCGCATGAACACGACGCTCCGGTACTTGGAGAAGGAGCGTGCGGATGCGGAGCCAAAGCACCTCGAGGCGCTCCTCCGCTTTACGGAGCGCGCCTATCGGCGGCCGCTAACCCAACGCGAGCGCACGGACGTGCTCGCGTATTACCAGGTGCTTCGTACCAAAAACGAACTGTCCCATGAAGATGCCGTAAGGGATTCCATTGTCAGCGTGCTGATGTCGCCCGATTTTCTTTATCGGCTCGATCTTTCCGAAACGAGTGCAACCCCTTCGCACTCGCCCCTCCGTCCAGCGACGATGCTCGCCTCGGCGCAATCGGGCATTCAACCTTTGTCTGGTTACGCCCTCGCCAGCAGGCTGAGCTACTTTCTCTGGTCGAGCATGCCCGACGATGAGTTGTTGCGGCACGCGGCAGCGGGCGACCTGCAAAACCCAACCATTTTGCTGGCGCAAACCCAGCGCATGCTGAGAGATCCTCGCGTGCGAGATTTCGCGACGGAATTCACCGGCAACTGGCTCGGAGTTCGCCAGTTCGAGACGAATAATTCGGTTGATCGCGAACGCTTTCCCACTTTCAACAACGATTTACGTGAGGCGATGTTCCAGGAACCAATCCGCTTCATGGAGGATGCGGTCTCGGGCAACCGCTCCGTCCTGGACCTTCTGTATGGCAATTACACGTTTGTAAATCCACCGCTGGCGCAACACTACGGCATGCCCGGCGTTGCGGGAGACCTGAACACATGGGTCCGGGTGGACGACGCCGCCCGGTATGGGCGCGGCGGTCTGCTGCCGATGGCGGTTTTCCTCACTCAAAACTCGCCCGGATTGCGGACCAGTCCGGTTAAGCGCGGGAACTGGGTTGTGCAACGAGTGCTCGGAGTGAGAGTTCCACCACCTCCTCCGGTGGTGCCGGAATTGCCGAGCGATGAATCGAAATCGGATTTGCCCGTGCGCGAAATGCTGGCCCAACATCGGGCAAACCCGGTTTGTGCCGCCTGTCATGCGCGCTTCGATTCCTTCGGCCTCGCCTTCGAAGGCTATGGCCCGGTCGGCAATGCAAGGGCGAACGACCTCGCGGGACGGCCCGTGGATACGACAGTGACCTATCCTGGCGGGGTCCAAGGCACAGGCCTGGCGGGGTTGCAGGCGTTCATTCGCGACCATCGCCAAAACGAATTCGTGGGTAATCTTAGCCGCAAGCTGCTTGCCTATGCATTGGGCAGATCGCTCCAACTCTCCGATGAATCGCTCATCGAACGCATGGAAAGTCAACTCGGAGCTAACGGGTTTCGCTTCCAGTCGCTATTCGAAACCATCGTTACAAGCCCTCAGTTTTTGGACAAACGAGTCCAGAATGTACCTGAAACATCGGTCGCCCGCTTACAATCCAGGAAGGGGAATTAATTTAATATTGTCCCGATCGACTAAAAGCTCCGCTCGCGCCATCTCACGACGGACAGTGCTCCGTGGTGCTGGCTGCACCATGGCATTGCCCTGGCTTGAATCGCTGAACGTACTCGCGGACACGCCTTCTCCGGCTTCGTTCCCGAAACGATTCGGAGTCGTTTTCCTCGGAAACGGCATCAACGAGGATCATTGGAGCGCCGAAGGCCAGGGTGCGGCCATGAAGCTGAGCAAGACGCTCGAGCCGCTTGAGCCACTCAAACAGAAGATCAACGTCATCGATGGCTTGTTCGTCAAAGCTCTCACTGGTCAGGGCATCCATCCCGGGCAGACCGGAAGTCTCTTATCGGGCGCGCATATTTCGAAAGGCGCCATCATCCACTCGGGTATCAGCGTCGACCAGATGATTGCGAGCCGCGTGAGCGAAGACACGCCTCAATCGAGCATCGTTCTGGCGTGCGAGCAACCCATGACCGGCTATCACGAGACGAACTTCTCGATGGCCTACAGTTCGCATATTTCGTGGCAGAGCCCCGATTCGCCCGTGCCGGTGGAAGTCTACCCTTCCCTCGTCTGGGACAGCCTCTTTGATAACCGTGGCAGCCTTCTGAATATCAGTATTCTGGATCGCGTGAAAGACCGGGCCCAGGATCTCTCCCAAAAAATCAGCGCGAGCGACAAAGGCAAGCTCGATGAATATCTAACCAGCGTGCGTGAAGTGGAAAAGCGCGTCGAAGGGATGCGCAAGGGGAAAGCAGACGCGGAGGACTCGGCCAAAGCGAAAAATACGCCTGTGGCAGCCATGGACCGCCCGGCCAATGGCCTCCCGGAAGATTTGCGCGATCACGCCCGCTTGATGTGCGACATGATTGCGATCGCATTCCAGACCAACAAAACCCGTGTTGCTTCGCTGATTATCTCTCGTGACCTGTCCGCGATGTACTATCCGTTCCTCGACGTCAAGGATGGACATCATGCCGCATCGCACAACAACAATTCGGATGGCTACGAACGTATTGCACGTTTTCACGTAAGCCAGTATGCCTACCTCGCATCGAAACTGGACAGCATGAAGGAAGGCGACGGTACCGTTCTCGACAATACCTGCCTCATGTTCCTGTCCAATATGTGGATCGGCCGCAAGCATGATAACTTCCGCTTGCCGCTGGTGCTCGCGGGAGGACTCGGCGGAACCCTCGAGACCGGACGGACGCTCAGCTACATGAACGAGAGCGAGGAGAAGCGCAAAATGTGCAGCCTGTACCTGTCGCTCATGGATCGTTTTGGAATAAAACTGGAGCAGTTCGGCGATGCCCAGACCCGGCTGGAACGCCTGTAAACGCGGGTTTTGCAGACCCTTTTTTCGTCAGCCTTCAGCTGACCTCACCAAACCTAAAGGAGCCTGTTGTTGCGCCTTATAAGCACAGTGTTTTTGATTAGTGTGATGACCGGCTCAGGTCCGGCAACGGCTCAAGCCCCTGCCGTAGCCGCATCCCCGGCGCGACCCACGCCGCCCACCCGCGATCCCCATACCCCCGGTTACGTCGCTGCCAAAGAGTTGCCCGACGGCGCCAACGCACCGGCTGACGCTGACGGAAACTTCATCCTCGGTCCCACGCACAACCCGGCGCCGGAGATGACTGTGCAGGAAGGTGTACCGCAGGGAACGGTCTCCACGTTCAACATTGAATCGGCCGAAAGTAAAATCTATCCTGGCATCGCGCGTGAGCCCCATACCTTTGGCACAACGGACCCCGGCAATCCCGCCAAACTGCTGGTTACCACCAGTCACCCTGCTCTTTACACTCGGCGGGTGAGCGTGTACGTCCCTAAACAATACGTTGCCGGTACCGCTGCGCCCTTCATCGTTGGGGCGGACGGACCTGATCCGGCACTGTTCACGGCCCTTGACAGCCTGATCGCGAAACACCGCGTTCCGCCGATGATTGCCATCTCAATCGGCAATGGCAGCGGCGACGCCCAGGGAAGCGAACGCGGACTGGAATACGACACCATGTCAGGGCTATACGCGGAATTCGTCGAGAAAGAAGTCCTGCCTCTCGTAGAGAAGCGATACAACGTGAAGCTGACGAAGGATCCCGAAGGCCGGGCGACAATGGGCGGCAGTTCCGGCGGCTCGTGCGCCTTGATTATGGCGTGGTATCACCCGGAGCTTTACCACCGCGTTCTCACCTACTCGGGCACTTACGTAAACCAGCAGTGGCCCTGGAATCCGCAGACTCCCCAAGGCGCATGGGGATTTCATGAACATCTCATTCCCGAGACCCCAGCCAGGCCGCTGCGCATCTGGATGGAAGTCGGCGATAGAGATCTTCTCAATCCGAACATCATGCGCGACAACATGCATGACTGGGTCGTCGCCAATGAAAACATGGCTAGGGTGCTGGCGGCCAAGGGGTACCATTATCAATTCGTATTTGCCCGCAATTGCGGCCATACCGACCGAGCGGTGAAACAACAAACCCTGCCAGAGGCCCTCGAGTACGTATGGCAGGGGTACTCCAACACACACGGGACAAATTAAATTGAGCTGGCTCGCGTCAAGGCGAGGCGGCGGCCATGCCCCGTCAAACTGCCGCAGCTTACATTGCGCCAAAGGCGGCTAGCTATCCTGAAGGATGGTCGCAGGTTTCATTTCCCGCACTATTCCCAAAAGCAGGCACCTCATGTCCGAGGCATGCCACGGTTGACCCGCTTTCAATTTAAGATTACTGTTTGTCTTTGTTCGTTCCTCTACCTCGGCCCCCGAGCCTGGTGCGAAACGCCGGACGACGATTCTACGTCAGTGCCGGCGGCCATTCAACCGGATCAGGAACAGAAGGGAATCGATTGGGGTCCGCTACTCTGGCAATCCTTTTTCTTCACTAGCGTGGAGCAAACGTATCGTCTAAGCACGCAAAGTTACACTCGCGCGGCGCTCAAAGGGAAGTTTATCGACGACTGGGGGCGGTCGATTGGAAATCTCCATGGCTGGGCAGACGGCGATCCTTTTCTTACGAATTACGTCGGGCACCCTATGCAGGGTGCGGTTTCGGGCTTCATCTTTGTGCAGAACGACCGCCGGTACAAGAACACAGAGTTCGGACGGAACCGTGAGTACTGGAAGAGCCGAATGCGCGCGACACTTTTCTCATTCGCCTTCAGCCTGCAGTTTGAGCTTGGGCCTTACAGCGAATCGACAATTGGCAACACCGGATCTTACTTCCCGCAGCAGGGCCTGGTGGACGAGGCAATTACGCCGACCATTGGTCTTGTCTGGATGATCGGAGAAGACTGGATCGACAAAGCTATCGTGGCGCCTCTGGAAGTGCGGACGCGCCAGAGGTGGATCAAAATGATGTTAAGGTCGGGGCTCAACCCGAGTCGCTCGATGGCGAACGCGATGCGGCTCGAGGTGCCATGGCATCGCGATACACGGCCGGGAATTTTTGGCACATCCAACGCGCCGATGCTCGCCGCGAGCAATCCCCCGCCTATCAAGTATAAGAGCCTCACAGGGGAGTTACCCAAGGCTGTGAAGCCAATCCCTCATGACACCGAACCAAAACTGAGTGATCTAACTTCGGTAGTCGTCCCAACGTTCGAGCTCTCACCTGTTTATAGCTATTTCCAATTGGCTGCCGGAAAGAGCGGCTCTTTGAGCTGCAACGGCGGCGGCGCGGCTGCAACTTACAACTTCACGAGCTGGCTGGGAATCACCGCTGACGTGAGCGGTTGCAAGATGGTGTCTCCGGGTACCAATCTTTCGGGCGACTCGACTACTTATCTGCTTGGTCCACGATTCGCATTACGAAGAGGGAGGCGCTGGACGCCCTGGATCGAGATTCTGGCGGGAGGCGATAAGTTTGCTTACGAACAGTTCTATCCGGATCGGGTGCCTCCGAACCTTCCGTACGTCAATCCCGGAGATCCCAATCCTAACCATTCGCTCTATACAAGTCAGGAGCAGACAAATGCTTTTGCATTTGCAGTTGGAGGCGGGCTCGACTTCGCGCTCAACCGTGTTTTTGCGATACACGCAATAGACATCGTGGATGTGCACACCTGGGCGCGCAGTGTGAACGGCACAGATTATCCGAACAATCTTCGCGCTTCGACCGGTGTAGCCTTACGTTTCGGAGGTTGGTGAACGGGGCGAATGGTTTCGAAAAGGAGTTTCTTCGAACTGACGCCGTGCCAGATAATAGACGCCGCCGCTCGAACGGACCCATAGTTTATTCGGCTCTTAAAGCCGTGATTGGATCCGTGCGAACCACGCGCCACGCAGGAAACAGGGCTGCTCCAACTGCAACCAGCACCAGGGTCAAAGGCACGATGAGGAAGGTCTTAAGATCAAACGGACTAATGTCGTAAAGCAGAGCAGAGAGGGCTCGAGTCACGGCGATAGAAGCGACTAGCCCGCCTGCAATCCCTGCGCCGGATAATTGTAAGCAATGCCGGAAGACTAGAACAAGAAGGTCGCGGCGGCTTGCTCCCAAGGCAATACGCACGCCAAACTCCTGCGTACGCTGTACAGCGTTGTAAGCCAGCAGCCCAGCGATTCCCAGCATGGCGAGCAGCAGCGCGGCAATTGCGAAACAGATTAGCAGCCAAGTCCGAAAACGCTCAGCGGATAACGATGCCTCGAGTGTTTGGTCGAGCGTCTCAACCTTTCCAACAGGAAGATTGGGATCGAGCCTGTTTATCTCACGGCGGATTGCGCTTGTCAGCAGGAGCGGATCACCTGAGGTTCGCACGACCACATTCATCTGGTTGACCCAATCCCACCAGGTCATAAATAGCAGCAACCGGGGAGAATCGCTGTTGAGCCGTGCCTTCACATCGGCCACAACGCCAACGACGGTTAACCACGGCTCGTCGTTATTCGGAACGTCTACACCGAATCGGATACGTCCACCAATGGGATCGCTATGCGGCCAGACTCGTTTGGCCAGCGCTTCGGAGATCACGGTAACCTGTGGCTTGCCGATCTGGTCTTCCGGCCGCAGCAGACGCCCGCGCAATAGCGAGACACGGAGCGCTTCCAGCGCATTGCCACGGCAGTAGACCGTATCGACTCTTTCGGTATCCCTGCCGCGGCCTTCGATGGAAATGACTACGTTGGAAGTGGAGCCCATTGGCAGATCTGATACTGCGCCGGTTTCGCGCACACCGGGTAACATGCTGAGCCGGGAAAGCAGACGGTCGAAGAAGCCTGCAATCTGAGCAGGCGCATGGTAAACGGCAACCGGTAACGTGATTTGAGTGCTGATCATGTGCTCCGGCCGAAATCCGGGATTGGCTTCGGTCGCTTTAAGTAAGCTTCGCGTGAGCAGTCCCGCCGTGGTCAGCAACAGAAAAGCGAGACTGAATTGCGTAATCACGGCGGCGGACATCATGAGGCGCTGATGCTTGCCCTGCGTCGTTGTTCGTCCTTCGCCGCGAAGCTGATTCACGACAGTGGAGCGAAGAGTGTTTGCAAGCGGCCCGAGACAGAACGCGAAAGGCATCGCCAGCGTGACGACCATCACGAACGTCATCATCCGCCAGTTCAAACCGATTTCGCTCAAGCGCGGAAGATTGTCGGGAGAGAAGCGGACAAGCAGCGGCAGGGTCCAGAACGCCAGAAAGAATCCGATGACGCCGCCAGCTACGGAAAGAACGAGACCTTCCGTGATTGTCTGGCGAGCGAGACGCCAGCGCCCTGCGCCGAGTGCGATTCTGAGCGCGAACTCTCGCTGCCGCCCGACCATGCGGCTAAACATGAGATTTGCGACATCAGCGCATCCAATCAGCAGGACGGTGCCCACTGCGGCCAAGAGTAGAAGCAGGGGGCGCTCTACATTACCGGTAAATTCTTCGCGGAACGGAACCGTTTGCGATTCCAGCGAAAAATTCGGCATGTGGCTGAGAGCCTGTTTCATCTTCGGGGGATAGTCCCCAACCACGCGCTTGAGTAAACCATGTACCTCGGCGCTTGCCTGTTGAATCGTCACGTTTGCTTTCATACGGGCGGCCATGTTGTAGTCAAAGCCGTTTACATTCTGTTGACGGTCATTGTTATTCCAAGAGACAGGTACAAACACGTCTGCCGGATAGCTGCTAAAGCGCGATCCGCCGATAGGAAAGGAAAATGATTGCGGCATGATACCGATGACTGTATAGGGAGTACGGTCGAGAAGAATTGTGCGCCCCAGTGCTCGCTCCGGTGTTCCGAAAGTTGTTTGAGTGAACCCCCAGGTGAGGACTGCGACCCGCTTGGAGTGTTCGTCTTCTTCTTCGGTAAATGCCCGGCCAATTGCGGGGGAAATTCCCAAAACCCGAAACAGGGAAGCGGTCACGCGTCCGCCATATACACGTCGCGGCTGGCCCGCGCCCGAGATCTCGTAGGCTTGAGTGCGATAGGTCCCGGTCGAGGCAAAGGAGCGGTTGTTGGCTGCAACAAACAGATAGTCGGGGCAGGAAAAAGGAAGGACCGGGAAACCCAAACCTGGAACGCCTTCAGTAACGGCCACCAAGCGTTCCTGATCGGGAAATGGCAAGGGCCGAAAGAGCACAGTATCGACCACAGAGAAAATGGCCGTGTTGACGCCAATACAGAAAGCCAAGGCGGCAATAACCGTCACTGTAAAAGCCGGCGCTTTGCAAAGTGCACGAACTGCAAATCGTACATCGCTAAAGGTGTCTTGCAGCCACCGGACGCGCCGTGCATCGCGACACTCTTCCTTCAGGCGTTCCGTGCCGTTTAGACTACGCAGTGCTCGCCTCTTCGCGTCGTCGGGCGATATTCCCGCAGCGATCTGACACTCCATTTCACGGTCGAGGTAGTCGCGCAACTCGTCTTCGAGATCGCTATCGACGCGCGAACGATTGAACAGCGCTTGAAAATGATGACGCCATCTCCTGAACGCCCGCATAATCTGTTATCGATATCCGATAACAGATTAGCTCTTGTCTGCCTTGGATGCAATGCATGTTTTTCACGGCAGTAGAGTCAATCAAGTGGGAGAAACTTACGTGTTGTATGCTGATCCGGAACAGCAGGAAACTGCTTCGATAAGTTTGCCCGATTTGCGCTGCCAAAGCCAAAGCAGGCTAATTGAGATGGCGACCAGCGCCACGGTGAGCCCCCACCAAAGTCCGTAAATTCCTCGGCCCAGGTAAAAGCAAAGAGCATAGCCAATGGGCAAACCGAACAGCCAGTAGCCAACCAGGTTGACGAGCATTGGCCCTCGCGTCTCTCCAATGCCTCGCAGGGCTCCCGTCGAGATTGTCTGGATTCCGTCGAAAAGTTGGAAGAGCGCCGCGATCGCCAGAAGGCCGGTCCCGGTTCGTAACACTTCAGGGTTGAGCGAATAAATTCGCAGGATCGGCTGAGGGATCAGCACAAATGCCAAAGCAGAACATAGCATGAAGAGGGAACCGAGCAGGATTGCGATGAAACCATTCTGGCGAGCTTGCCTGGTATCGTTTCGGCCAATTGCATGGCCGACCGAGACCGCAGCCGCGGATGCGATCCCGAGAGGGACCATGAAGGTAAGTGATGCACAATTGATCGCGATCTGATGCGCGGCGAGGGCGATGGGTGTCAGTTGCCCCGCGAATACAGCGGCGGCGCCAAAAGCGGCGACTTCCAGCAGGATCTGTGTTGCCGCAGGAAATCCCAATTGCCAAAGGCGTTTCAGGCGGCGCCGGTCGGGCGCCTGTAAGAGATTACGAAAGCCGGGCTGCTCGCCACGCTCAAACCAGTAAATGAACGCAGCCAGCATGGACGCCATATAGGTGCGCGCCAGCCCCGTGGAAAGGGCTGAGCCAGTAACGCCCAGGGCCGGGAATCCCCAATTTCCCTCGATCAGTAACCAATTGAAGAGCCAGTTAATAAGATTTGCGCTGATGAGCACAAACATGACTGGCCGCGCGTGTCCCATGCCTTGCAGATATCTGCGAAATGCAGCGTAAAGGAGCAAGGGAAGCGTACTAAGGCTCAACGTTTGGATGAATGTACCGGCAAGAGAAGCAACGGGTTCGACAATGCCGAGCATGCGGAACAGCGGGGGCATCAGCGCGAACAGAACCATCAGGGGTATGGTCAGTGCGACCGCAAGGTAAAAACCTTGAGTGAGTGATTTGTGACAATCCTCGCGATCGCCAGCTCCGAAGGATTGTGAAACCAGCGTGTCCAGGCCGAGCAAGAGCCCCATGCCGAACACGGCAAACGAGTAGAAGGCGCTACTGCCGATGCCGATAGCGCCAATGGCAGCCGGACCAAGCCGCGCGACCATGATGGTGTCGACAGTACTCATCGTCATCCAGCCGAGCTCCCCGAGCACTACAGGAACAGCGAGTGTCAAAACCTCGCGCACGTTCCGTAGGAAAGATGGCATCTGAACATCTTAGCCACCGGGCGGACCACGTCGAGTCGATCCCTGACGAATAAAGAACTTCTGATACGGGTTAGGCCACCAATGCGAGGGCTGGCTCCTCGAAAGTCTTGAGCTTGGCGAGCAGTGTGGTGCGCTTGATGCGAAGCAAGTCCGCCGCCTGGCTTTTATTGCCTCCCGTTAGGGAGAGGGCCTGATTGAGCAGTGAGCGTTCAAATTCCCCGACGACCTCGTCAAAATCCAAACCATCAGGGGGTACTGTCATCAAAGGAACCGCTGGTTGAAGAGCGTTTCTTGCGTTCTTCTGCGGAAGGCGGAAATCGGCGGCGTGGAGTATCTCGCGGTTGCCACTGAGCGCAACTGCCATCTGGACAGCGTGCTCGAGCTGGCGAACATTTCCGGGCCAGGCAAGACTTTGCAGGTATTCGACAGCGTCGTTTGAGGTACGCTTCAGAGGCAGCTGCTCAGCGTCGCTAATTTTTTCGAGAAAATAGGCGAGCAACAGCGGAATATCACTGCGCCTCTCGCGGAGCGGGGGCATGTGGATGGGCACCACATTCAAACGGTAGTAGAGATCCTCTCGAAATTTTCTCTCGCGACTTGCTGCTTCCAGATCCACATTGGAAGCGGCGATGACTCGAACATCAACCCGAATGGTTTCGGAACCTCCCACGCGTTCGAATTCGCGTTCCTGGAGCACGCGGAGTAGTTTTGACTGCGCCTCGAGCGGCAGGTCCCCAATTTCATCCAGGAAAACGGTCCCGCGATGTGCTTGTTCGAATCGGCCGATACGGCTGAACTGGGCACCGGTAAAAGCCCCTTTAGCATGGCCAAAGAGCTCGGATTCAATAAGATTCGACGGCAGGGCGGTGCAATTAACAGGTACTAGCGGAAACGCATAACGGTTACTCGCAGCATGAATCGCACGCGCTATAACTTCTTTTCCGGTACCTGTTTCACCACTGATCAGCACAGTGCATCTCTTTGCCGCAATCAGGTGAATGATGTCGCAGATCTCCAAGATCGGGCGGCTCTCCCCGATCAGGAACCGGCGCCAGGAAACGAAATCGGTTTCAGTCATTACTTCAGACGATTAGCGGCGTTTAGCGCCGTCTTTGTCTTTAGTGTGGGAATACAGCCAAAGTTCTTGGGCTGTTGTTTCTGTTTCACGATCGAATCTTATGGTCCAGTCCGAAAGGCGGTGGTCACGCAGCTTTTTCAATGCACGCTCATCCTGCTCGGCTTTACGCAGAAGCAACCGCTGATCGTAAATACGCCGTTCCATCTTGTCCAGCGATTCCTTGAGGGAATTGGCACGAGCTTCGAGACTTAAAGTGAAGGATGCGAGTGCGCGCAGGTCGCCGCTCGCGATCACTTGTCTGCCTTGAACGAATGCGCCCGCTTGTTTCCGGTCATCCTGCGTGTTAGCAAGTGATTGGCGTAGTTCCTGAAGCTGCCGATTGAGGGCGGTCAGTTTCGCGGTCTCGTTTTCAACCTGTAAGTGGCGCAGGCGAAGCGCCGATTCAAGCGGGAACTTGAAGCCGGTCATCTTTCTACAAACCTGAGGCAATCTCCGCCAACGCGGTCAGCGTCTTCTCGCGACTGGTGTTCTCAACCGATTCCTGGCGCAAGAATGAGAGAATTTTATCTCGCGATCGAATGCTGGCGTCCAGTTTCGGATTCGATCCCGAGACATAAGCTCCGAGCTGGATCAGATCCTCAGCGTTGCGATAGCACGCGAGAGCCTCTCTCAGTTTGCCGGCTGCTTTGAGCTGGTTGGCGCCAGAGACTTGTGATGCCACGCGCGAAACAGACGCGAGTACATCTATAGCAGGATAATGACCGGCAGCACCGAGTTCACGTGAAAGAACCAGGTGACCATCGAGGATGCCGCGTACAGCGTCGGCAATTGGCTCGTTGTGATCGTCTCCTTCGACGAGTACGGTGAAAAATCCCGTAATGCTTCCATTCTGGAACGCTCCGGCACGCTCGAATATCTTTGGCAGCATCGCGAATACCGAGGGCGTGTAGCCTTTCTGGCTGGGGGGTTCGCCGGTGGCAAGACCGATCTCGCGCTGCGCCATCGCCAGGCGGGTGACGGAGTCCATCACCAGCAGAACGTTTTTATTTTGATTTCGGAAATACTCGGCGACTGCCATTGCCACGAAGCAGGCTCGAATGCGCAGAGGCGCCGGGCGATCGGAAGTTGCGGCGACCACCACGGACCTTGCTAAGCCTTCCGGACCGAGCTCGTGCTCGATGAAGTGCCGGACTTCACGATTTCGCTCTCCGATGAGAGCGATGACGGTCACATCTGCCGAATTGTGTCGTGCCATGGCTCCCAGCAGCGTGCTCTTTCCCACTCCGCTGCCGCCAAAGATGCCGATACGCTGTCCGAGACCGCAGGGAAGGAGACTGTCAATGGCCCGAATCCCGGTCGCCAGCGGCTGCTTGATATGCTCGCGCTGCATCGGCCCAGGGGGTTCGGCAAACAGGTCGTGACTTTCGGTCCCGCGAAATGGCGCACCTCCGTCTATGGCCTTTCCGAACCCGTCGAGAACACGACCTAAAAGGTCTGGGCCAACACGCACCTGTGCTGCCGCCGGCCGCGCGTAAATAAGGTCGCCTGGTTCTAAACCTTCTGTTTCCTCGAGCGGGATGGAAAGAATGCGTCCATTGCGAAACCCTTCGACTTGCGTCCGGATCATACGCCCGCGCTTCGTGTGGATTTCGCAAAAGCTGCCAAGCGAAGTTGCGGGACCCTCGGATTCGATCAGAAGACCGGTCACTTCCTTAACTACGCCACGCCAACGGAGCAACTCGAGCTTACCCAGGTCGGCAATGAAAGGAGAGAGGTCAAGCGGCTTATCGGCGACCGTCATGCCAAGCCCAGCCGGTCCGAGAAGCCGCGCTCGATTTCGAGCAATTGAGTTTCGACCGACGCGTCGAGCTCGCCCCAATTACTTTCAAATATCAGGTCGGAAGACCGCATCGATGGATCGGCGGTTACCGTGATCGAGGCTCTGGCGCCGGCCTTTTCCAAAGCGGTCCTGGTGATTTCAAGAGACGACGGCGAAACGCGGATTCTTGAAATTTCCCGATTCTGGAGCGTTTGGAGTGCGGCATGTACGATGCCTTGCATAGACTCAGGATCTACGCTCAGCTCTCGGTGAAGGATGCGCCGCGCAACGGCAAGGGAGAGTTTGACCACTTCCGATTCGGCTTCACTGCGAATGCGGCGTTTGAGAAGCGCCAGGTCCCGCAATGTGCTCGCCAGGCGATCGGCGGCAGCCTGAATCTCGGCCGCTGCCTCCTCCCTTCCCTTCTTCTTGCCTTCTTCGAAAGAAGCGCGCTGGCATTGAGCCAGCTCTGCCTGGCGGCGATTCTCCCATTCCTGCGGAATTGTAAGCTGATTGCCCGTTTCCGGCGGGGTGCGGCGAATCGCGGAATTCCGCGGCGTCTGATCAACTGAATTAGACGCCCAGGTTATCGGTTGTATGCTGCCGGAGTCATCGGCGATTTTGCGGGCCATGCGAGTAATAAAGAATTATGCTTCCGACTCCGCGATCCAGGCTCTTATCACGTTGGCTGCGACAGCCGGATCACGGACGACGCTGTCCCTGATGTTCTGGCGAAGGGCATCGACCTGGGATCCCGCCTCCGCTGGGCCGAGAACTTTGTTCGCCTGCGCGGAGAGATGCGCAGTGTCCGGGCTGGAAATGCCTTCCGGGCTTTTCTGGGCTGCTGTATCGCCTGCCTGAAGCTGTGCGGGATTCGATGACACCATCTCAAGGTTCTTCTTCTTGCGCTTCACCAAGAACACAACAACTCCGAGTAAGAGCAGAAGGCCAACTCCCGCTCCACCCAGAATTTTGGGGTCGCGCAACCGCTTTTGCCAATTTTCTTTTTGCGAGACAGGCTTGGGAAGGTCGAAGGCAGGCTCGTCGGTTACGCTCTGCTGAAAAGGCAGACTCTGTACAACAAGTTGATCTCCGCGAGTCGACGAAAACCCGATTATGCCCGCCACTATGTCGTGGATCGCCTGAATGCGTGCCGGATCCGGGGGTGCCGTGATCCGCTTGGCCTTGGGACCGGTCCCCTGCCAGTGAACTTCGTTGTCGATAAGAATCGAAGCCGACAGGCGTTTGATGATTCCCCGCGGCACCTTGACCTGCCGGACCGTGCGGGAGGTTTCATAGGAGTTGTTTTCCGTTCGCCTCGAAATGCTTCCAGTTGATATGGCCGGGCGCGAAACCGGACGCGGCGAATTGGACGGCGTACCAGGCACACCGTTAGAATCGGGCCTGCTTGAAAGATCTTCCGATTTCTGCGAATTCGTCATCACCGAGCGAGTCGGATCGAAGGTCTCGTCAGTCTGCTCACTAGTGCTGAAATCACAATCGGCATAGAGACCGACCCGGAAATGATCCTCGCCCAGGAGTGGCGTGAGAGTCGACTGGATTTTTGCTAGCAAATCCTTTTCTAGTTGATGCCGGTATTCGAGCGTCGCGTCCGAACCGTCTCCGGAATCGGGTGTGGATCGCTTGGGCCGACTTAGCAGAGTACCACGCATGTCGACTACCGAAACAAATTCGGGATTCAAACCCTCCACGGCACTGGCGACAAGGTTTGTAATTGCCTGGACATTGGAGTCACTCAGGCGGGCGCCTGGCCGGAGGCTAAGCAGCACGCTTGCCTTAGCCGGCTCACGCGCGTCGAGAAACGCAGAGTCTTTCGGGAAACTTATATGAACACGGGCTTGCTCCACCTCAGTCAACGAACGGATCGAACGCTCAAGTTCTCCCTCGAGCGCACGGCGATAGTTCACGTGTTCGGTGAAGTCAGTGATGCCGAGATTTGTCTTGTCGAAGAGTTCGAAGCCGATACGACCCGATCTTGGGAGGCCGGCACCAGCCATTTCCAGACGGAGTTCATCTACTTTCGCTGCAGGAACGAGAACAGAGGTACCGTTCCCCGTGAGTCTATGCTCGACCCCCGATTCCTTGAGTTTCTGGACGATGGCAGCCGCGTCCTCAGCGGGCATCCCAGAAAACAGAGGCATAAAATCGTTTTCATGCCGCCAGCGGACGAAGCTTGTCAGCCCGGCGATGACCAGGAAAGCGGCAATCGGAATTCCTATGCGCTGACTTAGCGACAGGGATTTGAAGATTCTTTGCAGTTGATCCATTTGGAATCGCGGTCATTGCGGAGCTGAGGCCAGCCCGGTGAACATCAGACCTGCATCTTCATGATTTCTTCGTAGGCGGAAACGACTTTATTTCGCACCTGGGTAAACAATTCAAAATCGAGTTCGGCGCTCTGGGAAGCGAGGATTGTCGAGTGCAGTTCTTCGGTGCCTCCGGAAAGAAAATTTTGAGCAGCAGTATTGGCGGCATTGCCCGCCGACTCTACATTCTTGATAGCGCTTGTCAATACGTTCTGGAACGAACCCGCGGCGGGCTGGGATACGCTCTTCTCGATGGAACCGATCAACGAGGGCGCGACGATTGGACTGATGGGGAGCGACATGGATTTTAACGGAACAGATCTATCGATCTCTGGATCATGTCCTTAACCGCCGACATGGCAGAAACATTAGCCTGGTAGGAACGCGAAGCACCGAGGAGGTCGACCATGTCTTCGGCAGGATTGATATGGGGAAAGGCAACGTAACCATCTTTGTCGGCATCGGGGTGACCGGGCATGTAGCGGCGGTCGGGATCACTGGAATCCTCAACAACCTGGCTCACGCCGACACCTGTCATTCCATTGGCGCCCGATTCCATGAAGGACGCGAAAGGCGACGAGACATTTTGGCTTTCGAAGACGACGTCCTTTCGGCGATAGGGACCCCCATCGGCGGTGCGCGTCGTATCGGCATTCGCAATGTTTTCGACGAGCGCCTGGGCGCGCTGGCGTTCCGCTGATAATCCCGAAGCGCTGACGGAAAGTGTTGAGAAAAGGCTCATACGCCTCCGGTGCCTCCCTCGATGGCCGTACGCAGCAGTTTCATTCTCGAATGCAGAAGATTAGAGGCGACCGTGAAGCGCAGGGCGTTTTCAGATAGCAGTCTTGCCTCCCGATCAAGGTCCACGTTATTGCCATCGTTTTTTGTGATCAGCCCCGAAACCTCCCGCGGCATCGATGGCACACCTTTCAACGCATTCTGGAATTCACCCTCGAAATCAATATCTTTCGTTTTGAAGCCGGGCGTATCCGCATTGGCAATGTTCGAGGCTACGAGACGCTGCCGCTGGCTAACGAGCGTTAAGTACTGTTCTAGAGTTCCTGAGGTTGGGTCGAGCATCGAGACTGCATAGGGCGAGGTGCAATCTCCGTGCCAATATAAGTGTCTGAAAACTAAGCCGCGAAGAACCGTGCGCTGTCGGGATTTAGACGGAACTCAATAGCGAAGTGACGCTTTTTTGCCAGCCTTAACCCTCAAGCTGCCACGTGTTCGACAGTCTCGATGCATCCTGGTACACACCGAGCCGCGAACAGAGTGCGATTTTGCCAGCGAGTTGCGCTCGCATGACACGCGCCAGGTGAAGTCTATCCTGCAAGAACGCCGCGGAAGTTCGGAGAACCCCAGACTTTTCTGAAAATGTCTCGGCCGCTTGCGCGGCCTGGATCGCAGATCGGCCGTAGCTCTCGATAAGCGGTAAAGCGTGTTCGAAATCACCAGACTCGAGAACGCGCTGGATCATCTGTTGTGCTTGATTATCCACTTGCTTTATTGTTCGCCTGAATGGTTGCAAAGAGGGTTGTCAGCTCAGTAAGTTGGGTCTGAAGTGATGAGATGGCAGCGTCGGCGCTCGCCATTTGCGCAGTCAGTGTCGACTGCAGTAATGACACCTGGGTTTGATCGTTACTTATTTTCGTCGACAGGTCAGAAATTTGACTTACCATGGTCGTTGACGCTTGAGTCAGAAGTCCGGTGGTTGGGTCGGTAATAGAGGTGATCATAGCGTTCGCCGCCTGGAGGAACGCTCCGGATTGCGTATCTCCTATGAATTTGAGGAGATCCGCGCCCGATGACGACGCAGCCTGTGAGAAGGCAGTGGAATTGAAAGTCAAATTACCGCTGGTATCGAAGCTGAGGCCTAAATCTGCAAGCGAGTTAACCGAGCCGCTGCTATTTGAAAAACCTGCCAAAGAACGTAAAGTGTCCTGTAACTGATAAATGATGCTCTGGCCGGAGAGCGCTCCACCGGACTGACCGCGGTTCTGCGCAAGTTCCGCAACAACGGAGTTGTATGCATTCGCAAACTGGGACAGTGCGTTGCCGATGCCATCGGCGCTTTGAGCGACTGTCACCTGCGTAGTGCCTACTTTATTCAGTTGTACCGACAGACCGGTCGAGACCGTCACATTCCGAGTTGAAGAGCTAATGGGGGTGTCAGGTTGGCCGTTTACCTGATAAGTAACATTTGTACCTGTAGCGAGAGTCGTGAGTAGGTCCGTCGTGCCGTCGTTCAATTGGAGCGCATCGGGCGCGTAGTTCAGACTTTGAATAGACAGGCGATAGTCGGGCGTAGATGAGCTCCCAACGTTCACCACTGTAGCTTGAACATTTGCCGAGCTGCTGTTGATGGCTTGAGCCAAACCGGCGAGGGTCCCATCGGAACTGATGGCGTAATCCTTGCCATTGATGGAAAGGGTGTAGCTGGAACTGGAAGAGATATTCTGCGAAGAAGGATCACTGACCGTGGTTGACGCATTTGTGCTCACCGCATTTGTCTGCGATCCGACGTTTAAAACGTTGATTGTATAGGTCCCGGCTAGCGCTCCTGCCGAGAGCGATGCGGTTGCGATCGACGAATCCTCGACATTGGCCGAGAATGCTCCAATGCCTGTTGCGTTGGTCAGGCTCGCGATCGCGGACTGCACTGAAGAAAACGCGCTCGTCAGCCTTCCCAGTTCCGTCTGTTGTCCGGTCAGGGCGGTTTGTTGAGCCTGGAGCTGCTCCATCGGCAGCGAGGCAATTGTTACGGCGCGCGAGATCGTCTGCTGAAGCTGCGCCGCATAGGGGCTGCTCCCCGAGAAATATGTAGTCGAGCCGAGACTGCTTGTAGACGCCATAAAAAACTAAGTCGCGCAAACCGATCTAAAAGATCAATCTGCGCGACAGCTATTCTGATAAGAATTAGCCTTGGAGCAGTTTGAGAACGGACTGGGGTTCCGCGTTGGCCTGCGCCATGGCGGCGACCGAAGTCTGGACCAAAACCTGGGACTTGGTAAGGTTCGCTGCATCAGCGGCGACGTTCGCATCGCGGATCTGGCTTTCAGCCGCCGAGAAGTTGGAGATCTGGGACTGGGCCAAGCTGATGGCGTATTGCAGTTTGTTCTCACCGGCGCCGACAGAGCCCTGGACGAGACCGAGTGCCTGGATAGCGGAGTTGATGGCACTGATCGCGGCCTGAGCATTCGAATTGCTGCCGCTAGTCGGGGCATTTGACGCGACGTTTGTGGTAGCTGCAGTCGAGGCCGCTCCAAAGACTCCTTCGCCTGCATTGGTCGGCGTGTCAGCGAGTGAAAAGCTGTTTGCGCTTTGGAAAGACAGGCCGTCACCAGCCGCATTCACCACTGCGTAGACGCCGAGCTTGGCTGTTTTTGCGTTGATGGCCGCTGCCGCTGCAGAGGCGGTTGTGATGCTGCTGTCCAGTACGATGCTGGTCGCCCCCGCACTCGTCTGGAAGCTGAGCGTATCCGTGTTGCCGGTTGTTGGGGCAACGAAAGCGTTGGCGCCCGTGCCGCCATCAATGATGTAGTTAGAAGTGTTCTCGCCTGTTCCGGCGGCCGTTGTCAATGAGCCGGCAGAAGCAGATAGAGTAAATGCGGTCGCACCACTGAATTGAAGTAATCCGTTGCCGTCCACGCTGGCGGTGATTCCATATTGGTTCAGCGAGGAGTTCAGATTTCCAAGCACCGAGTTCAAGCTGCCGTTCCCGGAAGCGACGGTGATTTGGCTCGAGGCTCCATTCGCGAAGACATTGAATGTGAAGTTCTGGGTTGTGAAAGTCGCTCCGGGAGCATCAATACGTTTGGAGTTACCGCTAATACCGATCCCGCCTGCCAGTACGTTGGTTGTGCCGAGCCCAAGGCTAGTCGCGTCTACGGCGTTCTGACTGCCGCTCAGGTCAACCGAGACGTTAGCATTGGCGGCTTGGGATGCGCCACCGATATAAACATTCAGATTCGTGTTGAAGGTGCCGCCGCTGTTGAGATTGATATTGCTCGACTGACGATTGATTTCGCCGATCAGCTGCTGGTACTCCTGATTGAGCGTGGCGCGGTCACCAGTGAAAGTTCCAGACGCCGATTGCGTGGCCAAAGTCTTTAAACGATCCAGCATCGTCGAGATGTTGCTCAAACCGCCATCGATGATTTGCAACTGACTTACGCCGTTATTCCCATTGCTAACGCCCTGCGTCAGTTCTGCAATACTGTCTCGATAGCCGTTCGCGACCGCCAGTCCCGCAGCGTCATCGCCGCTGCTGTTGATTCGAAAGCCGGACGTGAGCTGCTGAATGGTCTTGCTTTGAAATTGTGAGTTGATATTAAGGTTGCTCTGCGCTACAAGCGAGTCAACGTTAGTTTGAAGAGAAATCATGTGTTTTCCTATTCCTAATAGTCGGCTCAGCCTCGGGGCCGCATTCGACTTCTGAATAACATTTCGTCTTTTGCACCGGGAAACTTTAGAATATTTGCGGAAAAAGTGCGAGATCCAGTCTGAATGGTATCTTCTGCGCACGAAGAGCTCAAGTGACGTAATAGAGTTAACGAACCTCTGATTTGCGAATACTTCGGAAGTACGCCGGTATGAGCGAGAACGCTGAGGTTCTCCACTATGGTCTCCAAAAGCTCTTGTCTTTCTTCATCCAGATGGCAATCCGTAGGGTCATGGGGTGCCGGGAGGGACGCGTCCAACAGAGCCGTCTCGAGCTTGCTCGGGTCGGCAGCCTTCCAAGCTTCCAGAATGGCTTCTGCGTGCAATGCTGCGTTCATTAAGTCCGCTAACCTCTATAATTCGTATCGCGAGGCGGCGCAGATTAATGAACGAATTAACCGAAATAGCTAAACAGAGATTTTGTATTTAAGTTGCCGTGTGCGGATAGAGCAGCCTCAAGCGCAGTCTGTTCGAGCGTCAGCTGAGTTGCTGCCGCCGCCACATCGGTGTCGCGAATCGAGCTCAACGCCTGGGTAACGTTGTTCTGCTCATTGGTGGCTGACTGGCTAGCCTGCTGTATCCAGGTCAATGTGTTGCCGTAATGTGTTGTGGCCAAACCGAGTTGGTTGCTCGCTGCTTTAATTTGATCAATCGCGCTTTGAATCCCTGCCTGATTGTTGCTGAGTAGTGCCTGGCCTAGCGAGTATGCAGCGTTAAAAATATTGCCTGGCGCCGGAGCTCCGGTTGAGTCCCGCAAGTCGAATATCTGGGCGGCCGTCAGGGCAGGATTGATTTCATTTCCGTCGCCATCCCGAAGCATCGAAGTGCTCGGCGCGCCGGAATTTTGTACGACGCCTTCAGGACTGGTCCAACTATAGGTGTAGGGCGCAGTAGAAGGAGTGTCGCCGCCGAATATGTACCGCCCGCTGACAGAGGTGTTAGCAACGGCAACCAGTTGCTGCTCAATTGCCTGAACCTGCGTACCCAGAGTGGTCCGTGTCGTCGCGGAAGTACTGGTGTTTGCGCCATTTGCGCCGATCGTAACGAGTTGGTCGATAAGAGTAGCGGCATTCTGAAGGGCGCCGTCGGCAGTTTGCGCATCCGTCTGGGCGGCATTGAGATTGGATTGCACCTGTTTCAGGTGAGCAAGCTGGTTCTGGCAGTCAAGAATGGGCGCGACGGCCGATGGGTCGTCTGACGCCTGGTTGACCCGGTAGCCGGATGAGAGTTCACGGTTTGCCTGAGCAATTCTTGCTTCCGTTTGGGATAGATCCGCCAGAAAGGATCCGTTATATGACTCTATGCCCGCAATCATCTCAATAACCTCTAAGCCTGTCTTTAAAGCGATTGCATGGCCGTCATCAAGGCCTGCAGGGTACTGTTTATCGCAGTCAGCGCTTGCGCGGAGGCCTGGTAGGCATTCTGGAACTGAAGGAGTTGAGCCGCCTGCTCATTGAGAGATACGCCAGAGAGTTGCGAGCGCGCACTTTGTGCCTGTGTCAAAACCTGCGTCTGGGTCTGCTCGGATTGAGCCGCGCTCGATTGAAGCGTCCCTATGTTCGATGCAATACTGCTGTAGAAATCGGTATAGCTCATGCCATTCAACATATCGGCCGGTTTGGTCGGATTTTGGAGCTGAGAAAGTCCGTCAGCAATCCCATTAGCGACGCTGGGAGGACCGGGGTCTACTGGCGCCAATTGTGACGCGCTGACACCCGGGCTAACCGCGAGCGTAGCCGCGATCGACGTCGGCGATGCCGCGTTATAAGAAAAAAGAGGAACGCCGGCTGCTCCCGAGCTCGTTTGCCCGCTTGTGAGAAGAGTATTTATGCGATCGGCGATGCCTTGCGAGAGTTGATTCAGACTGCCTTGCTGATTGCTATCACCCAGAATGGAAGGCAAGACGGTGTTTGTAATTTGAAGGAGGCCCCCTAACTGGCCACCTTCAATCTGCGATGTTACATCCTGCCCGGAGTCAGCAAGAATCTGCTGGCCGGGGGCCGCACTCGACCCGGCGCCGGATGGATTGACACTGCTTGCAGAAAGTGAGGTCTGAGTAATGCCTAGGACCAGAGGCACTTGACCGTTCATGAGAACGGTTACCGAACCGTCGGTTTCCGTTCGCGCTGAAAAGTTCACCAGATTGGAGAGTTGCTCCAAATTGCTATAGAGCTGCGCCTGCAGACCCGCATCGTTCTTACTTCCGGTCCTGATCTGCCCGTTGATTGCAGCAATCTGAGAAGTGAGTTGATTGATCTGGCTGACTGTGCTCTGCGTCTGACGGGTTGCCTGACCGCGAACTGTTTCAGCCTGGGCGGAGACCGAATTAAACGCCTGGGCCACGCCTTGAGCCGCCGCGAGCACTTGCTGTTGCGCCGTGCCGCTGGTAGGGCTGCTACTCCAACCCGAGAAAGCCGAATACAGGTTGCTCAGCGCTGATGGAATGCCACTTTGCCCAGAGATATCAAATCCCGACTGCAGAGCCTGGAGGCTGGTAGCCTGCAGAGTTGCCAATCCGACTTGCTGATTCGCCGCCCATACACTTTCCTCGGCAAAAGCATTGCGAGCGGTTTGCACGTTGCCCGCCTGGACGCCACCGATCAGCCCGTGTGTCGGGTCAAAAGCAGAGGCATTGAGAATCAGTGTCTGACTTACATATCCCGGAGTGGAAGCATTGGTAACGTTATTCTGAATGACGCCCATTGCCTGTTGCATTGCATCGAGGGCGCTAGCGGCCGTTCCTAAAGCTGCGAAAAGATTACCTGGCATGAACCTAAGCGTCGATTCTGAAACACCCGCCGCCGATGCTTAATGCTTTGCCATCTGCCAGGTAGCCACATTCAGACGAGCTACGGCTAAGTACCCGACCGAAATGGAGAGCCGCTGCTGACTCCAGCAACCGGCCGGCAGCAGCACTACTCATTTGGATTTCGGACAACCCTTCTTGAATTTCTCTTCGTCTGCTCTGGCTCATGCCCGACAGGTCGAGTCCCTCGAGAAGATGCGCCGCGTTGCGAAATGGGTCACACCAGGCATCCGTCGGCGAAGTCATGGCAAGGAGTGCCTCTTTTGCAGCGGCGAGTTGCGCGCAAGCATGGTCGAGGCGATGCTCGATTTCAAATGAGGTCATGGGATCGCGCCAGCGGTCTGTTGCAGCATCGCGTGCGCCACATCGTGCGGGCTGATCTGGTAATTACCCGAACGCACTTGGGCGGCGAGGGCCGACACCCGCGACTGCCTATCGAGCGAAGCGACGTTTTTCGCGAGAGCGATCAAACTGCTAGCGCTCGAAAGACTGACAGTGTCCGACGAGCCGTCTCTGCCATCAATAACCGACCCTGCCTCGGTGCCAATCGAATGTACGGCACCTGATGATGTGTTCCCTGCAACGTTACCAATGTTGCCGTTTTCAATGCGCATCGAATCGATCCTTTCTAAGTAGTGGGGCGCAGACTCACTTGTTAGCTTCCTGTTTGGTTTTCAGAAAATCCCGCGAAAGTTCGTGCACTTTAATCATGAGCTGCACCTCTCCCTGTCCCATACGCAGCGCATCAGCGATGGCCGGTACGGAATCACCCCTTCCGTGCAGGCGAAGAACCTGTCCGCGGCGACTCAGGTTGAGACTCTCTGAAGATGAAACCCATGCCGCATGTCCGGCGCGCTGATCATTCACGTGCTGAACCTGCAATTCGAGAGATGCCAGACGATCGGTCAGCGAGTTGATGTCGGCCTGTGCCGCCGCATGCTCATCGCGGAGGAGCCGAGCGTTTCGAGTCACGCTTCTGAGCCGTGACCACAGCAAAACGGTAAAGCCCGCCGTTACGACCACGGCTGCCCCGATGAGTGTAATTTGCCAAGGCATTCTAGTAAATACCTCTAGGGGAGGGCCACTTATACTCCATGAGCGCCCTAAGACGAAGTATCGCCTGCGCCCGCAGCTGTGAAATACGGGTTGTATGGAGATTCATGATCGAGGCAATTTCGCGCAGTGTCAACTCCTCCTTGTAATAAAGGCTGAGCACGGTGCGCTCGTTCTCAGGCATTTTTTGCATGCCCTGACTCATGACGCGTTCCAGTTCGGCTCGCTCCAGTAATCTTGCCGGGGTGTTCTCCTCGTCATCGCTTATCAATTGCAGGAGATCCACCTCCTCACCATCGACCACGTGTAGACTGCCTAAAGTAACGCCGCGCAAGTCGATCATCCATTGGTGATATTCGGCCAGGCTGATCTTTAGCTCGGACGCGATCTGTTCTTCCGACGGGCTCGCCCCCAAAGTTCTTTCCAGAGACGAGATTGCTTGCTGTACCTGCTTGAGGCGTTTCCGCTTGTGCGAAGGGATACCGTCCAGTCCGCGAATGCTGTCGAGAATGGCGCCGCGGATTTTGTATTCCGCGTACGTTCGCAGTGTGGTGTTCCGAGTCGGATCAAAGTTATCGATGGCGGCTAGCAATCCGACTACACCTGCCGAAATCAGGTCGTCGAGTTCAACACTTGGGGGGAGTTTTTCGTGGATGCGCGTTGCGATCCAGTTGACCTGTTTCAGATGCTCGAGAATGAGACTTTCTCGCTCTTCAAACGATCGTTCCACGGCGGCGTAAGCGTACATGCGATATCTCCGAAAGATTTAAGCTGCCATGGACGCCGCTATTTCGAGCGGCGCAAAGTTGGCGATCAGAGCACTTTTATCGGCTTCCTGAATGTCTTCTGGCACTTGTTGTCCTGTGCCGAGGAACGACAGCGGCAGACCGAAGCGTGCCGCCATTTCTATTGCTACCGCCGGCTGATCTATTTCGTCCATATGGGTGAGCAGCAGCCTTGTGGGCTTAAACTTCGCAAAACGGCGGGACATCTGCTCCGCCACTCCGGCAGCTGTGTAAGCGGGAACTACCAGATGAACATCGAGGTCAAGCTGGTGTAAAGCCTGTGCGAGATCCTCGGCATAGGATTCATCGGCCGTTCCGAGGCCCGGACTGTCGATCAGCATCAAGCCGTTGCCTGCTCCTCGAGTTACAGCATGCTCAAGCATCGAGTGATGGTGCACGGTTTGGAATGTCGCCCCGCTGATTTGCGCGAAGGCATTGAGATGATCAGAGCCTCCGATTCGCAATGTATCGAGCGACAAGAGATTAAGAGGGCGACGTTCCTTCAATCCATAGCGAAGCCCAAGTTTCATCAACGAGGTAGTTTTGCCTGCACCCGGCGGCCCCATAAACAATACGGCCGCGGCCCTATCCCGCCCGGGGACTGAGGGATCAACTTCAAATCGGCTGCCGATCTCGTCTTCGAGTGTGGCATTGAGAAAATCGCGGGCAAAAAGATCGCGATGTTCTCGCACCATGCGGTGAGGACGTTCCGACTGAGGCTGCGTGCGGAGCGCAACGGCTTGAGTCAGCTCGTGTGCAAATTCTGTCGAGAAGCCGACGGAAGAAAGCCGCTTGAAAATGCCGGCAAGTTCCGGTCTCCAAAGCTCGACGTCTCGAGCGACGTTCGAGCGATCCACGGACTGCGTTACCAGTGCGACCTGCTTTCGCAACTCGGCAAGCTCCTGCAGTACGAGGCTGGTGCTGGCCGAGGGGGCCGCAGAAGTACTCAATCGGCGTTGTGTGCCCGGAGAGCCGCTCGCTAAATCCGGAGGGATGCCGAACACAACTTCGTAGCTTCCAAGATCCTTTAGCTCGCTGCTCGTTGTATTCGAGTGGATCAGCATTGCATCCGGACCCAGCTCAACACGGGCCTTCTCGATAGCATCTTGTACGGAGTCAGCGAAATAGGATTTAAGTTTCATCAGATCACTCCCAGTGACAGAATTTTGACGCCGGCTGGCACTTCGTTGTGCGCAATCGGAAAAATGTTGGGCAGCGACGGCTCTATAATTTGACGCAGAAAGAAGCGGGCGCCCGAAGCGGTGAGCATAACGGTAGGTGTCTCGCGCTTATCCAGTTTCCGTTCGATGCGCGTCAGAATCTCTCTCACGTTTTGGGGCGAAAGCATAATAATGCTGTTTTGTTCAGTGTGCTGCACTGCCGCTTCAACTGATTGCTCCGTCGAGGAATCCAGGAAGAAAGCCGGCAGTTCCCCCTTTTGGTTGAGATAGGGCTTGGTCACCGTTCGGCGAATCGCTTGACGTGTGAACTCGGTAAGCAAGACACTATTTTTTGTGGTAAGCGCCGCCTCGCTGAGCGCTTCAAGTATTGAGACACCGTCTCGAATGGATACTCTCTCTCGTAGAAGATTCTGCAAAACTTTCTGGATCACGGAAAGTGAGAGCAGCTTGGGGACCAAATCCTCGACGACCTTGGCATGCTCCTGGCCGACACGATCGCAGAAGGCTTTAGCATCTTGACGGGAGAAAAGTTCTCCGGTATGTTGTTTGACCAATTCCGAAAAGTGAGTGCCGATGACATTCACGGTATCGACGACGGTGTAGCCGGACCTGCGAGCGATGTCTACGCGGTCGACCGGGACCCATAAGGCCGGAAGCCCGAAAGCCGGTTCGAGCGTCTGTTGACCGGCAAGGTCCTTCTTCGCGTTTGCCGTAGGCACCGCGAGTTCGCTTCCCGACAACAATTCGTAACGCCCGATCTCGGTGCCCTTCAGCAGAATGAGGTACTCGCGGGAGCGGAGAGACAGATTGTCCGTCACTCGCACTGGAGGCAGCAGGAATCCGAGGTTGGTGACCAACTGCCGTCGAATGCCCGCGATTCGTTTCAACAGCGGGGACGCCTTGCCTCCCGCGACAAGGGTTGCGAGTCCAAGGCCGACCTCGATTGCAATTGGTTCGACGCGAAGCAAAGATTCCAGCTCTTCTTTGGGGGACGCCGAAGGAGTAGCCAGTTCTTTCGACGCACCGTTTGCGAGCTTTTTTTGCTTCACCCAGGCGATGGTGCCGATGCCTCCCCCGAGCAGCAGAAAAGGGATCGTCGGAAGACCTGGGAAGGCTGCCAGAACGATCAGCACGCCGCTCGAGAGCAGCAGCGGTTCTGGTTTAGTAAACAGCTGCTTCTGAAACTCTTCGCTCACCCGAACTTCGGATGTTGCCCGTGTCACGATGAGACCGCCCGAGACGGAAATCATTAGCGCCGGAATGACGGTCACCAGCCCGTCTCCGATGGTTAAAACGGTGTAGGTCTGTAGCGCGCGTTTCAGCTCCATTCCATGCTGCAGGACGCCTATCAGAAAACCAGCGATGATATTGATGCTGGTGATCAGAATGCTTGCGACTGCGTCGCGCTGCGTGAATCGGGATGCGCCGTCCATCGCGCCATAAAACTCCGCTTCAGCCGCAAGCTGCTTGCGCCGCTTTCGTGCTTCCGTATCATCAATCAACCCTGCATTCATCTCAGCGTCGATCGACATCTGTTTGCCAGGCAGGGCATCGAGTGTGAAGCGCGCGGAAACTTCCGAAATTCTAACCGCACCGTGATTGATGACTACATATTGGATGGCAATCAGAATTAGAAAGATCACGCATCCGATTACGTAATTGCCGCCTACTACGAAATTCCCGAAAGACTCGATCACGTTACCAGCGGCCGCGGTCCCGCTATTCCCGTTCAATAAGATGAGGCGCGCCGAACTGATATTCAACGCCAGCCTGAAGAGCGTGAGGAGCAACAACGTGGTGGGAAAGACGCTGAAATCGACGGGTTTGATGATGTACATCGTGACCATGAGCACGACTACGGACATCGCAATGTCGAGCACGATCAAAATATCTAACAGCATCGGCGGCATCGGAGCGATGAGCGCGATAACGATAGCCAGTACCGCGATGGGCACGCCGATTTCGCCCAGCTTCGGGAATCCCTGGAGGCGTTTAGGTCGCGGAGCGGCTACGGTCGACATTGAGTAACTCCCGGAAATTCCAAAGGGATCATCGGGCCACACTCCGCCCCATGATCCGGTACACATAAGCCAGTACCTCTGCGATTGCTTTGTAGAACTCGGGTGAGATAGCCCGACCTACTTCGACGGCGTCATAGAGGGCGCGTGCCAGCGGCGGATTCTCAATGATTGGAATCTGATTTTGAGTTGCGATCTGGCGAATACGCAGAGCCAGCCAATTCTTTCCCTTTGCCACAACCATCGGCGACGCCATGCTCTCGACCTCGTAACGAATTGCCACCGCAAAGTGAGTCGGGTTCACCACTACTGCCGTCGCCTTCGCAACGTCCTGCATCATTCGCTTGCGCAGCAGATCGCGTCGCAGGCGCCGGATGCGGGCTTTCGTCTGCGGATCGCCGTCGGTCCGCTTATTTTCCTCGCGTATTTCTTCCTTTGACATGCGCAGTTGCGACATGTGTTTCCGTTGCTGGCGTATCAGGTCCATGACGCCGAATGCAAGAAAGAGAGCCGCTGCCTTCCATAACAGGGACTGAATCAACTCACCGACCTGATCTGCTCCGGTTTGAACGGTCTCCAGCGGCAAGCGCAGCAACGCCGCACCATTCTGTTGAACAAGCGTATTAATGACGAGGCTGAGGGCGGCCAAGAGGAGCACTGCTTCTACGACAGCCTTCACATTTTGTGCCGGTAGACTCTTAAGTCGTGATACCGGGCTGAGACGCCCAAGATTAGGAGCCAGGCGGTGCATGCTGAATCCGAGTTTGCTGATGGCGAGTTGGGTTGCAAGAGTCGCCATCAAGAGTGCGCCTGAAAACAGCATCAGCGGAGACAGATTTTCCAAAAAAACGCCGCGCAGCAAAAGCGGCCACTCCGATTCGCTTATTTCGCCAGCGATTGACCGCTCGAGGAGCCGCGGCATCGAGTGTGCCAGCAGGCTACTCCAGCCGCTTAAAACCTTCCCGAGGAGTACAAGCGCAACGAGGAATTGTATGGCGTTCAAGAGGCCGCTCGAGACAAGGAATTGCCCCTGCTCCCGCGCCTTGCGCTGACGCTGCGGTGTCGGTTTTTCGGTCTTGTTGCCACCTCCTGCCATAAAGAGTTAGCGCACGAAGCTCCGCCGGATGTTTCCGAAAATCTCTTCGGCATAAGCGTGGTACAAGTGCGGAGTAACAGCCAGGATGGAGGAGAGAACCGCTAGCGTCAGCATCATCTTTACAGGGAACGCATGCATTCCGAGGTGTAGCTGGCTGTTGATTCGCCCGAGCAACGCAAGGGTAATCTCGGCCATCAACAGAAGTCCAATCAAAGGCAGAGAAAGCCGCAATCCGAACGAAAAGATACCGGAGCCAATCCGGACTACATTCGTCGCGAGACTGCGTGTGACGACGAACGTTCCTGGCGGATAGCTGGTAAGGCTTTCGGCGAATACTTTTAGCAGCACACGGTGCAGGCCGGTTGTAAAGAACAACAGAGCGCTCAAAAGTTGAGCCATTACGGCCATGACATCCGAGTCCGCCTCGGTTGTCGGGTCAACTACTGACGCGTAGCCATACCCTGCCTGCAAGGCGATACTCTGGGCGCCTAATGTAAATGCTTCGGCCAGAAACCCGACCATTAACCCGATAGCCACGCCGAGGGCAGCATCCGAAAAGAGTAAAACAACCGCAGAACCCGTAGTGAGTTCCAACAGGTTGATGGACGGCCAGCAGGGATAGAGTGCTATGGTGCAGCCCAAGGCCAGCACTACTCGCGACATGCTCGGGCCAGCGTCTTTGAAGGGTAGCGGCACGAATACAAATACGCCCAGCATACGTGTCAAAACAAAAAGAAACGCGATGAGAGTTGCTGCAGAAATCTGTAGATCAGCGTGCATAGCGGGCCAGATCTCCGAGAATCGTTCGCGCGTAATCCGTGGCGTGGGTCAGCATCCATGGGAGGAGTAACAAGAAACCTGCCAGACATGCAGCCAACCGCGGGATAGTGCTGAAGATCTGATCCTGCATGGAGGTTGCAATCTGAACAAGATTGACCAGGATGCTCAGCACGAAAGCGATTGCCAAAAGCGGCGCGCAAATCCAGAACGCCGCCATGAGTGCGTGTTCCACTATTTGAACTACAAGCTGGGGTGTCATCCGATCACGTTTCCAGCTACTGCAAGAAGCTCTTCATGAGCGAGCCGACGACAAGGTTCCAGCCGTCTACCAACACGAACAGCAGAATCTTGAACGGGGCTGAGATCATGGCCGGCGGAAGCTGCATCATGCCGACCGATAATGTCACCGAAGCCACCGCCATGTCGATCACCAGAAACGGCAGGAACAAAACTGCGCCAATCTGGAAACCAGCCTTTAGTTCGGAAAGAATGTAAGCGGGGATTAGAACTCGCAAGCTCAAGTCTTTTGTGTTGTGAGGAGCGGGCTCCTTCGCAATTTCAAGAAAAAGTTGTATATCGCGTTCGCGCGCGAATTTCACAAGGAAGTTGCGCAGGGGAAGGGCACCCTGATCGATGGCCTCCTCAGCCGTGATCTGGTTTTTTTCAAGCGGTTGCCAGGCCTTCGTATAAATCTCCGAAAACATGGGTTGAACGATTAGCAGGGAAAGAAAGAGAGACAGACCGACGAGTACCTGGTTGGATGGTGCAGTTTGTGTCCCTAAAGCCTGGCGAAGAAAATGCAGAACGACTGCGATACGCAGGAACGGCGTGATGCACATGATCACTGCCGGCAGGAGCGTCAGCAGCGTGAGACCGAGCGCGATCTGCATGGGCATGCTCAAGGCCGGCCCACCGTGTGCAGCGGCCGTAGTCGAGATACCAAAGGATCCCAGCGCTTCGCTAGCGGCAGTAACCGCCCGTGCAGGCGCGAGCACCGGGCCTAAGATTTGCGGCCAACTCATCCCTCGAACTCCTCGAGGTGACGGGCGCACCCATTTCCGTCAAGTGTTGCGATCCGGTTGCAGCCAGATGGCGAAAGGCCGACTAGAATCACACTGTTTCGCACTTGTACGAGATGCAGAGAGTGGTGTTGGCTTAGCCCGAGCCGCTCGAGGATTTGCATTTCCTTGGGGCGGCTCGATCCACGCGCAAAGGGCGACGTGAACTGAGCCAATCCACGCCTGCGGAGGACCACCAGAGTGATCATCAGTAGCGCCAGAACCAGAAGAATGGGCAAAATTTGCTGCAACACGAACGTGAGTATCCCCCTGGAATCCTCATAAGACAGTTCTGCGGAATAGGGAATATTCTCAGTACGCAGGTCTACTTCGCCGGAAAAATCCGATGGCAGAAGTCTGCCTATACAACGATTCGGAAGACATGACCCTTCGGCCTCGAAGTCTTCACAAATCTGCCCAGACTTGTGGTCGAGTTGACATCTCCAAACGAGTCGTCTCTGAAAGGCTTGTCTTTCAAGAGAGAATTAAACGAGCATTACGTGCCAGAAACAGCTCAGGCGATTGTTTCACAGCCCGGTTAGCAACAAGTAAGCGTGAAAGTTAATAGCCTAAGAGCGCTGTACGGACCGAAATGGATTGCGAATCGTCAGACTCTCGATCACTTGGCCGTCTTGCAGATCTTCCGAATAGAGTGTAGTGCAGGCGCTCTCCAGCGCTGCCGCAACAGTTAGCGAATCGTAGATCCGGTAACCATGCCGTTTTGCAATCTGCAGAGCCGCTTCATGGAGTCCCAGCGTAAGCGGCACGGGTCCAGGGCACAAAATCCGGATATCGTTGAGCTTTTCTACGATCTCCTCCCAGGTCTTTTTTAGCTTGCGCTGGCAGACCGCTACAAACTCGTTCAATTGCTGCACGCCGATAACCCCGCCGGACTCGAGCAAAGCCCGTGCGGTGGCGGCGCGCGGATCACCCGTGATCGCCGCGTAAATCAGCACATTGGTATCGAAGTACGGCTTACCGTTTGTTCGCTTCGTCGCGGTCAAATTTCCACCCCCGAGGAAGCGTCCACGTCGTCAGATTCAATCGCTCTAACGCTTTTTCCCGCTTTCGGTCGCGGTCAACCTTGAGATCACGCTTGCCCGCAATGGTGATTTCAATGTCGTCGCCCTCTTTCAGGTCAAGAGCTTCAACCACGGTCGCAGGGATACGAACAGCTAGACTGTTTCCCCACTTTGAAACTTGCATGGATATACTTTAGCAAAGGTATAGCATAGTCGATTGGAACACGCTACGCCGTGACCTAGACACGTTTACCTAAATCCGGGCGCGGCCGAGACGCCTTGGCCATAACATTCGACTTAGTGAATGACGTTGAGCAGATCCTGCGTCATTTGGTCGGCTGTAGTAATGACGCGGGATGCGGCTTGATAGGCGCTTTGGTAGACGATCAAATTCGTGAATTGTGTCGCCATGTCAACGGTCGAGGCTTCGAGCGCGCCTCCCTCTATTTGGCCGCGTCCACCCGTTTGAGGCAATCCGACAGATGGAGTCGCCGACTGGCTTGTGGCGGCAAAGTTGTTGTTGCCGACGTTGGTGAGCGAATCCGGGTTCTGAATGGTGGCTAGCGCCAGTTGCGCTTCGATTTTCTGCTGTCCGTCAGAGAACGTTGCAACAACCTGGCCCCCGTTCTGAATTGCGACCTGGCTTAGCTGCGCCGCCTGTGCTCCGTCCTGCGAAGTCGATGAGGTCGAATTCTCTGCGTATTGCGTGACCATGCCTGAGCCGTTTGAGTCGAACAAATTCCAAGTCAGGGTCTGGTTGCTTGCCCCATCGGCCAGATTGCCGAGTGAGAGAGCTACCGGGCTGCCCGCGCCTGTGACGAGATTACCGGCTGTGTCAAAGGTTAGTGTGCCGGGCGCACTCAGAACGGACTGCTGGGTTCCGGCAGTCCCGCCGGCGATGTCGATTCCTGGGACCGAAACATCATAGTTCCAGGTATTTGCAGCGGTTTTAGTAAACGAAAACGTTAAGGCGTGTTGGTTCCCGAGGCTATCCACAACCTGAAGAGGCACCTGATAGGTTCCGTTAGTTGAACCGACGGCCGCCGAAGCGTTCAGATTTGCAGTCATCGAGACATTTTGCGTCGCCTTGGGCGGCAAAACCGCCCCGGTCGGCAGAACAATATTGCCGGGCGCTCCGGTCGAACTTATACCGGCAGTGGTGGCTGTCCAGCCTTGCACTGTCTCTCCCGTTTGGGTTTTCAGAGTGCCGGTCGCGTCCAGAGTGAAGTTTCCGTCACGAGTGAAGAGCTGCTGATTAGTGGGGCTATTCACCAGAAAGAAGCCGTTCCCCTGGATAGCCGCAGCGTAGGATGAATTGCTCGTTTGAATCGCGCCCTGGCTGAAGACTGTGTCGCTGATCGGTACACCAACTCCCAGGCCAACCTGAAAGGAATTGTTTGCGCCGAGCGTCTGGCCGAATAGATCCTTAAAGGAAACTGAGCTTCCCTTGAAGCCATTCGTGTTGAGATTCGCGAGGTTGTTGCCGGTGGTGTTGATCGCCTCCGAGGACGCCTGAAGCGCGGAGAGCGCAATGGAAAATGTGCTGGACATGTTTTAGATCGTTCCTTGTATAAATTGATCCGGCCTTAATTGGCGCTCTTGTCTGATCCCTGGGTAGTCGTATCTCCGTTGCCCGCAGTCGCAGTTGCCGCGGTACCGGTATATTTCGAGTTGATGGAATCCAGATCCTGTCGCATGGCGAGGTTCTGCTCGAGGTCGCTAAACTGGGCGAGCTGTGTGACGAACGTGGTTCCATCCATTGGGCTCGCCGGATTCTGGTTCTTCAATTGGGAGACCAGCAGTGTAAGAAATGTAGACTCATTCGCGAGGGGATCTGCCCCGGAGCCCGTCGTTGAAGAAGAGCCGGAGGTCCCTGCTGCTGTTTGATTTGTCTGTGTAGCGGGGGGGATTGTGCCTATTGATGCCATGTGTACTCTATCCTTTTCTGAGAAGCCCATGAGTGGGCTTCGACTGCTTCGATCCATTCCGGCTGTTTCTTGCCGTTCTGATTCTGATTGGGATTCTGTTGCGGTGATTTTCCGCGGTCCTGGGACGGGGATCCGTTTCCGGCGTTTGCGTCCCGTTGCTGCGCCGTCTTCGTCGCGTGAGGAGTCCAAAGTTCGCTCTGGAAATGTTCGGCCGCCAGGCGCGAGTTGAGCTCAGGGGCACGATCCTGAAGGGATTGCGTAAGTTTTGTATCGGTGGATCGAACCGTGACTGACAATGCTCCGCCGCGCTCCTGCAGGCGAATGTCAACGCGTTGATTATCCGCGCCTGAGATCTGTACGTGGGCGGATTTTACTGGCTGGTTAAAAAATTTGCTGAACTCTGCTTCGAAACCGTGCGCCGATCCCTTTGCAACTTCTTCCGCCGGAGCCGCGGGCGTGTTCGCTGGGGATGAATTCAAATGTACCTCTGTAGCCGCTTCGACGATCGCCGGCGGATCTGCCTCGCGCGCTCTCGGGCCGTTCGACGTTACGGTCTCAACCTGATTACGCAAGGCCGAAGCTCCAGTGTTTTGCTGAAACTCCTCTGCTTCGGACTCAGCGGGCGTCGCTTCTTCACTTGATTGGCCAGGCGCCGTAATCCGCATCGCAAACGCGAGGTCACCCGTCGCAGCTTCCGCCGGATTACAGCTCGTATCCGAGGCCGCGTCGACGTTGCTTGTCTTTCCGGAAACCAGGTGCTCGTTGTCGGTCCCTGCGCCTGGCTCTATGAGAGCGGGAGTCGGGAAGGCGGCCGAGAGGGATGGATCAGGCAATGCCGCTTGCTCATCTTCAACCGGATGCTCTGCCGTATCGTCGTCGTGCTGAACGCCCTTGCTCGGTCGTTTGACGCCGTCCGTTGGTCGGTCTCTTTGAGAGGAAACGTCTGATCGTTCGTGATCCTCAGCGCCCTCTCTCCTCTCGCTATCTTGTGGATGCTGCCGGGATCCCTTTGATGTTCTCTCCTGCGCATCGCTTTGGGCCTTGGCGGGAGAGTCTGTCGCGGTGCTGCCCGTGCCTTCTTGTCTTTTCGCCGGCATCGTTTGCGAGTCGCTGCGCGCAGACAACTGCTTTCGAAAGGCGCTCTGGAAGTCCTCTTCCGGCTCTTCGGCGACAGATTGGCGCGATACGCCACGTGAAACTGTTGACGCCGCGTAATGGCTATGATTCGCACTTGCCGCGATATGCGATGCAGTCACGCGGGCAATACATGCACGGAAAGGGCCAAGTTGCTCGAGACTTGCTTTCACGCATTTCTGCGGCGGCTGAGTCTCAACAGTGTGTCAAGAAACTGATCGACACACGTTCCGAGCGACAGGATTTCGACGCGTGACGCCTTGTCCTCCACCTACGTCGTTGTTCTTATCGGCTGACTTACAGCCTCTTTAGAGCGCTTTTCGTGTGGCCCTCAATGTGCACAATGCCGCTACAGCATGGACCCACTTACCGCCGCTGCCGCCAACGGGCTTCAAGCCAGCATGGATTCGTTCGACATGCTCGCCAACAACCTTGCCAATTCATCGACGGCGGGCTTCAAAGCGGATCGGGAGTTTTACAGCACCTATCTCGCTCCCGAAGCAAACGACGCTTTCAATGCCAGCGTTGGTGTCTCCCCTCTTGTGCAGAAACAGTGGACGGATTTCTCTCAAGGCACCATGGTTAATACCGGCAATCCGACAGATCTTGCACTTTCCGGCGCAGGCTTTTTCTCGGTGAACGGACCGTCGGGCACCCTCTTTACGCGTAGCGGCAATTTTCACATTTCCGCGCAGGGCCAATTGGTTACTCCCGAAGGCTATGCGGTGCGTCTGGCAGGCAACCAGACCTTGCAGACGCAATCGGGAAGTCCTCTGCAGGTCGGTACCGATGGACAGATTCTGCAGGATGGCAACCCGCTTGGTCAGCTTGAGCTTGCGAGTTTTAAGGATTCGTCCCAGCTAGCGCGCAGCGCGGGCGTTTATTTTCAGAATGGCGATGCAGTAGCAAACCCGGTTACTCCATCTGCCGCTCAGGTCTTTCAAGGAAAGACCGAATCCTCCAATGCGACGCCGGCTGAATCGGCAGCCCGGATGATTTCTTTGATGCGCCACTTTGAAATGCTGCAGCATGCGATCAAGGTGGGAACAGAAATGAATCGTCAGGCCATTGAAGAAGTCGCAAAAGTCGGGTCTTAAAGAAACCACTGAGAAGAACTAAACACAAATCATGATACGTGCACTCTATAGCGCCGCGAGCGGGATGACCGCCCAGCAGCTGAACGTCGATAACATCGCGAATAATCTTGCAAATGCCAACACGGCCGGTTATAAGATGCGGCGGGCTCAATTCGAAGACTTGATTTATCAAAACATGATTCAGCCCGGCGCAGCAGCGGGCCAGCAGACGACTGTTCCGGCCGGCCTCCAGCTTGGCCTGGGAACGAGGGCGGCTTCGAACGAAATCATCTTTTCGCAGGGTGCGTTTTCGCAAACTAACAACCCTTTGGATATGGTGATTCAGGGTAAGGGCTTTTTCCAGATTCGCCAGGCGTCAGGCGAACTCGCCTACACTCGCTCGGGTTCCTTTCAACTCGACCGAAACGGAAACGTCGTCGACGCGAATGGCAATGCCCTGGAACCACAGATCACGATTCCCGCCACTGCGCAAAGTATCACGGTCGCGCAGGACGGTACTGTAAGCTTCACGCTTGCCAATCAGACTGCTGCGCAAAAGGCCGGTCAGATCCAGCTCGCGAATTTCCAGAATCCCGGTGGTCTAAACGCAATCGGCAACACGCTTTACACTGCCACCGATGCTTCGGGTGATCCGCAGGTTGGGGCGCCGGGGGGCACAGACGGACTGGGCTCGCTCATGCAGGGTTACACTGAGCAATCCAATGTCGACGTTGTCGGCGAGTTCGTCAACCTCATCCAGAGCCAGCGCGCCTACGAAGCCAATTCGCGAGTCGTCAAGGCAGCGGACGAAATGTATCAGCAAGTCAACCAAGTGGCGCAGTAATGTTTGCGCTGCTGCTTGCTCTGGTTTCTCCGGCGTGCCAGCTGATTCAGTCAGAGTGGCTCTACGGTCATGATCTTGCGGCGGCTGTTCCGGCCCTGTCCAGCATAGCGCCCGATGTTCGAATTGGTCTCGCGCCGGTGCCCGGAGTGCAACGGGTTTTTCGAATTCCCGAGTTAAGGCGGATCGCCCTGGCTAATCATCTTGATGGCAATCCTGAAAGCGAAGTCTGCTTCGCGTGGAAACTGGGCTTGCCGGACCGCGCGGCGATGCTTAGCGCCATGCTCAAAGAGCTCGACGGCCGTGCGCCCTCGGTCCAGATCGTCGAAAGCAGTCTCATTCCTGTGCCGGATGGAGAGATGGTATTCCCCCTTTCGGGACTCGTGTTCGGATCTGAGAAAGCGTCAGTATGGCGGGGGTACGTTCGGTACGGAGATGGTAAAAAGTTTCCGGTCTGGGCGCGCGCAATCGTGAAAATCAAAGAGCAGCATTTGGTTGCCGTAAGTGATCTGCGGGAGGGTGAATCCATTGGAGCGGGACAGACGCGCCTTGAATCTTATGACGGACCGGTTCGACGCGAGAAATACCTGACCAATGCAGCACAGGTAGAGGGAATGCTTGCCCGTCGTTCGATCCCGCCAGGTATAGCGTTGCTTGAGGAAATGGTGGAATCTCCGCGCGAGGTGAGCCGAGGCGATGCGATTTCCGTAATTGTTCAGACCGGTGCCGCGCGGCTCGAAGTGCAGGTCGTTGCTGAGACCGACGGGCGCAAAGGACAGATTATCTCGGTACGGAATCCCCGCAGCGGCCGTTCTTTTCGCGCCCGCGTAGAAGAGAAAGGTGTGGCCAGCATCGTGCCGGGGGGGCAGGTCGGATTAGTTGTCGACGGAAGGAAATCATGAGACGTGCATGCAGCCTGGTTTTGATGCTTGGAACTTTGCTTCAGGCCGAGAAGCCGAAGAAGCAAGTTACGACGCCGCAGGACTCGCCGCTGGATCAATATGTCGAGGCGGCTCACAGGCGCGCCGCCACCGCGCTTTCCGAGAGCCCCGGCTCCCTCTGGTCGTCTCCCGCAACATTGGCCGATATGGCGGCTGACGTTCGCGCTCGCAGTGTGGATGATATCGTGACAATCGTCGTAAGCGAGCAGGCATCCGCCGTCGCAACCGGACAAACCAAAACGTCGCGTTCTTCGAGCGCGAATGCTTCCATTTCTTCCGCAGCCTTCCCGCCGGCCGCGAGCGTGCCTCTTGCAAATCTCATCAACATGAACTCGGCGCAGGCACTCGCCGGGGACGGGACAACCTCGCGTACTTCTACTTTGACTGCCGTATTGACCGCGCGTGTAGTAGATGTGCTACCCAACGGATACCTGGTCATAGAAGGTTCGAAGAGCACCCTTGTTAATTCGGAGAACCAGGTCATCACCGTGCGTGGGGTAGTACGCCCGGCAGACCTCTCCAACGGAAACACTGTTCAATCGGGCAGCATCGCGCAGCTCGAACTCAAGATCAACGGCAAGGGTGTTGTGAACGATGCCATTCGCCGGCCTAACATTCTCTATCGGATACTTCTCGGACTGCTCCCATTCTGATCCTCAAAAATGTACCTTCGATTTCTTACGCTACTAGTCCTGATTGGCGCGATTCTGAATGCTCAACAGAGTAGCGCTCCACAGACGGCACCAAACGTATCGGCCTGGGGTGCATCTCCGGCTTCTACCCAGTCTGCCGGTTGTCCCGGTATCCAATCAGCCTGTTGATGCAGGCGTGCGACTAAAGGACCTTGTGACGATAGAGGGAGTACGAACGAACCAGCTTGTGGGGTACGGCCTTGTTGTTGGTCTGAATGGTACCGGCGACCGTCAGCAGACTCTGTTCTCAGCACAGAGCTTGACCAATCTTCTTCAACGCATGGGTGTCAGCGTCTCGCCCACGCTGATCACAGTTAAGAATACCGCCGCGGTGATTGTGACGGCTACACTCCCGCCGTTCGCTCAGCCCGGAACGAATGTAGACGCAACGGTGGGCGCCATTGGAGATGCAACAAACCTCCAGGGCGGTCTGCTCGTTCTTACCACCCTGCGGGGCGTAAATGGGCAGGTGTACGCAACAGTTCAGGGGCCCGTAATCACAGGCGGCTTCATCGCTGGAAGATCTTCGGCAAATTCTCAAACAGTCAATCATCCAACCGTGGCAAGAATCCCGAACGGCGTGGCTGTCGAGCGCTCGGGACCATCGGTCCCGCTTGGGAACACCGTGAAGCTTCAGCTTAAGGAGGCGGATTTCACGACGTCCGCCAGGGTGTCGGCAGTCATCAACCGGCGTTTCAACTCAATGGCGCATGCCGATAACTCGAGTCTCGTGACGGTTAACCTTCCGCCCGAATACAGCAGCCGGCCAACCGAATTTATTGCGGAACTAGAACGCCTCACCGTTGAGCCCGATCGCGTCGCGAAGGTCGTGATCAACGAGCGTACAGGCACTGTCATTTTAGGTAATGAAGTGCGAATTGCTCCGGTGGCAATTATGCATGGCAATCTGACGGTGCAGATTCAGACGCATCTCATTCCGGTACCGACAGGTCCCTTCAATGCGGGACCGGGATCTGTTGTTCCCGAGGTAAGTGTTGCGGCAAAGGATGAGAAGTCGCGAAATGTACTCCTCAAAGAAGGTGCAACGGTTGAAGAACTAGTTAAGTCGCTTGCCGCAATAGGCTCAACAACTCGTGATGTGATCGCGATTCTCGAAAGCCTGCGCGCTGCCGGAGCCCTTGATGCAGAACTTGAGGTGATCTAAAGAATATGCACGTTTCTTTACCTTTATCCGCTCCCCCTGCTTCCAGTCCGGGCAACGTAGATGATGTACGGCTTCATAAGGCGTCACAGGAATTCGAAGCGCTGCTGGTTGGCGAAATGTTGAAGTCTGCACGTGATGCCGGGTCCGACGGGTGGTTAGGGAGCGGCGAAAGTACCGGAGACGACTCGGCAATGGACATGGCCGAATCGCAGCTTGCCAATGCGCTCGCAAGCAGTGGCGGACTCGGCCTGGCAAGCACGATCGAGCGCGCGATGGCAAAATCCAATCAGAATAATGCTGAGATACAGGAACTCGGGGCAAAGTCTTCGCTGAAAGCTCCTGTTGACGCCCCATAATCGGGCATCGAATCCTCCGAGAATGCAGCGCGAGCGTCGCTGAGGGAGTCGTGCATCGCAATTGCCATCTTATCCGCCGCGCCGCGCCAGCCTTCCATTATGTTCAGCAACAGCCGCTCTACTTCGCTCAGGTGCTCCTCTGATTTCAGCGCATGGGCATCTAGCAGCCTGCATTGCATGTAGCTATAGAGACGTTTCAGGTTGAGACTGATCTCACCGCCGCGGCGATGATCGAGCGAGACCAGCAGTTCTGTCAAAATCTTGACTGCCTTGCTGATTTCTTTGGAGCGCCCCCAGATGTCGCCGGTTGCCAAACAGTTTTTTGCTCTGGCGACCGCTTCGATTGCCCCTTCATATAAGGCAATGACCATTTCAACTGGATTTCCGCTAAGAACCGTGCCCTCTACATAGGCTTGGTAAGCATAATCAGAACTCACGAGCGCCTCCGACTTTATATCGGAGCCGTGATTGTCGAATTCGAGGAAAAAGAAAGATCAGCCGTTTTTGCGGTACGCATATAATCCGGCGCCCGACTCGCCGATAACTATAGCGAGGCTCATTCATGATTTCGATCGTTGGAATTCTGGCAGTAATAGGCGCAATCCTAGGCGGATACCTTCTCGAGCACGGAAACTTGAGCGTTCTAGTTCAGCCTGCCGAACTCATCATCATCGGCGGAGCAGCTATAGGAACGCTGCTGATTGCAAACCCTTTGCTGGTTATCATCAAGATCTTCAAGGCTATTCTCGGCGTCCTGTCGTCAAACAAATTCAGCAAAGACCGCTATCTCAAGACACTGAAAATGCTGAACGACCTCTTCAAGAAAGGTAGAAAGAGCGGCCTTACCTCTCTTGAAAGCGACGTTGAAGAACCAGAAAGCAGCGAGCTTTTCAAGACCTATCCCGAAGTGATGAAAGACCATCACGTCGTTGCCTTTATCTGCGACACGGTCCGGACAGGTATGAGCGGGACAGTCTCGCACTTCGACCTTGACCAGATGATCGAGCTCGATCTCGAAGTCCATCATCGGGAGGTCAGCGTGCCTGTGAACGCCCTCACGACCGTCGCTGACGCGCTGCCGGGGTTAGGAATAGTCGCAGCCGTGCTCGGCGTCGTCATCACAATGGGCTCCTTGGGCGGCCCACCGGAAGAGATCGGCAGGAAGGTCGCAGCCGCGCTGGTCGGCACATTCCTCGGAATTCTGCTTTGCTACGGCTTTCTTTCGCCGCTTGCTGCCAGCATCACCAAGTCGAACGATGCCGAATCGGAGTATTACCATTGCCTGCGAACGGGTTTGATTGCATTCTTTCGTGGTGCGGCGCCCATCCTCGCGGTTGAGTTCTCGCGCCGATCTATACCGGCTGCTGTCCGGCCGTCGTTCAAAGAGATGGAAGAGGCATTCCGTGGCGGCAAGGAGGCGTAATTTCGAAGCTATTACTAATGAGATCTTACTTCAGTAAAGATCACTAAGTTAATGCTTTTGTGAAACATTGGGTCGCTGTTTTTCTCGTATGGAGAGCTCTCCCGCTCATTGCCACGACCCCCGATGCCAAGGCGCCAACGGCACAGCCGACGGCCCTCGATATGCAGCGTGAATCAATCCGCAAGCAGAGAGATTCACTCCGCCAGCAGCTTGGCATCAAGGTGGAAGCAACAACTTCCGATTTCGAGTTCCTCACGCCACCTGCACCACTGATCGAGAGCGATTGCATACCGCTCGAGAGTTCGATCGTCGAGCCATTGATCACGGAAGCCGCGAAAAAACAGTCTCTATCTCCACAATTGGTGCGCGCCGTCATACGGCAGGAGTCAGGGTTCAAGCCCTGTGCAGTTTCCTCTAAGGGTGCGGAAGGACTCATGCAGCTGATGCCTGCCACGGCAGCTCAACTCCATGTTGTTGATCCCTTTGATCCAGCCCAGAATGTTGATGCTGGAACCGCATTCTTAAAGCAAATGTTGAACAAGTACAATGGCGATCTAAGGCTCGCGTTAGTAGCTTATAACGCGGGGACAGGACGCGCCGACCAGCTCGATCCCTCTCAATACCCTGCGGAGACTCAAGATTACGTCGCACGCATTCTCGCCGACCTTGGAAATCCTGAAACGAAGCCAGGCGAAAAGGACGCGCATTAGTCCGATTCAGCCTCGGAGCAGATCCTCAAGCTGAACCTTCGCCTCGGTTCGCGAATCCCGATACTTGACGATCACGGGCGTATACAGCGAGATACCCCAATTCTTTCCGATTCCTGTCTGAACGGGGCGTGAGCCCGCCACTACAACAGCCGATTCCGGAATAACGAGTGGATTGTCGTCGGTAGCTTTGTGCACGGTCTCCCGAACTAGGTCGTAGACCGGAGTCGATCGGTTCAGAATCGTACCGCTTCCTAGAACGGCTTGCTTTTTGATCACCGTGCCTTCGTAAATCCCGCAGTTCCCGCCCACTAAGACGTCGTCTTCGACAATGACGGGCAGGGCGCCTACCGGCTCGAGGACGCCTCCCAGTTGGGATGCCGCCGAAATGTGACAGTTGCGACCTACCTGCGCGCAGCTTCCGATGAGGGCATGAGAATCGACCATTGTTCCCTGGTCGACGTAAGCTCCTACATTGATGTACATGGGCGGCATGCAGGTCACTCCGGGCCCGACATAGCAGCCATCACGGATACTTGATCCGCCCGGAACCACGCGCACGCGGTCATCGAGCGAGAATTCTCTGAGCGGGTAGGTAGATTTGTCGAAGAACTGCCCGTTCATCGCTACAATCCCGCCCATACGGAACCCAAGAAGGATGCCTTTTTTTACCCACGGGTTGACCCGCCAGCCAGTAGGGTGCAGCGAATCTGGCTCTGCCGCGCGGATTGCTCCGCGATTTAATTGTTCCCGGAAATCTTCGAAAAGTTCCCTGTCCTCGATCGAGTATCTTTCTGGTGGTTCATTGAAGAGCTGCTCGATTCGCTCGACGTTCAAGCACGAACCCCGGCGAGTAACCCGGCGCTCTCAAGCACGGCTTCAATCTTTTGTTGGGATTCCTTTTGGGGTGCCACAAGCGGCAAGCGCCACACGGGTTCTAACAGGCCCATCCGTGCCAGCGCAAACTTAACAGGTCCTGGGCTCGTTTCCACAAAATTAATTTCCATCAGGGCCTGGTACTTTCGCTGGAACCGTCTGGCTGTTTCGAAGTCGCCATTAAGGGCTGACCGAGTAAGCGCGCTAAACTCGCCGGGGATTTCGTTGCTGACGACCGAGATTACTCCTTTCCCGCCCAGCGCAGTCAGCGGAATTGTTACGGCATCGTCACCAGAAAGCACGTTAAACGAATCCGGGACACGCGCCAGGATGCTTGCCATCTGCGAGATGCTGCCCGAGGCTTCCTTTACTCCTACAATGTTGGGGATCTCCGCCAAACGAACAAGGGTAGAAGGTTCCACGTTAACGCTGGTTCGGCTCTGGACGCTGTAAACGATGACAGGGAGGCTCGTCGATCGAGCGATGGCGCGGTAATGCTGGTACAGGCCTTCCTGGGTGGGTTTGTTGTAATACGGTGTCACTGAGAGAATGCCCGAAACGCCGAGCTTCTCCAGTTCGCCGACCAGCCTTATAACCTCCCCTGTGTGATAGCCCCCCGCACCCGCCAGCACAGGAACTCTTTTACTGCTTTCCTCAATGACGATCTCCACCACTCGCAAATGCTCTTCATGGCTCAGAGTCGGACTTTCCCCGGTAGTTCCGCAAGGGCAGAGAAAGTCAATCCCTGCCTCGATCTGGCGGCGAACCAGGGAACGAAGTGTTGATTCGTCAATTGAGAGGTCCGATCGAAAAGGCGTAACCAAAGCCGTGCCGCAACCGGTAAACATGATGTCTCCTGATTCCAGTCTAGAGTTTTCCTCCGAAAAGTACATCGTCGAATGTGAACACACCCTGCTTGTCGACGATCCAAGCCGCTGACTTCAACGCGCCGCGAGCAAACCCTTCGCGGCTTCTGGCCGTGTGGCGCAAAGTGATTGTATCTGCCGCAGAATCGAAGCCAATTTCATGAGTACCAGGATGACTGCCGGCGCGATTAGCGCTTGTGTCGATATGTCGCTGGTAGCCACGCTGGCGCATGCTCTCAACTAGTTGCAAAAGCGTCCCGGAAGGCGCATCTTTCTTTGCGTCATGGTGAATCTCCCAGGCCCAGGCTCCGTAGTCGGTTTCATTCTTCAGGAGTTCGGCGGCCACGCCTGCTAATCTCCGGAACACCGCCACTCCGACCGAAAAGTTCGGACCCCAAACCAGGCTGGATCCATTTTGGTTTATCGTGGCCGTGACGTCAATCAAGTGATCAAGCCAACCTGTCGTACCGCACACGGTTGGAATCTTGGCGGCTGCCAGGCGCTTTAGATTTTCCGGCGCAGCTTGCGGCGTAGAAAACTCGATAGCGACATCAAAATCGCTTAAAGTTCCGCCACTGCTCGTGATGCGTGCCGTCACTTCGAATCCATACTCAGGTGCGAGCTGTGCGACGAGCCTTCCCATTTTGCCGTAGCCTACAATTCCCAACCGGTTTCGCAAAGGCATATGGTCAGTCAAACACGGCGGCGTCGAGCTCCGTGAAAAACTCTTTGTGTAAAGCGCCCACGGCTCGGTTCACGTCCGCGTCGGCGATGACGAATCCGAGGTTCAGCAACGACGCTCCTTGAGAGATCATACGGATGTTCAGATCGCGCAAAACCTGGAATGCCCGGCCCGCGATACCAGGTGTATGCCGTATGTTCTCGCCTACCAGACACACGAGCGATTGTTGCGTCTCCACATCGACTTCTGCGAATGTCCCGAGCTCCTTGGATATTTCATCCAGATTTGTCGAGTCGTCGAGGGTGAGAGACACGCTGACTTCAGATGTGGATACCATGTCCACGCTGGTCTCGAATCGATCGAAAATCTCGAAAATGCGTTTCAAAAAGCCATGCGCCAGCAGCATGCGCGTCGAACGAATATTGACAATCGTGACAGCGCGCTTGCAAGATATCGATTTCACTGGGTTTCCACAAGGGGTCGCTTCAGCTGTAATTCGCGTACCTCCTGTATCCGCTCGACGTGAGTTCAGAATAACGACTGGAATATTTTTCTCAACTGCTGGTAATACCGTGGCCGGATGCAATACTTTTGCCCCGAAATAAGCCATCTCAGCCGCTTCAGCGAAGGAAAGGCTTTTTACGCGGTGGCCGCCTGAAATGATGCGCGGGTCGGCAGTAAGCATGCCGTCAACATCAGTCCAGATCTGGATTTCCTCCGCGCTGACCCCTGCTCCAACAATTGCAGCCGAGTAATCGGAACCGCCACGGCCAAGCGTGGTCGTATGTCCATCGCGGGTTGAACCGATAAACCCGCCAATTACAACAATCCCATCCAGGGCCGCCGGCACAACCGTCTCTTTCAGGGCTGCGTAGGTTTCAGCAAAAAGCGGACGCGCTTCAGTGAATCGGTCGTCTGTGAGTATTACGCGTCTTGCGTCGACATGCTGCGTGGGTAAACCTGCCGCCTTGAAGGCGAAGCTCACAATAAGGCTCGAAAGACGTTCTCCGGCACTCGCGACCGCATCCATTGATCGGGGCGAAAGCTCGCCCACAACCGATAATCCTTTTGCCAACTCTTCCAGCCATTCGAAATGTGCCCGAATGAGACGCTCGAGATCAGCGGCCGCCGAACCCGCGAGAGACAATCCGATGCTGAGGTGGTGCAACCGGAGTTCGTCCACGAGCGCCAGTGCCTGTTCTCGCCGGCCGCCCGAGGCCTCACGAGCTATCTCAAGCAATTTGTTTGTGGTCTTGCCGATGGCTGAGACGACCACGATCGGACAGCGGTCTGCATGACGCCCAACGATTGCCGTCACGCGCGCTATGGCTTCCTTTGACTCGACGGAGGTCCCGCCGAATTTCATTACGATCATCAGGCTTACTGCTAGTCGAGAAGACCCTCTGAGACCATGAGCTCGGCGTTGAGAACGGCTGCTCCAGCCGCACCTCGAATCGTATTGTGGCCGCAAGCTACGAATTTCAAATCAAGGGCCGGGCACGCCCGCAGGCGCCCAACAAAAACTGCCATGCCGTTTTCGCGTTCCGCATCGCGTCGCGGCTGCGGGCGGTCCTGTTGAGGCGTATAGATAAGCGGTTTCGATGGGGCGCTCGGCAGATTCCTCTCCTGCGGAAGGCCGCGAAAAGTCTCGATCGCCATGCGTGCCTCTTCCGGCGAGGGTTTCGACTCCAACTCGACTGAGGCTACGATCGTGTGCCCGTCCACCACTGCAACGCGATTACAGTGTGCACTTACCTTCGCGGCAAGCGGCGCGGATTTTCCGCCCGAGATCTCGCCGAGAATCTTTTGAGTCTCCTGCTCCATCTTTTCTTCTTCCGAGCTCACGAAAGGAACCACGTTCGCAACAATGTCCATCGAGGCGACGCCAGGGTATCCAGCGCCGGAAACGGCCTGCATCGTCGTTACGATGATCCGGCGGATTCCGAATTGCTTGAGTGGGGCAAGAGCAAGGGCCAGCGTGATGGTCGAACAATTCGGATTGGTGACGATCATCCCTTTCCAGCCGCGGCGCTTTCGCTGAGCGGGAATCAGCCCGAGGTGACTCGGGTTAATTTCAGGGACCACGAGGGGAACGTCTTCCTCCATGCGATGATTGCGAGAATTAGACACGATCGTATGTCCGGCGCTCGCGAATTCCCGCTCTATCTGGGTAGCGACTGACGCATCCATTGCCGAAAAAAGTAGTTGCGGCGCATTCCCTGGCTTCGAGTCGGAGACAATAAGACGCGCCGCTGTATCCGGCATGTCACCGTCGAGACGCCATGCGGTCGCCTCGGAAAGCATCTTGCCCGCTGAGCGATCGCTTGCTCCGAGCCAGACAAGCTTGAACCAAGGATGTCCCTGCAGGAAGCGGATAAAGTGCTGCCCCACCATACCAGTGCCACCGAGGACTCCTACCTCAATCGTTTTCATATCTGCGTAGTGAATCATGTTAGCGCGAAAGTCGCTCAATCAACTCCTTATATATACCCACCGCCGCATAGAGCTCGTCCTTCGGGATGTTCTCTTCAGAAGTGTGCGCAACGTGAATGTTGCCGGGTCCGATAAGAAAAGCCTCGCCCCAGGTCCCATTGAATGCCGGAATATCTGTTGTGAAGGCTACGACCGTCGTCTCGAAGCCTTCTAAGGAGCCCAGGTGCACTGCCGGAATATGGAGGACCTCTTCGGCCTTGGCCTGAGGCTCAGCCGCCTTTTGGATCTTCCTTCGCAGATCGGTGACATCGGATACCACTCGGATGAAAATCTCCGCGCGGGCTTCATCTGGGATGACATTAGGCGCCCTCCCACCTTTGATGATCCCGATGTTCAGGGTACTCGCTCCAAGGGTTGCATCCGTTGGTAGCGGCACCTGTCTAATCCGCCCGAGCGCCTCAAGCAGCTTCTCGATAGCCGATTCGCCGAGTTCCGGATATGCCGAATGCGCCATTCGACCGCGCGAAATGATCTCATAACGAAGCGCTCCTTTGGAGCCTATCGCCAATTTGTTTTGAGTTGGTTCTCCGTTTATGAGAATCTTGCTGCCTCTTGGTGTTCTCGCTGCTGCTAATGCACCAGCGCTATTTCGTTCCTCTCCCACGACGAACAAGAGTCCGAAATTCCGCTTGCCTCCTTCCAGCAGTTCGCTCACGGCCAGGATCATGGCAGCAATGATGCCTTTGGTATCGCAGGCTCCTCTTCCCCAAATCCGAGTCTCGTCCTCTCGCGACGCGATAAACGGCGGAACTGTATCCAGGTGGGTGGAGAGGACGGTATTCGGGTCTCCAAATTTGGCGAATATGTTATCCCGACCGCTTTCGACAGACATTCGCTCGAGTTCACCTTGAAAGCGCGCCGTCAACGCGCTCAGATGCTGCCAAAGGTAATCGCCGATGGCGCCTTCGTTGGGCGTGACTGATTCAATATCGATAAGTTTTCGGGTGAGCTCAAAGAGATGCATTGCTTAGTCCTCGCGCGATTTGACGAGGGCAGGAAAGATATAGAAACGCCAGGATAGCAAAGAGTCTTTGTCGTGGCTCTGGCATCATTTATTGTGCAGGCTTTTCAAGGGGTTGTTCCCTATTCTGCATGTGCCGACCTCGAGAATATTTGTGAACGAAGCTCCTGTGTTTCATCGAGAAAGTTGTTTCACAAGCTGTGTTCTAGATAATGGTTCAGGAGTCTGTTTTCGTGAGTTTTGTCCTACGGGTTTGTACCGTGTGCGCAATGTCAGTCATGGTAGGCACGAGTTGGAGTGTTCAGGCAGCTGGGGGCTTGCCCGATGGCCCGGGCAAGCCGCTGGTACAGAAGATCTGTGGCGGTTGCCATGCCCCTGAAATTGTCTTGGGAAGGCATGAAACTAAGGAAGGTTGGGAGCGTACCGTGAGCGAGATGGTCGATAGAGGTGCCAACGGAACGGATGATGAGTTTAACATCGTCATCGACTACCTGGCAACAAACTTTCCCAAAGAGAAGACTGGCGACAAAGCGACATCGACCGGTAAGACCGCTGTGCAGTCCTTTCATCAGACTACAGTCGATTAGCGAGGATCTGAATCTTGTCCGAGCGCGTCTCGACGCCTCTACCAACATCACCACCCAAAGGCCAGCCTGACGGGCTGATCATCGAGCTTGGTTTCTTTGCTCGAGGCTGGTGGCTCCTGCGCCGAGCGTTTATCGCGGCTTACGAAGATAACTGCTTTAGCATAGCCAAAGGGGCCGCTTATTCCTGCCTTCTTTCTCTCTTTCCAATTCTGACAACGCTCACTGCAATTCTCTTCGAAGTAAATGCGCAAGCCGTCGTCAACGTCATAGCGACTTTTGCACGGCAGGTGGTTCCGCCCGGGGCCGAACAATTGGTTTTGTCCTATCTCGGCGGACGGCGTGGAGTGAGACCGATTTCTCTACCTGTTGTCGCCGTTTTGTTCTCCTTATGGGCCGGCTCAGGCGCAATGATCACGCTTATGGAGGGATTTCAAGCTGCCTATCGAATCCCTTCGGGACGTCCTTTCTTCAAGCAGCGCGCCATGGCAATTTTTCTTGTTCTAATCGCTGCGCTCCCAGCTGTCGGCGCATCTGCTCTAATTCTGTTCGGCAACCGTATTGAAGCCGCCTCTATTCACTGGACGGGAAGATCGGAATTGAGCGGCCCGCTTGAGTGGGTATGGAGGATAGGCCGCTACGTTTTGGCATTTTGTACGACGACGTTTGTCACTGGTTTGCTGTACTACTTCGGTCCGAACTACCGCCCGGAGCCGTTGCGGCTCCGCCACGGAGCTAGATCAAGATTCATGCGCGTCTGGCCCGGGGCATTTGTTGCAACCACCCTTTGGTTGGTCGCAACACTGGGCTTCGCCTTGTACGTTCACCACGCAAACTATAACCTTTTCTATGGGAGTCTCGGCACGGTAGTCGTCTTGCTCATCTGGTTGTACTTGATTTCGTGCATTTCGCTTATCGGATGCGAGTATAACGCCGAGAAGGAACGCGCTGACTCTCTGCCCATCGCCCTTTGAGGCAGACGCCCCTATACTGATGGCGTGCCCTTCCACCTCGGTATCGACTACCAGCCGCGCGGGGACCAAGTTACCGCGATTGAGCAACTCACCAGGGGCGTGCTCGATGGCGAGAAACATCAAGTCCTGCTGGGTGTCACAGGTTCTGGAAAAACCTTTACCGTTGCGAAGGTTATAGAAGCTTGCCAGCGGCCCGCGCTGATTCTGGCACACAATAAGACCTTGGCAGCGCAGCTCTATCACGAGTTCAAGAGCTTCTTCCCCAATAACGCCGTTGAATATTTCGTCAGTTATTACGATTATTACCAGCCGGAAGCCTACATTCCGTCCGGCGACATCTACATCGAGAAGGAAGCGACGATCAACGACGAACTCGACAAGCTTCGATTGTCCGCGACTCGATCACTATTTGAACGGCGCGATTGCGTAATCGTGGCGAGTGTAAGCTGCATCTACGGTCTTGGATCGCCCGAAGCGTACTACGGAATGCTACTGATGCTGGAGAAAGGGCAGACTATAAGCCGAAAGGAACTCCTGCAGAGGTTGGTAGAAATTCTCTATGACCGTAACGATCATGACTTCCGGCGCGGAACGTTTCGTGTACGGGGCGACGTGATCGAGCTTTATCCGACATATGACGATAACGCCTATCGCATTGAGATGTGGGGCGATCAGATCGAGTCTTTAAGCCAGATCGATCCGGTACTCGCGCAGGTGAAGCAAACTTATTTGCGGCTGCCGATTTATCCGAAGACGCACTACGTGATGGACGCGCCGACCCGCGAACAGGCGATGCGCAGTATCGAGAACGAGCTGCAATGGTGGCGAAAAGAATTGGAGACAAGCGGAAAACTCATCGAGGCTCAGCGCCTCTATCAGCGGACCATGTTTGATCTCGAGATGATCAAGCAGATCGGCTTCTGTCATGGTATAGAAAATTACTCACGGCATTTTTCAGGGAGGTTACCCGGCGAAGCGCCGCCTACGCTGCTTGATTACTTGCCCAGCGACGCGCTTCTGTTTATCGACGAAAGCCATCAGACAGTCCCACAACTAAGGGGGATGTTTCACGGAGATCGTTCCCGCAAGGACATCCTGGTTGAGTATGGGTTTCGGTTGCCCAGCGCGCGCGATAACAGGCCACTGACGTTTGAAGAATTCGAGAATCGGGTGGATCAGACGGTTTATGTGTCTGCCACACCAAGCCCCTACGAGTTGACTAAATCCGCGGGTGTGGTCGTGGAACAAGTCATCCGGCCAACCGGGTTGGTTGATCCCGAAATCGAAGTACGACCGGTGAAAGGGCAGGTAGATGATCTCCTGCACGAGATCCGACTCCGGACGGAGCGGAACGAACGCGTTCTGGTGACAACGCTCACTAAGCGGATGTCGGAGGATCTGGCCGAATACTACTCCGAGGTGGGCGTAAAGTGCGCCTACCTTCATTCGGAAGTGAGTACTTTGGATCGAATCAAGATCCTGCGAGACCTGAGGCGTGGAGGGTATGATGTGCTGATTGGCGTTAACCTTCTGCGCGAAGGGCTGGATCTACCCGAGGTGTCGCTAGTTGCCGTGCTTGATGCGGATAAAGAGGGTTTTTTGAGGTCCGCAGGGTCCTTGATCCAGACCATTGGCCGGGCTGCACGGAATGTGTTTGGCCGTGCGATTCTCTATGGCAACGTCATCACCGAAAGTATGAACCGAGCCATCCAGGAAACTGGAAGACGCCGAGCTCTCCAACGGGCCTACAACGAAGAGAATCACATTATTCCGCAGACGATCATCAAGCCTATCGATATGAGCTTGGTTGCAGTCGCCGAAGGCGATTACGTGACGGTATCCCTGGAAGAGGAAACGGACTCTGATTTTGAATTAACTCCCGAGCAGCGGAAGACATTAATTGCGGAGCTTGAGACGAAGATGCGCGAAGCGGCGAAGACGTTTGAGTTCGAAAAGGCTGCTCAGATAAGGGATCGGATTAAAGCGCTGAAAGCGAGCGAGGTTTATGAGAAGCCAACAACCACTCGGGTTAGTGGTTGAAGGTAATGCAACCTCTTCGGCGGTGCTGAAATTAAGGAGCCTCGCGGAAGATTTAGGTCCTGTGAAAGCAGGATCACTTCGCGTTGCACGACGGCTCTCCAACTACTTAAGAGCAGGTTACCCAGTCAGCAGCTACGAAGATTTGCAACGCGTACGAATGATTTTGCTGCGGGTTCCCGACGCTTCTATTCCTCGAATTGTGGAAGAGCTCTGTGCATCCGATCTGGTTTGGAAGGATGTTGCGGTCGTCCTATGCGAAACCTGCAAAGCGGCCACCGCTCTTACGCCGCTCGAGAAATTGGGTGCATGCACCGCAACGCTTCTGCCAGTTCAGAGCCTGCGCCGAAGCTGGTTTGTCATCGAAGGTCAGGCCGTTGCAGTACGCCATTTGAAACGTTTCTTAAAACGCAGCGACGCAGGTGTTTTCGAGCTCCGGCCCGGCGCCAAACCTTTGTATTTTGCCGCCCAGTTGCTGGCGACCGCCTTGCCCGCACAGCTTCTGACACGTGCCCAGCAATCCTTGAGGGCGGCGGGCATCTCGGGAAATCATCTTTACGATCTCTTGGAAGAAATGTCTTCCGAAATGTTCAGATCATTTGCCAACGGTGTGCGTTATACCTTCCCCGGAGGGCGTACCGGATGCGCTCCCGATCTCTGGGACGAGAATTTCGAATACCTGCGTCTTCAGTATCCGCGCCTTGCGGCTGCGCTTGATCAACAAGTCGCGTGGGCCAAACGGCAGCGACCAGGCTTGGTATAGTGTCGCGATAAATCCGGCCGCATGTGACACTCAGTCTAGGCTAATGGGCAAACGTTTTCAATGGAAGTTAAAGCATCGCGAAATCATGCTTGGCGGTCGGACGCTTTTGATGGGTGTCCTCAACGTTACACCGGATTCCTTTTCCGATGGCGGTCAGTATTCCGATCCTGATAAAGCTTTTGCGCGAGCCGTGGAATTGGAAGAGGAGGGAGCGGACATTGTCGATATTGGTGCCGAGTCGACGCGGCCAGGCTCGAAGCGGATCCCGGAAGCTGAGGAGTTACGAAGACTGGTGCCGGTTCTCAAGAGGCTTAAAGGTAAGCTGAGTATCCCGATCTCCGTCGACACGTATAGATCGGGAGTTGCCGAGCGAGCCTTGGACCATGGAGCAGAGATCATCAATGATCCAACCGGTCTTTTGCTCGATCTTCAGTTATCCAAGGTCGTCACTAACCATGATGCAGGTCTGGTTATCAATCACATGCGCGGCACACCAGAGACCTGGGCGAAGCTGCCGCCGCTGAAAAACCTGATGCGGTCGATCCTAATCGATCTTGAAGCGGCCATGCATCGCGCCCGCCAAGCAGGTGTTCAAAAGCATCAACTTGTTATTGATCCTGGGCTCGGGTTTGGAAAGCGCAAAGAGCAGAATGCGGAAATCATCGCTAACCTGGATGCACTCCGTGTCCTCGATTTTCCCATCCTCGTTGGTCCTTCGCGCAAAGCGTTTCTGCAACAGGAGGGCGGCGATCTCGAGTTTGCGACAGCGGCCGCGGTGACCGCTTGCATCCTCATGGGTGGACATATCGTACGCGTCCATAATGTGAGGGCAATGAAACAAGTAGTTCAGATAGCGGACTCTATTCGCGAATACACTGAGAAAGAGCCTGAACCTATTCCAAATCAGGCCCGCTGGCACCGCGCGCAATAATGGGTCCCTCTTTGGCCCAGAACGATTCTTGTGATGGATGTTCCGCAGGAAAGGCATGGCTGGCCGTTTCTTCCGTATACGAAGTGAAGTTGCTGGAATGCGCCCGGCTCTCCATGAGCATCGACGTGATTGGAGATAGACGATCCCCGGTGCTCGATCGCAAGACACAAAATCTTCTGAATATTGCCATGAAGCGCCTCTGCACGTTTGCGCGAGATGCTACCAGCCGGCGTACGGGGATGAATCCTGGTGGCGTAGAGAGCTTCGTCTGCGTAAATGTTACCTACGCCGCTCAGAAAGGATTGGTTTAGCAAGAGCGATTTGATAGGCCCAGTTCGCTTCTTTAGGCGCTCAAAGAACACAGGGAAATCGACCTGGAGAGCGTCAGGCCCTACCTTTTCTAATTCAGGTGGTAATTTCGTATAAAACTCGACACGGCCGAATTGCCGCACGTCGTTGTATACTAGTACCCCCTCGTCAAGTTCGAACACGGCACGAGAATACTTGCCGCGGGGAGCGTTCCAAAGAAGATTGCCGGTCATGCCGAGGTGAACGTAGAGTAGGCCCTTGTCTAGATCGACTAGTATTTGCTTGCCGTGCCTGCGGACACCGCGAATTGTAGCTCCCAAAAGGCCTTTCTTTGCCCGTCGGCGATCCCCCCGCGTTACTCGCTGAGAAAGAAGTTCGACAGCATGAATACGCTGACCGATAATGAACGGCGCTACCGAACGAACGACGGTTTCAACTTCGGGAAGTTCGGGCAAAGAGTCTGGAAATCCTCAGGAGAACTATCCTCAGCATAGCTGGGCAGGAGGCCGCCGGGACTTTGGGATACACTCGTAAAAGATTGCGCCACCCTAGCTCAGTTGGTAGAGCGGCTGATTCGTAATCAGCAGGTCGCCGGTTCGATCCCGGCGGGTGGCTCCAGATCTTCCAATCATTTAAAGTGTCTGCTGAAAAATAGGCACAAGATTGTGCCCATTTTTTGTGCCTATAAAGGATCATCAGAGCCTCCCGAAGGCATCTTTCGCGCTAATTTCCTGCCAGCTTCCTTAACGTCGCCGAGGTCCACGATGCCGTATCGAAGATCCATGCTTGCCGTGCGATGGCCCATAATCTTCATCCGCGTACCTTGAGGTATCCCTTTGTCGCGCATGTTTTTGTTGCTAGATCTTCGCATGTCATGGAACGAAAGATCTGCAAAGGCGGCCCGCTCGCACGCTTTGCGCCAAGCGCTCCCGACCGTAGTCATCCGCACGCCGTCATACAAAAAAACGGCGGGCTCGTTCGGCCAAGCGGCGTCTCTCACTCTGCGGGCTTCAGCGAGGCTTTCAAACATCAGACCGGGAACAATCGGCACCTCACGCGCGTGCTTGTTTTTCGTTTTGTTGAAACGAATGACCCTCTTCAAAATCGACATCTTCCCAATTCAGTCGGAGCCATTCGCTTTTGCGTCCGCCAACGAAAAAAGCGCAAGCGACCAGCGCTTTGAGATGTCTTGGTAGTTGGGGATAGAGCCTACCTTCGAAGTCTTCCTGGCTTATGAAACCCGTCCGAATGTTGTCTCGTTCGGACTCCATGGGAAAGTAAGGCACAGCGGAAATAGCCTTGGGTCTCCGTTTGGCCGTATCCCGCAATGCGGATCTGAGTAAGCCGAGTTCGCGATTGACGGTGGTGGCGCTCACTCTCTGATTGAGCCGTGTTGGTGTGCCGTTCGGCCCATTGAAATTCTGAACCCTTTCTCTTTCCCGCATTTCGCGATAATCCGTCAGCATGTCTGTAGTGAGCTTGGCAGGGAGAATGAGGCCGAAATACGGCTTGAGCAAATTGTTGATTTGGGAACGGTATGTTCTGGCCGTCCCCGGTGCGAGTTTTCTTTTGCGCTCCATGTAGGCGTCGAGCACATAGGCGATGTTGATCGCACCGGATGATCCAACGGTGGCAAGATCACCGCACGGTCGCTCTCGCAGTAGTTGGCCCAGTAAATCGTCGGCGTCAGCCTCATTGCTTGAGCCTGTGCTTCTTCGGATCGGTTTGCCCTTGTAATCAAAGACCTTGACCCACCAAATGCGGCCTCGCCGCCACTTTGATCCGATTCCATACGCCCTTCGCCTCGGCTTGACCTCTCTTCTCGCCATATGCCCGTTAGAACGAAGCCGACCGCGCGGCGGACGCTACGCGTGGCCGGTGAACAGTAGATAAAGGTCGATAGAGTATCGGGTCACAAGGAGAAACTTGTGACCCACTTACGCAAACTGATGCTGGAGGAACTCCCAGCGTCGTAATTATTCACAGACTACCGTAACGGGATATCTCAAGACAGTTACGGATTTTGCAAAGTACTTCCATCGACCACCGGATCAACTCGGGCCAGACGAGATCCGGAAGTATCAGCTCTATTTGCTGAACGAACGGAAGCAAGGCGCGCGAACGGTTGGCACGCATACCGCAGCCTTGCGTTTCTTCTTCTGCAAGACCTTGAAGAGAAACTATCCGGTCGAGGAAGTGCCCTATCCGAGAGCGCCTCGAAGATTACCGATCATCCTGACACAGGAAGAAGCGGCCCGGCTCATCGATTCCGCCAGCAATCTGTTCCATCGCGCCATGCTGATGACGCTGTACTCGACCGGCATGCACCGAGCTGAGCTTTGCCATCTCAAGGTCGAGGACATTGACAGCGTGCGCATGGTGATCCACATCCGGCATGGCAAACGTAACCGTGACCGCGATGTCCCGCTCAGTCCGAAGCTGCTCGAGACATTGCGTGAGTACTGGCGCTGGATGCACCCCACGACTTATCTGTTTCCGGGAACGAAAGACGGTTGGCGAGCTGATAAGCCGATCACACCGAAAGTGCTCTGGCAGGCCTGCCGGGAAGCCGCGCAAAGAGCCGGCATCACGAAAGACGTGCGCCCCCATTTGCTGCGCCATAGTTTTGCGACGCATTTACTGGAAGGCGGAGCGGACTTGCCTACAGTGCAGTTGCTGCTCGGTCACTCTGACCTGAAAGCGACTTCCATTTATCTGCATCTGTCCGAACGGCATCTGAAGGCGGCGGGCACACCCATCGATAAAGTCGAATTATCTCGCCCTGAGCAAGTGAAGCGCTCCCGCAAACTGCATAAGAGATGAATCCGCCACCCTTTGAGGTGGCCGATATCGTTCGCGCAGCAGGCAAAAGCTTCGCTGAGAAGAATCGATCCCGATTAAGCTGGCAGCATCTCCGCGTGCTGCGCGCCATCGAGCGCTGTCGTACGGCGAAGTTGGGTGGGCATCTGGATCAGTGCTCTCGCCGCGGCCATCAGGCCATGATCGGGGTCAAGTATTTTTTTCTTTCGTATTGCCTCAGTGACGGATGTTACCGCAGAGTAAATGTCCGTGGAAAGGCCCGCTATGCTGTTGAGAGCCAAGCGGAGGATAAGGCAATCCGGGGACGGAACCTGAGCGCCGACATGGTTGCCGGAATGGCGGGGCAGTTTACCTGCCCCTGAAAGCATTCTGGCCTGAAAGCGTTAAATCCCGGGTTTGGGCGGAGCCCATCTCAAGATGGTTCTCTTTCCTCTGGCGGGCAGCCTCAATGTGGACAGGAGAGATCAGTTCTGATTGTGCATTGCTTGCACTGAGGATAAGGCGCTTCGCCAGGTCCGTTCTCCACTCCCTAACTCGGCGCCGCAAAGTCCGGATTTGATTCTCAGCGAACTGGCCTCGCTCGCCTGATGAGTATTCCGGGGGTTGGCATCATTTTAGCTTTGACATGGGCTTTGGAAATTGGTGACGTGGGGCGGTTCGCCTCTCAAAAGGCTGCCATCAGCTATTGCGGCTTGTGCGGCGCCGAGCAGAGTTCCGCCGGCAAATTGCAGAGAACACCGATCTCGAAGCAGCGGAACAAACACTTGCAGACCACTCTGATTGAAGCAGCCAAAGTGGCGCCGCGCTGGCATCCGGAGTTCGCATTGCTGTATGACCAACAAAAGCAAAAAGGCAACCACAACCGAGCCACGCTGGCCATCGCACGGAAGTTGGTTTCCTATCTACTAGCCGTGGATCGAGGAGGTCGCCTGTTTCTGCCGCGGCCCCCGTCTATGGGCCAAGTAGAACTCAGCGCGTGCTGAGCTGGTAAGCCGAAAATTTCCACAACCGTAACATCACCGGCCGGGCCTTGCCGATCGACGGACTAGGCACACGGAGCGCTGGCTCCCAAGACCTCCCTTAATTGTTTCAGGGCCGGCCGGTTGAACCACAACTCAATCATCGGTGAGGGTACAAACCCGAGACTGCAAATGGATGTCTGGTTCTGCTACAGCAGGAACCCAGGCCGTGAGGCCACAGCGATGTTACGTACACTGGAACGCAACCTTGAGCTCACCAACAGGAACTTGAACACGCCAGTTGTTCCGCAGATCCGCCCACGCGTTTTTGTTTGATACCAGACCCGTGCTCGTGGGCAAGGGTTCGCTACGCCGCATACAACGCGCCCTTGCCCTCTCCGCTCGGTTCCGATTTAACGACCGCGTTGGGCGGCTCCGACGCGAACAACTGGCGCAAGCGAATCAGCACGCCTCGAAAAAGAGGCCTTGACTGACGTCAAGCGTTTTTCGTTCTCGCTTTGATTTTAGGGCGTGCTGGGCTATCACCCGGCTGCCGCCGTTGCGTTATAGCGCGTCCAGCGCGCCACTTTTCGGTGCAAAGTTATCGGGCGCTCACCTGAGTAGGCGATCACACGGTAAAACGCTCTGTTGGTCCTGCCTGAGAGGAAAGTAGGGATCTTCAGGCGGGGAGTTCTCCGTCTCCCCTTGACTTAGACCTATCATGGATGTCATCAACTGCGCTACCTTCGGGCTTGGGGTATACCCAGGCGCGGCGGCCTCGCCTCTCGGGCACGCGCACGCGCAGAGCGGTGCTCGAGGGGGCATTAAGGGAAGTGCTGGAACCGGGGAGGAAATCGCGTCGGGAAACGTCTGAGCTTATAAAGCTGTTGAGATTCAGCTGTTCACTCGCACACCGCGCGCGCGAGGGATGCCTAGACTTGTCGGATTGTGTCGGATTCGCTAAATGCAGAGAACGCAGCCGCGCGCGCCCACAGGTCATGCGGGAGTACTACGCTCAATCAGAGAGGTCGTAACAGTACCTTTTCGTGTGGCCGGTGTATCAGTCCCTGGCAAGTTTCATTCAAACTAATTGCTTGATCAGATAGAGGGAATATGAAACGCAGAGACTTTCTAAAGACGACAACCGCTGTAGCAGGCGGAGTTTTTTCCGGCCTACACAAGGCGTCAGCCGAAGGAATCCCGGAACGCACGCCCGTGCCAGGCGACAAGCCAAACATTCTGTTCATTCTGGTGGACGAATTACGTTACCCGACTGTATTCCCGCACCACATCAAAACGCCTGACAAGTTTCTGGAGACGTACATGCCGCACGTTCACAGCTTATGGCGACGCGGCGTAAAATTTGGTGAATATCATAACGCTGCCAACGCCTGTACCCCGTCGCGAGGCGTCATGATCACAGGCCTGTATTCTCAGCAGACCTGGCTGGGCACAACCATTACATCCTCTCCGTTGCAGCCGGCGCCTAAGCTCCAGCCGGTGTTGAATCCGGCTTTCCCAACTTATGGCAAGCTGCTTCGGTCGAACGGCTATATCACTCCCTATATCGGCAAATGGCACGCTTCTATTCCACCCAGCAACGGCTCGCTTGGTAACTATGGCTTCGACTTCATGACTTATTACGATCCGTCCGGGTTCAACCTTCAGGGGACATATGGGCAGGAACCGGCTTTTCACAACGACGCTTACTCCGCTTCGCAGGCAGTAACTTGGCTAACCGAGCAGGCGCCACTGAACAAGCCGTGGTGTTTGACCGTGAGCCTGGTCAATCCTCACGACCGGGAGTTCTTTCCCGCCGGCACCGAATTTAAGACCGTCGCCGACTTATTCGCTTCTGATGCAACCAATCCGGATGGCCTGACGCAAATGCAGGCCGGCTATGGCACGGAGAAAAATCCCCCCGCCGTGTCGTGGGACAAGAATGAGCTAAAATCCCCAAAGTCTTACGGATACCCGACGCTGCCCCCCAATTGGGAATCGCGGGAGGATCTGAAGAACAACAAGCCATCAACTCAGGTATTTATCCACGATTTCCAGCAAGGCGTATGGGGCGGCGCTACCGATGATAGGACGCAGGATACGCCCAGCATCGAGCAGTATCCGAATCCGAGGCCGACCGAAAATCTGCAACTTGGCATCGCAAAAATGCCTTTCAGCTATTGGCAGCGGGGGTTCGACAGCTATACGCAGATCATGCAGATTGTGGACGGCCAGATCGGGCGAGTGCTCAAAGCACTGCATTCCTTGCCGGATAGCGTAGTCGATAACACGGTGGTCGTATTTGCATCCGATCATGGTGAGTATTGCGGAGCGCACGGCCTGCTTCAAGGCAAAATGGCCACCGTTTATGAAGAGGCCTGGCACATTCCGCTGATCGTCGTCGATCCGAGCGGCAGGTTCAGTGACGACACTCACATCATTCGAAACGGGCTGACTTCTTCCGTCGATCTGTTCAACATGCTGGTCAGTATCGGTTACAAGGGAACCAATCGGTGGATGAAACAAGACCATCTTGCCGCGATATACGGTGACCGGCACGACATGATATCCATGCTGAAGTCTTCAAGCGCGCCTGGACGCCCTTACGTGCTGTTTGCCACAGACGAAATAGTATTCAATTACCTCAACTTCAACAAAGCCCCTCTGCATGTTCTGGGTCTGCGACTCGAAGACAGCAAGTTGGGAGCCTATGCGCACTGGCTACCGTTGACCTCCCGAATCGTGGGGCCGGTGCAGAAAGAATTCTACGACTACTCAACAGAGCGCGGACAGCTCGAGTTGGATAGTGACCCGAACGACCCACGAGCTAACGATCTATACGAGAACCTGATTCACAACATCGTGCCGCATGAGTTGCGGGAACGGCTGCCTGGGACGCTCGGGATCCAACAGGCATTGTCAAAAAGAGCTCACCTCATCTGGGACGAATTTATCGCGTTGCAGCAGCCTTCGACCTTTCAGAGGGGCGATCTGCACAACCTGCTCGGGTTCGGTTGGGAATTCTAGCCTGGCTCTGCGCAGAGGGCCGGCGTAAGCGCCTCCACTACGCCGGTTCTCATGTTTGTTGGGACTAGTTGGCCGTCGTTGAGTAACATTTAGTACGTGGCGTAGTCTTATGACAAGCGCGCTACGTGATGCTCATTCCCGCTGTAGCATCGGTTAACCGTCCTGATTCTCGCGTTTGCTGATCAGGCTGATTTGATACGCCACCGTCTCCATTACAAGATGTAGTGGTGTCCGGGCTCATCCCACCCGCAGATCCGCACTTTTCACTGAGCACCCGACGAATGTGTCGCCGACTAACTGCGAAACGGCTGCACCTCTCTTCAGCGCGCGGTGACCGCCTAAGCATGTGTATCAGGCCACGTAGTAGGCCTGGAGAGCTTAGAGACCTCAGGTTTGCGCCCGCGCTGGCGTATTGTACAGGCTAATGTGACAGGGCGGGCCGCAGTTCAGTTTGTGCATGCCGCACGATCTGCCATGCCCCTTGTAAAGCAAGTCCGGCCATGATTGCGGCGACGATCACATCAGGCCAGCCCGTTCCGGTGCCGAACACTCCCAAGGCGGCCAACAGCACCGCCATATTTCCCAGCACATCATTGCGCGAGCAAATCCAGACTGTCATTCTCGGAAATGCAATCAGAGAGAACGGTCAAGGCAGATTAGTGTTCATTCACTTGAATCGGAGGTTTGACACGGACGTTGACGTGTACTCTGATCGGCCTCAGACGTCAGCGCTCTTTTTGGGGTTGGGATCAGAATGGAATCGGACCCACGCGGTCCCTTAAAGAAAATCGCTTAACTGCTGACGGTTAAGCAAATACTCGAGGGGAGAGGAGATTCAGGCGACGCGTCGCTCGTAACGATGATGGAGTCCACCGACCTGCGGAATCGAAATGACTCCCCGGCTTGCGCAGCCTGGACGGGCCGAGATTCTGGCGTGTCCTTCAGCAATCCCAAGTGCGTCCGGGTTTGATGATAGTAATCGAGGAAATTTCGAAGATATCGGTAAAGGCTTCGTTCGTTGCATACGATGACATGGTCCAAACACTCGCGGCGAATGGTTCCGATGACCCGTTCGACGTAAGCACGTTGCCACGGCGAGCGGGGAGCGGACAGAACTTCTTTGATGCCCATAGCCTTGACTTGATCAATGAAGTCCCGGCCGAAGATCCGATCGCGATCCCGCAGCAAGTAGCGAGGTGCGGTGTCCCAGGGAAAGGCCTCCCGGAGTTGCTGGACACTCCATTCTGCTGTGGGATGTGCGGTCACGGCGAAGTGGAGAATCCGCCGGCGGTCGTGAGCTAACACCAGAAACACATATAGGACCTGAAACCGGAGCGTCGGCACGGTGAAAAAATCGACGGAAACCATACACTTCACATGGTTCTCCAGAAAGGTCCTCCAGGTCTGCGAGGGTGGTCTCCTCCGATGGATCATGTATTTGCTCACGCTGGTCTCTCCGATGTCGATTCCCAGTTTCAGAAGCTCGCCGTGAACCACGAGGCGCGCCCCACATCGAGTTTTCACGACTCATCGTCCGGATCAATGCGCGAATCTCATGAGGAACACCTGGCCTCCCCGGCTTACCGCGACGAATCTTCCAGGTCCAGAAGAGACGAAAGCCCTTGCGGTGCCAGGCAACCACGGTCGCCGCTTGGACGATAAAGATACCGGACCGCCATTCCTTCCAGACGGCCGACAGCCAAGCCCACAGCATTCGATCTGCCGGTGTGAGCTTTGGGCGCTTCACAGATCGTTGCAGAACCTCGAGTTGATGACCCAGGGCCAGGATCTCAACCTGTAGAGCCATTCGGCTCCGGAAAGATGTGAGGAGAGTCGCAAACAGCGCCGCAATTGTAGGCGCGCATGAGAACCGACACAGGGATGACAATCCCTCAATCTATCAGCCACTTCGGGTTTACGAGAACGACAGTCGAATTCGTGCCCGATTGTCCAAACCCAGAACGAAGCCAGGCAGTTCGACGAAGCGCCGCGTGAAGGCCCTGCTGTATTGGGCGGCGTGATTGCTACTCGGCACGTAGCGCGACCATAGGCTCGACGCTCGCGGCCCGCGCAGCGGGAATCCAGGCGGCCAGGAGTGCGGCGGCACAGAGTAATAGTGTAGCGATGGTGAGCATGCGCGGATCCCATGGGGAGACGCCGAAGAGTTGACGCGTCATGAGCCGGCCGGCGATGATGGCGAGCGGGATACCGAGGCCGAGTCCGATCGCGATTTGCGAGAAGGCGCCGCGAAGGACCATACGGACCACGCTAACGCGGTCGGCACCGAGCGCCATACGCACGCCGATCTCGCTCGTACGCTGTTCGACGGTATAGGCCATCACGCCGTACAAGCCTACCGCGGCGAGAACAAGGCCGAGCAGGCCGAAGAGCATGGTGAGGGTGGCGATCATGTTCTCCTGTTGAAAATCGCCCGCAACAATTTTCGAGTACGGCTCCACGCCGTAGACCACCAAGTTGGGATCGACGCTGGCGAGCGCTTTGCGCACTTCGTTTTGGATACCGGGCGGATTGCCGGGAGCCCAGATGACGATGTTGCTGAGGAAGTGCGAGAAGAGGTCGAAAGTGTTGAATTGCGGATCGTCGTATTTGACGCTTTGCGTTTCGGGCAACCAGAACATCGGGCGGACAGGATCCTTGTAACCCCAGGTCATGTATCGGATGTCTCGCACGACGCCGACGATCTCGAATCTGGTGGCGTACTGAATGCGGTCCATGCCGAAGTGCTGGCCGATCGAGTTCTGATGTTTGAAGAAACGCCGAACGAAAGCTTCGTTGACGACGGCAATCGGGCGAGTAGTGGGAGTGTCCTGCTCTTCGATGGAGCGGCCCTGCATGATTTTTCGCCGACGGTTTCAAAGTAGCGGGGATTACGCGGGCCCAGCCGGCGCCGGTGTCTTCCTTGGGCCCGGGTTCGGGACGGCCTGCGATACGGATGCCCTCGTTCGAGCTATCGCCGCTCATTGGCGCGTAGAGAGCGGGAGCGACCATCCGCACTCCGGTATGCGCAGGAGGCGCTCGTCGATTGGCCGAAGAACGGCTCCATTTGTTCGGGCTTGTAGTTACCGAGCGTTGGATTGATGGAGACGAGGTAGCGGTCCTTGGTTTCGAAACCAAAATTCTGATGCTCGAGATTGCGCAGGCTCTGTCCGAGCAGGGCAGCGGCGGACAGCAGAACGAGCGACATCGCGGCTTGCGAGATAACCAGCGATTTTTGTGCGACGGAACCGCCGCCGCGCACGGACCGGTTGCTGCCGCGCAGAGCTTCGACCGGATCGACATGCGAAGTCATCCAGGCGGGAGCGATACCGAAAAGTATTCCGGTGAGCACCGAGACCGCGAGTGTAAACAGCAGAACGGGCCAGGAGGGCGAGGCATCGACCGGGACGTGGTTCGTCGGGCCGCCGCCGTTGTGGAACGCGAGGTAGAGAATCAGTTTGCTGCCACCGTAGGCGAATCCGATTCCAAGAATGCCGCCGATGGTGGCGAGCAGAGTGCACTCACCAAGCGCTTTGCGCACGAGCCGGCCGCGCGACGCACCGAGAGCGACGCGCAGAGACGTTTGCGAGCGCTCCTTCAAGCCACGGGCGAGCATGAGATTGGCAAGATTGCCGCAAGCGACAAGCAGCACAAGCCGGCGGCGATGAGCAGCAGCTTCAAACCAGCCTCGTATTGATCGCGCATGGCTGCGACACCGGCGCCACCGGAAATGAGGTGCAGGGTCTGCTGACGCCAGGTCTGCTTTTCGCCGGGCTCCATGTCGGGCACATGGCTCGCGAGCCAGTCATGGAACTCGACGCGCAACTTGGCTTCGAGCGACTTGGGATTCACGCCGGGGCGTACGCGGCCGACGATGTCCAGCCAGTTCGTATTGGGGCGTTTGAGGCGCTGGGCTTCGCCATCGAGCAGCGGCTCAGTGTTGGCCGGAATCCAGATATCGGGCATGCCCCAGCCGTCGAGCTTGGCGCCGTAAAAACCGGGCGGAGCGACGCCGATCACAGTAAAGAGATGGCCGTTGATCTGATAACTCGCACCCACAACGGAAGGATCGGAGCCGTATTTATCACTCCAGATGTGATAGCTCATGACGGCCACGGCAGGGGCGCCGGGCTGATCGTCGGCGTCGGTCATAAAGCGCCCGATCCAGGGATGGACACCGAGGGTACGGAAGAAATTGCCGGGACAAATTCGCCATTGCGCGTGTCGACGGGGCCCTGCGATCCTGCGCGGCGTACACCGAGTGGTGCATTGCCGGCTTGCAGTGCGGCAAGGTCGGCGAACTCGGGCGTGTGTTCGCGGAAATTCTTGTAGGCTTCGTAGGAGAAAAGCGAAAAATTCCCATCGCTATCCTGGGTGTAACCGCCCCAGTTGCAGCAGCGGATTTTGTCGCCCACGCGCCAGAGTTCTTCGGGCTTGGTGACCGGCAGCGACTTCAGCATC
>CAVWRP010000019.1:0-112271 GCA_963757345.1 Terriglobia bacterium | reverse complement strand
CGGTTGACGTCATAGACCCGGTTGTCCTTTTTATAATCCGGCTTCACCGCTTCCGTTTCGACAAAACTGTAGTCGACCAGGTAGCACCCCGTCCGTCCCATAATGGCGCGTTTTCCCGCCTCGAGTGGATCAACCGGCGGTTGGTCTGCGGAGGCCGCCAGGCACGCAAACCCGGCTCCTAAACAGAGAAGTAGAATCGCCAGTAAAAGATGGAAAACCAAACAGGAAAAGTGACGACGCATCACGCCAAAGCGGTTCTTTCGGAAGTTAAGTTCTTGGGCAAGGATGCCCGAAAACTGTAATATACACAGAACGCCGCTCAGAGTCTAGGACTATTTCAGTCTTATATTTTGTCCGCTACTTTTGGGTCGTGTCCTGATCCGAATTGAATGCAGTACGAGGAGGCCCAAGGAGTAGCGATTTTGTTTGATGAACTCCGAATAGCATGGAGGGAAACTGGGGATGAAAGTCGCCCTATCGCATACTTACTTCATCGATCAGCTCGTATGCGGTGAGTGACTTTCGTAAGGTATCGAGAAAGAGACGGACTGGGTAGGGGAGGAACCGTTGCTAAGCAGCCGCACTTGCGTGATTGGGTTCGTAGTCCTGCTTTCGGCGAGCGTTCTTAGTCCTAAGGCCCGGTGCCAGAGTCAAACGGCGAAGCCGTTTGGAACGAAACCAAGAGTGAGGGCGATTACCGCCTTCGTCCGGATTGCGCCGGAACAGCGAGCGCATCTGGAGGACAAGATCGAAGAATCGCTGCGTGTTGTACGCCGGGCTAAAGTGTTGTTCTCAGCCGAAGGGTACCAAACAGAGACCGTTCGCCTGGTGACGCAGCCCGTAGCAGAGTTGGTCGCTGGTCTCGACGATAAGGAGGCGATGGCGGTCCTGAAGCGCATTGACGCGCTTGCCCTACGCGACGATTTCGATCCCAATGTTGGGCCGGGCATGCTGCAGGATTCCGACAACGACCATGGCATGAAACTGCTTGAGCAAGCTTTATCCACGTTGCAAAAAGTAGAAGCGAGTGCCATCATCGCGGATGACGGCGGCATCCACTGGAAAACCATCCACCGCGCTGCGGAACTGGTGAAATATGTCAGTGAGCATAGCGCGCATAGTCAGGGAACTTTCAACTTTACAGCTACGGCCCTACTGAAGCCGCTCGGGCCGTTCTACCCCGGCGCCTACCACACGGGTCAAGGAAAGCAGTTCTCTATAGGCTTTGAAGCCGCCAATGTCGTGCGGGATGTTTTCAGGCGCGATAGCTGGCAAGTGGAGAAAGCTACCCGCGATCTCACGGATGAACTCACAAAGCACGCTCGTGTCGCGGATCGCATCGGCTCCAAAGTGGCGGAAGAAACCGGCTGGGAGTATGTGGGTCTCGATCCGACGCCGGCACCCCTGGGAGATGTGTCGATTGGAGCAGCCATCGAAGCATTTACCGGCAGGAAGTTTGGGGAGAGCGGCACGATGACAGCGGCGCGGGTGATCACCGCGGCCGTGAAAGCGGTTCCGGTTAAACAAACGGGCTACGCGGGACTTATGGTGCCTGTTATGGAAGATAAGCTGCTGGCGCAGCGGTGGGCCGAGGCGACCTACAGCGTAGGCTCGCTGCTGGCCTATTCAGCGGTTTGTGGAACCGGACTCGATACGATTCCGTTGCCCGGCGATGTCTCAACAGAAACCCTGGAGAGGATGTACGCGGATGTAGCCTCGTTGGCTTTGAAGTGGAACAAGCCACTCTCGGCACGGCTACAACCGGTCAAGGGCAAGAAGGACGGCGAGAAGACCGACTTCAACGATCCGTTCTTGTTCAACACGACAGTGCGTAGCAAAGAGTAAGCTGGGCAGCGATGATCCTTCAAGCCGCAAAAAATACATTGGTAGAAGTCGTAGAAAGTCTCAAGCAACAGTCATACCTTGAAATTTGAGCTCTAGGAAAGGCAAACATGACCGACAAGAAACCAAACATTCTCTTCATCATGGCCGACGACATTGGCTGGTTCAATGTCAGTTGCTACAACCACGGCATCATGGGTTACCGGACACCGAACATTGATCGCATCGCCAAGGAAGGCGCGATGTTCACGGACTTCTATGGGCAGCAAAGCTGCACGGCAGGTCGGGCGGCTTTTATTACCGGACAGTCGCCGATCCGTACTGGTCTCACGAAGGTCGGCATGCCGGGCGCGACGCTCGGAATGAGCGCTGAGGATCCCTCGGTCGGCGACTTCATGAAGCATTTTGGCTATGCCACGGGACAGTTCGGCAAAAACCACCTTGGCGACCGCAACGAGCATCTGCCAACTGTTCACGGATTCGACGAATTCTTCGGAAACCTCTACCACCTGAACGCCGAAGAAGAGCCTTATTACGACAACTATCCGAAGGACCCCGCGTTCCGAAAGAGATTCGGCCCCCGCGGTGTGCTGAAGTGCAAAGCAACCGACAAGGACGATCCGACAGTCGACGAGCAGTTCGGCAAGGTCGGCAAGCAAACGATTGAGAACACGGGGCCGCTCCCCAAGGAGCGTATGCAGACAGTCGACGAAGAATTCCTGGCTGGGGCGCTCGATTTCATAGATCGGAAGACGAAAGAGAGCGCTCCCTGGTTCTGCTATTTCAACCCGACGAGGATGCACGTCTTCACGCACCTTAAGCCATCATCGAAGGGCAAGACTGGATTGGGCCTCTACCCGGATGGCATGGTCGAACTCGACGGTTACGTCGGCGAGTTGCTGAAGAAGTTGGACGATCTCAAAATCGCCGACAACACAATTGTTGTCTTCACCACCGACAACGGCGCGGAAGTGCTGTCATGGCCGGACGGGGGCGCAACGCCGTTCCGTGGCGAAAAGGACACAAACTGGGAAGGCGGTTGGCGCGTTCCGTGCGTCATGAAATGGCCTGGCGTGATCGAGCCTGGCCGTGTCATCAACGACATTTGCTCGCTTGCAGGATTTCATTCCCACCTTCGCAGCAGCTGGCGGCGAGTCCGATTTGGTTGAGAAGGTGAAGAAGGGCTACAAAATGGGCGACAAGACATTTAAGGCGCACCTCGACGGTGTGAACCTGATGCCGTTTCTCGCCGGGAAAGAAGAAAAATCGCCGCGCGAAGGGTTCATTTACTGGAGCGATGACGGCGACTGCATGGCGATGCGTATGGGGCGATACAAGATCGTCTTTGCCGAGCAACGAAGTAAGGGTCTCGATGTTTGGCGTGAGCCGCTGTCGCAAATGCGGATTCCCAAGTTCTTCGATCTGCGCGCCGATCCGTTCGAGCGCGGCGAAGAGAGCTTCAAGTACAACGACTGGTTTATCGAGAATGTCTTTCTCCAATACGCTGCACCTGTCTTCCTGATGAAGTGGCTGGAAAGCTTCAAGGAATTTCCACCCCGCTCCAAGGCGGCAAGCTTCACGATCGATCAGGTGGTTGAAACGCTGATGCCGAAAGACTGACGTCAGGCCGCGCCGGATGCGCTGGCGTCGGCCCATTACATACTTCACTGACTCAAGAAAGAGTAAAATCAGTGCCACATCTTAATTCGCATCTTCTCCCAGTTTGGGGTCGGTCATCTTGCGCATTCGGATGCAACTTTTGCGTTGCGAAGGAGCGAGCATGGACCCGATCGAGCTGCGTTCGACCAATCGAGTATTAGGAACGCTGCCCAAAGCTGAGATTGAGATTTCCAAGATAGAAGTCTTGGATTTGCGGGATGGTTCATTGCCAAAGCTATTGACAACATAAAGGCCAAGCCTCTGATTTTTCTCGTCTCGGACCAGCGCAACAATCCTTTCGTTAGACCGGAAAATAGGATTCCTTATGCCACCGCCAGGGGTGCGAACCGCTATATGGCAGAGCAGAAGCAGAATTGTGTTTGGAATGCGATTCTCTTATGACGCGCAAACCGGGAAGTTGGCCGACTCCAGTCCGCGGTCGCAATGCCCAGTTTGACCATCTTGGAATTAGCGGTGGGCGCATCCGGGCCAACAACAGGGGCGTCGTTTTCCATCCTTTAGGCTTGAACAGCCCCAGTCGATCCGGCGGCTTCTAGTTTCTGCTTTTTTAGCTGACTCAATCCAACATATCCACTCGTTGCGTGCGAGCGGCGTAATATCCTCCCATGCTGTTAATGCTTGCGAGTCGGATGTAAGTGCCTTTTTTAAATCTGCTGGCACGCCGTGTACCACACCGCTAGAAATTTGTTTTTGCGACATAGATAGGCTCTCCTTTCGTAAGCTCCAGCGACCGCAATTCCGGTTCCGGGGAAAGTCTTTTGAAGATATGTGTTCCTGCGCAACAGAGCGGCTCCGGCTCGATATATGGTAGCGCCGCCGGGATCGCTCGTTCAGTTCGAAACGCCTTGCCAGAAGTTGGGATTTTCGGGGATCGCCTGGCCGTCTGCGCGCGGGTCCGAAGCGCCGTGCTTAACGCCGTGCGAATCCAGCATGACAGCATTTCCGCGTCCCATCTTTTGGGAATAAGCATCTTCGACTTGGACTTCATGGCCCTTGGCCGCCAGCTGCGTGCGTACCGTTTCCGGTATCCGGTTTTCAAGCAATACGTCGCAGCCATTAAAGGTTGGTTTCGTAAAGCGCGCAGCGTCAAGTGCCGCTTGAATGTCCATGCCAAAGTCGACAATGTTGGATACAAATTGCGCATGCGCTTGCGGCTGGTTCAATCCGCCCATGATCCCGAATCCGATGGTTACATCGCCTTTGCTGAGGAGACCCGGAATGATGGTATGAAAGGGGCGCTTGCGTGGCGCGAGCGAATTCGGATGATCCGGCTGCAGCGTGAAACCGGTGCCGCGGTTTTGCAGCACGAAGCCCGTTCCTGGCGCAACCAGTCCGGTTCCGAAAGCGGCAGAATTGCTCTGTATCAGGGAAACGATGTTTCCGTCACGATCCACTGCCGTGAGATACGTGGTGTCCTGCCCGGCGCTGGTCAAGCTCGAGCTTGCTGATAAGTCGGCGGCAGCAATCTGGCAGCTTGCCGTGCTTCCCACGAGCTTCGCGCGCTCTTCGGCGAAACTCTTGGAGATCATCTCGGGTACGGGAACTTTGGAGAAGCGCGGATCGGCCACATATCGAGTCAGGTCCGCATAGGCAAGCTTCTTAGCCTCGATCATGGTATGAAGTGCCTGGACACTGTTGTGCCCGTAGTCCTTCAGAGGAAACCTTTCCATGATGTTGAGCATTTCTAACGCTGCGATTCCTTGCCCGTTCGGCGGGAGCTCTCGCACGGTCCAGCCGTGATAAGTAGTGGAAATCGGCTCCACCCATTCCGGCGAAAATTCTGCCAGATCCTGCTGCGTCATCGGACTGCCGAGCGAGTCCAGAAAATCAACCATGGAAGCCGCCACCGCTCCTTTGTAGAACCCGTTCGCGCCTTCGTCGGCTATGTGCTGTAGAGTGCGTGCGAGATCGGCATTGCGGAAGATCTCTCCAGTAGCGAGTGGATGGCCTTGCGGCAAGAACGTAGGAGCGAATCCTGGAGACTTCTGAAGCTGGGGCGCGAAGATTGCCCAAGCCTGGGCATCCATTTCAGGGATTGGAACGCCGTGCTTCGACATGAAGATGGCCGGAGTCAGATCGTCCTTCAGAGATAGTTTGCCGAATCTCTGACTCAACGCGGCCCACCCGGCCACGGCTCCCGGTACGGTGACCGCATGCACGCTTTGGCCAGGAATCTTTCCGGTAACGCCGTGGGCACGTAGAAAGTCGATGCTTGTCCCCTTAGCAGACCACCCGCTGGAATTGAGGCCAACGATTTTGCCGGTTTTCGCTTCGTAGAAAATGGCAAACAGGTCTCCTCCGACGCCGTCCATCATCGGCTCAATTACGCCCAGCGCAGCGTTGGCCGCGATCGCAGCATCGATCGCGTTCCCGCCTCGTTCGAGGATTGCCACTCCCGCTTGTGAGGCCAGGGTTTGACTCGTTGCTACGATCCCGAACCGGCTGATCGTTGCCGATGCCGCATAGTCGCGGTGGGGATCGTCGGCTCCGGAGGCAAACGACAGCAGCAGCCCCGCAGCGAGCAGGCCAAGAGACCGCACCAGAAATTGTTCACGCACGATCAGTCTCTTAATCGACATATACGTTCAGAACCTCGCTTTCAGCACCGTCATCGGCTAAGAACAATGTTCGCAAAACTGCTGCAGCACCGGCTTCTCCGGACTCCCGGCATCACTCCGCCGTAGCCGCCACAATTCGCGCTGCTTACTCGACCATCAGTGGTCCCGATGGGGCTAGCTCCAGGGACTGGAAGAACATTAAATTGTGGGAACGTTCCGCCGACGGCCTGATTTCGAGCACCTGCGGACCGGCCTTTCGAAGCATGACTGTCCCCAGGTCGAACGCCTGGTAATGATAGGCTTCCCCCGTTGCGACAACTGATCCGCTCACCGTCTGCCCGGCAATCGTAATCGCGTATCGATCGCCCTGCGCGTTCGCATCCGCTGAGTACCGGAGACGCACGTGATACTCGCCTGCCTGGCTGACGAGAAGATGCCAGGAAATCGAATCCCCCGGTCCGGTCCATTTAGCTATGTGGAACTTGCCCTCGCGGTTGTAGCGCTTTATGGCCTTTCCGGCCGTCACCGCCGAAATATAGTCAAGCTCAAACGGCGTATCGCTGCCCTGGGTGATCGTCGGCGCATCTACCACTGGCGGCCCGTTCAGACGCAACACAAATACGGTATCGTTCTCGTCTGTTGCGCGATCCGGCAGCGTGATGATTTCCGTTCCGTTCTCCCGCTTCGTTTCCAGTTTGCGTCCGGGCGCAGCCAGGGCATAAGCATCTTGTACTGAATTCTTCAATCCGGGGACGCGCAGCTTGCCATCCGCGGGCCAGCTGAAAACGTGCAAATACACTCGGTTTCCATTCACAGTACTGCGGCCCCAGGGTTGTTCGCTCAGCGGGCTGGCGGTGGAGCCGTAAATGCTCTCGCCATTCGTTTGCATCCACTCGCCAACTTTTCGGAGCGTCGCCACGCTCACCGCAGGAACCGTCCCATCGGCCATCGGGCCGATGTTGAGTAAGTAATTCCCGCCCTTGCCCACGATCTCCACCATGCGATGAATTACTTCGCCTGGCGTTTTCCATTGCTGATCAAACTTGCTGTAGCCCCATGTGGTGTTCAGTGTTTGGGGCGTCTCCCAGTACTCCTGCAGGCCGCCAGTCGGCATGCCATTGTCGTTCATGTCCTGGTAATCGCCCAGCAAATCCTGCCCGTATCCCCCGACCCGGCCGTTGATCAGACATCGGGGCTGCAAGGTGTGAATCAACTCCACGAACTCGCGGGCGTGTTCGTTCGTATCCATTCCCCGGTCGAACCAGACGAGGCCGAGCGGCCCATAGTTAGTCAGTAACTCCCGTAATTGCGGTTTGGATTTCTCGTCTAAGTAACGCTCGAAATTTTTCTTCGAGCGATCGTAATCCCAGTTGTTGCCGAATCCGTCCGGGTGATCCCAATCCTCGCGGTGGGAATAATAGACGCAAAACCGGATTCCCGCCCGGTGACACGCCTCTGACAATTCCTTTACTGGATCGCGATTAAAAGTAGTCCAGTCGGCAATATTGTACTTCGATACTGCGGACCGGTACATGGCGAACCCGTCGTGATGTTTGGCGGTAATCACCAGGTACTTCATGCCCGTGGCTTTCGCCAGCCCCACCCATTCGCTCCGCGTTGAAATGTATTGGGTTCAGACGGTGGGCCATCTCGCGGTATTCGGCAACAGGAATGTTAAAGCGCTGCATGATCCACTCGGCTTCTGTCCCGACTGGAATCTGTTGGCCGTTCCACTCGCCGGCCAGGTAGGAGTATGGACCCCAATGGATGAACATCCCTAGCTTGTCGTGCTGAAACCACTGCATCTTCTCAGCGATGCTTAGCGGCTCCTGAGCTCTTAGCCGCCAGTCCGCGAGCAGAAACGTAAACCCGATGGCAAACAGAAACCGTGATTTGCGGCCTGCGCTTCTCCATCGGACTTTCATAGATGAAACGCTATCACTACCTGTAACGGTCGGGTTCTGATTGGCATTTAACTCATGCAGAAAACTATCAAGGGGCAGTTCCGGGTTCCCGCCCAATTCGTTCGCAACATCGGCTCAATTGGCGGACTGCCCTCGTCTCTTGAATTGCACCTGTGCCTTACCTTATTGCAACAGAACCGCCAATGTTCTCTGTTGCGTCGTCTGCCCATACTTTGAAGCTCTCCAGTGTGTTAGGTCCGAAGGTTGTGGCAATCGCGACATCGGATGCATCGCGGCCTCGCGCCAGGAGAACTCGGCCGATCCGCGGCACGTTGTTGCGCGCGTCGAAGAGGTGCCAGTCGGCTCCGATATAGACTTCAAACCACGCTGCAAAATCTCCGACGCCGTAGGGTGGCAGCGTTCCCATATCGCCGAGGTAACCCGAGCAGTAACGCGCTGGAATATTCAGGCAGCGGCAAAATGCAATGGCAAGATGGGCATAATCGCGGCAGACTCCGGTACATTCGTTGAAGGCCTCCCAAGCCGTCCGAGTGGCTCGCGCCTGCTGATAATCGAACGTGATCCGGTTGTGCACATAATCGCAGATCGCCTGCACGCGCGCCCAGCCGGGTTGCGATTGCCCAAACAAATCCCAAGCCACCTGGGACAGCAGATCCGTCTCGCAGTAGCGGCTGCCCAGCAGGAAGACCAGAGTCTCTTCCGGCAGATCCGGCACGTCGTGCTGCTGGGCATCGAGAAAGACCCTGTCCGGTTGGCCGTTGTCGCGGATGAGCGCGTCGGTTTTGATACGGATGCGACCGCCGGGCGCCGTGGCCCGGGTGCACCAGTTGCCGAAACCATCGCGATACCCTCCTATCGGTATCGGCGGATCGGTGGTCAGATAGTCGGGAATGATAAGGTCCGAGGCTCGCGAATAATGGATGCTTAACGTCAGGATCATTGGCGTCGGTTGCGGAAAGTTATAGATTAGTTCGTATCCGAGCCGGATCTGCATGTGATTTCCTTCCGCCAATCAGCACGTTTCTACGCGGAGGGTGCGGCACCAGCCGTGTTCTTGCTGGACTTAGCACTCAATGATAGCTTGATGCCGCGATCGCACCTTCGCGGATTGGGGTGACTCTTCAAAATTATTGAAGTCTTCTACCAGCGTCTTACGTACCCTGGCGGAGTTCGGTTTCGTTCGCTTCATCGTTTCTTCCAACGATCCGCCAGCGACGACACTTTGTCGTTCATGCTCTGCGGCCTAGGAAATAGAGTAGCTTTTTTCGGCTGGGATGGCGCACCTTGCGCAGACTTCGAACGAGGCGTCTTCATTGACAACGCAATGCGCTTGGTCTTCGTGTCCGCGCTGAGCACATGCACCTTTACGATCTGGCCTGCCTTCACCACTTCGCCCGGTTCTTTTATGTAACGGTCCGATAGTTCGCTGATGTGAACCAGCCCATCCTGATGAACGCCGACGTCGACGAAAGCTCCGAACTTAGTAACGTTCGTAACAATGCCCTCGAGCATCATCCCCGCTTGCAGGTCGGCGATCTCCTTCACATTTTCATGGAAGCTGGGCGCGAGAAACTTGTCGCGCGGGTCGCGTCCGGGTTTGCGAAGCTCCTCCAGAATGTCGTTCAGGGTGTAGACGCCGGCGGCCAAGCCACTCCTGTCGACGTTCTCAAGCAGCGCAGGACGTTCGATAAGCTGCTCGAGCGGAACACCTAAGCTCGTGGCGATCTGTTCAACCACGGCGTAGGACTCCGGATGAACGGCGGTGATGTCGAGGGGGTGATCGCCGTGGCGGATTCGCAGGAAGCCTGCGGCCTGCTCGAAGGTCTTGGGGCCAATGCCGGGCACAGCCGTCAATTGGACGCGCGAGCGGAAACGGCCGTTTTCGTTGCGGAACTGGACAATTTTCTGGGCTGTGCGTTCGTTAATTCCCGCGACATAGCGCAACAAGGCCCAGGAAGCGGTGTTCAGGTCCACGCCGACGCGGTTAACGCAGCTTTCAATCACTGTCTCGAGCGACTTATGCAGATGGTCCTGATCGACGTCATGCTGATACTGGCCGACACCGATGGACTTCGGGTCGAGCTTGACCAACTCAGCCAGTGGATCCTGTAGGCGGCGCGCAATCGAAATGGCTCCGCGTACGGTCAGGTCAAGGTCTGGGAACTCCTGGCGCGCGATTTCGGAAGCCGAATAAATCGAGGCGCCAGATTCGTTCACCATCACGCAGAGGACTGCCGGGAGATCTTCCGTCTTCAAAAGTTCGCGGACGAAGGCATCGGTCTCGCGCGAAGCCGTGCCGTTGCCGATCGCGATGGCACGGACCTGGTATTTCGCAATCAGGGCTTTCAGCGTGCGTTCCGCGCCGGCGATGTCGTTCTTGGGTTGAAAAGGGTAGATGACATCGTCAGTGAGAAACTTGCCGGTGTCGTCAACGACGGCAATCTTGCAGCCGGTCCGGATGCCAGGGTCCACTCCGAGGACAGCCAGTTGACCCGCCGGAGGGGCGAGCAGCAGGTTCTGAAGATTCTCGCGGAAAACCTGGATGGCATCCGCGTCGGCGCGCTGCTTGAGTTCCAGGCGGACTTCCGAAGTGATGGAACTGTTAAGCAGGCGTTTCCAGGCATCTTCGGCGGCCAGGTTTAATTGGGCAGTCCAATCGCCGGCCTGTTTGTGGATCTTGCTTCTGATTAAGGCGAGAGGGCGATGCGGATCGAGCTCGATTAGGAAATATAGGACTTTTTCAATCTCGCCACGGCGGATGGCGAGCATGCGATGCGATGGGATCTGCTTCACCGGTTCCCGGTAGTCGTAATACATCTTGAATTTCTGCTGTTCGTCGACAGCGTCCAGGGCTTTCTTGCTGACGATGAAGCCTTCCTCAAACATGGCTTGGCGCAGCAGCTTGCGAATGTCGGCGTTATCGCTGATGCTTTCGGCAACGATGTAGCGAGCCCCTTCGAGCGCATCCTCCACGCTGTCGACGGCTTTTGCGGGATCGACAAAAGACAAAGCAAATGTTTCGAGCGGCGTACCCGTCGGCTCTTGACGCCAAAGGTAATCCGCCAGCGGCGTCAGACCCTTTTCCCGCGCGATCATGGCCTTAGTGCGGCGCTTGGGTTTGTAGGGAAGATACAGGTCCTCGAGTTCGCTCTTATTGAGCGTCTGGTCGATGCGGACTTTTAGCTCCTCGGTCAGCTTGCCTTGTTCCTGAATGGAGGCGACGATCGTCTCTTTGCGGGACACCAGCTCGCGGAAATAAATAAGCGCTTCCTCGATGCCGCGGATCTGTACCTCGTCGAGGTTACCGGTCGATTCCTTGCGGTAACGAGCGATGAAGGGGACGGTGGAGTCTTGGTCCAGAAGCTCAACTGTGGCCAGGAGACTCTTCATAGGAACCCGAAGAGAACCGGCAATATGAATCAGAAGATCAGGAGATAGCGACTGCAGGTCGGACATCGAGGGCAGAAATCCATTTTAGCGGTCTCGCTGCACAAGTCGAATCGCCACCTCTTCCGCCCGATGCTAAAGATCCTGTAGCAGTTCATCCAACTGAAAGGCGTGACGGATGGGGTGCATGACAGCGTGCTCCAACATTGAGTCGATGCAGTAGCGGGTCTGCCATCGCGAGGGGTACTCTGGAGTCTCCAATCTTTCGTTGGACACTTCCCTCAGCGGGGCCCGCCACCGCTCCAGGACATGCTCCATGTAGTCATCCGCATCGCGGACCACGGCAGCCACCTCCGGGGCAGAGCGGATTCCGGGGTCCGGTAATGCCAACACCTCGCACATCCACGTCATGTAGCCGCCGGCCGCGGACAGCACGTGCCGTCCTAAGGCTCCGAGCGACGCATAGGCGGGGTCATCGGTCGGTGGCAGGCTCACTGATCTCGCCAAGGCCAGTCTCCAGGTGTGGACGAATCGGCGAAGATGCTCCTCGTGCAAGAGCACCATGGCGCGAACAGCGCGAGAGCGGTATTGCAGATTGGATGACATGAGGAGAGGATAGCTGACTCGCAGCGTTCTCGTGCCCGGCAAAAGACAGATCGAGAGATGCAGCTCATCTACTTGACCTGTTAATGAACGATCGGTTCCCGGAGACCTGGGTTTTCACGCCAAGAGAAAATGATTTGCGCCAGCTGGGGTCTGCTGCCAGCCTTGCTTGGCTTAGTCGGGTCCCTCGTGCTATTTTCGGCCAAATGAGCTACGAATACACGCCTGAGTTCAATTTCCGTACGGAGCAGGATCAGGACGAGGAAGACCGCGTGAACGAAGAAGAGGACGAAGACGAAGAACTTCTCCGCCAGGAGAAGCAAGACGACGAGGAAGATGAAGACATCTATAGCGACGATATGCGCGAGTTCGATTGACGGCACTTATGCGGCTATAGGCGATGGGTTGCGCCTGTAGTGGTTTGGGGCTCGGCATGAGTTGCATATTGGAGACGCAGGTGGCACGACTCACAAGGCTGACCGCGGCATAGTAATGATAGTGCGGCCCTTGGCCGAAAAGGATCGTCTGCGGCCAGGATCGGTGAAATCGCGAAAATGTCGGCCAAACGGGCTCTTGCCTCTGATCCAGGCACGGCTAAGTGCGTGCTATTCTTTCGTTGGGGTCGGAAGGAGACTGGTTGCGGTATCTTGTCGCTCCACTCGTCACACTACTCTTCGCGGCCTGCAGCACGACGCCTGCCCCTCGCGGCCAGTTGCAGCCGGCGAGTCCCGGTCAAGTATCTGCTTCTGATGGGCAGCTAGATTCAGTCATTCAATATTTGCTTGCAGAAGCTGCTTCTGACTTCCATTCCCACCGCCCACCGTCTGTCGCGCACGTCCGTAATGTTCGCCTTGGGCACGTTGCGACTCCCGATGGAGCGAAACAGTACATGTTGTGCGGTGAGTTTCTGCCAGCGCAGAGAGAAGGCAAGGTCGAGTGGACGCCTTTCGTGACGATCAAAACGTCGGGTTATGAACAAGTGATAGGGGCCCAAGCTGCGGACCTGTGCCACCGTTCAACAGTCGTATGGGATAGCGAGGCGAACCTGTCATCCTCGTTACAAACCCGGCTCGATTCCATGCGATAGTGACTGGGTGCTCCTGCGGCCACGAATAGTTCTCCGATCTTGGTCGTGCGGAAATACCAGTGGCCCAAAACCGTCAGGTGCTCTATCCACTTCACGGCCGAGAAGCTCGGGATCGAGCCGAGAACAGGGCCGTTGAGGTGAAGGCGTAGTTTGTGAGCTTGCTCGTTCTTCAACTTCGGAAGGAAACTTTCTTGTGGCCGAAGAAGTTGTAGACAACCCCAAATGCCGTCAGGACGGCGCCTCCGATATACGGCGCAGAACGATGCAGCCCAGCACCGTGGCGAAGTGCCTCCACGACCACGGGCAGCGTAATAGCTCCAAACGCAATTCCCCCGCTGTAGACCGCCAGGCATCGCAGCCATTCGCGCAGGTAACGACCTTTCGTGCGAAAGACAAAGAGCTTGTAACCCAGGAACGAAATCGTAATGTTGACCAAGCTCGAAACGACCATCGCGACGATATAGCCATGTGGAATCAGCGGATCCAGCAGCGCAACGAACAAGGCGAACGAACAGTACCCGAATACGGTGTTCCATGTGCCCACCATCAGGTAACGGACGAGTTCCTCCGAAGGAACATGCCCGAAGAACCTTGCCGAAAAACCTTTCACAACACCATCTGAGCTGATCGTGACCCGCGCATGTTTACGCAGGCGAAACAGCTTCCAGCCTTCGCAGACTATCCGGCGTGCTAGGAAAGGCCTCAAAAGGTGGGTGCTTGAGCGCCAGACTTCCCGTATCGCCTCGCTTACACCAGTCCGCCGCCCCAGTTTCTGTATCAGGACGCCTAGAGTAATACTCGCCAGCAAGTCTCGCTTTGAGCGCTCCAGTCGTTCACGATGCGCCGGTGAGTGCTTTTGCGCGACAGAGCATAAATCTGTGTGCAAATTCTCTGACCATCGCCGCCAATCTGCAACTTTTGCTTGACTGGTTTCGCTCTGACCATGATTTGTGTAGCGCACCAGTGGTCGGTCGATACAAATAGCGTACTCATACAGCAGCGCAACTTGTCCCCAATTCGCCGTATCGGTTGTGGCCCCGTATCTGGCCTCGTTATACCCTCCTACGGCAATTGCGTCCGCCGTTCGCACCATCACGCTGGAAAAGCGCGGACCCCGCCGCCCATTGAACAGTCCGGCAAGTAGCAACGCGGATGGCTCAACTATCGGACCTCCCGAGGATTTCCAAAGCTCCTTCTCTTGCGAGGTGATGATTGTGCAGGGACACCAGGTAGCGCCAATCTGGCTGGGCAACAGGCCGCTTTGGGAACCGAAAAAAGGCCGGCTAAGCAGCTCTATAGCATCGCGCTCGAGCACATCATCGTCCGAGAGCATAAGGAACAGTTCGCCTGTTGCGGCACGGAGGCATGCATCGAAGTTGCCCACCATCCCGATATTGGTCGGCTGCCTTAGAACAACCAGGCGAGCGTCGCAGATCCCTCGGAGCTGCTCAACCGTGTCGTCATCAGAGGCGTTGTCGGAAACTACAATTTCGAGATCGGTGTAAGTTTGAGTCAGCGCGCTCTGAACTGCGCGAAGCAGCATGCGGGAACGGTTACGTGTAGGGATACCGATAGTTATCGCCCCGGGTCGAGCACTCACCGTGTGTTCCAGGGTCGCCTCCATTCGGCGTCGTTGTGTATCTTCCAGGCACATACGGATTCTTCCACTCCCCGCATGATCGTCGCGGGGAATTCCTTGCGTAACTTGTCGGTTTTCAGGCCGCCTTGCAGAGGGCGTTTGGCTTTTTGTGCAAGCTTTGAAGAAGGAATGCCGATGATGATGGAAGAATCGAGCTGCAACGCCTCTGCAGTTTTTATCGCGAATTCGAGTCTCGACAAAGTCTCAGGGCCAGAAACGTGGTACACGCCGGCAGCACCGGACGCTACCAGAGCGATCACGCCTCGGGCAAGATCTTCGCAGTACGTGGGTGTGGATATCTGGTCGCACGGCACTCTGATGGGTTGTTGCCTCTGTAAACATCGGCACAGCCTGTAAACAAAGTTCTTGCCGCCCTTGTCCGGCCCGTAAACAACGGTCGTGCGCACAATAAGCGCTTTTGGATGTACTGCCTGGATACCGAGTTCGCCCTGCCACTTACTGCCGCCATAGATCGAAACCGGGTTCGGCGCAGCGTCTTCGGCATAGGGACCACATTTCCCGTCGAAAACATAATCGCTGGAAATGTATATAAAAGGAAGCCCGAAAGTAGCGGCAACCTTAGCCAGAATGGCCGGACCGTGGCAGTTCGTCAACATTGCGGCCTTCCGGTCTGACTCGCAAGCGTCGACATCCGTCATGCCGCCGATGCAATAGACAGCATCCGGCTCGTACTGTTGAATAAGCTCGTATGCCAGCTTAGTGCGGGTTGCAAACTCAGTCAGATCGATCCGAAGCTCGTATGATGGAGCGCCCCTGCGCGACGCGGTAAGTACTCGATCGTCGCCTAGAAGCGACGAGATTGCGTGTCCAAGCTGACCTGAAGCGCCAACGATCAGCGATTTCAAAACTCATCGCCCGATCGAAACGGCGAATGGAACGCGTCTAAGTCCGGCAACGCTGCATCCCGCTCTGAGATAACCGGGTTCGATGATGGCCAGGAGGCGCCAAACGAATTCCAGGATACTCCGGCGTCCAGATGCGGAACGTATTCTCGGGTGACGTCGATAGATCATGCACGCCGGGCCCTGTCTTACGTAGAATCCATGACAGGCGCCGCGTGGCAAAAAGACGGCATTGTGCCTGTCGGCAGCAAGTTCGACTTGCGCGTAGGATTTGAAAGACGGAGAATCAGGCCTCAAATCCAGCACTACGTCCAGCACGCTTCCAGTAACGCAATAGACCAGTTTGGACTGGTCGCCGGGAGGAAGCTGGCAATGCATGCCTCGTAATACGTTGCTGCTCGACACGGTGTGAAAGGACTCTACAAAGTCCGCTTCGAGACCCCTGGACACAAAACGGGAGAAGCTGAAAGGCTTTGCGAAAGTGCCGCGCCGATCCACCTGCCCTGGGAAGCGGATCTCGTAACAGCCCGTAACGCATGTCTCGATAAAAAGCATCTCACCCGGCATCCCCAATTCCCGATCGCGGCTATGCCCTTTCTGTTGATGGGGGTTGGCTGAAGGCATCTCTTTGGCGATCACCTGCCGGTGCCGTGGAATTGTCCAGCAGCCTTGCCGCCTCTGGAGAGGAAGCATTTTTTCGATCCGGCCGACTCAGCGCGTTTCAGGTTCCGGACGGCCAATGCCATTTTTAACAGGATAGAACCTCGCTCATGAGAGCTGAAAGAACATCCGCTCCACCATCTTGTGCTGCTCTTAGCCGATTACGCCGACGCGGTAGAATCGCATAGATCGGAGTGCAATGCTTCTCTCGGCCGGGACTCGTTTGGGCCCGTATGAGATCCTCTCGCCCTTGGGAGCCGGCGGCATGGGCGAAGTTTACATGGCTCGTGACACCCGCCTCGATCGCAATGTCGCCATAAAAGTCGCGGCCGAACGTTTTAGCGAGCGGTTCTCGAAGGAAGCCCGCGCGATCGCGGCGCTGAATCATCCTCACATCTGCACGTTATACGATGTTGGCCCCAATTATCTCGTGATGGAGTACATCGAGGGAGAAACTCTCGCTGCGCTCGTCAGCAAAGGCCCGCTTCTGCCCGATCATGCAATGAAGATCGCTATCGAAGTCGCCCAGGCGCTCGACGCCGCCCATCGCCACGGCGTTGTCCACCGCGACCTCAAGCCCGGCAACATCATGCTTGCTGAGTCCGGGCCGACAAAACTGCTCGACTTTGGTCTTGCGCAGTTCCATCAGATGCCGGCGGCCGACGACCGGACCGATGCGCTCACTAATACCGGGCAGGTCGTCGGTACCCTGCGATACATGTCGCCTGAACAATTAGAAGGCAAAGAGGTCGACCCGCGCAGCGACATTTTCGCTTTCGGTGCCGTTTTGTACGAGATGCTGACAGGACAGGCGGCATTCGAGCGTGGAACTACCGCCGCGACTATTACAGCAGTAACTCGCGACCAGCCCAAGCCGATCAGCGACTTCGTCCGAGCTGTGCCGAATGATCTGCAGGCCATCATTCTGCGATGTATGCGAAAGGCTCGCGAGGAGCGTTATGCCTCCTCGTCGGACGTTGCACATCAACTCGAGAAATGTCGCGCTCTTGCTTCGGAACCCGTCAGCGGTATCAATCTCAGGGTGCTTCTGCAACAAAGTAAGAGGCCGCGCGTTGCTGTTCCCGCTTTGCTTATCCTAGTGCTGTTAGCGGGCCTTTCTGCTTGGTGGATCGATCGTATTTTCAAAGCCCGTTGGGCCAGGACTGAGGCCCTGCCGCACATCGCGCAGCTCGTTGAGCAGGAAAAGTCGGGTGAAGCATTCGATCTCGCAGTTCGAGCTGAGAAGTACATTTCGGGTGACCCCCAACTCGCTGCGTTCTGGCCGAAAATCTCCTGGTTCGGTAACATCCACACCACTCCGCCCGGCGCCGCGGTCTTCCGGCGGAGTTTGGTGTTCGGGATAGTGCTTGGGAATTGGTCGGTCATTCCCCGATCAAGAATCGCAGGTTCCCGCGGGTTGATGCCCAATGGAGATTCGAGCTGTCGGGCTTTTCTGCGGTTGAGCGGTCGACGATGGCTCTTTTTCGGACGATTCGTCATTCCTGGCTCTCTGTCGGTGACGATGGATCCGGACACTACATCTTCAGCCGGAATGGTTCACCAGACGGAGGGTGTGTCAATGTCGGGGGTGCGTCCTCTTAAGATCACTCCCGCGTCACTTTTCGGCCTCCCCGGGTTCGAAGATGTGCCCGAGATCATGCTCGGGGATTACTGGCTCGACCGGTATGAGACCACCAACAAACAATTCAAGGAATTCCTCGACAAAGGAGGCTACCAGAAACCTGAATATTGGAAGCACGGCTTCCGGAAAGGCGGACGCCTTCTTTCCTGGCAGGCTGCCATGCAGATCTTCCGTGACACCACTGGCAGGCCGGGACCAGCCACCTGGGTGCAAGGCGAGTATCCGCGCGGCCAGGAGGATTTTCCCGTCACCGGCGTGAGTTGGTACGAGGCCGCCGCCTATGCCGAGTGGGCAGGCAAAGCACTCCCCACCGTTTATCACTGGGCGACGGCGGCTTCTCCGTGGGCTAGCGCCAGCATCTTGCCAGCCAGCAACTTCAGCGGCCAGGGACCGGCGCGGGTGGGAACCTTCCGCGGCATGAGCTGGTTTGGGGCCTACGATATGGGTGGCAACGTCAAGGAGTGGTGTTTGAACGAGGCAGATCCCGGGAAGCGCTACATTCTGGGCGGTGCCTGGGATGAACCTCTCTACATGTTCAACAATGCCGATGCTCGCTCGGAGTTTGAACGATCTTCCAACTTCGGATTCCGCTGCGCAAAGTACTCGGTCGCCGGGATGGCCGCCAGGGCTACCGATCCACTGGCGCTTCGCGTCCGTGATTTCAACCTGGAGAAGCCGGTTTCGGACGAATTGTTCCGGGTCTACAAGAGCCTGTATTCCTACGACAAGACTCCGTTGCGTGCCGCCGTCGAATCCGTCGACAATACCGGCGAGTGGAAACGGGAGAAGATTTCGTTTGCCGCGGCTTATGGAAATGAGCGCGTCCTCGCTTATCTTTTTCTGCCGAAGAAAGTCGCGGGCTCCCTTCCAGACAGTTTTATTCTTCCCCGGCTCCGCACGCGATCGATATTCGATCCAGCGCCACCCTGCCCGACTCGGATATGCTCGATTTCGTGATTAAGAGCGGACGAGCCGTCATGTACCCTCTCTACAAGGGAACCTTCGAGCGGGGAGATGATCTGAAGTCGGATAATCCCAATACCAGCACTTCCTGGCGCGATCACGTCATCGCCTGGTCGAAGGACCTTAGTCGCTCCATTCATTATCTTGAGACCCGTCCAGAGATCGATGTCAAGTAAGCTAGCCTATCTCGGCTTCAGTTGGGGCGGAGCCATGGGATCGGTGCTTCCCGCCGTAGAGGATCGCATCAAAGCTTGTGTGCTCATTGTCCCCGGCTTCAACATTCAACGGTCGCTGCCGGAAGTGGACGAGCTCAACTTTGCTCCGCGGGTGAAGGTTCCGGTTCTCATGCTGAATGGGCATTTCGATTTCTTTTATCCGCCGGAAACCTCGCAGGAGCCGATGTTCCGGCTCCTGGGAACCCCGAAGGACCAGAAACGCAGGGTTGTGCTACGAGACCGGCCATAACATTCCGAGGAATGAACTGATCAAGGAAACGCTCGACTGGTTGGACCAATATCTGGGTCCGGTGAAATTCTAAGGCACCAGCAGCGCTACAGCCGCTGCGCTCATCACGGCGGCGCAAATCCACCCGAGCGCTTGCGCACCGCGCGAGTTAATGCGTTCCCCCATCACCTTCTTGTCACTCGTCACCAGCACCACCAGAATTACTAGCGGGGGCGCAAGCACCCCGTTCGCCACTGCAGACCAGAACAGCATTTTGACCGCATTCAGCCCGGCAAAGTTGAGGGCAAGCCCAATCAGCATGGCGACTGCGATCACCGCATAGAACCGCTGTGCCCGGCGCGGTTTTTTGTTCAAAGACGCTCCTCGCCATCGTGCGGCCTCGGCAATCGCGTAGGCGCAGGAGCCCGCAAGCACCGGAACAGCGAGCATTCCGGTTCCCACCAGGCCCAGCACGAACAGCCATCGGGCTCCATTGCCAGCCAGCGGCCTCAGTGCTTCGGAGGCTTGTTGAGCGGTTTCGATATTCGTGATGCCGTGCGCGTGCAGCGTGGCTGCCGTGGTCAAAATAATGAAGTACATCACGACGTTCGAGAGGAACATCCCAGTGACCACGTCAGTTGTGGCCGCGCTCAATTCCTCATCTGAGGCATGGTGCTTCTTCGCGAGAGTCCCTTTCGCGTGCTCCCGCTCTTCCTCTATTTCTTGCGCCGCCTGCCAGAAGAACAAATAAGGTGAGATCGTCGTCCCCAAAATTGCGACCAGTACGGAGAGATAAGCTCGCGTCCATTCGATATGTGGAATGAAGGTTGCCCGAAGCACTTGCGGCCATTCAGGTTTTGCCAGAAATGCCGTCACTATGTATGCGAATAGAACCAGTGTCAGCCACTTGAATACGCGCGCAATTGCTCGGTACGAGCTTTGAAACAGCAGAATGACAATCAGCAGAGCAAAGAAACTGGTCCCGTAATAGGCGGGGATCCCACTGATCATCTGCAGTGCCTCCCCCATGCCTCCCAAGTCCGCACCGATATTTAAAAGGTTCGCGAGTATGAGCAGCGTGCAGGCAGACCACAAAACCCAGGGTGGATATCTCCGTCGAATCACGCCCGCGAGACCGCGCCCGGAAACAATGCCGAGGCGTGCGCACATCAGCTGTACAGCGGCCATCAGCGGAAACGAAAAGAGCGCCGTCCATAACCCCGCATAGCCAAACGCAGCGCCGGCGACCGAGTAGGTGGAGATGCCCGATGGATCGTCATCGGCCGCTCCCGTGATCAATCCGGGGCCAAGATCCCGAAAAAACCGCTCTAGTCTTGTTGGCGGTCGAGGCGTCATTTTCTCCATCGCGTCGTCGCGTAGCATCGTACGAGCCACTGTACCGGAACGCCAAAGAGAATCTGTCCGTAGCTAACTTCGTCGCCGGCGTTGTCGGGCACGCCTGAACGTTGCTCATTTATCCGACGCTGGGCGAAGCCCCTGTATGTACGTCGTCACTCCGTTCAGCAGATCCTGCTCGGCGGAGCCTGTAAAAGGTGATGTCTTCGGCTCATAACCGCCTTCCGCAAATGCCTGCTTTGTCGGCAGATAACCCAACCATCCGCCCGTATATCCGAAGTAGAACGTGTTTTGAAACTTGGAGCTGTTGCGGACCGCCAGTGCAATCTCGCAGAAAAGCTCGACCGGCGCAGACCAGATAATTGCCTCATTGATTCTGAGAAAGCGTACGGGTAGACGGACCAGTGGGACGCCGCCTTTACCAGTGCGAGAGTACGACGCGAGTTCCTCGGGCCACTCGAGTCCTTGCTTACGAGGCGTTTCGATGATCTTTTCTCCCACGCCGAGCTTCACATCGTTCGTGCACGGGCCCATCAAATGCAGCGCATCCACGATTCGATTCCCGAGCAGCACTTCGAATTGCGAGAGATGACCGCTTTCCGGGTTCGGATAAACGCTGTAGATCGGGGCTATGTTCCCGGCCGCTCCGTTGACGTACAACATGGGCGCGCCAATTTTTTGTTCTACGTAGGATTCTACAATGCCGGGCGCATCTCCGCCTATAAGCAGGTTTGCTCCGCTGAGAACCGTTCCATGCATCGCGTAATTGGCAATGATCGCGATCGGTGAACCGTCGGGCCGTTCCAGCCTCACAATGCCGATCTGCCGGTCGACTGATCCGTCCGGATTCAGCCCTAATGACACTTGGCCGTCAATATCCTTGGCGCGGCGGTTGATGTTTGCCATCGACATTCCCAGACCAAACCCGATCCGTGCCGGTGCAAGCTTGGACCTCGCCTCCCGAACTCCGTCCACCAGGGCGCTCGTTACCTGATTGGTGTAGTCGCGGTCCCATTCGTGATCGGAGCGGCCGAGCAAAGCCTTATAAATACCGGATGGCCCCACCTCCGGCGTCGCGTGGGAATGTGTGACACTCCACCACACGTTTCGCGGATCGATGCTAAGCTCCCTTTGCAGTCTGCTTGTCACCTCGTCGTAAAGACCCGGAGAAAACAGGCAGAGATCGCTTGCGACGACGTAGAACTGCGTTGTGCCGTCATCCATCGCCACAATTCGGTGATAGATGCGGTCGTGAACGCCGGTCGATTGCCGGGGGTCGTAGCCTATCAACCATTCCGAGCGCTCTGGTGTAATATCCATCTTGACCACAGAAGCGCGAAACCCAGCGCCTGACGCCGGCAGTCGAATCAAAAGTAGAATTCCGGCAAGTGCCGCCCTGCTACCGCTCAAAGTCCGCATTGTGAGGCTCGTTTGTATTGCACGTCCATTATTCAATAGCTCCGCCTACGATCGCCGCCGCATTGATTTTGCTGATAGAGTTTTTCTGCCTTCACATCTGCCAGGTGAAGGATGAGCTCTGACGCACAGGCCGCGCCTAAGCTAAGGCGCACTCTAACGCTTTGGGACCTCATCTTCTACGGCCTCATCGTTATTCAGCCCACGGCGCCCATGCCGTTATTTGGCGTGGTCTCTCAGGAAGCTCGCGGGCATGTGGTCACGGCGATTCTGATCGCAATGGTGGCCATGCTTCTCACGGCTGTGAGCTACGGGAGGATGGCGCGGGTCTATCCGAGCGCAGGCTCCGCATATACCTATGTGCGGGGCGAGTTCGGCAACTTTACCGGTTATTTGGCTGGCTGGGGCATCGTCCTCGATTACCTTTTGAACCCTCTGATTTGCACCATCTGGTGTAGCAAAGCTACGGCGAACATCCTCCCCATTCCCTATCCGATCCTGGTTGTCTTCTTCGCAGTGCTCTTCGTATTGCTGAATTTGCGGGGGATCGAGGCCTCGGCTGCCACCAATCGATGGCTCGCTATCGCAATGTCCGTAGTGGTCGCATACACGCTGATCTGTTTAGTTCGCTATCTGGCTGGGCTTGGCAGCTTCGGTCCTGGCTTTCTGACTAAACCCTTCTACGATCCCGCCACCTTCTCGTTGCATTCCGTTTTCACAGGGACCTCAATCGCGGCCCTTACTTACATCGGCTTCGATAGCATCTCGACTCTCTCGGAAGAAGTCGTCAACCCGCAAAGAAATATTTTGCGCGCGACCGTGCTTACCTGCCTGCTCACGGGCTTATTCTCGGCTGTCGAGGTATATCTGGGTCAGCTCGTATGGCCCGATTTCCGGCATTATCCTGACGTCGATACTGCCTACAGCTTCATCGCAGGTCGGGCCGGCGGCTTGATCCTGTTTCACATTGTCAACGCTACTCTGCTTGTGGCGTCGATCGGGTCCGGCATGGGAGCACAATTGGGCGCCGCGCGTTTGCTATACGGAATGGGACGTGACAACGCCTTGCCCGCAGGTTTCTTCGGCCACCTGAACCCGAAAACTAAGGTTCCCGATTACAATGTCCTATTCAGCGGTGCGATCGCTCTCATTGGCTCAATGTTCATCAGCTATCAGCTCGGGGCTGAGTTACTGAATTTCGGAGCGTTCCTCGCCTTCACTGGCGTGAACGCGGCCGCGTTCAGACATTACTTCGTAAAAGGGCGAAATCGTCATTGGAGTTACCTGGTGCTCCCGCTTGTCGCTTGTGCAGTGTGTCTGTACATCTGGTTCAGCCTCCGGTGGCAAGCCCGTCTTGTGGGCTTCAGTTGGCTCTGTCTGGGTGCCGCATACGCACTTATTCGGAGGAAGGCGTTGGCTAAGTCGACAGCCTTGTGATTGTCCGCCCCTTACGAATGCAGTTATGAAAATCACCAAGATCGAAGCTCTCGGATTACGCGGCAAAACTCCTGAAGGCGGCTGGGCAAACGAGATCAAGCCGGACGATTGTGTGCACACGCTCATCGTCGTGTTTACGGATGAGAACGTTACCGGGTGGGGATCTACTTTTACCAACGACGCATTGGCGAAGGCTGCGCTTGGCGTTCTCGAGCCGCTCTATCTTGGGGAGAATCCTCTCGAGCCCGAGCGCGTGAGCGAAAAGCTTCACGCACACACGTTCTGGTTGGGCCGCGGTGGCACCATCACGCATGTCATCAGCGGCATTGACATCGCCATGTGGGACATTCTCGGCAAGGTTACCGGACAACCCGTGGGTCGGCTCTTAGGCGGACGTTATCGGGATCGACTCCGGCCCTATGCTTCGCTTCTCATGCAGGAGCCTGTTCAGCTCGCCGAACATTTACGCAAAATTCGTGCCGAAGGATTCCAGGCGTTCAAAATCGGGTGGGGCCCATTCGGCCGGAAAAGCAATGCGCTCGACGAGGAGATCGTCCGCGCTGCGCGCGATGCAGTAGGCTCCGAAGCGCTGCTTATGGTGGATGCAGGCGCGAGCGACGCTTTCTGGCAGCAGGGCTACAAATGGGCGGCACGGACCGCGCGGATGCTGGCTGAGTATGACGTGTATTGGTTCGAAGAGCCTCTTGTGCCTGACAACCTCAACGATTACGTGCTCCTTCGAAAAGAAGCTCCGCTGCCGATTGCCGGTGGAGAGGTGCTGACCCGTCGTCAATCCTTTACTCCCTGGCTGCAAAATGGCGCTTTCGATATCGTGCAGCCTGACGTCACGAAAGTCGGCGGAATTTCGGAAGAGCGCAGAATCGCCTGGATGGCTGAGGAGCATGGAGTTCGCTTCATTCCTCACGGCTGGAATACGGCGCTCGGCTTGGCAGCTGACCTGCATCTGGCATCGGCAAACAAAAATACCGATTTGGTCGAATACCTCACCGGTTCCCCCTTCATCGATGAAATTGTCGCCACACCCTGGCAGTTGGATGCCGACGGGATGCTCCAGGTGCCGGACGCTCCGGGGCTCGGAGTCTCAATCAATCCCGACATAGTAGAGAAGTACACGGGAGAGAAACTGTCCTGATCATGATGACCAAGCGAGCATGCTTTCTTTGGGCAGCGGCTGGCTGCCTAGCGGTCTTGAGCGGCCTGCACTTATCGGCCCAGGCGGCCCCAGAAAATCCCCGCTATCTCGATCCGAAACTGCCCGTCGAAGAGCGCATCGATGACTTACTAAGTCGCATGACGCTTAAGGAAAAGATTGGCCAGTTGAACTTACCTTGTGTCTACGTGAATGAGCTCGGTAAGGACATTCCTTCGAAGTTGGAAGCTTGTAAACGGTTCGCGGCTGGCACTTACACCCAGGAAATCGGACCCGGCTGCGGTTTCTTCACGCTTGCTAATGAAATTCTGCACAATGGGACCCGCCAGCAAGCCGAATACTTCAACGCGTTGCAGAAGATCGCGCTCACTGAGACTCGCCTCAAAATACCGCTTCTTGAAGACGAAGAAGGAACGCATGGCGCAATGTTCCCCGGCGCAACGATTTACCCGGAGGGCCTGAGCATCGGCAGTACCTTCGACCTCGACCTCGTGAAGTCGATTTATTCCGCCGCGGCCGCAGAGGCAAGAGCCGTTGGCATCCACGCGCTTTCCACTCTTGTAATGGAGCTCGACCGCGATCCGCGGATGGGCCGTAACGAAGAAGCATACACCGAGGATCCATACCTCTATTCAAAACTTGCGGGCAGCATTGTCCAGGGAGTGCAAGGCTTCAACATTTCCGCTCCTGACAAGACGATCGCGCTGCTGACGGATTTCCCGACGCAAAGTGAACCCGCCAGCGGACTCGAGCGAGGCGCGGTAGAACTCTCGGATCGGTCTCTCCGTGAAAACTTTTTGCTTCCCTGGATTTCCGGGATAACGAAATCCGGCGCAATGGGCGTGATGGCCGGCTATCCGGAAATCGAGGATGTGCCTGCGCACGCTTCCGAAAAGTGGATGAACAATGTTCTCCGTCAGGAATTGGGATTTAAGGGAATCGTCGTAAGCGAGGGCGGCGGTTTCGGCACTTTGCTCTATGAACACATTGTGAAAACACAAAAGGAGGCGGGAGCGCTGGCCCTCAAAGCCGGCGTCGATGTAAACATCACTTACGAGCCCGCCTACATGGGCCCGCTCGTCGAGAACGTGAACGAAGGGCGCGTTCCGGTGGCGTTAGTGGATCGTGCCGTGCGAAGGGTCCTCGAACAGAAGTTCCGCCTCGGGCTTTTTGAAAACGCTTATGTGGATGTGGATCGCGCTACCCAGGTGGTTCATTCGCAGCAGCACCAGGACCTTGCTCTGCGCGCGGGTCGTGAAGGCATCGTGCTCCTCAAAAATGAGCGGGACGTTCTGCCGCTGAAACACGATCTGAAGTCGATTGCTGTCATCGGGCCGGATGCCGAGAACCCAATGAACGAGCTGGGTGATTACTCGCCGCACAGCGTTCCCCAGCATATCGTCACCGTTCTGGAAGGCATCCAGACTGAAGCCGGCTCAAAGACCAGAGTGGTCCGGGCGAAGGGCTGCGAGGTATTGGGAAATGATAAGAGCGGGTTTGCCGATGCGGTGCGCGCCGCAAAAGGCTCGGATGTGGCGATCGTTGTCGTCGGAGAGAACGAAGGTCAGAACGGAGTGAATGAGCACAAAGATCCCCACACCGACGGAGAAGGTCATGACGTAGCAAGTTTGGACCTCACTGGCGTTCAGGAGGATCTTATCCGCGCCGTATACGAGACAGGAACACCCACGGTCGTCGTTCTTGTGAACGGCAGGCCGTTATCTACCCGCTGGACCGCGGAGCATGTTCCCGCAATTGTAGAAGCCTGGCGGCCCGGCGAGCGCGGCGGTCAAGCCGTTGCCGACGTCCTGTTCGGTAACTATAATCCCAGCGGCAGGCTGGCGATTACTATACCTCGTCACGTGGGCCAGTTACCCGCTTATTACAATTACAAGCCCGCTAAGCAATTTTGGACGCAAACATTGCACCGCGGTTATGTCGATATGCCTGCCTCGCCTCTTTTTCCATTCGGTCACGGTCTTGCATACACGAACTACGAGTACAGCAACTTGCAAGTCACCCCGCGAGAGATTCATCCGGGAGGCCAGGCGCGCGTTAGCGTCGACGTGAAGAACACCGGCGGCCGCGCCGGCACCGAAACGGTGCAGCTTTACGTTCATGAGACCGCAACACCAGTCGCAGTGCCCGTGAAACAATTGCGCGGCTTCGAGCAAGTGGCGCTGGAGCCCGGAGAGAAGAAAACCGTTACGCTGACGTTGACACCCGACGACCTCCAGTTGCTCGATCTCGATATGCAATGGCGCGTGGTGCCGGGCGACTTCGAGATCATGATAGGAAAGTCGTCGGAAGATTTACCGCTACGCGAGACACTAGCCGTAACTCCCTGATAAATACGCAGCGTCCTCGCGCGGAGCGCGTGAGTTAGACGGACTAAAGCTACTCGATTGCTCCGTAAGCCAGCGTCCAGAAGTCGCTGAATACCTTCGGTGGTTTTGGCGAATCCATCATGCACTGCGTGAAGAGAATGCCGATCAGCCCTTCCGCAGGATCCGTATAGGCCGTCGTCCCGAGCCCTCCAGTCCAGCCGAATCGGCCCGGAGTCTGAAAGATGTCTTGACGCTGAATGTCGACTTCCATTCCGAAGCCCCAGCTGCTGTGCGTACCAAAAAAGATCTCTGAGCCTGCGCGTTGTTCCGGGGTAAGCTGATCCGAAGTCATCAGTTCCACCGAGGCCCGCGATAGAACCTGCTCGCGTCGGTACCGCCCTTTGTTCAGCATCATGCGGCAGAAGGCAAAGTAATCGTCAATCGTTGAGACGAGGCCGCCTCCGCCCGAATCGAAAGGCGGCTCAGGCAGCCATGCGCTGTCCGCCGCGTCGTCGTACAAAATTAGCCTGTTCGCCTGACGATTGAATGAGTAGCACGCCGGCAAGCGCTCAATTTTTTCGGAAGGAACATAGAACGCTGTATCTTTCATCCCGAGTGGATCGAAAATACGCTCGCGCAGGAATGTGCCGAACGACTGTCCCGATACTCGCGCGATCAAGACCCCGAGAACATCGGCGCTCACGTGATACAGCCAACGCTCGCCCGGTTGCGCCATCCACGGCAGCGAACCGAGTTTCCGTATCCATTCCTCGGTGCCAGGCGCTTGCGCGGGCCGGGGTGGGCCATCGCCGCCAATCCGATATTCACGGATCAGCTTTTGAATCGGATACGTATCGGGCTTCTCCATCACGCTGCCGAAACCCATTCGGTACGTCATCAAATCGCGGACGGTAATTGCGCGTAGTGCGGGCACTGTGTCATCGGGCTGCGACGAGATAGAGTTCAAAACTCGACGATCCCGAAGCTCGGGCAGCCATGGCTCGATCGATTCGTCGAGCCGCAGCTTGCATTCCTCAACCAGAATCATCACCGCAACCGCCGTAATGGGCTTCGTCAGCGAAGCTATGCGAAAGATCGTGTCGCGCACCATTGGCGTCGGCTGGCTGACCGACATCGTGCCGACCGTCTCAATATGGACGGCATCGGAATGACTGACCAGGGCAACCAGTCCGGACAGTTCCTTACGTTCGACGTGTCCGGACAACACCTCATGCATTCGCTCGAGCCGCGGCTTCGAGAGACCTGATGCGCTCATCTTCGGATGATCGCACTTGGCGATTGCCCGTGCGCCTGCGCCTCGGCGCGGAATCATCCGCTAGTTATCGGACTCATCAGGCTCACGGGCAGCCGTTTTAGCAGACTGTGTGTCATTCCACTTCAGAGCGAAGGCGCGGGACGGTAGCTTGTGCGCGGCCGCATACTCGTTTCGGGCTGCTACCACCTTCTTCGCCCAATTGTCCAGCGGATACAATAGCTCCCGGTAGACCAGATAGCTCATATCGACAGTCCGGACCGGCTGATGGTCCTTTACATCGTCTACTGCGTCCAAAAATCGCCTCCCGTTAGCTTCGGGAACACGCGGAAACCAGCTCTTGTACCACGTTCCTGTTGCATCGTTGAGAGCTTGGTTACGATACTGACGGATATTTTCAGCTATGTTCAACGCACGATCCAGGGATGTTATGGCGGTTTGCGTGTCCGATTTGGCCACAGCGGCTTGAGCGCTCTGTAACGAAGCGGAAATTCGGCCGAGATCCTGCAACATTACGAGATTCTGGCGGTACAGGTTTGCAATCGAAAGGAAGACCTCTAAGTTGTAGTGATTGAATCCGGCGGAACTTAGGTTACTTCTGATCAGGTCCAGTAACTCGTCATTCTGAGCAAGGAAGTCGCCCGCTAACGCAAGTCTGCGTTCATTTCCTGGGCGCCAATCATAATCGAGATGTAAGAGTGGCGAGGATGGAGCAGGCAAGAATGGTAAATACTGATCGTTCGCAGGACGAGGCGGGTCGAAAACCCCATACGAGTTGCCCCAGATCGGAGTCCGTGCGCTCGTGGGGCCGGTTTCCCAGCTATCGTGCCAGAATTGCGCTTGTTCACTCATGAGTTGATAGAGACGGCCGATGTTAGTCGCGCGAGCCCCGTAGAACAATGGGTAGAAGCTGCTTTCGGTCTCCTTCGGGTTAGCTGCCTTTCGATGCCAGGCTGCAGCCGGTCCTGCTGCATATCCAAGCCAAAAGGTCTCGGGATGCAATCCAGGATCTGCCCATCCAGCCACAAACGTACCCATGATGTCCGCCTGATTAGCCTGTGCTGCATCCGGTCTCGTTGAAGATAAGCTCTCGAGCGAGGTCAGCGAAATTTGTTCGAACATTTCCTGGACTCGTCCGGCTGATGCAACCTGTGGATGCAAGCGCCGCGAGGACGGCAGAATGTAGTATTGCGGGAATAGCTGCTCTTCGCCTTCCGTCGACGTATAGATCATCTGTCGTATACCATGTGCGCGAAAAACCGGATCGAATAAAGGTCCATAAAGTTCGCCGTTGATCATGTACTTGGGAAGGGCGCTGATGTCGTCGGGCTTCATTGGATATTCGCCCCAGAAGATGATCTGGCGCCCTTGCTTGTGAAGATAATTGGTCGTTTTGGTTACGAATTCTGCCAGCATCTTTCCCACCGAGCCGAGTTGCTTGGCACGGTCAGCCTCGCGGCATTGGTCGTTGTCCGCCAGCCCCACATAGTAAGGCTCATCCGTAGAAAGAACAAGGTACTTCACACCTTTGTTGGCTGATAATAGGTCCTCGAACATCCCATCGAAGAGCTTGTACGTTTCCGGGTTCACCGCACAGAATTCGTAGTTACTGTTCGGATATTCGCGAAGCTGCGCATACTCGGGATGTTTCAGAATAAAGGCGTCGTGGGCCGGACCATCCAGGAACGGAATCAGCTGCACGTGATATTTCAAACCATAGTCTGTGAGTTCCTGCAACTCGGCGGGAGTTAGCGCGTATGGCTCGACGATCGAAGGCGCGTGTTGATATTCGAAATGCCCTTCGAGCTTGATCGAGAATCCGTTGATCTTGTAAAAGGCGGCTTGGTGAAGCGCGGCTTTGAGGACATCCATATGTTCGAGATGATGAGCGTCATCCCAATAGATGATCCTCATTTCGAGATCCGGCCAATCTTTGATTCGACCTTCGGGCAGCATCAATCCTGCGTCTCCGGTCTTCAAGAGTTGGACAAAAGTTTGAATTCCGTAAAAGAGGCCGGTCTCAGTATTGCCGGTGATTGCGATACGCGTCGGCGACAAGCTCATTTCGTAGGCTTGTTCCGTCAGAGCAGATTTGTTTTGATCGGTCGCGGTGCCGATTTCGACTGTCTTGGCTTTGACCGCCAGAGACAGTACCTTGGTCGCCTTCGATGTTCCCTCAAGTGACAGATGAAATCGCTCGGACAGTTGCTCTTTCAAGCTTTGAACCGAGATGTCTGCCGCTTTCACTTCCGGAGCGGTCTCAAGACGCCACGACTTATCGAACTCGAAATCCTTGTTTCCCAGCTCTACATTCTGCGGAGTTGGAAGCACGGTATACCCTCGCGCAAACAGCGGCGACGCAGTTTCGCCGTAAACCGCTCCGGCGAGAGTTAACCCGAGTGCCATCACGCCGATTGTGAAGCCCGCGCGCATAACAGTGTTCAGAAAAACGGGGCTACGCGCTTGATCGCCCGCACCATTCACAAACAAATAAGAGCAACGTTTTCGCGGCCTGTACCACCGAATCGATCTCCACATATTCGTCGGCTGCATGAGTATTCCCTCCTTTAGCTCCCCACAGAACGGCTGGGATTCCAAACGCTTGCTGAAAAATATACAAATCGCAGGGGCCTTCGATACCCGCAACGGCCGGAGATTTTCCCAGGACGCGCGTCGCGCTGCGAGCCAGCTCCAGGATCAATGGCTCGTCTTTCGAGATTGCCGACCCTGGCAGCCAGCGGATGGGAAAGCTTACGTGTGGGCGTTGCGAGAAAGGACTGTCCGCATGGTGCACCACTGAATCCAGCCATGAGAAGAACTCCACCTCGATATCTGTTTGGGCTTCCCCGGGCATCATTTGCCAGTACAACTCGATTTGACACTGCTCCGGTATGGTGATCGGTTCCTTCGTGCCCCACAGACTGGTTACGATTTTAGTTACGTTCACCGGGACCGGATCGATGTGATCGCGGTAGAGCTCGTGTATCTGGACGTGCGCTCGGCGGCGCTCGGCAAAATCATTGAGCTTAGTCAGAAAGAAGTTGACCTGCTCGATGATGCCGGTACCCAATTTGTCCTCGCGCAGCACGCCACCGGCGGCACGGAAAATAATGTGCGCCGTTCGACCGCCCCGCTGGGCAGCGCAAATTCGCAGAGAAGAGGGCTCCGAGATGATGGCGGCATCGGCTATATAGCCGTTCAAACGGCCGGCGAGCGTTCCGTTCGAGCCGCCAAATTCTTCATCAACCACAGACTCAAAGAAGAGATCTCCGGCAAGAGACACTTTCATTTCGCTTAATGCCTCGAGCACAAATAAATTCGTCGCAACACCGCACTTCATGTCGTTAGCGCCGCGACCGTAAAGCCGATTCTCTTCTACCTCTCCGCCAAATGGTTCATGCATCCACGGTTGTGAGCCGCGTGGGACCGTGTCGATGTGGCCTGATAGGATCAGGCTTCGACCTCCGCCGTCGCCCTTCTTCACCGCTCCTACATTCGGCCTCTCGGAGTAATCGCGTCCGGGGAAGTACAGGGCATGTTGCAGCAGTCCGGGAACATCTCGCAGGTCATAGACGTTCGCCTCAAGCCCGATATTCTGGAGAGTTCGCGCCACATATTGTTGACATGCGGCTTCGGCCCCCAAGGGCGGCGTATTCTCCGACGGTGTTCGAACCAGCTCGCGAAGGATCTCCACGAGCCTCGGCTTGCGATTGTCGACGTAAGAACAGATCTCGTCGCTGGAGGTGTGTTGGCTGTTGAGAACGCCCAATTTTCCGACTGGGTTCCTTTCTTATCTCACGGCCTGGGCAAGAAGAACGAAATTGTTCTCCTCAATTTCAGCCTTCTTCTTTTTCAGCGATTCAAACGTAGCGAGCAGCCGGTCCGCTTCCTCGTTTTTCCCTTCTCGCCTGCAAAGCAATGCGAGTTTGTAGAGAGCCGTGGGCTCCGCCGGATCGAGACGTACCGCTTCGCGAAGTTGCGCTTCCGCCTCAGCCGGGCGGCCGGCAAGAAGTTGGTTTTGCGCGAGGGCAACTCTCGGCGGCGCGTGCGAAGGATCGAGTTTTACTGCCCTCTGCAGTTCTTGTATAGCCTCCGTGCGGGATGCGGCTGACTGGCTGCCGGACGATCGATTGAGCGCCAGCGCGTGAAAATAATAGCAGCGATAATCATCGGGAGCAACCTGCTTTGCTTTCCGGAAAACGTCGGCCGCGGACTCACTGTTGCCGGTTTGCAGATCCGTAACGCCTAATGCGAGCAGTGGAAGAGACCACTTCGGGTCCAAGGCGCTTGACTGAAGAAACGCTTTTCTTGCCTGATCAAAATTTCCTTCGAGCGCCCAGACCAGTCCGGTCTCCAGTGTCAATTTGGCGGAGCCCGGCAGTTGCGCTAACCCCCGCGCCAACGTCTCTCGCGCCAGTGCGGCATTCCTCCGCTCTATACAGAATGCTGCCAGAGTGAGGTAGTTGTCTTCATCCGCCGGCGCTTGCGCGATCGCTTTTGAGTATGCTCCCCAGGCTTGCTCGGGCAGGTCTTCACGATCGAATGCATCGCCGAGCCAGCGATACATTTGCGCATCCGCGCCGCCCGTGTCAATTCTCTTTTGAACAATCTTCTCTGCTTGTTTCGCTCGTCCCGTGGCGAGGAACGTCGGCACCATTATCGGAATGACCTCTGGATTGTCGGAGGCCAGGTTCCCGGCACGCTCGAAATGAGTGGCGGCTTTCTCCAGATCCTTGTGCTCGTACGCACCGAGACCCAGATAGAGTTGCGGGACCGGATCGGCGGGTATTCTCTTTTCTAGCGAGTGAAAAAGGGAAATAGATTCCGCCTTTGAACCTGCAAACCACAGAACGGTCGCCAGATTCTTCGCGGCTGGAATGTTTTGTGGCTCGATCGAAAGAGCCTTCCTGAAAAATTCACCCGCTTTATCAAACTCGTTTGATCGTGTGTAGGCAATCCCAATTTGCTGGCACAAGGATGCGCTGTTCGGTTCCGTGCGGTAGCGCTCGAGAAGCAGCGGAAGCTGGGGATCGGCTTGCTGCGGCTGTCCTGGTAGCGAGCAGCACACCAGGAATAGCGAGAGCAGCGCGGAACGAGTCAAGGTCTTACCTGGGTCTTAATGCGCGAATCCTACCAAAGCAGCTTCAGGGCAAATTGAATCTGCCGCCCCGTGCCGGAAACTGTAGATTGTATTTGGCCGAACGTGCCACCGTTTGCTAAGGCTCCGGTCGACGTTACTAGCGCCGAATTTGCATATGAGTTAGGAAGAGAAAAATTGACTTGGTTAAAGAGGTTGAACATCTCGGCCCGAAACTGAAGCTTCAGGCGCTCTTTCAGAGGAAAATCTCTGAGGATACTGAAATCGGTGTTGGCAAAAGCGGGGCCGCTAATAATGCCGCGGCCGGAATTGCCATAGGTTCCCGGAGCAACAAGATTGGGATTGACGAACGCTCCGGCGTTGAAAAAATCGTTTACGAAAGCGTTACGATTCGGATGATCCAGGTTGATTGTCGAGCCTGTGGCTCCTGACGTCAGCTCGGCATGCTGCTGGCTGTTTTGCGTACCATCCAGGGCAACGTCCTGACCTTGCCAAAACGTAATCGGCAACCCGCTCTGAACGGACTGAATGCCTGTGAAGGTCCAGCCGCTGAGTGCAAGATTGGCCCAGCGGTTCGATAAATGGACCGAAGGCGAGTAAAGCCACGACACGACGAATGCGTTCCGTCGATCCCAGTCGGAGCGGCCGCGCTCCTGCCGCAAATCAAACGGGTTCGCAACCTGCGCTCCGAGGTTATCCGTTGAGCTGCTATCGATCGACTTCGCAAGCGTATAGGATCCGACGACAGACAGCCCACGGCTGAAACGCCTGGTTACCTGAACCTGCAAACTGTGGTACCAGCTTCGAAAATCGTTTCCGAGCAGATATTCTTGCGGACCGAGAATGCCCGGCTCATAGATTGTGCGGTTGTTTACATTTCCTTCGGAAGGGGGCAAGCCCGTAGTCGGATCATTCTCGAATTTCGCCGGGTTGTAAGTGCGTAGCGCCTCGATCTTAGTGCCGATCTTGCCTGCATAGGCAGCTTCGATCATCGTGTTCGAAGTGAGCTGGTGCTGGATCGAAAACGTCCACTCCTGAATGTAAGGGGCTACCAGGTTCGGTCCCGTAAATACTCCCGAAACCGGCAGAGGAAACAACGGGCAGCTATAGCCGGGATATGCAGGTATCTGGACGCAACCGAACTTTCCAGTCACCGTAGCCGGAGGAGCTACCTAGCCCGGTCGATCCGAACGGATCGCTGGCATTTCCCCCAGCCGTCGCAAGGAATCCGGCATATGGTGGATTTTCTTGCGCGAGCGAATCGCCGTTGATGGATTCATAAAACCACCCATAGCCTGCCCTCACGCTGGTTTTACCGGTTCCGAAAACATCCCAGGCCAAACCGATTCGCGGAGCAAGGTTGTTGAGATCGGGGCTATTCAGGCCGCGCGGAATTCCGGGATCCCCGGGGAAAACAATGCCGGGCGGCGCATCGGGAACCTTGACCGATTGCTGTCCCGGTCTAACCGTATTAATAAGGTTATTTTTTTCCACCCATGGCAAGAAGGGTTCGTAACGGAGACCGAGAGTCAAGGTAAAACGTGGGCTTACCTTGAACTCATCCTGCGCGTAGAAAGAGTTGAACGTAGTGTATGCGTTAGTATTCCGTACGCCAAACGCAACGTTTGTGGTGTCGAAAGCTCCCAGCATGAAGTCTGCTGCTGAATCGCCGCTTCGTATGCCGTCAAAAGTCATCGACGGGGTCTCGATGAAGATCTGGTGAAAATTCAAGGGCAGCGTTTCGAATCCGAACTTGAAGCTGTGCCTTCCCCGAATCCACGTGAGATCGTCACGAAATTGATAGCTCGTACCGGAGAATACTGTGGGCGTACTGCTGCTCAAGCGAAACCTCGCTTCCACCGCCTCCGATGTTGAAAACCATGGCGCCATTGGGGAGATATTGTGGCAGGTTGACTCCGAGAGAGGTCGGATCGATCGTCTCATTGTTCTCCTCGTTCGAATTGCTGTCGAGCACTGCAAAGACTGCTTGATTGATCAGCGTAGGCGAAAACGAGTAGGTATCATTAATTGTCGCCTGTTTCGTCGATACAGAGAAGCTCGTGCTGACATAACCCGCCAGGTTCCCGCCGCCGAACGGATCGGACCTGTCGTTTTCATTCTGATAATAGTGACCGAAAAGATGATGTTTGTCGCTTTGATTCCAGTCCATCGCGGATCTCGCCTAAGTTCTCTGTAATTGGACTGGATGCTAACGTAGCCACTTGGCCGGAAGCCGACTGCGGGATGTACTTTAAAACGTTGGTCGCTACCGGGCTGATACAGCCCGGCGCGATGATATTGCCTGCTACGCACGGACGGCCGTTCGCATCTCTTAAAGGCTGGCCGCTTAGAGGATCGGTGGGATCGACAAGCGTCGTGTCGAGAGCGGTGAAGTCCCCGTTGCGTTCTGCCGCCGTAGGCACAGTAGCCACCTTACTCAGCGCCTGTTGATGGTTCGTCAAGCCCTGGTACGATCCGAAAACAAACAACTTGTCTTTCAGAATGGGTCCGCCCGCAGCTCCTCCGAATTGATTTTGTCGTTCTGTCGGAACAGTCGGCGCGAAATAATCTCGCGCGTTCAGCGCATTGTTTCTTAAGAACTCCCAGGCTGCTCCGTGAAAGGCATTGGTCCCAGCCTTCGAAAGCACTTCCACCTGAGATCCCGGACTGTGGCCGTACTCGGCATTGAAATTCTGCGTGAGGATTCGAACTTCCTGAATTGCGTCCGGCGGAGGATAGTTAATGCCGGTATTGCGCGAAGGATTATTGAAATATCCTCCATCCAAAGTAAACAGGTTCATGTTTGGCCGCCCGCCGTTCACGTCCATCGTGGGGCCGCCGCGAGCATCCCCCATGGATTGCGGCGCATTGACATTTGTCACACCGGGCAAAATGCCGGCAAGGCCGATCACATTGCGTCCATTCAGTGGTAGATCGTTTACCCGGCGATCGTCAATCAGACCCGACAGAGTCGAGGAAACCGTGTTTACCAGGGGCGTGGTAGCGCCCACTTCTACCTTGGTTTGAATCGAGCCGACCACCAGCGATGCGTCCACCCGAAGATCCTGACCGACTGTAAGTTCGACTCCGGATCTCACTTGCTCCGCGAATCCATTGGCCTGAAACGAAATTTGATAATGGCCTGGCAGCAGCCCTACAAAGCTGTAGAATCCTTGATCGTCGCTTTTCGAAACACGCGTTAGCTGCTGCTCGCTCATCACGGCGTTTACGGATGCGTTCGGTATGGCTGCCCCACTCGCGTCGCGCACATACCCGGAAATGTTCCCCGTGGCCTGCCCTGCAAGCAGACGAACGGAAAGGAACCACATGGCAAATACCGCTCCGTGAAACGGAGCTCGGAACACGGTGACCGCATGTCTACGGAAGCACTCGAAAACCTGCATGAGATGAATTTCTTCCTTCCCTGAAAAGAGGTGGAGACGCGTGGCTCCCGGCTAGACTCTTGGAACAAGTGAACGCGGCGTTAAGTAAGCTTGCCGCGTCCGCTTGAACGACTTTCTTGTTTACTGCACCAAAGCAAAACGAAAAGTTTCCTCAAAAGTACATCAATAGGTTCGGGATGTCAATAGCCATGAATGGCTTTGGTGAGGCAGTCGCAAGCCATTTTTGAGGCGCTTCCCTACATTCCGCAAGAAAGTCTTCCTTGCGGCGTCCAATTGTGATTACCTGGAGCATGGCTATGCTTTCGAGGTTTGTTGTGCGCTGCGGCGTACTCCTGCTGATGCTCGCCGGCATCGTGTTCGCTCAGAGCAAAACGTATGTGATTCTGTGGTTCGATACAGAAGACTACGTTGATCCGATCTCGGACGATGCGGCGCTCCGGATCGCTACCGACCTTGATCGGCTGGGCGTACGCGCAACGTTCAAGGTAGTCGGTGAGAAGGCCCGTGTGCTTGAAACGCGTGGGCGTCATGACGTCATCCAGGCCCTGTCGAAACACAGCATCGGATACCACTCGAATTGGCATAGCATTCAGCCTACGCCGTCCGTATATGAAGAACATCTCGGTCTTTTGGAAGGCGGCGCCGAGTTCCTGCGAAGAGAACACCAGGGATTTGAGGACATTAGCCGCATTTTTGGAATTGCCCCCGTTTGTTACGGCCAGCCCGGAAGTTCGTGGGCTCCCCAAAGCAACCTGGCGCTCCGGCGTATGGGGATTCCTGTGTACCTGGACTCGGGAAATCAGGTGGGCTTAAATGACCAGCCGTTTTGGTATGGCGGTTTGCTGTACGTCTACGAGATGGGACCCTATCAGATCCGGGCCGAACTCGATCCTCCGGAACAGGAAGGCAGCTTTCGGAAATTCGACGAGGCAGTCAAACATTTCTCACAAACGGGCGGCGGCATGATCAGCACTTACTATCACCCGACCGAATTCGTACACACCCAATTCTGGGATGCGGCAAATTTCGCTGACGGCGTCGTTCGGGATCGCAAGGATTGGGTGCTGCCCAAAAGGCGGACTCACCAGGAGGCCGAGCGCTGCTTCGGTGTTCTGAGCGCCTACGCGAAACACGCCCGAAGCATGCCTGGAGTTCAGTTCATCGCCGCCGACGGCCTCCTGCAAATCTATGCAAACCCGATCGCCCCGCCCGTGGATAAACTCACACTCGCACGACATGTGAAGGAATCGATCAATTACTTGTCGACAGCTTCCGGTGATCTTTCTGCGGCCGACATCCTGCTTGAGCTTCTCGGCCTCCCGGTGCACTATGTTGACGGCCCGACAGCGGCGGGAACAACGAGCTATAAGGCCCCCACCGTTCCCGCCTTTCTCTTTGATGCGTCTCTTAGAGACGTACGATCGTTTATCGAAACAAACGGACGTCTTCCGAGCGATGTGTTCCTTGGAGCAGAGACCCTCTCGCTTGCGGACTTCACGGCGACTCTGGCGGCCCACTTGCTGTCCGCCGGTCCCATACGAGTCGCTCATGGCAATCTCGGCTTTGAGCAATATATCTCGACGAATGCCAAAGACTCCTTTCGATGGCCGATACACCCGAGGAATTTTGCCCCGCGGACGTTACTTGATCTCGCGCGCCTTGAGGCATGGACTCTGAAACCGGCAAGACTGCGTTAGTCACAGGCCGGTCGAATTTCGTTTTTCCTTGGAAGCTCAAGGGCTTATAGAGAACCCGGACGTCGTCCCGAACCGGCGTCCGCTACCGTCCAGGCGAGGAGTGTAATAAATGTCCGCCAAACGCACCCGCGCCGAAATCAATCGCGCCAACGCCAAGAAGTCCACAGGCCCCAAGACCGTCGAAGGTAAAGCCGCGTCGTCTAAGAACGCTTTTAAGCATGGGCTGTATTCCAAGTCCGCCTGCATCCCCGGCGAGAACCCCGAAGATTTGGACGCCCTTCGCGCAGACCTCCGCGCCGAACACCAGCCCGCCTCCCCGACCGAAGAAATCCTGGTCGACGAATTGGCCCACCACTATTGGCGCATCAACCGCTACCGTTACCTCGAAACTCACATGTGGGCCGAGCAGGGCCGCGGTCAGAGACGGCGGACTGGACGCTGACGTCAGCCGTGTCGTCTGGATGATCGACCACGGCATGGCCGCGCTCTTCCACCGCACGCTGACTTCTGCCGAGCGCTCCTTCCACAAGACGCTCAAGACTTTACAGGAAACTAAGAAAGCAGCTCGAACGCTCGTTGCCGCCGCGCCGGCGTCCATCCCGGCAGTTCGCAAGGCTGTTTCTGGCTTCCTTCCGCAAAATCGCGAAGCCACACCGCCCACCGTCACAGAAATGTTCGCCGCCGCACAATCGAACCTCGGTTTGAGCGCATCCGAGCTCCTCAAATTACTCCAAACCGCTGCCTGATGTAGCTCCGTTCTTCAAAATTTTAAGCAGCCAGCCTTCGCTGCGCTCGAGCTGCGCCTGCGTCCCTGGGGTTCGTTTCCGATCGACGGCACTTCTGCGATATCCTCGAACGAATTCCTTGCCGTCGGCAATTAAGTATTCTGGGTGTTTGCCGAGCCATAAAGTCATTCGACCGAAATCGGTCCGCGGCACCAATTCCGCGGCTATCCTTCAATTGCTGAGGGATCACGAATCGATGTCGCGAGCCGACTTGGCTCGTCACAGCGGTCTTACCGAGGGAAGTATCTCGCGAATCATATCCGGCCTGATCCGGCAGCGGCTGGTTCGCGAGGATGGCGCTGAAAATTCAACTGGTGGTCGTCCTGGTACTCGGCTGCGCCTTGATGAACATCGAATCGGTATAGGTGCTGACATTCGGGAAAGCGAATCGCGTATGGCGGCGATCACGCTGCATGGAAAGATTGTCCACTCATTGACGTTTCCGACACCGGACAGCCCGAACGAGGTGATTGACCTTCTCATTAGCCATTTTCATGAGTTCCGCAAGCGCTTTGGTCTTTCTCGCATAGAAGGTCTTGGCGTAAGCGTTCGAGGCATCGTCAACAACCTGACTGGTGTCCTCGAACTGGGCAATCTTCCATCCTGGGTGGGAGTGTCGGTGAAAAGGAAACTCGTGGAAGCCCTGAAGATACCAGTACAGGTTGACAACAACGTTCGACTGGCCGCGATAGCCGAGTACAACTACGGCACCTTGCTTGAGGTCCGAACGAGTAGGTCGCTTCTGTATCTTATGGTCGACGAAGGAGTCGGGACGGGGCTCGTCCTGGACGGAAAGCTCTATTACGGGCCTGGGAGCGCGGCTGGAGAGTTCGGCCAGATGGTGATTCGCGACAGCGGCGGCCCTGCTAAGCCGGACGGAGCGGGCTGCCTGGAGACTCTGGCTTCCACCAAAGCGTTGTGTGAACGCTATGCGGCGTTGCGCAACAAGCGACGATCGGTCAGCGAAAAGAATAGCCGGTCCCGCGTAAGCAAAATTTGTCAGCTTGCCTTATCGGGCGACAAAGCCGCTCTCGATGCTCTTACTGAGACCTGCCATTTTCTCGGCATCGGCATCTCCAATGTTATCTGGGGTGTTAACTGCGATTCCATCGTGATCGATTCGGTTCTCAACGAGGCGTGGCCCATCGTCGCTTCACTCATTCGTGAGCAGTTTCCGAAGGGAAAGGAGATCGTCAACTTTCGCAATCTCGTGCTCCGCCCGTCAAGTCTCGGTGGAGAGGCCAGCATCATTGGAGCTGCCACGATGCCGTTTCAGAGCGTCTTCACTACTGGCGAGTCGAACAACTCCGGGCAGAATCGCGCGAAACAATGAATTCGTCTCCCCGCCTTCCTGCGGATGACAATCGACAGCCGTCAGGAATCAAGAGGATCTTAACTCGCACTGACCTGATACTCTTCGGTCTCGTTATCCTCACGCCCACAGCGCCTTATCCGGTGTACGGAATCATCCAGCAGGTATCTGGGGGCCATGCGGCGCTCAGTTACATAGTCGCGATGGTGGCGATGCTTTTTACCGCCTCTAGCTATGCCAAGATGGCGGTCGCCTACCCGTCGGCGGGGTCTACTTACACTTATGTCCAGCAGACGATCGGGCCGTTTATTGGCTTTCTCGCTGGTTGGGCCATGATCCTCGATTACTTTCTAATTCCACTGGAGAGTGTAATATATGCAGCCATCACCGCGGCTCGTCTCCTGCCTTCGGTTCCGTATTCCGTTTGGGTCATTCTATTCACGGCTGCAATTACTCTGATCAATCTGAGGGGAGTTCGAGTAATGGCGCGCGCGAACACCGCCATGATGATCTTGATGACATCCTGCGCGCTTATGTTTATTGGTTTTGCCATCCACTACGTAACAGCAGAATTCGGGTTCGGCCATCTTTGGTCAGGGGCTGCAATCACGCATCCCTCAAGTCTCGCCTTTCGCCCCGTATTGCTCGGGGCAGGCATTGCGACGTTGTCCTACATCGGCTTCGATGCCATTTCAACACTGGCCGAAGACACAATCAACCCGCGAAGAGACATCGGCTTTTCGACAGTCCTGGTGTGTATCCTCCAGACGCTCATCTGCGTGCTGACCGTTTACCTAGCCTCGCTTGTTTGGCCGAACTACCATGAGTTTCGCGAAGTAGAAACAGCCATTCTCGATGTAGGAAGAAGGGCCGGAGGCGCGTTTTTGTTCGCTCTCATCACGTTTGTCTTACTCGTCGCCGGCTTAGCCAGCGCGCTCACCGGGCAAGCGGGTGCCTCGCGGCTGTTGTTCGCCATGGGCCGGGATCGGGTTATCCCCGCCGCGCTCTTTTCGTACATTCATCCACGCTACGGAACGCCCACCCGGGCTATTTGGGTTGTTTCCGGACTGACACTCTTCGGCGCTCTCTTTGTTCGCTTTCAATCTGCAGTTGAGTTACTGAACTTCGGTGCCTTTGTCGGATTCATTCTGGTGAATGCAAGTGTCATCGCCCACTATGTAATCCACTTAAAGCTGCGAACGGGGAAACACCTCGTACAGTACCTCCTCCTTCCGCTGGCGGGCGCCTTTAGCTGCGCTTACGTCTGGATGAATCTTAGTCTAAAAGCCAGAATCGTTGGATTTCTTTGGCTTGGTATAGGCGCAGTGTATCTCTCCTTGTTGACGCGCGGTTTCCGTCGATTACCCGGGCAGCTCACGTTTGAGAAACCGGAATGATGTCTGTCGCGCAGGCGGCGGTCTCATGCTTTCGGCTCATGAGCATACGATATGGCGGCAACGAGAAGGCTAATCAGTAGCACCATTATCGAGCCTAGAAACCAGCGCAGTGTCATCCGATACTCGGCTGCATCGTTATCCTTCAATTGCAGGGCACGCCACAAAGCCACGAGTTCGAGCATGATGGCAAGAGCCAGCAGAACCCCGGCAGCTACAGACGCCGTTGTCCAGTCTCCGGGCAATTCGAATGCCCACGAACGAAGAAACAGGAATGAGAATCCGAGTAAGACAGTGATTGCGGTAATGACTCCACTGCGATAGCCGTCGGGAAGATTCGGTGATGGCGGTGGTTCCGGATCGCGCGAAGCATTCGTGTAGCTCATCGATTATGGCTTCCCATTGGGTGAACTAAAAGGCGCGGGCAGCGCTTGCCCTGACGTTATTATTACTCGGTCGCTTAGTCATCGCCTCGCCCCGCCTGTTACGCTGAGAAACCGATGGCCCTGAACCGCCCCCATGTGAGCGGCTATCGTTCGGTGAGAGATCTCAACCTTTCGCTTGCGCGGGTAAATATAATCACGGGCGCGAACGGAACCGGCAAGTCCAATCTCTACCAGGCCCTGATGCTGGTGGCACGCGCGGCCCAGGGACAATTTGCCAGGGCGGTCGCCGAGGAGGGCGGCACGCCGAGTCTGCTCTGGGCCGGAGGTGAACGGATTCGCTACACGCGTAAGAAGCCGGCAAAACGATTCGAGCTGACCGTCGAAGATGATCTCTTTACGTTTAGTTTTGCGGCGGGTTTGCCCACACCCAACTCGCTCCCGCCCGGCAAATCTCTGTTCGGCAGGGACCCGGAAGTAAAAGAGGAGAAGCTTTTCTTACGAGACCGTCACAAGCCCGTTCTTATGGTCGACCGTCAGGGTCCCTCGACTTGGCTAAGGAACGCCGAAGGAAGAATGGATCAGTATGCATTGGAGCTTTTGAAGTACGAGTCTGTCCTGCCGCAGATCGTGGAGCCGCATCGCTACCCTGAGGTAAATATGGTGCGCCAGTCGCTGCTTGGCTGGCGGTTCTATCATCAATTCCGGACAGATAACAATTCTCCTCTCAGATATCCGCAAACCGGCGTGCAAACGAACGTATTGGGTCACGACGGTTCAGATCTCGCCGCCGCGCTTGAAACGGTAATCGAGATCGGGGATCAAGCAACGTTAGAAAGCGCTATCGCCGAAGCATTCCGTGGTGCGAAGCTGCGTATTGAGGCAAATGAAACACTTTTCAGCGTTCATCTTGATGTTCCCGGCTTGCTGAGGCCGTTGAGCGCGCGTGAATTTTCCGATGGACAATTGCGCTTTCTCTGCCTATGCGCGGCTTTGTTGAGCCCTCGACCCGCGAGCATGATAGCGCTAAACGAGCCTGAAACGAGCTTGCATCCGGACCTGTATCGGCCCCTCGCTGAACTGATCGCGCGTGCGGCGCGCGACTCTCAGATCTGGGTGACTACGCACTCACGCAGCCTGGCCGAACAAATCGCCGAACGATGTAACACCAAGCCGGTGGAGCTGGTGCTTGTAGAAGGCGAGACTTGGCTGGCGGAAAGAACGGGAACTCCAAGGCGCCCCTACCAGGTCAAAGACAACCCCTAGTCACCGAGAAGGCCGCGAACGTGGGCGTCTGCAGCAAGCGCGAGCCCTCCGAGATGATAGCCACCCTCGAGGACGGAAACCAAACGGTGCGCGCAGCATTTCGCAGCAAGATCAGTCATCAGATCGGTCAGGTGATGGAAGTCATCATCCTTTAAGAGAAACTGGCCGAGCGGATCACCAACCCGCGAATCAAATCCGGCCGAGATCAAAACCAGGTCGGGACGGAAGGCCGTGGCAGCGGGTAGCAGCTGTTTTTCAAAAGCCTCGAAGATTCTCGCCGATCCGGTACCGGCGGGAAGAGGACAGTTGATGATCTTCCCTGCCCCCGCTCCTTCTCCCGTTTCGTTCGCAGCTCCCGTGCCTGGATACCAGGGAGATTGATGCGTGCTGAAGAAGAGAACCGAGCCGTCCTCGTAAAAAATTTCCTGTGTGCCGTTACCGTGATGAACATCCCAATCGACGATGAGCACACGCTCCGCATTGTATTTGTGAATGCCGTAGCGCGCCGCGACAGCCACATTGTTGAAGAGGCAAAAGCCCATTCCGCTAGAGGGGCCGGCGTGGTGGCCCGGCGGACGGACTAGGCAAAAAGCATTTCGGACACGGCCTTCGAAAACGGCGTCCACCGCAGACAGTGCGCTGCCCGCAGCGGAACGGGCAGCCGCGGCAGAATGGGCGTTTATTGGCGTATCGCCGGTGCTTAATTGAGTTAGGCCTTCAGCGACCTCTCGCTCGACAAGCGCAATGTACTCCCGGGAGTGGACGAGCGCCAGTTCGTCATCGCTAGCATCGCGAACCGGCAGGGAAACCAGCCCTTCGGTCAGGCCCGCGCTCTTGAGCTGATTCAGAACTGCATCAAACCGGCTGGGCTGCTCGGGATGACCTTGGCCTCCATCGTGTTCTTTGACACGACGATCAGCCGCCAGACCTGTATTCGACATAGGGTGGTTGCTCAGGCGCTGGCTATGTTGATATGAACTAACTGCCCTTCTGGGACGGGCTCGACAACCCTGGTCTGCTCACCACGGAAGAAATCGAAATACGAGATCTGATGCACACAAGAGATGGTGCACATAGGAGCGCAAGATTTCTGCGTGACATATTCGCGGCGAATGTCCTCGACCGTGTATTGTTCGAGCGGCTTGGCCGGGAAGCCGCGCTGCTGGGAACAATAATGCACGAGGCCGTCCTCGCAAACATAGAGATAGCGGGATCCGGCCCGGCATCGCCAGTCACTTGGACTGCCATTGGCAATGCTCTCTTGGAAATAGTTGATGCGTGAGAAATGCCGCTTCTCGAACTTTTTCATTTCGAGAAATACTTCGCGCTCGCGTTTTGCGAGGGGCCGAAGCTGGCCGTCACCGTCGTGGATGATTCCCACCGTAGACGTAAAGCCGAGTTCCATAGCGCGGCGCCCAACCACCAGCGCATCCTCCGGATTGCGAATACCGCCGCCTAAAACGGAATTGATGTTTACGTGGAAATCGGCGTGTTCAGATAACAGTTGAAGCTTTTTGTCGAGAACCTTAAGACTCTTCTTCGACACATCATCGGGCATCACGTTGTCGATGCTGATCTGCAGATAATCGAGCCCCGCATCGTTCAGGCGCTTGATACGATCCGCGGTCAGCAAATAGCCATTCGTGATCAGACCGGCAAGCGTGGCGTTATTACGGATGCCTTCGATGATTTCGTCTAGTTCCGGATGGAGCAACGGTTCGCCGCCGCTCAAAGTGATGACACCCGTTCTCAAGTTGCCGAGCAGTTCGAGACGGCGCAGCATCGTCGCCAGGGGCACCGGTTTTGAGAAATTGTCGTATTCGTTACAGTACTTGCAGGTGAGGTTGCAACGCCGGATAGGAATAATGTGCGCCATGATGGGGTGGTCCGTAGAGACGGCTCCCCTCATCACCAACTTGGCTTCCCGTAAACGCCGATCGAAGGTACGGCGCCGCCGGGGACTATTCGGCTTGTTCTCTGACATTTAGCGAGACATTTCCATTAAAACACAGGCGATTTGCTTTGGTGAACGGGCATGGCGTCGAAAGGCTGTTTTAAGTAGTTGAATGTATGTACTTTAAGGATGAGATGCGGTCAGAGGCAGCGGGCCCGGAACTGATTGCGCAAAGGTCGCATCCGGAAGCGGCGAAAACGCGAGGATGAACGAACGCATGGCCCGCTCTAAATGACTCATGCCAAAACTGTCCGCCTCCTCGAGCGCGCGCGCATTGCTCCACTTATCGTGCTGTACCCGATAGCAGGCGATGGCGGTTCCGGTTCTGTCCTTGCCCCGCCGGCAATGGATAAAGATTCTTTCTTGAGGATGACCAATCAACTGCCACAGCACCTCGCGAGCCTGCTCCGAGGTAAGCGCGGACCACGGACGCAGCGGAATGTTGACATAGCGCATGCCGAGGCTTACCGCTCCATTACGCTCCTCCGAAGTGCCCTGGCCGGTTTCGCGCAGATCGAGGACCAGGTTAACTCCGCTTGCCTTTAGTTCCTTGAGGGCGGCGGCTGACGGCTCTGCACCCCGGTAGATCTGGTCGCTGACCTGCCCAAAATTGTGAACATGGGCGACGTTCGGACTCCCGGCCCGCGCAAGTGCGGCGACGAGGCACAGCGTCGCGGCGCATCGCACCGAGTTAGTGCGGGGGAGGCGCGGTTTGCGGCGTTGCGGGCGGATTCTGTCCATTCGATGGCGAAGCGGCTCCTACGTCGCCGTACTTGATCGTGCTTTCTGTCTTGAACTGAAACTTCTTGTACTGATCGTATTTCACTACAACTTTGATCCGTTGCGATGGGCCATCTTTGAAATTCAGCGTGTCATCGGCATAGGTATACACGGGGAACCAGAATTTGCCGTCAATCTGCTGCCGGTACGTTTCGAATTTCGGGAACTGCTGGTCTTCGCCGCGCCTAAGCGCGCCGACACCGCGCCCATAAGTCTTGACAATCTGAAGGTCCTGATCGTCAACCCAAATCTGGCCATCGAAGTACCGCTTGCGATCCTTGGTGAGCGCTTTGGGCTTGACAGAAAACACATAGCAGGAGATTTCGTCCACCTGGTCGCGGCCAACATAATTCACGATGTACTCGTCAGCGGTCTCGTTGGTCATGACAAAGGGCATCACATTACGGAGATCCTGCTCGTCCTCATGGGTCATCATGATGTGTTCGAAGCCGCCGACAGGCGCATGAAGCACATGAGAAGTCCGCCGATTTCGATCGTCAAAACTGACTTCCTCCACCATTTCGTAAGTTCCACCGGGCGGATCGGTTTCCTGCATTTTACTCGTCTGGCGATAGGTGTAATGTTCGCGCGCGATTGAGAATTCGGTCTCCTTCTGTGTGAACTGCTTGATGATGTTCTGGATCTGGTCCGGTGTAGGTGCGGGTTTGGTATCGACTGCCGCCAACACCGTAACGGCTCCCAGGAAACCCAGCGCAAGAGACTTATTCAAAAAAGACACTATAGTCATTCTGACGCAATTGCGAGCCGCCGGAGTTACCCGGATTTGCGATCCAACAGTGATTTCGCGATGGTGGCTCGCTGCATGTTGCTCGTACCCTCGTATATCCGGCCGATTTTTGCGTCGCGATAAAGCTTTTCTACAGGATAGTCTTTGGTGAAACCAACGCCGCCCAGAACCTCGATGGCTTTTGAAGCAACGTCCTCCGCGATGCTGGAAGCAAAGTATTTAGCCATCGCGGCCTGGGTCACGAAAGGAAGATCTGCGTCGCGTAAGCGCGCGGCGTTATACACCATTAAGCGGGCCGCCTCAGTCTGAGTTGCCATCTCGGCAAGTTCAAACTGCACTCCTTGAAAATCACCGATGCGCTGACCGAACTGCTTTCGTTCACGGGCATAGGCGAGGGCGTGCTCGAGTGCGCCCTCGGCGAGACCGAGCATCTGCGCTGCGATCCCGATACGCCCTTCGTTCAACGTTTCGATAGCGATTTTGTAGCCTTTCCCAACTTCGCCAAGAATCTGGGCAGCGGTGACACGCACGTCGTCGAGAATCAATTCGCTGGTCGAGGAGGCGCGGATTCCGAGCTTGTCCTCCTTCTTGCCGACGGAAAAGCCGGGCGTGTCGCGGTCGACCAGGAAGCAGGTGATGCCGCGATATCCGGCTGAAGGATCGACGGTAGCGAAGACCAGGAAGATTTCGGCTTCGGCGGCGTTCGTGATCCAGAGCTTGCGCCCGGAAAGAAGAAATGTATCGCCGTCTTTTGCCGCGCGAGTCGTCAGGCCAAAAGCATCAGAACCCGAGCCGGGCTCAGAAAGCGCGTAAGCACCCACGCTTCTCGCAGCAAGTTTCGGAAGATATTTTTTCTTTTGCTCTTCCGTGGCCCAGTGTCCAAATGCATTGTTCACCAGGGTGTTTTGTACGTCGACAATGACCGATGCCGAGGGATCGACCTTGGCAAGCTCTTCGATAGCGAGTATGGATTGAAAGAAACTGCCGCCCTGCCCTCCATATTGCTCTGGAATGTCGATGCCCATTAGACCCATCTCAAACATCTCCGAGAGCGTGTCTTTGCGGAATTTTGCCTCTTCGTCCATTTGTCGAACATGGGGTAAGATGCGTTCCCTGGCAAACCGGCGAACGGCATCTTGAAAGAGACGTTCCTCCTCCTGCAGGACCGTTAAGGCCGGTGGAACCGCAAGATCAGCCACGGAGGGCATAGACGCGACCATCATAACGCCCGGCGACGGCTGCCGCGAAGCTCAGAAATGCATCGGATATCTAACGTCCGGTGCGGGAAGGCGTCTTAAGTACCGTAAGCTAAAAGTTTCAAATGAAGATTCTTAGTGTGGTCTTAAGCGTCGTGCTGGGCGCGGGAGCTTTGGAAGCGCCGGGTTTCGCTCAAACTGCGAATTCGACAGACGTAACACGCGCGACGCTGGATAACGGGTTGCGGGTGGTGATTGTGCGCGATGCGTTAGCACCCGTGGCAACGGTTCACGAGAATTACCTGGTTGGCGGCGACGAAACCCCGGAAGGTTTTCCGGGAACGGCACATGCGCAGGAGCACATGGCATTTCGCGGTTGCACCGGCCTCACGGCAGATCAAATCGGCGCAATCTACGCACAGATCGGAGGCTATCAGAACGCCGAGACCAAACAGCACTCGACGCAGTACTTTGTCACTGCGCCCTCGCAAGACCTGGACGTTGCCTTACGGATAGATGCGTCGTGCATGTCGGATGTAGTGAACTCGCAAGAGCAGTGGGAGCAGGAGCGGGGCGCAATTGAGCAGGAGGTTGCGCGCGATCTCTCAAGCCCGATCTATGCGTTCATTACGCGGCTGAACCACGATCTTTTTCGCGGAACACCTTACGAGCACGATGCCCTTGGTACAAAGGAATCCTTCGACAAAACAACGGGCGCCATGCTCAAGGAGTTTTATAAGACATGGTACGCGCCGAATAACGCCATCCTCGTAATCACAGGAGACGTTGATCCGGTGGCAACGCTGGCGAAGATCAAACAGTACTATGGCGGCATCCCGCGACATGAGGTGCCCGCAAAACCGTCTATTAACTTGCAGCCGGTCGCGGCCGATTCCTTTACGCTCGACAGTAATCTGCCGTATCTGGCTGACGCTTATTTCATTTCGCTTCCCTGGAACAGACAGCCCGGATTTCGCAGCGTGCCAGATCCTGAGCGACGTACTATCGAGTCAACGCGGAGACATCTACGGATTAGTGCCGCAAGGAAAGGCTTTAGGCGCCTGGTTTTCATCGTTCGAGACGTATAAAAAAGCAAGTGCCGCTTTTGCCGGAGCCGCGCTGCCGGCAGGAGCGGATCCTACCGCGATCCAGGCCGAGCTGAAGAAAATCCTACAAAATTATGCTAAGAACGGTTTGCCGCCAGACCTCGTGGAGGCAGCGAAGAAGGGAGAGATTGCAACCGCCGAGTTCGGCCGGAATTCTATCTCGAATCTGGCAGCTTTATGGTCGCAGGCATTGGCAGACGAAGGCCGGGAATCGCCGGATGAGGATGTCGAAGCCATTAAGCGAGTGACCGTGGATGACGTAAACAACGCCGCGAAGAAGTATCTGCTGAATCAAAACGCGATCGTTGCGACTTTGAAACCTCGCCCATCCGGAGCGCCGGCTCCGGCAAAGGGCTTCGGCGGAACCGAGAAAACGACATCTGCGCCGAGCACTCCCGTGGCGCTTCCGGAATGGGCCGAGGCTTCGGTCAAAGCGCTTCGGGTCCCCAAACCTTCCATCCATCCGATCGATCATGAAGCTCTCAATGGTATTCGTCTGATTGTCGAAACCGAGAGAACCAGTCCTACCGTCACGCTTGTGGGGTCTATCAAAACGCAAACGCAGATGCAAACGCCTGAAGCGAAAGATGGCGTTTCCGAAGTTTTGGAAGGACTCTTTTCATACGGCACGAAGACCTTAGACAGGCTGCGGTTTCAGAAGGAGCTGGACGACATCGCAGCGTCGGAATCAGCCGGATCCAGTTTTAATTTGAAGGTTTTGAAGCAGGACTTCAATCGGGGTGTTGAGCTGCTGGCGGATAACGAACTCCATCCGGCACTACCGCGAGACGCTTTCTCAATCATCCAACAGCAGGCCGCCCAGGAAACAGAAGGTGAGTTGCAAAGTCCGGGCTACCGGACTGAGAGAGCCCTAACACTGGCATTGGTCCCTCCACACGATCCGCTAGCTCGTGAGACTACACCGCACACGATTCAAGCTGTGACGTACGACGATGTGCGGAATTACTATGCAAAGACATTTCGCCCCGATTTGACCACCATTGCGGTAATCGGCGACATTACACCGGAAGAAGCGCGGGGCGTGATTGAAAAACATTTTGGCGAATGGACCGCGCACGGGACCCAAACCGGACGTGACTCTGCCGCCGGTTCCAGGAAATAAACCGAGTGCCGTAAATGTGCCCGATCGAAGTAGCGTTCAAGATCAGGTGCAATTGTGCTCGGGCTGGAGATGAATCGATTTAGCCCCGACTACTACGCTCTCCGTTTGGGGAATCACGTCCTTGCAGGCGGCTTTTATGCGACGCGTCTGTGGCGCGACCTCCGGCAGAAGACAGGCTACGTTTATGGCATAAGCGATTCCATCGAAGCGGGCGAAACCCGTACTAACTACTCGATTGAATTCGGCTGTGATCCCAAGAACGTATCGAAAGCGCGAGCCGTGATTGAACGCGAGCTTATCGACATGGGCCAAACCAACGTTACGCCGACCGAACTGCAACAGGCAAAGGCCTTGATCCTGCGACAAATCCCGCTGGCGGAGGCGAGCGAGGACGCAGTCGCAGGAGGATTTATCGGCCGGTCGCGAGTCGGTCTTCCGCTTGACGAGCCGTATACAGCCGCAGAGAAATATTTCAATATGCCGGCCAACGAAGTGCGCGCAGCGTTTGCTAAATGGATCAAGCCGGGCGATTTCGTTCAGGTGGTCCGGGGACCGACGCCTCAGTGATATAAACCTAGAGTCATGTTTGAGCGCTACAGCGAGAAGGCGCGTCGCGTAATTTTCCTTTCCCGGGACGACGCCAGCCAACTCGGGTCACCGAACATCGAACCCGAACACCTGTTGCTTGGGTTATTGCGGGAAGACAAGCAATTGTTCTCCGCTTTGCTTTCGCCGGATGACAGTGTGACGGCGCTAGTCGAAGAGCTGCAGCAGAATCTGCCGAAGCAGGCGGCTACTCCGAACAGTGGGGATATTCCGTTTGGAAACTCAGCAAAACGGTGTCTCGCTTTCGCAGCAGAGGAGGCGGAGCGACTCAAAGACAGGGAAATCACCTCAGGCCACCTGTTACTCAGCCTGCTTCAGGAAGACTCTCGCGCTTCGGAGTTTTTGACCGCCCGTGGAGTTGCTCTCACGAGCGCACGCGAAAAGGTTGTCCGGCTACACATCAGTACCAGGAAAGCAGCTGAGGCCATGGAGGACTTGAAGCGCGAGTTTGCTCCACTGGTTCGGCGTTTAACCTGCGAGATAGAACCGGTAACAGTGTTTTCGCTTCGCCCTCCAACGAAGGAAAACGCCTCGTGACTGTTCGCGAACTGGGCATCGAGCTTCGCAGCGGGCGGACCTCTTGCGCTGAGTTGGTGGAACGCGCCATTCTAAGAGCCCGCGAGTGCGAAGAGATGAATCTCTTTATCACGCTCACCGATGCGCAGGCTCGCGAAAGAGCCGCGGAGCGGGACCGCGAACTCAGACACGGCAAAGATCGTGGACCATTCCACGGCATCCCGATCGCATTCAAAGATCTGTTTTACACGCAAGGCGTGCGGACCACCGGCGGCTCGCCGGTGTTCGCGGATTTTGTTCCCGAATTCGAAGGCGATGTAGTGGCGCAGTTCGAGCGAGCCGGCGCGATCAGCATTGGCAAGACGAACTTGCATGAACTAGCCTTCGGGATCACCTCGCGTAATCCACACTATGGGCCGGTGCTCAATCCGGTCGACAAGTCACGTCTCGCCGGAGGATCGAGTGGCGGATCCGCAGCCGCAATTGCAGCAGAAGTCGTACCACTGGCGCTTGGCACAGACACAGGGGGCTCGGTGCGCATTCCCGCCTCGTTTTGTGGAGTCGCAGGTCTGAAGCCGACCTATGAAAGAGTGAGCCGGCGCGGAATTCTTCCGTTAGCCTTCACACTGGATCACGCAGGGCCGCTAGGCGCGTCCGTCGAGGATTGCGCGCTTGCCATGAACGCGATGGTGGCGCCCGAGGAAGAATTCAATCTGCCGACGCTGGCACATTTACGCGAGATCCGAATCGGTGTTCCCCAGAACTTCTTTTTCGAGCGAGTAGCGGAGGCTGTAGAAACGCAGGTCCGGCGAACAATTTCCTTAATGGAATCAGCCGGCGCCACCATCGTCCCTCGTACCGTTCCGAATTTCAACGAACTTAACGCGGTTCAAAGAATTATTCAGTTCGCAGAATTCGCGTCTTTGCATACCCAGGTGCACGACGCGAGCGGCTGGGGCGCCGATGTACGAGGCCACCTCGAGCAAAGCCGCATGATAACCGGTCACGAGTACGTAAACGCCCAAAGGCTGCGCACGCTATTTAGACGAGAGATGGACGCGCTCTGGAAGCAAGTAGACATCCTGGTGACGCCGACGACGCCCACTACAGCGCCGCCCGCCGAAGACGAGTTCATTACCATCGACGGCGTGAAAGAGAACACACGGATGGCTTCGACGCGATTTGCACGCGGGATCAATTGCATAGGCGAGCCTGCATTATCAATGCCCTGCGGAAGGGATGAAAATGGCTTGCCGATCGGGCTTCAAATCATCGCTCCCCCTTTCGCGGAGGCGAGACTGCTGCAGGTAGGCAAAACGCTAGAGGGGATGCTCAAGGGGCAAATCTGAAGCTTCGATGGCTCGCCAACCGCCCTCCAGCGAGAGGACGTTTCGGTACCCCATCTTCTGGATGTTATCGGTTGCCAAAGCAGAGCGATAACCACCGCCGCAATAGAGAATGAGCTTCGTGCTCTTGTCCGGAAATTCAGTTTCGATGTCGCGCTCGATAATTCCCTTGCTCAGATGAATCGCGCCGCGAGCGTGATTCTCTTCCCACTCGTGATCTTCTCGAACATCGACAAGCTGGCCCGCTTTGCCCGCCGCCAGCAGGCGTTTGTATCCTTCGATATCGATTTCGTGAATACGCGTTTTCGCATCGTCCACGATCGCGAGAAAGCCCGCGGTGTGTTCCTTGACAGCGCTGCTCATTGCGAGGGCAAAGTCGCAGAGGCAGTGAGGCCGGCATTGAGCGAGCCCTGGCGATAACCCTCCAGATCCAACGTCACATACAGGAAGCCGAGCTGCTTGAAGATACCGGTGAAGGTCTGCGCCATTTCGGCCGTCAAGGCTCGCGGAAGTTCGTCCGGGGCGATTTCAATGCGGGCGAGGTCACCGTGAAATCTGACGCGAAATTGCCTGAAGCCAAGGGCGCGGATGGCCTCTTCTCCCTGTTCGATGGTCCGAATGGTGGATACTGTCACAGGCGTTCCGTAGGGTACCCGGGAACTCAGGCAGGCTGACGCGGGACGATCCCAGGTTGAGAGACCCGCCCGGCGGGAAAGTTCCCGAATTTCCGGTTTGCTGAGATTAGCTCTGACAAGCGGCGCATCGACCTGATGAAGCTTAGCCGCCTGCTGACCCGGACGATAGTCGCCAAGGTCATCGGCGTTTACGCCGTATACGACATGCTCATAACCGGCTTGCTTTGCGTAGACATCGAGTTGCGTGAAGAGCTCGTCTTTGCAATGAAAGCAGCGGTTCTTATCGTTCTTTACGTAGTTCGGATTGTCAAATTCGTGAGTCTCTATATACTCGTGGCGGAAACCGCATTCGACAGCGAATTCCTCAGCAGCGCGTTTGTGCGACGCCGGAATCGAGGCAGAGTCAGCAGTAATGGCAACCATACGATTGCCTAAAGTCTTGTGAGCGGCCCATGCCAGATAGGCGGAATCGGCGCCACCCGAGTACGCAACGATAACCTGGCGCAGCGTCCTCAGGTGAGCGAAAAGCCTAGCCTGTTTTGCCTCCAGCTGCTCGGCTTCGACCGGAACACTGCGGCTTTCGATTTTTACCAGCGCTGCCATCACTTGCAGTATATAGCTGGTCAGGCTTTCGTTAGGTCAGGCCGTGATGCCCGACGGCGTGCGTGCGAAAGCGCTACACCTTTACCCAGGCCTGCTTTTTGGCGCTCTCGGCCACTTTTTCGAGCAGGATCATTCCGTGCAGACCGTCCTCGAACGTCGGGTAATCGATCGGAACCGAAGGATCCGCCACTTTGGCGTAAAAACTCTTGAACACCTGCTTGTGCGAATCGTCATAGCCTTCGCTATGGCCGCCCGGCAGGTCTGCGAATTTCGCCGCCTCCGGATAAAACAGAGACGCGTCCTTGATGATGATCTGGTTGGGCTCGTTCCGGTGTCCGATCCAAAGCGTGTCCGGCTGCTCCTGATCCCAGGCAATGCCGCTTTTCGTGCCGAAAATCTCGAACGCGAACTTGTTCTTTCGTCCCGCCGACATCTGGCTCACGGTAAAGGCTCCGCGTGTCTTTTCCCCCATCCGCAGCATGACCATCCCAAAGTCTTCCGTGTCGATCGGGAATATCTCGAAGTCCCCGCTAATGCCTTTCTTCCCCGAAAAGGTCTCAACAGACCCCTTCGGCCGCTTTCTCGTTTTATGAAAGATCGCCAGATCGCCGCAAACATCCGTGATGGAAAGCCCTGTCAAATGCTGGATCATATCCATCCAGTGCGATCCGATGTCTCCCATCACGCGCAACTTGCCGTTCGATTTTGCATCTAAACGCCAGTTCCAGTCGGTATCGTAGAGCAGCCAGTCCTGCGAATACGTGCCTTGCACAATCAGGATCTCGCCCAAATCTCCCCGGGCGATCATCTGGCGTACCTGCTGCAACACCGGGTAGTACCTCAAGTTGTGCTGCACACAGTTCAGTACGTTCTTCTTTTTTGCTGCTTTGACGAGTTTCTCGGCTTCCGCAACATTCATCGTCATGGGCTTTTCACAGATCACCGCCTTGCCTGCATCGACTGCGGCCAGCGACATCGGATAGTGATCAACGTTCGGAGTGCAGATGTGAACCACCTGGATTTCCTTGTCCTTTAATACGTCGTCCAGCTTGCTCGTCGCGAACGGAATCCCGGCGCTCTCGGCAAACTTCTTGGCCGTTTCAGGCCGACTGCCTACCACTGCCGCTATTTCCACGTTCCCGAGACGGCGCACGTTCTCGGCGTGCACCTTCCCCATGAACCCTGTCCCAACGATCGCGGTCTTGATCATCTTCATTCTGTTCGTCTCCGCAAGAAAGTATATAAGCTACGCCAACCGCCTCTACCCTGCAAAATCGACCGGCAGAGGATGGAACTTTATTTTCCTGAGAATTTTCCGATCCGATTAACTCCTTTTATAGGGAATAGCGAGATGCGAATTTCCATCTGCATTTCCCGATTCCTACTGATTCTCGTAACGGAAGGGCACCCTGCAAGCACTCAAACCCTCGCTAAATCCGTTTGTTTCCCGCCGCGGAACTTTCGGTCAATCACGTGCATCAGAACTGGTGAAGGCTGAGACAATGCCCGAAACCAGAACGACAGCAATCGCAATTCGGAACGAAAATCCGCGTGCTGCGGCCATGATGCAAGCCGCTGACATGATCCTGACTCGCACCGGCACCTGGGCCACCGATACGGCACAGCAGTTTGGAGCATTGGTGGCAGCATTGATGGGCCCAGCAGTATTTTCGGGATACGCGATGGCGGCGTGGAGCTTGTCCTCCAACTTTGGATGGACAAACAGCTTCCTGTTCTCTACCGGTCCTTTATCGAACTGGTTAGTCTGGCTATCCATTGCGATTCTTGTCAACATGGCCGCAAACATCCTGCGTCGTCACGCTCGCCAGTCGGGCTGAGTTCGAACCTTTAGAAGCTCCAATTTCCATCCGGGCTGCAGCGTTCCTTCTGTTATTCTCGATTTGAGGAACCCCCTGCAGCCCGATGCCTTTTAGCTCCCGTTCCTACGTGAACCGATATGTTCCTTCTAATCGGTTCCCAACCGGGGTCAAGTGGCTTCTTATTGTCACGGTCGGCCTGTCCACGCTAGATTTCATCCTCCGTGCCGGAAGGCAGGAATCCTCGCTCCTGCAGTATCTTGCGCTAGTTCCCGCTCAGGTGGTGAGATCTTTCGCAATCTGGCAGCTAGTCACCTACCTGTTCCTGCATTCCGGGATCACTCATGTCCTGTGGGATATGCTCGCTCTCTGGATGTTCGGCGCAGAGCTGGAGCGGACCTGGGGCACGCGCCGCTTCGTCACTTTTTACTTTCTGTGCGGAATAGCCGCGTCATTAACGATTGTGATAGCCGCTTACCTTTTTGGTGGCGTAAACGTCCCAGTAGTGGGCTCATCCGGCGCGGTGTATGGAATCCTTGTCGCCTACGGTGTGATGTTCCCAAACCAGACCATGCTTTTCGGCTTTCTTATCCCGATCAAAACGAAGTACTTCGTCATGATCATCGGAGCGATCGTTTTCCTGCAATCCTATATGTCCATCGCGGCGGGGATCGGCGCCGTTGAAGCTGTGGCAAGTCTTGCCGGGCTCGTGGCGGGTTACCTCCTACTGCGTGGCCGAAAGCTTCAGACACTTGTGAGCCAACCCTTGACATCGGGCTACAAGGATTGGAGGCTCCGTCGCGCTAAAAGGAAGTTCGAAGTCTATCTACGAAAAAAAGATTCCAATCGTGATCGCTGGGTCCACTGAAGGTGCTCTCAGTTCATCGCCCGGCAAAGGTGGTAACACATGAAATATCCTCTTCTCCTGGTCGGTATCGCCAGTATTGGGCTTTCGGCGGGCGCCTTTCTCGTCGCCCAGGAGCCTAACCCCTCACAGAGCAGCGATTCCGTCGCTAAGCCCAAGAAACCTACCGATACCGCCCCTGCTCCCTCGGAGACGCCCATTCCCTCCGAATACAAGAAGCCCAAAGAGATTCCCGCCGACACACCCACCTTCCGCTCTAACGCCACCACGGTAAACGTGGATGTGTCCATCCTGGACAATCAGAATCATTTCATCCCCCGGCTCACACCGGACAAGTTCCGCATTCTCGAAGACGGCGTTCCCCAACAGATCACTCAGGCGAACCAGAGCGAGGCGCCCATGACCATCTGCCTGGTGATCGAATTCAGCGGCAGGTTCCAGCAGTTTTGGAGTTACGGCTGGTACGAAACGCTACAAGCGGCTTATGGTTTTTTGTCGACTTTAAACCCGGACGATAACGTCGCCGTTGTCACTTATGACCTGCGAACCACAATCCTCTCTGACTTTTCGCCCGACAAACGGCGCGCCGAAGAGGCTATGTCGCGCCTACGCATACCCGGCTTCAGCGAATCGAATGTGTTCGATGCTCTCACCGACATGGCGGACCGCATGTCGAACATCGAGGGGCGAAAAGCTATTCTGCTGATCGGCAGCGGATTGGACACGTTCAGCAAGATCACGTTCGATACAGCGCGCAAATCGCTTCAGGAATCCGGTGTCCCGATCTATAGCATCAGCATCCTGCAAATCGCCCGCATGTCGCTCGAGTCCCGCGGCGGAATGGGCGCGCAGATCGCAAACATGGACTTCCTGCAAGCCGACAATGAGATGCGCACTTTCTCGAAGGAAAGCGGCGGGCTCAGCTTCTTTCCGCGTTTCGTGGGCGAATATCCACAGGTGTTCCATCAGATCGAGCAGGCATTGCGTGATCAGTACTCGTTTTCGTACCATCCGACTAACGTCGCGCGTGACGGCAAATTTCGTCATATCAAGGTCGAGCTGATTAATCCTGGTACCGATGAACCTCTCCGCATTGTCAACGAAAAGGGCAAAGCGGTTAAATATCAGATCATCGCAAAGGCCGGATATAAGGCACCACGCGAAATCGACTGATTGTCAAGCACTCGATGTTTCGCAATTTGAAGCGGATAGCGATCCGTTGACAGAACGCTGCGCGCTCTGTTAACGTTTCTGAGTCTTAATGCGAGCCGTCTCCCCGTATCGTGCCGCCGCGCAAGCCACTATTCTCCTGGTGGATGACAACAACGATGGCAATCTCGCCCGTCGCTCCGTTCTCGAAGAATTCGGCTACAAGGTGGTCTCGGCGCGCTCCGGCTCGGAAGCGTTGAAGCTTGTGGAAAGCGAAACGTTCGACCTTGTTATCACCGATTTCAAGATGACGCCGGTCGACGGCCTCGAGCTGATCAAGCAGTTGCGGGCGGGCGGCTTCGTCAAACCGATTATTCTTTTGACCGGCTTTGCCGACAACCTGGGTCTGCGCGCCGACGCCACCGGGGCCGACGTCGTTATCCAAAAGAGCGCCAACGAAATCGTCACGCTCGTCCGTCACACCAAACGCCTTCTGAATCCGCCGCGCAAGCCGGCAGCTTCACAAAAAGCGAAGGCTGCGGCACAAGGGCGATCCGGTCGATAAGTTTTGTCTCCTCTATATTGGGGTGAGTGCTGTTTGTCAAAGCCTGCTACCTGGCTCTGGCTGTCGCGCCGCTCAGTATTGCTGCTGCTCCCAGCACATCGCCGCTCCTCGGTTCCCTTTCGCTGCGAGATCGAATTGCCCAACTGATCGTGGTACGCGGCTACGGCGATTTTCCGCAGAGCGATAACGCTGAATACAAACGCTTCAATCACTGGATCAAGGACACGCACGTCGGCGGCTTCATCGTTGCCGGGCACATTCGCAACGGCGATGTGATTCTTGCACAGCCCTTCGAAATGGCTGTTTTTATCAACCACATGCAACGAGTCGCAAAACTGCCCTTGCTGGTGGGTTCCGATTTCGAGCGCGGCGCTTCGATGCGTGTGGCCGAGACCGCCCGTTTCCCGTACCTGATGGCGTTCGGCGCGGCACACGATCTGAACGCGACCAGAGGGTTGGGCGCGGCGACCGCCCGCGAGGCGCGCGCTCTTGGGGTCAACTGGGCTTTCGCGCCCGATGCAGACGTCAACAACAATCCCGACAACCCTATCATCAACACGCGCTCGTTCGGCGAAGATCCGCAAGCCGTCGCCGACAATGTCGCGGCCTTCATCGAAGGCGCGCACTCTGATCCTGCAAACTTTGTTCTTCTCAGCGCCAAGCACTTTCCAGGCCACGGCGACACGGCGGAAGATACTCACATGGCGCTTGCGAAATTGGATAAGCCCAGAGATCGTATCGAGGCTCTTGAACTCGTACCCTTTCGAGCGGCCATCGCGCACAAGGTCGATGCTGTCATGACCGCGCATCTGTCTGTGCCCGCGTTTGAGCCGGAACAGAAACCCGCCACAGTGTCCCGCAGTATTCTCAACGATCTCCTGAGAGACGAACTCGGCTTTAAAGGACTCGTTGTTACGGATGCACTCGACATGCAGGCTGTTACGGGGCTTTATTCTTCGGGTGAAGCTGCCGTGCGCGCAATCGAAGCGGGCGCGGACGTTCTACTCATGCCCCCCAACCCCGACAGCTGTGTGAACGCGATCCTCGATGCCGTCGCTCATCACCGTATTTCTCTGGCGCGAATTAACACGAGTGTCATGCGCGTGCTCGCCGCCAAACAGCGCGTGGGTTTGTTCGGCAGCCGCTTCGTCAATCTCGACCACCTCTCGGACGGGATCGAGGACAAGAAGCTCGACACGCTTGCACAAACCGTGGCCGATCGCGCCTTCACGCTTGTCAGAGATGACAAACATTTGTTTCCCATCGCGGCCGAGAGCGGGCCTTGTCTGGTTATCATGAGCGAAGGAGATTTCTCGACACGAGGGCAAACGCTGGCGCGCAGGCTCAAACCGATTGCCCCTACGGTGTATGTGACACATTCGAGCATGCCGGACACGTTGCTCTCCTCCTTTGCAACCGATATCGCGCGCTGCAAGCAAGTCTATGTGGCGACGTTCATCACTGTTGGCGCGAACAGGGGTAGCGTGGGTCTGCAAGGCGGACTCGACGGATTTCTGAAAACCTTGATTGCCGGTCCCGCACCTGTCGCGCTGATCTCTTTCGGTAGTCCCTACTTGCTACGCGATTATGCCGACGTGTCGGCCTACGCCGCCACTTTCAGCGTTACGGTCACTTCCGAAGAAGCTGCAGGCAAAGCGCTACTAGGCGAGATCCCGATTACGGGCCGGCTTCCCGTGTCGATCCCGCCGATTGCGAAAGCAGGCGACGGTCTGGATGTACCGACCAGGCCCAAGCCGGCATCTAACCCTTCGCAATGACACAGATCACATGGCTCGGCCACGCGACATTTGAACTTACGTTCGACTCCGGCGAGGTGCTTCTCCTCGATCCCTGGATCGAGGGCAATCCGGCTTACCCAAAAGACCATAAGGTTTCGAAGGTCGATGCCATCGCCCTTTCCCACGCTCACTTTGACCATTCAAACGACGTACTTCCCTTAGCGAAAAAGTTCCAGCCCAAGATCGTAGCCATTTTCGAGACCGCCAGTTGGCTCGAGAAGAAAGGCGCAAAGAACACTGTTGGCATGAACAAGGGAGGGACGGCTGATCTTGGCTTCGTCAAGCTGTCTATGACGCACGCCCTGCACAGCTGCTCGATCAAAGATGGCGACAACCTTCTCTATGGAGGAGAAGCTGCCGGCTATGTGCTGACTTTCAAAGATGGCCGGTCCGCATACTACGCCGGCGATACCGATGTCTTTTCAGACATGAGCCTGATCAAGCACATTTACCAGCCTGAGCTGGCCTTTCTTCCCATCGGGGATTTCTACACCATGGGACCGCATGCGGCCGCACATGCTGCGCGCCTGATCGGTGCGAAGAAGGTAATCCCGATGCACTACGGAACGTTTTCCGCCCTCACGGGCCATCCCGAAGATCTCGCAAAACGTTTGGAGAAGGACGGGATCGAAGTCTGGCCCCTGAAGCCGGGCGCCAAAGTGAGCTGGTAACGCGCTTTTTTAGAAGTGCTGCACAATGACCTGGCTGAACCCGGTCTTGCGGAGCGAATCACGAGTGCTCGAGAGATCGCCGGCGCTTCGGATCGGTCCCACAATTACCCGGTAGAGATTCACGTCTCCCGGTTTCGGGACCGCATGCGCCTGGAATCCCTTCTTTCGCAGAACAGAAGCCACGGCTAAAGCGTGGTCTCGCGGGACGGCCGCCACCTGGAGAAATTCCTGGCCGCTCTGCGGAGCGAACCCGTCGCCCTTTGCGGGTACGAGCATATTGTTATCCGTTGCCGACGCCGGATGCGATTTCTGCTTTGGAGCGCCAAGCAGTACTTCCGATTTTCGGTGCGCGCCCGTGTTGCCGGGTGCGGCGGTGGCAACACTTTCCTCCGGGGCGACCGAGTGTGTCTCGCCAGCCGGTGGAGTGGAAGTCGATGCAGTTTCCGGAGCAGCTGTCGATCCGGTGCCGACGACCGGAGCGGGCTTCTTGCCGGCGGACGACTGGCCCAATTTGTATCCGCCTGCAAAGGCGATGCCGAGCAGCGCCGCCACGACAAAGAAAATCCCCAGCAGCTGTTTATTCCCCAGGAGGATTTCCCGTTCTCGCTCTTCGCTTTGCAACATTTCTACTTTGAATTGTACTGAAGATTTGCGGTCCCCGGTGATCCTGATCCAGCAAGGTAATCTACTTGTAAGCTCAGTTATGCACTTGTGGAAGTGGTCTTTCGCCGGTACTCTACTTGCGTGCGCTCTCTGCCATTCGCTGGCCGCCGCGGACACGCCGAACCTGCTCCCCGGAATGCCGCCGCTTCTCGATGCTCAAAATGTGTACTCCGCCGACGGGCCGGGGATGGTCAGCGATTTGATCAAGCACTATCCCTATCGCGTCTATGTACCGAACTCGAAGAGCGACACGGTCGACATCATCGATCCGAAGACCTACAAGATCATCGGTCACTTCGCGCTGCCTAAACATGGCAAGGGATTGCTCGAGCCACAGCACGTCGTTCCCTCCTGGGATCTCAAAAAACTCTGGGTGGCGCAGGATCTCGGCGATCAGCTCACGATGATCGACCCCGCAACGGGGAAAGAAGGGCCAACCATCCATGTCGACGATCCTTACAACATGTACTACACGCCCGACGGTAAATACGCGCTTGTCATGGCAGAACGGGAAAAGCGCATCGATTTCCGCGACGCTCAGACCATGACAGTGGTAAACAAGGTCGCCGTCAATTGTGAAGGCGTAAATCACGCAGATTTTACGCCGGACGGCCGTTTCATGATTGCTACCTGTGAGTTCTCGAGCGAGCTAATCAAGCTAGATGTAGCGGCTCAAAAAGTGATCGGTCGAATCAGCCTTACACCGAAGGGGATGCCGCAAGACTGTCGCTTGTCGCCCGACGGAAAAGTTTTCTACGTTGCCAACATGGATTCCGACGGCGTTCACGTCATTGACGGAGCCGCATTTAAGCAGATCGATTTCATCAAGACCGGCAAGGGTGCGCATGGCGAATATTTCAGCCGCGACGCGAAGTTCATGTACATTTCAAATCGAGGCGAGGGCACCGTCTCGGTGCTGGATTGCGCGACCCGAAAGCTCGTCGACAAGTGGGCTATACCGGGCGGCGGCAGCCCGGACATGGGCGGCGTCTCTCCCGATGGAAAAGCACTGTGGCTCTCCGGGCGTTATCACAGCGAGGTTTATGTCTTTGACACATCGAACGGCAAACTCCTCGCGCGGATCAAAACCGGCAAAGGTCCGCACGGGCTTTGCGTTTACCCACAGCCAGGCCGCTATTCGCTAGGCCATACCGGAAACATGCGCTAAGGATCCCCGCACATTGCCATCCGACCACAATCCCGAACCTTGGTTGCGCGGACCACTGGAGGGAGTTCATCCTCTCGTGATGCCGGTGCTCTTCAGTTTTACTCAGGTTCGCCAGGATCTGGCCCGGCATACCGCCGGTGTTGCCCCTGCTGCGGTATGGAAGGATTTCAATGGAGCTTCGCTCGGCTTCGAGCTAAAGCACATTGCCGGCAGCGTTGACCGTCTGACCACGTATCTCACCGGCGGCGACCTGAGTCCTCAACAACTCGACGCGCTCAAACGAGAACATGAACCGGACGCCGACCTCGGGCAATTGCTCGAACAAGTCGAAAAGCAACTCTACCGTTCGGAGCAACGGCTTACTCAATTGAATCCAGATCTGATATACGAAAACCGTTCGGTGGGCCGTCGCGCACTTCCGACAACGGTACTTGGACTGATCGTTCATCTCTGTGAACACACCCAGCGTCATCTTGGCCAAGCCATCACGCTTGCAAAGATGCTGAAGTAGTCCGGGCTATGTCGGACTTCACCCGGCTGTTGGCCCGCAACAGGAACTATCGCTGGACATGGATGGGACAAATCGTCAGCGAGGTTGGGGATCACTTCAACAACGTTGCCGTGCTGAGCCTCGCCATGGACGAAACGCACAGCGGTGCGGTGATAGCCGGCATGATGCTCTCGCGCGCCATCCCGGCTATAGTCGCCGGCCCGCTCGCGGGTGTTGTGCTCGACCGTTTTGACCGCCGCCGCATTATGATTGCGAGCGATCTTGTCCGGGGCGTACTCGCGCTGGGCTTCGTTTTTGCAGTCGGCTACCGCCGGACCTGGCTGCTCTATCTGTTGAGCGCTCTGCTCATGCTCGCCTCTCCATTTTTCACGAGCGGCCGCTCGGCGATTCTTCCCTCGATTGCGACGGATGAAGAGCTGCATACAGCAAATTCGCTCACTCAAACTACCGGCTGGATGACGCTTGCGATCGGAGCTTACTTTGGCGGCACCACCGCTGCGCAATTCGGCTATCAAATCGCTTTCGTATTCAACTCGCTGTCCTTTTTCTTCTCGGCGTTTTGCATAGCGAACCTGCAGTCCGAAAAAGGCCACTTCCGGACGGCCGACCGCAATCTGAACGAAACCAAGGTCGCCCGCCCCTGGCATGAATATCGGGAGGGCCTCGGCTACATGCTCAAATCGCCTCTCATCCTGGGCATTGGATTAATCGCTGTGGGATGGGCCAGCGGCGGCGGCGCTGCCCAGGTGCTCTTCACGTTGTTCAGCGAGATGGTTTTCAAGCGGGGAGCCCAAGGCCTCGGCCAGCTTTGGGGAATCGCCGGGGTGGGGCTGCTCATCGGCGGCATCATCGGAAACCACCTCGGCAAGCGCATCAGCTTCGAAGCGTACAAACGCACAGTATTCTTTTGCTATCTGTTGCACGGCGGAGCTTATATTGTTTTCAGCCAGATGCGTAGCTGGCCCATGGCATTACTGTTCATGGCGATCTCGCGGGGGAGCGTCGCCATCAGCTCCGTACTGAACTGGTCCAAGCTCCTGAAACATGTCGAAGACCGCTTCCGCGGCCGTGTTTTTTCGACTGTCGAAACGTTGAACTGGTCGACGATGATGCTCTCTATGATGGCCGCCGGGATAGCGTCCCAGCACTGGAGCATTCGAATGATCGGAGCCTGTTCGGGTCTTTTGAGCTCTTCCACTGCAATTTTCTGGGGGTGGGCTAACTGGACTGGCCGGCTTCCGGAACCCTCAGTCACAGAGGATGAAGAAGACGTAGAAATTCACACAACCTCCACCGGCTGAACCATTTACGTCTTCGTTTGGCCCATCCCCGAAGACCTTGCATGGCAATAAAGCCGTCGCGTAGGGTTACGTTCGGACCAGCAATCCGACTCAGGTCGACGCCCAATCCATGGAAAGAATCAACAAGTTTCAACCGGATCGTACACTCTATCTCCGAGGGTTTACCGGCTTTGGAGCGGCGGCGTCGCTTTGTGAAACCAGCCCCAACAGCTTCAAGGTATATGGAGTTTTTCGCGATCAGGCTGACTTTTGTGTACTCGTCGTCTACGACGCCGATAATATTTTCGAACACTACGCGGTGAAGTACCTTCCGGATTTCAATCTCACGGGCATGGTCCTGAATTTCAGCCTCAGCTATCAGGGTCTTCAGCCGATCGACTCGGCCAAATACAACTGGATCGACTGGTCGCAGCTTGACGTGGTAAAAAGCAATGGCGAGCCCGTACAAATTCGGCTCTGGGATCACGCAACGCTTGCTTCGGGAAGTTATTCGGTTGCCCAGGGCACTTACACGATCACGGCTCCGGGCGGCTGCACGATCTTTGACCGGCTGACAATTTTTGTCAATAACGTAAGCTTCGATTTCGTCGCCGGCGGCGGTGAGTCTGCCGCTTACGTAGCACAGACGTTCGCCAATAGCATCAACACCTACAACTGGTCGACCTTTGAAAACAACAGCATTGCTGTAATCGCTTCGGCGGATAACAGTGGACACCTAACCCTCAGGAACGCGAGGACGGGCTTGGCCAATGTGAGCCGGACTTCCGTAACCTGGGCGTCCGGCACGAAGTTCCCCGGCATTGCAGCAGGCTCGACGATTTTCCTTGGTGGCACGGCATACACGGTCGCTTCGGTTACGAGCCCGACCAGCTTGAGCCTGACGACTCCGGCGGCTTCGGGAAGCAATATCGTCTATCTGGCCGAATATGGCGGTCTCGACGGCAATGATGTTCAGGTTTACGTGGTCGTCCGGCCTGGCAATCTGACTCTCGCGGTTGACAATCCTGTCCTTCAGCTTGCCGGAGGAAATTCGGACAATGTCACCTGGAACATTTCTCTCGATTTCTCGGCTCTGGGAGTGGATCAGATCCGCCAAGCCTGGCTGACGTTTGCGCCGCAACTGGCGCCGGGCGCAGCGTACCGGGACGCCGAGTGGTCGGCAACCTTCACGAACTGGTCTGTGACAGATCCGAATCGAGTTCAAGCGTTGCAGTGCGCCGGCCCAGGTAGTGTGCGGGTGGGTAACGGCGATCCGGGTTGCAGTTACACAGGCAGCGGATGGTCGACGGCCTCTGCCAATAACTACTGGCGCGGTTTCGGACGGATGACTTCGAACCCCGGAGACGCCGTTCAAATCACCTACACCTGCGCCAACCTACATGACCTCTACCTGGGGACTTCGCTCTACCAGAATCGAGGCATAGTGAGCATCAGCCTGGATGGGGATACCCCGTCTGCCCTCGACTGCTTCTTAAACGTGACATCGGAAGTGGTAACGCGCCGGGCTCTGCGCAGCGGGGTGCCGGGCGGGACCCATACTGTCAGAATCACCGTCGAGAGTAGCAATCATCAGGCAATTGAACCGAAATGGGACATCAACTCGCTTGGTTTTTATTTTCAGTTCGATTACATCGAAGCAGCTCTGCGCTCTGATCTCCCAGACGCGGCAGTTTCGTATCCTAACGTGAGCCCAGCGCTTGATTTTGACACTGACGCTACCTACAAAATCAGTCCGCAAAGACTCCTTTGGCACCTTCAGAAGCTCGGCTTCGGCGGCCAGTTGAACGAATACATAGGCGTCTACTGGTGGAATCAGCGCAAACGAAACGGCGCCCAGTGGAATTCGGCCACCATCGGCATCGGAGGCACCTGGGCTCCCGGCGACTCGGCAAACATCACGATTGGCGCATCAACGACTTCAACAGGACTCTCGCTGCGCAAAGCCGTTACACAGTGGGACACGGCCGACACGATCGCGGCCCACTTCGTCTACTACCTCAATGCGGCCAGTGTCTCGATGTATGCGCAAAAGACCGGTACAGGCGAGCTCACAATTTCGACGCGGACGCCCAACTGGGGCGATAGTTTGCAAGTGAGCGCCACGTCGGCTTCGGGGACTATCACGGCAGCTGGAAACGTCAACGCAGGGACAGATGGCGGGTGGGTGATCGATATTTCAAATGAGAACCCGATCAACTACCCAATCAGGCAATGGCATGCCGATTTATTCAAGGCCGTAAAAGCGGCTGGAAATTTGGTCACGACTGCGTTCTCGATGGAACTGGTTAACCCGCCGGACAGCGACGCCAGCCCGTGGAAAGCCCGCTTTGCCGACAACAAGACGGTCGACACGGCAACCGACTTCATGGGAGTATTGTCGTCTCAATGCGCGCCGATTGCGAACGTGACGAATTACCAGCGACAATGCTACCTGCAGATAGCGGGATTGCAGAGCGCCGCCGGGCTGACTCCATGGCTGCAGTTCGGCGAATTTCTGTGGTGGTACTTCAGCTCCAAGCAGAACATTCCCGTGGGTTACGTGGCCTACACGAGCCCGATCTCCATCGGCATGGCTGATCAGCATGGTCTCTCGACGGGAGACCGCGTGGTAGTTTCCGGAGTTCAAGGCACGACGAGCGCAAACGGTACTTGGACGATTACGGTAACCGATGATACTCATTTCACACTCGACGGCACTGCTGCGAACGGCTCCTGGATTGTGGGCACGGGCACCGTTTCGGGCGGATCGATGGCGTATTACGATCCGGAGACAATGGCTGCAGCCCAGACTGCGCTAGGACGTCCGCTCTTCCAATTCACGTGCCAAGACGATGATCCGTCGGTTAACGGGGGCGCCGACACGAGCTTCCTCGCCGCCCGGCTGAAGGCGCATGTCGACGCGATTCGAGAAGCAGTTCTAGCCTCCTATCCGGGCGCAAAATTTGAACTGCTCTATCCGAATGATGTCAACCAATCAATCTGCTATTTGAATTCCTACAACCCATATCCGCAAGGAGGGCGATTGAACGCGGCGGCGAATCTGCCTTCGGCGTGGGGAACCAAAGAGACCAGTGGATTAGACAGGCTTAAGGTAGAGGCCTTGAGCTGGGGCGCGACCTACCGCAACCTGGATCTCGCCACCCGGGCCATCACGTTCGGGTTCACAGGCACGATGTCATGGACGCCACAGGACGTCGCATACCTGATCCCCTGGTTCAATGGCGCCTGCCCATGGCAGTCAGAATTTCGACTGGCATCTACCTCGCCGCTCGGATTGATCAATTTCTGGGCGCACGATCATCTCGCTTTGATGTCATGGCCCCTTCCTTTCCCTACGCCTGTCCGGCGGTCGACGTTCCTCGCAGGCTGAGCATCACAATTCACTGATGTTTACGACCTTGATTGTGCCACCCTGTTGCTCTCCTGTGATCACGACTTTCAGGTTGTCTTTGTCAGGGGTGTCCTTCAACATCTGGAGAATTTTCGCGTTTCCCGGATCTTCGAGACGGTAGAACTTATTGTCGTCAGTAATCAGGCCATACGCCGGGCGATTATAGTTCTTCATCATGGAGCAACTTCGCTTGTTCTTGAGAACTTTAGCCCGGCCTTGCTTGACCATGGGTTTGACACAATCCCAATCCGTTATGACCCCTTGCATTTGGGCCGCACCTATGTTGGCAGCGAGGGTCAGGCTCAGACAACTCACAAAAAATACCTTTTGCAAAATTCCTCTCCCTGAGCGCTCCTTGGGCGCCGTTCCAGTATTTAGACTCTTCAGCGGCGGTTAACGAATCGAAAAACCTAAAGCGCCTAAGGGAGTGCGCGAGACTAAGGAAAGCAAAATAATGGCAGACGACCAGCAAGCGCAGGGTGGTCGAGATGACGTTCGAGGACAGCAGCGCTCCGGCCGCGACTCACCCGACCAGGGCAGAGACAGAGATTCAGGCAGGCAACCTCCTGAGCAGAAGGACGGCGGCGAAAAGAAAAAGAGAGCGCGGGATCCAAGACGGAAGCGGACGGTGCGGCTGGCTATCCTCGCACTCCTGGTTGTCGGCCTTATCGCAGCCATTCCCATTTGGGCTTACTATTCGGTGCGCGAATCTACTGATGATGCACAGGTAGATGGTCACGTCGTTCCCATCAGCGCACGCATCAGTGGAACGATTCTTACGGTGCTTGTGAATGATAACCAGCCGGTGAAGGCCGGCCAGGAGCTGGTGCGGCTCGATCCGGCCGACTATCAGGTCGCCCTGGCACAGGCGCAGGCCAACCTGGCGAATGCGGAGGCGAGTACCAGCGAATCCGAAGTAAATGTTCCTGTTACCAATATCAACACGCGATCGCAGGTCAGCACGAGTAACACCCAGGTGGAAGAGGCTCGCGCGGGAGTAGCAGCAGCCCACCAGGCGGTAAACGTCGCGCAAGCACGTATCAGTTCCGCTAATTCGGCCCTCGCGCAGGCACAGGCAAACTATGTGAAAGCTCAGAACGATCTGAGGCGTTATCGCGATCTCGTTCAGAAGGACGAAATTTCAAAACAGGACTACGACAGCGCAGTGGCTGCCGCCGCGGGCAACTCCGCCCAAGTGGATTCGGCGAAGTCGGCCATCAATGAAGCGCAACACAGCCTTGACCAATCCACGGCACAGTTGGGGCAGGCCCGGGCACGCCTCTCAACGGCTCAGGTGCAACAGCAGCAGAGTCAACAGATCCGGCCCAAACAAGTGGCCGTCAGCGAGGCTCGATTCAAGTCGTCGCAGGCACAAGTAAAACAACGCCAGGCGGATCTCGACCAGGCGAATCTGAACATCGGGTATACCGTCATTCGCGCGCCTGTCGATGGAATTGTCAGCCGGAAGAGCGCTGAGCCTGGTATGCAGATTGCGCCCGGCCAGCAGATCATGGCACTAGTGCCACTCGACGATATCTGGGTTACGGCTAATTTCAAAGAAACGCAGCTACGCAAGATGCGGGTGGGCCAGAAGGTCGAAATCGAGGTTGATACTTATGGCAGCAGTCATAAATATACCGCGCATGTGGATAGTATTGCGGCCGCTTCCGGCGCCAAGTTCAGCCTGCTTCCGCCCGAGAATGCGACGGGCAACTTCGTAAAGGTCGTCCAGCGGGTGCCGGTGAAAATTGTTCTGGAACCGGGAGAAAACCGCGAGCACGTGCTGCTTCCTGGAATGTCCGTGGTACCCACAGTCCTGCTGAATACCGGGCCGAACAGCTGAATCAGGCTGCAGACTTCCGACAGAACATTCGTCCGGTTTCAGGGAAGCGATACAGTTCCAGGTAGATGATATTCCTCGATGCGCCTCGAAAGACAACCTGGTCCGAGAAGTGATCGATCGATAACTGGCTGGTCAGTCCGGCAAGCTCGAACTCCGTCCGGTAATTCGTTCCGACACCTCTGCAGGTTGTGCAGGCATTCGCCGGTTGATCGATCGTAGGATTCGCGAGCAAAAGGTGACCTCCCGGCTTCAGGCGGTAGGCCGCGGCTTTGATGATTTGCCTCGCGGCGACGTCCGGCATCTCTGCCAGCAGACTGGTTGAATAAATCAGATCCCAGAATTGCTGCGAATTCGCGGGATCCTCCAAAAAGTCCTCCAGGCTGACGGCTCGCGCCTGGGGGTAAGCGCTTTTCAGCTTCCGAATTTCGTTCTGAATCAAGTCCTGCCGATCGAGCGCTTGTGCGCATCGACAACGCAAGGCTCGGATTCGGAAAAATTTGCCCTTGCGGTGGTCCATGCTCGAGTACCTGTCGATTTCGAAGATCTTTGCCAAAGTGCCCTCGCATGAGTCATCGGCCGAGGCCTTCGCCGACTTTAGGCTGGCCTGAGCCGATTGGCGAAGGAACAGGGTCGGTAAAGCCTTCCAAGGTCACAGGCAGGCTGAAAAAGAAGGTAGAGCCGACGCCCTCAGTCGACTTTGCCCACATACGGCCACCGTGACGCTCGACGATCCGGCGGGCAATCGAGAGGCCCATGCCGGTACCTTCGACCTCCCGTCCCTGCAGCCTCTGAAATAAACCGAAAATCCGCTCGGCAAACTGCGGATTAAAGCCTTGTCCATTGTCTTGTACTGAAAAGATCCAGTTGCTCGACTCTCTTTCGGCCTGGACCGTGACCACGGGCGGCTCCTTACCGCGATATTTAATCGCGTTCGAAATCAAGTTCTGGAGCACTTGAGAGAATTGGACTGAATCGACTACCAGCGCAGGCAGCGGACCGTGTTCGACGGTCGCCTGATTCTCGCGAATTGCCGCCTGAAGGCTGATTCTGGCCTCTTCGAGCAGTTCTTCGAAGGAAACGCGGACTGTCGGTTGGCCTGTCTTTCGCAAACGGACGAGCGCGAGCAGACCGTTAATCAGATCCGTCATGCGCCGCGATGCGCTTACGATATAACCGATGAATTCGTCCGCGTCGGCATCGAGGCTTCCCCGATACCGCAACGCCAGCAGCTGGGAGAAGCTCGTAACCGTGCGAAGGGGTTCCTGCAGGTCGTGACTGGCCACATACGCGAATTGCTGCAGTTCCTCGTTCGCCTGCTTCAAGTCCTGTGTGCGCTCGTCGATGCGCGCCTCGAGATAGATATTCGCAGTTTTCAGATTTTCGTTTGCAATATCACGTTCGTAAAGGTAGCGCAGCAAGACATTGTAGAGCCAAACGATAACTCCGATCATGACTAAACTGCCGGCTGAAAAGACGACAAAACTCCAGCGCGAAAAGGTGTTTTGCTCGTTTAGCAGCGCCAATTCCTCGTGGCCGAGGCGGTTTTGCAGATCGTGAGTCTTTGCTCTGATCTCGTCCATGGCGCGCTGCCCTGCAGAGAGCCGGTCTCGCAGAGAAGCGTTTGTCGGCTGGGATTGCTCCCGCTTCACGCCTTCGCTAGCCTGGTCGACACTCTTGCGCACGAGTTCGATGAGCTCTGCGACTTCCGGCTCGTCGTGGCCTCGCGCGCGCACGTAGCCACGGGTGCGCCGAATTAACGCCGGGAGGGAGTCTTGCACCTGCTGTAAAGGCGTCACGTATCCGGGCTCTCTCAAGAGATAGAATCCGCGTTCCGAGGTTTCGGCATCGCGGGCAGCGGACTGCAAGTCCGAGACGCTGACCGTGAGCCGCTGCAAGTTAAGCAGATGCGTTTCGCGCCGCGCCGCTGCCTGATTGACGAAAAAGAAAACCAGGCTGAAGGCTAGAGGTACTGAAAACAGGACTGCCAGACGCCGCCGCGTGTCCTTGTGCGCCGGTGCAGTCACTTGAGAGTCCCTCTCACAGGTATGGTCGTTTTGACCCGCTTTGATTTCAAACTCTTGGATTCACCATTCTAGTAATTTTGCCGTCCAACGCGTGCATGAAAGCGGGTGAAAAACCAGGCACTTGCTACACTGAAGCCAAAATTACTTTCCGGGCCGATTTCTTAGTCCCTACCTCTTTTGTAATCGATGGCTATTCAGACGTTATTTGGGTCTGTACCGACAGAACCCGACCTTCTCGATCGACTGAAAGCCGGCATTCAGAAAACCCGTTCCGGTCTGGTCGACCGCCTGGAGGATGTCCTCTCCGGCAGGAAAGAGATCGATGCGGATATGCTCGAGGAACTCGAGTACACCTTGATCACCGCGGATTTGGGCGTCGAGACCGTCGGAGAGATTCTGGAGGAAATCCGGCAGCGAATGGACCGCAAGCAAAGCGGCGATGCGGACCAGATCCGGAATCTGATCCGCGAGAGGCTGCTTGACGTCCTGCGCGCTTCTGAGACGCCGGTGCATGTGGTACGGACACCTCCGGCGGTAGTCATGCTGGTCGGCGTCAATGGGGCAGGTAAAACCACTACGGTTGGCAAGCTGGCTCATCGTTTCTTAGGTGAAGGACGAAAAGTTCTCCTGTGCGCTGCAGACACGTTTCGCGCGGCTGCTATTGAACAACTCGACATATGGGCACAGCGGGCCGGCGTGGACATGATTCGGCAAAAAACAGGGGCCGATCCGAGTGCCGTCGTCTTTGACGCACTGCAGGCCGCCAAGGCACGCGGGGTCGATTACGTGATTGTCGATACCGCAGGCCGCTTGCACACTAAGGAAAACCTGATGAGTGAGCTGGAGAAAATGCGCCGCACCTGTCAGCGCGTCATACCGGGATCTCCGCACGAGGTCTGGCTGGTGATGGACGCGACTACGGGGCAAAATGGCCTGGAGCAAGCCCGCAGGTTCACGGAATCGGCCAGCGTAACGGGAATCTTGCTAACTAAGCTAGACGGAACGGCCAAAGGCGGTGTGGTCATCGCTATCGCGCGCGAGTTGAACGTCCCGATCCGCTTTGTAGGAGTGGGAGAAAAGATTGACGATCTCCTTCCCTTCGAGCCAGAAAGATTCGTCGAATCGCTCTTCGACTAGGGTTCACGCGTGACCGATCAAACCTACATGCAAGAAGCTCTGTCTCTGGCGGAGAGAGGTCGCGGTCAAACGAGCCCCAACCCGGCGGTAGGGGCCATAGTCGTCAGGGATGGAATCGTTGCCGGGCGGGGATTTCACACATGGGCCGGGATAGACCATGCGGAGGTCATTGCCCTGCGCGAAGCCGGTGATGCGGCGCGCGGTTCGACGCTGTATGTCAGCCTGGAACCTTGTTCGCATGAGGGGAGGACGGGACCTTGCAGCGAGGCGATCATACGGGCGGGCGTCGCTCGTGTCATTGCCGCCATGGAGGATCCAAATCCGCAAGTGCGGGGAAAAGGCTTCGAGCGCCTGCGAGCGGCGGGCCTGGACGTCTCGGTTGACCGGGCCGCGACTTCCGCGGCGGAACATTTAAACGAGCCTTTCATTCATTTCATGAGGGCGAGACGGCCGCTAGTAACGGTGAAGGCAGCGCTCACGCTCGACGGCAAAATCGCCGCCCCGCAAGACAATTTCGGCTGGATCACGAGTGAGATCGCCCGGCGTGACGTCCAGCACGTGAGGCATCTTTCGGACGCCATTCTGACTGGCCTCGGGACCGTACGCGAAGACGACTGCCTGCTCACCGACCGTTCCGGCCTGCCGCGCAGCCGACCCCTTCTCCGTATCGTTCTCGATTCACAGTTGCGGATACCTCTTGAATCGAAGATGATAACCAGCGCGCAGGGAGATGTGATGATCGTCTGCACTTCTACGGCGCGCGCAGAACGGCGGAAGGCACTCGAAGCCATGGGCGTTCGTGTTCTGATCGCTGACGGGGCGGCGGGCCGAACGGATCCACGCAAAGTGATCGACTATCTCGCGGCCGAACATTATCTTTCCCTCATGGTCGAAGCCGGCAGTCACGTCAATTGGACGATGCTTGACGGACAGCTCGCGGATAAGGTCCTTTTCTATTACGCGCCTAAAATACTCGGCGGATTGAAAAGTATGCCTGTGGCGGGAGGCGCGGGTCGTCAACGCCGCATGGATGCAATGCTACTGGATCGCCTGGCTCTTCACCCCATTTCGAAAGACGAGTTTGCGGTTGAAGCGTACCTGGTCAAGGACAATGCGTGAATGTTCACCGGAATTGTCGAGGAGCTAGGTAAAGTCGCCGAAGTTGAAGCTAGGGCCGCCGGACTACGCCTCGGTATCGCGTGTCGGAGTGTGCTTGAAGACGCAGTCGTTGGCGCCAGCATTGCGGTGAATGGGACTTGCTTGACCGCCGTTCATCTCGCCGCAGACAGGTGGTGGGCTGACGTTGCCCCGGAAACTCTGAAGCGGACCAATCTTGGCGACCTTGAGCCCGGTTCAGCCGTGAATCTGGAACGGCCGCTTCGCGCAAATGGCCGCTTAGACGGCCATTTCGTACTAGGCCACATCGACGGTACAGCGGAAATCGTTTCACTTAATCCGCTCGGGGATGATAATTGGTGGTTGAAGGTCCGCGTGCCCGCGGAGCTTACCAGATACATCGTGACAAAGGGGTCACTGGCTCTGGACGGCATCAGCCTGACAGTGGCTGAAATCATTGAGGATCTGGCAAGTTTCACAGTAATTCCATACACCTATCGACACACAGCCCTGCATGCTCGCGCGCTGGGATCAAGACTTAATATCGAAGTCGATATCCTGGCGAAACACCTGGAAAAGCTCAGCGTCGGAATCGCGGCAAGGACATCCCAGGACTGAAACGATTTGACCCCGTTACCGAGATCAAACCGATGCGAGATTTGTGGCCGAGTTGCCACTTCCGTTACGCAGATATGAAGCAGGCTTTTCAAGGGGAATTAACAATCGCCGACATCCGCGCGCTCGCGGCATCCATTTACGAGCCTGAGCCGCGTGTATGGATTGAGGGTCGCTGGTGCTGTCCGCAGTGCCTAACCCTGAACCGAAAGGCCGTGCGACAATGCGCCTGCGGAATCACTCGCGACGGGCTGGCAGAGTTCTGCGAGCGGGCGGTAACGAGAAATTTCTCTACTTCTTTCTTGCAATCCGAATCCGGCGAGAAATCTCTTCCCAACACAGATACCCCCTGACCGCATCCGAGAATCCGCCATTTGCGGCTTCGTTGATCTATCTTCCAGTCGTATCCGCAACCAAGCCTGAGAGAAGGCTGTCAATTCTTTAACTCTTCGCGGATCTCCGCCGCCGCTTTACGAGCTTCGGCGATCGCTCCGATCGGGAAGCTGATAGCTCCTACCTTCGGGTGGCCACCGCCACCATAGCGCTCGCAGATGGTGGCCAAATTGTGGCGCAGAGGTTCGCGCACCCACGGATTGGAGCCCACGGAAACCTTGGTCCGAAAGCTGGAGGTAGAGACAGAAACGGTATATGCCGAATCAGAAAACAGGTAATAGGGAATGAATTTGTTATAACCCTCAATTCCGTGATCGACCAGATCGAAATAGATGACGCCTCTTTCACAAGAACCGGCTCGTTTGATTACTTCGATGTTGCGGACATGAGCAAGGAAAAGCTCCTGGTACTCCGCTTCGATCTCCGGATCGGTAATGATCTTTGCCAGACTCTGTTTTTGCATCAGGCAAATCGTCTTTTTAACTAGCGTTGGGCCCCGGCTGCCTTCGATAACGAGAGTCAATTTCATGGCCGGTGCGTCCATTTCGACAGCAGCCTTGGCGCTCTCGTAAAGCGCCCCGTCGACGATGTCTGCCCAGCTTACCAATTCTTCTAAATCCGGGGCTTCGAATCCGTAGCGCTCGCGAACTACGGTTGAGATGAACTTAGTGCACGATCGGTAGCTCGGATCGAGCAGCTTACGCCCAGAGGTGTCGTGGCGAAAGTGTTCGGCATCCGCCGCGCTTAGGAACGCGCTCTGGTGATGATCGAACCACCATGTCAAATTGGGATGAGTGGCATATTTGAAGTCGACGATCACGTTGGCATCGCAATCGAACAAACTGTCCTCAAAGAGCTGGTCAGCCCGGTGCGCCAAGCCCGTGTACTCGAAGTGGGCGCCCGGATAGAACTTGCTCTGTAAGAAGCGGGTAATAAAAGCTGCCGATGCTGCCCCATCAAAGCAGTGGTCATGAAAGAGGACTCGCACCTTCATCAAAAATGCATCGCTCTCCGAAAACCTTCTAGATTGCCTGACGAAAAGAGGAAAAGCAAGCGATAGGCGATAATTAGGTAAAGTAGACGTTTTGGGAACCAGGTGCGCCTGTCCAGGACTCGCCTGAAGACACACATGCGTCCCTGTTTGGCTAGTTTGCCGAGGCGTGCCTGTCCTGGCCGTTGTGCTAACCGGTTTTTCTGACTCGACACGAAATTACAAAATGCTCAAGACCAAAGAAGAACGCCAGACGGACCTTAATCCGCAGGAGACGTCGGAGTGGCTCGAGGCTTTTGACCAGATAATGGATGAGACGGGACCCGACCGGGCTTCGTACCTGCTGAATCAACTGCTTGATCGAGCGGCGCAATTTGGGGTGGCGCCTGCACCACGGGTCAACACTCCTTACGTGAACACCATTCCGGTGCATGAGGAAGTGCCTTATCCCGGGGACCGTGCCCTCGAACGCAGCATCAAGAGCTTGATTCGCTGGAATGCGGCGGCTATGGTCGTGCGAGCAAATAAGTACGACCCCAATATTGGCGGCCACATTTCCACTTATGCATCGCTGGCAACCATCAGCGAAGTCGCGTTTCAATCACTTCTTCCGAGGAAGCATCGATGGCGGACCCGGTGATCATGGTTTACTTCCAAGGACATGCCTCGCCAGGCGTCTATGCGCGTGCCTTTCTGGAAGGGCGGCTGACGGAAGAACATCTCCACAATTTCCGACATGAACTGCGCGACCATCCCGGTCTTTCCTCCTATCCGCATCCTTGGCTGATGCCGAACTTTTGGCAGTTTCCGACGGTTTCCATGGGGCTTGGACCGATTAATGCGATTTATCATGCGCGGTTTCCTCGGTACCTGGAAAACCGAGAGCTGATTGCGAAGTCGCGACCGCAAGAGTCTACGCCTTTTGCGGTGATGGAGAGATGGATGAGCCGGAATCCACCGGCGCCCTGCATATTGCAGCTCGCGAGAAGCTGGACAACCTGATTTTCGTCATCAATTGCAATTTGCAGCGGCTGGATGGGCCGGTGCGCGGCAATGGCAGCATCATTCAGGAACTAGAAGGTGTTTTCGCGGCGCCGGTTGGAACGTCATTAAGGTGCTCTGGGGTGGCCGATTGGGACGATTTGCTGGCACGCGATACAAGCGGCCTCTTGCTGAAGCGGATGGAAGAGTGCGTCGACGGCGAGTACCAGAACTTCAAGGCGCGCGGAGGAGCCTATGTTCGCAAGGAATTCTTTCGGGAAATATCCGGAGCTGCTAAAGCTCGTCGAGGACAAGTCGGATGAAGAGATAGCGCGTCTGCCGCCGCGGCGGCCACGATCCGGTAAAGGTATTCAACGCTTATCAAACGTGCGATTGAACACTACAGGCCAGCCGACTGTTATTCTCGCGAAAACCGTTAAAGGATATGGGCTTGGGCGAAGCCGGCGAGGGCAAGAACATCACTCACCAGCAGAAGAAGCTGAATGAAGAAGAGCTCTTCTATCTCTCCGGCCGGTTCGACTTGAACTTGCCGAAAGAAACCGATTCAATCTATCTCGTTCCGTGAAGCCGGCGGAAGATCGCCGGAGATGCATTATCTGAGGCAACGCCGCGAGGCTTTAGGCGGATATCTGCCGGCGCGGAATCCAAAGAAGATTGAGCTGAAAGCGCCCCTTCTGGAAATCTTCCAGGAGTCGCTGCAAGGATCCGCGTGGCGCGAAGCCTCGACGACGAGCGCCTTTGTCTCGGTGCTCAAGGCTCTGCTCAAAGTTCCCGGAATTGGAAAGTACATCGTGCCGATCATCCCGGACGAGGCGCGCACGTTCGGAATGGAATCGATGTTCCGAGAGCGTGGCATCTATGCAAGCGGCGGCCAACTTTACAAGCCGGTCGATAGCGACGTGCTGATGTACTACAAAGAGGCCGCAGGACGGGCAGATCCTCGAAGAAGGTATCACGGAAGCGGGCGCGATGGCGTCCTTCACGGCCGCCGGTACAGCCTACGCGAATGTTGGTGTGCCGTCGATTCCGTTCTTTATCTACTATTCCATGTTCGGCTTTCAGCGGGTCGGCGATCTGATCTGGGCTTTTGGGATTCCCGCGGAAAAGGATTTCTGGTAGGGGGCACTGCAGGACGGACAACGCTGCTCGGTGAAGGGCTACAACATGACGATGGTCACAGCCATGTCCTCTCAGCGGTGGTTCCGACGTGCCGCAGCTACGACCCCGCTTTTGCATATGAAATCGCGGTGATCGTGCAGGACGGCATCCGCACGATGTACGAAAACAATGAAGACCATTTCTACTATCTGACCGTTTGCAACGAGAATTACGTGCAGCCCCCTATGCCCGAGACAGCAAACCTGCAGGAGGGCATACTCCGCGGAATGTATTTGTACCGCGCCTCGGAAAACGGACCAGCACAAGTGACCCTATTTGGAAGCGGGCCGATTCTGAACGAAGCTTTAAAGGCACAGAAGTTACTGGCTGAAAAGTATGCTGTAAAAGCCGATGTGTGGAGCATCACGAGCTACACAGAGCTGCGCCGCGAAGCATTGGATGTCGACCGTTGGAATCGTCTGCATCCTGCCGAAGAACCTCGAATTCCTTACCTTGTCAAATCTCTGGCTGAGTGCGATATGCCGATCATTGCGGCAAGTGACTACATGAAGATGGTGCCAGACCAGATCGCCCCCTGGTTGCCTGGACGGTTAACGGCTTTGGGAACTGACGGCTTCGGACGCAGCGAGAACCGTGAACATCTGCGGCATTTTTTCGAGGTAGATGCTGCAAGCATTACCGCTGCGGCGCTTTCCCGGCTTGCTCACTGGGGCAGATTCGATAAGTTACTCGCCAAGCAGGCAATCAGCGAGCTTGGATTAAATCCAGAGAGCCTCAATCCAGCGCTCAGCTAAACGTTCGGGGGTCAACCTCTACCGCTAAGCTCAACCTATTACGCGATTCTGCTGTCCGAAAAGCGTTGTAACCCGCTACGTAATTTCCCACGTCCCAACTAACGAGCAAGCTTACTTGATCTGACCTTCGAAGTTTGTCAGGCACGCTTTCTTGCTTTGCTCTCCTGAGGAGTTTCGTGAAATTTCTTTATCAATTCACTCTACTTGCCGTAGGTCTGTCCGCGAGTGTTGTTTCTGCCAATGCACAGGCCGGCCTGGATGTCTTCTTCGGCGTGGGAACGGCTAGTGCGCCCTCCAGCGGTCAAGTGATCGACACCTACCAGGATGGAACCTTATACGGAACGCCGCGGCTTGGTGGGACTTTCGGCAAGGCAGGCATGGATATCTTGTTTTCGCCGTATTTCGGACTCAATGGCGAAACGGACTTTCGCTTCGCCCAAGGTGGTTACGCTGGCCTGACCTATCGACCGACGTTCTATGACTTCAACGGGATCTGGCTTCCCTTTGGCGATAGATTCAAGAGGGTGGTGCCCGAATTCGAGGGTGGTCTCGGCGGCGCTAATTTGAAGTTCTACTACCCTACTTCGTATTGCGACGCGTTCGCTGGGTGTTCAAGCAGTAACCAATACATTGAAAGTTCCAACCACTTCCAGTTGCACATGGCCGCGGGCATTCGATTCTACGTCACGTCGCACATCTTCATCCGCCCGCAGATTGACGCACACTGGGTGAATAACTTTTATCAATTCGGGAGTAGTTGGGTGCCGGAATACGGCGGATCGATAGGCTGGAGCTTTGGCTCTCGCTAGCCCGCGCTATGACCTGAAAAACGCGGACCGCCTCATGGGACAATCTCGTCAAGACTGTCCCAATGGAGGCCCGGCGAGCGCTGCGAGTTGTTATTCCTGGAGGTAGTGGCCAGATCGGCCACCTCCTCGCCCGTCACTTCCACGAACAGGGTCACGAGGTTACGGTTATCGCACGGCACGTCCAGCCGTGCGAATGGGTAACGCTGTCGTGGAATGGTTACGACCTGGGAGAGTGGACACGCGCTTTCGACGGAGCGGATGTGGTAATCAATCTCGCAGGCCGAAGCGTTAATTGCCGCTACAACGCTGCGCATCGTCGCGAGATTCTGAACTCGCGAACCATTACAACAGGGCTCGTCGGAAGAGCCATTGCGGCCTCTTCCCGGCCGGCCCGCTTATGGCTCAACGCGAGCACTGCGGCGATCTACCGGCATAGCTTTGACCAGCCGATGGATGAAATCTATGGGGAGGTTGGAGGCGACGAGCCGGGTGCACCTGCCAAATGGCGCTTCAGTACCGAAGTGGCAACCGCATGGGAGCGCGCTTTTTTCGCTGCGGACACGCCGATAACGCGCCGAGTCGCGATGCGCAGCGCGATTGTCATGAGCCCGGACGATGGCGGTGCGTTCGATTGGCTGCTCCGGCTGGTCAGGTGGGGTTTGGGCGGTCCCTCGGGATCGGGGCGGCAGTATGTTTCCTGGATCCACGACGTCGATTTCGTTCGAGCTGTCGAATTCCTGATTGCCCGGGACGACTTCACGGGCACTGTAAACTTCTCTTCTCCGAACCCGCTCCCCAACCGGAAGTTCATGCATGCTCTTCGCCGCGCCTGGTGCACCAGCTATGTCGGCCTTCCCGCACCGGTGTGGCTCTTGGCTCCGGGCGCAATTCTGCTTCGCACTGAAACGGAACTCGTTCTGAAGAGCCGCCGCGTCTTGCCGCGGCGGTTGCAGGACGCAGGTTTTGACTTTCACTTTCCAAACTGGCGTGGCGCCTGCCACGACCTGGTTGCGCGCTGGCGGCAGGGTCACGCGGAGTAGAGGTTGGCCGGAGATAGAGGAGCGAGAGATAAGCTGTCAGTTCTTTAATTGGTAACTTAGGATGTGGTGAGGTGCGAGAGTGGTTGAATCGGGCGGTCTCGAAACGCGAATCAGGCGCTTTCGCAAGTAGTACAAAATTCAACAAATCCTCTTGCCGGCCAATAACTTAGCCCGAATCTGGCTTCAATCAATTTCCCTGGATTTCACCGGTTTTGACGGGTCTGTAGTGACAAAATAGTGACAGTTTGGAGTTTTGAGAGTTTTGAAGAGCTGGGTGTCACTGCGCCGAAGTGTAAGTTTCTTTGGTTGAGGCACTTAGAGGCCGTTCATCGGCATCGTTCCGAAATTGCCGCATTATTCGGAAAATTGCCGCATTCCGGAGACAGTGGACGGTCTACGGCCTTTGGACACCGCACAACGCGCCGTTGCTAAGAAGTTTCAGATGCTGTGCCTTTAATGCTCGATATTGAGATAGCGTCTGAGTTTACCCGGTCCGTGTCAATGCATTGCATTTCCGCGCCCAGGTGAGCGTAGTATTGAGCAACAATGATGGCGACGAGCGACTTGCCGACACTGCCTTTCCCTTGCAAAGAGAGGTGGACAATCCCCATCAAGGTCCTGTCAAGCGCGTCGACTTGTGTGTCAGATCAATTTGCGTTCATCGGGTGGACCGGGCTCAAAATCGAACGTTTTCGTTCTTGCGGTTCGTTCTCGAAAATCGGCGAGCGGGATCGGCTGTCGTGGGTTGCACCGGTCTTTGCTCTTCTGGAGCTTCGATTCGCGATATCCTGTCATCGCCAACTCTCGTGGACGCGGTGGATGAATCCGGACCAGCACGAGTTTTTCCCGCAATTTTGGGCGGTAAGCTAAAGCGTTTCTCTTCGCGGCGTAGGCGGCTTACGCATTGGGACAATCGCCGATAGGTAATATCGAGGCCAGCGTCGGCAAGGCACTGATGGATCGCCTTCAGCGAGTGGCCCCGGGTAAGAGCGGTCTTTACTTCAGACCAAACCAGCCGGACAAGGGCGATCCGTGTCTTCGGAGCTTCGTCCTGGAGTGCTCTAAAGCGCTTGATGTCGAAGATGGCCACGGTGGTTCTATAGGAGGGGTTTGCCGAGGGTATTTTCGGACACCGTTCGCGAATATTCACGTTTGTTCGCGTGAGTTCGCCGAAGTTCCGTTGGAATCACCACTTGTGTCACAAACTTCGCACAGCATCGCCATTATTCCGCAGGAGTCGCCCTTGGAGGGTTCGACGTGCCGGCAAAGGAGGCGGGAAAGTCATCCAAACCTCGGTAGTGGAACATAAAGGGCGGGGCTTGGCTTTGCGTTTTTCTAGTTGTTTGCCATTGAAACAACTGCGGTTAGTGTGTGGCTACTGTCGCTTGAAATGGGGCCCGGTCGAGCCACGCGCCTGAATACCCGGCGATTCCTCCAGATCTGCGACCGATTGCGCTTCGCGTTGCGGCCAACTGGACCCATTTATGTAGGGCAGTGGATTCTAGCGGCGACACCATCGACTTTCTGCTCTCTCCGAGGCGCGACGCAGATGCCGCCAAACGGTTCTTTCAGAAAGAGGCTTACGATCGCCAAATCGCCCTCGTCCACGAGTCATCAACGTAGATGGAAATCCTACCTATCCAAAGGTGATCGATGAACTCAAGCAAAACGCGAGAACTGGGCCGGCGCTGCCGCTGTCGGCCCATTCGCTATCTCAACAATGTCGTAGAGCAGGGATCATCGGGCCATCAAACGCCGAGTGGAGAGCGAGTCAGGGCTTCCGGTCGTTTTACCCCGTGTGGCTAACGATCCAGGGCATCGAGACGGTGAACATGATTCGCAAGGGACAGATCCGATGGTTGCCAAAGAGAATGACGTCTTTGGGCAGGGCACATTCATTGCGGGTCTCTTCGATGTTGCGATCGCTGCATGAAAGTTCGCGGTCAAGGTTGACTTGCCCCCTCGGTTCCAACTTCGCAACACTTCCGTTAAAAGTGAATCCTCCCGATGCTGAAGCGGCGAAGATGGTGGTGCGTATGGACGCGCTGTTCTTTGGACCGCAACGCGTGGCAGCAAATGTTGACGAGTGCCGAACGTCTGGCCTGGCGGCGCAAGCACGCGCGGCCGTACGTAGACGAGATTCGGCAAGAGTGTCTGGCAATCACCGGCCAGCACTGCCGCAGAGTGCGCTGGGCAAAGCCGTGACTTACACGCTCAACATGTGGAAGAAGCTCGAGCGGTGTCTCGAATATGAGCAAGTCGAATTGTCCAACAATCTGACGGAGAACTCGATGCGTCCGGTCGCCATCACGCATTCATTCTGCCCATATCGGGCAGGAAGTTGACGTTCACTATCGTTGGCACCCGTTTTACGGGCGACGATTGCGGGTGCAGTCCAGTGAACAGCGCGCTAGCGGCCGGGTCATCCATGTCGAGGTGGCGCCCGGCATAGTAACGGTATTGCCAGAGTGGATGGTCGACGCCAGCGTCTGTGCCGGAATGGCCCTCGGCGCACCGCGCGTCTCGATAGACGCCCTTAGGAAACTGGGTCGGCTACTCCTGGAGCGCGGATTTCGGCGAAGCTTCTGTGATGACTCAGCAGTCGTCCAGGAGAACCGAGATGAGCAAACCGCGCAAGATCCAGAGGGAACAGCCGCCACCACCAGCCGAGCCGCACCAGATGAGTATCGCGTTCGCGTCGAACCGCCTTCGCGGTCTGCCCGCAGCCGAGCGGATGAAGGTCTTGATGGAGCTGGCCTATCTGCTGATGCTGGCGGCCGGGGTCGCGAGCGAGGAGGACGACGATGAGCGCTGAGATGCTGCCCGCGGTGCTCCTGAAGCGCAAGGCCGTGGTCTATGTGCGTCAGTCACGCAAACGCAGGTACAAACGAATCTGGAGAGTCTGCGCCGGCAGTACGATCTGGTTGAAGTGGCGCGGCGCCATGGCTTCGTCAACATTGAAGTAATTGACGATGATCTCGGGCGTTCTGCCAGTGGCTCTGTGGACAGACCGGGCTTCGAGCGGCTGGTCGCTTCCGTTTGCGCTGGAGATGTCGGCGCAGTGGTGTGCTTCGATGCTTCGCGGTTGTCTCGCAACGGTCGAGACTGGCATCATCTGCTCGAGTTGTGTGGCCTGGTCCAAGCGCGAGTGATCGACACGGACGGTGTGTATGACCCGTGTCGCCCGAACGATCGCCTGCTGCTCGGAATGAAGGGTAGCATCAGCGAGTTCGAACTCTCCGCGATCCGTTCGCGCATGCTCGATGCCAAACACGACAAAGCCCAGCGCGGTGAGCTGCGTATCAGCGTGCCGATCGGCTACGTCTGGCATCGCGAGATCGGTCTGGGTTTCGATCCGGACCTGCGGGTGCAAGAAGCAGTCCGTGTGATCTTTGCGCGCTTCCGTCAGCACGGTAGCGCACGTCAAGCATTGTTGTCGCTGGCCGCTGAACAGATGCACTTTCCGCGTCCCTCCGATGGCAAGAAGTTGGTGAGCTTCGAATGGACGCCGATTCGTTATCGCAGCGTCATCTCGATCTTGAAGAACCCGTTCTACGCCGGCGCCTATGCCTACGGCAAAAGTCAGAAGCGCACGGCGCTGATCGAGGGGCGTGCACGTACGACGTATAAGCATCGCAAGCCTTTTGACCAGTGGGAGATTATCATCAAAGAACACCACGAAGGCTTCATCGAGTGGAGCGAGTTCGAACGCAATCAAAAGTTGCTCGCAGCGAACGCCTACGGGAAGGCTGACGGAGTCAAGTCCGGACGCGGTGGTCGCTCGTTGTTGCCTGGACTTCTGCTGTGCGGACGCTGCGGCCGTCGACTGAAGGTCGTCTACTCAGGTCGGCTCCTGGTCAGCCGGTGTACCGTTGCGAGCTTCCCAACCAGATGTTCGGCCGCCCACGATGTATTATCTTCGGAGCAAAGCGCGTGGATGCTGCCATCGCACGCGAGTTGCTGCGTGCTCTGGAACCGATGGCTATTGAGGCGGCACTGCAAGCCGAGGGCAGGCATATGGAGCTACAAGGCGAGCGACGACGCATCGTGGAGTTGGAACTGCAGCAGGCGCAATACGAGGCCTCGCTTGCCGAGCGACGCTACGCTGCATGCGATCCCGATAACCGGCTTATCACCGCACAGCTTGAAAAAAGCTGGGAAGCAACGCTGCTGCGTGTACAAGCCTGTGAGGTGCGATTGGCTGCGCTTGAAACGCCAAGCTCCACCGCACCAATACCCGACTTTGCCGGGCTCGCAGACGACCTCGAGGCGGCCTGGAATGCGCCAGGGGTGACCATGCGATCGCGCCAACAACTTCTTCGCGCGCTCATCGCCGAGATCATCGCCGATTACGACCATAGCTTGCGAGAGATCGTCCTCAAGATCCACTGGCGCGGCGGCCAGCATTCTGAACTCCGAGTTCCTAAGCCCAAATCCGGAGAACATGGCTGCCGAACTGCTGACAAAGCTGTTGCCGTGATCGACACCATGGCAACGCGATGGTCGGACGAGGACATCGCTGCCACGTTGAACCGCATGGGATTGCCTACCGGCCAGGGTAAAACGTGGACTGCAAACCGAATCAGCTCGTTACGTCGCGTACGAGGAATAAACGCGTATCGATCGGCCGAGAAGAATGGAGAGTGGCTCACCATGTCGGAAGCCGCCGTGAAACTCGGCGTCTCACATCATCAGATCCGTCGGCTCATCAAACAAGGCATCCTCGCCGCTGATCAGGTCGTTCCCGATGCTCCATATCAAATTCGAGCGAACGATCTGCTGGATGAGCGCGTCACTATGCGATCGCACGAAAAAATCGTCCGTATCGGCCGAATTCCGAGAATCAAACTTCTATGTTTTCAGAGATTTGAAAATGACGTGCACAATGAACCCCCCTTTGCGCTCGGAAGAAAGAACTGGCTACATGTTGGCAGCGTGCAGGCCGGCTCGAAAATAGCCGCCATTCTCTCGATAATCGAATCGTGCCGTAGGCTCGGCGGACCTGTCAAGCCATATCTTGCCGACATGCTGCCTGGATTGAATGCTCGCACATTGAGCCAGCTCACGAACCTCACTCCCGCTCGCTGGTCCGCTGCTCACTCTTGATCTGCACCCCTGGGATCGTCAGACGCCTACAAATGATTGGAGATTAACGGCCATTCTTGAGTGGCCAACGCTAGTGGGGCACGCCATTAGGAGCTAGAGGGTGGATAGTACGAAGAGTAATTTGAGTAGCGCTGACCGTCAGCCTCGATTGCATTGAGTACAACCGCTAAGACGTTTTGCTTTCCCAGGAGCTCCAAAGATTTTTCGATGTCTCGGCGGGGCGTGCGTCCGGCTCGGGCAACCAGTAACGTCCCATCACAATGGCGCCGTAGCAGGAGAGCATCCACGAGTGGGCCAATGGGAGGAGAATCAACCAAAATCCAATCGAAACTGGAAGTCAAGCGCTGCATGAGATACGAGAAAGCCTCAGTCTGGAGCAACTCGGACGGATTTGCAATTGCTTTCCCAGCAGGCAGCAGGTACCAGTGAAGGGGTTCCAGACGACGTATCGCTGATTGAAGACTGACTTCCGATTCTAGACACTCTGCCAGGCCAGGGGCGCCCTCTAAACCAAGCCTTCCCAGGAGTGGCGAGTGGTACAGATCTGCCTCCATGACGAGAACCTTACTCCGGCCGTGGTCCGAGAGAGCGGTTGCCAAATTCAATACAGTCGTCGATTTGCCGTCTTCGGGCAACGGACTTGTCACCAGAAGGCACTTGGATTTACTCGCAGAGAGCAGCTCACGCAGACGCATTCGCAAAAGCCGGTACCGGTCCGCTGCAGCACTATGGGGACTCAAATGATAGATCACCCTGCTGTCGGGCTTCAACCGGACCTCCTCGGCGACAATCTCGTCTACATTAATGGTAGGGGCATTGTCTGCTTTCTCCGGGCTAGAGGTAACGAGAGGTACTGGCTCACTGGCTTCGCGATGAAATTGAAAAAGATTCTTCATGACAAATTCCCAATGAGCTCCGGATCAGCCAGAGGAGTATTAAAGAGGCAAGACTGATTCCCCCTAAAAGTATTGGCCGGCTGCGCCAATTCCAAAAAACCGAATCTTCGGGAAATAATACCGCCAGCGTACCGCGGACGAGAGCGCCCAGCGGCGCACATGTTATCGGCTTGAGACCGCCCTTCGGACAACGTAATTGTCAGGGGGCTGCTATTAGTAGAGGACAGCTAAAGTGCTTCGCGAAAGTCTCTTCGGAGTTAGGAAATCTACTTTTTTTGTTCAAGATGCGCGACGAACTTGAGCAAGACCGACGAATGCGCGCGGCATTATTCACTTTCGGAGCTCATGCGGCACGCACACCAATGCATCTTGCTGCAATTTCTTCTCCAATTGGGATGGCAGAGGTTGCCGCAGGCGACGGTGCGTTGCACACATGAAGCATTCTTTCGGTCTGAAGGAATAGGAAGTCGTGAACTAGAGTACCGTCCCGCATAACTGCCTGAGCACGGATACCGGCTCTTTCTGGCTTTAAATCTTCGATGCTGAGACTCGGACAATATTTCCGGCATTCTTCTAGATAACCGCGCTTCCAGAGCGAATTACATATTTCTCGAAAGCCTGATTTATAGTTGTTGCCGACAAATCTCCAAAATCCGGGGAAGCGCAAATATGCACTCAGATCGCTGAAAGAAGTCGAAAGCTTGGGATACCCTTCTCGCGAGAATCCAAGCACCGCGTTCGGTCCCACCGTGATACCGCCGTCGATCATTTTCGTCAAGTGAACACCGAGAAAGGGCAAAGCTGGATCTGGAACCGGATAGATAAGATGTCGTACGATACGATCCTTCTGCGGAGATAGCTTGTAGTATTCGCCTCGGAACGGGACGATTTGGTGGTTAATCTGGAGGCCCGCAATCTTCGCCAGACGATCCGACTGCAACCCGGCACAAGCGATGAGTTGCCGGCAGTTCCACCGGCGTTCTCCGGCAGTGACAACAACCTCTTCCGGGGTCTCGCGTATCCGATCAACATTCGCACTAAGCTCGATCACACCGCCCAGCCCGGCGAACAACCTCGGCCATCTTCCTAGCGATCGCCCCGTAGTTGACGATGGCCGTCGCGTGCACATGCAGAGCACCACGGCCTATAATGTTCGGTTCAAGTCGCTTGAGCCCCTTTGCATCTAGCAGGTCGAGCGCGAGCTTGTTCTCTTTCCCACGAGCAAGAAGAGCATGCATCCGCTGTTCTTCTAAAGCATTTGTGGCAACTATCAGCTTGCCGCAGACCTCTACCGGGATACCATGTTCGGCACAAAAATCCTTGGTTGCCCTGGCACCAGCGCGGCAAAGCCTCGCTTTCAGGCTGCCAGGAGCGTAATAGATCCCCGCGTGAATGACGCCGCTGTTGTGGCCCGTTTGATGGGCTGCGAGATGATCCTCTTTTTCGAGCAGGAGAACACTGGACTGAGTTCGCTGCCGCAGCAGAGCCATAGTTGTGGCAAGGCCAACGATGCCCCCCCCGATGACACAATAATCAAAGCGCATCTGAAATCAACCAGTCATGGCTCGCAACGACGGCGAGATGAGAGCGTCGTTCGCAGATATCGATAGTATCCGGCAGGGAGATCCATTGTTTTCGATGGAAGTAAGCGACACTTAGACACTTCGAAGGCGGCCCAGCCGGCGTTCCTTAGCCACGCCGATATATCAGGAATTCCGCACCGAGTACAGCCATAGCGAGCATTGACGCCGCCACCCACTCAAACACATTTCTCCAGCGCTGGTTGCGCTTCTCCTGCGGGGTAAAGAGGAGAGGCACACCTACAACGGGAAATTCAAAACGTGCTTGTAATTCCTCCTCAGTATGGAAAGACGGAACCATCATGTCCCTCAAAAAAGCGAGGGCGAGACCCAGCACAATACCGCCCGCTATTCCGCCCAGGCTGAATTTTATCCGCTTGGGACTGGAAGGCACTGTGGGGAGGCTGGGTGGATCAACCAAGCGGAATTGTAGTCCTCCCTGCTGCTTTTCTAAACTCGCGGCCAACTGAGATTGTTGTTCCTTGCTAAGCAGGTCAGCATACTCCTTCTTGAGGAGATCATAATCACGAAGCACTTCGGCTAACTGCTGCTCTCTGACCGGAGTTGCGCCCAACCGATTCTGGTAATCAGCAGCCGTGGCTTTAAGACGCTTTTGATCGTTAGAAAGACTGTCAATTTCCAAACGATTTGCTTCCAGCTGACTCTTGATCTGCGCAACCGCTACGTCGTCGTCCGGATCGGTTGAGGAATTGGGTCGTGCGTTGCCCGTTTCAACTTGGGGCGCTTCGGATGCTCTGAGCCCATCCACTACTCTTTGCTGTCTTGCTATCTCCGCTTCGGCCCTTTTTACATCCGGATGCTCGGAAGTGTATCGATCGAGCAGATTATCTCTGATGGACTGCAAATGCGCTAGCTCGGTACGGGCAGCTTGAAGCGGAGTCAATGGACGATTTCCCGAATTGTTCGATATCACCGCAACACGAGATGCACGCCGATAGTCATTGAGTAAGGATTCAAGATATGCCCTCTGCTGCTGTGCCCGACTAAGAGCGGACTCGGCATTCTGAAGTTGCGACTGCAAGCCTCCAAGAATCGCCACATTTCCTTGTTGCTGCTCCGGTAATTCACCCAGATGCTGCATCTTGTAATCGCGCAGTTGCTGCTCCTTATCAAGGAGTCGCTTAGCAACTACTTTCAGTTGCTCTGACAGGAATACCGTTGTGTTCCTTGCCTGATCCTCGCGCGTCTTGAGGTTTTCTTCAATGAATAGAGACGTCAGCCTGCCGGTAACTTCCTGGGCCAAGCGCGCACTTTCTGTTGTGAACGAGATTCTGATGGCATTGAAGTCCCGTCGTTCCGGGTCAGGGTTGAGAGGCTCAATATCGATATTCCGCCGCATCAGCTCGATAATTCGTTCCGGAGGTACACTTTTTCTTTCTTTCCCATAGAGGCCGAAGTTCTCGATGATTTGAAGGAGGTGCGTGCGAGACAGGACTTCCTCTTTCATCGCCTGTAGAGCCTGCCCGAGATTTGTCGAGGTCGTGGGGACGACATAACGTTCAGGGACTTGCTGCTGAACGACAAGTAGAGTTGCCAGCGAGGTGAACCGATCAGGAAGCGATGCCAGAACAGCATCCGCTACAAGAGCCGTCGCACAAGCAATTCCAACAATCAGAGGGCCAGCGCCGCCTCAGAAGATTCGTGAATCTCGCTAGGGTTTCCCCAAAACCGGCTTGAACTTCAGGCGATTCAGCGTCCATAAACAGAGTGAGAGTGAATCTCTTGCAGATTGGTCAACGGACCCCTCATGCGCTAGCTTGCACTGCCACTGATTCATTCTCAAGCGGAGTGGTTCCTTGACACCAGACCTTCCACGGCGCGACGCTCTGGTTCAGTTCCTCCAGGCGTTGCTTATCTTTGAAAGTGTCCATACACTGCCAAAAGCCCGTGTATTTGTAAGCGAGTAGCGCCTGCCTCTCAATCAAGCGCTGAAACGGCGCACGGACCAGCTCGTCGCCTGAGTGAAGATCACGAAAGATGTCGTGGCGCAATATGAAGAACCCCCCATTGATCCAAATATCGGAGCGGCTCAGCTCACGAATGTCCTTCACGGTTCCATCCGGGCTTGTATTCACAATGTCAAAACTTGCGGTTGGCTGTACAAGCAACAGAGAGCCGATGGCATCACTCTTACGGAATGTCTGAACCATCGCAGAAAGCGGAAGGTCGCTGAGACCGTCGCCGTAATTTGCTAAGAACATTTCGTCGCCTTGCAAATAGGGCTCGACGGCCTTAAGTCGTTCGCCAATGGTTGTATTGTGGCCCGTCTCGACGAAGGTAATCTTCCAATCGTCGATATCGCGATTCAAGAAATGAATCATTTTCCCGCCGTGAGACCAAACGAAATCATTCGAAACAGATTCGTCGTAGTGCAAAAAATAATCTTTTATACAGTTGCCTTTGTATCCAAGGCAGAGGATAAATTCGTTGTGCCCGAAGTGGGCATAGTACTTCATCAGGTGCCAAAGAATAGGCCGCGTCCCGATCTGCACCATCGGTTTCGGAACATCATCGGCATATCCTCTCAGCCGCATTCCTGCCCCGCCACAAAAGAGAACCACTTTCATAAGCTGGACCCTCGCTTTCTTTCAGTCGATCGTGACCCTCGGTATGGGAACGACAAAACGGCCACCCCACTCCCGAATGAATTGCAGCTGGTTCATGATTTCCGTCTTCAAGTTCCACGGCAGAATGACGACATAGTCCGGTTTGGTCTCGCGAATCCGGTCGGGGTGGTGGATTGGAATGTGAGTGCCCGGGAGGAAGCGCCCCTGTTTGTACGGGCTACGATCGACGGTAAATTGGATAAGGTCTTTGCCGATACCGCAATAGTGGAGGAGCGTTGCGCTCTTGCCCGGAGCTCCGTATCCAACTACTGACTTGCCTCCCCGAGCGGCCGTGAGTAAAAATCCGACTAGTGCAAACTTGGTCTCTCTAACCTGGTGAGCGAAACTCTCATATCCCTCTAAGGACGCCAAGCCGGCAGCTACTTCGTCTGCGATCAACCGTTCAACACCCGGTTCGAGTGGACGAGCCAGGTGTTCCGCCCGACAGGCGTAAACGCGGAGCGAACCGCCGTGACTCGGCAATTCCTCCACGTCGAATACTCTAAGACCGTGACTCTCTAAGATGCGGCGGGTGGCCAGCATTGAGAAATATGAGAAATGTTCGTGATAAATCGTGTCAAATTCATTACGCTCAATGAGTCTTAGGAGGTGTGGGAATTCAAGCGTGAGGACGCCTTCCGGCTTGAGTAGTATCTTCAGCCCTTCTACAAAGTCATTGAGGTCTGGGACCTGCGCGAGCACATTGTTACCGAGTACTAGATCGGCACACCCGCCTTTAGCTGCGAGCTCGGACGCTAATTGCGAACCGAAAAACTCTACCAGAGTCGGAACTCGCTTTTCAACGGCGACCTTTGCCACATTTGCGGCCGGCTCGATTCCTAATACAGGGACATTCCGTTCAACAAAGTACTGCAAAAGATAACCGTCGTTACTCGCTACCTCCACAACCGAACTCTTATTGCCAAGGCCGAAGCGCGTGACCACCTTGTCACAGTAAGCCTGCGCGTGTTTCAGCCAAGAATCAGAATAAGAAGAAAAATACGCATAGTCTCCGAAAATATTCTCCGGGCTCTCATATTGCTCCAACTGGACCAAGAAGCAATGGTCGCAAACGTAAACGTGCAGCGGATAGTATGTTTCGCCACGATTGAGATCCGCCTCAGACGGGTAGGTCTCGCAAAGCGGAGACATGCCCAGATCGACAAAGGTCCGAGTCAGCCCCGCTCGACAGAAACGGCAGGTCGCCATTGCAGCCTGTTGTGTTTGAGTATCTTGAGGAAGGGTTATGGTGGCCATATAAAGGTTCCTTTGTCTTGTTCCTTTTTAGGCAACCGCCTGGGTTCCGGCGGTCTGTCGATTCCACCGGAGCATCCCGTTTAATGTCTCGGAATTCATCAGTTGCTGGATGTGGCGGATCCGTATGTAATCACCACGGTCAAGGTCATCGGCGGTCAACCCCACTTCGCGATAGGCGTCATAAAGCTCCTTGGCTCCTTTGCGGGCGTTCCACTCGGGACGAAAATTTGGCAAAGTGCGGCGGATTTTGTCACAGTTGATGCGATAGCAACGTTTGTCCGGTCCGCCATCGACGGCATACTCGATTCGGCAACCTGGAACAGTTTCAGCCACGATGGAGGCCAATTCACTAATCCGATAGTTTTCTTCGGTTTGTCCGACGTTAAAAGTCGCATTGTGAATCGCTTCGCGAGGGGCGTCGAGCACGCATAGGACGGCCGCTGTGATATCTCGAATGTGCACAATCGGTCGCCAAGGCGTGCCGTCGCTCTTTACGTAGACTTTCCCGGTTGCATACGCCCATGCGACCAAGTCGTTAAGGACCACATCCAGTCTTAATCGGGGAGAGACCCCGTATGCGGTCGCGTTTCGCAGATAGGTTGGGCTGAAGTCGTCATCTGCCAGTCCTGCAAGGTCGCGCTCGACAAACACCTTAGACTCGGCGTACGCCGTCACTGGGCTGAGGGCGGCCGTCTCATCGTGGATCGCCTCGCCCGCGGCGCCATACGTACTGCAGGATGAGGAGAAGACGAACCGCCGAACTCCAGCTTCCTTGGCTAATTCTGCTAGCCGGACGGAGGCTCGATGGTTGATATCGTAGGTAATCTCGGCATCGAGGTTACCCAATGGGTCGTTCGAAAGAGCGGCAAGGTGTACCACTGCATCGAATCCATCGAGATTCCGCCTTGTCAAGTCGCGGATGTCTTCGCAAACTTCGGGAATAGACTCAGCTTGGCGTCCAAATTCGCAGCCTTCAAACAGGTCTGTGTCTAGGCCGTGTACATCATGCCCTGCAGACTGCATAATGGGTCCGGCGACAGCACCTATGTAGCCTTTATGTCCAGTCAAAAGTATTCTCATATCACTCTTGGGTCTTCCGTTATTTAAAAACAGTTGTATAGTTCGTCATGGGCGCAAAGCCGCAAGGGCGAGAAAAACGCAAAATAGTGCTGGTGAAACCACTCTCGGGCAATTCAACAGCCAGAAGCCCGCACGGAGGCAATGGCTTTGTTTTTTTATGGTTGGCGATCTTGACCGAGAAACCAAGAGCTATTGCAGTCCCGCGAATTTGTCATCAGTCCCAATTCCTGGGATCGAGTCCGAACGACTTAGGGGTTGTGTGAGGTGACGAGTCTACGCTTTGGTAACTCATTTAATTTGTTACGGCAAAAGGCCGTAACCTGTCAGCTGGCCATTTGAGGCAACGAAGACCTTTCCGTTTGCAATTAGCGGGATGTTGAACTTGGACACCACGCCAAGAGCGTCTCGCGCTCCGGCTTGGCTGGTGTTGTACAACTCGTTGTTTAGATTGCCCGCATCATAAGCACGAAGGATGCCCGCTGATGGATTGTTGTCTTGAACTGCCCACAGGATGCCGTTCGCATTGCCGTTGGCTGAGGTTGCAAATGACCCTCCACGATTCGGGTACGTCTCGGAGGATTGCGATGTGGGTGCGCTGGATAGCAGTCCGCTTGTCAGCTGGAAAGCTTTCAGCGTATCGTTCACGGCCGCATAGTAAACGTAGTTATTGAAAAAAACCGGAGCACTATAGTTACCTTCCTCCTCCGTTCCGTGGGGAAGAACACCTGGAAGACTTTGAATGATTTGGCTATCGTTGCTTGCATTGAAGTGGCCCATGTTGTCCCGGTTGATCACGTAAATTGTCCCGCCTTTCGCCGCCGTAATCAGAATGTGAGGATAAAGGCCTGGTTGATCGACCAATAGAACCGGCCCCGCCGAAGAGAGATCGAAATTTTGACTCTCGAGGGTGGATTGATCGTGGGGCGTGAAATAATCCACAACGCTTCCGCTCGGAGCGAGTTTAACAAGCGTATCTCCGTAATCCCTGCCTCCGGAATTCGCTGTGAAGTCGCCATTGCCAGTTGTAAAATATACTCCTCCGGAAGAGTCGGTCGCCGGTCCCTGGCCACTCTGCCAGATGCCGCCACCGTAGCCGTCGGGGCTGACATTAAAAGCGAGAGTGCGCTGAAGAGTGGTTGCGTTATATCCTAAGACCCACCCATGCCATGGATGTTGATCTCCATGAGCTGCGAAAGCAATGTAGACAATTCCGCCGGCGAGAAGAAGACCGGGCCGCTGGTTTTCTCGAAGTGGATCGAACGCAACATTCCCGCCTGACGTTCCATCCCCGGTCCCTGTTACGCTCCCCTGAAGCGTCACCGGACCCCCAAACTTCTCGGCTCCCGTGCTTATGTCCAGAGCATGTAACCGCTGCACATAGTTCGTGCCTTCTTTGGTCTTTGCGACGACGTATATAGTTCCGCTGGACGGGTCGATGACAGGTGTACTCGTGATACCAATCTCGGTGGGAATGTCACCGCACTCGCCAGTATCGGCACAGGGAACGGTAGTGACACCTGACTTCAGAAAACTCATTTTCCATAACGGCGAGGTGTTCAATCCGTCAGCATCGAAGGCGTATACGCTGTCGTGTTCAGTTGCGACATAAACTATGTTGTGAAAGCCCTGTCCAGGAACGCTCACGCTAGCGACATAGAGCGGAGACGCAAAAGCAATCCCATCCAAAGCATAGGCAAATAGTTTTCCAAATTGAGCTTGGTTGACGTTGCTAGGAGTCAACGCGATCTCATTGGTGTTCTGCCCAGTTCTGAGATTGTCATTGTGGTACGTGAAAGTACCGGGATAGTTGGTAATGTACACGGTCGAGGTCGCCGTCTGCGTCGAAGTCATCGCCGTTACGGTGTGTGTACCTGCACTGGTGGGCGGTGTATATAGGCCTGTAGTGGAGATCGTACCGAATGAGCTGGAGCCCCCGACTTGGCCGTCCACTAGCCACGTCACGCCTCCACTGCTAGCGGTAAATTGCTGTGCTCCTGTCGAGGTAAGGACTGCGACGCGCGGCGTATACCGAGAATCCGGTCCCCGTTCCCGAGAGCGGAATTGTCTGCGGGCTACCGCTCGCATTGTCAGTTATAGTTACCGATGAGCTACGAAGACCTGTGGTCGTCGGCACAAACGTTACGTTGATTGTGCAGCTGGTATTGATTGCCAAAGTCGTTCCGCAGTTGTTCGTCTGTACGAAATCACTGGAACTTCCGCCGGAAATGGCGATTGAGCCGAGGGTTAGTTGGCTGGTTCCAATGTTGGTAAGTGTTACCGATTGTGGCGTGCTCGTGATCCCAGCTTGCTGATTCCCGAAATTGATGTTTGTACTGCTCAAGCTGACCGCTGGAGTATTGCTTGCCAATGTGGTCCGGAACGCGACCATCTGCATGATCCATTGGCCCGAACTGAGTGGCGCAGTAGCGCTGTAGGTCCCAGTAGTGGTAACCATCTGGTCCTCTGCAATATCTCCGTCCGGACTGGTCAACAACCTCCTCGTAAAATTGGCTCCCGCGCCGCTGGTTGTGGTCTGCACCAGATTCGCCCCAAAAATCAGATCCGTTGGACTAGTCGTGGTGGCTGCGCCACTGTTGCTGCTAGCACTGCTGCCGCTGGCGGTAGCTGTGACGTCCACCGGGTTGTTCGGATCAGCACCGTTATACTCCAAAATCCGAACATCGGGAAAAGCCGCAGGCCCGGAGAACGTTACGGTCACCGCATTCGATCCTGCAGGAGCTGCGCCAACGTTCTTGGCGTAGTAAATCGACTGCGAAGCCACGGGCGCCTGGACCGTCGGACCAACCGCCAGCGCGTACATATTTCCACGGCTATCGGCGACCGCAGCTCACTGTGGCTGTGCTGTTATTCCACCCGACTACCACGACGTTGAGGTCGCCGGCAATCTGTGCGGCCGCGAACGTTACAGTCACAGTCGTCGGCGACGACTGCAGTGCAGAATAGTTTCCTTGCACGTACGTGATCATGCTGGTCTGCCCTAGCGCGGGTGTCATCGTAGTTGCAAGATTCGAATAGTTGCTAAAAAGCCCGGCGGCGTCTGTTGCTTTGACTCGATAGGTGTAGATCGTACTCGGCAAAAGACCTGTGTCGCTGAATGAGTTAGTAGGTACGGTTAGAACGCGGGCGAAGTTCGAGCAGCCCACGCCTTGGCATCGCTCTACCAAATAACCCGTGACCGTTCCTCCCGCTTCGGTCGATGCTGTCCAAGTGAGATTTATCTGGGTGGAAGACGCCGCTAAAGCGACCAGGTTAGTTGGATCCGTGGGCGCACCTGCGGTTGGTGTACTTGCCACGTTTGAATAGGGGCTGAGGTTACTGGCTCCATCCTGCGCCCGAACGCGATAAGTGTAACTGGTGGAAGAGGTCAAAGCGGTGTCGTTAAATGTAGTCGCCACGGAGGTGCCGATCTGACTGAAGCCAGTACAACCGGCACCCTGGCAACGTTCGATCAAATAGCTATTGACCGTTCCACCCGTTTCCTCCGACCCTTGCCACGAAAGATTGATTTGTGTGCCAGACGCCGCCATTGCCGTCAGATTTCCAGGTAATGATGGGACCGGGGCGGGCGTTGCGATTGTTGTGACGCTTGAGTAGGGTCCAAGTGTGTTGACTGTGTCCTGCGCCCTGACCCGGTAGCTATAGCTTGTGGCCAGGCTCAGACCTGTATCGTTGAATGTTGTTCCCGCAGCAGTGCCGATTTGGGCGAAGTCGGTGCATCCAACACCCTGGCAACGCTCCACCAGGTAATTGCTGATGCTTCCTCCGCTCTCGGTTGCCGCCGTCCAAGACAACCTCGTTTGATTCGAACTCTTGGCAGCAGCAACGATCATCGACTGCCAAGTCTGCGCTGTGTTAAGAGTAAATGTTGCCGTGTAGCTACCGGCGGTTGCAGCCGGAGCTGTTTCCGCATCGAGCAAGTTGGAAGATGCCGCTAGTTGTTGCGCAAAACCCGAACCGGAAACAAAGCTAGCGCCAGCGGAAACCTTCACAAAACCAATTAGCAGATCGTTCGCCCCCGTGACAGTAATGTTCGGACTTGTGACATTTACCGATTGCGTTCCGTTGTCAGCGCCGATAAGCGAAACTGCATCGATGGGGGAGGAGACATTTACACCTTGGACGACAAAGACCGAGATCACGAGAGACTGAGGGGCAGAAAGTGTCATCGTGACCGTATGACCCGCACCGACCAGAGGAGTCCAGGCGTACCAAACTTGTGTACGCAGATCGAGTCCCACGCTGGTGTTGGTAGGACCAGCAATCGGGATCCAAGTGTTGCCGAAATTGTCTCTTGGTGTGAGAGTGACGCCGGCATGAGATGACGCGCAGATAACCAGCAAATTCCCGCTGCTGCTGTCGAAGGGAGCAGTTGTATGGGTGGACAACGACGTTGAATTTATATAACTCTGTTCAGCGGCTACGCTCGGACCTATACTTCCAGCAGTTGGTGTCAGATTGCCCGGAGCCGTAGGTGTACCAACACTGCCGGTAATTGAGGCCGTCCCGATGTTGGAGTACTGGCTCAGATTCCCGGCCGCGTCGGCGGCTCGTACACGATAACTGTATGTACCGGCCCCCAGCCCTGTGTCAGCATAAGTCGTCGCCGTCGGCGTCCCAATCTGCGCGAAATTCGAGCAACCGGCGCCCTGGCATCTCTCCACTCGATAGCCGGTAACGCCAACGTTGTCACTCGAAGCCGTCCAGCTCAGGTTGATCTGTGTTCCGTTCGCCGTTGCGCTCAGATTCGTCGGCGCACTCGGCGGAGTTGTATCGCCACCAGAAACAGGCGTCCGGAAGGCGACCATCTGCATGATCCACTGGCCCGAACTGAGCGGAGCGGTTGCGCTGTAGCTACCTACAGCAGTTACCATACGGTCTTCCGCGATGTCGCCATCCGAGGTCAGCAAGCGCCTCGTAAACCCGCTGCCCGGACCAGTAGTTGTGGTCTGAACCAGGTTCGCTCCAAAAATTAGATCCGTGGCGTTGGTCGTGGTCGCGGTACCGCTGTTGCTAGTGCCGCTATTGCCGCTATTGGCGGCCGTCACATCCACCGGATTGTTGAGATCGGCCCCTTTGTACTCCAGAATCCGAATATCGGGAAACGCCGCGGCACCGGAGAATGTTACCGTCACGGAATTTGCCCCCGCGGCCGCCGCTGCAATGTTCTTGGCGTAGTAAATCGACTGCGAAGCCACCGGCGCCTGGATCGTCGGACCCACCGCGAGCGCGTATGTGTTCCCCCGGCTATCGGTGACGCCGCTCACGGTGGCGGTACTGTTATTCCACCCGATTACCACCACATCTAGATCGCCTACTGTTTGCGCGGCTGTAAAAGTGACATTTACCACTGCTTTGAGACGTCTGCGGCGTTGCTGAATTACCTTGCACATACGTGATCGCGGCAAACGAAATAGCTGGGCGCACCCACGATACAAGGGCCAAGAAAGCGAGTGGGGCTAGACGCACAAGTCTGTTGCCGCCGAAACCACTATCGGCGAGCATCGTCTTTATCATGCCTATCCTCTACCGGTCAAGATCATTGCGGGGAACGAGCGTATCAGCGACCTTCGGACGATAGTACAACTGAAAGTTCGCATCGCATCTGTCTGAGATTGATTCGCCATCGAAGAACAGTGATGTTCTGCCGAAAGAAGCACCGTTTATGGCTTCAGTGCGACTCTACATCGGCGAACTTATCAGTACAGTAATGAGATTGGAATAAGGTCCAAGAACATTGGCTGAGTCCTGGGCGCGAACTCGATACCGATAGTTTGTGGATCCGGTCAGGCCGGTGTCTGTGAATGTAGCTGCGGTCGTGATCGCGACCTGCGCGAAGTTCGTGCATCCCGCTCCTTGACAGCGCTCGACCAAATACCTGCTAATCGTTCCCGTGAGTGTGCTCCCCCCGATTTCAGCCGATGGCGTCCAGGAGATCGTTATCTGATTGGACCCGGCAGCAGCGGCAACGATCGCCGACTGCCAGGTTTGATTTGAGCTGATGGTGGAGGTCGCCCTGTATGTGCCCGGGTTAGTTGCCGGGCCAGTCTCAGCGTCGAGAAAGTTGGAAGACGCCTTTAGCCTGCTGCGTAAAGCCGGAGCCGGCCAGGAAAGTAGAGCTAGCAGACGTCTTTCGCGAACCCGATCAGCAGATCATTGCTTCCCCGTTGTTGTCACGCTCAGGGCTTGCAACAGCAGTAGTTTGTGTTCCGTTGTCACTACCAATCAGAGACGCAGCATCGATCGGCGAAGTAATATTGGAGCCCTTCGCAACAAGGATGGAAATCACTAAAGGCTCTGCGGCCGAAAGCCCCATGGCTGATCGTATGACCCGGACCCACTACCGGATTCTGCGCATACCAGAGCTGCGTTCTCAGATCGGATCCCGTGGTGGAGCTGGTCGGTCCCGCCAGGGGGATCCATATGTTGCCAAAGCTGTCGCTCGGTGTAAAGGTTACGCCCGCACTAGCAGAAGCACACATCACAATCAGATCACCCCCAGTGCTGTCGAACGCAGCCGTGGTGTGGGAGGTTAGGGATGTTCCATTGATATAGCCTTGGGTAGCGACCACGATCGGACCGGACGCTGACAGACTTCCAGGCGCCGAGGGCGCTGAGGTAGTCGTGCCGGGTGTAACCAGAGTGGCCACAGTCGAATACGGTCCAACCGTATTGGTTGTATCCTCGGCTCGAACTCGATAGCTGTAGCTGGTAGAGGGGGACAGACCCGTATCGTTGAAGCCAGCAACGGTTGTGGGCCCGATCTGGGCGAAGTTCGTGCATCCGACACCCTGGCAACGCTCCACCAGGTAATTGCTGATGGTTCCTCCGCTCTCGGTTGCCGCCGTCCACGATAAGCTCGCTTGATTCGGATTGTTGGCCGCAGCAACCACTGCCGACTGCCAACTTTGCGATGTATTAAGCGTCAATGTCGCGGTATAAGTCCCTGGAGTAGCTGCCGGGCCAGTCTCAGCATCGAGAAAGTTAGAAGACGCTGCAGCCTGTTGCGTAAAGCCGGAGCCGGCCACGAAACTAGCCCCACCGGAAACTTTCGCGAATCCGATCAGCAAATCGTTACTTGCCGTGGTCGTTACGCTTGGGCTGACCACAGCGGTAGTTTGCGTTCCGTTGTCACTGCCAATCAGAGATACGGCATCGATCGGAGAAGAGAGATTGGAGCCCTTCGCAACAATGATGGAAATCACCAGAGGCTGTGCGGCGGAAAGCCCCATGGTGACAGTATGACCCTGCCCTACTGCGGGGTTCCGTGCATACCAAAGTTGCGTTCTCAGATCAAACGCCCCCGCGTTGGCATTAGTCGGTCCCGCTATCGGAATCCAGGTATTCCCAAAGCTGTCGCTGGGCGTAAAGGTGACGCCCGAATGCGCAGAAGCGCACAGCACAATCAGATCGCCCCCGGTGCTGTCGAAAGCAGCCGTCGTATGGGATGTTAGGAATGTCGCATTGATGTAGCCTTGCGTAGCGACCACGATCGGCGCCGGGCCCGCGCCGGCTATCAGATTGCCCGGAGCCGTAGGTGTACCAACACTGCCGGTAATTGAGGCCGTCCCGATGTTGGAGTACTGGCTCAGATTCCCGGCCGCATCGGCGGCTCGTACACGATAACTGTATGTACCCGCCCCCAGCCCTGTGTCAGCATAAGTCGTCGCCATCGGCGTCGCAATCTGCGCGAAATTCGAGCAGCCCGCTCCCGAGCATCTCTCCACTTGATACCCGGTAACGCCCACATTGTCACTCGAAGCCGCCCAGCTCAGGTTGATCTGTGTTCCGTTCGCCGTTGCGCTCAGATTCGCCGGCGCACTCGGCGGGGTTGTGTCGCCGCTAGAGGGCGAACTTATCAGTACAGTAATGAGATTGGAATAAGGTCCAAGAACATTGGCTGAGTCCTGGGCGCGAACTCGATACCGATAGTTTGTGGATCCGGTCAGGCCGGTGTCTGTGAATGTAGCTGCGGTCGTGGTCGCGACCTGCGCGAAGTTCGTGCATCCCGCTCCTTGACAGCGCTCGACCAAATACCTGCTAATCGTTCCCGTGAGTGTGCTCCCCCCGATTTCAGCCGATGGCGTCCAGGAGATCGTTATCTGATTGGGACCCGGCAGCAGCGGCAACGATCGCCGACTGCCAGGTTTGATTTGAGCTGATGGTGGAGGTCGCCCTGTATGTGCCCGGGTTAGTTGCCGGGCCAGTCTCAGCGTCGAGAAAGTTGGAAGATCCTTCAGCCTGCTGCGTAAAGCCGGAGCCGGCCAGGAAAGTAGAGCTGGCAGACGTTTTCACGAATCCGATCAGCAGGTCATTGCTTCCCCGTTGTTGTCGCACCAGGGCTTGCAACAGCGGTGGTTTGTGTTCCGTTGTCACTACCAATCAGAGATGCAGCATCGATCGGCGAAGTAATATTGGAGCCCTTCGCAACAAGGATGGAAATCACTAAAGGCTCTGCGGCCGAAAGCCCCATGGCGATCGTATGACCCGGACCCACTACCGGATTCTGCGCATACCAGAGCTGCGTTCTCAGATCGGATCCCGTGGTGGAGCTGGTCGGTCCCGCCAGGGGGATCCATATGTTGCCAAAGCTGTCGCTCGGTGTAAAGGTTACGCCCGCACTAGCAGAAGCACACATCACAATCAGATCACCCCCAGTGCTGTCGAACGCAGCCGTGGTGTGGGAGGTTAGGGATGTTCCATTGATATAGCCTTGGGTAGCGACCACGATCGGACCGGACGCTGACAGACTTCCAGGCGCCGAGGGCGCTGAGGTAGTCGTGCCGGGTGTAACCAGAGTGGCCACAGTCGAATACGGTCCAACCGTATTGGTTGTATCCTCGGCTCGAACTCGATAGCTGTAGCTGGTAGAGGGGGACAGACCCGTATCGTTGAAGCCAGCAACGGTTGTGGGCCCGATCTGGGCGAAGTTCGTGCATCCGACACCCTGGCAACGCTCCACCAGGTAATTGCTGATGGTTCCTCCGCTCTCGGTTGCCGCCGTCCACGATAAGCTCGCTTGATTCGGATTGTTGGCCGCGGCAACTACCGCCGACTGCCAACTTTGCGATGTATTAAGCGTCAATGTCGCGGTATAAGTCCCTGGAGTAGCTGCCGGGCCAGTCTCAGCATCGAGAAAGTTAGAAGACGCTGTACCCTGTTGTGTAAAGCCGGAGCCGGCCGCGAAACTAGCCCCAGCGGAAACTTTTGCGAATCCGATCAGCAAATCGTTGCTTGCCGTGGTCGTTACGCTTGGGCTGACCACAGCGGTAGTTTGCGTTCCGTTGTCGCTGCCAATCAGAGATACGGCATCGATCGGAGAAGTGAGATTGGAGCCCTTCGCAACAATGATGGAAATCACGAGAGGCTGTGCGGCGGAAAGCCCCATGGTGACGGTATGACCCTGCCCTACTGCGGGGTTCCGTGCATACCAAAGTTGCGTTCTCAGATCAAACGCCCCCGCGTTGGCATTAGTCGGTCCCGCTATCGGAATCCAGGTATTCCCAAAGCTGTCGCTCGGCGTAAAGGTGACGCCCGAATGCGCAGAAGCGCACAGCACAATCAGATCGCCCCCGGTGCTGTCGAAAGCAGCCGTCGTATGGGATGTTAGGAATGTCGCATTGATGTAGCCTTGCGTAGCGACCACGATCGGCGCCGGGCCCGCGCCGGCTATCAGATTGCCCGGAGCCGTAGGTGTACCAACACTGCCGGTAATTGAGGCCGTCCCGATGTTGGAGTACTGGCTCAGATTCCCGGCCGCATCGGCGGCTCGTACACGATAACTGTATGTACCCGCCCCCAGCCCTGTGTCAGCATAAGTCGTCGCCATCGGCGTCGCAATCTGCGCGAAATTCGAGCAACCGGCACCCTGGCATTTCTCCACTTGATAGCCAGTCACCCCGACATTGTCACTCGAAGCCGCCCAGCTCAGGTTGATCTGTGTTCCGTTCGCCGTTGCGCTCAGATTCGTCGGCGCACTCGGCGGAGTTGTATCGCCACCAGAAACAGGCGTCCGGAAGGCGACCATCTGCATGATCCACTGGCCCGAACTGAGCGGAGCGGTTGCGCTGTAGCTACCTACAGCAGTTACCATACGGTCTTCCGCGATGTCGCCATCCGAGGTCAGCAAGCGCCTCGTAAACCCGCTGCCCGGACCAGTAGTTGTGGTCTGAACCAGGTTCGCTCCAAAAATTAGATCCGTGGCGTTGGTCGTGGTCGCGGTACCGCTGTTGCTAGTGCCGCTATTGCCGCTATTGGCGGCCGTCACATCCACCGGATTGTTGAGATCGGCCCCTTTGTACTCCAGAATCCGAATATCGGGAAACGCCGCGGCACCGGAGAATGTTACCGTCACGGAATTTGCCCCCGCGGCCGCCGCTGCAATGTTCTTGGCGTAGTAAATCGACTGCGAAGCCACCGGCGCCTGGATCGTCGGACCCACCGCGAGCGCGTATGTGTTCCCCCGGCTATCGGTGACGCCGCTCACGGTGGCGGTACTGTTATTCCACCCGATTACCACCACATCTAGATCGCCTACTGTTTGCGCGGCTGTAAAAGTGACATTTACCACGCTTTGAGACGTCTGCGGCGTTGCTGAATTACCTTGCACGTACGTGATCGCGGCGGACTGTGAGGCAGACGTTGCGCTGGCAATATTCGAATACGAACTCACATTGCCAGCGGAGTCGGTGGCCCGTATGCGATAGCTGTAGCTTGTGTTTGCGGTTAACCCAGTATCGTTGTAAGTTGTGGTTGTAGGTGCTGCGATCTGCGCAAACGTTGTACATCCGGCTCCCTGGCAGCGCTCAACTCGGTACGCGGTGACACCCACGTTATCAGTCGAAGCAGTCCAACTCAGGTTGATCTGTGTTCCGTTCGCGGTTGCCGTCAGATTGCTAGGTGCAGTCGGCGATATCGTATCCGCGACAACTCCGTTCACAACATTGGAATATCCGCTCAGATTCCCGGCCGCATCGGCGGCTCGTACACGATAACTGTATGTACCCGCCCCCAGCCCTGTGTCAGCATAAGTCGTCGCCATCGGCGTCGCAATCTGCGCGAAATTCGAGCAACCGGCACCCTGGCATTTCTCCACTTGATAGCCAGTCACCCCGACATTGTCACTCGAAGCCGCCCAGCTCAGGTTGATCTGTGTTCCGTTCGCCGTTGCGCTCAGATTCGTCGGCGCACTCGGCGGAGTTGTATCGCCACCAGAAACAGGCGTCCGGAAGGCGACCATCTGCATGATCCACTGGCCCGAACTGAGCGGAGCGGTTGCGCTGTAGCTACCTACAGCAGTTACCATACGGTCTTCCGCGATGTCGCCATCCGAGGTCAGCAAGCGCCTCGTAAACCCGCTGCCCGGACCAGTAGTTGTGGTCTGAACCAGGTTCGCTCCAAAAATTAGATCCGTGGCGTTGGTCGTGGTCGCGGTACCGCTGTTGCTAGTGCCGCTATTGCCGCTATTGGCGGCCGTCACATCCACCGGATTGTTGAGATCGGCCCCTTTGTACTCCAGAATCCGAATATCGGGAAACGCCGCGGCACCGGAGAATGTTACCGTCACGGAATTTGCCCCCGCGGCCGCCGCTGCAATGTTCTTGGCGTAGTAAATCGACTGCGAAGCCACCGGCGCCTGGACCGTCGGACCCACCGCGAGCGCGTATGTATTCCCGCGGCTATCGGTGACGGCACTCACTGTGGCGGTGCTGTTATTCCACCCGACTACCACAACGTTAAGGTCGGCCGCTGTCTGCGCCGAATCAAACGTTACACTTACACTCGTTTGAGACGTCTGCGGCGTTGCCGAATTGCCTTGTACATACGTGATCGCGCCAAACGAAATAGCTGGCCGCACCCACGACACGAGAATCAAGAAAGCGAGTGGGGCTAACCGTACAATTCTGTTATCTGTAAAACTGCCATCAGCAAGCAGCTTTTTTATCATGTAAATGTCGCTAAAACAGCGGGCACTTTGTCGTAAAAGCCGAAGTAACCGGCAAAAGGAGACGTGCCACGCCAGACCGCGTCATCAATACGGCTTCTGCATCGGTCTCATACTGATTTCTGTGACCTCAGCGGTGGCTGGAAGCGTGAGCGTCTGGACGACTACAGATGCGACATCGTCCGGTTGCAGAAGTGTATCAGATTCATACACTCTGCCTTCCTTTCGGAAGAGAGCCTCCTGCATCGGTGTTGCCGTACGGCCAAGATACACAGTGAGCACTCGGATTCCTCTCGGATTGACCTCTTCGCGCAAACTGTCGGCGATTGCTTTCAAAGCGTGTTTTGTTGCGGCGTATTGCGCCACCTCAGGGTGTTTCGCTGCCAGCCCTACGCTGGAGTTGATGAAGACAATCTGCCCTCGAGTCGCCGTTAATAGCGGCAACAGGTGTTGCGTCAGCAGGTAGGGCGCACGGAGATTGGTTGCGTACTGAAGATCTAAGTCTTCAACGCGAGCGCGTTCCATGGGATCCAAATGAATAACCCCAGCGCTATGAACCAGCACGTCAAGCCTTCCAGCTTCCTTTTCCAAGTGCAACAGGAGCGGCTGAAGGTTCTCACCAATCGTCAAATCCATCTCAAAAGGTGTGACTCGAGAGAACTGCCGAATAACCGCCGCTGTTTCAGTTAGTTTGACAGCATCCCTTCCGACAACATACAGTTGCGCTCCCTGACGTGCCAGCTCGAGTGCGATCGCCCGTCCAATTCCACTGGTGGATCCGGTCACTAGAGCAACTCTGCCGGATAAGAAACTCATGGCGGTGTCACGCGTGGAATATTTGCACCCCGGGCACTAGTTGTCGGGAAGCTGCCTTGGGCAACGAGAACACTACACTTGATGGTGCAACTTAAATGCAGATGCGTAACGGACGTTCCAATCACCCCTCCTGGTGGTGAAAGGCTCCAGGCCCCAGTACTTCCAGGGCCAGTCGCGTCTCAGTGAAGGGTCTCCATCGTGTATTTCTTCGAGGAGTTCCCGAACCGCAGTCCAACGCAAGTCAAGTGCGACTTTCGTGCGGATATCCAAATCGACGCCCGAAACAAAGAGATAACCGGCCGGTTTGACGAGGTGCGATATATTACGCAGGCATCGCTCTGCGTCATGCGGGTTCATATGGCAAAGAAATCGATTCGCCAGGACTATGTCTTGTTGCCCAAAAAGCGTCGCCAGTTCTCGATCTTGCGCATCCGCCACCTCCCACCGGATGCCCTCCTTAAGCCATGACTTAATGCTTAACTTGTCCCCGTCGCTATCGAACATGGCTTCCTTCTCTTTTTCCGTGAGACGTTCGAAAATTGGCGAGCCAACAAGTTCTTCAGTCGCTAGCGAGTAAATCCCTCTTTTAGCCATCTCAAGAATCTCGCTAGATATATCGAGAGCGTTTACTACAAGGTGTAGATCCGGCCTCGAAGAGCGAATAGCCCACACAATTGAGTACACTTCCGCTCCATTGCTGCAGGCCAATACGGCAACCTTCAAAGCAGACTCCTTAGGTCGTCGATCGCAAATGTCGCGAATGAGGTCAAGCTCTGGTCTGTTTCGAAAGAAGAAAGTGCCATGATACTGCCTACGGGTGGAGCGCAGCTGGACTAACGAATGCAGAAAGTTCCCGTAAGCCGACACAAGTCGACTCGCCTTTAAAGGCGGAGGCAAACAGCGCCACAATCGCTCACTTACTGACAGAAATGGCCTTGCCATACCTCTGCGAAGAAGCCTTGATTTCGATAGGCGAGCTAGAATCGGATGAACCATGGATGTTATGAAAAAAACGGACAATATCCTTCTACTGTGAGGAGTACGTTCTGATTTGGCCGGCTAGACAGACGCCAACGCCGTGTCTTCGGTCGATGATCGGGCAGTTATTTTTCCAAGGAGGCCCATGTAGAGTGGCTTTTGGCCCATAACATACAAAAGGATGCCAAGATAAACCAGCAGAAGGGCTGTATTTTCCATGAGCATTCGAAGCAACGGAGACAGCGATTGACCACACAAGACCCTCAGCCCCCAAGCACCAGCGCCGGCCATGACGCTCGAGATAAGCGGCCGGCTTATAGTGCTCAAAACGTCCCGCAACGAAATCGCGGTGCCGCGCACAGACCACGCAATCACCGGTATGATCCAAAGGGTCATTACGGCCGAATAAGCAAAGGCGACACCTTTAGGCCCGTATGACAATCCCAAAACATAACTGATGATCATGAGAGGGGCAATCACCAAGGACATTTTAAGACCACGCGTGACGAGACCCATCGAACTGACCAACCACGATAGAGGATTAGCTATTGCGAAGACCAGTACCGTCGGAGCCAGCAGTCGAAATATGGCTCCCGCGTCTTTCCACTTTGGCCCTAATAAAACAAAAATGATATCGTCCGCAAAAAGAACACATGCGATAGTCGCTGGCAGTGTTAGTGCCACTACTAGAGAGTAGCCTTTTAGGAAATAGCTCGTGAGGCGCCGAGAATCATCTCGGAGTCGAGACAGTGCCGAGAAAGCTACTTCGCCCACTGCCGTGTTGAGGATGTCGGTTGGAATCCTGAGCAATTGGTACGCACGGCCGTAAATTCCGATGGCGTCTGCGCCCCAGAAACGACCCAAAAGTACCTTCTCAAAATTGGACGCAACGTATACGACCAAACCATTCAAAGTAAGTGTGCCGCCGAAACGAAGCATGGAGCGAATTCCGGTCCCTCTCCTCGGCATTCCTGGAACCCAGGTAGTTGTCAGCCAGAAGCCGGCGGTCGAGACAAATGGCAGAGTGACGGTCATTGCAACAAGGGCCCAATATCCATACCCTGCCTTAGCTGCCCCGACGGCAATAATAGTGCTAAAAAGCCAGGAGATCGTGTCGATCAACGCCAAAGCGGTAAATCGCATTTGGCGTTGCAGAAGCGCCGAGTGCTGGATCCCTACTGCGTTAAATACGAATCCGACTGACATAATGCTCATCACCCAGAAAAGACGAGGTTCATGATAGAACGTGCCGATGAACGGCGCCAGGAACGACGCGAATGCGGCCAATATCGCACCGACAAGAACATTCACCCAAAATAGAGTAGACATCTGTGCCTCGGTTACCTCCCCGCGCTGCACGGTAGCGGCCGAAAGTCCGAAATCCCGGAACAGGCTCAGAATTCCGGTGATCGCAGTAACCATCCCGACCAGTCCAAAATCCGCCGGTTGTAACAATCTGGCTAGCGCCATCAAAGAGCCCACGCGGAGGAAGAAGTTAATTGCTTGCGAACATACTTTAGCGAACCCGCCCCGGATTGCCTTTTCCTTCAGATCTTTCATTGCGTTCTCAAAGGAACGTCTTGAAGGTAGGTCATTGCCAATTTGGGTTCGTTCAATTCAGAGCACCATCTTCCGGCAATAGAAGGCTTCGGCATAACCGCTAGGAGCGTTGCATTCCATTCCCCTAAGCCTCATCAGCGAGAGAAACGTACTCTCCTGGAACCAACGCTTGCTGTGCTGGGATTTGAATGCGTCCATGATGTAACGGACTTTCTTGTGGCATGTTTCCTCTTGGAGTGGCGCGAACACGGAGGGCTGCCCCAGGTCACCGTCATATTTCGGAATCTCGTACTCAAGAATCATGTGATCCCGAAACGTGTTCCAAGTCAGCTCCGCTATCAATCGGTGGTCCTGATGCGCGTCCTTGCGGTTATGAGTGAAGACCAGGTCTGGCGAAACCAAAGTCTTTAATTCCTCAAATACCTCTTTGACCTCGCAGGCCACGAATGGCATGAATCCATCCGGGAAAGTCTTCAGCATTACGCCGCGCAACGCGGAGGGACCCACGAAGAGTTCGGCTGCGCGCTGAGCTTCAGCCCTTCTAACTTCAGAGCCGCTAAACACGACCCAGTGAAACACAGTTTTAGGATATTGCTCTGCCAAGCGAAGGATTGTACCGCCGCAACCTATCTCGATATCGTCCGAGTGGCAGCCTAGGCACAGAATGTTTAGGTCCTTGTCGGCTCCTCCATTCAGCCTCAGGTGGATCATGGATATCTATTTTGTTCGTTCCGACGCGACTGAGAGCAATCCTTCCCGACACAGGAGTTCTGCGGCGTCGCTAATCACGGAGAACTGCAGACCCGAACGCTCCGCGATGTCCAGTAAGGAGTGCTCTCCGTCCGATAGGTTCAACACCCATAGACCCGCAGATATTTCGAATCCAACTGTGACACCCCCCGTGCTTCGATAGAGACCCCGTTTTCCAAGTTGTGGTTCGCCGTATGGGCTCTTGTTGCAGTAGCGCGTATTGTTTTCGAGTACATCCACTACGGCCGCGCATACCCGAAGCGATTCGGCTAAGCAAAGCGGTCTGATGAAATCCATATTGTCGGCAGAGGTGTGATACTCCGGAAAGGTTCCCCAAACGCTCCTCATCAAGCAGCCGACCGGGAGATTAAACCCTGGTGAACAGTACTGACGCTCATCGTACCCATAGGGGGAGAATTCCAAGACCTGGTAGGATCCACCGTGGTCTCGAAGCACTTGCACCACGGCACGGTCAATCTCTGCATTTCCCCGGCGACTTTTTTTGTAGTGAAATCCGCCCGCATCTCCAATGCATGTCAAAACAAGCCCATGCCGAATGTTCCCGACCATCTCTCGATTTCGAGCTAACCACGTGATTGCGCCGATTGTCCCGGGAATGAATAGAAATCGATACGAGTAGCGAAGATTCCGCCCCGAAAGATGTTTTGCAAGAAACGTTGCCACGGCCAGTCCTGAAAGGTTGTCGTTGGCCAGAGACGGATGGCACACATGGCATGAGATTAGAACTTCCTCGGTCGAGCGCCCTGGCAAGTAACACTCACCGTATGTTAAGTGTCCGTCTTCGAGAGAAGAGTCGATATACACTTCGTAATCGCCGTCGTTGAGTGCAAGCATCTCTCTATGGCTCAGGCAAAAGCCCCAGTTTTCTTGGTAGTAAGACGTTCGGTATGGAATCCACTCCGGTTTCTCGGGAATCGTAAACAAGTGTGGCTTGAGTTCGCTCAGCGGCATGGTCGCATGTATAGGCGTACTGTAATTCAAAACATGCAGATTGGATTGCTTGAAGTCCACAATTCGCTTTCCAGCCATATCCTTGATATACGCATCCCGGATATTCCACTCCTTTGGCACGGTCCAGTCAAAAACTGGAGTGCCGGTGGGCACGTCAATAGTGCGAATTGGGATCACCTTGCCGATTTGAGCAAGAGTACGACGAATCCCTTCACCAGTGATACTTCGGCAGATCGGATAAAGGTCCGCCGCGAAGTGGAATAACTCCTCGCCGATTCTTGATCGGTCGCTCTCTTCAAGCTCCTTCAGCACATGCAAGTTGCTTCTTCAAAGTCCGGATAACTTCGGTCGCGCTCGGAGATCACTTCCACTTCACCCGGCCAGACGATTTGGAAAGCCGGATCATCCCATCGCACTCCTCGGGCTAATTCGGGATAGTAGAATTCCGACATTTGATAGAACACTTCGGTCTCGTCTTCTAAGCGTAAGAAAACCGTGCCCACACCCTTCCGGGACGTAGATCGCCTGTCGATTTGCAGCGGTTAGCACGACCCCGATCCATTGTTTAAACGTCGGCGACTCGGCCTAAGGTCGACAATTACGTCGTAAATTGCACCCTTCGTGCAGCGAACAAGCTTTGTTTCCGGATGAGGCTCGCTTGATAGTGCATGCCTCGTAGGGTTCCCTTTTTCGCATTAAATGAGATACTACATTGGACCAGCGTCGCATTCAGTCCATTGTCATCAAACTCTTCCCGGCACCACGAACGCGCAAAGAAGCCGCGATCGTCGATATCGGGCTCAATTAGAATCTCACAAACTTCAGATAACGTAGTTTTGCGGATGATCATCTAATGTGTCATATGTATTTCACTGCTGCGTTAAGAAGACGGTTCGAAAGACGTGCGAATCGCCTTGCAGCCGCCCGTCCCAACTCAGCACCGCAAGAAGCAGCCCCCACACCGGCCAATCTGCTCGAAGGGTGGGCGCTGGCATTCCTTGTCGCAAAATTTCTAGCGGTTGCCGGATCTGTCCGATCAAAAAGCGTTCACTCTCGTTCTTTGTAAGCGGCTCGTGAACCGCCTACCGAGCGGTTTTTCTCGCCCGCTGCCCCGCCTGAAGAATTCAGGCTTGGGTAGTGGACCCGATTGGTTTCCAGTTATGAGGCAGGAATTCAGTTAGGCGCGTGATGGGATGGGCCGCGATTCTTGATAACACATCACGGAACCAGGTGAACGGTTCGACGCCGCTCCGCTTACAGGAAGCAATAAAACTTCGCAGAACGGCTGCTGTTCTGCCGCCATTATCGCTGCCGAAGAACGTCCAGTTGCCTCGTCCCAGCGCGATGTCCCGATTGGCTCGTTCGCTGGCGCCGTTGTCGATTTCCAGATCGCCATCTTCGAGAAAGCGTGTCAGCGCCTCCCATTGATTCAGCGCATAACGCACTGCGGCGGCCGCCGGGCTCTTCGGCAGAACATCCTGTTTCAGCTCCAACAGATACTTATGCAGCTTCTCCAGCAGCCGCGCCGAAACGCGCTTGCGCAGGGCCAGTCTTTGCTCCCCTGAAAGCGTTAGTGCTTTGGCGCGATTCTCCACCGCATACACCCGCGCGATCAGATGCAGCGCCGGACCCATGCGTTGATCCGACTCCAATGCTTTGTACACGTATCTTCTGGCGTG
>CAVWRP010000018.1:0-218497 GCA_963757345.1 Terriglobia bacterium | reverse complement strand
TATGTGTTTTCGCCGGTTATGTGGCGTTGACTTTGGAGATACTCTCCTGACGGCCCTTCCCGGCGATCCCAAGGTCACATAACTACAAGGCTTTAAGGAAGGCCATCAAGTCCGGATCGTGACGCCAAGGTGTGACTGGTTCACGAAACAGCCGGACGCTCCGTCGATATGCATAGGGATGGAGATGCCAGTCTTTTTTTCATACGCGTCAAGCCAGTCATGAATTTCCTGAATGTCATCGTCCTCACCCGTAAATGTCTGCCCAGCGATCGCCACAACACGTACTTGTCGAGATGTTCAGCTGTAAGTCGATAGTTTCCGGGCTTCAAGGGGACGATTCGAGGTTCTAAGTCGAAATAGCGCAGGAACTTCTTCCAGACGATTTGTACATTGCCCCCAGTGACCATGTTCGGACGGCTGGCGTCCTTCCCGGCCTTCTGCCGCACCTCACGCCAATTCCATTTATGCGCCAGGCCGCCCAACATGCAGGCTTCCGACGACCCGATCGTTGCCGCGCCGTAGGGTTCCGCGTCTTTGGGTCCGTTCCACAGTTCGTGCAGCCAGCGAACACACACGAACTCGGTATCTTTGGTGTGCGGATACATGTCTGGGTCGGCGAGGTTCCGAAACGAACCCGAAGCGAAGATTTCGCGAACCGGAGACGGCTAATCAAGAAGTAGCTGCTCAAACCGAAACCAGCCGCAATCGGATGGCATATTGGATGAGTTCGGCTGTTGTCCGAACGCCAAGAACGCTCATCATTTCGTACTTATGAGTTTCAGCCGTCCTGGCGGAGATATTGAGGATACCAGCTACTTCCTTCATTGTTCGACCCTCGGCGACCAGCTGCAGCACTTCTCTCTGCCTTGACGTCAGTTTGGCTTCGCTTCCCCCCTCGCTCTTCGCCTCCATCAGAACGGTAATCATGTCCTTGGCGATGAGCGGTGTGACATAGGCTCTTCCTTGCAAAATCTCGTGGATAGCTTGGATCAGTTCCTCCCCGGCAGAATTTTTCAGCACAAATGCGGAAGCTCCCGCCCGAAATGCGTCCGCAGCCAGGTGCGGGTCCGCGTGCATCGTGAGGATGATCACCTTTGCTTCGATTCCATCGCTCTTGAGCTGCCGGACGGCATCTAGACCATTCAGCAAAGGCATCGAAATATCCGCAATAATAATGTCCGGCTTAAGACGAGCAGCGGCCTCCAGTAAGGCGCGACCATCACGTACTGTCCCGACAAGGTTGAAGGAGTCCTTCAGTAGCAACTCGAGACCTTGCGCAACGATCACGTGATCATCGGCGAGAAGAACCTTCGTGGAGTTCATTGTCTTCGCTAGTCCGTGGACCGTACAGTCGAAACTCAAGCCGTCCTGGGCAATACCCGCTAGTTATCGGCACGCCCAAAATAGCACAAGAAATCAAGGATTCACTCGCTAAGCCGGCGTCACACGGAACCTTCGGCGCTCAAACGCCACAAAGAGTGTGTGTATGGATCGATTTCGTTTGTTCGGCTGGGATTGTCTGCAGGTAGGTGAGACGAACGTTTGTCCTCGCAGCGCGCAATAGAGGGCTGGTATCAGTTCCTCCGCTGCAGTTAACTTGTGAACGTAGCCGCGAATTCCAACGCTGAGGGCCTGTTCCACCAACCGCGCGTCGTTGTGGGAGGTAAGCATCACTATGGGGATGTCAGGACGAGCTCTGAGCATCTTGCGGCTTGCTTCAATGCCGCTGAGGCCCGGCATCGCGAGGTCGGTTACGATCAGGTCAGGGATCAGCCTAGTCGCTGCCTCGACCACGGAAACTCCGTCGGTTGTCTTTCCAACAACATCGAAATCCGAGGCCAGCAATTCTTCCACATCGTTGAGCATCGCCACGCTGTCGTCGGCAAGCAGAACGCGCATCTTCACTGGCGGATTCTGTTTTGTATTCATCCGTACCCGTTACTTTTCCCCCAGCAGTCGACTACCTGCACCGCTGTAACTTTAACTACAGCGGTTATCGGGGCCCTGGGTGCATCAGGAAAATTACGGACCGGCGAGTACGAAATACTCCTGCCAGCTACGAATCTCATTGACCATGTTGCGCCAACTGCTGCTCAGGGAAGCTAGTAGTATCCGAAACTGCTGCCGCCAAAGTGTGTTGCCGGGGGTAAACGCGCGTGGGAGCGATGATCTTCAGTCCCGCCATTTCCGTCTGAACCATCACAGCCTGAGCGCCGGCATCGCTTCTTGGTTCGAAGGTAATCCTATACTGATTCGCCAGCCGTTGCTCCAAGTCGTTGAAGTACGGCGTCAGAGATACCGGCTCATTCAAGCCTTCGCAATAGAAATGCCCGCCCGTCGCGTTGCTGAGTGCCAGAAGATTTGATTGTCCAGGGTTCATCGCCCAGTCACTCGGCATGTAAACGCCCGCGCCACGGAGGTAAACAGAGTACACAGCGATACCGGCGATTTGTGAATTGCGTATGGCCGCCTCTACGTAGGGATCATTGTCGGCAGAAGCGCCATAATCGCGATCGCTTCCGTCCGTTAGCATCAGCACTGCGCGGCGACCCACCGGTTCCTCCGAAGGCCAGCGCTTAGCCAGGTAGAGCAAGGCAGAGTAGGAGCTGTCACTGCTTTCCGATTGCGCTGACGGTGCCTTTAGCGCTTCAGCCGCCATCCGGTGATCCGTCGTAAACGCCTGTCGGAGCTGGAGTTCGCCGTCGTGCAAACTGCCGACTGCCACCTGAGTATTGGCAGGCAAAGTTTCGAAGAAGTTCCTCACGTCGGGTAAAAGTGTTCGCAGCGCCTGCGTCCCAATCGAGTCATCGAGATAAATGAACAACTGCATGGCAGCCTGCTCCCCGGAGAGACGCTCGAAACCGATAACTCTCCTCTTGGATCTGCCTTGATAAACTGTCACGTCGTCGGATTGGAGCCCGCGCGAAGTCGAATCGTTGTGGGATTAAACAGTCACGATTACCTCTCCCACCGACGCCGAAGACTTCGCTTCTGCTGCAGTGCACAGATGGGAGACTCCCAAGAGCAAACTTCCGGCTGCCATACCTTTCAGCAATAGCCGACTATAGTCTTTCGTAGCCATACTTAACCCTCTTTTGTTTCCTTCGCCCGTTACTTGCGTCCAAAACTCAGCCGCATTACGGCCGGTGCAGCTCCGTACCTCTGCAAATACGTTGGATCCAATCGGACATTCAGCGGCAGGACGTCCGGTTCTACTCGGATGGCACTGTTGTGCGCCGGACTCTTTTCCTGAACCGAGGCCATCGTATTGAACTTCGGCGGCGTCAACATTAGATCTATTGAACTGTCTGCCTTGGAGAGAGAGCCGGCGATCGGCGGCACAGTCTCTTTGCTCACACCTTCTTGCGGCGTTTCATATCGGGAGATGTCAAACTTCGTGATCGATGCCATCAGGTTCGGCGTAGCCTCTCCAGACTGCTGATTCTTTTCCAGGGTTTGCGAGAACAGCGTTCCGGCGAAGGTAAAGGATAAGGCGGCGTACATTGCCCGGCGGGTCAAGTTCTTAGATCTCATAACCATCTCCATGAATCGAGCGTAAGGGATAGGTTGAAAGATCCAAATCGGGGATTTTGCGGACTTCTCAGTGCAAATTTACGCAGCGTGTCCGGCCATTTTCGTACGCCGGACGGAAGAGGAGACTTGGAGGGTTAGGTGCCGTTCAAGGGGATTCGCGCCGTCAGGGTCGTTCCGCGATTCAATTTCGAGGTGACCTGGACGCTTCCCTGACAGAGCCGGACGCGCTCTTCCACGCTCACCATGCCCAGTCCACCGCTAGGCGCGGTCTCAACATCGAATCCCCGGCCTTCGTCGCTAATAGAGAGGTGAAGATCGTTGCCCGCGATCGCGAGTACAACTTCGGCGACCTTCGCGCCGGAATGCTTGGCGACATTCCGAAGCGCCTCCTGAACTACTCGGTAGGCGCATAGGGCGATATTTTTAGGGATCGCCTCGTTACCTTTGGGCGCGGTGAGCTTGACTTCTACCCCTTCAAGCCGGCTGAACTCGGCCGTGAATGACTGTAAGGCGACGGTCAGGCCTGCGTGTTCCAGTACCGCGGGATGCAGTTGATGCGAAAGCCGGCGAATGTCCTCGGCCAGGTCGGACACGCGGCACTGGAGATTCGCAATTTCACTGGCAATAGAGTCCGTCGAGGGCGGCACTCGCTTCTTAATCAGGCTGATCCTAATCGCAAGGGAAGCTACTTTCTGAACGATGTCGTCGTGAAGCTCTCGCGAAATACGGCTGCGTTCCTCCTCTTGCGCGGTGATGAGTCTGCCAGCCAGCTCCCGAATCTGTTCGCTCTTCCGGCGAAGCTCCTGTTCGGCATGCTTGCGTAGCGTGATGTCTGTCACCATCCCCAGTGATCCAAACTTGCCCGGTAGGGTCGAGCACTGGCGCGGCGGCCCGTAGGCACCTCCTTGGCTTGTATCCGAGGTTTCCCTCTTCGTGCCCGTTTAGGAGTAGCCGTGGCCCCGTTTCCAGCGCCCGCCACATCGCACGTAGCGTGCGGCTTTCCCGCACTACGCGCTCCTGCACATTTCACAACAAGGGTTATGGGACCTATCAAACCGGTGCAACTGCAGAGGCCGAGCCACGATACGCTACGCGGTACTCCGTGAAGAGGCCCAACGTGCCATATAGCCATTCCCTGCTCCATCGCTTCCAGCCGAAACCTCGACGTTGACACGCGCGGGCCAGATGGCGCCGAATCTTCTTTTCTACCCACTGGCGAATGAACGAGAAAGACCGACTCGAGTGGCCGATCGCGAAATATTGCACCCAACCGCGTAAGATCGGATTGATCTTTTCAATCACCCCCCTTACCGGCTGAGACCGAGAGACGTCGAATATTGCTTTGAGCTTGTGTAGCAATGCTGTTCGCTTCTTGCTTTTCGGCAATAGCAACGGCATCCATCGTCCCCGGTGACTCCGGATCCGACGGAACTCAAAGCCTAAGAATCCGAAACTCTCGTCCCGCTGTAAGTCCACCTTACGGCTCTTGTCCTCGTTCACTTCCACTTGTAGCTTGGCCAATTCCTCCCGCAACCGCCGCTCCACTGCCTGTCGAAGCCATTGCTGGCGCGGCCGCGAATCTACCAGGATCACCATATCATCGGCAAAACGGGCATACTCCACAGCCGTCCACCGCTCATGCCGAGTGACTTGTCGCGCGCGTTCCAGCATCTTGTCTACCTCATTAAGATAGAGATTACTGAGCAGCGGCGAGATCACTCCGCCCTGAGGAACGCCTTGCTTCCCTGACGCCTGCAACAGCACTTTCAGGAGCCACAACACCGCACTGTCATCGACTCGTCGTGCCACCTTCTCCAGCACAATATAATGTTTCACTGTGTCAAAGTAGGACCGCAAATCAAAATCGATGACATAGGTCTTGCCTTCCAGAATCGCTTGCTTCACGCGTTGAATCGCAGCGTGCGCTGACTTCTTGGGCCGGTAGCCATACGACCCCGGTTGAAACTCAGCCTCGAAGATCGGTTCCAGGATCAGCTTCAATGCTCCCTGGACCACCCGGTCCCGAATAGATGGAATCGAAAGCACGCGAACTTTGTTCCCGTCCTTCGGTATCTCCACCTTGCGTGCCCTCTGTGGTCGATATGTCCGCTCCATCAACTCCTTGCGAAGTTGATCTAGAAACGCCGCTGCGCCTTCGGCCTCCACTGCCGCGAACGTCACACCATCAATTCCTGGTGCTCCATTGTTGGCCTTGGTTAACCGATAAGCTTCGCGCAGCGTTTCCTGCTTACAAACGTGCACATACAAACCCCAGAACCGCCAAGTCGGTTCGGTCTTCGCCTTGATGTATAGTCTTCGTCTCAGGTCTTGCAAACTGATGGGTGCCTTTCTCATCTCACCCTTGCCTCCCGTGTTGAATTAGACTTTGTTGTGCAGCAAGGCCCCTTCGCTCCGCAGGCATTACCCTGCTTCTTCGCTACTGCGGGCCTGGCCGCCACCGTCTCGCCTTCGACTGCTTTCCCGGTTGCGCCGGTTATACGATCTACCTTGCTCCAACGATTTCTCGTTGGGACGAGGACGGTTTCACCAGTTGCCCGGCATGTCCTTGTCACCGTGCTGCCCCTACCACCCCGCCGAAGCGACGTCTCGCATCAGTCAGTTTGCGAAACATCATGCAGCCTTCGCCCGACCATAGTGGGCTCGGCCTTCGGAGTGAATTTTATCGAGGCCACCTATGGGTTCACTTTCGTTGCGGCCCGGTGACTCGCTCACCGCCCCAAGGGCGGCTTTGTCGATTGGCTTCATCCGCTTCGTTTCCTCCACGAATGCAACCCAAGCTACGGGGTTCCGACTCTTTCCCCGGTGGGACTCACCTCCCACTGAACATGCCAGCCTTTCGCTGGTCGCACTATGGTCAAACAATTCACGCGGCGTGTTCGTAGAACTTGAGCAAACCGCCGAGACGCTCGTGACATTTTAAGGGTAGAGTCAGGACGTGATGGTCGAGAGCGAGGGGCAGGAAACAGCAGCATGTTCTCTTTGCCTTGGTGATTGCGCCCGTGATGGTAATGCTTTAGGAACTCCGTAATTGTGCGCCGGAGTGAGGCCTCGCCGAAGAGAATGAATTCGATAAACACTCGCTCTTGATGGAGCGCACCCAGCGCTCCGCGAAAGCATTCAAATTCGGACTGCGCGCGGCAGCAAAATCGAATGAACTCCGCCAGACTGAAGCACGGTCCGGAAGGCGGAGCAGAACTTGGCGTCACGATCATGCAAGACAAAGCGGACCGGCAGCAGGGCGCCATCGACATCGTCGACGGCACGGCGAGCCATCTGGACCATCCAGGCCTCGGTCGGATGCTGAGTGATTCCGGCGAGCGTGACTCGTCGCGTCTCCAGGTGCAAAAAGAACAAAACATAGTAAGTGACCAAGCCGCGCCATGAGCACTTCGACAGTGAAGAAGTCGATACCTGCAATGACGGCCAGGTGAGAGCGAATGAAGTCCGCCCAGTTCATTTGCTGACGGCGCTTCGGAGCGGGAGCAATACCAAAGCGGCGTAAGATGTTGCCCACCGTTTGATCGGAAACGCAATGACCGAGATTGTTCAGTGCTCCGGCAATGCGATCGTATCCCCAGCCGCTATTCTCGCGGGCCATGCGGACGATCAACTCCGAGACCTCACGGCTAACCGCCGGACGTCCCGGCTAGGTCCGGTGTTTGGAGCTATCGAACTTGCGAGCGATTAGCTTAAGATACCAAGCCAGGATAGTGTTCGGTTTTGCCGACTGAGGCCACCTGTTCCAGCGCTCGACGGCCCATGCGCTTCGCAATTTCGGCCAAAGTCGCTCGTTGCGGGTTGGTCAATGGGACTCGCGCAGGCAAATGGGAGCAGGATCCTGTTTTCCGCGACCAAGTATTCATTTTCCAGCAGAGGCTGCTGGTTCACCAACCCAGTCACCTAGGCCAACAGGCGTGCCACTTGCGTCTTCTTCATCGGACCGCACTATCGTACTTCGCTTATTTCTGCGCGTTCGGATATTTTGACCACACGAGCACGCATTGGTCATGCCGCAAGGCCTCGCGTGACCATCACGGATGAGCGTCGAAGCTATGGAGCTGGGAAGAAAGTCGATTTGAAACCTGGCAGCGCGTCACTGGAGCCTGAGTTCGGTAGCCAATCGGGTCCTCAGCCGCCTTTTCTACGAGCAAAGTAGGTCAGCCGGGCCGCAACCTTGTTTCTCGCACCCAATGTGATGGTGCCCCGGCCTGGGATATTCATAACACAGTAATACTGCGGACTTGGTGTGCGCTCTTGCGCTGCGATAGATAAAGCGCGCAAGCTTGGAACAAGGCGATCAGTAGTCATGCTTTTCGCTTTCTTCGCTCGCTCTTGAAAGAGGCGGGCTGCCCACGCAGGAACAGTTCCGCGACTAGTGGGCCGTCCCAGCGATTCGCTTAGCGGAGATTCGCTTTTTGGGATCGGTGTAAGTCCAACGCAGGGGGCGAGCACGCTTGCCATAAGCGCGGATATATCTCATTAGTTTGCGGCGGAGGTCGGATACAGAAGTGAATACACCGCGGGCAATGACATCGCGCTCGATTTTTGCAAACCAGATCTCGACCTGATTGAGCCAGGATGAATAGGTTGGGGTGAAGTGAAGCCGTACTTTGGGATGGTCCGCCAGGAACTGCTCGACTGCTTGCGTTTTGTGCGCCGATAAGTTGTCGAGCACAATGTGAATCTCCCGCGCCCACTTCGCTTTTGCCGACAACTCCGTCAAGAACCCGACAAACTCGGCGCTGGTGTGCCTGGTTGCCGTCTTCCCTTGCACGCTTCCGGTCTTCACGTTCAACGCCGCGTACAGCGATAACGTACCGTGGCGATAATATTCAAACCCATGCCGCTCGGCGCGACCCGGCGATAACGGCAGCACTGGATCTAATCGATCGAGTGCTTGAATAGCAGTTTTCTCGTCGACGCAGAACACAGCCGCATGGTGCGGGGGATTGACATAGAGTCCGATGATATCTGCGGCCTTGGCCTCGAACTCCGGATCGTTGCTGGCCATGTAACGGTCCAGCCGGTGCGGCTGCAACTTGGCTTGGGCGAGACTCCGCTGCACCGTGGACTTGCTCACGCCCAACTCCTGAGACAGCTTGCGGCATGACCAATGCATGCTGCCATCGGACGGTTTCTGCTGTGTTCGCCGGGTCAGTCGCGCTTGCACCGCTGGTGTCGCCCGGCGCGGCTTGCTTCCTCGATGCTGTCCTTGCAAGCCTTCCATACCTTGCTGCTCGAACCGGCTTTTCCACTTTGACACGGTCGGTGCACTCGCTCCCAACTTGCGTTCGATCTCCCGATAGCTCATTCCATCAGCCAGCGCCAAAATTAATCGCGCTCGGAAAACATCACCCGCCGGCAACGTTCGCGATTGCGCCCAACTCGCAACTCATCTCGTTGCTCACTATCGACCTGCAGCAGTCCTCGATTATCAGTCACATCCTAATGACGCTTCACCCACGCTTTATGTATCACTGGGACGAGCAACTAGCTCCTGTGGTTCCGCAAAGAGCATAACGGTAGCTGCGGAATCAAATTGGAAGCTGACCGTCTGGGCGGTGGCATTCCCAAGTCGGCAATCTATCAAATCCTGTACCGAGAATCGCTGAGAAGTTGCGTTGCTTGACCACTCTTCCTTGGTGACAGTCGTCGCGGCCCGTTGAAGCTACCGCGTATCCGAGCCCCGCCGCAAGCCTAAGTAACAGCTGCGCAACCAGCGTGAGAACGACTGACTGCTTAGTCCGAGCCTTTCATAATGTCTTATAAATTACTCCGTACTGCGCGCTCGATTAGATTGTGTGGTGCCATTTTGTTGATGTGCGTCGTCACAATGCCGGCCCTTGTTCAAGGCCAAGCAACACGTACCGTTGCAAGCAGTGAAATAGGTTCTATATTTGCCACTCCGAACGGGTTCGATTGGACTCAGGTGGGTGCCTATGTAGGTGCGCCGAAGTCCGAGCTATTCTCTTACATGGTTCCGGCCGCCATCAAGGTGGTTCACACCCGGTTTCACGTTTTTAAACCAAGCGACGAGTGGACCTGGAACTACTTTCCATATTCCGAATTTCGCAATTACGAACAAACCGAGACAGCCGTCGGCCGCGCGCCCCTCTTTCTCACCGCTACTTACCAGGGCAAAAGCCGACCCGTTCTATGGGAATGGTCGCTTGCGCTTGTAAACGGCAAACCGACTGCCGATCCATCAGCCTGGGAGTACGCGGTAAATGTTCAGGACGACCGATTCATCCAGTACTGGATCAATTACGTAAAGACAGATCTGCTGGCCGAATACTCTTCAATGAAGAATATTTGGGTCGGCGTCGATGAGGCGGCCTTCATTCCCGGGCTCTACGGAGTGCTCGACGATAACGGTAATTTCGTCGAAGGCGTCACCTGGGACAAACCGTTCCCGCAGAACGCTGCAGCTTACTACCAATCGATTGCAACGTTTTTTACACGAGTGAAGCAGCTCGCCCCGACATTCAACATCATGCCGAACTCGGGAGGCATCACCGACTGGACGCAGTTTGTCAACACGTTTGGCAAGGCCCAGGGCATGATGCTCGAGGAGATCAATCCGGAAGACGGAGCATACGACTATTACGTTCGCAGCCTGCAATACAGTCAACTCACAGCTTACGGCGCCGAAGCAGCCAAGGGTTACCCCATGGTCTTCGCGTCGCTGGTTCCCACGAACGCAGCGCGCATCATGGATTCAACCGTGATGTATATGCTGGTCCGGGGACCGAACACGTTCTACGCCCCTGAGATTGCCGGTACCTACAACGCTCTACCGCCTTCGAAATATCAGCAGACGATTCAATCGCTCGGTCAGCCTACCGGATCGTTGCAATGCAAGCCCGCGGGGACAAAGTCCGCCAGCACTGGTCTGTGTTTGTATACCCGCACCTACCAGCATGGAATCGCTTACCTAAACTGGACCGGATCCAGCCAGAAGATTAGCTTGCCTGTCGGCAAGTATGTCGATCCCCATGGCGTCGTAATTTCTTCCGTGACTCTGTCGGATCTTCGTGGCTCTTACGTTACCAATCGCTAGCCCGGAAATCTCACGAGATTAGTGGCAAAGAGCCGCGAAATCTGGGATAGACATTTGTGCAACGAGATGTTTAGAAGACCAGAGGAGGCGGCTCTTGCTATTGGCAGAGGGGCTCGGTGCGACCAGCAGGCCTAGCTTCCGCGCGATTCGGCCATGTCCCGACAACTGAGCTTGAATCGCGGATACCAGCGCACGCGCTGTACCTCTGAGGCGTACCTCTGCGTCCATTGCCACCCTACTTCCAACACATCCAGGCGCTCGGCAAACCTTGTCCAATCCAAAACACTCTGACCGCATGGCTTGAGTCATCGCCCTACGGTTAGCAAAAGCTTTCCAATCGAAGGTGTTCAACAGAAGCGTGCCGTTTGGCGCGGCTGCTTGTGCTACAAATTTTTTAAGTCAAAAATCGATTCATTTGATCGTCTCGAAAATGTAACGACAAACACGCGAGACGGACCCTAAGGGGGCGCCGCCTCCTCGCGCCGGCAAGTCATCCCCCAGCCTTCACTTTGTTGCAGGCCTGCGCTTCGCTCCGCACTTTCCGCTTCGCTCCAAGTGTGGGTGGTCCCCCCTGACATTGCCTTTGCTACCCTCCGTCCCTCGCCGTGAAGGCAGGGGTGCATGCGATGCACCCCAAATCCAAACCGACAGAACCAAAACACGACTGATGAGATCGTTTCCCGAACACTAGACGAGCTCGCCGCAGCTCTCGAAGCCGGAAACAGCGCAGCACTGACCGCTTACCTCCAGGTCATGGGGCGCTTTCACAAGTATTCCTGGACCAATAGCCTCTTGATCGCGGCGCAGAGGCCCGCTGCCGCTCAGGTGGCAGTTTTCGTGCCTGGCTTCGCTTCGGCCGGCATGTTCGCAAAGGCGAAAAAGGAATCGTCATTCTTGCACCGATCCTCTCGAAACACAGAGCAGAGAAAGGTGAGGAGCCACAGGACGAAGCCCGTGCGGTGTCCTCTCGCCTGGTCGGCTTCCGAAGTGCCTATGTTTTCGACATTGCGCAGACCGATGGGCAGGCTCTACCGGAGTTTGCTACCGTCCTCGGCGACCCTTCCCAATACCTCGAATGTTTGAAAGTACTGGTCCTCTCACATGCGATTGTGCTCGACTACGACGCTTCCCTGGCGCCCGCAAAAGGTCTTTCACGCGGAGGGCACATCACACTATTGCCGAACCTGCCGGCAGCTGAGGAATTCTGCACATTGGTTCACGAACTGGCACACGAAAAGCTGCACAGAACAGAGCGGCGAAAGACCATTCGAGAAACGGAAGCCGACGCTGTCTCGTTCGTCGTCTGCCGCGCCATCGGACTCGATACCAATACGGCGGCCGCTGACTACATCCACCTGTACCGGGGTGACCGCACCACGCTTGCTCGATCCCTCCAGTTTATTCAGTCGACGGCCGCCGAGATTCTTTCCGCGCTTGAGGCAAATACGCAACATCGAGCCGTCGGAGATGCAGGTAGCCGATGAGTCGCTCGTATGTCCTCCGCCATCGACGCTAGCGAAAATGAGGAAGGTTCCTCACGGCAGCTTCACTTTCGTGGCGCAGAATGCACTCCGCGATTAGGAACGGTAGTACCTGGCCGTTTCTTCCCTTCCTTGTTCGCGGGCAGCGCCGCCCCGGGAATCGGTAGACTCCCGAGGCGTTCGATCTGAACATAGAGATTCGCGAGACTGTCGGTAGTCTGGTGCTTCCCGAGCAGAATGCCACAGATGCCGCCGGCCAAGAACAACACGATCGCCGCGAGAGACTGCCAGAACGAGGCGCTCGAACGCTCCTCGAACGGAAGGCAGGCGTTTTGACGCGCCAGTTGTTTCGAAGCTATAGTCAGCTTTGCCAGCTCGGTAGAGAGTATGGCCGAGATGCTCTGGTACTCGCTCAGCAAGGGTTTCAGCGTGCCGGACACTTGACCCGAGAGCGCTTTGATGTCCCTCGTCGAGGCGTCGAGCAGCGTTGCAGCATCTTGCAAGCCCGTGGCAGCCACCTGCTGCCTGAGACTTTCGCTCAACGTCTTAGCCAGGGTGTCTGCCTCGACGCCCTCAGCGATTTCCTGCGGCCGGTTTTTCAGGCGCGCCTCTAGCCGGGTACGGTAGGAGAGGGTGTCTCGGCAGGAGACCGTTATCACTCAATGAGGCTGTAAAGCCCGCATGACAGTCTGGTCCGGACGCCCTCTGGCGCAACGAAGTGATGCTGCGGCCGACGAGGCAGCAAGCTCGCGGAAGAGAGTCTCTTTCCCCGGCGTCTCCGGTTCTCGCGAGAAAGGAAACTGCAATGGAACTGCTCTACACACATTGTGCTGGAATCGATGTTCATCAGAATAGCCTGTCGGTTGTGTGTTCTGACCCCAGGTACTACGGCTACTGCCGCTCCTAGCTCGGAGATCCGACAGTTTGGCACAAAGACCGGTGAACTGCTTGCCCTAGTCGATTGGCTTGAGCAATTACAGGTAACGCACGTGGCAATGGAATCCACGGGTGTTTATTTGAAGCCAGTCTGGAATATCCTCGAAGCGCAGTTCACGGTCATCTTGGCCAACGCGCAACATATCAAGAATGTCCCCGGCCGCAAAACGGATACCGCGGACTGTCAGTGGATCGCACAGCTCCTCAGACATGGGCTATTGAAGGCCAGTTTCGTGCCGCCACTTGAGATTCGTCAGTTACGAGATCTTTGTCGCACACGGACCAGCCTGACTCGCGAGAAAACCGCCGTAGTCAATCGACTCCAGAAAACACTCGAAGACGCGAATGTGGAAGTGGCGGCCGTGGTAACGGACATTCTTGGTGTGTCCGGACGAGCCATGCTCCAACAGGTTATTTCTGGGAATCTGGATGCCGAGGCATTGGCCCAGTTAGCCAGGGGTCGCATGCGGAGCAAACGCTTGGAATTACAACAGGCTCTCAGCGGTAAGGTTACGCCCCATCATCGCTTCCTGCTCAAACAGCACTTGGAGCATGTTGAATGTCTGGAAAAAGCCATCGCCGGCATGCGGGTTGAGATTGAACGTCAGGCTGCTCCCTTCGCGGCAACCGTGGCACGCTGGAAAAGCATACCGGTATCGAACAATTAGCAGCCTGGAGTTTGGTGGCCGAAATCGGTGCCAATATGGGTCAGTTTCCCTCTGCACGTCATTTGGTCAGTTGGGCGGGTTTATGTCCAGGAAATCGTCAGAGCGCCGGGAAACGCCTTTCCGGTAAGACGAGAAAGGCCAACCCCTGGCTCAAAGGCCTCATGACACAAGTAGCTTGGGCCACTTCTCATAGTAAGAACACCTACTTGTCACAACAATACCGGCGGCTGGTTGTCAAACGAGGCAAACGCCGGGCCCTTCTGGCTGTCGCCAACTCGATCCTAACCATCGTCTGGCATCTAGAAAAAGACCAAGCCCGCTATCAGGATCTCGGCCCAGACTATTTCGACCGACTTAAGGGTGGCCAGATGCAGCGCTACCACGTCAAGCGGCTGGAGAAGATGGGGTTCAAAGTTACGATTGAGCCGGCAGACCAAGCGGCGTAGTGGGCCACGAGAGATTTTCGGAAGAGAGTGTAGCGAATCTCGATTCTCGTTCGCCACCGCACGGCGGTGGGCAATGGTGGCTGGGTTCAACGACGGAGCGATGAGCTCCGATGGAGGTGCTCTGCTTTGCGCGAGACCGACGAGAACATGGCGCTGATCGAACATCCGAATCGAGCAGTTGCTGAGGCAGCGAGTCTATGGGCTGGCGCTGGGCTACGAGGACCTGAACAATCACGAGCAACTGCGGAACGATCCGCTGCTGCGCGTGCTGGCGGGAAAAGCGGAGCCGGAGCAGGAAAGCGCTGGCGGGCAAGAGCACGCTGAACCGCATGGAACTGGGCGACGGGCGGCCGGACCGCTACAAGCAGATCACCTTCTGGCGGGAGGCCATCGACGATCTACTCGTGGACCTGTTTTTGGAGGCGCAAGGCACAGCGCCGGAGGAGATCGTGCTGGATCTGGACACCACCGAGTTTGCCATCCACGGCGAGCGAAGGACGCTTCTATCACGGCTTCTACGGATCATTACTGCTATCTGCCGCTGTACGTGTTTGCCGGTGAGCACGTGCTGTCGCGCGTCTGCTTCTGGTGACTTCCCTGCAGGCCGAAGCGTGCGCCGCTCAGCGTAGCTGTGGGGGCCGTGGAATAAAAGCTATGCGCAGGGATGGTTACAATGAACCAGATGTAACGAAGATCAGGATGGGAAGAAAGAGGGCACATGCGACGTACGGCGTTCCGGAATCAGTCGCCCGACGTTTACATACAAGAGAGGAGCTTGGGTTAAGACAGCCCTCGTTCGAAAGAAACCTTCGCGGAGGTGGGGGATAGTTTCACCACTTACGAAGACTGCCGCGTTACCGGATGGAAACGATTCGAGGCTTCGGCTTATCATCAAACGCTTCTTGCAGTATTTTCGTCAGCCGCGCTTGACGCTCTGGAACCCATGCTCCGTAAAATTTCCTAATCATCTCTTCCGTGTTACCAAGCAGTTCTGCCACATCGCGGACAGTAACGCCTGGTTTCTGGAGAAGTATTCGAGCGAAGGTATGGCGCATGCGGTGCGGATGAGGTTTCACCGTCCACGGTCCACATGCCTCCCAGACGATATTTAACTTCCTGCGCCACAGCTCGGTGATAACATCGAGATTCTTTGTGGTGTGCTCGCCGAAGATAAGCGGACCATACTTCATTGCACGGTCACGAATGCGGATCTGAAGCCACTGGGGCACCCATGTGTAGACGTGCGTTCCTACTTTGGTTGTCCGGATGCGGATCTCGCCGGTCGGCTGCAGGCGGTCGATGTGGAATAGGGCGACATCTGAAATACGAAGGCCCGTGTAAATTGATAGCGAAATGAAATCGGAAACGTCGTCGCCGTTCCATTTGTGCCGCCATGTACCGCCATATTTCTCGCAGGCCGCGTACATCTTCTTTAGCTCGTCATCTGTGAATGGCAGCTTTTGCTGAGCCGTTTCGGTTGATCGACCCTTCGGGTTTTTAACGGCTGTTGCCGGGTTGCTGGCGATCCACTTGTTCGAATGGCAGTACTCGAAAAATGGCTTGAGCATGGCCATACGGCGCGCAGCGTAGGAGCACTGAGAGGCCAGGTGGAACGGAACTGGCGAACGTCAACGGTTTCCCATTGGTCGATCATTACGTAGCCGCGCTGTTCGGAAAACTTGACCAGCCGGTTCATCAGAAGACGGTACTTTTTGTGGTAGGCGAAGGATGCGGTCTCCTGACGCTCGTCAAGAAACGCCTTTGTTGCGTACGGAACGATGATATGTTTGAAGCCCTTTCCAGGCTCCTCTGCTGGTTTGGGTGCGACAAAATCTGCATTCCAACTTCCGGTCTTCACCCATCCATCAGCAACAGCTCGAGCCCGTTCCCAATCGGTTTCACCCGTCTGTTTTCGATTGAATTCCTTGTTGATGGTTCCGGCGGCGTGGATCAAGCAAGCGCAATGCTTCCATCCCCTGCGGCCTTCCTAGAACTCGCCCGTACGGGTGTCTTCAGGGCGCTCGCCTTCACACGCTTTCCGGTGCCGTCGATAGAGCTTGAGCGCCACGGGCTCTCAAGCGCCATTGTACGCCATTGCACGCTGGCTTTGGAAATTGTCTGTAAGGCTTTCAGAATCAAATGGCGGAGAGGGGGGGATTCGAACCCCCGGTAGACTTTAAAGGCCTACGACGGTTTAGCAAACCGCTGCTTTCGACCACTCAGCCACCTCTCCCGGCACGCTCACGTGATCTTTTGAAATACTAACATGCGGCAAGGTGTTGAAGAGGCTTCAAAAGCCTCGCTCAATGGGCAGCGGTAACGGGGCGTCGACGAGGAAGTCGGCATCGCGAATTTCAAGCAACGCATCGCGAATGGCTTGCTCCGGTGCGGGCTGAGTGGTGATGACGAAAGGCAAATCGCGCCAGTCCTCACGCGGTAGCTGCAACACTGCGTCGATTCCCACGCTGTGTTTCGCCAGCACGGACGCCAGCATGGCGATGATTCCGGGTTTATCCTCCACTCGAAAACGCAAGTAATGAGGCTGCTCCTCACCGGTGATCGGATGTGGCTTGCACTCGCCTAGGCGCTCATGAGCGAAGGGGCTGACACGTTCGGGGCTACCGAAACGAATTTCTCGGGCCACTCTCATCAAATCGCTCACGACTGCGACTCCGGTCGGCTTCGGACCTGCTCCGCGTCCATAATAAAACGTATCTTCGCCGTAATATCCCCGAATCCAGATAGCATTGTAAGCTCCTTGAACTTGCGCCAATATCGTGGATTGCGGAATGAGACTCGGCCGTACGGAGAGTACGAGTCCATGCTTGCCCCGCCGAGCCAGACACAAGAGCCTGATGGTGTGTTTCAATTGATGGGCGTATTCAAAATCGATCGGCGTGATGCGCCGGATGCCTTCCGTATGGATGTCCGCCGGTGATAAGCGTTCGCCAAAAGCAAGAGCCGCCAGGATGGCCAGTTTGGATGCAGCATCCAAGCCGTCGACGTCGGCAGAGGGATCGGCTTCGGCATAACCAAGCTGCTGCGCTTCGGCCAACACTGACTGGAAGCTGGCATTGCTCTTTTCGATTTCTGTCAGGATAAAGTTGCTGGTGCCGTTGAGGATCCCATAGAATTCGGTGATCTTGTCGGCCGCGATACCTTCGCGCAGGACGGTGTGAATGGGGATGCCCCCCGCTACGCTCGCTTCCATAGCAAGATTCGCCCCATTCTGGTGGGCTAGAGTCCAAAGCTCCGCGCCTCGAAGCGCGATCAGCTCCTTGTTCGCGGTAACTACGGACTTTTTCCTGCGCAACGATTCTTCGATAATGTGACGAGCAGTCCCGACTCCTCCGATCAGCTCGACAATTACGTCTATCTCTGGATCGGCGACCAACTCACGCCAATCACTCGTGCGCGTTATAGGCCGATCCGAGAGCGGCAGTCTCTTGAGCTGCACACTGCGGCTGCAAACCGTCTTTACTCGTAGCGGGAACCCCAACTTTTGCCTGATGCTGTCTGCATTTTCGATCAGGATCTCGAGCGCACCAAGTCCGACGTTGCCCAGTCCGATGACGCCGACCGTCACCTCCACCGGTCTGCGGCTCCTGAAACTCTCATAAGTGGCTTATGATAGCAACCAGATGTGGCGGTCAATGTTCTTTTGGACTTCCTCGAATCGGTCGCGGCGGGGCGCTCTAATTGCACTCCTGGGATTGACTGCGTTTGCTGGAAAAGAGCATGGCCGAGCTTTCCAGGACCAGCAGTTTCCCGATGAGCGCAAACCAAGATTTCCCGAACCCGATGAGGATCCACGGCTGCCTGACGGGAAATCGCAAAAAAATGCTATCGCGAAACAGCAACATGAGCAAGCGCTCAAAGATGCCGACGAACTCGTCTCGGCCGCTCAGGACCTGCGCGATCAGATCAAGCAGGCCGGTAACTTTGTCGTCCCTCTCGGTTCGGTCAAAAAAACCGAGGAGATCGAGAAACTCGCGCGACGGATTCGCGGGCGGTTAAAGTCGTAGCGCGTCCCATCCGGGCAGCGTGTTAAGCTGCGTGAGGAAATCTTTGTCTTCCCTTCCATGCCATCCGTCCGCGAAAAGAAGCAGCTGATGAGCGCCTCGGAGATCGATCGCACCCTGGTGCGCCTGGCGCATGAGGTACTTGAGAAAACCGCCGATCTCAACAAGCTTGCGTTCATAGGAGTGAAGCGGCGTGGCGTGCCGCTCGCGCAGCGTATATCGGCCAAGATTAACTCGCTCGAAGCGTTAAACATTCCAGTCGGAATTTTGGACATCAATCTCTATAGGGACGACTTGTCGACGGTGGCCGACCGTCCCGTGGTTCATGCCCAACAGATTGATTTTTCGATCGTAGGCAAAGATGTCGTTCTGATGGACGACGTTCTCTACACGGGCCGAACGATCCGTTCCGCACTCGATGCGTTGTTCGATCACGGCCGGCCGGCGCGCGTCCAGCTTCTCGTGCTGATCGATCGCGGCCATCGCGAGCTCCCGATCGAGGCGCGCTACATCGGTCGAATGGTGCAGACAAGCGACAAAGAGATCATTGAAGTAAAATTCCAGGAAATCGACAGCCAGGAGAAGGTGTTGCTCGTGGAGCGTGTCGATGATCCTGATGACGCGCCCGCAACTTCAACATGATGAAGCGCGGTCTCCTAGATATCGAATCGCTCGACCGATCGGAGATCGAGGCCATTCTCAAACGTTCCAAAGATTTTCAACCCTTGCCGGGCCAGACCTTCAAGCGGTTCGATCTTTTGCGTAATCGGAGCGTCGTGAACCTGTTTTTCGAGGCTTCCACGCGAACGCGCACAAGTTTCGAAATTGCCGCGAAGCGGCTCGGCGCCGACGTCATTTCCATCACGGCATCGGGCTCGAGCGTCTCAAAAGGTGAATCGCTGGTAGATACGTTGAACACGCTCGGTGCGATGCGACCGGATGCGATCGTTATGCGCCACTCGGCCTCCGGCGCGCCACATTTCCTTTCAAGATATCTGCCAATTCCGTTCGTTAACGCGGGTGATGGAACGCATGAACATCCGACCCAGGCACTCCTCGATGCACTTACAATCCTGGATCGCAGAGGCACCCTCGCGGGCTTGAGAGTTGCCATTATCGGGGATATTGCACACAGCCGGGTGGCGCGGTCGAACGTTTTTCTGCTTTCCAAATTCGGTGCGCGGGTCGTCTTGTGCGGGCCTGCCACGCTCTTGCCTCGTGAAATGTCTAGGATTGCGCCCGGAGTAGAGCTGACCACCGACATGGAAGAGGCGATTCGCGATGTCGATGTGATCATGATGCTCCGCGTCCAACTTGAACGGCAGGATGACGCAACCTTCCCCGCCAATGAGTATTTTCAGTTTTACGGCCTACGTCCTGAACACGTCGAAATTGCCCGGGAGGACGTGATGGTGATGCATCCGGGGCCGATTAATCGTGGCCGCGAGATATCTTCCGAGGTGGCCGATAGTCAACGTTCCGCGATCCTCAACCAGGTGGAAAACGGAATCGCCGTGCGGATGGCGGTGTTGGAAAGAGTGCTCGCGGCATGAGCAAACTGGTAATCAAGGGCGGTCGCATTCTCGATCCTTCGCAGAATCTGGACCGTGTCACGGACATCGGCATAGAAAACGGCGTCGTTAAGGAGATCGCGGAAGGACTCGATACATCCGGGTGTGAGACGTTCGATGCGACGGGCCTCATAGTGAGTCCCGGTTTCATCGATATGCATGTTCATCTCCGCGAACCGGGGTTCGAGCATGCCGAAACAATCGAAAGCGGGTCGCGCGCTGCAGCCGCGGGCGGATTCACATCAATCTGCTGCATGCCGAATACGAACCCCATCAACGACAATGCGACTGTCACGAGCTACATAGTGGACCGCGCTCGAACACTTGCAAGAATTAATGTATTTCCTATCGGGGCAATCACAAAAGACAGCCAGGGTGAAGAACTTGCTTCGATTGCCTCGATGAAGCAGGCCGGCATCGTCGCGATTTCCGACGACGGGAGGCCCGTTATGAACGCGCGGATCGTGCGCCGCGCGATGGAATTTGCCGCTGCGCTAGATCTACCCCTGATCGAACACTGCGAAGATTTGCATTTAAGCGCGAACGGCGACATGCATGAGGGCCTGCAGTCCACTCGTCTCGGGCTGCGCGGCATTCCTCGAAGTTCCGAGGACGTGATGGTAGCGCGCGACATTATTCTTGCGGAAGTAACAGACGCCCACTACCACGTTGCTCACATCTCTTCCAGGAAGTCGGTTGAGCTGGTAGCGGATGCCAAGCGCAGGGGCCTGAGGGTCACCGCGGAAGCGACTCCTCATCATTTCGTTCTTTCCGACAGCGACATGCGCCCCTACGACGGCAACTACAAGATGAAGCCACCACTGCGGGAATCCTGCGACGTGGAGGCTGTTACGCGAGGCCTTCTCGACGGCACGATCGACGCGATTGCAACGGATCACGCGCCGCATGCGGGTGCTGAAAAGATGCGCGAGTTTGAGCGTTGCCCGTTTGGGATTATCGGGCTCGAGACTGCCGTCGGCCTCGCTCTAGAGCGGCTTTACCATCCGGGCAAAGCAAGCCTTTCGCAGATTGTCCGCCTGTTTACGGGCGGCCCAGCCAGCGTCATCTTGCCGGCACGGGGGACTTTGCGCGATGGCGTAGCCGCGGACGTGACGGTCTTGGGTCTCGACCATAAATGGAGCTACGACGTGAAGAAATCGCCCTCTAAGAGCCAAAACACACCCTTTCATGGTCACCAGTTTCGTGGAGGTCCGGTTGCGACCATCGTTGGGGGAGAGATTGTCTGGAAACTTGGGGGTTAAGCCGCTGCCAGCCGCAGCGAATCGATCAGCTCGAGTTCTTCTTCGCCACCCACGGTACGCATGTCGAGAATCAGTTTGTCCCGTTCCACCCTGGCGATCACGGGAACGGCACATTGTCGTAAACGCCGTTCCAGCCCCAACACATCTGGCACGCTGATCTCGATGGCCCAGCTCGGCAGACTCTGATCTGGCGTGGAGCCACCGCCTATTACGGAAATCATTTGCGTGACAACGTGCGGAATTTTCAAATTCGAAGCCACACGTTCGGCGCGCGCACGGATCTCCGCAAGGGGCGCCAGGATCATTCGATAGATGGGAAGCTTTTGCAAATCCTGCCTCATGATGTGCTGGAGCGAAGTCTGAAGCGCCTGCGTTATCAGCTTGTCAATCCGAAATGCACGGTACATCGGATTGCGTCTCACACGGGACACCAACTCAAAGTCACCCGCGATAATGCCGGCTTGCGGTCCGCCCAACAGCTTGTCACAACTGAAAGAAACCAGACTGATGCCGGCATCCAGACTACTTCTCACGGACGGTTCGGCGATGCCGCGATCCTCCAGGTTCAGCAGACATCCGCTTCCGAGATCTTCATAGACGGGCACACTGCATTCTTTGCCCAGGGCGGCCAGTTCGCCGAGCGCAGGCCGCGCAGTAAAGCCGCTCATATGAAAATTGGACGGGTGGACCCGCATTATCAAGCGCGTGTTCCCGTTGATCGCAGCACGATAGTCTTCAATCCTGGTGCGATTGGTCGTGCCGACTTCGCGAAGAACCGCGCCCGAGCAAAGCATAATGTCCGGGATGCGAAAGCCGTCGCCAATTTCGATGAGTTCCCCGCGTGAAACAACGACCTCCGATCCTGCTGCCAATTCGTGGAGAACCAGGAAAACCGCCGCCGCGTTGTTATTGACTGCAATAGCAGGTTTGCCGATCAGCGCGTCCAACAGAGGCGAAATGTGATCGTCGCGCTTTCCCCGCTTACCGGTCGTGAGATCGTACTCGAGATTGGAGTAGCCCGTGATCGGTGTGAAATCCGGCAGGGGCGCCCTACCAAGATTTGTGTGAAGCACGACGCCGGTGGCATTAATAACTCGACGCAGCGAGAGGGTCACCAGTGATTGGAGACGGCCGTTTACTTCCGCATCCAGGGGGATGTCCTCTTCGGTCTCCCCGCGCAGCAGTTCGACGCGTTTCTTCGCCAGCACGGATCGAATTTCGTTTTTGATGACTTCAGGGGGAAGAGGCACCGTGTGTTTCAGCCTGCGGTACAGCTCGTCAACCGAGGGAAGGTCACGCAGCGCAGACATGCAGCCTCAGGCTATCGCGCTCTGGAATAATGCCTGCTTCAAGTATTGACCGGTATAAGAATCAGGCACGGCTGCGACTGCCTCAGGTGTCCCTTGAGCGACGATGCGCCCGCCAGCGTCGCCTCCTTCCGGCCCTAAATCGATCACCCAATCTGCCGCGCGGATCAGGTCGAGGTTGTGCTCGATGATCAGAACGCTTCCACCATTCTGAATCAGACGCTCAAAAGCTTGGAGGAGTTTGGCAATGTCATCGAAATGGAGACCGGTGGTCGGCTCATCGAATAGAAACAGCGTGCCTTCGCAGCTAGCCTGTGCGAGATGTGCCGCTAATTTTACTCTTTGCGCTTCTCCGCCGCTGAGGGTGGTCGCGGATTGCCCAAGACGGAGATAGGCCAAGCCGACATCCACCAAAACTTTGAGGCGCCCGGCCAACCGGGGTACATCAGCAAAAAACGACAATGCTTCGCGAACAGTGAGTTGCAAGACGTCGTGGATGTTGAGGCCCTTATAGCGGATATCCAGCACACTCTGCTTATAACGTGTTCCCTTACATTCCTCGCACACTAACTCGACGTCCGCGAGAAACTGCATCTCGACTGTGACGGTGCCGTCGCCCTGACAGGTCTCGCATCGGCCGCCTGGAATGTTGAAGGAAAAATGTCCGCTGGTGTAGCCGCGGCGCTGAGCCTCGGGCGTCGAAGCGAAGATCTCGCGGATCAGATCAAACGCTTTAATATACGTCACGGGATTCGAACGCGGCGTGCGGCCGATTGGTGACTGATCGACCATCACTACGCTGGTTAACAGATTGGACCGTTCGACTCTTTTGAGGGGCGCTCTTTGTAAGCTCGTTTCGTCTTCGGTTTGTCCCACTGCCTTCTGTCTCTCTTTGTTAACGGCGAGATCGAGCGAGCGGTAGATGACGTCATGCACCAGACTGGACTTGCCAGATCCTGAAACCCCGGTTACAGCCACAATCAGACCAAGGGGGATATCGATGTCGATGTTTTTAAGGTTGTTGGCGCGCGCGCCCAAAAAGCGAATTAAGCGCTTCGCGCTGACCTTTCTGCGCTCGCGAGGACGCCAGACCACCAAATCTCCGCGCAGATACTTGCCGGTCAAGGAGAGGGTCTCACGGTCCGAACCGGCATTCGGATGCAGCAGCTGTCGATAGGTTCCCGAGAATACTACGCGTCCACCGCCCTCACCAGCACCTGGGCCGAGGTCGAGGATATGATCAGCCTCGGCCATGATTTCGGGATCGTGCTCGACAACGATAATAGTGTTGCCGAGTTCGCGCAGCTCGTGCAGAATTCGAATCAGACGCGCTGTATCGCGACTGTGCAAACCAATGGAAGGCTCATCCAATACATAGGTTGCTCCCACCAGCCGCGAACCCAGGCAGGTCGCGAGCTGGATGCGCTGCGCCTCGCCCCCAGAAAGCGTGGATGAAAGGCGATTCAAGGTTAAGTATTGAAGTCCGACATCGTTTAGAAATTTACAGCGCTGGCGAATTTCTTCCAGAATCTTTTCGGCGATCTCGCTCTCTTCCGGACTGAGCGTCACCTCGTTGAAGAAGTCGAGAGCGTCGGCAATGTTCTTGCGTGAGACCTCCGCAATATTCTGGTTGTCGACACGCACCCAGAGCGCTTCCGGACGCAAGCGAGCGCCGCAGCACGCCGGGCACTCTGTGTACGCCCGGTATCTGCTCAGGAACACGCGCACGTGGACTTTGTACTTTTTCTTTTCGACTTCCGCAAAGAATTTTTGAATATGAGTTTGAACAAACTGTTTCTCGTCCGCTCTGAGTTCCGTGTACAGCACGTTCAAACGAGCTTTGCCACGCGACTTAGGTTTGAACACTTCGTCGTAATACCAGGAATATTGCGGCTTGGTCCAAGGGTCAACAGCACCGTCCTCCAGAGAGAGGTACGGATCCGGCACGATAAGACGGTAGTCGTAATCGACCGTGTTTCCGAATCCCTGGCAAGCCGGGCAGGCACCAATTGGACTATTGAAGCTGAAGAGGGTTGGCTCAGGCAGTTCAGAGGCGAGACCGCAGACCTTACAGGCGAATTTTTCGCTGAAGTGCAGCCGCTCACTCTGGGCAACCCCGGCACGCTCAAAATAGACTTCGCCGGATTCACGAAAGCAGATTTCGACCGTGTCAACGATCCTCTGGTGCAGATCCGGCCTGATCACGATCCGATCCGCGAGAATCCAAACCGGATTAGAGAAGTCGATCTCGAGAAGCGATTCGGGTGTCGAGAACTCGAATATCTGCCCGTTCTGAAAGAGGCGATTGAAACCTTTTTTCCTGAGCTCGAAAAGGCGGTCACGCAGTGTTGCCGCCTCGAGCTTTCCTTCGGCCTTTACCGGAAACAGAGCATACCATCGCGAATCCTCAGGCTGCGCCAGCATGGCGTCCGCAACGTGGTCTACCGTATCACTCTGGATGCGCGTCCCATCATTCGGACAATAGGTGCGCCCGGCTCGCGCCCACAACAGCCGCATGAAATCGTAGAGCTCGGTAGCGGTAGCGACGGTCGAACGCGGATTACGTGTCTGATTCTTTTGACGGATGGCAATCGGCGGCGCAATGCCCAATATCTCATCTACATCGGGCTTCTCCATGCGCTCGAGAAACTGGCGCGCGTAAGCCGACAGCGATTCTACATATCGGCGCTGGCCCTCCGCGTAGATCGTGTCAAACACCAGCGACGACTTCCCTGAGCCTGAGACGCCCGTGACAACCGAAACGGCATTGTGAGGAATCTCGACAGTGATGTTCTTGAGATTATGGACGCGGGCACCGCGGATCGAGAGCACCGGACGAGCCACGGATTGGACGTCTGGCCCGGTCAAGGCTTCGCACGAAGGTATGCTATGGTTTTCCGGCATTCAGAGGGACAGATCAGGAGGCGCGGAGAGGCTCGTCTTTAGTATAGATGCTCGAAAACACTCAACTGTCTGAGTTTCAGCAAGCTCTGCTCGAGTGGTATCAGGCTTGCAAACGCGATCTGCCATGGCGACGTACCGAGGATCCGTATGCCATATGGATTTCCGAAGTCATGCTGCAGCAGACGCGCGTAGCGGCAGTGATTCCGTTTTACGAGCGCTTCCTCCAGCGATTTCCAGATTTTCATGCCCTGGCCAACGCGCCCGAGCCGAACCTTCTAGCGTGTTGGGCCGGCCTCGGTTACTACTATCGTGCGCGAAACCTTCAAAAGGCGGCCCTCGAGATCTGCGGGCGAGGCTCGTTTCCATCCACGTATGAGGGCCTGCGTGCACTGCCCGGAGTAGGCGACTATACGAGTGCCGCGGTTGCCAGTATTGCTTTCCGGCTGCCGTATGCTGCGATTGACGGAAATGTGCTTCGAGTGCTAAGCCGTATCTTCGCCGATCCGGTTGACATCACTTCTCCAGCCGGTCGTCGACATTTCTCGGACCTGGCCGAGATTCTTCTCGCGCGCAAACAGCCGGGCGTGTTCAATCAAGCAATGATGGAATTGGGAGCCACCGTTTGCATCCCTAGGAATCCGCAATGTCTGACCTGTCCGGTGTCACAATTTTGCAAAGCTCGGCGGAGCGGGCAGCAGAACGAATATCCCGTGAAGCTTGGGGGCGGCAAGACTCAAGAGGAACGCCGAACCTTGTTCTGGATTGAGCACGACGGTAAAGTTCTTGCCTGGCAACGTCCCTCTGGGGCACGTCTGATGCCGGGTTTTTGGGAGCTGCCCGAATGTGCACAGATACCTTCGGCCGTTCCGGGAATAAGGATCGGCGAATTTCGACATGCCATTACGTTTCACCGTTATCGTTTCGAGGTTTGTGATGCCACGGTACCGGATCAGACTGGCGATTGCCAGTGGCTTGAGCTCGGAGCGATTGCGCTTCTGCCGGTGAGTACCATCCTTCGCAAAGCCTATGCACTCGTGAAGCGAAACCCCAACGGGGCAGCGGCCGTCGCGGGTAAGAATTGAGGCTAGACTTAGACTAAGGGTATCTATGGGACGGTGGCTTGGTTTACTCTGCGCGCTCTTGTTAAGCGTAACTGCGTTCAGCCAGGATACGAAGTTGAGGCAGCGAACAGACCCGGACCCGCAAGCTGGAATTTTGCAGGTCGATGCCGGCACTCACATCCTGTTGAACATGATCAATAGTGTAAGCACGAAACAGGCCGCCATAGGGGACCGAATCTACCTGGAGACGGCATTTCCGGTTTTGGTGCAGAACCGAATCGTTATACCCCAGGGCAGTTGGGTCACCGGCACGATAACGGAGGTCAAGCGGCCAGGTCGCGTCAAGGGCCGAGGCGTGCTACAGGTCAGATTTGATTCCCTCACGCTCCCGAATGGTGTGACCCGTAACTTTCGGGCTGACCTGGGGGCGATAGACGCGCGGAGCGACGAGAGTCTGCAGCGCGAGGGCAGCAAAGTGAAAAGCGGTGGAGACAAGAAGGGTGACACAGGGACCGTAATCGGAGCGAGTACTGCGGGGACCGTGATAGGTTCCGGTATCGGCGCGGCTGCGGGGCATGCGGGGATGGGTGCGGGCGTCGGCGCAGCTACGGGAGCGGCTGCGGGTCTAATAGGCGTGCTTATGACAAGAGGACCAGACGCTGTGTTGAGTAAGGGATCGACGGTAGAAATGGTTCTGGATCATTCGATCGCTTTCAATCAATCTGATCTGGATTTGCGGGGCGCTCCTCCCCGGGCGGCCTTAAGCGAGGGTGCGCCGCCAGCGGCGCGATCGGCTTCTCCTGTACCCCACGTTCCCTTTTAGAACTTCCCACCTGCTGCCCTTCATTGCACGTTTTCCAGTGACCAACTTAACGGCAGCTTCGATTTGGACTCAGTTCTTTGGCGTGCCAACCGGCTGCAACTCCAGCGAGTTGTCAGTCACAACACTCTCGGCCTCCTGGTAGAAACTGTGGTAGTAGGCGTATTTGCTGTAGAGCTCGGCTCGGTTTGCGCCATTAACGACGATCCCGAGAACATTATTCTCACACAGGGATTGGAGGGCACGCGTCACTGAATCGTAGGTGGTAGCACCGATGCGAACGACGAGAATGGTGCCGTCCGCCATGGTAGAGAGCAGGTTGCCATCAGCGGCAAACAGCAGCGGCGGACTATCGAGAATGACCCAATCAAAGTGATCGCGAAGAGCTTCGATCAAAGCAGCGCACTGCCGAAGATTGAGCAGTTCGAGAGGGTTGGGCACGGAGGCACCCGCGGTAATGATGTAGAGATTGGTTCCGTCGACTCGCGAGATGAGATCCTCGATCCCGGCTTTGCCAGTGAGAAAATCGGTAATTCCAGGCTTGCCGGTAATGCCGAAAATCTTGTCGATGCTTGGCCTTCGGAAATCGAAGTCGGCAAGCAGGATCTTTTTTCCGCTCAGCTGTGCTTCACACATGGCCAGGTTGCAGGCTGTGAAGGATTTTCCTTCGCCCGGCGAGGCACTGGTGACAACGAGCGTATGGAGCGGCTGATCTCGCTGCAGGTGGTTGAGCCGGGTACGCAGACTTCGAAACTCCTCGGAGGGAGGATCCTTCGGCTTTGCGGGATCTACGAGAAGTGCTGCGGGCGCCGGTGCAAAGGGGACGATTGAAGCCCGCACGATCAATTCGTCAAGCTTTTCCAAGTCGGCGCGCCGTTCAACCGGCCGTTCCCGGCCAGAAGGCTGCAGCGAGTTTGCTATCGGCTCACTGGCGGGAGCCGGCTGGGATTCCGCGAGAACGGCCTCGGCAACCGCAGAACGGACCGTTTCTGGGCGTGGCTTTTGAGCCTCTGCCAGCAGTGCTTCCGAAACGGCAACGCGCATGGCGCGATCCGGCTGAGGGATCTCGGGCTCCTCGGAAATCGGCTCCGGAACCACAACACGCTTCGGCCGCTCAGGCGGAGGCGGCAGAAGGGTATCGGTCTTTTCAGTGGCTGCTTTGCGCAGCGCGTCATGAACTCGGCTCATAAAAAGTCTAGGCCTTCGCCATGTAGTAGTGAACGATGGTTCCCGCCATCACGGCGAGACCCAGGAAAGTCGCGGCGGCCCAACCGACCCACAGAGCCTGTTTCCGCCGCTGCACGACTACATCATTTTCGAGCAGCGGGATGCTGCCGAGAACAGGGAGTTGTGAGTAAACGCGCGCATCTTTAAGACTCTTAAGCGACGTGTCCTTCATCTCGCGCATGGCTACCGTGATGAGACCAAGCGCAAGCCCAGCAAGCGCGCCCATCGGGATGATCAGATAGCGCTTCGGCTGGCTTGGGGAACTTGGAAGTGATGGCGAGTCGAGCAATTCGAGACTCTGACCCTGCTTGCGATCACTCAACTTGATGGCCGCCGACGACTTCCCACGCTGTTGTTCCAACGTATCGTAGCGCTGCTTGGCAAGTCCGTGATCCCGGCTCAATTCTGCGTATTCTTTTTCTCCAGCTGGCAGCCCCTGCAGGCGGATCTGAAAAGCGTTCAACGAACCGTTGAGGGTGGCGCTTTCCTTTTGTAGACGCTTCGATTCCAGCGCGTTAGCGGAGAGTTGACCTTCATACTGTCTCACCAGGTTCCCAGCTTCAAGGCGGTCTCTGTTCGCGGTCGCTGACGGGTCGTCGGCCTGGCTTTGCAGCGCCTGTTCACGTTGCGCCTTGAGCTCTGTAAGCCGGTCCTGAGCTACCAACAAATCCGGATACTTGTCGGTGTAGCGATTTTTCATACTCGCAATCTCGGTTTCGAGGCCCGTGATTTCCCGGTTTAGATCGGCCAACTTCTGGTTTTGTAAGGGTGATTGAGGAGAGTCCTGAACCACCTTCAGACGTTCCCGCGCCATTTCGAGCTGCGATTGCAACATCATGCGCTGTTCGGCATTTCGTCCCAGGGCGTCGGAAACGGTTCCGCTACGCTGGCTAAGCACAGCCATCTGCGTCATGTTCGTCTGCAATTCGTCCGGCAGGCGCCCCGCGTATTTCGTCTTAAACTCTTCCATCTTCTGATCGATTGCCTGCAAATCCTTCTTTGCTGCTTCAAACTGATCGTTGATGAACTGGTAAGCCTGTTGTTGCATATCACTTGACTGGTGTGTGCTGACGTCGACAAAGCGGGCAACAATATCGGAGCAAACTCTTTGCGCGATGATCGCATCGCGATAGGCGAATGAGACTTGCATTGCAGGCAATTCTTTTCCTGTAACGTTGGTGACACCTTCCACGGGTCTGATGTGAATCGCCTTCTTCATTTGGGAGATCACGTCCTCCATCGGTTCACTCTTCACTTCCTTCGGATACAAGCCGAAAGAAGTGATGATTGTCGACAGGGTGTTGTGGCTCTCAATGGATTGCGCCATCCCGTTGATGCGGTCGGAAATGTCTTGCGCTGTGATGTCGGGGACTATATCCTGGGAAATCTGTTGCGGGACGATCCGGATCAGCGCATCGGAGATGTAAGTATCCCTCCACAGATAAGCCACGACTGTACTGACTACAAGTCCCGCGAAGAGCGGCCCAATCAGCCAGCGGAAATTTCGCCTTACTATCGAAACGTAGTCCTCGAAATCCAGCGACCGCCGAGGAACAGAAGCTCTGTCAAGCATGAATAATCTCTAATTAGCCTTCCAAACGAATAGTTCGCCCACTATGAACACGATTAAAAAATGGAAACGATCCGAACCCCGCTGCGTGTTCGCCCGGGGTGGTCTACGGAATGACAACGTGGTCCCCAGGCTCCAGGTTAATATTTTGATCCATGTGTTTTCCATGTAACACATCTTTCAAATTGAACTTTATCTGCTTTGATCCGCGCAGTACGTAAATCTTCTTCGTGTTGGCGAAAACTTGCGGTCCTCCCGCTTTACTAATTGACTCCAGAATAGTGGTGGGCACAACAAGCGGATACTCGCCGGGTTTCATGATCTGACCATCCATGTAGTACTGCTTACTACCTACCTGCTGGACCGTGATCGTAACCAAAGGTTGCTTCACGTACTTAGCCAGGGCTTTTGAAACCTCTTCTTCCACCTGAACCGGTGTCATCCCTCCAGCCTTCAGGTCGCCGACCAATGGCAAGGTGAACATGCCATCCTGGTGCACGGTCACCGGTCCCGAAAACTGGGTTTCGTTCCAGACATGAACATTCAGGATGTCAGCCGCTCCGATCTTGTAAGAACTTGAATTTACAGGCTCGCCGCCTGGCGATGGCTGCCGCTCTTCGCCCGGACGCAAAGGTGCCTGTTGCGACGGGTTTTGCTGCTCAGACTGGGGCAAAGACGGAGGCGACGTTGGAGTTTCCTGGGCAAAAACAAACCCAACAGCGGCAATACTCAGAGTTGCACGGAGCAGCCACAGAAATCGTTGTGAAGTCACCACCGTGGCTTCAGGTAAACCTACTTTACTGTTCAATACTCTTGATTTTACAAACTTTTGCTGCCGCGAGTCGCGTCTTACCTAGGTTCTTGGTGCCCTCCAAGAGCATTTCCCGCCACAGCCGAAGTTGCTTGATCGGTCCTGGAGACCGGAATCCAGACCTCCATCGGGCCGGGTTCTCTGTTTCCTATCGCGTAGTACGGTACAAACGTGAGGGTAGCTGGACGTTTGGCCCGCCCCGCCGCCACTCCGAACGGCTCGTAAAGAGGTTCTTCGGTCAGAGGCTTTTCGGCGACTTGGCCGGAAGATTTGAGAAGAGTAACACCCCCGAGCAGGTCCTTCCTGCCTTCGCTCGAAATTGGGGATCCCAAGCGGAAGAAAAGGTCGGCTACGGGAGTAGCGTTTTGATCCGTTTGCTCGAGGGCATATACAAGCGGGCCGCGTTGAATCGCCACACGACCATACTCGTCCGCAACCCGAGGATTCGCCGTCATGGGAGTCGGGACGAGCGGGAAACTGAGGTTGACGGTATCCCCGGGTTCCCACCGCCGCGATATGGGCACATAGGAACCGCTATGGCTGTCGGCAATCGCCACCGGAGTACCGTTCACCTCAACTGATAACGAGGAAGCCCAATTTGGCCACCTGACATAAAGTGAGAAATCACTGGGCTTCTCGGGGGTTATTTGGAGCCTGATCGTCCCCGACCAGGGGTAGTCCGTTATCTGGTTGATTTTGAAGGCAATTCCATCTTCCAGCCGCCAGTTCACTTCTGAGGTCTGGTACAAATTAACGTACACTCCGTCCCGGCTCACCGAATAGAGGTATCCGGGCAAAGATTCAAAAAGGCGTTCGATATTCGGCGGGCAGCAAGTAACGTCGTACCAGGGATTCCTCAACTTTTCACCGTTTGAAGAAAGAGGATTGCGGTAGCAATAAAGAGTGCCGGAAAGCGACATCCCGGCGTTGGCTCCGTTGTAGAGCGTTCGTTCCAGCACGTCGGTGTAACGGGCATCGCCCGTCATGGTCAGCATGCGGAAATCCCACATGATATTGGCAACAGCCGCGCAGGTTTCGGCATAAGCGGATTCAGCCGGCAGCTCATAGGGTTCGCCAAAGCTTTCCCCGGAGGCCCGCGATCCCACCCCACCGGTAATGTACATCTTCCGCATTGTCAGGTCGGTCCAGAGCAGCCCAAGGGTTTTCTTATAAGCGGGGTCTCCGGTTTCGGTGTAATAGTCTGTTGCACCTGACGCGGCATACAGAGCGCGCACGGCATGCCCCTCGAATTCGGTGTGAGACGTGAAAGGCCTGCCGCTAAACATGTAGCGCATGTCGGCGTCTTTGAGCTTAAGCCGCTCGCGTTCGAGCCCGCTGAAAAGGTAGCGGGCAAAGTCGAGGTAACGTACCTGGCCCGTGGTCCGGTATAACTCAACAAGCGCCATCTCCAGCTCGGGATGTCCGGTTATGAAGGGGCGTTTATCTGGACCAAAGTTGTCCACTACATAGTCGGCGAAGCGTATTCCCGGATCAAGCAACCGACGACTACCGGTGGCACGATAGTATGCGATTCCGGCTTGAAGAAGATGACCAAGGCAATAATCCTCGTGAGAATGCTGTAGATCTAAAAACCGAAGGTGGGCTTTATCTGCTACGAAGTAGGTGTTCAGATACCCGTCGCTGCCTTGTGCGGCCACGACGTGGGAAATCAGCGACTCGACATCACCGTGCAGCTCGGCTTTGCTTGCCGCTGAGGTATCACTCGAGGCCAGGGCCCAGGCTGCCGCTTCTATCCATTTGTACAAATCCGAATCGGTCGAAATCCGGCCTTTTCTCGGAAGGTCGGAGTGTCCGGCCAACCGCCGGAAATTGTCCACAACGCCGTGCTCTTCAAGTTCCAGCAGCAGCGTAGGCAGACTTTTTTCCGTAGTGACTCGGCGACGGCTGCTCCAGAATCCTTCTCCGACGTGCACTGCCTGGATCGGAATAGTATGAAGCCTGGCGTTTAACGAGTTATCGAGATAGAGAATACCTTGATCTCGCCAGTTGCCCGGCGAAGCTGGGCTTTGAGCCGCGAGGGCGAACCAGGTTGCCAGCGGTAGAACTCCTCCTGCAGCCAGACCCGCGAACAGCCAAACCCTCATGACAAGCTCTTTAAATGAGCGTAGACGAGCGAAACGGGTAAACCGACAACATTTGTATAGGATCCGCGGATCGAAATTACAAATTTAGACGCCAGACCCTGCACAGCGTATCCCCCTGCCTTATCTGCGGACTCCCCGCTTTGAGTGTACTCCGCTATCTCCTGCTCTTCGAGCGCCGCAAAAGTCACCTCAGTACTTGCCAGGTCTACAATTCGGACCTGATCCTTGATCAGGCAGATTCCGGTGTGAACCCAATGGCAGCGACCGGCGAGAAGCCGAAGCATCCGGCGCGCATCAGTCTCATCTTTCGGCTTCCCGAGAATCTCGTTACCGACCGAAACCGTGGTGTCGGCGGCAAGAACAATGTCCCCGTTTGACCGTCGACACGCTTGAGCCTTTTCGACCGACAGCCGCCGGACAAAATCCTCCGGGGATTCCCCTGTCTTCAAGATTTCGCGCACGGATGACGGCCGTACGACATGATCGATAGCAGCGGACAATAACAACTCGTGCCGCCGCGGGGACGCCGAAGCAAGGATGAGCATCTTTCACAAAGATAGACGTGGATTCTAACGGGATACACGGACAGCGGCTCGCCAAATGTGTCGATTATCAGACTTCATGCGCCTGGATGGCACCGGTCCGGCTGCACAGGCTCGAATTGACGCGAACTACTTCATCTCCTCGATTGTCTTTTCCTGAGCAGCGATTTCGACCCGCTCGCGCTTAATGTCGAGCCGGATCCGGGCGTAGAGATTCATATAAACATTGGCAACCCAGACGAGAGCGAAAGCGCTGATCAGATAGCCGCGCCAATCACCGTAAAGTAGCTTAAAACGCGTAACGAACAGGAACGCGAAGGTCACATAGTGGCTGAAACAGTATTCGCAAGTAAAAAGATAGAAGAATTTCCGCTCGATCAATCGGCCACAAAGCTCACTTCTATCGCGGCACCAGTCACGAGGTTCCCGAAAGACTTCCTCGTGCGTTACAGTCCAGGCGACGGAAGCGATGGGAATCGCGAGGATGAATAAGAAGGCTAATTGATGCGTCAATGTCATAATTTTTAGTCTGAACCGAGGCGGTCACGGCAGAATAAGAGAATGCCACACGATAGAGACAGCGGCGGTACACCGGCGGGCCCATGTTGCATGGTCATCTTTGGGGCTGGAGGGGACCTGACGAAGCGGCTAGTCGTCCCAGCCCTATACAATCTGGCCTCCGCGAAACTCCTCCCTCGTGACTTCGCGATCGTGGGAACGGACCTGGTAGATCAGACTGCCGAGGCTTGGCACGACTCTCTTTTGCAGATGGTTGAGGGATTCGTCAAAGGCCCGGAAGGACATGGAAAGCTGGATACCGACGTCTGGAGACAGCTGGCGAGCCGCATGTATTACCTGAAAGGCGATATGACGAGGCCCGAAAGCTATGAGGCTCTCAAATCGAAGCTGCTGGAACTCGACACAAGTTGCCGAACTTGCGGAAACTACCTCTTCTACCTCGCGATAGCGGACCGTTTCTTCGGGCCGGTAGTCGAGCATCTGGGAGAGAGCGGGCTCGCGCAAGAGGAAAACGGGCGCTGGCGGCGCGTTGTCATCGAGAAGCCGTTCGGCCACGACCTGGCTTCAGCCCAAGCCTTGAACCGGCAAATTCTAAAGGTGCTCGACGAGACCCAGACCTATCGCATCGATCATTTCCTCGGTAAAGAGACCGTTCAGAACATCATGCTGTTCCGCTTTGCAAACGGCCTCTTCGAACCTCTCTGGAATCGGGACCGGATTGACCACGTCCAGATCACCGTGTCCGAAACGGTAGGGGTCGAGAAGCGTGGCAGTTTCTACGATCGGACCGGCGCCCTGCGCGATATGATTCCCAACCATGTGTTCCAGCTTGTTTCGATGACCGCCATGGAGGCGCCAAATTCATTTGGAGCGGACAGTGTTCGTACCGAAAAGGCCAAGGTGATCGAAGCGATTCGAATCTACGAACCGAAGGACGTGCCCTGCCAGGCTGTACGCGGTCAATACGGCGGAGGTGAAATCGAGGGCCAGCAGGTCCCCGGTTATCGCTCCGAGCCTGACGTTAACCCGAATTCGCCTATCGAAACCTATGCGGCGATGCGCCTCAGTATCGAAAACTGGCGATGGTCAGGGGTTCCGTTTTATATAAGGACAGGCAAGCGGATGGCTCGCCGTAAGACCCAAATTGCCATTAGTTTCAAGCAGGTGCCGGCGGCGCTTCTAAGGGACACTGAAATCAAGGAGCCTCTGCCGAACTGGCTGCTGCTTCGAATCCAGCCTGACGAGGGCATCGCCTTTGAATTTGGAGCCAAAATACCGGGCCCCGAGATGAGGGTAGGCGATGTGCGAATGGACTTCAAATACCAGGATTATTTTGGAACCGCACCCGCGACCGGCTACGAAACTCTGCTCTACGATGTCATGACAGGTGATGCCACTTTGTTTCAGCGTGCCGACAATATCGAAGCGGGTTGGCGTGTCGTACAACCAGTCCTCGATGCGTGGGGCGCGACGCCGCCAGGGGACTTCCCGAACTACGCGGCCGGAAGTCAGGGCCCGCGCGCAGCGGACGAACTGCTGAGCAAAGAGGGCCGAGCGTGGCGGCCTATTAATTGACTGAGTGAGTCCCGCAGAAGCGCAACGCTAGAATCCTCCGCTGCGAACTAACCGAAAAACGGCATTCCAATTGCCCGGTGTTTTTTCGGGTGAGAGTATTCATGCGGGTTGGGCACCAAATCCAAAATCCTGATTCCACCCGCAGAGAGCGTTGAACGTGTCCATTGACCAGAGTTTCGGCCCTTCTCGCCGCAGTTTTTTGGCTTCATCAGCCGGCGCCATACTGGCTGCAAGAGAGGCGCTGTCCGCCGTAAACAAGCCGCGCCGCACCGCCGCCCTACGTCCCGACGTGCACCTTTCGGCATCTGACTTACGGTTTTTGGAAGATTTCCAGAAGTGTTGCTTTAGATTTTTCTGGGAACAATGGAACAACCGAACTGGTTTGTTTCTGGACAGGGCTCGGATGGATGGAACGGCTTCGAGCCAGGTCAGCAGCATAGCAGCAACCGGTTTCGGCCTGAGCGCACTCTGCATCGGCGCCGAACGCGGATGGGTTTCGCGCGAGCAGGTCCGGACGCGTATACTAATCACGCTGCGCTACCTGTGGGGACACGCATTTCACGAACACGGCTGGTTCTTGCACTTCGTAGACTCGCGTACCGGCCTGCGGGCAATGAATTCGGAAGTTTCAAGCGTCGACACGGCCCTCCTCCTGGCCGGCATACTCACGGCCCAAGGGTATTTCTCGTCGGATCGTGAAATCCACCGCTTGGCCAAAGAAATATATGAACGGGTCGATTTCACGTGGATGCTAAACGGTCATCCGTATATGCTCTCCCACGGCGCCCTGCCGGGCGGCGGGTTTTTGAAAAGTCGTTGGGACACCTACTGCGAATCTTCAATGCTGTATTTGATGGCGATCGGCGCCCCCAGGAACGGGATTTCTGCGGAGAGCTGGTACAGCTGGGTGAGGCCCGAGGTTAAGTACGCCAACTGGAAATTTATCAGCAGCGGTCCTCTTTTCACACATCAGTTTTCCCATGCGTGGGTCAACTACAGGCATCAGAAGGACAGCAATGGTACCGACTACTTTGAAAACTCGCAGATAGCTACCTACGCGCACCGCGATTTCTGCATCAACCTGCAATCGAAGTATGCCGTTTATGGCCCGGACATGTGGGGGATCACGGTTTCAGACAGCGCTGCCGGATATGTGAATTGGGGGGGGCCGCCAGACCTCGGCCCGATTGATGGAACGCTCGTGCCCTGCGCCGCGGCCGGCTCCCTGATGTTTACGCCGGACATTTGCCTGCCGGTTCTGCGCCAGATGCACACACTATATGGTGACCAGATCTACGGCCAATATGGCTTTACCGACGCCTTCAATCCGAACTGGAAAGACCGGAAACTGTGGGTCAATCAGGACGTAATTGGCATTGATGTGGGCATATCTCTGCTCAGCATCGAGAACCTCTTGACGGGAAACGTTTGGCGCTGGTTCATGATGAATCAGTACATCCAGACCGCCATAGAGCGGGTGGGCTTCCGAATCGCAACTCCTGGAATCGGAATTAAGGAAACGCGACCCGCCCTCAAGCGCGCCTGAAGGCACGGGGGCAGAAGAAGCCGCCCGCACCTGAGTTCGCTTCCTTAGCGCTTGCGCTGGCCCTTTGCCATATGTCTTATTTTCTTCTTGTTTGATCCCCGGGCCACACCGGAGGCGCGTTTCGCTTTCGGTGCGGCCTTTTTCCGCGCAACGCGCTTCAGCTTCTTACGTTCTACCTTATCTTCAACGTGCTTGGTATTCATTCGCTAACTATTCTTCCTGCGTATTTTTCGACAATCTTCTTTAGCCCGTAACCGGGGAAACTAACAGTCAGTTTCGCATCCTCGCCGTCGCCCTCCCGACGAAGAACCACTCCCCGACCATACTTGGGGTGCTGAATAAAGGTCTTTCCTGATCTGGATGGACCGGAGGGTGACCCACCAAATTTGTTTGGCTGCGAGACCGGTTTCCTGAGCGGAGCGGCGGTCTTGGGAGCAACAGGCCCCGAAATCGGAGATTGCGAAACGGACCGCGCCGGGTCTGGTCGTCTGGTAAACCCCGAGGGCGGCGGCATCCCGCGATCGGCAAAAAACTGGGAGATGTTTTCAACGGAGTTATAGGTGCGCCCAGTGTAAAGGTTGCGCTTCACCGACTCTCTTACGTCGTGCTGTTCCGAAAACAGGTCAACCTCTTCGGTGTAGCGGTCTAGCGCTGGCGAGAGGCGTTCCCGCAAACTCGACGGGACCTCATTCAGAAAGCGCGAAGGAAGTGTTGCTTCCGGTTGCCCGCCGCCAAATCTTCTCCGATAGCGCGCCCAGGTTAAGTAGAGGCGCTTTTCGGCACGTGTCATGCCGACATAGCAAAGACGGCGTTCCTCCTCCATGGCCGCCTCTGATGCAAAAGAACGGCTGTGCGGGAAAATACCGTCCTCGAGGCCAGCGATGAAAACATTGGAGAATTCCAGGCCCTTCGCATTGTGGATAGTCAGCAGAGAAACGGCCGCGCGTTCGTCCAGGGCGTCAGAGTCGGCAACGAGAGCAGCGTGATCGAGGAAGTCCCCCGCTGTCTCTCCGCGATCGGCAGCTTCCGCCGCAGCGTTCACCAGCTCTTCCAGGTTCGCTAAACGCGACTCACCTTCCGGAGAAACATCCGCCTTGAGCATCGCCTCATACCCGGTCTTATCCAAGATAGCCCGCAGAGTATCGTGCACCGGGCTACTTTGGGCCACTTCCATGAGCTCATTCATGAGCTTGAGAAAGGCCTTAAGCGCCGATTCGGCGCGCGCTGGAAACACTCTGGCGTCCAGCATCTTAGGCAGCGCGTTCCAGAGACTCGATCCCTGTTCTAACGCGTACTGCTCGATCTGCTCGACTGTGTTCCTGCCGATTCCGCGCGCCGGCGTGTTGATGATACGCAAGAGTCCAACGGAGTCCTGCGGGCTGAGGAGAACCTTGAGATACGACAGAATGTCTTTAACTTCGGCCCTCTGATAAAAGCTGAAGCCGCCAACGACCAGATACTTCCGCCCGTAGCGGCGCAGCGCTTCCTCTATCTGCCGGGATTGTGAGTTGGTCCGATAGAGAACAGCAACACGCTCCAACGGATTTTTTGACAACAGTTTTTCGATCGTATCAGCGATGAACAACGCTTCGTTTTCACCGTCAGGCGCCTCGTAGTAGCCGATCTTTACGCCAGCCTCCGATGAGGTCCATAGCCACTTGCCCTTACGTTCCTTGTTATTCGCGACCAGAGCGCTTGCTGCTTCCAGAATGTTTTTGGTGGACCGGTAATTCTGCTCGAGACGTATGACCACAGCACCTGGATAATCGCGCTCGAAGTCGAGTATGTTGCGGATGTCTGCGCCTCGCCAGCCATAGATCGATTGGTCCTCGTCACCCACCACGCAAACGTTGTGACGCATCTCAGTAATCAAACGCATGAGGTCGTACTGGCTGCGATTGGTGTCCTGATATTCGTCGATCATTACGAATTCGAAGCGGCGATTGTACAGTTGGCGTAAAGCATCATCGTGCTGCAGGAGCCGTACGGATTCGAGCAGCAAATCGTCAAAGTCAAGCGAGTTGGCTTGAATGAGCCGTTCCTGGTAACTTTCGTAAATTTTTGCAAGCCTGGTTAACTTGGGATCCGTTGCCGCCTTGTACCAGTCCTGTGGCGTTTGCTGATTGCTCTTTCCGTGGCTGATGCGGGATAAGGCAGCCCGGTACGGCATGAACTTTTCATCGAGTCCGAGCTGCTTGTAAATCGACCGGAGGAGCGACACCTGATCGTCATCGTCGTAAATAGTGAAGCGCCGGGTAAAGCCAGGGCGGATCTCGGCGAGCGATTCGCCGTCGCGCCGGAGGAGGCGAACGCAGAATGAGTGAAATGTCGAGACGAGGGGCGCCTTCGAAGTCGCGGCATCGCTCAGCAAGGCGTTAGCGCGTTGACGCATTTCATCAGCCGCCTTGTTGGTAAAGGTCACGGCCAAGACGGAAGGCCCAGGAATATATTGAGTCTCGATCAGATACGCAATGCGATGCGTAATCACGCGAGTCTTGCCGCTACCAGCTCCGGCGAGAAGCAACAACGGACCTTCAACGTGAGCAACAGCTTCGCGCTGCTGCGGGTTCAGACCTGCCAGGAAATCCATGAAGAGAGCGGGGGGGCGATTTCAGAATAACACCGGAGTGGAGATCGAAACGCGCCATTCTATGCTGGGAATCTAGTGTCGATCAGCCCTATCGTCGAGGTTGTCAAGAGCTGCCTGGTGGTGTTGACAGCTCTCTTCCCTATTGTGGATCCGCTGGGTAATATCCCGATCTTTCTAGGTCTCACAACCGGGTACTCGACTGCCGATCGCACGATCCTTTCCCGCAAAATTGCACTCAATAGTCTTTGGCTCCTGATCGGATCCATGCTGATCGGCAGTCATATTCTGAAATTTTTCGGTATCTCTATTCCCGTCGTACAGATCGGCGGAGGCTTGGTCGTTATGTGGACCGGCTGGACATTGCTACAGCAAGATCCGGAGCAGGAACAGGCACACGCACAAAAGAAAGTGAGCAGGCAAGACATCTCGGATCGTGCGTTCTATCCGCTGACTCTGCCCCTTACTGTTGGTCCGGGATCATTGTCAGTTGCCTTGACTTTGGGTGCAAGTCAGGGCATTCATCAAAACGGGTGGGTCCGGCTGATCGCCTCTATTGTGGGACCAGCCTTATTGGTTGTCACAATCTACTTGTGTTACCGCTTCGCAGAACGGCTCGCCAGGATTTTGGGGCAGACAGCAATGAATGTTATTGTGCGGCTCGCGTCATTTATTCTGCTCTGCATCGGAGTACAAATCTTCACGCATGGCATTCACGATCTAATCCATCAATACGGCTCAATTCAGTAGGCTAAAAGGGATGAGGCTGCTCTTCTGATCAAGCGCATTCAAAGGGAAAAGGGCCGCCCTTTCGTGATCCACCGCTTGCTTGTCGGTCTGCTGCTTGGCTGCTCCCTCTTCCTGATTACGGGCGCAACGCGGGAGCGAGATCCGGTTTTCGGCCAAATCGATGCTATCGTCAAATCGCTTTCCACAATTTCCGGACTTTCAGAACAGCATCCCGTGCCGTATGGCAGCATTTCGAAGAAGCAGCTGCGCAAATTTCTCGGGAAGCGCATTAAGAAATCTCTCAGGCCAGACGAGATTCGGGCCGACGAACTCGCCTTAAAGATGTTCGGCCTGGTTCCGCAGAACTTCGATCTTAAGAAATCAACCGTTGACCTTCTGGCCGAACAAGCTGCAGCTTTCTACGACTACGACGAGAAGAAGCTTTTCTTGCTGGCCGGCTCCTCGCTCAGCGAAGAAACGACCACGCTCGCGCACGAGCTTTCACATGCCTTGGCCGATCAACATTTCGACCTGGGAAAGTTTATGGACGAGAGTCCGGCGAGCGATGACGAAAATCTGGCGCATACGGCCGTGGTGGAGGGGCAGGCATCCTGGTTGATGATTGCGTATAACCTTGCGGCGGCCGGAAAACCGCCGGTGCCGACACCAGAGATGCTGAAATCGGTCGAGGACTCGAGCGACTCGTCGGTTGAAGATTACCCGGTTTTGAAGGCGTCTCCACTCTATATACAGCAGTCGCTGCTTTTTCCATATGCGGACGGCACCAAGTTTTTCGACGCGGTATTTCGGAAGCTTGGACCACCCTCGTTCAGCGTTGTCTTCAAGAATCCGCCCGTGACGTCGGCTCAAATCTTGCATCCCGAACGCTATTTTGCTCATGAAAGACCGTCTATGCCCGAATTGCCGAAGCTCGATCTTGGTGATGCCGTGGACGAAGTAACCGAAGGAACTTTGGGCGAGTTCGATCAGCGTGTGCTGCTCTGGCAGTATGTTGGATTAGCTAAGGCTTCCGAACTGGCACCTCATCTCCGCGGAGCGCAGTTTCGGGTTACCATCGCCGGACGGAAAAGCCGGCCCGTGCTCGAATACGTGTCGCGCTGGGATTCAGAGAAGAGTGCAGCCGATTACTTTCTGCAGTACAAGAAGGTCTTAGTTGGAAAATGGAAGCGCTGCGCTCCTTCGACGGACACTGAGCGTGCCTTTGCGGGGACGGGAGACAGCGGCTTTTTTGTCACGCACCGCACCGCAGACACACTGTTGAGCGTGGAAGGGCTGAGCGATCCGAGCACCTTTGCCCGGTTGACCAACACAAGAACGACGCAATCAAAAAGTGCGGCCGGCGCCGAAGGATCGGATAGTCTGTCTGGGCTAAGATGAAAGGGCGGGAGCGCGTTGATTTGAAGAAGACGTCAGTTGCGTTAGCGAGTGCAATCCTATTCTGCGGTTCGCTGTCAGGCGGTGCTGAGTCTGTTAGGAAGGCTCCCGAACTGACCTTCACGATCCCTTCGGAGGGCCAAAAGAATTTGACCCAATACCTTGGGAAGGTAGTCGCCCTCGAATTCATCTTCACTACTTGTCCGCATTGTAAGGCGGCGTCACACCTCATGACGAAGTTGCAACAGGAATACGGGCCCCGCGGCTTGCAAGTGATCGATGTGGCCGTGAATCCGAATTCAGATTTGCTTGTGGAAGCGTTCGCCAAGGAGCAGGGCGTGAATTTTCCTGTCGGCTGGACAGCAAGCTCGAGCATGACAACGTTTATGGGCTTCGCGGCGGACCGGTACGTTGTTCCTCAACTCGTATTGATAGATCGGCAGGGGAATATCCGTTTCCAGACCCCCGCCACTGAAGATGCCAATTGGGACAAACTGATGAAAGAGGAGACCATTCGTCAAAACATCGAAAAAATGCTGGCGATGAATGGATCCTCAACAAAATCGGATAAGCTGTCGTCTCAACTGCATCGCGCGGGGAACGGCCGTTAGTTCAACATGCGCGCCCGTAGCTCAGCCTGGATAGAGCGTTTGCCTCCGGAGCAAAAGGTCAGAGGTTCGAATCCTCTCGGGCGTACCAGATTTCTAGATGTCTAGCCCGGAGACATGGGTGACAGATTGTTCCTAAGACATAGGTAACACTTTTGGCCCGAAGGGATTTTCAAGGGGCTGCAAAGTTTTCTCCTCCAGATCGATATAACCGAGGTCGAAGTGCATGAAGCTGACGAGCCAGATACCGTCGTCAACTTCCTTGATGCCGACTGCTTGCCCAGCCAGGCAGGTACTGAGATTAATTTTCTTGCGATACAGACAAAGGCGTCCACAGTTGGTGACGACGACGGTCTTATCGTGGAACGGATAGTGCGGTTCGCCGATGCCACGATACGGCTTGGTGGAAGGCGTGTAGACTTCCGCTGGGCATTTCATGGCGAGTGCTTCATGCGGCCGTTCGTTGTTAAATTCTTCTAAGAAGGCATCAAACTTGGCCTGCTGCTGCAGTAGATTGGCACCAGCAGGCCGGGTGGCTTCTTTCTTGAGAGTTAAATGCATGCGCTCGTGCCGGCCATTCTGGGTCGGATGACCGGGCTTGATGCGTTCAATGCTGATACCCAGGCGCAGCCACCAGACCGAGAGCCGCGAGAGATTAAACAGACCATTGGGGGAAGCGAACGGAACGCCATTATCCGAGCGAATGGCTTGCGGTAAACCGCGCTCCTGGAACAGGCGCTCGAAAGCGGAACGTCCTGATGAACTTTACCTGTCCTACTACGTCATCCGTTGCTATCCATCTCGCTCGACCTTTCCTCACCATCTCCATCGCCTCAATCCCGCGGAGAGTTCTCCACGCACTCTGCAGCGAACCATAGCCTTTGGCGAGCCACGTTCGGCGTTTTACGTTACGGTGGTCTTGCTCCACAATATTATTTAAGTACTTACATTGGCGTAGCTGGCATCGACGGCTGATTGTTCCGCTGGCCTTGAGCTCCGCCACGGCACAGGGATAGGCCGGGTTCTTATCCACATTGATGACCCGTGGCATCGAGTTGCCTTCGTTCCGCAGAGCCCGATGAAAGAAGCGCTTGGCGGCCATCGCATCACGCCGGTCAGTCAGCAGGAAATCGATGGTCTGCCCGGTGGAATCGACAGCTCGGTACAGAAAACGCTGTCTTCCCTTGATGTTGATGTAGGTCTCATCCAGGCGCCAGCTTCGGTTCGTCCTTCGCAAATACGGACGGCAGCGCTTGTCCATTTCCGGACCGAACACCTGGACCCAACGCCAGATGCAGCTGGCAGAAATCGCAAGCCCACGCTCGGCAGCCATCTCGGCCATGTGCCTCAGCGAGATCGGATATCGGAGATACCACCGCACGCACCACAAAATAATGTCACCTTGATAGTGACGCCATTTGAATGGATTCGAGGCCGTGATGGGCAACATTCACCCTATCAGTCTGCTGCGCATAAGAATTCGCAACGAAACCGCGGGGCGCACTCTCCCACGGAAACGCATTGCGAAGTTGCTGCACCGTCCACTCCGCCGTCGGATGAGCGGTGACGCCAAACTGGAGAATGCGGCGGCGATCATGCGCCAGCACCAGAAAAACGTAGAGTACCTGGAACCGAATGGTCGGCACAGTAAAGAAGTCCACCGACACGATGCTCTTCACATGGTTTTCCAGGAACGTTCGCCAAGTCTGTGAAGGAGGCTTGCGCTGTCGCAACATGTATTTGGCTACCGTCGGTTCGGTGATCTCGATGCCGAGTTTGAGCAATTCGCCGTGTATTCGTGGAGCACCCCACAGCGGATTGTTCCGGCTCATCCTGCGGATCAAATTACGAACCTCCTGCGACAGGGCAGGCCTCCCAGGCCTCCCGCGCCGAACTTTCCAAGTCCAATAGAGACGAAAGCCTTTGCGATGCCAAGCGATGACGGTCTCTGGCTTCACGATCAGCAGGGCGGATTTCCAGTCCGCCCAGACACGGCGTAACCCGACCCAAAGAATCCGATCGGCAGGCATCAGCTTCAACCGCTTCGGCGCTGACCGACGCAGCACGCCGAGTTGGTGCCGCAACGCAAGGTTTCCAACCGAAGTTCAACCGAGGTCTTAAACAAGGAGGACCGCACACCCAGCAGCGTAAGCATCTGTTGACGGGCCGACCACAGGAGCAGACAACACTTGATCAACATCAATCATTACAGAACTTTCGGAATATTTTGGAGGGACAGTAGGTTGTCCTTAATCAAGATTGCGAAAGATGTCCGCGAGATCAGCCTTGAATGGCCATGTGATGGAATCTTTCACCACCTCTGCAACTTCTCTCTCAGGACGATGAATGACAGCGTATCTCTTCGTATAATCGACCTCAATAACGGCGTCAGTGCCCGCTTCCAAGTACAATCCGACTTTCTGTAGACGTCGTGGTTTTCGTTCAGAAGGTGAGATGACCTCGATCACGAAGTGTGGACGACCCTCGAAATAACCGGTCGATTTCGCAGCCCTCAAATAGTCACCTTTCGGAATCACCATCAGATCGGGCCCGGGCACGCTGTCTAGACCCTCGATCGACCGGAACTGCCAACCAATCTCCCGAACAACGACCATATCCGGGAACTGCCCTTTCAGCAGCGATTCCAAATTGTCGATTATCACGCCATGTTGGAATTTCGCGAACGGGGACAATACACGTTCTCCCTCAATGAGTTCGTCCTTGAAGCCGAGGACTTCTTGAAGCTTGCTGTACTCATCTGCTGTAAGTTTCTGAGGCAATCCTTGAACGGCAGCACCCATATGTTCATTCTATGATTGAAGGTCCCTTGCATAAATTTAACGCCTTGTCTATCGTTTGTGATGCTTCTCACGTCTGCAAGGGGACGCTTTCGTGGGTGCGGATTCCGGATTTTCAACCCGACGACGCGGAATCATTTCACCTGTTGCTGCTCAATCGATTCGCCGTGTTCAAGTAGAGTCCGCGAAACAAGCTAAGTCGTGACAATCCCGGTAGGGTCGAGCACTGGCGCGGCGGCCCGTAGGCACCTCCTTGGCTTGTATCCGAGGTTTCCCTCTTCGTGCCCGTTTAGGAGGTGCCGTGGCCCCGTTTCCAGCGCCCGCCACATCGCACGTAGCGTGCGGCTTTCCCGCACTACGCGCTCCTGCACATTTCACAACAAGGGTTATGGGACCTATCAAACCGGTGCAACTGCAGAGGCCGAGCCACGATACGCTACGCGGTACTCCGTGAAGAGGCCCAACGTGCCATATAGCCATTCCCTGCTCCATCGCTTCCAGCCGAAACCTCGACGTTGACACGCGCGGGCCAGATGGCGCCGAATCTTCTTTTCTACCCACTGGCGAATGAACGAGAAAGACCGACTCGAGTGGCCGATCGCGAAATATTGCACCCAACCGCGTAAGATCGGATTGATCTTTTCAATCACCCCCCTTACCGGCTGAGACCGAGAGACGTCGAATATTGCTTTGAGCTTGTGTAGCAATGCTGTTCGCTTCTTGCTTTTCGGCAATAGCAACGGCATCCATCGTCCCCGGTGACTCCGGATCCGACGGAACTCAAAGCCTAAGAATCCGAAACTCTCGTCCCGCTGTAAGTCCACCTTACGGCTCTTGTCCTCGTTCACTTCCACTTGTAGCTTGGCCAATTCCTCCCGCAACCGCCGCTCCACTGCCTGTCGAAGCCATTGCTGGCGCGGCCGCGAATCTACCAGGATCACCATATCATCGGCAAAACGGGCATACTCCACAGCCGTCCACCGCTCATGCCGAGTGACTTGTCGCGCGCGTTCCAGCATCTTGTCTACCTCATTAAGATAGAGATTACTGAGCAGCGGCGAGATCACTCCACCCTGAGGAACGCCTTGCTTCCCTGACGCCTGCAACAGCACTTTCAGGAGCCACAACACCGCACTGTCATCGACTCGTCGTGCCACCTTCTCCAGCACAATATAATGTTTCACTGTGTCAAAGTAGGACCGCAAATCAAAATCGATGACATAGGTCTTGCCTTCCAGAATCGCTTGCTTCACGCGTTGAATCGCAGCGTGCGCTGACTTCTTGGGCCGGTAGCCATACGACCCCGGTTGAAACTCAGCCTCGAAGATCGGTTCCAGGATCAGCTTCAATGCTCCCTGGACCACCCGGTCCCGAATAGATGGAATCGAAAGCACGCGAACTTTGTTCCCGTCCTTCGGTATCTCCACCTTGCGTGCCCTCTGTGGTCGATATGTCCGCTCCATCAACTCCTTGCGAAGTTGATCTAGAAACGCCGCTGCGCCTTCGGCCTCCACTGCCGCGAACGTCACACCATCAATTCCTGGTGCTCCATTGTTGGCCTTGGTTAACCGATAAGCTTCGCGCAGCGTTTCCTGCTTACAAACGTGCACATACAAACCCCAGAACCGCCAAGTCGGTTCGGTCTTCGCCTTGATGTATAGTCTTCGTCTCAGGTCTTGCAAACTGATGGGTGCCTTTCTCATCTCACCCTTGCCTCCCGTGTTGAATTAGACTTTGTTGTGCAGCAAGGCCCCTTCGCTCCGCAGGCATTACCCTGCTTCTTCGCTACTGCGGGCCTGGCCGCCACCGTCTCGCCTTCGACTGCTTTCCCGGTTGCGCCGGTTATACGATCTACCTTGCTCCAACGATTTCTCGTTGGGACGAGGACGGTTTCACCAGTTGCCCGGCATGTCCTTGTCACCGTGCTGCCCCTACCACCCCGCCGAAGCGACGTCTCGCATCAGTCAGTTTGCGAAACATCATGCAGCCTTCGCCCGACCATAGTGGGCTCGGCCTTCGGAGTGAATTTTATCGAGGCCACCTATGGGTTCACTTTCGTTGCGGCCCGGTGACTCGCTCACCGCCCCAAGGGCGGCTTTGTCGATTGGCTTCATCCGCTTCGTTTCCTCCACGAATGCAACCCAAGCTACGGGGTTCCGACTCTTTCCCCGGTGGGACTCACCTCCCACTGAACATGCCAGCCTTTCGCTGGTCGCACTAGGGTCAAAATACTCAAGCGTGTTGAGAATGGAAGGAGGCTATGATGGTCGCTTTCGATGAAGAACACACAAGTGGCGCGGCTATTAGCCTTCGTTACCGGAATGGTGAATCAGCAAATCCTGCTGCAGAACGAGTACTTGGTCGCTGAAAACAGAATCCTCCGAACGCATCTGCCCGCTCGCCTACGGTTGACTGATCCGCAGCGATCCACACTCGCCGAGATCGGCAAACGGCTCGGTCGTAAAGCCCTGCAGCAAGTCGCCTGCGTCGCCAAGCCCAATACCATCCTGGCTTGGTATCGTAAGCTGATTGCCCGCAAGTTCGATGGTTCCAAACACCGCGCCTACCCGGGACGGCGCGCAGTTAGTCGAGAGGTCACCGAACTGGTTCTCCGTTTCGCGCGTGAGAATACCAGCTGGGGATACGACCGCATTGCGGGAGCACTAACCAACCTGGGTCAGCGTATTTCGGACCAGACCGTGGGCAACATTCTACGACGCTCTGGTGTTGCGCCGGCTCCGAAGCGCCGGCAGAACACCAACTGGGCTGACTTCATTCGGTCTCACATGGCGGTGCTGGCAGGCATTGACTTCTTTACTGTGGAAGTGCTGACCTGGCACGGATTGAAGACTTACTATGTTCTGTTCTTCCTCCACCTGGAGACGCGACGGGTGACCTTGGCCGGCATCACCCGACATCCGACCGAATCATGGATGGTCCAGATGGCCCGCAACGCCACAGACGAAATTGATGGAGTTTTTCGGCCGATTCGCTTTGCACTGCATGATCGCGATACGAAATTCTGTGCGTCTTTTCGGGTGACCCTCAGATCCGGTGGCGTAGAACCAGTTTTGCTGCCAGGCCCGCAGTCCGAATTTGAATGCTTTTGCTGAACGCTGGGTACGGTCTGTCAAAACTGAGTGTCTCTCCAAGCTGATCCTCTTCGGCGAAGCCTCTCTGCGACGCGCCAGCACTCAGTTCCTGGAACATTATCACTCTGAACGAAACCATCAAGGCAAGAGCAATCTTCTACTCTTCCCGGCTCCCCGCGACCACCGAACGAGTGACCGAGCAACCATACATTGTCGAGAGCGTTTAGGCGGGCTGCTCAAATACTATTGCCGCGCAGTGTGAATATGTTGACCATACGCCCTCAGAAAAGCCTTCGCGAGTTCCCGGACAGAACGAACCCGCTTGTCGCGAACATCCGAAATACCGTTGAAGCCTTCCTCAAGCTCCCGTCGACGCCGCTTCTCCGCTTCTTTAGCAACGATTTTCGAAGTCGTTTTTTTGCAGACTCTTTGATAAGCCGACGAGCAAAGATGAACTTGTAATGCCAGATCTGAGTCCGCTTGGTCTCGCCAGTCTTCGGATCTTTGTACTGTGGACGAAAGACAGCCATACTATTTGTCCACCTTCTTCGGCTTCTTCCCGCTTCCCTTCGGGCGTCCCCCGAGTCTGCCGTTCTCGCGTGCAATCTCCTGCAACCGCTCCAGACCAAAGCGCTTCAAACGCGCCTGATAGCTCAACTTCCCGAACACACGTGCGATTTCGCTCGTCGGAATCCCGTGAATCATTTTCGGGCGCCGTTTCACTTCCCGCATGACAAGCTATCCTAAACAGTTTCGGTTATGCGTGTCAAGGTAGGTACCAAAAGTGCTTGGGATCAAGATCTTGCATCCCACGTGGTTCTAGATAGGCAATAAACCCCGGGGCCTGAAGGCGCCGAACTCCCCGTCTAAAGGTCCTCGACAAACCCCAGTCCGCAAAATCATCAAGGATCTCTAAGTCAGAGGCATCGTTCCATCTGTAAACCGCAGTGCGTTCTAACCGCCGATTACTTCTAGCACTGTCGACGCCCCGGTCGCAGTTGCTAGAGTAGCGGCGTGCATAAACCGGATTTTCCGTTTGTTCCGCACTCCGATGCCGGCGATCCGGATTGTTGCGGCTGCATCGTTCCGAACATACGCGGCAATGTGGTGGATTTGGTTTGCAACGAATACGGCTTGGTCGTAAAGCACGATATTGCGGTCAATGATGTGAACAGATGCCTGTTGGAGTTGCGCCTGTCCGGGAAGTCACAAGTGCACAGTGTACGCACTGCGGAGCGCTGATCATATTTCCGCGCTTCTCGGCGACGCACGCCTTCATTTAAACTTGTCGGAAGGAGCAATCGAGCTTCCGGCTAATTGTGGAGGAAACCCTGTTCATGAAAAAGAAAAGAATACTGTCCGCTGTAGCTGCTGTAGGTTTCATTATGAGTGTGCTGCCATTCGCAGGCGGCGCACCTCGTGCAGGCTCGCTCGCTTCGCCATTCCTACAGATCGGCCCACGAGCAATCCCCGCAAATGCGGTTAAATCGAGCTATCTTTTGTTCACGTGCCAGGTCGGCCTCGCTCCGACTGCGACCTGTTACGACCCGTATCAGATTCGCCATGCCTATAACGTCGACAGTCTGATCAACGCAGGCTTCGACGGGAGCGGAAAGACGATCGTCATCATCGATGCATATCAGTCGCCAAATATCGTGCAGCAACTGAACTACTACGACACTTTTTACGGTCTTCCAGGTTTAAACGGCCTCGGCAACCCACAGAACTCCAGCCTCGGCACGTTCACGCAGATTGCGCCAGATGGTCTGACTCCGTTTGTGCCTGGTGATCCCACCATGACCGGTTGGGCGGAAGAGATTTCGCTGGACGTCTTGTGGGCGCACGCGATTGCGCCCGGTGCGAACATTACGCTGGTCCTGGCGAAATCGAACAATGATGCCGACATTTTGAGCGCCCAAAAGTATGCAATGGATCATAATCTCGGCGACATCATTTCCCAGAGCTTCGGCGAGAACGAGAGCTGCATGGATCCGGATGTCCTTGCCCAACAGCACGAGGTATTTGCCGATGCGACGAGAAAAGGGATCACAGTTTTCGCGTCGTCAGGCGATTTCGGTGCGGGACTACCGACGTGCGATAACTCAGCCCTCGTGAAAGCCGTATCGACGCCTGCCAGTGACCCGCTGGTTACTGCTGTCGGCGGTACCGAGTTGCATGCGGCCGACTACTGCCTGGCGGCCCTTGGCTGTGATCCCGCTACCAATCCAGCTCCCGGAACCTACGAGGGCGAGGTTGCCTGGAACGAGCCTAACATTGGAGCCACTGGTGGTGGATTCAGCGTGTTGTACGGCGAGCCGCCATATCAGCAAGGGACGATACATGGCGGCAAGCAGCGCGGAGTGCCTGATATCTCTTACAACGCTGCTGCTTTACACGGAGTGCTGACATATCTGAACATCCCGGGCATCCCGGTCGGCTTTTACCTTTTCGGTGGTACCAGCGCTGGCTCCCCACAGTGGTCAGCCATTCTTGCGATTGGCGACGAGAAAGCCGGACATGACTTGGGCTTTATTAATAAGGCGCTTTATCATATTGGCCAAGCACAGGCACATTACTCGGCGTCTCTCCACGATGTGACCACCGGGAGTAACTCATTCGGAGGAGTGGTGGGCTTCGATGCCGGACCAGGTTGGGATCCTACAACTGGTCTCGGTTCGCCCAAAGCCGATGAAGCGGTGAATTACTTGATCCAATTCGTATCACCCGGCGATGCCACAGCCGCGCTTGCAGCCTCCGAACAACATGGACACGGCAATCCTTCTCGCCCCGGACACCAGAAGCCGCATTAATCAGGTTCTGTACAAACTCGTAAGTGCAACCAGTGCTACTGCACTGGTTGCACGCTCTCCATTAACCCGAAAAACCCTTCGGCCATTAGAGCGCGAGAATCGCCGCTGATGCAGCAGCCATCATTGACCGTTTCATTGCGAGTCCTTGCTGACCATAACGGGCTTTATGTTGTACTATTCCGGGCACGCTTTATGTTGGGGCTATCCGCACTTCATTCGTCAGGAGTGTGGCCAAGGTATTACGGTGAGAAGGCTCGTACAATGAGCGAATCAACGCAAAACAAGGAATCTGAACTCAACGAAGCGGTACAGAACACCTGAGGCAGCCTAAGTCGTCCAGCGCTCCCGTACATCGCTCCTCTGAAACGCGATGCCAAAATCCGCTAGAGATGGACAGGTCGGAAGGCATGTCTGGCGCGATTCGGGGGAGGCATCCAAGCCGAATGGAATGGTTTCACGTCAGTTTCATGCGACCTTGGCGGTAGGATCGAGTCTTACAGGTTCAGCTTGAAAATTACGCTGACATTTTCCATGACCCTGCGGTTTGCGGCGGCCGGATAACCGGCACTTGTGAGCAGCTCACGTGTGACGAGTGCGGACAGCGTTTCACGCTCGACCAGGTTCGCCAGCAGTTCGATCACTCCGCATTCAGCGAAGCCGTTAAAGCGCTGCACAGGTTCGAGATCGACTCAGCGTTACCATACGATCCAACGCGGTAAGTCGGAATTTGACTTTTCACGTTTCAACGTCCGACCAAGTAGTGCGTGTCAGATGTCCGATTCTGATTCAAGTTTCCGGTAACGGCGACTTCATAACACCTGGTCGGAGTAGTTCCGAGTGGCGTTATATGGCCAGGTGCCGAAGTTCGGCGGACACAAGGAGACATATCGGAGGTAATTTCGCCACGCCCACTTGGACGTGATTGGCCTGTGCCTGAACTGAAAACGTTGCCTGATTTCGGGACGGGCCGACAGCAACTGGAGCGATGCGAAGACCACAATATGATGCAGGTTTTTGGACTGGCTTGCGAGACGCTGAAGGCCTTGATTCGGGACATCCCAGGGTTGTTCCGAAACTTACCGTTTTTGAGGCGGTCACAGCCCAAACTGCCGCAAATGATGGTCAAGATGTTTGTACACTAAGATCGCCCACTCCTCCGGCGTCATCTTCCCAAAGAAACTATTCGGATTCTTCGTACACCCTGCAGCCCCTCCCGCCGCAAATTTGTCAATCAATCCCGATAACCGGTAGTGGCTCAATTTGAATATAAAAATCTTTTTTTGGAGGGTTGATAGCTTTGAGGAACCAGGACTAGGCCGATTGGTTCCTTGGTAGTCGGGTAATTTGAAATCCCGGTCCGGTTTACCCAGAAGCGTTCCGATTATTGGTGCTGACCGCACAGAAGCGGTGGGGTCATCCTAGGGCTTGATGGTTTGCTGCCGCCCATCGTTATTGACGAGTTTTACGAACGGATTAGTCCCACGCGCTAGGATCTGCACATAACCACCTCGCTCGCCGCCTAAGACTAGTGCCGATCCGTCCTCGGTCGCCGCGAGCTTAACATTAGGACCGCCCTTCGAGCTGAACAGACGCAATTGCACTGTCTCTGGATATCCAGTCGTGCCATCCGGCATCTTGACCGTAGGCTGTGCCGGGAGCACTTTAATTTCTGCACGGACACGCCCTTTGTCGTCGACCATTTCAAAGGCGCGGCCCCGTAGCACTGGCGCGGTATCCCGCGCCGCCACTGTGCGATGCGGCTGAGTCAGTAAAAACATTAGCAGGGCTGCATTTGCTCCAGTGAGGGCAAAGAAGAACTGTTGGATTTTCATCATTAATCTCCAATGATCCAATTACCGTCCTGAGAGGACGACGTGCTGGGACTCCTTTTCGCGGCCCAGGCCAGGACTTTTTTCTTATTTGCGCGGCTGACGTGTGCGAACAGCTTGTTGTTCGCCAATAATCGATCCGGACAAAAGTTGCTATGCTGCCATGCGTTCATATCGGTGATGAAGACCACCGAGTTGTGGAATTGCGACAATCTTTCCAACGCTCAATGCCTCTCGAGGGAACGGACATTGTTTGCCGAGGCTCAAGTGGGTTCTCGATTCATGGTAGTAGCGGAAATAGGAAGATAATGTTCTCTTGAGATGGCGAGCGTTCAGGATGATGTAGTGGTTCAGGCACTCCCTTCGAATCGAGCCTATGAGCCGCTCGACGTATGGATTTTGCCAGGGACTTCGTGGGGCTGTGAGAACCTCCTGGATACCCAGCGACTTGATCCGCAGTTGAACCTCAGCACTGTATCGGCTGTCGCGATCGCGGATGAGATACTGGGCCGCCTCGCGGTATGCGAACGCCTCTACGATCTGTTGCGCCGCCCAAGCTCCGGTCGGATGCTCGGTCACATTGAAATGCAGCACCTTGCGACGGTCGTGTTCCAGCACGATAAATACGAAGAGTACCCTCATGGTAATTGTTGGCACGGTAAAGAAGTCGATCGATACCATTTGACAGACATGGTTCTGCAGGAAAGTCCGCCACGTCTGGTTCGGTGGCCGTCGGAACCTGCGCAGGATGCGCGATACGGTGCGCTCGGAGATGGTGATACCGAGCATCTTCAGCTCGCCATGAATCCTGGGCGCGCGCCACAACGGATTGGCGGCGGCCATTTGCTCGATCAATCGGCGGAGTTCTGCGGCTGTGCCGGGGCGACCGCGACGCGGGCGCTGCGGGTTGGACAACCGGGCCCAGAATTTGCGGAACCGTTCGCGCTGCCAACGGACGACCGTGTCTGCCTGGACATAAAGCAACGCATGTCGCCAGTCGGACCACACGCTGCGGAGAGTGACCCAAAATACCCGGTCCAACGTCGTCAGCACCGGGCGCTTCCGTTTTCGTTGAAACGCTGCTATCTGCATTCGTAACGCCGTGTTCTCGATCGCAACCGCCTGATGTCCGCTGAGCAGCAAGCGGACGAATCGAAACACCAACACTAAAAGCACTGGCATGCTCCAATTCTTTCCATCGATCATTCTGCGAGTCAACAAGTTAGCCTCGGACAGAATTTTGGCGAACCAGCGCGTCCAGCAAAGGCTGGCATGTTCAGTGGGAGACAGTCCCACCGGGGTAAGAGTCAGGGCCCCGTAGCTTGGGTTGCATTCGCGAAGGAAACGAAACGAATGAAGCCAACTGACAAAGCCGCCCTTGGGGCGGTGAGCGAGTCACCGGGCCGCAACGAAAGTGAACCCATAGGTGGCCTCGATACTATTAACCCGAAGGCCGAGCCCTTTGGTTCGGGGCGAAGGCAGCATGACTATCCGCAGTCTGATCGAAGCGGGAGGTCACTTCGGCGGGGTGGTAGGGGCAGCACGGTGGCAAGGACATGTCGAGCAACTGGAGAAACCGTCCTCGCCCCAGCGAGAAATCGTTGGAGCAAGGTACCTTGTATAACCGGCGCAACCGGGAAAGCGAGGAAAGGCGAGACGGCGACGGCTAGGCCCGTAGTAGCGGAGAGGCGGGGTAATGCCCGCGGAGCGAAGGGGCCTTGCTGCACAGAGTGTCGGAATCAACAAGGGAGGCAGGGCGAGATGATAAAGGCGCCAATCAGTCTGCAGGACCTGAGACGAAGACTATACCTCAAGGCGAAGGCTGAACGACAGGTCTCATAAGCCTTGCGGCGAACTGTGCAGGAGCGCGTAGTGCGGGAAATCCGCACGCTACGTGCGATGTGGCGGGCGCTGGAAACAGGGCCACGGCAAGTCCTACACGGGCACGAAGGGGGAAACCCCGGATACAAGCCAAGGATGAGCCTACGGGCTACTGCGCCAGTGCTCGACCCTCAACTCGCGTGCGGGTTCCTATCCTCCGGGCCAACCGGAACTCCATGGTGAGGCCTTTTCAACAAACAGCCCGGATGGCGCTTGTCCAAATTGTCACGGGATTGGGCGCATTTATGATGCGACCGAGCAGACGATGGTCCCCGACGATTCTGTGACGATTCGAGAACGCGCGATCGCGGCTTGGCCGCCAGCTCGCATTCGAGTTTTCGGATAATACGACCACGAATCGAGAACCCACTTGAGCCTCGGCAAGCAATGTCCGTTTCCTCGAGAGGTGTTAAAGATTGGAAAGATTGTCGCAATTCCACAACTCGGCGGCCTGCATCACCGATATGAACGTACCGCAGCATAGCAACTTTTGTCCGGATCGATTATTGGCGATTGACAAGGTCGAAAGTACCGTGCTTGACCGGTGAGAGGAACAGGCTGCGCGGCCACGCCAAATGCTACGGAATAAAGAGAACGGGCCAGAAGTCGGAGGGTTACTGGCCCGTTCTCCTCTTCGAAGGACCGCACATCCTCCGAAAGAAGTCCACAGCGCACAAGCGTAGTCTGTCGCGACAACAATTGTCAACGCGGCAAGAGCAAGAATAGTTTGGCTTGTATCGTTTTTCTTCCGTGATGTAGAACTGGTCGAACAGGTAGTGACCCGGCGCGCCGCTCGAGTTTGCAATCTTCGAGTTCATCAGAATACGGGTGCAACTTCGTACGACGAAAAGGCCGCGCACTTGGCGGACCTCTTCAAAAGAACTTCGCAAAATTCGGCGACATCGCTCCCGAAATGGGCAAGCGCCGGGTCGGCCGAAACGCCGGCGCTAATATGGCCTGCAAAAGTTGCTACTAAAGCTCAATATTCCGCGGCCACTGCCCTGTCTGAACCCAATCCGGTTGGAGATCCGCAATGAAGCTTTCGATTCCTTTGCGAAAATCTACGAGCGCCTGGTTCGCCGCGGCGTACTTACTTGGATCGAAAAACAACTCATCCTCGGGGCCTTTGTAAGGAACCAAAGGCACGTAGGGAGCGTTATAAGCAAAGATGTAATAAAAGGTAATCAAGCTGCCGAGCGTGCCGATGTTGGGCAGGTATTTCAGCAGGTCCCCCATAGGTACCGATGTCGACGGATCAGGAATGGTGGTGCTTTGGAGACACGGTGGATAATTTGGCGCGAACGGTGGAACCGGCGCACCAACATTCCGGAGCCGCCCAATGCCATGGAATGTAATTCGATACAGGACGCTGGTAACGACCGCCTTTAACGCTGCCTTCGAATTCATTTTAGGAAGTCCGGCCACGTTCCCCGTTGTATTGGCGCTACCGATCCAACTCGCCAGATCCTTGTCCGCCGTCACCGTAGCGTCGTTAGCATACCCAGCATCGACGACGGCGTCTACATAAGCGGCTACGGCAGCCCAGATCTTCTGAACGATTTGCACGTTCGGATACAAATTCCACGCTTCATTGTCGATAGTGGGATCGGTGAAATCCTCTGGGCTCAGTGTGGCGAGCATATTGGCCGGGTCTGTCGAAAAGAAGTCGTGACCGGCGGAGAACGCATTGCACACAGACAGAAATTTCCCCGTATTGCTGATGGAGGTGGGCGGCGAAAGAGACGACCATGCGAGCATCAGAACCAAGTCGAACGGGACCAGATAGTTGGATTGCGGTGCGAACAACTGATAAATGACATTCGTTGGTGGCAAGGTGTTGAGAGCCGTCATTAACATGGCAGCCGTCACAATGTGCTGGGTATAAACGTGGCCCAGCCAGATGCCATAAACAGTCATCGATGTCTTGGCGGCGATGAGGGCGTAGATCCAGGCCGGTGACTTTGGCGTATAAGTCTGGGAATTGTTCACATCTTGCGGATCGCCGACATAGACCGCGATAGGCGTCAAATTCTTCTTCCCGTCCATGGTCAGTAGCACCATGCTGTTTGGCGTGAAGCGTACGGTGTTCTCGCTGAGATTTTCGGGCGCCAGACCGGAAAAGAACGTCATGTCGATCCCGTACAGGTTCCCCGCGCTGAGTAGATCGTCATACTCGCCGAGCCACCCGATACCGAAGTTGGTCCGGTAATCTGCGACCGTGGCCCCAGTCAGTTTTCGAAGAACGAAAAGATTGTAAGGGAGAGCAGTGCTGCGAATCATCGGCCAGAAGTGGCGCGTCGCAGCCTCGGGATCGCTAAGTGGCTTGACGTATTCGTCGATATGGGGATAGCCGCGACGGAAGAGATCCTGAAACGTCGTCCAACCGATCGTAAACTGCTCCGGACTTTCGAGTGTGAAGACGGAGTAATCGTCGGTTGAACTTGCCGGCGATGGAGCAGCAATAGAAAGTTTCATGAACGGCCGAGCGGCACGCAATTCCAACCTTCCGCGGAAGTCCGAGAATGCCGACGCGATACGGTCTCGGTCCGAGCTGTCTGAGAACAGTCTGCTGAGAAATGACTCGACATACGTCAGTAATGCTCGTAAGAGCGCAGCCCCCTCCACCTGATCTTCCGTCCCGAAAAGAAAGCGCTCTGCGGTGGCCGTAACGCCACGCAGCGTGTACTCGATGGAGAGCCCATCTTTCGCTTGGATGAGGTACTGATTGCGCGCGACGAGTTTATCGACGATGTCGATGACTTCTTCGAGTCCTTCCAGGCCTACAGGGCGCGGAAGGGCAGGTCCGTTCCAAGTGGGAACCTCAAAACCTTCCAGGAATCCGATGGCCTCTAGCTCAAGTTGAGTGAGAGGTGAGTATTTGGACATATTTTCTCCCAGCGAAAAGTGCCGCAGAACTAAGACAATGTATCGCACGTTGGCAGGAGTTGGTCAGTGGCAAAGGAAGTTGTCTACTTTTCACGGCCAACGTCGGTCATGCGGATATAAGGCCAACTAGTACTACTGTGTTATAAGTAGAACAATTTGATGTAGAATTGTTTTGTGGGAAAGAAAGCCTCCGAGCCAGGCCCACAACAGAAGCGCTTTGCGGCATATATGGGGGGCCTGGCCAAAGCCGCGGGACATGCCGATCGCGAGATTCCAGTGAGGAATTACTGCACAGGATTGCTTTTGCCCGGCGAACGAAAGAGCGTGGAACCGATGGCGGCGCGATTGGCTCCGGACAACGTGCGGCGCATGCACCAGTCGTTACATCACGTGATCGCGGATGCACCGTGGAGCGATGAAGCGCTGCTGCGGCAGGCGCGGAACTGGGTTTTACCTGCCCTGCAAAAGCAAGGCCCGGTAGTGTGCTGGATTGTGGATGACACGGGATTCCCGAAGAAGGGCAGTCATTCGGTGGGGGTAGCCCGGCAATACTGCGGTCAGGTTGGCAAACAGGAGAACTGCCGTGTGGCGGTGAGTTTGTCGGTGACCACTTGGTCGGCTAGCCTCCCGATTGCCTTTCGTCTGTACCTACCTGAGGTGTGGACGGAAGATAAGAAGCGCAGGTCGGAAGTCGGCATTCCAGAAGAAGTTCAGTTTCAGACGAAACCACAGATTGCGCTCGGGCAGATTCGTGTCGCCGTGGAAGAAGAGGTCACTCGTGGCGTGGTAGTGGCCGATGCCGGTTATGGGGTCGACGGGCGGTTCCGGGCAGGCGTGACGGAGTTGGGGCTAGAGTATGCGGTAGGCGTGCAGTCCTCGCTTTCGGTATGGGCGCCAGGCACGGAACCAGTGCCGCCTTTGCCGCGAAAACAGACGGGCCGACCGCCTCGTCTGCTGCGGAGAGATAAAGACCATCAGCCCGTCTCAGTGAAGGAGCTGGCGTTCTCCTTACCGGCAGAGGCCTGGAGGACAGTGCACTGGCGGGAAGGCACGCGACACAAACTGCGCTCCCGTTTTGCCGCGTTGCGAGTTCGCCCGGCGCACCGCGATTACTGGCAGGCCGAACCACACGCGCAGGAATGGCTGTTAATCGAATGGCCGAAAGACCAAGCCGAGCCGACCAAATACTGGCTTTCGACGCTGTCCACCGCTGCCAAGGTAAAGGAGCTGGTGGCGATTGCCAAACAGCGCTGGATCATTGAGCGTGATTACCAAGAGTTGAAGCAGGAACTTGGACTCGGCCACTACGAAGGAAGAGGCTGGCGCGGTTTTCACCATCATGCCACGCTTTGCATTGCCGCTTACGGCTTCTTACTGGCAGAGCGAAGCCGTTTTTCCCCCTCCGCCCGCGCCGGCAAACTGGACTTATGCGCCCCGCCACTTCCTCCCGGCTTCCAACCCCGCGGTGCAGCGCGCCCGAGCCGAGCGGCATAATCCGAGTTCCATCGCTACCCTTCGCCTGCGCCTCGCCCGCCTGCTCCTCCACCAACTCCCTTGTTGCCCTTTCTGTTGCGCGCTTCGTTTATCACACAGTAGTACTAGTCTCCTGTCACAGAAGTATGTGAAATAAATAGGCTGGGACTGCGTCTACTGGGTATGCGGAGAGGTCGTCCTAAACAAGCGCTGTGCCTAAGCGAAGAGGAGCAGCGGCGGCTGGGATCTTTGGCTCAACGGGCGCGCAGTGTGCCAGCGGTAGCGCGGCGAGCGCGAGTGGTGCTGGCCTGCGCCGAGGGTCTGGATAACAGAGCAGTGGCCAAAAAGCTGCGCTGTTCACTCGGAATGGTTGGCAAATGGCGGACCCGGTTCCTGAAGAAGCGACTGGAGGGACTTTATGACGAGCAGCGTCCGGGTGCTCCGCGCAAGATCAGCGACGAGCAGATTGAACAGGTGGTGATTCAGACACTGGAGAGTACACCGCGAGGGCAGACTCACTGGAGTACGCGCGAGATGGCCAAAAACACCGGACTCAGCCGCATGGCCATCAGTCGAATCTGGCGCGCGTTCGGCTTACAGCCGCATCGTACAGAGAGCTTCAAACTGTCACCTGATCCACTGCTGATCGAGAAAGTGCGTGACATTGTCGGGCTTTACATGAACCCGCCCGATCATGCGATGGTGATCTGCGTGGACGAAAAGAGCCAGATTCAGGCACTGGATCGTACTCAGCCCATGCTGCCATTACGCCCGGGCCAGGTCGAACGGCGTACCCACGACTATGAACGGCACGGCACTACCTCCCTGTTTGCTGCACTGGAACTGAAGACCAGTCGCATCATCGGGCAATTGCGCCGGCGTCACCGTTCGCAGGAATTCCGGAGATTTCTCGGCACCATCGAGGCCAACGTACCCGCGGGACTCGAGGTCCACATTGTGATGGACAATTATGGAACCCACAAGACAGCCATCATCCGGAACTGGTTTGCTAAAAGACCCCGTTTCCATGTCCACTTCACGCCCACTTACGGTTCCTGGTTGAATCTGGTCGAACGCTGGTTTGCTGAGATCACCAACAAGCGCATTCGCCGTGGTATCTTCCGCAGCGTCAAAGAACTGGAAAGCGCCATCCGGGAGTACATCGATGTTCACAACGAAGATCCCAAACCGTTCGTCTGGACCAGAACCGCAGACCAGATCCTGGCGAGTATCGCGCGTTTCGCTCAACGTACCAGGGTTGATGGCCAATCATCTTAATTTATGTCACGAATCAATGTGACAGGAGACTAGGTTGTTGCGTATGTTTCCCTCATGCGAGTGCGCTAGATTCCTGTTGACCTTAGATGACAGCGGGCATCACGATTGGCCAGATAAACGCGCAAACCGTAGAAGTGAGCCCGGAAGCAGTTTGAAAGCATTCGATTTCGGTCGTATGCCCCAAATAGGTCCTGAAAAACGCCCGTGGATTCCTACACCGTGAAGGTGCTTGGGCGGATGCTGGGCGACTTGCCGAGGCGACGCATCCTGGCCGGACAGCTCTCTGCGCTTCGGGGTACTTCCCGGCCATGTTGCGGCCTGCGGAGTGCCAGCGCATCCATTGATCGTCATAACCGTGAAGACGATCAGTTTGCTTCCTAATTGGGTGCGGAGAGAACTCAACAAGGTTGGTGTTAGGGTAAGTGTGCCAGTGGCGACGTTCGTGATACAGTCGTCAACCACGACAACCATCATAGAAGGATCTGGCAGCGTGATGGTGATCGGTCCACCAGTCGTGTCTAACAACTCTAGCAGTCATTTTGGCGGCTTTGCGAGAGGCCGTCGATGACAAGACGGCGGAACGGATTGATGATTACTTGATCCCCTACGGGTACTTCTCTGCGGTACTTCTCTAAAGTGCTGGGACCGTTAGCGGCCACGAGCGGTGTGCCGACCCGGGGCCGGATGGAATGGCGGGTAGCAGACCTCTACTGGACGTTCATCTTCTGTAGTTTCATACGTGCACTGTCCAAATACACTGTGAGGTGCTGTAGTGTCGACCCCGACAGAATTCACACACCTGGTGTTACGGGCCCGGAATATGAATCCGCCGCAGCACGCAGCTGTCTTTTGCGTCGATGAGAAGTCCGCCATCCAGGCGCTCGACCGCTTAGACCCGGTCCTGCCGCTATCGCCCGGACGCGCCGAGAGGCACGGATTTGAATACTATCGGCATGGAACGCTCTCGCTGTATGCAGCCCTGAATGTGAAAACCGGCACCGTAGAGGGCAAAACCGCTCGCCGGCATACCAGCGCCGAATTCGTGGATTTCTTAACCAGGCTGGTAAGGAAAGCCCGCTGGGCCCGAGAAATTCACATCGTGCTCGACAATCTTTCCGCCCACAGAACACAAGCTGTCCGCGAATTCCTCGAAGATAACCCGAAAGTTCGATTGCATTTCACTCCCACCTATTCGTCCTGGCTGAATCAGGTTGAAATCTGGTTCGCCAAAATCGAGCGCGATGTTATTGCTAGAGGTGTCTTCACATCCGTTGCCGACCTCTCTCGCAAGCTGTTGCACTATATTCGGGCTTCCGCCAGGTCCGCTCGCCCCATCCGCTGGACTTACACCAATCCCAAACGCCGCCTATCCGCTTCAGCTGTCGCTGGGACGGCCCACTAGTTGCACGCTAACCTGTGGTAACTGGGCGAGTAGGCCCGAACATAATGCATTGCATCGGGAATCGACCTACTCTCCTAACTGCTTCGTTTTTGGCTCATCAACAATACCAAGAGCTAGAAGGCCAGACCCGAAAAGTAGTAGTGAGGCCGGCTCGGGAGTCGGGGTAAAGATAAAGTTGCCGCCACCGGCAATCTCGTCAAGATTATTGATGCCCGTCGCGGCAAACTCGAGTCGCGTGAAGATACCGTCCTTATACCCAAAAAACCACCACCGTCTGCTGTGCCTACAATCTGACCGGCATCATTGATCCCGCTCGGCATGGTCAACGAGGTCCTTCGAACATTGATGTCCGAGCCAGGCTGAATCACGCCTTGACTATGGAGAACCCTATCCCACCTTGCGTTGGCGTGCCCGGAGCTCCTCTATCCCAACCGACAGTGTCTCCGCGATTGTTGATGCCCGTGAACCACGTCTCAATGTGCCGGGGAGGCTGAAAGACCTGATAGTGCCGTTGTACCAGAGGAACGCGTTAGCGACGCCGAACCCAGCCGGATTGTGTTGCGAAAAACTCGGCTGGGACAATTAGGCTGTGGAGGATGCGCGCAGTTAGTGGTTCTCTACTGCTTCGCAATTCCGAATAGTTTGTCAATGAACTTGGCTTGCCCCGCGATATCCGATTTCCCCACCCACCTGACTCTTCCCTTGCGAATCATGTGTACGGCTTCGATACCCTGCAAGGTACGCCAGGCACTGCGAAATGAGCCATAGCCCATCGCTAATCGGGTGCGTTGCTTTACGGTTCGATGATCTTGTTCAAGGATGTTGTTTAAGTACTTACATTGCCGGACCTGGCACCGGCGGCGCACCGCTCCCGCGGCCTTCAGCTGGGCGATGGCCGCCGGATAAGCAGGGTTCTTGTCCACGTTGATCACTCGCGGTTGAAGGTTCGCTGATTCCACCAACGCCTTGCGAAAGAATCGTTTGGCTGAAGCGGCATCGCGTTTGGCAGTGAGCAGAAAATCGATCGTCTGTCCGTTCGAATCTACCGCCCGGTACAGGTATCGGTCTCGGCCTTTCACTTTAATATATGTTTCGTCGACCCGGTAGGATTTGTTGGTTGGTTTCAGATGCGGGCGACAGCGCTTATCCAGTTCCGGTGCGTAGACCTGCACCCACCGCCAGACACAAGAAGCGTGCAGGGGGAGACCGCGCTCGGCCATCATGCTCGCCAGATGCCGATAGCTGAGCGGCAGACGGAGATACCAACGAACACAAAGCAGGATGATTTCGCCTTCGTAGTGTCGCCAAAAAAACGGACGGAGGCCGTGATCGGCATCGACCTACCCTACCGCACGTCAGTCCGGCGTTTTTCGCAACACAACCATCATGCAGTGCAAAGCGAATCGGCCGAAAAACTCCATCAATTTCGTCTGTGGCGTTGCGGGCCATCTGGACCATCCATGATTCGGTCGGATGTCGGGTGATGCCGGCCAAGGTCACCCGTCGCGTCTCCAGGTGGAGGAAGAACAGAACATAGTAAGTCTTCAATCCGTGCCAGGTCAGCACTTCCACAGTAAAGAAGTCAATGCCTGCCAGCACCGCCATGTGAGACCGAATGAAGTCAGCCCAGTTGGTGTTCTGCCGGCGCTTCGGAGCCGGCAGAACACCAGAGCGTCGTAGAATGTTGCCCACGGTCTGGTCCGAAATACGGTGACCCAGGTTGGTTAGTGCTCCCGCAATGCGGTCGTATCCCCAGCTGGTATTCTCACGCGCGAAACGGAGAACCAGTTCGGTGACCTATCGACTAACTGCGCGCCGTCCCGGGTAGGCGCGGTGTTTGGAACCATCGAACTTGCGGGCAATCAGCTTACGATACCAAGCCAGGATGGTATTGGGCTTGGCGACGCAGGCGACTTGCTGCAGGGCTTTACGACCGAGCCGTTTGCCGATCTCGGCGAGTGTGGATCGCTGCGGATCAGTCAACCGTAGGCGAGCGGGCAGATGCGTTCGGAGGATTCTGTTTTCAGCGACCAAGTACTCGTTCTGCAGCAGGATTTGCTGATTCACCATTCCGGTAACGAAGGCTAATAGCCGCGCCACTTGTGTGTTCTTCATCGAAAGCGACCATCATAGCCTCCTTCCATTCTCAACACGCTTGAGTATTTTGACCCTACGGGGTCTGCTCTCGCACAACCAAAGCCGCCGCTTCTGTCCAGCCGGATGCGATATCGGTTAGGACCAAGCTATGCACATGACTGCCGGCCACCGAACTTCCGCAATGGGCCACCAGGTCCATATCGAAGTAGCCGGGCAGCGGATTGTTCCAGTCCTCGTACGTCCGGATCGTGATGCTTTTTCGCAGCGGTGTGTTCACGGAGACTTTTCGACGTCCCTGCTTGGCCAAAGCACGAACCGGCCGCAACAAGCGATCGATCGTGGCGGCGCTCATCCGGAGTAGTCGATCTTTCACGGCCAGATCCAGACGGAGATGTCCGTTCCGCTCCATCGACTCGACGAAAGTTGTTAGCACGGCTTTCAGCCGTTTGCCACAAATTCGATCGGCCGCTTCCCAGATGATGGTGAGTGCTGTGATCACCGCTTCGTCGTACGGGCGGCTTGTCATTCCAGAACCCGGAACCGTAAGCCTGCGTTCGCTCCTCAAGACTCGAATCGCGTGCTTTCGATGAAAGCCAGCCAATTCTACGAACTCATCCAAGATCTGCTTCTTCTCGGTCCACCCGGCTCGCCGGTATCGCTCGCCCACGGCTTCGATCAGTTCCCGCCTCGCTTCCATGCTCAGTCGCCTCCTCATTGTTCCCGTTCCATCCCTTTGAAACGGGTAACATTTTCGTGAGGCAACGACCCCTCACCCGGTAACAAATCCGGTGAGTCAATGCGCCGGGAAAAATAGTTGACGCCGAACACCTCGGATACAAGCCAGGGAGAAACCTACGGGCCCCGCGCCAGTGCTCGATCCTACCAGGGCATATCAAGTCGACGCTTCGCGCCAGAGCGCTCATCGGTGTATCACTTCTATTTAATGTGAGCCCGAGCAGTTGTAAAGAGGCTGGAGTCAAAGAGCCGGAACACATACAACGTCCCGCCTGAACGATAATTACGCATCCAGGGCGCACCCGCGCCAGTAAATCCGCCGACAGCGCCACCCATACCCGAGGCGATAGCGATGTACTGGTGTCCATCTAGACGATATGAGATGGGCGCCGCACGGATGCCCGAACCGGTTTGATAGGACCAGAGCAGTGTGCCTTTTTCCGCATCGAAGGCCTGAAAAGCACCTTCCGCGGTCCCGGTAAAGACCACGTTGCCCGCAGTTGCGAGCATTCCCGCACCCATCGGCGTACGGGTCTTCAATTCCCAGGCTCTCTCTCCCGTGTCTGCATAAATGGCCATCACCTTTCCAAACGCTTGGCCGGGAAGATAGCGGAATCCACTCGGTCCGGGCGGCATGCCTTTCTTTTTGGCTTCAGAGCCGTAGTTATAAAACATCGCACAATTCTCGATGGCGGGAACATAGACCATGCGCGTCATTGGTGAATATGCCATAGCGTTCCATTCCTTGCCCCCCGCAGCGCCAGGGCAGACTCTGACGCCTTTATATGAAGTGATTGCTTGAGGATTGATAACAGGAGTACCAGCAGCATCGAACCCGGTTGCCCAGGTGGTATGGACAAACGGCTTTGCGTACAGGAACGCACCGCTGGCTCGGTCTAACGCAAACAGGTAACCATTACGGTCCGCATGGAGCAAGGCATTTACTCGCCCGTGTAGAGCAGGAAATGAATCTACGAATACCATTTCGTTTACGCCGTCATAATCCCAGACATCATGCGGTGTAAATTGGTAGCTCCATACAAGCTTGCCCGAATCTGCGTCCAGTGCCAACACGCTGTCGGAATACAGATTGGGCCCTTTGCGGATGTCACCGTCGTAATCGGGATAAGGATTCCCTGTGCCCCAATAGATTAGATTGAGCGCGGGATCAAACGAGCCATTCATCCAAGTGGCCCCGCCGCTCCAGGGCCCCTTTCCAGCTTTACTTTCGGGAACTGTATAGAAACGCCAGATTCGCTTACCGGTCGTAGCATTGTAGGCATCAAGATAGCCGCGCGATCGATAATCCCCTCCCCCTACTCCTGTGAGGATCTTGTTACCCGCAACCAAGGGGGCTGCAGTAATACTGTTGTTGTCGTCTATTTTGCCGACCTGGACGTCCCATCGCACTCGGCCGTCACGCGCACTCAGGGCCACGAGATGCGCGTCGAGAGTACCCAAGTAAAGCGTGTCTCCGAGAATGGCAACACCACGGTTCACCGGCCCGCAGCAGTATCTCAACTTTTCAGGTAGGCGACGGCGGTAATGCCATACCTCCGCCCCGCTGAGCGCGTCAATCGCGAACACGTGATCCCACGCTGTAGTGAGATAGAGAATGCCATTCACAAACAGCGGTACGGCTTCCAGACCGTCAGGCGTGCCAGTCTGAAAACTCCAAGCAGGCACCAGGTTTCCTATATTGGTGCGAGTAATCTCGTTTAGCGGGCTGAAATGCCGGTTGCCTGGGTCGCGGCCGTACATCAACCACTGGTCTGGTTCGCGATCGGGAGCTTCTAGCACCTCTTTGGAAACCTTAATCTCTGGCACAAGCAGAGAATTCGCTGGCTGAATCGCGGAGGCGGACAAGTGTCGCAGATAAGCAACGAGCGCCAGGCGGCCATTTGCATCAATGCGATCTTTGAAAGACGGCATAGCGGTACCCGGTCGGCCGTCGCGGATTGTACGCCCGAGTTGATCATCCATCATTGAGTGCTGCCAGCTTGGATTCGTCAGATCTGGCCCGGATCCACCTTCGCCGGTTGCGCCGTGACACACGCTACAGTACTGCGTAAACAAGACTTGCCCAGCATTAGGACCCGATTGGCCGGCAGCCGGAGTGGCAAATAGGAAAAATGGCGCGAATTGCGTCAGAAGGGCCTGGGTGAGTGCAACCTTAAGAGAAGTTTTCGTGATCATTCGGACGATCAAAGCTTTCAACCCTTCTCTTAGTTACCGCTCATGGTTGAATACCACATTGTCTTACGGGATGTGTTGCAAATGTGCCGAGAGCGGTTTGTTAGGCTTGGCCCTTCATGAGACCGGAGCCACCAGCCCTGTTCAAGGGACGACATTTTGCGCCAGAAGTCATCATTTTGTGCGTTCGTCGTTATCATTCGATATGCGCTCAGCTTGCGTAATCTCGGGGAGATCATGGCGGAGCGGAACGTCGATGTGGATCACGTTACCATTTGGAAGCTGTGAAAAAATCGGCTTCGAGATTCACCGGCAAGGGGCGTAGCTGAAGAGATTTCTTCGGTGCCGCCGAACAACACGAATATTCTTGATGGGCGATAGGGTCTGATGATGGTTTTGATTTTAGGAGGCCCGGCCAGAGTGTGGCGGGGCGCACACGCTACGCGGTCGCGAGAGGGATTGCGAGGCGCCGAGGGCTCCAACGGAGTCTGATCCACTGCTGGACGTTATAAGTTAAGGCGGCCCACATGGCTTCTGTACGGATTTTGGCGATTCCTCGTACATGGAAACGCCGCAGCCCCAGCTTTTCCTTCAGCCAAGCATTCACAAACTCTGCCACTACCGAGCGCTGCTTCAATGCAGCTTCGCCTTCCGCACTTGCCGTTCGGGCTCGAAACGCCGTGACCATCGGGTTCTCTTTGGTAACCACGATCGAGCGGCCATAGCGTGTGTTTCCGGAACAACACCTGGTTCGTTGAGCGCACACCTTGCAGTCCGTAATGCTCGCCTGATAGCGAATCATGGTGCGACCCGGCAGCTCAGTTGGCACTCGCGGTCTGAGCACTTTTCCTTCCGGACAAAGAAATGGGTTGTGTTGCGAAAAACGCCGGACTGACGTGCGGTAGGGTAGGTCGATGCCGATCACGGCCTCCGATCCGTTTTTTTGGCGACACTACGAAGGCGAAATCATCCTGCTTTGTGTTCGTTGGTATCTCCGTCTGCCGCTCAGCTATCGGCATCTGGCGAGCATGATGGCCGAGCGCGGTCTCCCCCTGCACGCTTCTTGTGTCTGGCGGTGGGTGCAGGTCTACGCACCGGAACTGGATAAGCGCTGTCGCCCGCATCTGAAACCAACCAACAAATCCTACCGGGTCGACGAAACATATATTAAAGTGAAAGGCCGAGACCGATACCTGTACCGGGCGGTAGATTCGAACGGACAGACGATCGATTTTCTGCTCACTGCCAAACGCGATGCCGCTTCAGCCAAACGATTCTTTCGCAAGGCGTTGGTGGAATCAGCGAACCTTCAACCGCGAGTGATCAACGTGGACAAGAACCCTGCTTATCCGGCGGCCATCGCCCAGCTGAAGGCCGAGGGAGCGGTGCGCCGCCGGTGCCAGGTCCGGCAATGTAAGTACTTAAACAACATCCTTGAACAAGATCATCGAACCGTAAAGCAACGCACCCGATTAGCGATGGGCTATGGCTCATTTCGCAGTGCCTGGCGTACCTTGCAGGGTATCGAAGCCGTACACATGATTCGCAAGGGAAGAGTCAGGTGGGTGGGGAAATCGGATATCGCGGGGCAAGCCAAGTTCATTGACAAACTATTCGGAATTGCGAAGTAGTAGAGAACCACTAACTGCGCGCATCCTCCACAGCCTAATTGTCCCAGCCGAGTTTTTCGCAACACAATCTACAGGTACTCATCCGACGGCGCATGATAGTGCGGTGGTGTTTCCGGGACTTGCAACGTTTAGCTCTTCCTTGCCTTGCGTTTCGCAAGGTTCGCCTCGGCCAGCGTGTACGCGACATAATATTTGTAGATGTTCGCGACGTATTGAGTCGTTTCGCGGCCGACCAGCTTCGCCGTCCCCACCTCCACATTGCCGAACCACTTGTTTGGGTTGTAGCCCATTTCCTCCGCCAGCTTCCGGCACTTCGTGATTTTTGCAGGGCCAGCGTTGTAGGCGGCGATCGCAAGCAGGGTACGATTCATCTGATCCAGTTCCGGCTGATTGAAGTAGTCGTTTACGAGAAAGTGGAGGAGCCGGACACCGGCGTGGATGTTGTTCTCCTCGGTATCGATGTTCGGGATCTTTACGGGCGCCGATGCCGCCGTTTGCGGCATCACCTGCATGATGCCAACCGCGCCGACAGAGCTCTTCACTTGCTGATCCAACCGGGACTCCTGATACCCCTGCGCGATAAGAAGGAGGTAATCGAAGTTGTATTCACCCGCATGCTTCTTGAAAATCGGCAACACGTTATGAAACTTCCTCAACTCGGCCGGGTCCTGAGCATTTTTGACATACTTGGCGGACTGCAGATACCGCCTGATGAGTGTATTGCCGAATGAAGTGCCGGCGGCTCGTGTTCTGAGAAAATCATCCAGCGCCGCTTTCAGTTGCGGAGTTTCCTTCTGGATGGCCCAACCAAGTTCCACGTCCCGCGCGATAGCTAAATCCGTCCTGGGCTTTGCATTTGGAAACACCTGAGCCCAAAATTCGGCAGTCTTATTCTGCATGAGTGTAATTGGGTACGTCCCGGCATTGACCATCTCCATCACGTCGCCCGGATCCAGAATCGGGTCGGCGTCGCGTGGTACGGCAGGCGGTTTTCCCTGGGCCTTAAGTCTGGCATTCAGGTCATCAAGGTCTTTTCGCATGCGGGTGCCGGCAGTTATCCAGACTTCCTTTCCGCTCAGATCCTCCACCGTTTTCAGTTCCGGCGCGCCCGGACCCGTGACCGCCACAATCGTCAGCCGCGTCATCGTCGGAATCGTAAAATCTACGACGGCCTTGTTTTCGGGTGTAATCGAGATGCCGTATGCCGCGATGTCGCCGTAGCCGCTCAGCATGCGGTCGCGCAATTGATTGGCCGGAGTCGGTATCAGCGCGACGATAATACGATTAGCCGCCGTCGTCTTGTGCGTCGCGTTCAGGACCTTCTCCAGTTCGTTAAACGCCTCCTGCAGGACACCGGCCGGGCGGCCATCTATATAAAAAAATTCAGGCCGGCGGAACGGCACCAATACCCGAACGACTCGCCGCTTGACGATTTGATCGAGATCTCCCTTCCATGGTGTCTTCAGAATGGGAGGAAGGGCCTCGTCCATTTCGCCGCCAGATTCTGCTCTCGTGTCAGCCGGAGGAGTGACCGCGGTCTGCGCCGCGGCGTCCGATTTTGCTTCAGGCGGTGCAGCCTTGGAACAACCCCAGAACAGGAGGCTGCACGTCGTCAGCCCAATGACCGCTACGCAATGCAGTCTGCTGTATGGCCATCGAGGTTGCCACATGCTACGTTGTTTGCCCTGTCGATTCATTCCCACTCGCGACTTGAGAGCGCGCCGTATCCTCGCTTCCCTGTGAACTGATGCGCCCCTTATCTTACGGCTACGGCTAACCAATGACAATGGCCCACTGTGATTCGATGGCCTACTGTAGTAGTGGTTTGGAGTACGACAACCAAGAACTTCTGCCGGCTATCTAGTACCACCTCGTCTTCAGCGTGCCGCACGCGGCTGGTCCCGCTGATCTGGCAAAACCAAAAGCTACTGTTCACCCCTGGCCATATCGCAGGCCGCCACATCGAGCTTGTACCCAACGAGCGAATCGTTCAAGCATGGCGGGTTATCGATTGGAATCCGGGTGTCTATTCGATTGTGAAGTTCGAATTGACGGATTCAAGGTTCCGGTACGAAAGTCGTTTTTGACCATACGGCCTTGCCAGCAGGCAGGACAACATTTGGCGGATCGACAGTAAACTATTGGGAACGCCTTACGAAATACCTAGGTCGTCGCCGTCGTAACAAAGTAATTTGCTCCGTTCGTAGGCGATTTCTCCGCTACTCAGTTCTGGAAGGATGGCTCGTGATCCGCCCACAAACCGCGCCGATAGCTCTATCCTTCGCGACTAGATCGGCATAGGGGCAGCGGTCACCCGCCGACCCCTGCCACACCCTCAAAAATTACAAGCTGCTCGGGTCGGATATCGCCGGGATGAACTGTACCTGATTTCCGAGTTTCTTCAGTTGCGTCACAAGCATCTGCCGTCTTCTCTTTAGCGCAATCGGAGTGGGTGCCGGTCCGTACTCTATGTACGAGACGCCCTCGTGAAGAACTTTCCAGATCAGGCGGCAAAGGCGATGGGCAATGGCCCAGACGGCAGCGGTGTGGGCAGGGACGGGCATCGACTGGCGTTATCTATTCAGGAGAAGCAGGTGGTCACGTGATTTGGGAAGCTCAGTGATGCGAATGGCATTACGCCGAAGCACGCCAGCGGCAGTCTCGGTAGGGTAATTGCACGAGCGAAGAACGACAACGTTCGAATCTTCGACCTTGCTGACCAGGCGCTCGAAGTCACTATCGGTAGATACTAAAACGAATCCGCCAGAGCTTGCGTACTGCAAGATCTTGAAGTCGCCCTGACCTGAAAGCCCATTTTGAAGAGCGCTTTCCGATCCTGGAAAGAGATCCCGTAGCATATCGATGAGCTTCGGCGAAAGGCCTTCGTCGAAGAGAAGCTTCATCTTGTCGAGATCTTGCGCTCTGCCGCCAATTCTGCGGCGTACGCGTAGACTGCCAAAAAGTCCTCATCTTCCAGTTGTGGGTAATCCGCAAGTAGCTGTTTCTGAGATGCTCCGCCGGAAAGCCACTCTAGAATCTCCTGTACTGTGATGCGGTGACCGCGAATACAGGGTTTCCCGAAACGCACATCCGGGTCAACCGTTATACGCGCAACTAGCGGGTTCTCGACTCTCGGCATCTTTGTCCTGACTTCATTGTAGGTCTCTTCGACTGTCGATCAATAAACCCGTTTGTATAACGAACAACGCGGCGCATTGACTCACCAAAAATGTTACCGGTGAGGGGTCGTTGCCTCATGAAAATGTTACCCGTGAACAACGGAGTAGCGGATGAGGAGGCAATTGAGCATGGCGACACGAAGAGAGTTAGTCGAAGCAATCCAAAAGCGATACCAGCACGCAAGGCTGGCCAAAAAGACAGCTATCCTGGACGAATTCATAGAGGTGACGGGGTACCACCGGAAACATGCCGTCCGGCTTCTTGGGTCAAATGGAGAGCGGCGAGATAAGAAGCTACGATCCAAGGAACGCATCTATGGCGATGCGGTTCAAGAAGCACTGATTCTGCTTTGGGAAGCCGCTGACCGGATCTGCGGCAAGCGCCTGAAGGCGCTTGTCCCGCTGTTGCTCGGATCCATGGAGAAACACGGCCACTTGCAGCTGGAGACCAGTGTGCGGGATTTATTGCTGCAGATGAGTGCGGCCACGATGGACCGGCTCTTAGCTGAACCACGCGAGCGAGTGACGGGTACACGTCGCCGAAGAGGAGTCGGCGCAACCTTACTCCGCCGAAGTATTCCGATTCGCACGTTCGGAGATTGGAAGGATCCGGAGCCGGGATACATGGAGGCCGACCTGGTCGCCCATTGCGGTGGATGGATGGCGGGTAGCGTTGTCCATACGCTGGTCCTGACAGATGTTGCCACGGGCTGGACCGAGTGCGTTCCCCTCATGGCGCGAGACCAAGCCCTGATCGTGGAAGCACTCGAACAAGTCAGGAAAGCATTGCCGTTCCCCTTGCGAGGGTTCGACACGGATAACGACGGTGCGTTCATCAATCAAACGGTCCTCAACTACTGCCCGCGAACAGGGCTGGAGTTTACACGATCGCGGGCCTATCGAAAGAATGACCAAGCGTGGGTGGAACAAAAGAATGGCGCGGTGGTTCGGAAGCTGGCCGGATACGATCGGCTCTCTGGAGTGAAGGGTACGGAGAAACTGGCCAGGCTCTATGAGTTCTCCCGGCCGTACGTGAACTGCTTTCAGCCTTCGTTTAAGCTCAAGTCCAAGACTCGTACCGGGGCCCGAGTCTCCAAGCGTTATCACGCACCGTTGACACCGTATGACCGGGTCATGGCATGGCCCCATCTCCCGAATCTAGGGAAGGAGCGGCTCCAGGCGACCTTTGCTCAGCTCGATCCCATCGAACTCATCCGAAACATTCGCTGTGTTCAAGAGGAACTGGCTATGGTGAACAATAACGAACTGGAACAACTGAAGTCAGAATCGGCCGAGTCTTTCCTCCGGAAACTACGCACGGTTTGGCATGAGGGAGAAGTCCGGCCTACCCATCGAAGGCAAGCAGCACGGCACTGGCGCACCCGACCCGATCCATTCGAGACCGTGAGGTCGCGCATCCAGGAACAACTCAGCCTCACTCCGGATATGGGAGCGAAGGAACTGTTCCAGCAACTTCGGAAAGAATACCCTGGCCAGTTCGCTGAGAATCAAATCCGGACTTTGCGGCGCCGAGTTAGGGAGTGGAGAACGGACCTGGCGAAGCGCCTTATCCTCAGTGCAAGCAATGCACAATCAGAACTGATCTCTCCTGTCCACATTGAGGCTGCCCGCCAGAGGAAAGAGAACCATCTTGAGATGGGCTCCGCCCAAACCCGGGATTTAACGCTTTCAGGCCAGAATGCTTTCAGGGGCAGGTAAACTGCCCCGCCATTCCGGCAACCATGTCGGCGCTCAGGTTCCGTCCCCGGATTGCCTTTATAGTGGCTCCGAAGGAGAGAGATTGAGATCGGGATTTCCACAGTCGTCGCGGCCGCGCCGCTGTGGAAAGTTGCCTGCAACGAGGCGTCATCGCTGACTTGCAAGCGCTAACTCACCGCTACGAATGGGGTTGCCAGACACTCGATGTCCGAGGATAGAAGTCCGAGCGGTGAGTCACCTTTGCCTCTAGAACGAACACTCAGATGATGTCCGGCGGCTTAAGGACTTTCCTATAAGGGCTTCGCGGGGGCAAACACAATCCAAGTTCTCAATCGCGATTGGGAGGACTATGAAGTCGGACTTTGTTGCATTTGTCGCCATTGATTGGGCGGACCAGAAACACGCGTGGATGTTGCAGGCTGCCAGCTCGACTGCACGCCAGGCAGGGACTATCGACCACACGCCGGAAGCTGTTGCGATCTGGGCGAGTGAACTTCGCTCGCGCTTCAATGGCCAGCCGATAGCAGTCGCCATCGAGCAGTCTCGCGGACCTTTGGTGTTCATGTTGAGCAAGTACGAACACCTGATCATTTTTCCGGTGCACCCGACCACGCTCGCCAACTATCGGAAGAGCTTTCGGCCATCGGGCGCTAAGGACGATCCTAATGATGCCGCGTTACTTCTGGATGTGCTGACTCTTCATCATGACAAGCTTCGACGGCTGCAACCCGATACGCCAGAAACCAGAACGTTACAGTTCTTAGTTGAAGAGCGCCGTAAGTTCGTACACGAAAGGACCCGCTGCTCCAACCGAATTACGTCGCATCTGAAACTGTACTACCCGCAGGTGCTGGCGTGGTTCGACGAGATCGGCTCGAATATTGCAGCTGAGTTCCTCGAGCGCTGGCCCAGTCTCGACAAGCTGCAACGGGCTAGGCCGGCCACGATCGAGCGGTTCCTTATTGATCACAACAGCCGGAATGCCGAATCCATCGCTAGGCGCTTGGACCAGATCCAGAAGGCCACGCAGGCGACGACGGATCCGGCAGTTATTGCTTCCTGTGCTGCCGCAGTCGTAGCTTGGGCAGGCTTGCTGAAGCAGCTCATCCGAACGATCGAAAGCTATGACCAGAAAATCGACGTCCTTGCGCGTGAACATCCGGATTATGCACTCATCAAATCACTACCGGGTGCGGGCCCCGCGCTAGCGCCACGACTCATCGCAGCCATGGGGAGCCAGCGAGATAGATACCAAACAGCCCACGAAATCCAATGCTATAGCGGGATAGCACCTGTCGTCGCCAGCAGCGGCAAGCAGAGGTGGGTTCACTGGCGCTGGTGTTGTCCGAGATTTCTGCGCCAGACCTTCCATGAGTGGGCGCTGCACTCGATAGCCTATTCTCAATGGGCTCGCGACTACTACGACGAGCAGCGCGGCAAAGGTAAACGCAGAAATACCGTGATTCGGTCACTCGCGTTCAAGTGGATCCGCATTCTCTTCCGATGCTGGAAAAATCGTACGCCCTACGACCAGACTGCTTATCAGCGAGCTCTTGCGATCCGTCGGCCGAAGAACCCCAACAATACCCAGGCTGTGGAACTGCAGTGGAAAAAGGTCGCCGGCTTTAACACAATTACGGTGGCGATTGCTTGACGGAACACCTCAGATGTCTATCCTCCGCTTGGCTCTCAACAGCATAGCGGGCCTTTCCACGGACATTTACTCTGCGGTAACATCCGTCACTGAGGCAATACGAAATGGAAAAATACTTGACCCCGATCAATGGCGTTTTCGACCTTCCGGCGTGCCCAACTGACGAAAGAGCCGAGCTTGATTCGCTTCAAGTGGATCGATGAGGTCATATTGGCCATCGAGCATCAGAACGGGAATCTCCACTCTGGGAGCGAAATTAATTTCATCGATTTCCGGTGACTTCTCTTCTGGCGACAGGCCGCCAGGACCGCGGCTCGAATGCGAGGCCCCAAACCGATCAGAATGACTCCAAGCCCCGCTCCGTCACCGACCCGTACTAGCCAATACGATCGTGAACGATATCGCCGCGCGTATCCAGGTAATCCAATGACCGTCTGAGATCTTTGCATTGCTGTACGACCGATCCCTTTATCTGCCTGGTCCCCGAAGGCTAGACCAGAGGCAGCTCGAAGTGCTGAGAGGCGAGTAAACCAACACATCGGCCGATCTGGAGCACAGAAGGAATGGTAGTGTGGCTTAAGCCATGAGGCTTGTACAACTGGAACACAGGAACGGGCAGAGGCGCGCAGCGCTCGTGGACGAATCTCTTTTGAAGCCGTTAGCCACGTTTTCGTCTGTTTATGAAGTGGTATCGGCCGCGATTGCGCAGCGGCATCCGTTGAGCCGGTTTGTCTTCTCGGAAGCATGTGAGGCGCCAGTGCGGTACGACGACGTATATTCAGGGAACTCAGACTGGCGGCTGTTGCCACCGATTGACCACATTTCGGATCCGGCACGCTGTCTCATTAGCGGGACCGGATTGACACACACAGCGAGTGCAGAAAAAAGGCGCGCCATGCATCAGGGGGTCTCTGAGGAGAACGACAGCTCTCGCATGTACAGGTGGGGACTGGAGCAGGGCAGACCTGTTCACGAAGAGATCGGAGTCTCGCCCGAATGGTTTTACAAGGGGAATGGCGGAATTCTGCGCGCCCACGGCGAGTCTCTCATGGTTCCCAACTTCGCCGAGGATGCGGGTGAAGAACCTGAAATCGCCGGCGTTTATTTGATTGATATGGATGGCAGGCCGAGACGAATCGGCATGGCGATCGGCAACGAGTTTGCCGACCATCAGTTTGAAAGGCGCAATTACCTTTACCTTGCAGCATCCAAACTCCGCCAGTGTGCTCTCGGGCCGGAACTGGTTGTCGATCCGATTTTCGACGATGTTCGCGGGCGCGTGAAAATCGAACGAGAGAGCCGCATCCTCTGGTCCGCAGAACTGGCTACGGGCGAGAAGCAGATGTGTCACTCGCTCGCCAACATCGAGCATCACCATTTCAAATTCGACGAACACCGGCACCCTGGGGACGTTCATATCCATTTCTACGGGGCCGACGCCTTCAGTTTCGGAGAAGGGATTACGCTTGCGGATGGAGACACCGTCGAGATCGCGTTCGAAGGATTTGGCAGGCCGTTGCGAAACCCGATTCGCTTTCAGCCTGGAGAGCCAGCGCGCATACAGATATTCACTGTCTAGCGGTCAGACGGGTGGCGGCCGGTGGCGGGTGCCAACGGCGGTGCGAAACTGGGGCGAGATCCTCCACATGGTTCGTTTTGCTAGAACTTAGTGGCCTCAGGCAGAAGATGATCAACGAACTCGGTTTGCAGCCTGGGGGCCACTGCATTTATCGCAGCTTCCGATAGATGGGATGAGAAGGCGGCGTACAGTGAAACTGGGGCATATGGCCAGAAACAGGAACACAAAAGCAATCAAGACAGAAAATAATCGGACCATCGGTATTGATTTAGGTGATAAGTGGAGCCCGTTTGGCCCGAAAAGTCGAACCGGCAATTAGGTACGTTCGAATGGCGTGAGTAAATGGAAGTAAATGGGTGAGAGTCCTTGCCGAGGTCACAGTTCTTCGTGTTCCAGAACATCGTTGCAAAGATCCACAATCATGGAGTGAAAGCTAAACTCAAACCAGCGTCGGAATGTCGTCAGATCGCGCTTCGTTGGCCAGACTGTAGGCACTCGGTACCATCCGTCCAGGTGTTCTTCGAAGATGTCGCTGACGCTCTCCCCCAGAGACTCAATGGCCTGATCCTCGCTGTCGCACTCCGGCACCAGATAGATCGTCGGCTCTCGTTGTAGATCTTCGAGTGTCAGACGGGCGCTTGTCAGATCCACTTGGTGAAGCCAATCCAGGAATGGCTGCGCTGGCTTTACGATGAGCGCTGATCGATTGATTGCGTTCACGGTGAGAGGAGCCAGTTCGTCTCAGGCGGCGCGATAGTAATAATTCAGCATTCCACCCAAGCGTTGACGGCATTGTATTGCTCCCTCGTGATTCATCTCGCTTGCCTCTGGAATGATCAACTGGTTGCCTAGACCTTGGTGATGTCGCTCTCCCAGGTACAACTCAGCAACGCAACACCCATATTAGGGATGTGCGTCAGATTCACTATTGCTGGCATGCGTGGCACGGCCGTGCAGTATGGGTGCATGCGAGCCTCGTAAGAAGAGGCCGGCCTGTGGTCTACTGCAGCCTGGGAGATGAGAACAGCCGGGTTTTGGAAGTGCCGCTCTGGATGTTGGACGTTGCGGCGTGCTCGAAGACTCAGGTATCCAAGCTAGGGTTTGTGAGCACGGACTCCTTGCGTGAACTCAAACAAGTGCTTGAGCCTGCAAGGTTGCGGGCGCAAGCCTCGAACAGGCCAGAAACGCAGCATCGATACTTGCAAGATGCAAAAGGTGCTGAAGGCGGTACCGCCGATTTCCAGGAGACAGAACCAACTTCCGTTATTCGCTCGTCCCCAGCGCAATCCGCGTTGGACAGATCTGTCGCGCGACGTTCAACAGAAGATCACGCCGTTGCTGGCGCAGTTACTCAGGCAGCATCGAAGACCACCAGCACAAGGCGCAATCGCACAGGAGGTGTGCGATGAGTGACAAAATCAAGCCGCATCATATCGAGCGGAAGGCGATTTTGTACGTGCGCCAATCCTCGACGTTTCAAGTGCAAAACAACGTAGAGAGTCAGAAGCTGCAGTATGCCATGCGGGATCGACTGTGCAGTCTCGGTTGGTGCGACATCGAAGTGATTGATGAGGATCTAGGCCGATCGGCGTCGGGTACGGTGACCCGAGTGGGCTTCGAGCGTATGGTTGCGGAAGTGTGTTTGGGTCAGGTGGGCGCAGTCGCTGCGAGAGAGGTCTCGCGTTTTGCACGCAACAGTCGAGAATGGCAGAAGCTGGTGGAAGTCTGTCGTGTAGTGGATACGCTGTTGATCGATCAAGAAATGGTTTACACGCCGCGACAAAGCAATGATCGTTTGTTACTTGGATTGAAAGGCAGTTTAAACGAGTATGAATTGGACCTGCTACGACAACGTTCCGTGGAGGCCCGGCGCGAGAAGGCCAAACGTGGTGAACTGATCGTCGCCTCGCCTGCAGGTTATGTCAAGGGCGAAGACCGTCTGGAAAAGGATCCTGACCGCCGAGTCCAGGAACGAGTGATGCTGGTATTCAGCAAGTTTTTCGAACTTGGCTCAGCGCGGCAAACCTTGCTGTGGTTTCTCGAACACGGAGTGCAGGTTCCGGTTTCTGCCCCACGCAACCAGGTCGTCTGGCGACGACCACGGTACACCACCATCTACAACCTCTTGAGCAATCCGGCGTACGCGGGCGCGTATGCGTACGGCAGAACCGAGCATTCCATGCAGTATGAGCAGGGAGAACCGCGACGCCGGAGTCGACGTAAACCGAGACTACAGTGGTGGGCATTGATTCGTGACACGCATGAGGGCTACATTAGCTGGAAGCAGTTCGAAGAGATTCAGCACCTGATGACTCATAACGCACATCGCAGTGATCGGCCGGGCACTGCCAAGCGAGGATTAGCACTGTTGGCCGGTTTGTTGCGGTGTCGGCGTTGCGGGCGGAAGGTAATGGTCGCCTACACGGGCAACGGACCGTATGTACTGCGGTACGTGTGTCGCAGGAGCGCATTGGACAACGGAGAACCGCCCTGCATTACGTTTGCGGGCTTGGGTCTGGATGCGGCCATAAGCGGCGAAATCATGACTGTGCTTGAGCCGGCAGCTATAGAAGCGGCGTTTCTGGCCACGGAACAGGAGACATTGCAGCGAGAGGAAATCCTATCTGTCCTAAAGAGGGAGTTAGAAGCAGCTCACTATTCCGCGCGCCGCGCTGAGAAGCAGTACGAGGCAACAGATCCGGACAACCGCTTAGTGGCAAGCGAACTAGAGCGGCGTTGGAATGAGGCGCTGCAGAAGGTGCAGCAACTGGAAATGCGGATCGAGGAAGTCCTGCGGGAGCGGCAGGACGTGCCAGCGACAAGAGAAGAGTTTGAAGCCCTGGCGGGTGATTTAGAAGCCGTGTGGCGCCATCCTGAGACCGATGCTCGCCTGAAAAAGCGCATCGTACGAACGTTAATCGAAGAGGTTGTCGTGGATGTGGCTGGTCAGGCAGGTGAGATCATTGCCGTGATCCACTGGAAAGGCGGGGTACACACGGAGCTGCGCATTCCTCACCGGCGACGCGGCTTCAGCCGAGCTCACACGCCGCCGGAGATAGTGGATGCGGTACGAGTACTGGTGCGCGTCTGCTCGGATGACACGATTGCCGGCGCACTGAGCCGCAGCGGACTGCTCACGGGAATGGGAAACCGCTGGACCCGTGAACGGGTGACCTCGCTACGCAGCCATCACAGCATTCCCCCCTATAGCGCCCAGCGTTGTGAAGCCGAAGGCTGGCTCACACTTACTGAGGCCGCGGATCATCTCCAGATCAGTGGCATCACGCTCCGATTGGCAATCGAGAGAGGAGAGATCGAAGCTGAGCACCCGTTGGCGAGCGGTCCTTGGGTCATCCACCGTCGCGCACTCGAAACGGAACAGGCAATTCAGCTCGTCGAGCGAATACATAGGCAGCGCCGAAACCCCGTATTAGACGCCTCCGGTCAAAGCCTCATTGATTTTTCAGCAACATAGCCAGGTGGGCATTATGAAGCGTACTTGTAATGCGCTATGAACTCGCGAGCCGCTGTGCGCAATGAGTTTTCTCCGAATAAAATCAGCCGTTCCAGGCATGATTCTTTGATCGAGCGTACAAATCTCTCTGCGTAAGCGTTCTGGTTCGGAGACTGCGGCGGGAGTTTCACTGACGTAACGCCAACACCCGCAACAATGCTCTGAAATTCTGCCGTGAACAGCGGGTCGCGATCATGGATCAGATAGCGCTTGCCATTCAGAATTCCGTCCACTGCATCGGTCACATTTCTGCCGATCTGACTCATCCACAATCCATTCGCATTGGATGCCATGCCAGCGATTTCCACCCTACGAGTAGACAGATCGATAAAGAACAGAATGAGGAAGCGCTTCAAACCTCTAGCGGTCCAGACCTCTACGGTGAAGAAGTCTGCGGCTACGACCAGCTCCCAGTGTCGCGTCAAAAACTCCTTCCAAGTCGTCTTTCGGCTCCGCTCTGGTGCCGGTTCGATCCCGTGCCGATGGAGAATATCAGCGATTGTGCTGCGGGCTAGCTTGTGTCCGAGATTGGATATGGCACCCTGGATGCGGCGATGGCCCCAGGCACGGTTCTCCTCCGCCATGCGAACGACCAGAGTCTCTATTTCTTTGCCGATGCGGGGGCGTCCTGGTCCGCGCTTCTCATGCCCGTCGTACTTCTGTGCAATCAGTTTGCGGTGCCAAGCCAACAAGGTTTCGGGTGTGACCAGGGTGGCGACTTCCGCCAGAAGCTTGCGTCCTAGGCCCTTCGCTCTGGCGGCTAAGCGACGACGCTGATCATCATTGAAACGCAATCGACGATCACCAAGTTGCTCGCGAAGAACCCGATTCTCCTCACGCAGATACTCGATCGTCTGCTGCTGGTGCCGGTTCATCCAACCGGCAACCGCGACCAGCAAGAACTGGAAAGGATCGAGCATTCTCGTCATCGTTTCCCTGATTGTCGCAGGCCTAACGACCCGTTACAAACACTCGTTCATTCAATCAGTTTCAATATCCGGGCCATACGCGGTATCTCCAGAGTCCATAATGCGAAGAAGCCACGTTCTCTGCGACCAGTACGAAAGTACCAAAATGGCATTCAATACCCATATATAAAGACCGCGTCCGTCGCAACCATCAGCGCCTTCCTTCAAGTCTCCTTATCGAAAATGTCCGGCGATCCACACCACGGCTTCGCTCTGGCATCCGCCCGCCGCGACATTTCCGATGAAAGCTAACGACTTCTCACTCATGTGGTTTCCGTGGGCCGCAGCACTCCCCGAGTCGCCCGTGACTCGGACGCTATCCGGAAGCTTCATTTTTGAGCGATCCGTGAACGCCTAGCGGGAGCTTGAAGTCACGCAATCTTTTTATTCCGCCGCCGAGTATACGCCTTCGCTCGCGCCTCACCTGCCGACTGGATCGTGTGCGCGGTGACGATGGCCCGTATCAATCCCGGAAAGCGCTGCTCCAGTTCCGCGCAGCGCGAAATGTTGTGCATCTCCACGCCGTGCCGCTCGCTCCGAATCAGGCCGGCCTCGCGAAGGATCTTGCAGTGCTGCGAGAGCGTCGACTTCGGGATTGCCTTATCGCTTACGGTCAGGAAGTTTGAGCAACTCTGCGCACACTCCTGCGCAACGATCTCCGCATACATGGCTACGCGCACCGGGTCGGACAGTGCGTGTAGGATTCCCTCGACGGTAACGTCCTCAATTGAAGGATGGAACAGCGGCCGCATGTCTACAAGAGTAGCCGTGCCCGGGAAACGGTTCAATAGTTCACTAGTACAGAACTATTGAATCTTCACGGCAATCAACTCCATCTACTCTCTAGAGAAGTGGGGGTAGCCCGGCGAGGCAGCCCCAAATATCTCGAAAGCCGCTGAAGGGGCCTCCCGTCGTTGTAAACTACGCCAGCGGCGGGCCGCCTAAGGAAGAATAACCATGGGAAAACTCGAAGGAAAAGTAGCAGTCATCACCGCAGCGACCTCTGGCATGGCGCTCGCGACAGCGCGACTCTTCGTCGAAGAGGGCGCGTACGTCTTCATCACCGGACGTCGCAAGGAGAAGCTCGATGACGCCGTGAAGCTCATCGGCAAGAACGTCACCGGCGTACAGGGAGACGCTTCCAATTTAGCCGACCTCGACCGTCTCTACGAAACTGTCAAACGCGAAAAGGGCAAGATCGACATCCTCTTCGCTAGCGCCGGCCAAGGTGAATTGGCTACGCTCGAGCAGGTTACCGAAGAGCACTTCGACAAGACTTTCGGCCTCAACGTGCGCGGTACGCTGTTCACCGTCCAAAAGGCCCTGCCGCTCTTCAACGACAACGGCTCCATCTTCCTCAACGGATCGATCGCCAGTATCAAGGGCTTCCCTGCATTCGGGGTCTACAGCGCCAGCAAAGCCGCCGTGCGCTCCTTCGCACGCACATGGCTGGTCGAGCTCAAGGAGCGAAGAATTCGTGTGAACATCCTCAGCCCCGGCACCATCGACACGCCGATCCTGGATCCCCTCGGCCCCGATGTAAAAGAAAGCTTCAAAGCCCTCATCCCACGCGGCGAGATTGGTCGTCCGGAAGAGATCGCCACTGTCGCCCTCTTCCTTGCTTCCAGCGACTCGAGCTTCGTAAACGGAATTGAGCTCTTTGTCGACGGCGGTACGGCCCAGATCTAACGACTATCCCTGACTCGAAGTCGATGCCTGGATGGTCGGCCACTCGGAGAATGCGCCCGGCGGGAGTCGATAATTACACCCGTGAAGCGCGGTCACGTCAACTTGACCGGAAACGCGCTTCCCGCGGATTTGATCTTCGCAGACGGTCCAGAAGTCGGCATCGAGTCCGGTGCGCATCACGCCGGTGATCCCAAGCCCGTTTCTGGCCAATCTCAACATAGGGTAAAAATAACCGGTCCAAATCTGCTTGCGCCGATTCAGACTTAAATGATTAAAAATCAAGCAGTTTGGCTGGTTATTGTCGGCTTATGCGATCCAATCTGTGCACGCGCCACATACAAAAGAAGTTAACGCTGCGCGGACATCATGATTGGACCGCATAAGCCGACTACACGTCAACATGGATTGCTTCCGGCCCGCTCAGGATAAATCATGAGGAGCGCACGGCTCGCAGCTCACATATATGCGTGCAGTACCTCGTCTACCGCCGCGTCGCCTGTCGGATATTTCACGCCCGTCAGAGGACTTCCCGCTTCCAGCAGCGCATTGACTACTCGCGCGAACTCGCCCTTCGGATGACGCTTCTCCACCAGACAGTCGTATAGCGCATACCCGAGGGGCGTCGCATTATACATAGGATCGCGAATGTCCACCGGGTGCCCGCGCGTAATCAACAGCTCCACCAAGTCACCCGAACCTGCCCACGCGGCGTTGTGCAGTGGCGTGTAACCGTGGTTGCGCTCCGGATGCGCAACCGGAAATCCCAAATCGAGCATTAGCTTCACCGCGTCGTAATTCGTGTTTGTCTCCCAGCAATACTTCGCTACGAGTTCGCGATCCACATCCGGCAGCTCCGGCACGATCTCCGGATGCTCGTTCGCGATCGAGTGTGCTTCCTCGGGCCGCGCCAACACGCAGTTCACCAACAATCGCGTCGCCATATCACTCTTCGCGTACAGGAAATCGAACATCGTCTGATGTCCCTTCATCAGAGCGACTTGGTGCGGATAAGAGTTGAAGCGCAGCGTCCACTGGTAGATCGTGCCGCCACGCCCTTCATGGCCAAGTGGTGGGAACTCCGGCGGTTTGCCGATCCGGTGCGCCAAGCACGCCCGATCTTCCGCTAGCAATTTCTCCGCTAGCGTCAGATCGCCCAGCGCAGCTGCCAAGAAAACGTCCGCTTTCGCGCCGCGCTCCAACAGGAATCGCGCCACGTCCGGCGACTCACCGATACGCCATTGTGCCGGCGTCGAATCGTGATCCTCGTCGCGGGCGTCAATTCGAGCCCCATGCTCTACGAGCAATGCCGCCACCGCGACCGTCCCCGCGCAATGCAACGGAGTCCGCGCGTCCATCCCCTTCGCGTCGACCAGAGAAATGTCAGCAGCCAACATCTCGGCCAGCTTATCGGTCAGCCCTGCCAACGCCGCCTCATGAACCGCCTGGTCCGCATTTTGTTGCGCCATCCCCACAGTGTATTGCGACTCTACTCCGGCCAAGGCGTGCAAGCTGTCCCAAACATCGGCACGCTGAAGTTGAGTGGGCCAGCCAAATTGTCGAAAAACGCGCAAGCCTCTAATCTCAGCAACGGCGACTTTACGTCCAGGTGGATTCCAGAAGCCGTAGCGCGTTTTTTCATTACTAATCCACCGCTCGAATTCGGAGTCACGGAGTCGCAAAGCGCAAACGCACCGCGTCCTGGCCGAACTTCCTTGATCAGTTGATTTGGTCCGGCCGCGACGACATGAACCTGAGCCACAATGTGGCACCAAAGCTGCTCTCCCCTTCGTCCACGAACGCTGCCTGCCGCCCGAGGCCGTCGCCCAGTGCTGTGCCAGCCAGCGCATTCAGCTGTTGGTAGCGCGCTGGGATTCACCATTCTACGAATTCATTCAAGCGCGTGACGTCCTAGTGGCGGAAACGGCGTTTTTCAGTAGCGAAGGGACATATGAACAATCGATGTGGTTTTCGTCGGCTGCAGGCGACTGCCGTCACCGCCGGCGGGATGGCAGTCCAGGCCGCAACGCTTGGGACGTGGACATTCAGTCAGAGCGGATTCTTCAATGACACTGTGATTTCGGGCAGCCTTTGCGGACTGCTTGAGCCATCTAGCCTGATCGAACCCGCTGATCTGACGCAGCTTTCGTGATTATTTGGCGCACTGATGAATGGGTGTCACTACTGGAAACACATGAACAAGGAGACAAATATGAACTCTCTACTCGCCGAAGAACAGGAACATCCTGATTCCGCGACTCACACATCTTGTTGGGCTCCCCCCTTCAATCCACCGGTGATCTTACTGGTGTTAGCGATAACCATCATCAACTGCGTCTATCCTCACCGGGCCATGGCCGGGGTTTTGCACCAGGCTGGCTCTTGCGGTGCAGGCAGCCTGGTGGCAGTAGTGGCACATGCGGATGATGACTTGTTATTCGTCAACCCTGGGATCACGGACCGATTGGACGCGGGATGGTGCGTAACAGTCGTGCATCTCGTTGGCGGCGCTAACGACCCACTGAGCTACGACTATGTCAAGCTACGCGAGAGTGGAGATAGAGCAGCCTACGCGCACATGGCTGGAACGGCGAACCTGTGGACCGAATCAACCGTTACGCTGAACGGTAACGGGATGCACATGATGAGCCTCGCCAACAGCTCAATCACCCTCGTGGAATTCAGGATTAAAGGGGGAGCGGTGCGCACAGGGCCCGTGCCACTGGCGGACCTCTGGGATGTTGGCCAATCCATCACAACCTGGGGAATGCAGGATTACGATATGCAGCCATCGACGTATACCCGGGATACGCTGGTTGGGAAGAGGATAGAACGTGCTGAGTACCTTTTGGGATACCGGATTGATCATGCTGGAAGGGATCTGATTGTGAGGGAATGGAGCTCCTGTGAACGGATTCTTAAGTTGACTGCCGCCAGGCGTGGCGCAGACTCCGGCCGCATCGTAGGAACTGCATAGGGCGGACAGGTCTCCGTTTCTAATCGCCTGGGTCGGAACATTATTTGTGACCGGTATTGCGCTGTGTTGCCGGTTTCCTTCCCATTCAAAAAAGAAGAAGGTCCGATTCTTGCCGTTGTAAATTTTGGGTAGCCAGACTGGGCCGCTGATTGAGCCACCAAACGTGTTATCGGGCTTCTTTGGTTTGCCGTTGGCAAAGTCGGGTGTGGCATCCAAAGCGTCATTCTGACAATATTCAAATAGAGAACCGTGGTAGTCGTGGGTGCCGCTTTTCGTGATGAACGTTACGTCTCCCACTTGGCCATACTCGGCAGTGGCCAACTCGGAAGTCACCTTGACCTGCGAGATCTGCTCCGTCGAGGGAAACATCTCGGGTGTCGGTCCGTTACGAAGGGGAGAAGTAACTGAAAAACCATCTACGGTGAACTCGTTTTGCCCGGGATGGCTGCCGGCGATGGAGACGCCGTTCGATCCGGTCGGCCCTGTGGAATCCGTTGTGATCCCTGGCAAAGTGACGATGGCGTTCAGGGGAGTTGTACTTTTCCGCGGTAGTTCATGGGAAGCGCTTCTATCTCCTGGCCCTGTTGCACATCACGTACAGTTGCGGTCTCGGTGGTAATCACCGGCGTCGCCGTCGTCACTTGGATTTCCGAGGTAGTGGTTCCCACTTGGAGAGGAACATCAATGCGCACGTCCGCGCGGGGGCATTAATAATACGTTCCGCCTTAGAACTTCTTAAAGCCCAGCGCTAAAACGGAAACCTCATATTGACCGGGCAAAAGATTGGGGATTTCGTAGTCACCGTGACCATCAGTAGTTATGTGTTTCTCGGTGTTGGTGTTCAATTCTGTTGCGGTCACATTGGCTCCGGGGACTACTCCTCCCAGTGGTTCGTGAATTAAGTCCTGGGTGGGAGGCGAGTGTGCGGCGAGCATATCGAGCAATGCTATCCAGAATCTGATCAGCCGTTCTGGTCCATACGAAGGGCTTGGGATCTTCATTATGCACTTCTATAAACTCGCGAATCGCCGATTCCAGTTCCTTGACGCTGCGGAAGGCACCGCGCCGAATACGTTTGTTGGTGAGTTCGGCGAACCATCGCTCGACCAGATTCAACCATGAGCCATACCTCGGGGTGAAGTGGACATGGAACCGCGGGCGCTTGGCCAACCAGTTCCGGATGATCGCTGTCTTGTGAGTGCCGTAGTTGTCGAGGATGAGATGAACGTCCAGAGCAGCCGGCACCTGAGCCTCAATGACATCCAGAAACCTGCGGAACTCGACGGAGCGATGGCGTCGGTGGAATTGGCTGATCACACGGCTGGTCTTCAAATCCAGGGCGGCAAACAATGAAGTCGTCCCGTTGCGTTTATAGTCGTGCGTGCCGCGCTCCCACTGCCCCGGCTGCCTGGGCAGCAAAGGCTGGGTTCGGTCGAGCGCCTGAATCTGGCTCTTTTCGTCGACGCAGACTACCAGTGCGTGATCGGGCGGGTTCATATACAAGCCGGCTATGTCACGCACCTTTTCGATCAGCAACGGATCGGGCGAAAGTTTGAAGGTATCGGCACGCTGCGGCTGCAATCCGAAAGCATGCCAGATTCGGCTGATAGTCATCCGGCTGAATCCGGTGGCTTCCGCTAGTCCTCGCGTGCTCCAATGCGTTTGCCCTCGTGGCGTACTTTCTAACGTCTGTATGACGACCTTCTCCACCTGTTCATCGCTGACCTTGCGCGGCGCGCCCGGTCGTGGTTCGTCATACAGGCCTTCCAGGCGGGCTTTCAGAAATCGAGCTCGCCATTTTCCCACCATACCCAGCGAGGCGCGCAACTTCCGCGCAACGCTTTGATTGTCCAGACCATCGCCACAAGCCAGTACAATCCGTGCTCGCCGCGCCAGCAGCGGCTGGCTCCGTGCCCGATGCGCCATCGATTGCAGCCTGTCCCGTTCTTCTTCCGTCAATAGCAACGCTTCTTTGGGTCGTCCGGTCCGCATCTGCGTCTCCTGAATCTTAGACGCACTACCTCTTCACTTAGTTTACAGATTTCTGGGACAGGAGACTAGTGCCGGCCGCCAACTTCATAAAACAAGCGTCAATGCGGCTTCTGTCGACCGGAATGCGATCTGATGCCGTTCGAGAACGGTCCGCTTTCAAGAATCCCGATCAATCCATCAAGCGGAGAAACGAACTTGAGTAAGTTGTCGACAAAATCGATTCCCTTAGGAGAACCTAACCCTGTGGTTGCGTCCCAACCGTGTCCTGCCCTAAAGCCGGTGATGCCCTCGAACGTATTGTTGCCGCTTGTGATGTCGTGGAACGACGCAGAGTTTCCTGACTGGGTCAAGTCCCATACGGTACAGGCCCTGGTTAATAAAACCGAGGTCGAAGCCAGCTCGCTGGTCAGCGAGCGCAGTGAGAGCAGCCCATTGCGCGAGCCCGCGCTAGTTCCGCCAAAGAGGAAGATATGACCTATGTTGGCAGGGACGCCCTGGCTCCATGCCACTAATACACCCGTCGCAACATCGGCGTTGTATGCGACGTCCGGCACTCCCCGCTTGCTTCCTTTCACTGCCAAGAGCTGGTAGAAGGGTTTGTTGTACAGAACGCTATATCCGCCGCCCGATGCCCCAAACTGATCATTCCAGACGGTCTCTCCCTTGTACGGTCCAGGGGTGCCGGCAGGACTCGATACGCCTTTCACAAAAGAGGATCCGTCGCAACTAGGCAATGCAGCGTCGAAGTCCCCTGAGGACGCGAATATCGTCATGTTCTTCAACGTTGCTTCGATAAATACCTGATGTTGCCGTTGAGCAATGGTAGGGTCAACGCAACTCTCGTCCTCGCCAAAGCTTTGAGAAACCACATCACCAAGCCGATGGTCGACAGCGTATTTTGTGACGCTTAAAATATCGGCATCGGCATCAGATTTTGCGAGTACGAACACGATATTTGCTCTGGGCGCGATCGCGTGCGCCCACTCGACATCAAGCGAGATCTCGCCGCTCCAGCCCACCTGATCCTGGTTGTTTGGATCGAATGGAGTCAATCCACCCGGAGCGATCTGCCTGAAAGTAGGAAGCGCTGAATTGGTCGGGCCACCGAGCCCGTTCACACTTGACAGTCCAAAGACCGATATGAAAACCTTCAGGTCGGCAACGAGTGTTGGCGACTGAAACGCGTCGATAATGACGATTGTTTTCCCCTGGCCCGTGAACCCTTCATCCAACAAAGGTTGAATGTTATACGCATTCAGGATCTGGGAAGGAGAGTAACAGGTCGGGGCCGCTCCCGGCAATTGGCAAGAAAATACTACCGCTCCGGGAAGACCAAGCGGAATAGCTCTCGGGCCAACCACGATTTGCGGTGATAATGAATGAGAATGGTTGTATTCTCGCTACACAGCAGAGATGCCGCTGCAATCAGCGATACGGCCACACCTGTCATACCATTTCGCATCTTCGATGCCTCCTCTGACGGAGCTGGTTGCCTGGATTGTCGGACCTGGAGGGTTCGAGTATACATCTATGAATTGAGATAGCTTCCACGGGCTGGATCCCGCGGGGAAGCGGCCGGTCAATACGTATAAATCAGTGAGTCATCGCCAGTCTAAACTTAGGGTGAACCGGACTAAATCAGACCGGTATCGGCAGGAGGTTTGCATTTGAAACTGGCCGACCAGAAAGTGGTCGTTTGCGGAGCCGGCGGATTTATCGGAGGTCATCTGGTCAGGCATCTTCGGAACCAAGGCGTCACTGTTATCCGAGCCGTGGATGTCAAACCGCTGGAAGGATGGTACCAGCGAGACGGCACTGTTGAGAACACCGTACTCAATCTGCAGAAACTGGAGGCATGCGAGAACGCGGTTCGGGGTGCAGATGTGATCTTCAATCTTGCTGCCGATATGGGCGGCATGGGCTTTATCGAAAACAACAAGGCACTTTGCATGTTGAGCGTGCTGATCAATACACACCTGCTCATGGCGGCCCGAAACGCCGGGTCCAAACGCTTTTTCTTCTCGTCCTCAGCTTGCGTCTACAACGGAGACAAGCAGAAGAGTCCTGAAGTGCTCCCGCTTAAAGAAGAAGATGCGTATCCAGCTCTTCCGGAAGACGGATACGGTTGGGAAAAGCTTTTTGGTGAACGGATGTGCCGTCACTTCGAGGAGGACTTCGGATTGCAGTGTCGGGTTGCCCGCTTCCACAATGTCTATGGGCCCCTTGGGACTTACGCTGGTGGAAGGGAAAAAGCGCCGGCGGCTATTTGCCGGAAGGTGATTGAAGCCAAGCTTTCAGGTAATCACGAGATCGAAATCTGGGGTGACGGCAAGCAAACCCGTAGTTTCATGTATATCGACGATTGTTTGAAAGGCACTCAGAGCATTGTCGAGAGTGACATAAGAGAACCGGTCAACCTCGGCAGTAGCGAGCTCGTCACGATCGACCGGCTGGTGGATCTGGTGGAAGAAATAGCCGGTCTGCGTCTGAAACGGAAATACAAGCTGGATGCGCCCAGAGGAGTGAATGGGCGAAATAGTGACAACACGAAAATACGCCGTTACCTGAACTGGGAGCCTTCAATCACTCTCCGCGAGGGCCTGGCAAAGACATACTACTGGATTGAACAGCAGATGGTCAGTTCAGGAACCCCAAACGGTCATTTTGCGCCAACCCCAACGTATTCCTCATAGCGTCCGAGGAAGTCTTCGATCTGCTCATTCTCGAAATTCCAGATTCGGGATGCGACCTCATCGACCAGATCCTCGTCATGGGTGACAAGCAAGACCGTACCATCGAACTTTTGTAACGCAATATTCAGCGCGTTGATCGATTCGAGATCCAGGTGATTTGTGGGCTCGTCGAAGACGAGGACGTTAGGCTTCTGCAGCATCAGCTTACAGAAAATTAAACGGGCCGCTTCACCGCCGGATAAAGCATCGGTCGGCTTCATGCCTTCCTCACCGCTGAAGAGCATTTGACCTAACAGGCCGCGAATCTCCTCTTTCGAAGCCTGGGGGTCGAAGTTATGTAACCAGTCGGCCACCGTCGTTCCGTTCTTAATACTCCCTCGATGGTCCTGTGCAAAATACCCCACTTGCACTTCATGACCCCATGTCACGATACCCGAGTCAAGACCAACATCTGGATCATCCACACCCGGCGCGTTCGCCAGGAGCGCCTTCAGAAGCGTCGTTTTGCCGGCGCCATTGCGTCCCGTTAAGGCAACTTTTTCGCCACGCTGAATAGCGGCGGAGAAGTCCTGGATCACCCGCAATTTTCCGTAGCCTTTTGCAACATTCTTGAACTCGAGCGCGTGCCGTCCCGACGGCCGCTTCATTTCGAAGCGAATGAACGGACGTTGGATGTTGGAACGTGCCAGCTCAGCCGTCTGGAGACGTTCCACTTCCTTCTTGCGCGAGGTAACCTGACTAGCTCGCGTGCCCGCAGAAAACCGCGCGATGAACTCATTGAGTTGGGCAATCTTCTTCTCGCGCTGCGCGTTCTCGGATTCAATCCGGGAGCGAATCTGGGTTTTCTGAAGCACCATATCGTCATACCCGCCCGGATAGGCAATGATCGTCTGGTAATCGATGTCCGCCGTGTGAGTCGAAACGCTATTAAGAAAGTGACGGTCGTGTGAGATTGCGATCAGCGTTCCTTCGTAACGCGTGAGAAAATGCTGGAGCCAGTGGATGGATGCAAGATCCAGATAATTGGTAGGCTCATCGAGGAGGAGCGCCTCCGGATGTCCAAAGAGCGCCTGAGCCAGCAGTACGCGCACCTTTTGGCCGCCCTGCAACTCGCTCATTTTACGGGAATGTAGCGGCTCGGGTATATCAAGCCCATCCAGCAGGACGGCGGCGTCGCTTTCCGCCGAGTAGCCATCTTCTTCGGAGACAATGCCTTCCAACTCACCGAGCCGCATGCCATCGTCATCACTGAGTTCAGCCTTTCCGTACAGTTCCTCGCGTTCCGCCAGAGCTTCCCAAAGCGGCAGGTTTCCCATGATCACGGTGTCGATCACGCGGTAAGCGTCAAAAGCGAACTGGTCCTGACGAAGAATGCCTATCTTCTTCGGGCGCACAATAGAGCCCTTCTGGGGCTCCAATTCGCCCGAAAGGAGATTCATAAACGTCGTTTTGCCCGCGCCGTTCGGCCCCGTCAAGCCATAGCGTCGGTTCTTCAAGAAGGCGGCGGTCACATCTTCGAACAGAATCTTGCCGCCATAGCGCATACTTACATTGCTGACTGAAATCATGGGAAAAAACAGGTGGGAAACCCTATTTTAGCCTATCCCACCAAGCCACTCATGCGGATGCGCTGCGTCCGAGCGTCGGAGCGGCCGAACCATTTTCGTTGCCTCGCGGATCGGCGTTTGGGTTCGAAGCGTTCATCACAGAGGCGTAAACCTGGGTGAAAATTGCCCCAAAGAAAAAGATCTGGGCCGAATAATAGACCCAGACGATGAAAGCCACTAGCGATCCTGCGGCGCCATACGTCGATCCGACGGCCGCGGTAGCCAGATACAGCGCGAGGAGCGCCTTGCCTATTTGAAACAGCAGGGCGGTGACAACTGCCCCAATCGTCACGTCTCTCCACTTGATCGGCGCGTCAGGGACGAACTTGTAGATTAAAGCAAAAAGCACAGAAATGGCGATCAGAGGAACAACAAAATTTGCTAGCTCTCCGAATATGGCGGCACGAAGCGGAAGGTAGTTATTGAAGAATCTCACAATCACGGCCAAGGCCGCGCTAAGTAGAAGCGAAACCAAAAGAAGAAAGCCCAAGGCCAGGACCATCCCGAAAGATATCAGGCGCTGCCAAACAACATCCTTCCAAAAAGCGGCCGGGGAACGCGGTGCATTCCAAATCGTGTTTAGCGATTCTCTCAACTCCAAAAAAACGCCCGACGCGCCAAATAATAGGGTTACAAGAGCGGCAGCACTCGCAAAGATACCGCTATTTCCGTGCTGGGCATTGTGCAGCAATGCTGAGAGGGCCGTTGCCGCTGTGCGGCCAGCCATTTCTTGAACTTGGCCGAGCAGTTTGTGCTGGGCGGTACTTTGACCAAAGACCAAGCTACAGATCGCGACGAGGACAACGAGCAACGGAGCGACAGAAAGGAGTGTGTAATAGGCCAGAGCTGCCCCAAGGCGGGGAGCGTTATAAGCGTTCCAGTCCGAAGCGGTCCTTTTCAGGAGAGCCCAAATGTGCGGGCGTGCGATCTCGGCCATCTTCAAGTCCTCCTCTATAGAAGTCCATGATGAGACACTTGAAACATCAAATTGTGAGGTGGCGTCCACTTTGTTATCAGTGCCAAGCGGGGCCGGCCCAGGAAAAGCACATAGGATAGGAGAATTCGAGCACGGAAAATGAAGGGACGATCGGCGCGGCATTGCGCCCTTTATTTTCTCCTTTGCCTTGGCTGTTCGGCGCCATTGCTGTTTGGCCAAGAGTTCGCAGGAAAGACGATCACTGCCATTCGGTACCAGCCGGCTCAGCAGCCTGCCGACCAACGGGATTTAGACCGGATGCTCGTCGTGCAGATCGGCGAGCCTTTGGAGACAAATCAGCTGGCCGCCACGATAGACCGGCTATATCGAAGCGGCCTTTACAACGACATACAAGTGGATGCAGAGCCCAGCGGCCCTGGAGTCGCGCTCACATTCATTACCGATGCCAGAAGGTTCATCGGTCATGTGGGAGCACGAGGCGATATTAAGGACCCGCCCAGCCGAGCCGTGATTATCGGAGACTCTAAGCTCTACCTTGGGCAGCCGTTCGATGAAGACGCCCTCAGCCTGGCTCGCAAAAATCTTGAAGAGCAATTACACGAGAACGGCCTTTTTAACGGTCACGTTGGTGTCGCAACGATCGACGACCCGGTTACTCATGATGTGACCGTCCGTTTTGATGTTGAATCCGGGAAGAGATCCAGATACGAACCGCCCATCATTCGAGGAGATACAAAGCTTTCGAATGCAACTATTACCAGGGCGACCGGCTGGAGATGGCCGCTGATCCGAAGATGGCGTCAGGTAACGGCTGTTCTGACTGACAAGGGAACGCAGGGCGTTTCCAGGAAATATGCAAACAACGGCCGCTTGGCCGCCTCCGTTAGTCTGAGCTCCCTGCAATACAATCCAGCCACGGGAAATGCTACGCCAACGTTTGACATTGATGCCGGCCCAAAGATTACCGTGAACGCGCTAGAAGCGAAGATTTCAAAGCGTAAGCTCCGGACATACGTACCAATTTACGAGGAGGGCGCCGTCGATAATGACTTACTTGCCGAAGGCGCGCGAAACTTACATGATTATTTTCAGTCCAAGGGATATCCCGATGTAGATGTTACGTTCCGGCGTGAACCAGCCCAAAATGATGAAGAGGTTATCAATTACTATATCGCTACAGGACCTCGGCAAAAACTGGTCAAAGTAGATATTCAAGGAAATAACTACTTTCTCGTGGAGACGTTGCGGGAACGGATGTTTTTGCAGCCAAGCTCGCTAATTCTCCGGTATGGCCGGTACAGCGAGACTTTTCGGCACAGGGACGAAGAAGCGATTGCCAATCTTTACGTAATGAACGGCTTTGAGGATGTGAAAGTCACATCCAAGGTGACGAATAGTTTCAACGGTAAACCAAATCAGATCGCCGTCACATATTCAATCAATGAAGGGAGGCAGTGGCGTGTCCAGGACTTGACAATCGAAGGAACAGCACGTCTTGATCTGAACCCAATCCGGCCGACCTTCGCCTCGATCGCCGGACAGCCATATGCAGATATCAACATCGCAACCGATCGTAATCGCATTCTCGAATATTACTTTTCGCAAGGGTTTCAGTCCGCCTCCTTTAGCTACAGCAAACAACCCAATCCCGATTCCGCCACAATCAATTTGACCTATCAAATTCGAGAGGGTCCGCAGCAGTTTGTGAAGCGTGTCATTGTCTCGGGTCTATACCGAACCAAGCCTTCGCTGGTACAGCGTTATATCGACGTTCACCAGGACGAGCCAATATCCCTAAGCAAAATCAACGACGACGCACGGGCGTTGACATCGTTAGGAATGTTTGCCGGGGTAAACACCGCCCTTCAGAATCCCGACGGATCAACTCGTTACAAGGATGTCTTATACGATTTCGACGAAGCAGCGCGCTACAGCTACAATATCGGCCTGGGATTGATTGTCGGTCAGTTTGGTGGAACGACCACTCAAACTTCCGCTTCTGGAGGCGCACGGGGTGTGTCGCCCATTGTTTCATTTAACGTCAACCGAACAAATATGTTTGGCATCGGCCAGACTCTGGCGTTACAGACAACTTATTCCACACTGGACCAGAAAGCCGCTATAAATTACATTATTCCGAGATTCCTCGGGTCAGTAAATCGGACAGTTACGTTCTCGCTGCTATATGATTTGACCCGCGACGTGCAAACGTTTTCATCTCGCCGCGAGGAAGCTTCGGTACAGACCTCTCAACGCCTGAACCGGGCCTCCACTTTGCTTCTGCGATTTGCCTACCGGAACGTGAGTACGGATAACGTAAACATCCCGGCGCTTCTGATTCCTCAGCTCTTGCAATCTGTTCGAATCGGGATGCTTTCCGCGAGTTACATCCAGGATCACCGGGATAATCCGGCCGACGCTCATCGAGGCTTCTGGAATACGGTGGATGTCGGGGAGGCCGCGTGGTTTTTCGGGTCTCAACGAAGCTTTACCAGGGTTCTTGGGCGTAACGCAACCTATACCTCGCTCGGCAGAAATCTGGTCCTGGCGCGGCAAACGCAGCTGGGGGCAATCATTCCTTACGCCGTTAGCACCAACATCTCAAACTTCGAAGCGATACCTCTGCCGGAACGATTTTTTGGCGGCGGAAACGTTTCGATGCGTGGGTTCGGCAACAACCAAGCGGGTCCACGCGATATAGGCACGGCAAACGAACTGCCGGGGCCGGTGGTCGCGACTCCCACGGGCTTTCCCATTGGCGGAAATGCTCTCTTCTTCAATAATATCGAGTTGCGATTCCCACTATTAGGTCCAAATATCAGCGGCGTGCTGTTCGAGGATATGGGAAACATCTACACAACGTTCAACAGCATGTCGCTCGCTTACACTCAGAAAAGCCAGCAGGATCTCAATTACGCTGTACAGGCCGCCGGCTTTGGAATACGTTACAAGACTCCGCTTGGACCAATCCGGCTGGATCTCGCCTGGACCCTCAATCCTCCACGCTACGAAGGATTTAGCACGAATGTTTCCTACCAGGATCTTTTGAAGTGTACCGAGGACCAGATTAACGTGTTGCCGCAATGTACTGCTCGCCCGCAGCGCTTAAGCGGCATTCAATTCTTTTTCTCTATCGGACAGGCTTTCTGATGGTATGGCGGGTCACCACGCTGTGGGCGGTCAGTGTGTGCCTGCTTGAAGGTGTGATCATTGACCGTATCGCCATCATAGTCGGGAATTCAATTGTGAAGGACAGCGATATCAGCCGGGATCTCCGAGTTACCAGTTTCCTCAACGACGATCCGCTCAATTTATCGGCCGAGGCTCGCAAAGCCGCTGCCAGCCGGCTCGTTGATCAGATCTTCATTCGCCGCGAAATCCAATTGGGAAATTATGCAACTGCTTCCCCACAGGAAGCAAACAAAGAACTGGATCAACTGGTGCAGCAGCGATTCAAGAGCCAGTCATCGCTACAGGGCGCTCTTAAGAAGTACGGCATCACTGCTCCCGACCTCCGCAGCCACTTCTTATGGCAAGTTACCGTGCTGCGGTTTATAGATGCACGTTTTAAACCCGCAGTTCTCGTAACAGACGCCGAAGTTGAGAGTTACTATAACGAACATCGAGTTGCGCTTCAGCGACAACACCCAAGCAAAGCAGATCTCGAGAATGCTCGTCCCGAAATCACAGATCTGATTGCGGCGCAACGCGTGAACAAGTTATTTTTTTCCTGGCTGGACGAGCAGCGCAAGGCGACAAGCATCAAGTATGTTGAAGGCAGCCTCCAATGAGCAGACGGAAGAGGGTTTCGTTACGTGCATTCGGCTCTGTTGCCTATGTGCTACTGCTGCTTATTGTCACAGGACTCATTCTCCTGCAAACATCCTGGTTTGCTAATTTTGCCCGTCAAAAACTCATTGTCAGGCTGGAGGAAGCGACGGGCGGCAGAGCCGAGATCGGGGCTCTGACGGTTGACCTTGGCCATCTTACCGTCCGCATTCGCGATTTCGTACTTCATGGAACCGAACCGGCCGATGCCGACCCGTTCGTGCGACTTCGCCTTCTTGAGCTTCGTATAAGACTCTTCGCAGCTTTTAGCAAGATCCTTGATCTGCAATTTTTGGGCGTCGAGGATCCGAGACTCAACGTTATGGTACTTCCCGACGGAAATACCAACATTCCAGAGCCGAAGAGTCCAACCCCTCCAAGTCAAACCTCCGGTCTGGAAACAATAGTGAACCTGGCCGTGCGGGAATTTCGAATTAGCAACGGATACGCCAGACTGCTGGATCAACGTTTGAAGATTTCAGCTCAAGGTCAGAATCTCCGCGCTCTGCTGAATTACAAAAGGACGCCTGCGAGTTACGTCGGCGCTTTATCGTTCGACCCTCTCATTGTGAGGTCCGGGCAGAAGGTCCCTCTCAATTTGCATGTACGCATTCCTCTCACGCTGGAAGAAGATGCGATACGTATAGAACGGGCAAGCATACAGTCAGATCGGTCGTTGATCAACCTGAGTGCTTCATTGGAGAAGATGGCTGCTCCCATCATTCGCACCAACGTTAACGCTCGCATTTGGTTGCCCGAGCTGCAAGGAAGCTTTGGACTGCCGAACCGTGCCACTGCGACAAACGTGCCCAAGGAACTGCATGCCGATTTGGCTGGGACTCTGGATCAGAAGGCCAGCCTGATTCAAATAGCAAAAGTGGATCTTGATCTCGGCAAGAGTGTATTTCGAGCTTCGACGGATGTAAGTTCCCCAGGATCGGGGGTGACTCGCTTCGACACAAATCTCGCCCTGGGTGAATTACTCAGCCTTTTCGGGGTTACTGATCCTAAAATGACGGGTAATCTTCTGGCGACAGGCCGCGCGACTCTCGATATACAGGGGCGTTACCGGGTGGATGGAACGCTCAATTCGAACGATCTCAGAGTGGAGAGCGGTACGGCGCAAATGACAAATCTGCGCATCGGCTCTCCCTTTCATGCGGATCCATACCTGGTAAGCATGGACGGTTTCAGGCTGGATACCTTTGGAGGCTCCGCCGTGGGAAAGGTTTTCCTTGAGAAATTCGAGAATCTGAGCGCGGAAGCCAAGCTTAAGAATCTTTCCATTCCTGAAATCGTCACCGCGCTGACCGGTAGCTCGCTTGGCTACGACGGCCTCGTAGATGGCTCCATCAAAGCAACAGGCAACCTGAAAGCGCAAAATGCCAGAGGCTACGCCGCCGATGCCAAGCTGGACATAGTACCAGGGGTCCACGGCATTCCTTTGAGTGGTCGCATCGACGCCAGCTATTCCGGTTCGAGAGGAAATATCCGTTTCGATCGTTCTTATTTATCTTTGCCAAATTCGAGGCTTGACCTATCCGGCGTGATGGATGAGCGCGTTGACATAAACTTTGCTTCGCATAACTTGGATGACTTGCGTCCCGCCGTAAACTTCAGGGCTGCTCAACCTATGTCTGCATTTCCGGTGACTTTAAAGGGCGGAGCGGCCACTCTCAAGACTCAAGTAGTCGGAAAGCTGGCAGATCCGCAAATTAATGGGCACGGGGAAATTACCGATTTTACTGTCGAAGGGCGTCCTTTCAACAAGCTTGCGTTTGATTTCGGCGCTTCCCGGTCGAGGGCAAGCGTTGCACAAGGTCTATTAGCCGGGCACGGTTTGGAGGCGGCATTTGACGGGGCACTGGCGCTGACCGAATGGAAGCCTGAGGCCTCGTCTGCGTTGCGGGCAAATATTGCGATGCACCATGCAGACCTCTCAGCGATCGCGGCGTTGGTTGGTAGCTCATCCTTGAACGCTTCAGGGAGCGCCACCACAGACGTCCAACTCAATGGAACTTATGGAAATCCCCTTGGGCAAGCCCAGGTACAGGTCATCGACGGTAGCATCTATCGCCAACCCTTTAGCAAATTCGCGGCGAGAGTCAACTTGGCAGACCAGCTGATGACGTTATCGCAACTGGAAATTGACACGGCGCAAGGCAAGATCAGTTCGCATGGTTCTTTCCGGCACTCGCGAGACAGTTTTATGCGAGGCCAGGCTCAGGTTCAGCTCGCAATAGAGGATGTGCAGCTTGCGCACGTGGAAGCTCTTGTGCGACAGAAAACCGGTATCGGTGGCGCCATTCATCTCACCGCCAGTGTATCGGGAAGCGTCAACCAAATAGCTGGCGGCTCGACCTTCACCTTGTCCAGTCTCTCCGGGGACCTTTCCGCTTCCGATTTGCGAATACAAAATCAGGACGCAGGTAAGCTCAGAGCCAGTGCGCAGACTCAGAACGGAAAGCTCAACTACAATCTGGATTCTGACTTCGCGGGTTCTAATCTTGAAGTTCGCGGCGTAACAGCCTTGGTCGGGGAGTACGCGACTACTGCCAAGGCAGTTGTCAAGAATCTCTCGGTCCGAAAGGCGCTTCAACTGGCAGGACGATCAGACATACCTGCGACAGGAGATTTGTCGGCCGGTGCGGGCTTCAACGGAACGTTTGCCAATCCTAATGCACACCTCAACTTTAAACTCCTTCGGGCGAGTGTCTATCAGGAACCAATTAACAGCTTTCAAGGTCAGGTAGACTATTCCAGCCAAGTCGTCGATGTTCCGTCCCTCAGCTTAGAGTCCCCGGCGGGAACGATTACGATGAACGGCTCGTTCCGTCATCCGATTGGAGACATGAAATTGGGATCCTTGCGGTGCAAGCTGACGAGCAGTGATATAGCTCTTGAACAACTACAACATGTTCGTGAACAGAAACCCGGTCTCGGAGGGGTTTTGAAGCTTGCCGCTGATCTGGACGCCACTTTGGGTGACAATCACGGAAAACATCAATTGCTGATCTCGAAGTTGAATGCGAAGGCCTCCGCCGACCGCGTGCATCTGAATGAAACTCCTCTCGGAGGGATTCACTTTATCGCTGAAACAAGCGGATCCAAACTAGACTTTCGCGTCAACTCCGATTTGGCGCAATCGCAGATTCAAGGGAGCGGCCACGTCGAACTAACAGGTGACTACCCGCTGCGCGCCAAGCTCGCTTTCAATAATGTCCGGTACTCTAACATTTCACCGTTTCTTGCAACCGACGTAACTGAAATTCCAAAGTTCGAAGCGCTCGTCGAGGGCGACACCACTTTAAACGGGCCCATGGCGAATCTTAATCGCCTCAATGCACAACTGGAGCTAAACCGCCTGAGCTTCGAAACCAACCCAAAAACGTCGGTAGCCGGCGGCCCACCTGCTCGAGCAGTCAAATTGCAGAATAAGCTCCCCATCATTCTCGAGATGAGTCAGGATTCGATCCAGATCAGGCAATTCGAGATCGCTGGGCGCGATACTTCAATCCAGCTTAATGGCTCGTTGAATCTAAACAATCCAAAGAGTCCTCTTGCTCTGACCTTACACGCAAATCTCGACTTGGGCCTTTTACAGGATGCGGATCGGGATTTCTACTCTTCGGGATCTGCGGACGTGGACACTACCATTCGAGGCAGCTTTGCTCAACCCGTGGCAAATGGCCAGATACAGCTGAAGAAGGCGAGTCTAAATTACGCGCAAATGCCCAACGGGATATCTAAGGCAAACGGCGTCATTCTATTAAACGGCACTAACGCTTCGATTCAAAGCCTGTCCGGTGAGAGCGGCGGCGGCAAAGTAGATTTTAGCGGTTTTGTGGGTTTGGGCGCTCGTGTTCCTAACTTCAACCTGAAAGCGGTTGCTTCACGCGTGCGAGTTCGCTATTCAGGAATAAGTGCAACATCTAATGGCTCCATTACCCTGATAGGAAACGCCAGAAGATCGTTACTTTCTGGAACGATATCGGTTGAGCGTCTCACATATGCTAGCTCGAGCGACGCAGGCTCTTTGCTGTCCGCAGTCTCAACCCCACCAACCGCACCTTCGGCACCATCACCATTCCTTGCCGGAATGAGACTCGATGTGCGGGTTCTGACCGCGCCTGACATACAGGTTAGTTCCACATATGCAAATCGGCTTTCTGTTCTGGCCAATCTCGCGGTAAGAGGTAATGCAGAATCTCCGGGCATGCTCGGCCGCATCACAGTGACTGACGGTCAACTGGTGTTTTTCGGAAACACCTACACAGTCACAACCGGTACTGTTAACTTTTACGACCCAGCCGCGATCTCGCCTGTTCTAAATGTCTCACTTGATACTGTCGCTCAGGGGGTTAACGTGACAATAGGTGTCACGGGACCGATAGACGATCTGAAGATGAGCTATCGCTCCGATCCTCCACTAACGTTCGAACAAATTGTTCAGCTACTGGCCACCAACACAACCCCAACAAACGCCGTGATAGCGGCGCATCAGCCGGCTCCTCCGCAGCAGTCGCTAAGTCAGATGGGAGAATCCGCACTTCTGGGCCAGGCAGTAGCCAATCCGCTCGCCAGTCGAGTCCAGCGCGTTTTTGGACTGTCTCAGCTGAAGATCGACCCGTCCATTTCGAGCGCAAGTGGGCCTTCCGCCAAAGTGACGTTGCAGGAAAAGGTCACGAGCAATATCACCTTTACCTACATTTCCGACGTCAGTCAGATCAATAGTCAGATTGTGCGTGTTCAGTGGGACCTCACAAACAACCTGTCAGTGGTTGGCCTGCGGGACTATAATGCGAACGTCAGCATCGAGGTTTTCTACAGCTTTAAGCGGAGATGAGCGGCAGCATGCGCCTATCTTCCGCTACAATAGGGAGAAACTTGTTCGCTTCACGGATATACCTCTTTGGCGATCGCTCGCCTACTCCAGATGATTGAATTGTTTTCTCAAATGTTTCGCTACAGGCAATTGATTTGGGCCTTGGCATTGAAGGAATTAAAAATCCGTTACAAACGCTCTGTCCTCGGTTTTCTTTGGGCCTTGCTTAATCCGCTCCTTCTGCTCGTGGTGCTTTCTGTGGTTTTCTCCACACTTATGGCAGCTAACAAACCACACTACGCGGTGTTTCTTCTGTGCACTTTGCTGCCTTGGACGTTCTTTTCACAATCGCTGTCGTATGCTGCGGAGTCAGTGGTCGGCAATGGAGATCTGATCAAGAAGGTTCGTGTCGCGAAACTGGTGTTTCCGGTCGCCGCGGTCGTTTCGAACATGATTAACTTCCTGCTCTCGATCATTCCGCTCATTTTGATCGTGATCGCAGTAGGACATCCATTTTACTGGACCTGGCTTTATCTGCCTGTGCCGCTGATCGCCCTGACAATTTTTACGTTAGGCGCAACGTTTTTCTTCGCGGCTGCCAATGTTTACTATCGCGATGTCGCCCACATTCTGCAAGTATTGTTGAACATCCTGTTTTATGTGACGCCCATCATTTACTCCATCGACCTGATTCCAGCCCACTATCGATGGCTTCTCAAGCTCAATCCTCTTCAGTACTTCTTGAACGGATTCAGGCTCAGTGTTTACTACGGTCTACTCCCCGAATTCAAATCGGTGGTTGCCTGCTTTGTGTGCGCTTTCGCTATGCTGGCGATAGGCTATTGGGTATTCAAAAAGCGCCAGGATGAGTTCGTCTTCTATGTCTAAAACGGATAGCGAGAACGCTGTCATCGTAGACAATGTCGTTCAGAGGTTTCGGGTTATTCATGAAAGGCCGGATACCCTGCGCGAGCTGTTCGCGAAATTCTTTCGTCAAGAAGTCCATTATCACGATTTCGAGGCTGTCAACAGGGTTTCCGTCACCGTCCGCACAGGAGAAATGCTTGGCATCATCGGACATAACGGATCAGGGAAAAGCACCCTCTTAAAAATCATCGCCGGAATCTATCGACCCACAAGCGGCAAGGTCACAGTAAACGGTTCGGTTGCTCCACTGCTCGAGCTCGGTGCAGGAATGCACACCGAGTTGACAGGAAGAGAAAACATTCTTCTGAACGGACTCCTCATGGGCTACTCCAAGCGCGAAATGTCGCAGAGGGAAGAGCGCATCATCGATTTTGCGGATTTAGGAGACTTCATCGACGTACCGGTGAAACAATATTCCACCGGGATGTACATGCGTCTGGCGTTCTCGGTCGCCACCGAGGTAGATCCGGATATTTTAGTCATCGATGAGATCCTGTCCGTCGGCGATCTGGCCTTCCAGGAAAAGTGCTTTGATCGTCTTAAACGCTTTCGTCAAGCGGGGAAGACAATTCTGCTCGTCAGCCATTCGATGCAGGATGTCAAGGCACAATGCGACAGAACGATCTTACTCGATGGAGGCCGACTGATTTTCGACGGTGACCCGGAAGAAGCCGTCAGCCTATACAAACACACTTCGGGTGTGTCGGCAGACTTGGCAGCTGCTGGAAAGTAGCTGAAGGTCCGGGGACCCCTGGACGGGCAACCGGCGCTCGAATCTCCGATTACTCTGGTGCCGCGATGGCGTCCGTATCGCGCTCGGCCAATTGTCTCCGCCATGGGGCATTCCAATCCACGGCGTCCTTGTCATGCGAATTCAGTGCGGATGCAAGCCAAGTGGCGTCGATTAACCGCGTTCCCTGTGCTCGGAGCCTGATTGCCAAAAGGTGCTCATTGAAAATCGCTGTGGCTTTTGCCTTAAACATCGGCCACGACGCAGAATCTAATGCGAGTCTTGAATGCCAGGTCGAGCCTTGGCCGATATCGCTGCCTGTCAGCCAATCGAGAACATACTGCTGATAGTTCTTCGAGATTTCTGCCTTTTCTGGGAAAGCTTGCTCGGGTCCGCGGCCGAACCATTCTGAGGCATTTTTGACAGAGACCAGGTCTTTCAGAATTTCGATTTCGACTGGCGGGATGAATAGGAAAGAGGTACGCAACCAGTGCTGGGATGTAAATGCTCCGATGCGCACGGCTTCGTTGTAACAGTCGATGTGCCCCAAGCACACGGGACGTGTTGCGATTGCCTCGAGCATCGGTTGGCTAAACCGATATAAATACTTTGTGTAAAGAGTATGGAAAGCGCTAGTAACCAGGTGAACAAGGTCATAGGACCATATATCGTCGCCAAGCCAGCTGAGTGCCCGATTCCACGCTGAGAATTCCCATGCGGAATTATCGCCGCCGATCACGGTACTCCCCTCCACCACTCGTCGAAAGTCGGCGGGCAAAGTGTTGTCGACGATGATCATTCTTCTCTTTACGTTCGGCAGCTGTCGCTCAAAGATCGAATTGAGCAGGAGCTCCGCGTCGGTGTATTTCGCTTCACCATGACGCAACAGAATGGTAACGACTTTCACGAGATTTGCGCTTGTCCCGCCGCTAAGCAGAAAATGCAATCATTTGCCGAATAGCCTGTTCTCGAGCTTGCCATTGCAAGCTCGCTGGATCGGACATCCGGCGTTCCACGAACGCCAATAATCCGCGGGCAACATCGCGCCATGTTTTGGGCTCCTCGTTTTCGCTCAACGCAGTTCCAAGCGGGAGCAGTTCCAGCGGAAGGTCATGGATTGCCCTTCCAACGGCCTCCACCAGCTCAACCGGAGTGGAAAAACCCACTAATTTGCCGGGGCCACGGTAATGGCTTGCGATTTCTTGCAGCAGCGGTGATCTTCGAGCTATCACCGTGCGCCCATAACTGAGACCTTTCAGTACGGGAAACCCGAAGCCTTCATAAAAGGATGGGAAGACAATTAGTTTGGCCCGCTGGAAAAGCTCGTCAATTGCCGCCGTAGGAAGCCGTCCACTTTCAAGAGCCTCTACTTTCGGGTGACGATGGCCTTTCAGGCCCAGAACCTTGAAAGTCTGAGTAGGAAATGCGCTACTCAGAAGATCAATCGTGGGGCTCAGATGCTTGTGGTCGTATGTGTTGCCAATCACAAATATGTAGGTACCCTCACTTGATATGTCATCTCCACTCGCGTAGTCACATGGATTGAAGGAATGGTGAATGACATATTCCCGGTCTGAATTCATCACCGGGAAGCGCCTGGAGACGTGGTCGCGCGTATCGAAAGAGTTGTGCAAAACGCCGTCCGAGTACTGACACATGAAATTCCAAAAGTCACCCAGTTCCGCTGGAGATTCGAACATAATATCCCAACCGATTGTGTCCAACATGGTGAAGAAGTTCAGTAACGCCATCCGATGAAGCTCGACCATCGTCTCAATATGCCAGGGTTGCGACAGTCGAATGGCGACCGTGAAGTACTGATTTTTTTCGGCCGTCAGAATCGGCCAAAACGAATAGCGTTTCTCCAATCCGTGAAACTCTATAGCGGCTGGCTCCGCGAGAAGAGAAATGTTCCAATCGCTGTTGATAGCCTGCAACGCGTCACACAATGCAAAAATTGCCTCTGCCGTTCCGTTGATGTGATTACGAACGCCGCGTATGTCGAGCAGAAGCGTCATTCTTAGCCCGGTAGCAGGTGAAAACAGCCGTCCGAGCAGGCTTTCGTAGACGTGAAACGGATTCTTGGCAAACGTGTTTTTTGCCATTCCAACATCCAAATACTTTGCATGCATCTTGAGTGTGTCGGATTTCGAAGGAAGAAGCCCGCTGTCTCGCTGACGAGAGGAGTTTGGAATGACGGCTCGATTCAGGATGACCGTCCTAAATCCCGTTCTACGGATGCGACAGAGGTAAAGTTGAAGCGCCCCAGCGAGAGTCTCGCTGGTTTCGTCAAGCGACGGCAAGTTACAGATCAGGCAATCTCGAATCAGCATGCAGGAACTTAAGAGTTCCGGAATGATGTAATATTCCGGGATTTCTGTGAGCACTCTCCGTGGCAGCCTCGTTATTTCCGGATCTCCCAAAGCGTCTGCGACCTTCCGCATTTCTCCCGAGCCAGGGTCAATCTGCCGAGGGATGCTTACACCAAAGTGCGGATCTATCCCGAAAGAAGAGGTGAGCACTCCCAGGGCCTCATTCGAAATGAGCGTTTCTCCGATTAAGACGAGGAGGTGGCGGCCGAAATCGCCCGCACATTGAATGGCGCCCCTCGCATCGAGCACAGGCCTCTGGCTTGTAATGAACGACCAGCCGTCCGCAGCGGGCAATTGCCGCGAACCGAAATTGGCCGGCAGTAACACGTTGGCTGCTTCGACGGTACCGCCGAGGACATCGTGTAACTGAAGGCTTCGTATGAAATCGAGTAGGTGATCGGGCTCTTTCGATGAACTACTGAGATCCAGTAAGAGATGAATCTTCATCCGACGGCTTGAACGACCCTCGCGCTTTGGAAGAATGCAGCCAACTCCTCGCGCATGGCCGCATACGTGATCTCGGGCGAGAGACTATGTTGAATTGTTTGTGCCGCATCCTCTGCAAACAAAGCCACGGAGGGATCGAGCAGAATGTCTATCAGGATTTCTCGAAATTCAAGCCAGTCTGTGGCGACTTTGCAAAATCGAACCAGCTCGGGCCGAAGACCTTCGACGCCCGTGGGCCAAGTTACGACAGGTTGTAAAAAGCTTAGGGCCTCTAATGTCTTCACCTTGAGGCCAGTACCTGCGAGCGATGGATTGATTGTGGCCTTTGCCTGTCGATAGAAATCGCCGACATCGCCCACAGGCCCAAGCAGTCTTACGCCGGGAAATCGGCAGCGTACCGAATCGCAAACACGCCCTGCTACCAGCAGCTCAGCTTGCGGTACGCGCTTCAACACACCGGGCCAGGCAAAGCGTAGGAAGTCTCGAAGACCCTGGACGTTCATGGCGTTATCCGAACCTACATAGAGAACCTTCTGTCCTTTAACGCTCGGCTTCTCCGTTTGTACTGTAAAGTCAACTCCTACCGTGATCACTCTCCTAGAGTGACCTACCATTTGGGCAAGCGTTTGTTGTTCGTCAGGTTGAATGGCTAGAACAAGATCTGCTCGCAGGAGGCGCTCCCGTTCCTCGTCTTCAGTCATACCCAGACTGTCCGCAATTCCGTAGGCGATGACCTTGTCTCGCTTTGACGAGAAAACATCATGAGTATCGATTATCTTCAACACTTCCGAGTTCACAAGCGGGAACATGCGGGACATGAAGACGTATTCAGCCAGGAGAACAGATGGGGTTGTTCCAGAAATTAACTTCGTCACGACACGAATCAGAGCGTCGTGACAGAAAGCACGGTCTGTATCAATCAGCTCTCTTACTCTGCGATCAACAGGCTTGTCCTCGGCCAATAGCTCGTGATAGGATTGCACCACTTCACCGTCGCTCGAAAGCAGTAAACCCATGTCGCGATCGTCCAGGCAACAGAATGTCTCGCCGCTCCGCATGCACAAGATGGCGCTTCCAAATTCTGATGCAAGCTTTACCACGTGCTCTCTGGGAGAGTCTTCGGGTTGCAAAGGCGACACAATAGGGAGGACGTCATACCCGGCGGATTTAAGCCAATCGAGCAGCCGTCGAACCCGATACTCATTTCCGGCCAGAGGCTTTAACGGCGACACGTGAGTTACGCAAATAACTCTGGGCTTTGAAGACGTTTCTCGCTCTTTGACTCCTGCGTTGTGGATGCGTAGCCGAATTTCAGACGGCACGGATGGAGCAGCGATATCCTGCGTAGCTCCTGTGGCGGCCGTCGACGACCTTAGCAAGTGCACCAAAGGGTTCACTCCGCTACTGGCAACCTCGGGGTGTTCCTTCAGGTAGCCAGACGTACTGAAGAACGGGTTAGGATCTCTACCCTCTTGAACCCCCGGTCCGCGTAGATAGTGAGTCAAGGGATTGCCGCCGGTCTTCTTCAATTGCGGATGATTTCTGAGATAAAAATAGGAACTGAAGAATGGACTGGTGGATCGCCCTTCCTTTGCTCCCGAAACAACGTAATGCTCCAGGGGATTCAGTTTGCCAACCTCGACGTCCGGGTACTGCCTCAAGTAAAAAGCGCTGTCAAAAAGCGGGTTCGGGTTGAACCCTGTGTAAGCACCGCTAGTCAGATAGTGGACGAGCGGGTTCTCTCCGGACTGAGCAACCTGTGGATATGTTTCAAGGTAAAAAGAAGAATTGAACAGCTCGCAAGGATCGTATCCGAGCTGCACTCCTTCTGTCAGGTAGTGCAAAAGGAGATCGGGGTGGCTAGACAGATTGGGGTGCTGTTCGCGATAAAAAGCAGGATCGAAAAGCACATGCGGGCTCAAATGTCGTTTGGCGCCAAATTCAAAGTAGTGTTCGAGAGGGTTCGCTATCGATCCCGAGAACTCGTGAGCTTCTCTCAAATAGTGTCCGGGATCAAATAGCGGATGAGGACTCCTCAGTTCGGCGGCACCGGAGACCAGGTAGTGGACTAAAGGATTCAAGCCCGAAGCACTGACATCGCCATATAGCTGCACATAGTAAGCGGGATCGAAAAGTGGATTGGGCTTTCTGTTCTCGGTGAAACCAATCGTCACAAAGTGAAGAAGCGGATTCACGCCGTGCATCGCCACATCGGGATTGCTTGAAAGATAGTAGCCGGTATTAAAAAGAGGATGTGGGTCGCGTCCTTCCTTCCAGCCTTGCTGCAAGAAATGAACCAGAGGATTTACGCCTGACTGAGCGACGTCAGGATTCTTCTCTAAATACCAATCGTGTCGGAATAGAACATGAGGATCGCCGGTAGTTCCGCTCCCAACGCCTAAGTAATGGGCGAGTGGATTTATTTCTTTGTCGATGGTCGGGGTTCGCTCTAGATAGCCGCGTATGTCAAAGAGGGCATGGGGAATCCGACCTTCGCTAGATCCGCTTTGAACAAAGTGCGCCAGGGGATTGACCGATTGTTGCTTCACATCCGGATTTCTTTCCAGATACGAGCTGTTGTCAAAAAGCGGATTGGGATTGTAGCCTTGACGCCAACCCCGGACGAGGTAGTGTCGTAAAAGCTCTTCGTTTTGCGGGAGCTTTACGTCGTAGGATTGCCTGTAAAACTCGGCATCAAAAAGTCCCGAATTCTTTAAGAGGCGATATTGCTGTTCAAGGCGTCGTCTCCTGAGAAGCCTTCTGGGAAGCTTCCAGTCGGGTAGAACGTTACGGAGCCGCAAAAGAATTCTCGTAACCTATGATGATCCTTAATCTAATGCGCAATTCGGCATCACAGCTCTTTGGGGCGGTCCAGATGGAAAATCTCTTCGAGAGGCTTCATCGCCTGATCGGGCAGCAATCCGCCCACCGTATCAAAGAAGGGGGCCATCTTTTCCTGCCATCGAGCATTGACGCCGCGCCTGGCCATCTCCTGGCGAGCGTTCTCAAAACTCTCAGTCTCGAGATAGCCCACCAGAAGGCCATCTTCACGCACAAAAATCGAATAGTTTCCCCATCCCGTTTCACCAAGAGCTTGCTGCATTTCCGGCCACACTTCGCGATGTCGATCCTTATATTCTGCAAGCCGGTCTGGCTTCACCTGTAGCACAAAACATATGCGCTGCATCGTTGCTTGTTGTCAGCGAAGAAACGCTTCAGGCAGCCCGCCATCCACCGGAATGATGTGTCCTGTTGTCTTGGCGGAGTCATCGCTGGCAAGCCATACGATTGCTCTTGCGCAATCCTCCGGCAGGATCGGTCTTCGCGTAATGGTTCGCTGAGCGTAGAAATCCGCCAACTTCCCTCGCAACTCTTCCGTCGATTCGGTCTCTGAAAAGTCGATTTTATATTTCTGGAGCGATTGCATCACTCGGTCGCGCGGAAACATTGTCGAGCCCGCCACAACGGTAGCCGGAGCAACGCCATTCACCCGAACCAGCGGCCCTAGCCCTACAGCAAGTTCGTGTATGAGGTGGTTGAGCGCTGTCTTGCTGATGTCGTAGGCTTCGCTCCCCGCCTTAGGTACAACCGCGTTTGCTGAACTGGTAAGCACGATTGCGCCAGTAAGTTTCTGATCTTTGAAAATCCATCCGGTTTCGCGAGCGAGAAGGAAATTCCCGGTGATGTTCACTCGAAAAGTCAGGTCCCATTGCTTTTCACTAAGTTGACCCTTTGCGTCAGACCCCACCGGAAAAATCGCCGCGGTGTTGACAATGCCGTCGAGCCCCCCAAAATGCAAGGCCGCATGCCTTCCGGCCGCGGTAATACTCTCAGCGCTGCTTAAGTTAAGCCCGATGAAAGAGACTGCGTCGGAGGATGAGACGCTTCTCGCCTCCTGGCAGACATCCTGGGCCGCCTGCTCGTTCATGTCCGCAATTACCAGGTGCGCGCCCTTTTTCGCGAGCAACAACGCTACCTCGCGACCGATCCCGCTGCCGCCTCCGATAACCAAAAAAACTTTCCGGCTAAACTCCGATTCGGGTGGCATACGCTGCAGCTTTGCCTCTTCGAGCGCCCAATACTCGATGCGAAAAGCTTCCGAGCGCGGCAAAGCCACATAATTATGGCAAGACGCGAAATGTTGTGAGTGTTCAGCTTTTCGCGCCTGCGGATAGACGTCCGCCGATTTGTGATCGTCCAAAGCGTTCGCACCCGCCATCACATGGATGGCATTCAAGAAGAACTCAGTCGTGATGCGAGCCTCTTTCTTGTTCTTCCCAAAGCCAAATATGCCAAGGCCTGGAATGATTACGACTGAAGGATTTGAATCGCGCAGCTTAGGCGAGCCTTGCTCGGCCCATTGCTTGTAGTATGCTGCGTACTCCTGCCGGTATTGAGCCGTCGTTTCCTCAATGTGAGCCTTCAGCGTCGGGACATCCTCCCGATCCGGATTCCAGGGAACAAACAACGGCTTTATTTTGGTTCGCAAAAAGTGATCCGGACAGCTGGTGCCCAAATCGCTGAGCTTCCCGCACCATTTCGAACCGGCAAAGGTCAGTGCGTCCTGGTCATCCGAATAATGTGCGATCAATCGGCGATTGGAAGACACCAGTCCCCGCAAAGCGGGTAGAATCTCCGTTGCGACGGATTGCCGGTCAGGCCGCGGAGCGATGTCGATGCCGCCGAACAGGTTGCCCTTCGCTGCCTGGTGTTCAAGAATGAACTCGCCCAACTCGTCAATGGTCCGAATGCTGTTCAAATAGCATTCCCGCTGAGTATTGCCCCAGGTAAACAGTCCGTGACTTCCAAGCAGCACGCCATCGCAGCCGGGGGATTCACGAACGATGTTCTGCAGCTGGAGACCAAGCTCGAAACCGGGGCGCAGCCAGGGAAGCCATGCGATCTTGCGGCCGAACTTTTGACTAAACTCTTCCAGTTTTCGCTTGCCGTTCGCACTTGCGGCGATTGCGATCGCCCAATCGGGATGCAAATGATCCACGTGCGGAAAAGGTAGAAACGCATGCAGCGGAGTATCGATCGATGCGGCGACCCGATTTTCGCCGAAAGCGCACAGCGGATAATAGCGCACCATTTCGTCTTCGAACGCTTCCCCGCGATAAATGCCTTTTAGTTGTTCGAGACGGTCCAGATATACAATCGCAAATCCGGACTCACTGATCGATCCGAGGTCCCCGCCGCTCCCTTTTACTGCGAGCACACGCACAGCTTTTCCCGTGAACGGATCGGGTAGCTCGAACTTCGAGCTTGTGTTTCCTCCTCCGAAATTTGTGATGCGCAAATCCGCGCCCAGCAAGTTCGAACGGTAGCGCAACAAGGCAAGCGGATTCTCAGATAACGCAGCCGCCTGCTGGTCGTCCCAAAGATCTTTCAGATGAACTGTTTCTGTAATTTCTGGCATAACCGGACCTTGCCACATTCTCTCAGGCTAGGCATAAGACGAAATGCTCGCTTGATTTCTCGAGGCGCGCTCTTTTGCGATGCGCTCCTGGTACCCGCTCTCGCGAAAAGCGTTCAATGGATCTGCAGGTAAGCCCTTCGTCTTGCGCCACTCGGCGATTGCGGGCCTAACGTCGCTTGCGAAAGCCTCCTGAAGGCAGGATTCTGCACCGATGAGATCGCACTTTTGCTGACTCGAAGCCAGGCGTGTGCAATCCACAAGCGCTGCTTTTGAAAATAATTCCTGCGCCATGCACACCGTCTGGATCATGGCTTCGATCTTGCCCTTTAAGTTGTGGCTCTGGTCGATCATGAACGCGAGATCGGCCCTGCGGCCTGTCTCCCATTGAAAGAACAGAATCTCATGAAAGATCCGGAACACCTGGTACGGATCAATCGACCCCAAGGTCAGATCGTCATCCGCGTAACGGCGATCGTTGAAATGAAACCCGCCGAGCATGTCTTCGGCCAGCAGCCATGCCACGATCTGTTCGATATTCTGCGAGAGGTAGTGATGCCCGGTGTCTACCAATACCTTCGCCTGAGGCCCGGCTGCACGGGCAAACAGTAGCGCCATACCCCAGTCGGCGATGTCAGTGTGATAGAAAGCCGGTTCAAAAGGCTTATACTCGACGAGCATGCGCTGCGTTGTTCCCAGCGTGTCGTGGATCTTTCTCAAGCATTGCTCAAACAGCCGCTTCCGGGCGCGGATATTGGCCGTTCCCGGATAATTCGAGCCATCGGTGAACCAGAATGAGATGTCCCGGCTCTTCAATTCCTTCGCGATTTGAACGCTGAGTTTGGCATGCTCCAGAGCTTTCTCGCGGACTTCCGGGTCGGGGTTGCCGAAAGATCCAAATTTGTAAATCTGATCCTGGAAAAGGTTCGGATTAATCGAACCCGGCAGAACACCATGTCCCACCGCCGCGTCGGCTACCTTGCGGACATCATCGATCCCTCCGGGCAAATCCCATAAAACATGCAGTGCGACCGTGGGACAGATTCCCGTAATGGCATGGACCTGCCCGGCATCCGCGAGTTTTTCCTCGATGCAGGTCGCGGCACCCGGCTGGATGAATTTCCCAAAGCGAGTTCCGGTATTCGCAAAGCCCCAGGAGGGAATCTCGATGCGGAAGTCATCTAGCGCGTGGAAAATACGATCTGATTGTTTCGCGTTCATGTTGATACGAGGATAATGTCCAGGGTGCGCGGGCCGTGCACCCCCTTGACTCTTGTCATCTCGATATCCGCTGTGGCCGATGGGCCGGCGATAGTGGTCAGCGGCAAAGTTGCGAAGGACCTCATTTTTTGGACGCCTGCCGGCACGGTTTCGACTACCTGACCTTCCGAAACTACACAAAGATGATAATCCGGAATCAAGGTGAGGGCTCGTCGTCCATCAGAGGGAGAGTGCGCGAGCACTATGGTTCCGGTGGCGGCGATTGCGAGCGCGCAGCCGGTCAGCACTCCCTCTGCGCGATCCAGATCATCATCGGTCAGTCCGAAGTCGCGGATAAATTGCAATCTTCTCGACAACCAGTCTTCCGGAACGGACGGAGCAACAACCAAACTATGCTTGTCTCGATTTTCCAGAACCGATTCGATAACTCCGGAAAGAGAGGCTTCATCGGTGCGGTGCACCTCACACCCATAATCATGCAACCGGTCGATGAAAATATCGAACATTTGCCCGGCTCCCACCGTGGGTGCGGAATGATAGAGTCGCGGGATGGCGGCATAGTCGGAGCAGCGAGTGTCCGGTTGAACAACGCCCTTGGTGATGCGGCTGAGCACGACGTCCCTGGCGCTAACCATGCTGGTTGTCACCACGTTCGGCCCACCACTCGCGAAACGACTGAGCGGGAATCTTCTCAAGGTCGCGAAATTCGGTCCAACCGCCGAGAATTCCGGGCAGATCAGCTAACATTCCGCCTCGTTCAAAGGGAACCTGCAGGATCCGGCCCAACTTTTGGACGGCACTGAGCCGGCCGCCATTGGCAAGCGCGAATGCCGCAGCTTTCATGGCAATTCGTTCCGAGAAGGCCTCGTATTTCTGATCGACGGCCAAACTCCGCAGGTGAATCAACACCTCTGGGATGTTAATTTTCACCGGACAGACTTCATAGCAAGCCCCGCAAAGAGAGGAGGCATACGGAAGCGACTGCGAATGCTGCATGTCTTGTAACTGTGGCGTCAGAATCGCGCCGATCGGGCCGCCATACACGGAACCATAGGCGTGTCCGCCAGTTTGGCGGTACACAGGGCAGGCGTTGAGGCAAGCGCCGCAGCGAATACAATCCAGGGTTTCTTTGGTTTCGTCGTCGGCGAGCACGTTGCTCCGCCCATTGTCCAAAAGGACCACATGAAACTCTTCGGGCCCGTCACCCGGGTGGACGCCAGTCCAAATGGAGTTATAAGGATTCATCCGCTCGCCCGTGGCGGAGCGCGGGAGCACCTGCAGAAAGACTTCCAGATCCGTGAAGGCGGGAATAACCTTTTCGATTCCCGCGACCGTGATCAAGACTTTCGGCAAGGAAACGCACATTCTTCCGTTGCCTTCGGACTCGACGATGACCACCGATCCCGTTTCGGCGATCAAGAAGTTTGCCCCGCTAATTGCGATCTTTACCCGCAGGAACTTTTCACGGAGGTAGTGTCGCGCTGCCGCAGCCAGTTCTTCTGCCTCGGTGCCCAGATCCGGGAGGTTCATCTTCTCTCGAAAGAGCCGGTGAATTTCCATTCTGTTGCGATGGAGAGCCGGCACTACGATATGCGACGGCTTGTCCTGCCCAAGCTGCACGATCAGGTCAGCCAAATCGGTTTCAAAGGGTGAGATACCGGCCCCTTCAAGCGCCTCATTCAGCAGAATCTCGTCCGAAGTCATCGTCTTGACCTTGATGACTTCCTTCTCTTTGTGGCTTTGGATGATTCCGACGATTATGTTGTTTGCCTCTTCGGCGTCGCGCGCCCAATGCACCTTCCCCCCTGCCTCGGTGCACGCCGTTTCAAACTGCTCGAGATAAGAGGCCACGTATCGGAGTGTGTGCTCCTTAATCTCGTGTGCGGTGTCCCGAAGTTCCTCCCAGTCACGCAATTCGTCCACTACACGCGCGCGTTTCCGCCGGATCACCTCGGTCGCATGGTGAACGTTGTGCCGCAATTGCGTGTTCTGAAGAAGCTCGTGGGCGCTCTCCGGGAACGTCGGCGCCTCGGACGCATGGCCCACTCGCGCACTCATTCCGATACTCTCTCTTCAACCGCTGCCAGGATTTCCGCGAGATGCAGACACTTCACTCCTGTACGTTGGCGGCTGAGCGCGCCTCCGATGTGCATCAGGCAGGAGTTGTCGAGCGCGGTACATACTTCCGCCCGGGTGGTTAAGATGCTTTGAATCTTTTCCGACAGAATGGCCGCAGATACCTCGGCGTTTTTTATAGCGAAGGTACCGCCGAAGCCGCAGCATGCTTCACTATCCGGAAGGTCTGTCAGCGTGAGGCCGCGAACGCCTCGCAGCAGACGCTCCGGCTTGTCGCCAACGCTCAAGGATCGCAGCGAATGGCAGGAAGGATGCAACGTAACCGAGTGGGGATAGAAAGCACCCACATCGATAATGTTCAGCTTATCCACGAGTAATTCGGAAAACTCGAACACTCGCGGAAGCAGGGCAGCAATTCTGCCCGCCATCGCAGGATCTCTGTCTTGCGCAGCCATCTTCGGATAATGATCACGAATCATCGCAACGCATGATGAAGAAGGAATGCAAATGGTCTCGGCCCGTTCGAAGACTTCCAGGAAGTGTTTCATCATCGGCAAGGCATGCCTTTGGTACCCGGTGTTGTAGTGCATCTGCCCGCAGCAGCTTTGCTCGCGGGCGAATGTCACGGTGTGCCCCAGCCGCTCGAGGACCTTTACCACCGCTTTGCCGGTCTCGGGAAACAAGGTGTCGTTATAGCATGTGATGAATAGGGCGATCGTCAATCCCTAATTGCAGCACAAGTGTCGAAAAGCCCCTGTCGTTTTTCAATCATCGCTTTTAAACGCCATTCATGATCGTCACGGTCCAGCAGCACCTCCTCCACGAGCAGCGCCGGTTTCCTCAAGCGCGCGGACAGTTCTCCTGGTTGCTTTCCGGCATTACGTTAGCCGCCAAGATGATTGAGGCCAAGATTCGGCGCGCTGGCCTGTTGGATGTACTTGGCGACGCCGGCGACACGAACGTCCAGGGGGAAGCGCAACAGAAGCTGGATGTATATGCGAATCACGCGCTGTTGCATTGCCTGGGCCTCCGCGATAGCGTCGCGGCGCTGATCTCCGAGGAAAACGAGGAGCCAATCACGTTCGATCGTGAAGCCGGAACCGGCGAATACGTGATTGTTTTTGATCCTCTGGATGGCTCCTCCAATATCGATGTGAATGTAAATGTCGGAACCATTTTTTCGATCTATCGCCAGCCGCCGAACAGCGATGGAATGCTATCGACTGTGCTGCAACCCGGCAGTCGGCAGGTCGCTGCGGGCTATGTGGTTTACGGCCCTTCCACCATCCTGGTCTACACGACCGGTCAGGGAGTCTTTGGCTTCACTCTCGATCCGGCGATAGGCGCCTTTGTGCTTAGCCATGACCACCTGAGAATGCCCTTGCACGGGAGCATCTATTCAGTGAACGAAGCGAATGTCGCCGGCTTCCCGGAGACGTATCAGAAGCTCCTCAAATCATTGCGGTCGGGCGAAATGGGTAGGGCTTATACCTCCAGGTACATTGGCTCGTTGGTAGCAGATTTTCACCGGACGTTATTTAAAGGTGGAATCTTTCTATACCCCCCAACTAATACCCATCCGAACGGTAAGCTTCGGCTTCTCTACGAGGCAAATCCTCTCGCATTCATCGCTGAGCAGGCTGGCGGAATGGCTACTGATGGAAGATGCCGGATTCTCGATCTGCAGCCTTCCGACATTCATCAGCGGACGCCATTCGTGATTGGCAGCAAGGAAGAAGTCGAGCACCTGCGACGCGCTTTTGGATGAGGTGGTGCTCCGATGGCTTGTCGCCGCTATCCTGTCTCCACCACTTCGATAGCGTTTACCTCCGCGTAATTTTCAACTGGTACAAACTCGAGCAGAAGAAGGCCCTGCGCGTTCGGCTCCAAATTCTCGAAGACCTTCCTCACTTCGCGATTGGGAGTGCCGGCGTCTTTGATCACCTGATAGTTGCGCAAAAGCGTAACTCCATTCACAAATACGTTGAAAATCCGGCTGTCAAGGGCGGGAACGTTCGATTCAGGAGTGCCAAACCATGTTTCCGCAAAGTGTAGTGTGAGGCGGTATTTGCCTGGCGCGACTGGAATCCTATAAGAGAAGTTCCCATAGCGCTCGCCATGAAACAGAGCATCCTCGTTGTTCAGGAGCACCTTTTGCCGGTAAACCGTGTTGCCTCCTGAGAAGTATTCGTCGGCCGCCCAAAGGTGACCTTCCGAGTCAGTTAGCGGGTTCTCCTGGGCGACAATTCTGATCGGATGAATGCGTCCACGCGGACTTGGCACCAAGGCGATCGCGTTGATGAAGGCAGGACCGGTGAGTGGATCAAAAGCAAGGTGCAGGATTCCATCGGCCCCAGGCGAAACATCCTTGAAGACCCGTTCGTAAAGTCGATTTGGGCCGCCTGCCTCAGCAAGCGGATCGAGTATCTTCTGCTCGGCTGTACCGTTGATGGAGAAACGGAAGATCCGCGCAGACTCGCCGCCACCTTTCGGATTTCCCGGCCCATACTCTGCCTCAACCATGTACAGATGAAGTTCATAGGTGGTCTGGCGAAGCTGCAGGTTGTACTCGAACTGGCCGGTCCGTTGAGCGCGAAGGAAATTAGCATCCTGGGAATTCAAAGCGGCTCGATAGGCAGGCACTGCCGTGGATACTCCACCTTTGTAAAAGGCATCGGCCACCCACTTGTGGCCCTGGCGGTCGACCACTGGGGCACCATGATATCCCGCGAGTATTCGGAACTCGGCCGCATTCCCAAAATCGGAGGGGGAGCCTTTCCAAACCTCGTTGCGCGGCGAAGCGGATGAGGTCGCCTTAGTGCGAGGGGCCGAAATCACCACGACAGTTACTAGCGCAACACAAGCAATTCCCACGCCCCACCAAAGCCACGTTTGTCGCGGCCGCTTTTCCGGTTGGGTTCGGAAGGGCGTGTCGCACAAAATTGGCTCCTGGGCCGAAGCCGCTTCGATCTTCGGAAGCTCTGTCGCCACGAACTCAGGCCGATACTGCCCGTTTGGGATGTAAATCCTGAGCGGGTGGGCAGCACCAGCACCGTGATAATACTCTTCCAGCCGCTTGCGAAGCCGGTGCGCCTCTACCCGCACGATAGAGTCTTTCTTTGGGTCGAAATCGCTCGGGCGTCCTAGCGCCTCCGTTGCGATACTGTATTCCTTGATGAGATCGCACTCGCCACGGAGGTGGCGGTCGCAAATGTATCGAAAGAATGTCTCCAGGCGGGGTGCTTTAGCAAACAGACCGGATCGCAATACCGATTCAACTTCTGCTGCTTCTTGCAACTGGAGCGACGACGTAGCCCCCATATCGACTTCAGAAAGATCTAATGCTTAAGGATATCAGAATTTTAGGCACTGGTAACGCCTTCTGTTTGCGCGTAACGTGACTCGAAATAAAAGGGTTATCAATGTAACGCGAGAGTAGCCGCACGGTAACCCGAGTCCGATTGCGCGCCCTGATGCTTGTTCTATATAGTAGTCCCAGATTAGGTGAGATTCCGCCTTCCGGTGGATCACTCCCTAGCTAAGGGGCTTCCATGTTGAAACAAATCAGTCGAGGAGCGGCAGCGCTCATCGCCACTCTCGCTTTCGCTGTGGCGTTATGGTCGCAAGCGATCTTTGCAACGCTAACCGGTGTAGTCACCGATTCGTCCGGCGCCGTCGTGGCAAATGCCGGCGTAACTCTCCGCAATGCCGCGTCCGGGGACATCCGCACGTCGGTAACGAATAGCGACGGCTTCTATACCTTTGCTTCGGTTCCAGTAGGAACCTACGTCCTCGAAGTAAGCTCGACAGGCTTCCAGGGCTTTAAGGTAGATAACATCGCTCTGGGCGGCGGGGAACGGCGGAATGTGAACGCCTCGCTGCAGATCGGCGCCACAAACCAGACTGTTGAGGTTTCGGGAACAGCGGATATTATCACTCCTGCCGATTCCGGCGAGAAAGCAAACACGCTTACCACAAGACAGCTCGAAAACTACGTGCAAGTCGGCAGCAACGCCGCTGAATATCTGAAGATCATGCCGGGTTTCGGCAACAATAATGGCGCTTCCAATAAAGCGAACTACAGCGGACAGACGATTGGTATCAATGCCAATGGCGATTCAGGCAGCCAAAGCCCGCTGAACAACTCGTTCTCCTATAACGGACTGCCGGGCAACACGCTGGACATCGTGGCGGACGGCGCGCACGTCTCGGACCCGGGCTGTAACTGCGACACGCCAGTGAATCCGAATTCCGATTTCCTTCAGGAGTTCAAGGTGCTGGCCTCAAACTTCAGCGCGGAGAACCAAAAGGGCCCCATGGTCATTACGTCCGTGACGAAGGCGGGGGGCAGCGGTTTCCACGGCAGCGGCTTTTTCTCGGCGAGGAACTACGTCACAAACTCCAATGACGCGTACTCGAACTCTCTAGGTATCAAACAACCGCAGGACAAGTACTACTATCCGGGAGGCAGCATTGGTGGTCCAGTGCTTATCCCGTGGACCAACTTCAATAAGAATCACGACAAGCTTTTCTTTTTCACCGGTTACGAATATTTCTATCAAGTTCTCGACACGGGCAATCTGACGGCGACTGTACCGACCGCCGGGATGCTTAACGGGAACTTTTCGCCATCTGAACTCGCCAAACTCGGCACGAAAACAGCTTCCGGGAATCCTCCGGGAACCGTCCCCGCCTCCTGGCCCGGCGGTCAGATGCCTGCTAGCCTGATCGACCCCAACATGCAGGCGCTGATGAAGCTATATCCCGCTCCCAACGCGGATCCGAATATAACCGGCGGCTACAACTACGTCCAATCGGAAATTTTCAACCAGAACAACATCCAATGGACCGTGCGGGGGGATTACAACGTCAGTGACAACACCAAAGTTTTCGTGCGCTATAACATGCAGCGTGAAACACAGCAGTTTCCAGTTGGATTATGGTGGCGTAATGGCAGTCAGGTTCCCTATCCCACTCCAGTTGAAGGGAGAAATAAATCGGATTCGGTGACGGGTACCCTCACGCACGTATTTAGCCCGACAATGACGAACGAGTCCGTATTCGCCTACACGTTTGTAGGATTTCCAAACGTTTTTGCGGACCCCAGCAAAGTTGACCGCAAGACTGTCGGGTACAACGACCCCACACTCTTTGGTAATGGCGTGGCGCAGATTCCTTCCTTCGGTTCTTTCGGTGGCGAAGCCGCTCTTATCTTTAATCCGGGCGGATTTGAAGCTGGCGGACCTTCAGCCGGTCTCTATGCCAACAAGTACATGCCGAGCGTGAGCGACACGCTAACAAAAGTTTGGGGTACGCATACTGCCAAGGCGGGATTTTTCTACGAGTGGATTCGCAACGCACAGCCGGCGAACAACAACTCCAATGGACAAATGCAGTTTGTACCGACCGATAACCCGACTTTCACCTATGGCGACGCGTACGCCGATGAATTGGCCGGGAATCTGTCCAATTACAACGAACAAAACTTCAACCGAATAAATGACATCTCGTACAACACCTACGAGGGCTTCATTCAAGACTCGTGGAAAGTAACCTCTAGGCTGACCGTCGAGGGCGGCCTGCGTATGACGCACTTCACGCCCTGGATCGACCGCGAAGGCTTCGGATACTCGGTATTTATTCCCTCGCAGTATGACCCGGCCAACAACGGGGCCTGTGCCGCTGGCCCAACTTTCTGCGGATTTCAGTGGCACAGCCGGGACAATTCTGTTCCGTTGGGTGGTTTTCCGACGAGATCGCTTTTCTGGCAGCCTCGTGTCGGATTCGCCTATGACATGACGGGCAAAGGCCAGAGCGTTTTGCGTGGCGGTTGGGGACGATTCTACTATCATTCCGGCCAATTCACATCAGGTCTCGACACGGCAGCCGGCTCCGAAGGAATTACCTTGACTCCGAGTTCGATTGGGAACCAACGTTTGCTCGCCAGCCAGCTCAACACGATTTCTTTTCAGGCTGTGCCGAACACGCCTGCTGCTGTCCAGTCGAGCGATGACAAGCAGCCCTACACCGACAGCTACAGTCTCACGGTGTCCCAAAGGACCCCCTGGTCTGGACTGCTCGAAGTAGCCTACGTCGGTAATCGGAGTCGGGATTTGCAGACCAGCGGCGGATACGGCAGCAATATCAACCTCGTGCCATTGGGCGCATTGTTTTCCACGCCAAACCCGGGTACCGCGACCGCAAACAATTTCCGTCCTTATCTGGGCTACGGCGATTTGAATCAAGCTGCCAATAACCTCTATTCCAACTACAACGCTATGCAAATTACCTGGGCGCACCAGGCGAGCCGCGCGACAATTCAGTTGGGTTACACCCTGGGCAAATCATTGGGGATACTCGGCGGCGGCGGAGGAGCGGCTCCAACTATGGGGTCCTATGGTGCAACCATGGATCCATTTAATTTGAGCAATAACTACGGGGCTCAACCGGGCGATCGCCGGCATATTTTCAGCGCCGTGTATTCAGTCAATCTGCCAAGTCCGGTGCATGGCAACCGGTTTGCCGCAGGCGCGATAAATGGATGGCAGCTCTCGGGAATAACGCAATGGCAAAGTGGCTCCAACCTTACCGGTAGTAGCCCGAATCTAAACTTTAATATGCAGTTGAACGGTGCAATCCTCCCGGGCACCGAAAACATTGTCAATCCGGGCGGGGGGGCAAATGGCATCCCGATCAACAACCAGTCAATCCTCGGCACGAACGCGATGCAACTTAACCCTGTCCTGACTTGTGACCCGAGGCAGAATCTGGCATCGCATCAGTACATCAATGGGAGTTGCTTTGCGGCGCCCACGCAGGTCGGCGTCAACGGTCCAACTGTGATACCCGCGATTTATGGACCGGCCTTTTTCAACTCCGATTTGGGAATCTTCAAGAACTTCCAGATCAAGGAATCAATGAAGCTCCAGATTCGTGTTCAGGCCCAGAACTTCCTGAATCATCCCCTCTGGTCATTCCCGAACAGCAACAATCTGACCCTGCAGTTTAACCAGGCGTCTCCAGGAAGCGCGAGCATTCCTCAAACGAATGCCGATTTTGGATACACGCAATTCAAACAGGGCCAGCGCATTGTGGAGTTTGTAGCGAAGTTCTACTTCTAGTCGAACTCGGCGGCGCGGGAACCAACCCGCGCCGTTCTCCCTTTTCCAGCGTCATATAATCGCGTTTATCGGATGTATCATGTTGCTTTATTCCTGATATGCGTGAGCTTTGCCTTTGCGCAAACCCCGCCTCAGGAAGTTATGAAGCAGGCCGTCGAGGCACAACAGGCAGGACGCTTCGAAGACGCTGTCCGCGGCTACCGTCTTCTGCTCAAGCAATACCCCAACATCTTTGCGATTCATTCCAATCTAGGTGCTGCGCTCGCCGGCGAAGGGCTCTATGCTGACGCTATCACTGAATACAAGCGAGCTCTTGCGATTCAATCGAACACACAGGTGCGGTTGAACCTTGCGCTCGCCTATTACAAGACCGGCGATTTCAAACTTGCCGCCGATACCCTCAAAACCGTTCATCGCGAAGACCCGTCCAATCTGCAGGCGACCACGCTTCTCTCCGATTGCTATCTAAGACTGGGCCAAAACAAAGAAGTGATCGCGCTGCTAACCCCGTTGCAGGCAGCCCAGCCCGATGATCAGACCTTCGTCTACCTTCTGGGTACAGCTTTGGTGCGTGACGGTCAAGCCGCGAAGGGCCAGGTCATCATCGACAAGATTCTTCGGAATGGCGATTCGGCTGAGTCTCGCCTGCTTATGGGCACGGCGAAATTTATGGTTTCCGATTTCGCCGGCGCTCGCGACGATTTCGCGAAGGCCGTGGAACTCAATCCTAAGCTCCCGGAAGGGTTCGCCTATTACGGAATGGCGTTGCTCTCCACCGGCGATCAGGCGGGTGCCCGCAAAGCATTCCATCAGGAACTTCAGTCAGATCGTAATAATTTCGTCGCGAACCTGCACATGGGGGCCCTCCTCAGGCAGGACGAAAAGAACGATGAGGCGCTCAAATACTTACGCCACGCCCTTGAGATTCGTCCTAACGATCCCGGCGTACGCTTTCAGATCGCGTCAGTGGAAATTGCCAAAGGGGAGCTCGACGCCGCAACGCGCGATCTCGAGGCTTTGGTCAAGGGTTCCCCTGACTTCATTGAGGCGCACGTTTCCTTAGCAACCGTGTATTTCCGCGCCAAGCGAAAGGCGGATGGGGAACGCGAACGGGCGATCTACGCCAGACTGAATGCGGCGCGACAGGCGCAGAACGAGGTTGCGTCTAAGAGCGTGCAATGAGGTTTTGGGCGGTCTCGCTCTCTCTTCTTATTCCGATCTTTTCTGCGCAGGGTCAGCATACAAGGTCAGTAAGAGAGTGCGCGACGTGTCATCCCGCTCAAGCAAAACCGCAGCCGGAGACATCCATGGCCCATGCGATGGAGCTTCCCTTTGAATGTGCCATTCTAAAGGCCCATCCGTTGCTGACTTTTCGCGTAGGCGCTTACTCGTACCGTATAGAGCGCCATGGGGACAAAAGCGTGTACAGCGTGACGGATGGGAAAACGACCATCGCGGAGCCTGTTGGCTGGGCTTTTGGTCTCGGGAATGCCGGACAGACCTATGTGTTTGAGAAAGACGGGACTCTCTACGAGAGCCGGGTGAGCTACTACCAGGCAATCGATGGCCTTGACCTCACCATTGGTGCAGGGAACCTCAAACCGGCCAATATTCTCGAGGCGGCCGGCCGGCCCCTAGGCCGCGAGTCAGATTCGCGTTGTTTTGGATGTCATGCGACCAGCGCCGTCAACCACGGCTCGATCGATCTCGAAGGATTAATTCCTGGCGTTCAATGTGAGCGATGCCATGGTGAAACGGAATCCCACGTGAAGGGGATGAAGGCCGGAACTGCGCAAACATCTGGCATGAAGAGCCTGCGCACCATGTCAGCGGAAGACACGTCTAATTTTTGTGGCCAGTGCCATCGCACTTGGGACGAAATCGCCAGCTCAGGCGTCCTCGGTATCGCAAACGTTCGTTTCCAGCCCTACCGGCTCACCAGCAGCAGGTGTTATGACTCGGAGGATAGACGAATCGCCTGTACCGCCTGTCACGATCCGCATGTGGAAGTGAATCGCGCAAGCGTAAGCTATGATTCACGCTGCCAGGCCTGCCATGCGGGAGCGAAGCCTGCAGCCAAACCTTGCAAAGTAGCTAAAGAGAATTGCGTTTCGTGTCATATGCCGAAACTTGACATGCCGGGGTCGCACTACAAGTTCACGGACCACAACATCCGAATCGTGAGAGCCAATGCGCCGTATCCAAATTAGCGCACTCGGATTGATACTTCTCGTCGCGATGCACGCGGCTGCGCGAATTCAGGTTGAAAGCCCGGAATCGATCATCCAACGCGCCGTTCAGATGCAGCAAGCGGGTGACTTCGCCGGTGCGGCACAGGCGTACCGCGAGGCTCTCAAAACGCGTCCCGACGACGTAGCGACCCACGTAAACTATGGCGTGGTTTTAGTGAAGCTCGGCGAGTTCGACGATGCCATTGCGCAATACCAGGCCGCCGAAAAGTTCCTGCCGGGCGATCCAAGGATCGCTCTCAACATTGCGCTGGCCTATGAGAAGAGCGGTCGTTTGCCCGAAGCAATGGATCGCTTCGAAAAGTTGCATGCGCTGGCGCCGCAAGACCAGCAGGTCACCATGTTGCTCGCGGACAGCTACCTGCAACTGGGCAGAGATGATAAGGTTATCGAACTCCTGAAGCCTCTGGCCGATCAACGGCCCGATGACCTCGGAATGGCCTACATGCTGGGCACGGCACTGCTTCACAAACAGCGCATTCAGGAGGGCGAAGTCTTTCTCGACCGCATTCTGCGTAACGGCGACACTGCTGAAGCCCGCTTCTTGCTCGGAACGCGCATGTACGAATCGGGCGACTATCCGGCTTCTGTAAAGGAACTAGGTCGCGCAATCGATCTAAACCCGAATTTGCCTCAGCTTCAATCCCTGTATGGCCGCGCCCTGCTAAATACCGGCGATCCCGATGCAGCCGCCCAGGCATTTCGTCACGAGCTGGAAGCAAATCCCAACGATTTCGAGGCGAACCTAGGCCTGGCTCAAATCCTGACGGTTCGTGGAAAGTATGACGAAGCTGCGCCCCGCGCGAAACGCGCGTTGCTCTCGCGGCCCGATTCGGCGGAAGCCGAGCTTACGATAGCAGAGAGTTTGAATGGTCTTCGCCAATTTCAAAACGCACGTCCCTACGCGCAGGCCGCGACGAAAGCCATGCCCGCATCCATAAAGGCGCACGAGGTGCTGGCCTCCGTCTATCGCGGCCTTGGCTTGCAACAGGAGTCGGCTCGCGAGCGCTCCAAGGCACGAAGTCGGGCAAACGAAGCTGATCCTGGTCCAGAAGTCAACAAGCAAGCTCCGGAGTTTGAACTCGCGTCTACCACGTCCGCTCAGACGCAAGGTCCTCGAGACTTTCGAGGAAAGAGTCCGCTGGTGCTCGTGTTCGGTAGCTATAGTTGTCCCAACTTTCGTGGTTCAGCTGAGGCCTTGACTTCGCTTTATCACAACTACGGCACACGTATTCCATTTCTCTTGATCTACATTCGGGAAGCCCACGCGCAAGGCGACTGGCAGAGTACGCGAAACGAACGGGACGACATCGCTCTTGCGCCGGCGAACACCTTTGCCGAAAAGCAGGAACACGCAAGCATGTGCACTCGCAAACTCCATCTGCCATTCCCGTCGCTGGTTGACGGCATGGACGGAACGGTCGAGAAGGCGTACAACGCCTGGCCCAGCCGGGTCTTCGTCGTTGGACGCGATGGCCGGATTGAATACCGCACTCGCTTGACCGAATTGGATTTTCATCCGGCAGAGATGGAAGCGGCTCTGCGAGATGCGATCGGAGTGAAATGAGGCTGACAAGAAGACGCCTGTTTCAGATGGCCGCGGCAGGCTCGACATTCGAGGCTTGGACGCGAGGAACCAACGCTCAGTCGCCTCCGTTGTTTGAAGAGATTCCGCCGTCGAGCAGCGGTATCGAATGGGTCCACGACAACGCTCTTTCTGTCGAGCATTACCTGCCCGAAACTCTCGGTCCCGGGTGTGCCTTCATCGATTTCGACAACGACGGCTGGATGGACCTGTATCTCGTGAACAGCGGCCCTTGTGATTTCTGGAAGCCGCCCAAGCCGATTCGCAATGCTCTATACAAGAACAACCGTGATGGCACATTCACCGACGTGACAGAAAAGGCCGGGGTTGCCGGCGGAACCTTCGGCATGGGCGTGGCCGTGGGTGATTTTGACAATGATGGCTGGCCCGACATGCTCGTGACAGCTTACGGCAAGTGCATCCTCTACAAGAACAATCACGACGGCACGTTCAGCGACATAACCGAAAAGGGCGGCGTCGCGACTCCCGGCTGGACCACCAGCGCAGTCTGGTTCGACTATGACAACGACGGACGTCTCGATTTATTCCTCTGTAGCTTCGTCGATTATTCCGGCGGGCATAAATTCGAGTGCGGCGACAACCGGATCGGCAAGCATTATTACTGCATTCCCCGAGTGTTCAAGGGAACTGCAAGTTTTCTCTACCACAACAATGGGGACGGCACATTCACCGATGTCACGAAGGGCACTGATATTGCGAAATCCATCGGTAAGGGCCTTGGTGTCGTAGCCACCGACGTCAATAATGACGGGCGCATGGATCTGTTTGTCGCGAATGATACCGTACAGAACTTCCTCTATATCAATCGCGGCCCCGGCCCTGGCGGCGCTTGGAAGTGGGAAGAAGCTGCTCTGCAGTCCGAGGTCGCCTTCAGCGACAACGGGCAGCCCCGGTCGGGCATGGGCGTGGACGCCGCCGATCTCAATGATGACGGCTGGCAGGATCTCTTCGTCGCAAACGTGGATCAGGAAATGTTTTCCGTCTATCAAAACAACAAAGACGAGACCTTTCGCGATACAGCCCACGTTCAGGGCGTCGCGCAAGCCACTCGTCTGCTGAGCGGCTGGGGTTTAAAGTACTTCGACTACGACAATGACGGAGCGGTCGATCTGTTTCTTGCCAACGGACATCCCGACGACATGATCGATCACTATTCGCAGCAGGTTCATTATCGGGAGCCGCTACTCCTCTTCCACAAGGGTCCGGATGGCAAGCTCCATGATGTCAGCAACGAAGCCGGTCCGGCCTTCCACAAGCCGTGGGCGGCGCGCGGTCTCGCTGTCGGCGATTACAACAATGACGGCGCCATGGACGTCCTGGTCTGCAACAATGGCGGCCCGCCCATTCTGCTCAAGAACAACGCCGCCAAAGGCAATGGCTGGCTGGGTCTGAAACTTGAGGGTGCAACTTGCAATCGTGACGCAATCGGTGCAAAAATCTTCTGGACCGCGGCAGGGAAAAAGCACATGCGCTTAAAGAATAACGGTGGCAGCTATCTTTCGTCCCACGACTTCCGTGAGGTTCTAGGGATCGGCAAAGCAGATAAGATAGAGCTTCTCGAAATTCACTGGCCGGCTCCAAGCAAGCAGGTCGACCGCATCACGAATCCTCCCATGAACCGGTACATCCGGGTCGTGGAAGGCAAGGGAATGGTCTGATCGATCCTATTCGAAACTCTTCGCAATCTGCTCGACAAAAGCAGCCTGATCGTTAATCGCTTTCGCCACGATCGCGAGTTGTTCTTTTGCTTCCGGGTACCTGCCTTGTTCCAACGCTTCCCGAACTCCCGGAATCGTCTTTACTCCATAGCCCGCATAAGTTCCGGGAGCGTAAATCACGTTCCGTACCCAAGGCCGGCGCGGCAGCCCTTGATCGCTGAGTAGTTTGCGATCTGCCATCGTGAGCTGGGCATTCACCGTTGACCGCTTTTCGGCTGAGAGAGACGCTCCGCTGGACTGGGCTTGCGCAAAATGACTCGCCGCCTTCTCGAGTGCGCTGATCGCTTGCGCGAGTGTGGAGAAGTCCATGTCGGGAGGTGGGACCAGCGAACGGCGGAGCGTGCAGCGTCTTCTGAGGATCGTCAGTGAGGGTGAATACTTGCATGTCGATTTCTTTCTGACGAAGCTTCGCATCCGACTGTAGTGTTTTGACCAGTGTCTTTAGTTCGTCGGCATAGCCCTTCAAAGTCTGCGCCAGAATCTTGAAATCGTAAGGGAGGACATCGGCGTCCGCAAATCGCATCATTAAAGTACCGGCTGTCTGAGCAAGAACCGGCCCATACATTTCAGTTTTGTCGCCGAAATGATCGGTAAACCAAGGCGTATCGTAGACGGAATGATAGGTTCCACTTCGATCCTCTCCGCCGAAGCCTACATTCAGGCAGGAGATCCCAAGATGATCGAGGAAACCAGCGAAATCGGACCCGCTGCCGATTGCTTCTATGGGCAGAGTTGGCCGTTCCAAAACTTCATGTTTCGGCGCACCGGCTCTTCTTCCGCCGCGGACCAGCAGTGAAGCCTGCTGACGCTTCCAAACGGAAACGTGAGTTTCCGGATCGGTAATTTCCTTTGCTACGTCATTGACGATTTGCTCGAGCTCGTGGGAGCCTCCGGCGCCAAAGAAGCCGCGGCCGTTTTCATCGGAGTTCAGGTAGAGAGCTGCGTGCTTGTTTAGGTCGTCGGCATGGGTTTCTGCCCATTCGGTCGAACCGAGAAGCCCGGGTTCCTCGCCGTCCCAGGCTGCGTAGACCAAGGTGCGCTTGGGCCGCCAGCCCTGTTTTGCAAGTTCACCAAATGCGCGAGCTTCTTCGAGCAACGCCGATTCTCCGGAAATCGGATCATCCGCTCCGTTGACCCAGCCGTCGTAATGATTCCCACGCACGATCCACACGTCAGGCTCTTCAGATCCTTTCATGGTGGCGATGACGTCCAAAACTGGCTTCTGCTCCCAGTTGAATTCGAGCTTCAGATGGACTTTCGCAGGACCTGGCCCGAAATGATACGTGAACGGCAACCCGCCGCGCCAAGCCTGTGGAACGGTGTCGCCACCAAGTTCCGTGAGGAGCGGTTGGGCATCGCCGTATCCAATAGGCAGCACTGGGATTTTCATAATCACCGGTGCTTCGGATATTTTCAAACGCTTTGCACCCGGCACGGAACCGATACCGGGCGTAAGCGGATCGCCTGCATAGAGAGTCATGTCGGACACGCTGCCTCGCTGAATTCCTCCGGGCGGCCGCATCGGCCCCTTGGGCAAAACGTCGCCTTGCACGTATCCATCGTCTGCGGGGTCCGAATAGATAATGCAGCCAACCGCGCCGTGCTCAGCGGCAAGCTTCGGTTTAAGTCCACGCCATCCGCCTCCATAGCGGGCAATTGCGATAGCTCCGCTCACAGATACGCCATTCCGCTCCAACTCCTCGTAATCAGCAGGCATGCCATAGTTCACGTAGACTAGCGGAGCCGTCACGTCGCCATCCGCCGAGTAAATGTTGAAACCTGGAAGCTGCATCGCCTTCTCCTTCGTGTACGGGTCATCGGGTAATGAAGGCTCCTCCAGCTTTGCCGTGTATTTTTTTGGTGCGATCAGTTCTACCACTCGCGTTTTGGGGGTCGGATACAGCACATCAAAGCGCTCGATATGGGCGTCCCAGCCCCATTCCTTATAGCGCTCTACTAGCCACTCGGCATTTTGCTTTTGATAATCTGATCCGACATTGTGAGGGTGCGCCGCGAGATGTGTCATGTTCGCGTGAACTCGAGCCGCGTCTGGAATCGACAGGAAGCGTTTCTCCCAATCGAGTTCTGTCTTCGAACTCTCAGCGCTGAATCCCAGCAAATTGGACGAAGGCACGGGCGATTGCTGCGGCCACGCTGCGAACACAAGACTCGCCGACAATAAAAAAGCTATGCGCAAACACTCCTCCTGACGAAGCCGATCGTAACGATGCGGTCTGAATTATCAGTATCGCCAACTGGGCATATCCGCCCCAGGCGAGGCATATCCGCCCCAGGCGGAGCCGACGATACCACCATTCTCCAAATCGTTGGTGATAGTATCTGGAACGCTGGTCCACGGGTGTGGTCGTGGCTTGGGAGGGACGCAAATGCGATTCAGGATATCTTGTGTTTTCGCGCTTCTGGCGCTTGCCGGTTTGCCGGCTTGGCCGCAAAGTGAGGCGACCAGTGCTAAGTTGAGCGGGACTGTCCAGGATGAGAATGGTGCCACCGTTCCGGGGGCCAAGGTTACTCTTTCAAATCCCGACGTGAATTTTTCGCGTGAGGTAACTACAGGCGATAACGGGCTGTACAGCTTCACTCTGATTCCTCCGGGTAAATACGAGATCAAGGTAGAGAAGACGGGTTTTAACGCCTTTCTACAGTCCAACATTGTCCTCGCCTTAGGACAATCGTCTACACTCAATGCTCCGCTGCAGGTGGGCAATGTCAATCAGGTGGTTGAAGTAACAGCCACCGCCTCGGTGCTCCAGACCGGCAGCGCTGATCTAGGTTCGGAAGTGAGCAGTAAGCAAGCCGTCGAGTTGCCCCTTAACATTCGTAATGTGTATGGACTGGTGGCTCTTGATTCAAGCGTAAACAACAGCCAGCAAAACCAGGGCCTCAATCCTCCGGGCTCACAAGGCAACGTTGATCAGGACATTGCTTTCTTCAACTTTGGCGGCGGCCGGTTTGGCACAACGGCTTTCCTGCTTGATGGCGCATGGGATGGCGCGGGCGATTGGGATGGAGTGATCTATGTTCCGTCGGTAGATGAACTGCAGGAGTTCCGAATTCAGACAAACACTTTTTCTCCGCAATATGGCCTCAGTATGGGCAACGTTGTAAACGCTGTGACCAAGTCAGGTACGCGCAGCTTTCATGGAAGTGCTTTCGAGTTCCTGCGGAACAACAATCTTGACGCTAATAACTTCTTCAACAATCGTAACGACCTGCCGCGTCCGCAATTCAAGCGAAATCAATTCGGCTTTACTGCTGGCGGCCCGGTCTACATTCCGCATTTCTACAAGCAGCGCGACAAAACATTCATTTTCGGCACCTATGAAGGTTTACGGCAGCAGACGCCGACCACCCTCGTGACTTCGGTGCCGACTGATTTGCAGCGGCAGGGGAATTTTTCGCAGACGTTCAATCCAGATGGAAGCTTGGCAACCATCTACAATCCGTTCACCACTCAATTCGTGAATGGACAATACGTGCGGCAACCTTTTCCTGGAAACATCATTGATCCAAAGTATTTTGATCCGGTGGCTGTAAAGCTGATGAATTACTATCCCGCAGCGAATCGGCCCGGCGATCCGCTTACCGGAGCAAACAATTTCGTCGGAACTGCCGGCCTTCCGACGAATAGCGATCAATACACTATTAAAGTCGATCACGTTTTCAGCGAAAAGCAAAACTTTTTTGCGCGCTGGTCCCAAAAGCGGCAATTCAAGCAGCTGGAAGGCGAGTTCTTTGGTGCTGACGACCCGGGTGGAAACGGAACGATCGCCCCTGACAATCGTTTTGAAGGTGGCATGGGCTACACTTATGTCTTCTCGCCGTCTTTCGTCATGTCACTCAACGCCGGGTGGGGTCGCTGGGCCGAGGGTCGCGCACCGCAAGGCGTTCCATTTGATGTCACTCAGGTTGGGCTGCCTGCATCGTTGAACAACTATGTTCCGCCGGGCGCTTTCCTACCGTCAATTTACCCCCGTATCAGAATCTGGGATCCGGCAGCTTAAACGCAACCCCCCGCGAAGCCCGTACCTATGCGGCCGATTTCACTAAGAATCTTGGTTCGCACAACTTCTCGATGGGCTTTATGGGTATCGTGTTTATCCTGAACACGTTCAATTCTTCTCAGGCCACGTTTAACTTCTCGCCGGATTTCACGCAAGGACCCTTCCCGACGGCAGCCAGCACGAATACCGGCTCTTCCGTCGCCTCATTTCTCCTTGGGACAGGTGATAACACTAACAGCAATATCTCCTACACGGCTGAGGCCGCTTATTCAAAGAAAAATTACGGCTGGTACTTCAACGACGATTGGAAAGTCACCCGTTCTCTTACCCTGAACCTTGGAGCGCGCTATGACATTCAGACCGCGCCCACCGATCGTTTCAACCGTCTCTCTTACTTCACGTTTGCTGCCAATCCGATCAGTAATCAATTGCCTGGACTCGATTTGCCCGGCAATCTGAATTACGTGAACAGCGGCAACCGCGGTGTATACGATACCGATCACAAGAATTTTGCCCCGCGCGTCGGACTGGCATACACTCCGATTCCGCACTTGGTCTTTCGCGCAGGATACGGCATTTTCTATACCCCGGCCATGGAGTTCGGCGATTATCAGGGGCTATCGCTGAACGGCTATTCCCAAACAACTCCTTACGTTGGCACAATCGACGGCATCACCCCTCAGAATCTCTTAAGCAATCCGTTCCCGACCGGCTTGCTAGCTCCCGTAGGCCAGGCGGATGGAGGAGCCACAAACGTTGGTCAGAACATCAATGCAGTGCTACGGAACCGCACAACTCCTTATGTGCAGCAATGGACCGGGAATCTCCAGTATCAACTCGGAAACACCGTGCTGCAGGCCGCCTACATCGGGAACCACGGTGTCAAACTGCTGTACGGATCGTCAACCTTCGAGCTGAACCAGCTCGATCCCAAAATATCTCTCGTTAGGCAATCAACTCCTGCAGCCGGTCGCAAATCCTTTCGCAGGAATCATCACAACCGGAGCCCTTTCTGGCCCGACCATACCGTATGGGCAGTTGCTGCGCCCCTTTCCCGGAGTACACGGGAGTGGATCAATGTCCAACCGCCGTCGGCCTCCAGCTCCTATAATGCCCTTTCCCTTTCGGCGAACCATCGGTTTTCAAACGGCATTCAGTTTCTGATTTCTTACACCTGGTCGAAGTATCTGACTAACAGCGAAGGCCCCGAGGGCTGGACTAACGGGAAGCACAATCAGTTAGAAACTGGTATGACACATCGCTCGAGAAATCATATATGCTCGACGACATTCCGCGAAGTCTGGTAGCGAGCTACGTATATGAACTGCCTGTAGGAAAGGGTCGTTCCTACGCGCCTAATAGCAAGATTGTAGATGGAATCATCGGAGGATGGCAGATCGCGGGAATTTTCACCTTTAAAGACGGCTTTCCGCTCTCGGTAACCGACGCCACGAACAATACGAATTCCTTCGGAGGAAATCAGCGGCCCAATGTCACATCAGATTATCGATCAGCCATTCGAGCTGTGGAAGAAGCCTTCAACGTAAATGCTTTCACTCAACCGGCGCCATTCACTTTTGGAGACGCGCCGCGCACGATGGGCAATTTGCGTGCTCAAGGCACAATTAACGCGGATATGACGCTGCAGAAATACTGGCAGTTGTGGAATGAGACTTCAAAGCTGCAGTTGCGGGCCGAATTCTACAATCTTTTCAACCGCACTCAGTTCTTCGCTCCCGGCACAACATTCGGCACGTCCACATTTGGTGTCATTCCGGGCGCGCTGCCGAGCCGGTCGATACAATTTGGAATGAAGCTTTACTGGTAGCGTTTGCGTTGGTCTATTGTCACACTGCTTGCCCTCATAGTTGGAGCGCAAGAACTGTCGGATCAGATCCGGTCCGCACAGGCTGCGGGTAATTACGGCGAAGCGGCAAATCTTTACTTGAAATTAATAGCGTCCGGTACTGACGCGCCGCAAGTACGAAGCAACTGCGGGGTCATGCTCCATCTTGCCGGCAGGAACCAGGATGCTATGCGCCAGTTTCGCGCGGCTTTGGAACAGGAGCCGGACTTGAAGGCTGCCACTCTGTTTGCGGGTCTTTCCGAACTTGATTTGGGAGAGCCCAAATCAGCATTGGCATATCTTCAACGAGCGGAGAAACTCGATCCAGGACAGCCAGCGCCGTTGCTTGGGCTGGGACGTGCGTACCTGGCTCTTCGGGAGTACCAGCGCGCTAATGAGAGATACGCACAAGCCGCCGCCCTCAGTATGCAATTTGGCTGAGGCCTGGTATGGAGTCGGCGTGACAGACCGTGCTCGGGCGGACCAGATCCTGAATCAGGCCGCACGCTCCAGCGTCGATAAGGCACAGGCTCAGAAGGAAGCAAAAAGCTTCTTGCCAGTTCGCAGCAGGCCCTTACCCGAGCCATGGAACTCGAGCCCAATTCCGCGCGTACGCATCTGATACTTGCCGAGTCGTCTCGGCGACTCTGGGAAGTTCTCCGAGGCGATACGCGAGTATCAGACCAGCATCAATCTCGCTCCAAACCTCGATGGCGCTTACCTTGGCCTCGCGTCGCTCTATTGGAAGCAGCGGCAGTTCGATGAAGCCCTCCCTCTTGTCAAGCAGGTTCTTTCAAAATCGCCGGCAGATCCAGAGGCCAACGGCATAATGGCCGATATTCTGCAGCGTGGCGGAAAGGACGACGACGCAGAACGTCACGCCAAGGTAGCACTCTCCGGAAATCCCGGCTTGATTGAGACTCACGTGGTGTTGGCGAGAATCTACGTGGACCGGCAACAACCGAAACCCGCCATCGCCGAGCTCCAAAAGGTTATTGCTGCCGATCCGGACGGTTCTTACCATTTCCTGCTTTACCGGGCGTACAAAATGGCAGGCGATCAGCGAGCCGCAAATACGGCGCTTGCGGAATTTCGCCAAATGCGAGGCGGCAGCCCGTCCGTTCAGTAGGGTCCCCTAGTGTTCTACGTGAAGGCGCTCCTCGCGTTTGAGTTGAGCCTCACGAATCTCGACCGATTGCTTCAAAGCCGCATCCGCTTCCTCGTCTCGCCCTAGCTTGCGCAGGGCGAGCGAAAGCTGATAGTGCAGGTCTCCGCGCTCGTCTACCTCAGCCGCCTTTTTGAGTTCGTTGCAAGCCTCGGCGTATTGGCCGGAATGAAGGTAGGCCCGGCCCAGGTCCGCGTGAGCGGCTAAGGCATCCGGCTGGAGGGCTAGATACCGCTTGAGAAGAGGAATGGCCTCTTTGTCCTGGTGCTTTCGCACTGCGATATTTGCCAGCTCGAAGAGTGCCTGCGGAGATTGCGGTATCGCCTTGAGTGTCGCGTTCAGGAACGATGTCGCACGGTCCAGGTCGCCCATCTCCCAATAAACCGTTCCCAGTCCCAGCGTCGCCGCCGGATTCCCCGGTTGCAAATCGGCCGCCTTTTGATAATAAGCCAGCGCCTGTGCAAGCTTTCCATGTTGTCGTTCTACATCGCCCAAGAAAACCGCCGCCTGCCAGGAATCCGGAGCGAGAGATATGAACTGCTCGAACGCGTTCCTCGATTTCTCTGCCAGATCCCGCGCCACTTCGTACTGTTGCTCTGCGGCAGCCGAAGCCGCAGGTATCGACGCAGATTGGCCGAAGGCTTCGGCCGCGAGTTTCGTATCTCCAGCACTCTGTAAGTAATCTCCAAGCAGCCGTTTTGAGTAAGCGGCCCCGCCGGGCATTTGCGACAGGCGGCGCGAAGCGCCTTCTGCCATACGCTCATAACAGATCGCAAGGCCGTACCAAGCCTGCGCGTCTTTGACCGAGCGCGAAATTCCCCGCTGATAGACCTCGACAGCCTCCGGTAACTCCTTCAGAGCAACGTGAGCGCTGGCAAGACCAAGCAAAGCATCTCGATTAGAAGGATCGGAAGAGAGCAGTGCCTGCAATGGTGCCTTGGCATCTGCGGGCCGATTGCATTGAACGGCCGCCAGTCCGCAAATGAGTGCCGCGGATGGCAATTCGCTGTGATCTTTCCAGATTTTCGATGAAACATCGAACGCTTCCACATATTTGTGTGCTTCGTAGTAGACGACAGCCAGGTTGTTGAGCGCCTCCGGAGCGCTTGGGCGGATCTCGAGCGCTCTTTTGTAGGCACTGATTGCCGTTTCATAGTGACCGGACACGGCTTCGGCCGCAGCTTTTCGGAACAGTTCTGAATAGTCGTCGGCCGTACGCGCTTGAGACGCCGAGAGGAGCCAACAGAAAACCAGAAGCGGACCGGTCACCAAAAAGTCTCTCTCAATACCAGATCTGATCGTAATCTGGAGGGTTTCCGGCGCATTGCGGCTTGTATTCGATACAGTACAGAGCGAGCAACGTTAACCTGCTTTGAGGAGGCATCACGCGTTACCGAATCGCGCTGGAAGGTGTGGTGCAGGGAGTCGGTTTCCGTCCTTTTGTTAAGCGGCTGGCGGATCGGTTCGGCTTGCCGGGCGTAACGTTTAATACCGCGAGTGGTCTCGTTGTTGAATTCGAGGCAAGCAGAGAAGAGGAAGCGGCCTCCTTCACGCGAGCGCTGAAGGATGAAGCTCCTGTTGCGGCCAGGATTGAGAGCTGCCACATCGAGCAGCTTTTCGACCTTGCAGAATATGACGGCTTCCAGATCGTCGCGAGCGCTCCCCGCGACAAGAGCTTTACGCTGATCTCAGCCGACTTGGCGACCTGCCCGGAATGCTTTGCGGAAGTTCGTTCTCCAGGCAACCGTCGCTTCAATTACCCGTTTACAAATTGCACAAATTGCGGCCCGCGCTATTCCATTACTCTTTCGACACCCTATGACCGGGTGAATACTACGATGCGCTCTTTCCCAATGTGTGCTGATTGTGCCCGCGAATACTCGGACCCCGGCGACCGCCGCTTTCATGCGGAACCCGTTGCCTGCCCGGCGTGCGGTCCGCAACTGTCATGCGAGTTGACCGTCATTCGGGCTTCACTGCAACGAGGGGCGATCATTGCTCTGAAGGGATTGGGGGGATTTCAGCTGGTCTGTGACGCGTTCTGTGCGGAGGGGGTGGAAGCGCTCCGCATGCGCAAGCGACGCAGCCGCAAGCCCTTCGCCATGATGTTTCGCGATGTCCAGACAGTCCGGCGGTATTGTCACCTCGATGAGACGGAAGAGCGCGCCTTGCAGAGCCCGTCTGCGCCCATTGTCCTGCTGAAGCAGACAGTGCCGGGAGCTTTTCCGAAGGGTGTCGCTCCTGGCCTTCACGAGATCGGCGTCATGTTGCCGTACACACCGTTGCACCAACTACTCTTCAGCGATTCTCTTGGCTGCCTTGTAATGACCAGCGGCAATGTAAGCGAGGAGCCAATCGTAATCCACAATGAAGAAGCTCACGAAAAACTTCGACAGCTTGCGGATGAGATTGTGACGCATAACCGCGACATCTTCATGCGTGTTGATGATTCCGTTGTACGAATTTTCGAAAACACTCCTCGAATCTTACGCCGGGCGCGCGGCTTTGCACCGGACGCCATTCGATTGACCCGGGATTTCGACGAAATTCTGGCCTGCGGAGGCGAGTTAAAGAGTACGTTTTGTCTTACAAAAGGTCGTTTTGCAATCATGAGTCAGCATATCGGCGATCTCGAGAGTTACGAAACGCTGCAGTTCTTCAATGAGTCCTTACGAAATTTGCAGAGCGTTTACCAGTCCACTCCACGTTTGATCGCCCACGATTTACACCCCGATTACCTCAGCTCCCGGTGGGCGCAGGCACGCCCCGAGCCGAAAATCGCTATCCAGCATCATCACGCGCATGTTGCCGCCTGTATGGCTGAGAATGACTTGGACGAATCAGCTATTGGCGTTGCTTTCGACGGAACAGGGTATGGTACCGATGGTCAGGTCTGGGGTGGCGAGTTTCTGATCTGTAACTTCACGCAGTTCAAGCGCTGTGCTCATCTGCGCTATGTACCAATGCCTGGCGGTGACCGCGCCGCCACCCAGCCCTGGCGCATGGCCGCCGCTTACCTTTTCGAGGCGCTCGGGCCAGACTATCGCAAGCTTGATCTGCCCTGCTGGAATCGAGTTGAATCCCCTAACTGGAAGGTTCTAGACCGATTGATCGGTCGCCCCGCGCTGCTAACCTCAAGCTCCGGACGCCTCTTCGACGCCGTCGCGGCAATCTCTGGAGTTAGCCAGGAGTCGAGTTATGAAGGCGAGTCCGCTATGTTGCTCGAAGCAGCTGCTGGTTCGGACAACGACGAGACTTATCCGTTTGAACTTCACACCGACAGCCTTCCGTGGATCATCGACCCACGCAGGATGCTGACGGAGATTGCACACGAGGTTGCTCGGGGCCAATCGTCAGGAAGGATCTCCCGTTGCTTTCATAATTCCATCGCGCGTATGATTGAGGTGGTTTGCAGCAGGCTTCGTGAAAGGAACGGCTTGGACAAGGTTTGTCTCAGCGGCGGCACTTTTCAAAACTTCACGCTTCTGGCCAGCACTGTCGAGCTGCTTCGGTCCGCTGGATTCCAGGTTTTCCTGCACTCCAAAGTCCCTCCCAACGATGGTGGACTCTCGCTCGGACAGGCCGCGATAGCGGCGAATTCTATCTCAAAGGAAATTGCGGATGTGCCTCGCTATACCAGGTAAGATCAGTGCGCTGCACGATAACTTCGGCGTGCTGATGGCAAAAGTCGATTTCGGCGGCATCACGCGCGAAGCATGTCTCTCGTATCTGCCGGATTCGAGAATTGGAGATTACGTTCTGGTTCATGTCGGCTTCGCGATCAGTAAAGTCGACGAAGAAGAGGCCGCTCGTACATACCAGTATTTGTCCGAGATGGATCAGTTGGCCGAACTGCAAAGCGACCAGGAGGAGAATGGCCGTGAAGTACCTTGACGAATACCGCGATCAACAACTGGCGCAAAAGCTAGTCGACGAGATTCGGCGGACTGCGACAAAATCGTGGGTCTTGATGGAGGTGTGTGGCGGCCAGACGCACTCAATTGTTAAGTACGGTCTGGACTCATTGCTTCCCGAGCAGGTCGAGCTGGTTCACGGTCCGGGTTGTCCGGTATGTGTAACTTCTCTCGAAATGATCGACCGCGCCCACGCCATCGCACGGCGCCCCGACGTGATTTTTTGTTCATTCGGAGACATGCTTCGAGTGCCCGGCTCCAGCAGCGATCTTTTCAAGATCAAAGCAGAAGGCGCTAATGTCCGGGTGGTTTACTCGCCGCTCGACTGTCTCAAAGTGGCGCGCGCAAACCCGGATAAGAAAGTTGTTTTCTTCGCCATCGGTTTCGAAACCACCGCTCCGGCAAATGCCATGGCCGTCTGGCAGGCAAAGGAACAGGGCGTCGCAAATTTCTCAGTGCTGGTCTCGCATGTACTCGTCCCTCCGGCCGTGACCGGTATTCTGAGTTCGCCCAACAATCGCGTGCAAGCCTTCTTAGGCCCAGGTCATGTGTGCGCAGTCGTGGGCTGGGAGGAGTACGAGCCGATTGTTGCCCGGCACAATGTCCCGATTGTCATCACCGGTTTCGAACCGATAGATATCCTACAGGGCGTGTTGATGGCAGTGCGGCAACTCGAGCAGGGACGTGCCGAACTCGAAAATGCCTATGGGCGTGCAGTACGTCGCGAAGGCAACCCAGCGGCTCGCCGGATGATCGAGCGCGTGTTTCAGGTTTGCGATCGCGGATGGCGCGGCATTGGCGTAATCCCGAGCAGCGGCTTTATCCTTGCCCCGGAATTCAGGGCCTATGATGCCGAGCGAATCTTCGATGTGGAAAGCATACATGCCACCGAACCCGCGGTTTGCATCAGCGGCGAGGTGCTGCGAGGCTTGAAAAAGCCGCACGACTGTCCGGCTTTCGGAAAACAATGTACGCCTGAAAGTCCACTCGGGGCGACCATGGTTTCGGCTGAGGGCGCTTGCGCCGCTTATTACAATTACGGCCGGCATCTTGTGAGCACTGCATCTTTGGTGAGAGCCTGACTCCTCGCATGGAGAATGATTTTGCCCTGGCGTGTCCCCTGCCGATTTCAGAGCGCAAGAACATCATTATGGGGCACGGCAGCGGCGGAAAACTCAGTGCGCAATTAGTGCGCGATCTGTTCTTGCCCGCCTTTGACAACGTCTATCTGCGTAAATTGGACGATCAGGCAGTTCTCAGCGCCGGGCCGGCGCGTCTTGCATTCACTACCGATTCCTTCGTGGTCACACCGCTCTTCTTTCCGGGCGGCGATATCGGTGATCTGGCTGTAAACGGTACAGTGAACGACCTGGCAATGAGCGGAGCACGGCCACTGTTCCTCTCGGCCGCCTTCATCATCGAAGAGGGCTTGCCCATTGAAGAACTTTCCCGCGTGGTAGATTCGATGGCGCGAGCAGCGCGGGCCGCGGGTGTCGCCATCGTGACAGGCGATACAAAAGTGGTGAATAAGGGATCGGCAGATAAGTTGTTCGTCACCACTTCAGGCGTTGGTCTTATCGAAGGCAAAGCGGAAATCTCCGCCTCGAACGTGCTCCCGGGTGACGCGGTAATCCTAAGTGGATCGATCGGAGATCATGGGATGGCCGTGATGTCCGTTCGAGAAGGGCTGGAATTTGAAGGCGAGATCCGCTCCGATACGGCGCCTCTTAACGAACTCGTTCAGGTAATGCTGCAAGCGGGTGAGATTCACGCCTTGCGCGATCCTACTCGCGGCGGCCTCGCGACTTCGTTGTGTGAAATTGCCACAGCCTCTTCTATTGGCATTGAAGTTGATGCAACGGCTGTGCTGGTGCGTGAGGACGTAAAAGGCGCTTGCGAAATTCTCGGTCTTGACCCGCTGTTCGTGGCCAATGAGGGTAAGCTGGTCGCTTTGGTGCCTCAGCCTGCTGCGGCTTCCATTGTTTCGGCAATGCGGCTTCATCCCGCCGGTCGCGATGCCAGGGTAATCGGCCGGGCCTGCCATGACCACCCTGGCATGGTCCTATTGAAGACCGAGATAGGTGGTCGCCGGATCCTCGATTTACCTTTTACCGAGCAGCTACCGCGCATCTGTTAGCTGGTATCTATACGGTGCCCTGCGTATTAAAAATAAGATGCAGATGGCGCTGATTTGATACTTGATGGAAGCGATTTTTTGATCTTACTTCTTCCAAGTTCAACCTAGAAAATCGAGCCTTGACTTTCCCGTATCAAAAGGAGCAGACTCTAGTCGGAGGAAAGTTTGCCCATGCCGGCAGAAGTCGCTCCGTACGGTCGCTCGACGCAAAAAGCGCCAGCCGTCGCAGAAGTCCACATCTTGTGGATCACCGCTGGATTAGGTTGCGATGGTGACTCAGTTTCCATAACCGCAGCCACTCAGCCTAGCATTGAGGATGTTCTTCTCGGCGCAATCCCCGGACTTCCCAAAGTTCACCTGCATAATCCAGTTCTCGCCTACGAAGTCGGTGACGAGTTCATGAAGTACTGGTACCTCGCTAGCGAAGGCAAATTGGAGCCGTTCGTGCTCGTGGTCGAGGGATCAATTCCTAACGAGAAGATCAAATCGGAAGGCTACTGGGCCGCCCTGGGCAACAATCCTGATACCGGCCAACCGATCACGACGTGTGAGTGGATCGACCGCCTGGCGCCGAAGGCAACTGCGGTTGTTGCCATTGGAACGTGTGCCACTTACGGCGGCATTCACGCCATGCAGGGCAATCCAACCGGATGTATGGGCCTGGCCGATTACTTGGGCTGGTATTGGAAGTCGAAGGCTGGTCTCCCGATCGTCAATGTACCCGGATGCCCGGTGCAGCCGGATAACTTCATGGAGACTCTCCTGTACCTCCTTTACCAACTGGCTGGTCTCGCTCCCATGATTCCGCTCGATGAACAGTTACGGCCGAAATGGCTCTTCGGAGCGACGGTGCACGACGGCTGCGACCGGGCCGCATATTATGAGCAGGGTGATTTTGCCGAAAGCTATAACTCACGAAAATGTCTCGTGAAAGTTGGATGCTGGGGTCCTGTTGTCAACTGCAACGTTCCGAAGCGCGGCTGGATGGCCGGTATCGGCGGCTGCCCGAACGTGGGAGGCATATGCATCGGGTGCACCATGCCTGGCTTTCCCGACAAATTTATGCCGTTTATGGATGAGCCCCCCGGCGCAAGGATATCGGCCGCCGTCATCGGCCTTTATGGCAGCGCGATTCGCTCGCTCCGGAGCATAACTAACAACACACTTAATAAAGAACCGAAGTGGCGTCACACTGGCGGAAGGCTGACAACGGGCTACATGCCCCAGACATATCGATAGACATCCGGGAAGAGAACTTACTATGGCCACTACAACCGAACCCGTCGTAGCAATAGACAAATCTCAGCGGCGACTCGTCGAGATGAACTGGGATCCGGTCACGCGGATCGTCGGCAGCCTCGGCATCTACACGAAGATCGACTTCGCTAACAAGGAAGTAGCCGAGTGCCACAGCACTTCCTCTATCTTCCGTGGCTACAGCATCTTCATGAAAGGTAAAGATCCGCGGGACGCACACTTCATCACCAGCCGTATCTGCGGCATCTGCGGCGACAATCATGCAACCTGCGCCTGTTATGCGCAGAACATGGCGTTTGGCATCCGGCCGCCCAGCATGGGCGAGTGGATCGTCAATCTTGGTGAGGCCGCCGAGTACATGTTCGACCATAATCTTTACCAGGACAACCTGGTGGGCGTGGACTTCTGTGAGCAGATGGTCAAAGAGACCAATCCCGGAGTATTGGCGAAGGCCGAGACAACCGACGCTCCGAATGCGAGTCTTCACGGCTATCGCAAGATCGCTGACATCATGCGGGCGCTAAATCCGTTTACAGGATCCTTCTACCGCGAAACGTTGCAGATGAGTCGCATGACGCGCGAGATGTTCTGTCTGATGGAAGGCCGGCATGTACATCCTTCCACACTTTATCCGGGCGGCGTCGGTACCGTTCCGACAGTGCAGCTTTTCACCGACTATCTTGTCCGCCTGATGAAATACGTCGAATTCATGAAGAAAGTTGTCCCGCTGCACGACGACCTCTTCGACTTTTTCTACACAGCGCTCCCAGGCTACGAAAAAGTAGGCCAGCGGCGCATTCTCCTCGGATGTTGGGGATCATTCAACGACCCGGCGATCTGCGATTACACTTATCGCAACATGGATACGTGGGGCAAGGCGATGTATGTTACGCCCGGAGTTGTTGTTGACGGCGAGTTAGTTACCAACAATCTGGTAGACATCAATCTCGGTATCCGCATTCTGCTGGGCAGTTCCTACTACGACGGATGGGAACAAAGTGAGACGTTTGTACGGCGAGACCCGCTTGGAAACTCCGTTGACCAGCTACATCCGTGGAACCAAACGACGACGCCGCGCCCCCAGAAGCGCGATTTCAAAGGCAACTATTCCTGGGTGATGTCCCCGCGCTGGTACGACAAGCGCACGGGCGACCATCTGGCTCTCGATACCGGAGGCGGACCCATCGCGCGGTTCTGGGCGACCGCATTGGCGGGTCTTGTCGACATCGGGTACATCAAGGCTACCGGACACAGCGTAAAAATCTACCTTCCGAAGACAGCAAGTCTTCCGGAAACTGAGTTCGAGTGGAAGATTCCCAAGTGGAGCAACGCGATCGAGCGGGATCGCGCGCGCACTTACTTCCAGGCCTATGCCGCGGCGTGCGCCCTCTATTTCGTTGAAAAGGCCATGCGGGATCTGCATCGCGGCCACACCAAGACATGGACCGACTTCACCGTTCCCGAGGAAGCGATTGGCTGTGGGTTCCATGAAGCCGTACGCGGTGTTCTATCGCACCATGTCGTCATACGCGACGGCAAAATCGCTAATTACCATCCCTATCCGCCTACGCCGTGGAATGCCAACCCACGAGACGTGTATGGTACGCCCGGACCATACGAGGATGCAGTGAAGAACACGCCGATCTTCGAGGAGAACGGACCCGACAACTTCAAAGGCATTGACATCATGCGCGCCGTGCGCAGTTTCGATCCCTGCCTGCCTTGCGGGGTTCACATGTATCTTGGTAACGGCAAAATGCTCGATGTGCGCCACTCCCCCATGTTCGGAGTCCAGGGAATGGGTGGGCATACGGATTAGAGTTCATGGCAAATGTCGATGAGGATGGAATCCGACGAATCGATGAGCTCGTTCGGCGGATTGACGAAATTTCTGACCGTGAAGCGCGCGAAACGACCACTGAGTTGATTCAATCGATTCTCACGCTGCATGGGGCTGGACTGGAGAGAATGCTGGATTTGGTAGCCGCATCAGGACAGCCAGGCGAAATTCTCATTCGTCGATTGGCGAGCGATCCCCTTGTGTCGAGCCTCTTAGTGCTGCACAATCTTCACCCCGAAGATCTTGAAACGCGCGTCAGGCAGTTTCTCGCAAAACAGTCCGTGCAGGCCGAGTTCGTCAGTGTCTTCGAAGGCGTGGTCCGTGTTCGCGTCGCGGCGGGCGGTTGCCATTCGCATGGCAATGCAGCGCAGTTGCTCGAGCCGCTTCTCCGCGATGCTGTTCCCGATGCGACTGAGATCGTAATCGAGGAGAGCGCTCCGCAAAACGGCTTCGTGCCACTCGAAGCGCTTGATCCTCTCGCTGTCAGACCTGCCCTTGTGAAGGGTTGAGAATGACCCAAGCTCCCCTCGCTGCGCTGCGGAAGTTTGTTCGTCCGCGCGAACCGGAGGAGCGATGCGACGCCTGCGGTGCAACCCTTCCGGTCGATCACATTCATCAGTTCAACCCAATCACCCGGCTTATTCGTTGCGCCTGCCATTCCTGCGCCAGACACGACAGCACAACCTATCGAGAGATCCCCAGACGAGTACTTACCCTCCCCAACTTCAAGCTTTCCGACGCACAGTGGGACGATCTGATGATTCCTATCTCGCTCGCTTTTTTCTCGTTCCAGACGCCTGTCAACCGGGTCGTGGCCCTTTACCCGGGACCCGCAGGGGCAGCTGAGTCATCGCTGCGTCTAGAAGCATGGGAAGAGATTGCCTGGGCTAATCCCGAACTGCAGGAGTTGCAGCCCGACGTCGAGGCACTCTTGGTGAATCGAGTAGGGCAAACGCGCGACCACTTTATCGTTCCGATCGACACGTGCTACCAGCTTGTCGGTCTGATCCGATCGCACTGGCACGGGCTATCCGGCGGTGCGCTGGTTTGGGGTGAGATCGGGCGTTTTTTCGAGGACCTTCGCTCACGGGGATACAAATGCCAAACCTGACCTTTGCGATCGAAAAGGCTGAGGTGCTGCCTTTCGCTGCGGTCCCCACGTTGGCCTTTGTTACACGCATCGAAAACTCGAAGGCGGGTGAACAGATTCAGAGCGTGGCATTGCGGGCTCAAGTTCTGATCGAGGCCTCGAAGCGCCGCTACAATCTATCCGAGCGCAATTCACTGCGCGATCTGTTTGGAGAGCCTGAACGCTGGAGCCAGACTGTTCGTTCTTTGCTCTGGTGTCAGGTGACAGCGACAGTCCGGGAATTCAGTGATAGTGCCATGATTCCGTTGTCGGCACCCTGCACATTCGACTTCAACGTGGCAGCGACCAAATATTTCCATGGAGCCGTTGGCGATGACGAGATACCGCTCTGCTTTCAGTTCAGCGGAACGATTTTTTACCGCTCAGCGGATGGCGCGCTGCAAATTGAGCAAATCGGCTGGGATAAGGAAGCGAGATTCCGTCTGGCGGCACAGGTGTGGCGCGAGATGATGGACCATTACTATCCGAACAGTGCCTGGCTGCGTTTGGACCGCGACATCTTCGAGCGCCTGTACGAGTACAAACGACGCCACGGATTCGCGACCTGGGAACAAGCCATCAATCATCTTCTGCCCCATCAAAAAGAGGCTGCCTCATGAACTTTGAGCCGGTGGAGAAAATTGCTAATGCTGTGCTCTACGAGGGCTTTCTGCTTTATCCCTATCGTCCGTCCGCCATCAAGAATCAGCGGCGGTGGCACTTTGGCACGCTGGGACCGATCGGCGGAAGCGATCCGAGCGAAATGCAAACCGAATGTTTGATCGAGACATTCGGAGACACTGAAGTCGATTGCAAAGTTCGCTTTCTGCAGGGCGATGTCGAGCGGGAATTAATCTTTCCGCGCATCGCAGGTGGAACCCAGGCCTTGTCGATGCCATTTTCCTTCCCGCCTATCGAAGGAAGCATCGAAATTGAATCAGCCGAAGTGATGACGCAACTCTCGCGTTTTACAATCCGGATTCTCAACCTGAGCAGGCTGAACTCCGGGTCATCGATGCTTTCCACTCACACGCTGCTGGCGGTTCGTAACGGAGAATTCGTGTCGCTGCTGGACCCCCCGGAACGCTATCGAGCAGCCACGGTGGCTTGTCGTAACGTTGGTACGTGGCCTGTGTTGGCCGGGCACGAAGGAGACCGCCACATGATGCTCTCCTCACCCATCATCCTTTACGATTACCCGCAGATCGCGCCGGAAAGTCATGGCGACTTTTTTGATGGCACAGAAATAGACGAAATGCTCACGCTTCGCGTGCTTACTCTCAGCGATGAAGAGAAGCAAGAAGTACGGTCCGGCAGCGAGCATGGCCGGCAGATCCTCGAGCGCACCGAAACGCTTCCGGCCGAGCAGGTCGCGAAGCTCCACGGAGCAATTCGGAACCTGCGGAATATCAATAAGCTTGCCTTTCGCCAGGGCGACCGCGTCCGCCTCCGGCCTCACAAGAAGACCGATGTGTTCGACATCGCTCTGGATGGGAAGATCGCCATCATAGAATCTGTCGAATGCGATCTTGAAAATCGTGTACACTTTGCTGTCACGGTCGAAGATGACCCCGGCAGGGATCTCGGAATGGCGCATCAGATCGGACATCGCTTTTTCTTTTCCCCGGAAGACGTGGAATTGGTATGAACATCCTGATCGCAGGCGTCGGCAATATCTTCAATGGCGATGACGCCTTTGGCTGCGAGGTCACGCGAGCGCTTGCCAAACGTGAACTCCCGGCGCACGTGCGGGTGATCGATTTCGGAATTCGCGGCCTCGACCTAGCCTATGCGCTCTTGGATAAACCCGACCTGACTATCCTCCTGGATGCCACTTCCCAGGGCGGAGCTCCAGGCACCCTCTATGCAATGGAGCCCGATTTGAACAATCTCGGCGCCGCACAGAACGATTGTTTTGACGGCCACTCGGTCGACCCGGTACGTGTGCTTCGCATGGTACAAACGATGGGCGGAGAATTGGGGCGTATTTTATTGATCGGTTGCGAACCGGCAGATCTGGGCGGAGAAGAAGGACGCATGGGATTGACACCAGTCGTTGCCGCCGCAGTGGAGGAAGCTGCAGACATAGCTGTCTCGTTAGTACAGAAACAATTAGTGGAGGTTTGAAATGTTCAAGAACTTGACTGGCGGCCTGATTATGGCGCTCGCTGTGGTCCTGCTGATCGCCGCGCTTCCAGATGTCAAACGATACATTCGCATCAGCACCATGTAATCCCGGCGCTTGTGCATGAACTTTCAGTGGCACTGAGTATTGTCGAAGGCGCGGAAGAAGAAGTCTCACGGCAGGGAGGCGGCCGAGTGCACGCCGTCCACCTGAGGCTCGGCCCTCTTTCGGGCGTAGTCAAGGATGCCCTTCTGTTCTCCTACACACTGGCCTGCGAAGGAACTTGTCTTGAGGGTTCCTATTTAGTCATCGAAGAAATCCCACTGCGCATTTACTGCCCGGGCTGCTGCGCTGAAAGAGCTGCTGTTTCGCTACAGCGGCTGGAGTGTGTGCTTTGCGGTTCTCCGGCCGGCCGGGTCACGCAAGGGGATGAACTCGAGGTTGCTGCCCTGGAGTTAACGGCGTGATTCAGACGCGACTCGTCGAGGTTCGCCAAAGAGTTCTCAACAAGAATGACATCTGCGCCCGTTTGTTACGCGACCGCTTCGAGGCCGCCGGAGTCTGCGTCATAAGCCTGGTTTCTAGTCCAGGGTCTGGCAAAACCGCGCTCCTCGAGCAAGTCCTGACAACTCTCCGGGCCGACTACCGAGTCGCAGCTATCGTTGGTGATCTGGCGACCGAAAATGACGCTCTACGCCTCGCAAGAAGTGGCGCCCAGGTCAAACAGATCTCTACAGGAACCGTCTGTCACCTGGATGCGACTATGATAATCGCTGCCCTCGAAGATTGGGACCTGGGAACGCTTGACTTCCTCTTCATCGAAAACGTAGGAAACCTGGTTTGCCCGGCCAGTTACGACCTGGGCGAAAAGGCGCGCATGATCCTCCTTTCGGTCACGGAAGGTGAAGACAAGCCGCTCAAATATCCAACCATCTTTCATACCTCAGACATCGCAATTATCACGAAGGCCGATTTGGCAGCGGCTGTCGAATATTCGCGTGAGCTTGGGCACGGGAACATTCAGTCTGTTCGTCCTGGAATGCAGGTCTTCGAAGTCTCCGCAAAAACCGGCGAAGGGATGAGCGTAGTTCTCGCCTGGCTGAAGCATAAGTTCAGGGAGACGAGGGAATTGCACGAGCACTGATACTGCGAACGACCCTTCAGCCTTGAACAAGAAAATCCCGGAAACGAACACTCGAGCCTGATCATCATCTGGCCGGGCGTATAAATCGAACTATTTACGAGCAGCGCCAAAAGGCGGTGACCATGCACCTTAAACAACTGATGATGTTTAGCCACAACGTCCGCCATGCCCTTCGTACTCTTCGCCGGAGTCCGGCTTTTTCGGCCGCCGCAGTGTTTTCGCTGGCGCTGGGAATCGGTGCGAACGCCGCGATCTTCAGCATCGTTAATGGCCTCTTCCTTCATCCTGCCGGAATCGAGAACGCCGAACAATTGTTAGCTCCCCGGGTGACATACAAGAAGCTCAATCTGTACCGCATCGAGATGTCGGCCACCGATTTCGACGATGTCCGCAAAAGCCACGAGGTTTTTTCGGCCGCGGCAATGGGGCAGGCGATGGGTTTTAATTACACGGGCGGCGAATCACCCCTGCGTCTGCAGGGCGGCACCGTTACGTGGCAATGGTTCGACGTTTTTGGAGCCAAAGCATTTCTCGGCCGCGGCTTTCTTGCAGAGGAAGATCAACCCGGCACCAAACACGTGGCGGTGCTCTCTTTCGGCACCTGGAATCGGCTCTTTGGCGGCAATCGCAATATCGTAGGACAGTCCATCGAGTTAAACAGCGAAATCTATCGCGTCGTGGGAGTAATGCCCTCGACTTTCCGTTGGCCTTCACAAGCGGATCTTTGGGTTCCGCTCGGCTTACCGCGGGAATCCTTTTCACCGGCGAACCGATTCAACGAAAGCTACACTGTCGTTGCGCGCCTTCGTCCAGGCCTCGATCTGAATTCGGCTTCCAGCTTCATGCGCCTGCTGAGCAAGCGTGCAGCAGATAGCAATCCAGAAAATGGGAGCTTCATTCGACGTGCCGAATGGAGCATGGTGGTGGAGCCGTTCACTCAACTTACTGGCGGCGATCTCCGCACGCAAATGCTCATCCTGTTGGGAGCCGTGGGGTTTGTTCTTCTGATTGCGTGCTCCAACATAGCGGGCCTGATGCTGGTTCGCGCCACCGGCCGCGCCCGCGAACTCGCGATTCGTTCCTCCTTGGGGGCGACCAGAGGGCACTTGATCAAGCAGGCTTTTACGGAAAGCCTCATTCTTTCGCTTGCCGGTACAGCACTCGGCACTTTTCTTGCTTCGGTTATCCTGCGGGCCCTGATCTCTCTCGCGACCTCCCGAGATTGCCTCCGGCGTTGTGATTCGTATCGATTTTTATGTCCTCGCTTTTGCAATCTTCCTCGGGCTCATCACCGCTTTGCTCTTCGGACTCGCGCCGGCCTGGCGAATGTCGCGCCTCGGCCAGAAGTACGAGCAATTGAAGGAAGGCGGCCGTTCGGACACCGAAGGAAGAAATCGTCAGAAGCTTCGGGCTGCTCTGGTCGCAGCGCAGGTTGCCCTCGCTCTTGTTCTGCTTGTGGGCGCCGGCCTCTTCATCAAGAGCCTGGCAAAACTGCGCCTCGTGGATACCGGCTTTCATCCGGCCGGCGTTCAGACCGCATCGATTGCTCTGCCGGCGACGCAGTACTCCGACGAGAACAAACAGATCTCTTTCTATCGTTCGGTTCTCGAGGCACTTTCGAATACCCTGGGCATCAAATCTGCCGGCGGCATTGAACCTTTGCCTTTTAGTGGTGACAATTCTTCAGCCTCCTTCACGATAGACGGCCGAGCTGCCTCTCCAGGCGACCCCGGACCCCACGGTGGTATCCGCCTCATCAGTCCCGATTATTTTGCCACTATGGGCATTCCCCTTCGCCAAGGCCGTTACTTTACGGACGCAGACCGAAAGGGTAGCCAGCCGGTAGCAATCATCGATGAAAATCTGGCGCGGCAATATTGGCCCAATCAGAACCCGATCGGCAAACGCTTGCGGAATGACCGTAAGAATCCCTGGTCGACGATTGTAGGGGTCGTGGCACATGTCAAACACTCGCAACTTGCAGTTGACCCAGCGAAGGGCGTGTACTATTACCCCGTTTATCAGAACGCCGAGTCTCGAACGCTATTTTTCGTGGCGCGCGGCACCGGCAGCCCAGCTTTTTTAAGCGCGGCAATCCGCAACGCGGTGCACTCGGTAGACCCCAGACAGGCGGTCTTTGACGGTAAGACGATGGATGAACGCATTGCTCTCGCGCTCGGTCCGCGCCAATTTGCCGTGTCGCTTCTTACGGCTTTTGCTACCGCGGCTCTAGTTCTGGCGGCTTTAGGTTTGTACGGCGTCATCAGCTATAACGTGACGCAGCGCACTCGTGAACTGGGCATTCGCGCGGCGCTCGGCGCCGGTCGCTCGCAGATCCTGGGCATGGTGGTCAAGCAGGCCATGCGTCTTGTCGCCCTGGGCGCCGTTATCGGCTTTCTCGCAGCGGCATCGCTCTCACGTTTCCTATCCGCTCAGCTTTTTCAAGTGAGTTCGCTCGACCCAAGCACGTTCCTTTGGGCGGTATTTGTGCTGTCAGCAGCGGCGTTGCTTGCTGCCTACATCCCGGCCTGGCGCGCCACTCGCGTGGACCCCATGACCGCGCTCCGATCCGAGTAGTCCCCGATCGAACGAGTCAATTTTTATCGAAGGAGCCCCGTCACTTCGTTCCGCTCAGTTTAAAAAGCGTTTTCGCTCACGGCTCCTTCTCGAGCAATTCTCGCGCGGTCTCTAAGTGCTTTTTCTTTTCCGCGTCGACTTTCGGGTAAGCCAGTTTCAAGGATTCGAGAGTCTCAATGACCACGTTTGCAATGACCAGACGGGAAAACCACTTGTTGTCTGCGGGCACTATATACCAGGGAGCGTGTGTCGAGGCCGTGTGGCGAATCGCCTCTTCGTAGGCTTCCATATACTTGTCCCAACACTCTCGCTCCCGGACATCGCTCTCAGAAAACTTCCAATTCTTTTCCGGCTCTTCCAGTCGGCTCAAGAACCGGCGCTTCTGTTCTTCTTTTGAAAGATGGAGAAAGAACTTCCGCACGACGGTACCGTTGCGATCCAGATGCCCCTCGAACGCGCTGATGTCGTCAAAACGCTCTCTCCAGATCTTCTCCGTCACTCGTGGAGGGGGCAGTTTCTGACGCGCGAGAACCTCCGGATGCACCCGAGCCACTAAGACTTCCTCATAGTAAGAGCGGTTAAAAATTCCAATTCGGCCCCTTTCCGGCAAGCGATTGGTTGTGCGCCAGAGAAAATCATGATCGAGTTCTTCCGCCGAAGGAATCTTGAACGAGGAAACCTGGCAACCCTGAGGATTGATCCCGGACATTACATGACGAATTGCGCCATCTTTGCCCGCCGCATCCATGGCCTGGAAAAGCAGAAGCACCGCCCATCGATCTTGCGCGTAGAGTTTCTGCTGCATATCCGCGAGCCTTTCCACGCCTTCCTGCAGCAGCTTGCGGGCTTTCTTTTTCAGATCGCGACCTTGCGTGTCCGCCGGATCGTGATGCTTTAACCGGAAGCCTTTGGCGCTTGTGATCCGATACGGCTTTATGAACTCCGCGCTTTCGAGCAGGTGTGATCCCATCCTGCTATTTGACACCCTCGCAGTTTTCGAGTGGTCACGCGATAGACTGACAGCATTGAAAGATATGAGCTCGTCAACCACGCCAACTTTTATCCCGAGTACAGAAGAACTCGGCAAACTGGAACGCGACCTGCGTTTTCATCCGTCGACGACAGAGCACCCGGTGGCGCTCACACCCCAGCAGATTGCGAACTTTAATCGCGAAGGATACCTGGCCGGCATTCGGATCTTCGACGAAGAAGAGATTACCAGCATCCGGAAATATTTTGACGAACTCCTAGCGAAGACACTGGCCGCTGGCGGCGACAGCTACTCGATCAGTACCGCACACCTCCGCTACGGGCGTGTGTATGACATCCTGACTAATCCCCGAATCGTCGCCTGTATTAAGGATTTGATCGGAGATAACGTTGTTGCCTGGGGCTCGCATTTCTTTTGCAAAATGCCCGGAGACGGTAAAAAGGTCTCCTGGCATCAGGACTCGAGTTATTGGCCACTGACACCGTCGATGGCCGTCACAGCATGGCTGGCGATAGACGATGCGAGTGTCGAAAATGCCTGCATGCGCTATATTCCGGCAACTCAGCGCCTGGGCCACTTGACCTATGCGCTGAGTGAAACCGACGAAGCAAATGTTCTCAATCAGACCGTGCCAGGAGCCGAGAATTTGGGCGAGCCCGTGAACGTGGAACTTAAAGCCGGCGAGATATCCATTCACAGCGACCTTCTGCTGCATGGCTCCGAGGCGAATCAATCAACGAAGCGACGCTGCGGCCTGACGCTACGATATTGCCCTACAATCGTCAGGGCGGGCCTGGACTGGAACCTCAAAGGTGTGATTGTAAGTGGAAAAGACGAATCCGGCCATTGGGCCAATCCACCGCGACCACAAATTGATTAGACCGAACGGTCATTTGAAAATTCGAAGCCAGGAGCGGCTGGGTGGCATGGCTAAAGCCCTCGCTTATGCTCGGGGCTCCGTTTTAGGATCGAGTCACCCCCAGTCAACCTCTCGCTGGGCTCGGGGCTCCGTTTCGGGAGCGAGGGCTCATGAAGAGTTTACTGTCGGCTGCGAGGAGTTCTTTGAGCATTTGAAAATTCGAAGCCATTTTCGCGTCGCCGTTCGTGCTGGCACCAGCGGTACCTGTCCATAACATCTCTTCGCACAAGCGGTTTTGCTGCAGTTCCCGAAGCTCGACGATGTCCTTTTCGAAGCGGCGACTCAGGCGCGCTTCCTGCAGGTGGAGATTCTTTAAGGTCTTTTCGTACTTGATGAGGTTCTCGACATTGCTCGGAGCAGGAGTTCCTTCCTCGGCATCGTCGGCAGGTTGGGAGAACAGAGCGGCTTCGAGAGCGAAGCTGCGGTTGAGACGCCAGCGGGTTTCGGCGAGAGACTGAACGAGTTCACGCTCGCGCAGACCCTGGGGCTTGTATTCGTCAAAGTAAGCCTGAACGTGCTGCTCGAAAGCGGCGGTGGTCATGAGTGGGCGTTTTTCTCCTGGAAAATGAAACGGCCCGTGAACCGCCGGCAGGCGGGTCACAGGCCTGCCGGAGAGTAGCACGGAGAAAGGCCAAAACGAACCATGAAAAAATTTTTTGGCTGTAAGCGACCAGGAACAAGGGAGATTGAGCTGAGAACTTTCTGTGACCGACTTGCAAAACTCGGCCTAAAAAGGAGGCCGGGATGTTGAGAAATCGTTGTCGGGCAGGAGTTGTTGCGCTGGGCGTGACACAGAGCGCGGCAGGGGAATTCAAGGAGGAAAACGAACACGCCGCGACGGATGCTGACGCTGCGGGGCAACGAGAAAGCAGTTAGAACGGCCTCTGGCCGCAAAGCGCGCATCCCAAGCGTTATGGCGCGACCCGCGTATCATTGCTAGTGCGCCGAATGTGGCAGCGCACGCTCCAATACTTGAAGCGATTTATCTGATCACAGATCTGAGGGAGACCTATGTATCACCACATAAAAAAGTTGATGTATACCGTTAACATCGGCACGCCAGACCCGCGGTTCGGCAATATGTTACTCGAGCAATTTGGCGGAGCTAACGGAGAACTGGCTGCGGCCATGCAGTATTCCATCCAAGGTCTCAACTGCGACGATCCGGAACGAAAAGACCTGTTGATGGACATTGGAACAGAAGAATTAAGTCATTTGGAAATTGTCGGGACGCTTGCGCGCATGCATCTGAAACCGCTCAAGTCGGATCGCGATGCCGCGCATGCCGATCCCTTGATCGCGATTGCCGGCGGTGGCGGCGTGAATTTATTTAACTCTATGGGCGACGCCTGGACTGCCGACTACCTGAAGATCACGGGCGAACTCGACGTCGACCTTAGAAGCAATATCGCTGCAGAGGCACGGGCCAAGATTGTTTACGAGCGGCTCATTGATTTTTGTGACGATCCGGGCACGATTGATGCTCTGCAATTTCTTATGACGCGCGAGATCACGCATATGAAGGCATTCACCGCGGCTCTGGACAGCATGGGCAAGCCGGAGTTTTCGATCGGTAGAATTCCGCCGACGCCTGACCTTGTCAATCAGTTTTTCAACGATTCTACCGGGATTGGCGATCGTGGAGAAACTGACGAACGCGGCCCCTGGAATGAGGGCGGTGAATGGGAGATGGTGGAAGCACCGGCCTTTAAGGAATTTGCGTCCGAAAAGGCCGGCAGCCGGTCTGCAAATGGCGGGTCGCTCCACGGAGACAAGAAAGAAAAGCGGATTCTGGCGAAGCACTAGTTCCCGAACAATCTGGAAGGCAAAAAATCATGTCACAGCTGAAAGAACTGCTCGTAGAGGGCCTGCAAGATCTTCTTCACTCAGAGATGCAATTGACCAAAGCGCTACCGGAAATGGCCGCCGCCGCGCACAACCCGAAACTAAGGGAAGCTTTTCAAAAACACTTGGAGCAAACCCAAAAGCACGTCGCGAGGCTTGAAGAGGTGTTCGAACTTTTGGGCGAGGAGGCTCAGCCCAAGGCGTGCAAGGCGATGCAAGGTCTGATTGCAGAGGGCAAGGAAACAATAGACGAGGGCAAGCAGAAGGAGAACTTAGCGGCTGATCTTGCACTCGTCACTGCGGCCCAGAAAGTAGAGCATTACGAAATCTCCGGGTACGGGACCGTACGAGCTTTGGCTCGTCAGATTAATGAGAGAGACGTAGCTACTTTGCTCAGCCACACCCTCGGCGAAGAGGAAAGCGCTGATTTCCTTTTAACAACTCTTTCCAAGCCTCTCATTCAACAAGCCACCGTCGAGGATTATCAGGCGGCAACGGGACAACCAAAAACGAAAAAGGCTCAGGCCTCTCATTCGGCGTAGAAGGTCTTATCTCCTCGCCGGAGCAGTCATTTCGCTCCGGCGAAACTTTTTATGCGCAGCGTTTTCCGGCGGAAGGTATCGACAGTGAGTCGCGGCATGAGAAGCAATGTGTTTCTTCGGTAAGGGCCGCCGGATCGGGCTGAGTCCCGCTGGCGTTGCATTCATAGCCATCGCCAACTTCCTATTCTCGTCAAAGGACTGGGACTTGCCGTCGTCAAGTCCTTACCAATTCATCATGCCAATGTGGCGTGATCACTTCTGCCCGGTCGCTGCTTTCAACTGAAAGGCGGGCATGCTCCCGAATGCTCGCGTTACCCTGAAAGCGCGTCATAATTGCATGGATCGCCTTCCTGAAAAGCAGAATATCGTTGGAATCGGCATCAGTAAGACGAGCTACCCCGAAGTAGTTGAACTTTGCCGCCAATGGTCCCAGGAGCGCCGCACCGTACCGCTTCCTCACGCCCGGTATGTTTGCGTGGCATCTGTCCACGGCATCATTGTGAGCCGGGACGACCCCGAAGTCGCCAAAATCCTTAATGAAGCCGACATCGTGACTCCTGACGGCATGCCGCTTGTCTGGGCAATTCGCTCATTCGGTTGGAAGGAGCAGCAGCGCGTATACGGTCCCACTTTAATGCTTGAAATCTGTCGCCAGGCATCGCAAACAGGCGAACGCATTTTCCTCTATGGGGGTCGGGAAGATACGCTAGTGCAGTTGACCGACCGACTCGCTGCGCGTTTCCCGGGCTTACAGATAGCAGGCGCGTATTCACCTCCATTTCGCCCGCTGACACCTGAGGAAGATGAAAATGTCCAGCAACTTATCCGGACTGTCGATCCGGATCTCATTTTCGTCGGCATCAGCACACCAAAACAGGAGAAATGGATGTACGCGCATCGCTCATCCTTACCTGGTGTAACCATGATCGGCGTCGGCGCTGCGTTCGATTTTCATGCGGGCCACACGCGTCAGGCTCCAAGCTGGATGCAGCGCAGCGGTTTCGAGTGGTTGTTCCGCCTGGCGGTCGAACCGGCGCGCCTATGGCGCCGGTATCTTCTCATCACACCGCGGTTTCTTCCGCTCTGGGCAATGCAGAAGATCCGGTCCCAAAGAAAAGCCAGGGCCTGACCGGTTATTCTTTTCTAATGGTGAGGTGACCCTTTGCCTGTTTGCCGGATTTCCGACACCTGTTGGCAAATCAAGCGATTCAATTTCATGAACTGTTACCTGGTTCGTGAGAACGACGAGCTGACTCTGGTCGACACCGCGCTAGGTGCAGCCCGCATTATTCGCGAGGCCTCACGGCTCATGGGACAGCCTATTCGCCGCATTCTTTTGACGCATTCGCACACGGATCACGTAGGTTCGCTCGACGCGCTCAAGCAGATGATTCCCGGCGTGTCGGTAATGGTTGGTGCGCGCGAATCGCTGTTGATGGCAGAGGCTGCGCAAGGCGTCAGAGCGAGCCGCATGACTCTGTTACCGCATGAAGCGCAGACTCCGGTCAAAGGTAGCTTCAAAAGAGTTAAGAATCTACCAGACGTGCTCGTAAAGCACGGTGATCGAATTGGATCCTTACAAGCGATCGATACGCCTGGTCACACGCCGGGCCACCTTGCCTTTCTCGATGAGCGCGACGGAACCCTTTATGCGGGCGATGCCCTGGTAACCTTCCAAAAAGTACGCTTACCGTTCGAGCCTCCCTGGTACTTCCCGCTCACCAAGCCAGCCACGTGGCACTACCCAACGGCTCTCTTGAGCGCCAAACGTCTTCTCGAATATGATCTGAAGCGTATCCTGCCCGGCCATGGCCCCGCTGCAGAGCAAGCACGCGGCGCGCTGGAGAGGGCTATCGACAGGGCAAGTTTTAGGAATCTGCAGGCTTCATGATCTTGTCGGCGGTCTCGACTCCGCAAGCGGGTAGAGAATCATCCCTGAGAAGTCCGATCTGCTTCAAGACCGAAGCTTGGTCCCAGTAGATATGTTCATGCGCCAGTTTGCCGTCACGGAAATGGACAATCGCCACCAGCGGTATCCGGACCGGCTTGTTTGTAGGCGCCACGCCCGGCAACATCCACGGCATCTCCTGAGTATGCGTGAAGGAAAAAATCATCTCATCGACCAATTGATCCGTTCCCACCGTGCGCGATACTGTCATGAGCTTTGTGTCCGGCGGCATTCTCGGAATGAAGTCCTCAGAATAGAAGCGGCGCAATTCCGTTTTCCCCGCTCCTCCGGTCATCACTGGGATGTGGTTGACATAGGCATCCTCTACCATCGTTGAAAGAGTGGCCTCGACATCGCGCGTCACGAATTCATCCGTCGTATGCTCTTCCCAAAGTTTGCTCAGGTCAGTTGCGCTCATGGGTTCAATGGTATCTGCCCTTTTGCGGCGTGATAACGTGGTGGGTTTACATGGCCTGGTTTAATCGACAGAAACCTTCCGTCGAGGGCAACTTTCCTCCACCTGAAAACGAGAAAACTGTGCGGACTGAAGGGCTCTGGCAGAAGTGCGAGTCTTGCGGGCAGATTATCTGGCGCAAAATGATTGAAGATAATCTGCAGGTGTGTCCTAAATGCGGTCATCACTTCCGTATTGGCGCGCGCGATCGATTGCAACAACTCTTCGACAACGGCGCATATACGACTTACGACGACAATCTTCGATCCTCGAACCCGTTGTCCTTCGTAGATTCGAAAAGCTACGACCAACGGCTTCAGGAAATGCAGAAAGCGACCCAACTGCCAGACGCCGTGCTGTGCGCGACTGGCCTTGTGAACGGCCGAAAAGTAGAGATTTGCGCGCTCGAGCTCAAGTTCATTGGGGGAAGCATGGGCGCGGTTGTGGGCGAGAAGATTACGCGCGCAATTGAGCGATGCATCAATGGAAAGACGCCTCTGGTCATCGTCTCGGCCTCGGGAGGTGCGCGTATGCAGGAGGGTGCAATCAGCCTAATGCAGTTGGCGAAACTCTCGGCGGCTCTTATGCGGCTGGACCAGGCTGCAATTCCCTATATCAGCGTCCTCACCGATCCAACAACAGGCGGCGTCACAGCCAGTTTCGCTATGCTCGGTGATCTGAACATCGCCGAACCGGCGGCTTTGATCGGATTTGCCGGGCCGCGCGTTATCGAGCAAACAATTCGGCAGAAGCTTCCTGAGGGGTTCCAGAGCAGCGAATTTCTGCTTGAGCATGGTTTTCTCGACGCGGTTGTAAAGCGCAACGATCTCAAAAGCTATCTGTCGAACGCCTTCGAACTGCTGGCCGCCTGAACTCCGCACCATTCTTCGCGCCAGCCGTTAGCGAAAATGGTTACGGATGTTGCAACTCACGGAGGCCGGCAAGCGATTCGGGCATAAATTGCTGTTTGACTCGCTGGACTGGCTGGTTACACCGAAGGAACGAGCGGGTCTTGTTGGCGGCAATGGAACGGGCAAATCCACGCTGCTAAAGACGCTCGCCGGCTTTGAAACCCTGGATTACGGCTCGCTCACAGCAACTAAGGGCATCCGAATCGGATACCTTCCGCAAGATGGTTTGCAGGTAGCCGGCCGTACGGTATTTGCGGAATGTCTTAGCGTTTTCGCCGGCGTCCAGGAACTAGAGCGCGAACTAGAAGAGCTGGCCGCGCGCATGAGCGAGCTGGATCCGGGCAGCGAGGAATATCGATCAGTGAGCGAGCGCTTCGAACGGGCCGACAGCGAATTCCGTTCGCGCGACGGCTACACGATCGAGGCGCAGGTTGGAACCGTTCTTACAGGTTTGGGTTTTCGCAAGGAGGACTGGCTCCGGCAGACTGAGGAGTTTTCAGGCGGCTGGCAGATGCGCATCGCGCTCGCCAAGCTGCTCCTCGAAAAGCCGAACCTGCTTCTACTCGATGAGCCAACTAACCACTTAGACCTTGAGGCACGGGATTGGCTCGAACAGTATTTGGAGAATTACGAGTTCGCCTACATCCTTATCTCACACGACCGTTACTTCCTCGACGTAACGGTAAAAAAGATTGTCGAGATCTGGAACAAGCGGGTTCATTTCTACACGGGAGGGTACGAGAAGTATCGTCAACAGAAAGCCGAGCGGTTGACGCAGCTCGAGTCCGCATATAAAAATCAGCAGGACAAAATCCAACAGCTCGAAGCATTCATCAGTCGCTTTCGTTACCAGGCAACCAAGGCGAAGCAGGTACAAAGCCGCATCAAAGAACTCGAGAAGATTGAACGCATTGAGCTGCCGCCTGAGGAAAAGACAATTCATTTTTCTTTTCCTCAGCCAAAGCCAAGCGGACGTGTAGTAGCCACCTTCAAAAACGTGGCAAAGCATTACGGCCAGAAGCAAGTCCTGCAAAATGTCAACTTCATCATCGAAAGAGGCGACCGCATCGCATTGGTGGGGGTAAATGGAGCCGGCAAATCTACATTGATGAAGCTGCTCTCGGGAACAGAACCACTCACCTCCGGCGAATTCACGCTGGGCCATAACGTGAATCTCGACTATTTTGCCCAGGACCAATATCGCGAGCTGAATGCCGATGCACGTGTACTGGACGACCTGAGCGAGGCGGCTCCCCGTACCACAAACACTGAGCTACGTAATCTGCTCGGCTGTTTTCTGTTCAGCGAGGACGATGTGTTCAAGCGAGTTGGAGTTCTTTCGGGCGGCGAGCGGAATCGCTATGCGCTGGCACGCATGCTGCTGCACCCGGCAAATTTTCTTCTGCTTGATGAGCCAACGAATCACCTGGATATGCGCGCCAAGGACGTGCTGCTCGAATCCCTCGAGAAGTTTACGGGCACGGTCATGTTTGTTTCACATGATCGATATTTTATCGAGAACCTGGCAAACCGTGTTTTCGAAGTGGCCGACGGCACTCTTCATGTGTACCCGGGTAACTATGCCGATTATCTCTGGAGAAAGGCAGGCGGACCGGAACAGACGCCCACGGTGCGAGATGTGATGATCGGCATTCCGCCGCCGGCACCGATCGCGATGCCCGTCGCTAAAAGAATCAACCCAATAAAGCTGAAACAGATGCAGGACGAAGCGCAGGAACTCGAGAGCCGAATTGCCCGGCTGGAGGAAGGCATTCAGCGCGCCGAAATGGCTCTTTCGGATTTCGTCGGAGCCGAGGAAGCGATGCGGCTCTCTGCTCTTCTCGATTCGCAGCGAGCGCAGCTCAATGAAGCGATGATGCGGTGGGAATCAGTGAGCGCCGAACTCGAAGCAACTGCCTAAATCGGACGAGAGCGTTAAGATTGATTACAATCTCTTGCCAGGCACATACAGAAAGTCACGCTGGTGCGGCAATTCGCAGTTCGAGATCCCCGCGGGCAGTTCGAAAGTATTGGAGCCGCCACTGGCGCGCACCCAGTAGATACTCGACCCTCGGCAACGCAACGGAATTTCCACCAGGAAATCGTCTGGCACGCCGGAAACGTCTACCGTCACCGAACGCACATTGGAGTGCGCATTTAATGCCGGGATGCCCGTCCCGTATATCCACGTATCGAAGAAGCTGGTGAGCGATTTATCTGGCTGCCCGGCCGGTACAAAGCTCCTCGCCACTTCGCGAAATTGTTCGTTGCTCAACGGATTGCCCTTGTATTGCTCGAGCAGGCGGCGCTGCATCTGGCGGAAATTCTCAGCGCCTAAACGCTCGGTCAGCATGCGCAGGATCCAGGAACCCTTCTCGTATACGATCGTTTGCCATGTAACCAAGCCAAAGTTATCGATCAGGCGCTGCCCGAAATCGACCGGCCCCGCGGATTCGATCGTGGAGCCATCTTTCTCTTGGACGAGATCCTTACGATACTCGGCAAGAATCTCATCACGGGCGGCAACTCCTCTTGTTGATTCAATATATTCGAGAGCGGATTCGTTTGCCATGGCTTCGGTAATCCACCCTGACCGATAGTCAGCCGCTCGCACGATATTGCCCCACCATTGATGCGCGATCTCGTGAGGTAGAAGCAATTCCGAAAAGAAAGCATCGAAGCGCGAATTGCGTAGTTTGGCCGCGCGGCTTTCGGTCTTGACGTAGGACACGCTCGACAGGTAGATGAGCCCGGGGAAGCCTTGCCCGAAGTACCCGGCGATGGGAGTTACTGCGACGTTCTTGATCGGAAGCGGGACCCACCGGCGTGTGTAGTGATCAAGAATGCTCGCCGTCTGCTCGGGCAACGTCGGGTCTGCGGTAAGCTCCGCGGAGACAGTTTTCGGAGAGTCGATCTCAATGGAATATCGATTGTGCTCCTGCTGACGAACCGTGTACTCACCGAGGTTGAAGCCTGCGAGTACCGCAGGTGTGACGGTTCTGCGATGTACAGTGCGAATATTGTTCTCGACGGTATCGCTGACCGGCTCTCCGGTGGAGACTAAATGAAGGTTCGCCGGACAGTGGAACGTAAGGTCAAAATCAGCCAGTACGGGGCCGTTCACCGGATACCAGCTATTGCGTTCATCTACGAAATACTCGCCGGTCGACGTTTGCCGTATGATCGACCCTGCATAATGCAGTGCCACCACGTGGTCAATACCAGGACTTAACGGAACAGCCGAAACAAGCAGAAAAGTTTCTGTACTTCCGAACTCGGTCATTCGGTTTGAAGTGCGCTGCAGGATCTCGCACGGTATTCCATCGATGGTCGCTGATGAGACGCTGAGCCGCGGAGACAAGCTGAGCGCGAGTACGCGACCGTCTTCAGATGAAGTTTTGATCTTGAACTCGGCTGACACCTCAATCCCAAGATCGGGATGAATGGTCGAATCCAGCCGGTACTCCCGAATGCTGGGAACCGGCTGTACGAATGGAGTGGCGTGCCGAGGCCGGAAATTCGTCCACAGCTGGAATGGCTTGTCCTTAGAATCGGGAGCCCGGCCGACAAAGATCGATTCCGATTGAGTGGGATCGTACGTGACATCAAACGGGCCTAGTGTTCGCCCGGCGATGGCTGCATGGAAGATGCCCGTCTCAGGATGATGCTGGTCGAGAAGCCCCTCGACCAGCAGGACTTCCAGCTGTCCCGCTATGGCGCGAGCTACCGGGTTCATGCGATCTGAAAGCTCAGCGGCCACTTCCGGCGCGGCGCGCAGCGGGCTGCGGTGAATTTGATCAAGCATCTCTTTCGCGGTACCGTCGGTGAAAAAGAAAAGCGCCGTTCCGAAATGTTCGTCAATGTTCGGTGTTTTGGCGAAGTGCGCGAGCGACGCCCTCTCACTTGTGGAAGGCGGAAGGAGAATCACTTCGGCGTCTCCCCCTTCAGTGCCCTCGGTCGTAAAAAGCGCCCCAACCAGGCGATGATCTACCGGCGTAAGAAAGGAAACGCTGCCTTCAGATAGATATATCTTTATGTCCCCGTGAACAATCTCGAGATCGCGGACACGATAGGTCTGCTGCGGATCGAGGGCGACCTGGTGGACCTTGTTGGCGATCTCCGATGCTGTCTGGGCGGCGGCGATGCCCGCAAACAAGAATAGCGAGACCGCGCCAGAGACCCTCACCAGTGACGATCTTACAATTGGGGACTATTGGGAGTAGCCGGGTCCTGCCCCCAGTTTTGCCGCGTCACACCGCTTTGATCGGAATAGAAAGTTCGCCGTCCCGTAGTCCCAAAAGTCTTAGGAACCGCCACGACCGCATAGCCTTGGGGTGATTGAGTAACGGTGAAATTATAACCGCCGCTCGCGCCGGTGGCGAGATTGGTTGGAATCAGGCCGGAGGCCTGTGGACCTTCCGCGGCCCCGCCAGAAGCAGGAGGGCCCAGCTGGCCAAGACTGGTGGCATATTGATTGAACTGAGAGTAGTATTGCGTCTGCGCCTTGTTGATCGTGCTGATTTCTTCGACAGCAGCCATTTCCTGGGCGTTCATCCGCATCTTCGCCATTTGAGGAACAGCGATCGAGAGAATGATCAGAATGATCGCGATCACAACCAGAAGCTCGATGAGCGAGAAGCCTCTCTCATGGGGCAGGCTCCTCGGCTGCCGATTCAATCTTCCGGCCAGCATCTTCGGAGCCTCACGCTTCCGTAGGGTGCCCGTTATTTTTTCCATCGTCCAAGAGCTCATAAAGGTGGATAACTTTTATATTAAGACGCACTGACCTGGGCTGGCGTTGGTCCCGGAAAGCTCTTTACTAGCGAATCTATCCGGCGGAGCCGGTTCCAAAAATTGGCGAGAAGGTCAAGCTGCAGGGCATTCGCGCCGTCCGAAAGCGCTCGGGCAGGATCGTCATGCGTTTCTACAAAGATACCTGCGATGCCGATAGCCACAGCGGACCGAGCCAGAGGCTCGATAAATTCCGGCTGCCCCCCGGAAGTGGTACCCGCTGCGCCCGGAAGCTGAACACTGTGAGTCGCATCAAAAACAACCGGATAACCGGTAGCGGCCATAATACCTAATCCGCGCATGTCCACCACCAGGTTGTTATATCCGAAGGACGATCCGCGCTCCGTCAGGATAATGTTTTGGTTGCCGGTCGAAGCGACCTTTTCCGCTGCCCGAGCAAAATCGGCAGGCGCGAGGAACTGGCCCTTCTTAATGTTCACCGTGCGTCCGGTCTTCCCGGCCTCCAGAAGGAGATCGGTTTGGCGACACAGGAAGGCCGGTATCTGAAGAATGTCCACGAAGCCGGCTGCTATCGCCGCCTGGGCAGGTTCATGAATATCGGTCAAAACGGGAATCCCGAGCCGACGGACTTCCGACAGAATCCGAAGCCCCTCCGTGAGCCCCGGTCCGCGGTAAGAAGCGACGCTGCTTCGATTGGCTTTATCGAATGACGCTTTGAATACAAACGCACCGATTTGGTCACGTATCGCGCGCGCCATCGTCAGGACATGCTCTTCGGATTCGATGACGCACGGGCCGGCTATGAGAGCTAGGGGCTGATCATTCGAGAAACTGACATTACCGGCAATGACCTCGGTCATTGTGCGTGCGAATATTCAACAGGTGCGGGCTCGGCGGTTTTGATTTTCTTCTCGCCCTGATGCCGTAGGGCAGCCCCCAGGAATCCGGTAAAAAGTGGGTGGGGTTCAAGAGGCTTCGATTTAAACTCGGGGTGGAACTGACAGCCAAGGAACCACGGGTGACCCGGCAGTTCGCAGATCTCGACGTAAACTCCGTCGGGCGTCTGGCCTGTAAGCCGCAGTCCGTGACTTGTAAGAATCTGTTCAAATTCGCGATTGAACTCATAGCGGTGGCGGTGCCGCTCGCCGATATCTTTTGCATCGTAGACTTGCTGGGCAAGACTGCCATCGGTTAAACGGCAAGGGTATGCACCAAGACGCATCGTGCCACCTAATTCATCCACGCCCTTCAGCTCGCGCAGCTTGTAAATGACTCGATAAGGCGTGGCGGGATTGAATTCAGTAGAATCCGCTTCACTGAGCCCGCAGACGTTGCGCGCGAATTCAATCACCATGGTTTGCATTCCGAGGCAGATGCCGAAGTACGGAATACGGTTCTCGCGGGCGCATCGGATGGCATTCAGCATTCCTTCAATACCGCGCTTGCCAAACCCACCAGGAACCAGCACGCCATCGAAGCGTGTCAGGTACTCGGCGCATTCCGGATATTGCATCCGTTCGGACTCGATCCATTCGATATTGACGCGCGCACGGTGCGCGATCCCCGCGTGCAGTAAGGCTTCCTTCAAGCTCTTATAGGAATCTTCGTACTCGACGTATTTGCCTACCAGGCCAATACTGACTTCGCGAACCGGGTTCTTCATGCGCTCGAGCATCTCGGTCCAATTGGAAAGATTGCGCTTGCCGGCGTTCAAATGGAGGACGTGCAGGATGGTTTCGTCCACGCCTTGTTCTGCAAAAACAAGAGGAATCTCGTACACCGAGCGAACATCCTTAGCCGTGATGACACCCTTGACGTCTACGTCGCAGAAAAGGGCGATCTTCTCCTTTACATCGTCGGGAAGTGAGCGTTCCGTACGGCAGAGCAGAATATCCGGCTGAATACCAACGGCGCGCAATTCCTTCACACTATGCTGGGTGGGTTTGGTCTTGAGCTCCTGCGCCGCCGCGATCCACGGGACCAGCGTAAGGTGAACGAAGAGCGTGTTGTCGCGCCCTTCTTCATGACGCATCTGACGAATGGCCTCTATGAATGGCAGGGATTCGATATCGCCTACCGTGCCACCTATTTCGACGATTACGATATCGACATCAGCGGCAACCTTGCGGCACGCTGCCTTGATTTCGTTGGTGACATGCGGAATCACCTGAACGGTTTTGCCCAGGTAGTCGCCCCGGCGTTCCCGGGTAATGATGTTTTCGTAGATGCGGCCGGAGGTGAGGTTATTCGACTGAGTGAGCTGTGCGTGGGTAAAGCGTTCATAGTGGCCCAAATCAAGATCGGTCTCGGCGCCATCATCCGTTACGAACACCTCTCCATGCTGGAAAGGGCTCATGGTGCCTGGGTCTATGTTGAGGTACGGATCAAATTTTTGAAGTGTGACACGCAGCCCTCGACTTTCCAGTAGGCAGCCAATCGATGCTGCCGCGATTCCTTTGCCAAGAGACGAGACAACGCCGCCGGTTACAAAAATGAATTTAGCCATTAGCCTCCATCGATGTCAAAGCGATCTGTCACAGAACAAAAAAGTTGATTGACACGTTCTAAATCTTCGGGAGTATCGACGCCAAGCGATTCGTAATCAGTAGCGACGACGCGGATCCGATAGCCATTCTCGAGGGCGCGGAGTTGCTCAAGACACTCAGCCTGTTCGAGCGGCCCGATCGTCAGGTCAGGATAATTCAGCAGAAAATCGCGGCGGTAGACATACAGACCAATATGTTTGAAGAAGACCGCATCGCCCTGAGCGCCTTGGCGGACCATCGGGATCGGACATCGGGAAAAGTAGATGGCGTCACCCATCAGGTTCGTGACGACCTTGACCACATTCGGATTGGAAATATCCGCCGGGTCGTGGATGCGCTTCTTGAGGGTACTCATCACGACCGTCTCGTCACCGTCGAGCATCGAGAGGATTGAGGCGTCTATCGCTTCCGGATCTATGAGGGGCTCGTCACCTTGAATGTTCACGTAGAGCGCCGCAGTCTCAGCGGAGGCGACCTCAGCCAGGCGGTCGGTCCCGGTTGGATGAGCCGAGCTGGTCAGGCGGACACGGCCACTAAACTTTCGAACAGCAGATGCGATGCGTTCGTCATCGGTAGCGATCACGACATCGCTCAAGTAACGCGACATTGCCGCACGCTCCCATACGTGCTGGAGCATGGGCTTACCGGCTAGAGAGGCGAGAGCTTTTCCAGGGAATCTTGAAGAGGCAAACCGGGCGGGAATTACGCCGAGAATTCGCGTCCGCACAACAAAGTATAACAGAGAGGCTCTAGCGAAGGATTCACGCACCTGCGATTCGAAACCTTTAGTCGACAACGCGAATTCAGCTCGCGATTCCGAGCTAAAAACGAGGGCTTCCCGTAAACATTCAGCAAGATTCTCATCGCGCAACGGCCGATTACACGCCTTTCAACCAGCCTTCCGCCTTTGCCTCTTTCAAGGTGATCAGAAAGGAACCGTCCGGATCCAGCGGCTGCTCACATGCCCATCTCACTGGACGCCGGATCGCGCCTTTAGTCTCGATCTGCGCACTGAGCTTTAGCTTTCCGGCATGCATATCCACAGGCAACAAAAAAGAGCATTGCCGGATCTTTCCCGCAAGCGGCTGGCCCCCATCCAGTGACCCAAGACTCCGATAATTTCCTTCCACATCCTTCAACGTTAGAACGAGGACACCAGGAATCGCCGCAACACCATCGTTGGCAATCGCAATGATCAGTTCAAACGTTCCCAACCGCTTACGCTGCCAAACCCAAGCAGGACGGATGCGGTATCCCATACGGCGTTGCAAAGCGCGGAAGCCATTCGGGTACTTTTCGTTATAGCGCGCGAGATTTTCCGCCTCGGTCCAAAGCGACCAGTAGTTCGCCCCCAGATCAAGCACGTGAAGCATGGCATTCTCTCGCAAGTTGACTCCCGCCTGATCCACCGGTATCTTGTCGACGTCATATTGGCGCAAATAGCCGTCTTCCGTGATCACGGGGAGCCACGGGGGCCGATTTGCCAACTCCTCTATTTGAATGGGTTCCTCGCTAATAATGCTGTCTGATCGCAACCAGCAGCCGGTTCGGACCGCAAGCTCCAGTATTTCGTCGTTTCCCACGGCACTAATATCCGGCTGTGTATTGACGGCAAGGGGCGTTCGTCTCCACGTGTTCAGTTGAAGTTCCGTTAGTTTATGAAATGTGTTTTTTGCAGCCAGAAAGCTAGAAAATGGATTGGGCAGATTGCTCGTGTGTCCTTCGCCCCAGAATCCGTACTGCATCAGATCCATCCACTCGAGCGCGGCATCGTCATCAAATCGCGCAGATAACAGTTCGTTCAATTCCTGGAAAGCGCGCTGGAACGTTGGGTCATCATACCGCGGTTCCACAAACTCGACTTCTCGCCCATTCCGCTGTAAGTGACCGATCTTGACCATCGGAACCTTATCTCGCAGGAACGCCGGGAGAGCGATCTGTTCGGGTTGAAACTCAGGGTTCGATAGTTGAATCCGAAAGGCGAAGCGTAAGCCGTGCCGTTTGGCCGCGTCGATTGTCAGATCCCAAACCGGATCCAGGTCCAAACGTCCCGGCCGGCTTTGCACGTTCCGCCAGTCGCAGCGTATGTAGAGCACATCGACGAAAGGGAGCGACGCCATCTCTTCCACGGCTCGCTCGAGCGTCTTCACACCTCTGCGTACTAGAACGGAAGGACCATTCTCTTCCCACGTATAGCCAACAAGGCCGAGGCCGTAATTCCTCAGGTGTCCGGATGCCGGAGTGGTCGTTCCGAGTGTTCGCCAGCCCTCGTCCTGATCGATCGAGAAAGGCCCTTGGTCGAGACGATCCGCTGTGGAAGGCGGGGAACCGAAGGTGAACCCATCCCAACGATGAGCGGGAATTCCGAGTCTCGTTGCAGCGCTAGCGCCTAACTGGAAAAAACTGCGCCGGTGCATCTCCCATTTTCTTTTCATCGTTTGTTATGTTCCTACACGTCGAAGCAATGGCACGTTGCACTGAGGCAATTCCCTTTGTCATCTTTACCGCTCGCTTTAGAGGAAGGAAATCGTCCACGAGCAGCGTCTCCACTCCGCGCAGGCTCATTGCGCTCCATTTCGCCGGCGAATTAATGTACTGTGTTCTTGAGATCAGTCAGAGGCTCAGGCTTGCCCCAAGAGAGTGAAAAATATGGAGCGGGAGACGAGAATCGAACTCGCAATCAACAGCTTGGAAGATTGCACCTAGGTTGAAAACAAAGGACGAGGTCTAAGGCGTTGGAATCAGATCATCAAGATTCAATAAGTTACGGCCCGCCCTCCCGATTTCGCGCGTAAACGGCGTAAAGGGCGTACAAAATGATGCGGGTTTTCCGCGCACCTAACCGACTTAAAGAAAGCCCAAGGTGTGGTCGTCCGCGATTATCACGTCTGCCCTTGGAATCCATGCTGCCAGCCATCAATAGCGGTGATGGAGGCCACCCAGATACGGAATCGTACCTTACGAAAACGAATAACACCTTGACCGTGATCGTCGGCAGGCAAGGAAATCCATCGAGACGATGTGACCAATTTGATTGCTCGGGAATGTGTTCCCGTTCCGGGACGGGCTCCGAGGAAGCGTCCGCAGAATTCGAAAGACCGTTCTCGATGCCGAGTTTCCGGGGTTCAGCGTGGATACGCGGCTCGCGCCAGAGCGGATTGTCGAGGGCATTTTCAGAATCGGCCGCCGTATTTCTTTCGAGAATGCAGGGCCACGGTTTGCGCTCATGCCCGTACTTCTGTGCAATCAGTTTAGTGCCAAGCCAAAAGGTATCGGGTTCTGGTGCAAACTGCTCCAAAAGAGAGCGGTCGAGGTGAAAATTATCCACGGAGTATCAGGCCGCTAGAATATCCGCGTAAAGATATTGGCAGTTTGTGGTCTGCCTGGTGGCTTCCCTTCTTAAACTGCTGTCTCGGAATTGTTTGAATTCAAGCGCCTCGAAGGAGAACGTTATCACGCATCCGCTTCGTTTGCGCGAGGACATCAGCGTTCACAATATACCTATTAGCAATCAGTATATTATGGTAAAGAATTAATGAGTGCATAATAGATTTCGGAACGCAAGTCCGAAGCTGAACACACTGAATTTCGTATCACAGAAAGTTAGGCCACACTCTTGAAGCTATCCCCACTTTTGATCGTGGTGGCTTATCTGTCGTCCACTATGCAAGCTAGCGCTGACGTGACAATTAATTCCCCCTCGAACGGATCTACGGTCTCATCGCTATTTCAATTGAACGCAACAAGCCAAGGGTGGTCCCGCCCGATCTCCATGTTGGTCTATGCGAACAACACTCTCGTCTTCCAGAATCAGGGTCAGTCGCCAATCAACACACCGCTGACGCTCAGCGCAGGAACATACTCGATTGTGGTGTTGGCTCAGTATTCTAGGGCGCAACCCTCCTCGACCGCAATCGAGATCACAGTGGCATCGTCTGCAACATCCCCTTCCGTGGCAAGTCAGATAGCTGCCGACATGCAAGGCAGCAATGAAGGGAATCCGGACGGCGTGCCACTTAGCTATGACTGGGCAGGTGGTCCGGTTCTCGGGGTGGGAAACAATTTCGCTCCGCAAGCGGCGCTTGAATGGTGGGGCGGCCTATTCACCGGACCCACCGGAAATCCGGCTACGAATACCTTTAGTTAACGTTCGCAATGTGTCGCTGTATGTCTTAAGTAAATCAACGGGTATTTGGACGGGTTACTCTTTCCCTTACGGCCAAGTTTCTTCGGATATCTTCTCTGCGGACTTTAGCACGGATTACAACAGCCCGGTCACAATGCCAGGAATTCGACGGGTCTTTCTCCCTTGCAGCCACGCCAGGAAATGTGTCCCACTTCTACGCTCCTTATCCGAGCGTGTCTGTTAATCCGAATGATATAGGTGGCATCGTCGCTTTGATGGAAGCGCGCTTGATTCTCAATGATGCGAACGGGGCAGATGACCGCTCGATAGCAAGTTATCTGCTGGGCGTAGGCGCTGATCCTTATCCCGCTACAACTGGTCCCGGCATCCAACACAACCAATCCGTTGGGAACGGAAAGCTTAAATATGTGCAGGCGAACTGGAGATCGTACGCGATGACGACGATGACACAAGCCCAGCTGGAAAGTAATCCGCCGCCCATAGATCTAATAGGCATTGTGCCCTAACCAAGCGCGCAAATTATTTGGCCGCTTTGCGACAGACCACGAGCAATGATTATGGCTAATTAGATTCCGGCCGTATTGCCTCAATGACGGCTGTTATCGGAAAGTAACACGGACTTTCCCAGACCCTACCGCAGAGTGGGCGGTGCAGCAATTGCGCGAAGCTTTTCCCTGGGAGACCACCCACGGTATTTGCTGTGGGATCGCGATCGGATCTTCACGAACGACTTTGTCGACCAAGTCAAACAGCGGAGGCCTTGCCGGATCATGGCATCCGTGAGGTAGGTGGACTCCATCATCGTCATGAGCGTCCCGCCGCCTGAACGCCTCGTGGTTTTCGAGTCGTGCTGCGGGCCGCTTTATTCGGACGGTTTCATCGGTGGAACACGGGGGCAGACAAAGCTCACCGATTGCGTGAGCACGCATCCTTACCGCAATGTTTTTTCAGGACAGAAAACTGGTCGCGTGAACTTTCTCGTTTTGCGAATATCTTGATTCTCCGATCCGCAGCTAAAATGACACTGGATGGCAAACAGGTGGTTCGGCATTATTGCGGCAGCCGTGACGTGCGCCCAGTTAGGTATGGCTCAGGTGGCAGTCGCCGCTGGCAAGAACATCCGAATCGAGTTCGATGGCAAAATGCGTTCCCGGGTCATCGCCGTGCTCGATGGTCGGGAGCAGATTATTGGCCCATTCACACCTTCAGAAACGGTTCAGGTCTCGAACGCGAACATTCCGGATTTTTCGATCCTCGCCCATAGGCGCGAATCGGTTCGGGACCAGTTGGGCTCAGGATCACGCACGATGGTCACCGGCGCCGCGGGATCTCTGAAGAAAGTTGTAGCCGTTACCGTTTACGATGCATTCCCACGCATGGCGATTTTTGATGTGGAATACACGAATACCGGAACGGATGACCTGCAGATAGGCGGCTGGACGAACCAACACTACGCTATTGATTCGGATAGCGACGAAGCGAAGCAGCCTGCATTCTGGTCGTATCAAAGCGGCTCGTATGAAAATCGCCCAGATTGGGTACTTCCTCTTACGCCAGGTTTCAAGCAAGAGAACTTCATGGGTATGAACTCGACCGATTACGGCGGCGGAACTCCGGTGGTCGATGTCTGGCGAAGCGACGTCGGGCTCGCGGTAGGTCACCTGGAACGCGCTCCAAAACTAGTCTCTCTGCCGGTGACGATGCCCGACGCAAACCACGCAAGTTTAGCGGTGGAATTCAGGGACGCTCATGTTCTCAAACCCGGTGAAACGATGAAGGCCTTTCGAACCTTCGTCGCGGTTCATCACGGCGATTATTTCCAGGCGTTGCGCGACTATCGTAATGTGATGATTGCGCAGGGTGTGCATTTCGATGCTGCGCCCGTAAGCGCATTTGGTCCCATCTGGTGCGCGTGGGGTTATGGCCGCAAGATGACGAGCAGCCAGCTTTTGGGCACGCTGCCGGTGGTCAAAAAGCTGGGATTCACCTGGGTCACGCTAGACGACGGCTGGCAAACGGCGCAGGGCGATTGGTTCCTGAACCCGCAAAAATATCCAGGTGGTGACGCCGACATGCGCGCGTTGGTGGACAAAATTCATGCCGCAGGTTTCAAAGCCCAATTGTGGTGGGCGCCACTGGCTGCCGATCCCGGCTCGGAACTGGCGCACAGGCATCCAGAGATGCTGCTGTTGAACGCCGACGGCACTAAACAGAAAATCTCTTACTGGAACTCCTGGTATCTTTGCCCCGCAGATCCGGCGGTTGTTGACTATCACAAAGCGATCGTGGTTAAAGCGATGCGCGACTGGGGATTCGATGGTCTGAAGCTCGATGGCCAGTTCATGAACGGCGCGCCGCCGTGTTATAACTCGGCACACCACCATTCGCGGCCTGAGGAATCGTTGGACGGTCTGCCTCAGTTTTTCCGCGCCATTTACGAAACAGCGCGCCAGATCAAGCCGGATGCGCTTGTCGAGTTCTGCCCTTGCGGCACCGGATACAACTTCTTCACGCTGCCGTTCATGAACATGACCGTCGCGTCAGACCCGAAATCCGCCTGGCAGGTGCGGTTGAAGGGCAAGACACTGAAGGCGCTGCAGGGCGACCGAATGGCGTATTTCGGCGACCACGTCGACATGCTGAAGGATGACCTGGCGTCCACTGTTGGGGTCGGCGGCGTCATCGGAACAAATTTCCGCTGGCCGGCTGGATCAGGGTTGTCGCGTGAGGGGAAAGATCTGACGCCCGACCGCGAGCAACTCTTCGCGAAATGGATCGAGATCTACAAAGAGAAGATGCTGTCGCGCGGAGAGTATCTGGGCGCGCTTTATGATATCGGCTTCGATAAGCCGGAAACTCACGCCATCAGCGCACGGGGCAACATGTATTACGCGTTCTATGCGCCGCAGTGGAACGGAAAGGTGATCTTGCGCGGTTTGGAAGCGCGCAGTTACCGGGTAATGGATTACGTGAGCGCCAAGGATCTTGGTACGGTTAAGGGTCCGACAGCCACTCTGAATGCCGACTTTTACAAGCATCTGCTGATCGAGGCGAAGCCAGAGTAGCGGCAGGAAGGAGAGCTTGAATCGACGAGGATCTCTGCATTTCTCTGAGGCGCCGGATCGGCCGCGGTGCTTGCGCCTGTTGCGACGCAGTACCTCCGGAGAGGCCCACACCGCCGATCATGATTTCCATGTCGGCCCGCACATCATGATCGTATCTTCGCATAAGAATCAGGATGAGTTGGAGAAGCTGAGCCACGACGGTTCTAACGGCATGCCGTACGTCGCCCATCTTCCCGGCCCCATGGACCTTTACTTGGTACAGCCCATTCAGGAATGGGACGAAAAATGACGCTCCATGACGAATCGCAAAGGCAAGATTGACGTCACAAAACAATTTAGCTTGAAAGTGCATACGTGCACCGCGCCTGACGACGGATGGATGGTCAATACTCATTTCGTTGAACTCGCGACGCAGGTGATCGCAATCGACGCTCAATATACGATCGCGTACGCAAAAGAAGCGCTTGCCTATGCCGCCACGCTTGGAAAACCTGTGACACGTCTGTACGTCACGCACCCATCATCCCGATCACTCGCTGGGTGCGGCGGCATCAGTATTCCGACCCGTGCAATGCCTGAGGTGATTCGCGAGTTGGCAAAGAGCGACATCCTCGCACAGGCTGCATTTCATATCAGATCTATTCCAAGTCGCAATCGCTGCCTGACCATTGACGCTCTAAGGTTCCTTCCCGTTTTTAGTTTTGATTTCGCAACACTTCCTGATCGGCTATCTAGCGGGCTTGTTCGCGACCGCTCATACGATGTCTAGTTCCGTCAGAATGGAGTACAGGCTTTCGTCGCTTACATTCGGTTAAACAGGATCGGCGCGCAGCTCGAATTCGGTAGAATGTGTCCTGCAATCGGATAAAGATCTTGATAGGAGAACGCGAATGACCGTTGCAATTGAAAAACCTGCCCTCAGTTCGGCCGCGGCAAAGTTCGTGGAGAAGGAACACAAGCTTTTGATCGATGGGAGATGGGTGGCGGCGGAAACCGGCCAGACATTCCCGGTGGAAGATCCCGCAACGGAAGAGACGATCGCTCACGTGCCGGCAGGTGATAAGGCGGATATTGACCTGGCGGTTGCGGCAGCCCGCCGGGCATTTGAAACCGGACCCTGGTCGCGTATTTCGCCGGGAGAGCGGTCGAAGATTGTGTGGCGGCTGGGAGATCTTCTCGAGTCCTATGGCGATGAACTTGCGGAACTGGAGGCTTTAGATAACGGAAAGCCGGTAACCAACGCCCGCAAGGGAGACGTGCAAGGCTCGATCGACATGTTCCACTACATGTCGGGATGGGCAACGCGGCTGAACGGCGAGACGATCCAGGTGTCGAGTCCTGGAAACTGGCACGCTTATACTCTTCGCGAGCCGGTCGGCGTTGTCGGTCAGATCATCCCCTGGAATTTCCCGCTGATGATGGCGGCGTGGAAGCTTGCGCCCGCCCTGGCTGCCGGCTGCACCGTCGTGCTGAAACCCGCTGAGCAGACCCCGCTTACTGCCCTGCGGCTGGGCGAATTAGTGCAGGAAGCGGGCGTGCCGGATGGCGTCGTCAATATCGTGACGGGATTCGGGGAAACGGCCGGCGCTTCGCTCGCCGAGCATCCGGACGTGGATAAGGTAGCGTTCACGGGTTCGACCGAAGTAGGAAAACTGATCGTGAAAGCATCGGCGGGGAATCTGAAGCGCGTCTCGCTAGAGCTGGGCGGCAAATCGCCCGCAATTGTATTTCCTGATGCCGATCTCGATCTGGCGATTGTCGGGACTGCGGCCGCCATTTTCTACAATCAGGGCCAATGCTGTACTGCAGGCTCGCGGCTGTTTGCGCACAAGTCCGTTTACGACCGCATTGTGAGTGGGGTGGCGGCGGAGGCCGAGAAGCTGAAGGTCGGCCACGGTCTTGATCCGACGGTAACCCTGGGGCCGCTGGTTTCCAAAGAACAACATCAGCGGGTCACAGGCTACATACAATCCGGCCGTGGTGAAGGTGCGGAGGTCGTCCTTGGCGGGAAGACGGGCAATGGGCACGGTTATTTCGTTGAGCCGACGGTGCTCGCGAAAACCAACCGCGATATGCGCGTGGTCCGCGAAGAGATCTTCGGACCGGTCGTGTGCGTGCAGTCCTTTGACGACGAGGATCTCGACGCGGTGGCCAAATTCGCGAATGATACCGAGTACGGTCTGCAAGCGAGCGTCTGGACGCGAAACCTAAAGGTCGCGCACATGATGGCCCGTAAGATCAAGGCAGGCACCATCTGCATCAACACCCACAATTACGGCGACCCGGCTTGGCCCTTCGGCGGATTCAAACAGTCCGGCTGGGGTCGGGAGATGGGCAAGGAAGTAATGGAGCATTACACCGAAACCAAGTCGGTCGCGGCGCGGCTTTAAAACTGACTGACGTCGATAAAACGCACCAGATCTTTGTGTGCAACCAAAACCTCATTTTCACGATTCACTAGTCTCCTGTCCCAGAAATCTGTAAACTAATACAGTGAAGAGGTAGTGCGTCTAAAATTCAGGAGACGCAGATGCGGACCGGACGACCCAAAGAAGCGTTGCTATTGACGGAAGAAGAACGGGACAGGCTGCAATCGATGGCGCATCGGGCACGGAGCCAGCCGCTGCTGGCGCGGCGAGCACGGATTGTACTGGCTTGTGGCGATGGTCTGGACAATCAAAGCGTTGCGCGGAAGTTGCGCGCCTCGCTGGGTATGGTGGGAAAATGGCGAGCCCGATTTCTGAAAGCCCGCCTGGAAGGCCTGTATGACGAACCACGACCGGGCGCGCCGCGCAAGGTCAGCGATGAACAGGTGGAGAAGGTCGTCATACAGACGTTAGAAAGTACGCCACGAGGGCAAACGCATTGGAGCACGCGAGGACTAGCGGAAGCCACCGGATTCAGCCGGATGACTATCAGCCGAATCTGGCATGCTTTCGGATTGCAGCCGCAGCGTGCCGATACCTTCAAACTTTCGCCCGATCCGTTGCTGATCGAAAAGGTGCGTGACATAGCCGGCTTGTATATGAACCCGCCCGATCACGCACTGGTACTCTGCGTCGACGAAAAGAGCCAGATTCAGGCGCTCGACCGAACCCAGCCTTTGCTGCCCAGGCAGCCGGGGCAGTGGGAGCGCGGCACGCACGACTATAAACGCAACGGGACGACTTCATTGTTTGCCGCCCTGGATTTGAAGACCAGCCGTGTGATCAGCCAGTTCCACCGACGCCATCGCTCCGTCGAGTTCCGCAGGTTTCTGGATGTCATTGAGGCTCAGGTGCCGGCTGCTCTGGACGTTCATCTCATCCTCGACAACTACGGCACTCACAAGACAGCGATCATCCGGAACTGGTTGGCCAAGCGCCCGCGGTTCCATGTCCACTTCACCCCGAGGTATGGCTCATGGTTGAATCTGGTCGAGCGATGGTTCGCCGAACTCACCAACAAACGTATTCGGCGCGGTGCATTCCGCAGCGTCAAGGAACTGGAATCGGCGATTCGCGAGTTTATAGAAGTGCATAATGAAGATCCCAAGCCCTTCGTATGGACCAGAACGGCTGATCAGATTCTGGATAGCATTGCTCGATATGCTCGCCGCACACTCGCCTCCCACCCAGGACTTAATTCACGAACCACTGGGACGGGAGACTAGCATCGCTGGTCCGCCGGCGAATAACACTGTTTTTAAGCATCGCACTTTTCGACGATTTGCGCGGATACAAGCTCATGTCCGTCGCCGACGACCTTGGTCGATTTGAGGCAGATCCGGAGCTACTACGGCGTCGGCTCTACGTGACGGGAATGGAGCACATATCGGCGACAGACTTCAAGAGCCGCCTAAACGAGTGTCCGGAGGCGGATCTTATGCGCACCCGACCACCCCTGCGCCGATCACTGCTACGTCCGTACGAACTGTCACGATTCAAGAGTTTAGGCTTCGGTCAGAATTAACTTCTGCAACGGTATATTAACTTGACTATTCGGTCAACTCGTGGCAACATAGCTCCCAATCCCAAATTGGTCTCGGGCATTTCGACTGGGAGGTGAAAGGGCCAAACCATGGTGATACGAGCCATCATGTCTGTCTCTGTTCTATGCTTGGCTGCCACGTGCATACCCGCGCAGTCTACATACGGCACTCTGCTTGGGACGGTACAGGATGCTTCGGGAGGGGTGGTCCCCGGCGCCAATGTCACCGCAACAGAATTGAACACCAACACTGAGAAGCAGGCAATTACTGATGCGCACGGAGACTACCAAATCCCCAATCTTTTGCCCGGTCAATATGAGGTTTCTGTTTTAGCGCTGGGCTTCAAGAAGTTCCTAAGACGCAATGTATTATTGGGCCCCCGCGCGGAGGTGCGCATTGATGTTCCTCTCGAAGTGGGAACCACTACCTCGGAAATTCAGGTGACGACGGCGACGCCAGTGATTACTACCGAGACCGCAACTGTACAGAATGTCCAACAGGGCCAGGAGATAGAAGCGCTTCCCTTTAATTACCGCGGAAAAAGCACAACTCCCCTGAACTCGATCGTTACTTTGCCCGGGATCACAACGGATTCCACGGGGCCGACAGGATCAAACGGCGTCTCGATCGCCGGCAGCCACCCGGGACAAAACGAGTTCACCGTCGATGGTTTTTCGGTTACCTCTCCTCTTCGGAATGGACCGACACCTGAGATGTTTCCCTCGACGGAGCAGATCTCACAGGTCAAAGTAACTTCGCAGCTGGCCACGGCCGAGTACGGTCAAGTGGGGGACGTCACGTTCATTACAAAAGGGGGTACAAACGAGTACCACGGCTCGGCGTTTGAGTATTTTCAGAATGACGCTTTGGATGCCACACCCGACTTTGCCAACGGCAAACCAAAAAAGCGCGATAACACGTTTGGTGGCTCCATCAGCGGCCCCGTCTGGCTGCCCAAAATTTACAACGGCAAGAATCGGACCTTCTTCTTCTTTGACTGGGAAGGAAACCGGCAACACAGTGCAGCGCCGATTACAAATAATGTTCCGACCCAGACGATGAGAAACGGAGATCTGTCCGCTCTGTGCAGTTCCTACGATGCGGCCGGAGTCTGCGCCTCCCCTGACGGCACGGTCTCCTGTCACATTGATTCGTGACATAAATTAAGATGATTGGCCAACAACCCTGGTACGTTGAGCGAAACGCGCGATACTCGCCAGGATCTGGTCTGCGGTTCTGGTCCAGACGAACGGTTTGGGATCTTCGTTGTGAACATCGATGTACTCCCGGATGGCGCTTTCCAGGTCTTTGACGCTGCGGAAGATACCACGGCGAATGCGCTTGTTGGTGATCTCAGCAAACCAGCGTTCGACCAGATTCAACCAGGAACCGTAAGTGGGCGTGAAGTGGACATGGAAACGGGGTCTTTTAGCAAACCAGTTCCGGATGATGGCTGTCTTGTGGGTTCCATAATTGTCCATCACAAGGTGGACCTCGAGTCCCGCGGGTACGTTGGCCTCGATGGTGCCGAGAAATCTCCGGAATTCCTGCGAACGGTGACGCCGGCGCAATTGCCCGATGATGCGACTGGTCTTCAGTTCCAGTGCAGCAAACAGGGAGGTAGTGCCGTGCCGTTCATAGTCGTGGGTACGCCGTTCGACCTGGCCCGGGCGTAATGGCAGCATGGGCTGAGTGCGATCCAGTGCCTGAATCTGGCTCTTTTCGTCCACGCAGATCACCATCGCATGATCGGGCGGGTTCATGTAAAGCCCGACAATGTCACGCACTTTCTCGATCAGCAGTGGATCAGGTGACAGTTTGAAGCTCTCTGTACGATGCGGCTGTAAGCCGAACGCGCGCCAGATTCGACTGATGGCCATGCGGCTGAGTCCGGTGTTTTTGGCCATCTCGCGGGTACTCCAGTGAGTCTGCCCTCGCGGTGTACTCTCCAGTGTCTGAATCACCACCTGTTCAATCTGCTCGTCGCTGATCTTGCGCGGAGCACCCGGACGCTGCTCGTCATAAAGTCCCTCCAGTCGCTTCTTCAGGAACCGGGCCCGCCATTTGCCAACCATTCCGAGTGAACAGCGCAGCTTTTTGGCCACTGCTCTGTTATCCAGACCCTCGGCGCAGGCCAGCACCACTCGCGCTCGCCGCGCTACCGCTGGCACACTGCGCGCCCGTTGAGCCAAAGATCCCAGCCGCCGCTGCTCCTCTTCGCTTAGGCACAGCGCTTGTTTAGGACGACCTCTCCGCATACCCAGTAGACGCAGTCCCAGCCTATTTATGTCACATACTTCTGTGACAGGAGACTAGGTCAAATGTTTTATTCGCTTACCGGCGTGCACACAAGCGACTACCGGTCCTATACAAATTCGATCGTAAATGGCGTTGCAGCCATCCAGTTTCCGAATACGAAAACAGGAACTGCGGCCAGCGGCGGACCGGCAGGTAATGCTTCATTCGGAACCGCAAATCAAATCGATTTTCACGATCCGTATGTCTCGCAATGGAATTTCACCCTAGAGCGCGAGCTTGGGGCGCAGACTGGTTTACGCCTGACGTACACCGGGCTGCGTTCAATCGGGTTACCGGTTAGCCCCGATCTGAACCAGATTGAACCTCAGTCCTCGCCGTTTGATCCGCGCGAGAAACCATTCCCGAACTGGGCGCAGATCAAGACCCGAGACAATGGAGGGAAGTCGATTTATAACGCGTTGGAGACCGTGGTCACACATCGTTATAGTGGAGGTATTTTTCTGCAGTCAAGCTACGTTTGGGCCAAGAATCTCTCGGACGCGGAGGGCGATAATCCCTCCGGCTACCAGTCCGAGAACGGTCCGCGCATCCAGAATCGATACGATCTTAGCGCAAATTACGGTGATGTGGCGTTTTCGCGGCGGCACCGGTGGCTTACTACAGCAACAATCGATCTTCCATTCGGCCGCGGCAGGAAGTTCGGCGGTAACATGAACCGGTTCGCCGACTTGCTGGTTGGCGGTTGGCAGACAACCGATATCATTCTCTTTCAAACAGGCCCATTCCTGACGCCTTACTACAACGGAAGCAACGATCCTTCCGGTACAAACGCACCCAATCGCTACGGTCCCCAGCGCCCTGACCGGCTTCCGGCAAGCGCGTGCAATGGCCTTACGATCAGCGAGGGTCAGGTGTTCGACAATAATTGCTTCTTCTATGGATGGCCCAGGGCGATAGGGCGGTTTGGAAACTCGGGTGTCGGCGTTCTCACCGGTCCGGGCACAGCCGTGTGGAGTGGTGGCTTAGGGAAATTCTTTCCTGTCACGGAGCGCCTGCGTTTTCGATTAGATGCCACCTTCACAAACCTGCTGAATCACCCCAATTTTGGGACGCCTAATATGGTGGCCAACTCCAGTTCCTTTGGATTGATCAGCTCCCTGCAAGCTACGGAAGGCGCCGGGGCGCGGACTACACAGCTTTCGCTGCGGCTGGATTTTTGAGAACCTACACGAGGCCACGGCTCAGGCTATCTTTACGATCGCCTCGGTTGCGGATGCCAGAATTGTTTCGACCTCCGCAGCCCGTAGAGCTTCAGCCATAGTAGTGTCAGGTGCACTGTTCACCACCAGTCGATCAATGGCCGCGAGCGAACAAACCTGAAACAAGGCGTTCCTGTCGAACTTGCTGGAGTCGGCAAGAACCGTTACGTGCCGGGATTGAGCGATCATTGGACGCCCGCATTCCGACGAAGAAAATCGTTGATTCCGAGCTGATGACGATCAGCTCAACGGCGAGGGACGGCGTCGAAAGTATTGTGGGGCGCCTGATCGTCATGGGTCAAGAGAAAGGTTCGGGATGGGTGGGATTTCGCGATACTTTTTAGTCCTGAATTCATAGGCACTTCGCAAAGCGGCGCAACAGCCAACCACCCGTTATCCATCTGGCGTACTGAATTATCTCAAGAATTCAGAATTATGGTCCAGCCAAAAATAAAGTCGCCGGACTCGGAGAAGCTTGCTGTTGATGATGCGAGGGCTGCATCAATGTGGCTTCAGCGTTTTAACGGGGGTGATGCGGTATTATTACTGGTGCTTCGTCCTTTTACTCAGCCGAGTGGTTGTTTGAGACCTTCAAGACCAAGGGCTTGCGCAGCTGCCGGTTGTCTTGATCAGGGGAACTTGCTCCGGCTTTAACCAAGTCGGCAGCGAAGTCGTTTCGGGGGTATCCATTGCAGATCAGAAATCACCTGTTTCTCCTCGCGTCGTGCACCGTCTTTGCATCTGCGCAGACCGGCGCCAATGCAGTTCTCACCGGTCAGTACAATCCCGGGCGAACGTCGTCCACATCCGCGGAAACGATTCTAAACACGTCGAACGTGAGCAGCAGTGAATTCGGCAAATTATTCTCCTGGACGCTAGATGGCTGGGTGTATGCACAGCCTTTGTACGTTCCTGGCGTGCAGATCCGGGGTGTGGCCAAAAACGTAGTCTACGTGGCCACGATGAACAACAGCATCTACGCATTCGATGCCGATCGAACAAACCCGAGTGCGGCGCAGTTGTGGAAGAGGAATCTCGGAAGGGCCGTAGCGGCATCTACCGCAAACGGCTGTCCATCCGCAAATTTCACAGGCACCCAACTCGGCATTCTGAGCACTCCTGTAGTCGATTCGTCAACCAACACGCTCTATGCAATCTCTACGTACCCTTCGGGGCGTACCTACGCGTTTAAACTGCACGCGATGGATCTGGCGACAGGCAGGGAGAAATTCGGTGGTCCCGTGGTCATTCATGCCAGCGTGTCCGGTTCCGGCTACAACAGCCGAAACGGCACGATCACCTTGGGTCCGGCGAGCACAGAGACCCAACGTACGTCGCTTCTTCTGTCTCAGGGCACGGTGTATGCCGGATTCGGAAACTGCGGGCCCGACAATGACCCGTGGCATGGATGGGTGCTCGGATATAACGCGTCCAACCTGTCTCAGAAGTTCGTATTCAATACGACTCCTAATGGCGGGCAGGGCGGCGTCTGGCAATCCGGCCGGGGCATCGCGGCTGACAGGATCGGTGACGTTTATTTCAACACCGGAAACGCTACCTGGTACAACGAGAACTTCGCCAATCCGACCACCGGTACCAGTTCCGCGGACGCCGCCCTGGATAATTACCCGATGCGGTTCATGCAATTGACCCATGCCGGCCAGTTTCTCGCATCGTACCCGCCCGCCAATTATGCCAACCTGAACCTGCACGATCTCGACTTCAGTTCGAGCGGGCCGCTGCTCATTCCCGGAACGAGTCTGTTGGTGACTGGAGGCAAGGATGGCATCATCTACCTGTTCAACTCGAACAACGTGAACACGCCTGTGCAAAGTTTCCAGGCGACGGGTGGGACTGCCTGCAGCGGCGACCAGAACGGCTGCGACCAGATACACGATCTGGCTTTCGCGAACAACACGCTCTACATCTGGGGCACGAACGACATCCTGCGCGCCTATTCGTTCGAACGCGCAACCAGTCAATTCAAAACGACACCCAGCTCGATGGGCGCGTCCGCGCTACAGGGCGGCGCGCCGACGCTTGCGGTCTCCTCGAACGCGGGTCAATCGGGTACCGGCATCGTCTGGGTAGCAAACCCTGACAACACACTGCACGCGTTTGATGCCTCCAATGTTGCCAACGAACTTTGGAACAGTAGTCAGAACTACGGACGCGACGCTCTTCCCTCAGCCGCCCACTTCGTCGAGCCCACCGTTGCGAACGGCCGGGTTTACCTCGCGACCTTCTCTAACCAGATTGTCGTTTACGGGCTGCTGAGTAACTTCTCGCTCGCGACCTCGACCAGCGCCCTACCGGTCAACACAGCGTCTTCCGCTGCTTTCTCGATAACTACCGATTCGCTCAGCGGGTCGGCGGCGCCAATCAGGCTCGCCGTCATGAGTGGCCTTCCCGCGGGCGCGACCGCCAGCTTCAATCCCGCGCAGGTCGATGGCTCTGGCAGTTCCACCGTCACGATCACCACCGCTTCCTGGACGCCCCCCGGAAGCTATAACCTCATCGTGAGCGGCTCACGGCAGGATCAGACACGTACCAGTAATGTGTTGCTGCAGGTGACAACTCCCGATACGACGCCTCCCAAATGGAGCTGCTGCACGTACAGTTACAACGGCTCAAACACAATCACGTTTACGGGATGGGACACGCAATCGGGCATGAAATCGATTACGGCGGTCCAGGTGGTGAATGCAACCTACTCGATACCCCAGTTCCCGGTGGGAACCACCAGCCCGATTAACTTCAGTGCTACCGAGAGCGGCTGGTCCTCATATGTGAAGTTCCAACTCACCAATCGTGCCGACGAAAGCTCGTATATCGATGCCGTTTTCGTCGATCCGGAGCGGCAGCCCGGCAGGCCAATCCCCTATGTCGTCAAGAATGTCACGTCCCGCGAGGGAATCATCACGATTCAAAATCAAACTCCTGGTCTGAAGAACGTGCGGATAGAAATAGATGCCGGCCTAAGTTCAGCGAAGGTAGAAGTAGCGGGACTAAAGGATGGCGAGACTCGCGTGGTGGACATTAAGTCCAAGCTACATATTTCCGGTCCTAGGACGGTCACAATCACGCCGCACGGTAAGCCTGGTGGCAGAGCCATGTTTGTCTTCGCAAATGTGGCGATGGTTAGCACTCGTTAGATCGCCAGTACCCGAACCCTCAAGCCGGCCACGCGGAGGGGTCCGGTACCATTTCCGTCGTTTGTAGTACACGATCGTCATGTGAAATTGTTCCGCGGTGCATGACCAAGTAATTTGGGCGCTCCGAAGCAGCAGACAGCACTTGCGTTGAACTCGATTGCAGGAGGGCTCAAGTGACTTCTGTGCTCGTAAGGTCAAGAAATTGGAACGTCCTGAAAACGAAGGCCTGCAGACACAATTGAGCTTTCTCGGACTCTCGCGCGACGTTCGTAACGCCGAGGTAACATGTTACCTATCTCTTGCTAAGTCCTCGATCCTGTGCGACCTGCCTTTTACGGGATGCACAGGTTTACTTTTCTCGAAATACAGTCCCGGAACATCCCAAAATCAATCACGTCACGGGTTTGCCGATGTTTTGTCCACTGGTTTCGATTGGACCAAGGTGCGGCAGTTATATACTCGACCATTCCGACATTCTGGAGTATTTGCATGCGAATTGCTCGTGGCATTCTTGGCGCGCTGCTGATTTTGACCGGCGCCATTTGGATCCTCCAGGGCATCAACTTGTTGCCCGGCAGTTTTATGACGGGACAACTACGGTGGGCGCTTTACGGCGCGATTTCAGCAGCCGCCGGAATAGGTTTTCTCTGGACGGCGAAGCGAACACCTCGTCGATGATCTCGTGGTGCTGTCCTGCCCTTTTCAAACGAATGAACATTCCGGAAATCTACGGCTACGGCGTTTGGGCCGAAAACTCAAATACGTCCTCATGTAAAGTTCGTAACCTCCCGTAACGTTGTCATTTGCCTTTAAGCTTAAGTCATGGATTTCGATGAGGGATGACATGAGATGGACAGTAAATCTTGTATGGCCAAAGGATTCATGCAGCACGTTAGTAGAACTTCAACAGTCCACCCAGGCGGTCTCGAGCTATAACGGGAGCTTTAAGGCGTAATCGTAGAGGACCGGACGCTGGAAAAAGCAGCATGTTCTCTTTGCCTTGATGATTACGTTCATGATGTTAATGCTTTGTTAACTCAGTTGCCGCATGCCGCAGCGACGCTTCACCAAACAGAATCAATTTTGACAAACACTCATCTTTAATCGATCGCACCCAGCGCTCCGCGAAGGCATTCAAATTCGGACTCTGCGGCGGCAGCAGAATAGGCTGAACTGCGCTGGATTTGAGCATGGTTCGGAATGAATGGCAGAACTTTGTGGCGCGGTCATGCAACGCAAAGCGAGTCCTAAGAAGAGCGCCATCGATGTCGTCGAGCGCATTGCGAGCCATCTGCAGCATCCATTCCTGCGTGGGATGTTGGGTGATTCCGGCGAGCGTGACCCGTCGCGTTTCTAAGTGCAGAAAAAATAGAACGTTATAGGTTATTAAGCCGCGCCGGCTGAGCACTTCGACGGTAAAGAAATCGATTCCCGCCAAGACAGCCATGTGAGAGCGAATGAAGTCCGCCCACGTCGTTGATGGCGACGCTTCGGGGCCGGAGCAATCCCAAAACGTCGTAAAATATTTCCCACTGTTTGATCAGAAATGTTATGGCCGAGATTCTTCAGCGCTCCAGCAATGCGGTCGTATCCCCAACTGCTATTCTCTCGTGCCATCCGGACAACCAGCTCGATTATCTCTCGACGAATTGCGGGTCGTCCCGGGTAGGCGCGGTGTTTGGAACCATCGAACTTGCGGGCAATCAGCTTACGATACCAACCAACGATGGTTTCCGGTTTCGCCACTAAGGTGGCCTCTTCGGTGCCGAGCTTGTCGAAACCCCCAATCCAGAGGGCTCAGTAGGCCTAATGGAGTAAATAGAGTAACGGCGTGAAACCCAATTCCTTGCAGACTATTGAAAAGATGGAGCGGGAGACGAGAATCGAACTCGCAACCAACAGCTTGGAAGGCTGTGACTAAATTGAAAATAAAGGATAAAGGCGTTTAAGGCGTTGGAATCAGGCCATCAATATTCAATAAGTTGCGGCGCGCCCTCCCGATTTTGCGCTTAAACGGCGTAAACGGCGTACAAAATTATGCGGGGTTTTAGTGTACTTCAAGAAAGCCTTGGTGTGGTCGTCCGCGATTATCACGTTTGCTCATGGAATTCATGCTGCCTGCCAGGCGTGGCACGCTTGCCGGAAGCTTATAGTTGTCGCAGGGGATTTTTGATCGGAACATGTTTTTCACAGTCACCGGAGCACACAACCTGTGGAAAAAGACTTCGTTCGTAGGTGCCTTTTGGCATCTTGTAAGAGCGAGCAGGCCCCCGCCGCTACGAATAGCCGAAAGTGACATGCGATGTCTTTCATGAGACTTGCGAGCGGCGGGAGGCGCCTTGTTTCCGGAAGTGTTGCGAACCGGCGGAACGAGTCTGATAGGCTTGGCCGTTCATGCGACGGGACCAGCCAGCGCTGTTCAAGGGTCGACATTTCGAACCCGAAATCATCATCTTGTGCGTTCGACGGTATCTTCGATATGCGCTGAGCTTGCGCAATCTCGAGGAGATCATGGCAGAGCGGAATGTGCATGTAGATCACGTTACGATTTGGAAGCTGTGAAAAAATCGGCTTCGAGATTCACCGGCAAGGGGCGTAGCTGAAGAGATTTCTTCGGTGCCGCCGAACAACACGAATATTCTTGATGGGCGATAGGGTCTGATGAGGTTTTGATTTTAGGAGGCCCGGCCAGGGTGTGGCGGGGCGCACACGCTACGCGGTCGCGAGAGGAATTGCGAGGCGCCGAGGGCGCCAACAAAGTCTGATCCACTGCTGGACGTTATAAGTTAAGGCGGCCCACATGGCTTCTGTACGGATTTTGGCGAGTCCTCGTACATGGAAACGCCGCAGCCCCAGCTTTTCCTTCAGCCAAGCATTCACAAACTCTGCCACTACCGAGCACTGCTTCAATGCAGCTTCGCCTTCCGCACTTGCCGTTCGGGCTCGAAACGCCGTGACCATCGGGTTCTCTTTGGTAACCACGATCGAGCGGCCATAGCGTGTGTTTCCGGAACAACACCTGGTTCGTTTGAGCGCACACCTTGCAGTCCGTAATGCTCGCCTGATAGCGAATCATGGTGCGACCCGGCAGCTCAGTTGGCACTCGCGGTCTGAGCACTTTTCCTTCTGGACAAAGAAATGTATTGCTGCTTGAATCGAAATGAAAATTCTCTGGCAAGAAGCCATCCGTTACGCCACAGCGTGCAAATCGCTGTCGCACTCTGCCATCCGCTTGAACGGATCGTCCGAACATCGTGACACCGCAGTGGTGCAGGGCGAGCACGTTTTCACGGCTGGTGTAGCCGGCATCGACCACCATCTGTTTGGGTCGTTTGCCCAGGCGCTCTTCGATCTGCTTCACCGCTGGGACAAGCTGCTCGTAATCTGGCACCGTCTGACTGGCATCAATACCAATTACAATGCCGGCAGCGGCATCGGTGGACAGCTGTACGTTGTAACTCAATGCGCAAGGTGCGTTCGAGTGTCTCATAATCCGCGCTTCTGGATCCGAGATACTCGATCCGGTCTGCTGTTTGCTCGTACGGTTGTACCCCGGTCGCTTGGCGCGCTCTATCTTTTCGTACTCGCTGAGAGCGTGTGCTAATCTTTGCTCGCGTTCTCGCAGGATGCGCTCCCGAGCTTTGGCACGTCTCGGGTCCGGTCGTATGGCCCGGAAATTCGAATGAATTGACAGCCGGTTTGTGACTGGAGAACGGGTTGAGAGAATCGGAAGCAGATGGCGAGAATGCTCGATCCTTTTCAGTTCTTGTTGGTGTCGATTGCCGGTTGGATGAATCAGGACCAGCAGCAAGTGATCGAGTATCTGCGAGAGGAGAACCGAGTTCTGCGCGAGCAGCTCGGAAATCATCGAAAACTTTTCAATGACGACCAGCGGCGGCGCTTAGCTGTACGAGCCAAGAGGTTGGGCCGCAAGCTGCTGGCTGAAGTGGCCACTCTGGTCACGCCCAACACTTTGTTTGCCTGGCATCGCAAGCTGATCGCCCAGAAGTACGATGGCCATGAGAAACGCGGACCTGGCCGCCCGGGAACTGACAAAGAACTTGAGAGTTTGGTGATTCGCATAGCGGAAGAGAATCGCGCTTGGGGCTATCGTCGCATCCAAGGGGCCCTGTCGAACCTGGGACACAGACTAGCGCGCAGCACCATCGCGGACATGCTTCGCCGAAATGGGATTGAACCAGCCCCGGAGCGAAGCCGCAAAACCACTTGGAGAGAGTTCCTGACACAACATTGGGATCACATTGTGGCCGCAGATTTCTTCACGGTCGAGGTCTGGACAGCCAGCGGACTGAGGCGCTTCCTGGTCCTGTTCTTCCTGGATTTGTCTAGTCGGAGAGTGGAGATCGCGGGCGTAGCAACCGGTGCCAATGGACTCTGGATGAGTCAGATCGGTAGGAACGTCACCGATGCAGTGGACGGAATCCTGAACGGGAAACGCTATCTGATTCATGATCGCGATCCGTTGTTCACGAGGGAATTTCAGAACATTCTCGCCAGTGTGGGTGTGACTTCGGTGAAGCTGCCGCCGCGATCACCGAACCTGAACGCTTACGCAGAGCGGTTTGTGCGCTCGATCAAAGAGTCGTGTCTGGATCGCCTGATCTTGTTTGGCGAGAAGTCGCTCAGAAGAGCCATTCGAGATTTCATTCTGCATTATCACGAAGAACGAAATCATCAGGGCAAAGGCAATCAGCTCTTGTTTCCTCGAGCTGTACTCTCCAAAGCCCCGCCGCACGCGAAGGTTTGCTGTGAGCATCGGCTGGGTGGACTGCTGAAGTACTATCACCGAGAAGCGGCATGAGGATCGCGCAAGAGCCGAGCCGATTGGCGGGGTTCTACGCGGCTGGATTGCTCTGCTTGGTGTCGGCGGTTCTGAAGCTCACGATCGAAGAGCACGTGTGGTTGTGACGGTCATCCGGCCACAGATGCGACATTCCATCCTCGGATACGAGAAGCATCTTCTCGTACTCGTCCGTCAGGCTAAACTGGCAGCATATGGCTCCAGCTACGACGTCCGGATGCCGCTGACCATCGCCGGCCATCGAGAGTCAGATTGATCGGGCAGCCCGAGCGTGGGGCTTTCATGCGCAACTCCAAAAACGAATTGCGACTTAAAATAAGTCGATCTAGCCTACAACCGATTGCGTAACGCAATCAGAACCGCGCGGATGTGCCGCGTGAGGAAAGGAAGTGGTATGGCTAAGCTCGTGTTCGGAATGAACCAGTCCCTGGATGGCTACGTCGACCATATGGCGTTTGCGCCAAGCCCCACGCTCTTCCGCCACTTCATCGAGGAGGCTCAGGGGCAGGCGGGCAGTGTCTACGGTCGCCAAATGTATGAGGTCATGCGTTACTGGGACGACGATCATCCTGAATGGGATGCAGAGGAACACGCCTTCGCGGCGGCGTGGCGGAACCAGCCGAAATGGGTCGTCTCGCGCTCGTTGAAGTCGGTCGGCCCCAACGCCAGGCTTGTTGAGGATGATCTTGAGGGCGCGATCCGCGAGCTGAAGGCCGAGCGCGACGGGGAGATCGAAGTTGCTGGCCCGGACTTGGCGCAAAGCCTCACCGAACTTGGCCTGATCGATGAGTATCGAATCTACCTGCACCCCGTCGTGCTTGGTCACGGCAAGCCATATTTCGCCGGACCCCGGCCGCCGCTCCGCCTTATGGCTAATGATCGGATTGGCGAGGATGTGATCAGGTTGACCTACGTTCCTGCTTAATCTCGCGACTCGCCGGATGAAAGTCAGCGTTGGCTTCAGCCTAACCCGCGCAAAACGGCGATGTGTTTACGAATTGCGTCCGTACCGTCAGCACCCCGGACATAGCCCTATACAAATTCGCGAGCCATTTCAACTTTTGAGAGCGTAAATTGGCTTGGAAACAAATCTGGATAAGACGGCATTTCCAGCCGGTTATCTAAGCAAGATAGCCACCGATAACACCACTTATCGCGCAGCAATCATTTCGGTTCGTGCGCTGGCGCGCCCCGTGCTCTGTCCGGATTGCCATATCCAGGACTCAAGACCAAACCGGACACTCGCATAAGGCTCTGCGTAAACACTTCCGACTACACACGTGCGATCGTGAGTTCCGATTGGTGAGGACATACTCCGGGATGCAAACCTTCCTCGCTGCGGTTTCTGAAGGCGCGACAATACGAACGATACCTGAGTTCGGCGGTGATCGGATCGGCGCGCTTCACGAGGAAGGGATATAGTGCAACGTCGCAACTGTAGAACATGGATTTTGCCGATGCTAATCGGTGTTTCCGTATCGATCGGGGCATTGTCACAATCCGCCGCGACGCAAGCAAGAGTGAGGAATGTGTCTTCGGCTGCAGACATCACGAAGTTTTTCCTCGAAGAACCGAAACCAGGTTCTGGATACGAAACCGGGCCGTTGCACATCATTTATGGCGACGGAGCCGAAATTGTAAAAACCCTCCCACCAATGCGGACGAGCACCAAGGAGGAAGCCGTCTTCAATGCCGTTGGATTCTCGGGTATTCAGTTGGCGGCGGATCGACAAACTCTTGGCTGGACGGTTAACGTAGAGAACTGTTGTACATCTTATTCCATCCCTTTGAGCTTGGTCGTTTTCCGGAACAGACGAGTGCTCCATACGTTCGAACAGGGGCAAATGATATGGAGCTGGATGTTTGTGCAAGGCGGCGAGCGTGTGGCGGTAGTCTTTGGACCGACCCACGGGTCTGAGATTGGAGACTATCGGCTTTACAATGTGACGACCGGTAAGTTGATTTCCGAAGTTTGGGGCGACGCACAGACTCAAGCCCTCGAATCCAATGCGCCTGAGTGGGCGAAACGACTGCAAGATCACTTTCACAACCACTGAACTCCCACAGGCGTTAACCCGTTCTCGTAGGGGACTTGAGGGAGTGGGTCACGCATCGTTGCAACCACCTCATAATCCGCTCGGGCGAACTCCAGAGCTGTTGACCAGCCAATTCCTCGGCTTGTGCCAGTAACCACAATTCTGAGCATGCAAGATTATAGTCTGCCTGTATGGGCTTGGCTGCAATTTCTAGCTTCCAGTCAAGATGCGGGCGCTGATTAGAAGCTCACCCCCTTATTCAACAAGCTAGAAGGTGTGTGTGACGCCAAGTGGCGATCTGGGAATGAACGCGCGGTCAAGCCGGATTACGTGACCCTTCGTGACAAGTCGCGATCTATTGCGTTCCGTCCGGTGGCATCCTCCCACTTCCAATCGCGCGTCACCGAGCACAACAGTGAAGATGATTAGTCGTTAGCGGTTACTAAAAGGATTGCGCCGAAGTGTTCAATACGCTGCTCGCTAAAGAGCCGTTCGCTGAAAGTGGTCGGCCATTTCTTGGCCCACGCCGCCGAACGCCGAATTAATATCGCGGGCGCGCTGCAGAGCAGCCTCAATATGAGGCAGGATGTTCTCACGTCCGATATGCTCCAGAAAATCGGCCCCGTGGAGCAGTTGCGCCGGCTGGTTGCGTGCTCCGCAGAGCAGTAGCGTCCTACCCGATTTTCGTAATCGCTTTGCAAATACTTCGAGCGCGTGGAGACCCGTGGCATCGATCGCGCTCATATTACGCAGCCGCACAATCACAACGGCTGGAAATGCGTTTAGATCAGTGGTCGCCTCAGCCAGCTTCTCCGTGGTTCCAAACAGAAAAGGCCCATGAATCCGAAGAATGGAAACATACCCGGGAACTTGCTTGTCCTGCAGGATATGCGGGCGGCCGTCCCGAATATATTCTTCCGTTACCGGCGCAACCGTAGTCGTTTGTGAAATCCGATAGATGTACAGCAGCGCCGCCAGAATCATGCCAACCTCGACCGCTACCGTCAGATCAGCCAAGACAGTAAGCGCGAACGTGACGGCCCATACAGCTATATCCGCCTTCGAAAGCCGCACGATCGTACCAATCTCTCGCCACTCGCCCATGTTGTAAGCCACTACAAAGAGAACCGCGGAAAGAGTGGCCAACGGAACGTAGCGAGCCAGAGGCGCCGCCACCGCCAGAATGATGAGCAGCGTGATTGCGTGGATGACTCCCGCTACGGGCGTCTTGGCGCCTGCCCGGATGTTTGTCGCCGTGCGGGCAATCGCGCCCGTGGCAGGAATGCCGCCAAACAAAGGCGACGCGAAGTTGGCCACGCCCTGGGCCAGTAGCTCGACATTGGAATTGTGCTTAGTTCCGCTCATCCCGTCGGCAACCACCGCCGAGAGCAGGCTCTCCAGCGCGGCAAGGAGCGCCACCGTGAGTGCGGAAGGAAACAAGGGCAGCACCTGGTCGAGCCGGAATTCGGGAAGCGAGAGTTTTGGAAGCCCCGCCGGAATTCCGCCAAATTTGCTTCCGATCGTGTCAATGGGAACGCCCGACGAGACAACGAAAATCGTGCAAACCAGCATCGCAACAATCGACCCGGGAATCCCCTTCACGACGCGAGGCAGAAAAAGGATGATGGCGAGAGATGCGATGGAAACGGCAAGAGCCGGCCAGCTAATCGTGCCTATGTGTTCCAAAAAAAGCCGTATGCGCGGAACGAAAGCGCTCGGCACCTCCCCTGTCCTCAGTCCCAGGAAGTCTTTTATCTGAGTGGACGCAATGAGCAGCGCTATGCCATTCGTGAAACCAATCGTTACGGGCCGCGGAATGAATTTGACGGCCGCGCCCAGGCGCGTCAGCCCCATCACAACGAGCATGGCCCCAGCCATCAAGGTTACTAATGCCAAGCCAGACGTGCCGAATTTCGCGACAATGCCTGCCACGATCACGACGAACGCTCCTGTTGGGCCGCCAATCTGCATGCGCGAACCGCCCAGAGCCGAAATCAAACCGCCCGCCACAATAGCCGTGTACAGACCAGCCTGCGGCGTCACGCCCGATGCGATGCCAAAAGCCATCGCCAGTGGTAGGGCGACCAGCCCAACCGTCACGCCCGCCAGCAAGTCTGCTCCGAAATCCCGTCGTGAATAGGCGCGCAAGCAGCGCACCGACTCCGGCAACCATTGCTCTGAAAAATTCATTTATGGATCTTTTCGGCTTTACCGATGGCCTTAAGAGTCGCCAATACCTCGCTCATATGAGCATGAAAGTAGCGCCGCATGAGGTCGAGAACTTCAATGATGAGCGGGTCGCGCACCGAGTAGAAAACCTGATTGCCCGCCTTACGGTTGACGAGAATGCTTTTCGCCCGCAACACGCCGAGGTGTTGCGAGACGTTTGCCTGCTCCACGCCGAGCCGCTCAATCAACGCGCCGGCCGACAATTCACCATTTCGTAGCTGCTCGACAATCGCGATTCGTGTAGGGTGGGCGAGAGCCTGGAAGAAGTCGGCCTTGAACTGACGAAGTGCATCCTGCATCCAGAGTAAAGTTATTTGCTAATATTCGGAATATCGAATATAGCATAGGCGCGAACATTTATGCCGTATTGTGCGGAAATTCGAATGTGCTGCAGGCGCGACAAATCCGATCGATTACTGCTGCCACAAATCCTCGAATGCCTGTGGGCCTGTTGAATCGAGAAGCAATAACTGTCGAGCGGGCAAGCGCGTTGGCCTCTGAGAATGTTCGGCGGCGTCAGTATCCGTTCCGGTTTGGAGGAGGGTCTGCTGTCCAGTCTGGATAACCGACGCCAGGCTCACAGACAGAGGTGCGACGAACGTGTTTATGCCGCCGTCCGATAGTAGTAGTTCAACATGCCACCCAGTCGCTGCCGCCTCTGTACAGAACCGCTCGCTCCCAGGTGACTCGTCTCGGGAAGAATGATTCGATTGGCCAGCCCTTGGTGATTTCTTTCGCTATGATAGTGCGCCACGAAATTTCGAATGGCCGTTTTGAGCGATGCCTCTCCAAACAGAATCATTCGATCCAGACACGACTCCTTGATGCTTCTCACAAATCGCTCCGCATGCGCGTTCAAATTCGGACTACGCGGCGGTAATCGGACCGACTTCACGCCAACGCTTTGGAGAATCGTCAAAAACTCTGCTGTGTACAGCGGGTCTCGATCATGAATGAGATACCGCTTACCTTCGAGAATGCCATCGAAGGGATCCGTCACATTCCTGGCCATCTGGGTCATCCACAGTCCATTGGCAACAGAGGCGATGCCGGCAATTCGACCCTTCGCGTTGATAACTCGATAAAGAACAGCACCAGGAAACGCTGCAGCCCTTTGCGTGTCCACACTTCCACCGTAAAGAAATCCGCCGCCACCAGAACCTCCCAATGCTGAGCCAGGAACTCTTTCCATGTTGTTTTCCTTTTTCGTTCGGGCGCGGGTTCGATCCCGTGCCGTTTTAATATCTCGGCAATCGTGGTGCGTCCCAGTTTGTGTCCGAGGTTCGAGAGTGCGCCCTCGATACGCCCATAACCCCAATCACGGTTTTCTCCTGCCATACGCACTACCAACGCTTCGATCTCAGCTCCTGTTCGTGGTCGTCCGGGCGACCGCCGGCTACTGCCATCATATTTTTGAGCGATCAGTTTTCGATGCCAGGTCAAAAGAGTCTCCCACGTGACGATGGGAGTCATTTCCTCCAGCAGTCGGTGTCCCAAGGCTTTGGCCTTGACGGCCAATCGCCGCCGCTGATCATCGTTGAATCGCAGCCGCCTGTCGCCCAACTGCTCCCGCAGAACACGGTTCTCCTCACGCAGATAATCGATAACCTGGTATTGGCGATGATTCATCCAGCCCGCTAGGGCGATGAGGACGAAGCGGAACGGATCGAGCACTTTCGACATGTCGTTCCGTCATTATCGCCAGCTCAATTCTGTGGCGATCAACCCAAGTCAATTCAAGCGGATCCAGTTTCCGTACCATACGAGTAACCATCGCTGATGGCCAATCGGCGATTCCGCGATGCGAGTTCTGCACAATCGGCCAATCTCAGCGGCCGCGATAAGCAGGGAGCTGACGCTCTACTGATCGCCTTCCTCAACCCGCGCGGCGTGAAATTAAAAACGAGCAATTATTCCTTGTGCCCGTTCAAACCGGCGCGCCCTCGTAAACTCCATTTTGCCGGCAAGAGTAGGATCCTTGAGTAGACAGTATTGCGGCAACCGAAAATTATTCCTCGCGGAGGGCGAGTACGGGATCGATGTGGGATGCGCGGCGGGCCGGGACATAGGCGCCGAGCAACGTAGCGCATAACAGCAGGAGTGCGATGGCGAGGAATAGCTTGAAGTCGGAGGAACCGAATGAGAACACCACCATCGACTTGATGGCAATGGACGCGAAGACGCCAGCAATCAAACCTGCGGCGATGCCGGCGACGCCGATGATACCGCCCTGGCGAAGCACCATGTACACCACGTCGCGGCGATCAGCGCCGATCGCCATACGGATTCCAAACTCGCGAAAGCGGCGGGTGACGGAGTAGGAAACGACTCCGTAAAGTCCGATTACGGCAAGAATGAGACCCATGGCACCCATCCCTGCCACAAGCTGGGTGATGATGTTGGGGGTGGCGATTGCCCGGCTGTGATAAAGATCGGCCATTGTGCGCACGTCGAAAACCGGCATGTCTTTATTCAGATTCTGAATGACACGACGGAGCACTGGGAGGACAGTTGTGGCCTCGGCGGATTTCGACTGAGCTATCAGGAACAAGTTCGGCTGGGTATTCTGGGAAAGCGGGAGATAGATGTAATCAGTCGCGTTCTCACCGATCCAAAAGTATTTAGAGAGCTTAGCCACTCCAATAACCTCAGTCACGCGGCCCGGAGCATCGCCTATGCGAAGCCGCTTACCGATGGGATCTTCCTTCGGCCAGTAGTGCCGCGCGAACTGTTCGTTGACAATTGTGACGGGCGAGCTGTCTGCCGTGTCGGTATCCGAGAAGGAGCGGCCGCGGAGAATTGGAATTCCCATAGTGGCGAAGTAGTACGGCGTAACGACGTTATCGAGGATTTTGGGGGCGTTTTGGCCGCGCTGTAATTGGCGTCCGTCAGGCAGAACGGCGATCGCATCCTGGCCATCCATTCCCATCGGGACGCACTGGGCGAGAGTGGCGGAGACGACGCCGGGAGAATGCTGAGCGTTTTCAAGAAGCTGCTTATAGAAGACCTTCCGTTGGGGTTCGTCGTAGCGGATGAGACCGGGATCGAAGCTCATCAACTGTAGACTGTCGGTGCGAAAACCAGGCCCTTTCTCGATTTCGCTCTTGAAGCCTTCGAACAAGACGCCGGAGACAATCAACAGCAAGACCGATAACGCCACTTGTGCTCCGACGATGACATGGCGGCCCCATAGCTTGCTTCCCTTCGAGGCCGTTCCTTCTTTTTCCTTCAACGCAGTGATGAGGTCTAACCGGGTGATTTGGAGAGCGGGGGCAAGGCCGAACACAAAAGTACTCACAATACCAACGAAGAATGTGAATAACAACACGCTGCCGTTGAGGTGAAAATTGATATCAATCGGTACATCGCTGGGTATCGGCATGGTGTTGAGGAACGCGTCGGCACCATACGCGACAGCCAGTCCAGCCGCGGCGCCCAAGAGAGACAGGACCAAATTCTCGACGAGCAACTGACGGATCAGGGTCCAACGGCCTGCGCCCACTGCCAATTTAACGGCGATCTCGCGGGCACGCATGGAACTGCGGCTGAGAAGCAATCCTGCAACATTCGCGCAGGCGACCAGGAGCACGCAAAGGGCGAGCAATGCCAGCATGATGACCAACGCGGTGTCGGGTGGATCCTGTTCGACGTGAGATTGAAACTCAGTTATTGCTTTTAGCTTCAGATTTTCGTCCGTTTGGGGATACATTTTGCGGAGAGCGGCAGCTATGGCGGTGAGATCGCCTGTCGCTTGGGACACGCCGACTCCTGGCTTCAACCTGCCTCTGACGCTGAGCCACGCGTTATCCCGCTTGTTGTAAGGGGAGGGGTTCCACAGGGTCTCCACCGTGACTAGTGGGACGAACATAGCGGCCTTCAAGGCATCTAAACCATAGAAGGTTTCCGGAGCAACTCCAATGATGGCGAACTGAATCCCGTTGATCCAGATCTTTCGACCCACGATTGACGGACTCCCGCCAAACTCGCCTTTCCAGAGATCGTGGCTGATAACGACTACGTAGTCCCGGCCGCGGACCAGGTCCTCGTCGCGCCGGAAGCCGCGGCCCAAGGCCGGCTTGATGCCCATGACGTCAAAAAAATTGCCGGTGACGAACATGCTCCACTTCATGCGCGATTGAGTGTTGCGGTCGGGCTGGAAGCCAAGGTGGGTGTAGCTGGTGGCAACTAGGCCGTCGAAGGTGCGATTACGATCGCGCAAATCAGCGTAGTCGGGATATGAGAGAGCCGTGTTGCCTCCGAAAGGTCCGTTTCTGATGGCATGAACGTTGACTACGCGGCTGGGATCCAGGACGGGGAGAGGCCGCAACAGCAGGACATTGGCAAGGCTGTAAATGGCCGAATTCGCGCCGATACCGATAGCGAGCGAACAGGCCGCAACCACCACGAATCCTGGGCTTTTGGCCAACAGGCGAACTGCAAAGAGGAAATCTTTGAGCATGGGACCTTCCGATTGGAAATCTATCAAATGTACGCGATCCGCCAGGAGAATGTTCAGCGATTCCGGGAACTTGCGACGAATGATGGGACGGTGTTCCATCGGCAGGATTCACAGGGCTGCGGGGCTTGTCAGGATGAGAGTTTCGCCTAAACATGACTTCAGCGACGGACAGTGCAAACCTAAATAAAGCAGGGCATTCCGGCTGTCTCGATGTTCACCAGGCTTCCTTCATTGAGCCAGTAACCAACGTTCCAGCTCATATGGACTTTCCCCCGCTGTGGACCAGCGCCTTTTCACGGCGCACGTCAATTCGGAAATTATTTGCGAATGACCGAGGACTATTTGCGAATAATTTCCGAATTGACAACTTAGCTCCGGGCGACGAACTCACATCGCCGGCATCGATTTCGCGAATGCGTGCCCCACTCTCATCTAAACACTCTGAAGCTCGACAGGGTTCCATTGCGAAGTTGGTTTCTAAGGTCTTCTTGAACAAGGTCAAATTTTCGGAATGCCTGTAAATAAGCATCTTTAATTCAAGCAAACTCCGGCATTTAATGTTCTGAATGCAGACTTCGCAATGGAACCGTGCGAATGCCGACGGTGTCGATGTTGTCCTTTACGGCGATTGGGATACCGTGTAGCGGCCCTCGCCACTTTCCCCGCCGTTGCTCTGTTTCCATCACACGGGCGGCTTCCATTGCCTGATCACTCGTCACGGTGATGAAGGCATTCAGCGCGGGATTGTAAGTTTCAATGCGCTTGAGGCAGGCCCGAGTGAGTTCGACGGGCGATGCAACCTTGCGGCGAAGCAACTGCGAAGCTTGCTTCATCGTCAAAAGGGCCAAGTCTTGCGATTCCCCAAAAGAGGGCTTCAGATGCACATCGGCGCGCGCGATCGTAGTCCCTACAAGAAAGCTTCTCCAAGTGAGAGGGGTTGACTGCATTCCTGTCTGACCTACCACTCTAGTTGAACGAGAGACACCCAGAACAAGAATAAATCTCTGCAATGCTCGCTGGATGACGCGCAAAAATGTGTGTGAGATCAAGCCTGGCTTCCCTGCAGAGCCACTTGGCACCGATGTGTGAGGTTCCGACGTTAAACTGGCGCTCCGGAAATTCCGAAATAGCTTGTCTGATAGCCACGTGTTTACGGTAGCTCTCAGTTGGTCGGCTACTCTTCCCTTACTCTGATTCTGAAGGGGTGGGGCGTCATACCTCCGCGATCTGTGCGATATCTGGCATTAGTTTCAGCTTTTCCGGTCCAATCACAGTTGAAAGATGACCGGCAGGTGCGGTCTGAAATCTATGTGCTCGTTTCGCCCTTTGCCATCAAATTCAATTTCGAGCAGATGTGTCGCACCCGTCCGGGTTGCCAGAACTCCGCTTTCCACGATTTTCTGTGACACGTTCGAGCGAAACGGCACTGGAGTGGTTAGAGTTAAGCCAGTAATTTCACGAATGCCAATGGGATGCTCAACGAACCACTGTTCGCGATGAACTCGTCGCATGAAGCCTAGATAAACCCACATCGGCTCCTCAATTCCCGCTTCGCCGATATACATGAAAAACGGATCTGACAAATACGCCGGCCGATACTCCCATGCGGGAAAAGGTGGCCTTGTGTCATGAGAATCGACAGGCCGCAGGCAAATGCCGAAAGGAGAGGCGTTATGTTCCCGACCAGACCATCTCTCCCAAAGTAAAGTGCGCCTGGTACTTTGATTTTGAGCTTCGGTTGCATCGCTCACCCAAAGCAACTCAACCATGGCGTTGGCGAAAGCAAAACGGCGATTGGCCGTACCTTGACCGGGATGCTGATTGGGCGGTCCCTCACGTAAACCGAACTGGACAAGCTTTTCAGCCTCGGGAGCGCCTTGAGCGGCACAGACGAACAGATGGTCCAACTCTATTCGCATGCGAGCCAGTGTAATTCAATCTGATCGGCGGTTCCGTTACAGCCAAGGCGATGAAGCGAAAGCGATCCTGGGCGTGTTTTAGCGACTCGGAAACAATTTCGTTTCGCTGATTACTCCGCTGTAGTCGCCAAGGGTAGATCTATCATTCGTCGGCTTTCAAGTTGCCGTCTAACGCGCTCTGCTGCCTTTAGAGCGGCGTAGGCTTTCGACCAGCCGCACGGGAGGCGGCTGGGATGAGCAAACGAGCCAGGCGGAAACCCGCGAATTCAAAGCGGCCGAAATCGAAACTCGGCCTTCCGGATCTGGACCAAAGTAAGGCGGCCGTACTCGACAGCCTGCGTTCGCCAGAGTCTAAACGGGGATATCGACATGCGATCGATGAGTTTATTCAGTGGTATTGTTCTGAGCCACGACTTTCCTTTAACAAAGTCGTGGTTACGCGCTTTCGCATTTTCCTTGAGAACCGTGGCCTCGCGGCGGCCACCATCAATGGCCGACTTGCGGCGGTCCGCCGACTAGCGTATGAAGCGGCGGATGCGGGCTTGCTCAGCCCAGAGTTGCCAGCTAGCATCCGGCGAGTCAAAGGTCCCAAGAAGTTGGGCGTCAGACTCGGTAATTGGCTCACGGCAGAGGAAGCACGCCGCTTCTGGCAGACTCCTGATCCAGAGACCTTGAAAGGCAAACGAGACCGATCGATTCTTGCCATCTTGCTTGGTTGCGGGCTTCGCCGTCGCGAGCTGGCCGATCTAGAGTTCACGCGTTTGCAGAAGCGGGAAGAGCATTGGGTCATGGTTGATCTCGTTGGCAAGGGCGGGCACATTCGAACGGTTCCGGTACCGGAATGGGTCAAGGCGACATTGGACGACTGGATCCATGCAGCTGACCTCCATTCGGGAAAGATATTCCGTTGCGTCTGCAGAGCTGGCAAACGCTGGGGTGATGGCGTGACGGTGTTGTCTGGCACGTGGTCCAAGTTGTACGCCGCAAAATCGGGCCCTCTGCGGGAGGAGAGTTGGAGCAAATCCAATTCCTGCTGGGACATGTTTCTGTGCAGACTACCGAGCTTTATCTCGGCTGCAAACAGCGCATTCGTGGAGCCGTCATCGCCGCCGAAATTGCGCGGCTGACCGGCGGCCGGGGCGCCGACGTCGTCTTCGATGCCACTTACAGCGAGGCGAGGCTTCGTTGCGACGGCGAAGAGAGTACGCCGGGGCGGTAGCTGGGTCGTGCTTGGCGTCGGCCCCGGAAAAACGACCCGCCTGGTCGAAACCGAAAGCCCGGTCGACTCCATCTTGGCCGAGCGCGGTGCCAAGCATATCAACGTCAACATACTGCGCTACTTCTCCGAACCCGCTATCTTGGACGGCGAGGCGAAAGCCTTCCTCCGGCGCGGCATGACTCTGGCGATGGAGTGGGCGGTACAAGGGTTGGTGTTGCCGCATGTCGGCAGAACTATTGACAGCACCGTCGAGGCCATCAACGCCGGGCTACAGTCGCTCAAATTGGGTCGTAACACGTTGGGCAAAGTCGCGGTGCTTGTGGATCGAGGTCTCGAGGGGGAGTTGACGAGGGGCCGACTTCGTCCATTGGATCGGCGACATTTTCGCTGTGGAGGATCACCGATCCATAGACCTCTGCTTCACCATATCCTGCAGCGGACCGGTCCGCATCTCGGAAGACAGCGTGTTAGAAGCGGAAGTATATTGATCGCAGATCTGCATGTGTTTACAAATGTTTTGGCGCAGTTGCGGATTTCGGCCAGGATGACGCGCAATCCGGACACAACTGTCGCGGTAGGGACGAATGAGTGCGGAAAGTTGCCCCGAGACCTCAACGAAGTTCGACTTTTCAGGGACCAGCGGGGCTCACGTCGTTTCAAGGTTTACCTTTGGAAATGCCAATTGTCGAAAGTAACCTGCTGATCGCAATGGCCGCCGTTCAAGTACCGGTGGAAATCGACCGTTGCTGGTCGAGGCGCAACGACAAAAAAGCTTCGGCTTTGCCGATCTTTTGAACCCAGTTTCTCGACGGCATTTCGACGCTCTCCTCGCCGCTTCACTTGCTCCAATTGCCGTGCTCACCGAATTTCAGCTTTCCCAGTCGGCAACTCGCCGCCTGATCTTCCCTTCACGCTGGGGTATTCTTGTTCACGATCTTCGAGGGCAGAATCTATGAGCATACTCAGCAACGAAAAATGCACCGCCTGCCGCCGCGATTCGCCGCAGGTAAGTGAAGCGGAGATTCAGGAATTGAAGCCTCAGGTCCCGGACTGGACGATGGTCGAGCGCGAAACCATTCAGCGGTTGGAGCGAGTTTTTCGTTTCAGGAACTTTGCCGAGGCCCTATCGTTTACAAATCGTGTTGGTGTGCTCGCCGAGGCTGAAGGCCATCATCCCGCGATTCTCACTGAATGGGGACAGGTGACCGTGACTCTCTGGACGCACAAGATCCGCGGTCTGCATCGGAACGACTTCGTGATGGCAGCAAAGATCGATTCTCTCGCTCCGGAACCCTAAGGGCTCACGCTAATTTGCTATGTCAACGCTTGCCCGTATCCCTCCAGGGTGCCTTGGATTCGTTTTCTGGCCGTAGCATTCAAGATCTCGGACAAAAATGAAAACGATTCGTCAATTCGTTTCCGGTCTCTGCGTCGCAAGCGCGCCCGCTCCGGCCAACCCAAAAAACTTGGTCGACTTAGATGGCTCATGCGGGAGTGTTGCAAACTCGTAGCTGGCCACGGCAAGAGGCCGTGAGATGCGAGCATCAGGCGGCGATTGCAACCGCGAACAGTTCTGATATGAATGCAGCCTGCCTGAGAATGTCGCTCTTTGGCAACCAGCGAATCTGTCCCTTGCGGATCATGTTTACCGTTTCGATACCCTGAATCGTCCGGCAGGCCGAGTGAAACGACCGGAAGCCCTGCATGGCTCGAACCCGTCGTTTGATCGCTCGATGATCTTGTTCAACGATGTTGTTGAGATAGCGAACAGGTCGACAACGGCAGCGCCGGCCGAGTTCTCGAGCGCCCTTGAGCTCCTCGATCACTCTCGGATACGCCGGATTCCCATCTACGTTGACGACTCGTGGACGAGGATGGTTTGGTGACCGTAACGCTTTCTGGAAGAAGCGCTTGGCAGCAGCGGCATCGCGCTTCGGAGAGAGCAGGAAATCAATCGTGTCCCCTGTCGAGTCCACCGCTCTATATAAATAGGTCCACTTGCCAGCAACGCGAAGGTAGGTTTCATCCACCCGCCACGATCCGTTCGTGTTCCGCAGTTCGCGTCGACAACGCCGACTGAGTTCCGGAGCATAATACTGGATCCAGCGCCAAATTGTAACGTGATCTACATCCACATTCCGCTCTGCCATGATCTCCTCGAGATTGCGCAAGCTCAGCGCATATCGAAGATACCGGCGAACGCACAAGATGATGATCTCGGGTTCAAAATGTCGCCCCTTAAACAGTGCTGGCCGGTCCCGTCGCATGAACGGCCAAGCCTATCAGACTCGTTCCGCCGCTTCGCAACACTTCCACTTGAACACGCCAGTTGTTCCGCAGATCCGCCCACGCGTTTTTGTTTGATACCAGACCCGTGCTCGTGGGCAAGGGTTCGCTACGCCGCATACGACGCGCCCTTGCCCTCTCCGCTCGGTTCCGATTTAACGACCGCGTTGGGCGGCTCCGACGCGAACAACTGGCGCAAGCGAATCAGCACGCCTCGAAAAAGAGGCCTTGACTGACGTCAAGCGTTTTTCGTTCTCGCCTTGATTTTAGGGCGTGCTGGGCTATCACCCGGCTGCCGCCGTTGCGTTATAGCGCGTCCCAGCGCGCCACTTTTCGGTGCAAAGTTATCGGGCGCTCACCTGAGTAGGCGATCACACGGTAAAACGCTCTGTTGGTCCTGCCTGAGAGGAAAGTAGGGATCTTCAGGCGGGGAGTTCTCCGTCTCCCCTTGACTTAGACCTATCATGGATGTCCGTCATCAAGTTCATAGCGCATTACCTGGGAAAGCGACATCACCAAGGTCTAGGCAACCAGTTGATCATTCCAGAGGCAAGCGAGATGAATCACGAGGGAGCAATACAATGCCGTCAACGCTTGGATGGAATGCTGAATTATTACTATCGCGCCGCCTGAGACGAACTGGCTCCTCTCACCGTGAACACAATCAATCGATCAGCCTCATCGTAAAGCCAGCGCAGCCATTCCTGGATTGGCTCCACCAAGTGGATCTGACAAGCGCCCGTCTGACACTCGAAGATCTACAACGAGAGCCGACGATCTATCTGGTGCCGGACTGCGACAGCGAGGATCAGGCCATTGAGTCTCTGGGGGAGAGCGTCAGCGACATCTTCGAAGAACACCTGGACGGATGGTACCGAGTGCCTACAGTCTGGCCAACGAAGCGCGATCTGACGACATTCCGACGCTGGTTTGAGTTTAGCTTTCACTCCCATGATTGTGGATCTTTGCGACGATGTTCTGGAACACGAAGAACTGTGACCTTGGCAAGGACTCTCACCCATCTACTTCCATCTACTCACGCCATTCGAACGTACCTAATTGCCGGTTCGACTTTTCGGGCCAAACGCCAGCGCTGGTCTCTTGATCCGTGTGGCCGGGGCAGTTGCTTACTGTATTTGGCGACGGTGCGCGGCGAGAGCCGAATCTGCAGCTTCAGCAACAGCTCATCGGCAATGCGTTGTTCTCCCCAGGTTGGATTCTCAGCCGTTAAACGCCGGATCAAGTCCCTGACTTCGGCCGTCACTCGTGGTCTCCCGACCGGTCTTGATTTCCAGCGCCAGAAGAGGCGGAAAGCGTTGCGATGCCAGCCGATCAAAGTGGCCGGTTTGACGATCATCAATGCACCACGCCAGTCGAACCAGCGGGCCAATTTCGAGAATACAAACCTGTCGGCAGCAGTGGTGGGCACCGCTTTCTTCTCCCGTTCCCGGAATAGAGCCAATTGTTTGCGCAAAAACAGATTCTCAGCTGCCAGGGCCATGCGGCGACGCCCTACAGCGGCGAAGAAACTCAATCCGTCACCGACGATCATGCGCAGGCTCCGAACCATCCTGGAAAGTCGGGTGAAGACCTTGAACATCGTGCAATCGTCTCACGCTAACTCAAGTCATTTCAGATGCTGATCGGATTTTTGCGTAGGACACCGATCCCCAACAAACGAAGATTGCTCATCCGAGCTTGACGACCGACATGCGGCAGAAACCGGATCACGGCGAGGAATCTTATCGCGGCGTGGGTCGGCTTGCTGACAAGGTCGCCCTTATCACAGGCGGAAATAGTGGGATCGGGAAAGCGGTCGCGATTGCATTCGCACGTGAGGGAGCTCATGTCGTATTGAGCTATCTGCCCGAAGAAGAACAGGACGCGAGTGATAGAGCCGATTGGGTAGCGAAGGCTGGGCGTAAGACGATCAAACTGCCAGGGGACCTACGAGAAGAATCACACTGTACCCTTATCGTAGACCGGGCTTTTGAGGAGTTCGGGAAGCTAGATCTGCTCGTCAACATCGCAGCATTTCAAATGACTCAGGAAAGGATTGAGGACTTCACTACCGAAGAGTTCGACCGCACTTTTAAGACCAACGTGTACGCACTGTTCTGGTTAAGTCGCGCTGCGTTGCCGCGAATGAAAGCAGGAAGCGTGATCATCAATACCGCTTCGATTCAGGCTTACAATCCCAGTCCGAACCTGCTTCCTTATGCTGCTACCAAATCGGCTATCGTCAGCATGACCAAGACACTCTCAGAAATTGGCATGAAGCACGGAGTACGTACTAACGCTGTTGCGCCTGGTCCCGTCTGGACGCCGCTGATTCCGGCGACCATGCCGGAAGAAAAGGTTAAGAAGTTTGGCACGGATACATCCTTTGAACGTCCCGCTCAGCCGGTCGAGATCGCTCCAATCTTCGTTTTCTTGGCATCGAACGAAGCGCGGTTTGTGACAGGAGAGGTATATGGAGTGACCGGTGGCCAGACGCCCTATTGAGGACTGAGTTGCTGAGTAGGGGGTCCGGCGACTGTTACTCCGTGTTTCAATCGCAGCTGTTAAATTGTCAGTTCCTGAGATGCTCTGAAAACAGTCCCCGTGCAGGGGCGCGCGCTCAAATGTGTCGCGCAGTTACTCCTTACCTACAATGGGACGTCCATGTTCTTGAGCGAGACAAAATCAAGCCGATAATCCTTTATGAAGTTAACGCTCCTCTGGTCAACACTTCTCCAGACCTTTTGGGCCTGGACTGGCCATGAAGCTCCCCGGCTTGGGGCGGCTCTGGCTTTCTACACCATACTTTCGCTCGCGCCTTTGATGATTCTGATCATTGCGGTCGTGGCATTGGTGTTTGGCCATTCCGCCGCCCTAGATCAAATCGTCAGCCAAGTACAGGGCATGACGGGACCCGACGGAGCAAAGGCCGTTCGGGCCATGATCGAACATGCCCAGAAACCAGTTTCGGGTACTTTTGCTTCCATCATCGGATTAATCACGTTGTTGTTCGGAGCATCCGGGGTGTTCGGGGAGCTTCGGTCGGCTCTAAATAAGATATGGGAAGTCAAACCGGAGACTAGCAGCGGAATCTTAGGGATGATTAGAGTGCGCTTCCTTTCTTTCGGGATGGTGCTGGCCGTCGGCTTTCTGCTCCTCGTTTCTTTAATCATCAGCGCCGCCCTGGCAGCGCTCGGCAAGTTCTTCGGCGGACTCCTCCCCATGCCGGAATTTGTGCTGAGCGGCATCAATTTCGCCGTCTCATTGGTGGCGATTGCGGTTTTGTTTGCACTTATCTTCAATATGTGCCTGGAACAAAGATTGCCTGGAAAGATGTCTGGGTAGGAGCAATCGCTACCGCTCTCCTCTTCACGATTGGCAAGTTTCTCATCGGCCTCTATTTGGGCAAAGCAGGAGTGGGCTCAGCATATGGAGCTGCGGGTTCGCTGATTGTAGTGATCATATGGGTGTATTATTCCTCTCTCATCTTCTTCTTCGGCGCGGAATTCACCCACGCCCTGCAGCGTCCTCAAAGTAGCTCGGAGAAGATGGCAATCGCGAAACTTGCTTTAGCTACTTCCTTATCCTTGTCAGGTTGATCGTCAGGCTTCAAAGTCAAGCGGCGGCTAACTAACAAGCGAGGGATGGCAAGTGGAAGAAGACGCAGTCTCCGCAAAACCAGAGACTCCCTAGGAGAAGAAGGTGAAATCTTCCCACGCACGGGCGTCGCAACGCGCTCGATCGAGAATCGCTGGATTCAGCGGCGTCAACGGACCCGTTCCGACAAGGCATGCCGATGAACCAAGTCTTCTCCAGGCTGTCACGCTTGCATAAACCCGGGCCGCGCGACCGGCAACCCTGGACCTCGCGGTTCCCACCCAAGGCATCGATTCCGAAAGGGCCCGCAAGAATGTAGGCCCGAAATCATTGAAAGAATGAAATTGCGGGCAGCACTGGAGGACATTGGGAATGCAACTTAGTTGCGGGTTACTCCTCTAACATAAGAATGAATACACCAAGATCCCTAGCAGAAGCGGCTGGTTCGTATGGCCGGGAGCGCTAAGTCTGATGGTTGTCATTGCGTTTGCGGTTTTGCTGCTTCGCCGTCATTCGCAACCGGCCATCCCGATAGTGCCAAAAGATAGAGTGGGAAACAATCCCATAACTGCTGTGACGCGCGAATTTCAAGAGCCTTCGATTTCTTTACAGACGGATACCGTTTCAAATCACCGCGTGTACGCTGGTCGGAATGAGAGAAGGTCGATCCTTTATCGGCTGCTGCGGCTGAACTGAAGCCCAGTGTAAGCGATCATCAGAAAACGTAGTTTTTTGGACTGCGGCCGGTTGGGCGTCAGCGGCCTTGCGGAGTTTGAGCCGGAGAGAGTCCACGTATCCGGTCGGTAGAGGCTGCTGCAGCAGTTCAGAGAAGCTGACGCAAGCGGAAAGCGCCGCGAGCCTTGGCGACATTCGATTGCGAAGTCCAAGCGGAACTATAGGAGGTCTTTGGAGAACCCATTCAAAACGTTGCGGAATATGAAGATAAGAACTGCCCGCTATATGTTCATGAAGCAAAAGCAGCCCTCCGCGCGGCAGGCATCAGATTCACGGAGGAATAAATGGCTGGTTTCACTTTCTATCCTGGCTTGGAGATTGCTAAAAAAGGCAGACGAGCGCTGGCGCGCACTTGGATTTTCCAGCAGGTCCGTGTACTTAAAATTTCTCTTATTTAAGGATTTGGGCTATGAAGCGCAAGATACCGTGAAAGAAGTGCTGCCAAATCCACTGCAGGATCTTATCCGCGAAACGGTGCGTGCCGAGGTTGAAACCGCTCTATCCAAAAAGCAGGAAAGCGAATGACCATACCTCTCACCCACGTGACCTGCCCCTAGCGGATTACTCCTTTCCAAGCCTGAGCAGACCGATTAGCCCCACGATGCCGACCCCCAGGCACGCCCCGCAGCCCGTGAGCCCCACGATGTCTGCACCGTGCAACATCTGGACGCGAGGCTGGCTCAAATACCGAAAGAGAAACATCAATCCCATCAGCAACACGAGCAAGCCAGCGAATCGACTGCGTTTCTTCATTTCCCCTCCCAAAACCCGCAGACCAGTCTATCTGGCACTGTCACGGCGAGCAGATGTGATTCTGGGTGAGTGCCAGCCAATCCGTACCGCGGTTATCGATTTCCGGCGGAGATCATCTCTCAATGCGTATGGCTGTACTTTAATCTTTCCGTGAGTCTGCGAGAAGTGGAACTGATGATGGCTTATCGAGGAATCCATCTGAGCTATGAGACGATCCGGCGTTGGTGCGATACGTTTGGCTCTTCCTATGCGGCCAAACTGAAGCGGAGACGGCCCAGGTTGGGCGACAAATGGTTTCTGGATGAAGTCTTCCTCAAGATCAACGGGGTGCAGCATTATTTGTGGCGGGCTGTCGATCAGAATGGCGCCGTGATTGACATTCTGGTTCAGTCGAAGCGAGACCGCTTTGCTGCGATGCGGTTCTTCCGAAGGCTCTTGGAAACCAGTCGTTGCCGCCCTCGCGTGATCATTACCGACAAGCTTCGAAGCTATGGCGCTGCCAAGAGAGTAATCCTGCCTCGAGTGACTCACCGACAAAGCCGGTACTTAAACAATCGAGCCGAGAATTCACATCAGCCGACGCGACAACGAGAGCGCCGTATGAAACGCTTCAAGTCGCCGGAGCATGCGCAACGTTTTCTGGAGATACACGATATTGTGTCTGCCCACTTTCGACCGAAACGACATCTGCTCCCTGCCGCATGCTACCAAGCGGAAAGGCAGCGCCGATTTCAGACATGGAAGCAGATCATCGCTGCCTAAGTTCACTTTGGAAAAGCATTTTGGCGCGGCACCCTCGCAGGCAGTACGGCTCCAGATCTACATAACCTCTTCCCCACCGCAACGTGACAGTGCCATTTTTCTCTATTGTCAACATTTATGTGAGACAGGACACTAGCAAGCCCCCTCGATGCGTCCTTGTCAACGAAAATCGGTTGAAGGCGCCGCAGTCGAAAGCCACGCGATAAGCGTACGATTGAAAAACGCTTGGGCCTCTAGGTAAGCCACCGCGGCCGCAGCCAAGTCGCCAGATAGCTCCGCCGAGACGGGCTCGCTGGCTCGAACCACCTATGTATGGATCAGGCGGCTTTAGTCTTGATTTGAACTTTCCCTCGATTATAGCTTCCGATTCCTTATCACGCTGATTCGAATGCGCTGCATCTGACCTGAGTCTGATACGTGGACATATAAGGATTTGAGGCTGATTCGTCAGCGGGTTCATTCACCTTTGGCTGAAGCCTCAAGCTCCTTTTTTATCCTCGCCAGATACTTCTCAAGTGCCGACTGTGCTTTGTCTGACACAGTCTTCCTGATAAGGCGGCCTTTGACGCCGGTTAGTCCGTCCTGTTCTGACTCTTTGAGAGTAATTAGATAGAATCCTCTTGGAGAACGCCGAATGCAGAAGTACAGGTCGAGTGCAGTTTGAAAATAATGATTCGCGTAGAGCTGCTTGATCGCGACGATATCTATGGGCCCATGCTCTGCGACCATGTGAGCGGTGACTTCCTGGCTAACGCGAAGCGTTGGTCTAAGTCCGAAATTGATCTTTTCCCAATAGAAGATCGAAGAGCTATCCGGAAGAGACTGTTTCGGGTAGTTAAGAAGATATGAATCCAGCGTCGGAAGTTTCTCAGGCAAAACCCTCGAATACGCTAAAAGAGATCGGAGCTGTTTACTAGCCTGAAAGGGAATGTCCTTGTCCACGTATGTGGCCAGCGCCGGATCTCCTACTCGCTGATACGCGGCTAGTGTCTCTAAAACCATCTCCTTCGACAGACGATTCACCTGAGCGCCTGTGTCTGAGCTGGACCAGTTGATTCTGCTTCTGAATTTTTCTATATTCTCCGCTGGCAATTGCATGTCACAATCGGTGGGCTCGCAGCTCTTTAGATCATGAACTTCATCGGCGTCCATTTCAAACCCGGACAGATCGGAGAGAGCTGGTGGGCTTGAGAAAGGCTGAATCGCCAGATAGCTGGGCAGAGATTTGAGCCTGTCGAGGTTTGTTGCTAAACGCACGTACGCAGTGGGCTGCGCGTTTATGGAGATAGCGCCGAATAGGAACATTTGCGAGGCCTGGGGTGAGTCGAGTATCTTTGCGACCGCTTGACCTTGCTCAATGCTCGCGATCTCCGAGTCAGTCAAACCGATTTTCTGCTTGAAAAATGCAGACAGATATTCTGTCGTTTGACAGTCGCATTTAACTGCGACGGATAGTACGAGCACTAACAACACTGCACAATTTTTCATAACCTGACTCCCCTAAGAGATGCACTATGGCCGCTGGCGTGAAGGGCTAAACATACAATAACTCGAAAAGCCGCAGTCGCGTACAGTGCAGGTATGGGTGAACAAGCCGGACGCTAAGTCCGGATCAAAATTTACTATCGCGATCAGCTCGTCGAGTGGGAGGAGATCCAGCAACGGCTTCGTGTCGTCAAAGCAGTAGCCGCGAAGAGATCACTTCCTCATCGGCCAAAGAAACCAACAATCGAACACGCTTGGAAAACAGAAGAGCTTTCAAGGCATGCTCGCGCGCAAGCAAGCCGCGGCACAACGCATGCCATGTCAGTAAGGAAAGCCGGGCAAAAGCGGCCCGGCACGTTCGCGCTTGATAACCCAAGGCCTCCGCTCGGGAGCTTCACCCAAGCAATGCTGAAAGAACAAAACCCTCCGCACCTGATCGGAGGGTCTCATTCAGCCGATTGCCTCGGAGCCAGTCCGTCGCCTCGGTCTTGGGTACGCGTCGGGCGCGACCCCGATGCGCGTTCTTACTTTATCAGCCTTGCTAACTCGCCGGGCCACCAGGGGACACTTTCAACGTGGTAAAACTGGGGACATTTTCAAAGAGGCTTGGCACCGGAGTTCAACCGCCTGTCAACGCCAAGTAGAAATGTCCTATTCTCTGCCAGATAGAAATGTCCGGTTTTGGTAAGGCGGATGGGAGGTTCGTGTTAGTTTGTGGTCGATGTTTCGGGGAAGTCGCGCTCCCCGGATCAAGAAAGCGCGAAGACCGACGGGCGTTAGCCCGGCGCACCTTGCTTGGTTGGCGCGTTATCAGCCAGGGAGTGCCGTCGCTTGCCAGACCTTCATACTTTCGTTTAACTCGAAGTCTTTCATCCAACGGCTGCGCGCCGGACGGGCAGGCTTGGGCTTGACGAAAGGCGTTTTGACCGACGGGGCTTTCGGTTGCGCCGCGCACTCGTGAACGGCTAGATGCTGGCCGTGAAAGCTCACGGCCACGCTGCCGTCTAAGCGCAGTTCGACGCGTACTGAACTGCCGCGCAGTCCCGCTCGGATCTGCCACCGTTCGATCTGGTACAGCCGCCCTTGATACCGGATTGTTTAGTCGCTGGTTACTTGCCTGCTTTCCACATGGCTCAGGCTGGCGGCTAAGCAGTGTTCTTTGCCGAGCGAACGCTGCGCCTCGCTGATGTTTGCCCGCGCGACCGTCAGCGTCTGATTCCACCACGGCAGAAATTCGCTTTCCAGATAGGCGTTGGCTTCTTCGATCGCCTTGACTCCTGCTACGCGTAAGCCCTTCACCAGCCGGTCCTGGGCGGTGCCAAATCCGCGCTCGATCCGCCCTTTCGCTTGTGGAGAATGAGCCGCAATCCACTCGATATTCAGCTCCTGCAATGCTCGTCCGATCTGCGTCGGAGGCAGTTCCGAGCGATCTTTGCTCGCTATTTCTCCGCGCCTGGTTTCCGGCAGATTGGTAAACAGCGTGGCCTTGTCGGTATAGAAACTGAGCGGTCTTCCGTTTAGTTCCAGATAATTCTTCAGCACTCGCATGTTCTCTGCGGTGGAGTCGTGGTCCACAAAGCGGGCCAGCAACCGGCTGGTCGCATCGTCAATCATGCTGATCAGATATAACTTCGGACCGCGACCCTCCAGCCAATCGTGTTCGCTGGTGTCCCATTGCACCAGTTCTCCGCAACGGCTGCGCCGCGCTCGCCAGGTGTGTACCTTCTCCACTCGCTTCGCTTGGGCACGCCACAACCTGGCCTCGATCATCCAGCCGCGCAGCGACTCCCGCCCTACCCGCAGCTTGTGTCTCTTCGCTAGATACTCGGCCGCCAGCGTCGGCCCAAATCCGTGATACACCTCTTGACTGAGAATCCTGATCGCCTCTTGCTCCACTCTGTCGGCAATCTTCCGGTTCGACTTCCGACCTCGCGCTCCGTGAAACACTGCCTTGTCGCCACGCTCTCTTAAGCTCCGGAGCATACGTCGCACTTGTCGTTCGCTGACACCGATTTCGACGGCTGCGTGTTTCTGAGTGATCAGTTTCTTCTTGGCTTTCTTCAGCGCGACCAGCCGGTCGCGCTCCTTCTGCGTCATCAGGAGTTGGTTCGTTTCCAACTTCCCAGCCTGCCCTTGTCAATAGGACATTTCTATCTGGCACCAGTAGGACATTATCATTTGGCGCCGAGAGGAGTTCAACCGGCCTTGACACGGTCAATCGGTTGCGTGTATGCTTTCGGACGGCTATCTGGCGCCACGCGCGGCGACGGAGAAAGGATCATCCAATCCAATCATGGAGCGCCTAACCGTTGTCTGCGACCGATGCGGCACCGAGAAGAAAGAGACGAACCACCGGTTTGTAGCTCGACCCACAGTATCAAGTAGCACTGTACAGGACGTGTTCCTGATCGACGATATCGCAAGAATGCCGAAGGCCGTCACATCTGCGGTCTCGAATGTCCACAAAAGGAGGTTTCGGAGTGGACGGAGATGTGGATTCACTCAACGGGTTGCAAGGCGGAAAGCGCCCCGAAGATGGGCAATGACGAATTTGCAGTGCCGCGAGCCAAAGACGAATTCTCTAACTCAGTGCAGAACAGCGCGTGCTGGTCATTGTGCAGGCAGTCAAATCAAAGCTCAGGAGATAACAAGATGATGTTAATGAAACTCAGACACTCACTGCTAGCAGCGGGCGCCGCCGCTATAGTCCTCGTCACTGCAGCCTACGCCCAAGTTCAGACAGCCACGAGCGTAGAACACGGCGTAGGGACTTCGAAGGTGACAATCGAGCGTGGCAAAGTCGTTTACGTTTCCGGCAATGACGTGATGATCAAAATGGAAGACGGCTCACTTCGCCATTTCCCGGCCGTTCCCGAAAGTGCCAGGATCGAGGTGGACGGGAAGATGCTCGGTGTTCATGACATGAAACCGGGTATGAAAGTGCAGCGGACCACCATCACCACCACCACTCCAAAGACTGTGACTACCGTACAAACGGTGACCGGCAAGGTCTGGTTTATTCAGGCTCCGAATACAGTGATTCTGACCTTGGCCAACGGCACCAACCAGCAGTTCCGTATTCCGAAAGACCAGAAGTTCGACGTTGACGGTCAAATGGTGGATGCATTCGCCCTGAAGAAGGGCATGAACATCACTGCCACCAAGATCGTGGAAGTGCCCACAGTTCAAGTCACGCAAACGAAGACCGTGACGGGCGAGGCTGCGCCAAAAGTTGCTGTAGAGGTACAACCAACGCCGCCCGCGGGTGTACCGATCCTGATCGCGGAGTCGACTCCAGCACCAGTAACAACACCACAGCCGGCACCAGCGGCGGCACCAGAGCCGGCACCAGCGGCGGCACCAGAGCCGGCACCAGCGGCGGCACCAGAGCCGGCACCAGCGGCGACACCAGCGCCGGAAGCCGCAAGCCCCGCGTCGATGACGTGGAAGATCGTGTTGCTGGTTCTCTTGGTGTTGGCAGCGATCGGCTGGATTGCGCTCCGCAAGCGCAGCTCGCGCACTTGACCGAGGTAAGCGGGGGCACTGTCACGTTGCGGTGGGGAAGAGGTTATGTAGATCTGGAGCCGTACTGCCTGCGAGGGCGCCGCGCCAAAATGCATTTCCAAAGTGAACTTAGGCAGCGATGATCTGCTTCCATGTCTGAAATCGGCGCTGCCTTTCCGCTTGGTAGCATGCGGCAGGGAGCAGATGTCGTTTCGGTCGAAAGTGGGCAGACACAATATCGTGTATCTCCAGAAAACGTTGCGCATGCTCCGGCGACTTGAAGCGTTTCATACGGCGCTCTCGTTGTCGCGTCGGCTGATGTGAATTCTCGGCTCGATTGTTTAAGTACCGGCTTTTGTCGGTGGGTCACTCGAGGCAGGATTACTTTCTTGGCAGCGCCATTAGCTTCGAAGCTTGTCGGTAATGATCACGCGAGGACGGCAACGACTGGTTTCCAAGAGCCTTCGGAAGAACCATCGCAGCAAAACGGTCTCGCTTCGACTGAACCAGAATGTCAATCGTGGCGCCATTCTGATCGACAGCCCGCCACAAATAATGCTGCACCCCGTTGATCTTGAGGAAGACTTCATCCAGAAACCATTTGTCGCCCAACGTGGGCCGTCTCCGCTTCAGTTTGGCCGCATAGGAAGAGCCAAACGTATCGCACCAACGCCGGATAGTCTCATAGCTCAGATGGATTCCTCGATAAGCCATCATCAGTTCCCTGAGGTGGACCCCAAAAATTGGACACGGTGCTAAGGATGATTCGGCGTGTCGAAAATGAAAGGAAACGACTATGCCGAATACGCGCAAGAGCTATCCGCCGAATCTGAAAGCAAGGATCTCGGTCGAGGCGATCAAGGCGCAGAAGACGATCACAGAACTGGCGCAGTTGTACCACGTGAATCCGAATTTGATCGCGAAATGGAAGAAACAAGCCTTAGCCGGTCTTCCGGAGATCTTTCGCCAGCCACGTAACGGGAACAATTCTGCAGCCGAGGCCGAGAAGGACGAACTGTTCAAGCAGATTGGCCAGCTCAAGGTCGAACTGGAGTGGCTCAAAAAAAGATCTGGGTTTGCCGATTGAGGAGAAGCGACGATGCATTGCTCTTCATCCGCATCTAAGGCTGGCACGACAATGCGAACTGCTCGGGTTGCCGCGCTCTACTTTCTACCATCAGCCTGCCGGCGAGAGCAGGGAGAACCTGGATCTGATGCGGCGACTGGACGAACTATATCTGGAATTGCCGTACTTCGGAAGCCGCAAGTTCGCCGTGCTGCTGGACGAGAACGGCCACAACCGATCAGCCGAAAACGCGTGCAACGACTCATGCGGTTAATGGGCATCGAAGCCTTGTACCCGAAGCCGAATCTGAGTCGTCCGGCAGCAGGACACGAGATCTATCCGTATTTGCTCCGCAATGTCATTGTCAGCCGGCCCACCCAGGTCTGGAGCACCGATATTACTTACATTCCGATGCGCTCGGGCTTTCTGTACCTGGTGGTCATTATAGATTGGTTCAGCCGCTTCGTGTTGAGCTGGGATCTCTCCAATACCATGGAGGTGGACTTCTGCCGATCTGCACTGGAGGAGGCTTTATGCACAGGCAGGTGCGAGATCTTCAACTCCGATCAAGGTGCGCAATTTACCTCCCGCCAGTTTCTGCAACCGCTCAAGGACCGCTCTATCCGGATCAGCATGGATGGACGCGGGCGAGCCATGGACAATGTGTTTATCGAGCGGTTGTGGCGCTCGGTGAAATACGAACTGATTTACCCCGGCGACTTCGCTTCCGGCGCCGAACTCTGGTCAGCGTTATCTCGCTATTTCGACCATTACAATTTCCGCCGCCCGCATCAGGCGTTGCATTATCGAACCCCAGCAGAACTGTACCTGAGCCGATCACCCAAAAACAAAACAAGTGAGCCGCTACGCGGCTGTCTTCGCGTTCACTGCCCACGGCCTCGCTCGGGAGCTTCACCAAAACAATGCACTCAAACCAAAAGCCCTCCAGTCATCCCAGAGGGCTTATCAACAGCCGATTGCTTCGGAGCCAGTCCGTCGCTTCGGCCATGGGCACGTACCGGGCGCGACCCCGATGCGCAGCCTCAGTCTAGCCGAGATTGCTGCACTATGCGATCCTGGCTTCAACCCGCTGCCGATCCTTCTTAGCCCGGCCCAAATTTTGTTCAACGATTGGGGTCCACCTCAATACGATCATGTGCATTGCCTCATAGCCTTGAATGGTTCGCTCTGCAGCCGCGAAAGAGCGGAAGCCGAGGCTCGCGTTGATCCGTCGTTTGATCGCACGGTGATCCTACTCGACAATATTGTTGAGATAGGGCCCACGCGGCAGCGACATCGCTGTCCGAGTGCATGACTCCTCTTCAGTTGGTGGATCACTTTTCGGTACGACGGATCCCGTCTACATTGATCACTCTCGGGCGAGGGTGATTTGGTGCAGCGAGCGCTTTGCGGAAGAATGTTTGAGCGGCAGACACATCGCGAGATTGCGAAAGAAGAAGTCGATTGTTGCGCCGGTTGAGTCCACGGCCCTATATGAATAGGTCCAGCGTCCGGCCACTCGTACATACGTCTCGTCTGTTCGCCATGAACCATTTGTCGGTTTTAGCTCCCGCCGGATCCGCGCATTCAGTTCGGGTGCATACCGTTGCAACCATCTCCGGACCGTAGATGGATCCACCGACAGATGCCGTTCCATTATCATTTCGGAAGATCCGATAGGTAAGAGAATATCGGAGGTACCAACGGACGCAAGAAACAATCACTTCATCGGTAAAGTGTCGCCCTCGAAACAACTCCGGCCGATCTCCGATCATGGCTCTTCACCCTATCAGAGACATTTTTTCGGTTTGAAACACAGCTACCACAGGAGCAGGTAACACTTGATCAACCTCAATCGTTACAGAACTTTCGGAATATTTTGGAGGGACAGTAGGCGTTACAGCAGGCCCTGATCACACATGAACAACAAACCTGGAGACGCGGAAGATGAACAATCCCATAATCAAGAGAAATGGGATCGGCAAGCATCTCCATTTACTCTATGATGACGAAGATACATAACGTTCCTCCGTACATGTTGCTGCGGTTGCGCCTCTGCTCGCGCTCTTTATGGAACCTCTACTGCCCAGGCCACAACTCTCCAGCGGCTTTTTTCCCTTGCCCACAAAAGCAGCAGGGCGGGCGTTCTTCGTCGCCAAAACTCAACCGGCTAGCAGAGAGATAAAATGCACCGTATTGCGCACTCGCCGGTTTCAAGTCCGGCGCTTTTTCCGGCAGATGGCGTTGTTGGCACAGAAAGGTGTCTGCCTTTTGGTCCGGCACAGCCATAATCGCGAATGCTTTTACGTTCTTATGCTCGACTGGACGCAACAACTCGTTCTCAGGCTGTACGCCTGTCATCATTTCGGAGAGGTTCGCCCGCTGCGGAATCTGGCCTAGCAAACGCTCCAGCGCCGCGCGAATCCTAAGATTGGGCGTGAGTTTCTCTTCTCCTGCAGACGGTTCGGCCAAACAGGGATACGAGCGCTGCGACACAAAGTCCAAAGCCTGCCCGATATCCCGTTTCTCAATCCACAACTGATAGAAGTCAGTAATATCCTTCACAGCTCCGGGATCGCCGGCAATCGTCTTGGGTGCGGGCTCGGCGGGTTCCACTCCCCCGGCGCTCCCTGTTGGAAGGATGCCCGCACCGCTGCTGTCTTCGATACGGATAGCTATGATCTTCCAGTAGCCTGACTCCTGTGCCCAAACTAGCGACATGACCTTGTTAAGGGCGTCGCCCTTCTTTCCGCGAAGCGCGGTCGCATAGTATTTCTCTTTCGACTGCTTGCCTGATTCATCATCCGGTACCGGAACACACTCCTCGTCCTGTGCCATGTCCGCCGGCAGGTTCACGAGCCGGAACTCCGCCGCATACGCGTTCTTCACCTCTTTCAATTGCTGCGACCAGGTATCGGCAGGTTCGAACCCTTCGTCTACAGAATTCACCGTGCCCATTCTGCGCTAAATTCTTTCATCGCCATCCCGGTGCGAAGCTGGAGCATGCCAGGCGGCACCGCTTTCCGGTTCTTCTCAGCTAACGGTTCCAGGCACGGATAACTGCGGCGCGAAAAGTATGCAACTGAGTTATTCGGCTGTTTATCCACCAGCCAAGTTTTAAAAAAGTCGTGCGCGCTCTTGTCAATGCCCTGATCGGCTTTGACGGGGGATTGAACGGGATGGGGCTTCTACGCTGAGCGGCTTCTTCCTTTGGCTGCTTCAGGCCACTTCCGAGCAGGCCGAACACTTCGCGCCACCAGCCGTTCAGCCCTTCCAGCGCTGGTCGTGCCGCTGCAGGTTGTTCCCAGCTCGCACGTCTGAGTTTGCTGCCCTCAGATGTCCGTTGAACACTGCCTTGGGAAAGCCCGATGAGCGGTAATCGACGTCAATATCGGCCATTCTGTTGTCGCGCGATATCGAGAACTGAATCGACGGCGGACCGTTTTTTAGACGGTACAGGCGGGGAAGCCCTTGTGATAAGACGCGTTGTCGCGATCGTGAAAGAACTCGCGGCTCTTACTTAGAAGGTCAACAGCGGTGGGCGTTAGATTCACGTACAAACGGAACTGGCGATCGCCTCCCGCCCGCTTCCTCTCCCATGATTTCGTCAACAGCGTCCACGAGATCGATCGTGCGGCCCAGGTTTCTCCCTTCCGCATCTGTGAGTTTGGCTCTCAGCAGCGCGTGGGTCACGGCATCGAATGTGGTGCGGACGGATATCCGCGCGTTATCGTACGCTTCTTGGGGAACAATCTTGGTTCCCAGTCGCGCTATCGCCGAACGTAATCGTCAACCAGTTTTTTTTGCTCAGGCCGCAGCGTGGCATAGTTGCTATCAGTTCGCTTCTGCGGGGCGGAGGTTGTTGAGTCGGACTGCGTTCGAGCAGGGTCAGTGGGCGTTGCTTTTATCCGGCCTTCTGTTTTTTCCTCCGGACTCGCAAGGCCTAACTCGTAAATGCCGGCGTCGGCCACGAGCGATAGAAAAAGATGTCCATCCTTAACCGAATTTGAGTGCCCATACGCCCAGTCGTTGACGATGCGATCGTTAAGGGCCGCTGGCGGGCACATCGCGCGCGTGAGGGCGAACGGGTCGAATTCAAGCTGATTCGGCCCAGCAGACTTCCAGGTTCCACTCCCGCGGTTACAGTCGATTCGGACGCGCACCTGGCCATTTACCGGAAAGAAAGCGTATCCTTCGCTTTGCCGTCGGATGTCAGGGTCTTACCATCACTGGTCTCGAATTTCACGAGCTGC
>CAVWRP010000017.1:0-142334 GCA_963757345.1 Terriglobia bacterium | reverse complement strand
TGAAGGCGAGGGGTTTCCACCATCCCCCGATGGGGACACTAATCCAGCGATCAACCTCATACTGCCACCGCAGCCTCTTGCGCCAGATCACTCCAGATGAGTCCTAACGTTTCAAGGGACCTAAATCGTCAAGAGTCGCGATGAACGCTCTCCGGGCTGAAAGCAGGGAGACAGACGGCGAGGTATTCGGCACCGTCGTCCTGTGGTGTGCTGTAGCGTACCCACATCCCCCTGTGTGCGATTACTGCCTGGCCAGCCTGAACCTCCAATTGACCGCCTTCAAATTCAACTCGCAAGGAGCCCTTCAGCACGACGGTATATTCGTCAAATTCTGGTCGCTGTCCCGGCTCTTCCCATCCGCCCGGACTTCGCATGTGCGCAATACTCACGAGGTCAGTGAAGGAGTTCACGCGTCCTATGTATTCGTCGATCAGTTTCTGTTTATTACCGGCCGCCACAAGGCGTTGCGGCTTCTCGATCAAGGTGGGGCATCTCATTTCGTGCCATTCTACGCTTTCGTTCTGCTTAGCCATGTGATGTTCAAGAGCCCCTAGGGGTGTTCGTAGTGCTACGGAAGAGAAGAGAATAAGACTCACAATTGCCCAAAACGCGACCCGACTCTCTGGCAGCAGAGAAGGGGATTAGGACTACAGACACTGGTTACCCTCCGTTCAAACGACTTTATCCTCCTTGATGACCTGTTTTGCATCGTTATCCGCTCGAAGAGCAATGAAGCGCGAGTGCCGAAGATGATTATCAGGCGTCCATTCCGCGAATTCGCACTGACCGACAAAGACCGGCCTCGCCCAGAGGCAGTGAAACCCTGCCCCCATCTCGCCCCGGGCAGATTCGCGACTGGACATGTCGTGATCTCCAATTTGCGAAACGGCGAAACAGTTCCTGACGAAGCGGCGGCATGAAGCTGTTTCGCATCCCTGCTGCATGGATGAGCTGATCGCTTTGGTAGTAGCCGAGTACGAGCGCATCGAAGTTCTTCGGTGTCGGCGTGTAGCCGCCAATGACAAACTCCTGACCTCGGTTGACGCGCATCTTGAGCCATGCTCCGGAGCGATCGCCAGACTCGTAGGTGCTATGGACACGCTTAGCGATCAGGCCTTCCAATTCCTGCTCTCGCACGGATTCGATCAGATCGTTCAGACTGCCATCCAGAGTGGGCGAGTACCGGATTGGTTCAGCCAGCTTTGGGAGGACTTTCGAGCTGAGTAGTTCGCGCCGCTTAGCTAATGGCTCCGACCGGAAATCCCGGCCTTCAAGGACCAAGAGATCGAAGGCGTAATAGAAGATGGGGTGACCGGCAGCATAGTTCTGAAGTGTATTGAATGAGGGTCTGCCGGAATCATCGAGAAATGTGGAGCTCCACATTTCTGGACTAATGGTGAGCACATGAAAATGTGCAGTGGGCGTTTCATCAGCTGCGCACGCCTGAGAATTTGAACTGGTGGTTGCACATTACTAACCCGGGCGTAGGGTCAAAATACTCAAGCGTGTTGAGAATGGAAGGAGGCTATGATGGTCGCTTTCGATGAAGAACACACAAGTGGCGCGGCTATTAGCCTTCGTTACCGGAATGGTGAATCAGCAAATCCTGCTGCAGAACGAGTACTTGGTCGCTGAAAACAGAATCCTCCGAACGCATCTGCCCGCTCGCCTACGGTTGACTGATCCGCAGCGATCCACACTCGCCGAGATCGGCAAACGGCTCGGTCGTAAAGCCCTGCAGCAAGTCGCCTGCGTCGCCAAGCCCAATACCATCCTGGCTTGGTATCGTAAGCTGATTGCCCGCAAGTTCGATGGTTCCAAACACCGCGCCTACCCGGGACGGCGCGCAGTTAGTCGAGAGGTCACCGAACTGGTTCTCCGTTTCGCGCGTGAGAATACCAGCTGGGGATACGACCGCATTGCGGGAGCACTAACCAACCTGGGTCAGCGTATTTCGGACCAGACCGTGGGCAACATTCTACGACGCTCTGGTGTTGCGCCGGCTCCGAAGCGCCGGCAGAACACCAACTGGGCTGACTTCATTCGGTCTCACATGGCGGTGCTGGCAGGCATTGACTTCTTTACTGTGGAAGTGCTGACCTGGCACGGATTGAAGACTTACTATGTTCTGTTCTTCCTCCACCTGGAGACGCGACGGGTGACCTTGGCCGGCATCACCCGACATCCGACCGAATCATGGATGGTCCAGATGGCCCGCAACGCCACAGACGAAATTGATGGAGTTTTTCGGCCGATTCGCTTTGCACTGCATGATCGCGATACGAAATTCTGTGTGTCTTTTCGGGTGACCCTCAGATCCGGTGGCGTAGAACCAGTTTTGCTGCCGGCCCGCAGTCCGAATTTGAATGCTTTTGCTGAACGCTGGGTACGGTCTGTCAAAACTGAGTGTCTCTCCAAGCTGATCCTCTTCGGCGAAGCCTCTCTGCGACGCGCCAGCACTCAGTTCCTGGAACATTATCACTCTGAACGAAACCATCAAGGCAAGAGCAATCTTCTACTCTTCCCGGCTCCCCGCGACCACCGAATGAGTGACCGAGCAACCATACATTGTCGAGAGCGTTTAGGCGGGCTGCTCAAATACTATTGCCGCGCAGCGTGAATATGTTGACCATAGTGCGACCAGCGAAAGGCTGGCATGTTCAGTGGGAGGTGAGTCCCACCGGGGAAAGAGTCGGAACCCCGTAGCTTGGGTTGCATTCGTGGAGGAAACGAAGCGGATGAAGCCAATCGACAAAGCCGCCCTTGGGGCGGTGAGCGAGTCACCGGGCCGCAACGAAAGTGAACCCATAGGTGGCCTCGATAAAATTCACTCCGAAGGCCGAGCCCACTATGGTCGGGCGAAGGCTGCATGATGTTTCGCAAACTGACTGATGCGAGACGTCGCTTCGGCGGGGTGGTAGGGGCAGCACGGTGACAAGGACATGCCGGGCAACTGGTGAAACCGTCCTCGTCCCAACGAGAAATCGTTGGAGCAAGGTAGATCGTATAACCGGCGCAACCGGGAAAGCAGTCGAAGGCGAGACGGTGGCGGCCAGGCCCGCAGTAGCGAAGAAGCAGGGTAATGCCTGCGGAGCGAAGGGGCCTTGCTGCACAACAAAGTCTAATTCAACACGGGAGGCAAGGGTGAGATGAGAAAGGCACCCATCAGTTTGCAAGACCTGAGACGAAGACTATACATCAAGGCGAAGACCGAACCGACTTGGCGGTTCTGGGGTTTGTATGTGCACGTTTGTAAGCAGGAAACGCTGCGCGAAGCTTATCGGTTAACCAAGGCCAACAATGGAGCACCAGGAATTGATGGTGTGACGTTCGCGGCAGTGGAGGCCGAAGGCGCAGCGGCGTTTCTAGATCAACTTCGCAAGGAGTTGATGGAGCGGACATATCGACCACAGAGGGCACGCAAGGTGGAGATACCGAAGGACGGGAACAAAGTTCGCGTGCTTTCGATTCCATCTATTCGGGACCGGGTGGTCCAGGGAGCATTGAAGCTGATCCTGGAACCGATCTTCGAGGCTGAGTTTCAACCGGGGTCGTATGGCTACCGGCCCAAGAAGTCAGCGCACGCTGCGATTCAACGCGTGAAGCAAGCGATTCTGGAAGGCAAGACCTATGTCATCGATTTTGATTTGCGGTCCTACTTTGACACAGTGAAACATTATATTGTGCTGGAGAAGGTGGCACGACGAGTCGATGACAGTGCGGTGTTGTGGCTCCTGAAAGTGCTGTTGCAGGCGTCAGGGAAGCAAGGCGTTCCTCAGGGTGGAGTGATCTCGCCGCTGCTCAGTAATCTCTATCTTAATGAGGTAGACAAGATGCTGGAACGCGCGCGACAAGTCACTCGGCATGAGCGGTGGACGGCTGTGGAGTATGCCCGTTTTGCCGATGATATGGTGATCCTGGTAGATTCGCGGCCGCGCCAGCAATGGCTTCGACAGGCAGTGGAGCGGCGGTTGCGGGAGGAATTGGCCAAGCTACAAGTGGAAGTGAACGAGGACAAGAGCCGTAAGGTGGACTTACAGCGGGACGAGAGTTTCGGATTCTTAGGCTTTGAGTTCCGTCGGATCCGGAGTCACCGGGGACGATGGATGCCGTTGCTATTGCCGAAAAGCAAGAAGCGAACAGCATTGCTACACAAGCTCAAAGCAATATTCGACGTCTCTCGGTCTCAGCCGGTAAGGGGGGTGATTGAAAAGATCAATCCGATCTTACGCGGTTGGGTGCAATATTTCGCGATCGGCCACTCGAGTCGGTCTTTCTCGTTCATTCGCCAGTGGGTAGAAAAGAAGATTCGGCGCCATCTGGCCCGCGCGTGTCAACGTCGAGGTTTCGGCTGGAAGCGATGGAGCAGGGAATGGCTATATGGCACGTTGGGCCTCTTCACGGAGTACCGCGTAGCGTATCGTGGCTCGGCCTCTGCAGTTGCACCGGTTTGATAGGTCCCATAACCCTTGTTGTGAAATGTGCAGGAGCGCGTAGTGCGGGAAAGCCGCACGCTACGTGCGATGTGGCGGGCGCTGGAAACGGGGCCACGGCACCTCCTAAACGGGCACGAAGAGGGAAACCTCGGATACAAGCCAAGGAGGTGCCTACGGGCCGCCGCGCCAGTGCTCGACCCTACCGGGGTCAATGTGCCCATCGCTTAATCCGATAGCCATTTATCAGCGCTTGCACGTCATCGACGCGCTGATCTGAGTTTGGTTCGGTTATAACTTCTGGGTTGCCCACATTTACCGGACAATGGATCAGATCACCGTTATCCTATATAGGCGATGTTAGTAACTGCTCTCGGCCCGCCAGTTCGAATCTTTTTTCTTTTGGTTTGATTCTGTCGTACAACACGACAGATGGAATGCTCAGGTTTCACGTGGGCTTCGAGAGTTTCCAACGATCGACGTCTCGTGCACTGACAATGCACTTGATCTATGCGCAAACGCGGTGCACAATGAGACCGGTGACACGGCAATGTCAGTTTGCGAGGTCACATAGGACTGGGCAATCATGAGAGCAAACCGGATCGAGGAATTAGAGCGCGCCACGGCGGCCTATCCTCTGCTGGCCGACCTCCGGCCGGAGCACTTGGCAAAGCTATTGGAGATCGCTGAAGAGCGGAGCTTTGACAAAGGCGAGATCATTTTTGGTGAGGGCGCCAGGTCCGAATGCCTGTTTTTGATCGCATCGGGCAAAATTGCGTTGGAGGTCGTCGCAGGCCAGAGGATCGTGGTACAGACGCTCGGTCCAGGCGACGCAATGGGCTGGTCCGCTCTGACCGGGACGGCGAAAACCCACTTTCAGGCACGCGCCCTTTCCCCCGCTCAGGCCATCGCTTTCGATGGGGCCAAGCTTTCTGTTGCGTTTGAATACGATAGCGCTCTCGGCTACGAAATGATGAAGCGCTTGTTCGCGTTGGTCACCGAACGCCTGGACCATACCCGGATGCAACTCATCGATAAGTATGGGAAAAAATCCGGAAGGGCACACCTGTGAGCGCTGTTCTCAATCCACTGACAGATCCCATGTGCCCTCTCCCGGTGCGGATCACCGAAGTCGTGCGCGAGACTCATGACACGTACACGCTCACTACAACAGCCGCGAATGGCTCCAGTTCGCCATCGTTCCTGCCGGGCCAGTTCAACGTGGTGTCCGAGTTCGGTGTAGGAGAAGTGCCGATTTCCACAATTCGAAGCGGGAACACAGATAACGAAAAATCAACTTGAAGGCTGAGCGGTGATGCCGAAATACTGGCGATACAACGCGTTTAGGACCAGCCGGCGTATCAATATAGCCCCGATTCCAAACCTCCGCCGATACCGTTGGAATTTGGCGCGTGCCTGATCGTCGGTAGCCACGGCACGTGTCTCCGTAGCAAAACGAGTCGATGCCGGCCCAAGAGCCTCGGCCTCGAGCGTGCAGGCAATCTTCACATGATCAGGCTCAGCAAAGCTTGCGAATTGATCGGGAGGAACCGCGAGAAGATGACGTCCGCTTGCCGGGGCTGGCAAACCGCGCCCGCGACGAAGAAATGGTTCGGTTCCTCCGCGAGACGTCCCGACCCTATTTGCGACATTTCCGCGACGAGTCCGTCCGGACATTTCGTCGGTTGCCCCCTTTGCGCCCAGTATCTTGGCTCGGACCCAAAAGATGGCGCGCCATCCAAATCGATTGCAGATCAAAATGACACGTAGCTTCGAAACACGATCGCTGCAGGCACTGGGATCGTGATCTCGTGCCGCTCTCGAACATCGGGTCGAGGGATGAACGCGTCGATTTCTTCCTCTCCACTCATCCAGCGACGATCAATGCTAGTGTTGCAATCAATAGCCCAGAACCCTCGGGGCCTCGGGTGCTCGCCCGCATTCAATAAACCGTAATGACGGCTCTGCAACTGCGGCCGCAAGTCCAATCAGTGACATGGCGTTGCGCGAAACGGCGCAGCCGTTTGAGTCAATTCGCTCTACGAATCGCTCGATCTGGTGGTTCCACCGCTGCACTCTCGCGTAAGCCGGCCTGTTTGCAGGGTGCGCTTTCGATTCGCAGAGCGGCACGAAGCGTGCATCTCTGACGGCGGAGATAACAAGGAGATAACAATGAGTCCGCGAACGAAGCGAAATCTGAATACCGCGATGCAAACCGAAGCATTCACCCATGCCGAGTATTTGCGCTTTGCTGCACGCGCCCGTATGAACGAGAATTGGGATCTCGCCCAGTTGTTCCAGGTCGCCGCAGACATTGACCGTACGGAGCACTTCGCCAAAGAAGCAGACCTCGCCGGCCTGGTCGCGAGCGATTCCGGGAATCTGAGACATGCGATGGAAGAAAAGCGGGCTGAAGCTGCGATGTACAGGCAATTCGCAAAGGAAGCGGCCGCTGACAGCGATCTGGTGGCAGCAGCACTCTTTGAGAAGATGCAAACAGCTGCAGCGACTCAGACAGAGGCATTCGAGACCGCCTTTCTGATCCAGGCTCACGAATGCGTTGCTAGCCTCGCCGAAGTCTGACGTATGCGGAGACCCCTACGACCGGCACCGGGAATGGTCTGCGCTCGCGCGGAACATCACAAGAAAACGAATTTGAATTGGAGAAAGACATGGCTGCTATTACGGTTACAAAAGTGAAGCAGAATCAGGCAGAGTTCCCCTCCCTGTTCGAAGAAATGAATGCCTTGGCGGAGCAGATCCGCGAGCGTGCATACGAGTTGTTCCAGCGCCGGCGACATTGGAGGATCGCCGGTCGATGACTGGTTGAAGGCCGAGCGGGAGCTAATCTGGGCTCCCGAATCCGATCTCGTCGAGAAAAACGGTCACTTTCAATTGCAGGTGGCTATGCCTGGATTCGATGCGAACGAGGTGTACGTGACCGCATTCCCGGATGCAGTGACCGTGCGTGCCGAATCGGCACATAAACATGAAGAAAACAACGGGGATGTCTATTTTTGCGAATTCGGCGAAAAAACGCTCTTCCGGAAATTTGATCTGCCAGCGCCGATCGATGTCGACTCGCTAACAGCGTGTCCGGAGAGGGGTGTGCTGCAAGTCTCGGCCGCCAAAGCCGTCTCTGCGGCTGACAACGCGACCGCCACTGCGGCCTGACGGGAGCGAGTGCGTTTCTAAACCCGGATCGCTGGGGTGGCGGTAAGTGGCTCTCGCTTCCCCACTGTGATCGAGCGGCATCATCGAGGCGCAACTCCTCAAGACACTAGTCCTCAACCAAATCCATTTTCAAAGCGTGTTGGGCAGCGAAGGCCTCCCGCATGGTCACGGCGGTACAGCGGCGGCTCGTGGTTGACTTCGGTTCGCGCCGTCATCTTGCTCTTGCCGGCTTTTAACCCCGAAAACTGCTGCTTAGGTGAAAAAGAGATGCATCGATCTGAAGTCACAGTCCTGTTTCTTAACTTTTAGGGAGTGGACGAAGAGGCGCCACTAGTTCGGTACCCGCCTTGGCAGTTTTCCCATCCGTCACAAATTGCGCCCTTCTCTTCAAACGAAGACGAGGACCTTTCGGCTGCATAATGCCGTAGGACAGCGTTGAAAGGAAACCATCGCCGTCATCCGTAAGGCGGATATAGTGCTCTTTCGCGAACCAGTTTTTCAAGTTCATTTCCGGCACCTCGGCTAATGCAGAGCAAAACGCATTCCAGTTGCCGGGTTATGTCGACACCTGAAGCGCTGCTGACGAGTCGCTGCGGCGGCGATAACGAGCTGCGCCTTATGGCTCACCTCCGCGCCAAAAGACCCTGCTCGTCCTCGAATCACAGGTGAAAACGAAAAAAACAGCCATTGAACAGGCCGATACTCACAGGGGCACCAGTGGACCTGGAATTGCCCGACAAGGTAGGAGGTGTCACATGACGAACCTGGTTCCTTATGTTGGAGTATGGATGCTCCTGGTCGTAGTTGTCCTTGGGTTGGCACTTTACCGGAAATTTGTCTCAACACATGGCGACAACTACGTGCATATGTCTGACGGCGAAGCACGGCTCATCCCACACCAGATGGCAGTTAACCAGAAAATCGACAAGATCGACCACTGGGGAGAGTTCCTGACTATCGGGGCACTAGTTGCCGGTCTAGGGCTGGCGTGCATTTATGTCTACAGCGCATTGAATGCCCGCTGAAAAAGTCTGAGCCGTTTGGGAAGCCGGCGGGCCGGTACCGGACGAGGTGTGCCCGCCAGCTCTCGTCAATCACTCCTGCGTTGCGCGATTCTGGGCGTTGCCATTCCGAAGGAGCGAAAGAGCGGCAGTCGCTCGAGGTCGAGGGTCACATTTTTATCTGAGCGTGAACTTCACCGTCTCGAAAATTCGCACCGGCAATTCACGGAATCGAAACAAGGCCCATTGGTTGCACGTCTCCGGTTATGCCTACTACTCAGCGTGAATCCTCCGCCTTCGCCATTGTTACCGAGCTTGAACAAATTCGGCAATCGTGCCTCTCTGCGGAACGTGAGTTCGCCGAAACGATTGCCACGGCGTGTACTCAGTCGAAAGCGAGCGTTCGGAACTTGCTCCATTATCTTGCGTTTCGTACGTACGATCTTCGCGAGCTTCAACCCAAACTGGCCTCGATGGGGCTGTCTTCTCTCGGACGCGCCGAATCCAGCATTTTAGCTGGAATCGAAGCGGTAATCGCCATGCTTGAATCACTAAGCGGGAGCACACCAATAGCCTTGTCGCAAAGCAATGATTTCGAAACGGGTTCCGCGAAGCTCAGAGACAACGCAGACCAGTTGCTCGGACCTTCCCCCCAAGGACGAGCCGTGCGGATTATGGTCACCCTGCCTACGGAAGCTGCGCACTCCTATGATTTTGTGAAAAATCTCATCGGGGCAGGCACGGACGTTGTGCGCGTCAACTGCGCGCACGATTCCGAACAGGAATGGTCAGCAATGATCGAGAACGTGCGAAGCGCAAATCGGGACCTTGGCAGAAGTTGCAAAGTGCTGATGGATCTCGCCGGTCCGAAATTGCGCACAGGAGCAATCACGCGTGGGTATCACGTCGTCCGCTGGCGTGTATCGAAAGATAAGTGCGGTTCTGTCATCGCACCAGCGACAATCGCGTTGGTCTCCAGGCATATATCCGGACGCCTCCCGGTTGACGCAATTCTGCCTGTTCCGCAAGCAGTGGTCCGGGCGGCGGAGCCAGGCGATGTGGTCCGCCTGAAAGACAGCCAGAACAGGAAAAGGCAGCTAAGGATCACTGAAAAACACGGAGACTTCTGCGTCGGCACGTGCTCGCAAGGCGCGTACGTCCTAAATGGCACAGCTCTGACAGTAATCCGGGCGGACGAGGTGATCGAGGAGGGAAGAGTGCACGACCTTCCTTTTGTAGAGGAGCCTATCCACCTAAAGTCGAAAGATTTGCTTGTACTCACAAAGGCGCCACGAACACAAGCAGCGTCACCGCGTGAAAAACGCAATGCGTCGGCGACCAGCGAGATCCCTCACATCTTATGCACATTGCCTGAAGCCTTCTCCAACGCCAAGGCCGGCGAACCGATCTTCTTTGATGACGGCAAAATCGAAGGTGTCATCAGCGAAGTCCATCCAGACCACATGCTTATTGAAATCGTTCACACCGGTCTGCGAGGAGCGAAACTCGGTTCCGGCAAAGGAATCAATCTCCCTGAGACGGAACTCTCTATAGCAGCAATCACAGACAAAGATCGCCAGGACCTCGACTTCGTGGCTCAACATACAGATCTTGTGGGCCTATCCTTCGTACGGGGTCCAAACGACGTTCTAGAACTCGAGGAAGAGCTGGCAAGGCGCCAAAAGAACCGACTGGGAATTATCCTCAAAATCGAAAACCGTCAAGCGTTCAATCACCTGCCCCTGATCATGATGGCTGCTTTGCGGCATTACCCGGTTGGCATAATGGTGGCGCGTGGAGACCTCGCAATCGAAGTAGGCTTTGATCGTTTGGCTGAAGTGCAAGAGGAGATTCTTTGGTTGAGCGAAGCAGCCCATCTCCCCGTGATTTGGGCTACTCAGGTACTGGAGACATTGGCAAAAACAGGCATGCCTTCAAGAGCTGAGGTAACCGACGCGGCGATGAGCGTGCGCGCCGAATGCGTCATGCTGAACAAAGGCAAATACATCACTGACGCGGTTCGCTTCCTGGACAACATTCTTCACCGCATGCAGGCTCATCATCTCAAGAAACGATCCATGCTTCGCCGCTTGGCTGTCGCGGATTTTGCCCGGGCTTAACGGTAACATCCGTCCTATGTCGAGGTACGCGATCGATGAGAGGGGACTTGTGGGTCGATTGATTCGAACGAGTCGCTCGTCACAATTCCCGCTCCATTCCGAGATCTCGGATTTTTGTCAGAGTTTGCAATGGATTGTCGAGCCAGTCAGCCCACGGACAGGCTCACGCCTCGTGACAGGCGTCTAGTTCGCTTTCGAGGTACCCTCTTTCGACGAGCTTAGTGATCAACCTCTCGGCTGCATTCTCCGGATTTTCGCTACCTCCGTGAACAATAAGATCTGCATGTTCGGGAGGTTCGTATTCGGCTTGCAAGCCGGGCACGGCGCTTGCTTTGCCGCCTTGTGCCTGCAGATAGATTTTCTTCGGGTCGCGCGCTATACACATCTCAAGAGGCGTATCCACATACACTTCAAGGAATTGAGGAATTTGCCGCAGCGCCAACTCACGATACGACCGGCGATTCGCGGTCGCATCGAAGAGCACCGGCACTCCGTGGCTTGCGAGCAGCGCGCCGACATACACTATCTGACGGTAGAACGCATCTCGTTCTGCCTCGTCATAATGCGGATCCGGAGTGAATACCTTTCGAAGCTCATCCGAATCGAGAACCGCCACGTCGACTCCTCGTGCCGCCAGGCGCGCTTTCACGCTGGCCGCGAGGGTGGATTTGCCGGAAGCAGGGAGTCCCGTGATCCATACCGCGAAAGCAGGGCTGATTTTAGACGCCACAATACTTGTTCACCTGAGTGGGATCAAATGTGTCGTCGTCCAGCACTCCGAATATAAAAGACAGAAGTCGCGAGCGCACCGCTTCCTGGAGGGTGGGGTACCAAACCGGGCTCGCCATGACGAGGGCGCGAAAAGCAAAGAATGGCGCCACAACCTGAAGTATTTCGCGATCGCCAGTTTTTTCGAGATATCGATCCCAGAACCGCAGGAACAGAGTCTCGAAAGCTCCTTCGAGCTGTTCGGTACGCTGAAGCGAGAAGAAAACGTAGTTCAGGGTCAAAGAGGCGACGTCATCCGCCGGTTCGCCATACTCGCCGCGAGAGCGATCGAGCACGCTGAAATCGGTTCCCAACCGGAACAGGATGTTCCACGGATGGAAATCTCCGTGAACCTGGCGTAAGCGGCGCGTGAGATCTTTTAAACGCCAACGCCAGTCCACGCAGCGATGCTCAATCTCTTTGAGCTTTCGAGGGGTGATCAGCGGATGAGGCGCATAGCAATCTGCGATACCCATGATGCATTCTCCGTGTCCAACTAATTCACGAATGCGCCGGCTGTAGAGCCCGGGATGGTTGCCAGACTTGCTGTGAATCTCCACGAGATAGTCGCAAAGCGTGTCGGCGCGATGCCGATCGAGCTGGCGGAGAGCGCCGGTATCGCGAAGCTCCTCGAGATCGCGAAAGTACCCTTCTCCCTCCGCATATTCTGTCAGGAGAAAGAATTCCTCGACGCCTCCGAGCGAGATCAATGTCCCATCAGGGTGGAATCCGCCCACATCAGCGGAGCGGACGTGACGAGGAAGACAGCGAAAGGCCTGGTTCGACCAAAGCAATACCTGCGCTCGATCCGCCATATGCTCGTGTCCAAACGGTCCTGGCCGCATTGTGTGCAATACCAGCCTTTGTGTCTTTTGGCTGGCTACTTGGTAGTCGACACGAATGGGACTCCCGTATCCACAAAACTTGATAGCCTTCGCTTCGACGTCCTGTCCTAAGGGAGCCAGACCCAGAACGCGGATTGGTTGCCCCTTGAGCACACTGAGATAGTGTTCAACAGTTTCAAGCGTCAGTTCAGTCATGGGTGCACTTGGTCGGTGTGCAACTGAATGGCCCGTGCCGAGCAGATATCCGCTCCCGAGGTAGCTGAGGACGCCCCCAATGAAAGTGCAACGAACGGAATTCGCATGTTGACGGCAACCTGAAGTGCGTGGTTGATCTGCGTCAGTTGCGGCAGCAGAAAATACAGGGTGAGCCCGAGCAGGATGAGCAGGAAGAACGAACGCCAGACCTTGGCTTTGGGAGGAAGAGCTGATGCAAGATCGAAAGTTGCGCTCATTGGTGTTTCGAACATCGGATCTGTAACTTGTGATCGCCGACAAGCCGGTTGTCAGCCAAACCCAGTGGAATCGTATTCACGGGATCTCTGGTCGCGGGGCCCTGGCTTCTGTCCGTCTGCATTCCGAGTCAGTCACGATCCATCGATCACGAGACTCTTCACGAAGAAAATATTTCGCTTTGGCTCGCATTTTGATGTGTTCCGGCACCCAGATTCCATCGTCGACACGCGTCTGCTCCATGCCTATTTACTCGCGAAAGCTGATTCTGCGAATGGCAGCCCGTGACACGATTGGTTTTGTGTAGTGGCATGAAGAGTATCCTTGCTCAGGATCGGTATTTAGATCCATTTCCTTCGCAGCAACCAGATCTTAGTCACCTGAGTAAGGCTGACGTAGCCAAGCAAAGTTAGCATTAGGATCGGCCAGTACATCTGGGGCAATCGACTGAGGCCCAACGCAAAGGCCAAAGGGGAATACGGCAGCCACATTCCGAAGGCCATGATGGATAAGGTTGTGACCGTCAGAGGCCAACTCGCCCGGCTTTGTATAAATGGAATCTTATTTGTACGAATCACGTGGATAATGAGCGTTTGCGTCAGCAGCGACTCGACGAACCAGCCCGTCTGAAATACCGACGCGCGGGCTTGGTCCCAGCACTGGAAGACCCAGAGCATGACGAAGAAAGTCGTGTAATCGAAAATCGAGCTGATGGGGCCGATGTAAAGGATGAATCGCGTGATCTCACCAATGTTCCAGGGCCGCGGCCGGGCTACTTGTTCCTCGTCCACCGCGTCTATTGGAATTGGTACTTGCGAGAAGTCGTACAAGAGGTTATTGGTCAGCACCTGGATCGGAGCCATTGGTATGAATGGGAGGAAGGCGCTCGCCCCGAGCACACTGAACATGTTTCCGAAGTTCGAACTCGCCCCCATCCGGATGTATTTGAGAATGTTGGCGAAGACTTTCCGGCCCTCAATTACGCCCCCTTGCAGCACCATGAGGTCCTTTTCCAGCAAGATCAAATCCGCCGACTCCTTGGCGATGTCTGTAGCGGTATCTACCGAAATGCCGATGTCCGCAGCTCGCAAGGCGGGAGCATCGTTGATTCCGTCGCCCATGAATCCGACGACGTGTCCCTTGCACCGAAGGACGCGGATGACCCGCTGCTTGTGGGCGGGAGAGAGGCGGGCGAAGAGCGCGGTCTTCTCCGCCGCCTCGGCCAGTTCGGTATCCGACATTTTCTCCACGTCTCCGCCCAGGAGCATCGGATCGGCCGCGAGGCCCACGTCCTTGCATACCTTCCGGCTGATTAGATCATTGTCCCCGGTGAGGATTTTTACCGCAACACCATGCTTGTGAAGAGCCTCAATGGCACGTCCCGCTGTTTCCTTCGGCGGGTCCAGAAACGCGACGTACCCTTTGAGCACGAGTTCGCGTTCGTCATCCTTTGAGCAGATCTTCTTCCCCGGCACTTCCTTTGTTGCCACTGCCAGAACCCGGAAGCCATCGTTGCTTAGACTCGCGTACTCTTCCTTCAGCCCGACTATCAGATCGGGGTCCATCGGCGACAGTTTCGCGTCCAGCTCGAACTGAGAGCATTGGTGAAAGACCTCCTCCGGAGCCCCCTTGGTGAGGAGGATCGCTTTGCCTTCGGGATCCTCCACCAGTACGGACATCATACGGCGCGTGAAGTCGAAAGGGATCTCGTCCAGCTTCTTGTGCTTCTCGACCAGCGTTTGCCCGTGGAAGTCCGGGCTATCCAGGATGGCTCGGTCGAGCAGATTCTTCAGTCCCGTCTGGAAGTGGCTAATAAGGTAACCATTCAAGAGCACTTCTTCCGTTTCCCGCCCAGCGACGTTACAATGCCGCTGGAGAACGACGCGGTCCTCGGTGAGCGTGCCGGTCTTGTCGGTGCACAACACGTCCATGCCCCCGAAGTTCTGAATGGCATTGAGTCGCTTGACGATCACCTTTTTTCGGCTCATGGCGAGTGCGCCCTTCGAGAGGCAAACGGACACAATCATGGGCAGCATTTCGGGGGTGAGGCCCACGGCCACGGCCATTGCGAAGAAAAAGGCGCCTTTCCAATCGTGCTTTGTGAACCCGTTTATAAGGAAGACCAGGGGCACCATAAACGCCATAAACCGCATCATCAGCCACGTGAATCGATTGAGGCCCTGGTCGAAGCTTGTCGGCGTCCGGTCCTCCGTAATTGATCCGGCCATGCTGCCGAGATAAGTATGGACCCCCGTAGTGACCACAACCGCGGTCGCCGTGCCGCTTTGGATGCTCGTGCCCATGAAGCACGTGTTTTTGAGCTCAGTCGGTGAGCTCACAACGTTATTTTCGGGATCGTGGAACTTCTCGACAGGGAGGGACTCTCCGGTGAGGCTCCCTTGACTCACGAAGAGGTCTTTGGAAGAGAGCACCCGTACGTCGCCAGGAATCATGTCGCCCGCAGACAGGTTGATGATATCGCCCGGCACCAGGTCCCGAAGCGGCATCTCCCTCGCGTCGCCATCGCGAATGACGGTGGCCGTTACATGAATCATGGCCTTGAGCTTCGCAGCGGCCGCGTCCGCCCGAGCTTCCTGTAGGAAGCGGAGCGCGACACTGAGCAGCACCATGGCCGCCATCACGGTTCCGGCGCGCGCGTCGCCGGTACCGAAGGAAACCGCCGATAGCGTCGCCAGCAGAATCACCAGCGGGTTGCGGATAATTTTCAACAGGCGGACCGGCCAGCCTTGCCGACGCTCTTGCACCACCTCATTCGGCCCCATCGTGCGGGCACGATCTTCGGCCTCGGTTTGCGTCAGGCCCCGCGGAGTTGTCCCCAGAAATTGGAGCAGCTCTTCGCTGTCCTTGCGAGCGGCATCGAGGACCGCGGTGGAAACACGAATGTTCTGGTGTTTCGCTTTCGCGGAAGTCGTCGGTTCTTCCGTGTGGACTGATGACTCCACGAGGCCAGAGCCCAATGTTCGACCGGTGTCGACTAAATCCTCCGCAGTGCTATCCGCATCGGGTGTTGTCATCGTTCTTTTGTCCGGTTTACGAAGTCTACTTCTGTCTTGACTGAAGACAGCTCCCCAAGGGCTGGGCTGAAACGATTACGTAGCAGGTGTATCATTTGGATCGAGGTCAGGCACGATGAACGATTCGCATCAAAGAGCCGCTGAGCTTCACGAACTGGCGGCGCACGCCCACCGCGTGGCGATGGCGCATCACGGAAAGGGCGACCATCTGACCGGACATGAATATTCGAAAAGGGCCTTGGAGCATTCCACCAAAGCTTTCGAATTAACACAAGAGGCCCATCGGGAATCGGGAAAAACGCGTGCGGAAGTAGATTTGCTTTCACTGCCGCAGGTCTTGTTGGGCACGCTATAGAATCCATTCCTCTCCGTCACGCAAACCGTTGCGAAACAATGCCCCGACACCGACCGTTGCCGGAATGGCCAAGGCGCCCCAGAACGCGATGTAAATCACGCTCATAGTGATGTCGGCGCAGAGCTCCATCGATGCCGTCGACTGGCATTCTGTTGCATCTTGAATTAGCCGGCAAGAACATTTCTCCAGATGAAATGATAGTCTGAGCCGAAGCTGAGAGGGACTCGGTATTGCCCCTTCCGTATCTTCTTCACTAGGTGCGTTCAAGGCTGCAGGCGATATCGGCTCAACGGCTGCAGCGCAAGTGCGCGACGCCGTCACGGGTACGATTGCTGGTATTAAGGTAGTGCTAAAGGAGTCCTTCCGGCGCAAGGCGAAACGAACTCGTTGAGTCCACCTGGAAGAGCCGTACATGGCAGCGACGCCTGGTTCGCTTGTCGAACAATTACGGTTTTGACAAGCAGAACTCAAACCAGTTTTGTAGCCGCTGGTGAACATTGCGGCGGGATTCTGTCATCGCTGGGTTCGCTAAGTAGATCGATTGTCATTCTCGGAAATGCAATCAGAGAGAACGGTCAAGGCAGATTAGTGTTCATTCACTTGAATCGGAGGTTTGACACGGACGTTGACGTGTACTCTGATCGGCCTCAGACGTCAGCGCTCTTTTTGGAGTCGGGATCAGAATGGAATCGGATCCACGCGGTCCCTTAAAGAAAATCGCTTAACTGCTGACGGGTAAGCAAATACTCGAGGGGAGAGGAGATTCAGGCGACGCGTCGCTCGTAACGATGATGGAGTCCGCCGACCTGCGGAATCGAAATGACTCCCTCGGCTTGCGCAGCCTGGACGGGCCGAGATTCTGGCGTGTCCTTCAGCAATCCCAAGTGCGTCCGGGTTTGATGATAGTAATCGAGGAAATTTCGAAGATATCGGTAAAGGCTTCGTTCGTTGCATACGATGACATGGTCCAAACACTCGCGGCGAATGGTTCCGATGACCCGTTCGACGTAAGCACGTTGCCACGGCGAGCGGGGAGCGGACAGAACTTCTTTGATGCCCATAGCCTTGACTTGATCAATGAAGTCCCGGCCGAAGATCCGATCGCGATCCCGCAGCAAGTAGCGAGGTGCGGTGTCCCAGGGAAAGGCCTCCCGGAGTTGCTGGACACTCCATTCTGCTGTGGGATGTGCGGTCACGGCGAAGTGGAGAATCCGCCGGCGGTCGTGAGCTAACACCAGAAACACATATAGGACCTGAAACCGGAGCGTCGGCACGGTGAAAAAATCGACGGAAACCATACACTTCACATGGTTCTCCAGAAAGGTCCTCCAGGTCTGCGAGGGTGGTCTCCTCCGATGGATCATGTATCTGCTCACGCTGGTCTCTCCGATGTCGATTCCCAGTTTCAGAAGCTCGCCGTGAATACGAGGCGCGCCCCACATCGAGTTTTCACGACTCATCGTCCGGATCAATGCGCGAATCTCATGAGGAACACCTGGCCTCCCCGGCTTACCGCGACGAATCTTCCAGGTCCAGAAGAGACGAAAGCCCTTGCGGTGCCAGGCAACCACGGTCGCCGCTTGGACGATAAAGATATCGGACCGCCATTCCTTCCAGACGGCCGACAGCCAAGCCCACAGCATTCGATCTGCCGGTGTGAGCTTTGGGCGCTTCACAGATCGTTGCAGAACCCCGAGTTGGTGACGCAGGGCCAGGATCTCAACCTGTAGAGCCATTCGGCTCCGGAAAGATGTGAGGAGAGTCGCAAATAGCGCCGCAATTGTAGGCGCGCATGAGAACCGACACAGGGATGACAATCCTCAATCTATCAGCCACGTCGGGTTTACGAGAACGACAGTCGATGTTTCTTCCATGGCGTTGCACGTCTTGTTACAAGCGTTTTTTTCGCATGCGCGGGGCCCAACTTAGAACGAAAGGAACCAGTAGTTCGACTCCGATTGAAGACCGGCGGTCCAGTTGAAACAAGCTCCCTAAAATTGCGCAATTCATTCAGGCTTGCATGGAGGAAGATGCGATCGCAAGATTCTGTTTTCAGCCGCGAGGTACTTGTTCTGCAGTATCTGCTGGTTCACGCTTTCGGTCACGTACGCCAAGAGCCGTGCCACTTGCGTATTCTTCACCGAAAGCGACCATCATAGCCTCCCTTTGTTTCATCGCGTTTGATAATTTGACTTTACGGGCAACCGCGGCACCAGTTCAGAGACGGGTCGGGAGAAGTGATCTCGTGCTGTGATGAGCGCCAATACGGCGATGAAGGACCAGAAGAGTATATCGTACACTACGAATCCAGTTACAACTGACATGATGTTAGTCGGCTTTCTGGGCTACTTATGGGAGCCACTATGCCAAGTCTGACCCGAAAATGCAGTTTAGTAACCGAGAACCTGTAATGGTTTAGTAAACATTCCCGGACCGAGCGGCGGCCGAAGAAGCTCCCAGGCCCTCTAGCACAAGGAAATCGCGGCTTAGCACCAGGCTGCTCGAAATTTCGCCCGCGACCAAAACCACCGTGAAGATGGCAGTTTACAAGGTGGGACATGGCAACCTCCCGGTTTGTTGCGGTGGCTAAGAGAGGGACCCTGATGACTGGCTTAGTTCAGAAATCAGAAGAGTGGGCGGGATTGCTCAGGCATTAACTATAATAAGTCAAGTGAATTAACTTGTCAAGCTTCAGTTACTTTAATCTCTAGCTTTGGCACTGTCACATTGGCCCCGAGAAACAAGGTTACGGCCTGGCTTGACCTACTCTGCTAGTAGAAAAGGCGGCTGAGGGCGATTGGCTACCGAACTCAGGCTGCAGTGATTGCTGCCAGGTTTCAAATCGATTCCTTCTTTCGGCTTGGTATTGCACAGCAGAAAGAAGATGTCGTTGCAGTCGGAAGCACGCTCGGGAACCGATGGACCAATGACGACCCTCAATTTATCAGTCACTTGAGGTTTACGAGAATTACAATCGACCCGAAAGAGCCGGGGACAATCTTCGAGACCTTCTATCAAGCCGGTACTTGGAACCGGCGGCATCGGCTTGGGGCTCGCGATTACCAAGCACCTGGTTAAATTACACGGCCGTCGAATCCGGGTGGAGAGTTAGTCGGGTAAGGGAGCGTGTTTCACTTTTCGTTGCCGCAAGTTGGCGAGGCGTTGTGAACATCGCATCCCCGACGCAAGTGCCGAGATGAGTCTCGGCATGGCACCACATCAACTGGCAAGTCCAGCCGATTTCTTCACAAATCCGTCAGCAAGCGGCATCAACTTCCAACGACGGTTGTTTCCAGCTCCTGGGCGGGTGCCTTTTGCTGCGCGCGCATGGCACAGAAGCTAAGCACCGGACACGGTGCGCGGCAGATGATATCGTGGGCGTGGGTCCGCCAGCCACCGAATCTCTCCTGGCTGTGCCCTCGCCCGATGAGGATCAAACCCGCTTTGCGCTCGGCAGCCAGCTCTGCTACGTCAGTATTGAGGTAACTTCCGGTAACGGTTAACGGGAAGTTCGTTCCAGCTTCGGCCTGTTTTTTGGCGATTTCCTCTTCGGCCATATGCTGTAAAGCCAGGTGAAACGGCGCATCGAGATAGCGGCTGGGCCTGCTGGCCATCTCAGGCACCGTGTGGACCAATTCGACAGGGGCATTGAAACACTCGCTCGCGTCTTTCGCAAAATGCAACAGGGGTACGCTTTCCGACGAAAGATCGAGAGAACAGAGGATCCGCCGGATCCCCGTCCTGGGAGGTATCTCGCCGTCAGTCGCAAGGGTGCAGGTCCAGACGGTGCAATCCACATCGTGCAAGACCTTCATCGTTACAGAGCCAAGCAGCATCCGTCGGAACAACCCGTTTCCATGTGTGCCCATTACAATGAGATCCGGCTTTTCCTCGCGTGCAATTTGCGCGATGTGCTCGGAAGGGCTACCTTCCCGCACAAGCCGCGTGAGCCGCTGCGGAGACACATTGATTGCATAATCGTCGATCGCGCGTTTGGCCATATTCGCGAACTCGATAAAGGGCGCATCACTCAGCAAAGGGGCTTCTGCGCAACCATACCAGTACGTAGGAATTTCAAAAACATGCAGTAGAGTCACTGACGCATTAAAGCGTGCTGCCAGCCACTCGACCTCTGCTTTGGGTGCTTGACTTTCAACTGAGAAGTCTACCGGGAAAAGAATATGTTTGATCCGCATGTTGCCGCTCCGTTCGCCCGCCTGTGGCAGGCAAGCCTTTCCGTGCACGCGAGCCGCCGATCTGAAAATCAAAGAAACATCGACAGCACGCGAGAGGAAGCCTGCGCCAATTCGCTCACCTGCGCGTTATCTCACCCATATTTACGCAGGGTTGTGCGGAATACAGGAGGAAGCATGTGGGGTTCCTGGCCCTGGCCCTGGATTTCGACGGCACGATCGCACAAAATCACGGGCTCGAGTGCGTGGTGCAACAAGCAATCATCAAGTTGCGTTCGCGCGACATTGTTGTCCTTCTCCCGTGGCCCGCGCGACGTCTCGATTCACCTGCACACTTCCGCGCAATCAACTGCGTGATGTTGCGCAACACAAGCTGAGTGTTCCGTCAATTGCCACTGCGACACGGCTTCCAAAGCGGCGAAGCTGTGGCATATTTGCACGTGGTTGAATACGTGCCTTAGATGTACGGGAATTCTATGCTGAACTTCGCCAAAATCCTGTTTCCGGTCGACTTCTCGGAGGCAGCGAACCAGGCAGCGCCATACGTCTTCGCGATTGCACGCAAATTCGATAGCCAGGTGATACTGCTGCACGCTCTAGACTGGTCAAGAGCCGCCCCTGGGCCACTGTCGCTCGATCCGAGCTTAACAGAACCCTATGAAAAGCTCGTACGCGAGCGGCGAGATTCCGACTTGGCCGCGTTTGCAGGTCACGCATTCAACGGATGCAGACATACGAGAGTTCTTCAAATAGGAGATGCCGCAGAGACGATCACTCGGTATGCCGAACGGAATGAGATCGACCTGATCGTCATGCCGACTCACGGTCTTGGTACCTTCCGCTGGCTGCTTCTAGGTTCCGTAACCGCAAAAGTCCTGCATGACAGTCTGTGTCCGGTATGGACAACCATCCATGCCGAAACCCTTCCTAAGCAGGCAAGCGAGATTCGGACCATTGTTTGTGGTGTAGACTTGGCATCCGAGCCCACCCGGGTGATACAGGCGGCTTCGGATCTGGCTGCACAGTATGGCGCGGTGGTGCGGCTGGTTCATGCAATTTATGTACCCGAAGCAAGGCCGGGTAGCAATATGTATGACGGGCTTAAGAGTTTTCTGTTCGGTACTGCGAGGGAATGGATAGCAAAGCATCAAACAGAAGCGGGCACCAAGTGGGAAGCCCGCCTTGAGAGCGGAACGGTGGCTCCGGTTCTGCGTAATGCGGCAGTCGACGGACATGCCGAGATTATCGTCATCGGTCGCGGGCGTTTGCAGGATCGCTTTGGCCGGTTTCGAACAAATGTCGGGGCCATCATTCGCGAAGCGCCATGCCCGGTGCTGAGTGTCTGACTGAGAATCAGAATGTCGAACTTGGTCTTCTGAGACATGCACAAGAGCACTTGGAATTGAGAGAACCGGTTCACGGGATGGACGGACTTGGACCTGTCCTCCAAAGGCCGAGAGCAGGCAAGCACGGCGGTTAGACTTCTGCGCGAGCGCGTCTCACCCTTGATGTCGCTTACACGTCGGTTCTAAAACGCGCTATCCGGACCCTCTGGACCCGTGATAGAGCTGGCAGCATTTGATAGTGCCGGCGCACCTCCAGACCATCGAAACGTAAAGGCCGGTTCGCGGCGACTCCAAAAAGGTGCGATATGAACCTAACGAGGTTCCTCCCATTGCGGGATGGGCCCAGCACTTCTCTTTCTGCTGATCTGACCTATTTTTACCTGATCTTGCAAAAGCAAACCAGGGTTGACGCCCCAGTTGAGAACGGCTAATTGAGTTTTGCGGAGCGAGATACGACAGGGTCCTCTTTTCTTCACTCGAAGCATTGAGTGATGGAACAAAAGTTGCCTGCAAAATCGTAGGATCCATTATGAAAGTCCGTGAAATCATGATTTCGAATCCGGTGTGCTGCACTCCAGAGACGAACCTGGCGAGCGTGGCCGCGCTGTTCCAGCAACACAACTGTGGCGCTCTTCCGATTATTGATAGGGATAATCGCGCAATCGGCTTCATCACGGATCGGGACATTTGCATTGCGATCGGCACAAGCGATAAACGAGCTGCGGAGCTTACCGTCGGACAGGTAGCACCGGGGAAAGCCTTGACTTGTCAGGAGAACACGGATATCCACGATGCTCTCGCCTGCATGCAAGATAACCACGTTCGAAGGCTAATCGTCACAGATGATGCTGGCCGTGTACAAGGAATTCTTTCGATAGACGATATCATCTTGAACGTTCAATGGAGCGACACCAGGAAAGTCGATCTAAGTCTCACGAAGGTAGTCCGCGTGCTTAAAAGAATCACTTATCCGGTACAACCTAAGGTCACTTCCACGGCTGCTTCCTCGAAAATCACGCGATGAGAAGCCCAGAGCTTTAGGAAAACCAGCTGAAACTCGCAGCGCGGGGTGGTGAGGGAATGTGACCCCTAGCTCGCGAGTGAGTGATGCCGCACGCTGACGCTTAACGGGCGCTTAGCACACGGCCAATCCATGGAACGGATATGGGTAGCTCCTGGGGCTCGGTCCGGCCGCCGAGACGCTTCGCTGAAGCAATTGCAGTGCCAGTATCGCCTTTCCTTTCGGAACGTTCACTCTGGAACGACTGGGTCATTCGGCGCAGGCGTCTTCCTAATTAGGTGAAACTGCGCAGGAACCCATTGTGCTGCGCCTACGGAATTCGCGTTCCCGGCCGCTTCGAAAATGGATGCCCAAATGCTTATCCCTCTCTTTGAGGGAGGCTCACCAAGATGTTTCAGGTGCGAATCCATGGACGGGGCGGACAAGGCGTCGTGACCGCCGCCGAAATCCTGTCCATCGCAGCCTTCCTCGAAGGAAGGTACGCGTAAGCGTTCCCTACGTTCGGCTCCGAGCGTATGGGGGGCGCCGGTGACCGCCTTTTGTCGGATTGACGATCATCCGATCCGGCTGCGCGAGCCGGTCGTTGCGCCGGATGCTTTGATCATCCAGGATGCAACGCTGCTTCATCGCGTGCACCTGTTTAACGGTTTGGCGGACTCGGGTTATGTGCTGATCAACAGCACGGAAGCGTTCGAGCAGCTTGCTATTAGCGAGTCTGCCAAGCCGTTACTCCGGGAGCACTGCTCTACTCTACGGCTACCCAGCTCGGCTTAGAGCACATCGGACGTCCGATTCCCAATGCAGCGCTTCTAGGCGGCTTTGCTGCAATCACGCGAGTTCTCTCGATCGACTCTGTGGCGACAGCGATCAAGAACAAATTCCCTGGCGCATTGGGCGAAAAGAACGTGGCCGCCGCTCGTGCCGCTTATCGCTTGGCCACAGAAAGAAACCTGGAACATGCTCAAGCAAGTTAAGACCTCACGAGCGATCGCAGAAACGGTTGCGCTTTGCCGGCCTGAGGTTGTCTGTGCCTATCCCATCACGCCACAGACCCACATTGTGGAGGCGTTGGCCGAGATGGTCAAAACTGGCGAGCTCCAGCCGTGCGAGTTTATTAACGTGGAATCGGAATTCGCAGCGCTGTCAGTTGCGATCGGGGCATCTGCGGCGGGAGCACGGGCGTACACCGCCACAGCCAGCCAAGGCTGCTGTTCATGGCGGAAGCCGTATACAGTGCTGCCGGTCTTGGCTTTCCGATCGTGATGACCATCGGGAACCGCGCGATCGGTGCTCCCATCAACATCTGGAATGATCACTCGGACTCTATGTCCATGCGCGACGCCGGCTGGATTCAGCTCTACGCCGAGACTGCACAAGAAGCCGCGGATTTGCATATCGTGGCGTTTCGGGTTGCAGAAGAGCTCTCGTGCCCGGTCATGGTGTGTGTCGATGGATTTGTCCTGACCCGTTCCTACGAGCAGGTGGATCTTGTCTTGCAATATGATGTCGACGGTTATCTGCCGGCCTTCGAGCCGCGGCAGGTCCTCGATCCGGCCGATCCGGTTTCGATCGGGGCGATGGTCGGGCGGGAGGCCTTTCTGGAAGTTCGTTATCTGGCGCACCACAAACAGCTCCGTGCCCTGGAGCGCATTCCCGAGCTGACTCGCGAGTTTCACGAACGCTTCGGGCATACCTCAGGAGGATTATTACGGACCTATCGCACAGAAGGCGCGGAGACAATTGTCATCGCTCTCGGATCGGTGAACGGCACGATCCAGGAAGTCGTGGACGATGTGCGGCAACAAGGTTCAGCGATCGGCTCGGTCAGCATCTGTTGTTACCCGCCCTTCCCACTGGCAGCTTTGCGGGATGCAACATCGGAGATACCTATATGCTCGTTTGGGAAAAAGGCTCAAGAGCAGCTCACCAGAGATGAGCCACAACAACAGCGTCAAACAGCGGCCGCCTGGTGGGTAATGGCAGTCATGTGGGTCCTTCTCGCGGTCACCTTAATACCTGATCTCGATCAAAGCCAATCCCTGACGCGCTGTCGCCGACTGGCAGGCGATGACGGCAATACGATCAGCGGTCGGCAAGGTCAAACCGCTATCTCTGAAAGCAGATCCCGCCAAAAAATTGGCTCACATCCGGAATCCGGCGCTCCGCTCATGCCAAATACCTATGCATGGTTAAACCGTGCAATCATGGCGTTTTGCGTGCACCGGAGGGTGGTATGGAGTTTGTTCCGTCGAAAGTGTAGACCAGTAGATCCGTCGCTTCATTGATTCGATCGGCCGCTGCGCTACGCTTTGAGCTGCAAGGCAAATTGGTGCTGGTTCATGCCATGCCGTCACGCGTGGAGTTGGCTGAAACGCGGCCGGAATTCCCGCACGCTCGGCAGAAGCGCAGATTCGGGCGAATGCGGTCTGCCTTCAGGAGTTGAGCGGTGTAAACGTTTCATACCTCCATACGACAAGGCGGTGGAGGAGGTGATCCAGTCGGCTGTCAAAGAACATTGTGCGGGTTTAATCGTGATCGGCCGCGGTCATCTTCCCGAGCAGCAGGATCTCTTCCACTCGCGCGTGTATTGGATTGTGCGGCGTTCCCTGTCCAGTCCTGTCCCGGTACCTCAAATGTCCCGGCCGGCTCGCAACCGGGAAGCAGGTTGACAGGAACCTCACTGCCAGCGGGTTGAGGCACGAAAAAAGAGGCACATCACGTGCTGGAGCGTTAGCGCATGCTGATTCACCAAGAAATAACAGAATTCACAAGCGCTGATTTCCGTTCGCTCGCGGAGGTCGAGGAACCTGTCTGCCTGTCTATGTTCGTTCCGCACGCAGGAAGCGAACAAGCGGCATTGGCACACAGTGCGCCCGCGCTCAAAGATCTACTCCGGCAAGCTGAGGCGGCGCTCCGCGCGAGACGTGTGCAATCCGCAGAGATCCACGACTCGCTCGCTCCATTAGAGGGCCTGCTCACCACAAATCTCTTGCGCGGGACACTCGATCCCGCGTTCTATGAAGAAATTAAGCACAGAATGGATTCACTCATTGTGAATCCATTAGCTGCCGCTCCGAATTCTGAGATGCAGCTTGCAGCGAGGCACTACGTCGCCCTTGAAGCTCAATCGGAGGACAATGGACGTTTAATGGAGCGGGTTCGCAAAGCAAGACGTTCGGAGATCGCGTCATTTGATCAAACGACGAGAAGTCGAGTAACTGATGACTTCTTGTACGTTGGTAGCTGCGGCGTGTATCAGCATCGCGCTAAAGAGAGCCTGGACAACATCAGCAAACTCGATTGCTACCGCCATGTTGGCTATCAGTTGAGGTTTCTGGATTCAGTTGTGGCAGCGGGTACTCCACCCGAAGTTGCTTACGACATTGCATGCCTACATGCATCCATAACCGAATTGGAAAGTCTTATGCCTCGCGTACAATCCCCGGGGGTGCAGGCACGTGCACGGAACACCTTATTAAGGCTGAGGGGCCTGTCGCGCAATCCAGCGTTACAAGATCAATGTTCGTTGGCGATCGCTTCGTTCAGAGGCAATTCAATGGCAACGGGAGTACCTGCTTTAAATAGTAAGTCCGCCGGTGTTGCGCTCTCAAAAGGAGTAGCGTCAGCCAAATGACTCCACTTTAGGTCGCTATTGCTACTTCGCTGCTCAAATCAGTGCACTTGCATCTGTTTCAGATGGAGAACACCTTATGGACACACACTTCGAGGCTGGGGCGGCCCTCGATCAACTTCCCGGGCCTTCGCCCTTTGCGTTCGCTTTCGAGATGAGCCTGGGATCAAGCGTGTGGGCTAATAGAAGGGATTTTGTACTAGCGCCGGATAATAAGTCCCTGGTCTGTCGCACTGGCTTCCGGCGACTTGATCGGAAATCAGCGGTGAATGTCGTCCGCTGGCTGGTAAAGTTCTTCGCGTGCACCACCCTTGGTGCTTTTGGCTTATTATCCGCGGAGGGATTGCCTGGGCTTCCACAGCAGCCATCTCAGCCGTCCACTGCAGCACCGTTTGTCGAGGAGACATCCAAGAACCTGTCGGGGGGGTGTCTTGAACCGCCGCCCCTCCCCGGCTTGCAAGACTACAACGGACCGCTGAAGAAAACAGTGGGGCTGTTCGGCCGCGCCCTTGAGCGCAAATCCGTACACCAACCGCATTACAAACCTGGAGTTCTGTTGTGCTCCCTCGACGTGAAAGACAAGTTCTTGCTGTTCGTCGACGACTTCCTCGATCCGGTAACGTTTCTATCGGCCGGATTCGACGCGGCACAGGACCAGGCCAACAATAGGGATCCTTCGTTCGGGCAAGGTGCTGGAGGGTATGGAAAACGGTTTGGAGCGACTCTCGCCGACCGCGCCTCGTCCAAGTTCTTCAAGGATTTCGCGTACCCTGCCATATTTTCCGAGGATCCACGTTACTATCGCTTGGGCCAAGGTACGGGCCAGCAGCGTTTTCTGCACGCTGCGGAACACCTGGTCGTGGCCCATCATGGTGACGGCAGGCGTATGTTCAATTATTCCGAGTGGCTCGGGACCGGCAGTTCAGTAGCAGTGAGCAATCTTTATCATCCGGGCAATGAGCGTGGCTTCGGGCCCATGGCGGAGCGGATCGGCACGCGATTCGCCGCGGATATCGGGTTCGACGTGTTGCGCGAGTTCTGGCCGGACATATCACGCAAATTCAAGCTGCCATTTCGAGGGGAACCAAACCTGGTACACCCCGGATCGACCTCTGCCACAGGATCGGACACTAAGGCGAGTGTCCCACCGAAGCCTTGAGAATCCGGGACATCAGCGCCTGCGCGCGATCGCGTGGACATCGAGGTCTCGGTGCACGCTTAGATGGATCAAATCGAGTTGCTGCTGAAAGAGCGGAACGCGTTACGACGGCTGGGAACCTCGTCTGCGGAGTTCGGCAACTCGTTCGAAGGTTGGAGATGCGTTGGCTTTACGGGCCTGATCACATCTGGAGCAGACTATCCAATCGCTGGCACTCTCCAGTTTACAGATCCCGTTACCGACACCACCGTTGGTGCGAGTACCGAAGTTGTCATCACTTTCATCCTGGAGCCATTCTCGGGGACACGTGCTCACAGGTCTTATGCTGGTGGGCATCGTTCTGAAGTCCCGCGGAGTTCTGTTGAATGTCAGCAGCGCTCTCGAAAATGATTAGGAGCACTTTCTGCTGGGCTGATAAGATCGAGCACTGGCGCGGCAGCCCGTAGATTCCTTCTTGGCTCGCATCCGAGTTTATTTGAGTGAGATCTGGCACTTGCACTTTAAGAATAGTGCTCAGTGGCCCGTCGCCATGACCATCTTCGCCGTGACAAACGGCACAGTAGATCCGGTATATCGTTTGCCCATGGAGGAGATTCTGCGCGTGCGTTGATTGAGGCAGATATCAGTGGCAACAATAAGGATGAAAACCGGTACGCCGATCCAGGTTGCAGGTCTCCTTTTCTACCATTCTGGCGTGCGACATTCCAAAGTTTTTTGAGGATCGTTTGGATTGTAAAGGTGCAAGTCGTTTCAAAAATGTTGTACAACCGATTTCAGCCGACCAAACCAGCCCGTCCAGAATTGGGTATATCGAGAGCTTTAACGGCCGTTGCTCGACGAATGCTTGAAGGAGAGACCATCTTGACTTGTCGATGCCCCAAAAAACTGGATTGGCGGCACGATCACAAATTAGAAACACCATCCGGTGCGCTCGGGGATCGAATCCCAGCGAGTTTAGGGCTCGATTCCAAGTAGTCCCTTAGTGCTATCACAACCTTTCCTTGTTCCGGAGAGTTGGAAGCGGAAGTCTTGTTGCACGTGCTGCCCTTCCCTCACAATCACGTGCGGAATCAGAATGCATCCGAACTGATTTGCATCTGCAAACATCGTGTAATTGCCCGGGGGTACTTTATCCAAGATATATCGGCCGTTGGCGTCAGTAACGGCGTCGAAATAAAGACCCGCCAGTCTGCTTGCGGCCGAGATGCTCACGTCAGCAAGAGGGCGAGAGAGCCCCAGAAGGACATGTCCTTCGATCGCCCCACATTCTGATCGCGCGACGAGTCCGGCCGAAATTGAACAGAGACAAACACATGCTACAAACTTCGCGACTTTCTTCATGGTGAATCTCGGCTTCTAGAGAAGCATGCGATGGACCAATGGGTTATGAAAAAGCGGGAGCCGATTGTTTAGAGAACATTTCCTGCATTTTGTTGCTGCGTCATTTCCCCTTCCAATGGGCGATTTGACGCAAGCTAGCGTAAAGGTAATTGAGCAGAACCAGAAAAGTTAGGAGATCGTAAATCGAACTGATCGGGCCAATCAGGATCATGAAATTGCGGATCAGGGAAATACTCCAGCGCTGTGTTGCGAAAGTGGTTCGCATCAACACTGTCGGTCGGAATAGTGATTTGCGCCAGATCGTATAAGAAGTTGTTCAGCAGAATCTGCGTAGGGAGCATCGGCAGGAAGAGTGACGCTCCCGCCATGCTCAGCATATTTCCAAAATTAGAGCTGGTCCCATAAGCAAATACTTCAAAACGTTACCGGACGCTTTCCTAGCTTCGAGAATGCCGGCGTGAACTACGCCCAGCCCCGCTCAACCAGGATTATCTCGGCGGTGTCGCGCACCACATCGGCTGGAATTAGCGAATGCCGCTCCGCCGGATGCACAAAACTGCTCCGTTTGCGTGGGAACTGTTTGTCATTTGGCGCATGGGCTGCGCGATATTACGCAAGCAACGCGCATTTTTCGAGTCCCCAAGAAAAGGCCTTAGACATGGGAGGTCCCGTAGGCTCCAGCGAAAGCTGATAATTTCCATGAATGCAGCCTGCTCGCGCAACGGCGACGAACGGACCAGCAACTGCTGGAAGAGCTATAGCTGCACAGGTGCTCTCAATGGAACCCGTGAATACACTCTGTTCGTTCGATATTTTGGCTGAGCAAAGATATTCGTTGCCCGACGATATCTCCGCGATCGAGGTCATTCCATCGCCCGGCGCCGAGGTATATCTGGGCCCGATCTTGAGGATTCCGGAGGGTGCCGAGGTTGAATATTGCGGCGCAGGCTTTGATGATCATACCTTGAATGTCCGGTGGCGCGGAAAGTGCTATTTCGTTTTTCGCGAAGATCTCCAAACCAGGCACAAACCGGCGGCTATGTATGCGTGCTGTTGAACTTACAGCAAACGCCACCCTATAGAGCGTAGGACCCGTCTAACCCTGCCCGTTCTAACCTAACTTGCAAGCCGGCAATGAAGCGAAAGGCCCAACATGATCCTTCCTGTTGAAGCATCCGATTCCGCGGCAGGCAAGGTTGCAAGCATTATTAAGACACGGCACTCGAGTCCTCTCGCAATCAAGCGCCACCTTCTCCATCCAAAAGAGACTTGGATTGCGGCTACTGCGGCGGTTGGCATAGGTGCGTACCTTCTCTCGAGATACGCCATTTCTCCTCTATTCAGAAATTCGGAATGGATTCTCAATGTTGTTCTGCTGATCGGCGGTGTGCCCCTCGTAATCCACTTGGCTGGAAAGGCCTTAGCAGGTGAGTTTGGCTCCGATCTTTTGGCAGGGTTGTCCATCGTTACATCGGCGATAGTAGGCGAATATCTTGCAGGCCCCATTGTAGTGTTGATGCTTTCCGGCGGTACGGCGCTTGAGCAATACGCGACGCGACGAGCGTCGCTCGCTTTAGCCGCGTTAGCGAAACGTCTGCCGCGAATCGCACATCGGCGAGCAGGCTCAGAGATCGTCGACATCGATCTGGTGCAGGTGCAGATTAGCGATACACTCGTGGTGCTTCCACATGAGATTTGTCCCGCTGACGGAGTCGTCTTCGAAGGACACGGGACCATGGACGAGTCCTATTTGACGGGTGAACCATATCTGATTTCAAAGACTGTAGGCGCCATGGTCCTGTCTGGTGCAGTAAACGGCGACAGCGCGCTAGTAGTCTCGGCAACCAAGCTGCCGAAGGACTCACGGTACGCCCGGATCATGCAGGTCATGCGCGAAGGCGGAAACAAACCGGCCTCGCTTCCGCAGGATTGCTGATCGGCTCGGGGCGTGGTACACCGTTGTTGCCGTTGGAGTGGCTCTCCTCGGTTGGATAGCCGGGCACGATGCGAGACGTTTTCTGGCGGTGCTCGTCATCGCAACTCCCTGTCCGTTGCTGCTCGCTATCCCCGTCGCGATTATTGGGGCGATCTCGATCGCTGCCAGCCGAGGAATCATCATCAAGAATCCAGCGATGCTCGAATGCATTTCACGATGCCGGACGATGATCTTTGATAAGACGGGTACGCTGACCTACGGCAAACCCGCATTGGGTGAAATCTTGTGCACTCCGCGGCTAACTGTATCAGAAGTGACTCGCATTGCGGCCAGTGTGGAGCAATATTCCAGGCACCCGTTGGCGCAAGCCATACTCCAACGGGCTCAGGGCGACAGCGTCACCTTGGCAGCGGCGGTCGAGATTAGCGAGAAGGCAGGCGAGGGCTTGAGCGGCAGAGTCGATGGAGCAGTTGTCCAGATCACCGGCCGGAAGCAATTACAGGAAACAAGTCCAGCGATGGCAGCCAAGCTTCCGCCACCCGCCGCGGGAATGGAATGCATTCTTCTAATTGATGGAGAGTACGCCGCTACCTTTCAGTTTCGAGATGTTCCGCGTTCGGAAAGCCGGTCGTTTGTTCGGCATCTTGTTCCCAAGCACCACGTTAATCGTGTCCTGCTGTTATCCGGGGACCGCGAAACTGAGGTGCGTTACCTGGGAACTGCAGTTGGAATCTCGGAGGTGCTGTTCGGCAAAAGCCCGGAGGAGAAGCTTGCCTTCGTTCGTCAAGAAGCCAGCCAAGCGCCCACTTTATTCGTGGGCGATGGTATTAACGATGCGCCCGCTATGCAGGCTGCCACAGTAGGAATCGCGTTCGGTCAAAACAGTGACATTACGGCCGAAGCCGCGGATGCGGTCGTTATCGAGCTATCGCTTAGAAAAGTGGATGAGATCATTCACATTGGCCGCCGAATGCGAAGAATCGCTCTCGAAAGCGCGGTCGGCGGCATGGCGCTTAGCATAATCGGAATGCTGATCGCTGCGGCGGGCTATCTTCCGCCTGTGGCGGGAGCCCTCGCTCAAGAGGTTATCGATCTTGCGGCGGTGCTCAACGCCTTGCGGATAGCACTCCCCAGCGGTGAGCTACGTCCCGATTGATGCTTGTAAATGGTTCGATCCAGTGCACATCGGTTAAATCGGTGCCGCACAAGGAGCAGCGGTCGCATCATTGCTATTCCGCATATTCTGCCACCGGTGTCCGCTCCAGCTTCTTCTCACGTTCTTCTGTAAGCGTCGCTTCTGTCAAAAGTAACGTGCTAGCTACCGAAACTGCATTCTCGAGCGCGATGCGCGTCACCTTTGTCGGATCAATAATCCCAGCCTCCATGAGATCTACATAACCTCCGGTGGCGGCATCGAATCCCGTGTTCCCGGTGCCGCGCCGCATTCGATCGACCACGACGCCTGCATCGACGCCAGAGTTTTCAGCGATCTGGCGCGCAGGCGCTTCGAGTGCATGCAGAAGGATACGGAAACCCGTCTGTTCGTCGCCTTTCAGGGATTGTTCCTGTGCCTCGATCGCATCTATCACCCGCAGAAGCGCCAACCCGCCGCCCGGAACGATGCCCTCAGCGATCGCAGCCTTGGCTGCGCTGATCGCATCATCGAATGCCTCTTTGAGGTTCTTCATTTCGGCTTCCGACGGCGCCCCCACACGGATCACCGCCACGCCGCCGCTTAATTTGGCGAGCCGCTCGCGCAGCTTTTCGCGGTCGTAGTCCGAAGTAGTCTCGTCGATCTGGCTGCGGAGCTGTTTGATGCGGCCCTCAATCGCCTGCTTCGTGCCCGCGCCATCGACGATCGTGGTGTTGTCCTTATCGATCGTGATCCGCTTCGCCCCGCCCAGATCTTCCAGGTGTACGCCTTCCAGCTTGATGCCTGTCTCCTCCATGATGGCCTTACCGCCCGTAAGGATGGCGATGTCCTCGAGCATGGCCTTGCGGCGATCGCCAAAGCCGGGCGCCTTCACCGTTGCGGCATTCAGCGTGCCGCGGAGCTTGTTGACCACAAGAGTAGCTAAAGCTTCGCCTTCGACTTCTTCGGCAATGATCAGCAGGGGCTTGCCGGCCTGTGCAATTGCCTGGAGCACCGGGAGCAGATCTTTCATGTTGCTGATCTTCTTTTCGTAGATAAGGATGTAGGGGTCTTCGAGAACGACTTCCATACGTTCCGGATCTGTCACGAAGTAAGGAGAGAGATAACCGCGGTCAAACTGCATTCCTTCGACAATTTCAACGGTCGTCTCCGTTCCTTTCGCTTCTTCGACCGTGACCACACCCTCGGAGCCGAGTCTTTTCCAGCGCGTCGGCCACGCGCTCGCCGATTTTTGCATCGTTGTGTGCGGAAATCGTTGCAACGTGTACTTTTTCCTGCTTCGTCTGAACCGGGCGCGATAATTTTCGCAGTTCGTCGACTGCGCACTTCAGCGCTTGCTCCAGACCGCGCTTGAGGTCAATGGCGCTTGCTCCCGCGGCAACGTTCCGAACGCCGTCCGCGTAGATGGCATGCGCGAGCAGAGTGGACGTAGTGGTACCGTCGCCGACTGCGTCGCTAGTCCGCTCTGCCGCTTCACGAATCATTTTGGCGCCAAGATTCTCTAACGGATTCTTCAGCTCGATTTCCTTGGCAATGGTCACGCCATCGTTACAAACCAGAGGGCGGCCGAAGTTCTTGTCAATCAGGACGCATTTGGACTTCGGACCGAGCGTGACACGGACGGCATCGGTTAGAGCACTTGCCCCGCGTAGAATAATTTCCCGGGCATCCGATCGAAATAGGATTTGCTTAGCAGGCATAGGACCTCGCTTCTATACTTACTGAATGATGACAGCAAAGTGCTTGCCAAACGAAAACGTTGATAAGAAGCGTGCAACTAAACCACCCTCGGCTTGAAGCCGAGGGGTTTAGGTGCTGTCGATTGGAAATCGACTGTCGTCGGCTATCTGTTCCCCTTCTTGTTCTTCAATATATTCGCGGATCATTTCATCGGTGATCATTCCGGAACTGACCGTCAGATATCCTCGCGCCCATAGATGCCTTCCCCAGAACTTCTTTCGTAGGTGCGGAAACTCCTGCAGTAGGACCCGCGAGCTGATTCCTTTCAGCCACTGCACGATCTGGCTCACGCCCTGGTTGGTTCGATAAGAGAGCAGCAGGTGAACGTGGTCGCGTGCCACCTTACCGGACACGATCTCTAGTTCATGTTCTGCGGCAATTTGCCGCAGCAGGTCACGCACACGAAGAGCCACTTCTCCTGTCAATACCGCTTTCCGATATTTCGGTATCCACACTAGATGGACCTTCAGGTCGCTCTTCGTGTGCGCGCCCATCCGGTAATGCCGCACGCGACCACGTTACACCAAATCTTGCTTCGCCTAAAGGCGAGGGGTTTCCACCATCCCCGATGCGGACACTAAGTGGCATGGCATTTACCTGTGTGTTTTCACCCACCTCTCGTTGTAGCTTGCGTCTGCTCGCGCAAGCGGCAATCGGAAACCTCGAAAAACCAATCAACAACCCGCGTTCACAAAATGGCAGAGCGGATGCATTTAAGCAGAATGCGGTGGGCTCCAGGGCGGAGGACTGGAGTTCGCAGCAGAGAAAGGAGCTGCAATGGCAGAAACGAAAGTAGTCAAAAGCACATCCGGGCAACTTGCGCGGCACTGGCCGGAGTCCGGCATCTTTGGTTCACGTGGCTTGTTTGGCCCGATGATTCCGTTCGGAGATTTGTTTGGAGTAAACCCGTTCGCTTTGATGCGTGAATTCACGAGGGAGATGGATCGTTCCGTTTCCGGGTCCTGGAGTGGGGAATTCGCGCCGCAAGCGTGGATGCCTGCAATCGAAGTGAAGGAAGCAAACGGCAACCTTGTGGTCACGGCAGAATTGCCGGGCATCAAAACGGAAGACGTAAAGGTAGAGCTCACGAACGATGCCTTAACGATTCAGGGCGAGCGGAAACAGGAGAAGAAAGAAGAGAAAGAGGGCGTTTATCGCTCGGAACGCAGCTATGGCCATTTCTACCGATCGATTCCGCTGCCGGATGGCGCGAAAACAGATCAGATCAAGGCGGAGCTGAATAACGGCGTTCTCGAAATCAAGGTTCCGGTCGCCGAGACCAAGCAGAAGAGCCGGCAAATCCCCGTGAGCGAGACTGCTGGCGCAAAGGAACAGGAGAAGAAGACGGCCGCTGGTTAGGTGCGGTGGGTCTGCTGTGACCGGTTCAGACCTGCTCCCACCGGGGCGGCCTCGCAACCGCCCTGGTGCTTTAAAACAGCCGAGCGCTATCAAAAGGAAAAGCCGGTGATTGCGGAGAAATAGAATGTTACCTTTCGCAGATCGCATGGAAGCGGGCCGCCTCCTTGCCGCAAAACTCAAGAGCTATGCGGGTAAGGCGGACGTAATCGTTGTAGTCTTGCCACGCGGCGGCGTTCCCGTTGGTTCTGAGATCGCCCGGCGACTCAATGCGCCGCTCGAGGTCCTGGTAGTCCGGAAACTCGGTGTACCCTGGCAACCGGAACTCGCGATGGGTGCTGTGGCTAGCGGCGCTCGATCGTGCTCTGATCCGGTCTCTGAACTTGTCGAACCACTATATCTACGGCCTAATCGCAAAAGAAGAGGAAGAGGTCGCCAGACGGGAAGCCGCGTTTCGCGATGGTTATCCCGCGCAAAACCTATCTGGCCGAACGGTCATTTTGGTCGACGATGTAGCCGCCACTGGTTCCACGATGCTCGCCGCCGCGGAAGCTGTCCGGCAACAGCATCCGAAAGAAATCATGATCGCCGTCCCTGTAGCATCACGCGATGCTTATGTCACCTTCGAGGCTGAAGTGGGCAAATGCCTCTGCTTGGCAACGCCTGAACCGTTCTACTCGGTGGGCCAGTGGTACGAGTCTTTCCCGCAAGTGGCGGATGAAGAAGTGCAGCCCCTCCTCGCACGAGCACGATCTGCCAACGCGGAGAGGGAATCTCTGGTTGCGTCCTCTCGAGCGGGCCGATGAGATCCTCAGGTCGTCGGCATCTGTCGACTTAGCTCGGTGTGTGCATGTTTGAGGCAATAAACGGGCGAGCTCTTTCCGAAGCTCGAAAATATTGAGCGGTTTGGTCAAATACCCTGTAAAACCGCTCTTAACAGCGTGTTCGTTGTCGCCGTATATGGCGCTGGCGGTGACCGCCACGATCGGCAGGAATTCGAAGCGCCCGTCGGCGCGCAGTTCTCTTAATACGTCAAATCCATCCTTGACGGGCATCTGCAGATCAAGAAGTACCAAGTCCGGTATCCTCTCACGCGCCAAAACGACTGCCTCCGCTCCGTTAGCGGCCTCGAGAACGGAATAGCCAGAGTGTTCGAGCATGGTGCGGATGAGTTCTCGACTCGACTCTCGGTCTTCAGCGACTAGTATCGTTTTCAAGGACCCCCCCTACTTCGAAGTCAGATGCAATCGAATCACCATAACAATTGAATAAGAGACGCTGGTTTTGTCCACTTTACCTAGCTTTTAGCCGATTTGTCGATAAATGATGTAGACTGGGATTCTTACCAGTTCCGCAGATCTCGTTGTTTTTTTGGGGGGGTGCGATGTCATCTGCTGTCGAGTCTGCCCTCTCGGCACAAACGTTGCTCCTCGTAGACACCTCTGTCGCCAAGGACGATTACAGTACTCAGCTTGAGCATGCCGGTGTTTCAGCGCAGTTCGTTTCCATTTCGAATCCTGGTTCGGTTGAGAACGAGCTTCGCAAGCAAGCGTATGACCTCGTCCTCTGGAGAATCTCTCGGGAAGAGAACGAGTTAGGTGCACTTGAAGCTCTTCTCCGCCGCCCTGCGGCTCCCCTCCCACCGCTGATTGTCATCGCGCCTAAGGAAACTCGCGGTTCCCGGACAGAAGACAGATTGCTTGAGTTGGTGGGCCGCGGTATTCGCGATTATTGTTTCGAGGATGAACCGGCAGTGCTGCGCCGGACGATTCACAGAATCCGCGCTGAGCAAACAGAATACGACCAGCATCAGGAGAACGCGGAATTCGTGCGCTCTCCGGAGGCATTGATTGCATTGATGGAAGCCTGTCCACTCGCCGTGGTCGCAGTAACCTCGGAGGGGAGAGTGTTGCTGTGGAACGGCAGTGCGGAGAAGATCTATGGCTGGCGCCGGGAGGAGGTCATGGGAAAACTGCTGCCGACGATTCCAGCGGGCGGCCAAGACGAGTTTCGTCAATTGCTCGAATCGCAACTGCACGGAGTCTCGCTGGTGGGAAGAGAAGTCGAGCGGCATCGCAAAGATGGCACGCTGATCGATGTGAGCCTGTGGACGGCGCCGCTGCGCGATAAGCGAGGCCGGATACGGGCCAAGCTTGCGATATCGGCAGACATAACCGAGCGGCGCCGGGCGAGAGAGCATCTGATATTGGTCGAGAATGAGCGGGATGCGCGAACGCGCTTCGAAGCGATGGCGCGATTCGAGGAGCTGCTGGAAGCCGCACCCGACGCGATCATCGAGGTTGACGCCGACGGCAAAATTGTTTTGCTGAATGTGGTCACTGAACAAATGTTTGGCTATTCGAGACAAGAACTCCTCGGTCAAACGGTCGATGTCTTAGTTCCGGACGAACTTCGACAGCGCCACACAGACACAGGGCACGGTATGCGGGCAATGCTGTCACTCGTCCGATGGGCAGTGATCTCGATCTGTACGGACGGCGCAAGGACGGTACCCGGTTTCCTGTTGAGATCAGTCTGAGCCCGGTGAAGAGCACGGAAGGGTTCCGGGCGTCGGCCATCGTCCGGGACGTGAGCGAAAGGAAAACGGCGGAAGAACGGATTCGCGAGATACAGGAGAAATATAATGCGCAACTCGCCTCCGCCAATCGCGGTTTGGAGGCGCGGAACGCGGAGGTCGAACGAGCCAACCGGCTGAAGAGCGAGTTCCTGGCGAACATGAGTCATGAGCTGAGAACGCCGCTGCATACGATCATCGGATTTTCGCAACTGCTTACCGAAGAGCTGGAAGGACCATTGAACGCGAAGCAGAAACGTTTTGTCGATCATATTGAAAGGGATTCTCTTCACCTGCTCGATCTGATCAATGGGATTCTGGACATCAGCAAAGTCGAAGCGGGAAACTCGAGTTACACCCCGAGAACTTTAACGCAATCGATGCGCTGAGTGAGGTGATATGGCTGTCGTTCCGCTTGCAGCGGCGAAGTCGATTTCCCTCGAACAGAAGACCTGCGCACGCTTTACGATCAATGCCGACCGCATCCGATTTAAGCAGATTGTGTATAACCTGCTCAGTAACGCCGTGAAGTTCACGCGGGACCGCGGAAAAGTCTCAATTGAGTGCCTTACTCGTGACGCTTGGGCGGAATTTTCAATCAGCGACACAGGAGTGGGAATTCTGAAGAACGAGCAAACAGCGATCTTTGATAAGTTCTATCAAGTCGCCTCAGCGAACAAGAATTTGGCGCAAGGCACTGGCTTAGGACTGTCGATTACTAAACATCTGGTCGAACAGCACGGCGGCCGACTATGGTTGGAGAGTGAGCCGGGAAGAGGTAGCTGCTTCTTCTTTACCCTGCCGTTGTAAGCCGCTCACCGCCCGGGAATGGCGATGCGCCATGTGAAACGGGTCTTGCGTATTCTCGCGCAGCTTACCGCGCCGAAACACGCACTCGGGAGACATCCCGCTTCTGAAATCCGTTAGCCGCGCGCGCCGAATGCGCAATTTTAGCGCATCCGAAGCCTTTCAAAGCCTGTTGGCTGCGGCCTACCGGTTGGAGAGCTTGTTGCTTTCCTCTGGAATGAGCTACTCATCGCGACTTATGCGACTGCTTTTGCGCTGGTCAGCCGGCACCATCTTCAGCCTGGCATCTTTAGCTGTTTTTCTACGCGCGGCCGATCCCGCCGTTCCGATTCTTGTGTATCACCGCCTCGGCCCGGTGCGAAGCGATGCGATGACTGTCACAACCGAGCATTTCGAAGAACAGTTGAACCTGCTCTGCAAGTCTCATTTCTCGTTCATCCCGCTTGCCGATTTTGTTGCCTGGAGGCTCGGAAAAGGACCTGCGCCGCCACCGCGCTCTGTCATTTTGACCTTTGATGACGGCCACGTGTCCGTCTATCGGGAAGGGCGGCCCATAATAGAAAGAAATCGCATTCCTGTCACGTTGTTCATTTATCCATCCTGCATCTCACGTGCCGCGTACGCGATGAACTGGGAACAGTTATCGGAGCTCGCCGCCAGCCCGTACTTCACCATCGAATCTCATACTCTTTGGCATCCCAACTTCCAACGAGAATCGAAGAAGCTGGATCGTGCCGCTTATGCAGCTCTCGTCGATATCCAGCTCCGGCGATCGAAGACGATACTCGAGGAAAAATTCAGGCGCCAGGTCAACCTTCTCGCATGGCCGTTCGGAATCTATGATCCGTACTTGTTCGATCGGGCACGTGCTCTTGGCTACGAGGCCGGTTTCACAATCGAGTGCCGAGGGGCAACCCTGTCAGACCCGCTCCTGGCCCTTCCCCGCTGCCTGGTTTCCGATAACGAAGTAGGCCCCGGCTTTCTCGAATTCCTCAATTCCGCGATCCGGAGGGCACGGAATTAACATGCGAATCACTCGAACTAATATTGCCCTCTTAGTTCCTTCAATTCTTCTCATACTCCTTGGGATTGCAATTGCTCAAGCGGAGCCTACCGCAGAACTGCGCGGTCACGTGATCGACGCGAGCACTCGCAGACCCATCGAAGGGGCGTGGGTTGTCTCTGGCCAGGACGCCACACGGACGAACTCGGAGGGCATGTTTGTTCTTGCCGGAAAAGGAAACCGGGTCGGTGCGCGCGCCATCGGATACTCTCGCCAGCAGGTCGCCGCTCGCCCCGATCTGTGGATTGCTCTGAATCGTCTTGCAGGTAAGAGGACTCTATCTGTCGTTCTGGGGCATTGGCTCGGAAGTGCTCCGGACTGGCGTTCTCGATACCGTAAGGAAAGCGCATCTGAACGCAGTTGTGATTGACATCAAAGGAGACAGAGGGTTCATCAGCCATCGCACGCACTCTATGCTCGCGATAAAGGCAGGAGCGAATCGCATCGTCAGCATTCCTGATGCCTGCACTCTGGTTACGGATCTCCACAGCCGTGGCCTCTATTTGATTGCCCGGATTGTGGTGTTTAAAGACAATCCGCTAGCGCGTTCGCGGCCCGATCTCGCTGTTAAAACCTCGAACGGAAAACTGTTTGTCGATCGGGAGGGTCTCGCCTGGACTGATCCATTCAACCGCGCGGTATGGGACTACAATATTAGCCTGGCAATCGAAGCCGCGAAAGAAGGTTTTGATGAAATTCAGTTCGATTACGTCCGCTTTCCCGACCGGAAGGGCCTCGAGTTTTCGAAGGCCAATACCGAAGCAAATCGGAGAGATGCGATCGTGGATTTTCTCGCCGAGGCCCGGAATCGTCTCCTCCCATACAATGTATTTCTATCCGCCGACAACTTCGGATATGTCTGTTGGAACTCGGACGACACCGGTATCGGTCAATGTTTTGCCGACATCGGACCCGTTGTCGACTACATTTCGCCCATGCTCTATCCATCGTCGTTCCAGTTCGGCATTCCCGGACTTCGAAATCCTTTGAACGATCCCTACCGCATTGTGTTCGCATCGCTCGAGCGGGCGAAGCAGCGCACGGGCTTTTCATCGCTCGCGTTCCGGCCGTGGTTGCAGGCCTTCGATGATTACGCATTCGATCGCCGGAAATTCGGCAAGCTTCAACTCGAACAGCAAATCAAAGCCGCTCAAGATGCGGGTACAGAGGGCTGGCTGCTCTGGGATCCGAGAAACCGGTACCCCACAGAAGCGCTCGCGGAGCTGGCGCCCAAACTTTGGTGGCATACGGATCGGCTCTCGAACAAACTCAAGCTCGATGTACGCGATCAAAAATCCGCCAGTTCGCGGCTTCCACGATAGCCCAATCGGCTCAGGGCCGGCAGCGAAGAATGAGAAGGTGTCATCTAGCGCAAACGGATGCGCGAGATCGCTCAGTTAGCGGCAACTTCTTATAGCGTTCTGTGCAGAGGAGGATTCAACGGAGTCACGATCGCGCAAGCTCCGGACACTGCTTCAAGCCGCGACATGCCCATGGCCGCGATCAGGACTGGGGCGGTGGACTATATCTTGGAACCGGACATGATGGCTGGACAGCTTGAGAGGATTGCCGAAGAACTCAAGTCGAGGGTAGCGTGATGTTAGGTCGTCATCCCGTGAAACAGCCGCCGCTTGGCGACTTCCACCATGCCTAAATAGGCTCCTGTTGCCGCAGCAAGAAACAAGAAGAACGGAGCGGGGAGCGCCGTAAACCCCAGCAACTTGGCAGCTGGACTGAACGGTATCGATAATCCTGCGATCACGATCGCCAGTACAGTCGCTGTGAGAGGCGCACTCGGTCTACTCTTCCAGGGGCTTCCGAAGGTCCGAATGACAAAGAGAACCAGTGTTTGCGTCGCAAGCGACTCAACGAACCACCCCGTGTGAAACTCAGCCTGGCTGGCATGCAAGTATCGCAGCAGAACATAGAAAGTCAAGAAATCGTAGATCGAGCTGATCGGACCAATTCAGGATCATAAAATTGCGGATCAGAGAGATACTCCAGCGCTGCGGCTTGCGAAGGTAACCTGGGTCAACGCTGTCAGTCGGGATGGTGATTTGTGCCAGGTCGTATAAGAAGTTGTTCAGCAAAATCTGCGTGGGGAGCATCGGTAGGAAGGGTAGGAAGAGCGAGGCACCGGCCATGCTCAGCATATTTCCGAAATTGGAGCTTGTTCCCATGAGCAAGTACTTCAGAACGTTGCCGGATGCTCTTCTCCCTTCGAGAATCCCCGTATGAAGTACGCCCAACCCGGGCTCGACCAGGATGATGTCGGCGGCATCGCGCGCCACATCCGCTGCCCCGTCTACCGAAATACCGACATCGGCGGCGTGCAGAGACGGCGCATCGTTAATGCCATCCCCCAGATAGCCCACCACGTGACTGCGATGTTTGAGGGCCAGGATAATGCGATTCTTTTGGGCCGGTGAAACTCGTGCGAATATCGTGGCCTCTTCCACCATATGCTGCAAAGCGGCGTCTGTCATCCTGTCGATTTCGTCGCCCAGCACGACGCCGGAGGCGTCGATGCCGACCTGCTCGCAAATATGACGGGTGACGAGCTCGTTATCACCGGTGATGATCTTCAATTGAATGCCATCCTGCCGCAGCGCGGCGACGGTTCTCGCGCTATCGCCTCGCGGCGGATCGGCGAATGCCAGGTAGCCTGCGAGCACCAGTGCTGACTCGTCGTCTGCCGAATACGCATCACGGCTCTCGATGTCTCGATAGGCGACCGCTAGAATTCGATACCCTTGGTTGCTCAGCTCGTGAAACTTCTCGAGGCAGGCCGTCACTTGGTCTTCAGCGAGAGGAAGCCTTTGCCCTGCGGACTCGTACACCGAGCATTGCCGGATGACAGACTCGGGCGCGCCCTTGCTAATCACAAGATTCTTGCCGTCGCGTTTCACGACGATCGAAACCCGGCGACGCTCAAAGTCAAAAGGGATCTCATCACATTTTGTGTATTCCTCGGCTTCCGGGCACCTCACTTCGAGAATTGCCAAATTGAGTGGATTTCGAATTCCTGTCTCGAATTTGCTGTTCAAATGACCCAGCAAAAGCGTGTGTTCGGATTTTCCGCCCAACGCATCCAGGCTTTGGTCCAGCTTCATGATTCCGCTCGTAAGCGTACCCGTCTTATCGCTGCAAAGAATATCAATGCTGCCGAGGTTCTGAATGGCGGGAAGATGCTTGACAATGACCTTCTGACGAGCCATCTCGACAGCTCCCCGGGCGAGCGTTACCGAAGTAATCATGGGCAAAAACTCCGGAGTGAGCCCGACGGCCAAGGCTACTGCGAACAGCAGCGATTCGAGCGGATCGCGATGCAACGCAATGCTCAGTGCAATGAGAAAGAGAACGAGAAAGAAGACAACTCGCATGATGAGGAGGCTGAACTTACGAAGACCGCGTTCAAACTCGTTCTCTTCGGGCCGTACGGCCAGGCGCGCTGCGATACCCCCGAAGACAGTCCGTGGACCGTCGTAGTCACTTCCGCAATCGCCGATCCGCTGACGACTGAGGTACCAAGGAAAACCATGTGCGCGGCTTCGGGCTCGTCCGTTGCGGCTCGGTCCAAGACGACTTCTTTTTCTACGGGAAGCGATTCCCCAGTAAGGGCTGCCTGTTGCACATACAAGTCCTTGGATTCGAATCAGCCTGGCATCGGCGGGAACCAGGTCGCCCGGCAAACAGGCGCACGATATCGCCCGGAACAACGTCGTGACGTGGGATTTCCTTCCAATCGCCGTCGCGAAGAACCGATGCGGTGCTCATCACAATTTCCCGCAGGCGTTCGATCGCTCGTTCGGAGCGGTAGGTCTGCCAGAAATTAATGGCATTGCCAAGGGCGACCACCAGCACGATGATGGTGGCATCTACGGCTTGCCCGAGGAACGCCGAGAATACGGCCGCAATCAGCAGCACAATCGCAAGTGGATTCACAAACAGCAGCAGCAGCTTGACCAGAATCGAGCGTTTCCTCGAAGGCGCAGGATCATTTGGTCCATATTCGGCGAGCCGGTGCGCTGCTTCAGCACTGGATAAACCCATTCCTTGGAGGGTCGTTCCAGCAGAAGATAGGACGGTGGTCGACATAACGTGGTATTGTTTCGTCAAGCAGCCATCAAGTTCACTCAAGGAAAGTGAGACACAAAACGATCACTACTCCCAATACCATCGCAACAACGCTCGCAGAGAGATCTGCGCAGACTCGTTTCGCGATTCAGCTCGGGCAAAAGATCGGATCCCGCAATATAAACAAGTCCGCCCGCCGCCCAGGGGCAGCATCTCCTGGGCGAACGATTTCATCCGCGAGCCGATGAACAGCGCCAACAAAGTACCGAATATGGCCCCGACTCCTGAAAGACAGTTGAACACCAAAGCTTTCGTTTTGGAGAAACCAGCGTAGAGCAGGACGAAGAAATTCCCCATCTCATGAAACACGATGGCCAGCGTAGTCGAGAGCCCAATTTCCAATCCTGCGAGATACGAAGCGCCGATGATGAGGCCGTCCATGAGGTTGTGGATGAAGTCGGTTACGAGATTCATGTATCCGACCGGCTTGTAGTGCTGTTTCATGGAGGAAACAACGTGTTCGTGCTTCCAACGCAAAAACCGTTCCAGTACAAAGAAAATCAGAATTCCAAACAACACGAGCAGTCCAGCCTGGGTCGTCGGGTGCTTGTACGACTCGGGAAGTAGATCTAAAAAGGCGTCTCCAAACAGGCTACCGGTAGCCAAGGCCACTACCAGGAACATAAGCTGTTTCAGCTTGGCTTGCGGCACAGCGATCACGGTCAAGCCAACAAGCGAGAGAAGGCTTACCCCGATGACGCTGAGAATGGAATACAGCCACGCGGAGGACATACTGTTTCACCAACTTTGCCTTCAAGGTGGATTGTAGCGACGAGCACGAAACCGAGCATGCATCTGAAAAGCCATTTTCCCGATTGCGAACAGTAACCGCAATGTCATGACTGGATGGCGTCGCTATTTCGCGCAGCATCTGCGTCTCAAGACCCAAGACACTGCGAATCCTGCCTTGGCCAGTCCACAGAAGCCAGTGGAGCCCAAGTTGCACTGATAGACATCCCTATGCGGGAACTAACGCTCGAAACGGTCCAACGATATCTCCGCCGGGTCAAGGGTCAATCAGCCCAGGTGCTTGGTCTCGCTCCATTGGGGCAAGAGCGCCAGGAGAGCGCGATAAAATTTTGCGGCTACGGAAGTCCGATTCGTGTTGATTATCAACTCGCAGATCAAAAAGCTCAGAGCCTGGTGCTGCATACCATGCGCCCAGGACCGTTTGGCCATGAACACATGGCAGACCGTGCACAGGTCTTGCTTTGGTCGAACCAGGCCTTCCGTTGTCTTCCGCGCCACGTTCGCTCCCTCGATGTGGGTGGATTTCGCTCCGATGGAACAGTGATTTCGATCGGCGAAGTGGACGAGTTTTTTCTGCTGACAGAATATGCCGAGGGAGAAGGATACTTTCACGATCTCGAGCGGATTCGGGACAACGGCGCCCTAGGACCGCTCGATCTACATCGCACCGACACGCTCTGCGGCTATTTAGCGGAAATCCATCGCAAGCCCGGTACAGATCCCGGTCTCTACACGCGCCGCATCCGCGAATTAGTGGGACATGGCGAATGCATCATGGGTATTGTCGACAGCTATCCGTCACACCCGCTGATTACGAGTCAAAAGCTCGAACAGATTGAGCACCGGTGTATCGACTGGCGCTGGCGATTAAAGCAGCTTACGCATCGTTTGCGACAGGTTCATGGGGATTTCCATCCGTGGAACATTCTCTTCCGATCGGGAACCGATTTCACCGTGCTCGATCGTTCTCGCGGCGAGTATGGCGATCCTGCGGACGACGTCGCGTCACTGAGCCTGAACTATGTTTTCTTCTCCCTGCAACGCAGCGAACGATTGGAGGGAGCATTCGAAACTCTCTTCCGGCGGTTTTGGGACCGCTATCTCGAAGAAACGGGGGATCGGGAGATGCTTCAGGTCGTGGCTCCGTTCTTTGCTTTTCGGGCGTTGGTCATGGCAAGCCCGGTTTGGTATCCAAGCCTTTCGGATGGTGTGCGCTGGAAACTCATAACGTTTATATTTCGGGTGCTGGACGAGGAGGCCTTCGATCCCGCACAGGTGAATCAGTACTGTGGCGTCTAAGAATCGACCTGCTTTCGCCGTCTGGATCACCGGACTCCCTGCTTCCGGGAAATCCACTTTAGTGGCCGCGGTGAAGGTGCAGCTCCAGGCCCGACACGTGAACGTCGCCGTTTTGGAATCCGATGAACTGCGAAAGATATTCACTCCGGAGCCGCATTATGACGAAAGAGAGCGAGATGGGTTCTACCGTCAAATGGTGTACGTGGGAGCACTGCTCACAAGCCACGGGGTACCGGTGCTCTTCGACGCAACGGGCAATCGCCGCCAGTATCGCCAGTTGGCCCGGCACGAAATCCCTCGATTTCTGGAAGTTTATGTAGATACACCTCTCGAGACCTGTGTTGCGCGAGACCCGAAGGGGATTTATCGTCAAGCGCGAGGCGGCGAAGCAAGCACCGTGCCTGGGATGCAAGCCAAATACGAAGCTCCCGAAGATCCGGATGTAACTGTTCATGGCGATCGAGAAAGCGCTGAAGCCGCAGCCGCCAGGATCATCGCCAAACTGACCGAAAGAGAATATCTGTAAACTGACGAACGCGCTGGTTGCTAAGCCTGTAGCGTGAGAGCTGGGCCATGCTTAGCCATGATCTCGTCCATTGCCTTACGTGTTAGCGTCTCTTTCCGGATAAGCGCATCGGCAATCGAGCGGAGCTCCTCGTGCTTCTCGGCCAGGATTCCATGGACCCGGCGATGAATCTGATCGATCATCCGGCGTGCTTCTTCGTCATTTTCTGCGCGGTGCGCTCGCTGTAATTGCGTTCCTCCGTCGCGAGGGCGCTGGGCAGAAACCCAGTTGTGGAAGGATGCCCGTAAGTCAATTGCCCGAGGTGTTCGCTCATGCCAAAGCGCATCACCATTTGGCGAACCAACTCGGAGGCCTTCTCGAGGTCGTCAGAAGCGCCCGTCGAGATTACGCCATGATAGATGATCTCCTCAGCCGCGCGCCCACCGAGCATCACAGCGATGCGATCCTCCAATTCGGGCTGGGTCATCAGGAATCGCTCATGCGTTGGCAGTTGCAGCGTATATCCGAGCGCGCTGACCGAGCGGGGAATGATCGATATGCGGTGAACTGGGTCCGCATGTTCGACCGATAGTGCCACAAGAGCATGGCCGGCTTCATGATAGGCGACACGCTTCTTCTCTTCTTCGCTCATAACGCGCGTTCGCTTCTCAAGTCCCAGTATGACGCGATCGATCGCCTCCTCGAAATCACGCATTTGTACCTCGTTCGCACCACGTCTGGCTGCGAGTAGCGCCGCTTCGTTGATGATGTTGGCCAAGTCTGAGCCGACCATGCCTGGCGTGCGAGCTGCAATAGCCGCAAGGTCGGCAGCAGGGCTCAATTTCACGTTCCGGGCATGAAGCTTTAAAATCTGCTCCCGCCCGACCAGATCCGGACGATCAATCACGACCTGCCGGTCAAAGCGGCCAGGGCGGAGAGTGAGCGTCCAATAGTTCCGGAGCGTTTGTCGCCGCCATGATCACGACACCTTTGGAAGTATCAAATCCATCCATCTCGACCAGCAGTTGATTCAGCGTCTGCTCCCGCTCGTCATTGCCGTCGCTGAGTACACGGTACGCGGATCGAGATTTCCCGATCGCATCCAACTCATCGATGAATACGATGCATGGAGCTTTCGCTTTCGCCTGCTCAAAAAGGTCGCGCATGCGCGCCGCTCCCACGCCCACAAACATCTCGACAAAATCCGAGCCGGAAATGGAAAAGAACGCCACACTGGCCTCACCCGCGACCGCTTTGGCAAGCAGCGTCTTTCCGGTTCCGGGCGCGCCTACCGCAGCACGCCTCGCGGAATGCGCCCCCCGAGGCGCTGATACTTTTCCGGCGCCTGAGAAAATCGATGATCTCGACCAACTCCGCTTTGGCTTCATCTACTCCAGCAACGTCTTCGAAGCTGACGTTCAGGCGTTTTGATTGATCGGAGATCTTCGCGCGGTTCTTTCCGAACGTCAGCGCTGCGGATTTTCCCAAACCTCTGTTTCCGCTCAGGTATATGCTGCCGAGCAGCAGGAAGGGAAGGATCCAAATCAGCAAGGTGCCAAACCAGCCAGAACCCGATTCGATGGATCCCGAGAACTTGATATGTTGAGCGTCCAGTTCCTTCACGAGCTCGATATCGGGAATACCGGGCAGTCGGCTCGTCGAAATCAAACGCGCTGGAATGTCCTGCTTGCCACTGTTCTTGTCCTCTTTGAGTGTTCCGACTAAACATTGTTTCGATTTGGACCTCCACCACGTGCCCGGCCCGCACCTCCGAAAGAAACTCGCTGTACGTAACCTCGGTGGGATTGAGTCGTGGTTGAGAGCTCACGATGAGATAGATCGAAAATGCCGCGAGCAGAAGGGTGATCCATGGCCAGAGCCGTCGGACCTTTTGGTCGCCTGTCATTGTCTTAGCGAACTCCTTCTCCGCTGTGCAGATTTCATTGAGCATGGCTCCGTGTTAATGAGAAGCATGGCGCCTTCCAAACCTTACCTTGGAGGAAGTTTCCAAGTGGAGTCAGAATTGCTCCCGGGGCTGATCGGAGAGATCCACTATGAGTACTCTGCAAATTGTCTGGAATACCTGGACGCCCATGGCATCCGCTATGCCCACACGACGCACTCGCTCGCCTACACCGCCGAATAAGTAGCTGCAGCAGAGCATATGCCGGCGCACCGCATGGCAAAGACCGTGGTCTACCAGGACACCGAAGGTTATCTGATGGTTGTCGTTCCGGTGATTCACATGTCGATTTGGAGCAGCTGCGGACCGCGATCGGGGCTCCCACGCTTCATCTGGCAGGAGAGAGCGACCTGTATATGCTTTTTCCGGGGGCCGAAGTTGGCGCGATGCCGCCACTCGGGACTCTGTTCGGCCTGCGCGTCTATTTGGACCGGCAGGTAGCCAACCAGGAATTCATTGCGTTCAACGCCGGCACACACCGGGACGTGATTCACATGCGCGTCGCAGATTTCCAGCATCTGGTCCGGCCGGTTCTGGGCGACTTCTGCCAGCCGAATTACCGGTTGAGCGGCAGTTTTGCCTGACGAGTTTGCGTGAATTGGCTCAGACTAGTGCGCGAGCTCACGCAGTCTAAGCTGAGAACGCCATCCCGCCAATGCATCCGGCACTCTCGGGTACCTCCTGGTGGGAGACTCGAGGGGACTGCTGTTTCACTGTGACCAGAGTTAGTGGCGGACCAAAGGTTGCGCCAGATTGCGCCGTTTCGAGACGGAAAAACCAGGCTTAAGCCCGTGCAACGTCTGCCACAGCCAACCGGCGAAGCATGGATCGTTTCTTCAGTTGATGAGCCTGCATGCGGTGAAGAATGTTGTCCAGAAAGCGAACCGTGTCGGTGATGTAATCGCCTTTGTTGAGCATGACGCATTCGGCACGCACGCTCATCGCCGCGTCAGTGACCTCCGCTCTGGAAGGCCGGCCTGTTTTTGCCAGCGTCTCCAGAACCTGGGTAGCCCAGATCACCGGAACATGTGCTGCCTCGCTCAGCCAAAGGATTTCTTCTTGTACTTCCGCCAAACGGTCAAAACCTACCTCAATTGCCAGGTCTCCGCGAGCTACCATAATGCCCACCGTGTGGTGCTGCAGTGCGGCCATCATGATTCGCGGGAGATGATCGAACGCCTGACGGCTCTCAATCTTAAGAACGATTCCCATCCGACTCTTCTCGCGTTTTGCCAGCTCTTCCTCGAGTTCCAGAACATCCTCTGGTCGCCGCACGAAGGACAAGCCAACAATATCCGCATGGCGAACGACGAAATCGAGGTCATGGCGATCTTTTTCGGTAATTGCCGGTATCGAGAGATCTGTTTCAGGAAGATTGATTCCTTTGGCCGAACCGAGTTTCGCGCCGCGAACGCCGGTGTGGAAGATCTCAATAAGCAGATGATCTCGATGGACTTCTTTGATAACACCTTCGATTTTGCCGTCATCGAAGAAGATCGGTTGGCCGACGTCAACAGTGGAGAAGACTTCAGGCAACGTACAGGAGATACAGGGGACCTTGCCGTTTCTCGCCGCGCCCCCCTTTTGACGTGATGATGCTGCTTGTGTTGCTGGCCGCTTTGTGAGCACAAGCAGATCCTTCGGCTTCAGGCGCATGGGCTCCTCTACAAAGGGAAGGTCATGTACTCTCCCTCGTGCCACGACTTTACCTTGCTGAACTAGGGTCAGAGCGGTGCCATTTAGGACATAGGCGCCTTCCGGGCAGGTGCAGATACACACGTCCGGCTGTTTGTCAGTGACTGTTAACTCTCTTTTCTTATTGCGGGTGTTCTTTAACCGGACCAGATCGCCCGGCTTGGTCCTGCGGACCAGGGCTTGGGGAACGGGCAGAATCGCGTCGGCAGGAACGATTCCTGTGGCACGCCTTGCAACGAGCGCGATTCTGGCGGGCGCGATCGCAGCGCCGGCGACATCTTTCGGCACGCGCCAGCGGACGACATGATAGCGGTGTCTGATCGTTCCGGTGCGGAGTTTGGGCCCGGCCAGATCCATCAGCACTTTGCAACTTCTGCCAAGCTCCCGAGCGGCATTTTGGACATTCTCGATCATTGCTGACCATTCCTGCTCGGAATCGTGCGCGCAGTTGATTCGCACCACATCGGTTCCTGCCGCAATGAGATCTTTTACAAAATCATAGGAGTGCGCAGCTTCTGTAGACAGGGTCACCATAATCCGTGCGGCTCTCCCTGTTGCCGAAGACCCGAGCAGCTGATTTGCATTCTCTCTTAGCTTGGCGGGACCTGTTTCGAAATCATCGCTGTGCGGGGAACGGACCGGCGGACTCCCGTTTAGTAACTCAAGGCTAGCCACGACCGCCTCGAGTCCAGCGAGAATGCTGGATTCGGCGCGCCCGAGAGAGGACAGACCCATAGAAGCCAGTTTGGTTTGAAGTTTCCGGAGGTCGTGCTTACGAAAAGCAAGATAGTGGAGCAAGTTCCGAACGCTTGCTTTCGACTGAGGGCACGCCTTAGCGATTGACTCGGCGAACTCATCTTCCGCAGAGAGGCAGGATTCCCTGATCTGTTCAAGCTCGGCGAGAATATCGCAGGCACGGGACTCACGTTGGGTAGCACGCATGACCGGCAAGATGCAAGTAATGGACCTTGTTGCAGTATCGTGAATTGACCCTACAGGCAGAGGACCACGGGCCGTTTGCATAGAGTACGATCAGGGAGATGTTCCATTGGCCTGGGCAGGATGCGCGAATTGGCGCGTTGTTAGGCGATCTCACCCACATCAAATTTTGAAGTTCGTGGTCGCGTTCCCAAAAGCGGATGGCCCGTTCTCTAATTGCCCTGTTTGGTCGTGTGTGGTGACGGCCGCTGAAGCGGGCAAGGTTATCGCAATGGAAGATGGGACCTCGTCGTTATTGACCCCGGCCACCTGGACGAGCCGACTGGTCATTTTGCGTACCCATGCGCCGCCATGTAATCGAGAGCCTCCCGGAAGTTCATGATCAGAGTTCTTGCTGGCGTCTGCGAATTGTGCCCCGTTCTCTGGGTGGGCTTGCATATTCCTTAAGTGATATCCCCGGATGTGTTGCACTACGGTTTTTGAGCTCTTTCAAACGAATGCCGCAACGTTGGAAGGCCTGGAATTAAAGGGTTTCAACAAAAACAGAAACACCTCATTCTGCTTGAGATACAATAGGTGTGATACATCCGTCTGTAGTCAAACGCCAGCCGACCCGAAATCAATCAGTTCCGCTCTAGCGCTCTTCCTGTTACACATGTTATACGGCGAGAGCCGTAGCGTCTGAACCCGTTACAGCTGAAGCGTCGGCGATTGATGCTGCCATTGAATTTGACAGTCAAGTGGGATGGGATCGCATCTACAGAACTTTTGAGTGACAGAACGGCTCCAGTCTCAAATTCGTGGCGTTCAAGGGATTGAACCACACAAATCTTTGCGACGCCGAATCGTTTCGTCAACCCTCCTCGGTTCGGAACGATTACTGATGCCGCGACGCCCGGCCGGGAATTGCAGGTCGCGGCCAGACTGACGTGCTGAGGCGACGAGTTTGAGGCCTGAAGTCTCGTACGCTGCGGCGGATCGGAATGTTTCTGAGGCGGCGTTCACCCTATAGTTCGCGATGGCTTAGCGCACCCGCGATTCGAGGGGACGCTCGCTTGGGCTCTAATCACCCTGAGATCCTTCACACTAGAGATTTGCCTGAATGGCCACCGCCAAACGCTTTGGATCGAAACCGAAGGGTCCGGGCTCGGATTTGAAACGAATTCGGCCATCAATACCAATTAGATAAAGCCGATCTGGCCAAGCTGTGTAGTCCTGTTCTACGTGGTTGCTAATCGAATCAATCAGAGCCGGAAGCGCAATATGAAGCCTTCGGACGCACGACGAAGCAATTTTCTCGCGCTCTTGATCTGTGGTCGGATTTCGAAAGAGCACCCGTTCTTTGACATTTCTTTGCATCTGCCATATGTCCATCGGATGCGCCTCTGCTAGTTAGACGTAGAATGCCACACGAGTCCTGTATTGCTGATATAACTTGTTGAGCGCGGGAACCTCCCGTCGAAATGGTGGTCAAGTGTAACTCCCAAATATGAGAACCATTGGCTTCGCTCCGCGAAAAGAAGAGATTGTCGCCGAACCAGAATGGTCGAGGAGCGGACGTGTGAAGTCGGAGGGGTGATGTCTCCAATATGGAGTTTCCCGGCCCGCGCACTTTTCCACATCGTTTCGAATGGAAAGAGCAGGAAAGACGCTGGCCCGACATGCATCATGACTCTGGAAACGTCTCAGGAGGTTGATGCATCGCGTAATCGAAGCCCGCCAGCAGCACACAATAAAGCACCAGGACGGGTGCTCCGATTGCGAAAATCCACCTTTTCCACTTGCTCGATCGCGTGGGGTAGCCTGCGTTGGTATGGCCAGCCGTCGAAACTGGCTATGTGCTCATTGCGGCAGTATACGGTATTTTACCAACCCCGCGACTATCGACTTAAAGTTTAGACTTACGTCCATCTTTACTGCAGCAGGCAAACAGACTATTGACTGTCCCGCTTCCGAGGAGCAGCCGTAAGCTGCGCATCTTCCGCGTATTACGCAAGTTGCTCATCGCCAGAAGATCGGGACATTTCAAACTCCGGCACGCTATGGATCAGCCGGACTGTGGCACCGAATTGTTGAGCCAGTTCCCTGGTAAACCGCAGCAGAAGCACAGCCTCGTCGATTATCTCGACAGCACATAGAATTTGAGAAATGGCCTGACCGCTCGGCCGAGCGTGCAGAACCGAATCGGTCCAAATCGGACACGGAGCGCTATGCAGGAGCTTCGCGGTCACCGAACCCAAGAGCCAGCCTTGTAACGCTCCATAGCCATGCGTCCCCATCACGATGAGATCGACATCGTGCTCATTAACCCAGTTCATAATTTCATCCGCGAAACTGCCCTCGAGAAGAATGTGTTTGACGCGCGCGTCCGGCACGCAAATCTCATATTCTTCCAGGTGCTGCTGCGCTGAGTCGCAGAGTGCCTTCAAACACTCTACACTGATGACGGGAGCTCCCCCAAACCGCATCAACACGCCGGTATCTCGAAAACATAGAAAGACTCAACAGCTCTCACATTGATCGGCATATCCTGTCCTTATCCGGAGCGTTGCGAGCCTGACGAAGCTCTGATGACTTCGCACAAGAGATGCCAGTTTCTGGGCATCTCGAGGCAGCCCCGAGCTTTTTTGCGCTCCGAAGAGCTTTCTCGTCCGCGAAGGGAAACAGCTCCGGCCACGCAAGTTGTTCTTCACGGAAAAAGATGTTGATGCCAACCGTGCCGATGCCCTTGAATTGGATCAAGTAATTTTCATTCCTGCGCCGGATCGGCAGCGGCGTCTCGACGAAGGTTCCGCAAGTCTCCGTGGCACCGATCAATCAACAACTCGGCGGATTCGCCAAGCATAGTCGAGGTTCGCTCATCGTAGTGTACGTAACCACCTTCATCTAGCGCCAAACACGTTACTCGCAGGAACTCGCAGCCAGGCGCTGCGGCGTTGTCCAACCGCGCAAAAAGGATACGAGCAGATTTCAACGCCATGTGGTGACTGATGCGCGTACTGAAGAGCAACGCGCTGATCAGAAGACAAAACAACGGGGACGGCTCGTTCGCTTTTGCGTCGATGCCGAGCTCTTCCGCGAACGTCCGCCCGTAGCGCTTCAGCAGAGTTCTGCGATGACATTTGTCTCGGATTCAACCATCTGTCAAAAGGCTTTAATCCAATTGGCTATTTCGGCTGGTGCGGCTATGCCCGACAGCACTTTGGTCTTCCGGTTTGCGATTCAGACATTACGCAAATTCCTAGCTTCTTTCTTGCTCAGCCACACACTATTTGCCGTTAGTTATTTGCCGAATTGCACCTCGCAAAATGCCTGCACGGTAACTTCTCGATCACGCGGCAGGAACATGCTGCGTGATTCCGCCCAACTAGTGCGTGAGATGACGCAAGAATCGGGGCCAGGAATCCTACATCCTGCAAAACTGCCCAGAAGCGGCGCGGACCTTCAGTTGCTTCTGACGTATACGCTTTTCGATTTCATTGGCACGCGACGCAGGTGATGGCGGCCGGCCAGAGATCGAGAAGTCCAGGAAAGGAGTGTTTTATGCAAACAAGGACGATGAAAGAGAGCGACAAGCAGTTACGGGATGCCGTTCTCCGGCATCTGGAATGGGAGCCTGAAGTGGTTTCCAAGGACATCAGCGCCGCCACAGAAGAGGGAGTGGTGACGCTGACAGGTTTTGTCCATACCTATGCAGAGAAATTTGCCGCCGAAAGGGCTGCGAAATCTGTATACGGTGTTAAGGCGGTGGCAAACGATATCGAGGTGAAGCTAGGTAGTCGCAGCGACCCCGAGATCGCCCGCGATATTGTCCATGCCCTGAAAATCAACGTGGTCGTGCCTGATGCGGACATCAAAGTGACGGCCCGTGATGGTTACATCACGTTGGAAGGAAAAGTTGAATGGCAGTATCAGCGGAGTGCGGCTGAAAGCTGCGCACGGAATGTGGCGGGCGTGCGCGCGGTTGTGAATTCGATCCAAGTGAACCCGAAGCCGGCACCGGTGTCTTCGACGGAAGTGCGGACAAAGATTGAGGATGCACTGCGGCGAAGCGCGGAAGTAGATGCGCGGCGAATTAATGTATGGGTTCACGACGCTACCGTCGATCTCTACGGCAACGTGCGCTCGTGGTTCGAGCGGGAGGAAGCGGAACGCGCGGCCTGGGCAGCCCCCGGCGTTTCCAATGTGGTGGATCATATCACCGTCGTTCCATAAAGCGACGTACGGGCTCGAATTCTCGCGTCACAAAGAAACAAGTCTAAATAGGAGAAACATGGCTACTATTGCAGTTACAAAAGTGAAGGAGAATAGGGCGGAATCTCCGTCTCTATTCGAAGAAATTAAGGCCTTGGCGGAGCGGGTTCGCCAGCGGGCATACGAATTGTTCCAGCGCCGCCACCCAACGGAAGGGTCACCGCTCGACGACTGGCTGAAAGCAGAGCGGGAGTTGATCTGGGCTCCGGAATCCGATCTGGTTGAGAAGAACGGACAATTCCAGCTGCAGATCGCTGTGCCCGGATTCGACGCGAAGGAGATATCGGTTACAGCCTTTCCGGACGCTTTAACTGTGCGTGCCGAAGCTGTCCATAGACATGAAAAGAGCGGCGGAGATGTTTATTTCTGCGAATTCGGCGAGAAGACGCTGTTCCGGCAATTCGATTTGCCGGCATCGATCCATATAGATAACGTGACAGCGCGTCTAGACAAGGGTGTGCTGCAGGTCTCTGCCGCTAAGAAAGAGTCTGCACCAGGAAAGGCGAACGCAACGGCGGCTTGACACGGGAGGCGTATTTTCCCGATTGGCGGGGCCGCCAGTGAATACCATTCATTTCCGCCTCGCCGATCCTCTTTTTATTCCATCTCGGACGGTTTTGCGTCAGAGCGTTCGTTTGAAAACACGGTGCGGAAGATCACAAATAAGGAAGATTCTCATGCATGGCTGCGAGTCAGAACGGAGCTTCAGCCCGGCGCTATTTACGGACCTCTACGAACTGACCATGGCGCAGGCGTATGACACCGAGCACATGGAGGAGGTGGCAGTTTTGAGTTGAGCTTCCGAGAAATGCCTGAAAGCCGCAACTATATCGTCGCGGCCGGTCTGGACGATGTTCTTGATTATCTGACCAGCTTCCACTTTACTGCCGCAGACCTGAAGTATTTGCAGCAACAGGGAGAATTCTCGGCCCGGTTCCTCGATCGGCTCCGGTCCTTAGAGTTCAATGGCGAAGTTTACGCAATGCCCGAGGGCACCATCGTTTTCCCTCACGAGCCGCTCATTCAAGTGGTTGCACCCATCGTAGAAGCGCGACTCTTCGAGACATTTGTTCTAAACCAGATCCACTTGGAGAGCGTGCTGGCAGCCAAAGCGTCGCGCGTGGTCACAGCGGCGCAAGGCCGTATGGTTGTCGATTTCGGCTCGCGCCGTTCGCATGGAACGGACGCTGCTTTGAAGGTCGCTCGAGCTACTTATCTGGCTGGCGGAGACGGAACTTCCAATGTGCTGGCTGGAAAACGATACGAAATTCCCGGCTTTGGAACCATGGCGCATAGCTTCATTCAAGCGCATGATGATGAGTATCAAGCGTTCGAAGCATTTGAGAAGCTCTATCCGGACGCCGCGCTGCTCGTAGACACATACGACACACTCGACGGCGTCCGCAACGTCATCCGGCTGAGCCGGAAACTAGGCGAGCGCTTTCGAGTGAAAGCTGTGCGGCTGGATTCCGGCGATTTGGGCAGTCTCACGATCGAAACGCGCAGACTGTTGGACGAAGCTGGCCTTCGAAGGCTGCAGATCTTCGCTTCGAGCGGTCTCGATGAATATAAGATTCAGAAGCTGGTCGATTCAGGAGCTCCGATCGACGGCTTTGGGGTCGGGACCAGCCTGGCGGTGTCTGAAGACGCACCAGCGCTCGATATGGCGTACAAGTTAGTCGAGTATGCCGGGAAAGGACGCCTGAAGCTCTCGACGAAGAAGGTACTTTATCCCGGCCGGAAACAAGTGTTTCGGCAGTTTCAAAGCGGCCGCATCGTGCGAGACGTCATTGCGCGGTTTGACGAATCTCTTCCTGGAAAGCCTCCACAGAAACATCGCCGGATTCAATGTATATGCGGAGCTCGCGCCCGCCTCGGCGCGTAACTCGCTCATCTGGAGTCTCGCTGACTCCTTCCACTCGGTTTCCCATCGTTCTCTCAGTGTTTGTGAGCTCACGTCGAACTCAGGAATCGCGTGGACGATGTGGAGGGTCGCGGCATGAAGGTTTGCCAGATCCGATGCCCATCTTAGAATCCAGACACTCTCTTTCTTCTCATCCACGGCACAAACGATACTTCAGACGACGACATCGGTTCCGCGGCCCTCTTGATCAAGGTGCGCATCGGTCCAGACCGGGCAGGTGGCATCGTCCAGCACCTTTGCAGTGACCGAGCCCAATAAAAACCTGCGAAATGTTCCGCCGCCACGAGTTGGCATCATGATGAGATCAATCTCGGTCTCTCTGGCGAAGCAGATGATTTCTTTTGCCGGATCCCCCATTCTGCACATCGCTTCCAGCGCACAGCCAGGAAACGTCTGATCCGCATAGTCCCGCAGGAATTTTGTACTGAATGCCAGAAGGTCGTGCCGCTCCTTCACAGGCATAAAGGCATGGCAGTAGCGAGCCCCCGGGTCTTCAATGACATTGAGAAGTGTGACATGCGCCCTTGCCTTTTCCACCAGAGCTTTCACAAACGGAGCGGTATGAAGGCATCTATCGGAATAGTCGAACGGGAAGAGACATGATTGAATTCCATCGGTAAGGGCCTAGCCTCTTAGATTGCATTCCTCGTGCCTGTTCAGGCAACTGGTCGGTGTGTGACCGAATGAACGCCGCGTTCCGGACGCTGTCGTGTGATTACACCTTTCCGCCAGACACTATGATCGGAGTCGCACGCGATAAATCTGAGGGCGCCGATGGCGCCATGGTGTGACAGATCTGGTGACCGAAACCGACCCGGCCCTGTTTGGCCATCGCACGCATCTCTATGCGTGAAAGCACGCATCAGGCCTCGTTCTTCAAAGCGGTTTTGAGTCTTGCCAATCTGTACTTTTCCAGTGTGGCCAAGAACTTTGGTCTCCGATTTGCTCTTCTTCAAGGCAGTGTGATGGAGGCAGGCAGGCGCGATGCCCGAAGCAACTCTCGCGATCGTTGAAGACCTGGTGCGCGAGCGGGCCATCCGATCAGGCGTTCGTACGAGGACTACGATCATCTGCTCGATTTTATCGGGGATGCCCCTCTGGTTCTGCTCGGGGAAGCCTCGCACGGTACAAAGAATTCTACCGGGAACGTGCCCAGATTACCAAGCGGCTGATTCTCGAAAAGGGATTCACGGCGGTGGCTGTCGAAGCCGATTGGCCGGATGCCTATCGCGTCAATCGCTACGTACGAGGTGAGGGCACAGACACAGAGGGCGTCGAGGCGCTATCCGGTTTCCGGCGGTTCCCCGCTTGGATGTGGCGCAACGCGGATATTCTGGACTTCATTGGGTGGCTACGGGCTCACAATGATTCTTTGGCTGCCAATGGGCCGAAAGCAGGCTTTTACGGACTGGATCTGTATAGTTTGCACGCTTCGATAGAGGCGGTTCTCAGCTATCTCGATAAGATCGATCCGGACGGAGCGCTGCGGGCGCGCTATCGGTATGCGTGCTTTGAGCATTTCGGCGAAGATCCGCAAACGTATGGGTATGCGGCTGGATTTGGTCTAAGTCGCACCTGCGAATCGGAAGTGATTTCCCAACTGATCGACTTACAGCGGAGCGCCGCCGAATACGCGCGACGAGACGGGCGCCTCGCAGCGGACGATTTCTTCTATGCGGAACAAAACGCCCGCTTGGTCAAAAACGCTGAGCAGTATTACCGAACCATGTTCCGCAGCCGCGTGTCGTCCTGGAATCTTCGCGACCGGCACATGGCAGAGACTCTGGATGCTTTGCTGGACCACTTTGGCGCCAGGGCGAGCGCGCCAAACTAGTCCTGTGGGCTCACAATTCTCATCTGGGTGATGCACGAGCCACCGAGATGGGTCGAGCTGGGGAGTGGAATGTCGGGCAGCTGGTTCGCGAAAAATATGGCCGCGATTGTGTGCTGATCGGGTTTAGCACCTACACCGGGACTGTGACGGCAGCCTCGAACTGGGGTGGTCCTGCGGAACGGAAGCGAGTCCGACCGGCGATTCCGGCGAGCTACGAATCTTTGTTCCATGAGGTGGGTATCCCGGCATTTTCGCTTACCCTTCCGTCTTCGACGCCAGTCGCCAGCGGCTTGCGCGAACCCCTGTTCGAGCGCGCAATCGGCGTGATTTATTTGCCGGAATCGGAATTGACCAGTCACTACTTTCATGCACAACTCTCGGATCAGTTTGATGCCATCATCCATTTCGACCAGACCCGGGCCGTCGAACCTTTGGAGGCTACCACCGAATGGGGCGCAGGCGAACCGGCAGAAACATTCCCCTCGGGAGTGTAGGCTCCGCAGATGGGCGTCTGGCCACCTCGAAATCTTTTGCCGGAAGCAACCGACGAACCCATCGCCCCGTCCATGAATCTCTAGCAGCGGTGCAGACAGCCCACTCAGGCAGGAACGAAATCAAAGCCATCGGAGATGAAGACTATGGACTCGAGCTCTTCAACCAACCGCGCCCTACATGTTGGCTTCCCAGAACCCTCGATACCTCCGAATCCCAAACTGAAGCGTTATTTGCTGATCTTCTTTTTTCTAGGACTCGGCTTGTATCTCGTGCTGCCGCAATTCGGCACTATCGAGCGCGCTCTTCTGGTCATTCGGCATCTGAAGCCGTTCTTTTTGGTGCTTTCACTTGGAACTCAAGTGCTCAGTTATGGCGGTAGCGGCTATCTGCTGAAAAAGACCGTCGCTCGCACCGATGGACCCGTTTCTATGAGGGACGGAATGTTGATCACTATCGGGGCGAATAGTATTGGGACGCTCGGCGGCGGCGTCCTCGGAACGGCCGGAATGAGCTTTCTATGGTTGCGGCGTCAAGGCGTCCATCCTGCAGCGGCTGGGCTCGCCAGCTGGCTGCCGATTTTTCTGAACGACATCGTGTTGACGGCGGTTTCGGTTGCCGGGATGGTCGTGCTGTTATGGATGAATAAGTTTCCCGGTGTACTGGCCGCTGGTCTGGGTGTGTCGGTTTTGACCCTCGTAGCGGTTTGGGCTGTTCTGATATGGGGACTCACTCATCGATCACGGGTAATGTCTCTCGCCAGCACAACTGTGAGCTGGGCTGGCAAACTTCTGGGGAAGACAGTGGACCGACCGGTAATCGAGAATCAAGGCCTTCGGCTTCTGGAGTACTGGGACAGGTTTTTGGAAAGCGGCTGGCGCGGGCCGGTGATCGGAGCTGCGCTCAATACGGGCTTCGATATGCTTACGCTGGCGTCGCTGTTTGCGGCTGCTGGCCATGCTGTGAGCTTGCCCATACTCCTGGCCGGGTATGGAACGCCGCAGCTGCTGGGGAAGCTGACTGTCATTCTCGGTGGAGTCGGAGTGGTTGAGGCGACGATGGTGGGTCTGTATCATTCATTGAACATTCCTAACCATATCGTCGTGGTCGTCGTGCTCGCCTACCGGTTCCTTTCCTTTTGGTTGCCGACTTTCTTAGGTATCGCACTCGTCCCCTATTTAGACCAGCAAGACAGCTGCCCAACTCGCGATCCAGAACGATCGTAGGCCGACGCTGCCGTTGCAGTCCATGGTCTAAGATTCGATAGCCTATCTTGCCATTATTTGGCAATGGACCTGCTCACGTTTCGACCGAAGAGGACGGCAGCCGTTCTCAAAAGGCCTAGAAGGAGCTGTTAAAGATGCAAGGCGATGGGACAAGATGAACCGAATCTGTAGGCGTTGCGGATGTACCGAAGCTCAGGCGGTGGCTGACGCAGTGGCGCTTGGTGTCCGGCAGGAATTTCAAAGTGGCTTCTATACATGCTGCCAAGTCGTTCAGTAGGCCGATGAGCAGTGGTTGGCTTGAACCGAAGCAGCTGAGCAAGATCGCAAGCCGCCTGGAGAAGTTCCGCGGCCGTTGCGTATTCAGGAGTGGAACCCGGCCTTGGTTCCGGTGCGCGTCAGACGGCGCGAGACTCGTGCCGTGCGGAAGATCAGTCCTTCGGCATGTAAGCACGAGCTGCCTGATCGATCGTAATAGGCTGCAAGAGAGACCCTGATGAAAAAGCTCTCCTCACTCTTTCTCGCGGCCTTCGCCTCCGCCTGCTTCGCCCAAAATGCAGACCAAGCAAAAGCGCCTTTTTCTGCATTCCAAGCTCTTGTTCACGACGCGAAAACGCGCATCAAGGAAATGAGTGTGGATCAACATGGTAGGACCAGCTCTGTCTCTTCTACGCCGGCACTTTCGTTCTGGCGAATTTGGAACGAAATATTGTCTACTGCAATCGTCGTGCCATAGTGCTTTGTCAGATGTTCAACGGTCAGTACGGGGCGCACTTCTGTTTTTGTGCACGCCAGTCAATAAGGCTACCGAGATATAAGCCTATGTCTTCCGATCCGACGCCGCGCGCTTATGCCGGCTCACGTCTTTTCTTTCAGCCGCGATTCGCTCGTCCCAAATCAGCTACAAAGTGACCGCCATGAGCAGATAGAGAATCGTGATCATGGTCCATGGCAGCAGTTGCCGTTTTACCTGAAGGGAAATCGGTCTTCGGCGTTAAGTTAAGGGACACACTTGAAAGGGACTTGCCTGGAGGATATATTCGGGTCCTTGACTTCTCCCGCCCTCCTTTATGCCGTAACAGTCTGCGGATTGCTGTGAAGGCCCATGTCGGCGAGAACAGCTTCAAAGCGCGCGCGTCGCTTAGCTTTATCGCGACTGATTTGCTCGAATACTGAAGCGACGCCGAGATCGCCATCTTCAGTCGCTTGGCGCGCAAACTGGGTGAACATCTCGACTTCCCTCGTCTCCGCATCAATCGCATTTCGCAGATTCTCCGGGCTGCTGACGACTAGACCTTCCATTTCCGCTTCTTTCGCGAAGTGCTCCGTTCGGTCGCTGTCGGCGGTCGCTTGAAAGGCCTTTGCGAGTTCCCAGTCATCATCCATTCTTGCGCGCGCAGCGAACCGGCCATACTTGGCCGCATCGAGCGCGTCGCATTCCGTGGCGGTCGTCAGGTTCTTTTTGGTTCGTGGACTCATGATTTTCTTGCTCCGCACTGATCTATGCACGTATCAAGCCGATTTGCTCGGCTGGACACTGAGACGCCCGGTGAGCGCATCAAGCCAACAAATCGCGAGCTTTGGGCCTCGGCGACTTTTCCGGCCAGAGCCTGGTGATATTGCGTCTCGAAGGTTTGCTCGAATCATTCAAGCTTCTGCAGACTGGCAAGGAGCGCCTTCGCGACAGCTTGAGGTCGGAAGAGGATCCGTTGCTGCTGACGAATGAGACTGTAGATCTCTGCAAGGGCGAGCTCATCGCCGATCACCGATTTACGTCATATCGCACTGTCTGTTGGCCAGACGGCGCAATGCTAGAGGCCGACCGCGAGAGTTTCTTCCCAGGGCTCGGGTCGGCTGAAGTCGCCAATCACAGGCTGGCCCAAATGCCGGAAATCAGCTGTATTCATGTGTACTACGTCTCGATGCGTACCCGCCGTGAAAGCAATGAACGCCTGCTCGGCAAGTGCACGGTCGAGGTAAACAGGGACTCTGGCCAGTGCGCCTAAAGGCGGCATTGCACCAACTTCCGCTTGTGGAAAAAGCTCTAGAACGTCAGGTTCGATCGCTTTGCGCAGATCTCTGGAACCCACTGCAGCCCGAACCTGTACGATGTCCACGTATGTATCAGCCGGAACGACCACGAGCAAGGGTTTGTTTCCATCAATAAACACAACCGTTTTCGCAACCCGATGCGCGGGCATAAATTCAGCGGCTGCGACCTCCTTTGCGGTGTAGGCAACGGGGTGAGTCGTATGTGTATAACGAACACCGTTCACGTCAAGGTAGTTCAAACATGCTTGAAGAGCAGTCATGATTCTGTCTCCTGCGATGGCAATCGCAATTGACCAGCCACTACCAATTGCCGGGGCTTGTACGCACGAGATTGGAAAGTTGTTTTGCAATAATCGTCAGGAATCTCTCCGGGGTTGAAGTAGTGAGAGAGCGAGGGAAGACTTGCAGGGCTCATTCCTCCCTGACGCTTCTCTCTACGTTGCTCTTTTTTCTGCATCGTGAAATCATCCCCTCGTCTGAATGTCAACGAATCATTTTTGATGAGCTGCTCACCTACACTTGTTGGTGGCCGAGCACGTTAGCGTTCAGTGATCACAAAGTGTTGAAACTAAGGTTCCTGGATGATTCGTTTACTGCGAAGATTCACGATCCGGATCCTCCGAAGCAGCCTGCGAGTACCGGAGTCTTGTGGGCCTCGGTTCGATGATGATTCCGCGGCTTGCCGCGATCGAGATGACGGCGATGATCGCGACGGGAACGGCCAGCAGCAACGGACAGGGTGTGGCGATGACGAGAACCGCCAGAACTTGGCAGGCGCTTCGACAGGCGCCTAAGACCGCCGAGGCCCGGCGGGTCGCGTACTGCTCGAGCGCAGTGCCGCCGGAAAGCATCAACACCACGATGGAACCGGCAAGATACTCGCCTATCACCGCGGATGTAACGATCGAGAGGCCTGCCAGGAGGTCTGAACCAAACTCCCGCGGAAAACCTTCTGGGCTAAGTCGATGACTAGCAGTGCGCCAGCTCCAAGAAGGAGGGCAATGAGAATCCAGTGGGAATATTCCGCAGTAGGGGATGGCGAACCTGCAAACGAGGTACGAAGCTATGCAAATGCCGCAGCGGTTGCGATCCATGTCTCTTTTGGATAAGAGAACCGGTGTGCGGCAGCCAGTCGGCGGTACGAGCTATCCCAGTGATTTTGCCCTGTGCGGAATCAAGTGTTTGTGTAATTGGGTCCATTCGACATCTGCACCACCGTTCAGTAGCACCGAGCCACAGTAAACACTGTCCGGAAACTGCGGGGATGACACATCCGAGAAGAATCAGCGTGCAGGAGCATGACCAATGCTGACGGCAGCGCGCATATTGGGCGTCTTCGGCTCGGCAGTTCATCCTCCGGTTTGGGAATTAACGTCAATGAGCGCATGCGCCTGCGTCAAACGGCGCAGATGACGTCGAATAATCATTAAACGTCTGATTTGACACGATCGCAAGTATGGCCGATTGAATGATTCCGCACTGGCATCATTATGCTAGGCGACACAATCTGCAACCTTCGGCAAGCTACGCGGCCTGAACTGTCCGCCGCATCGGAAACTCGGCCCAGTGGCCGCGCGGTCCACACCCTACTTAGTTACGTTCTCTTGTTAGTTGTAGCCGAACTTTGCGTCCTAATTGGAATTTTTGGACAAGTGGGTCTGACTTGGGCCGCCCAGCCCAGTTTTCCGCAGAGTAACCAGATCATAGTGACGCGGGATTTAGATCCCGATCAAGCACGCGCGGTGGCAGCCTACTTGCAATCGCAATAGATCCCCAATGACCCAAGCAATTAGCTCTGTCATGCTGGCCGGCAGGGGCCTTCTGCGTTGGCCTGCGGGTGAGGAACGCGTCAACTACCGCGTGACAGTAGGACTCGATAACACAATTGGCGGCATACATATAGGCTCACCATCACCGGATATTTTGCGCCGGCCGAGCCGCCACGGCCGGATTTTTTTGCATATGCCGGAAGGCAGAAGGATCGCGCTCAACGTCGCGCCGAATGGTCATTTGTCACCGGATGGTCCGATGGAGCGAAGCCTGGATGGGCAGGATTGGTGGGCCGACACGACTCCGTGGCTTCCTTTTGAGACTCCCAATCGCTTCACGCTTGCCATGAAGGCGGGTCCGGTCCAGATCTTCGAGTCGCACTCGACTCCTGAGGAAGCTGAAGCGGCGTATCGAGCTTGGCAACATATAGAGACCGCCGAAATACGGCCGCCGTTCGGCCGGCCGACGCGATTGAAATAGTGGACCATTTGGGGAGGAGAGTATGAGATTTCGAAGTTGGCTCGCACGAATCACCGTCGTGACCTTGGCCGGTATGCTCGCAGTTTTCGCCAGCCGCCCGGCTGTTCGGGTGCAGAATCCCAGTTACAGGCCAGAGACGGAACACTTGATTCCATCATTGGATGGCCCGACACTCTATGTGACCTACTGTGCGGTTTGTCACGGTAAGACCGCCGACGGGAACGGCCCTGTGGCGCCTGCTTTGAAATCGCGTGTCCCGGACCTGACGAAGATTGCCAAGAGAAACGGCGGGAAATTTCCGTTCGCACGGGTTGAAAAAATCATTGACGGAACCGAATCACTAGGCTTGAGTCACGGCACGAGGGAGATGCCGATCTGGGGTCCGATATTTTCGCAAGTGACCGATGACCGGGACTATGGGAAAGTTCGCATTCACAATTTGACTAAGTATCTCGAGAGCATCCAAAAGTAGAGCCTGCCTCATCATCAAGCGGAACGCGAAAGCGCTTCATACCCGGTGATTACATCGAACAATTCCTCGTCAATAGAATTCTGACGTGCTTGGTTGAATTCCAACTGCAGCTCGTCGATCAAATCGCCGATTTTTCGTTCTGCTGCCTGCATGGCTGCGAGGCGGCTTGCACTTTCGCTCGCGAGCGATTCCGCGCACGCACGGAACAGAGATACAAACAAATACTCTCGGAGAAGTGCAGCAAGAGTTTCGGTCGCGACAGGCAAGACCTGCGGGATCATTTGGGTCGGCCACGTCCTTCGGGCAAGCTCTCGCAGCCAATCACCGTCAAAAGGTAACAGTTGTTGCCGCGCAGGCCGGTAGCTTTTGCCTCCCAAGGGTTCATTGTGAAACACCAGCACACGGGTGACGCTTCGATTTTCACGATACTGCTGGATGGCCTCGAGGATCGCGGCGGTCAGCGGAGTAATCGCGACGACAGTATCTGGGACCGAGTAAAGCGGCATGAGGTCGATACCGGGGGCGTTTAGCCGCCAGGCGATCCGTTCCCCAATAGGCCAAATTCGTTTTCTTCCGGAGAGGCGTTGCAATTCGGTCAAGACGAAATCGGCCAGGACTTCGTTGAATTGCCCGACCATCCCTTGATCTGAGCCGAAGACCACCACGCCCGTGCCTTCCATCGCTCCGCGGCGCTCGCTGTTGCCTGGTAGACTGTCGATGTCCCGAAGACAAACGGTCAGGCCGAGTTCTACTGTGCGGAAATAATCGGCGAGCGACCGTACGGCCCTTTCATAAGGGACAATGCTCACAGCCGCGAGCGTTTTCATGGTGCGCACGACAGATTTGAGCTCTCCCGCGGTATGAAGCCGCCGATGCAACGCTTCCAACTCTTCGCTCATTTGTTGAATCTTCGGCTCGCGTTGAGATGCCTGCGCCTCTCGTAGAACGCGCACAACGGCCGGAAGACCAGCCTGTGCGCTGGTCCAAGGCGAAAGCTCAACTCGGAGCGCGGCCTCATCCTCGGTTTCCCTGATAGCTCACTAGCGCGCTGGCGGCAATCGCTAGGATGGCTTTTCGATCCTCAGTATTTAATGGCTGGCCGCTGAGAATCCGCTGGCGGAGTTCAGCTGGGACTCCCGACGCGGCCTGCTGGACCTCCTGCTCCGCTGCCTTCATACGGTCCAGTGGAACAGTATCAAAAAGGCCGGCCGTAAGAGCGATCAACAGAGTAATCTGTTCCATAACGGTCACCGGCTCGAGCTCGTTCTGCTTGAGGCACTCGCGAATTCGATTTCCGTGCTCAATCCGCTTGCGCGTCTGTTCGTCAAGCCGCGTACCGAAGCGAGAGAAGACTTCCAATTCTTCGAACTGCGAGTATGCCAACTTCAAATCGCCGGCCACAGCGCGATAAGCGGCAAGCTGCGCTTTCCCGCCCACGCGCGAAACGGACTTACCCACGTCGATCGCAGGCAGGACTCCTTTTTGAAAGAGGTCAGGAGAGACGTACAACTGGCCATCCGTAATGGAAATGAGGTTGGTGGGGATGTATGCAGCCAGGTTCTGAGCTTCCGTTTCAATGATCGGCAGCGCGGTGAGGGAGCCGCCGCCAAGCTCGGGAGCGAGCTGCGTGGCGCGCTCGAGCAAACGGGAGTGCAGATAGAACACATCACCCGGAAATGCCTCCCGTCCCGGCGGCCGGCGCAGCAGAAGTGAAAGGCAACGGTAGGCGCGAGCGTGGCTCGTGAGGTCGTCATAGACGATGAGAGCGTGCTGGCCGCGGTCTCTAAAGAATTCGGCAATCGCGGTCGCAGCATAGGGAGCGACATATAGTAGGCCGGGCGCCTCATTCGCCTCCGCAACGACGATGACCGTGTAATCGAGGGCCCCCTTCTCGTCGAGCGCGCTGATGACGCGGGCAACCGAAGCGCTGCGCTGGCCGATCGCACAGTAGACGCAAATCACGTCCTTATTTTGCTGATTGGCGATAACATCCATGGCGATCGCGGTTTTGCCAGTTTGCCGGTCACCTAGAATCAGCTCTCGCTGGCCGCGGCCAATCGGTATGAGGGCATCCACCGCTTTGATACCAGTCTCTAGCGGGGTCACCACGGGAGCGCGGTCCATGATCTGCGGGGCGGCCCGTTCCACTGGCATGCGAGCGCCGGCGGATATCGGACCTTCGCCGTCCAGCGGCGCTCCGGTGGGTGCGATCACACGGCCCAACAGACCGTCACTGACAGGAACGTCCATTACGCGAAAGGTACGCGCCACGCGCGACCCGGCTCGCAACCCACTACTCGTATCCAGAAGCACGCACGAAACCGACTCTTCATCGAGATCGAACGCCAATCCCAACACGCCACCCTCGAACTCGACAAGTTCTTCGTATCCAACACCCGGCAGCCCGGAAATTCGGGCGATCCCCTCCGATACCGATATAACGGTGCCTGTTTCACTAAGTACGAGCCGGGGCCGGTACGACTCGCGGGCCCGCCGCATGGAATCAAATGTCGCATCCATTGCCGCGGAAAGGTCACTGGGCATTTGCAAACTCTCGTTTCCGGGTCACCTCTTCCAACTTTTTTTCCAGCGAAGAGAGATACTCTTGAATGTTCCAACCGATTTTGCGCCCGTTCGTGCTGAGTTCGATTCCCGCGATGAGCTCAGGAGCGGTAAGAAACTGGATTTCTGGGGCAAAGCCAAGGTTCTGTTTGAGGGCTTCTTCTATATGGCGCCTGCTGCTTTCAGAAAGCTCGAAGGCCGATGTGATGACCGCCCTCGAAGAATTTCCGAGCGATGCAGGGAGGCGCTCTTTTTCGGATGGTTCGAGTAACTTTAGCCGTTCGATGAACCGTTCTGCGATGTAGGTTTCTAAGTTCGCTCCGGCCAGATCCGAGAATACCTGGCGGCTGATGGCGAACACTTCATTCCGGATACGCCCAGAGAGCTCGTCCAAGAACGCCTGTTTTTCGTGGTCGATTGCATCGCGCCATCGGGCCCCGAGTCCTGCAACTTCCTCACGAGCTACAGAAATCATTCTTTTGCGTTCTTCCTCGGCTTCCTGAGCGGCATTCTTGAGAACCCGTTCTTTCTCCTGGGCCAGTTCCTTTGACTTCTTTTCGAAAGAGAGCCGTTCGTTTTCGGCATTTTTCTTTTCCGTTTCCGCATCCTCAAGCGCCGTCGCCATCCTTCTTTCGCGCTCGTCCATCGCCCGGAGAATGGGTTTGTACAGAAAGCGCTTCAACAACCACACCAGGATCAGGAAATTAACGATCTGGGCAGTGGTAGTGAACCAATCGACCAACATGCTAATGGCCGGCTCGGCTAACGACAAAATTCCAGAACGGGTTGGCAAAAATCAGAATCATCGAAATCACGAAACAGTAGATCCCCAGCGACTCGATCATCGCCAATCCGACAAACAAAGTGCGTGTGATGGTACTGGATGCATCGGGCTGCTGAGCAATAGAACTCAGCGCCGACATGATGGCTCGGCCCTCGGCGATTGCGGGCGCGATCGAGCCGATGCACATCGTAAAGCCCGCTGTGACGAGTGAAACGAGTGCGATTACACCGATGTGGTCCATGAATCTATATCTCCGACGACTTCGTGGCTGCCGCAATGTAAACGGTTGCGAGAACACCAAAAATATATGCCTGTACCGTGCCGATCAAGAGGTCGAGCGACTTCATCAGAACAGGGAAGAACAAAGGGGCAACGCTGAGCAGAATCCCGGCAATCACGGACCCACTCATCACATTGCCGAACAAGCGGATGGCGAGGGCGACCGTGCGCGAGAGATCGCTTATGATGTTGAGCGGGACCATGAAAAATTTGGGCTCGGCATATTTTTTCAAGTAGGCTCCAAGGCCACGCTCTGCGATGCCGTAGATCGGCACGGCCAGAAAGACGCAAATCGCCAGAGCTGCCGTCGTCGAAAGAGAACCTGTGGGCGGCTCGTACGCGGGAAGGATTCCGCATAGTGCGGCAAACAAGATGAACAGAAATAACGTTCCGACAAAATCAAGATATTTTTCCGGGTGTTCGAGACCGATTTGTTGGATCTGGTCCCGTATGCCAGACACCAGAATTTCTAGCAAGTTCTGCCATCGCGATATCTGAGGCGTTGTCGAAAGGCGCCGGGTGATCACCCACGATCCAGTTGCCATTACCAGTATCAAGCACCACGTCGTGACAATGGTTGAGTTCAGGACCCAGAAACCATGCCGCCAAAAGACAATATGATCCGGGCTAATTTGCAACTCTTTTCTCTCCTCGATGAATTCGTAAAATTACGGTGCGACTCACGAAAAAGCCGAGCATACAAGCGGTGAGGCGAAAGGGGTCACCGCGCGAGACCAGCCACAGGACCGTAAGCAAGAACGTCGCGCGGACAGCGAAGCTGATCACAAAAAGAGACAAGGGTCTCGAGTTCGCGGCCGCTTTCGAAACGGTTCGCCATAATCCCTCGAAGAACAGAGCGCCAGCGCAAACACCGACAAAAAGGGAAAGGATTAAGGAGAAAACATTAGTCATGATGATTGTTCTTTTCCTGTTCGCGACGAATCGTCTCGTGTTCACGCGATACCCAATGCCATGCATTCAGACAGCCAATGCCTAAGCCGGCAACCAGCAACATCAGTGTCCAGGAGTACCGGCCTGGATGACGGGCATCCAGCCAAACGCCCAGGGCGATCCCGGCCAGAGTCGGAATTGCGACAGACCAGCCGATCAGGCCGAAGACACTGAATCCAAACCAGGTATTCCGGAAGGTGCGGCGCGCCCGCTCCTTCCTCCTCTCTTTTGCGCCGATCAGCGTGCTGAAGCGGTCACGCGACAGCGCCCCATCCTGCTTTGCATCGCCCTGCCTTTTATCCATGACGGGATAGCTCCAAGAGCCGGCGCGCAAAATCGCTCTCCAGTTTCGCTAAAACGGTGCGGATACTCTTCGCTCGCTCATCTAGTGATGAGAATTCCTGCTCTACCGTCTGGCGCAGCTTACCGAGATCAGCGCCACCGATGGCGTTGTGCACCGAGATCAGCACTCGAGCTCCGGCCTTCACGAGGATTCCTTCATCGACTGCAAGAAAGGCCTCCCCTCGATTCTCGGTTTCGAACGTCAGTATGCCCGGCGCGAGCGCGGCGACACAATCCAGCCGGTGAGGCAAAATCCCGAAGCTTCCGTGGTTCGTCTCCGCCACAATGCGGCTCACGTTATCTTGCTCCAAGAATACGCACGCGGGGACCAGGACCTTAAGCTGCATGATTTCGAGCCTCGCTTGCGTTCACCTGCAGCTTTTCGCGCGCCTCGTCGATACCACCGATCATGTACAGCGCGGCCTCCGGATAGTCGCGGAACTCGTCATGCAGGATGCGCTCGCAACCGTCAAGCGCGTCCTCCCGGCTGACCAGCCGCCCCGTCATGCCTGTGAACTGTTCGGTGGTGAAGAACGGTTGCGTCAAGAACCGCTCCAGCCGCCGTGCCCGGAAGACTATATTGCGATCCTCTTGCGATAGCTGCTCGAGACCCAGCATAGCGATAACATCCTTCAGTTCTTCATATTGGGCGAGCGTGCGCCGGATCTCTTGAGCGAGGCTGTAATGCCTTTGACCGATAATGCCCGGCGTCGCCATTTTCGAGGCGGAGGCCAGTGGATCGATGGCAGGAAAGAGTCCTTCGCTGGCCCTCTTCCGTGACAGCACGATCGTGGCGGAGAGATGGGAGAAGGCGTGCACTGCCGCCGGGTCCGTAAAATCGTCGGCTGGCACGTAAACCGCTTGAATGGACGTAATCGCCCCGGCATCCGTGTTCGCGATGCGCTCTTCTAATTCCGCTAATTCTGTACCCATCGTCGGTTGATAGCCTAAGCGCGCGGGCAGCCGGCCCATCAAGCCCGATACTTCCGAGCCGGCCTGAATGAACCGGAAGATGTTGTCGATCAATACGAGTACATCGCGATGCTCGTCATCGCGGAAGTACTCGGCCATCGTCAAAGCCGCATGGCCAACTTCGAAGCGGCAGCCGGGCGGTTCGTTCATTTGCCCATACACCATGACCATGTTGGGCAACACACCGGCCCGTTCCATGTCCCGGTAGAGCTCTTCGCCTTCCCGGCAGCGTTCTCCAATGCCGCAGAACACGCTGACGCCCTCGTGATGGCCGATCATGTTGTGGATCATTTCCGTCAGAAGAACAGTCTTGCCAACGCCTGCGCCACCGAACAGGCCAGTCTTTCCGCCTCTCTCGAGGGGAACCAGCACGTCAATTGCTTTAATCCCGGTCTCGAAGATCTCAATCTTAGTGGAGTGGCGGGAGAGCGCGGGTGGTTGGTGATGTACGGGTCGCCATTCGACTCCCGTCACTTCGGGTCCGCGATCGATCGCTTGACCGAACACATTGAACATCCGCGAGAGAACGGGTCTTCCAACGGGTGCCATGAGGGGGGTGTTTGTACTCTCGACCACGTCACCCCTTGAGAGTCCGCCTGTTGGCGTGAGCGAGATTCCGCGGACGCAGTCAAGCCCGAGATGCGAGAGGATTTCGATGAGGATCTGGCTGTCTTTGCCCGTTTTCAGGAGAGTCCGCAGCGGAGGAAGCAGCGCGCCTTCAAATTTCACATCAATCACACTGCCGTGAATCGATACCACGCGACCTGTTTCTTGCTTAATCATTCGAGACACGTTGCCCTTCACGCTCCGGCACACCTTGCGCGAATGATGCAATTCGTTGCCCATCCATTGGCCGGTTCACGTCTTTAGGCTTTGCTCTTGAGTTTCCACTCCAGAGGTGCGTTTGGTGCGTCATTTGGCGCATCCCGACGCGGGATCGCCCGATACCAAGGGTGAGCCGCATCTTGTTAGCGAGAGCGAAGACTCATACCAAGGATGAGCCAGCGTTTTGTCAGGGAGGCGAAGACTCATACCAAAGGATTTGTGGTGACTCCAATGGGATGGATGCTGCGGGGTGGTAGGGAATGATCCGTGGCGTAAAGTCGCTCGCCGGGCGGTTTGCAGCAACTCCCGCCGAATATTGATAGGCGTTTTCAGCGCCAATGAGAGGTTGTCCTCGAACCATCGCTTGACGAATCGGTCCCCCTCCATCCAACGGTTCGGCGTACAGCTCGATCTGGATGGCAGTGGAATCCAGTTCGTCGAGGTAGACCGGAACGTGAAACAGGTGCTGATTTCCTTCGGTCTCTACGCTGAGAGCGCCGAAGCGCAATTTGAGCCAGTGTTGAGACAATTGCCGTTTCCAGCTCAATAGATCTTCCGCCGTTTTATTCTCGTCTGAACTTCGCTGGCGATAAGCGGCTGCGAGCGGAATGTAATGCTTCTCTGTGTATTCCCGGACGGCTCGATTGGCGGAGAATTGCGGCGTCAGACGGGCCATGCTCTCCCGCATTCGTTGGATCCAACCCACTGGAATCCCAGCCTCGTCGCGCTGATAGAACTCGGGAATCACTTCCGACTCCAGCACGGTATACAGCCGGTCCGCCTCGGCGGCGTCCCAGGCGGGATCATGGCCGTGTTCCTCTCCATCGCCGAGAGCCCAACCGACAGCGGGCGAGTATGCCTCGGCCCACCAGCCATCAAGCTCGGAGAGGTTCAGCCCTCCGTTTACCAGCAACTTCATCCCGCTGGTACCGCATGCTTCCCACGGGCGTCGCGGCGTATTCAACCATAGGTCGACGCCCTGAATTAGATGCTCGGTCAAACGCATATCGTAATCGCTCAGGAAAACCGCTTGCGATCGGGCGGGCGTACGCCGGATAAATTCGACCCACTGACGGATCATCTCCTGGCCTTGGACATCTTGCGGGTGTGCCTTCCCCGCGAGAATGAGTTGAACAGGCCGGTTCTTGTTGGTGAGGATCGTCAAAAGGCGATCCGGGTCATGCAATAGAAGGTTCGGCCGTTTGTAGGTTGCAAACCGGCGCGCGAATCCGATCGTGAGAGTATTCGGATCGAAGATCCGCTCGATCTCAGCTATCTCGTCCGCGGAAGCGCCGTGCCCGGCCAACTGCCTGGTCAACCGCTTTCGAACATATTCGATCAGTGACTTCCGAGCGGCCGTACGCATTCCCCATAGCTGTGCGGCTGGCACCCGCCGCAGATTCTCTTCGAGCTCTTTCAGTTCGCCATGCCAGCGCTGTTTTCCGCACGCGGCCGTCCACAGTTCGTCGGCTTCTACCGAATCCCAGATCGGAACGTGAACCCCGTTTGTCACGTGGCTGATCGGCACTTCCACGTGTGGCCATCTCGGGAACAGGACTTGAAAAATGCGCCGGCTCACTTCTCCGTGCAAACGGCTTACGCCATTCACCGCTCCGCTGCCGCGCATTGCAAGAAGCGCCATGCTGAACGGCTCGGATGCGTCCTCCGCGTTCTGGCGGCCCAGAGCCAAGAATTCGCGCATCGAGATACCCAATCCTTTCTGTGCGTAATGTTTGAAGTGCTGCTCGATCAGCTCCGGGGTAAACCGATCGAACCCTGCTTCCACAGGCGTGTGTGTCGTGAAGAGATTGCCAGCGCGCGTGACGGTAAGGGCGACATCGAAAGGCTGCTTGCTCTCGGTCAGATATTCGTGCGCCCGCTCGAGAACCACAAAGGCCGCGTGACCTTCGTTGAGATGACAGACATCTGGCCGCATTCCCAGCGCACGAAGCAACCGCCATCCCCCGATTCCCACTATTTGCTCCTGGCTGATTCGTAATTCCGGATCGCCTCCGTATAGTTCGCTGGTGATACCGCGGTACTCAGGCAAATTGGCCGGATCATTCGTGTCCAGGAGGTAAAGCTTCACCCGGCCTACTTGGACCTCCCAGGTGCGGATCCATAACTTAAAACCGGGCAGTTCGACCGTAACGTGCAGCCACTCGCCATTTGCCTGCCGGACAGGTCGGATGGGAAGCTGTCCAGGATCGTTGAAGGGATAAAGCGCTATCTGCTTACCGTCTCGATCAATGTGCTGACGAAAATAGCCCACTTGGTACAGCAGACCCACACCGACGACCGGAACACCCAGATCGCTGGCGGCTTTCAGCTGGTCGCCCGCTACGTTTCCGAGTCCGCCAGAGTAAATTGGCAAGGCATCGCTCAGCATGAATTCCAGGCTGAAGTATGCAACTGCCGTAAATGGCGGGTTATCATATGCCCTCTGAAACCAGCCAGGAGTTTGCTCATGACGCCTCTTCTCTTCAATGAGCTGATCGAGTTTCTGGCGAAATTGGGCATCGGATGTGACTGCTCTCAGCTTCTCCCGCGACACCGTCTGGAGCATCACCCAGGGATTCTGAGTTAAATCCCAAAGCTCAGCCTCGAGCTGGCTCCATAGCTCATCCGCGGCGTGGTTCCAAGACCATCGCAAGTTCAGCGCAAGTTCTTTTAACGCATCGCTAACTGAGCGATCCGGGTTTGTCTCGGTTGCTGTATCCATCCCGTTCTCTGGCGGCCACCTCGATGAATCGCAATCTCTGGCGGAAACAACACGCGCTATCGGACAAAACGCCCGAACCGGCGCGAGCTCAGCCGTGCTTCTTCGGCGTCAGCGACTCGCATCCTGGATAAGTCTTTCCTTTTCGAAAATGGAAATCTTGGCGGACCCGCACGCCATCCTTCATGACGACTTGTGGAATCACAATGCATCCATATCCGCTCGCCTCCGCCCACATCGTGTATCGCCCGGGACGTATCTCGTCCAACACGTAATGGCCGGAGCGGTTCGTGCTCGTCTCCCAGAACGCGCCCAGGGACGCGCTGCTCGCTTCCACTTCTACACCGGCAAAGGCCGAACCATCGATGGTCACGACGCCTTCGACGCCGGACGTCTTTTTTGGGGAGGCAATCATAGCTCCTGCCAAAACGATCAATAAAACATACCAAAGCTTGCGATTTCTCATGAGATAAGGGGGGTTAATGACCCCAAGGATTCTGCAAGCAATTGGCCAGTGAATGCCAGTTCGAAGTGCGTGGCGCAATTGGCTTGGATTCGGAACGAGCAGTTGAGAGCGCCTTGCGCCTGCGCCATTTGCCGTGTCCCTGAGGGATTTCACCCACACCGGTCGGCATAATCCGCGTAAAACCGCAACGCTTCCTGGAACGGCGCGTGCACAGGTCACTACCATGATTAAAACCTTACGGCTCGTCCTGGCTGCTGTCGCCCCTCTGTGCCTGAGCGCCCCGGTGACGGATTCCGAGCAGGTGCTGAAGCTCCTTTCGGACGCGAAGGCGGAGGCAGCGGTTTTGCAGCGGGATGCTTCCGAACTCAACACCTTCGTCCAGTCCGGCACGTCGTGGCAAAGTTATGCCGGTCAATTAGGTCAGATCAGAACGCACGTGAACAAAGTCGCCGCCATCATTCAGGAGCTCAACGATCTGCAAATCATTGCATCGCCCTGGCAGCAAATTGCCATCGCCCGTGTGAATCCGCTCTTAAAAGAACTCGCCGCAAACACTCAATTGACCATCACCAAGCTCAACGAAAATCCGGCTCGGGTTCACATGGCTCCGTACAGAGAGTATGTAACGGCGCACTACGATCTTGCGACCGATTTAGCCTCTATGATTGGCGACTTTGTCGAGTATGGAAAAACGAAGGCGAAGTTCGAAACACTCGCGCGAAAACTAGAGCTGCCGGAGCGCTAGGTTCACGTCCTGCGCATCGGTTACAATCTTTTCTACTCTTGAGCAAGCTCAGTTCGACTTTTTCGTGTCGACCGCTTCACAGCCCTGGCGGGCCTTTCCTCTCACGAAATCAAAGTCCTGCCGAACCCGCTCACTATAATGCAGAGCGAGCCGCGGAATCAGAATGCATCCATACCCCTGCGCATCCGCCCATATGGTATATGCGCCAGGTCGGATGTCTTCGAACACATAGTATCCCGACTTATTCGTCCTAACCTCGAAATGTCCGCCACTCGCCTGGTTGGCCACGCCAATCGTCACCCCAGCCAGATAGGCCGCGCCATTGAGTGTGACAAATCCCTCAATGCTGGAATTCTTGGCCGGATCGCTCGCGATGGTTGCGGCGGCCAAGAACAATACGAGGGACCACAGCTTGCATTCATACTTGTTTGATTGAGCCTTCCTTCCACACAAGCTGTTTAACAGAATCAATAGCGGAACTGAGGCTTCTGTCATGTAATGAGAGTCACCACACGCAAGACCGTCCTCTAAATTGTCAAGACCGGACAGGGTGACGTCCGTATAATCGGGTACACGTGGGACCGCCACGAGCCAAGCAGGTCCGGCGCGTGTCCCCTCCCCATGACAAGCAGATCGGCCCCGTATCGCCTGGCCATTTCCGGGACCACAGCCGAGATTTCGCCCTTTTCTACGCAGATTGGAACGCTTACTTGCGCTAACGCTTCACAAGATTGCAATCGTGAAGCTATTTGAGACTCCGATTTCCCCTTCTCTGGCGGCATGACATGGACAATGATCAAGGAGCATTCCAGGCCTTGCGCAAGCATTCCAGCATGTCGGATTGTCTTGATGCTCTCCTCTGTATCGTCGACAGCACACATGATCTGCCTGAGGGGATAAGGCGGGCTGTACAGTTTCTCAATATGAGCACTGGTCCACACTGCGCACAATGTATCGTGAATGACCTTTGCGGTGACCGATCCAAGAAGGGCAGCTCGAAATCGACCATAGCCGTGCGTCGGCATCATAATCAGATCGATATCTGTGGTCCTTGTATACCCTGTAATTTGTTCCGCGGGGTCTCCCTTCTTGAGCACTATTTCAGCCCCTGGGGAAGGGAGATGCGCTCGCCGGAACTCTTTCAAGGCTGCCTGTTGCTGTGCTGCTAATTCTTGAAGATTTGTAAGGCCCTCCAGCAGGCTAGGATCGATCTCGCCAGACCACGAGTAAGGCGATTCCCAAACATGAAGGAGAGTGATGCGAGACTCCAAGCGCTCGGCCATCTGCGCGACCCACGGGACAACCTGCTCGCAGGGCTTCGAGAAATCTACAGGGAATAGAATGTTCCGGAATTCCATAACAAAGGCACCTCGGGGAGTTCCCGCTCATACTGTATGCAACGCTGCGTGGCTTTTTTCTCAGACGGTGGTTTTGCCGTCATTGCCAGGCTCAACACCGGGCGTCGCCTCGCTCATTTTCGAAAAATCAACGGGGAACAAGATCGATTGAAAGGCCTGTTTCTGCGCCATACACGGATCCATCAGCAGGTAAGCGTCCACTCTGATCGAAGCTGATCGGAAGAGCTTAAGCGAGATCCAAAGACGCGAGTGTATCGAAAACGATGAGCTCTGACCGAGATGTTTCCTGTTCGCGTGAAATTCGCCGGTCAATACTTTCCGTCACACAGGCGACGTCGTGAATAATGCTTTTAAAGCGAATCTCAATCAAAAGCGACCGCGGTGTTGCGAAGACATAGATCTGCGAGGGTCGATCCCTGCTAAGGGAACGATGATTTTGTATTTCAGACTGGTCAGTAAATCTCCTGGTGGATTTCGCCCGGATGGAGTCCTGGCTGCGCAATTTCACCCAGCGCCGCGCCACAAGCTACAACCGCAATTGTGCTTCCCGGATCTCCGGCTCCGTGCTGTCGCAGAACGCGAAGCCAAGGCTCTGGAACAACTTTTCTATCGATTGATTCTCCGCAAGAAAAGAAGCGGTCAGCAATTCCAGATTTTCATCTCTGGCGAACTCAACCAAGCGCTGAACCAGTGCGGTTCCAAGTCCACGTTTTTGAAGAGCGTCGCTCACCAGCACCGCGATCTCCGCTTGGTTCGTCCCCGGCACCTTGATTAGTCTGCCGACACCGACAATTTCGCCGGTCCCTCCGGCGGAGTCGCTCGTCTTGGCTATGAAGGCCATTTGCCGGTCGTAATCGATGAAACACATGCGGATCAGGCGCTCATGCCGGACACGGCTTTCGAGATTCATGAAGTAAAAGTAGCGGCGGTAGACACTCTCATCCGATAACGTCGCGTGAAATCGAACAAACTCCGGTTCGTCTTCCGGGCGAATCGGACGCACATGGAGCACCCTTCTGTCCTTCAACACCACGTCTCCGGCATACTGCGAAGGATAGGGACGAATCGCCGGTTTCGGGATTTCCGATAGATTTGTCCCCTGCGGATAAAGGACCACACGCGCATCGAGCGCCAGCAATGTTTCCGAAGACGCAAGCAACGGGTTGATGTCAATTTCCCGAATCCAATTCTGTTCCAGGACAAGCTGGCTGAAACGGACGAGAAGACGCTCGAGGGTTTCGAGATCGACCGGCTTGCGACCCCGCACACCTTTCAGGGCGGCGAAAATCCGGGTTTGTTCCATGAAGCGGCGTGCCAGAGTCGTATTCAGCGGAGGGAGGGCAAGAGCTCGATCCTGGAAGACTTCTACAAGCTGCCCTCCAGTGCCAAACAGAAGCACCGGCCCAAACTGTGCATCTATGCTCGAACCCAGAATCAACTCGTATCCAACGGCCGAAACCATACGCTGGACCGTCACGCCCTGAAAATGCTCCCCGCCCAATCCGCTTGTAACCGCGTCTTGAATGTCTCGATAAGCTTTACGAACCGCCGCTGCGTCGTAAAGCGAGAGTTTCACGCCGCCGACATCGGTCTTGTGCGTCACGGTCCACGAATTCAGCTTGACCACCACGGGATAGCCAAGCGAATTCGCAGCAACCGCTGCTTGCTCTTCTGTAGTGGCAAGGCGCGTCTCGACCGTCGGGATTCCATAATGTGCAAGCAGTTGTTTGGACTCGAACTCAGTGAGGAGCGTTCGTCCGCCCTCGCGGACTTTCTCGATCAGCCGTGCAGCCAACTCTGTTGCGTGCGCGCTGCCGTCAAGCGCACAGGCGTTTGGGGCCGTTGTGCGCGCCATCAAAGTGATCGCGGGCGTCTCATAGAGCGCTCGCAGATTGTAGCTGTAGCGCCACATATAGTGGAATGCGCGCACCGCCGCATCCGGAAAGGAAAAGGTCGGGATTCCTGTAGCATTCAGGACGGCTTCTCCCTCGCTGGCCTTCTCTCCACCCATCCAACTGGCCAGAATCGGTTTGTCTTTCAATGCCGCAAATGGAACCAGCTTCTTCGCGATCTCGACCGGATCGCTCATGGCCTGCGGTGTCATGATGACCAGCAGGCCATCGGTGTTGGGATCCTTTGCGGCGATCTTGACAGCCTTCTCGTAGCGCTCCGGACCGGCGTCGCCAATGATGTCGATAGGATTCGCGTGACTCCAGTGCGGCGGCAGCACCTGATTCAAAGCCTCGATTGTTTCTGTGGCCAAGCTAGACGGCTCCCCGCCGAGGCCGGCGAGCGCGTCGATGGCCAATACTCCTGGGCCGCCGGCATTCGTGATGATTGTCAGGCGAGGACCGGAAGGCCGCGGCTGGCGCGCAAGAACCTCCGTCATTTGGAAGACGTCGCCAAGTTCGCCGATGCGCAGAATTCCGACGCGCCGGAAGGCAGCATCGAGCACTGCATCGCTTCCAGCGAGCGACCCGGTGTGGGAAGCTGCGGCCTTGGCCGCCAACTCCGTTCTGCCTGCTTTGATCACCAGGATCGGCTTACTTAACGCGACCTCGCGAGCCGCAGAAAGAAAGGAGCGGGCATCACCGATCGATTCCATATAGATCACAATGCTTCGTGTCTGCGGGTCGCTGCCAAGATAGTCAATGAGCGTCCCCCACCCGATATCGAGCATGGATCCGACGGAGACAAATGCGCTAAAGCCCACTTGTTCCCGGAGGCTCCAATCGAGTAAGGCGGTGCAGATGGCTCCACTTTGGCTGATCAGCGCGACCGTGCCGGGCCGTGCGATGGCGGGAGCGAACGTCGCATTCAAGCCGGAAGCCGGGCGCATCACCCCGAGGCAGTTCGGTCCGATGAGCCGGATCCCTCCTGCTCGGGCGGCGTCCAATGTTTCCCGTTCCAATTCCAATCCTCGAGGGCCCGTTTCGCGGAACCCTGCTGAAATGATCACGGCCCCCGCGACGCCCGCCTTGGCACACTCGCGCATAACCGTCGGGACAGAATCCGCGGGTGTTACGAGGACGGCCAGATCGACCCGTTCCGGGACGGCGAGAACAGACGGATAAGCCCGAATCCCTAGGACAGCAGCACGCTTGGGATTAACCGGATAAACCGTTCCGCCAAACGGATTGCTAATCAGGTTCCACAGGATTGCTCGGCCCACGTGTCCGGCTTTCCCGGTCGCCCCGATTACTGCCACCGATTTCGGTTGGAAAAAGACGTCGAGCTTATTCCTGTTGCGCGGCTCCGGGAGACTTGCGAGGCGTTGGATGTTTGGATCCGTAGTAGCTATCATGGTTTTGGTTTACTAGCCCCAAGTCTGATCAATGGGCCTCATACGCTCAAGACCGGGCAGGCAGCTTGCCGGATGATCGCATAGGCGTTCGTTCTCAATCGCCCAATTCCGCGATCCTGGGCTCCGCGCCCGACGACAACCAGGTCGGCGGCGATAGCGTGTGCAAAAGAGCACACTTGGTCCGCCACATCGCCTTGCTGAATATAAATACTGACACTTTCGGCACCCACTTCCCTTTGAAGTTTCTCGACATCTTTCCGCGCCATCTCTTCCCATTCCTGTTTCAACCTGGAGTGGAAGGTCACATACAGGCCCGGGCTGATGTCTGGTATCACGTGAACGACACTGAGCCTGCCCTCGAAGTCCTTCGCGAGCCGGGACGCACATACCAAGGTGTCCGGGCTCTGCGGTCCCAAATTGAGCGCGCAGACGATATTCGACAGCTTTACGCTCGCCAAGGGCTCTTGGTCCTCCATGTGCACTCCAGTCAGTACGGGACAGGAGAGGTCGTGCAGGATCTTCGCTGCAACCGACCCGATCAGATAACGCCGCAGCGCGCCGTAACCGCGCGTTGGGATAGCGACGAGCTGCACGTCTTCTTCTTTGGCGAAGGCAGCAATTTGCGATTCGGGATCGCCTTCATACACTAGCCTGCGCACGGGAAGGCCTCGAAGTTCAAGGGCCGCGAATCTTTCAACCTCCTTCGTCTTTTCTGTGAAGACCCATTGTGGAACCGGCACGAGCGCAGGCGCGGAGGTTCCTGTCGGCGGGATAGTGTAAACAGGATTCACTACATGAAGAAGAATCACTTCAGCCTTGTATCGTTCCGCGATCGCTCTCACATAGGGCATCATCCGCAAGCAGCGATCCGAAAAATCAACCGGCACAAGGATACGAGAAATGGGACGCATATACCGCGATACTGCAATTTCCGGAGCCATCAGGTGTCGCTTCTCGCGCTTGTGTCCAGCAGAACCTCAATCCAAATCAAATGCTTCTGCTCGGGACGGGCACGCGACTCTAAGCCTTAGTTGTTCTTCAAGAACCGATGCCAGTGCGCGCTGCGCGTCCGGTTCCCCGTGCACGAGGAAGACTTTTTTCAGTTTCGGCGCAATAGGTCGAACCCATTTCACAAGATCCTGTTGGTCCGCATGGCCGCTTAGCTCGTTAAGAACGGACACCTCGGCCCGCAGCCGCATCGGCTCGCCAAAAATATTCACTTCGGGATGGCGTTCGACAATCCGTCTTCCTAAGGTATGGGCCGCTTGAAATCCGGTAATCAGAATCAGATTGCGCGGATCCTCGATGCCATGTCGCAGATGATGCAGAATTCCCCCGCCCTCGCACATTCCCGGCGCGGAGAACGAACTGCTGCGTGCGCCCCACGGCAAATGCCGGCACGATTACATGGCCGCCTCTCGCGATCGTCTTGCTTACCAGGCGCAGGAGCTTGCCTTCCACGCTTGCGAGCGGCTGATGCAAGCGATCGCCGCAGGTACTTTCCAGAATCAGGTAATCAGCTTCAGGAGCGGGATCGGGGTCACGCAGGATGGGAACACCGGGGCGGCCCAGGTCTCCTGAGAACAAAACTCTTGTTGCGCGGCCATTTCGAACAGATTCGAGAAAAACGAAGGCGGAGCCGAGGATGTGCCCGGCATTGCGGAATTCTATATGGAGGTTCTCTCCAATCGCCTTCTTCTCTTGGAGGGCACAGCTTTCGAACTGCCCAGTAGCGTTCTCTGCATCGGTGACGGTATAAAGCGGCGGGACCGGCGTATGGGGATCGACCAATCCAACTGCCCGCCTGCGAGCATTACGCTTTTCGATGAAAGCCGCATCCTTTTCCTGAAGATGAGCTGAGTCGGCGAGCATGTATTGGCAGAGCTCGGCTGTCGCACGAGTGCTGTGGATGCGGCCGCTGAATCCTTTCCGCACCAAGGTGGGCAGATTGCCGCTATGGTCCAGGTGAGCGTGAGAGAGGACAACAGAACGAATAGAGCCTGCAGCAAATGGCAGATGACTGTTGATCTCGAACGCTTCACGCCGATGCCCCTGGAGGAGACCGCACTCGAGAAGGTGTGTTTCCTCGCCCACCGAAATCGTGTGCATGGATCCTGTCACCGTTTGCGTCGCGCCCCAAAACGTGATTCTCATAGGCTAGGCGACGGTTCGCTCTTTTGTCAGGGGTCCGCCCCGATAATGGCTCCCAATCCGGTTCAGATGCTGATCAAGCTCATAAATGAGCGGGATACCGCAGGGAATCTCGACATCGGCAATGTCATCGTCGGAAATTCCATCCAGGTACTTCACGAGAGCGCGAAGGCTATTTCCGTGCGCCACCACCAACACGTTTTCTTGGCACCGCAGCACCGGAGCGATCGAATGCTGCCAATAAGGCCAGAGCCGGGAGGCGGTATCTTTTAGACTTTCGCCTAAAGCCAACTCATCCGGGCGGAGCTGCCGGTAGCGAGGATCGCGGCCGGGGTAGCGGTCGTCTCCAACCGTAATCTGAGGGGGACGCACATCATAACTGCGCCGCCAGAGTTTTACCTGTCCCTCACCAAACTTTGCTGCCGTCTCTGCTTTATTTAGTCCCTCGAGCGCGCCGTAGTGGCGTTCATTTAACCGCCAACAAGGATGAGTCGGAATCCACATCAGGTCCATCTCATCCAGAACAATCCAAAGGGTTCGAATCGCTCGCTTCAAAACCGATGTATAGGCGATATCGAAGGTGAACCCGTCCTTGCGGAGGATCCGACCTGCTTCCCGTGCCTGCTCGGATCCTTTTGACGAAAGATCGACATCAGTCCAACCAGTAAATCGGTTCTCTTGATTCCAGCTGCTTTCGCCATGGCGTAGTAAGACTAGTTTCGGCATTGGAATTTCTCTCCTCAGACACTCAGAACCGGGCATGGCGATTCGCGAATGATGGCGCCGACATGGGTGCGAAAGCGCCCCAAACGATCTTGCAAGTGGCCGCGTCCGATCACAACCAGATCTGCCCCATTGCGCATAGTCGCATGGCGCAAGACAGACGAGACCCGTCCGCTCTGTAGGCAGACTTCCCAAGCTGTACCCGCTTGCTCCTGGCACTTGGCTATCTGCTCCCTTGCCGTATCGAACAGGAAGCGCTCGAGCCCTGGATCCATGTTGCTCCCCGGCTTGGCCTCCGGAGCAGCGATGGCGTGCACCAGGCGAACGATAGCTCCATACGCGGCTGCCATATCGGACGCCGCACGAATGACACGAACGGTTTCCGAATAGAGATCGATTGCGCACAGCACGCTGTGAACGTGCTCTGCAGAAGCCGAAGCAAGCGTTTCTGAGTGTGCAGTGGTCCAAACCGGGCATGTTGCGTCATGTAGCACCTTAGCGGTCACGGAGCCCAATAGCAGGCTGCGAAACGTACCGCAGCCGTGGGTCGGCATCACGATCAGATCAACTCGATGCTCCTGCACTATAGCGATTCACGATATCCGCTGGGTCTCCGACCTCGAACACACGCGTTACATTGTGAGCCGTCGAAAACGCCGCTCCCAAACTGGGTTAGAGCTGACTCTTGCTGGTGTCGTACTGAGTCTGCCGAGACCCCGTAGGCAACCGTGCTTGATAACGCGCCATAACCGAAAGCATCGTAGGCGTCGAAAGCGTGGAGCAGGGTGATCTCGCCCTTGAACTTCCGGGCAATCCCTGCGACATATGGCGCAGCCCGCGTACAGTGCTCTGAAAAGTCCACCGGGAATAAAACTTCATGAAAAGTCATCAAGGGCCAACCTGGTACTGAAACGAATGCAAATCCACCTTAAACTCCGGGCGAGAGCCAGCCCCTTTCAAGCGGCGGTCCCCTCCCGCTGATTGATAATCTGTTTGCTCGTTGTCTCGACCGTGACCGACTTGGGCTTTGAAACGGTCGGAATTTTGATTTCCAGGCGGTTGTGTTTTAGCTCGGCGGCAATGTCAGGAGCATGGGCACCCGCCGGTAGTGGCCACCAATAGAATGCGCCGCGCTGTCGAGGCTCGCCGCCGAAGAGGTGCTGCCAGGCATTGCACTTGAGAATAAGTCCATTCGCCAGCGTATAGAGTTTGAGATCCTGCGCGGCAAATCCCGGCACAGACATGCAAAGGTTGTAGCTTCCGGGTTCCTGCACTTACCTCGAATTTTGCCGGAAATAGAAGCTCCTGTTCCGCGCGAAGCCAGTCCTCCCAGTCGGCGCCATGCGTCCCGCCGCGCTGCTCGAACAGTTCATAAGCTCGACGGCGCACGTCTTCGAGTAGCTGATGGAATTGGTCGATGAGTCCGGTTGCCACATCGCCTTCAGGCTCCAGATGGTTGATTTCGATCATCGGCATGGCGTTCGCCTCTACGGGATATTTCCCGCTGACAGTAGCGCAATTCTCAGTCCAGACTGGGACCTGCGATTCGCGAGCAGAAGTGGTCTTGTGACATCCCTTGCAACCGCCGTGACAGACAGACTTTGCGGGCACGGTAGCGCTGGTTGTTTGATTAATCATGGTGAATGGCGGACAGCGGTATCTCTTGAGCAGATCATTGGCCCTGCTTCAGACCCGAGAAATGTATGAGTTGAGCTTGCCGTCGAACGTTTACCTGCGCGAACTCACGCAGCCGTCTGCGCGGAAACGCACACACCGGACACACTCCTCCTCGCGAACTTGCAGCGAATCATTGGGCCGCTGCCGCGCTTCAGAAGGCTGTATCCGCACGCAAGCGAATCAGAGAACCCGTGTCTCACAACTGGCGATCGGGATGCGGAGATGCAGTTAGGCAGTACTACGGCCGGCCATAGAGTTGAATGTTTTTCGTAACCTGATGGAGGAGGTGAGTGCTGGAACGCAAGCTCAACGCGAGTGATGACAGCGACGGCAATCCAGCTGTCTCTGATGGCTCTGCGCTCGCAGAACCGCAGCTCCACATCCAAGCCTACTGGCGCTTCCGGGATCTTTTGGAAGCCGCTCCCGACGGCATTGTCGAGGTGGAGCTGGATGGGACGATTGTGCTTCTGAACGCGGCCGCGGAGCGGATGTTTGGCTATCCGCGCGAGGAGTTGCTGGGTCGATTCATCGAAGTCCTGGTTCCGGAATACTTGCGGCAGCGCCATCATGCGCATAGGGATCGCTATGCCGAAGACCCGGTCACGCGTCCGATGGGCATTGGCTTGGAGCTTTTCGCGCGGCGGAAGGACGACTCTCAACTTCCTGTCGAGATCAGCCTGAGCCCAATTCGATCGGGGCAAGGCTCGCGCGTCATAGCGATCGTCCGCGACATCACCGCGCGTAAGCAGGCCGAAGCCCAGATCAACGCCATGCATCAGGAATTCACCGCCGAGCTAGCGTCAAAGAATCAACAACTCGAAATCCGGAACCGGGAAGTCGAACGGGCGAACCGGCTCAAGAGTGAGTTCCTCGCCAGCATGAGCCATGAGCTGCGGACTCCTTTGCACACCATCATTGGCTTCGCGGATTTGCTCGCCGAAGAGCTAAAGGGTCCGTTGAACACCGAGCAGAAGCGTTTCGTCGGGCACGTACAACAGGATTCCCGCCATTTACTGGAGCTGATCAACGACATTCTCGATCTCAGCAAGATCGAGTCCGGGCGCCTCGAACTGCATCCGGAGCTCTTTAAAGCCGCAGATGCCATGGCTGAGACTATCACTGGCCTTCGCCCTCTCGCGGAACGCAAACAAATCCGAATTAGCGAGACCCTCGACCGCAATTTGACAATCTCGGCAGACCGGCTGCGTTTTAAGGAGGTCCTCTACAACCTGATCAGTAATGCCATCAAGTTCACACCGGAAAAAGGCCAGATTACGGTTGAATCGGGCGAACGCCCTGATGGCGCGTACTTCGCTGTGGCCGATACGGGTATTGGAATTGACCCTTCCGAACTGCAGGCGATCTTCGATAAGTTCTATCAACTGGGATCTACCACTCGCGGTGTCCGGGAAGGTACGGGCCTCGGGTTAGCGATCAGCAAGAATCTGGTGGAAATGCACGGCGGGAGGATTTGGGTAGAAAGCACACCTGAGCAGGGAAGCCGCTTTCAATTTCTCCTTCCGCGCTCGGACTCAGAAGCACCAGTGGCACAGGCACCCCAGGAAGAGCTCAGTCAAGCACGGCCGATCCTTCTCGTGGGAATAGAGCATGAGTGCCAGCAGCTTACTGAGTTCCTAGGGCAAAAAGGATACAAAGTAGCCGTTGCCGAGACTCCTCAAGACGCTCTCGAGATCAGCCACACTCTAAAGCCGGCGGCGCTCGTGTTAGATTTGGCTGCACTAGGACCAGAAAGTTGGCGCGTCCTGCAGGATCTTCGCGCAAACGAGAATACGGCGCAGATTCCGGTCCTCGCGCTCACAACGGCCCTGGATCCAGGTGCGGGTCCTTGTCTCGGAGCAAACGCAGCCCTGACGAAACCCATTGAACCCGCCTTGCTGCTCAGAACGCTGGAGGAACAAGTACTGCGCTCACCCGGCGAGACAGCCCGCATTCTCGTTGTCGATGACGAACCCGCAGTCCGCGAGCTCCTGGAGGAGACGCTCCGGTCGGCAGGCCTTTTGCCGGTGCTTGTCTCGAGCGCCAAGCAGGCCCTCGAGTTGCTGGCTCGGAGCCCTATCTCCGCTGTCGTCATCGATCTTTTAATACCTGAGATGAGCGGGTTTGAGCTCATCTTTCGCATCCGCCAAAACCCTAATTTCACGCACCTTCCTGTTATTGTTTTGACTGCCAACGAAATCGATCAGGAGGACATGCAGATTTTGAGCCGGCAAGCCAATGCGGTTTTCTTCAAGGCCTCTCGCTGGAAGGAAGGCTTCTTGACCAAAGTCTATGAGCTCCTCCACGAGGTCACAGGCACATGAAACGGATTCTCGTTGCAGAAGACCGGCCGGGAAGTCTCGAACTGATCCGCACGGTGCTCGAAAGTGCCGGTTACGAGGTTGTCGAGGCAATGGATGGCCAGGAAGCCGTGGAAAAGGCTTGCGGCAATTCCGTCGACCTGGTTTTGCTGGATTTGCAGATGCCCAAGATTGACGGCTTCGGGGTACTGGCCCACTTGCGAAAAGACCCCAGATTTGCGAGTACTCCGATTGTTGCCTTTACGGCAAGCGCGATGCAAGGTGATCGAGAACATGCGCTGGCAGCAGGATTCTCGTCCTATATCGCCAAACCGATCGATGTGGCAGCCTTGCGCTCGGAGATGGAGCGTCTGATCGGCAGCCCGTAGAGAGAGGTCTAATGCCCGCAGTACTCGGCGAGGAGAAGATTCAGCTTTGATGCAAGCCAGAGAGAAAGCTGTTGAAGCAGAAAGAAAGATGAAAGCTGAGCCGGCGGCAGTGCCGAAGGTTTCGCTCGTCATTGTAGACGATAATCCGGGAAGTCTGGAGTTGCTGGCCACGGCGCTTGAACAGCCGGGCCTGGAGATTTCGACTGCAACCGATCCCGAGGAAGGCTTGGATCTCACCTTCCAAAAACACCCGCAGATCGTACTGACCGATCTGGTGATGCCGAAAATGAGCGGCCTCGAGTTGCTTGAGCGCATTGTCAATTTCGACCCCGCGATCGAAGTGCTTCTGATGACCGCCCATTACTCCACCGAATCGGCTGTAGAGGCAATCCGGAAAGGCGCAAGCGATTACCTGAATAAACCGATTTCCGTGCCGGCTCTTCGCGAGCGCTTCCGCACCATGATCGAGGCGGTACGGCGGCGGCAGCGGGCGCAGGAACTTGAGGAGGAGCTCTGCGGCAGCGCTCAATTCGAGCGCATCATCGGCAACAGTCCGGCCATGTGGGAGCTTTTTTCGCGGATTCGTCGCATCGCCCCGCATTTCCGAACGGTGTTGATTACCGGACCCACTGGATCAGGCAAAGAACTGGTGGCGCAAGCGCTGCACCGGTTGAGCCCGGCTTCATCCGGCAATCTCGTGGTGGTCAATTGCTCGGCAGTGGTTGAGACTCTCTTTGAAAGCGAACTGTTTGGGCATGCGAAGGGCTCATTCACCGGTGCCACGCATGACAAGGTTGGACTCGTCGAACACGCCACCGGAGGCACTCTCTTTTTGGACGAAATCGGCGATATGCCGCTCGGAACGCAAGCCAAACTGCTGCGCACCATCCAGAATCAGGAAGTGCAGCGGGTGGGCTCCCTGCAGGCCCGCAAGGTGAACATCCGGGTCATTGCGGTCACACACCGGGATCTGCGCGCGATGATCCGGGAAGGCAAATTCCGCGAAGATCTCTACTACCGCTTATCGATGGTGGAAATGCGCGTTCCTCCCCTTGCCGAGCGAAAGGAGGACTTGCCGTTGCTCGCCAGGCACTTCATGGATAAGTTTTCCAAGCAGTTCGGCAAATCGGTCCGCGGACTGACGCCACGCGCCGGCATTGCTCTCAGCCGGTATGACTGGCCCGGGAACGTGCGGGAGCTCGAGAATGTAATTGGTCATGCGTGCATGATGGTCTTGAGCGATACGATCGATGTGGCTGATCTGCCGGAGCCCGTTCGAAGCCCCGAATCACTAGGAACAGGCAGTACACGTGCATTACCGGACAGCGTCGCCACAGCGCCCGAAAGCGCACCGACAGTCTCAATGCTCGAAGACACAGAGAGGCGCCTGATTTCCGACGCGCTGGCTAAGGCGTCCGGGAACCAGTCGGAAGCGGCGCGTCTGCTGCGCATTGGTAGAGATGCTCTACGGTACAAGATGAAGAAATACGGTCTTGCTGGTTCAACGAGTAGCTAAGGACCGGACAGGGCGCATACCGGAGGATCTCGTAAGCGTGGGTCTGAAATCTTCCCACCGCCTTCTGCGCCTTGCCGCGCCCGATCACAACCAGATCCGCCCCGTGCTCGTTCGCCGCTTCGGCGAGGGCATTTGATATTCCCATGCCGCTGACATTGAGTGGGAAGTCAGTGCCGGCTTGCCGCTGCAGTTTGGCGATCTCCACCCGCGCCGACTCCATGAGATACCGGTGCAGATCGAAATCGAAATATCGGTTCGACCGCGTCTCGAGCACCGGCACGCTATGAACAAGCTTCACCGTGGCCCCAAACTCCAGTGCTAACTCCCTGGTAAGTCCCAGCAGCGGTAGGGCCTCGGTCGGTTCGATTGCACATAGGATTTTCGAGATGGCAGGGCTGTTCGGTGTACCCTGCGGCAGGGAATTGGTCCAAATTGGACACACCGCGCGATGGAGCAGCTTGGCCGTCACCGAGCCCAGAATCCATCCCTGAAGCGCTCCGTAGCCGTGAGTGCCCATCACGATCAGATCCACATCGTGCTCATCCACACAGTTCATAATCTCGGTCGCCGGATCGCCTTGTGCCAGGACACGTTCCACGCGAGCTTCTGGGAGCTTGATCGCATACTCTTTCAGACGCTGCTCTGCTGATTCCCTGAGCCCGTTGAGACACTCCGGGTTCACGAAGGAAGCCTCGCATGCTCCGTACCAGGCTGCTGGAATTTCGAATACATGCAGCAGAGTCACCTGCGAACTAAATTGCGTCGCCAGCCACTCAACTTGTTGATTGAGCGCCCGGCTGTGCTCCGAAAAATCTGTTGGAAAGAGAATATGCTTGAACTTCATACCGAACTCCCCTCGACCCTGGCGAGCCTTACGAATTGCGGATCGCCGGGGGCTTTATGAAACACGTTCACTTTGGGCTGCAAACATCTGGCCAAAGTCTACTTTGCTCTAAGCCGGAGAGTTTGGGCTAGAACTGGTGGGCGCGGCACCGCGCATCTGCGCGAAACCGCAGCGTAAGGCTACATGGGGTGAGTGAAATAACGCAACAAACGCCGGAAGCACGAACGGCCTAGTGCTTCGATCCGTTGGAATCGAAAAAGCTACGGATTCGGTTGCGAACTCGTCGAGAAAAACAGGTTTGGTCAATGTATCCCGAAAATTCAGCTTCTAACGCACCTCTGTCGTCACCGCGCATCGCACTTGCGGTCAGCGCAAGGATCAGGACAGGGGCCAATTGCGGCTGTTTTCGGAATTCGGGTAAAGTTGCGAATCCGTCCAGGTGCGGCATGAGAAGATCGAACAGCACCAGGTCAGGAATTGCCGGTAAAGCTGCGGCAATCGCTTCGCTCCCGCTACTCGCTTCAACGACTTCATGCCCCAGCGACTCGAGCACGACGCGCTCGAGTTCGCGGCTTCCCGCCCTATCGTCTACGATGAGGATTCTCGCCATGGATTTCCCGGGTCCGAGGTATCTTAGCCATATTGCCCGGCTGAAGGCAAATACCTGGAACACACGGGGTGATACCCATTGGGTATTACCGGCCTTAAGCTTGGCGGCCGGCCTGCAGTGACTCTCTGGAATGGAGAAAACCATCGAGTTACGCCAGCTCCGCTATTTTGTCGTACTCGCCGAGGAGCTCAATTTTGGCCGGGCCGCCGGCCGTCTCGGGATGTCGCAGCCGCCGCTGAGCCGACAAATCAAAGAGTTGGAGCGGAGATTAAGTGCTCCGCTATTCGAGCGCACCAAGCACGCTGTCCAATTGACCGTCGCGGGCCGGGTGTTCCTGGAGGAGACGCGAAGGACACTCGAGCAGGTCTCTCGCTCCATCGAAATGGCGCAGCGGGCACACCGGGGAGAACTCGGCCAGCTGGCCCTCGGTGTTGCGCCGTTGCTTGAGGCGAGTGCGTATCCGGTGTTAGAGGCTCACATTCAGAAACTCTTCCCACACATACGCGTGAACCGGCATGTGCTTCCGTCCGACGAGCAGGTGCCGCTCGTTCGTCATGGGAGCCTGGATGCGGGTCTCGTGAGGCTGCCTCTCGAAGAACACGATTTCCTGACAGTCGAGTTCCTGTTTCGGGAAGCGTTAGTTGTGATGATGCGCGAGGACCATCCGCTCGCCAAGAGAAGGGTGGTTCGCATTCGAGAGCTATCGGGCGAAAATCGCATTGCCATCAGAAAGAAATTCAACCCGGCTTTTTATCGCCATGTTTACAGTCTGTGCGATCGAAGCGGATATTGCGCCGGGCGAGTCATACCGGTCAACACCGTTCCCGAGTTGATTGATTCTGCACTGGGAGGTCGCGGTGTGGCTATTGTTCCGGCCAGCTTTAAGCGTCAGGTGACCACCGGTCTCAACTACGCCCGCATCCTCGACAGGAACGCGGATATTCAGATCGGCTTAATCCGCCGTAGAAATCATCACTCGCAGATCGTGCACTTACTCGAGCGCGCCATTCACCAAATCGAATGGCGGAACATAGTTTGAAGAAACTTACACACCTGCCGGAATTGCGCTATGCGGCACAAGGTCAAGAATGGCCCTATTTGTCTTCTATGTACAAAGCCGCGCTCAAGACGATCTAAACGATTTAAACAATTACTTAGGTCGTTTTCCCGCGCCCGTCATCCGGTCAAATGAGTTAGGCAATCTACCAGCGGACTTGCGAATCGATTCTTGGCCTGGGTCTCCTCTATTTTCCTTGGAAAGTGCAGCTCGCACCGGTTTTCGAATGACGGAGCGGGTTTCAGTATCTTGTTGCCGATGCCGCCCAAGCAATATCGGCAACCCTTACCAGCAACGCTTTCCTAACTTCCTATCGCTGGATGCACGTATTTGCAAGCCTGCAAGGGGACGCGAAATACACGCTGCGGTCCTCTGTGAGCACATACAATCTGACCAATCACTTTAACCCGGACTCGGTCTACTCCGATACTGACGATGCCTTTATGGCCTCTTCTTCGGCCAGCATAAAGCGTCGATTTTTCGCGGACTTTGATGTCTTCTTCTGAAATCGACGGGGCCGTGCGCTCAATTTCGGTTTGGGGATACCTCGTATGATCATCATCAAAGAACTGGCGGCATGCAACTGCTCTTGATCGAGGACGAAGAGGATGCGGCCCGGATGATCGCTAAAGGAGTGCGCCAGGAGTTGCATGCCGTCGATGTCGCAAGCGACGGCGAGTCCGGATTAAATAAGGCCTTACGGATCCGTACGATCTCATTATTCTGGACATTCGATTGGCTGGAAAAGACGGTTGGGCCGTCTGCCGCGAAGTACGGCAAGCCGGCCTCGAGATCCTCATTTTGATGCTGACGGCGAGTGGAGCCTGCCAAGACCGGGTCAAGGGACTCGACCTTCGAGCAGACAACTATGTCGTCAAGCCGTTCGATATCAACGAACTTCTCGCGCGAGTGCGAGCACCGCTTCGCAGGAGGCCCTTGCTGCAAAACCCCTGCCATTCGCGTGGATACGCTCGAGATTGATACACAATCGGGGACTGTTCGGAGGGGCCGGACAGTTTATTCGCCTCCGGTTCCGCTTCAAGCAGAGCGAGTTAGACCCAGCAACAGTCATAGAGCTGGGTCTCTTGCGATCTGACGCATGTTTCGAACACTCACGTTCCAAACTGGGTTCGCTTACGTTCCGTGAGCGGTTTCGAGCGTAGCCAAGTCAGCAGAGTCTGCGTTTTTCCTCGCCTTTCGGTATCTGATATATTGCTTGCGAGCATACCTTTTCATGGGAACGCAAGTTCCGTTTCGAAACATTCTTTTCCCGACGGATTTTTCCAAGTCTTCCGAATGTATCGCGGACCATGTAGTCGGAGTAGCCAAGGCAGCTGGTGTGAAGGTATGGCTGTTGAGTGTCGTGCCTCGGCTGGAGGATTGGCACGGCGTCTCGGAGATGTACTTTGGCCCATTCAGCGACTCGGCCGTCGCTGCGTTCGAGAAGGACCGAAAGGCCCTCGAGTCAGAGCGGCTCAAGATGCTGCAGCAGTTTCAGGCGAAACACGTTGCCTCGGTGAACAGTGAAATCGCAGTCACCTCAGGCGGCGTGGCAGACGCGATTGTCGATTTTGCCCGGGAAAAGGATGTCGGCATGATCATGATGCCGACTCGCACGCTGGGCAGGCGCCGCCAATTTCTCCTCGGCTCCGTCACCGCAAAAGTTTTGCACGATGCTCCGTGTCCCGTATGGACCAGCCCTCATCCGCGAGAGCTGAATCCGTTTCGTCCCTATCACCGGATCGTTCTCGCTCTCGACTACCGCTATTTGTCAATTCCGTTGCTGGTCCGCGCTTCCGAGTTCGCCGAGCTTTTCGGCGCAAGCCTGAGCGTCTTCACCGCCGTTCCGCACGCGGCCAATACCAGCCACAGCCTTATCCAAGAGCTCAAAAAGGATTTGACCTCTGCGTTGGAGAAGCACCTTGGGGAATCCAAGGTCAAGGCCTCCATATGCGTGCTCGAAGGCAATCCTGGCGACGTCATTTGGGACGTAGCTGAGGAGATTGAAAAGGCCGATCTGATTATTACCGGTCGCGGCCGGCTGGACGAGGCGGCCGGGCACGTGCACAGTCACAGTTACGAGATCATCTGGAACGCGCCGTGTCCGGTGATCACGCTTTAAGTTTCTCCTGCGCCCTCCTTCGGGACATCTTGCGTTGGATTTACCGAAGGATAATCCACGAGGTTTCGGACGCCGCCGCCTCTGTATCGCCTGCACCTTTTACCATACGCTCAGAGCTTACGACTTGGCTGCGACCCATTCTTGGCGAAAATCTTTGTAAACTCCGCGCCAAGAAAGAAAATCTGTCCCGAGTAAATAGCCCAATTCACCAGAACAACAATCGAACTGAGCCTCGTATGGTCTGAATATTCGAACTACCGAAAATGAGAGCTGGCTGGGCGGCTGTTCGAGCGAAAGGATTGGCGCAAAGCTGCTAGCTGAAGTGGTCACCCTGGTCAGACCCGATACCTTCCTGGCGTGGCATCGTAAGCTGATCGCGTTTAGCCCGGATATTCAAACTTAACAAGCTTTAACACTTAAATTTGTGTTGTAACGTCATCCGATGACATCAGGTAAATTATCGAAGACCGCTGGCGGTTCAGTTTACGAGAACCACAGTCGGTAGTATCAGGACGCGCTGCTATGTCGCTGCTTCTCGCCGAAGAGGATGACCTGTTACTCATTCAAGCCAAGGAGGCGCCGACCAGGTCCTTGCGGACGGGAAGAAGGGCGCATTTACCGGGAAGGAAACGACCGACACTCATTTTGGATCGGTCTGGAATGTCTCGCTGCCGCCGTGGACAGTCTGGCAATTTCCCGGGCGAAGGCCCGCGAACGAGCGTGGTCGTGGGTGAAGTAGCTCCAGGCATTACCATCCTGGCCGTAGTCCTCACGGACGGTTCCCCACCGCCGCCCCGACAGGAAGGGGTCCCTACTTTCTCCACAGCGCGCTCCTTTCGCGCGCTTCCTGTAGCCTTACGGCTTCCTGACTCGAGTTCATTGGTGTACCTCATTTCGTTTTAAATGCTGAATACTCCCGCGGACGGTGTCGGTACTGTGCAATTTGGAACAAAGATCAATGCCGGACGCGGCAGAGCAGCTACTGATTACCGTACCGGCGGTTTAGTCGTGATTGCTTCGAGCGCGCCGTGAGCCAAAGAGACGCGTGATCGTGCAGGCTGCGCCACCAGGGAACGAGGCGCGAAACACCTCGCTAGGCCTTGTGGACGGCCCGTTGAGCGAACAGCCGGTTTCGGGCCTTGTGCGCGATTCCGTCTCGACACCGCGACCGTTTGGGCGAGTTCCTCAGAAGCCCCCCTTCTTGCGGTTTCGCGCGGGCGACATCTTTGCGGGCGAGCGGCCACAGCTTCACAAGGTCGTCACTATCAGGACTTTTGAGACACAGCAAACCAAGCGCTCTGAAGAGCGCGTCAATTTCGCGCTCTTCGAAGAGTTTCCATGAAAGTCTATTAGGGGTTGGCTTTGTTCATACAGTCCTTGATAAACGATCGACGATCCCCGCCTTTTAGGCCCTTTTTGTCCGCGAGATTGTTGCATCCAGTCGCCTTATCCTGCTGACTTACTTGGGCGTTGGAGCCTGAGTTCGAGGCCTTATTGAGGCAGTTCTGCATGAATGTCTTGCGTTCCTGGTCGTTAAGGTGCTTCGCGTCGGCGGCGTCGTTGCAGGCTTTCGCTTTGTCCTGCGAAGAGACAGTTGACGACTGCGCCGAGTTGGGCCCCGGTGTTTTAGCGGCAATTGCCGAGGTAAGGCTCGCCGCCAAAAGGACGGACATCATCGCCGTCGATACGTAATCTGAAATCCTTGACATGGGAAATCTCCTTCCGCTGTGATCCTCGTAACTAACAACTTGTTGGAACCACTACGGTCTGTAACTGTTTAAAAGCTCAGCCGCTCCCGGAAAAACGCTAGTGCTTTATCCTCTAAAGGGCGACTATTAGTGAATAACCGAATATCGTTACCGTATGCGCACTCTTCACATCTTCTTGTAGTTGTCGTTCGTGACCTTCACCTCGATATTCTTGGCCTTTGCGACCAGGTCAGTGAGGGCCACATGGCTGATGCCCTCTGGCAATGCCGCGAAGGTCACGGCTAATGTCACTGAATCTTTCTGGTCTCCCAGGTAGCTATTGATGTTCAAAGTGGTAAGTTGCTTCAATTGCGTGTTGTAGGTCATCGTCATGGAGTCCCCGCTCAGGACATAGTTACTGAATGTCAGCTTGATCATGCCCGGGCCGGATTCGGAGAGCGCCGCTCCGCCTGAGGCGAATGCCGCTTGCATTTTCTGGGGATTCGGCGGAACGTACTGCTCAATCAACGCCTGTGCCTTTTCCATGTAATCTTTCATCTCGTCGCCTTTCTTTTCGACGACATGCTTCTTCACCCTTCCCCCCTGGGGCTGTGGCGGTGGAGCCGGCGGATCGAGGCTGGTCTTCTGGGGTTTGCCGTCCGGACCGGTGACCACCGAATCGTTCTTGGTCTTCTTCAATTCACCTTTGAGGAAGATCTGAGTGTGCGACTGATAGGTGTAAGTCTTCAGCGCCGCCTGATTCGCGGCAACCCCCTCCTTCACCTGCGCCATCTTCTCTTGCATCGCGTTCTGGGCGAGTATTGCCGAAGCTAAAACAACGAGAGCAGCCGTCAGTAAGCTCGCTGGTCTAAATCTCACTTTTTATTTCCTTTCAAGTTCCGGAGAGTTTTGCAGCATATACCTCAACATCACACAGCTTGCGAATAGAGGGATATTGCACCTTGGTTCAATACGGCGGCGGTCCGGCGCCGCAGGAAAGGTTACGGAGATCGGAAGCAATCTCTTAGGCAGATATACCGTTCTAAGATGCCGTGGGAGTGATGGACTGAGTTTTCGATGCCCAGCGGTCTTCATTGGCCGCCTGGTTTCGCAGATGGTTTTGATTGATCAGTTCGTCTCAGTTCCCCGCGCGGAAACTCCAGCCGATCATCAAGAGACCCGTGGCCGCGATCCAGCTTCCCAGCACCCGAACAAAGACCCGTGCCCAGAACGCTTTGATTGACACCACCAACCCGGCGAGTAGCGTGACGATGACAATCAACGCTACCAATGTCCCCGTCAGTTCGAGCGACGCGGAAGCTGTCCGGGCGAACGCCGCCCCGGTCAGGAAACCGTGATATGCACCGATGACCGTGACCAGCGTCGCCACGACTGACAAAGGCAGATTGCGATCGGCCGCCACGAGCGCACCGGCCAGCACGAACGACGCACTGGTCGCCCAACCGAACGTCGCGATGGTTGGAAACATCAGTCCAGTCAGCCCGCTCGCCAGCCACGCCGCCGGCAGCAGCGCAAGCAGCCAGCGGCCTTGGCGCGGCCCGCGCATCGCCGCGAGCAATGTGAGCACCATCACCACCGCCACGTCAACGGGCGAAAGAGTCAAATGAGCAATGCCGTCGTAGACCGGACCAAGTCCCGTCGTAACCAGATGCGCTTCGGCGCGGGGACAGTTGAAACACAGCAGCGAAATCGCCGCCACAATTCCGCTGCAACAAGCGCGCGTCGGTTGCGGTTTCGTCGGTGTCATGTGAGCACGCTAAAGAGGAAATAGATGCCGGCCACCGCTACCGTCGCACCGGTCACACGGAGGACGACGCGGCCCGCCGACCAGCGATGGATCACACCGATGCCGATCCGAGACCATGAAGGCAGCCCGTAGCCATCACAAAGCCCAGGCTGTAGAGCAAGCCGCTTTCACCGGCGGGCAACTCCGTGCCATGCACGTGTCCATGCCCTGCGGGTTGGCAAGGAGTTCGGGGCTGCCGTCGCGAATTTGATCGGAGATGCCCATATACTCGGCATGGTCGGTGATCGCGACCCAGTCCAGTGGCCGGTCCTGCTTGAAGCGCTGGCCATTATCGGTGACGACTTCCCCGCCTGTGGCGACTCTGAAGAGGTCGTCGGGGGTCACCGTTACCCAAACATTCCCGAGTCGAAGGAGTAGCCTGTGTGGACGTGGGCAACGCCCCAGAATACCCGAGCGGGCAAATGCTGGTCCGGGTAGGGCGAATAGTCGGGCTTCTTTACTTCTACCTGCTTGCGGCCTGCCTCCTTCGTAGTGGCATCTTGCGGCCCGGCGGAGTGACTACAGCCAACGGTGGCGAGCGCGAGGGCTGCAGCAGTCAGGCCCCTGAGGACTGCGTTATGGAGTCGCGTGTTTCGTTTCATGGTTGTTCCTTCACCTTCACTCCTTGCCGGCAACATCAGCCTTCTGGGCGCATGATGCAGGGCGGCTCCCAACTCGAAGGACATATGTGAATCGCGCGAACCGCTTTGCACTGTGTCGTAACATGACACGACGTGCGGTGCGAAGGATATTGCACCTTAGTTCATTACCGCGGCCGTCGGGCGCGGTATTGAACAGCACGGCCGAACCCAGTTAAAGGCGTCCTCACTCAAGATGCATTCAGCCGACCGGCCGTCACTTACGCCCGCACGACTTCAGCATGCATCAGGGCCTCGTTGCCGTTATCCGGTTGCCTCGGCGGTTTGGCCTTGGCCCAGCCTGATCCCAATACTCTCGACATTCCGCTCTCGGAGCATCTCCTCTGTGAGAGCGCCGTTTGCCTGAATGATCCTGGCAATGCAGCCGGTCCACCCGGTCTGGTGGCTTGCGCCGATGCCGGCGCCGTTTCGCCGTGGAAGTACTCGTAGAAGAGGATGATTGTCGCGCCAGTAGGGGTCGGTTTGGAATTTCTCTGCGCCGCCATACACCGGCCGGCGCCCTGATCTGTGTCCCGAAGAAATGTTCGTGATCAATCGCTCGCCCAATTCCTGCCCGACCTCGAACAAGTGTCATCAGTTTCCCGGAGCCGGTCGGGCACTCTACCTTGAAGGAATCGCCGTAGTATGCGCCCAGTCGCAAGAGGGCGAGTGTAAAGCAGGAAGTTTACCGGCATCCATACCGGACCTCGCCAGTTCGAATTGCCGCCGAACATGCCGCTGTCCGAGTCGCCCGGAAGATATGAAACACTGTACTCTTGGCCGCCCATGGTTGAAGACGAAGGGGTGATCCCGATGGTAGCGTGACAGCGCGCGAATGCCGTGAGGGCCGAAGAACTCATTCTCGTCGAGCATCCTGGCCAGGATGCGGCGCAGTTTGTCCTCGTTGACGATGGAGAGCATGCGCCGGCCCGCCACGCCGGGCGTTGCCGGCATGTGGATGTTCGCCGCAAGTTCTGGATGGCGCGCCATGAAGTTCTTCGCGCCCGTTTCGCAAAAGCCGGGCAGTTTTTCGAGCATGTCCTCTTCGAAGATCGCGACTGCCGCCAGCGGCAGCAGCCCGACCATGATCGCACCTTCAAGCGGATGGCCTCACCGCCGGGAGCCGAAGCACGTCGTAGAAGAAGCCATCTTCTTCGTCCCACATCTTGTCCTGATGCTCGCCCATGCGGTCCATGGCCGCCGGAGATCCACATAGGTGTGCTCGAAGAACTTTGTGACCAATTCTTCGTATGGCCGGATTCTGCAGCGCGAGTTCGACGGCCATGCGGAGCATGTGCTGGCTGAAGAAGACCATCCATGCCGTTCCGTCCGCCTGCTCCAGGGAGCCGCCGGTGGGCAGTGGCGCGCTGCGGTCGAAAACGCCGATGTTATCGAGGCCCAGGAAACCACCTTCAAATACGTTCTTCCCGGTGGGGTCTTTGCGGTTTACCCACCAGGTGAAGTTCATCAGGAGCTTGGAAAAAGCGTAACTCGAGAAACTCGATAATCGCCTTTGCCGTTGTTCCGCTCCTTATCCTGCAGGTAGACCTGCATCGTGGCGTAAGCGTGCACCGGCGGGTTTACGTCGCCGAAATTCCACTCGTAGGCCGGCATCTGTCCGTTGGGGTGCAGGTAATCGTTTCGCAACATCAGGTCGAGCTGCGACTTGGCGAAATCCGGATCGACCGGCTGCAAGCGCCAGTATGTGAAATGCCAGGTCCCACGCCGCATACCAGGGATATTCCCACTTGTCCGGCATCGAAATGATATCGTCGTTGATACATGTGGAACCATTCGCCGTTGCGCACCCGCGTCGCGCAACTGCGGATTGGACCAGGGCTCCACGTGATGTTCCTTGAGCCACGTATCGAGACGTCGTAATAGAAATACTGCTTGCTCCAGAGCATGCCGGCCAGCGCCTGGCGCATGACTATGCGGCGCGGTCCGGATCGGTCCTGACCGCCGGCGGTGTAATGCTTGTCATAGAACTGATCCGCTTCCTCGAATGCCGATCTGCGAAATATCTCATCGAAATCCTCGAACGGACCGGCGGCTTCGACCGGATTGACCCGCGTCAGCCGTAATCGGACCATTCGGCATCTCTCCCGCCGGAACGGTCAACATGTAGTGCGGTGACAGCTTTGGTTCCCGGTTAGGGCGGGATTCACGGCTCCAGTTTCTGCCATGCACGATGAAGTTGTTGATGCCATCCTTGACATATGCGCAAGCGTTCTGGCCCCGAATAGTCTTTGCATTGTTGGTCTCGTTCTCGGTGAACAGCAGGCGGCACATCTCCTTCGCAATAGAGATTATAGTCGGCAAAGTGATTCCTGGAAGAGCGGGTCGGTATGATGCGCCAAGATTCCACTGATCGCCCGCCTGTTGCGGCTGCCTTCGAGCATCGGTTTGCTCGCCGCCTCCGTTACCACGATCCATGTGTTTCGAAACCAGAGCGTCGGCAGCAGGTGCAACGTTGCTGCTCCGGTCCCACGGTTTATGACGCTGATTCTGATTAGACAGGTCTTCGGGTTCGGCCTTGGCGTATTCGACGAAGACATCGAAATAACGGTCGTCATTGAAAACGCCGGTGTCGAGTAATTCGTACTCTAATGTCCTGCTTGACCGCGCTGGCGGTTGGTCTCGATGAGATCCGCATACGGGTAGGCCGCCTGCGGATACTTATATAGATACTTCATGTAGGAGTGCGTAGGAGTGCTATCGAGGTAAAAATAATACTCCTTGACGTCTTCGCCGTGATTGCCCTCGCTGTTGGTCAGCCCGAAGAGCCGCTCCTTCAGAATCGGATCCTGGCCGTTCCAAAGAGCGATCGCAAAACACAGCACCTGGTGATCGTCGGAAATGCCCGCCAGTCCGTCCTCGCCCCAGCGGTACGCCCGCGACCTCGCCTGATCGTGTGTGAAGTAATCCCAGGCGTTGCCATTGTCGCTATAGTCCTCACGCACTGTGCCCCACTGCCGTTCACTCAGATAGGGGCCCCATTTCTTCCACGGCTGGTCGTTCGTGCGAGCTTCCTTCAGTCTGCATTCTTCTCTTGTCATCGATTCCTCTTTGGGCATCCTCCAAGTGATCCGGGCCCCGCGTATGATTCGAAACACTCGCTTCGCGTCCAGCGCCTCTGAGCTTCGGACGTCTCTGTCGCGAGGTCCAAACTAATCGCGCGAACAGCTTTGCACCACCTGGCACAAAGTGACACAGATACGCGACTGAGAGATATTGCACCTTAGTTCAATACGGCGGTTGCCCGGCGAGGCGGGCACGGGAGCATTCCGGGAAACCCCCCCGAGCCAATCAATAGCGGTAGAATTGTGCGGTGCTCCAGGGGAATTTTGCACTGGGCCGAGTCATTAGAGTCATCGTGTGAACGGCCTGGAGTCGATTTGTCATATTCACCATAAATCCTTTAGCCGGGGTGCACCCGGCCTTCCGGCTGGTTTTCGGGCCAGCTTTACGCCTTCGTGCCTCGAAGGCAGACGACGCACCAGAGCGCCAACCCCCCGTGCAAGGCAACGGCGGGCCAGAGGCCGATGGCGGAGAACTTCAAAACGAGACTCGCGCAAACGAGCACCACAACCACCGCCACGTTGTAGAGCAACAGGGCAGTAACCAACGCTCGGGCCGCGCGGCTCCGGCCATCGTCGCGCGCCAGCCAGCAGGCGACGCCCAGCGCTAGCAGCGCAGCCCCGGCAACACGCGCCACGACCAGCCCGCCCGGCGTGTCGAGCGCCGCGCCCAGCAGCAGCGAAGCCAGCGGCGCGGGCGACACAATCAGCGCGACGCCGGTGACTGCTTCGACCAAGGCAGTGACGACGAGGAGGTTCTTCATGGCCGGGGCGCGATCCGTCGCTGCTCACTTCCCTCCTGCCTGAGACGCGGCCTGGATCGCTTGGAGCGCCTGATCGATGCCGAAGCTGCCGGACTTCTGACTCGGCGGGAATTCCCGGAAGGATTGTAGCAACTGGCCTACGATCCCTTGCGCGGGCAGGAACGCCCATGCCTTGTCCATCATCCAGCTCCATGTACGTCATGGACTCGGACGGATAGCGCTCGAACGGGTCTTGGCGCAAGTTGACGATGAATGGCATGTTGGGCGTTACGCGTTTTCCGTTGAAGATATTCCCCTCGAGCACCTGAAACGTTATTTTCCAGTCGTCGTACCGTACGGCGTTGAGGTTCGCTCCGTCATCGAAATAGAAGATCTCGTGGCGCGGGCCTTGTGTGATTTCGCCCTTGAAGAACGGCAGGAAGTTGTAGCCGTCAAGATGGACCTTGAAGGTCTTGTCGCCTGCTTGCATACCAGCGAGGAGTTTCGTTTTCACGTCGGGGTCGCCGGCGGCAGCTAGAATGGTTGGCAACCAGTCCTCCATTGACATGATTTCGTTGACGACTGTGCCGGGCTTGATGACGCCGGGCCAGCGCACGACGCACGGCACGCGGAAACCGCCTTCCCACGTCGTGCCCTTTTCGCCTTTGAACGGCGTGCTGCCGCCGTCGGGCCACGTGAAGACTTCCGGGCCGTTGTCACTGGTGAACACCACGATAGTGTTGCGGGCAATCTTGAGGTCATCGAGCTTCTTGAGGATTTCGCCGACGGTGTCATCCAATTGCGCTATGCCGTCCGCGGCGAGACCGTAGCCCGTGCTGTTCTCCCACTTGGGCGAGAGGTGGGTCTTGGCGTGCAGTCGCGTTGAGCTGTGCCAGAGGAAGAAGGGTTTGTCCGCCTTGGCCGATTTTTCGATGAATGCCAGCGAGCGGGCGAGAAACTCATCATCGACGGTTTCCATGCGTTTGCGCGTCAGCGGGCCGGCATCTTTGATGACCTGCCTGCCGACATGACCGAAGCGCGGGTCTTCCGTCGCGTCATCGTTATCGGAGGCGGTGGTATCCAAGATGTTGCGCGGCCCGAACCTGGCGCGGAACAGGGGTCCCTTCGGGTAGTCCGGGTCTTCCGGCTCTTCCATCGCGTTCAACTGGTAGAGGTAGCCGAAGAACTCGTCAAAACCATGGACCGTAGGCAGGTACTCGTTGCGGTCGCCGAGGTGGTTCTTACCAATCTGACTGGCGGCGTAACCATGTGGCTTAAGCAATTCGGCAATGGTCGGGTCTTTGGCCTGGATGCCCTGCTTAGCGGCCGGAAAACCGGCCCTAAGCAGCCCTGTGCGGTACGGGTGCTGGCCGGTGATGAACACCGAGCGGCCAGCGGTGCAGGATGTTCGAAATCAGGCTGGCGATCCGCAATGGTTTATCGCAGTCATTGAAGACATCACCAGTCGCAAGCAAGCCGAAGACAAGGTACGCCAGTTATCCTACGCGATGGAGAACAGTCCGGTCCTGGTGGTGATCACAGACCTGCAGGGTACGATCACCTACGTGAATCGGAAGTTCTGCGAGGTTACAGGCTACTCCTTTGAAGAGAGTATCGGTCAAAATCCCGCGATTCTTGAAGTCAGGCGAATCCTCTCCCGCAATGTATCAGGCGCTGTGGGCGCGTATCACCCGGGGGGAAACGTGGCGAGGGGAGTTCCACAACCGCAAAAAGACGGCGATCTTTATTGGGAGTCGGCGTTCATTTCACCGCTGCTCGATGCCCGTGGCCTAGCGACTCACTTTGTCGGAGTCAAAATGGATATCACAGAAAGTAAGCGGGCGCAATTCGAAATCGAGCAGCAGCGCTACCAGATGGCGCACCTTTCACGGATCGTGACGGTGAGCGAGTTGTCGGGTTCGCTGGCGCATGAATTAAACCAGCCGCTGGCCATCATTCTCATGAATGCCCAGGCGGCACAGCGCCTTCTCGCCCAAGAGCCGCCCGATGTCGCCGAGGCACGTGAAATTCTTACGGACATCGTCAGCGAGGACGAGCGGGCGGGGGAGGTGATCCTGCGATTGCGATCGCTCCTCAAGCAAGGGCAAATCAGCCTCGCGCCGCTGGACTTGAATCAGATTATTCGAGGAGTACTCCGGCTCACGCGCAGCGATCTCATCTGGCAGTCCGTCACGGTCCACTCGAGTTTGGCTGACAATTTACCCCTCGCCTCAGGCGACCATATCCAACTTCAGCAAGTGCTCCTCAACCTGATTCTCAATGCCGGCGACGCGATGGCCGCCAAGCCGCCCGGGGACCGGCATTTGACATTAGCGACGACACACTGCGAAGGTGTCGTGCGTGTCTCCATTTCTGACACCGGCTGCGGCCTGCCCCCGGACGCAATACGCATTTTCGAGCCGTTCTACACCACAAAGAAACAAGGCCTGGGCCTTGGTTTGTCCATCTGTGCATCCATCGTCAGTGCGCACAAGGGCCGGCTATGGGCGGAAACGATTAGAGCGGGTGACATTTTGCACGGCGCGAACGGTGGCGCGACCTTTCACCTGGAATTACCTGCATTCAACGGAAGCAAACCATGAGCGCAATGCCTGGCACGGTGTTCCTGTTGGATGACGATCCGGGGATGCTGAAGGCTCTCGTGCGGTTGCTCAAGGCGGAAGGCTTCGCCGTGCAGGGATTCACCTCGGCCAAAACATTTCTCGATTCGTATTGCGCCGAAGACTTGAGTTGTCTGGTACTCGATGTAGCGATGCCGGAGATTGATGGTTTGGAGTTACAGCAGCGGCTCACGCGCGCGGGCTTGCTTGTGCCGATCGTTTTTCTCACCGGGCATGGCGACATCCCGATGAGCGTGCAGGCGATCAAGGCCGGCGCAGTGGATTTCCTCACTAAGCCGGTTAACGATACCCGACTCTTGAGCGCCGTCCGCGCCGCCCTAAAACGCGCCGTCGAACAGCGCGACTTAATTTCAGAGACGGCTATGCTCCGCCAGCGCTATTCCAGCCTCACGCCACGCGAGCGCGATGTGATGGAACATGTTGTGTCCGGACAGCTAAACAAACAAATTGCCGGCGAGCTTCGGCACTGGCGAGCAGACGATCAAAGTGCATCGCGCCCGGGTCATGGAAAAGATGGGAGTTAATTCGCTGGCCGACCTGGTCCGTGCCGCAGAACGATTGGACTTGGGGAAGCACCTGGGCTAATTGCATTCATCTAGATGCCGCGGCCGGCTCACGATAAGAGCCGCGTATTGAACTAAGGTTCTATATCTTCTGGTCACCAAGCGTGTCATGTTTGGATCGTGGTGCAAGTCCCTCCACTCATCGCTGTCTTGGATGATGAGCCGCAGTTTTGCAAGGCTCTTGGCCGCCTCCTCAAGACCCATCGCCTGGAAGTCGTAACGTTCGCGCACGGTGAGGAACTGCTTGCCGCCTGCGCGTCTCGGCTGCCCAACTGCCTCCTGCTGGATTTGCACATGCCGGACATGAACGGTTTCCAGGTCCTCGAGTGTCTGGCCGCACTGCAGTTGCCCGTACCGGCGATCGTCATCACCGGCCACGACCAGCCGGGCAACGCCGAACTTCTGCGGGCACTTGGTGTAGTGGATTATCTGTTTAAGCCGCTGAATGAATCGCAGCTTCTGGAAGCCCTCTCCAACGTGGTAAAAATCACACACTGAGCAGTCGCAACGGATGACGAACACATTTGTGGCTGTCCGAACGTTCTTTGCGGCGGCTGCTCCTGAATCTTCGGCAACACAAAAAATGCCGGCCGATACGGAACGGCGCCTGATTAGCGTCCTACCGGTCGGAACGCCGAAAGCAAGCAACTACCGAAGGGCTCGTCCGTCACTAAGTTTTCCGGCGCCACGACGAAATCCCGGAAGGACGACAACGGCAACTGGAAGAACAAGACTCAATGGCACCCCGTGCTTTTGGCCCGGAGCTTCGATCAAATGACACCACGCTCGTTCAAAGGCACGCTGGGTTTCGTGCAGGGCGAACTGACCACTCGCGCGTACGATCGCGCAATCCGTGTTCCGAACGGCAAAAAAAGCATCGACCACGTCATCCAGCAACTCGCGTCGAGCTCAAAGCTGACACCGTTCGCATCCTTGGACTACTCCGTCAACTCCGACCACGGCGACGTAGCCGCAGCGGCGACAGAAGAAGAGATCCCCTCCTACGGAGCTGTAAAGGACTGTATTCGCAAATAATTTCCGGTTTGATACCGCCGCTACACGTCTCTTCGTTGCAAGTCTTATATAGCTGCCGAACAGGCCAAGCAACAGTGTGATTAATAACTAAAGCCCTTGAATTAACTGCGTTGGTCCCCAAAGACTTCTGGCAGGCTTTTCTTTTTGCATGGCCATCCTTTACTCACGAAAGCCGGGGGACCTCTGACCGGCCCCGCGGTCGCCATCGTCTCCTTTGTCTGCTCGGTGGACAGCGTCGCTCCGAATCATTAGCAACCGGCAGTACGCGCGCATTACCGGGCACCATCGCCGCAGTGCCCGAAAGCGTACCGACAGTGTCAATGCTCGAAGACACAGAGAGGCGCCTGATTTCCGATGCGCTGGCTACGGCGTCAGGGAACAGTCAGAAGCGGCGCGTCTGCTGCGCATGGTCGAGATGCTCTGCGTTACAAGATGAGGAAATATGGTCTCGCTGGTTGACCGAATAGCTGAGTATCGGGCAGGGAGCATAGCGATTGATTTCATAAGCATGTGTCTGGAATCTTCCCCACGCCTTTTGCGCCTTGCCGCGTCCGATTACGACGAGATCCGCCCCATGCTCGCTTGCCGCTTCGGCGAGGGCGTTTGAAATTCCAATGCCACTCAGCGTGAGCGGAAACGATGTTTCTGCTTCCCGCTGTAACTTGGCGAGCTCCACTCGCGCTGATTCCATCAGGTAGCGGTGCAGGTCGAAATCGAGATACCTGTTCGGCCTAGTCTCGATCTCCGGAATGCTGTGGATCAGTTGCACACTCGCGCCTAAATCCTGGGCTAAATGATTCGTGAACTTCAGCAGCGGAACGGCTTCGTTCATCAGTTCCACGGCGCAGAGGATCTTCGAAACGGCTACCGGGTCGCGTGGGGCATGCGAACTGGAATCGGTCCAGACCGGGCATCTAGCGCTGTGCAGCACCTTGGCAGTCACTGAACCCAGGAGCCAGCCTTGCAGCGCTCCATAGCCGTGTGTGCCCATCGCGATGAGATCGACGTCGTGTTCATCGGCCCAGTTCAGGATCTCACCCGCGACGTCGCCTGTTGTGACGACTCGCTGCAGGCGGTCGCCAGGGATATTCAATTGATAGTCGTTCAGCTGCCGCTCGGCCGACTCTCGCACAGCGTCGAAACAGTCCACGTTGATAAGCGATGCCTCGCAAGCTCCATACCAAGCTGCCGGTATCTCAAAAACATGCATGAGCGTGACCCGCGAATGGAACTGAGTCGCTAGCCACTCCACTTGTTTGTTGAGGGCACGGCTGCGTTCGGAGAAATCTGTGGGAAAGAGAATGTGGTCAAAGTTCATATACAACCTTTCCGCCGGCTTAGTTCCTTGAAGCGAACTCGCTGGCTGTCATGGAAGAAAGAAGCAAGAGTCTCGCCAAGCGCTGAGTATGTCAAACCAAAGGAGTTATCGACGAGCGTGTTGTTCCCGCAGCTTCGAGCCTGAGTCAAATCGTGGACCAAAGTTCACTACTGCGCCAAATCGCCCAATACCTTTGGCCAATTCCCGGCACCGGCCCCAAAAACACAGAAGACTCAACAGGCGCGCACGCACTTTACGAAAGGCTCACAAGAATGACGCTAGGGGACAGGAAATTAGCCATGGACGCAACATAATGCTTTGCGAAGTTATTTGTTCTCCCAAGAAAGCAGGTCCATCTCAGAGCCGAATATCCTTGCTATCGAACAGGCAGAAGGCGTATGGGCGCTCTCATGATCGTCATTTCACGCGTACCCGAGTGTGCCGCTGTAACTAGTTGTGCTCTTGTACGGCGGATTTCGCCCATGAGATTCGATGGAGGTCGAGTTCGCTCGGACGAGAGGATTCATGTACGACCGAACTGATAGTTCAAACGGTCTGGGAGTATCTCAGCTCCCTTAATGGGCGATCGGTCGATGTTTTAGTCTGACTGCGTTAGGTCAGGGCGCTGAGCAAAGGAAATCAAATTTGTTCGGATACGGGAGTCCTATTCGTGCCAAGTACCGAGTCCGGGACCAAGAAGCGCAGCCTGCTACCTAATCCACGATCTACCCCGGACCGTTTGATCATGAGCATATAGCGGATCGCGCAGACAGGGATCGCGCTGGAGGCGTCGAGTAACTCCTTCTGCTGAATCAATTGGCGAGGGACAGGATACTTTCACCAACTCGATCAACCTCGCGACATCGGTGCACTCCGAGCACTCGATTTGAATCGCGCGGACACGCTCTGCGATTATCGCGCCAACATTGACACCAATTCTCTTAGCGATCCCGGGGCTCCACGAACGGCGTATACGGAAACTCGTCGGACATTGGAGACCGCATTATGGGCAGTGCAGAAAGTTATCCGCCCGGTCCGCTGATCACTCAAAGGACCAGGGAGAGATCGAGCATCGTTGTGTAGACTTGCGCTGGCGCCCGAAAAACTAAACCACCCTCGGCTTGAAGCCGAGGGGTTTAGGTGCTGTCGATTGGAAATCGACTGTCGTCGGCTATCTGTTCCCCTTCTTGTTCTTCAATATATTCGCGGATCATTTCATCGTGATCATTCCGGAACTGACCGTCAGATATCCTCGCGCCCATAGATGCCTTCCCCAGAACTTCTTTCGTAGGTGCGGAAACTCCTGCAGTAGGACCCGCGAGCTGATTCCTTTCAGCCACTGCACGATCTGGCTCACGCCCTGGTTGGTTCGATAAGAGAGCAGCAGGTGAACGTGGTCGCGTGCCACCTTACCGGACACGATCTCTAGTTCATGTTCTGCGGCAATTTGCCGCAGCAGGTCACGCACACGAAGAGCCACTTCTCCTGTCAATACCGCTTTCCGATATTTCGGTATCCACACTAGATGGACCTTCAGGTCGCTCTTCGTGTGCGCGCCCATCCGGTAATGCCGCACGCGACCACGTTACACCAAATCTTGCTTCGCCTAAAGGCGAGGGGTTTCCACCATCCCCGATGGGGACACTAATTTGCTCGAGCCGCTTCGTCCGGTAGCTGGCACGCTACTTGCCTGACATTATTTTGAAAAAACCAGCTGCGGCAAATGCCGCACGTGCGCGCCAAAACACCCGAATTCGAACCCGGCGTAGTTCCCGGTTCGAAAGGAGCGGTTGATCATACCCAGGCAAAGAGGCTGAAAGCAATCTAACAGCGAGCCTAATCAACGATGAATCGACGAGACTGCGGCTGCAAGGCAAAATATAGCACCAGGTGGCCTTTGGATCTCAATTTGCCTGTAGTTAAGTAGGAGGTTCATACAATGACACACCTGATTCCTTACGTCAGCTTATGGGTGCTGCTGGCCACATCTGTTCTCGGACTGGCACTCTACAGAAAGTTCGTCTCAGCGCATGATGAGGACCGCTATATGCACATTTCGGAAGGCGAGGCAAGACTCCTTCCGCACCAGATCGCAGTGAACCACAAGATGGAGGTGATTAATCGTTGCGGCGAAATCCTGACTGTCGTCACACTTCTTGCCGGGGTCGGGCTCGCGGGGATTTACCTATACCTTGTGTTGTAGAAGTCCGGCCTCTTAGGCCTGATTTCAATTTCGTCGTCGTAGTCAGGTTCGGGTTCGAGACGGGCCAGCTCTCGCTTTTCAACGGCGGCAGGACCTCAATTAATTCACCAGGCAAATCGTATGCTGACGACAGTGCCCAAATGGCTTTTTGCCAAGCGACGGGCTCAGTTTACAATGGGGCCAGTCTCGTGCAGAGTGGCTCATTCCACTCTATGGCGTTGTGCGTAGAAGGCAGTGCGCGGGGCCTCAAAGGCACGGTGAGTCCCAGCGCGGGCAGGGAAGGGTGAGGATGTCGCAGAAGGTTAGTGACATGACGCCGGTGGTCGATCTCACTTCCCGTATGGGAACGGGACCGATCCGCAGTCAACGCCCCAACTATGTTGACCTGCTGCCACCGTGCAACCAGGCCTGTCCAGCTGGTGAGGATATCCAAGGTTGGCTGGCCTTCGCTCAGGCGGGCAAATATCAGCAAGCTTGGGAGAGGCTGGTGCGGGACAACCCGCTTCCCGCCGTGCACGGACGTGTCTGCTACCATCCCTGTGAAACTAGCTGTAACCGCAACGAACTGGACGCATCCGTCAGCATCCATGCCGTCGAGCGTTTTCTCGGCGATTTGGCCGCTACCGAGGGCTGGAAGATACCACTCGAAGCGACTCCAAGTGGCAAGCGCGTGCTCATTGTCGGAGCTGGGCCGAGCGGTCTTTCTGGTGCCTACCACTTGACTCGTCTGGGCCACACCGTCGAAATCCACGAAGCGGGTCCTCAACCCGGCGGCATGCTACATTTCGGCATTCCGGCCTACCGTCTGCCACGTGCCGATCTCATGAAGGAGATCCGTCGCGTGGAGGAGATGGGCGTGCGGATCGTCGTGAACCACAAGGTGGAGGACTTGTTGGCGGAGAAGGCAGCGGGACGCTTTGACGCAGTGTTCATTGCGATTGGCGCGCATATCTCAAAGCGCGTGGAAATCCCGGCCCGCGATGCAGCGCGTGTGCTGGATGCGATCAGCTTCCTGCGCGATGTCAGCATCGGTGACACGCCGCACCTGGGTCGCCGCGTGGTGATTTACGGCGGCGGCAACACGGCTATGGATGCCGCGCGCACCGCTAAGCGCCTGGGTGCGGAAGAGGCACTGATCGTCTACCGCCGCGACCGAGAACACATGCCCGCGCACGCCTTTGAAGCTGACGAAGCCCTCGAAGAGGGCATCAAGATCAAATGGCTGACCACCATCAAAGAAATCGCTGGTCCGTCGCTCACGGTAGAGGTTATGGAGCTTGGACCGGATGGATTTCCGCGACCGACCGGGCAATTTGAGAGACTGGAGGCCGATTCCGTCGTCTTGGCGCTGGGGCAGGAGACCGACAGCCGCTTCTTACGGAGCGTTCCTGGTATCGAGTTCAAGCCTGATGGCACGGTCACCGTAAGGTCGGACATGATGACTGGTCATCCAGGCGTGTTTGCTGGGGGCGATATGGTGCCGAGCGAGCGCACCGTGACGGTAGCGGTCGGCCACGGCAAGCGTGCTGCGCGGCACATCGATGCCTGGCTGCGAGGCACAACCTACGAGAGGTTGCCCAAAGCGCCCATCGTGAGTTTCGCCATGTTGAATCTGCCGGTCTACACCGACGCCGATCCCTCTCGGCAGAAAGTGCGGCGCGGTGCCGAGCGAAGAGAAGACTTCTCAGAGGTCTTCGCGGGATTGAACGAGCAGCAGGCTCGACGAGAAGCGCAACGCTGCTTGAGCTGCGGCAATTGCTTCGAGTGTGACAACTGCTACGCCGCTTGTCCAGAGGAGGCGATCGTCAAGCTGGGGCCGGGGAACCGATACCGCTACGAGTATGCGAAGTGTACGGGTTGCGGGGTCTGCTTCCATCAGTGCCCGTGTCACGCCATCGAGATGATCCCCGAACCCATAGCTGCTGAGCTATCCAACGGAAGCTGATCGGGCCGGCCAGAACGTGAAGCGAGAGAATGAACCAGCAAAAAACCATCATTGACGGCAACGCTGCGGTGGCGCATAGCGCTTACCGGGTGAATGAGGTTTGCGTAATTTACCCGATCACGCCTTCTTCGATGATGGCGGAGCTAGCAGATCAATGGTCATTTGAAGGGCTTAAGAATATCTGGGGGCAGGTGCCCGTCGTGCAGCAGATGCAAAGCGAAGGGGGTGCCGCCGGAGCGGTACACGGCGCGCTCCAATCTGGGGCACTCACGACGACATTTACCTCATCCCAGGGGCTGCTGCTCATGCTCCCGAACATGTTCAAGATCGCTGGCGAGCTTACGGCGACCGTATTCCATGTCGCGGCACGCTCCGTCGCAACGTCGGCGCTTTCTATCTTCGGCGATCATTCGGACGTGATGACTGCCCGCAACACCGGATTTGCTCTGCTATCGTCCGGCTCGGTACAGGAGGCTCACGACATGGCGCTGATCGCCCAGGCTGCGACACTCGCGTCCCGCGTGCCCTTTCTGCACTTCTTTGATGGCTTCCGCACTTCGCATGAGCTCAATACGGTGATCCTGGTGCCGGACGAGCAGATCCGCGCTATGATTTGCGAGGATTTGGTGCGGGCCCATCGCGGCCGTGCGCTTAATCCTGAACGGCCTTTTATTCGAGGCACTGCTCACAACCCAGACACGTACTTTCAGGCGCGCGAGGCGGTGAATCCGTACTATGCGGCAGTTCCCGATATCGTCGAGTCGGCGATGCAGCAGTTTGCTGCCCTGACCGGCCGGCGTTATGGCTTGTTTGAGTACGACGGTGCGCCCGATGCCGAGCGCGTTTTGATCCTGATGGGCTCCGGTGCGGAGACCGCCCGCGAAACTTCGAAGGCACTCTGCTCAGCCGGCGAGAAGACCGGAGTCGTTCAGGTACGCCTGTATCGCCCTTTCTCGGCCGCCTGCTTTCTCGCGGCACTCCCTGCCAGCGCGCGCGCCATCGCTGTACTCGAACAGACCAAAGAAGTGGGCGCTACTGGCGAGCCTCTGTACCTCGATGTTGTGACCACGCTCGCACAGGCGGTTGCTGGGGGCGCCCTAGGAAGAATGCCGCGCGTGATTGGCGGCCGCTACGGCATCTCCTCCAAGGATTTTTCGCCCGCTCTTGTGAAGGCAGCTTTTGACGAATTGAAGAAGACCGAACCTAAGAACAGCTTTACGCTTGGCATCGTAGATGACGTCTGCCACACCAATCTCGCTTTCGATCCGGGTTTCACCATCGAGCCGAAGACGGTCACGCGCGCTGTATTCTACGGGCTTGGCGCGGATGGCACTGTTGGCGCGAACAAAAATACGGTGAAGATCATCGCCGAGGAGGCTGGGCTGTACGCCCAGGGCTACTTTGTCTATGACTCGCACAAATCGGGCGCCCAGACGATCTCCCATCTGCGCTTTGGCCCCGAGGCGATCCATGCGCCTTATTTGATTGCCGCAGCGGATTTCGTGGCCTGCCATCAGTTCGGTTTCCTTGCGCACCAGGACGTACTGCGTCTCGCGGCGCCCGGCGGAACCTTCCTGTTGAACAGTCCTTATGGTCCCGGTGAGGTGTGGGATCAGCTACCGCGATCGGTGCAGGAGCGGATCATCGAGAGGAAACTGCGCTTCTTCATCATTGATGCCTCTCAGGTCGCCAGGGAGTTGGGCTTGGGCACGCGCACGAATACGATTTTGCAAACTTGCTTTTTCGCGATCTCGGGAGTTCTGCCACGCGAAGATGCAATCCACCAGATAAAGGAGGCCATCCGCAAAAGCTACGCCGGAAAAGGTGAGATTGTGGTGCGCAAGAACTTCGCAGCCGTGGACGGCGCCCTAACCCATCTGCACGAAGTAAGTGTTCCGGCGATCGCATCGAGCCGCATCGAACGATTGCCGACGGTACCGGACAATGCGCCCGCTTTTGTGCGCCAGTTTACCGCCAGAATTATGGAGGGGCGTGGCGACGAAATCCCGGTCAGCATGGTACCTGCTGACGGCACGTTCCCGTCCGGGACCGCAGCCTTTGAGAAGCGAAACATCGCCGATCTGGTTCCGGTTTGGAAGCCGGACATCTGCGTGCAATGCGGGCTCTGCAGCTATGTCTGCCCCCATAGCGTAATCCGGGCTCGCTATTACGATGAAGGCAAGCTGGAAGCCGCGCCGGCGACGTTCAAATCGGCGCCGGTGAATGCGCGTGGGTATCCGGAGGTGCGCTTTACGTTGCAGTTCTATGTCGAAGACTGCACCGGCTGTGCTCTTTGCGTGGAGACCTGTCCGGCGCTGAGCCCGCAAGAAGCCGGCGTCAAGGCGCTCAACATGGCTGAAAAGGCTCCTCTTGTGGATACAGAACGCGCCAATATTCGCTTCTTTGAGAGCCTGCCGGTGAACGAGCGTGCCCGCATCGACTTCGGCAAGGTGCGGGGCGTCCAATTTCTGGAACCGCTCTTCGAGTTCTCGGGAGCCTGTGCCGGCTGTGGCGAGACACCCTATCTCAAGCTCCTGTCGCAGCTGTTCGGAGACCGGCTGCAAATCGCAAATGCCACCGGCTGCTCATCTATATATGGCGCCAATTTGCCGGTCACGCCCTGGACCAAGGATCGCGAAGGACGGGGGCCAGCGTGGTCCAACTCGCTGTTCGAGGATAATGCCGAGTTCGGCTTGGGCTTCCGCCTGGCTGCCGACCAACATCTCGAATTAGCGCATCGCCTGCTCAGCGAGCTCGCCCACGAAGTTGGATCAGATCTGGCAAGAGCGATTCTCAACGCACCGCAGATTCGCGAGTCTGAGCTCCGCACGCAACGTACCCGCGTCGCCCAGTTAAAGACGAAGCTGCGCGAGATCGACAGTGAACCCGCGCGGAATCTATTGTCGGTGGCAGACCATTTGGTGCGCCGCAGCATCTGGATCGTGGGAGGCGACGGCTGGGCCTATGACATCGATTATGGCGGTCTCGATCACGTGCTGGCGACGGGGCGCAACGTGAATGTTTTAGTGCTCGACACGGGAGTCTATTCCAACACGGGCGGTCAGTGCTCGAAGGCGACACCGCTCGGGGCAGTCGCTAAATTCGCAGCTGCAGGCAAGCGCGTCGCGCGAAAGGACCTGGCACTGCAGATGATCGCCTACGGGAATGTCTACGTGGCTCAGGTCGCCATGGGGGCTAATCCGCAGCAGACATTGGACGCGTTCCGTGAGGCCGAGGCCTATGATGGGCCCTCGCTGATCCTCGCCTACAGCCAGTGCATCGCGCATGGTATCGACATGCGCTTCGGCATGAAGCAGCAGGATCTCGCCGTCCGATGCGGCTACTGGCCATTGATCCGGTTCAACCCGGCAATGCGAACGATCGGCGAGACCCCTTTCCGGTTGGATTCACCGCGACCGACAATTTCTTTCAAGGACTACGCTTATAACGAAATCCGATACACCTCGTTAGCTGGCACCAGACCGGAAACCGCCGCCGCACTGCTCGGAGAGGCACAGGCAGCCGTCCTTGAAAAATATAGCCAATATGAGAGCCTTGCGGGCATGGATGGCAGCCGGTTTCGGCCCGGCCTCATGGAAACAGGACAGCCAGGCTGAACCATATGGACCTGACCACACGCTACATGGGGCTTCCATTAAAGAACCCGCTGATTGCGTCTGCCTCGCCACTCAACGCGGATCTCTCCAATATCCGTCGGCTCGAAGACGCCGGTGCGGCGGCTGTGGTCCTGCCGTCTCTCTTCGAGGAGCAGATTGAAGCTGAAGCACGCCGCTACGATCGGTTGACGAACTCCCACGCAGAAAGCTTTCCGGAAGCGCTCTCGTACTTTCCATCGAGCGACTATCGCGTCGGGCCAGAACAGTATCTCGATCTAATCCAGCATGCAAACGAGGCAGTGGACATTCCGGTAATCGCTAGCTTGAACGGAGTGACGAACGAGGGCTGGATCTCCTATGCAAACCTGATCGAAGAGGCCGGGGCTAAAGGGCTTGAGCTGAACATTTACTTCATTCCGGCCGATCTCTCCCTGTCGGGCCGCGATGTCGAGCAGCGCTACCTGGATATCCTGCGAGCCGTACGGCGCAGCATCTCGATTCCTATTTCGATCAAGTTGAGCCCCTATTTCAGTGCTATCGGCAGTATGGCACTCGAGCTAGATCGATCCGGCGCGAACGCGCTCGTCCTGTTCAACCGTTTTTATCAGCCAGATATCGATGTTGCACAGCTTCGGTTGGTCACAGATCTGACGCTTAGTGCGCCGAACGAGATCCGCTTACCACTCCTCTGGCTTGGTGTGCTCTCGGGAAGAGTCAGAGCATCGCTGGCGGCAACTACAGGTGTAACTACTGCGGACGAAGTGGTGAAGTATCTTCTTGTCGGGGCCGATGCTGTGATGACCACTTCTGCGCTCCTGAGGCACGGTATAGCGTATATCGCGACGCTTCTCGCCGGGCTCACTCAGTGGCTCTCGGCGCGAGATTTCGCATCCCTCCAAAAAGTGCGGGGCTTGTTGAGCCATCAGCGTGCGAATAATCCTGAGGCGTTTGAACGTGCAAACTATATTAAGATTTTGCAGGCGTACGAAACCATACCTTGATCTCATAGTCATCATGGGATGACCACTTTCAAGGTGTAAAGTGGAAACCGCAATGGAAACGGCCATCGCCGCAAGCGAGATTGACACCCTGATCAAAGCGTTGTTGCGCAGGGGTTACGACGTCATTGGGCCCGTTGTTCGAGACGGGGCCATCATTTTCGATCAGGTGAGGGGCGCAAGCGACCTGCCCGCCGGCTGGACCGACGAACAGGAAGGTGGGTATTACCGGCTAAAACACCGCGATGACCAAGCTCTATTCGGTTATGCGGTTGGACCGCATAGCTGGAAGAAATATTTGCATCCTTCGGAAGTTCGCCTGTGGGCGGCGACACGGCAGGATGGCCTGTTCCGAATATTGGGTCAGGCTGAACGGCCGAAACAGCGCTATGCGTTCTTAGGAGTCCGGGCGTGCGATCTCGCGGCGATCGGCGTTCAGGATCGAGTCCTGCTGCAGGACAAATTTCAGGACTCGGTCTACAACGACAGGCGAGAGGGCGTGTTCATTATCGCGGTGCAATGCACTCAATCGGCGGCAACCTGTTTCTGCGCGTCGATGAAAACCGGCCCGAAATCGAAAAAAGGCTTCGATCTAGCGCTGACAGAACTAGGGGACGAGTTTCTGGTGGAAGTGGGAAGTGAAGCCGGTCGAGAAGTATTGGCTGACCTGCGGCATCGGGAGGCGTCGGCTGAGATGCGGCAAACAGCAGAGGCCGCTGTCGCTGCGGCCGCGGGGCAGCAGAAGCGGCGACTCGATACCAATGGAATTCAGGAACTCCTCTATGCCAACTACGAGCATCCCCGATGGGACCATGTCGCGGAACGGTGTCTGACCTGCGGCAACTGCACCATGGTCTGTCCAACTTGTTTCTGTACCACTGTGGAAGACGTCAGTGACGTAACAGGAAATCAGGCAGAGCGCTGGCGTCGCTGGGACTCATGTTTTACAACGGGCTTCTCCTACCTTCACGGGGGCAGCGTACGGAGGTCAGCGAAAGCCCGATACCGCCAATGGATGACTCACAAACTAGCGTCGTGGATTGACCAGTTTGGAGAATCGGGGTGCGTGGGGTGCGGGCGCTGCATCACGTGGTGCCCGGTAGGGATCGACATCACTGAGGAAGTAGCTGCTCACCGAAACGCGTAACTATGGATAGCCTGGAGCGAGTAATTGCCGAGCACGCCTTCTTTTCCGATCTGGGTCGGGAGTATATCGGGTTGTTTGTGGGCTGTGCGTCGAACGTTCGCTTTGACACCGGCGCGTATGCCTTTCGGGAAGGGGAAGAAGCACATCGGTTTTATGTGATACGGCGCGGCAGGGTTGCCCTGGAAATCTTTGCGCCACAGCGCGAGCCGATTGTTGTGCAGACGCTCGAGGCTGGTGATGTGTTGGGCTGGTCATGGCTGGTGCCGCCGTATGAATGGCGTTTTCACGCACGAGCATTGGAGACGACGCTGGCTATCGCGCTGGACGGCAAATGTCTCCGTACGAAATGCGAGCAGAACCATGACCTGGGCTATGAACTGATGAAACGGGTTGCCGCGGTTATGCAAAAACGACTGGAGGCAACCCTGTTTCAGGTCCTGGACGTGTACGCGGTCAAGAAATAATGATCTCTCCGACCAGCTCACCTTGCGATCCGATGCTTCCGCATCCGTGGTTGGTCCGGCATGTGTCGAAAGAAACACGCGACACGTTCACCTTGACTCTCGAATCGGCAAACGGCGACAGCGGCGTGTTCGAGCCGGGCCAGTTTAGCATGCTGTGGGTATTCGGAGTTGGGGAGTTGCCCATCTCGATTAGTGGCGATCCCGCTGACGCGCGGTATCTCGTCTATACAGTGCGGTCAGTGGGCCGGGCGACGGATGCGCTGGTCAACCGAAAACCTGGCGAGGCCGTGGGTGTGCGTGGCCCATTCGGCACAGCTTGGCCCTTGCAGGAGGCACGCGGTAAAGATGTGGTCGTGGTAGCCGGAGGAATTGGGCTGGCTCCATTGCGGGGTGTCATCTATCACGTACTCAAACACCGGCAGGAATATGGCAGGCTCATAGTGCTGTACGGTGCAAGAAGCCCGCAGGATCTGCTCTACCGAAAAGAGCTTACTGCTTGGGCTAAACAGCCTGACACCGAGGTGAGATCGACAGTCGATTTCGGCGGGCTGCGCTGGCGCGGCAATGTTGGGGTGGTAACGACACTGTTCGAACGCGTCCGGCTGAAACCCGGACGGACCGTAGCCATGCTATGCGGGCCCGAAATTATGATGCGGTTTGTGGCTCGGGAACTGGAGATGCGTGAGATACCAGCTTCCGATCTCTATCTCTCAATGGAGCGCAATATGAAATGCGCGCTGGGATTCTGCGGGCATTGTCAGTGGGGTCCACACTTCATTTGCAAAGATGGGCCAGTGTTCACCTATTCCAGAATTCGGAGCCTATTGGATCGCCATGAGCTCTGAACGTAGGCGCAAGCCGAAGATCGGCGTCTTCAAGTTCGCGTCCTGCGATGGATGCCAATTAACCCTGCTTGACGCCGAAGATGACCTGCTCGCCGTCGCGGGCGCAGTGGACATTGCCTACTTTCCAGAAGCGACGCGGGCAATGATGAAAGGTCCTTACGATCTCGGGCTGGTCGAAGGATCCATCACAACGCATCACGACGCTGAGCGAATCCAGGAGGTGCGGCGTCAATGCAAAACCCTCGTCACCATAGGGGCCTGCGCGACAGCCGGCGGTATTCAAGCCTTGCGGAACTGGAAAGACGTGGAGGAGTTCGTTAGGGTGGTCTACGCCACACCACAATACATCAGCACCTTGAAATTATCGACTCCGATCGCCGAGCACGTACCCGTCGATTTCGAGCTTCGAGGCTGTCCCATTAGCAAGCACCAGTTGATCGAGCTGATTACGGCAACACTGGCCGGGCGGCAGCCAAATATTTCTCCACAGAGTGTGTGCATCGAATGCAAACGGCGTGGAAATGTGTGCGTGATGGTGGCAAAAGGTATACCATGCCTTGGCCCGGTGACGCAGACCGGCTGTGGCGCCCTGTGCCCAAGCTATGACCGTGGCTGTTACGGCTGCTACGGACCCATGGAGACCCCGAACACTCCTTCACTCAGCTCGCAATTCCACATTTTGGGGCAGACTGATATGCAAATCAGCAGGGCGTTTCGAGGGTTTAACGCTTGGGCTTGGCAATTCCGGAGGGCAAGCGAAGACGCGGAGCGGCGATGAGCAAACGATCAATCAGAACCATTCGCGTGGACACGCTGGCTCGTGTCGAAGGTGAGGGCGCACTCCTCATTAGAATGCGAGGGGAGCGCGTCACAGATGTAAAGCTAAAAATATTCGAGCCGCCGCGGCTCTTCGAGGCCTTTTTGCGAGGACGACACTTCGACGAGGTTCCCGATATAGTCTCGAGGATCTGCGGAATCTGTCCCATTGCATATCAGATGAGCGCAGTACATGCATTGGAAAAGGCGCTCGGCATCAAAATTGACGCCAGGGTGCGCGCCCTGCGGCGCCTGTTTTACTGCGGAGAGTGGATTGAGAGTCACGCCCTGCACGTTTTCATGCTTCATGCGCCGGATTTCCTTGGCTATGAAGATGCCATCGCGATGGCCCGCGATCATCGGGAACTAGTGGAACAAGGATTGAGGCTAAAGAAAATCGGCAATCGAATTGTGGCGCTGCTGGGCGGCAGAGAGATTCATCCGGTTTCGGCAGCCGTAGGCGGATTTTACAAGGTTCCGAGCAAAAGCCAATTGTCTGCTTTAACGGACGACTTGAAATGGGCTCTCGATGCCGCTATCGCCACCGTGAAGTTCGCCGCGACGCTCGAATTCCCTGACTTTGAGCAGACCTACGAGTTCGTAGCGCTGTCGCACCCGGATGAGTATCCATTCAACGAGGGCAGACTGATTTCCAATCGCGGGTTAGACATTGATGCCGCGGAATACGAGGATCACTTCGTCGAGCAACACGTGGAGCATTCGAATGCTTTGCATTCGATCCTGCGGGGGAGGGGCTGGTTCCTGGTGGGTCCGCTGGCGCGTTTCAACCTCAATTTCGAAAAGCTGCCCCCGGTTGCGCAGCAGGCAGCGGTCGATGCGCGGTTATCCCGTCCATGCTGCAATCCGTTCCAAAGCATCGTAGTGCGGTCCATCGAAATGGTGTTCGCCTGCGCTGAGGCGCTTCGTCTGATCGCCGATTATGAGCCGTCCCCCGTCCCCCGCGTAGAAACTCCACCGCGAGCGGCCGTAGGTCACGCTATTACAGAAGCCCCGAGAGGCATCTTGTATCACAGGTTCTCGATTGACGAAACTGGGCTCATTCTCACGGCCAAGATTGTTCCCCCGACGTCCCAGAACCAGAGGCAGATCGAGGAGGATCTCCGGAGTTTCGCACCGCAAGTGGCGACTTCGCCAATCAATCAGGCCACGTGGCGATGCGAACAGGCGATCCGGAATTATGATCCATGCATCTCGTGCGCGACGCACTTCCTAAGAGTGGAGATCAATCGCGAGTGATTCATCAAGAATGTTGATTATCGGCCTCGGCAACCTGGTTCGTGGGGATGACGCGGCTGGCATTCTGGTCGCACAGAGTCTTCTCAAGCGAGGTGCCGAAGCGATTGCGCATACCGGCGGCACTCTTGACTTGATTGAAATCTGGGCCCAAACGGAGAGCGTGATCGTGGTGGATGCGATACTATCTGGTCACGCCCCTGGCACTGTGAGGACCTGGAATGGCAACACTGTCACGCTGAAGAAGAATGTATTTCGTTCCTCAACTCACGGGTTTGGCCTGGCCGAGGCTATTGAACTGTCCCGGTCACTGAATCATCTTCCAAAATCCCTGACAATTTACGGCATTGAAGCCACCCAATTCCTGCCGGGAAGCCGACCGTCCCGCCCAGTGCTGGCAGGGGTTGACCGTGCAGTTGAAAAGATCGGACAGATTGCGTTCAGGAATAAGCCCAGGCACGACGGGGACTGAAAACTGCTCTTTTCCGGGTTTGCTTCTCGCGGCCTTCGCTCGCCGCAGCCTTCAGCTGAAAGCCTCTATGAGCTGCGCCAATTCGCGCAAGGCTTGCGCCTTTCCGCCGACTGTGAAGTTGCAAAGTTATCGGGAACTGCAACAGGGTACTCGGTCTCGAGTGCCCGTCTCCTATCGCTGGACACCTTTCAAGTTCCTAAGACGAGTTACGGCCTTGCTTCAATCTCTTGTCTTCGTTCGCGAGTGGTGATCCTTGCAAGCTCGGAAAGTTGTATCGCGAGCAATTGCATAGGATCATCGACACTGATAATGCCAAACAACAATCCTTCTCGGTCGACCACCGGAAGTCTGCGAACTCCATGCCGTTGCATCTGTTCCAGGGTCTCGAATACATGCTGGGTATCCGGGATCGTAACGAGATCTCGACTCATGATGTCTCCCAACGTGAGCCGGGCGACCTGAATCCCCGGGGCGATGATTCCCACTACAATGTCCCGGTCCGTCACGATACCGATTGGAACGGGCCCTCGCTTGCCACTTTCAACTACTACAATGTCGCCCACGTGACGCGAACGCATCAATCGGGCGGCTTCGAGAACCGGCGTATCTCGAGTCGCGGTGACTACGTCACGAACACAAATCTCGCCAATCGTCATCTCATCTCTCCTTCCTATGCCTAACGTGCACGTCCTGTGCCGAAGCAGACGTCCGCCGATTCATGCGTACTGAGGTTTCTGGAAACACATTTGCGGAGTTAGTAGATGATCGCGCACTAGACTCGAGGGTTTCGGCAGGGACGTACTCAAGTCGCGCGGAGGTGCATATGTTTCGTTTGCGAAGGCTTCTTCTCCCAATCGATTTTTCTGAGCGAGCCACGGCCGTGACGCCTTATGTGAGAGCCATGCTTCGCAATTTCAATCACAGTTGTCCTTGCTCCATGTGGAGCACAATCCGCATTTCACACTGAAGGGCCGCGCCGATTTACGTCAGGAATCTGAGCAAATGCGTGAAAACAGAACCAGGCTGGAAGACGTAGCCGCGCGCGAGTTCCCCGGATGTGGTTTCGCAAAAAATTCAATGACGCAGTGAAATCAGTTTGGTAGCTGTGAGACGATGGCGGCGTGCTGAGCGTGTTCGGGGACCGTTCGAGGCTGACTATTGCTGCGAGATTGTGGTTTCTGACTGCGTCAGCTTCAGCACTACGCTTTTCCGCGGCCGCACAGCGCTGGCCGCCGAAATCTGTTCGTGCGTAAACAGCTGGCCCTCTTTCGAGAGCGTGACAAGAGAGCCAGCCAACAACCGCCGCGGATCGCCTTGTGTTCTCGAAGCTCGCTCGCTTGTTCGACTAGCGCAGCGCTTTGGTGATCGTTAAACCAGCCACTTTGATCGGCTGGCATCGGGCCGGTTTCCGGAAATTTTGGCGTTGGAAATCGAGGCCGGTCGGAAGACCGCCAGTTTCACACGAGCGTATCGGCTTGATTCGGCGCATGGCAGCCGAAAACCCGACTTGGGGCGAAGAGCGACTTGCCATGAACTCTTACTGAAGCTCCAGATTCGGCTCTCACTGCGCACGGTGGGCAAATACGTCAAAGGAGCGCCCCGCCCGCATGGGGCCAGCGACCAGCGCTGGTTCAACCTTTCTCCGGAATCACGCGCAAGGGATCGTAGCCTGCGATTTGTTCGTCTCCATCACGGCACACTTCAGGATCGTTTATGTCTTTATCGCGTAAGGTCCGGAAACTCGAATGCGGTCTGCAGGGCCCTCGGTAACGTTGGTAACGTCCGCGTAACGTTCTTACATCCTTTGAGCTAACTGGCTGATTCCGTTGTGAGATGACATTTTCGAGATGGACAGTCGGTAAAGCCTTGCCTACGATACGGTCCTATCTCATCGAACGAAGACACGCACCGGAACCGCCGTCTAATCAGGCCGTTCGGTAGGCAACGAAAAAAGAGCCTTCCACTGAACCTCGCATAATACTCAGGGGTTGGCGTTCGGCCATTCGGAAACTGACGTTCGCCTTTGCCTTACGATCTAGTCGGCCTATTTATTTATCTGCTCTCAAAACGAATGTTTCAGCTTCGGTTCCATGCTGAAAGCAAGAGGAAAATACTCGCTAGACGTCTCCAACAAATCTTGCAACATTTTTCCAGCGCGAAACGTCCCTTCTTATCCTTTCCAATGAGGATGCCCAGTAGATACAAGCTAACCATTGCGTTGTGTATCTCACTTGCCCTGACCCGCGAGGTCTCGGCCCAGAACATTTCGCAAAGCTCCGCGGTGACCGCGCCGTCTGGCGCTTCGCCTCTCTCACTTTCTCCCGACGACAGCGCGCCCCAGACACCTTCAAATAAAGGCTTCTGTCCTGCAACGTTCGTAGGAGATCAGCGACCCGCCTCCTGGAAGCTGCTGCTTCCCAACATGCTGTGCGATCAAAAGCGCATCTGGACGTTTCCGTGGCATCTTGCCCAAGGACGCAACGTTCTTCCGACGGCGGGGGTTGTCGGGGTGACTACCGGGCTGGTTCTGCTTGATCCTAGCACCACACCCTACTTCCGGCGCACGAATTCTTTCCATAGTTTCAATCAGGTGTTGAGCAGCTCCAACACCAGCCTGATCATTGCGCTCGTGCCGGTTTCGTTCTACGGTTTCAGCTTTTTGCGCCATGACTCTTACGGCGAGCAGACTGCGCTGCTCGTCGGTGAAGCCGTAGCCGACTCTGAGATTGTAGCTACCGTGATGAAGGATGTAGACCGCAGGCTACGGCCGGTCGATATTGCACCACACGGCAACTTCGCAGACACGTGGTTTAAGTCGACCGGATCATGGTGGCGCGGCAATGGCAGCTTTCCCTCGGGACATGAGATCGCTGCGATCTCTGTTGCCACGGTCTTCGCGCGCCGCTACGGACGAGACCACAAGTGGGTACCGTGGGTCGCCTACGGCATGGCTGGAGCCATCGGCTTCTCTCGTATCACGCTTTCATCTCATTTTCCGTCGGACGTGTTTATGGGTGCCGCGCTCGGCTACTCAATCAGCAGGTACGCGGTCTTGCATTAAGCTCAAGGTCGGAAAGTGGAGGCGCAAATGACAGAGGCTGCTCTCCAGGGTTTTTGTGTCGCCGCTGTATGCAGATTGACTGTGGTTGTGATTTCCTTCGCGGTTTGTGTTCACGCCCAATCGATGACGGACCCTGGCGGGAACAGTCGTAAACGGTAATGGGCTGCCCCTTTCCGGTGTAACAGTTCGCCTCACGGGTCACCCGGCCGCTTTTCGGGCTCAGGTGGCGACCAACGCTCGCGGGGAGTTTCAATTCGTTTTGCCTTACGGCGACTACGAAATCAGGGCAGACTCCACGCCCGCGGTCGCACTGCACGTCTACGCTCTTCACGTTACGTATTCGAGCCTGGTGGTGGGCCCGGCTTCCGCTGGATCGGCTGCCGCGGACCATGGCAGCAGCGAGGCACCTCATGCATTCGAATCATGGCGCCTCACGAGTTCGTCGGCTGATATTTATGCGGGCTCTTACAGCTTGGCTGGTCTGCTGCTAAGCCGCGAGCCCGCAGCCGTTACGCAAAGCATCGACTTCACGGGCCTGAATAGCATGAGATTGGCTCTCGAGGCGCCTCGCGCTTTCACCTGGACTGGGACGCTCTACCAGCTGCAGGGGATGAATGCTACCGATCCGTACCAACCCGGGCGCTCTCTGCTTTTTCAAGATCTTTGCTCGATCGACGAGATTGCGGTCTATAACGGTGTAGCCGCAGGCACATCGGCTGCGTTCTGCTCTACAGTCAACACGTTTTCTGCACAGGCCGGGGCAAGCTGGCATGGATCCCTATTCATAGCCGGCACCGGCTCGGCTTTTGCGTCTGACAATCTCCCGAGTTCACCAACCCGAAACGAGCTTCAACAAACGCAGCGATTCCTTTGGTTCACGCGCGATAATCTCCAGGTCGGAGGCCCTATCGGTAAACGCGCGGATATTTATGCCTCCGGTACAGGACAGTGGTCCTCTCAAACTATTCCGGTCGCTCGCCTTGGCCAGGACCAAAAGAGCCGTCTGCTGTTCGGCAACGTGCGCAGCCGTATTCAACCGACGGGGAAAGACCGAATGGATTTTCAATATACCGGCTCGCGGATCAATCTTTCAGATTGGGGAGAGCCCGCAGGTATAGAAGGTCTGCTTGCACGGCGCGCGGCACCCTCGTTCGATACTTCGTTCGGATTCAGCGGTCTTGGCGAAACGAACCATCTCGATTTTCTACAGCTCGGATGGACCAGGCTAACCGGCGATGATTCGCGTTGCGGAGCGATCCAAGTGCGTTACCAGTTTTCGACAGCCCACTTTGATACTGGGTCCGGGAGGGTGGCTGGCGCGCAGAGCGGTACTGATCTTCTCGGGGGGGGCGTGACAGGCCCGGCGCCACTCAACAATCTTGCTGTTCGTGCACGGCAAGCGATCGAAACGGTGTTCGAGCCAGGCGCCGTTCACCTGGGCTCTTCTATACATCGCTTTTCATTCGGCGGCGGTTGGACCTACTCCAAAGTGCGCAACCAGGTTGACGCTCCTTCGGGCCTGAATCTGATCACCTCTGCAGGCGCACCCGCTTATGTTCTGGAATTAAATACTCCGCTCGATAGCCGCGAGCAAATCCTTGACGGAACCTTCTTCGCACAAGATGAAGTGAAGCTCACTTCCTGGCTAGCGGTCAATGCTGGACTTCTGTCAGACTTTTCGCGCGGTTCACTTCCGAACCAATCCAGCGCCCAGGGGTCATTCGTGCCGGCAAGAACGTTTCTTTCTCGCGGTGGTCTGATCTCGTGGAATAGCGCAGCGCCTTCAGCCGGTCTCGCGGTAGCGATTCCGCGACCTCGTCGTATTGTCCTTCGGGCTGGTTATCGCCGCTCGTATCAGATCCTCGCAGGTCGATATCTCGATTACGGCAATCCGAACAGCCTCGGGGGACTCGCGTATCAATGGAACGATCTGAATGGAGACAGCCGCTTCGAACCGGGCGAACAAGGCGTTCTGCTAAGCCGGTTCGGTGGACCCTACTCGAGCATCTCCCCCTCGCTTCATCGCCCCTACGCGGACGAATTTAATGTGGGCGCAACCGCTTCCTTGCCTTTTCACTCTTTCGCGAGTCTGCAGTTGTACCGGCGCGACGACAAGGTTCGAGTCGCCCTCGTCAACACAGGCATTCCGCCTTCGAGCTTCACGCCCGTGACCATTCTTGATCCTGGCCCAGACGGAATACCGGGGACGGCGGACGACCAGCACCTCACCATCTACCAACAAAATCCATCCACTCTAGGCCAAGACATGTTTTTCCTCACCAATCCCCGCGGTCTGCGCATGCAATACGAGGGCTTCACCGCCCAGCTTGCGACTCAGCATCGCTTTATTGACTTTCACGCCTCTTTCACTGCTGAAAAATCCTTTGGCCCTACTAACCCTGGCGACGGCGTGCTAGAGAACGACCCTGGTGTGATCGGCGCGCTCTATCAGGATCCGAATACATCTATCAACGCGGCTGGACGCGATTTTTTCGACCGGGCCTATATCGGGAAGGTGGAGACAATCTCGCACCTCCCTGCCTGGCTCGGAAACCTTGACGTGGCTGACATTGTCGACTATCTTGACGGGCTGGTCTTTGCCCGGCGCCTGCTCGTTACCGGTCTGCCGCAAGGGCCCTTTCTGGTGGACACGACTGTTCGAGGAAGCCCGGAAGGCGGCAACCGCGCCGAGTTCGTCATGAACTGGAATCTGCGACTGGGGCGCCGGTTTCATTTGCCTTTTGGCCAACTCATTACCGGTTTCGATCTGCTGAACGTCACAAACGTCGCCAACAGAATTCAGGAAAGCTACGTCAGCAGCAAAGCGTTCAACAAGCGCTTACCTTTGGCCATTCAGACGCCACGCGTTCTGCGCATTAGTCTGCAGTACCAGTTTTGAGGCGTGCGGAAAGCGGTTCGGAAGAACTGCGGCGGGCGAAGCTCATTTTCCGTTGTCCGGGCCGCCAGTTCAGAGCTACGGTGAGCGACGACGCGTTGGTGGAGTTCTCACTCTCTCGGAAGAGTTCTCACTCACTAAACCACCCTCGGCTTGAAGCCGAGGGGTTTAGGTGCTGTCGATTGGAAATCGACTGTCGTCGGCTATCTGTTCCCCTTCTTGTTCTTCAATATATTCGCGGATCATTTCATCGGTGATCGTTCCGGAACTGACCGTCAGATATCCTCGCGCCCATAGATGCCTTCCCCAGAACTTCTTTCGTAGGTGCGGAAACTCCTGCAGTAGGACCCGCGAGCTGATTCCTTTCAGCCACTGCACGATCTGGCTCACGCCCTGGTTGGTTCGATAAGAGAGCAGCAGGTGAACGTGGTCGCGTGCCACCTTACCGGACACGATCTCTAGTTCATGTTCTACGGCAATTTGCCGCAGCAGGTCACGCACACGAAGAGCCACTCTCCTGTCAATACCGCTTTCCGATATTTCGGTATCCACACTAGATGGACCTTCAGGTCGCTCTTCGTGTGCGCGCCCATCCGGTAATGCCGCACGCGACCACGTTACACCAAATCTTGCTTCGCCTAAAGGCGAGGGGTTTCCACCATCCCCGATGGGGACACTAATGATGAAGAACCGGTCACCGCCGGCGCCGGGCCCCAGCTCATCTGACCGGTGCGGATTCGGTGTCCACCATTTCCGTCTGGAATAACGTTTGCGGTTACCCGTCCGGAACACCGGCTGGGGATTGACCTCCACCGCCATCGTTTTCGAGCTCGGCGATATGTAAAACAGCTCTTTGCCGTTCCGCGGCTGCGCGCCACCGCCTCTCGACACCAGGCATTTGCCACTGCTGGATATGCGGGAGCGGAATCACGTAGATCTCGCTCAGGCTGGACTCATTCGAGATCTAGGCGACCCAATGTCCGTCGAGAGAAAAACTGCCCTGGCCCTCATTTGCCGGAGTCTGCACTACGACGCTTTGCATCCGCCTGTGCCGTAATGGCCATCAAGTCCGACCCGGTCCCGGATTTTAGCTGAGGTAAATGGTAAATTGTCCATCCGGCGACCAGCGGCCATTTCGTCCGGTTTGGTCGGCAAGCCGTCAGGAAGAATCCGGATCTGGTCCTCATCGCTTGGGCTCGATGAATCCGGCTTAGCATGATTTGCCGTGACAAGGTTCGGGCTAGGGGGCTTGGCTCGCCGAGATCCTTCCTCGGCGACTAGCAGTGTGCTGAAAAAACGGGTGGCCGAAGAGGAGCCCTTTTCTTCTTTTTCTGATTTTGGTTTCGGTCAAGGCCTCCGGCTGGGCCGTTTGTGTATCTGAGAGCCTGTTTTCATGTGACAGACACACTTCGACCTTCGGTTATGCGGATTGAGCGGGGGCGACCCAAGGTTCCGCATCCGCGCACCAAGTTGTAAGCGGCGGCTGCGAACTTAAAGACCCAACCAACTTTGAAGATGCCACGATGCCGGACCTTTCGCATGAGCGCAATGGACTTCAGCCAATCCCCTGCACCAATCCTATTAGCGACACAGCCAGAATGTTTGCGTGTTCATGACTGCGGGACTAGTCGAAGTTCTGCCTGATCGCTCGTCGTGCGCCTCAATTGTCCTGAGGTACATTTCAGAAACTTACCTGAACGCAGGCTGACATCATGGAGAAAATGCGTAGGATACTCATCTCTGATTACGACGGCACGATCACTGACAAAGACTTTTATTCGCTGCTGGCCGAACGCTATATCCCCGCGGATACACCTGATTACTTCGCCCAGTACCGCGAGGGCCGGATCACTCATTTCGAGGCAATGGCGGCGTACTTTGCATTTGCGCCTACTGAGGAACAGCAGCTCGATGAGCTGCTCGCAGCCAGTCAACCGGATCCGGACCTAGGCGCGGCGGCAGCGCTTCTGCATCGTGCGGGTTGGGAACTTTTTGTGGTTTCGGCCGGCTCCTCCTGGTACGTCGAGCGCGTCCTCAGGCGCGCCGGTGTGGCCGCGACCGTCTACTCGAACCCGGGGCGCCTGGAGAACGGGCGTGGGCTCGTATTGGAGAAGCTGGATCCCTCATCCCCATATCATTCGGCGGCAGTAGGCGTGGATAAGTCGGCCGTAGTCCGGCACGCCCTCGACGTAGCGGAGACGGTGGCATTCGCTGGCGACGGGCCGCCTGACTTGAAGCCTGCATTGCTCGTTCGGCCGGAGTTTCGTTTCGCGCGGGGATTCCTGGCAGATGCGCTGCGGGAGCGCGGGGAGGCGTTTCGGCCCTTCTCGCACTGGAGTGAGATTGCGAGGGAACTGACGTGAAGAATGCTCAGATTGGTGTGCCCTGGCTTGTTCGTATGAAGCCCGGCGCACTACAGCGCCTGGGCCTTTACCTGGCGCGCCCCTGCCTGACACCCGTGGCTCTATTTCACAGCGAAGGCCTGTTGCAATCGATCCTTGACACGGCTCTACAGAGCCTTCGGGACCACGGCGTAGCATCGGCTCTGCTCCATGAAGTGAAGGAGGCGAGCGTAGAGGAGGCGGTGTCCTTGTTGGGCGAAATGCCTTCTTCGTGCCGGGCATTGGTCGGAGTCGGTGGCGGCAAGGCGCTCGACGTGGCCAAGTACACTGCCTCCCTCACTGGACTGCCCTACTTCGCGGTGCCGACTTCTCTTTCCAACGACGGTTTCTGCTCGCCACAAGCGAGTTTGACTTTGAAGGGTAAGCGTCGGTCTTTGCCCGCCGGTCTTCCTTATGCGGTGGTAGTCGATCTCGCCGTCTGTCAAAGGGCACCGCTGACGCTCTGGCATTCTGGAGTCGGCGATCTGTCGTCTAAGTTCACGGCCGTTTCGGACTGGAAACTGGCCTTCCACCGGCGGGGAGTTCCAGTGAATGATCTGGCTGCATTGATGTCCGATGCTAGCGTCTTTCAGTTCATGGCCAATCCGGTGGCAGACGAACAGGGCATTAGACTCTTGGCCACTTCCCTCATGCTGAACGGGGTTGCCATGGAGATCGCAGGGTCATCGCGACCAGCCAGCGGCAGTGAGCACCTCATTTCTCACGCGCTCGACATGACCGGGGCGAGGCCGCGGCTCCACGGCCTCCAGACGGGGACGGCAGCCTACCTCGTCAGCAGCCTGCAGGGCGGAAGCCACCACGAGAGAATCGGGGACCTGTTCGCGCGAACAGACTTCTGGGAGTCCGTCCGAAAGCAGCCCTTCTCCAAAGAGGAATGGAGGATCGCCGTGGAACGAGCACCTTCTGTTAAAGAGGATTTCTATACAATTCTCTCCGACAGAGAGGCGTGGCCGGAATTCGCTAGGTTGATCGCGGATGACGCAGCCCTCGTTGGATGCTTTGAATAAGCTGGATATTCCCGTTCGTCCCGGGGCAAGCAGCGTCACATATCAGTTAGGTCAACTCTGGCAAGGCCACTGTCTACTCGCAGAGAAATTACCTATCTGGCTGGCTTCGTTGTCAACCCCGTAGGGTAAAAAATTCAAGCGGCGTCTTGATAGAAGTTGAGCAATCGAAAGCGTCGGGATAAACCGACGTGCAATACGGGATGAAAGAGTCCCGCAAGAAAGGAGTAGCGATCCATCTTTGACCTCGCGTCTTGCGCCGGGGCATCGTGAGGTGCCGGGTGAAATCCAGACATCGCGGCAGCGCCGGCGCTCGTTTCTGGAGATAGCTTCCACTCCGCCCAAAACGCGCCCCCTAACGGGCGTCGCAAGGGGCTGCACTCCAGCCATCCCCAGAAACAGCTAAGAATGCCTATTGAGCTATCCAAAGAATTACCGAAGTGGTCGCCTTTTACTCCGCCGCACTGGGAAACTTTCACTCCGCCCTTGACACCGCTAGGGCGATGAGGACGAAGCGGAACGGATCGAGCACTTTCGACATGTCGTTCCGTCATTATCGCCAGCTCAATTCTGGTGGCGATCAACCAATGTCAGTTCAAGCAGATCCAGTTTCCGTACCATACGCGCTCCGTCTGATCCGCGAGATAGGGGTTCTTGACAGCCTCACGGAACCACCGTGAGTAGTCACCTCGGTAAAGGTGAAACAGCCATGTTTCCTCATCAATACCCTCGGCAAGCTGCGAAAACACTGCTAGATTTTGAGCCTTTAGATTCTGGCTTGCAGCTGGGCCGCGGAAATAAAAGCTGTTGTTACGCATATTGCCTTCCGCATATTTACGGCGATGACGGATGCGATCGCGGCTTCCAGGAATCACGCTCATCGAGAACGGAGGGTGACCCAACCGCGGAAACCAAATGACGGCTTGCCCGGGCTTATGCGATAGGCCTTCGGGCCACACGATAGCGTCGCCGCTAACTCTGCTAAAGCTACGCAACGTCTCCCTACAAATAATTCGAACATTGGCCGCCAAACAGCGACGGACGCATCCGCTATCGTCTTTGTAGGGTGATCGGGAAACGGAAATTCGCGTTCGGATGCAGTGCAGTGATGATGGCAGCCACGTCGGACCGCCGCAACAGGCATGGCTCTCCTTTGTACGTGGAAGAAGACTAAGCGGCTCGGCGTTCGTAATGGTGATGCAGACCGCTGATTTCAGGCGTCTCCACTACTTTGCCGTCGGTAACGGGCTGTACTCGTCGTACCTCCGGGGCGTCTTTTCGCAATGACAAATGAGTCCTCCAATTATGGTAATAAGCGCAATAAGCCATGAGTGTGCGACGTAGAGAGCTCTCGCTGAACACAACAACATGATCCAGACATTCGCGGCGAATGGAGCCAATGAGCCGCTCGACATACGCCCGCTGCCAAGGAGAACGGGGCGCCGAAAGTACCTGTTTGATTCCCATTGCGTTTACTTGGCTGACAAACTCCTCGCCGAAGATCCGATCGCGGTCGCGCAGCAGATAGCGGGGCGCACTCTCCCACGGAAACGCATTGCGAAGTTGCTGCACCGTCCACTCCGCCGTCGGATGAGCGGTGACGCCAAACTGGAGAATGCGGCGGCGATCATGCGCCAGCACCAGAAAAACGTAGAGTACCTGGAACCGAATGGTCGGCACAGTAAAGAAGTCCACCGACACGATGCTCTTCACATGGTTTTCCAGGAACGTTCGCCAAGTCTGTGAAGGAGGCTTGCGCTGTCGCAACATGTATGTGGCTACCGTCGGTTCGGTGATCTCGATGCCGAGTTTGAGCAATTCGCCGTGTATTCGTGGAGCACCCCACAGCGGATTGTTCCGGCTCATCCTGCGGATCAAATTACGAACCTCCTGCGACAGGGCAGGCCTCCCAGGCTTCCCGCGCCGAACTTTCCAAGTCCAATAGAGACGAAAGCCTTTGCGATGCCAAGCGATGACGGTCTCTGGCTTCACGATCAGCAGGGCGGATTTCCAGTCCGCCCAGACACGGCGTAACCCGACCCAAAGAATCCGATCGGCAGGCATCAGCTTCAACCGCTTCGGCGCTGACCGACGCAACACGCCGAGTTGGTGCCGCAACGCAAGGTTTTCCAACCGAAGTTCAACCGAGGTCTTAAACAAGGAGGACAGCACACCCAGCAGCATAAGCATCTGTTGACGGGCCGACCACAGGAGCAGGCAACACTTGATCAACATCAATCATTACAGAACTTTCGGAATATTTTGGAGAAACAGTCGATCTTAGTCCGGATTTTGGCGTCGCGTTAGCGCCGCAGCATTCGGATCCTATATAGGTTCCGATGAACTGGCGTGGCGAGAGTTCAGGCGGTTATGCGCAAGCCCCAATGGCGGTGCATTGCCCCGAGTCCATACCCACGCACTGATGCGACTCGACATGTTCGTCAAACGCTCTTGCGATAGCTTCCGATCTGACATACGCCTGCTTCACGATTTCGCGAAAGGTGTAATAGTCACGCGGGGACATGGTCGCCTCGTTGCAAGTCAGTGCTACAACAGCTTCGGCGTACAAGCGTGTAGCAGTCGCGAACTGCTCGCCGAGGGTTCGTCTATCCATACATGGGACAGATTCTTTGCCAGTCATCATCTTGGGATCAGTTCACAAATCTTAACTCAATTCGCGGTTCAATGACAGCGTTTTCCCGGCTCAGCTCCCAACCCAGGTAGATCGAGCGTATAGCAGCTAAATCGTTCCAAAAGTTTGCGGATCACGCCATCCCAGAGTCGGTTGCTTGTGGGAATGCCGTGTATAAAGAGGGTCGGGTCGCCCGAGCCGCGACACACGAGACGCATGCGCCTCAGTCAACCTCACGTAGGACGAGCCGCGGACCGCGAGCAGGGAACAGCTCAACGATTCGCTCCATCAGCCACGCGATCGCGCGGAACGTAGACAGCGCGGTGACGAATGCTGCTGTCTTGAATATGCCGTCTGGCCGTATTCTGGAGTAAAGATGATTCAAGCTCCACGCAAGCGCGGTGTAAATATCGCCTGTCTTAAGCAAGCCGAAGCGATTTCTGAGCGTGCAATTGTAGGCCAGTTTCTCAATGAGACTGTTGAAGAATTTAGCCGTTTGGGAAACGCGCAAGTTATACATGGCGCGGGCATACCAGGGAATCCTCTTTCGTTTCAGGAATCTCAGAATTAAACGGCTTCCCTCCGCTGCGTGCCTGAGCGCGGCGGTCACCCCATTGCCCGTAATTGGGTCCGCAACGGCCGCTGCTTCGCCGACAATCACCCAGTTGGGTCCGCAAGCCGTTAGACAATCGCGGCACTGAAACGAGCGGACTGCAGGTGTTGACAAATTGCCTTCCGACAGAACCCGGTCAAACCGTGCGAACTTGCTCAATTGAAGCCGGAAGATATCATCGACCGACTGCCCTCGGGCTCGTTGATGTTTGATTGCAGCCCCGGTCGTCACGTAACCGAGGCTCACTTTCCCGGGGGCAATCGGAATCTCCCAAATCCAGCTGAAGTATTCATCCTTTCGGTTCTCGCTGTACAGAATCGTGCCCTCTTGCCAATCTTCAACAGATGCGTACGACCACATTCCGACCTTTCTCGGTCCATACTGGGTGTACGGCAAGTCGAGCTGTCGGCCGAGAAAAGTGCTCGCCGACCCTGAGGCGTCAATAAACCAGCGTGCCGTATAGCGAGTACCGGAATCTGTCAAAAAGGACTCAACCCTTTTTCCGGTGCGTTCGATTATTGCCGCTGTTTCATGTATGAATGACACGCCGGACTGTTCTGCAACCCGCCGTAATTCCTGGTGAAGGCTTACGCGATCGAGATGCAACGTCCGTAATTCAATATTGAAAGGCGGCCGGCCCAGCCAGTCCGAGGGGATGTACTCGGCGTGTGAGCCGTCTGCGAGCTGAAGGGTGACATGGCGCTTATATGTGGCAATTCCTGCCTGTACGAGATCCTTCATCTCGAACCCAAGTTCCTCAAAGAATTCCGGCGCCGACCAATCGAGGGATTCGCCTACGATTTGCTCGAACTGTTCGACAGGTTCCAGGGAGGTAACCGTGACCCCCGCACGGGCAAGGTGAATCGCTGATGCCAGGCCAGCGAGTCCACCGCCGACGACCACAACATCCGATTTGACATTCGCGTCTGAAGTCATCCGCAATTGCGGTCAATTTTATCCGCAATCGGATCTTCTTGCATCCAACCAAAGATGGATTTCGTATTGACTCGCGCTACAAAAACCGCTCCGGTGTCATCGCCGTATCTCTATCGGTAAATCTGCCTGTGGTTTGGCGCGCATGGACGGCAGAACTGACGGCATTTACTGGTAGTAATCTGGTGCCATCTTCTATTTTGGACGTGATGCCCAAGTAAACCGCCGCAATTTCGTTTTCACGATAGGACTGCCGATGGCAGCATGCGCTTCTCCGGAGGAACCGATGAAAGGCGCTATTTATATCAGGCGCAGTTCTGGATTTGAGGGAGCGAGTTGCCGGGCTCTTTCGGACCAACTTGCTGCATGGCATCGTCTCCCTTAGTCTTTATAAGGATGACTGGTGTACTCATGTATTGGCCGACCGCACTCTTGACGGTATCGGCCGTTGCCGGAGGATACAACGAAACTGCGCTGGTTTGAGACGTAGGGGGTGTGCTCCCAACGTCGTTTACTGGGGTTAGTGATGCGAAACTAGCTGCACTCTGCCCAGTTACGTCTAGACTAAGGTTTGTCATCTGCGGGGCTCCTTTGATAAAAGCCCTGCCTGGTTGGGTCCAAGTCTTTTTCACCTACTTATCGGGAACCGGATCGGGATGTGTTGCAAATGGATGTGTTGCAAATGGCGCAATCGGAACAAGAGTAATCCGAAATGTTTTAATTAATCGCCTTTATTTGCGGGTGTTCCAGCATTTCGGATCTGCAACGAAGCCGCCTGAAAATCATATTTGCAACACATCCCTGCGGCTAGCTTCGGTCCGCATTATATTGGAGCCGCGCTAGGTTTTTACGGGCTTGCATGGTCCGTTTACTCAACCGTAATCTCCCGCGGCACAGACGTGAAATTTGAGAAAAACTCCGCTTTGAGTATTCGTTTCGCTCCGCCTAAAACCGCTGCGACCCTCCACGGCTCACATTAGCGCGCATACATTTCCGACCCCCGAGGAAGTAACCACCGCGCAGAACTTCAGAAATCACCCTCGGACGGAGAATGCGAACTTTCATGTGGAGTGAGTACTGGACTTGCTAATGGCTACCCCTTACGGCTAACTTTCGCTGCAGTTGCCGTTGTGGAGGACAGCGCGGCGAGATTTTCAAGCAGTCAGGGTACACGCAGTCCGTTTACATGCCCAACGGCAGTGAGGTCGATTTCCACCTTGTCGTTTACCTTTAACAGGAAGCTACTTGGGTTCGTCATGCCCCATTGCACGTACGGTACAGTGAATTTGCCAATGGCGGTGATGTCCTCGCGGGACATCTGCATCTTCATTGGGATCGTGATCTCGCGCGCCTTACCGTGAATCAAAAATGATCCCGTGACTTCGATACTTGAAGTACCGGCCATCGCAAGCGATCCTCTATATGCAGTCGGACTAAAACGCACTCCGGGATAACGCTGAGCCTCTAGAATGTCTCGGGTCATTCGCTTGTCCCGAATCGTATTGCCACTGCTCCCACTTGCAGCATCGACGGTGATGTCGCCGCTGATTATGCCGATTGAGGGATCGAACGAGATATGTCCTCCTTTCAATCGAAAGGTTCCACGCACAGTATGCAGAACGTCGCTTAATACAAAAGCAATTTTTGTCTGGGCTGAGTCCAGGTCGACCGTTAGCTCTTCAGCGTGCAACGCGGGCAGTGCAAGGATCGATAACAGCGAAGTCGCCAGTAAGTAAGGCACGGTTCCTTTCAACACAAATTGGTCCTATGCGGCAAGAAAGGCCCGGCCGAAATCCAGGAGACGCCAAGAACGCAGCTCACCAAAGGATGAAGCTCCCACGTGAATAGCGAGCAATGATTCGAAAAGTTCAGGATTCTGCGCGAAGGCCGCCAGGGCTCGTCTTTGAAGCTGGCCACTGTGCTCCAACGTCAGCATGAGTGACGCCATTCTTTGCGGACGCTTCATCAGGGCTCGATGCTGGCTTTCGTATTCCCGAACATCCCCTGTTCTGATCGCGTGGGCAAGCGCGAGTGCTTGTTTAAATCCCAGGCACATGCCCTCACCGGTGATTGCATCCACTGAACCCGAAGCATCTCCAATTAAGACGACATTCCCACGCTGGACGGATCGCAGCGTGCGAGAGATCGAAAGCGCCCCCATTTCCGGCGAAACCGGAAGAGAACCTTTGAGACGTTTTTGTAATTCGGGAAAGTTGCACAGCGCGTGCTCCAGTCGAAGCTTGGGATGGCGCGAAATGACCACAACACAAATCTCATCCTCCGCAACCGGTGTGGTATAGATTTGCGAACGCGGTCCCCAATGCAATTCCATGTAGGATGACCACGGCGCGATCCGATAATGCCGCCGGAAGCCATAGCGCCGCCCTTCGCGCTTAACGTGGTCGAGCGATGCCTGACGCCGGATTTGTGAATTCTGCCCGTCAGCACCCACCACAAGGTCGGCCTGAATCGAGCGTCCATCCACCGAGACCCGGCCCTCAGTTAGGCGGACGCGCTTTGCGCCCCAAAAGATCGAAACACCCAGCCCGGTCGCGTGCTGGATTAGAAGTTCGTGGAGAACGGTTCGCCGCAGGCCTCGTGCAATGCCGTTCGGGAAATCGGCGAAAACAGAGGAGCAGGCATCGGCGAAGCGGATGCCACGGAATGCAAATCCAGCATCAGCGGGAATTTCGATGCCGAGCTCCGCCAACGCCGCGATGCTATCGGGCATGAGGCCTTCACCACAAGCCTTGGCCACGGGCGGTACGGCGCAATCCACTACAGTCACGTCACAGTCTTCACGCTTTAACGCAATCGCCGCGGCAAGACCAACCGGCCCGCCTCCCACTACGCACACTTTTCGATCGGAACTAAACATTTGCAACTCGTCGAGCCAAGCCGAGCGCTTCACTCCAAAACACCGTGGGATCGTGAGCCAATTTGACAATCTGATAAATTGCTTCCACTGCCTCGTCGATCTGACTTTTGCTGACTATCAAAGGTGGAACGAGCTTTAAGACCAAGAAGTTATTTCCGCAGACCTGCGCGAGAATCCCGTGATCGCGGAAGAGGCGCATGACGAGAACCTGTCCGAACATCGCCGGGTGAATTTTCGCGAAGGCTTGATAGGCAAGACGTAATGAAAGCTTGTGGGGCACCTGGAACACAATTCCAGAGAAAAGCCCTTCACCACGGACCTCTTTAACCATTTCGAACTCGCCAAGCACATCTCGTAGGCGCCCGCGCATGTACATACCGAGCGCAGCGGAATGAATCCCGGCATCTTCCCTTTCAAGAGTGTCGAGTACGGCAAGTCCAACGCGCATGGCGAGACCGTTCTCTGAGAATGTGGAGGTATGGATGAGCGATCGTTTCAGCGAGCCGTAAACAGAGTCGTAAATCGCATCTGTCATTAGGACAGCACCACTCGGAACCAAACCTCCGCTCATCGCCTTGGCAAGTACTATCATCTCCGGCTCAGTAGAGTAGTGGTGCGCTGCCAGGAATTTACCGGTTCTGAAAAACCCGGTTTGCACTTCATCGAGCACAAGCAAGGTTCCGTATCGTTTGCATAATGAACTTGCCTTAGACAGGAAATCTTGTGCTGGAAGCCGGATACCACCCTCCCCTTGAATCGGCTCAAGGAAAAGCGCCGCGTATCTTTTTGTCCGTAGCTGCTGTTCCAGGGCGGAAAGATCGTTGAATGGAATCTGTTGCGTGTCGCTTAGCAGGGGGCCGAACCCCTGCTTCCAAAACGGCTCGCCCATGAGAGAAAGCGCGCCGCAAGTAAGTCCGTGAAAGGCTCCCTCGGCATAGAGAAGGCCCGCTCTCTTGGTATGCGCCTTGGCAAACTTGATTGCGGCTTCCACACCTTCGCTGCCTGAGCTGCAAAAGAACGCTTTCTTCACGCTGCCCGCTGCCAGTGAACACAATCGCTCAGCCAGTTCGCCGGCATTTTTAGGTACATGGCTTTGGAGCATTGCAGGGCCGCGACGATCCAGCTCATCTTTGATCGCATCAATAATCGCTGGATGATTGTGGCCGAGATTGTGAACGCAGTAGCCGGAAAGGAAATCCAATATGCGCTGTCCTCCCGTGGTGAAAAGCTCGGCACCGACACACCGTTCATAATGCACATTCATCTGCAATAACTTGAGCAGACGGGACCACTGCGGATTTACTGCGTTCGCATACTGTCGCTCGGAACTCGTTTCCGTGATATTAGCGGTCAGGCAGTCGTGTGCGTCGGGTATTGCGGACATGGTTAGGCTGATCCTCCCTGGGCGCGGTCGTTGTCAGCGCAATCACAGGGAAGTGAGTATTTGACGCGCCAACTTAATTGGGTGTTCCTAAACGGAAGATAAATATATGAATTCTCGAACCTGTTTTAATTCGTGCTCAATGGCTGTTCAAGAGTGCTACGAACCTGCTGAGACAACTTGTCAGCGTTCGCAAGCAGCAAGCTAACCTGCCATCTTTCCGTCTCACTCAGCGCGCCCGTGTAGGCTGCCATGCCGGTCAATCGAATTCCATTCGCCACTTTCCAATAGGTCTCGCCAACGGGATCATCGGTTACACCATGACCTTTGAACAACTGCGGCGGGTGCGGATACATGCCCTTGGAAGTGGGCGAGGCAGCTTGACCGGGCAATCCGTGGCATATGGCGCAGTTTGTGCGATAAATGTGCGCCCCGGCGAGATAAATCTCCCCGCTTGTTTGCAACGGTGAATTCTTCGGCGCTTCTTTCCGAATGCGAGCATTCAGAGCCATGTGTGCTAACCGCTCTTCGAATGGCATTGGCGACGATGCAGTTGCAACCGGCGCATACCCGAACCGAAAGTACAACCAGCCAAACAGGGGCAAAATGATTAGACCTAGCAGAAAAGCGACGACGAGTCGTAGCATCGGAACTTTCATCTTAGGTGCCGCAAATGTATAAGATCAAGGTGGTGCGGTGTTCCAGAGCCGATTCGCGTAGGAGATTTATCGTGCATTTATCTTTCGATCGGAGGAACATCGATCTGAGCTTCGGGTGCTTGCTGCGCCCCTAATCAAGAATGTCGACAAGAGCCCGATTGGCGATCTCGTTTACTACGCTCTTTGGCGTAATTGTCATTGCGCTTGCCATTGCGGCTTACGTTCTGGTCAGGAACGATGCGTATCTCCGACTCGACGCTGCGTTGCAGGTTGCAGCAGGCGCAAGCGCCATGTCCGCCGAACACGAATTGAACGAGCATTCGACAAAGGCCGCTGGCGAGAAGGACCTGCAGTTGGTGTTAGATGAAGCAGGAGGCTCGGATCTTACCGATACCCAGATCCTGGTTCGTGACCAGAATCGAACCGCCGCCTATAAGGCCGTCGCGCACGTTGTCGACCTCCGGACCATTCCGGCTGAGAAATTGAGAAATGGAGCGACACTAGCGGGAGTTCGGGTTGCGTTTCGCAGCGTGCAAGTGCCCAAATTCCACACGCTCTACAAGATCTATGCCGCCAAACCGACTGCCCCGGCGTTGGCGCAACTCGGGCGCATTCGTATCGGCTTATTTGTTCTCGTACCGTTCGGTCTCGCTCTCGCCGGACTCGGCGGATATTTGTTTGCAAGGAGATCCTTGAGGCCGCTTCAGGACCTTGCGCGAACCGTCGACACAGTCACGTCTTCGGATCTGAGCGCCCGTGTGCAGGTCAGCAATGATGGGGACGAGATAGGTAGACTCGGAACGAGATTCAATTCCCTGCTGGACCGCCTCCAGGACGCGTTCCAGATTCAGCGACGATTCATGGCGGACGCTTCGCACCAGATCAGAACTCCCGTCACCGTCGCGCTCGCGGCCTCCCAAGTTACGACGCGCGACTCGAAATCTAACCTAGATGATTGCAAGGAATCATTGCAGATCATTGAGCACCAGCTGCTCCAGCTTCGAAGAATGGTTGAAGACATGTTCTTCCTTTCACAAAGTGACACGGCTTCTCTAAAGTTCGAGCGAAAAGAAATGTACTTGGACGATACCATCGCGGAGGCAGTTCGCGCTGCAAGAACTCTCGCAAGCGGTAAGCGGCAGAATTTGAAGCTGAACAGTCTGGTGGAAGCGAAGTGCCTGGGCGATGAGGATCTCCTGAAACAGGCAGTCCTAGCTTTGCTCGATAATGCAGTGAAGTTCGCGCCGCTGGGCGGAAACATCGACGTCACGCTTGTACGGCGTGGGGAGTGCTGGGTATGTTCGGTTATCGATAGCGGTACGGGTATTTCTGAAGCGGCGCAGCCGCGAGTATTTGAACGCTTCTTTCGAGAGCGCAGACCTGGCACCGAAGCTGTTCCGGGAGCCGGTCTGGGATTGGCGATTGCCAAATCCATTGCTGAAAACCATGGCGGCACGCTCACGTTGGTGGAGTCGCGCCTCGGACGCACGACGTTCGAGCTTGCGATTCCAGTTCTGGAAAGCGGACCGGCCACGGACGGGATTCACGCGAACTCTTTTGCCGTAAGAATGTAGCCTTCGCCGCGTCGAGCGTGAATCAGCGGTTTCTGCCCCTCGAAGTCGATTTTCTTCCTTAGTCGTTTGATGTATTCCTCGATTAGATTTGAGAAAGTGTCGTAAGATTGGTTCCAGACCCGCTCCGAAATAGTTTCCCGGCCCAGCAGAGTATCGGCATCTCGTGCTAGGCATTCCAGCAGCGCGTACTCCTTCGCCGTGAGGCGAATAAACTGTCCTGCCCTTCGAACAGTCCTCGATTGTGTATCAACATCGAGCGTATCCACGCGAATGACGGGGTTTTGCAGCAAGGGCCTCCTGCGAAGCAGTGCTCGCACTCGGGCGAGAAGTTCGTTGATGTCGAACGGCTTGACGAGATAGTCGTCTGCTCCAAGGTCGAGCCCCTTGACCCGGTCTTGGTAGGCGCCACTTGCCGTCAGCATCAAAACGGGGATCTCGAGGCCGGCTTGCCGTACTTCGCGGCAGACCGCCCAACCGTCTTTTCCAGGCAATCGAATGTCCAAGATAATGAGATCGTACGGATGCGTTAAGGCCTTATTTAATCCGGACTCGCCGTCGCTTGCGACATCGACGCCATACGATTCCTGCCGCAGTCCTTTGGCGATCATCCGGGCCGCATCCTCTTCGTCCTCGATCAAGAGCAATTGCATACTGCCAGTGCTTTGATGATGATCATACGACGTATCCCGCAAATGTAATTGAGCGCACGGCTCGGTCGCGCGACAAATTGGAACCGAACAGCCGTTATCATACTGCGCAGCTTTTGTTTCGGGAGGCTTTCTAGGGTCTGATGTTTGGCCTTCGCGCGCTTGTCCTTACTGGAACAATGTCGTGGAACAGGATCATCGGCGGGTGATTCCGCATCCAAAAGATGCTCGGCTTCAAACCTTTTAGGACATCCGACGGGTTCTGATCGGCATCGAACTCATGCAGAAGATCATCAAGGGCAGTTCTGTGTGTTCCCGCTCACTTCGTTCGCAACTTCGGGTCCATTTGACGGACTTCTTTCGTCTCACGATTTGCGCCTGTGCCTTACCGCAAC